>NZ_CP033719.1:0-3072768 GCF_003798325.1 Propionibacterium acidifaciens
GGCTGCGCCCTCGCGACCGTCGTCGCCCTGCCGATCGGCTATCTCATCGCCCATCTCCGCTCCGCCGATGCCGCGTTCTCGCCCTATCTGGCCGCCTCGCAGGCGATCCCGGCCGTGGCGCTCGCACCGCTGCTGGTCATCTGGGTCGGCTACGGGCTGACGCCGATCGTCCTGCTGTGCACCCTGCTCGTCCTCTTCCCGCTCGTCCTGTCGACGGTGCTGGGCCTCCGCACCATCGACGACGAGATCACCGAGGCCGCCGAGCTCGACGGCGCCTCCGGGCCGGCGATGATCGTCCACATCGAGGCGCCGATGGCCCGGGCCGCGATCCTCACCGGCATACGCAACGGCTTCACCCTGTCCATCACCGGGGCCGTGGTCGGCGAGTTCGTCATGGGGGGCAAGGGCCTGGGCATGATCGTGTCGGTCGAGTCGGCCACCGCCGACACCACCGGGCTGTTCGCCACGCTCATCGTGCTGTGCGCGCTCGCCGTCGCCATCCACGCCGCCCTCACGCTCGTGGAGCGCCTCACCGACCCCTACCGCGCCTCCGACGGCGCGGGCCCCGGCGCAGAGCCGGGGCCCGTCCTCGGGCGTCCGCTGCCCTCCGCGGCCGCGGTCGACGGCCCGCACGCCGCCCCGGACCGTCCGGGCCCCGGCGCCCGCATCCCTGACGAGGAGCTGATCGCATGATCCCTTCCCGCGCCCGCCGTCTGCGGCGGGCCCTGCTGCTGGCCCTGGGCGTGGCGCTCGTCGCCACGGCCTGCTCTGGGACCGGAGGGTCCGCGTCGTCCGCGTCCTCCTCGGGCGGCGCGCCGCTCGTCGTGGGCCTCACCTACACGGCCGACATCCAGTTCTCGCCGTTCTACGTGGCGGCCGAGAAGGGCTACTTCGCGGACGAGGGCCTCGACGTGACGCTGCGCCACCACGGCGGCTCCGAACCGCTGCTGGGCGCCCTGCAGGCCGGGGACGAGGACGTCGTCTACGCGGGCGGCGACGAGATGATGGTCAACCGCTCCCAGGGCGTCGACGTCGTCGACGTCGCCACGATCTACCAGAGCTACCCCGGCGAGCTCATCGTCCCGGCCGACTCGCCGATCACCTCCCTGGCCGACCTGCGCGGCCACTCGATCGGGGTGCCCGGCGAGTACGGCGAGACCTGGTACACGCTGCTCGCACTGCTCGACGAGGCCGGCCTGAGCCGCGACGACGTCGACATCCGGACCATCGGCTTCACCCAGCAGTCGGCCCTCATGACCGGCAAGGTGGACGCCGTCGTCGGCTTCTCCAACAACGACGCGGTCCAGTTCGAGCAGGCCGGCTTCGGCATCCGCGAGATCGCTCCCGGCGAGGGCACCCCGCTGGTCGGCCTCGGCCTGGGCGCCATGGCGGACACCGTCGCCGGGCGGGGCGACGAGCTCGCGGGCCTGCTGCGCGCGCTCCGCCGCGCCGCCGCGGACTGTGCCGCCGACCCGGACGGGGCCGTCGACCTGTCCGCCCGGTACGTCACCACGCTCACCGACGACGAGCAGCGCGCGAGGGCCAGGTCGACCCTCGAGGCCACCAACGCCCTGTACGGGGACGACTTCGGCGCCCAGCACGACGACCGGTGGAGCGCCATGAGCGTCTTCCTCGCCGACAAGGGCATTACCGCCGAGCCCGTCGACCCGGCCGCCGCGCACACCTCACCGGGCTGAGCCGCCGGGCCCCGTGTCCGCGCCCGGCGACGGTGCACCGGAGGGCGCGGCACCGGCGACTAGAGTTGGGCCGCGAACCCGGCGCCGCGGGACGGCGCGCGTACCGAGTCCCCAGGAGTGAGTCCATGACATCGGCCGAGCCCAGGACGCTCGTCGAGACGAAACGGATCCGGCTGTTCGACCGGACCAGGCCTCTCGACTTCGTGCACGGGGGACGGCTCGAGGAGGTCACCGTCGCCTACGAGACCTACGGCACCCTGAACAAGGCCCGCGACAACGCCGTCTACATCTGTCACGCCCTCACCGGCGACGCCCACGCCGCCCTCTGGCACGAGGGCGACGCCCGTCCCGGCTGGTGGGACGTCATGATCGGGCCGGGCAAGGCCATCGACACGAACCGCTGGTTCGTCATCTCCTCGAACCTCCTCGGCGGCTGCCGGGGCACGACCGGCCCGTCCGACCTCGACCCGGCCACCGGCGAGCCCTACGGCCTGGACTTTCCCCTCCTCGACATGCACGACTTCGTCACCGTGCACCGGACGCTCATGCGCGCCCTCGGAGTGGACCACCTCCATGCGGCCGTCGGCGGCTCCCTCGGCGGCATGCAGGTGCTCGACTGGTCGCTGACCCACCCCGGCGACATGGACCAGGCGGTCGTCGTGGCCAGCTCCAGCCGGCTGACGGCCCAGAACATCGCCTTCAGCGCCGTCGGCCGCGAGGCCATCATGCGCGACGAGAACTTCCACGACGGACGCTTCGTCGTCGAGGGCACGAGCCCTGACGTCGGCTTGGCCGTGGCACGCATGATGGCGCACATCACCTACACGAGCGAGGAGGGCTTCGAGGAGAAGTTCGCCCGCCGCCCCCAGCACGACGACCGCCGTCCCGGCTTCGGCGTCGACTTCGCCGTCGAGAGCTACCTCGACCACCAGGGCGCCGTCTTCGTGAATCGCTTCGACGCCCTCAGCTATCTGTACCTGACCCGCGTCATGGACTACTTCGACCCGTTCGCCGACCCCACCGCCATGGACGCGGTGGCCGGCACCGGCCTGAAGTACCTGGTCATGAGCTTCGACTCCGACTGGCGCTTCGGCACCGCCCACTCGCGCCGCATCGTCCGCCAGCTGCAGTCTCGGGGCCTGCCGGTCAGCTTCCGCGAGATCAGGGCGCCCTGGGGCCACGACTCCTTCCTGCTGCCGATCGGCCCCTACCTCGACACCGTCCGGGCCTTCCTCGAACAGCCGACCAGACCCCGACCGAGCATCCACCGTCATCGTCTGGGGAGGCACCGCTGATGCCATCGGACCGTCTCACGCAGGGCCTGCTGCGTCACGACCTGCAGTCGGTGGCCGCGCTCGTCGACCGGGGCGAACGGGTCCTCGACCTCGGCTGCGGGGACGGCGACCTGCTCGCCTACCTCATCGGCGCCATGGACTGCACCGGCACGGGCGTCGAACGGGATCCTGGGGCCGTCATGGCGGCCATCGGCAGGGGGGTGCCGCTGGTCGAGCTCGACCTCGACACCCAGCTCGACGAGTTCGGCGACGACTCCTTCGACGTCGTCGTCCTCTCGCGCACCCTCCAGGCCGTGCTCCGGCCGAAGGAGGTCATCACGCAGATGCGCCGCATCGGCCGGCGCCTCATCGTGACCATGCCGAACTTCGGCTACTGGCGTCACCGGCTGCGTCTGCTGAGCGGCCGCATGCCCCAGAGCAGGGACCTTCCGTACACCTGGTACGACACCCCGAACCTGCACCACACGACGCTCGTCACCCTCGAGGAGTTCTTCGACGAGTGCGGGCTCGACGTCGAGCGGCGCATCCCCCTGGACGGCGCGGGCCGCCGGCCCCGGGCCGGCGGACGTCTCCTGCAGCACGGCGCGAACCTGCTCGCGGGCTCGGCGATCTACGTGCTGGCCCGCCGCGGCTGATCCGGCAGGCCGGCACGACGAGCGAGCCCACCGCCGCCCGCGCATCGCCGGGGTCCACGGCACCGGCCTCGACAGGCCCGTCGAGGAGTCGGAGCCGTCACCGGTCCCCGGGACGGCTCGAGTGCGCATGCTGCTCACGGGGTGGTCCGTGCCGAGCCCGACGGGCCCCTCACCGCCTCCCGTCGGACAGGGCCGAGGCCCCGTCACGCCGCGTCCGAGCCGTTCCGCACCGCCCCGTGGGCAGCATGCGGTCACCCGGCCCGGCGCCCGGCGACTCTGCGACAATGACGGCCATGGAGTCGACAGACCAGAAGATCCTCGCGCTGCTGTCCAGGGAGGGTCGGATGTCCTTCACCGACATCGGCCGCGAGACCGGTCTGTCCACCTCCGCGGCGCAGCAACGGGTGAGACGTCTGGAGCAGCGCGGCTTCATCACCGGGTACCGGGCACGGATCGACGGGAAGGCCCTCGGCCGGTCCCTGGTGGCCTTCATCAAGATCATGCCCCTCGGCCAGCTCACGGACGACTCCCGCATCGTCGAGCTGCTCGAGCAGATGCCCGAGATCACCTCCTGCTACTCGGTGGCTGGCGACGCCAGCTACCTGTGCCGGGCGGAGATCGGCACTCCGGAGGAGCTCGACGGCCTGCTCACCCGGATCCGCCTCGCGCAGTCCGTCGCCACCTCGACCACCGTCGTGCTGCGCACCATGTTCGCCGACAAGCCGCTCGTCGACTGGCCCGACGAGCCGTGAGGACGTCCGGTCGCACCGTCCACCGGGGACGGCTCCCGCTCGCGGCGGGCGTCGGCGGCCCGGCGACGATCGACCCGCCCCGGTGGTCCTCGACCCTGCTGTCCCTCGCCGCCGGTGTCCTCCTCGCCCTGGCCTTCCAGCCCTACGGCCTGTGGTTCACCGCGCCGGGCGGGGTCGGGCTGCTGTGCTGGCTGTCCCGTCAGGGGCGGCTGCGCCACGCCGTCGGGTCCGGCTTCCTCGCGGGCCTGGTCCAGTACGCGATGACGGTCGGCTTCGAGTACGTCGTGGACTGGTGGCTGCCGCTGCTGCTCGTGCCCGTCCTGGCCCTGTGGGTGGGGCTGGTCGCCGCGGTGCAGCACCTCGTCCAGCGCCTACGGTTGTGGCCGCTGTGGGCGGCCGCCGCGTGGACGGCGGCCGAGGCCGGAGCCCAGCGCTTCCCGCTGGGCGGCTTCGCCTGGGACCGGCTGGGCTTCACCGCCGCCGACGCCCCGTTCGGGGGCTTTCTGTGGGTGCTCGGCGCCGCCGGCACCGGGTTCGTCGTCGCACTGACCGGCACCGTGCTGCTCGCCGCCTGCGATCTGCTGCGGGCCGGCCGGCCCCGGCGCGCCAGGGCGCTCGTCCCGACGGCCCTGGCCCTCCTGCTGCTCGTCGGCGGGGGAGCACTGCGCGCCGTCCCCGTACGGGGGCCCGACGAGGGCGAGGTGACGATCGCCGTCGTCCAGGGCGGCGTCGACGGCTCGGCCGGCCCCCGCACGACGGGCTATGCGCGCTCCGTGACGGACAACCACGTCTCCGAGACGATCATGGCGATGGCCCGCGCCCGCACGGGCCTCGACCCGATGCCCGATCTCGTGCTGTGGCCGGAGAACTCCACCGACATGGACCCCAACAACGACCAGCGGACCCGCGAGCTGATCGACCGGGCCAGGGCCATCGCCGGACGGCCGATCCTCGTGGGGGCCGTCACCGACGGGCCGGGCGCCGACGAGCGGCAGACGACAGCCCTGTGGTGGACGGCCGTCGGCGAGACGAGCCGCTACGCGAAGCGCAACGCCGTGCCCTTCGGCGAGTACACGCCGATGAAGAGACTCGTCCTCGCGCTGGTGCCGATGGCCCGGCAGGTGGGCCGTCAAACCGTGCCGGGCACCGGACCGGGCGTCGTCGAGGGCGACCTGGGCGACGGGCGACGGCTCGCCGTCGGCGACATCATCTGCTACGAGCTGGCCTTCGACTCCACCGTCTACGACACCGAGCGCGCCGGCGGCCGGGTGGTGACCGTCCAGTCGAACAACGCCACCTACTCGGGCACCATGCAGCCCTACCAGCAGTTCTCCATCACACGCGTCCGGGCCATGGAGATGCGCCGCGAGATCGTCGTGTCGACGACCAGCTCGTACTCGGGCCTCATCGGCGCCGACGGCTCCGTCCTGGCCCGCAGTGCGCCCGACACCGCCTATGCCCGCTCCTTCACCGTGCCGCTGCGCTCCGGACTCACACCGGCCATGACGGTCGGCCCGCTCTCCGAGGGGGTGTGCGCGGCCCTGGCCGCGCTCGGGGCGCTCGCCGGGGTCCTCGTGGGCGGCCCGACGCGGCGGGGGCGGGGTCGCTACACTGAGCCCGTTGCCGCGGTGCCGCCGCAGCAGCGTTCCCTGGCGGCCCGCGAGGGCCCTCACCAGCACGAGGAGTGCGTCATGGCTGACCGCAAGCGCGAGCCCTTGGACAAGGTGCTCGTCATCATCCCCACCTACAACGAGGTCGAGAACCTGGAGTCCGTCGTCGGGCGACTGCGCGAGGCTGTCCCGGCCGCTGACGCCCTCATCGCCGACGACAACTCCCCGGACGGCACCGGCGCCATCGCCGACCGGCTCGCCGCCGAGGACGACCACATCCACGTGCTGCACCGCGCCGGCAAGGAGGGCCTCGCCGCCGCCTACGTCGCCGGCTTCCGCTGGGGCCTCGAGAACGGCTATGACGTGCTCGTCGAGATGGACGCCGACGGCTCCCACCGGCCCACCTTCCTGCCCGCCATGCTCGCCGCCCTGGAGAACGCCGACATGGTGAAGGGCTCGCGCTGGATGCGCGGCGGCGAGGTCGTCGACTACGACCTCGCGCGCGAATGGCTCTCGCGGCTGGCCAACATCTGGATCCAGGCCGTGATGGATCTTCCCGTGCATGACAGCACCGGCGGCTTCAACGCCTTCCGCGCCAGCGCGCTGGAGGCCATGGACCTCGACACGATCGCCTCGAAGGGCTACACCTTCCAGGTCGACCTCACCCGTCGCGTCATCGAGAACGGCGGCACGGTCGCCGAGGTCCCGATCAGCTTCCCCGACCGTCAGCTCGGCGAGTCGAAGATGAGCGGCTCCATCATCACCGAGGCCCTGCGCCGCACGGCCGGGTGGGGCTACGAGAAGCGCTCCGCCCAGCTCAGGCAGCTCGCAGGGCGGGCCTCGACGAGGATCAAGCCGCTCCTCGGCAGCCTCAAGGACCAGGTCGACCGGGCCCGCTGACGCGCGGGGATCCGCGGGCCCGCCCCGGCCCGGCGGGGGAGCGGCGGCCGGACGATCCGACGACCGCTCGGACGATCAGTAGTGCGGGGTCTTCCGCACGACCTCGAGGCGCTCGGCCAGCAGCTCCTCGAGCTCGGAGATCGAACGGCGCTCCAGCAGCATGTCCCAGTGCGTGCGAGGCGGCTTGACCTGCTTGTCCTCGGGTTGGGTGCCGTCGGAGCGGGCCGCCACGGCGCCGCAGCGGGGGCACTCCCACTCGGCCGGCAGGTCGGCCTCGGTCGAGAACGTGATGTCGAAGTGATGACCCTTGGGGCAGTCGAAGCCCAGGACCTTGCGGGCCGCGAACTCGACGCCCTCCTCGTCCTCGAAGCTCTTGGCCCCGAGGCCCATGCCGCGCAGTGCTCGATCTGCCATCTCAGTTCCTTCTTGTCCAAGCCCTTGCGAGCGGTCCTGCAATGCCCGTGCACCGTGGCACACATGTCTTGCCGTATTCAACGATTCGCGTAGCACCATTGTCCCATGGCGGTTGCACCCCCGGTGCTCACCCGTCGCACCCCATTAAAGCCCGTGCCGGGGGTGCGCCGCGCCGTCGGGTCCGGTCCGGGTCCGTTCCTCACCACAGGTCCCGCGCCGTGCACAGGGCCTTCAGCTCGTCGATGCGGTTCGAGACGATGCCGTCGACGCCGGCGTCCATGAGTGAGCGCATCTGCTCGGGGTCGTCGATCGTCCACACGTGGACGCGCATGTCGCGGGCGCGGGCGGTGCGCAGCAGGTTGCGGGTGAGCACCCTGATGCGGACCGGGCCCAGCTTCTGGCGCACGGGCACCTGGAAGGCTTGCACGCCCGCATTGACGAAGCGGGGGAGCAGCGGGACGAAGGACGACCAGGCCACCGCGCCGAGGGACGCCGCGGTCGCCACGCGCGGCCCCGCCGCCCGGCGGAAGGCCGCCAGCCGCCCGGGGCTGAAACTCGCGACGCAGACCCGCTCCTGGGCGCCGTGCCGCCGGATGGTCCGCACGAGCGGCTCGATGGCGTTGGCCTCCTTGATGTCGATGTTGATGAGGGCCCCGGGCAGCGCCTCGAGGACCTCGTCGAGCGTGGGGATCGGCTCGCGGCCGCCGATCCGGGCGCCGCGCACCTGGCTCCAGTCAAGCTCGCCGACGGCCCCGGTGCGGTCGGTGACGCGGTCGAGCCGCATGTCGTGGAAGGCGAGCAGCTGCCCGTCCCTGGTGGCGTGCACATCGGTCTCGACGTACCGGTAGCCCAGGTCGTCGACCGCGTGCCGGAAGGCCGCCAGGGAGTTCTCGAGCTCCTCGCCGATGTTCTCGTCCCAGCCGCCCCGGTGGGCGAACGCCGAGAAGGGCGCATCGAAGTAGGCGTAGTCGCTGGCGTTGCGGTTCGGCGCGCGCACGGTGCCGGCGACCCTCAGCCGAGCCCGGGCACGTGGGACAGCGCCCCGGCGGCCCAGCCCGGCAGCCAGGCGGGGATGCCGGTGACGAGCAGGGCGACGTAGCCGCAGGCGACGACGAGGGAGCCGCAGGCGACGACGGCGCCGGCCCTGGCCCTCCGGGGCCAGCACCCGACGCGGCGCACGAGCATCGTGACGCCGACGGTGATGCGGTGCGCCCAGCGGAACTCGCTGGCCAGGACGGCCATGCCGATGAGGAGGAGGGGGATGCCGCCGGGCCCGGGCAGCCAGCCGGTGAGCGCCGAGAGGACGATGAGCAGCGCCCCGGCAACGGCGACGCAGATGCGGTAGGCCAGCGAGCTGGCCGGGTTGGCGTGGATGCGGGCCCGCCAAGCGAAGCGTTCGCGGCGGGGGATCTCCCAGCGGTGCATGGCGGGCCGGATGCCGTGGACGAAGGGCCCGTCCGGTTGCTCGCCGTTCTCGAGGACGAGCCCGTCGGGGTGCCGCAGGGGCCCGCCGATGCCGGGCAGCGCGGTGAGCGTGCGCCCGATCCGCTCGCCGACCGGCTCGTGCGGGCCGGCGGGCGGCTCATCGGCGTCGGGCCCGTGGAACCGCTGGGGCTCCGTCTCGAGGGCCTGTGCTGTGCTCACGAGACCATGGTGCCAGAAGAACGCGCCCGACGGCGCATCCGAACGCGTCCTGGGGGCCCGTGGGGGAGCCGATCGGCCGGGGGCGCACCGCCGGGCGCGGTGCACTCTGATCCCGGGCGGATCGCGGCGCCCGCTCACCGCGGACGCGCCGACGGACCAGACTCACTCGTAGAAGGGCTCCACGCGGGCTCCGAGGGCGTTGAGCCGGGTGGGCAGGTCCTCGTAACCGCGGTTGATGACGTAGACGTCACGCAGGACGCTGCTGCCCTTCGCCGCGAGCATCGCGAGGAACAGGCAGACCGCGGGGCGCAGGGCCGGCGGCGAGACCATGTCGCGGCCGCGCCAGCGCGTCGGCCCCTTGACGACGAGACGGTGCGGGTCGAGCAGTTGCACGCTGGCGCCAAGCTGGGAGAGCTGCAGCAGGTGGATGGCCCGGTTCTCGAAGACCCAGTCGTGGATCTGCGTCTGGCCGTGGGCGGTCGCCGCGATGACCGCGAAGAATGGCAGGTTGTCGATGTTGAGTCCGGGGAACGGCATCGGGTGGATCTTGTCCGGCGGGGCCTTGAGGTCGCTCGGGTGCACCGTGATGTCGGTCAGGCGGGTGAGGCCGTTGCCGGAGCGGTACTCGTCACCGAGCGAGTAGTCCAGGCCCATCTCCTCGCCGAGCACCGCGAGCTCGACCTCGAGGAACTCGATGGGCGCGCGTTCGACGGTGAGTTCGGAGCCCGTGACGATCGCCGCGGTGATGAGGCTCATCGCCTCGATCGGGTCCTCGCTGATCTGGTACGAGACGTCCATGCTGGGGGCCTCGTCGAGGCCGTGGATGATGAGCGTCGTCGTGCCGATGCCCTCGATCCGTACGCCGAGCAGCATGAGATAGGCGCACAGGTCCTGGACCATGTAGTTGGACGAGGCGTTGCGCACGATCGTCGTACCCGGTGTGACGGCTGCCGCCATGAGCGTGTTCTCGGTGACCGTGTCGCCGCGCTCGGTGAGGATGATGCGCCGCTCGGCGCCGTGGTCGCGGCGGGCCGTCACGTGGTACTGGCCGTTGGTGGCGTGCACCTGGACGCCGAAGTGGCGCAGGGACTGCAGGTGCGGCTCGACGGTGCGCACGCCGAGGTCGCACCCGCCGGCGTAGGTCAGCTGGAAGCTCTCGTAGAAGCGGCTGAGCGGGCCCATGAACATGATGATCGAGCGAGTCCGGCGAGCGGCCGCCTCGTCCATGGCGCCCAGGTCGAGCTCGTCGGGACGATGCAGCGTGAGGTCCCTGCCGTCGGCCGACCACGAGACCTCGACGCCGATGCTCGTGAGCACCTCGAGGAGCCGGTTGACCTCCTCGATGTGGGCGATGCCCCTGAGCACCGTGCGGCCGCGGTTGAGCAGGCTCGCGCACAGCAGGGCGACGGCGGCGTTCTTGCTGGAGCGCACCCGGATGGAGCCCTCCAGATGGGTCTCCCCGCTGATGCGGAAGTTCAGGGCGCTCGTGTTGCCCGGCACGATGAGGGGAGACTCGAGGGCGTTGGCGATCCGGTTGATCATCTCGAGGGACAGATTCTGGTGCCCGGATTCGATCCGGTGGATCGCGCTCTGGCTGGTGTTGAGCTCGGAGGCCAGCTGGTTCTGCGTCATGCCGCGCTGCTTGCGGGCATCGCGGATGAGGCGTCCGATGTTCGCGGGGGTAGGTTCCTGTGTCACGGCGACATCATAACTCATGCGTGAGATATTTCATCCTGAGGTGGGGGGACACTCCGTCGTCGGGGCCAGCGGCGCACGATGTCGCCCACAGCGAATCGCTCCTGCGGGAGCCGGACGGGCCGGACCCGATCCTCTACAGTGACAGCCATGAGCGCTCATTTTGATGTTGTTGTCCTCGGCGCCGGTCCCGGCGGCTACGTCGCCGCCATCCGCGCAGCGCAGCTCGGGAGGAAGACCGCGATCGTCGAGAAGCAGTGGTGGGGCGGCGTCTGCCTCAATGTGGGCTGCATCCCCACGAAGGCGCTCCTGCGCAACGCCGAGCTGGCTCACATCGTCACGAAGGAGGCGGCGGCCTTCGGGATCAGCGGCGACATCGCCGTCGACTACGGCAAGGCCTTCGCCCGGAGCCGCCAGGTGAGCGACCGCATGGTCAAGGGCGTGCACTTCCTCATGAAGAAGAACAGGATCACCGAGTACGACGGGTACTGGGGCACCTTCGTCGACGCCGGCACCCTGCGGGTCGCCAAGGACGACGGCACCGCCGACACCGTCACCTTCGACAACTGCATCATCGACGTCGGCGCCACGGCGAAGATGCTGCCCGGCACGAGCAGGTCGGTCAACGTCCTCTCCTTCGAGGAGATGATCCTGTCCGAGCAGCTGCCCGGGTCCATCATCATCGGCGGTTCGGGCGCCATCGGCACCGAGTTCGCCTACGTCCTGGCCAGCTACGGCGTCGACGTGACCATCGTCGAGTTCCTCGACCGCATGGTCCCCAACGAGGACGAGGAGATCTCCAAGGAGCTCACCCGCGAGTACAAGAAGCTCGGCATCACGATCCTCACGAGCACGGCTGTGCAGTCCGTCGTCGACACCGGCTGCGGCGTCGACGTCACCGTGGCCCCGGCCGGCGGCGGCGACTCGCAGGTGCTCCACGCCGACAAGATGCTCCAGGCCATGGGTTTCGCCCCGCGTGTGGAGGGCTACGGCCTCGAGAACACCGGTGTGGCCCTCACCGAGCGGGGCGCCATCGCGATCGACGACTTCTGCCGCACGAACGTGCCCGGTCTCTACGCCATCGGCGACTGCACCGCCAAGATGATGCTCGCCCACACCGCCGAGGCGATGGGCGTCGCCGCCGCCGAGACCATCGCCGGCGTCGAGACGATGCCCGTCGACTACACGATGATCCCGCGCGCCACCTACTCGCAGCCGCAGATCGCCAGCTTCGGCCTCACCGAGAGGCAGGCCCGGGACGCCGGCTACGAGGTGAGGACGAGCAAGTTCCCGTTCAGCGCCAACGGCAAGGCCGTCGGCATGGGCGCCGGCACCGGTTTCGTCAAGCTCGTCGTCGACGGGCGCTACCACGAGATCCTGGGCGCCCACATGATCGGCGAGGGCGTCACCGAGCTTCTGCCCGAGCTGACCCTGGCGCAGAAGTGGGACCTGACCGCCGGCGAGATCGCGCGCAACGTCCACGCCCACCCGACCCTGTCCGAGGCCCTCAAGGAGGTCGCCGAAGGCATCGAGGGCCACATGACGAATCTGTGACGGGACGACCCGGGCGGGGCACGCGCCCCGCCCGGGCGATGACTGCGGGGCGCCGCCCCGCCGCGCCCCGCGGAACGGGTCCGACGGTCCGGCGGACCGCGGGGAGAGGGCCTCTTTTCTCAGCCGCCCCGGCGCGCGCGGGCGGCGAGTCGACCGCCGAGCAGCTCGACGCACCAGACGAGCCCGACCCCGGCGCCGGTCGCGAGGGCGAACGGCAGCGGGACCCTCGTCAGCTCGATCGCGAAGAGGGCGCCGAAGAAGGGCGCCCGCTGGTTGAGCGCGAGCACGCAGGCGGCCCCCATGACGACGAGCAGCACCGTCGTCGACGGGTCGAGGCCCGCGGCGACGCCGATGGCGCCCCCGACGCAGGCCCCGATGGCGAGCGAGGGCGTCAGGAGGCCCCCGGTGGAGCCGGTGACGAGGCCCACGGCGACGCCGCAGGCCTTGGCGAGCAGCAGGACGACGAGGGCGGGCAGCGTCATGCCGCCGGCCAGGACGGCCCCGATGGCCACCTGGCCGTTGCCGACGATCCGCGGTTGCCAGAGGGCCAGCGCCGAGACGGCGAGCGCGCCGGCCGGGACGGTCGCCACGAGCAGGCGGGTCGGCGGCGCGGCGCGCTTCGCCAGACCGACGAGGGCGTTGAAACCGTGCCCGACGACGAGCACCGCGGCCAGGACGACGAGGGCCCACGGGCTCCGCGGGGCGACGGTCCGCAGCGCCGGCGGCAGCTCGTAGATCGGCCGGTTCCGGTTGAAGAGCCACGAGACGAGTGTGGCGATGACGCAGACGACGGCGGTCAGCGCCGCCTCGCGGCGGCCGCGGCGGGTGCGCAGATCGGGGTGCAGGATCAGCTCGAGCGTGTAGCAGCTCGCCGCCGCCGGGGCGTTGTAGATGGCCGCCAGCCCGGCGCCGGCGGCCGCCCCGACGAGCAGCCGACGGGTCTCGTCGTCGACCCGGGCCCGTTCCACGACCGCCTGGCCGCCGACGGCGGCGAGGATGCGGGGGGCGGCCTCCCGCCCGAGCGACATGCCCGCGCCGACGACGAGCAGCTGGGCCAGGGCGTCCGCGATGTTGACGCGCGCCGGCATGCGGGTGCGCCGCGCCGGGTCGGGATCGACGGCTCCGGCGATGCTCGACGGCATGCCCCTGGGACGGCGACGGATGCGCCACCAGCACAGGCCGCAGACGGTCCCGGACATGGCCGCCGCGAGCAGACGGCGCCATGGCGGCGCGGCCCCGACGCCGTCCGTGGCCGCCGTGTAGTCGAAGCCGAAGCAGACCGTCTCGATGCCGATGGACAAGATAGCGGACCAGCGAGCCGATGAGCCCGGCGACCACCGCCACGAGCACGACGACGAACCCCGTGCGCGCCCGGCGGCCGCGCCGGGCGGACGGGTCCGGCCCGGAGCGGCTCATGTACCGCCCTCGTCGGCGACCCTGCCCGCCTCGACCTCGGCGGTCCGCGGGTCGAGGTAGTGGCCGACGCGCTCCAGCGGCGCGCCCCGCCCGTCGAACTCGAGGACGAGCGGCTGGGCGGCCGGGATGTTGAGCCGCTCGACCTCGTCGGCGCCGAGGCCGCACGCGAGCAGGACCAGGGCCCGCAGAGAATTCCCGTGCGCGACGACCGCGATCGGGCCCTCGCCGGCGACGAGCGCGGGCAGCAGTCGCCCCCACAGGGGGCGGACCCGTTCGACGACATCGGCCAGGGACTCGCTCTCGCCGGGCACCAGCGGGCCGAGCCCGGCGCCGTCGAGGCCGCGCCAGCTCGCGCGCTGCGCGGCGGTGGCCGCCGGCGGCCTGCCCTCGAGGGTGCGCCGCCACGTGAAGAAGGCCTCGTCGCCCCAGCGCTCGCGGCACTCGCGCTTGGACACCCCGGTCAGGCAGCCGTAGTCGCGCTCGGCGAGCCGCCAGCTCTCGCGCAACGGCGCCTCGGGGCACAGCGCCGCGCGGATGCCCTCGGCCGTGCGCACGGCGCGCAGCAGGGGGGAGGTGAGCACGAGTCGCGGGTGCAGCCCGGCGTCGGCCATGAGCCGCGCCGCAGCGGCGATCTGCGCGTGACCGCGCGCCGACAGGTCGACGTCGAGCAGCCCGGTGAAGATCTGCTCGGCGTTGTAGCGCGACTCGCCGTGCCGGACGAGGACGAGAACGCGTCGGTGCCGCGCGTCGCAGGAGCCCATGCCCGTCGCCCTCCCTCGTCCGACCGGTGCTCAGTCTATGCCGCAGGGCCCGCCGGAGCCCTGTCGGAGGCGGCTCCGGAGCCCTGTCGCGCGGGGCCACGAGGAGGTCGGCGGGGAAGCCCCTCAGCGCTCGGCCCTGCCCCGCACGACGCCTCGGCGGACGACGAAGTGCCAGCTCAGACCATTCATCGTGAGCACCTGCGGGCGCAGCTCGTCGGGCAGGATGCCGGTGCGATCGGTGTACCCGAGCAGGTACTCGTCGAACGGGGGGAGTGTGACGGTCCTCGCGAGGGCCCGGTTCATCTCCGCGGAGGTGATGCCCGACTGCCAGTCGGGCACGTAGTGGTCCCCGTCGCGGTGGTAGCCGGTGCCGAGCGCCAGGGCCCGGCGCGCCCGGACCCGACCCAGGTGGGTCCACCAGGCGAGGTCGTCGAGCGTCGCCGGGCCGTGCGATCCAACATAACGCGTGGCCAGTTCGGCGAGGGCCTCGTCGCCGTCGAGCTCGCGCTGGGGCACGGGCAGCTGCCCGACGAGCCGGAAGACCTCCTCGCCGCCGCGCCGGGCGCCCTGGACGACGAGCCCCTCGCCGCCGAGCGCCCGCAGCAGGTGCGGGCCGCGGTTGCCGCCCGGGTCGATGCCGACGCGCGCGAAGACCTCGTAGCACTGGCGGCGCGTCAGCTCGCCCGCGGCGAGCGCCTCGTGAAGGGCCTCGCGAGGCACGTCGAGGCCCGGCTCCAGGCCCAGCCGCGCCCGGCGCCTCCGCGCGGCCCGCTCGACGGGGCCCATGCCGAGGGCGCTGAGCCAGGCGGCGTCCTCGGCGGCGAGATAGTGCAGCGTGCCTCGCTGGGGCCAGCAGCGCACGAGCAGCCCGGCGTCGAGCTCGGCCTCGGCGGGCGCCGTCCGGAACCGGCTGCGGCGCCGGCCCTGACGGATCGCGATGGCCTCGAGGCCGCCGTCGTAGTTCTGGCCCTGGATCGCCAGCATCCAGCGGCACACGTCGACGGGTGCGAGAACACGCCCGGCCAGCGGATGGGCGTCCGACGGCGCGAGCAGCTGCGCGATGAGACGGCGCGCGGCGATCTCACGAGGTTCGAGGGACACGGTCCTCCCATCCGTCGCACGGTCAGGTGTCAGTCCTCCCGGAAGGGCTTGCACAGACCATTGAACACGCCTCCGGCGGACACGGCTCATGGGCCCCGCACCCGATCAGGCGTATGGTTTGGGCGCACGTGGGGCGGCGCCCGGGCAGGCAGTCAGCACCCGACGCCACCGTCACCCCCGACCCAGAGGAGCACTCATGTCACAGATCCCTCCGGCCTCCGGCTCCCCGTACGGCCCGGGCCCCTACGGTCCAGGCAGCAACGCGCCGTCCATGGGCGTGCCGGCCCATGCTCCGTACGCACCACCGGGCGGGCCCGTGAACGCACCGGCGCCCTACGGGCCGGGGCTTCCTCAGGCCACTGTCAAGAGCACCAGGGGCCCGGTCGTCCTCCTGACGATCGGCATCATCTTCGTCGTGGCAGCCGTCGCGACCCTGGTCCTCGCGATCAACTCGGTCGCGGGCGTCGCGAACTCGCTGAACGAGATCAATGGGCACGGGAACTCGCAGGTGACCCTGGAGGAGAACGGCCACTACGGGCTGTACGGCGACAGCTCGACCGAATGCACCGTCCGGAACCCCGACGGCGGCGAGGTCACGGTGAGGACGCCCAGCGCGAGCATCGAAATCAACAACCACCAGATGTTCGGGACCTTCACCGCCACGAAGGCGGGTGAGTACACGGTCACGTGCAACTCCCTCCTCGACACCCCGGTCTACCTGGGCGAGGGGGCCACGGCCGGCGGGATCTTCAACAGTGCGGCAGGGATCATCCTGGCCGTCCTGGGACTGGTCATCGGCGTGCCCATGACCATCGGAGGCCTCATCTGGCTCGTCGTGCGCAGGTCCAACAACCGTCGCACGGCGGCCGCCCAGGGCGCTGGGATCGTCGGCTCGGCGCTGCCCGGCCAGCCGGACCCGCAGGCGCCCTCGGCGTACAGCGCCTTCGGGGGCCAGATGGTCGACCCCTCCGCGCCGACCGCCACCGTCAACCCGCCCAATCGCGACCAGTTCGGCCAGGGTGGTCAGGGCGGTCAGTCGCAGTACTGAACTGAACCGACGGCCCTCCCGCCGCGCGCCGGGCCCGCGCAGGACGCGCCCCTGAGCTCTCTGCCGCTCAGGGGCGCGTCCGCGCGGCCAGGGCGATGCGGTGCAGCCAGTGATCGTGTCGTCGTTCATGGTAGGTGCGTCCGCACAACCAGGGCGATGCGGTGGGCCCCGTTGTTGCGGTCCGCATCCCGGGGGCCTCCTCGAGGCGTGTTCCGGGTCGGTCGGGCCAGGGCGATCCCGCCGAGCACCTCGTCCACGGTCGGACTCCAGGCCTGATCCGGAATGCCCGATAATGAACATTATGTCAGATCTGTGGATTGCACACCCATGATGCCAGACGTCGGGATCAGGACCACAGCACGAATCCTGCTCGATGTCGGTGACGCCTCTGATCTCCGGAACGTTCGGGTGACCCGCTGGACACTTGGCCGCCCACCGCAAGGTTTGTCCAGCCGGGGCCCGCGCACGGTTCACGACGCGGACCCAGAGCCAGCGGTGTGCATCCACGATGTCGCTGTGCGCCCGCGGCGCGGCACGAACGACCCGGCGACGACCGTCGGTTCCCGTTCCCGTGCATCGACCCTGTGCGCCATCCCCTCTGGAGGCGGCCCCGTCGGCAGGATTCCGGACTCGGCGCCCGGTCGCCGTTGACCGGACGCCCGTCCGAAGAACCCTTGAGAGCTTGTGGCTGGCGATGGGCAGATCGGTCGCCACAAGCCCCGGAGACCCGGGTGACCGGCTTCTGTCTCGCCACTCGAGCTCCCGCGCAGACGCCGACCGGGGATTCAAGGGTGGGACACCTCGGACGCCGTGTTTGCTCTGCGTGGAAACTATGCTCCCACATAGAACGAGCTGTGAGTACCGTGTGTGTCACCATTCAGCTCTGAGCGGATTCTCTGGACAGACCTCAGCCCGTCGTGCATTTCGGTCGGCCCCTCGGCTCTGGCCCGCCACAGTACGCGGGGATCCGGTCTGCTCCACCGCGGGCACGAGGGGCGAGGCCCTCTCCCCCGTGTCCGGGCGAGGGACCACTCGTTCCGACGCGGGCGAACGCTGGGCGGATCGTCCCCGAGACATGCCCACCTGGCAGGACGGCGAGTCCGCCCACGCCCTCGTCGCCGCCCGGCTCGGCGTGGACGATCGGCTGCCAGCGTGCACGCCCTGGGACTGGCGCGGCGCTCGGCGCAGCCGTCACGACGGGCGGTCCGACGATCCGGGCCCTGCGCATGGTCAAGACACGCCCGAGGAGCTGTCGGCCCTGCACGGGGCCGGCGAGGCCGTCGACCGCGTCCACGCCCGCATCGGCGAGTGGCTGCGCCCCGGGCGCACCGAGGACGAGATCGGCTCCGACATCGCCGCGGCGCTCGCCGAGGAGGGGCACGAGCGCGCCGACTTCGTCATCGTCGCCTCCGGCCCCCACGGGGCGAGCCCCCACCACGGGCGGTCCGACCGTGTCGTGCGCGCCGGCGAGCCCGTCGTCGTCGACATCGGCGGGCCGGCGCCCAGCGGCCGCTTCAGCGATTCGACGCTGTGCAACCGCAGCGGGCGGGACTGGCGCCTTCCCGCCTGAGCCTCGTCGGGGTCGGTCCCGGCGAGACGGCGGCGGGACAGTGCGGGGCGCCCCACGCGGCCTTCCGGCGGGGATGGCACCGGGCTGGGCCCCTGTGGGCGGACTCGACCACCGTCACACGATCGGCGCGTCCTGTGTCGCCATGTCGTGCGGGCCATCGTCAACAACCTCGGCCCGCCGCTGTTCGTCGTCCATGGTGGCCACCGGCAGCAGGAAGGGCTCCCCGCCGGGCCGGATCGGGCTCGAGCGGTGCGGATCAGCCGAATCCCTCCCGCTCGGACCAGTAGGCGAGGCCGTTGGTGAAACCGCCCCGCAGGGCGGCCTCGAGGTGGTCGACGCCCTCCAGCGGGTCGAGCCGGACCGTCATGCCGGCATTCCCGGCGGCCTGCGAGACGGTCACGGCGTCCGGCCCGAAGGCGCCGTCCTCGGTGCCGTAGGAGAAGTAGGCCCACATGTCCTCGTAGTGGTTCCGGCCGAGGACGGTCAGGGGCTTCGTCTCGTCGTAGGCCGCCTGGTCGCCGCCGAAGACGTTCTCCAGGTTCCAGTCGGGATGCTCCTCGCCGGGGTAGAGCTCCCCGGAGAGGTCCAGGATCGTGCCGAACAGCTCGGGGTGCTTGGCGCCGAACAGGATCGAGCACAGCCCGCCGTTGGAGTAGCCCGCGACCGTCCAGTCGTTCCGGTCCTGCGGGACGTTGAGGTTGTCCCTGATCCAGGTGACGACGTCGGTCGTCACATAGGTCTCGACGTTGCCGTAACGGCTCGTGTCCAGGCACAGCGTGTCGTCGTCGGGGCTGCCGAGCTGGTCGGCGAGGACGACGATCGGGGCGACGCCCGCGTGGCCCGCCGCATAGGCGTCGAGGACATCGGCCAGCATCGTCGGGTCGGGGTTGCCGGGCTGGCCCATCATCATGATGACGACCGGCAGCCGAGGGGCGTCGGGGACGAGCGCGGCGGGCGGAAGGTAGATGCCGGCCGACCGGGCGCCGAAACCCGAGACGGTCGGGGCGATCCGCACGTAGCCGGTCGTCCCGGTGCTCGGCATGCCGTCCGGGGCTCTCCAGGTGGTCGGGTCGATGCGTCCCGCATCGCTGCGCGCGGGCAGGGAGATCGTCGTCGGCTGGTCGTAACCGACGAGGGCGCCGAGGGTCTCGTCGATGCCGTAGACCTTGTTGACGCCGAGCGTTGCCCCGGCCACGAGGACAGGAACGGCCAGGACGGCGCAGCAGCGGCGCCGCCAAGTGGACCGGTGCAGGTTCGCCGCGGCGACGCCGACGGCGGCGCAGCAGCCGACGATGATGGCCCGCCCGGCCCACGGGATCGGGCCGCCACTCAGATTGAGGCGCTTCTCGACCACGACGAGGATCAGTGCGCCGAGCACGGTTGCGTTGAGGGCGACGATGCAGACGGTGGCCGCCCAGCCGCGCCGGCGCCTGACGAGCAGCCCCGCGAGGACGAGGGCGCAGAGCGCCGCCGCGGGTACGAGCTCCGCGGCGTCGACGATGCGTCGGGCGGCGAGCCAGCGCAGTGCCGAGGCGAACCAGTCCCGGAGCGTGTTCATGAGCCGCTCCCCCCTGCCGCACCGGCCGCGCGCCGGGAGCGGATCACCCGGGAGAGCACGGTGCGCCAGTCCACCCGGTCGGTCCTGCTGAGATAGGCGGTGGTGAGGGCCCCGCCGATCGCGGGCAGCTGGCTCGGGTCGGCGTAGACGAGGTAGAGGGGCCGGAAGACGGGCCCGAACTTGGACTTGAAGTGGTGGAGGGAGGTGAAGCCGTAGTACGGCTCGATCGCCCCGGCGAGCTGGTCGAGCACACCGGTGATCGTCTCGGAGACCTCGTCGGTGACCGGCTCGTCATCGCGTTCGACGCGGGCCAGCGGCGAGCCCGACAGGCTCATCACCTCGTAGCCCTCCTCCTGGAAGGCGAGAGCGGCCGTGCCGATGAGCAGCTCCATGCCGGAGTGGAAGGCCTCCGGATGGTCGCTGCGGCGCATGACGTCGAGCAGCCAGCCGGTGACCCGACCGTCGGTGTACAGCGGCAGCCAGGACGCGACGGCGTGCACGTGACCGGCGTCGTCGACCGCGACCTCGCAGCGCACGGCGGGGTCGTCCATCTCCGACAGACCGCCGAGGGTGAAGCCCATGGGCGGCAGCGCCTGCTCGTCCTGCCAGCCCTCGACGACCCGGATGATGCCGCTGCGCAGCTGCGCCGAGCACTGGGACAGGCTCGTCCACTCGACGTGGATGCCCTCGCGACGGGCCCGGTTCATGGCGGTGCGCACGTCCTGGAAGCGCTTCCCCTTGAAGGCCACCTGCCCGAGCTCGAGACGCGACTCCTCGGCGACCTGCATGGCGTGCCAGCCCACCGCGCGGGCGGCGCGGGCGAACTCCGGCCCGACCGAGTAGAAGCACGGGACGAGGCCCTGCTCGTCGCAATACTCGCCGAAGCGCACGGCGGCATCCATCTGGTCGTCGGCGAGGGGCTCCCCCACCGTGAGGGCGACGCCGTGCGAGGCCCGGTAGGCGACGGCCGAGTCCCGGCCGGGGCCGAACCAGTGGATCGCCCCGGGCCAGGCCGCCATGGGCGAGAGGAGACCGCCCTTGCCCCGGCGGGCGAGCTCGCGCACGCGTGCCCGGTCGCGCTCGGTGCGCTCGGGGCCGACCGTCATGTCGCGCACGAGCATGACGAGGAAGGCGAGTGTGGTCAACGGGGGGACGAGGTTGGCGACGAGACCGGCGGGCAGCGCGTCGGAGCTCAGGTACAGCGGCATGTCGGTGAAGACCTCCAGGCCGAGGACGCGCGCGAGGGCGTCATGGGCGAGGTCGCCGAGACCGGCGCGCGGCTCCCACAGCCCGGACATGGTCAGGCCGGCGAGGATGAAGACCGCCACCCCGCACGCGTAGAGACCGACGTAGCGCGCGAGGCGCGAGAGCACCTCGCGGCGGGACAGCCGCACCGTGAACAGCCCGGCGCAGACCATCAGCAGGGCGATGACCGCCACCGGCTCGAGCACGGGGACGAGGCCGACCGTCACGCGCAGCGCGAAGCCGCCGCCCCGGGGATCCGACTCGTCCCACATCTCGGAGAGCTCGGGCAGCCCGGTGAGGAAGGGCACGACCGTCGAGGCGGCCACGGCGATGTTGACGCCGAGCGCCCAGAACCAGGCCGAGCGCCGTCCGCGCAGCAGCCCGAGGCAGACGACGAGGAGGATGAGCGAGGGCAGGACCGTCATGATCAGGGTCGGGAAGCCGGCGGTCCTGTGCAGCCTCGCCAGCATGCAGGCGTGCTGGCTCGCCAGCGAGCAGATGACGCGCAGCTCCCGGGACTTGAAGGTGCCGGTGCGAAGATAGTCGTCGAGCTGGCTCAGCGGGCTCTCGCCGGCCGCCGACCAGGCCGAGACGATGGGGCCCAGGGCGGTGCAGGCGATGACGAGCGCCACGAGCACGCGCCGCTCGGACAGGACGGCGCGGATGCCGGTGCGTCGCCGCCCGCGCCACAGGAGGGCGCCGAACCCGATCCCGGCGAGCACCGAGCCGCAGGTGACGCAGGCCGTCGACGTCGCGTCGTAGAGCATGAGGGTGATGGCGATCACCGGTCCGGCCCAGCGCACCCGCGTGCACCACAGGCGGGACAGGCCGCCCGAGACCGCCATGAGCGCGCCCATGAGCGCCGGCAGGACGCCGGGCACCCAGCCCTCGCGCATGATCGTCGCCCAGTCCGGCCACCAGGGGTGGATGAGCCAGGTCAGCGCCGTCGTGAACAGGAAGCCCGACAGCTGGCAGCCCGGCAGGACGAGGCCGTAGCGCCACGAGCCGAGACGCCGTTCGACGGTCGGGCCGGCGACGAGCAGGACGGCCAGCACGACGACGAGCGCCGCCCAGCCGCCCGGGGCGATGAACTCCAGCCCGATCCGGCCGAGCCGGATCGTGTCGGGGTCGAGGCGCAGCTCGCTCTGTCGGCTCACCGAGCCGATCCGGTCGGGCTCGGGCAGGGGAAGCCGATCCCCCACGATCGTCATGAGGACCGAGACGACCGCCAGTGCGAGGCTCACCGGGGCGTGCCCGAGACGGACGCCCCAGGCCCTCAGGGCCGTGCCGAAACGCCGGGCGACCGCCGTCGTCCGGCGCGGTGAACCGCTGCTGCCCGTTCTCCACACGGGGCCGATGGTAGGCCCCCGGGCAAGGCGGGGCCGGGCCGACCGGATCCTGATCGGTCCGGCCCGCGGGTCGCCGACCCGCAGCGGGCCGGGTTCAGGACAGCTTGTCGATGATGAGCTCGCGCACCCGTCTGGCGTCGGCCTTGCCGCCCAGCTGCCGCATGACAGCGCCGATGAGGGCCCCGGCCGCCTGCACCCTTCCGCCGCGGATCCGCTCCGCGACGTCGGGATTCGCCTCGATGGCGGCGTCGACGGCGGTCGACAGGGCCCCGTCGTCGCTGACCACGGCCAGGCCGCGGGCCTCGACGATCCGCGCGGGGGCGCCCTCGCCGGCCAGGACTCCCTCGAGGACCGTGCGGGCCAGCTTGTCGTTGATCGTCCCGGCGTCGACGAGCTCCTGCACCTCGGCGACCCGGGCCGGGGCGATCGGCAGGTCCTCGAGACCGACGCCCCGCTCGTTGGCGGCCCGGGCGAGCTCGGTGAGCCACCACTTGCGGGCGGCCGCCGGATCGCAGCCGGCGGCCACGGTGGCCTCGATGAGGTCGAGGGCGCCCTCGTTGCCGTTGATGTCGCGCATCTCCAGGTCCGTCAGGCCCCACTGCGCCTGGAGACGGGCCCGCTTGACGGCGGGCATCTCGGGCAGGGTGGCGCGCAGCTGCTCGACCCACGCGCGGCTGGGCGCCACGGGGACGAGGTCGGGCTCGGGGAAGTAGCGGTAGTCCTCGGCCTGCTCCTTGGAGCGGCCGGCCGTGGTGAAGCCGCCGGCCTCGTTCCACATGCGGGTCTCCTGCCTGACGCGCCCGCCGCCGGCCAGGACGGCGCCCTGTCGGCGGATCTCGTGGCGCAGCGCGGCCTCGACCGAGCGCAGCGAGTTGACGTTCTTCGTCTCGGTGCGGGTGCCGAGCTCGGTCGAGCCCTTGGGCATGAGGGAGACGTTGGCGTCGCAGCGCAGCTGACCCTGCTCCATGCGCCCCTGCGAGACGCCGAGGGCTCGGACCATGTCGCGCAGATGGGCCATGTAGGCGCGCGCCACCTCGGGGCCCCTCGTCCCGGTGCCGAGCACCGGCCTCGTGACGATCTCGACGAGCGGCACGCCGGCGCGGTTGTAGTCCATGAGCGAGTGGTCGGAGCCCTGGATGCGACCGGTGGCCCCGCCCACGTGGAGCGACTTGCCGGCGTCCTCTTCCATGTGGGCGCGTTCGATCGGCACCTCGTAGCGGGCCCCGTCGACCTCGAGCTCGACGCGCCCGTCGTGGGCGATCGGCTCGTCGTACTGGCTGATCTGGTAGTTCTTCGGCATGTCCGGGTAGAAGTACTGCTTGCGGGCGAAGCGGCACCACTGGGCGATCTCGCAGCCCAGGGACAGGCCGATGCGGATGGCCGACTCGACGGCCTTGCGGTTGACGACCGGCAGGGAGCCGGGCAGGCCGAGGCAGACCGGGCAGATGTGGGTGTTGGGCTCGCCGCCGAACTCGGTGGAGCAGCCGCACCACATCTTCGAGGCGGTGCCGAGTTCGACGTGCACCTCCAGGCCGAGGACGACGTCGAAGCGCTCCATCGCCTCGTCGTAGTCCATGAGTCCGTCGCTGCTGCACTTGTACTGGACGCTCACCTCGTGGCCTCCTCGCTGTTCATGGCCGTGCCGGGCAGTTCGGGCGCCCGCCGGCAGAAGTCGGCGGTCCCCGCGAGCCGTTCGAGCGCCGCGCCGACGCGGTAGACGCGGTCGTCGCCGAGCACGGGGGCCATCACCTGGAAGCCGACCGGCAGTCCGTCCTCGGACGAGCGGCCCGCCGGGAAGGAGCCTGCGGCGACGCCGGCGAGGTTGGCCGGCAGGGTGCACAGATCGCCCCTGTACATGGCCAGCGGGTCGCCCACGCGCTCCCCCAGCCGGAAGGCCGTCGTCGGGGCGACGGGAGAGACGAGCACGTCGACCCTCTCGAAGGCGGCGGCGAAGTCTCGCGCGATGAGCGTGCGCATCTTCTGGGCCGAGCCGTAGTAGGCGTCGTAGTAGCCGGCCGACAGGGCGTAGGTGCCCAGGATGATGCGGCGCTTGAGCTCGGCGCCGAAGCCGGCGCCGCGCGACAGACGCATGACGGTTTCGGCGGAGTTCGAGCCGTCGTCGCCCACGCGCAGCCCGTAGCGCATGGCGTCGTAGCGGGCCAGGTTGCTGCTCAGCTCGCTCGGCATGATGAGGTAGTAGGCGGCCAGGGCCTGCCGGAAGTGGGGGCAGGAGACCTCGACGATCTCGGCGCCGGCCCCGCGCAGCAGCTCGACCGAGTCGGTGAAGCACTTCTCGACGCCGGCGGCGTAGCCCTCGCCGCCCAGCTCGGAGACGACGCCGATGCGCATCCCCGTCGCATCGGCGGCGCCGGCCGCCGCGACGACGTCGGGGACCGGCGCGTCGAGGCTCGTCGAGTCGGCGGGGTCGTGGCCGGCGATGATGACGTGCAGCGCCGCGGCGTCGGCCGCGTTGCGCGCGCAGGGGCCGGCCTGGTCGAGACTGGAGGCCATGGCGATGATGCCCTGACGGCTCACGCCGCCGTAGGTCGGCTTGACGCCGACGGTGCCGGTCATCGAGGCGGGCTGGCGGATCGAACCGCCGGTGTCGGTGCCGATGGCCAGGGGGGCCTCGAAGGCGGCGAGCGCCGCCGCCGAGCCGCCGCCGGAGCCCCCGGGGACGCGGTCGAGGTCCCACGGATTGCGCGTGGGCCCGTAGGCCGAGGACTCGGTGGACGAGCCCGTGGCGAACTCGTCGAGATTCGTCTTGCCGAGGATGACCAGGCCGGCGTCGAGGAGGCGCCGGACGACGGTCGCGTTGTACGGCGGGACCCAGCCCTCGAGCATCCGCGATGCCGCGGTGGTGGGCAGGCCCTCGTAGCAGAGCAGGTCCTTGACGGCGATCGGCACGCCGGCCAGCGGAGAGGCGGCGGGCTCGCCAGCGGCGATCCCGGCATCGACGGCGGCTGCCCGGGCCAGCGCGCGCTCGGCGTCGAGGGACAGGAAGGCGTGGACGGCGGGCTCGACGGCCTCGATCCGGTCGAGGAGGGCCCGGGTGATCTCGACGCTGGTCTGCTCGCCGACGGCGATGCGACGGCCCAGCTCGAGGGCGGGTGCGGTGCAGATGTCGGCGGTCGCGGACTCGTGCGCGGTGCGGGTGCTCATGCGGTCCTCCCTCCCCCTCAGCCGGCGTCCGAGTCGTCGATGACGCGGGGCACGCGGAAGCGCTGCTCGGCCTGGGCCGGCGCCCCGGCGAGCATCGCCTCGGCGGGCCAGCTGTCCCGGCGCTCGTCATCGCGCATCACATTGGTCAGCGGCACGGCGTGGGAGCTGGGCGGGATGTCCCGGTCGGCGAGGACCCCCACGGAGGCGACGGCCTCGAGGATGACATCCAACTGGGGGGCGATCTCGGCCAGTTCGGCCTCGGTCAGCTCGATGCGGGCCAGATCGGCCAGCCTGCTGACGTCCTGCGGCGTGAGGGCCACGATGACTACTCCTTCGCGGGCCCGGCGGGCCGCCCGACGTTCGTCGACCGCGGCCGGACCCTGTCTGCGGGCCATTTTATCGGCCCGTCCTGCGGGGGCGGTCCGCCGACCAGCCGCCCCGACCCGTCGTGCCCTGGACGGCCGCGGCTGGTCAGCCGCCCTGGACGGCTCGGTAGAAGACGGTGATGAGCGCCGTGACGGCTGCGACGCCGACGACGAGGGCGGTGACGGCGAGGACGCGGAGGCGCTTCTTGCGCGAGGTCGTCGGCACGAGCGAGGGGCCCCACTCCCCCAGGCGGGGGCGCACCCTCACCGGCGCGTCGCCGGTGAGGTCCAGATCGGAGGAGAACGTGGCCATGGCGGCGATTCTAGCCGCCCGGTCCCACCCGGACGCCCGGGGCCGTTCAGGCCCCGGCGTCGTCGGCGACCCCGGCCAGTGCGCGCAGGATGCGCCACTGGCCGTTCTCGGAGGCCCCGGCCAGCCCGCACGCCGGGGTGAGAGCCCAGTCAGCCGGGCGCGGCGAGTCCTCCGCGACGTCCAGGCCGGCGCGGGCCCTCGCGAACCGGCGGGCGAGATCCGCGACGTCGGGCTCCTCCTCGTCCGCGCCGACCAGCCCCAACCACGGGCTCCGGTCGGGTGCGGCGTCGCACCAGGCGGCGAGCTCGTCCCAGCGGCCCCCGGCCCAGGCCCGCACGTCGAGGCTCAGCGCGTCGGCGCCTGCCGCCCCGAGCACGTCGAGGTGGGGGTCGTCGGCGCAGCAGTGGAGGGCGACCAATTCTCCCCCGGCCCGGGCCGCGTCCACGGCGTCGGCGAGGACGCCCCGGGCCCGCTGGCCGTCGACGGGGTCCAGCCGGTGGCGGCCCGACTCGTCGGGCACCTCGCCGTCGAGCACCATGGCGAGGCACGGCTCGTCGATCTGGACGGCGACGGGGCGCTCGGCCAGGCGCGCAGTCCCCCTCACGAAGTCGCCGACCCCGGCCGTCCAGGACTGGGCGATGTCGCGGAGCGCGCCGGCGTCGCCGACCGCCCGGCCGCCACGGGGCAGGCCGAGGCGGGCCGCCAGGGTGAGCGGGCCCGCGACGGTCAGGGTGGGCGTGCCGGGCCAGTCCGCCAAGTGCTCGACGAAGATCTCCCGGTCGTCGCCGAGCATGCGGCGAGCGCGTCGCCCGATGAGCGAGGGCCCCTGGGCCAGACGCCAGCCCGAGGGCTGCAGGTCGACCGGCAGCCCCGGCAACAGGCTCGCCGCGCGCCCGATCATGTCGGCGCCGGGGCCCCGTGCAGGCAGTTCGGGCATCGGGGCGCGTCCGACGAGCTCGCCGAGCACGGCGCGGCAGCAGGCCGCGTAGTCGTGACCGGCGAAGGAGCCGAGCGCGGTGGCGATCATGCGCGCACCGCCCCCGCTCCGGGACCACCGGACGCCCCTGCGCGGCGGGTCGCGGTGATCTCCGCGCAGCCCCGCACGACGTCGCCGTCGTAGAGCACGACGAACTGGCCCGGCGCGACCGAGGGGACCGGCTCATCGAAGACGACGCGCACGCGCTCGTCGTCGTGGTGCACGACAGCGGGGCAGGCGGCGCCGTGGGCCCGGAACTGGGCCGCGCCGTGCCAGCCGTCGGGCAGTGGCGGGCCGGTGAGCAGCAGCCGCTCGGCGACCAGCTCGTCGACGAGCAGCGCGTCGGCCGGGCCGACGCGCACGATGTTCGCGCCGGCGTCGATGCCGGTGACGTAGCGCGGCGCGCCGTCGGCCGCCGGGCGGGTCAGGCGCAGGCCCCTGCGCTGGCCGATCGTGAAGTGGTGGGTCCCCGCGTGGTGGCCGATGACGACGCCGTCGGCGTCCACGATGTCGCCCGGGCGCTCGGGCAGGCGCCCGGCGGGGAAGCGGCCGGCCCCGCCAGCGGTGACGAAGCAGATGTCGGTGGAGTCGGGCTTGTCGGCCACCGGCAGCCCGAGGCGGGCGGCCAGGGCGCGCACCTCGTCCTTGGAGGCGAGTTCGCCGAGCGGGAACACGAGTCGGGCGAGGCTCTCCTGGTCGAGGACGGCGAGCACGTAGGACTGGTCCTTGCGCCGGTCCGCCGCGCGGCGCAGCTCGGCCGGGCCCTCCTCCGACCGGGTGATCCGCGCGTAGTGTCCCGTTGCGACGGCGTCGAATCCCTCGGCGCGGCTCATGGCCAGCAGCCC
This sequence comes from Propionibacterium acidifaciens, assembly GCF_003798325.1. Lineage (NCBI taxonomy): Bacteria > Bacillati > Actinomycetota > Actinomycetes > Propionibacteriales > Propionibacteriaceae > Propionibacterium > Propionibacterium acidifaciens. The sequence continues at coordinate 27,906 of NZ_CP033719.1, forward strand.
GGCGAACTTCACGCCGCGGTTGCAGCGCAGGCAGGGGTTGGGCGTGCGCCCTTGCGTGTAGGAGTCGACGAAGTAGTCGACGACGCGCTCGGCGAAGGGCCCGCACAGGTCCCGGACGACCAGGTCGATGCCGAGGCGCTCGGCGACCCGCCGGGCGTCGTCGGTCTCGGGCACCGACGCCGTCCCCATGAGCAGGTGGACGCCGACGACCTCGTGGCCCTGCGCCTGGACGAGGGCGGCGGCGACCGCCGAGTCGACGCCGCCGGACACGGCCACCGCAATGCGCATCTGGGCAACTCCTGGAACTGGTCGGGATCGGTTCGCGGCGCGCTCAACGGCGCCGGCGGACACACGCGCAATCCTGGCATACGTGCATACCGGTCGCCACCGCCGACTAGACTCTCACGCTGTGCGTGGGCGGCCCGCGCACAGCACATGGAACCCCGCGCCGCCAGCTCGAAAGAGCCGCCAGCCGGAAAGAGCAGTGACGATGACCCTCTCGCCCGAGCACAACGGACCCGCCCTCGGCGCGGTGCTCACCGATGACGGCTGCACCTTCGCCCTCGTGGCACCGCGCGCCGAACGCGTCGAGCTCGCCCTCGTGAGGGACGACGGCACGACGATCCGCAACGTCGACATGACCAACGACAACGGCACTTGGCGCGCCGCCGTCAGGGGCGTCGTCGCCGGGCAGCGCTACGGCTACCGGGTCCACGGCGAGTGGAACCCCGATGCGGGTCTGCGCGCCAACCCGGCCAAGCTCCTCGTCGACCCCTACGCCAGAGCGGTCACCGCCGGCGTCGACTACACCGGCCCCATCTTCGACCACACCGCGGAGTCCTACTACGAGCCGGACACCCGCGACTCCGCCCAGTCCGTGCCGCTGTCCGTCGTCGTGGCGGACTCCCCCGCCCCCGAGCCGATCGCCCGGCGCCTGCCCCTCGAGCAGTGCGTCGTCTACGAGACGCACGTCAAGGGCTTCACGATCATGCACCCGTCGGTGCCCGAGCACCTGCGCGGGCGCTACGCGGGGCTGGCCTACCCGGCAGTCATCGAGCACCTCACCGAGCTCGGCGTCAACGCGATCGAGCTGTTGCCCATCCACCAGTTCGTCTCCGAGCCCTTCATCATGGGCCGCGGCCTGTCGAACTACTGGGGCTACAACACCCTGGCCTACTTCGCCCCGCACGGCGCGTACTGCTCGGTGGGCACCGAGGGCGACCAAGTGCAGGAGTTCAAGAACATGGTGAGCGCCCTGCACCGCGCCGGCATCGAGGTCATCCTCGACGTCGTCTACAACCACACCTGCGAGGGCAGTCACGAGGGCCCGACGCTGAGCTTCCGCGGCATCGACCACAAGGGCTACTACCGCCTCACCGACGACCTTCGCAACGACTACGACGTCACCGGTTGCGGCAACTCGGTCGACACCGGTCACGAGGAGGTCCTCGACCTCATCCACGAGTCGCTGCGCTACTGGGTCACGCAGATGGGCGTCGACGGCTTCCGCTTCGACCTCGCCACCACCCTCATCCGCGACAGCGCCCACGGCGTCGACCAGAACCACGAGTTCAAGAAGCGCCTGGCCGCCGACCCGGTCTTCGACGGCATCAAGCTCATCGCCGAGCCCTGGGACATGGGCCCCTACGGCTACCAGGTCGGACGCTGGGGCAGGGGCTGGAGCGAGTGGAACGACCGCTACCGCGGCTACATGCGCGACTACTGGCGCTCCATGGTGCACGGCGTCAACGAGCTGGCCTCCCGGGTCGCCGGCTCGCCCGACATCTTCGACAACGACGAGCGCCCGCCGTCCAGCACGATCAACTTCATCGATGCCCACGACGGCTTCTGCCTGCGCGACCTCGTCAGCTACGACGGCAAGCACAACGAGGCCAACGGCGAGGACAACCGCGACGGCTCCGACGACAACCGCTCCTGGAACTGCGGGGCCGAGGGCGAGACGGACGATCCCGGCGTCAACGCGCTGCGCCACCGCCAAGTGCGCAACATGCTTGCGGGCCTCATCATGTCGGACGGCACGCCGATGTTCTGCGCCGGCGACGAGATGGGCCGCACCCAGCAGGGCAACAACAACGCCTACTGCCAGGACAACCAGATCAACTGGGTGCACTGGGACCTGCTCGACCAGTGGGCCGACGTCTTCGCGACGGCCAAGCGGTTCATCGCGCTGCGCCGCTCCTCGCCGCTCCTGCAGGCCGACGACTACCACTACCGCACCGAGGTGACGGACGCCGACGGCAAGGGCCTGGGCCGCTACGAGATGGCTTGGATGAACGGCTACAGCGGCGAGATGGGCGAGGCCGACTGGAACGACGGCGGCCGACGGCTGCTCGGCAAGTACGTCTCCAACGCCACCGACGAGGCCTTCCTCATCTGGTTCTACTCGGGGGACCAGCCCGTCGAGGTCACCACTCCCCCGGTCCCGTGGGGCACGAGCTACCGGATCGTCGCCTCGACCGCCGACGAGGGCGAGCTGCCCACCGAGGCGCTGGGCCCGCAGGCAGACTTCACGCTCCCCGGCCGCACGGTCGTCGCGATGCGGGTGACGGTCCCCACGACGAGGGCGCAGGTGGACGAGCTCGAGGGCATCACGACCGCCCCCGCCGACGCCGCCCAGGACGGGCCGGCCGAGCAGCCCCAGCAGGACGCGACCGCCGAGCAGACTCCGGAGAGAACCGCCGGATCCGCTCAGGACGCGCCGGCCCCCCAGTGACGGCGTGCCGGGGCGGGCGGCGCCGAGGAGGACGAACGACGAGGGGGCGGTTCCCGGGGCCGCCCCCTCGTCGGTGGGACGATCAGGACTCGAGGGCCGCCCCGTTGGCGACCGCGGCCAGGCCCAGCTCGGCGGAGCTCGCCATGAGCGCGTTCTTCGGCACGACGCGCACGGTGTAACCGACCGGGCCTGCGAAGTGCGAGACGGCGCGCACGCTGAACTCCTGCGCGTCGCCCTCGGTGCGCCCGGTCGGGGCCAGCTCGTTGATGCGCACGTGGTGCATCTCGTCATCGGCGTCGACGTCGCCGGAGACCAGCTGGACCGAGACGTCCTCGGCCGTCAGCTCGCCCAGGCGCACCCACGCGGTGAAGAGGTTCTCGGCGCCGACCGGGACGGGGTTCGGCAGGTCGGAGACGACCCGCTCGACGGCCACGCCGGACCACACGGTACGCACCTCGCGCTTCCACTCCGCGAGCTCACCGGCGACGCCGTCGGCGGTGAGGGCGCGCGAGGAGCGCGCGGCCGGCGTGTAGTACCAGGTCGTGTAGTCGCGCACCATGCGGCTGGCGAGGATCCTCGGCCCGAGGTCGGAGATCGTCTCGCGCATCATGCGCAGCCACGCGGTGGGCAGGCCATTGGCGTCGCGGTTGTAGAATTTCGGCACGACCTCGTTCTCGATGAGCTCGTACAGGGCCTCGGCCTCGGCGGCGTCGCGGGCGACCGGGTCCGCGATCGTGTTCGCGGAGGGGATCTCCCAGCCGAAACGGGGCTCGTACCACTCGTCCCACCAGCCGTCGCGCACCGACAGGTTGGCGGCGCCGTTGAGGGCGGCCTTCATGCCGGAGGTCCCGCAGGCCTCGTAGGGGCGCAGCGGGTTGTTCAGCCAGACGTCGCAACCGGGGTACAGCGGGCGGGCCATCGAGATGTCGTAGTCGGGCAGGAAGACGAGCTTGCCGCGCACCTGCGGGTCGTCCGCGAACTGCACCATCTGCTGGATGAGGCCCTTCCCGATGTCGTCGGCCGGGTGGGCCTTGCCGGCGATGACGAACTGCACGGGCCGCTCGGGATCGTTGAGCAGCCTCTTGAGGCGCTCGGGCTGGCTCAGCATGAGGGTGAGGCGCTTGTAGGAGGCGCCGCGACGGGCGAAGCCGATCGTCAGGGTGTTGGGGTTGAGGGCCCCGGGCACCCAGTCGGCGTTCACGCCGCGCACCTCGCAGCTCTTCTCGAGGCGTTCGCGCGCCATCGAGATCATCTCGGCGCACATGCGGCGCTTGAGCGACCACAGCGAGGCGTCGTCGACGCGGTCGAGGGCTCTCCAGTCGTAGCCGTCGACGACGGACTCGGCATCGCTGGTCCTCGCCTCGAGGAGCTCAAGCAGGTCGGGGTGGATCCACGTGGGGTGGTGGACGCCGTTGGTGACCGAGCCGATCGGCACCTCGGTGACGTCGAAGTTCGGCCACAGACCCTGGAACATCTCGCGGCTCACCTTGCCGTGGAGCAGGGAGACGCCGTTGGAGCGCTGGCCCAGGCGCAGGCCCATGACGGCCATGTTGAAGCGGGACGGGTCGCCGCCGGGGTAGTCCTCGGCCCCGAGCGCGAGGATGCGGTCGAGCGGCAGCGGCCTGAAGTCGCTGAACTGGTCGGCGACCTGGTTCTGCCCGAAGCGGTCGATGCCGGCCGGGACGGGCGTGTGGGTGGTGAAGAGCGTGCCGCCGCGGGTCATCTCGAGGGCGGTGTCGAAGTCCGCGCCGTCGTCCATGAACTCGCGGATGCGCTCCAGACCGAGGAAGCCGGCGTGGCCCTCGTTGCAGTGGAAGACGTCGGGCTCGGAATGGCCGGTCAGGCGGCAGAAGACGCGCAGGGCCCGGACCCCGCCGACGCCGAGGAGCGTCTCCTGGGCCAGCCGGTGATTCGAGTCGCCGCCGTAGAGCCGGTCGGTGATGTCGCGGGCCTGCTCGTCGTTGCTCTCGACGTTCGTGTCCATGAAGAGCAGCGGCACGCGGCCGACCTGGGCCGTCCACAGCTGGGCGCGGACGGGCCGGTGGCCCACCGTGATCTCGATGCCGGCCTGCTCCTCGCCGTCCATGAGGGGGCTGATCGGCAGTTCGTGCGGGTCGAGGACCGGGTAGTACTCCTGCTGCCAGCCCGAGGCGTTGAGGCTCTGCCGGAAGTAGCCCTGCGCGTAGAGCAGGCCGACGCCGATGATCGGCACGCCGAGGTCGGAGGCCGCCTTGAGGTGGTCGCCGGCGAGGATGCCGAGACCGCCGGAGTACTGGGGCAGCACGGAGGTGATGCCGAACTCGGCGGAGAAGTATCCGATGGAGGCGGGAGCGCCCTCCGTCTTGGCGGCGAAGCCCTGGAACCAGCGGTCGCCGTTCATGTAGTCGTCCAGATCGCGCTGGACGAACTCGAGGTGGCGCAGATAGCGGCGGTCGCCCGCGAGCGTGTCGAGCCGCTCGCGCGAGACGGTTGCCAGCAGCTTCAACGGGGAGTGGCCGGTGGCCTCCCACAGCTCGGAGTCGAGGGACTCGAAGAGCTCCTGGGTCTCCGGGTGCCACGCCCAACGCAGGTTCAGCGCCAGGTCGTGCAGCGGCTCGAGGGGCTCGGGCAGGACCGGCTGGACAATGAATCTTCTGATAGCTCGCACCCTCCAAGGCTATCGGGCGCGCGACCGGGAGGTGCCGGGCCGCCCATTCGTCCAGCATGTGGGAGTCGGGGCGGACCGGATCGGGTCAGCGCGCGTCGGCGACTCGGTCGGGCCGGCCGGACTGTAGCGTAGATGCGTGTTCAGCAAGTGGAAGTGGCGCTCCCAGCGCCCCGACGAGAACCCTCAGCAGCCCCCGGCCGAACCCGCCGCGGCCCCGGCCCCTGCGCCCGTGAGCGGGTCGGCACCCCAGGCGCAGGCTCCCGCCCCGGAGCCCGAGCGGCCGCGCCACGTGGCCCCCGAGACGGCCGTCGAGCCCGCCGAGGACCCGACCCGCATCCCCGTCCCGCCGCGTCGGGGCGTGCCGAACGGCTTCGGGCGCCTCCCGATCCACAACGTCTCCCCCGTTGTCGAGAACGGCGCCTACCCGGCCAAGGCCGTCGAGGACGAGACCATCACCGTTCGAGCGAACATCTTCCGCGAGGGGCACGACGCCCTGGGCGCCTGCGTCGTCCTCACCGATCCGACGGGCGCCGAGCAGCGCGTCGACATGGCCCAGGTCGAGCCCATGGGCCTGGACATCTGGACCGCCCGGGTGCCGCTGGGGGCGCCGGGCGACTACAGCTTCCGCATCGAGGCCTTCGACGACCGCTGGCGCACCTGGCGCCACAACGCCGCCATCAAGGTCGCGGCCGGCATCGACATCCCCCTCGTGTGCGCCGAGGGCCGCCTCATGCTGGACGAGGCCGCCGAGGCGGCCCGCACCCAGGGCGCCGAGGACGACGCCGCCGTGCTGTCCGACGCCGCCCGGCGCCTCGACCCCCGGGCGCCGGCCAGGCAGCTGGGCGAGGTCGCGTCCGACACGGCCGTCGGCGTCGGCATGGGTCGCTGGCTCCCCCGCCGCCTGCTCACCCCGACCGACGAGTTCCCGCTCGTCGTGCACCGCCGCGGAGCCCAGTTCTCCAGCTGGTACGAGTTCTTCCCGCGCTCGGTCGGGGCCGTCCGCCACGGGGATGGCTCGTGGACCTCGGGTACGCTGCGCTCCAGCGAGCGGATGCTCGAGCGCATCGCCGCCCTGGGCTTCACCGTCGCCTACCTGCCGCCGATCAGCCCGATCGGGCACGCCTACCGCAAGGGCCCGAACAACTCCCTGGCGGCCGGCCCGAACGACCCCGGCTCCCCCTGGGCGATCGGCTCGGCGGCCGGCGGGCACGACGCCGTCAACCCGGAGCTGGGCACCATCGAGGACTTCGACCACTTCGTCGCCCGCGCCCACGAGCTGGGGCTCGAGGTCGCCCTGGACTTCGCCCTGCAGGCCTCGCCGGACCACCCGTGGGTCGTCGAGCACCCGGAGTGGTTCACCACCCGTGCTGACGGCACCATCGCCTACGCCGAGAACCCGCCGAAGAAGTACCAGGACATCTACCCGATCAACTTCGACAACGACCCGGAGGGCATCTACAACGAGGCGCTGCGCCTGGCCGAGTTCTGGATCGGGCACGGCGTGACGATCCTGCGCGTCGACAACCCGCACACGAAGCCGGTCGACTTCTGGGCCTGGTTCGCCCATCATCTGCACGAGCGCCACCCCGAGGTCATCCTCCAGGCCGAGGCCTTCACCCGCCCGGAGATGATGCACGCCCTGGCCAAGGTCGGCTTCCACCTGTCGTACTGCTACTATCCGTGGCGCAACACCAAGGACGAGCTGGGCCAGTACCTCACGGAGCTGTCGACCGAGTCGGTGGACTTCTTCCGCCCGAACTTCTTCACCAACACCCCGGACATCAACCCGCTGTTCACGCGCTCGGGCAATCCGGCCGCCTTCGCGATCCGCATGATCCTCGCCGCGACGATGAGCCCGGCCTGGGGCGTCTACTCGGGCTTCGAGCTGTGCGAGCACGAGCCGCTCAGAGCGGGCGGCGAGGAGTACCTGAACTCCGAGAAGTACGAGTTCCGCCCGCGCGACTACGACGCCGAGCCCAATCTCAACGGCCTGCTCGCCAAGCTCAACTCGATCCGCGCCGCCCACCCCGCCCTGCAGCAGATGCGCGGCACCAAGGTGCTCGAGACGAGCAGCGACAAGGTCTTCGCCTTCGCCAAGCGCGACGGCTGGGACCGCGTCGTCACCGTCGTGAGCCTGGACCCCGACGAGGGCGTCGACGCCGAGGTCCGCGTCGACCTCGGCTGGCTCGGCCTCGACCCCGGGCGCGGCATCCGCGTCCACGACGAGCTGACCGGCCAGGACTTCGACTGGGGCGCCGTCGACTACGTCCGCCTGTGGCCGGCCCAGCCGGCCCACGTCCTGTCGGTCTCGCCCGTCCAGCTCTGACCGGCGACGAGCCGGACGAGCCACCGGTGTGCACCGCCCGTCCGACGCTGCACCCCCACCCAGCACACGGACAACATCTCAGGAGATGGTGACGATCACTGCCGTCGAACCGAACGGACGGGCGAACGGGCCGGCCCCCGGAGGATCGGAGCTGGTCGACTACGACGCCCAACTGGAACTGGCCCTGGCCCTCACGAAACCGAGCGGTGCGATCGACCCGAACGACACCTCGTGGTTCCGGACGGCCGTCTTCTACGAGGTGCTCGTCCGCTCGTTCGCCGACTCCGACGACGACGGCCTCGGGGACTTGGCGGGCCTGACCCGCCACCTGGACTACCTCCAGTGGCTGGGCGTCGACTGCCTGTGGCTCCCGCCCTTCTTCAGCTCCCCGATGAGCGACGGCGGCTACGACGTCTCCGACTTCCGCTCGGTGCAGCCCGGTCTCGGCACCCTGGAGGGGTTCGGCGAGTTCATCGACGCGGCCCACGACCGCGGCATGCGGGTGATCATCGACTTCGTCATGAACCACACCTCGAGCAGCCACCCGTGGTTCCAGGCCTCCCGCACCGACCCCGACGGCCCCTTCGGCGACTACTACGTGTGGCGCGACGAGCCCGACGGCTATCCCGACGCGCGCATCATCTTCCTCGACACCGAGACCTCGAACTGGACCTGGGACGAGGTGCGCGGCCAGTACTACTGGCACCGCTTCTACTCCCACCAGCCCGATCTCAACTACGAGAACCCGAAGGTGCTGGCCGAGATGCTCGACACCCTGCGCTTCTGGCTGGGCTTCGGCGTCGACGGGCTGCGTCTCGACGCCGTGCCCTACCTGGTCGAGGCCGAGGGCACGAACTGCGAGAACCTGCCCGGCACCCACGCCGTCCTCAAACGGGTGCGCCGGATGATCGAGAACGAGTTCCCCGGCCGCATCCTGCTGTGCGAGGCGAACCAGTGGCCCCATGACGTCATCGAGTACTACGGCGACGGCGACGAGTGCCAGATGGCCTTCCACTTCCCCGTGATGCCCCGTCTCTACATGGCCATGGAGCGTCACACCCGCGAGGCGGTCACGACGATCCTCGCCTCGACGCCCCCGCTGCCCGACGGCTGCCAGTGGGGCGTCTTCCTGCGCAACCACGACGAGCTGACCCTCGAGATGGTCACCGAGGACGATCGCCGGTACATGTGGCGTCACTACGCGCCCGATCCGCGCATGCGGCTGAACCTGGGCATCCGTCGGCGCCTGGCCCCCCTCATGGGCGGCGACCAGGACAAGATCCGCCTCATGCACGCGATGCTGCTGTCCCTGCCCGGCTCCCCCGTGCTCTACTACGGCGACGAGATCGGCATGGGCGACGACGTCGGCCTGCCCGACCGCGACGGGGTGCGCACCCCGATGCAGTGGACCGGCGAGAGCCGGGCGGGCTTCTCCCGCGCCGAGCCCGACGACTTCTACCTGCCGCTCATCGCCGACGGGCGCTACGACCCGCGCCACGTGAATGTCTACGACCAGCTGAACGACCCGACCTCGCTGCTGTTCTGGCTGCGCTCGATGCTCGCCACCCGGCGCGACAGCCCCGTCTTCGGCCTGGGCGGGTTCATGGACCTGGGCGGCGAGAACGACGCCGTGTTGAGCTATCTGCGTACCCTGGAGGGCGAGGACGGCACCTGCAGCGTCCTGTGCCTGAACAATCTCTCGCCGGAGCCGCAGGACATCCTGCTGTACCTGCCGGACTTCTCCGACTACCAGACCGTCGATCTCATCTCGGCCCGGCGCCACGAACCGGTCGGCTCCGACCACGAGTTCAGGCACCGTCTGCCGCCGTGGGGCTTCGCCTGGCTCCGGCTCGAGGAACCTCGGGAGGATGATGATGATGAGTGAGTTGCGGACCGATCCGCGGTGGGCCCACGCGCGGGGATCGCGCTGGTTCGCGGGCAAGGACGGCGGCGCCGAGCCGGTGTCCATCCGCCCGCTGGACTGGTTCGTCCCACCGGGCCGGGGCGGGCCCGCGGTCCGCACCGAGATCCTCTCGGTGGCCTACCCGGACGGGCGCACCGAGGACTACCAGCTGCTGCTCAGCTACCGGCCGGACCGTCTCGCCGGCGCCGTCCTCGGGAGCGGACCCGGCGGAGACCGGCGGTGGGTGCACGACGCCACCCGCGACCCGCAGGCCGTCCTCGCCCTCGTCGACGCGCTGAGGGGCGACGGGCGCGGCGCCGACTGGCAGGGGCGCCTCGCCGTCGACGCCCTGCCGGCGGACCCGCGGCCGGTGCGCCCCTTCGAGGGCGAGCAGTCCAACTCGACCGTCTTCCTCGGCGCCAGCGCCCTCATCAAGGTCATCCGCCGTCTCGAGCCCGGCCGCAGCATCGACATCGAGCTGCACGAGGCCCTGGCGAGAGCCGGCGTGCGCAGCACCGACGAGCTGCTCGGCTCGCTGAGCGCCACCCCCGGCGGCGGCGCGCGGGTCGACCTGGCGATGATCACGACCCGCATCGACGCCGCCCGGGACGGCTGGGCGCTGGCCACCGCCGAGGCCGCCGCGGGCCACGACTTCTCCGCCCACGCCGCCCGGCTCGGCCGCGCGCTGGGGCTGGTCCACGCGGCCCTCGCCGCCCAGCTCGGCACCGGCTCCCTGGACGGCGACGCCATCGCCGACGCCATGACCGCACGCCTCGCCGCCGCCGCGGACGAGGTCCCGGCACTGGCCGGGCACGAACGGCGGGTGCGCCGCCTCTTCGACGCCCTGCGCGGCCGGGAGCTGGCCTCCCAGCGCATCCACGGGGACTTCCACCTGGGCCAGACCCTGCTGGGGCGGGACGGATGGCACATCATCGACTTCGAGGGCGAGCCCCTCAAGTCGCTGGCCGAGCGCCGACGCCCCGACAGCCCGCTGCGCGATGTCGCCGGCATGGTCCGCTCCTTCGGATACGCCGCCGCCACCGCGACCGGGCTGGCCCCTGCCGATCGCGAGGACTGGGAGTTGACCTGCGTGAACGCCTTCGTCGGCGCCTGCGTGGACACCGACGAGCCGTTCGTCGGCCGAGACGATACGCTGAGTGCGTATGTGGCGGACAAAGCTGTCTACGAAGTGCTCTACGAGCACCGCAACCGGCCCGACTGGATCCACATACCGCTGAATGCTCTTGAGAGACTGGTCGCTCTCGGGACGTCCGACTAGCGCGCTCCCCCGCGCCACTGCAGAAAGGCTTGGCATGACTCGAACGAATTTCGGGAACCTGACCGGTCGGGACCTCGAGGGTTTCCACACCGGTGGCGACACCGAGGCCTGGCGGCGGCTCGGCTCCCACGTCGTCGAGGTCCAGGACCCGACCCGGGGAGCACTGCGCGGCACGCGTTTCGCCGTCTGGGCCCCCAACGCCCGCCGCGTCCAGGTGATGGGCGACTTCAACTGGTGGCAGGGCGACGACATGGAGCTCGTCCCCGGCTCCGGCGTCTGGGCGCTGTGGAAGGAGGACGTGCTCGAGGGCACGAGGTACAAGTACAAGATCCAGCACGCCGACGGCACCTGGCAGGAGAAGGTCGACCCCTACGCCTTCCACTCCCAGAGGCCCCCCGAGAACGCCTCCGTCGTCTGGACGTCCCACCACGAGTGGGCGCCGAGCGAGGACGAGTGGCTCGCCCGACGGGCCGCGGCCGACCCGTACCACTCCCAGATGAGCATCTACGAGCTCCACCTGGGCAGCTGGCGCAAGGGCCTGGGCTACACGCAGCTCGTCGAGGAGCTGCCCGAGTACGTCCGCTGGATGGGATACACGCACGTCGAGCTCATGCCCGTCATGGCGCACCCGCTGGCGGCCAGCTGGGGCTACCAGGTCACCGGCTACTACGCCGCCGACTCGCGCTACGGCGACCCCGACGAGCTGCGCGTGCTCATCGAGGCCCTCCACGCCGCCGGCATCGGCGTCATCCTCGACTGGGTGCCCGGCCACTTCCCCAGGGACGACTGGGCGCTCGGCCGCTTCGACGGCACGGCGCTGTACGAGCACGCCGATCCGAGGCAGGGCGTGCACCCCGACTGGGGCACCTACGTCTTCAACTACGGGCGCAACGAGGTCAAGAGCTTCCTCGTCTCGAACGCCCTGTACTGGGTCAGCGAGTTCCACATCGACGCCCTGCGCGTCGACGCGGTCGCCTCGATGCTCTACCTCGACTACTCCCGCAAGGAGGGCGAGTGGGTGCCCAACAAGTACGGCGGCCGCGAGAACCTCGAGGCCATCGACCTCCTGCGCTACGTCAACAAGCACCTGTACGAGCGTCAGCCGGGCGTCATGATGATCGCCGAGGAGTCCACGAGCTTCCCCGGGGTCACCAAGCCGGTGCACGAGGGCGGCCTGGGCTTCGGCTTCAAGTGGAACATGGGCTGGATGAACGACTCGCTCGAGTACATCGAGCTCGACCCGATCTACCGGCAGTACCACCACAACGAGATGACCTTCGCGATGGTGTACGCCTACTCGGAGAACTACATCCTGCCGATCAGCCACGACGAGGTCGTCCACGGCAAGGGCTCCATGGTCAACAAGGTGCCCCAGGACGACTGGCGCAAATTCTCCACCCTGCGCACCTTCTACTCGTTCATGTGGGCCTTCCCCGGCAAGCAGCTGCTGTTCATGGGCCAGGAGTTCGGCGAGCGCGCCGAGTGGAACGAGGAGGCCGGCCTCGAGTGGTGGGTCGACGGCATGCAGTGGCACAAGGGCCTGCGCGACATGATGCGCGAGATCAACCTGGTGCAGGCCGCCACGCCCGCCCTGTACGAGCGCGACTGCGAGCCCGACGGCTTCAGCTGGATCAACGCCAACGACTGGATGGCCAACACCTTCAGCTGGCTGCGCTACGGCGCCGACCACGAGCGCGAGATCGTCGCCTGCATGGCGAACTTCTCGCCGGAGCCGTACGAGCAGTACGCGATCCGGGTACCCAGGCCCGGCGTGTGGCGCGAGATCCTCAACACATCCGACACCAGGTGGGACGGCGACGGCGGCTACGAGAACGGCGTCCTGACCACCTTCGTCGGCGAGGACGGCACCGACCAGCTCATGGTGAGGGTGCCGCCGCTGTCCGGCCTGTGGCTGGCCTACGACCCGGTCGCCAGCGCCCATCAGGACCGCTGAGCAGCGGATCCGCGCTAGATTCGCAGCTGACGCCGACGGGCCCGACCCCTGAGGGGGCCGGGCCCGTGCCCGTCGCGGCGAGGGATCGGGAGGGGTCCACCATGACTGACGGTTTCCAGGTGCGCGTCGTCGCCGAGGGCGACGTCGGGGTCCTGCACTGGTCGGGCTACGCCGATCAGCCGACCCTCGACGAGGCCGTCTCGCTGGCGGCCGACGACTCCCTCATCGGCCGGGGCCTGCGCCGGGTCGAGGCGAGCATCCCCGCCACCGACAGGGCCGCTCAGCGCGCCCTCCACAAGGCCGGTTTCCGGCGCGAGGGGCGCCGCCGCCGGGTCGTGCCCGACGGCAGCGGCGGCTACACGGACGCTCTGCTGTACGCGCGCCTCATCGAGGACCAAGTCTACGGCATGGGCGCCATGACGGCGATCATGGACTCGGTCATGCCGACCCACCGCGTCATCGGCCACGTGCTCGTCCGCGACGAGACCGGTCGGGTCCTGTTCGTCGAGCCGACCTACAAGGACCACTGGGAACTTCCCGGCGGCGTCGTCGAGGCGAACGAGTCGCCGCGCGCCGGCGCGCTCCGCGAGGTCCGCGAGGAGCTCGGCGTCGAGATCGCCCTCGGCGCCCCGCTCGTCGCCGACTGGATGCCGCCCTACTTGGGCTGGCACGACGCCCTCGAGTTCATCTTCGACGGCGGACGCCTGGCGGCCGGGGCCGTCGAGGACTTCGTGCCCCCGCCCGAGGAGATCCGCGGCTACCACTGGGCGGAGCCGGACGAAATCCCCTCGCGGGTCGAGGACTTCTCAGCCCGGCGCATCGCCGGCATCCTCGACGGCACCGGTCTGGGCTACACCGAGGCGGGCTCCCCCGTCGATCCGCGACCCGGCCCGCGGTGAGCGCGACGAAGTGGTGAGCGCCCCCTGCGAGCCGTCGCCTTGGCGTGTTCGGAGAATCTCGGGACCGCGGCCCCGGGCCGGGCGTCCCGAACAGGTGCGGGAGGGGTCAGGGGCCTCCCGGATGGGCGCGAGGAGTCCAAGAGCTGCCGTTGCGCCCCCTCGCACGACCCGTACATCGTCGTGTCATGACCGTTCCCGGAAAAGGAGGGGTGCTGACCGCCCTCGCCCTCCCCGTGGCCCTCTCCGGGTGCGCCGGGGAGCCGACGTCCTCGTCGTCCGCGGCAGATCCCTCCGCCTCGTCCCCGTCGAACCCCCGCTCGACTCCGACGGCGCGGTCCTCGTCCCCCGTCCGACGGCTCCTCCCGGCCCACTCCCGATCCCGACGACACCGATGGGGAGGGATCTCACGATCACCGACTTCTTCATGGTCGACGACGACATGACGGAGGACCTCCACGACGTGGCGACGCTGGGGGGCAGACAGAAGGCGATCGGCGGAGGGCTCTCCTACGGTGAGGCCGTCCTCGAGCTGGGACTCGCCATCTGCGCAGGAGCCTCTCTTTCAGCGCGGGTCAGGCGAATGACTCCCGCTCCTCGGACAACGTGCTCCGGATCGAGATCCACACGGACGGGGCGAGCGACCGACTCGTCGACATCGCTTTCGACGAGGTGAAGCCGATCGAGGTCGACGTCTCGAACGTGAACGCGCTCAAGATCGTCATGAAGTACCAGACTCACAGGGGCGACTCGTGCAGCTTCGACGGGTCGATCACCGGGGTTGTCCACGGGCTGCGCCTGAAGGCGCAGCCGCCATGCCCGCCTCGAGAAGTCCCGTCCCCGAGCACGACGAGGGGCCTGCGCAGGGCGCGAACGGCGCGCGAGGGCCCCGATCCCCATGGCCGAGGCCGCTGTCGGTCAGGGGAGGGCCTTCGGGTGGGCGACCATCATCACGTGCCTCACCGGCCTCGTCCAGCGCCGTCCTTCCCCCGGCGATGACGGCGGGAGGACGGTACCGGCCGTGCCTCGACCTCCGGGGCGTCGAGGCGTCCTTCGAGGAGCCCCACCGGACGGAGGTGTTCTACACAGGTACGGCGACCGTGGACCGTCGCGCCCGGTACGGGGAGTTCACCCGGCGCGGCCACACCGTGGACAGCGACCGGGTCCGGGTCGTGTCGGGGACCAGGGACGCGTCCGCGGCCTGCTGGGCGGAGACCATGGCCCCGGAGGATGAGCTGACCGCCTCCGTGCGGGCGCTGGGTTCAACGGCGCTGCCGATCGGCCGCTGAGCCGGTGCCCGGGGGCACGACGCGGAAGAGGCGGAGCACCCGGTTCGGGTCGCATTCCGGATCGCATGCCCGGTGCGGGCGGTCATTCCTCCGCAGAGCCCGGTCCCCGTCGTCATCGCCGCGCGGACCGGTCCACCCCCACGACGGCACGACCCGCCCGGATCCCGCATCATGGATCCGGGCTCCTCCGCGCGGCTCCTCGGGACACCGTCTGCGCCCTGCGGCGCCCGGGCCGACGTCGCTGCGACCGAGCCCGGGGGCGGGGACGACCGGGGGCCGGGCCCTCGGCCCGGCCCCCGGTGGAGCAGCGGTCAGCCCGCGAGGACCTCCGAGACCACCTGCCGGGCACCCTCCTGCAGCTGGGCCAGGTGCTCGGCGCTGCGAAAGGACTCGGCGTAGATCTTGTACTTGTCCTCGGTGCCCGAGGGGCGGGCCGCGAACCAGCCGCCGTCGGTCGTCACCTTGACGCCGCCGATCGCCGCGCCGTTGCCGGGGGCCTCGGTGTAGATGTGGGTGATCGGGTCGCCGGCGAGCTCGGTGGCCTTCACGTCGGCGGGTGAGAGGGCCTTGAGCCGGGCCTTCTGCTCACGGGTGGCGTCGGAGTCGACGCGGGCGTAGTGGTAGTCGCCGAACTCGGCGGCCAGCTTCGCGTAGTGCTGGCTCGGGGTCTGGCCGGTCCTCGCGGTGATCTCGGCGGCCAGGAGATCCATGATGAGGCCGTCCTTGTCGGTCGTCCACGTGGCGCCGCCGAGCTCGAGGAAGGAGGCGCCTGCGGACTCCTCGCCCCCGAAGCCGAGGTCGCCACTGATGAGGCCGGGGACGAACCACTTGAAGCCGACGGGCACCTCGACGAGCGTGCGACCGAGCTTGGCGGCCACGTTGTCGATCATCGAGCTGGACACGAGGGTCTTGCCGATGGCGGTGCCGGCGGGCCAGCCCGGACGGTTCCCGTACAGGTACTCGATGGCGACGGACAGGTAGTGGTTGGGGTTCATGAGGCCGGCGTCGGGCGTCACGACGCCGTGACGGTCCGAGTCCGCATCGTTGCCGGTGGCGATGTCGTACGCGTCCTTGTTGCGCACGAGCGAGGCCATGGCGTTCGGGCTCGAGCAGTCCATCCGGATCTTGCCGTCGGTGTCGAGCGTCATGAAGTACCAGGTGGGGTCGATGACCCTGTTGACGACGGTCATCGAGGGGATGAACCTCTCGGAGATGTACTCCCAGTACTGCTCCGAGGCGCCGCCGAGCGGGTCGGCCCCGATGCGCAGGCCCGAGGCCCTGATGGCCTCGATGTCGACGACGTTGACGAGATCCTCGCAGTAGGCGGTGCGGTAGTCGTGGCGCTCCACCTGGGAGGCGGCCCGCTCGTAGGGGATGCGCTCGATGGAGCCCGGGTCGGCGAGCAGCTCGTTGGCGCGGGCGGCGATCCAGCCGGTGGCGTCGGTGTCGGCCGGGCCGCCGTTCGGCGGGTTGTACTTGAAGCCGCCGTCGCGCGGCGGGTTGTGCGAGGGCGTCACGACGATGCCGTCGGCCAGGTCGGCGCTGCGGCCGCGGTTGTGGACGATGACGGCGCGCGACAGGGCCGGGGTGGGCGTGTACTCGTCCTCGCGCTCGGCGATGACGTGCACGCCGGCGGCGACGAGCACCTCGATGGCGGTCTTCCACGCCGGTAGGGACAGGCCGTGGGTGTCCTTCGCGATGAACAGCGGGCCAGTGGTGCCCTGCGAGGCCCGGTACTCGACGATCGCCCGGGTGATCGCCGCGATGTGCGCCTCGTTGAAGGCGCCGTCGAGGCTGGAGCCGCGGTGGCCCGAGGTGCCGAAGACGACCTGCTGGTCGGGATCGGCGGGGTCGGGCTTCATGTCGTAGTAGGCGCCGATCACTTCGTCGACGTTGATCAGATCGGAGGGGAGAGCCGGTTGCCCGGCGCGTTCATGTGCCATGGCCCCATTCTCTCTCACCCGGACCGCACCGCGCAGGGGGTTCGTGCAGCGACCCGGCCCCAATCGTCCCCCGATCCGGGGACCGACCGGACCCCGATCGCCCGGTGGAACAATGGATGCATGAGTCAACCGGTCAATCCGCACAGGGCCTCCGACGCGCCGCAGCGTCAGGGCGCCGCAGCACCCGCCGCCAACGCCTCGTTCAGTCGTCCCGGCGCCATCGATCTGTCCCAGCTGGCGGCCCGGGCCCCCGCCGAGCAGGACCCCTCCGGCCCGGCCGCCGGCGTGGGCAGCTATGCGGTCGAGGTCACCCAGGCCGAGCTGAATTCCGTGCTCCAGCAGTCCATGAACCACCCCGTGGTCATCGCGCTCCTGTCGGGCTCCGACCCGGGCTGCCGACGGTTCCGGGAGACGCTCACGAGAGTCTCCGACGGCGACGCGGGCCGCTGGCTGCTCGCCACCGTCGACGTCGACACCCAGCCGGGCATTGCCCAGGCCCTCGGTGTGCAAGCCGTCCCGACCGTCGTCGCGGTCATCGGCGGTCAGGTCGCCCCGCTCTTCCAGGGCACCGCCGACGAGCAGCAGGTCCGCGCCGTCATGAAGCAGGTGCTCGACATGGCCGTCGCCAACGGCGTGGCGGGCCGCGTCGCCCCCGTGTCGCACCCCGAGGACGGCCCCGATCCGCGCTTCGCCAGGGCCGACGACGCGATGGCCGCCGGCGACTACGCCACCGCCATCGCCGAGTACGACAGACTCCTCGCGGCGAACCCGAAGGACCACGAGGCGGCCGCCGCTCGGGCCACCGCCTCGATGCTCCTGCGCGGCGCCTCCGGCGACGCCCGGGACGCCGTCGCCGCCGCCGACGCCGATCCGCAGGACATCGACAAGGCGTTCGCCGCCGCCGACGCCCAGATCATCGCCGGCGACGCGGCCCGCGCCTTCGAGCGCCTCATCGGCCTCGTGCGCACCACCGCGGGCGAGGACCGGGAGCGCGTGCGCGTGCGCGTCCTCGAGCTCTTCGAGACGATGGACCCGGCCGACCCGGTGCTGCTGGCCGCCCGCCGCGACCTGGGCCGGGCGCTCTTCTGAGCGCCCCGTGCCCCGGCGCCGGGGCACGGGGTCCGCGGCCGGTCCCGCCGGGCCGGGGGCAGGGCCCGTGACCAATGCCGCCCGACGGCGCCAGGTCGGCCGGTCTGTGCGATGATGTCCCCATGGAAAACGAAGATCTCTTCACCTGCATCGACCATGTCGCCTACGCGTGCCCCGATGCCGACGAAGCCGCGAAGTTCTACATCGAGACCTTCGGCTGGCACGAGATCCATCGTGAGGAGAACCCCGACCAGGGGATTCTCGAGATCATGATGGCCCCCGCCGCCGAGCTGACCCCCGACATGACCCAGGTCCAGATGATCAGCCCGATCAGCGAGACCTCCACCACCGCCAAGTGGCTCGAGAAGAACAACGGCCGCGCGGGCCTGCACCACATGGCGTGGCGCGTCGACGACATCGACGCCGTGAGCGCCACCCTGCGCGAGCGCGGCGTGCGCCTGCTCTACGACGAGCCGCGGGTCGGCACCGGCGGCAACCGCATCAACTTCATGCACCCGAAGTCGGGTCGCGGCGTGCTCATCGAGCTCACCCAGTACCCGAAGAACTGAGTCCTCCCGAGCCCCGGCCGATGACGGTCCGGCGGCGGATCATCCGTGGCGCGCCCTGTCGAGGCGCGCCACGGTCGCGTCCGCGCCGCCATCGGCGCCCGGGGAGTGGCCCCGGACCCGGGTGCCCTGCGCCGCCGCCCCGCCGCTCGTGATGGTCCTCTCCCCCGCCGGACTGCCCGTACGATGGGGGAACGTGGTGGTCCGACCCAGACGGTCCGACCCATCGGCAGAAGGAGAGGCCGCCGTGGATGAGGAGAAGACGATGGGAACGGACCCGGCGCCCTTCTCGGATGACGTCCTCGAGGCCCTCAGGGGGATCGACGCACGGCTCGGCGCCCTCGAGGGACGCCTCGCATCCATCGAGGCGGGCCTGCACGCCGACGCCCCGCGGACGCATGCCCCGCCTGGTGGGGCGGCGGCGCCCGCCCCGACCCCGCCGGCGATGCCCGTGGTCCCGCCGGCGATGGGCGCCCCGGTCGTACCGCCACCGCCCCAGCGGACGGGCGTCCCGCCGCAGGCGCCGACCCCAGCCCCGGTCGCGATGCCAGGCCTCGCGGCCCCGGCGATGCCCGTCGTCCCGGCGATGGGCGCCCCGGCCGTGCCGCCACCGCCCCAGCGGACGGGCGTCCCGCCGCAGGCCCCGCCTCCGGGTCCCTGGACCGTGCCGCCTGCCGCCCCCTCGTGGACCGGCGCGCCCGGCCCCGTTCCCCGAGGGCAGGACCCCCTCACCGCGGCGCCGTCGCGCCCAGCCCGCACGGAGAGCCGCGTCGGCACGTACCTCCTCGCGGGCGCGGCGGCCCTCCTCGTCATCCTCTCGGGGGCGACCCTCGTCGCGATGCTCTGGGATGCGATCCCCGACACGGTCAAGGTTGGCGCGGTGCTGGCCCTCGGCGTCGGGCTCACCGCCACGGGGACGTGGCTGGCGCTGCGTCGGCATGTCAGCGGCCTCCACGCCGCGACGGTCATGGGGATCGGCGGCGGTCTCGGGTTCGTCGGGCTCATGGGGGCCTGTCTGCTGGGGATCGTCCCGGCCGTCCCCGCCTTCGCCGCGCTGGGCGCGTGGACCCTGGTGCTCATCGTCCTCGCCGCGTGCACCCGCCTCGTCCTCACGACGGTCATCGCCGCCCTCGGCGGCGTGGCGACGGCGGCGCTCGCCGCCGGGCAGGCCGCCGCGCGTCCCCAGGAGTCCCTGCTCGCCCTGCTCCTCATGGTCTCCTACGTCGGCGCGACGGCCCTCGCGTCGGCCGTCGTGGTCCGGGTCGTGCCGCCGACGGCACGACCCGCCCACCTCGTCGCGCCCCTCCTCCTCGTCGTCGTCACCGCGGTCCTCGCGCCCTTCGAGGGCGCCCACCGGATCTCAGTGCCGGGGACGGCCGCAGCCACGGGGCTGCTCGTCGGCGTCCTCGTCGCGCACCTGCTCGTCCTCACCGCCTGCGCCCGCGCCGCGCAGGACCTCCGGGAGGCTCCGCCGGCCGACCGGGACGGGCAGGGGCCGAGCCCGGCCGCTCGGCCCTCGAACCCGTGGGGGGCCGCCTGGCTGGGCGCGCCCCTCGTCCTCGCCGTCCTGTTCGTCCGCCTCATCGCCCTTCCGGACGCCCCGTTGGACTCGCGCACGAGCTCCCATCTGCTCCTGGCCGTGCTCGGCGCCGCCGCGCTCGCCCGGCTCCTGCCGGCCGTGCGCCCGACGTTCGCCGCATGGGCGGGCCACTGCCTCCTCGCCGCGGCTCTCCTGGCGGGGCTGATCGGCTCGCCCCTGGGCGGCCTGCCGGCGCCGCTGCTCGGCGAGCTCCTGCTCGTCGCCCTGCTCGCCGAGGTCTCGGTGCTCCTGGCCGGCGACGTGTCGGGGGCGTGGGTCCTCGGCCTCCTCGCGGTGCTCGTCCAGGCGGTGGCGGCGAACCGCTGGGACGACTCCGTCGTCGTCCTCGCCAACGCCCTCGCCGTCGTCTGCCTCGTCCTGCTCGCCGATCATCTCCTGCCGGGCAATGGCGCCGTGCGCCCGACCACCCTCGTCGTGGCGGCCCTGCTCGTGTGGCGGGTCCCCCTGACCGCCGCTGCGACGGCCGGCGGGCTCGGCCTCCCGCAGCGGTGGGTACCGGCCCTGGGCTGGGGGCTCTCGGCGGCCGCCCTCGTCCTGCTCGCCGCGCTCGGCCTGGGCCAGGGGCTGCACCGTCCCCTCGCCCTGCTCGCCGGCCGGCACGCCGGGGACCGCGCCCGGCCCGTCACCGGCACCGGCCGCACCCGTCCCTCCTCGTGGGCCTCCGTCATCCTCGCACTCGTCGCGTGGGCGTGGTCCTGGAACTGGACGCTGCTGGACGCCGCGGCGCCCGACGGGGTCGCCGCCGCGCAGGGCCAGCGCATCGTCCTCGGAGCGGCGACCCTCGCCCTCGCGGTCGCTGTCGTGTGGCTGCTGGCCCCACTGCTCGCGCTGCCGTTCCACGGCCTCGTCGCGGCCCTCGTCGGCACCTGGCTCGTGGTCGCGGCGACCCTCCTCGTGAGAGACACGGCCGTGACGGGCGCGGCCGCCGGGGTCGCGATGCTCGTCTCCGGGGCCCTGGCGATCGTCCTCGGTTTCCGCCGGAGGGCCCGGGCCGTGCGCCTCTACGGGCTGTGTCTCGTCATCCTCATGGTCCTCAGGTTCGCCTTCTGGGACCTCGGGGCGCAGAGCTCCCTCACGAGGGTCCTCGCGCTGCTCGTGGGCGGCCTCGTCTGCTTCGGGCTGTCCGTCCTCTACGCGCGGGCGGACGCCCAGTGGGGCGCCCCCTCCCCCGCCGCGCAGGCCGCGCCGCCGGCAGCCCAGCAGGCCGTGGCCTGGCAGCAGGGCCCCGCCCGGCCCCAGCAGCAGGGCGCCCCCGGGTGGGCGCCGCAGGGGCCGACGCCCTGGCCCGGCGGACCGCCGGTCCGGAACGGCGGCTGAGGGGCCGTGGGGCGCACCTGGTCCGGCGGACCGGGCGTCCCCGAACGGGCGGTGCGGCACGATGGTGTCATGAGAATCCGTCGCGGCCTGGCCGGTCTCGGCTGGCGCCTGTCCCCCTACCGTCTCGTCGGCCACGAGCCGCCGTCCGAGCCGGGCGTCTTCCTCGGCGCGCCCCACACGGGCAACTGGGACTTCATCGCCCTCCTCGGCGTCGCCTGGCACTACGGGATGCCGATGAAGGTGCTCATCAAGGACTCCTGGGTCAGGGGCCCCGCAGGCCCCCTCATCCGGGCCATGGGCGGCATCGGCGTCGACCGCTCCCGTCCCGGCGGTCTCGTCGACGAGCTCGTCGCCCGGGCGGGGGCGACCGCTTCCAGCTCGTCATCGCGCCGAAGGGCACCCGTTCGCCACGCGCGCACTGGCCGGTCGGGATTCCGCAGGATCGCCCTCGCCGCCGGGCCGCCCGTCACGCCGGCGGGGATCGACCCGGCGCGCGGGGAGGTCGAGATCGGCCCCACGCTGACGATGACCGACGACGTGCGGGCCGACATGGACGCGATCCGCGCCTCCTGCGCGCGCTTCGGCGCGTCGTCCCGGCCAGGCGCTCCGAGCTCCGCCTGCGCGAGGAGGACGCCGGGCGCCGGGCCCCGACCGGGCCGCACCGCTGAGCCCGGTGTCCGGGGCGGCGAGTCCGCGGCGCGACGGGCCCGCCCCGTTGGTACCCTTCAGATGACCTTCCTCAGGAGCTTTTGATGAGCGATTACACCGACGCCGGCGCTGACGAGTTCAGCGAGGAGACCGGCCTCAACCTCTTCGACGACCGGGCCAGCGCCGCGGGCAGCTTCCCGCACGCCATGATGGGATACGACCGCAGCTCGGTCGACAACTACGTGCGCGACCTCGAGCGCCGTCTCGCCGCGGCGCGTCAACTCAACCGCGACCGGCTGCGCGACCTCGAGTCGCTCAAGGCCCAGCAGGGCACCACCGACTTCACCCGGCTCGGCGCGCACGCCACCGCGCTGCTGCGCGCCGCCGAGGCTCAATCCGACGACCTCGTCTCGAAGGCGGGCATCGAGGCCGAGCGGATCAAGGAGGAGGGCCGCCGCGTCGCGGCCGACCTGCGCGCGAACGCCCAGACCGAGGCCGACGACATCCGCGTCTCCGGCATGACGAATCTGCGCACGATGCGCGAGGAGCTCCAGCGCCAGAGCCAGGCCGTCCTCGACGAGGCCAAGGCCCAGGCCGGCACTCTCGTCGAGACGGCCCAGCGCCAGGCCCGGACGATCACGGACGAGGCCGAGCACACCGCCGCCATGACGCGCCGCACCGCCGAGGGCGAGGCCGAGGCCTCCCGCAACCAGCTCGCCAAGGAGGCCGCCGACGCGGCGACCGCCTCGCGCAACGAGGCCGACCAGATCACCGGCTCCGCGCGCACGCAGGCCGAGCGGATCATCGCCGACGCCACCGCCGAGGCCGAGCGGATCAAGGCCGACGCCACCGCCGAGGCGGAGGACCTGCTCGCCTCGGCGCGCACCGAGGCCTCCGAGACGCGGACGAAGGCCGAGCAGGAGGCTGCCGATCTGCTGCGCTCCGCCCGCGCCGAGGCCTCCGAGACGACGTCGAAGGCGGGCCGGCTGGCCGCGGACACCGCGAGCGCCGCCCAGGGGCAGGCCGAGAAGATCCTCGAGGAGGCCCGCGCCGGGGCAGACGCCATCCGCGTCGAGGCCAACGAGGCGGCCCGGGCGCGCCAGGAGGAGGCCACCGCCCAGGCCGAGCAGATGCGCGCCGAGATCGCCGAGCTCTACGCGGCCGCGACGAAGGCGACCGAGGAGTCCACCCGTTCGGTGCAGAAGCAGACCGAGGAGGCCCGCAGGATCACCGACGAGGCGCTCGAGAACGCCGAGCAGATCAAGATCGAGGCCGCGAACACGGCCGAGGCAACCGTCGCCGCGGCCAACCGCCAGTCGGCCATGATGAAGGACCGCCTCGAGGAGCAGTACTCCTGGCGCAAGGAGCAGCTCCAACGCGAGACCAACGCCCTCCAGCTGCGCAAGGACACCCTCGTAGCCCAGCTCGCCGACATCCGCGAGCTCGGCGAGGAGGCCGCCGAGGACTTCGCCGACGCGGACGGGGCGGAGCCCCCGGTCGACGTCGCCCTGCCCGAGGGCGGGGACGACCGGGACGACGAGGACGCCGAGGACACCCGCGAGGTCCACATCGCCGACAACGAGGAGTGGCTCAAGGAGGCCCCGCCCGAGGACGCCGGGGCCGCCGCCGACGAGCCGACCGCCCTCATCAACACCGAGGAGGTCGTCGCGGCACCGGCCGCCCAGCAGCACGGGAGGAAGCGCCGCTGAGGGACGCCCGGGCAGAGGAGGGGCGGCCGCTCGACGGCCCTCGGCTCAGAAGAGCCGCTCGGCGGCGTTGTCGATGCCGCGCAGCGCGTCGTAGTCGACGGTGAGGCAGGTGATGCCGCGGTCGGCCGCCAGGACGCGCGCCTGCGGCTTGATCTCCTGAGCCGCGAGGACACCGCTGACGGGCGCGATGAGCGGGTCGCGGTTCATCATCTTGAGGTAGCGGGTGAGCTGCTCGACGCCGTCGATCTCGCCGCGCCGCTTCACCTCGACCGCCACGTAGGCGCCCCGGGCGTCGTGGAGCATGATGTCGACCGGCCCGATGGGGGTCGGGTACTCGCGGCGCACGAGCGTGAAGCCCTCGCCGAAGGTGCCGGGGTTCTCTGCCAGCAGGGCCTGCAGATGGGCCTCGACGCCGTCCTTGCGCAGCCCGGGCTCGACGCCCAGATCGTACTCGCTGTCGTCGATGATCTCGGCGATGGCGATCTGGAGGGTGTCCTCGCCGCCCCGGACCGTCCACACCTGGTCGATCCGCTCGTCCAGCTCGGCCGTCGTCGCGGCGAGGTCGGCCGGCGCATCCCGGACGGTGAGCGTGCACGGCGGGGTCATCCAGTTGAGCGGCTTGTAAGCGCGGTCATCGGCATGGACGGACACGGCCCCGTCGGCCTTGATCATGATGAGGCGGGTGGCCATCGGCAGATGGGCCGTGAGCTTGCCGCCGTAGTCGACCTGGCACCGGGCAATCACCAAACGCACCCGACCACGGTATCAGCAGCGCCGCCCCGCCGGTGCGGCGCCGGGCACGGGCCCGGCGCCCGACTAGTCTTGGGGGCGTGGCACACCGTCGTCCGAGCAAGCACACGCGCCCCGCGCGCCCGCTGCGGCTCGCCTCGTACCCGACCAGCGCCGTCAAGCGCGACGGCCGCTGGGTCGTGCGCCGGATCCGCGCCGGGCGGTCGACGAAGGACTACCGCTGCCCCGAGTGCGACGGGATCGTCTCCGCGGGCACCGCCCACGTCGTCGCCTGGCCGCACACCCCGCCGATCGGCTCCGGCTCGGGCCTGGACTTCCGCCGCCACTTCCACGGCTCCTGCTGGGAGCGCCGGCCGTGAGCGGGGCCGTCGGGCTGCACACCGCGACGATCGGCTCCGGCCCGGTGCCGGTCGTCCTCCTCCACGGCCTGCTCGGCCAGGGCCAGAACCTGTCCACGGCGGCCAGGGGCATCGCCGACCTGGCAACGAGCCTGCTCGTCGACGTGCCGAACCACGGCCGTTCGGGGCGGACCGAGCACGTCGACTACCTGGAGCTGGCCGACGTCATCGCCGCCGAGCTGCGCGCCCGCGGCGCCGCCGAGCGCCCCGTCGTCCTCGTCGGCCACTCGATGGGCGGCAAGATCGCCATGTGCCTGACCCTGCGCCACCCCGACCTCGTCGCCGGGCTCGTCGTCGTCGACGTCTCACCCGTCGACCACGACGGCGCCGAGTCCTTCGGCCGGATCATCGACGCGATGCTGGCGCTCGACCTGACGCGGCTGCGCTCACGCGCCGAGGCGGACGAGGCGCTCGCCTCGGCCATCCCCGATCCGACGGTCCGCGGCTTCGTCCTGCAGAACCTGCGACGCACCGACGACGGGCCGGGATGGGCGTGGCTCGGCGACCCGCGCCTGCTGCGCGCCGAGCTGGACGTCGTGTGCGGCTTCCCCGACATGGCAGGAGCCCACTGGGACGGCCCTGTGCTGTGGGTCGCTGGAGCCGACTCCGACTACGTGCAGGACCGCCACGAACCGGTCATGCGCGCGCTCTTCCCCCGCGTCCGGCTGGTCCGCGTCCGGGGCGCGGGCCACTGGGTGCACGCCGACCGTCCGCAGGTCTTCATCGGGCTGCTGCGGGCCTTCCTCGCCCCGTGGAGCGCCGGTGCGGGGACGCGCCCCACGCGCCCCGGAGGCGGTCTCAGCCCAGCGTGACCCGGCGCAGCGTCGTGTCCGCAGCCGGGGAGGGCGAGGCGCCCTGGGCGAAGCCCTTCTCGGCGATCTGCGAGAGCACCTGCCGGCCCGCCTCGTCGACGGTGCCGAGCACGGGGTGGTCGCCGGAGATCGTCGAGTCGGCGTAGGTCATGAAGAACTGGCCCCCGTCGTGCTCGGGATCGGCCAGCGCGACCGTGCCCGCCGGGTAGCCGCACTCGGTGCGGTCCCCGTCCGAGCAGCTGACCAGCGGCGAGCCCGTCTCGGGGCTGAGGCCGTAGCCGGAGGTGCCCTTGCCGGTGCCGCCGGGATCGCCGCACTGGAGGACGAACAGCCCCGCCGTGGTCAGCCGGTGGCATCCCGAGCCGGTGTAGTAGCCCTGCTCGGCCAGCGACTCGAAGGAGTGCACCGCGCAGGGGGCCGCGGAGCGGTCGAGGGTGACGGTGATCGTCCCGGCGCCCATCGACAGCGTGACGGTGGCGGTGCCGGAGGCCGGCACCTGCTCCCCGTTCGGCGGGTCGACGGGCCGCGCCGGGCCACCGGTGACGGTGTACTCGCAGGTGACGCGGGCCACGGAGGCCGACCCGGTCCCGGGGCCCCCGGGCGTCGGGGCGCTCGCGCACCCGCCCAGCACCAGCGCGGTCGCCGCCGCGATCCCCACGAGCGTCGTCGTCCTGCCCATCTCATCGACCTCCCTGCTGCCTCACAGGGTGCCATCCTCCGGGCCCTTCTGCACGGCGCGCCATGCCGGTTACCCTGAGCCCATGGTGAATCTCACACGCATCTACACGCGCACCGGCGACGCCGGCAGGACGAGGCTGTCGAACAACGAGGAGACGGCCAAGACCGACCCTCGCGTGGAGGCCTACGGCTGCACCGACGAGACCAACTCTGCCCTCGGCGTGGCGCTCGCGCTCGGGCCTGACGAGAAGCTCCGCGAGGCGCTCGTCCTCATCCAGAACGAGCTGTTCGACGTCGGCGCCGATCTGTCCAATCCCGTCGTCGCGAACCCCGAGTGGGAGCCGTTGCGCGTCGTCCAGTCCTCGATCGACCGTCTCGAGCGCTGGTGCGACGAGTTCGGGGAGCCGCTGCCGAACCTGCGCTCGTTCATCCTGCCCGGCGGCTGCCCCCTGGCGGCCCAGCTGCACATCGCCCGGTCGCTCGCCCGCCGCGCCGAGCGCAGGGCCTGGGAGGCCGTCGAGGCCTTCGGCCCCGAGGACGAGCGGGCCGAACCGCACGGCGGGGTCAGCCTGTTGGCCGTGAAATACCTCAACCGTCTGTCCGACCTGCTGTTCACCATGGCGCGCTACGCGAACCTGGTCGCCGGGCACGATGAGGTGCTGTGGCTGCCCGGCGGTGAGCGCAACGCCGCGCACGCCGAGCAGGTCGCCGCCGCGAGGCCGGCGCACCGCTCCGCCGGCGCGCAGTGATCCGTCCCGTCCCGCCAAGCGGAACGGGACGTCACGGCACGCGGCGGGTCCACTCCTCGGTGGTGAACTTCTCGTCGAGCAGCCGCCGGGCCCGGGCGAGCTCCTCGGGGCGGTAGTCCGACTCGACGGCGTCGTAGCGGCCCATGAAGTGGGCGATGAAGCGCCGGAAGAGCTCGGCGCGGGACAGGCCCGTCTGCGAGCGCATGGGGTCGACGCGCCTGTTGGCGCTCCTCGTCCCCTTGTCGGAGAGCTTCTCGCGGCCGATGCGCAGCACCTGCATCATCTTCTCGGCGTCGATGTCGTAGCTCATCGTCACGTGGTGCAGGACGGTGCCGTCGGTGAGTCGGCGCTGGGCCGCGCCGCCGATCTTGCCCTTGTCGCTGGCGATGTCGTTGAGCGGCCGGTAGACGGCGTGGATGCCGACCTCGGCGAGGGCGCCGAGCACCCAGTCGTCGAGATAGGCGTAGGACTGCTCGTAACTGAGCCCCTCGACGAGCGCGCCGGGCACGGTGAGCGAGTAGGTGATGCAGTTGCCCGGCTCCATGAACATGGCGCCGCCGCCGGTGATGCGGCGCACGACCCGGATGCCGTACCGGGCGGCGTTGTCAGCGTCGATCTCGTTGTGCACGGACTGGAAGGAGCCGATGACGACGAGCGGGGAGTCCCAGTCCCAGAAGCGCAGGACCGGGCCCCGGGCGCCCGAGGACAGCTCGGCGGGGAAGACCTCGTCGAGCGCGACGTGCATGGCCGGGTCCATGACCCTCGGGCCGATGACCTCGAAGGCGAGGTCGTCCCAGCCGATGGCCCCGCCCACCGCGCGGCGGGCGGCGATGGCGACGGCCTGCGGGTCGAAGCCGACCATGCGCACGTCCTCGTCGAGGGCGGCGCGGATGGCGTCGGTCAGCTCCGCCACGGAGGCCGAGGTGGGGACCCCGTCGATGCCGGCGTTGATCCGCTCGAGGGCCTCGTCGGGTTCGAGGAAGAAGTCGCCCGACAGGTGGGCGTTCGCGTAGCGGCCGTCGACCTCATCGACCTGGACGACGACGAGCTTGCCGCCCCGGACCTTGTACTCACCGCGCACGGCGCGTCTCCTCGTTCATCTCGGGTTCGTCTGGTGGCGGCGGCCCTCGCCGGGAGGGCCCGCCTCGAGCCAGCTCATGAAGCCGGTGAGGCACTCGGTGTCCATGCCCAACTGCCACAGCGCGTGCCCGCTGGGGCCGGTGCGCTGGGCGACGGCAACGACCTGCTGGCCGACCGTGAGCCTTTGGAGGTCGGCCTCGGCGGGTGGGCGGTACTCGACCAGCTCCGCCTGGCGGCGGTGGATCACGACGTTCGGGCGCCGTCCGAGGGACAGCACCCGGTACCAGCCCAGATGGTTGCCCTCGTAGCGGGCCAGGCCGGAGTGCCAGGGGCGCACGACCGGGCGCTCCTGGCGCAGCTGACACTCGAAGACGCCGCCGCGCGACCAGATCCACCGGATGCGGAGGGCGCCGAGGACGCACAGCAGGGCGACGGCGACGAAGACCAGTGCCGCGAGCCCGACGACCATCCCTCCCCTGTCCATGGCCAGAAACCTACCCGCCCTGCGCCGGAGTGGCCAACACCGAGCGGACCAGGGGCATCGTCGTCAGTCCTGGTCGACGACCCGGACCGGGGCAGGGGTGACCTCGACCTGTCCTCCCCCGGCGAGCGCGGCCGCCGTCGAGGCGGCCCGCACCTGGGCGATGGCGTGGTTGTACTCGCGGACCTGGCTCTGGTCGGCCTCGCCCGAGTCGACGACGCCGTGCAGGTGGGCGATAGTGCTGCGCGCCTGGTCGACGGAGATCTTCGAGGAGATCTCGCCGAAGGCGCTCAGCAGCGAAACGTGGTTGCTGAAGACCGAGATGAAGCCGTCGGAGACGGCGACGACCTCGGTGACCCCGTCGACGCGCGTGATCTTCACCGCGCACGGCACGAGGGCGGCCATGATCGGCGCGTGGTTGGCCAGGATGCCGATGTCGCCTTCGGTGGTCCGGGCGACGACGCTGATGGCACGGCCCTCCCAGACCCTGCCCTCGGCGGCGACCACCGTGACCTCGAGGGGGGTGGACATCAGGACTCCTTCTTGAGCTGGTCCCACTTCTTGTAGACGTCGTCGAGATCGCCGACGTTGAAGAAGGCCTGCTCGGGGACCTCGTCGCACTTGCCCTCGCAGATCATCTTGAAGCTCTCGATGGTCTGAGCGAGGGGGACGGTGGAGCCCTCGACGCCGGTGAACTTCGTCGCCATGTAGGTGTTCTGGGACAGGAACTGCTGGACGCGGCGGGCCCTGGAAACGACGATCTTGTCCTCCTCGCTCAGCTCGTCGATGCCGAGGATGGCGATGATGTCCTGGAGCTCCTTGTTGCGCTGGAGGATCTGCTTGACCTGCGTGGCGACCTCGTAGTGCTCCTTGCCGACGTACTCGGGGGCGAGCAGCCGGCTCGTGCTGGTCAGCGGGTCGACGGCCGGGTACAGGCCGCGCGAGGCGATCTCGCGGCTCAGCTCGGTCGTGGCGTCCAGGTGCGCGAAGGTCGTGGCCGGGGCCGGGTCGGTGTAGTCGTCGGCCGGCACGTAGATGGCCTGCATCGAGGTGATGGAGTGGCCGCGCGTCGAGGTGATGCGCTCCTGGAGCTGGCCCATCTCGTCGGCCAGGTTGGGCTGGTAGCCCACCGCCGAGGGCATGCGGCCCAGCAGCGTGGAGACCTCCGAACCGGCCTGGGTGAAGCGGAAGATGTTGTCGATGAACAGCAGCACGTCCTGGCTCTGGACGTCGCGGAAGTACTCTGCCATCGTGAGGGCACTCAGGGCGACGCGCAGCCGGGTGCCCGGGGGCTCATCCATCTGACCGAAGACGAGGGCGGTGTCCTTGAGCACACCGGCCTCGTCCATCTCGTGGATGAGGTCGTTGCCCTCGCGGGTGCGCTCGCCGACGCCGGCGAACACCGAGGTGCCGCCGAAGTTGTGGGCGATGCGGTAGATCATCTCCTGGATGAGCACCGTCTTGCCCACGCCGGCGCCGCCGAACAGCCCGATCTTGCCGCCCTGGACGTACGGGGTGAGCAGGTCGAGGACCTTGAGCCCGGTCTCCAGCATCTGGGTGCTGGGCTCCAGCACATCGAACGGCGGAGGGTCGCGGTGGATCGGCCAGCGCTCCTGGACGCTGACGGTGGCGGGGTCGACGTTGAGGACGTCGCCGGTGGCGTTCCACACGTGGCCCTTCGTGACCTCGCCGACGGGCACGCTGATCGGGGCGCCGGTGTCGACGACCTCGGTGCCGCGGCGCAGGCCGTCGGTGGGTTTGAGGCAGATGCAGCGCACCGTGTTGCCGCCGATCTGCAGCGCCACCTCGAGGGTGATCGTGCGGCTGCCCTCGCCGGCGTCGAAGGACACGTGGAGGGCGTTGTTGATCTCGGGGATGCGGCCGTCAGGGAACTCGACGTCGACGACGGCGCCGATGACGCGGACGACGCGGCCGTTGACCGTCGTCGTGGCGGGATCGGGAGCTTGTGCTGTGACAGTCATTCAGATCTCCTGCGTGGATTCGGACAACGCTCCTGCGCCGCCCACGATTTCGTTGATTTCCTGGGTGATCTCGCCCTGACGCGCCTGGTTGGCCTGCCGCGTGAGCGTGTCGATGAGGGTCCTGGCGTTGTCGGTGGCCGAGTGCATGGCCTGCTGCCGGGCCGCCAGCTCGGAGGCGGCGGACTCGCGCATCATGTACTTGATGCGGTCGATGACGTACAGCGGCAGGAGCGCGTCGAGCACGGTCTCGGGGTCCGGCTCGAACAGGTACGGCGGGACGAAGCCCTCGGGCCGCTCCAGCGCCACGTCGGGGCTCTCGGCCACGTCCCCGCTGTCCCGGACGATCTTGAGCGGCAGCAGCCGGATGATCTCGGTCTCCTGCGTCACGAGCGACCGGAAGCGGGTGAACACCACGTGGATCGAGTCGACGCCGCCCTCGTCGGTCGGTCGCAGGAAGGCGTCGATGAGGGTGCTGCCGATCTCGAAGGCGTGCTCGTAGTGGGGCTCCTCGCTGAACCCGGTCCAGGAACCGGTCAGCTCGACGCTGCGGTAGGCGAAGTACTCCTGTGCCTTGCGCCCGACCGTGTAGATGTCGACCTCGCGGCCGAGCTCGTGCAGCCGGTCGACGAGGCCCCCGGCCGCCCGCATGACATTGGCCGGGTAGCCCCCGGCCAGGCCCCGGTCGGAGTTCACCACGAGCACGGCGACGCGGGTGGCCGTCGTGATGTCGTTCGTCAGCGGGTGGCTCACGCGGGAGTAGGCCGCGGCCGAGGAGACCGCCCGGACCAGCTCGCGCGTGTACTCGTCCGAGTTGCGAGCCTTCCGCCGGGCCCTCGTGACGCGGGAGGCGGCGATGAGCTCCATGGCCTTCGTGATCTTCATCGTCGTGGCCACGGAGTTCTTGCGCTGCCGCAGTTCGCGCAGGGATGCGGGCATGTCAGGACCTCTTCGTCGCGACGATCCTGGCCTGGCCGATGCCCTTCGCGGCGCCCTCGTCGGTCTCCTCGCGGCGCAGCGGCTGGCCGTCGGCGGTGCGGAAGAGATCCGTGAAGGCCTCGATCCGGCGGGTGAGCTCGTCGGCGGACTCGTCCGAGAGCTCGCCGGAGCCCTCGATCGCGGCGAGGACGTCGGTCTGCCCGCGCAGGTGCTCGATGAACTCGTCGACGAAGCGCAGCACGTCGGCGACCGGGACGATGTCGAGGTGCCCGTTGATGCCCGACCACAGGGCGACGGTCTGCTCGGCCATCGGGACGGGACTGGCCTGGCCCTGGCGCAGCAGCTCGGTGAGTCGGGCGCCGCGGTCGAGCTGGCGCCGGCTCGTCGCGTCGAGATCGGAGGCGAACATGGCGAAGGCCTGCATGTCGCGGTACTGGGCCAAGTCGATCTTCAGCGTGCCGGAGATCTTCTTCATCGCCTTGGTCTGGGCGGCGCCGCCGACGCGGCTCACGGACAGGCCGACGTCGACCGCCGGGCGCTGGTTCGCGTTGAACAGGTCGGACTGGAGGAAGATCTGGCCGTCGGTGATCGAGATGACGTTCGTCGGGATGTAGGCCGAGATGTCATTCGCCTTCGTCTCGACGATCGGCAGGCCGGTCATCGAGCCGCCGCCCAGGTCGTCGGACAGCTTGGCGCAGCGCTCCAGCAGCCTGCTGTGCAGGTAGAAGACGTCGCCGGGGTAGGCCTCGCGGCCCGGCGGGCGGCGCAGCAGCAGAGACATGGCGCGGTAGGCCTCGGCCTGCTTGGTGAGGTCATCGAAGACGATGAGCACGTGCTTGCCGTGGTACATCCAGTGCTGGCCGATGGCCGAGCCGGCGTACGGCGCGATGTACTTGAAGCCGGCCGGGTCGGAGGCCGGCGCGTTGACGATGGTGGTGTACTCCATCGCGCCGGTCTTCTCGAGGTTCTCGCGCACCTCGGTGACGGTCGAGTTCTTCTGGCCGACGGCCACGTAGATGCAGCGCACCTGCCGGTCCGGGTCGCCGGTGAGCCAGTTCTCGCGCTGGTTGATGATCGTGTCGGTGGCGATGGCGGTCTTGCCGGTCTTGCGGTCCCCGATGATGAGCTCGCGCTGGCCGCGGCCGATCGGGACCATCGAGTCGATGGCCTTGAGGCCGGTCATGAGCGGCTCGCGGACCTCCTGGCGGTGCATGACGTCGGCGGCCTGGAGCTCCAGGGCGCGGCGCCCCTCGATGCCGGCCAGCGGCCCCTTGCCGTCGATGGGGCTGCCGGTGGCGTCCACGACCCTGCCCAGGTAGCCGTCGCCCACGGGCACCGAGAGGATCTCGCCGGTGCCGTGGACGGCCGAGCCCTCGTCGACGCCCTCCGAGTCGCCGAGGATGACGGCGCCGATCTCGCGGAGGTCGAGGTTGAGGGCGATGCCCGTCGTGCCGTTCTCGAAGCGCAACAGCTCATTGGCCATCGCATGGGGCAGGCCCTCGACGTGCGCGATGCCGTCGCCCGAGCTCGTCACGCGGCCCACTTCCTCCGGTGCCGCCCGGTCGGGCGTGAAGTCCTGCACGAAACTGTCCAGCGCGCTGCGGATCTCGTCCGAGCTGATGCTCAGTTCAGCCATGGCGTCCTGTCTTCCTCGATTCTCCATGTGCCCCCGGGGGCAGGTCTGTGGGGATCAGGCGAGCTGTCTGCGGGCCTGGTCCAGGGTGGCCGCGATCGTCCCGTCAATCACGTCGTCGCCGATGAGCACGCGCACGCCGCCGAGCACGTCCGGGTCGACGCTGATGCTCAGGTCGACCGGCGCCGCGTAGAGGCGCGCCAGCTGGGCCCTCAACCGCTCCGCCTGGTCCTCGGGCAGGGCCCTGGCGACGGTGACCCGGGCCAGCCGCCGTCCGAGGACGCCCGAGGCGATCTCCTCGTAGCCGGCGAGCGTCCGGCCGACCCGCCCGCCGCACCGGGCGGCGTGCTGGACAAGGACGAGCGCGGCGGCGCTCAGCCGGGGGCCGAGCAGCCGCGTCACGAGCGCGGAGCGCTCCTCGGGGCCGGTCCCGTGCGCCGACAGCGCCTGGTCGAGCTCGACGTGGGCGCCGATGAGCCGCGCGCAGGCCCCGAGCTCGGCCCGGACCGCCTCGGGGTCGCCCGAGCGGACGCCGATGCGCACCCCCTGCTCCTCGAGCGCGTCGGCGAGCGCGAACCCCGACGGCCAGTCCAGGGCGACGGCGCGCGCGAGCAGCCCCGTCGCCCCGGGGCCGATCCGCCGGCCGACCAAGCGCTCGGCGAGCCGGCCGCGGGCGTCCGGTTCGAGCGTCGTGTCGGTCAGCGCGCGGCGCAGCGGCGGATTGTCGCGCAGCGCGTCGGCGAGCTCGAGGAGCTCGCCGACCAGCGCGGCGGTCGGGGCGAGCCCGTCGGCGGCCGCGTCGAGCGCCGCGGATCGGTTCTCGGGCACGGCGTTCACTCCCCCGCGCCCGACACGCACACGGGCTGGGACTCGAGCTCGGCGAGGAAGCGGTCGACCGTGCGCCGGGCCCGCTCGTCGTCGTCGAGGGACTCCCCCACGATGCGACCGGCGAGCGTCGTGGCCAGGCCACCCACCTGGGACCGCAGCTCGGTCAGGGCGGCCTCGCGCTCGACGGCGATCTGCGCGCGGGCCTCGGCGATCATCCTCGCCTGCTCCTGCGCGGCCCGCTGCTTGGCCTCGGCGACGATGAGGTCGCCGCGCTCGGTGGCCTCGTCCCGGGCGCGCGCGGCCTCGGCCTGCACCGCGTCGAGCCGCTTGCGGTACTCGGCCCGGGCGGCGTCCGCCTCGGCCTGGACCTGCTCGGCATGCCTGATGCCGCCCTCGATCTCGTCGGACCGCCGCTCGTAGAGCTCCTCGAACCGAGGGGCCACCGCCTTGGCCACGATGAGCCACATGAGGGCGAGCAGGGCCAGCCCGGCGAGGAACTCGGGCAGCTCGGGCAGCAGGGGCCCGAGGTCGAGCAGCGGCACCAGTTCGAACGGTGTCATCGCGGACCGCTCACCGGATGACGAAGGCGAGGACGAAGCCGAGGATGGCGAGCGCCTCGACGATGGCGAAGCCGATGTAGACCGGCTGCATGATGGTGCCCCTGGCCTCGGGCTGGCGGGCGATGCCGTTGATGCCGGCGTAGAAGATGAGTGCCACGCCGATGCCCGGGCCGAGTGTCGCCAGGCCGTAGCCGAGAACGTTCAGCGAGCCGCTGATCTCCAACGGAGTCATTGCATTTCCTTTCGGATGTCTTCCTTCGGATGAAGAGGCTGAGGGGCTCCTCAGTGGGCCTCGCCCACGGATGACCCAATGTACTGCGCGGTCAGCATCGCGAAGATGTAGGCCTGCAGGAAGCCGATGAACAGCTCGAGGCACAGCATGAGCACGCCGAAGAGCAGTGTCACGACGCCGGTGACGTTGTAGAAGACGCTGTGGGCCCACGTGAGCAGGGCGGCGCCGCCGCCGACGAAGACCATGATCGACATGTGGCCGGCGAACATGTTCGCGAAGAGCCGGACCGACAGGGTCAGCGGCCGGGTGAGGAAGGTCGAGATGAACTCGATCGGGATGATCACCGGGACCAGCCAGGCCGGGACGCCCGAGGGCAGCATGGCGACCCGCAGGTAGCCCAACCCGTGCTGCTTGAAGCCGGACACGACGTAGGCCGCGAAGGTGAGGATCGCCGCCGCGTAGGCGTAACCGACCCGGGAGAACGTCGGGAACATGAACAGGAAGGTCTCGCCGAACCAGTTGCTCACGAGCACGAAGCAGAAGACGGTGAGCAGACAGGGCACGAACCGGCGGTAGCCCGGGCCGATCATGTCGCGGCCGATGTCGCGCACGAAGTCGTAGACGTACTCGGCGAAGAACTGCCCCCTCGTGGGGACGACCCGCAGCCGGTGGGCGGCGATGAGCCAGAAGGCGAGGATGCCGACGAAGGCGACGAGGGCCAGAAGGAGCGGTTTGGTGAACCAGGTGGTGCCGAACCAGCCCTCGAACTGGAAGTCCTCGGTGCTCGGGGCCCGCCATCCGGTGGTGGCGCCCGTGAGCAGCTGCGAGCCCCATGTGGTCGCGATCCACACGATGATGACGAGCACCGCGATGAGGGCCGGGCTCGTGCCCCTCCGACGCACGGACTCCTCGGGAGCCGTCCCCTGGGCAGTGCTCATTCATCCCCTCCGAACCGCTTGATGATCAGGTAGACGGCAGCAGCCGTCCCCACGACGAGACCGATGGGCAGGAACACGGTCGCGTGCAGGAGGCGATCGGCGAGCCAGCCGAGCGCCCCGTAGAAGCCGATGCCGGCGAGCAGATGGGAGACCGCCGTGATGCCGTCGCCGCGCGCGGTCCCGGCGTCCGCGGCCCCGGGGACGCGCTGCTCGACGTCGGTCGCCGGGGCGTCGGGCCGGTGCTCAGCACTCATCGGCGTCCCCCTCCGCTCCATCGCAGTCGTAGACGTAGCTCCGTGTACGACGCAGAACCCGTATGATCCCACCGGACCAGCCGCAAACCAAGGCTACCGTCGTCCAGGCGAACCAGTCCACACGGCCACACCCGGCGAGCCAGCCCGCCGCCGTCAGCCCCCGCATGGCCAGGAGCACCAGGGCCACCCGGACGACGAAACCGACCAGGACCGGGCCGAGGGCCCGCGCGCTCGGGACGCGCAGCGCGCGCGCATTCCAGACGACGCCCACCGCGAGACAGCCGCCGACGACGACGAGCGCCAGCGCCCAGCCTAGCAAGCCGTCCGCGCCTGCGGCGACGAGACCGCCCACGGCGGCCGGGACGCTGCACAGCAGCGCCCCGGCCGTCCCGCCGCTCAGCATCGTGCGGGGCCAGGAGCGCCGCGAGGTCGTCCTCGTCACCGGGCGTCCCGCCCCGCACGACGATGGCGCGCGCTGAGCGGGCCGACGGTGACGAGAACGGCGAGGATGACGAGCACGACGAGCGCGGCGACGAGCCAGCCGTTCCAGACCAGGCCGAGGACGATGACGCCGAAGGCGACCAGGGCGGTCCACATGTACATGATGAGGACGGCCTTGACCTGCGAGTGACCGCGCTGGAGCAGCCGGTGGTGCAGGTGCTTCTTGTCGGCGACGAACCACCAGTTGCCGTTCCAGGTCCGGCGGACGTAGGCGAGCGTCAGATCGGCCAGCGGGATCGCCATGACGGCGATCGGCAGCAGGATCGGCAGCAGCGCGGGCAGGATGTCGCCGCTGCTGGGCGTCAGGGCTGACGAGTCGATCTGGCCGGTCAGCGAGATCGTGCTGCAGGCCAGCAGCAGGCCCAGCAGCATCGAGCCGGAGTCGCCCATGAACATGCGCGCGCGGTGGAAGTTGTGCGGCAGGAAGCCGGCGCAGATGCCCGCGATCGTCGCGCTGACGAGCGAGGCCGTCGTGGCGACGGCGAACTGCTGCTGGTAGGCCAGCAGATAGGTGTAGAGGAGCAGCGCGAGCGCGCCGATGCCCACGACCCCGGAGGCCAGCCCGTCGAGCCCGTCGATGAGGTTGACGGCGTTCACGCAGACGAAGATGTAGAGCACCGTGACGAGCAGCGACGTGGGCGTGTCGAGGGCGATGATCTGGTGCGGCAGGCTCACCCAGTACATGCGCACCCCGTTGAGGACGACGACGCCGGCGGCGAGCACCTGGCCCGCGATCTTCGCCATCCACGGCAGGTCGATCGCGTCGTCGATGGCGCCGATGACGCAGATGACCGCCGCCGCGACGAAGATGCCCAGGGCGTCGTGGGTGAGTGTGGCGTGGCGGCCGAGGAAGGGCAGGTGGATGGCCAGGAGGAAGGCCGCGAGGACGCCGATGAGCATGGCCACGCCGCCCAGGTAGGGCGTCGGGCGCGAGTGCACGTCCCGTTCGCGCACCGGCGCGAGGGCGCCCGTGCGCACGGCGACGCGCCGGCACGGTCCGCAGAGCAGGAAGGTGCCGAGGGCCGCGATGAGCATGACCAGGAGGTACTCGCGCATGGCCGCCTCAGCCCCCGGTCCGGTCGTCCCGGCCGGCGTCGGCCGGGCGGGACGACCGGACCGGTTCGGCGTCCGGCCCCCCGTCGGCGCGGGGGAGGCCCTCGAGGCCCGGGCTGCACTCGCGCAGGGCCTCGAAGCCGATGACGCCGGCGCGCAGCATGCGGCCGCCGTAGCCCCTGGTGAAGTCGACGATGGTCGAAGCCGTCGGGCCGGGGGTCGGGCCGCCGTCGAGGTAGACGGCGACGCTGTCGCCGAGCATGGAGCGGGCGGCGGCCACGTCGGTGGCGGGCGGTCGGCCCGAGACGTTGGCGCTCGAGACGGCCAGCGGGCCGGTGCGGCGCAGCAGCTCCCGGGCGTCGTCGTGGTCCGGGACGCGCACGGCGATCGTGCCCCCGCTCTCCCCCAGGTCCATCCGCAGGCTCGTCGGGGCCCGCAGGATGAGGGTGAGGGCGCCGGGCCAGAAGCGGGCGATCATGCGCCGGGCGCCGGGCGGGACGGCCGAGGCGAGCGCGGGGAGCATGCCGGGTTCGGCGATGAGCACCGGCGGGGGCATGTCGCGCCCGCGGCGCTTGGCGTCGAGGAGGCCCTGGACGGCCTCGGGCGAGAACGGGTCGACGCCGACGCCGTAGACGGTGTCGGTGGGCAGGACGATCGGACGCCCCTCGCACACGGCCCGGCTGGCCGCGGCCATCGCCTCGTCGTGCTCGGTGCGCAGGTCGAGACAGCGGCCCGGCCCGTTCGGCTCGGACTCGTTCACGGCGCTCATTCTTCCACCTCGGGCCGCCGGGCCCCGGACGCACGCACCGCGCTGACGAAACGGGGGCGGCCGGTCAGGTCGGGGTGGTCCTCGATCGTGCCGAAGGCGCCGGAGTCGGCCAGCAGCCGGGGCGCCGAGCCGTCCTGGGTCTCGTCGTGCTCGGCGACGAGCCAGCCGCCCGGTCGCAGGAGCCTTGCGGCCGCGCCGACGAGCACGCGGAGGGCGTCCAGGCCGTCCTCACCGGAGAAGAGGGCCTCGGGCGGGTCGTGGTCGAGCACGTCGGCGGGCAGCGCCCCGGCGGCCGCGGCGGGCAGGTACGGCGGGTTCGCGACGACGAGGTCGACGCGGCCGTCGAGCTCGTGGAGGGCCTCGGCCATGTCGGCGTGGACGACCCGGACCCCGCGCGGCTCGAGGTTCCGCCGGGCCCACACGAGGGCCTCCGCGGAGCTCTCGACGGCGTGGATGCGCGGCTCGCCGGGGCACTCCTCGGCGATCGCCGCGGCGATGACGCCCGAGCCGGTGCACAGGTCGACGACGAGGGGTGTCGGGCCGGTGCCGGGGCGCAGGGCGACGAGCCGGCGCAGCGCGAACTGGACGACGGTCTCGGTCTCGGGGCGCGGGATGAACACGCCGGGGCCGACGAGCACCCGGATCGTGCGGAACCAGGCGACGCCGGTCAGGTGCTGGACGGGCTCGCCGGCGGCCCGCCGGACGAGGAGCCGCTCGTAGCGGGCGGCGACGGGCTCGTCGAGCTCGCGCGTCGTGGCCAGGCCGGACGGATCCATCCGCGCGGCGTGGGCCAGGAGCAGGCGGGCGTCGGCCCGCGGCGTCGGCAGGCCCGCCCCGGCGAGCCGGGCGACGCCGTCCCTGAGCAGCGCCGCGGGGCGGCGGGCGCTCACGAGCGCCCCACCCTCTCGAGGCGCCAGGCGAGGTCGGCGGCGGCCAGGGCCTCGAGGAGCGGGCCGAGCTCGCCGGCGAGGACGGCGTCGAGGTTGTGCGCCTTGAAGCCGATGCGGTGATCGGTGATGCGGTTCTCCGGGAAGTTGTAGGTGCGGATGCGCTCTGAGCGGTCGACCGTGCGCACCTGACAGCGGCGGGCCTGCTCGGCCGCGGCGGCGGCCTCCTGCTGCGCGGCCGCGACGAGGCGGCCGCGCAGGATGCGCAGGGCCTGCTCCTTGTTCTGCAGCTGACTGCGCTGGTCCTGGCAGGTGACGACGATGCCGCTGGGCAGGTGCGTGACGCGCACCGCCGAGTCGGTGGTGTTGACGCCCTGGCCGCCCTTGCCCGTGGAGCGGTAGACGTCGATCCGCAGGTCGTCCGGGTCGATCTCGACCTCGTCCTCCTCGACGTCGGGCATGACGAGCACGCCGACGACCGAGGTGTGGATGCGCCCGGCGGACTCGGTGACCGGCACGCGCTGGACGCGGTGCACGCCGCCCTCGAACTTGAGGACGCCGTAGGGGGCCTCGTCCGCGTCGGCGCCGGGGGCGGCGCGGAGGGCGACGGTGACCGACCGGTAGCCGCCCAGGTCGGTGCCCTCGGCCTCGAGCGGCTCGACGGCCCAGCCGACGCGCTCGGCGAACCGGGTGTACATGGTCAGCAGGTCGGCGGCGAACAGCGCCGACTCCTCTCCGCCCTCGCCGGACCTGATCTGGAGGATCGCGTCGTCGGCGTCGTTGGGATCGCGCGGGGCGAGCAGGCGGGTGAGCCGCTCGGTGACGGACGCGAGGCGGGCGCCGAGCGAGTCGGCCTCGGCGGCGAAGTCGGAGTCGTCCCCGGCGAGCTCCTCGGCGGCGGCGAGGTCGTCGGCGAGCCGGTCGTGCTCGTCGAGGGCCCGCACGATGCCGGAGAGCTCCGAGTAGCGCCGACCGATCCGGCGCGAGCGCCGGGGATCGCCGATCACCGCCGGATCGGCGAGCTGGGTCTCGAGCCGGACGAACTCCTCGCGCAGCGACTGCGCGGCCTCGAACACGTGGACCCCTCTCCCCTTCCGGCCCGGCGCTCCGGCCCGGTGATCGGCACGGCGGGCGACGGGCGCCCGCAGACGACGGCAGGCGCCGGGGGACGGGACCCCGGCGCCTGCCGATGAGAACTACTTGGCCGCCGCCTTGCGCTTGCCGTAGCGGCGCTCGAAGCGGGCCACCCGGCCACCGGTGTCGAGGATCTTCTGCTTGCCGGTGTAGAAGGGGTGGCAGTTGCTGCACACGTCGACGGACATGGTCTCGCCCGGGTGGGTGCTGCGGGTGGTGAACCGGTTCCCGCAGGTGCACACGACCCTGATGTCGTGGTACTCGGGATGGGTGGCCTTCTTCATGAGTCTCTCCTGTTCCGTCGTCCGGGTCGCCATCGTGGGGCCCGCACCAGGTGCCGGGCCGGGCGTGAACCGGAGCGCCGCTCAATGGTAGCCGATCGGTCGGGGCCGTTCCAGCCGCGCCGCGGCCCACCCCGCCGGCGAGACCGGCTCAGTCGTTCCCGGGCGTCGTCCGCGAGATGACGACGAGGAACTCCGAGTTGTTGCGGGTCTTGCGCAGCCGCCCGAGCAGCGTCTCGGAGGCCTTCTGCTCGTCCAGCCCGGACAGCACCCGGCGCAGCTTCCAGATGATGTCGCGCTCCTGGGCGCTCATGAGCAGCTCCTCGCGGCGGGTGCCGGAGGCCTCCACGTTGATGGCCGGGAAGATGCGCTTGTCGGCGAGCTGGCGCGAGAGGCGCAGCTCCATGTTGCCGGTGCCCTTGAACTCCTCGAAGATGACCTCGTCCATCTTGGAGCCGGTCTCGACGAGCGCGGTGGCGAGGATCGTCAACGAGCCGCCGTTCTCGATGTTGCGGGCGGCCCCGAAGAACTTCTTGGGCGGGTAGAGGGCCGCCGAGTCGACGCCGCCGGACAGGATGCGTCCCGAGGCCGGGGCGGCCAGGTTGTAGGCGCGCCCCAGGCGGGTGATGCCGTCGAGGAGGACCACGACGTCGCGTCCCAGCTCGACCAGGCGCTTGGCGCGCTCGATGGCCAGCTCGGCGATCGTCGTGTGGTCCTCGGCCGGGCGGTCGAAGGTCGAGGCGATGACCTCGGCCGTGGT
This sequence comes from Propionibacterium acidifaciens, assembly GCF_003798325.1. Taxonomy (NCBI): domain Bacteria; kingdom Bacillati; phylum Actinomycetota; class Actinomycetes; order Propionibacteriales; family Propionibacteriaceae; genus Propionibacterium; species Propionibacterium acidifaciens. The sequence goes on from NZ_CP033719.1 coordinate 69,502, forward strand.
CGTGCGCTGGAAGTCGGTGACCTCCTCGGGGCGCTCGTCCACGAGGACGACCATGAGGTGCACCTCGGGGTTGTTGAGGGTGATGGCGTTGGCGATGTTCTGCATGACCATCGTCTTGCCGGCCTTCGGCGGGGAGACGATGAGGCCGCGCTGGCCCTTGCCGATCGGCGACATGAGGTCGATGATGCGCCCGGTCATGTTGCCCGGCGTCGTCTCCATGCGCAGGCGCTCCTGCGGGTACAGCGGCGTGAGCTTGGCGAACTCGGGGCGCTGGCGCATGGCCTCGGGGGCGGCGCCGTTGACGGTGTCGAGGCGCACGAGGGGGTTGTACTTCTCGCGGCGCTCGCCCTCGCGGGGCTGACGGATGGCGCCGGTGATGACGTCGCCCTTGCGCAGGCCGTTCCTGCGGACCATCGACAGCGAGACGTAGGCGTCGTTGGGGCCGGGCAGGTAGCCGCTGGTGCGGACGAAGGCGTAGTTGTCGAGGACGTCGAGGATGCCCGCGACGTCGAGCAGGACGTCGTCCTCGCGCACCACCGGGTCCTCGAGCTCGTTCATGCCGCCGCGACGACGGTTGGAGCGATCGCGGTTGCGGCGTCGGCGCGAGCGGCGCGAGCCGCCGGACTCCTCGTCGTCGCGGCGGTTGCGGCGCTGCTCGCCGCCGGCGGACCTGCCGGCGTCCGACTCGCCGCCCCGGCCGGAGAGCCGGTCGAGGCGGGCCCCGACCTCGCCGGCGGTGTCGGACTCGGCGCCCCTGTCGGACGACCCGTCGCGGCCCTCGGCGGCACGTTCGCGGGCGGGGCGCTGGTGACGGCCGGAGCGCTGCTCGGCCGCCTCGAGGCGGGCGGCCACGGCGTCGGCCGTCGACAGAGGGGCCTCGTCGGCGTCCTTGTCGGCGTGCCGCTCGGCCCCGGTCCCGCCGGCGGCCCCGCCGCCGCGGTCCGGGCGCTGGCCCTCGCCGCCGCGGCGCCGGCGCGGTGCCTGCTGCCCGGTGCGCCCCTCGGCGCCGTGCCCCTCGGCTGCGGAGCCCGCGTCGCCCCTCTCGGCGCCGGCGCCGGGGCGCTGGGCGTTGATCGCCTCGACCAGAGCGCTCTTGCGCATGCTCCCGGCGCCCCTGATGCCGAGTTTTGCGGCGACCGCCTTCAGTTCGGGCAGCCTCATGGCGCTCAGTGCGGCGGTGGTGGAGCCCTCGCCGGCGATGGCGAGGGCGGCCTGGGATTCGGTCACTGGTTTCCTTTCAACAACCGCACGCGGCTGCGGCGGTACGTCGTCGAGTCGGGCGGCGCCGCGTCGGTCGTCCGAGCGCGGCGAACGTGTGCGTGCCCCTGGACGCGTCACGGGCCCCGCTCGTCCCTGCGGACCGGGGCACCCGTGCGGCGCGTCGTGACATCGAGGAGTCGGTTCGGCGAGTTCCGGATCGCGGCGCACACACTGCGCGTCCGACGCGCAGGGAGGAGGCCCACAGCGAATGAGGATTCGAGGACCGGCCCGTTCGGCTCAATGCCGGGGCCTTGCGAGGACGAGGACCCTGAGCGCCTCGTCACGGACGACTGTACCAGCGGATCGGAGCCGCGGCGACCGGGGCGCGCCCCGCGCGTCGCGGAGCGGCCTCAGCGGCCCTCGAGGCGGGCCCCGGCCTGCTCGAAGAGCCGGGCCAGCGCGTCGTAGTCGGCGGCGACCGGCAGCTGCGGGAACTCGGCGACGACGTTGGCGGGCGGGCGGAACAGCGCGCCGTAGTCGGCCTCGAGGAGCATGCGGGTGTCGTTGTAGGAGTCTCCGGCGGCCAGCGTCGTGAAGTTGAGGCGCCGGAACGCCCGGACGGCCTCGCGCTTCTGGTCGTCCAGGCGCAGCCGGTAGCCGACGATCCGATCGCCCTCGACGACCAGGTCGTGACAGAAGATCGTCGGACGGCCCATCTGCGCCATGAGCGGATCGGCGAAGTCGTAGAAGGTGTCCGAGAGGATGACGAGCTGCCAGCGCCCGCGCAGCCAGTCGAGGAAGTCGACGGCGCCGGGCATGGGGCCCATGTCGGCGATGACCTCCTTGATGGTGCTCAGCCGCAGACCGCGCTCGGCCATGACCCGCTGGCGGTGCCCCATCAGCTCGTCGTAGTCGCTGATGTCGCGCGTGGTGAGGCGCAGCTCGTCGATGCCGGTGGCCTCGGCGACGTTGATCCAGATCTCGGGGACGAGGACGCCCTCCATGTCCAGGCATGCGACGTGCACGATGCGTGCTCCCTCCTCGTGGCGGACGGCGGCTCAGAGGCCCTCGGCGCGCATGAAGCGCACCTGACCGTGGACGTAGCCGGTCCTCTCGAGCTCGGCGATGCAGGCCATGACGTCGGCCTCCCGGGCCAGGTGGGTGACCATCGACAGGACGGCGGTGCCGGTGGGCCGGTCGTCGGCGCGGGGGGCGTGCTGGTGCACCGAGTGGATCGACACGCGGTTGCCGGCCAGCAGCCCGGCGGCCGCGGCGAGCACGCCGGGCTGGTCGACGACCTGGAACCTCAGGTGGTAGCGGGTGCGGGTCTCGCTCATCGGCGCCACGGGCAGGCCTTGGTAGACCGAGTGGGCCGGGTTCTCGACGCCGCGCAGCCGGTTGCGGGCGACGGTCACCAGATCGCCGGTGACGGCACTGGCCGTCGGCGAGCCGCCGGCGCCGGGGCCCATGAACATGAGCCGGCCGGCGTTCGCCGCCTCGACGAAGATGGCGTTGTTGGCGCCCTGGACCATCGCGAGCGGGTGCTCGCGGGCGACGGTGGCCGGGTGGACGCGCACCTCGATGCGGCCGGCCTCGTCGAGCCTGGCGATGGCCAGCAGCCTGATGACGCAGCCCATCGACTCGGCGGCCTCGATGTCCTCGCTCGTGACACCGGTGATGCCCTCGCGGTAGACGTCGTCGATGCGCACCGTCGAGTGGTACGCCAGCGAGGCCAGGATGGCGGCCTTGGAGGCGGCGTCGAAGCCCTCGATGTCGGCCGTCGGGTCGGCCTCGGCGAAGCCGAGCCGCTGCGCCGTGGCCAGGGCCGTCGCGAAGTCCTGGTGCTCGGTGGTCATCTTGTCGAGGATGTAGTTGGTCGTGCCGTTGACGATGCCCATGATGGTGAGGATCTGGTCGCCGACGAGCGACTCGCGCAGGGGGCGCACGATCGGGATGGCGCCAGCGACGGCGGCCTCGTAGTAGATGTCGACGCCCTCGCGCTCGGCCGCGGCGTAGATCTCCTCGCCGTGCTTGGCCAGCAGCGCCTTGTTGGCGGTGACGACGGAGGCGCCGCGGTCGATGGCCGACAGGACGAGCCGGCGCGGCGGGTCGATGCCTCCGATGAGCTCGATGACGATGTCGGCGCCGCCGTCGGCGACGAGCGCCTCGGGGTCGTCGGTGAGCAGCTCGTCGGGGATGCCCGGGCGCGGCCGGCCGGCGTCGTGCACCGCCACGCCCACAAGGTCGAGCTCGCAGCCGCTCTTGGCGGCCAGGTCCTCGCGCTGGGTCAGCATGGTGCGGGCCACCTGCGCCCCCACCGTGCCGCAGCCGAGCAGCGCCACCCGCAGCACGCGCGGCGCGTCCACCTCGTTCGTCTCGTTGACCATCTCGCCCTCTCAGTCGCCGACGTCCAGGCTCATCAGATCATCCATGGTCTCACGACGGATCATCGGATGCAGTGCGCCGCGGCTCACGCGCACCACCGGCGGGCGCAGCGCGTGGTTGTAGTTGCTGGCCATCTCGCGGCTGTAGGCGCCCATCCCCGGCACCGCGATGAGGTCCCCCGGGACGATGTCGCCGGGCAGGAAGACGTCGCGGACGAGGATGTCGCCGCCCTCGCAGTGCTTGCCGACGACGCGGCACAGCACGCCGCTCTCGTCCGAGGCGCGGTTGGCCAGCACGCCCGAGTACTCGGCCGCGTAGAGGGCCGGGCGGATGTTGTCGCTCATGCCGCCGTCGACGCTCACGTAGACGCGCTGGGCGCCGCCGTCCAGGTCGACGACCTTCACCGTGCCGACCGTGTAGACGGCCATGGTGCTCGGCCCGGCGATCGCCCGGCCGGGCTCGACGGACATGCGGGGCACCGCCATGCTGTAGACGTTCGCCTCGTGCTCGACGATCTCGCGCAGGCCGGCCGCGAGGTGCTCGGGGGTGGCCGGCGAGTCGGCGCTCGTGTAGGCGATCCCGAAGCCCCCGCCCAGGTCGAGCTGCGGCAGGTGGACGCCGGTGGCGTCCGCGAACTGACCCATGAGCTTGATGGTGCGCCGGGCGGCGATCTCGAAGCCGCCGGTGTCGAAGATCTGGGAGCCGATGTGGCTGTGCACGCCGAGCAGCTCGATGCAGGGGCTGTAGTGGCAGCGGACCATGGCGACCATGGCCTGGCCGTTGGCGATCGAGAAACCGAACTTCTGGTCCTCGTGGGCGGTGGCGATGTACTCGTGGGTGTGCGCCTCGACGCCGGGGGTCACGCGCACCATGACCTTCGCCCGCCAGCCGCCCTCGCGGCACAGCTCCTCGATGCGACCGATCTCGTCGAGGGAGTCGACGATGATGCGGCCCACGCCCGAGCACAGCGCCAGTTCGAGCTCCTCCGGGGTCTTGTTGTTGCCGTGCATGCCGATGCGGGCCGGGTCCATGCCCCCGGCGAGCGCCACGGTGAGCTCGCCCCCCGAGCAGACGTCGAGGTCGAGGCCCTCCTCCGAGATGATGCGGGCGACCGTGCGCGTGAGCATCGCCTTGCCGGCGTAGTAGACGTCCCAGCCGGTGAAGGCGCGGGCGAACTCCCGGGCGCGGGCCCGGAAGTCGTCCTCGTCGAAGAGGTAGACCGGCGAGCCCTCGCGCTCGACGGCGGTCCGCACGTCGACCCCGCCCACCTCCAGGCTGCCCTCGCCGGTGCGCGCGACTGTGCGACTCCACAGCGCCGGGTCGAGGGCGTTGAGGTCATCGGGCTCGGTGAGCCACTGGGGGCTCGGGGCGGCGACATCGGCGTGGATCGCGCCGGCGACATGCATGTGGGTCACGATCAGCAATCTTTCCAGACGGGGTGAAACGCGGCGATCGACGAACATCAGGCGGACCACGGCCCGGGCCCCGGGGAGGGCCCTCCTCGGCGGGCGCCCCGCGGGGTCCTCCGGGACGGTTCCGCAGCGGCGTCCGGCGCGGCGCGGTTCGCCGTGCTCCGGACGGGGCGCTAAGCTGAGGCACGGTCCCGTCGAACGGGTCCGGCTCCCGTAGCTCAGGGGATAGAGCACCGCCCTCCGGAGGCGGGTGCGAGGGTTCGAATCCCTCCGGGAGCGCTGCCCGAGGAGGCATCCCTCCCTGCGCCGTGGCGCGGCTCCGCTGTCCTGCGCCCCGGGGCGGGCCTCATCGACCGCGCACCCGAAACGAACCTCATGGACCGCGCGCCGACGCGGGCACCACGGACGAGGTTCGGCACACCTGCGCTGCGGAAGGGGCACGGCGATGACGGATCAGCCGCTCGTCCACGCCGGCGCGACGGCGGCCACCCCCTCCCGGTTGTCCACCCGCATCTCGCGCCGGATCACGCTGGCCTTCACCCGCGAGCGCCTCCAGTCGGGCCGTTTCCTCCTGTTCTTCTGGTTCGCCGCCCGGCTGCTCATCTTCTGCATCTGGGCCTTCCTCACGCCCTCGACGCAGGGCGACGTCGTCTACTACTACGAGAAGATCCAGGTGCTGTTCGGCTCCGGGCCGGCCCGCACCCTCACCGAGTACCCGACCCCGGTCATCGGGCTGCTCGCCGTGCCCTATCTGCTCGGCCTCGGCACCCAGCACGGCTACGTCATCGTCTTCGCGCTCATGATGCTGGCCATCGACGCGGCCTTCACCTGGTCGCTGTGGCACACCGGCGGGGCGATGAAGGGCCAGGCCGTCGTCTTCTGGACGCTCTTCCTGGCCCTCGTCGGGCCCACCGCTTATCTGCGCTTCGACCTCATCACGTGCGTCCTCGCCGGCTGGTCGGTCATCTTCCTGCTGCGGCGGCACAACGTCACGGCCGGCGCGCTCACCGCCGCGGGCGCGGCGGTGAAGCTGTGGCCCGCGCTGCTGTGGCCGGCCCTCCTGCCGGGCGCCAGACGGCAGAAGATCACCACGACGCTCGGCTTCGCCCTCACCGGCGCCGCGCTCACCGCCGCCTCCATCGCATTCGCCGGCTGGGACCGCCTCATGTCGCCGCTGCACTGGCAGTCCGGACGCGGACTCCAGATCGAGTCCATCGCGGCCACCGTCCCGATGCTCGGACGCGCGCTGGGCACCGGCGACTACGTCGTGACGCTGAGCCGCTACCAGGCCTACGAGATCTGGGGCCCGGGCGTCCACCCGATCGTCACGATCGCCGACCTGGCCTTCTACGCCGGTCTGCTCGCCGCGTTCGCCGCCTACCTGGTGTGGCTGTGGCGGGGCCACGGCCGCATCATCGAGGCCGTCGCGCTCGTGCAGCTGGTGATCCTCATCATGATCGTCACGAACAAGACCTTCAGCCCGCAGTACATCATGTGGGTCGGCGGTCCCCAGGCCGCCGCCTACGCTGTGCTCGGCGCGCGCAGCCAGCGCACGAGCAGATTCTTCACCGACCGTTCGCGCATGAACGCGATCTCCATGTGGATGCTCGTGACCACGGCCTTCACCCTGCTCGTCTACCCGCTCAGCTACAACCGGCTGGTCAGCGACTGGAACGTCGGCGACGAGCTGCTGCGCCTGCCCGCCACCGGGCTGCTGGCGGCCCGCAACATCACCGTGGTCATCGTCCTGGGGCTCGTCGTGCGCTGGGTGTGGAGCTTCCTGCGCCCGTCCGCGGTCCGGGCGGTGCGCTCGGCCGTGCACCCCGGACCGGCCCGCACCCCGGACGCATGAGGCCCTCGCACGGTACGGCGTCCGGGGTCGAACGGCTCCGGCGCCACCTGCCGCTCAGCGGCTGGGTCGGCGTCGTGGCCTGGCTCGGCACCCGCTCGGTGATGGCGCTCGTCCTGGCCACGCTGTGCCTGTACGTGCGCGAGGACGTCGGCTACTACGCCGTCCAGCTGCAGAGCGTCCCGATGCTGCGCTCGCACGGCCTCGGCGGGACGCTCGTCGAGTACCCGGTGCCGGCCGTGTGGCTCCTCGAGGCGCTCCGCGTCCCGGCTGGCGCCTCGAGCGCCGTCTACGTCTACGCCTTCGCCCTGCTCATGGTGCTCCTCGACACGTTCTGCTGCTGGGCGCTGTGGACGCACCACTCCCGGCTCGGGGCGCTGCTGTGGATCGGCTTCACCTTCTGCATCGGGCCGCTCCTGTGGTTCCGCATCGACCTCGTCCCGGCCGTCTGCGTGCTCGTGGCGGCCCACCAGCGCAGCCGGCGCCCGGTGCTGTCCGGCGCCGCCGTCGGGCTCGGCGCCGCGATGAAGCTGTGGCCCGCCCTGCTCGTCCTGCCGTTGCTGGGCGCCGACCGGGCGGGGCGACGCCGGGGCCTCGGCCTCGTCGGGCTCGGCGGCGCGCTCGGAGCGCTCTCGTGGCTCGCCGAGGGCTGGACGCGCTCGGTCTCACCCCTGGGCTGGCAGAACGGACGCGGCCTGCAGGTCGAGTCGGTCTGGGCGACCCCCCTCATGGCCGCCCGGCTGGTCAGCGACGGCTGGCACGTGCGCCTGAGCCGGTACAACGCCTACGAGGTCTTCGGGCCGGGCGTGCCGACGCTGGTGCGGCTCGCCTCGGGCTCGATGCTCGTCGTGGTCGGGCTGGGCCTGGTGCTGTGCTGGCTCATCGGCTTCGGCGGCGCCGGACTGCCCGGTCACCGGCTGTCGGCGGCCCTGGCCCCGGAGCGGCGCCGGGACCGCGACCGGGCGCTCCTGCTGGGACTCGTCGCGATGATCTGCGCCGTCATCGTCGCCGACAAGACCTTCAGCCCGCAGTACATGATCTGGCTGGCCGGGCCCTTCGCCGTGCTCAGCTCGGCGCAGTGGCGCAGCGGGGACCGGCGCCACGGGGCGGTGCTGGTCGTCATGACGCTGTGCTGCGCGGCCCTGACGCAGCTGATCTTCCCGCTCAACTACTCGGCCCTGGTGACGGCGACCGACCCGGGCGTCGCGGTGAGCGCCCTGCTCGTGGCGCGCAATGCGCTCATGTGCGTCCTCGCCGGGCACTCCGCCGCACTGGCCCTGTCCGGGGCGTGGCGCCTGGGACGCCCCGCGCCGGCGCACCTGCCATCATCGACCCAGCCCGACGACGAGGAGCCGCACGCATGAGCCGCAGGAGAACCCACCAGACGACGGTTCCCGGGGAGCCCCCCCGCGGACCCGTCGACGACATCGTCTGGCTCGTCCTGTTCTGGGTCCTGAGCCGCATCGTCATGCTGTGCCTGTGGCAGGCGCTGTGCGGCTTCATCCGCAACGACGTGAACTACTACGCGATGTCGGTCGCCGGGCGCCCGGTGCCGGTCCTGTCGGACCTGACCGGCGTGCTCGAGGAGTACCCCGCCCCCCTGGTCTGGCTCCTCCAGCTCCTCGAGGCGCCCTCGGGCGGCTCGGTCGACCTGTACGTCCTGCTCTTCGGGCTGCTCATCGCGGTCGCCGACGGGGCGTGCTGCCTCGCTCTGCGTCGGCGTGAGAGCGCCCTCGCCGCGTGGGTCTGGGCGATCTGCGGCGCCCTGCTCGGCCCGCTGCTGTGGTTCCGGCTCGACATCGCCCCGGCCCTGTGCGTCCTGGGCGCCCTGCACTGGATGCGCCGCCGGCCCGCCCTGTCGGGGGTGCTGCTGGCACTCGGCGCCGGGTTCAAGCTGTGGCCCGCCCTGCTCATCCTGCCGATGCTGGGGCGCTCGCGCGCTGCGCGGCACCGCGGCGCGGGCTTCGTCGTCACCGGCTCGGCGCTCGTCCTCGTCTCGCTGCTCACCTCGGGCCTGGCGCGGACGTGCTCCCCGCTGGGCTGGCAGTCCGGGCGCGGACTGCAGATCGAGTCGGTGTGGGCCACGCCCCTCATGCTCGCCCGCGCTCTCGGCGGCACGGACGTGAACGTCGCCTTCAGCGGGTTCAAGGCCTACGAGGTCTTCTCCCCCGCCGTGGCCGGCTGGCGGACCGCGGCGGGCGTCTCGATGCTCGTGCTCATCGCACTGACCCTGGTGCTGTCAACCCTGATCGTCCTCTCCAGAGGCGAATGGGGGACATCCCCTGATGCGCCCCCGACCGAGGAGACGGCCGAGCACGAGTGGGCCGTCCGGCTCGCCGTCCTGGCGATCATCGCCGGATGGATCGTGGTGAACAAGACCCTCAGCCCTCAGTACATGATCTGGCTCTTCGGACCCCTCGCCGTCATCGCGTCCTCCACGGCCCCCCGGAGCGCCCCTCCCGCACAGGCGGGCCGGGGCGTCCCGTCCCCCCAGGCGGATCAGGAGCCCCCGCCCTCCCCGACCGGACGGGACCGGGCGCCGGCGGCCCGGCGCCTGGTGACCCTCGGACTCGTCTCGGTGGCCCTGACCCAGCTCGTCTACCCGCTCACCTACAGCGGCCTCATCGCCCTCACCGATCCCAGCATCGGGGCGACGATGCTCCTCGTGCTGCGCAACCTCGCCATGGTCGCCCTGGCCGTGGCGGCCTGGGGGGAGGCCCTCAGAACGGCGCGGCGACCCCGACGGACGCCCTGACGAACCGGTCGCGCGCCGGGGCGGGGCGACCGGGCCGACGGCTGCTCCACCGCGGACCGCTCCCTTCCCGACCGGCTCCCGCCACGGCGACATCCCTTGTCAAGTCGGTGTGGACGATCGGTTCGAAGAGTGCAACCCGACGATCGAGTTGCACAACGGGAACAAATGTGCTCACCGGCTCTGGATCAATCGCGGCGCGCATGGCAAGCTAGGTGCTCGGGGTTCGAATCCTCCGTCGCCCTCGCGCCGTGGACCGCATCGCGGGACTCGATCGTGCGCGAACGGCGCCGGCGACCGGATCCCCTGACCAGCTCAGGATTGTCCCAGGAATCGTCACCGCATCCGCGATGGGCCGACGGGCCCGGACGCGGACGACGGGACGGCGGGCCGACGGGCCCGCCATTCGCCTAAGGAGTCGTGCACGAAATGGACTGGCGCCACGAAGCCGCCTGCCGGGTCGAGGACCCGGAACTCTTCTTCCCCATCGGCAACACCGGCCCGGCCCTCGCCCAGATAGAGGAGGCCAAGAAGGTCTGCAGCCGCTGCGGCGTCTGCGACGAGTGCCTCGCCTGGGCCCTCGAGGCCGGCCAGGACCACGGCGTCTGGGGCGGCCTGTCCGAGGACGAGCGCCGCGCCATGAAGCGGCGCGCCGCACGCGCACGCAGGGCCGCCTGAGCAGCCACCCGGCAGCAGACACGAGGGAGGGGCGTCCGCATCGGCGGACGCCCCTCCCTCGTGCGTCCTGTCCGCGCCGCCCGCCCCGGGTCCGGGATCCTCCGGTGCGCGGGCGGGCTCACGCCCCGGAACCCGGAACGGCCAGGGTCTCGGCCGGGATCACCACCCGCGAGGTCGCGCCGACGCCGTCGGCGTTGTTGAACAGCGTGAACTCGCCGTGCATGTCGGCCACGAGCGCGGCGACGATCGAGGTCCCCAGACTGTCGGTCTGGAAGAGCCGGAAGTCGTCGGCCAGCCCGACGCCCTGGTCGACGACGTCGAGGACCAGCCCCCCGTCCTCCCGGCGCTGCGGGACGACGCGCACCGCGCCGGCGCCCGCGTCCAGGCCGTGCTCGATGGCGTTCTGGCACAGCTCGGTCATGATGAGCGACAGCGAGGTGGCCGCCTTGGCCGGGACGAGCCCGAAGCTGCCCTCGCGCGTGGCGCGCACGACACCGGAGCTGGCCGCCACGTCGCCGACCATCTGGAGGATCTTGTCGGCGATCTCGTCGAACTCGGCGGCCTCGTCGAAGCTGCGCGAGAGGATCTCGTGGACGATCGCGATCGACTGCACGCGGCTCATCGCGTCGTCGAGGTCGTCGCGGGCCTCCTGGGAGGTGGCCCGGCGCGACTGGAGGCGCAGGAGGGCGGCGACGGTCTGCAGGTTGTTCTTGACCCGATGATGGGTCTCCCGGATCATCGCGTTCTTCGTCATGAGCTCGCGGTCGCGGTAGCGCAGGTCGGTGATGTCGCGGCACAGCGCCATGATCGCGATGCGCTCGCCGTCCTCGCTCAGCGGCAGGACGCGCAGCCGCATGGAGCCCGCGCCGTTCTCCGCCTCGTACTCCCCCGCCCGACGGCCGTTGAAGCGCATGCGGGTGGGTTCGACGGGCTGCACCTCGGCGCCCAGGCCGTCGACGGTGAGCCGGCACAGGTTCTCGCCGATGAGGTCGCCGACCAGCCCCAGCCGGCGGTAGACCGAGACGGCGTTCGGACTGGCGTAGGTCATCTCGCCGTCGGCGGAGGCGAGGATGAGGCCGTCGCCGACGTGGGGGCTGAGCGTGAGGTCGCCCGGCGGGTCGATCGGGAAGTCGCCGTGCCAGAGCATGTTGGACAGGGTGTCGGCGATCCTCAGGTAGGCGTCCTCCATGGCGCCCGGCGCACGGACGCCCATCCGGTTCGTGTGCCGCTCGACGACGCCGATGACCTCGCCGTGGCGGATGACGGGGATGGCCCAGACGTCGACGGGGATGCCGGCCTGCAACTTGTTGTCGCTCGTCTCGCAGATCTCGCGCGACAGATAGGCCTCGACGACGAGCGAGTCCGGCTCGTAGCGGATCTCGGAACCGACGACGTCCTCCTCGAGGGCGGTCGGGCCGGTGACGGGGCGGCGCTGGGCGACGGCCCAGAAGATGTTGTCGTCGACGTCGGGCACCCACAGGACGAGGTCGGAGAAGCTCGTGTCGGCCAGCACGTGCCACTCGCGGACGAAGGAGTCGAGCCAGTCCCGGTCCTCCTCGGCGAGCGTGGTGCGCTGGGTGAGCACCCGGTCCATCGTCAGCATGAAGCCGATCCTAGCGGGCGGCGCGACCGGGCCGGCCGGACGCCGACGCGCCGGTTCGACTGCGGGCCCGGCGCGTGGCAGACTCAGAGGCCGTGCCCCGACCGCACCGGCCGGGGCCGTGGATCATCGACGTCGGGCCGCCGGGCCCGGCCCTGGACTTCTGGAGGTCGACATGGCCAAGACCGGTCGCAAGCGCCGCGCCCGCCGCAAGAACGGCGCCAACCACGGCAAGCGCCCCAACGCCTGAGCCGGACGCCCGTCCGGGCCCCGGCGCGATGCGCGCCCGCCCCGTCCCCCACGGAGGTTCGGGCGGCGGGGCCCGGCGGACGGAGGCTCCCGCCCGCGCCGCGGAGCCGACCCGGGCGTCGGACGGGAACCGTCCGGGCCTAGGAGGCCTGCTGCCCGGTGGCCCGGGAGGCCTGCCGCCCGATGAAGGCGAGCCGGACGATGCGGGCGCGCAGCTCGACGGAGGCGCAGGGCGTGTCGGCGCAGCTGCGCCGCACGAGGGTCGTAATGGTCGACTCGATGTCGAAGTCATCCATGCAGTTCTCGCAGATCATGAGGTGATGGCGGATCTCGTCGGCCGTCGCCTCGGGCAGCTCGCCGTGCAGGAAGGCGTACACGCTGGCCATGGCGTACTCGCAGGCCTCCTCGTCGGTCGCCTCCACCGGGAAGAGCTCGGGACCGATCTCATTCATCTCTGCTGCCTTCCGAAGCCGTGCTCGCGCGCGTAGTCGACCAGCGACGAGCGCAGCTGCGCTCGGCCCCGGTTGAGCCGCGACATCACCGTGCCGATGGGCGTGCCCATGATCTCGGCGATCTCCTTGTACGAGAAGCCCTCCACGTCGGCCAGCAGCACCGCCTGGCGGAAGTCGTCCGACAGCGCGTTGAGCGCATCGGTGACCGCCTGGTCCGGGATGGCCGACAGCGCCTCCGTCTCGGCGGACCTCAGCCCGCTCGAGTCGTGGGAGGCCGCCTTCGCCAGCTGCCAGTCCTCGACCTCCTCGCCGCCGCTGGTCCGCGGCTGGCGCTGGGCCTTGCGGTAGCTGTTGATGTACGTGTTCGTGAGGATGCGGTACAGCCATGCCCTGAGATTGGTGCCGGGCCGGAACTGCTTGAACGAGCCGAAGGCCTTCGCATAGGTCTCCTGCACGATGTCCTCGGCGTCGCTGGGGTTGCGCGTCATGCGCAGCGCCGCGCCGTAGAGCTGGTCGAGATGGACCATGGCGTCGCGCTCGAACCGGGCGATCCGCTGCTCGTCGGTTTCGGTGTCGCGGATGTCGGCGTCCCGCCGGGGCGGGTCGACGTCGGCATCGCGCATTTCATCAGTCGGGTTCATCGCACATGACAGTACCGAATCACCCGGCGCCGTCGCTGTCATCACACCCGGACAACGCCGGAACCGGCGCGGGTATTCCCGCCGGGGCCGGCCGGGTGCGCGCCCCCGGAGGGCCGGCGGGAGGACTCGATAGTCTGGGGCCCATGAGCGAACCCGCGACCGGCACGCGCGCCCCCCGACCGTCCGCCGTGGGCCCCTGGCGGGCGCCCCGCCCGGCCGGGCCCCTCCGCGCGGTGGTCGAGGTGCCCGGGTCGAAGTCCGAGTCGAACCGGGCGCTCGTCCTCGCCGCGCTGAGCGAGGGCCCCAGCACCATCCGCGGCGTCCTCGACGCCCGCGACACCCGCCTCATGGCGGACGCCCTGCGCGCCCTCGGCGCCACCGTCGAGGCCGAGGGCCCCGCCCTGCGCGTCGTGCCGGGCCCGCTCCACGCGGCCGCGCGGCCGATCGATTGCGGCCTGGCGGGCACCGTCATGCGCTTCGTCCCGCCGATCGCGGCGCTGGCCGGCGGACGGACCTCGTTCGTCGGCGACGAGCGGGCCGGCGAACGCCCCGTCGCCCCGCTGCTCGCGGCCCTGCGCGCCCTCGGCGCCGCCGTCGACGCCGACGCGCTCCCCTTCACGCTCGACGCCGGCGACGGGCTGGCCGGGGGCCCGGTGCGGATCGACTCGAGCGGCTCCAGCCAGTACGTCTCCGGGCTCCTGCTCGTCGGCGCCCGCCTCCCGCGGGGCCTGGACGTCGAGCACGTCGGCCCCCCGGTGCCCTCGGCTCCGCACATCGCGATGACGATCGCCATGGCCGCCCGGCACGGGATCGACGTCGAGACCCTCGTCGGGGGCCGTCACTGGCGGGTCCGTCCGGGCGTCGTCGAGGCCCGCGACGAGCGCATCGAGCCGGACCTCACGAACGCAGCGGCCTTCCTGGCCGCCGGCGTGCTCACCGGGGGGACGGTGACGATCGCCGGCTGGCCGCGCCGCAGCACCCAGCCGGGCGCGGCGATCCGCGACGTCCTGATCCGCATGGGCGCGGCCGTCACCGCCGCCCCCGACGGGCTGAGCGCCTCAGCCGCCCCGCTCGCCGGCGCCCCGCTCGACCTCCACGAGGCCAGCGAGCTGACTCCGGTCGTCGCCGCGCTGGCGGCCGTGGCGGAGGGCCCCACGACGATCACGGGCGTCGGGCACATCCGGGGTCACGAGACCGACCGCATCAGGGCCATCGCCGCCGAGCTGGGCCGTCTCGGCGTCCCGGTGCGCGAGCTGGACGACGGGCTGGTCGTCACCGGCATGGCCGGGCGGCTCGATGCGCTGCACCCCAGCGCGGGCGATGGCCTGTTCGCCTGCCACGGCGACCACCGCATGGCGCACTTGGGCGCGCTCATGGGGCTCGTCGTCCCCGGTGTGCGGCTCGACGACGTGGGCTGCACCGCCAAGACGATGCCCGACTTCGCCGCGCGCTGGGACGCGATGGCGGCCGCCCGATGAGCCCCCGCCGCACGCGCGGCGCCATCGGCCGCGGCACCGACTTCGACGCGCACGACTTCGGGCGCCCCGCCCGGCGCAGTCGTCCCCGGACGAAGGACCGCCCCGACTACTCGGCGGCGCGGCTCGCCCGCGTCATCACCGTCGATCGCGGCCGCTACCACTGCCGCATGGTCGACGGCGACCGGAGCGCGCTGCTGGCCACCAAGGCCCGTCGGCTGGGCCGCAGGGGCGTCATCGTCGGCGACCTGGTGCGCGTCGTCGGCGACACGAGCGGCGAGCGCGGCACGCTGGCGCGCATCGTCGAGGTGGAGCCGCGGCGCACCGAGCTGAACCGCACCGCCGACGACACCGACCCGAGCGAGCGCCCGATCGTCGCCAACGCCGACCAGCTCGTCGTCGTGACCTCGCTGGCCGATCCCCCGGCCCGCCCCGGCATGATCGACCGCGTCCTCGTGGCCGGCTACGACGCCGGGGTTCGACCGGTCATCGCGCTGACCAAGGCCGACCTGGCCGACCCGGCCGGGCTCGTCGCCCTGTACGAGCCGCTCGACGTGCCGATCATCGTCTGCGCGCCCGGCTCCGACCTGTCAGGGCTGCGCGCGCTCCTGGCCGGCCGGGTGACCGTTCTCGTGGGCCACTCCGGCGTCGGCAAGTCGACCCTCATCAACCGCCTCGTGCCCGGCGCCGGACGCGTCACCGGGCGCGTCAACGACGTCACCGGCAAGGGGCGCCACACCTCGACCTCCGCCGAGGCCCTCGCCCTGCCGTCCGTCGACGACCGAGAGCCGGGCTGGGTCATCGACACCCCCGGCGTGCGCAGCTTCGGCCTGAGCCACGTGCGGCCGGAGACGATCTTGGCGGCCTTCACCGATCTGGCCGGCTTCACCGCCGACTGTCCCCGCGGCTGCAACCACCACGCGGGGACGCCCGAGTGCGGGCTGAACGAGGCGGCCCGGCGCGGGGAGCTCTCCGAGGCCCGCCTCGGCTCGTTCCGCCGCGTCCTGGAGGCCGTCGACCGGCCCGTGACCCGCCGCTGAGCCGGCGCCGCCGGGCCGGCGGAGGACCGAACGGTTAGAGTCGGGCGCATGGCCGCTGCACCCGACTACACCGATGATCTGCGCCTCGCCCATCTCATGGCCGACAACGCCGACTCCCTCGCCCTGAACCGCTTCAAGGCGCGGGACCTGAAGGTCCGGGCGAAGGCCGACCGCACGCCCGTCTCCGAGGCGGACCAGGCCATCGAGGCCTCGGTGCGGCACACGCTCGCCACCGCCCGTCCCCGCGACGCCGTCCACGGCGAGGAGATGCCCGACACCGGCTACGGGCCGCGTCAGTGGATCATCGACCCCATCGACGGCACCGCCAACTACGTGCGCGGCGTGCCGATCTGGGCCACGCTCATCGGCCTCCGGGTGGGCGGAGAGATGGTCGTCGGCGTCGTGAGCGCCCCGGCGCTGGGGCGCCGCTGGTGGGCGGCCGAGGGCTCGGGCGCCTTCACCGGCACGTCGCTGTTCACCCCGAACCCCATCCGCGTCTCGGGCACCTCACACCTCGCCGACGCCTTCCTGTCGTACTCCTCCATCCACGGCTGGATCGACGGGGGGCGTGGCCAAGGCTTCGTCGATCTCATGCGCGACTGCGGTCGGACGAGGGCCTTCGGCGACTTCTTCAGCTACATGCTCGTCGCCGAGGGGGCCGTCGACCTGGCCTGCGAACCGGACCTGGAGCTGTACGACATGGCGGCCCTCGTGCCCATCGTCACCGAGGCCGGCGGCCGCTTCACGAACCTCGACGGGGCCCCGGGCCCGGTCGGTCGTGGCGCGCTGGCCACCAACGGCATCCTCCACGACGAGGTACTGGAGCGCCTGGCCCCCGACGAGGGGCCCGATCCGGACGACGGGCGCCCCTGAAGCCCGGGCCGCCGGCCGCCCGAGCGACCGCTCCCGGACCCCGTCGGGGCGCCCTGCCGCCGGCCGTGCCGACCGTCCGGCTGGCCCGCGCCCGACCGCTCCCCGCGCTCACCGGTCGCGAGGGGGCCCCTCGACGACGGTGAGGTCGGGGGCGAGGCCGCCCATCGTCCGGTGCCACCTGTTGTGCGGCGGCCCCGGGTCGAGGCGGCCCGCGCCGCGCCGGGCCGCGGGGCCCCGGCGCGGGACCGGACGCCGACCCCGCCGAGCAGGCCGAGCGCCAGGGCGCTGAAGCAGTAGGCGGTCTCGATCTGGCCGAGCTCCTCGGAGCGGAGACGGATGATCGACAGGACGCCGAACAGCCCCATGCCCAGGCCGGCCGCCGTCGCGCTGATGGACAGCGCGACGGCCACGGCGAGGACGCCGATGCCCACCGTGATGTACGAGACGACCATGTCCCTGCGGTGGTGCCTCGGCAGGTGGACGCCGAACACGAGAAGGCAGATCACCACTGCGTCGACGGCGACGAGGACGTGGCTCGACATGATCAGGCTCCATTCCTCCGGGGTTTGCGAACGGCTCAGCCGCGCAGAACCGCGGGCACCCCGTGCGGAGGGTGATGCGCTCTGTGCCCCGATAGTCCGTGCCCCGATAGGGCTACGGCAACCGTGCGGAACCGCCCCGGACCGGCGGCTCTCAGAGGCGGGGCCGCGTCAGGGGGTCTCCGGGGCCCGTTCCAGGGTCGGTACGGCGCCCGGACGCAGATCCATCCGCCCCTCGGTGCCGGCCCGTCGTCGAGGAGCCGACGCCCGGGACCGCAGGACGCGTCCCCGGGAGGCCTCCCGGCCGGTGCCTCAGCGGATCACCCGGCAGCTGATGGTGTTCGGCACCTCGGCCAGGGCGTCGAACCAGCCGGACTCGGCCGCCACGACGTCGGTGACCGCGTAGCCGACCTCGCCGCGGGTGGACAGGGCCTGGAAGGCAATGTTCGCGTTGTGCTCGGACAGCACCGAGTTCACGGCGCCGAGGACCCCCGGGACGTTGCGGTGGATGTGGACCACCCGGCTGCCCTCGCGCGCCGGGACGGTGACCTCGGGCAGGTTGACGCTCATCGAGGTCCCTCCGGTCGTGACGTACTCGCTGAGCTTGCCGGCGACGTACCGGCCGATGCTCACCTGGGCCTCCTGGGTGGATCCGCCCACGTGCGGGGTGAGGATGACGTTCGGCAGGCCCTGGAGCGGCGACACGAAGCGCTCCCCCGCCCTCCTGGGCTCGGTCGGGTGGACGTCGACCGCGGCGCCGGCCAGGTGGCCCGAGCGCAGCGCGTCGGCGAGGGCCCTGTGGTCGAAGACGGAGCCGCGGGAGAGATTGAGGAAGAACGAGCGGGGCCGCATCGCGGCGAACTCGTCCTCGCCGAAGAAGCCGGTGTTCTCGGGACGCCCGTCGACGTGCAGCGAGACGACGTCGACCCGAGAGAGCAGCTCCTCGAGGGTGTCGCAGCGCTGGGCGTTGCCCATGGCCAGGCGGTCCTGGATGTCGTAGTAGTGGACGCGCATGCCGAAGGCCTCGGCCAGCACGGACAGCTGCGACCCGATGTTCCCGTAGCCGACGATGCCGAGCCGGCGGCCGCGCACCTCGTGCGAGCCGGACGCCGACTTGTTCCACGTGCCCTCGTGCATCTGGGCGTTGCGGTCGGTGAGGTGGCGGGCCAGGGCGACGATCTCGGCCATGGCCAGCTCGACGACCGAGCGGGTGTTGGAGTACGGGGCGTTGAAGCAGGCGATGCCCTTGGCCGCGGCGGACTCGAGGGCGATCTGGTTCGTGCCGATGCAGAAGGCGCCGATGGCCTTGAGGGTGGAGGGGATGCGCGCCAGGACCTTGTCGGTGACGTTGGTGCGCGATCGGATGCCCAGGAGCTCCACGCCGTCGAGTGCGGACACCAGTTCGTCCTCGCCCAGCGCCCCGGCGCGCGTCTCCACGTCGTAGCCGGCCTCGGTGAGGATCCTCGTGGCCTCGGGGTGGACGTTCTCGAGCAGAAGTGCCTTCATGGCGTGAATCCTATGCGGGCGACCCCGCGTCGGACGCGCCCATCTCATCGTGCCCGCCCCGGGCGGGCCGGACCCGCAGCCTCGGCACCGAGGCCAGCAGGGTCCGGGTGTACTCCTGCTCGGGCCGCCCGTAGACCCGCTCGATCGGCCCGGACTCGACGATCCGGCCGCCGCGCATGACGGCGACCGAGTCGCACACGTGCCGCACGACGGCCAGGTCGTGACTGACGAAGACGAGGGTCAGCCCCCCGCCGCGGACGAGCTCGGCGAACAGGTTGAGCACGTGGGCGCGGACCGACACGTCGAGGGCCGAGACCGCCTCGTCGGCGATGAGGACGTCGGGGCGGGGGGCGATGGCGCGCGCGATGGCGATGCGCTGGCGCTCCCCGCCGCTGAACTCGTGCGGGTAGTGGTCCGCCGCGTCGGCCTCGAGATCCACCTGGGCGAGCACCTCGTGGAGACGTTCGCGGTGGTCGCGCGGGATGTCGGCCCGCCCGCGCAGCAGGGGCGAGCGGAGCGGCTCGGTGACGATGTCGCCCACCCTCATGCGCGGGTCGAGGGAACTGCGCGGGTCCTGGAAGACCATCTGGACGCTGGAGCGCAGATCCCCGAGCCGGGAGGCCGAGGCGTCGTCGATGCGGCGGCCGCGGAACAGCACCTCGCCCGAGCTCGGGGGCAGCAGCGCGTCGAGGACGCGGATGAGGGTGCTCTTGCCCGAACCGGATTCCCCCACGATGCCCAGCCGCTGGCCGGCCCGCACGGAGAGGTCGACGCCGTCGAGGGCCCGCGCGATGACCCGCCCCCCGGTGCCGCTGCGCCGGAAGGTGCGGGTGAGGCGGCGGGCCTCGAAGACCGGGACGTCCGCCCCGGCGCGCTCGTCACCGGCCATGGGCGCTCCCCCGTCCGTCCCAGAAGTCCTCGATGACCGGCAGGCGGTCCCCGGGCGCGAGCTCGTCGATGCGCGCGGTGGCGATGAGGCCCGCCGTGTACGGGTGCCGCGGGCGGGCGAGCACCTCGGCGATCGACCCGGCCTCGACGATGTCGCCGCGGTACATGACCGCCACCTCGTCGCAGACCTGCGAGACGACGGCCAGGTCGTGGCTGATGAACAGGCATGCGGCGCCGGCGGCGTCGAGCTGCTCGTCGAGCAGGCGCAGCACTCTGGCCTGGACGGTGACGTCGAGAGCGGTCGTCGGCTCGTCGCAGATGACGAGACCGGGCTGGTTGATGAGGGCCATGGCGATGAGGACGCGCTGGCGCTGGCCGCCGGACAGCTGGTGGGGGAAGCTCATCGAGATGCGACCCGGATCGGGAAGGCCGACCCGGTCGAGCATCTCGAGGACGCGCGCCCGCGCCATGCCCGCCGGAGCCCCCTGGTGCAGGCGCAGCACCTCGGCGACCTGGCGTCCGACACGCATCGTCGGGTCGAGGGCCGTCATGGGCTCCTGGAAGATCATCGAGACGAGATCGCCGCGCAGCGCGGCGAAGCCCGCGTCGGACAGGCCGACGAGCTCGCGGCCGGCGAACTCGATGGAGCCGGAGACGTGGGCGTTGTCGGGCAGCAGGCCCATCGCCGCGAGCGCCGTGACGGACTTGCCCGAACCGGACTCGCCGATGAGGCCGACGCGGGCGCCCGCCTCGACGGTCAGATCGATGCCGTGCAGCGCCTCGACGCGGCGCCTGCCGAAGTCGACGTGCAGATCGCGCACCCTGAGCAGCGCACCCACCTCAGTCCTCCTGCCTCAGTCTGGGATCGAGGAGCTCGCGGAGCCCGTCGCCGAGCAGGTTGAAGCCGAGCACCGCCGTGGCGATGAACACCGCCGGGACGACGAGCTGGGCGGGATGGTCGTAGATGAACTTCTGCGCGTCGTAGAGCATGCGTCCCCATGTGGGCGTGCTCGGCTGGGTTCCGACGCCCAGGTAGCTCAGCGCCGCCTCGGCGAGGATCGCCGTGCCGAGCGCCGAGGAGACCTGCACGAGCACGACGGGCAGGATGTTCGGCAGCACGTGGCGCCAGGCGATGGCCGGCCAGCTGATGCCCGAGGAGCGCGCCGCCGCGACGTAGTCGCGGCTCATGACGCCGAGGCTGGCGCTGTTGGCGACGCGGGCGAAGGCGGGGATGGCACTGATGCCGATGGCGACCATGGCGGTCGCCGTCGAGCCGGTGCCGCGGGCGGCGGCGAGCAGGATGGCGAGCAGCAGCGCTGGGAAGGCGTAGAGGATGTCGGCCCAGCGCATGATGCGGTGCCCGACGCGGCGCCGGCTCATGCCGGCCCAGATGCCGACCGGCACGCCGATGAGGGCGCCGATCGCCGCCGCCATGACGCCGACGAGCATGCAGATGCGGGCGCCGACGAGGACCCGCGAGAAGATGTCCTGGCCGAAGCCGTCGGTGCCGAGCAGGTGCGCTCCGCTGGGGCCCTGGAGCGCGCTCGGCGCGTCGACGACCCCGGGGTCGTACGGCGTCCAGAGGAACGAGACGACGGCCAGTGCGACGACGACTCCGACGAGCACGGCGCCCACGACGAGCGAGACGCTGCGCCTCATGAGCCGACCGCCTCCTCCCGGGTGCGCACGCGCGGGTCGAGGAGCTGGTGGACGATGTCGACCGCCGTGTTGATGACGAGGACGATCGCGACGAAGATCATGACGATCGCCTGCACGACCGGGAGATCGCGCTGGTTGACCGACGTGAGCAGCTGCGATCCCAGGCCCGGCAGGAGGAAGACGTTCTCGACGACGATCGAGCCGACGAACAGCGAGGCCAGCTGGAGGCCGGCGACGGTGACCACGCCGAGGCTGGCGTTGCGCAGGCCGTGGCGGGTGACGGCCGGGACGAACCGCCAGCCGACCGCGCGGGCGGTGCGGAAGTAGTCCTCGCCGAGCACCTCGATGAACGCCGAGCGCACATAGCGGGTGAGCATGGCCGCCTCGACGACGGCGATGGCGACGACCGGCAGCACGAGGTGCCGCAGCCACTGCAGCGGGTCGCGGGTCAGCGGCGTGTAGCCGTTGGCGGGCAACCAGCGCAGCCGGACGGCGAAGACAATCATGAGCACGAGGCCGACGAGGAAGTGAGGCACGGCCATGGCGAGCTGCGTGAGGCCCGAGATGACGACGCCGTCGGCGCGCTTGCGGCGCACCGCGCCGTACAGGCCCGCCGGGACCGCCAGGACCACCGCCAGGAGCATCGCTCCGGTGGCCAGCCACGCGGTGACGGCCAGCTTCGAGCCGATGATCGAGACGATCGGCGTGCTCGAGAGCGCGGACGTGCCCAGACGCCCGGTGAGGAGCCCGCCCAGCCACTCGGCGTAGCGCAGCAGCAGGGGCCGTTCGAGACCGAGGCGCCGACGCAGCGCCTCGATGGACGCGGCGTCGGAGTTCGGGCCGAGGATCGTCGCGGCGACATCACCGGGCAGCGCGTTGACGAGCATGAACACGATGAACGAGGTGATGAGCAGGCTGACAGCCAGGCTCAGCAGCCGGCGCCCGACGGAGCCGAGGGTACGCATGCCGGTCAGATGTTCGTCGATGACGCCGCGGTCAGGTCCAATGATTCGCTGGTGAGGTTCTCCGGGACGCCCGAGATGTCCGAGCGCAGGACGACGAGGTTGGCCATCGAGTAGAGGAAGTCGGCGGCCGCGTCGTCTGCGAGGAGACGGGCGGCCTGTTTCATCCTCTCGGTCTGCTCGTCGGCCGGGCCCGTCCTGGCCTCGGTGATGAGCCGCTGGAACTCGGCGTTGTCGTAGTGCCAGTAGTAGTCGGGGTTGGCCCACTTCTCGATGTCGCGGCCCTCGACGTGGCTGATGATCGTCATGTCGTAGTTCGACTTCGTCATGACCTCGTCGATCCAGCGGGCCGGGAACTCGAGGGTGTCGGTGGTCACCGTGATGCCGACCTGGGACAGCTGACTGGCGATGAAGGTGGCGGCGCTCGTGGCGTAGGGCAGGTTGGGCACGCGCAACGCCAAGGTGAGACCGTCGGGGTGGCCGGCGTCGGCCAGCAACCGGCGGGCGGTGTCGGGGTTGTAGTCGTAGGTGCCCGACAGGTCCTCGTACCAGGGATCGGTGGGGGCGACCATCGAGCCGATGAGCGTGCCGTAGCCGGCGGTGACCGTCTGGAGCAGGTCGGACCGGTTGATGGCATGGTTGATGGCCTGGCGCACGCGCACGTCCGAGAAGGCCTCGCGCTGGTGGTTGAAGCCGAGGACGACCTCGCCCATCGTCGTGCCGTTCAGGATCGTGTACTGGTCGGTGCCCTGGAACTGGCTGATCGACTGCGGCGCCTGGACGTTCGAGATGACGTCGAGGTCGCCGCTGCTCATGGCGGAGTTCTCGGCATTCGGGTCGCTGAAGTACTTGATGGTCACGCTGTCGAAGACGGTCGGCGTGCCCCAGTAGGAGTCGTTGCGCCGCAGCACCATCGGGTTGCCCTCGCTCCAGGAGTCGAAGACGAAGGGGCCGGAGCCGGCCGGGGCGGTGTCGAGCTGGTCGAGCCTGTCGGGCTCGTAGATGATGCCGGCGGTCTGGGCCGCGTAGTAGAGCCAGTTGTTGTCGCGCTGGGACAGCTTCACGACGACGGTCGAGTCGTCCTGCGCGGCGACCGACTCCATCGAGCCGAGCTGCGACTTGAGGGTGGCGATCACCGAGTCGTCGTTCACGATGCGCTCGAGCGATGTCTTGACGGCCTCGGCGTTCAGCGGGGCGCCGCTGGCGAAGGTCGCCTTCGGCTGCAGCGTGAACGTGTAGGTGAGCCCGTCCTCGGACTCGTTCCACCCCGTGGCGAGCAGCGGCACGATGTCGCCGGACGAATCGATCTTCACGAGGGTCTCGTAGACGTTGTACAGCAGGGCCTGCGAGATGGCCGCGCCGCTGTTGGTCGAGGGGTCGAGCGCCGCGGGGGCGGCCGTCGCGCCGATGACCAGCTGCCGGGCCTGCTCCTGGGTCTCCTCCGCTTCGCCGCCCGAGCAGCCGACGAGCGACGCCGCCGCGCCGATCGCCGCCGCGCTCAGGAACGAGCGGCGTCCGAGCCGGATGTTCATTGAAGGTCTCCCCCTCGATCTCGTGGCCCGCGGCCCGCCGGCCACGGGGAGTGGCCGAACGGCCGGGCCGGCCTGCGTTGTCCGAACGGGACGGGTCTTCCGCGATCCTACGCCAGTGACCCGCCCCGGCGCGCCTGGGAACGACTGGCGAGTTTCTCAGCCGGCCATGCTCAGCAACACCCAGCTTCGACACGGAAACAACCCAGCAACAACCCCGAACATCGTTCACTGCCCTGAAGGTCGCCCACCGCCCGTCCTCCATGGGCCCGCCTGACGGGTCCCGCGCGGGCGTCCCCGCGTCGGGCGGTGCCGTACCGGCAAGGCGCTGCCTGCCGAGGCGGCCGCGGGAGCGCCGCCCCTCGACGGACCGCGCCCGGGCCGGTGGCGCCGAGAACCGGCAGAGAACCGATCTTGACTTTGCCACGGGGGTGCCTACGATGGGAGGAGCCGACGCGGGGTGGAGCAGTTCGGTAGCTCGCTGGGCTCATAACCCAGAGGTCACAGGTTCAAATCCTGTCCCCGCTACGAGACGAGAGGTCCCGGCCCGATGGGCCGGGACCTCTTCTGCATGTGCGTCCGGCGCGCGGCGGGCCCGGTCATTCCGTGGTCTCCCCGCACGGGCCGCGGTCGGCGGGCGGCGCCGCCGGCGACGACGATCGTCCCACGGCCTCCCCCTCACGGGCGGACGGGTCTGCGCACGGCGACGGCGTCGCGGGTGGTTTCGACTCCCTCCCCCTCACGGGCGGACGGATCTGCGGCCCGGTCGGTGGAGCCTGTCCCGACGGCCCCCTCGCCCGGGCGGACGGGTCGCCCCGTCCCGGCTCGCCGCCACATGGCGGGCGCCCCGCGGGCCGGGGCGTCACGAGGCGAGGACGCCCAGGTGCTCCAGCAGGATCCTCGTGCCGAGGACGATGAGCACCGCGCCGCCGATGATCTCGGCGGGGGTGCGGAAGCGGTTGCCCAGGCCGTGGCCGACGGGCACGGCCAGCAGGCTGACGACGAAGGTGACCAGACCGATGATCGTCACCGCCCCGAGGATCGAGACGTCGAGCACGGCGAAGGAGACGCCGACGGCGGCCGCGTCGATGCTCGTGGCGACGCCCAGGAGCAGGAGCCGGCGCAGGCCCATCCACTCGGCGCCGGGACCGTCCTCGTCGTCCGGGCCCAGGGCCTCCTGGATCATTCGGACGCCGAGGAGGGCGAGCAGACCGAACGCGATCCAGTGGTCGACGGGGGCGACGAGCTCGGCGAACCGGGAGGCCAGCGCCCAGCCGATCAGGGGCATGAGGGCCTGGAAGAATCCGAAGGTACCGGCGACGAGAACCGCCCGGCCCCAGTGGAGACGGCGCATGCGCACCCCCGATGCCATGGAGGCGGCGAAGGCGTCGGCGGCGACGCCGAGGGCGATGAGGACGATCGCGATGGTGGACATGGGGCCTCTCGGTCGGTGGCCGAGGAACCGCGGGACCCCGGCCGTCATGGACAGCCGAAGGTCTCGCTCACTCCGCCGCCCTCGAGGGGCGATGCCGTCGAGGGCACGGCCTCCGCGAGGCCATGACGCGGGACGGGCATCCGCGAAGCGATGCGCCGGGCGGGATCGCCCGCCAGTGTGTCGACGCATCTCCGGGCCGTGGGGCCCTGAGTGGGAGCTACTCCCCTTCATCGGGGAGGCTACACGGCCCGCCGGGCGGGCCGTCAACGGAGCCGTCCACCGCTCGGACGCGGCCCGCCCGCAGCAGCGACTCGACCGCCCTGCGCTCGTCCACGGCCTCGTGGGCGTCCCGGACGTCGCCGAGGTCGGACTCGGCCGGTGACCACGCGGCCCGGGACGATCGCCCCGGAGAGCACGGCGTCGAGCAGGACCTCCCGGTCGTAGGTCGTCACCGAGGCCGGGACCGCCGCGCGGGCCGGTGCTGCGCCGGAACAGGCCCATCAGGTCGATGGTCACGTCGTGGGGCACCCCGACCCCGCCGATGATGGCGCCGGGGCGGGCCAGGCCGACCGCCGCGGCGCCGGGCCGACCTCGGCCATGCGGGCGCGTGGTGGCCGGTCGCCATGACGTCGGACAGGGTGAGCAGGCCCCTGCGCGCCGGGTCGGAGTGGTCCCCGGGCGCACCGGGCACCGCCACGAGGGTGCCGTCGGCGTCGGTGGGCCTCTCGGCGACGGACTCGGGGCGGTCCTCCACCACGCGCACCGCCCCGGACTCGACGGAGACGGCTGCCCTCCACGGGTCCTCCTCATCATCGCGGACCTTCGAGGACCGTCGCACCGGGGTCGTACCGGGCATGTCGGCCAGGATTCCGTCGCCTCTTTGAGAATTAGGGTCGTCTTCCCTTACTTAAACGCGGTCGAGAGCCTAGCCTTCCATCATGACCGACAAGAACAGCGAACCCGACATCCCGCTGCCCTTCGCCGACCGGCCCATCGCCACCGCACCCGGCCACTGGGTGCTGGCGCGCGCCGGCAAGCGGGTGCTGCGCCCCGGAGGCGCCGCCCTGTCCCGGACGATGCTCGACCACGTCGGGATCGCCGGCGCCGATGTCGTCGAGCTGGCCCCCGGCATGGGGCGCACCGCCGTCGAGGTGATGCGTCGCGGGCCCGGCTCGTACACGGCGATCGACCGGGATCCGCAGGCCGCCCGCCGTGTCGCCGCCATCGTCGGCGACCGGGGCGTCTGCCGCCGGGGCGAGGCCGCCGACACCGGCCTCGACGACGGATGCGCCGACGCGGTGATCGGTGAGGCCATGCTCACCATGCAGGGCGACAGGGGGAAGCAGGCCATCGTCGCCGAGGTCTCGCGGGTCCTGCGCCCCGGCGGGCGCTACGCGATCCACGAGCTCGGCGTCGTCCCCGACGACATCGACGAGGCCCGGTGCACGCGACTGCGCCGGGACCTGGCCCGCGCCATCCACGTGAACGCCCGCCCCATGACCGCAGCCGCCTGGCGGGGGCTCCTGGAGGACGCCGGCTTGGTCGTCGACTGGGTCGGCACCGCACCGATGGCCCTACTCGAGCCGCGCCGCAATCTCGAGGACGAGGGCTGGTCGGGCGTCTGGCGGATCGTGCGCAACCTCGCCGGCGACAAGGAGCTGCGTCGGCGCGTCCGCTCCATGGCGACGACGTTCAGGGCCCACGAGGACGTCATGTGCGGTATCGCCCTCGTGGCCCGCAGGCCGCAGTCCGGTTGACGCGGGCCCGCCCGGCTCGCGAGCCGCGCGGCCGGCCGCTGCCGACCGGATCGCAGCCCGCGGCCCGGACCCGAACGAGTGCCGACGCCGGGCAGAGCACATCGTCCACGGGACACGCCCGAGGCGGGGCAGGCGGGAGTCGGCGGCCGGTGAGGGGGCTCGGGGATGAGAGGATCACAGGCCCGCGGGACCGGGCCCCGGGCCGCCGCCCGCCTCAGGACGTCGCGGCCCGCGGGATCCCCGGCCCCCTGCGGCGCAGGGGAACGCCGGCCGCGTCGAGGCGCGAGGGCCGCCGCGCCCCGGGTCCCGCTTGGCCGTCGCCGAGGCAGATCGTGCCCGCCTCGGCCCCGGCCCCCTCGACGTGGAAACCGAGATCGGCGATCATCGCCAGGTCGTCGCGGCCGGGCCCGCCCTCGCTCGTGAGGTAGTCGCCGAGGAAGATCGAGTTCGCCACCTCGAGGACGAGCGGCTGCAGGGTGCGGATGTGGTACTCGCGGCCCGCCGCGGAGCGCACCTCGACGTCGGGGTGGACGAGGCGCACCATCGACAGGATGCGCAGGCAGCGCTGCGGGGTCAGCTCGCGGTGACCCGCCAACGACGTGCCCTCGAAGGGCAGGAGGAAGTTGACCGGCACCGAGCCGACGCCGAGCTCGCGCAGGGCGAAGGTCACATCGACGAGCTCCTCGTCGCTCTCCCCCATGCCGGCGATGAGCCCGGAGCAGGGGCTGATCCCCGCCCGGCGGACCGCGCGCACGGTGGCGGCGCGGTCGTCGTAGCCGTGGCTGGTGCAGATCTCGCCGTAGTGCGAGCGGGCCGTGTTGAGATTGTGGTTGTAGCGGTCGACGCCGGCCTCGCGCAGGATCGCGGCCCGGTCCTCATCGAGCAGACCGAGGCAGGCGCACAGGTGCACCTCGGGATGCTCGCGGTGGATGCGGGCGACGAGCCCGGCGACCCTGGCCGTCTCCCGGGGCGACGGGCCCCGCCCCGAGGCCACCAGACAGATCGTCGAGGCGCCCCGCGCGATGCCCTCCTCCACCGACTCGTGCACCTGCTCGTCGTCGAGCCAGGTGTACCGGGGGATCTCCGCCGACGAGCCGAGGGCCTGAGAGCAGTAGGAGCAGTCCTCGGGGCACATGCCGGACCTGAGGCTCACGAGGTGATTGAGTCGTACGCCGGTGCCGAAGAAGTGGCGCCTCACCCGCCCGGCGGCGGCGACGATCGGCAGTGTCCGGGCGTCGTCGGCGGCCAGCAGCTCCAGGGCGCCCTCCCGTGGGATCGACCGTCCCCGCACCGCGTCCCGGACCATCGCATCGAGATCCATCCCACACCTCCGTCCGCCCCGACGGGAGAGTCCCGTCCGGCATGGACAGCACCCTACCCGCCCACCTGAACGATGTTCAAGTAGGCGGGTGGGAGCGCCTTCGAAGGGCCCGGGGCGGCCCCGACCGGGATCAGTCGTCCCCGGCCAGGCCCAGACGGGCCTCCATCTCCTCGAGGGGCACGCCCTTGGTCTCGGGCATGACCTTGAGCACCCACAGCAGCTGACCGCACATGAACACGAAGAAGATCGTGAACGCGATACCGCCGCCGAGCGAGGCGACGACGGGCGGGAAGGCGTAGGTGGTGAGGGCGGCGAAGGACCAGTGCGTCATCGAGCCGAGCGACTGGCCGCGGCCGCGCACACGGTTGGGGAAGATCTCGGAGATGAACACCCAGATCACCGAGCCCTGGCCGAAGGCGTGGGCGGCGATGAACACGAGCAGGCCGATGAGCACGAGCACCGACGAGGTCATGTTGAAGTGCCCCGAGAAGCCGAACATGACGCCGGCCAGGAAGCCCAGCGCGGCGAGGTAGCCGATGGAGCCGACGATCATGAGGGCGCGCCGGCCGATCCTGTCGATGACGGTGAGGGCAGCCATCGTCGCGATGAGGTTCATGAGGCCGACGGCCACGCTCATGAGGTACGACGAGTCGGCCGAGGCGCCGGCCTCCTGGATGACGACCGGGGCGTAGTAGAGGATCGCGTTGACGCCGGACATCTGGTTGAACATGGCGATGCAGAACGCCAGGAGGATCACCTTGCGGTAGCGTCTGGAGAAGAACCTCACCTTCACCGACCGCAGCTCCGCCTGCTCGGCGAGCTGGGCGCGGATCTCGGCGATCTGGTCGTCGGACTCGGCCCGGGTGCTGCACAGGCGGCGGCTGATGGCGACGGCCTCGTCCTCGCGCCCCATGGACATGAGCCAGCGGGGCGTCTCGGGCACGGCCAGGAGGAGGGTGAGGAAGACGATGGCGGGCACGGCCATGACGCCGAGCATCCAGCGCCAGGCGACGTCCTCGGGGGCGATGAGACGGATGACGTAGTTGCTCAGGTAGGCCAGCAGGATGCCGAGCACGACGTTGCCCTGGACGAGGCCGACGAGGCGCCCGCGGTGGGCGGCCGGAGCGATCTCCGCGGTGTAGATGGGCGCGCACACGCTCGACATGCCGACGCCGACGCCGCCGAAGAAGCGGAACACGAGGAAGAGCCCGTGGGCCCCTCCCGGCGTGAACGCGCTGCCGAGCGAGCCGATGACGTAGAGCAAGCCGATGCCGTAGAGCATCGGCTTGCGTCCGTACCGGTCGGCGAGGTTGCCGGAGAA
Source organism: Propionibacterium acidifaciens (assembly GCF_003798325.1). Lineage (NCBI taxonomy): Bacteria > Bacillati > Actinomycetota > Actinomycetes > Propionibacteriales > Propionibacteriaceae > Propionibacterium > Propionibacterium acidifaciens. The sequence continues at coordinate 99,025 of NZ_CP033719.1, forward strand.
CAGGGCGCCGACGATGGTGCCGATCGTGGCCATGGCCACGGTGAAGCCGAGGCCGGAGGCGCTGAGGTGGAAGACCTTCTCGAGCGATGTCGTGGTTCCCGAGATCACGGCGGTGTCGAAGCCGAAGACGAGACCGCCGAGGGCGGCCACGACGGCGCTTCGCAGCACCAAGCCGTTGGCCTTGGTGGGCTGAGCCGGCTGGATGCCGGCGGTGGTGTGGGACATTCGTCTGCCTCCAGAGGTGGTGGAACCCATCGCGGATGGTTCCGGATGGTCCTCCGAACCTACGCCCGCAGGGGACGATGAGGAGCCCGTCCCACTCATTCCGGGGGCTCGGCCCAAGGGGTCAGGGCTGCACGAGGCGCTCGTACCCCGGGTGGTGGGCGATCCAGTCGGCGACGAAGGAGCAGCTGGGGACCACGGTGCGCCCCGCCGCCGCGGCGTCGTCGAGGGCCCGTCGGACGAGCCTGCCGGCCAGCCCGCGCCCGCCGAAGGCGGGGCTGACGACGGTGTGCGGCATCGTCACGACGTCGCCGGCGACGGAGTACTCCAGGAAGCCGGCTCCGACCCCGTCGACGAGCACCTCGTAGCGGTGCTCGGCGGCGTCGTCGACGATCTCGATCCGTTCCTCGCCCATGGAATGCCCTCCTCCTCTTCTCCCCCGGCTCAGGCGTCCAGCCGGTCGCCGGCAAGCCGGGCGCCCTCGACGAGCGAGGCCAGCTTGGCCCATGCGATGAGCGGGTGGACGCGGCCGCCGAGGCCGCAGTCGGTCGACGCGATGACGCGGTCGGGGCCGACGACCTGGACGAAGTTCGCGATGCGCTCGGCGACCAGTTCGGGGTGCTCGACGACGTTCGTCGAGTGCGAGACGACGCCGGGAATGATGACCTTGTCCTCGGGCAGCCCGACGCGCTGCCACAGCCGCCACTCGTGCTCGTGGCGGGCGTTGGCGGCCTCGAAGCTGTAGCCGTGGGCGCGGACCGACAGGACGAGGTCGACGATGTCGGCGAACGGGATGTCGGTCGTGTGCGGGCCGTGCCAGGAGCCCCAGCAGACGTGGAGGCGCACCTGCTCCTCGGGGATGCCCTCGAGGGCGCGGTTGACCGCGTCGATGCGCAGGGCGATGAAGTCGCGGTAGTCCGAGACGGTGGGCTCGGGGTTGATCTGGTCCCAGCTCTCGGCGATGTCGGGGGCGTCGATCTGGACGGTCAGCCCGGCGTCGGTGATCGCCCGGTACTCCTCGTGCATCGCGTCGGCGCAGGCGGCGAGCAGATCGACGTCGTCGTCGTAGTACTCGTTGCGCATGCGGGCCGCCGAGCCGGGCGACAGCGCGGCGATGAAGCCGTCGGACGGCGCCAGGCCGGCGTCGGCCAGGGCCTCGAGCAGCAGCCGGATGTCGGCCCCGACGGCGCCGGCGCCGATGTAGGTGAGCGGACCGGTGATCCTGGGATTGCCCACCGCGGCCCGGCCGGTGAGGATGCCCGAGTCGGGGTCCTCGTAGGCGGCGCGGAAGGCCGCGCGGTCGCGGCGGTCGGGGAAGGAGGTCAGCCGCAGCCTCCCGGGTGTCGAGCGCACGATGTCGGGATTCGCCCAGCGGTCCTCGTCGGTCATCGTGAGCCCGCCGAGACGGGAGAAGGAGTAGTTCCACCAGGCGCCGTAGTCGACGGGGCCCGAGGTGATGTGACCGTACTCGCCCTCGTTGACGATGTCGAGGCCGGTCTCGCGCTGGCGGGCGACGACGCGCCGGACGCCGTCGGCCAGGACCGCGGCGAACTCCTCGTCGCCGATGGCGCCGCGGGCGCGCCGGTCGTTCGCCGCGAGCAGCTCGTCGGTGCGGGGCAGGGAGCCCACGTGGGTGGTCGGGATGCGATGGGCCATACCGTTCCTCCGGACGATCGTGCTTACCCGCCCCAGGGTATCCGGCTCCGGGCGGGGGACGGGCGCGGCGCGGTTCGCCGTCGCCGAACGGGTCCCGGGCCGGCCCCGTCGACCAACGGCTCAGCGGACCAGCCGTCCGTCGGCGAGGCGGATGAGGCGGTCGAGCACCGCGCCGCCCGAGGCGTTCGAGCCGTTGTGCTCGTACTCGCTCGTGATCCACACGTGCATGTCGGGCAGCAGCGCGGCGGTCTCGAGGCTGTGGTGCAGCGGCACGTAGGCGTCGTGGGCGTAGACGGCGGCGGCGCACGGCACGTCCGCCTCGCCGAGGGCCCGCGGGTCGTAGAGCCTCGGCCAGGCGTGCTCGGCGATGAGGCGGGCGCTGTCCTTCCAGGGGCGCAGCGAGGAATCCTCGTCGAACCACTCGGGGAGGACGTGCTCGCCGGTCAGCAGGGTGGGGTCGGCCCGGAAGGCCCCGGGCAGCGTCCGGGCGGCGGCCCAGTTCGTCACGACCCCGTCGGCGTAGCTCGACTCGTGGAGGACCGTGTAGAGCACGTCGCGTCCGCCGAAGGGCAGCAGCCCGGCCAGGTCGTGACGGAAGCCGCGCGAACCCGGGTCGCGCTCGAGCAGGTAGTGCAGCCTCTCGGCCCCGCCGGAGGCGCCGAGCAGGTGGCCGAGCGAGCGCAGGCGCGAGGGGCCCACGAGGTCGCCGCCCGGCGTGCGGATGGCCTCCTGGCCGGCCAGCCCGACGAGGCGCGCGACGCGGTCGCGGTCGGACGGGAAGCGCCGGTAGTACTCCTCCGACTTGCCGGCCATCGTCTCGTAGCAGGCGGCGTAGATCTCCTCGGCGCTGCGGCCGACGGCGGGCAGGCCGCCGGTGAAGTAGACCGCCCGGAGCGCATCGGGACGGCTCGACAGGTAGTGAAGGGCGGTGAAGCCGCCGAAGGACTGGCCGAGGACGGACCAGCGCTCGATGCCCAGGTGGGCGCGCAGGTCCTCGGCGTCGGCGACGATCTCGTCGGCGCGCAGATGGGTGAGGTACTCGGCCTGGTCGGCGGCCGAGCCGAGCGGCTCGCTCACGGGACTCGACAGGCCGGTGCCGCGCTGGTCGAGCAGCACGACCTGGTGGTCGGCGAGGGCCCGGCCGAGCCAGCCGGGCCAGACCGGGTCGAGGCTCGGGCGCGGCGACTCGCAGCCCGGGCCGCCCTGGAGGAACAGCAGGTGGGGCCGCTCGGTGCCCTCCGGGGTCGCGACGACGCGGGCGAAGATCTCGATGCCGCGCTCGTCGTCGGGGTCCGAGTGGTCGAGGGGGACGTTGATCCGGACCTCACGGGTCAGGAGACCGGGAATGCTGCGCTGCCACGTCATGGACCCATGCTAGAGGGCATCTGCTGAACTGGCTGCGGGTGTTGGCCTGGGCCTGAACATGAACCCATGCTGGAGGGCACCCGCGCGGGGCGGGGGCCGCGGCACCCTGGGATCAGTCGGAGTCCCGGCCGGCGGCGAGCCCCGCGACGAGGGGCCCGATGAGGTCCATGGGCAGGGGGAAGACGACCGTCGAGTTCTGGTCGGCGCCGAGCTCGAGCAGCGTCTGCAGATAGCGCAGCTGGAGGGACGCGGGGCTGGCGGAGAGCACATCCGCAGCCCGCCTGAGCTCGTCGGAGGCCTGCAGCTCGCCGCGGGCGTTGATGACCTTGGCGCGGCGCTCGCGCTCGGCCTCGGCCTCCCGGGCCATGGCGCGCTGCATCGCCTCGGGGATCTCCACGTCCTTGATCTCCACCACCGAGACGTCGACGCCCCAAGGGGTGGTCCGCACCTCGATGATCTCGCGCAGGTCGTGGTTGAGGCTCTCGCGGTGGGCCAGCAGGGTGTCCAGGTCGGCGCGCCCGAGCACCGAGCGCAGCGTGGTCTGGGCGATCTGGCTGGTGGCCACCGCGTAGTTCTCGACGTTCATCACCGCGTCCATCGGATCCGTGACGTTGAACAGCACGACCGCGTTGACCCGGGCGGGCACGTTGTCGCGCGTGATGACCTCCTGCGGGGGGATGGTCAGCGTCACCGTGCGGGTGTCCACGCGGACGAGCCTGTCGAGCCCCGGGACGATGAAGGCCAGCCCCGCCCCGTGGAGGGGCCGCACCTTGCCGAGCCGGAAGATGACGGCCCGCTCGTACTCGGGAACGATCCTCAGACAGGTCACGAGCAGGCCCGCGACGAGGACCGCCAGGGCGATCACGGTGAAGAACCACTGGGTGGCGCCCATGACTCAGTCCCTTTCCTTGTCGGCTGCGGAGGCGTAGCGGGTGCGCCCGCTCGACCAGTGCGAGGCGTAGCGCTCGATGAGACGGGAGGCCTCGTCGGCCGCGCGTTCGGACTGCACCTGCCCGTGCGCGCCGCGGGCCACGACGGCACGCCCGTCCTTCGAGTCGGAGGCGGTCCCGGCCTCCTCGGGCGCCGAGGCCTCGAACGGCAGGTCCTCCGGCGCGTTCGTCGGCGTGTTGCGCAGCGAGCGGACCATCGGCCAGGCCGCCACGACGACGAACACCGCCGAGGCGGCCAGGGCCACGCGCTGGGCCGCGCCGGAGGCGACGAACAGCATCGCCAGGGGCAGGGCCGTGCCGGCGGCCATGATCGCCAGCGACATGCCCCTGTGGAAGACCCCGGCCTCGGAGTGGGGCCAGGGATCCACCGGTTGGGTGATCTCGCGGGGGCCGAGGTGCGGGGCGCACCCGTCCTTGACGGGGCAGCGCCCGCAGATCTCGTCCTGGCCCCGGTAGCGGATGACCCGCTTGACGGGGTCGAAGCTGGCCGGCCACAGCCACTGGTCCTCGTGGCACTTCCACGCCCCGTGGTCCTCGTGGAAGACGAAGTTGCCCGTCCGCCAGTCGCGCGAGCGCCGGGCGCTGCGCCGGCCCAGGACGTCCAGGACCCACGCGAAGCCGACGAGCACGACCGCGTAGAGGCAGGACAGGTAGACCTGGATGGTCGTGTCCTCGGCACCCATCGCCGTCAGTCCTCCCCTGCGAGCTCGGCGTAGCCGTGGTCCTCCCCGCCCACCTCGACGAAGAGGCGCTCGACGGGCAGCTCGTCGACGGTGCGCCCGTCGTGGCGGTGGATCCAGCCCTGGACGGCCATGACGAGGAAGGGCACGACCCCGCCGACGATGAAGACGACGTCGCCGGGCATGCGCAGCCACTCGAGCACGACGTTGCGGTGCTCGGTGATGTAGTTGAGCGACCTCGCCTCGAAGTAGCCCGAGCCGACCGAGCGGTACAGCTGCAGGGCGCCGAGGGGCAGCAGGGTGACGAAGACCATCCAGGCCAGACCGATGTTGGAGCACCAGAAGGAGACCTTGGCGAGCCTCTCGTTCCACCTGTCCTGGGGGATGAGGTAGCGCAGGGCGAACATGGCCAGGGCCATCGCCATCATGCCGTAGACGCCCATCATCGAGCCGTGCGCGTGGTTGGCGGTCAGCGCCGTGCCGATCTCGTAGTAGGAGACGATCGGCAGGTTGATGATGAAGCCGAAGAGGCCTGCCCCGACGAAGTTCCAGAAGCCGACGGCGACCAGGAACATGACGCACCAGCGGTGCGGGAACGGGGTGCTCGACCTCGCCTCGCGCCGGGCGCCCAGCTGGGTGAAGGCCCACGCCTCGACGGTCAGGAAGGTGAGCGGGATCACCTCGGCGGCCGAGAAGACGGCGCCGACGGCCATGTTCGAGCTCGGGGTGCCCGAGAAGTAGACGTGGTGCATCGTGCCGAGCACGCCGCCGACCGAGTAGAGGATGACGTCCATGTAGATGATCCCCAGGGCGACCCTCTCACGCACCACGCCGAGCATGACGAAGATGTACGCGACCATGACGGTGGTGAACAGCTCGAGGAAGTCCTCGACCCACAGGTGGACGACCCAGAAGCGCCAGTACTCGGCGACGGAGATCTGCGTCGTCGTGCCGGCGAGCATGCCCACCGCGTAGAAGGCCGGGATCGACAGGGCCGAGAAGAAGAAGACCCAGGGCAGATTGCCGTGCGACTCGGTCCTGAGCCGACCCCGGATGGCACGCACGATGATGAAGACCCACAGGAACATGCCCCCGGTCAGCGCCGCCTGGAAGATCCTCGGCAGGTCCAGGTACTCCCACTGCTGGCCGAGCAGCGGCCCCTTGGCCCAGGAGACGCCGTAGATCGAGAGCATCTCGCCGCCCAGGGAGCCGAACACGACGACGCACACGGCGACGAAGAGCACGCCCACCCATCTGCTCTGGTGCCTGGGCTCGCGGCCCGAGATGAAGGGCGCGAGGAAGATGCCGCCGGCCAGGAAGGACGCCGCCGTCCACAGCAGCGAGAGCTGGACGTGCCAGGTGCGGGCCAGGTTGTAGGGGAACCAGCCGGCCAGGTCGAAGCCGAAGAAGCTGGTGAGATCGGCGCGGTAGTGCTCGGCCGCCGCGCCGACGATCGTCTGGAGCAAGAAGAGTGCCGAGATGGCCGCCCAGAACCAGGCGGTGACGCGTTGGGACCTCGTGAGACCGACCCTGGCCGGTGGGACGAACAGGATGGCGGGCGCGTCGGAGGCGTGCCAGCCGATCCTGGCGCTCCAGCGCCCGTAGATGGCGAACATCACGCCGATGCCGCCGATGAGCACGAGCAGGGACAGCGCGGACCACAGCACCATGTCGGCGGTGGGGCTGTTCCCGACATTCTTCTCGGCGGGCCAGTTGTTCGAGTAGGAGTAGTCGTGGCCCGGCCGCTGGGCCGCCGAGCCCCACGCCGTCCAGGCGAAGAAGCTCACCAGCTGGTGGACCTGCTGCGGATCGGTGATGTCGTTGGCGAGCAGGCCGAGGTTGTGGGAGTCCTGCCCGAAGTAGTCGGCGTAGTGGTCGGTCAGCGTCCGGTAGGCGTCGGCCTGGTAGTCCGAGAGCCGGAGCGTCCCGCTCGCCTCGTCGAGGCGGTTGGTGCGCCAGTCCTCGATGTTGGCCGCCGTCGGGTCGGCGTCCCCCGCGTCCCGGTGGCGCTGCAGCGTGTCGTCGCTGGCGCGGCGCAGGTAGTCGGCGGTGAAGTCGGGGCCGAGGTAGCCGCCGTGACCCATGACCGAGCCGTACTGCATGAGGCCGCGGTTCTGGAACAGCTGCTGGCCGGCCGAGATGTCGTCGTGGGTGAACAGCACCTGGCCGGAGGAGTCGGTGACCCGGTCGGGGACGGGGATCGAGTCCGTGTACGTGCGCCAGGCGAGGACGCCCAGGACGGTGAAGCCGAGGAGCATCACGAGGGCGACGCCCTGGACCCAGCCTCCGCTCACCACCATGGGGCGTCGCGGCGCGGTCCCCTGTCCGACAGCTCTGCGCGAAGAAGACATGGCAGCCATGATAATTACCATGGCCGCTTCCATGTTTATTTCTCACCTGATTTCTCCCTGACCTCTTGTTTTTATTCCGAGGGCGAACACCGGTCGTCCGGGGACGACCCGGCCCCTCCCGGGAGGGGCCCCGGCGGGCGCCCCATAGACTTGCCCCCGTGCCGCACATCGATCTCGACTACCGCATCGCCCGGCAGACCCTGGCCAACGGGCTGCGCGTCGTCGTCAACCACGATCCCGGCGCCCCGGCCGAGGCGCTGAACATCTGGTACGCCGTCGGCTCGGGTGACGAGCCCCCGGGGGCGACCGGCTTCGCGCACCTCTTCGAGCACCTCATGTTCGCCGGCTCGGAGCACGTCGCCGCGAGCGAGCACCTGGCCCTCATGGAGTCGGTCGGCGGCAGCGCCAACGCGACGACGAGCTTCGACCGCACCAACTACTTCGAGACCGTCCCGGTGGGCGCGCTCGAGCTGGCGCTGTGGCTCGAGGCCGACCGGATGAGCACGCTCGCGGTCACCGGGACCGGCTTCCGGACCCAGGTCGAGGTGGTCGAGGAGGAGAAGCGCCAGCGTTACGACAACGTGCCCTACGGCGACCAGCTCGAGCTGCTGCTCGGACTCAACTTCCCGTCCGGGCACCCGTACGGGCACCCGACGATCGGCTCGACGGCCGATCTGGACGCCGCCGCCCTGTCGGACGTGCAGGACTTCCACCGGCGCTGGTACCAGCCGTCCAACGCCGTCCTGACGCTCTGCGGCCCGGTCGTGCCGGACCGCGCGTTCGCCCTCGTCGAGAGGTACTTCGGCGGTCTGGACTCCGAGCCCGCGCAACCGGCCCGGCCCACTGCCGCCCTGCCCCGGCACGAGGGCGTCCCCACCGTCCGGGTGCGGCGCGCCGTGCCGAGCACGATGGTGCACCTGTGCTGGCGCAGTCCCGACGCCAACTCCCCCGAGCGCTTCGCCGTCGAGCAGGCCCTGGCCGTGCTGGCCTCGGGCCAGTCCAGCCGGCTGCCGAACCTGCTCGTGCGCGAGCGCGAGAGCGCCGACGCCGTCAGCTCCGGCGACTTCGGCCTGGCCCGCGGCGTCTCGATGGCCTCGCTCAGCGCCCGGGTGCGACGCGGCCACGACCCGCAGGAGCTCGTCGCGACGATCCTCGAGCAGCTCGTCCGCCTCGGCGAGCAGGGTCCCGACGAGGCCGAGCTGACCCGCGTCAACGCCGTCTTCGACCGCGAGTGGCTCGCCCGCCTGGCCGGGGTCGAGGCCCGCGCCGACGAGATCAGCGGCTTCGCCAGCCTGTCCGACGACCCGGACCTGGTCAACACGCTGCTCGCCCGCATGCACGGGGTGACCGGCGAGCAGATCGCCGAGGCCGCCCGCAGCTGGCTGGCCCCCGAGCACCGAGCCGTGCTCGTCTACGAAGCGGAGGACACCCGATGAGTCCCCAGGCCCCGCGCCCGCAGGTCGACCCGACGAGCGACTGGCGCTTCCCGCTGCCGCGGGTCACCCGCCTCGACAACGGCATGAGCATCTGGGCGTACGACCTGCCCGGCCAGTACGTCATCACCGCCGAGATCGCCCTCGACGTGGCCCTCACCGACGAGCCGGTCGGCGGGGAGGGCGTCGCGCGGCTGGCCGTGCACTGCTGCGACGAGGGCTCGCTGGCCCACCCGGGCGAGGCGCTCGCCCGGCGCATCGAGGACATCGGCGCGCTCTTCGACGGCTCGGCCGGATGGTGGGGCACCCGGTGCGGCGTCGAGGTCGCCGCGCCCTACGCGCACGCCGGCCTCGAACTGCTCGACGAGATCGTCCGCACGCCCGCCTACGCCGACGCGGACGTCGCCCGCCACAAGGCCCTGCGCCTCACCGAGATCGCCCAGCAGCGGGCGAACTCGGCGGCGATGGCCGCGATCGGCCTGGCCCAGCGCACCTGGGTCGTCGGCAGCCGCCAGCGACTGGCCGCCGCCGGCACCTCCGAGTCGGTGCCGACGATCACCGCGGAGGACGTGCGGGCCTTCCACGACCGCTGGTGGCGTCCCGACGGCGCCGTCCTGATCCTCGCGGGCGCCCTGCCCGAGGGCCTCGTCGAGCACGCCGCCGAGGTCTTCGGCGCCTGGCCGGCGACGGGGGTGCGCAGCGGCGCGAGGGCCCCCTCGCCCGAGACGGAGCCCTGCCCCACCTACGTCATCGACCGTCCCGACGCCGTCGCCGCCGATCTGCGCGTCGGGCTCGTCGTGCCGGGCCGGGCCTGGCCGGACTGGGCGCCGATGCAGGTCGCGACGGGCGCCGTCGGCGGGCTGTTCGGCAGCCGGCTCAACATGGAGCTGCGCGAGCGCCGGGGTTACACCTACGGGGTGCAGGCCGGCCTGGCCGCCGGCCGGTTCAACGGAAGCTTCACCATCCAGGCGAGCTTCCGCACCGAGGTGGCGGCGCGGGCCTTCCGCGGCGTCTTCGAGCTGCTCGACCTGTCGCGTGCCCCGCTCGGGCGCTCCGAGGTCGACGACGCGATCCGCTACCTCGTGGGCGTCGCCCCGCTGCGCTACGACACCGCCGACGCGATCGCCGGCCAAGCCGGCGTGCTGGCCTCGCACCGCGTCGACCCGGACTGGGTCAACGTCCTGCACGACGGACTCGCGACGACCGACGCGGCCCATGCCACGGCGGCCTTCGAGGGCACCGTCGGCAGGGCCACCCACGAGGGGAGGATGCGCGCCGTGCTGTGCGGCGACGCCTCGAGGATCGTGCCCGAGCTGCGCGGCGACGGCTTCCAGGTCGAGGTCATCGACCCCGTCCTGTGACGACCCCACCGGTCCGGGTCAGCCGTTGAGCTTCTCGTAGGCCTCCCGGGTCTTGTCCTGGGCGGTCTGCATCTGGGCCTGGTACTCCCCCAGGTCGCCGTTCTTCAGCGCCTGGTCCGCCCTGCCGAAGGCGTCGCTCGCCTCCTGGAGCAGCTGCTTGGCCGCCTCCTCGTTCGACATCTGGCCGGTCCCCCCGCCCTGCTGCTCGGACGGCTGCCCCGCGGTGTCCTCGCCCGTGCTCGCGCCGGCATCGCCGGCGAAGACCGAGTCGAGAGCCTCCTGGAGAGTGTCCCCGATGCCGATGTGGGTGCCGAACCGGACGACGACGAAGCGCAGCACCGGGTAGGTGCCGGCCGAGGCCCCGGTGCCGGCGGACTTGCGCTGGGTGTAGATCGGCTCGACGTAGATGAGGCCGTTGCCCAGCGGCAGCGTGAGCAGATTGCCGTAGAGCGCGTCCGCCGAGCTCCCGGAGCCCTGGCCGATGAACGGGAGAAGCTTGTCGGCCACCTGCTGGTCGGAGACGATCGCGTTGTAGGTCTGGTTCGGGCCCGGCACCTGGGCCGTGTCGGACAGCTTGAGGACGCGCAGCGTGCCGTAGTCGGGGCTCGACGCGTCGGCCACGACCGACATGTAGGCCGCCATGTTCTCACGGTTCTTCGGCACGTAGACGGCCGTCTGGCTGAACACCGGGGACTCGTCGCCGGGCCACTTGATCGACAGGTAGTAGGGCGGCTCGTAGGCGCCGCTGGAGTCGCGCGGGTCGGCCGGGACCTCCCACAGATCCGACTGGTTGTACCAGCTGTCGGGGTTCTCCATGTGGTAGCGCCCGAGGATCTGGCGCTGCACCTTGAACATGTCCTGCGGATAGCGCAGATGACTCATGAGGTCGGAGGAGATCTCGCCGCGGTCCTTGAGCAGACCGGGGTAGACCTTCATCCAGGTCTGGAGGATCGGGTCGTCGGCGTCCCAGGCGTAGAGGTCGACCGTGCCGTCGTAGGCGTCCACGACCGCCTTGACGGAGTTGCGCATGTAGTTGACCTGGGTGTCCTCGCCGGAGGTCTGCCGGGCCGAGTCGGCGATGGTGTCCTGCAGGGTGACGTGCTGGGAGTTCGGGTAGTCGGCGCTCGTCGTGTAGGCGTCGACGATCCACACGACCCGCCCGTCGACGACGGCCGGATACGGGTCCTGGTCGACGGTCAACCAGGGGGCGACCTGGGCGATGCGCTCGCGCGGCGTGCGGTTGTACAGGATGCGCGAGGCGCTGTTCACATTGCTCGACAGCAGGAGGTTCAGGTCGGTGAAGGTCGTGGCGTACATGGCGCGCGTCACGTGGTTGCCGATCGCCACTCCCCCGGCGCCGGTGTACGTGGAGTGCTGCTCGCCGCCGGACTCGGAGCCGCCCGGGGTGTCGAGCTCGATGGGCGCTGCGCCGGGCTCGTTGCCGGCGACGACCCACTGGTTCTCGGCCTCGCCGTAGTAGATGCGCGACTCGTCGACGTCGAGCCGGCCCTGGGGCGGGATGTCGCCCTCGGTCCACACCGGCTCCCCGTTGGACGAGCTGCGGTTGCCGTAGGACGCGACGACGCCGTAGCCGTGCGTATAGACGGTGTGCGTGTTGATCCAGCTCTGGTCGGGCAGCCCGGCGATGTTGATCTCGCGGGCCGCGATGATCGTGTCGGTCGTCTTCCCGTCGATGGCGTAGCGGTCGACGTCGAGCACACCGGGGAACTGGTAGTAGCCGCGCACCTGCTGCAGCTGCTCGTAGGTCTCGGCGATCAGCGCCGGATCCATGAGCCGGATGCCCGGCAGGGCCTCCGCGTCGGACTTGAGCTGACCGGCGCTCACATTGGTCTCCGCCGAGTAGTCCGAGACCGTCACGTCGTCGACGTCGTAGGCGGCCCGGGTCGCCTCGATCTGCCGCTCGATGTAACTGCGCTCCTGGCTGACCTCGCTGGGGCGCACGGTGAACTGCTGGATGGCGACCGGGTAGATCGCCTGGATGATGAGGCTCGAGACGATCATGAGGACGATCGCCGTGCCGGGCACACGCCACAGCTTGAGCCTCACGTTGGCGAAGAACATGAGCGCGCAGATCCACGCGATGATCGCCACGATGAGGCGGGCGGTGATGCGCGCGTGGTCGTCGGTGTAGCCGATACCGGTGAACAGGGCGTCGTTGTCGCTGATCGCGAACTCGTAGCGCGACAGCAGCCGCTGGAAGCCGTAGACGACCATGATGAGGCCGAGCAGCACCGACAGGTGCACCTGGGCGGCCGCGTTGAGTGGGTTCCGCAGCTCGACCGTCGGCGGGTGGGCGCCGCTCTCGTCCCCGGAGCCGTGCCGGCGCACCGCCACCGGCGTGGCGTACAGGGAGCCGGTGACGACGTGGACGGCCGCCGCGGCGAGCGTGCCGATGACGAGGGCGGCCAGGACGGCGGAGAAGACGTCCTGGAGGAAGGGCAGCGTGAAGACGTAGAAGGAGGCGTCCATGCCGAAGTAGGCGTCGGACTGGCCGAAGGGGGTGCGGTGGAGGAAGGCCAGGGTCTCGTCGGTGTGCGACACGGCCAACGAGCCGGCGCCCAGCGCGACGAGCAGGGACGGGACGGCGACGATGACGGCCGTGCGCCGGGCCAGGGCCGAGCGGTAGTGGTCGAGGGTCGGCGAGTCGCTCACGGGGCGCTGGGGCCGGCTGCGCCAGGCGAGGGCCATGTTGAGCGCGCAGGCGCCGCCCAGCAGCACGCCCTGCGCCGCGGCGAGGACCGCGCCGGTGACCACCCGGGTGGTGAAGACCTGCCCGAAGTGCAGATTGCGGAACCACAGCCAGTCGGTGACGACCTCGCTGACGATCCACCACACGACGACGAGCACCACGAGGATGGCGAGGGTCGCGCCCAGGGCCGTGTGGCGGCGCGGCTGCTTCCTGACCTGCGATGCGCTGCTCATGACTGGTCGGTGTCCTCCCACTCGAAGGTGCGCACGAGTGCGCCGGACAGGGCCGGGACGAGTCCGTCCCCGGCCAGGAGCTCGTCGGGGTGGCTGGCCAGGCGGGCCACGCCGTAGGTGGTCCCGTCGCGCAGGGCGCCCATGACGACGCGGATGTCCTCGCGGGCCGGATGGGCGGCCACGAACTCGGCCGCCTCGTCCGGGTCGTCGGGGATGCGGTCCTCGACGCCGGCCGGCAGGAAGGAGCGCTCGGTGCACACCGCGCAGCCGGCCACCGTGTCGGGCCAGGCGATGGCGGCCAGCCCGGCCAGGACGTCCTGGCCGGGGTGGAAGTCGTCCTGCTCGATCGAGGACAGCTGGTCGGGGGCGGTCACCGTGAGCTGGCCGGCCAGGACTGGCTCGGCCTCCAGGAGCCGGGCGGTCGGGGCCAGCGCGAAGAGCCGGGCCGGCTGGTCCCAGCCGGAGGCGCCCACGTAGCGCTCGATCTCGACGAGGGCGGCCGCGAGCAGCTCGTGGGCCGCGGCGAGACCGCCGCCGGGCGCCCCGGGACCGGTCTGGGACTGGGGACTCATCGGACGACTCCTCTGCTCTTGGGACGGGGATCCGGACGGGACCGGCGGCACGGGGGATCAGCAGCGCGGCACCGTCTCGGGGTGGCCCTGGGCCAGGGCGTCCAGGGACGAGACCGCGTCGGACAGCTTCGCCACCCGCACGAGCTCCATGTCCGTGGCGCCGCCCGCCGCATCGGAGCAGTTGGCCGCCGGGACGAGGAAGATCTGCGCCCCGTCCTGCTCGGCCCCGCGCATCTTCTCCGCCACCGCGGGGACGGCGCCGACGGTGCCGTTGGCTTCGATGGTGCCGGTGCCGGCGACGACACGCGAGGCCATGAGGTCCTCGCTGCGCAGCTTCGCATAGATGGCCAGCGAAAGCACGAGGCCGGAGCTCTCGTCGGCGACCCTGCCGGGCACGTTGAACTCGATGCGCGGCGCGTAGCGGTAGCCGGGGCGCATCGTGATGCCCACGCGCGGCACGGTGCGGTCGGTCGAGCTGGCCTGGGTGGTGACGGGGACGACCATCGAGGAGCCGCCCCGCACGATGCCGAAGGTCGCGGTGGCGCCGACGGCCAGCGACCGGACGATGCCGTTGACCTCGTCGGAGGTGGTCACGGGGGTGTCGTTGACGGTCTCGATGATGTCGCCGGTCTGCAGCAGCTCGTAGGCGGGCCCGCCGGTGGAGACCGAGTCGACGAGAGGGTTCTCCTGGACGGGGATGCCCGCCGCACCGAGCGCCGCGACGGTGGCGCCCTGCTCGGCCTCGTTCATCGACTGGGCCTCGTCGTTGGCCAGGTCCGAGTCGCTGCGCCCGACCGGGTAGGCCCAGTCGCGTGGCACGACGTCGTGGGAGCCGCGCAGATAGTTGAGGAACGCGGCGGGCAGGGTCAGCGCCGCGTCGGAGGAGGTGACCGACACGGAGGTGAGGAGCAGGCGGCCCGTCGTGCCGCTCGTCGCGACGTCGCTGATCGTGATCTCGTCGACGCCGTCGGAGGAGCCGAGCACGTCGTTCGTCACGCCCGGGTCCCAGGCCACGTAGGGGATCGGGGTGAAGGCGATGACGCCCGCGAGGACGATGAGGGTCAGCGCGGAGACGACCGCCGTCCAGGTCTGACGCGTCATGCCGGCGCCCCCGTGCGCCTCGTCGTCGGAACAACTGCCCTCATGGTCCCGCAGTCTACCCACCGCTCAGCGGTCCACCCACCGCTCAGGGGCCGATCGGGTGCACCGGGCCGGGCCCGGCGCGGTGGGACCGCGGCGAGGGTCCGGGCGGGGCCCGCCGCATTGATCGGGCGCGCTTGAATGGGGGCAGGCACGCAGCGGTCCCCCTCGACCGCGCCGCACCACGAGGAGTCCAGTGATGAGCGACGAGACCACCAGCCATTCCGCCGGCGCATCGGGCGAGGATCCGCTCAGCGAGCTGCTGCGTCGGCTGGGGCTCAACCCGCCCGGGGACGGGGTCGACCTCAACGCGCTCATGGGCCGGATCCAGGCGATGATGGCCCAGGCACAGGCCGGCGCCGACTCGGCGACGGGCATCGACTGGGCGATGGCTCGGCGGACCGCACGGCAGGTCGCCGCCTCGCTCGGCCCCGACCCCGTGCCGTCCCCGACCCAGCGTGCGCAGCTGGCCGACTCGCACCGCCTGGCCGAGTCCTGGCTCGGCCCGGCCGTCTCCTTCGAGGCCTGCCCCGCCCAGGCGCAGGCCTGGAGCCGTGCCCAGTGGGTCGAGGACACGATGGACTCGTGGCACGCGATCGTCGAGCCCGTCGTCACGGCGATCGCCGAGGCCATGAGCACCGGGCTGGGGGGCGAGGCCGCCGCCGAACTGCCCGAGATCGCCCAGCTCACCGGCATGCTCGCGCCCGTCATGCGCATGGCGGCCGGCCAGATGTACACCGCCCAGCTGGCACAGGCCATCGGCGAGATCTCCGCCGAGGTCGTCAGCGGCGACGAGCTCGGCCTCCAGCTCCTGTCGAGCCCGCGCGTCGTGCTCCTGCCGACCAACGCCGAGGCCTTCGTCAAGGGGCTGGGCCTGCCCGACGAGGACACGCTCATGTACGTCGTCGTGCGGGAGGCCGCCCGTCAGCGGCTGTTCTCGGCCGTGAAGTGGCTCGGCCCGCAGATGCTGGCGCTCATCGAGCACTACGCCCGCGAGATCACGATCGACACGACGGCCCTCGGCGACGCCATCGACATCGGCGACGTCTCGGAGATGACCCCGGCCAGGCTCGCCGAGGTCTCCGAGCAGCTGCAGGGCAGGCTCTTCAAGCCGACCCGCACGCCCGAGCAGGAGAGCATCCTCGCGCGTCTCGAGACGCTCCTCGCCCTCGTCGAGGGCTGGGTCGACGCCGTCGCCCACGAGGCCTGCGCGCAGTGGCTCACCCACGAGCCGGCGCTGCTCGAGGCCGTGCACCGACGCCGCGCGGCGGGCGGGCCCACCGGGAAGATCACCAGCGCCCTGCTGGGCCTCCAGCTGCACCCCCGACTCGTGCGCGAGAGCGCCCGCTTCTGGCAGGTCGTGCTCGCCGACCGCGGCGTGGCGGGACGCGACGGCCTGTGGAGCCACCCCGACCTCATGCCCTCATCCGCCGACGTCGAGGACCCGATCGGCTTCGTCCGGGGCGAGCAGCACGAGGAGACCGACGCCGACTGGGACTCGGAGCTGACCAGGCTCCTCGAGCAGGGCGACCGCGGCGACGAGGACCGGGGCCGGGACGAGGGCCCCGGGGCCGACTGAACCGGCCGGGCCCTCAGCCGCCGCACCGCTCGAAGGCGGCGGTGGCGGCGTCCCAGCCCTCGAGGAAACCGCCGGCCCGCTCGGCGGGCCCATAGCGGCGCTCGATGCGCCGGAAGGCCGGGCCGTGGTCGGGGTGCACGAGGTGGGCCAGCTCATGGACGAGGACCGCGTCGATGACCCAGTCGGGCATGGCGCGCAGCCGGTCCGAGAGCCTGATCGTCCGCTCGGACGCGGTGCACGAGCCCCAGCGTGAGCGCTGGTTCGGGACCCAGCGGACGCTCGCCGGCTCGGGGGCCTCCGGGACGTAGGCGCGACGGAGCCCGGCGGCGCGGACCATGAGCGCGCCGTCGCCGGTGGCGCCGGCCCTGCGCCCCTCACGCCCGGCGAGGCGCCGGACCATCTCGCGCACCCACCGGTCCTGGTCGGCCTCCCCCATGAGGGCCGGGATCATGACGACGATCCGGCGCCCGTCCAGGCGTGCCGCCACGCTGCGGCGCCGACGGGTGCTGCGGCGCACGACGATCTCGTCGGCGCCCGGCGGCAGCTCCAGCCCGCGCGGCGTCGGGACGACGGTGTCGGCGGCACCGGCCCCGACCCGGGCCCCCGGCGCTCGGCTGCTGCTCACGCGGGCCAGCCTAACCGGAGCCGACGCCCGGGGGCGATCCCCGGTCGCCCCCGGGCATCCTCGCGGCGGCCGGCCCGGTCGATCGGTCGGGTTCCGCCGCGCCCGGCGCGGCGGGCGCGGGCTCGGCGGGTCCTCCCGGCGGAGCCCGCACAGCATCCTGACGATGGCTCGGCATCTCCTGCTGATCGAAGTAATCGTTCTGACCGTGGTACAGGATCGAACTGATCAATATTGATTGATTATTTGATTACATTGTGAGTACGGAGCACGAGGAGGCGCCATGGTCACGACAGGCAGCACCAGGGCCCCCGGATCGGGCAGGACCGGGTGGCGATGGGCGGTCGCCGCGGTCTGAGCGCTCGGTCTGGCCATCAACCACATCGACCGATCGGCGATCTCCGTCTCCTGCCGTACATGACGGCGGACTTCACCGTGAGCGCGACGCAGCGGGGACTCGTCCTCTCGGCGTTCTCGTGGTCCTACGCCCTCATGCAGATCCCCGCCGGCTCGCTCATCGACGGATTCGGCGAGCGCATCATGGTCGGCGCATCCGCATGGTCGGCGCATCCGCGTGCCTCTGGTCGATCTGCACCGGGTTGACCTTCCTCGCGAGCGGCTTCGGTACCCTCTTCGGTCTTCGCCTGGGGCTCGGCATCGGCGAGGCGGGCGCCCACCCGGCCTGCACCAGGGGGCACCCGAACATCTGCCGCCACCGAACGGCCTTCGGCTACCAGCTCGACGGCGGCCTCCCCCAGCACGTCCGCATCGGCCGACGCCCGGCGGAACCTCGTACCGGTCAACAACGTCCCGCCCCTCGAAGCGGCCATCGTCGAACCGGTCTCCTGCGCCCTGAACGGCCAGAACCTCGCAGAGGTGGCGGGTGCGCGGACGATCCTCGTCGCAGGGGCCGGGCCCCCTCGGTCTCATCCGCATGAGGCTCGCCCGGGTCCAGGGGTCCCCACGGTCGTCCCGGTCGAACCGAACCCGGCCAGGCACGCGATCGCCCGGGCGTCCGGCGCCGACGCCGTCCCGGCCCCGAGCGGCGACATCGCGGACCGGATCAGGGACATCGCCCCGGAGGGGATCGACGTCGTCATCATGGCGATCGGACGCCCCGAGGCCCTGACCCCCTACCTCGGGATCCTCGCCCCGGGAGCCCGCGTGTCCGTGTTCGCGGGATTCAACTCCGAGGCGACGCTCCGGTTCGTCGCGAACGACATCCACGACAACGAGTACAAGATCGTCGGGGCCTCCTCCTGCCGACTCGAGAACCTCCAGCGGATCGCCCCGATGATCGACTCGGGCCGACTCGTCGTGAAGGATCTCATCGGCACCCAGCTGCCGCTGGAGCGGGCCGCCGACGCCATCCGACTGGCCGCCTCCGGCTCGGACACGCGCGTCGGCGTCGACGTCCGGGCCCGACAGAGCACTTCTCCCACGTCGACTTCCACCCGACCTACGACGCCACCGTGGCCACGGTTCGCGACGCCATGAGGCTCGGGGCGGACGCGCTGGCCATCGGGATCCCGGGAGGATCGAGTCACCAGGCGGCCATGCTCGAGATGCTGTCGGCGGTGACCGAGGAGGCCCACACATGGGGCATGCCGGTGATCCGCCACTCCTACCCCTCCGGCGAGCTGTGGGGCGACCGCGAGGGATCGACGGAATCGGTCATGTGCACGGCACGGGCCGCCGCCGAGTGCGGAACCGACATCGTCAAGACCTGGTACACGGGCTCCGCCGAGGAGTTCAGGAGGATCGTCGAGGCCGTCCCCACGCCCGTCGTCGCCGCCGGCGGCGCACCCGCACCCGCGCCGATCAACATCCTCGAGCAGGCGGCGGTCATGGAGGCCGGCGGCGCCGGCATGACCTGCGGCCGCAACATCTGGCGGGCCGAGGATCCGACGAAGATGGTCCGGGCGCTCAAGGCGGTGGTCCACGATGGGATGACGCCCTCGCGGGCCGTCGCACTGCTGAGCTGAGCCCCCGCGGGAACTCATGGGACCGGGGGTTCGAGGATGAGCGTCTTCATCGGCATCGACCTGGGCACGTCCGCCACGAAGGCGATCGCCGTCGGCCAGGACGGGGAGGTGATCGCGCGGGCCCGGTGCTCCCATCCGGGCTCCCGGTCCGCCGGGGCCGGTCGCGAGGACCCGCGGGCATGGACCGAATCGATCCGCCGGGCCTGCAGCGATCTCGGGCCCGCACTGGCCGGGGCCGTCGGCGTCGGCATCGACGTCCACTGCCCTGTCGCCGTCCCCATGGATGACCGCGGCAGGGCCTGCGGTCTCGCCGTCGCATGGGACAACGACGTCCTGAGCTACTACTTCAACAAGTACTCGGGCAGGCGCACGGAACGGGCCGTCGCCGCGACCGGCAACCACGCGTCGCAGTCGACCTTCCTCGCCGTCGCCGCCGCTGAGGCGCGGGGAGTCGCCGGATCGTCGGGGACGCCCCGCCTCAGACGCGTCCGCCGAGACTGGCCCGGATCCTCCCGGCGATCCTGCCGCCCTCGGGGCCGACGACCACGTGAACCACCCGGCCGATCCTCATCACGGTGCTCGCCCCGGCATCCCTCAGCGCCGACTCGTCCACCCGTTCCGGGTCGGCCAGCACCGCGCGCAGCCGGACGATGCACGGACGATGCACGGCTCGAGGCCCATGACATCGGCGTCGCCGCCGAGGGCATCGAGGATCTGCTCTGGATCGATCGTGGAAAAGCGTTCTCCGGAGAACGAGGGATGCCCAGGCGGGGAGCGCCTGACGCCCCGGGCCCGGGATGACGCGTCCATGGTAGCCGATCGCGGCGGTCACGCCCGCAACGGTCGGCCCGGGCGGGACCGGACGGCCGGGACGGGACCTGGGAGCCTGCTGTCGGCGGCCGCGTCCCCGCCGCCGGCTTGACGCTCTGACGAGGAGCCCGGTATGGTTCACACCGAACCCCCGGTTCGGCGCTCTCTGCAGGGGAAGGCAGATGAGAGCTCGCCGGGGGTTCTTCCGCGCCCGGGGCCCTCGGCGCCCGGCCCACGAGCCCGCGCATCCCCGGGGCGCCGTCACCGCCGTCGGCCCCGCCCCGGGCCCGCGCGCATCGGACCCCTCGCGGCGGAGCCGTCCCCCGAGGGTCTCCCCGCCGCAACGCACCCCGGCCCGGGCCCCTTCCAGGCCGTCGGGCGCGCCCGACGGCGATGCCGGGAGGATCCAGTGGAATCCCTTGTCGGAGTGGATGGATCTTCTCTGAGTGAAATTTCGACGACCCCGAATGATCCCGTGCCCTTCCCTGACCGGGGTTCTGCACGGCGGATCGGTCCCACCGCTGTGGCTACAGTTATGCTCGCACGTCGGCCCTCAATGCTCCGTCTGGGGCAGGCCGGCACGACAACAACGAGGAGGAAGACATGGCAGAGGAGACCTACGAGGGCGAGTACTACTGCGTCAAGTGCAAGGCGAAGCGTCACGCCAAGGGCGCCGTCGTCGTGAACGACAAGGGCACCCGCATGGCCAAGGCGAAGTGCCCCGAATGCGGCACCAACCTGAATCGCATCCTCGGCAGGGCCTGAGACTTCACCCGGTCCGCCGTCCGGACCTGGGCCGAAGGGGTCGGAGCGCAACGCTCCGACCCCTTCGATCGTCTCCGGACCCCGAAGCGCCCCGCCGGCCCAGGCGGGCGGGGAGCGCCGGGGCCACAGGGTTGTTGTCCCGGCCGCCCGACATGTTGTCCGCGCAGGGCCGGTTGTTGTCCTTCTCGGGGAATCCCTGGCGATCGTCCCGCCCGAGGAGGACGCTGGAGACATGCGAACCACCCCCGTCCCACCCGGCCGGTACGGCGGGGCGACCACGCGGACCCCGTCGGGCGCCGCGCCGAGGCGCCGCGTGCCGCCCCGGACCCTGCGCATGGACGCCGACATCGTCCGCCACTGCCCCGACTCGTACCGCCTGTACGGCCCCGGGCGCACCTGCGTCGAGCTGTCCGGCCGGTTCGCCGAGCGCCTCGTCGGGGCGTTGCGCCGACTCGACGGCACCGTCACCCTCGACGACGCCTGCCGGGGGCTGCTCCCCGACGAGCAGCGGCTCCTCGAGAACCTCCTGACGAGGCTGCGGAGGCTGGGCATGGTCCACAAGCTGCCCTACCTGCCCGCCCCGGCGCGCATCGGCGTCATCGGCGAGGGCGCGAGCGCCGAGCGTCTCCGGGCCATCTTGACCGCCGACCACCGGGTGCGGGGCTTCACCGAGCCGCTGCCGCCCCGGGGCGAACGGGCCCGGCCCCCGAGGTACAGCGCCGCACCGGCCACCGATCGTCTCGAGCACTGGTTGTCCGTCGACGACGCCCGGCTCGACCTCGTCGTGGTCGCCGGCTCCCGGACGGCGCCTGACCCGGTCGTACCGTGGCTGCTGAGCCGTCTGGGGCTGGCGCATCTCATCGTCGGCGTGCACCGCCACGACGCCTGCGTCGGGCCGCTGGTGCAGCCGGGCATCACGAGCTGCGCCTTCTGCGCGGCCGGATCCCCCATCGGGCGCGGACACCGGCACTGCGCGGTGGCGGCCCCGACCCCGTCGGCGCTCGACTGGGCGGCGGCGATCACCAACTCGGTGTGCGCCGCCTACCTCGACGAGCGGATCGTCCCGCCCACCGTGGAGTTCGGCGGCGGCATCTGGCCGAGCAGGCGCCCGCGCCCGGACTGCCCGCTGTGCACCCGTTCGACGCAGCTGCCGACCGCGCCGCCGCGGGCCCCGACGGTCGCCGGACGCGGCGGCGGGTCTCAGCCGCCCGACGGCTGGTCGTCGCCGGGGGCCCGCGCCCCGGCGAGCACCTCGTCGACATCGAGGCCCCCGATGATGGCCAGCACGTCCTGCCCGTAGCGTCGGGCCTTGGAACGCCCGATGCCGCGGATCTCGAGCAGCCCGCGCTCGTCGGACGGCTCGGCCTGGGCCAGCGCCATGAGCGTCGCATCGGTGAAGACGACGAAGGCAGGCACCGACTGGCGCTTGGCGACGCCCAACCGCCAAGCCTTGAGCCGTTCGAGCAGCCCCTCGTCGAAGGGCACCTCGCACTCGGCGTGGTGGCCGAGCTTGATCTCAACGGCCCGGCCCAGCGCCCCGCCGCAGACCACGCAGTGGACGACCCGGCGGCGGCGCGGGCCGGGGGCCGGTTCTGCGGCCCGGTCGGCGCGCTCGCCCGTCCCGGCCAGGCCGCCGAGGAAGCGCGAGGGGCGGCGCCGGCCCCGCCTGCCGGTCGCGCCGGTCGCCCAGCTCAGTCGCAGGTCGTGCCGGGCGCGGGTGATGCCGACGTAGAGGAGACGGCGCTCCTCGGCGATCTCGCGCGGGCTCCTTGCGAGGGAGAAGGGCAGCAGGCCCTCCTGCACGCCGATGAGGGCGACGGCGTCCCACTCCAGGCCCTTGGCCGAGTGCAGGGTCGAGAGAGTGACCCCGTCGGCCACCGGGGCCTGCTGGTCGGCGACGCGCTGCTCGAGGCCGGCGACGGCCTGCGCCATGGTGGCGGCGCCCGCCTCGACGAGGTCGGCCACGAGGTCGTGCAGCGCCTGCCAGGACTCCCAGCGCTCGCGGACTCGGCCCTGACCGGCGGGCGGTTCGGGCGCCCAGCCGAGGGAGCCGAGCACCCGGTCGGAGGCCTCGAGGGCCGGCGTCTGCGGATCGGACCCGGCCGCGGCGCGCAGCCCGGTGAGGGCGGCGCGGATCTCGGCCCTCTCGTAAAAGCGCTCGGCGCCCCGCACCTGGTACGGGACGCGGGCCTGCGCGAGCGCCGCCTCGACGGCCGGCGACTGGGCGTTGACGCGGTAGAGGACCGCCATCTGAGACCAGGGCGCCCCGGCGCGGTGCCGGTCGACGAGCCAGGCCGACAGCCGCGAGGCCTCCTCGTCCTCGTCGGCGCACTCGGCCGTCCCGACGGCCGGGCCCTCGGGCCGCATCGGGCGCAGCACGACCCCGCGCCCGACGGCGGCCCGCCCGGGCGGGTGGAGCAGATCGTTGGCCACCCCGATGATCTGCGGGGTGGAGCGGTAGTTGCGGTCGAGGCGCAGCACCGTCGCGCCGGGGAACTCCCGCGCGAAGCCCGTGAGGAAGCGCGGATCCGCCCCGGCGAACGAGTGGATCGCCTGGTCTGGGTCGCCGACGACGCACAGGTCCCGGCCCTCGCCCAGCCACTGGGTGAGCATCGCGTGCTGGAGCGGGCTGACGTCCTGGTACTCGTCGACGACGAAGTGCCGGTAGCCGGAGCGGAACTCCTGGGCGACCTCGGGGTGCTCGTGCATGAGGGCGACGGCGCACAGCAGGATGTCGTCGTAGTCCATGACGCCGCGGCGGGACTTCACCCGCTCGTACTCGGCTGCGACGCGCGCGACCGTCTCGGGATCGGCGCCCGCCACGGCGCGCCCCGCCCGGGCCGCCAGCACGGGGTAGTCGGCCGGCAGGACATTGGTGGACTTGGCCCAGCCGATCTCGCCCGCCAGGTCGCGGACGAGGGCCGTGTCGGCGCTCCTGAGGCGTTCGCGCGAGGCGGCCTCGGCGACCAGGCCGTAAGTGGAGCCGGCGATCTCGGGCAGCTCGGCGCCGGTCACGCGCGGCCAGAAGTAGCGGAGCTGGCGCAGGGCCGCCGAGTGGAAGGTGCGGGCCTGTACGCGCGGCGCACCGAGACTGCGGAGCCGGGCCCGCATCTCGCCGGCGGCGCGCGTGGTGAAGGTGACGGCCAGGATCGCGCCGGCCCGCTGCTGCCCGGTGAGCACGGCGTGCACGATGCGGTGAGTGATGGCGCGCGTCTTGCCGGTGCCGGCGCCGGCGATGACGGCGACCGGCCCGCCGACCGTCGTGGCGACGAGGCGCTGCTCCGGGTCGAGGCCGGCCAGGACGGACTCGTCGAGCTCGGCGGACGGGGATGCGCTGGCGGACGACTGGCTGGTCATGATGGCAACCTTAGGCGGGCCCCGCCGACGGGGCCCGAACCGGGCGGCGGACGGGTCCGGGTCCTCTGTCGGTGGCGCTGCCTAAGGTGAGGGGCATGGTGAACACGCGATCGGTCCGGCAGGAGCCGGCCGGGCGCGCCGTGGGCGCGTCGGGCCGGACCGTCGTGACGGGCTGCCGCACCTGGTCCGAGATCCGCGCCCGGGCCGGCGCCTTCCTCTCCGAGCACGCCGCCGACCCCTTCGTCCTGCCGGTACTCGTCACGCCCGGCCCCGCGCACCGGCGCAGCATCGCGCAGGGGTTCGCGGCCTCCCCCGGCGGGCCGCAGGTCTTCGCCGGCGTCAGGACCCCGACGATGGGCGGGCTGCGAACCGAGCTCGAGCACGCGCTGCTCGGCCTCGACCCCGACGAGGACCCCTGGCGCACCGGCGCCCTCACCCTCCGCATCGCCTCCCTCCTGCGCGAGTGCGCCGACGAGCCGTGGCTCGCGCTCGTCCGGCGCCACCTCGACGGCCACCCGGCCCCCGAGGAGCCCCCGCGCCCCGCCCCGGGGCGCCTGGTCGCCACCGCCGAGGGCTGGGCCGGGATCCTGCGCGGCTACCTGCGGCACTGCCCCGGCATGCTCGCCGCCTGGTCCCAGGGCTCCCCCGTCGACCCGCTCGGCGCCCCGCTGGCCGACCGCGACCGGTGGCAGGCGCTCCTGTGGCAGCGCCTCACGACGGCCCTCGCCGGCTGGCCCCACCCGGGGCTGCGCCACGAGCAGCTCCTGGAGGGGGTGCGCGGGGCCGATCCCGCGGCACTGCCGGTCGCGCTGGGGGCGGCCTGCGTCGAGGCGCCCCCAGCGGCCGACATCGAGCTGCTGGCCGCCCTGGCCGAGCGGCTCCCCGTCCAGATCTGGCAGCTCGGCCCGCCCGAGGAGGCCGGCGCCGTCGGCTGCCCGCTGCGGGAGCGCTACGGGGCGGCCCGCGCCGAGAGCTGGAGGCGCTGGGAGCAGGCCCCGGTCGACGTCGCGGACGGCGCCGGGCCCCGCGCCGACGGGCCGACCGTCGGCGTCGGGACCATGCTCGGGCTCCTCCAGCGCCGCATCCGCGAGGGCCGTACGGCCGACGCACCGGTCCCGGCCGACGGCACGGTGACCATCCACGCGAGCCACGGCCCCGACCGCCAGGTGGAGGTGCTGCGCGAGGCCCTGTGCGACGCCTTCGCCTCCGACCCGACCCTGCAGCCGCGAGAGGTCGCCGTGCTGTGCACCGACATCGCCGCCTACGCGCCGCTGCTCGAGGCCGACCTCGGGGCCACCGACGCCCCCGGACACCATCCGGGCCACGACCTGCGGGCCGGCATCGCGGGCCCCTCTCTGGCGCGGCCGAACCAGGTGATCGACGTCCTCCTCGTCCTCCTCGCCCTGCCGGCCTCGCGCGCCACCGGAGCCGACCTGATCGCGCTGGCCTCGCGCGAACCGGTCGCGCGCGCCCTCGGCCTCGACGCCGAGGGCCTCGAACGGCTCGGCCGCCTCGTCGAGCGCGCGCAGATCCGCTGGGGCATCGACGCGGGCCACCGCGCCGAGCACGGGCTGCCCGGGATCCGCCGGAGCACCTGGATCGCCGGCGTCGACCGGCTGCTCGCCGGCCTCGCCCTGGCCGACAGCCCCCTCGCCCGTCTCGGCACGGTCGTCCCGCTCGACCACGTCGACGGCTCCGACGCCGGGCTCGTCGGCGCGCTCGCCGAACTCGTCTCGCGGGTGCGCATGCACCTGCTGCGCTTCGCCGAGCCCGCCGGCATCGCCGCCTGGCGCGCGCGCCTGCTCGACGCGGCCGCCGACCTGACCGCACCCGGGCCGGACGACCAGTGGATGCTCAACCACCTCAGCAGCGCCCTGACCGGGCTCGACGGCGCCGGCGCCGACGGCGCGCTGCTCGACGCGGGCGACATCGCCGCGGTGCTGCGTCGACTCGTCGCACCGCGGCGTGGGCGCCCCAACTACGGCGCCGGCTCGATGATCATCTGCGGGCTGGGCGAGATGCAGGCCATCGAGCACCGCGTGGTGGCCGTCCTGGGCGTCGACGACGCCCACGTCCCGCCGCGCACCGCCGCGGCGGGCGACGATCTGCTCGCCCGCCCCGGCGTCCGGGACGAACTGCCCGTCCCCAACGCCGCACGGGCCGCCCGTCAGCAGCTGCTCGACGCGATCATGAGCGCCGGAGAGCGGCTCATCATCGTCGGCGCCGGCGCCGACCCGCGCACCGGGGAGGCGCTGCCACAGCCGGTCGCCATGGCCGACATCATCGAGGCGTGCACCGGCCTCGAGCCGGGCGCCGTGTGGGAGCGGGCGCACGAGGGCGCGGCGAACGGCGGGGCGCCGACAGTGCTGCGCGTGCACCCCCTCCAGCCCCATGCGGCGAGCAACTTCGACCCCGACGCCCCCGGCGGCCTCCTCAGCTTCGACCCGATGGCGCTCGCGGGCGCCCGCGCCGGCGCCGCCCCGCCCGGACCCGCGCACCGGCGCAGCATCTGGTCGGTCCAGGGTCCGGCGCCGGGCGAGGAGGCCCGGGTGATGAGCATCGACGAGCTCGTCGCCTTCTTCCGGGACCCCATCCGGGCCTGGGCGGGCCGCACCTTCGGCTTCCTGCCCGACGACGGCGACGACGAGCCGCCCACCGGGCTGCCGATCGTCCTCGACGGCCTCGAGAACTGGGCGGTCGACGAGGCGATCACCGCGGCGCTCATCGCCGGCCAGCCCGTCACGACCGTCTCCGACGCCGCGCTGCTCGGAGGCCGGCTGCCCCCCGGCCGGCTCGGCACCGATCTGCTCGGCGCCCGGCTTCCTGCGCTCGAGGCGCACGCCACGGCTGTGCGGGCCCTGCTCGTCGAGCCCGCCGAGCACGACGTGCTCTGGCACGACGGCCCCTGGTCGGTCTCGGGCACTCTCGAGTCCCATGCGGGCCGTCTCGTGCGGCACCGCTGCGCGAGGCTGCGGGCCAGGCACCTGGGGGCCGCCTGGGTCGAGCTCGTCTGCGCCGCGGCGGGCGGCGCGGACGTCCGCGAGGCCCTCCTGCTCGGCAAGGGCGACTGCTTCCGGCTCGTCGCCCCGGACGCGGCGACGGCGCGCACCCTGCTGGGCCAGATGTGCCGGCTGCGTCTGGACGGGCTCAGTCGGTTCCCGCCCATGCCGCCCGACACCTGCCTCGAGTACGCCCGCCGCACCGCCGGCGGCCGACGCGGCGCCGGCGCCTTCCTGGCCCGCGACTACTCCCGGGAGGTCGCCTTCTCTCCGGTGCTCCAGTGGGTGGGCGCCTCCTGGCGCGACATCGAGGCCATCGGCTCCGAGCCCGAGGACCCGCTGACCGCCTCCAGCAGCCGCATCCTCAACCTCGCCCGCTGGTTCTACGGCCCCCTCGTCGAAGCCCTGCATCTGTGGACCCCCGGAGCGCGTCATGACCACTGATCCGTCGACCGATCCGCTCGCCCCGGGCCCGGTCTTCGACCCCACGGCCGACCTGCCGGAGGGCACCACCGTCCTCGAGGCCAGCGCCGGCACCGGCAAGACCCACGCCATCGCCGCGACGACCGCGCGCCTCGTCGCCCTCGGCCGCTGCCGCATCGACCGCGTCATGCTCGTCACCTTCGCCCGCACGGCGTCCCTCGAGCTGCGCTCGCGCGTCCACGAACGGCTGGCCTCGAGCGCCCGCGTCCTCGAGCGGGCCGCCGCGGGCGGGACCCCCGACGGCCTCGACCCGGTCGACGCGCAGCTGTGCGGCGGTCGGGCCGACGAGCTGATCGAGCGCCTGGGCAGGCTGCGGAGGGCGCTCGCCGACTTCGACCGCGCCGTCATCGCGACGACCCACGAGTTCTGCTCCCGGTTGCTGGCCGAGCTGGGCGTGCTCGTCGACCACGACACCACCATGCGCTTCGTCGACGACCTGGACGAGGTGCGATCCCAGGTCGTCGACGACGCCTATCTTGCGCGCGCCACCGCCGGGACGGCGGGCATGGGCCACGAGCAGGCGGGCATCATCGGCCGGGCGGTGCTGGAGCACGCCGAGCCGAGGCTCCTGCCCGTGCCCGACGACGCCGACGACGAGCAGGGCCGCCTGGCCTTCGCCGCCGACGTGCGGACCCGCATGGCGCACCGCACGCGTCAGATGGGCGTCTACGGATACGACGACATGATCCGACGCGTCGACGAGGCCCTCGGGGACCCGGTCACCGGCGAGCTCGCCGCGCGGACGCTCGCCGCGCGCTTCGACCTCGTGATGGTCGACGAGTTCCAGGACACCGACCCGCTGCAGTGGCGCATCCTCGAACGCGCCTTCCACCACCGCACGAGCCTGGTCGTCATCGGTGATCCGAAGCAGGCGATCTACGGCTTCCGCGGCGCCGATCTGCAGGCCTACCTCGACGCGCGGGCCACGGCCGACCAGTGCTTCACCCTCGACCGCAACCACCGCAGCGACGCCCCCGTCGTCGAGGGCATCGCGCAGCTCTTCGGACGGGCCTCGCTCGGGCGGCCCGACCAGGCCATCGCCCTGGCGCCGGTCACGAGCACCCACACGCGGGCCCGTCTGCGGATCGACCGGGCCGACGGCGCGCCCGCCGTCCAGGTGCGGGCCATCGCCCCCGGTGAGGAGCAGACCGCGGCCGGGGCCCGCGAGACGATCGCCGCCGACCTGGTGCGCGAGTTCGGCGAGCTGCTCGCCCGCGGCCACCTCGACGACGGCGGGACCGTCCGCCCGCTGCGGGCGGACGACCTGGCGGTCCTCGTGCGCACCAGGCGGGTCGGTGAGCAGCTGCGCCGCGCGCTCACCGGGGCCGGCATCCCGGCCGTCTTCACCGGCGGGGCGGGCATCTTCGCCTCCGACGGCGCCCTCGCCTGGCAGCGGCTGCTCGACGCCATGTGCGATCCCCGCCCGCCGCTGCTGTTCCGGCTGTCCCTGACCGAGCTGGTCGGATGGAGCCCCGGGCGTCTGGCGCGCGCCGACGACGAGGCCCGCAACCAGCTGCTCGTCCTCGTGAAGTCGCTGCGCGGGACGATGGCCGACGCGGGCCCGTCCGGGATCCTCGAGCGCCTGTGCGCCCAGCAGGACGACGGAGGGCCCGGCCTCATGGCCCGGCTGCTCGCCGACGCGCGCGACGGCGAGCGACGGTGCACCGACCTGCGACACGTCACCGAGCTGCTCGAGCGCGAGCGCCGCCGCTCGGGACGCGACCTGGCGGGCCTGCGCGACTGGCTCGCCCAGTCGATCCGCGAGGCGGCCGGACGGGCGGACGACGACGCCGTGCGCCGCCTCGAGACCGACCGCAGCGCCGTCACCGTCATGACGATCCACCGGGCGAAGGGCCTGCAGTTCCCGGTGGTGGCGCTGCCCGACATGGCGGACAAGTACATCGGCGACAGGCCGGCCGACCGGCTGGGCCGCGTCCTCGTCCACGAGGGCGGCGAGCTCGGCCTCGACCTGTTCGGCGACCGCTCCGCCGCGCGTCACCGGGCGAAGCTCGCCGAGGAGCAGGCCGAGGACCTGCGCCTGCTCTACGTGGCGGCCACCCGCGCGCAGAGCCGCCTCGTCCTCTGGTGGGCCCGCACGAAGCGCAACACCTCGCGCTCGGCGCTGCACCGCCTGCTGATGAATCCCCCGGGCGACCCGGCGCCGGCCCCGTCCTTGCCCGTCGGCGCCGACGTCGAGCGGGCAGCCGCCGGCCGCGAGCATGTGCAGCTGGTCGTCGTGCCCCGCCCGACCGGGGCCCCGGCGGCGCCCGCGCCGCCGCCCGTCGACGGCCCGGCGCGCCTCGTCGGGCGCGAGCTCGCCGACACGATCGACCGCACGTGGTCGCGCACCTCGTACTCGGGGCTCACCGCCGGGCTGCATGGGACGGCGGGGCCCCTGCCCGGCCTCGACGAGCGCGGCACCGACGACGAACCGCCGCTGGAGGGGGCCCCCGCGGGGCCGCGGACGGCCGCGCCGGACCCGCACGACGACGCCACGCCGCTGTCGACGCTGCCCGGTGGCACCCAGTTCGGCTCGCTGGTGCACTCGGTCCTCGAAGTCGTCGACCCGGCAGGGCCGCGGCTGGCCGAGCGCACCACCGCCGCGGTCACCCGGATGCTCACCCGCTGGCCGATGGCCGGGGTGCCCGCCGAGCGGCTGGCCCGGGGCCTGCTGGCCGTCATGGACACGCCGCTGGGCGAGCTCACGGCGTGGGCGAGCCTGCGCCGCATCGGCGCCGCGAACCGCCTCGCCGAGCTCGACTTCGACCTGCCCCTCGGCTCGGCCTCGGGTTCGCGGGAGCTCGGGGCGATCGCCGAGCTGTGGGGCGACCGCTCGCTCGTACCGTCCGACGACCCGCTCGTCGACTACGGCGGGGCCCTGGCGGCCAGCGGCGCCGCCCACGCGGCCCTCCGCGGCTTCCTCACCGGCTCGATCGACGCCGTGCTGAGGCTCCCGGGGCCCGGCGCGGCCGGGGAGCCGGGGCGACCGGTCCCGAGCGGCACGGCCCGCTACGCGCTCATCGACTACAAGACGAACCGCATCCCCACCCGCCCGCACGAGTCGCTCGGCCCGCACGTCTACACGCCCGCGGCGATGACGCGGGCGATGATCGAGGCCCACTACCCCCTCCAGGCGCTGCTGTACTGCGTGGGCCTGCACCGCTACCTGCGCTGGCGCCTGCCCGACTACGACCCCGAGCGGCAGTTCGCCGGCGTCGGCTATCTGTTCGTCAGGGGCATGGCCGGCCCCGACGGCCCGGCCGGGACCGCGATGCCGCCGGGCGTCTTCACCTGGCACCCGCGCATCGGCCTCGTCGAGGCCGCCTCACGGGTCCTCTCCGGCTCCCGGACGGGAGGTGCCCGATGAGCGGCGTCACCGGCCGCGTCGTCTCGGCGCAGGGCGTGCTCGCCCGATTCAACGAGGCGGGCATCCTCGAGGCGCCCGACGTCCACACCGCCCAGCTCGTCGCCCGCACCGCGGGCGAGCACGACCCGGCGGTGCTGCTCGGCGCCGCGCTCACGATGCGCGCGCTGCGTGCCGGCTCGGTCTGCCTGCCGATCCGCCGGGTCCGTCGACTGGCCCAGTTCTTCGTCCGCGACGACGACGCCCAGGCGGGCCTCGCCCCGCAGCTCGACGAGCTCGGCTGGCCGGATCCCGACCGGTGGCTGGCGGCACTGGCCGCCTCGTCGCTCGTGGGAGACGAGCACTCCGGGCCCAACGAGCATCCGCTCCGCCTCGTCGACGAGGCCCTCTACCTCGAGCGCTACTGGCACGACGAGGAGTCGATCACCGCGGCCCTGCTCGGGCGCTGCGGCCCGTTCCCCGACGTCGACGAGGCACGGCTCGAACGGAGCCTGGCCGCATCGCCCGCCGCGGCCGACCGGCGCGACGAGGCGCAGCGCACCGCCGTGCGCACGGCGGTGCGGGCACGCACGGCCGTCATCTGCGGCGGCCCGGGCACGGGCAAGACGACGACGATCTCCCGCGTCGTCGCCGCGCTCGCCGACCAGGCGGAGGCCCGGGGCGTCCCGATGCGCATCGCGCTCGCCGCGCCGACCGGCAAGGCCGCCGCCCGGCTGACCGAGTCGCTCGACGAGCACGCCGTCGGGCCCGGCGTCGGCGCGGCGACGACGCTGCACCGCCTGCTCGGGGCCCGCCCCGACCGGGCCCCCCGCCACGGGGCCGGGCACCGGCTGCCGTTCGACGCCGTGGTCGTCGACGAGATGTCGATGGTCTCCCTGCCGCTCATGGCCCGCCTGCTCGAGGCGCTCGGCCCCGACACGCGCCTGGTCATGGTGGGCGACCCCGACCAGCTCACCCCGGTCGACGCCGGGGCCGTGCTCGCCGACATCACCGCCGCCGGGTTGCCCGGCCCGGAGCCGGGCCGGTCGGCCGTCGTCGTCCTCGACCACGGCTACCGCTTCACGAGCGGCATCTCCGACGTCGCCCGGGCGATCCGCGACGGCGACGCGGACCGCACCCTGGAGCTGCTGGCCACCACCGAGGCCGTCGAGTTCCACGACCAGGACGCCGCCGACCTCGATCTGGAGGCCTCGCTGGGGCTGCGCGACGCCCTGGTGCGTCAGGCCCGCGCCACCGAGCGGGCCGCCCGGCTGGGCAGGGCCGAGGAGGCCATCGAGGCGCTCGGCGCCCACCGCCTGCTGTGCGCACACCGCACCGGCCCCTACGGGGTCACCACCTGGGGCGCCGCCGTCGAGCGCCTCCAGCGCGCCGCGGCCGGCCAGCTCTCCGGCGACGAGTGGTACAGCGGACGGCCGCTGCTGGCCACCCGGAACCTCCCCGAGCTGGGCATCAGCAACGGCGACACCGGCGTCGTCATCGCCACCGGGCGGGGCCGGCGAGCCGCGATGAGCAACCACCGCACCTACCCGGCGTACGCGCTGGAGGGCGTCGAGACGATGTACGCCATGACGGTGCACAAGTCGCAGGGCAGCCAGTTCGAGCGGGTCACCCTCGTCCTGCCCCCGCCCGGCTCGCCGCTGCTCACGAGGGGCCTGCTCTACACGGCCGTGACCAGGGCGAGGACCGGTGTGCGCATCATCGGCCCGGCGAGCTCGGTGCGCGCGGCCGTCACGACGGAGGCCCAGCGCGCCTCGGGGCTGACCGAACGGCTGGGCAGGGCCCTCGACCGCCCGCCGGGCGCACCCCGAGGCCGCCCGCTCAGGGCTCGGGAAGGGGCAGGCGCCCGTCCAGCCATGCCTCGATGAGCCGGTGGCCGACCGAGGCGCCGGGCGGCAGCACCAGGGAGCCGCCGTCCACGAGACGGTTCACCTCGTCGCGGCGGTACCAGCCGCCCCACGAGAGCTCCAGCCCGTCGACCCGTCCGACGGAGTCGCTGCGCGCGACGAAGCTCAGCATGAGCGAGCGGGGCATCGGCCACGGCTGGCTGCCGAGATAGCGCAGGGCGGCGATGCGCAACCCCGCCTCCTCGGCGATCTCCCGGTGCACGGCCTGCTCGGCGGTTTCGCCGGCCTCGACGAACCCGGCGAGCACCGAGACGCGGCCGCGCTCCCAGCGTCCCTGGTGGGCGAGGAAGAGGCGGTCGTCGTGGTCGAGCACGGCGCAGATGACGGCCGGATCGGTGCGGGGGAAGGTCTCGCGGCCGCACCGGGTGCACTCGGCGGAGAAGCCGCCGCGGGTGCGCACGAGCTCGCCGCCGCAGCTGACGCAGCGGCGCGTCGTGCGGGCCCAGTTGAGGACGGCCTGGGCGCTGCTGGCGACTTCGCGCTCGCCCGGGGTGAGCCGGGCGCTGCGCAGCACCGCCGGGTACGGGCCGGCGTCGCGCCGGGCGAACCACGGGTGCCCCTCGAAGCGGCCGAGGAAGACGTCCTCGGCGCGGGGGCTCCCCCCGTCGTCCGCCGTGATGGGCCGGCCGAAGGGGTCGTCGTCGAAGCGGCCCGCCTCGTCGAGGCAGACGATGCGGGCGCCCGGCTCGCGCCAGGCCCGCTCGACGGAGCGGTCCTCCTCGCGCAGGCTCGAGGCGTGGTCCAGCCTCGGCGGGCCGCCCCACGCGGCGATGTCCCAGGCGTAGGGGTCGCGACTGAGGTCCGGGCTCGAGGTCATGGGCCCAAACTAACGCGCCGGACGCGGTGCGGACGCCGGGCCGCCGGCCGCGGGACGGCCCCGCCGGGGCGCCGGGGCGCGCAGCCCGGCGATCATCCTCCGCAGGCCCTCGCGGTCGACGAGGTCGGCGGGGCGCTCGTCGGTGCCGCTCATGACGTGGTGGAAGACCGCGTCGATGCGGCCGGGGTCGGTCCCGGTGATGTCGGACCAGGCCAGCCGGTAGAGGGCCAGCTGGAGGGCGTCACCCGGCCCGTCGAAGGTCTTCCAGTCGACGACCCGGACGTCGTGCTCGGGGTCGTCGTCGAGGGGGAAGACCGCGTCGATGCGGCCGCGGATCTGCTGGCCGTCGACCACGAGGACGAAGGGCTCCTCGACGGCGCACGGCGCGCGCCGGGCGTAGGGGCCCGCCTCGAAGCGCTCGACGAGTCGACGGAGCCGGGCCCGGGCCCCGTCCGAGCGGCCGGCGCCGTACTCGCCGAACGGCTCGTCGGCGCCGAGGAGTGGGCTCTCGGCCCGGCGGAACCTGGCCTCGACCCATTCGTGGAAGAGGGTGCCGGCGCCCGCCCCGGTGCTCGCCCGCCGCGGCATCGGCCTGGCGAGGGCCGCCATGAACCCGGCCCGGTCGCGCTGGGACTGCATGAGCGCCGTGGCCGACAGGGACTCGGGCACGGCGACGCCGGTCCCCTCGTCCTGACGGCGCAGCGCCTGGGCGACGAGCAGCTCGGCCTCGCGCGCCCACCGGTCGACGAGCGCCTGCTCGTCGAGGTCGAGCGGCTCGACGGAGCCGAACTCCCCCGCCTCCCCGGCGGGCCCGGACGGCCCCGCGAGCCGCGCCCCGGCGCGATCGCGGACGAACGCCGCCAGCGCGTCGAGGCGCTCCTGCCCCCGTCCGTCGCCGCGGGGCCAGGCGGCGCGCCGCCGTCCGTCGCCGAGCGGGTTCTCGTCGGCGACCGGGCCGGGCTCGGCGACCACCTCCTGCGCCTGCCCGGCGAGGACCAGGTAGTAGGGGGAGGCCTCGCGGGGCCGCGCCCGCCGGGGCTCCCAGACGTGGCTGGTGGCCACGAGTGCGTTCCGGGCGCGCGTGATCGCGACGTAGGCCAGCCGGTCCTCGGCGAAGCCCGCCGCCGCCCGGAGTTCCTCGGCGTGGTCCCGCAGGCCGTCGCGCGAGATCTCGGGCAGCGACGGCAGGGCGTCGGCGTCGCCGCGCAGCGGCCCCGGCAGGAGCCTGGCCGAGGTCACCCAGTTGTCGGCGCGGTGGGCGGGGAACACCCCGTCGACCAGCCACGGAAGGTAGACGCGGTCCCACTCGAGGCCCTTCGCGCGGTGGACGGTGAGCAGTTTGACCGAGTCCGCGGCCGAGACGGCTGCCTGCTCGATGCCGTTCTCGTGCTCGATCCGCAGGTCGAGCCGGGCCAGGAAGGCGCTCAGCCCCACGCCCGGGTCGGTGTCGGAGAACTCGGCCACCACGTCGAGGAAGCGCCGCAGCTGCTCGCGCCGGCCCTGGCGGAAGAACGCGGGGTCGCCCTCGAGCTCGGCGTCGACGCCGCCCAGCAGGCAGATGCGCCGCACCAGGTCGAGGAGCGGCTCGCCGAGCCCGCGGCGCACCTGGGTGAACTCCCCGGCGAAGCGGCGCAGCCTGCGGGCGCCCTGCGCGGACATGCCGGGGATCTCCTGGTCGAGCAGGTCGAGCAGGCACGGCTGCGGGGCGGTGAGGCCCTCGCCGAGCGCGGCGTCGTCGGTGGCGCCGACGACGGACGACCCGTCCGCGGCGCGGGGCCCGGCGTCCTCGGCGGCGGCCCGACGCGCCGCCGCACCGAGGGCGGCCAGGTCGGCCGCCCCGATCCGCCAGCGGCGGGAGGCGAGCAGCTCGACGAGCGCGGGGTTGTCGGTCTCGTCGTCGAGCAGGCGCAGGGTGGCCACGATCTCGCGCACCGGGCTGAGCGAGACGAGGTCGCCGAGGCCGACGACCTCGACCGGCACGTCGGCCTCGACCAGCTCGTCGTAGACGCGCCCGACGGCGGCGTTCGTGCGGCAGAGCACGGCGAGGGAGGCCCAGCGCCCCGGGCAGCCGTGCGCGGCGACGTCGGACGCCAGCCACGCCAGCTCCTCGTCGACGTCGTCGAAGCGCCCGACGGTGACGCTGCCGGGCCCGGCCCCGGCGACGGCCCTCAGCCGCAGCCCGGCCCCGCCGACGGCGGGCATGGCCGGATCCTCGTCCAGACGCGCCAGGATCTCGTTGGCGCCCCGCAGGATGACGGGGCCGCTGCGTCTGTTCACCGTGAGCGAGAAGACCCTCGCGGGGTCGCCGTCGCCGCGGCGGAAGGTGCGCGGGAACTCGCCGATGGTGCTGATGGCGGCGCCGCGCCAGCCGTAGATGCCCTGGTAGGGATCGCCGACCGCCAGGACCGGATGGCCGAGGCCGTGCTCGGCGTCGGGGCCGGAGAACAGCCCGGACAGCATCGTCGTCTGGGCCGCGGAGGTGTCCTGGTACTCGTCGAGCAGGACGACCCGGAACTGCCGACGCAGCGCCTCGGCGACCTGCGGCGCCCGCCGGGCGATCCGGGCCGACCGGGCCATCTGGTCGCCGAAGTCGCCGCAGCCGAGGCGTCTCTTGCGCTCGCGGTAGGACCGCACGAGCCCGAGCAGCTCGAGCCGGGCCCGGGCCGTCTCGACGGCGTCGGCGACGTCGCGGTAGGGCCTGCCCCGGTGCAGCGGGGCGTCGAGCAGCCGCGCGACGAACGGGGGCGTGAAGGCCTCGAGGCGCTCGGGGTCGACGAGATGCCCGTTCAGCTCGGCGTCGAGCGTGACGAGCCAGTCGACCAGGACCGCCGGCGACAGCCCTGCGAGGTGCTCCCAGCCGCCCTCGGCCTCCGAGACGACCTG
Organism: Propionibacterium acidifaciens; assembly: GCF_003798325.1. Classification (NCBI taxonomy): domain Bacteria; kingdom Bacillati; phylum Actinomycetota; class Actinomycetes; order Propionibacteriales; family Propionibacteriaceae; genus Propionibacterium; species Propionibacterium acidifaciens. The sequence goes on from NZ_CP033719.1 coordinate 135,266, forward strand.
CCCGGCGAGCCGGTAGCGCGTCGACTCGTCGAGCACCCGCTCGATCGGGTCGACGCCGATGCGCGGCGCGTGCTCGGCGACGAGGCGTCCGGCGAAGGCGTCGTAGGTCATGACGGTCTGGCCCTGCAGGTCGTGCCGGGCCCGCTCGTCGACGGCCCCGGAGCGCTCCAGGGCCGCGCCGATGCGGGCCGACAGCTCGCCGGCGGCCTTGCGCGTGAAGGTGAGGCCGAGCACCTGGTCGGCGCGCACGGCGCCGGTGCCGACGAGCCAGACGACGCGCGCCGCCATGACGGTGGTCTTCCCCGAGCCGGCGCCGGCGATGATGACGCCGGGACCGGGCTCCGCGGTGACGGCCGCCAGTTGCTCGTCGGAGAGCGGGATGCCCAGGGCCTCGCACAGTTGGCCGGGCGTCCGGATGCGTGCGGGATTCGGCGGGGGCGCGCTCATCTCGGGTCCTCCGGGGTCCAGACGGGGCAGCCGCCCCGGTGCGGGCAGGTGCGGCACAGCTCGCCCTCCACGGCCGTCCAGTCCCCGTCGGCGGCATGCCCGAGGGCCTCGGCCATGACATCGTGCACCCAGGTGGGCCCGCCGCCGGGCCGCGGCTCGACCCGGGGCGGGTACGGGTGGTCCTCGATGTCCGGCTGGGCGAGCACCTTGGGCAGCCCGGGTGCCCGCGCGCCCTGCGGGATGCGCAGGTGGACGAGCTCGGCGCCGCCGAGTCGCGGGCGGGGGCCGGTCAGCTCGGAGCAGGCGCCCTCGGCGACGGCCAGCTGATAGGCGCCGAGCTGCAGGTGGGCCTGCGCCTGCCCTCGGGTGGGGGCGCGCCGCCCAGTCTTGAAGTCGACGACGTGGATGCGCCCGGTGGCGCTCTCGCGCTCCAGCCGATCGATGGTGCCGCGCAGGACGACGGTGCCGCCGGGCAGCTCGAAGCGGTGTCTCACGGGCACCTCGACGCCGACGACCTCGCGCCCCCGGTCGGCCGTCGACCAGGCGTCGAGCCGGTCGATCATCGCGTGGGCGGCCTCGCGCTCGGCCTCACTCCGCCATTCGACCTCGTAGCCGACGGCGCCCCAGGAGGCGTCGACCCGATCGTGCTGCTCGGCGGCGCCCCAGCCGAGGCGCATCGAGTTCTCGGCCATCGCGTGGACGAGCGTGCCGACCGCGGCCTGCGGGCCGGCGGCCTCCTGGGCCCCGACCCGGGAATCGAGGAACCAGCGCCGCGGGCACCGGGAGAGCTTCTCCAGGCCCGTGGCGCTGACGGTCAGCTCAGGGCGCCGCTGCGCCCCGGTCCGGCCGCTGAGCCCGCCGACGCCCCACCAGGTGGACGCGTCGGCGGCCGGGACGAGCCGGCGCCCCCGACGCGAGCGGAGGACGGCGAGCGCCGCGATGCGCTCCGCCGCTGCGCGGCGCAGCGCCGGGGACCCGGACGGGTCGAGGGCGGTGCGGCGCAGCTCGCCGACGAGCTCGTCGAGCGTGCTCGCGCGGCGCTCCGCCGGGGTCGGGCCGGGCCTCGGCTCGACGCCGAGCTCGGCGATGAAGCGCGACGGCTCGCCCCCCTCGGAGCCCTCCCCCGCCACCGCGGTGACGAGCAGCGACCGGGTGGCGCGGCTGGCTGCCAGGGCGAACAGCCGCCGTTCCCGGCGCACCCACTCGATGGCGGCCTCGAGCCCGTCCCGGTCGGTGGGGGCCGTGTCGCCGTCGGCGCCGATGGCCTCGGCCGACAGGAGGCCCTCACCGCCGCGTCGGCCCGGCCACTCGCCCTCGACGAGGTCGACGAGAGCGACGTGGGACCACTGGCGGCCCCTGACCCGGTGCGCGGTGATGACCTGGACGCCCCGGCCGCGCGGGTCGGACTCGCGGGCCTGGTCGCCGGAGATCTCCTGGCCCGCGATCTCGGCGACGAGGGTGCGCAGTCCCTTGCCGCCCCCGAGATCGTCGTGGCGGGCGGCAAGGTCGAACAGGGCGCACAGCGCGTCGAGGTCGCGGTGGGCGGCGGCGGAGCCCTCGCCACCGGCCAGCGCCTCCTCGCGCAGTCGCTCCGGCCAGTCGGTGCCCTGCCACAGGCTCCACAGCACCTCGTAGACGCCGACCCCCCGCCGGACGCGGCGGGCGGCACCGCCGAGGACGGCTCCGAGCAGGTCCAGCGCCGCGGCCGCGGCGGCCTCGTCGTCGGACCGGGCGGGGCCGGTGGACGGCGCGGCGGCCCCACCGCCCCGGTCCCGACCGTCACGAGGGGCCCCCGCCCCGCGGTCGGAGGTCATCGCCTCGACGGCGCGGCGGCGCACCAGCTCGAACAGGAGCGCGTCGACGTCCGGGGCGTCGCTGCCGCGCCGCAGCCGCCTGCCGAGGCGCCGCAGGCCCCTGGGCTCGGCGGGGCACAGCGGGCCGCCGACCAGCGCGAGGACGCGGGCCGGGTCGAGCGGATCTCCGGAGGACAGGGCGAGGCAGCACTCGGCCGCACCGACCAGGTGCCGGACGCACGGCTGTTCGCCCAGGGCGATGTCGTCGCCGTCGACGTCGACGGGGACGCCCAGCCCCGTGAGCGCTCTCGCGACGAGCGCCAGCTGGCCCCTGCCGGCGCGTCCCACGACGGCCATGTCGGACCAGGCGGCGCCGTGGGCGTGGCGGGCGCGCAGCCACCGGGCGACGGCGTCGAGCTGGGCCGCCCCGGTCGGATGGAGGAGGACGCTCACCTCCGGCCGGCCTTCGTCCGACCCGCTCGCCTGCGCCCGGCCCGCAAGCGGGCCGGGCGCAGGACCGGCGGCGGAGGGCAGGACCTCGGCCGGGTTGTGCGCGAGGACGGCGCCGACCGCCGCGAGCACGCCCGGGGCGGTGCGGTGATTGGTCCCGAAGGGGACGACCACCGCCGCCCCGGTGCCCGGGGCGGCGAAGCGGCACGGGAAGTCGGCGACGGCCCTCGGATCGGCCCCGCGGAAGGCGAAGACGCGGGTGGCGGGATCGGCGGCGGCGATCACCGGGACGCCGAGCCCGTGCACCTGCGCGAGGAGCCCGATCTGGGAGCGGTCGAGCTCGGCGAACTCGTCGACGTGGACGCCCCGCAGGCGCGCGGCGACGTCGGCGGCGACCTGCTCGTCGAGCAGCAGGAGTCGCGTACGGTGGACGAGCTCGGCGTAGTCCCAGACGCCCTGCCCGTCGAGGACGTCGAGATAGCGCTCGAAGAACCGGCCGAGCCCGACCCACTGCGGCCGACCGGTGCGCTCGCCCATCGCGATGAGGTCGTCGGGGTCGAGGCCGTGCTGACGGGCGCGGGCGATGCCGGTGCGGACCTCCTGCGTGAAGGCGCGCGTGCGCACGGCCGGGCGGACCTCGGCGGGCCACAACCACTCGCCCTCGCCCTCGAGGAGCTCGCGCACCTGCATCTGCTGCTCGGGGCCGGTGAGGACGCGCGGGATCCCGCCGTCGCCGCCGCGGGGCCCGTAGGCCGACTGGAGGGCGAGGCACCAGCCCGGCACGGTCGTCATGGCCGGGGCCCGCTGGGTGCGCCCGAGCCGGGCGATGATCTCGGCGCGCAGCCGGTGCGCCGCGGGCCGCGACCATGTGAGCACGACGAGCCCGTCGAGACCGGCGCCGGCCTCCGCGGCCGCGACGACGGACCGCACGAGCGCGGTGCTCTTGCCGGTGCCCGGGCCGCCCACCGCCAAGACGGCGGCGCGCGGCTGCGCGGCGGCCTCGAGGAAGGCCCGCTGGCACCGGTCCATCTGCTGCTGCGGCATGGACACAATGCAAGCACCGGCCACCGACATTTCCGCTCCGGGATCCGCTCGCGGGCCCTGCGGATGCCGGCATCGCCGCGGCGCCGACGAGCCCGTGGAGCACCGCGCCTTCCCCCCGGACCCGAATGTGTGGAAGGATGGAGGAACTGTTCGAGCCGGAACCACTTCGGCTGATCTCATTGGAAACGGTGTGTGACACGAGCAGCGGACCGTCAGACAGAGGTCCGAGAGCAAACGACAGGGAGTTCACATGACCACCGGAACTGTGAAGTGGTTCAACGCTGAGAAGGGTTACGGCTTCATCGCCGTCGACGGTTCGAGCGATGACGTCTTCGTCCACTACTCGGTCATCGAGACCAGCGGTTTCCGCTCGCTCGATGAGGGGCAGAAGGTCGAGTTCGACGTCACCCAGGGCCCCAAGGGCCAGCAGGCAGAACACGTCAAGCCGCTCAGCTGAGCACCACTCCTCGGATCCAGGAGGCCTTGCCCGACACCGCGGTGGGGCCTCCTGTCGTGCTCGTGGCGGGCCGCTCCGGGTCTCGCATAGGATGCTGGGGTCCACCTGAGCAGAGCCGCCGGTCCCGCGTCCCCACCGACGCGGTGCGGTGCCCCCCGCCGGGCGCTGCGGGTGATGAACTGGAGTGCACACAGGCCGATCGGGGAGACCGGATGACCACAGAACCACGAGCCACGGGGCGCGATGATCTGCGCCGTGGCCCCGTGGCATGGGCGGGCGGCGCGTCGAACGTCGGCGCGAAGAGGTCCCCCAACCAGGACGCGCTGGCCATCGCGGCGACCAACACCGCCGCCCGCCACAGCGCGATCGCGGCCGTCTCCGACGGCGTCTCCACCTCGGCCCACTCCGAGCTGGCCAGCCAGATCGCCGTCGACGCGGCGACCGACTCCCTCATCGACGCGCTCACGCGCCATCCGGGCGTCAACGACCCCGACGACCTGTGCCTGACCATGCGCATGGCCTTCCTCACGGCGCAGGACGAGATCGTCGCCCGAGCCGGCGGGGACCCCGACGGCTACGCCTGCACCCTCGTCCTCGCGCTCTTCCACCGCGGACTGGTGATCGTCGCCAGCATCGGCGACTCGCGCGCCTACTGGTTCGGCGACGACGGCACCAACATGGTTCTCACCACCGACGACTCGATGGCCCAGCTGAGCATCGCGCTCGGCACGCCGCGCGAGGTCGCCGAGGCGAGCGCCCAGGCGCACGCCATCACCAAGTGGCTCGGCCCCAGCGCCCCGGGCCTCGACTCCACCGTCTCGGCCTTCCGCGTCGCCTGGCCGGGATGGCTCATGGTCTGCACCGACGGCCTGTGGAACTACGCCTCCGCCGCCGACGAGCTCCGCGGCGTCTTCGACCACCTGCCCGTCGAGGCGGACGCCAGCGCCGAGAGGCTGTCCGGCGCGCTCGTCGACTGGGCCAATGAGCAGGGCGGCCACGACAACATCAGCGTCGGCCTCATCCGCATCGACGAGGAGGACCTTCCCGCCGCCGGAGGCCGGGCGGCGTCCGCTCCCCCGCAGGGGCCCTCCGAGCCGCCGAGCCGCGCGCCCGCCGCCGGCCCGACCCGCCGGGCCGCCGATGACGGGGCTCGTGGTGGCGCCGACGACGGGACGACGGGGACGCGAAGACCCGCCGCCTCCCCTCCCCAGCCCGAGCTGCCCCTCTGAACGCTCCCCCGCCCCCGGAGACGACATCCGCGAGGGGCGTCGCGCGCCCGGCACCGTGCGCTCCCCCGCCCCGGGAGCGACAGCGAGGCGCATGGCGGAGGCTCGCGGGATCGACGACGGTTCGGGAGCCCGGCCGGCACGGCGAGCGCAGGCCCCGCCCGGGCCGCCGGGTACGGTGGGTGCCGTGGATATCAAGATCGGCATCGAGAACGTCACCCGCGAGCTGTCCATCGAGACCGACCAGTCTCGCGAGGACATCACGGCGGCCCTCGGCACGGCGCTGGCGAGCGAGAACGGTCTGCTCACCATCGTCGATCCCAAGGGGCGTCAGGTCATCGTTCCCGCGGCGCGCATCGCCTACGTCGAGTTCGGCCAGGAGCACGCCCGCCAGGTCGGCTTCGGCGCGGTCTGAGGGCTCCGGCCGCTCCCCGCCGGCCCGGAGCCCCTCGTCGCCAGCGTTCCGGCGCCCCGACAGGCGGCCGCCCCTCTCGGCCGTACGGCACGGGAGGACGGGGCGGATCATCATGGGCAGGCCCGGCTGCGGAGCAACGATGCCGGCCGCACGGGGGCTCGTGGTGATCTGGGCGCCGGCGCTCAGCCGCCGAGCCCCAGGCGCGCCAGCCGCTTGCCGTGCTCGGCCATGAGGTGCTCGAGGAGCTCGCTCACGACGCCCAGCTCGTCACCGGCCGATTCGACGGCGTGCCCCTCGCCCGCCCGGGCGGCGGCCGCGCGGGCGACGAGGGAGGTGAGCTCCACCTCCCGGGCGACGAGGCGCTGGATCTGGCCGACGGCCTCGGCCGCGAACCGGCGCCCGTACAGGGCCAGGGCGCCGGCCCCGGCGGGATCGGCGTCGAGGGCGTCGGCGAGGGCGCGCCCGGCGAAGTCGCTGATGCGCCACGCGGTGGGGCCCGGCTGGACGAGGGCGAGGAGCTGCTCGTCGAGGCCGTCGTGGATGGCCGTGACGAAGTCCGCGCGCAGCCCGTTGACGAGGAGGGCGCGCAGCACGCTGGACGCCCAGTCGCCCGCCCGGGTGGCCCCGGCGAAGGCGTCGAGGGCCTCCCGGTAGGGCCCGAGGACCTCGGGGACGACCAGCTCCTGCGCGGTGAGCTGGGCGCCGATGCGCTCGAAACGGCCCAGCTGGTCGGCCGCGAGCGTCGCCACGTCGATGCGCTGGGACAGGCTCGGGGCCATGGGCGCCGACGCCGTGAGCATCTCGAAGTCGACGAGGTCGGCCTGCGCCGTGAGGCCGAGGAGCTGGGCGCCGCCCTCGGGAAGGTCGATGGGGGCCGGTGCGCGGCCCTCGCCGGGGCGGGGCTCCGCTGCACTCCGCTGGGTGTCTGAGGTGGGACTCACGGGGTCCAGACTAGCGGCACCGGCCCCGCGCGGGATGCTCTGGGCCGGTGCCACCGGGTAGACTCGTCGTGGCGCACACCCGTGCGCCTCCTGCACGATGCGTCCCGGCGGCGCCGATCCTCCACATCGGGCACGCCCGGGCCCGCGGCGGAACCGCTCGGTCCCGCGCGACGCGCTCGCGGCCGTTCCGGCTCCGCGCGACGCGCTCGCGGTCGGCCCCGATCCTGCCCGACGCGCCCGCGCAGGCCACCGACAGCGTGTCCTCCGTCGACGCGGAGGCGGAGAACCGAGTACATGACCCTTCCCAGCACTGATCCCACCGACACCGACGGCGCGGACGCGCAGCAGCGGACCACCTTCGCCGATCTGGGCGTCGCCCCCGCGATCGTCGACGCCCTCCTCGACGAGGGCATCGAGCACCCCTTCCCCATCCAGGAGATGGCGATCCCGATCGCCCTGGGCGGTGCCGACATGATCGGCCAGGCCCGCACCGGTACCGGCAAGACCCTCGCCTTCGGCATCCCGATCCTCCAGCACGTCGTCCTGCCGGGCGACGAGGGCTTCGACGAGCTGCCCGCCTACGGCAGGCCGCAGGCCCTCGTCATGACGCCGACCAGGGAGCTCGCCATGCAGGTCGGCGACGACCTGGCCACGGCGGCGCGCGGGCGCGGCGCACGCGTCGTCACCATCTACGGCGGCGTCGGCTACGACGACCAGCTCGACGCCCTGGCCCGCGGCGTCGACGTCGTCGTCGGCACCCCGGGCCGCCTGCTCGACCTCGTGCACCGCCGCGACCTCGACCTGTCGCATGTGAGCATCGCCGTCCTCGACGAGGCCGACGAGATGCTCGACCTGGGCTTCCTGCCCGACGTGGAGGCCCTGCTCGACCGCGCCCCGGCGAGCCGCCAGACGCTCATGTTCAGCGCCACCATGCCGGCCGTCATCATGTCGCTGGCGCGCAGCCGCCTCGACCAGCCGGTGCACATCCGCGCCGAGAGCCAGAACGCGCAGATGACCGTCCCGCAGACGACCCAGTTCGTCTACCAGGCCCACGAGCTCGACAAGCCCGAGATCATCGCGAAGGTCCTCCAGGCCGAGGGCATGCGCAAGATGATGGTCTTCACCCGCACCAAGCGCTCCGCCCAGCGCCTGTGCGACGACCTGCGCGAGCGCGGCTTCGAGGCGGCCGGCCTCCACGGCGACCTGAACCAGGCCCAGCGCGAGAAGACGATGAAGCGCTTCCGCGAGAACAGGATCGCCGTCCTCGTGTGCACGGACGTCGCGGCGCGCGGCATCGACGTCGACGACGTCACCCATGTCGTCAACTACGAGGTGCCCGACAGCCCGGAGCAGTACGTGCACCGCATCGGCCGCACCGGCCGCGCCGGGCACGAGGGCATCGCCGTGACGCTCGTCGACTGGCAGGACGTCACCCGCTGGAAGGTCATCAACAAGGCCCTCGACCTCGACTTCCACGAGCCGGTCGAGACCTACTCGACCAGCCCGAACCTCTTCGAGGACCTCGACATCCCGGCCGGCGTCAAGGGCCGACTGCCCGGCGCCGCCTCGCGCGCCGAGATCGAGCGCAGGCACCGCGCCGAGCGCGACGCCGAGGACGAGCGCCGCGGCGGCCGGGGCGGTCACGACGGCAAGCGCCACGGCAAGCACGACGACAAGCACCGCGGCAGGCACGACGGCAGGCGCCGCGAGAAGGACGGCGAGCGGTCCAAGGGCAGGGGCCGCTCCGAGCACCCGCACCGCAAGCGCCGCCGCACCCGCAACGGCCGCCCCGTCGAGCGGGCGGGCAAGGGCGACGGCCCGAGGGGCGACGAGGACTGACGCCCCGTCCCGGGATCGGCACGAGGGCGGGGCGACGGCCATGTGCGCGCGACGGCTGGTCCGGGCCCCGTAGGCACGGGCCGGAGGCATGCCGGCGCCCCGTCGAGCATGTCGAGGACGTCCGGGCCTCGTGGCCGGAGCGTGCCCCGCTCCTCGCACCGGTAGTCCCCGCAGGCTCCGCAGCCGCGTGCGAGAACGCCGATGGCGGTCCGCGGGGTGCGCGCCGGGCGACGGGCCCGTCAGTAGTTCATCCGCATCGCGGTGCGCACGTCGTCGAGCGTGGCCTCGGCCACCTCGTTGGCGCGCTCGTTGCCGGCGTGCAGCACCTCGCGCAGGTGACCGGGGTCGGCCATCAGCTCGGCGCGCCGGGCGCGGATCGGCGCGAAGTAGTCGTTGAGGGCCTCGGTACAGGCCTTCTTCAGGCCGCCACCGCCGCCGTCGCCGATGCGCTCGGCCACGGCCTGCGGGCTCTGCCCGCTGACCAACGAGGTGAGCAGCACGAGGTTGGAGACCTCGGGACGGTTCTGCGGGTCGTAGGTGATGCGGCGGTCCGAGTCGGTCTTGGCCCTCTTGATGAGCCGGGCCGTCTCGTCGGCGCTCATGCCGATCTCGATGGTGTTGCGACGCGACTTGCTCATCTTCTCCCCGTCGAGGCCCAGGATGGCCGGCGAGGGGCTGAGCAGGGCGTCGGCCTGCGGGAAGACGGGGGTCTCGGGCACGGCGCGGCCGTAGCGCTCGTCGAAACGGCGGGCTATGAGGCGCGTCACCTCGATGTGCGGCAGCTGGTCCTTGCCGACCGGCACGAGGTTGGCCTTGCAGAACAGGATGTCGGCGGCCTGGTGGACGGGGAAGGTGAGCATGAGCCCGCTCATCGCCCGGCCCCCCGAGTGCTCCAGCTCGTCCTTGACGGTGGGATTGCGGTGCAGCTCGGGCTCGGTGACGAGGCTGAGGAAGGGCAGCAGCAGCTGGTTGAGGGCCGGGACGGCCGAGTGGGTGAAGATCGTCGTCCGCGACGGGTCGATGCCACTGGCCAGGTAGTCGGCGATGCCGCTGAAGACGTTCTCCTGGATGTCGCCGACGCCGTCGCGGTCGTAGATCACCTGGTAGTCGGCGATGACGAGCATCGCGGGGACGCCGGCGTCCTGCAGGCGCACCCGGTTGGCGATGGACCCGAAGTAGTGGCCGATGTGCAGCTTGCCGGTGGGACGGTCCCCGGTCAGCAGGCGGTAGCGCTGCGGGTTCTTCGGGAGGTCCGCCTCGATCGCGTCGCTGCGCAACTGGCTGGCGCGCAGCGAGCCGTCGGGCATCGACGCGGCGGGCTCGCCCGCCGCACTCATGGTCGCTTCCGGCATGTTGTCCTTTCCCGGGGCCCGGACGGCCGCCGAGCATGACGAAGAGCCGCCTCGGGGACCACTGTTGCGTGAAGGAGGGGGTACGGGATGGCCGCGTCAGCGGCGCCACCAGCACCGGGCGGCCGGCGCCCGGACCGCTGAGCGGCACCGGGCCGTCGGTGCCGGCAGGCTCGGGCTCATCCGCATGGCCGCAGTCTACCCGCCCGCCGCCCCGGCGTCCGGCACCGACCGGCGGGCGGCCCACCGGTCAGATCCGGTTGAGGATCGGCTCGACGGTGCCCAGGCTGCCTCCGCGGGCGGTGATGCGCGCGGCGATCTCGTGCAGCGCCGACGGCCGGCTCGTCTCGCAGCCGATGTCGTGCCCGGTCTTGCCCGTGCCGTGGTAGTCCGACGAGCCGGTGCGGATGAGGCCCAGCCGCCCGCCCAGGTCGAAGAGCATGCGGCGGGTCTCCTGGCCATGGTCGGGGTGGTCGACCTCGATGCCGTCGAGGCCGTGCTCGTGCACGAGCCGGGAGACGGCCTCGGGAGTCATCGCGTCGGCGGCCCCGCGGATCCACGGGTGCGCCAGGACCGCAACGCCGTGGGCCTCGTGGACGAGGTCGATCGCGTGGCCCAGCTCGAGCGTCTCGCGCTCGACGTAGGCGGGGCCGCCGTTGTACAGGTACTTCGCGAAGGCCTCGTCCCGATCGGCGACGCAGCCCTTGGCGACGAGCGCGTCGGCGATGTGCGGACGCCCGATGGTGGTGGCCGAACCGGCCTGCTCGAAGACCTCCGACTCGGTCAGGTGCATGCCGAGGGCGTCCAGTTTCGTCAGCATGTCGTCGACGCGCATGGCCCGTGAGACGCGCATGCGCGACAGCTCCTGGCGCAGCGGCTCGACCCACGGGTCGCAGCCGTAGCCGAGCAGGTGGATCTGGGCGTCCCCGCTGTGGGTGCTGATCTCGATGCCGGGCAGCACCGCGACGCCGAACCGGCGGCCGGCCTCCTCCGCCTCGGGCAGACCGTCGAAGCAGTCGTGATCGCACAGGGCCACGACGGCGACCCCGTTGTGCTGGGCCCTGCGCACCAGCATCGTCGGGCTGTCCGTGCCGTCGGAGACGTTGGAGTGGGTGTGCAGATCGATTCGCATGCCCTCATTCTGCCCCGATCGCGCCCCTCCCCCTCATCATGACCGCTCGCGGCGCCCGGCACAATGGACGACATGGATTTGAATGTTCGTCACGAGTACGCGGCCTCACCAGACGCCGTGCACACGATGCTCACCTCCCCCGACTACCTCTCCGATCTCGGGCAGGCCCATGACACCGCCATCACCGTCGAGAACGAGGGCGACGTCAGTTCGCTGACCGTCCAGGCCAAGGCCCCCGACCAGGTCAGGTCCATGGTGGGCGAGACCCTCAGCGTCGACGCCCGCGTCCTGTGGGAGCGCGACGGCGAGGGCTGGAGGGGCGTCGTCGAGGTCGCCAAGCTCAAGCTCCCGGCCAAGGTCTCCGCGCGGGCGGGCCTGCAACCCGGAGGCCCCGGCACCGTCGTCGAGTACGACATGGCCTTCTCGGTGACGGTCCCCCTGCTCGGCAAGAAGATCGAGAAGCTGGCCGAGCCGCGCCTGCGCAGGGCGCTCGACGCCCAGAAGCGCAGCGGCGACGCCTGGCTCGCCGAGCACAAGGACTGAGACCGGCCGCCGGACGAAGGAACCGTACGGGCAAGAGACCGTACGGAGAACGGTGCCGCAGGACCCTCGGGTCCTGCGGCACCGCGTCGTCCCGGTCGTCCTCGTCCCCCGGCGGGGCCGGCCCCGGCTCAGCGCCCCTGGTGCCCGGGGTGCCGGTCGAGCCAGCCGGCGAGCTCGCCGATGTCGTGCCACAGCAGCGGTTCGCCGAGCAGCTCCTGCACGGCGTCCCGTCCCCAGGCCCCGTCGACGTCCAGGCCGGCCGCGGCCCGCGCCGCGGCGGTGACGTCGACACGGTCGTCGTCGGTGAAGAACGCCTCGACCTGGCGGGGCGCGAGCCGCTCGAGCGAGGCGGCGCCGTTGGCCGCCTCGGCTGCCCCGAGCGGTCCGCCGAGGAGCGTGTCCGGGAGTCGGGCCGACAGGACGATCCGGCGCCCGCTGGACGACAGCGCCGCCACGGACGCCACCTGCAGGGCCGCGAGCTCGGCCTCCTCACTGCCCGGCTCGACGCCGAAGGTGCGGCACAGGGCCCGGTTCGCGATGAAGACGGGCAGCGGGCCCTGCAGCGGCCGGTGCTCGACCGCCAGCAGACGAGCCCAGGACCCGTCGACGGGCACGAGCACGACTCGGCGCTGATCACCCATCGTCGCCTCCTCGCTCCCGAAGTTTTCCACAATCGACGACGAGACGCTGGCGCAACGCCCCGCTCATCGGGCAGGCTTGACCCATGGCTGTTCCCACCCCGACGGCCGATGACCGCTGCACTGCTCGGCGCCCCGACGGCGCCGTGGATCCCGACGACGTCGTCCTGTCCATCAGTGAGCCCTCCTCGCGCCCTGTCACGGACCCGCGCACGGATCCCGCCGCCGAGGCGGCGTCCCGATTCGCCCTGGCTCTCGCCGAGGTCCTCGCCGGCCGGCGCCCCGCCTCCCAGCTGATGCCCCTGAGCTGCCCGAGCAGCATCGCCGAGCTCATCCGGGTCCAGGCCGAGTGGCCCTTCACCGGCGCCCGCCTCCATTCTCTGCACATCGGCACTTCCGCATCGGCCGGCTCCTGCGAGGTCGTCGCCTGCTACCGGTGGCGTCCCGGCGGCGGGGCCGGCGTCCGGCTGGTGTGCACGGCCTTCCGCATGACCCGCATCGACGACTCGTGGTCCTGCCGCGAGCTGACGATCGGTGTGCCCAACCTCGGCCGCTGAGACCGCGCAGCGGGCCCGCGGTCCGCCGCACTCAGCGCGCGTTCGGGTTCCTGCCGTGGCAGTGCTTGAACTTCTTGCCCGAGCCGCAGGGGCACGGCTGGTTGCGGCCGACCCCGGCGTAGGGGTCGGACCCGTCGCCGTCGTCGTCGCGGCGCTGCTCGACGTCCCCGTCCTCGCTCGGCGCGGAGTAGGTCATCCTGCTCGGACGCTGGTCCTCGAGGCCCTTGATGAGGGCGCGCGGCCTCGGACGCTCCTCGTCCTCGTCCGTCTCGTCGTCGTGCGACAGGAGCGACGAGGCGTCGACGACGTTCCCGTCGCCGTCGCGGCGCTCGCCGACGACCGGGGAGTCCTGCTTCTCGACCTCGATGTTGAACAGATAGCCGACGACCTCCTCGGCGAAGGCCTCGCGCATCGCGTCGAACATGTCGGCGCCCTCGCGCTTGTACTCGACGAGCGGGTCGCGCTGGGCCATGGCGCGCAGGCCGATGCCCTCGCGCAGGTAGTCCATCTCGTACAGGTGGTCGCGCCACTTGCGGTCGAGGACGGTCAGCCAGACCTGGCGCTCGAGCTCGCGCATGACGTCTTCGCCGAGGTTCTCCTCGCGGGTGTCGTAGGCCTTCTGGGCGTCCTCCTTGAAGTCGTCGATGAGCTCGGAGGCCTCCTCGACCTCGTCGTAGTCCGCCGGGTCGAGGCTGACCGGGTAGAGCTGCCTCATGTCGTTCCACAGCGCGTCGAGGTCCCACTCGTCGGCGAAGCCCTGGGTGTGGAGCCTGACGGTTGCGGTGACGACGCGGTCGACGGTCGAGCGCAGCATGCCCTCGACGTCCGCGCCCTCGAGCACCGTGCGACGGTCGCCGTAGATGACGTGGCGCTGACGGTTCATGACGTCGTCGTACTTGAGGACGTTCTTGCGCATCTCGAAGTTCTGCCCCTCGAGCTGCTTCTGGGCGCTCTCGATCGACCTGGTCAGCATGCGCATCTCGATGGGCTGGTCCTCGGGCAGGCTCATCGAGGTCATGACCCGCTCGACCGTGTCGGCCTTGAACAGGCGCAGCAGGTCGTCCTCGAGGGAGAGGTAGAAGCGGCTCTCCCCCGGGTCGCCCTGGCGGCCGGAGCGACCGCGCAACTGGTTGTCGATGCGTCGGGACTCGTGGCGCTCGGAGCCGATGACGTACAGGCCGCCGGCCTCGATGACCTCCTCGTGCTCGTCGGCCACCTGCTCGTCGAAGCGCTCGCGGGCCTTGTTCCACTCGACCTCGTAGGTGTCGGGGTCCGAGACGGGGTCGATGCCCTTCGTGCGCAGTTCCTGGTCGGCCATGAACTCGGGGTTGCCGCCGAGCATGATGTCGGTGCCGCGGCCGGCCATGTTCGTGGCGACGGTCACGGCGCCCTTGCGGCCCGCCTGGGCGACGACCACGGCCTCGCGCGCGTGCTGCTTGGCGTTGAGCACCTGGTGGGGGACGCCGGCCTCGCGCAGGCGCCGGGACAGCTCCTCGGACTTGACGACCGAGGCGGTGCCGATGAGGACCGGCTGGCCCTCCTCGTGGCGCTCCACGACATCCTCGATGACGGCGTCGAACTTGGCCTTCTCGGTGCGGTAGATCAGGTCGGACTGGTCGGTGCGGATCATCGGCTTGTTCGTCGGGATGACGAGGACGCCCAGGCCGTAGATCTTCTGGAACTCGTCCTCCTCGGTCTTGGCCGTGCCGGTCATGCCCGAAAGCTTGTCGTACATGCGGAAGTAGTTCTGCAGGGTGATCGTGGCGAGCGTCTGGTACTCGTCCTTGATCTCGACGCCCTCCTTGGCCTCGAGCGCCTGGTGCAGGCCCTCGTTGTAGCGGCGGCCCTCGAGGACCCGGCCGGTGTGCTCGTCGACGATGAGCACCTGGCCCTTGATGACGACGTAGTCGCGGTCGCGCTTGAAGAGCTCCTTGGCGCGGATGGCGTTGTTGAGGTAGCCGATGAGCGGGGTGTTGACCGACTCGTAGAGGTTCTCGATGCCCAGGTCGTCCTCGGTCATCGTGATGCCGTGGGCCAGGACCGAGACGGTGCGCTTCTTCTCGTCGACCTCGTAGTCGACGTCGGGCCGGAGACGACGGGCCAGGCGCGCGAACTCGGGGTACCAGCGCTTGTTCTCGGCGGCCGGGCCGGAGATGATGAGCGGCGTGCGGGCCTCGTCGATGAGAATCGAGTCGACCTCGTCGACGATGGCGAAGTGGTGCTCCCGCTGGACGCAGTCGGACAGCTTGAGCGCCATGTTGTCGCGCAGGTAGTCGAAGCCGAACTCGTTGTTGGTGCCGTAGGTGATGTCGGCGCCGTAGGCCTTGCGGCGCTCGGTCGGCCTCAGGCTCGACAGGATGACACCGGTGCTCAGGCCGAGGAAGTGGTGCACACGACCCATCTGCTCGGACTGGGACCGGGCGAGGTAGTCGTTGACGGTGACGACGTGGACGCCCTTGCCCTCGAGGGCGTTGAGATAGCTCGGGGCCAGGGCGACGATCGTCTTGCCCTCGCCGGTCTTCATCTCGGCGATGTTGGCCTGGTGCAGCGCCGCGCCGCCCATGACCTGGACGTCGAAGGGACGCTTGCCGAGCACGCGGTTCGTCGCCTCTCGGACCGTGGCGAAGGCCTCGGGCAGAAGGCTGTCGAGGGACTCGCCGTTGTCGAGGCGCTGCCGGAAGTCGGCCGTCTGACCGCGCAGCTCCTCGTCATCCATGGCAAGGTAGTCCTCCTCGATGCTGTTCACCTGGTCGGCGATGCGCGCCAGCCGCTTGAGGGTTCGGCCTTCACCGGCGTGGAGGAGGCGGTCCATGAAGCTCACGAGTCGGTTTCCTATCGTCCGTGCGTGTCGTCCGTGGGGCTGCGTGCGCGCACCCATTCCTGCTCATCCTATGCGCGTCCGGTCCGGGACCCGAGGGATCGCCGGCGCGGCGGTCCGCGTCCGACGCTCGGCGGACGCGGGGCCGGTCACGTCACCTCGAGGTGGATGACGCCGTAGTTGTACGCCTTGCGGCGGTAGACCACGCTCGGCTGGCCGGTGGCGGCGTCCTGGAAGAGGAAGAAGTCGTGACCGACGAGCTCCATCTCGTCGAGGGCCTGGGCGAGCGTCAGGGGCGACGTCGCAAAGGTCTTCTCACGGACGACGAGCGGGCCGTCGCCCTGGACGGTCAGGCCGGCCACCTGACGGACCTCGGGCTCGGGCTCTGCGGCGGGGGCGGCGGGCCGCTCAACGGCGGGCAGGTCCTGGACACGCAGGCCGCGACGGTTCTTGCGGCGGTCCGCGGCGCGACGCAACTGGGAGCGCAACCTGTCGAGTGCCTTGTCGAAGGCCAGCATCTTGTCCTCGGCGCTGCCGCTCGCCCGGACGACCGGGCCCTTGGCACGCAGCGTGATCTCGCAGCGGACGGCGGAGGACGGGTCGCCCTTCGCGTCCTGCGCGGTGAACTCGACCTCGGTGCGGATCACGCGATCGCGCAGCTTGGAGATCGACTCCTCGAGTTTGCGGGCGACCACGTCGCGTGTGTCGTCATTGATGCTGCAGCGACGTCCGGTGACGATGACATCCATGTCAGTACCCTTTCGGTTGCGGACTCCATCCCGCCCGTCCGGGACGGCGGCGCACCAGGGAGTGCTGCGCCCGTGACCCGGGGACGGCGATGGCACGGAGGCCCGCGATCCGCGACCGGAAGCCGCTCGTCACTGCCCGCCGTGCCATGCCCCAAAGCTACTCACTTTCCCGGTGGAGCGGGTGCGGACGGGCTGTGTTTGCCCTATTTCCGTCCACCCCCGTTTCCGGCTGGCCCGCAAGGAGGTTTGCGCCGCGGTCGCGCAGCCGAGCACGTCCGCGCCGGCCCGGCGCAGCACCCGCACCGCCTCGGCCATGGTGGCGCCTGTCGTGACCACGTCGTCGAGCACCACGACGGCCGCACCCGGCGGAAGGGCCCTGCGCGCCCCGCGACGACCCAGCGTCATGGTCCCCGTCTGCGCCGACCTTCGCCGTCCGGAGTCGAGCCCGACCTGGTCGGGTGCCGATCGGCTGCGCACGAGCACCGGCCGGTACCGCATCCCGGTCCAGCGCGCCACGGCCCTGGCCAGCGAGGCCGTGTGGTCGATCCCCCGTTCACGGGCCCGCCCCGGGTCCGCGGGAACCGGGACGAGGAGCACCTCCTCGGGCTGGCGCCCCGAGGCGCCGACGGCGGCCAGGGCCGCCCGCGCGGCCAGCTCCGTCAGCGGCCGGCGCAGCGTCCAGGCCCCTCTGTCCTTGTAGGCGATGACGAGACGCCCCGCCACGGGCCGGTAGGGGGCACCCGACCAGACCGGCGGGGCGCCCGGGCCGGGACCCGGGGGCGGTGCGCGCCGCACGAGTGGTCCGGCCTCGAGCTCGGCGCGGCAACGGCGGCACAGCACGACTCCGGGCCGCCCGCACGCCGCGCACCGGGAGCCGAGCAGCAGGTCCAGACCGGCGTCGGCCAGCTCCATCATCCATTCCGTCATCCATTCGGCCCTCATGCCCCGATGGTGCGCGGCACGGGGCCGCCTCGATCCGATGCGCACGGATGCGCGCAGGACGAGTGCGCGTCGTCCACGCGTCAAGCCTCGGCGGGCCGCGCCCGGCGCCTAGTTCAGTTCGGGCGTGGCCGTGTAGGCGCTCAGCAGGGCGGCCTGCCCGCCGAGGCGCCGCAGCACCTTGCGCCACAGGTCTCCGGCATCGGCGCCGAAGATCTCCTCCTCGCGGGGGGTCGTGCGCACCCAGGCGCCGTGGCGCATCTCCTCGGCGAGCTGTCCGGGGTCCCAGCCGCAGTAGCCGGCGAAGACGCGCACGTCCGAGAAGGCGCCGGCGGTCAGCTCGACGGGCGTGTCGAGGTGGAGCACGCCGATGTCCCCGATGATCCGGCGCCAGCCGAGCGGGTCCTCGCCGGGGTCGAGCACCTTGGCCAGGCAGATGGCCCCGTTGGGCAGCACGGGGCCCCCCGCGAAGAGCACCTGCGGCGGGTTGAGCTGGGGCTCCCAGTCGGGCAGCACCTGCGAGACGGGCAGCGCGGACGGCTTGTTGAGCGCGACGCCGAGGGCGCCGTCCTCGTCGGATTCGAGCATGAGGATGACCGACTGGTCGAAGAAACCGGCACCGCTCGGCTGGGTGCTCACCAGGAGCTCTCCCCCGCTGACGCGCTGCTGACTGGTCACACGTCCAGTGTGGCACGACGCGCGGGCCGGCCTCCGGAGCCGGAGCCCGCGGCGCCGGTCCTCGAGGAGAATCGGCGGGCAGGCCGTCCGGTCCCGAAAGGCACGACCGTGCCGACCCGCCGCGTCCGGAGTCGTGCCGCTCGAACCCGTCGGAGGCGGACACGTGCCCGCCGTTCGACGCGTGACACGGAACCCTCACGCCCCACCCGATCGCTCAGCGACCGCGCCGTCTCGTTCTCCTGCGGTACCCGCGCCGCAGTAACGTCTCGTGGCACCCCGCCTCCGATGACGCGGTCGGCGACCTCCGGGTAAGAAGTGGCCGGCACGATAACCGGGATTCGTCACGTAGCGACGTCGGTTGCTGCGGAAGGTGAGAGGCTTCGCGTCCCACCGGCCGAAAGCCTCCACCCAGCCGCAAGAGCCTCCACCTCCCACAGATGCACCACTCGCATCTCGTTGGCGTCACGAATGTGGGTGAATCCGCCACCTCCCCCGGAGGCAGAGGGCGAATCGGGACACGGCTGAGACACGGTCTTCGTTGTCTCTCAACCCTCGGGGCCACTGGCTGAAGAGGTCACTCAGCGTTCTCCCGCACACGATCGGTCGGCGTCGAAGACCGTTCTGACTGCCCAGCAGCGCAGTCGTCCGCACTCGCCAGGCATGCGAGGCGGCGTGCGGCAATGACCCGGCCCTCGGCGTCACGGACAAGATCGTCGGGCCACACGAGGTCCGTCCTGTGCGGAAAATGCTCGGCCACCACGCGGCTCGTGAGGTACAGGGTGTGGGGCCGCGGCTCCGGCAGGGGCGGGTCCACGCCCTGCCAGGTCGCCCCGACGGCGAGCGGCAGCCCGACCGAGGCGCGCGGGCCGTCGGGGCGGGCCGGGTCGGCGACGGTGAGCGTCTCCCACTGCGGCTCGGACAGCACCAAGTGGGGGACGGTGCCGGACGCGGGGAACCGGACCGGTGGCGTGCCGTCACCAGGGTCGATGACGACGTCGTGCGGAGTGAGGTTGACCAGAACCGTGGCCGGTACCCGCAAGGCGGCATGATCCCCTGCTCGTGGCTCCCGGGCGCGGGCCCGGGACTCGAGATCAGCCATGAGGCGGTCAACGTCGTCCTTCCACGTCGACTGCGCCGGCTCAACGCCGAGGGCGCAGGCCGCTTCCTCGAGCTTCGTGCATGTCAGCCGCAGCATGTCCGGATAGGTCGGTTCCACGACCTCCTTGGAGCTGGAATCCGTCTGAATTCCCCTGCCCTCCAGATCCTTGAGAACCTCCCGCAGCGCGGGCTTGACGAGACCGTCTGCGTGCGTGACGACCAGGTGGTTCCGGACTCTGTAGAGGACCTCGAGCAGGTCGCGATGAGGGCCCTTGTCCCTCGTCTCCTTCTCACCGCGGTCCTTCGGGCAGGGCCGACCGAGGTCGATTCCGCCGCTCGCAGGCCCGAGGTTGTTGTTCCTGATGAGGAGCTTCCTCCCACTCGTCTTGAAGTTCAGCGCCTCGGCGACGACGACCGCCAAACGCATCCTCGTCAGTTCGGGGGCCTTCTCCCACAGGTCGGCGACCGTCTTGAGGAGGTCGATGAGGACGCCGACCCCGCGGTCCGGGTCCTCCTCGTCGTTCGCGACTTCAAGAAGCCTCTGACGCAGCGCGCTGCACTTGTCCGCCAACTCGTCCATGTCCCCGTCGCCGGCCGCGAGAACACGGGTCGCGCTGAGGAGGTTGAGACTCCTCAGGCTGTGGAGGGCAGCCTCACGCAGGGCGTGCTCGGCGTCGTTGTGCAATGCGAGCCGGTGGAGCTGGGGGACGGACCTCTTTCGGGCACCCTCATTCCTCTCATCGACGAAGGTCTGGAGGAAGAGCGGGGCGGCGTGCCCCGCGCACCACGCCTGGGCCGCCTGGAGCGCGCCGAGCACCGCCGCCTTCTGGCCGGTGCCGACGATGACGACGGCCGCAGGGCGCTTCGCCCCGAGCGCAAGAGCGATCTGGGCTTTGACGGTCCGCATGATCGAGGGTGTCGCGACGTACTCGCTCTCATCGTCTCCCCCGTAGTCGCACAGGTCGACGAGGACGGGAGTATGCTGTCTCTCCCATCCCGCGTCCACTCGGGCGGTGAAGGATGCTGCGGCTTCGTCGAGGGCCGTCTTCTTGGAACGAGGGTTGGAGGAGTGCAGGAGGAGGAACTCGGCCGTGAGAGCCCCCGCGCCGTCGAGCATGGCGCCGGGGACCGCTCGGCGGATCTCCTTGTCCGGTTCCCCGCTGAGGACCCGCTCGGTGACGTGCATGCCGCGCGGTGCGCCGACACCGCACGGAACGATGAAGAGCACTGCTCCTCGGCCGGGTCGCGCAAGCCAGTCCGGAAGACGAGGAGCGATCTCATCGAGGGCGAGCACCTTCGTCACCTCTGAGGCCGACGGCGCGGCGAGGTCGTGGACCGCCGCCGTCCCGATGTCGTTGAGCCAACCGTGCTCCAGCAGCCAGCGGACCGAGGCCGGGCAGTCGTCGCCGAGCTCGTTGGCACGCTCCAGGGCGAGGGCAATAACATGTCCGAGCTGCGGCGGCTTACCACTGCCCCTCTTCGTCGCTTCCTCAACAAGATTGCAAGGAGCGTCCTTGTCGTCCTTGGACTCCTGCTCGTGAAGCGTCAGATAGTGCTTCTGCGCCCAGGCTCGGGCGACGAGGCCGGCCCCGTTGTCCGCACGCGCCATGTCGAGCGCCAGCAGGGATGCCAGGTCGTCGGCCGTCAGATCAGCCGGCTTGCTCTCAAGACGTTTCATCAGGTCGCAGAGTCTCTTGAAACTGTCGTCATCAAGGAGTTCCGGCTGATACTCCCCAGCCCATGTTCGCGCCTGCTCGATGTATCCGAGGGAGCGCAGCCAGTGAAAGGGCGCGGTCTCGTACGAGGTGCGGTCGAGCAGGACGGCCGTGTCCTTCCCGGCGCCGGGCGCGACCGCTGCCCGCCAGTCCAGTCCGAGCCGGTCTGCGGCGCCCATCGCGCCGAGCGCGATCATGGAGGCGCCGGAGATCGCATTGACGACGACGTCCGGCTCGGTTCCCTCCTGAGCCTGCGAGGACACGAGGCTGCCGAGTCTCTCGGTGAGGCTCTTGATTCCCTCGGCCTCGCTGAGGTTCGCGTTGAGCATCTCCGCGCGGACATCCAAACGCAGTTTCCGCAGAAGCCCGTCATGGACGCCCTCAAGACCCAGCGCATTCCCGAGGAGCTCGCCGATCCCGCTGGTCCATGTCCCGGAACTGCCGCTCCGGCTGACGAGGAGCAGGACTGTCACCATGCGCGTCGGCCCACCCGCAGCCGGGCAGAGCGAGCGCAGGATGAGGGACAACGGCGGGGCGCTGAAGCGCGAGTCCTTCGCGGGGGGCTCGAGCAACAGGCCGAGCAGGCCCTCGGCGTCCTTCGCGTCGAGAAGGTCCTTCGTCTTCTTCTGCGCCTCCTTCTGGGCATCCTGCCGCTCAAGGCTCGAGAGCCCGACGATGTCGTTGCGCAGGTCCCCCTGGCCCACCGGATGGACGATGATGGTCATCCGCGCCTCCTGCTCGCTTCTGCTGCGCCGATGCCACCAACCAGCGGTGGCGTCACGGTTGCGATTGTGCACCCAGCCCCTCTGCTGCGCCAGCAACGCGCCAGCCCTGGACCTTCGCCTCACCCGTGCGCGTCACACACCCACGAAATGCGTCCACCGTCGCCAGTCGGGTGGCACACTGAGCGTGTCCCGCCCATCCGAGAGGATCCCCCATGTACCTCGTCATGCTCGAGACCAACGGGAACCAGCGTTACATCTTCTCCTCCCCGCGCCTGCGCGAGAGCATCGGTGCCTCGTTCCAGCTGACCCGTCTCGCCTCTTGGACCAAGGAGGCGCTCGGCGAGCCCAGCGTATGCCACCCGACCGATCCCTGGGTCTCCCGCTCCTCCGGCAAGGTCATCATCATGGTCGATGGCGAGTCGGACGCCGTCTCCCTCATCGGCCGGGTGACCCGCCGGGCGCTCGCCGAGGCGCCCGGTATGGACGTCTCGGGCGTCTACGTGGACATGGGTGGCAAGAAATACGTGGACGCCGCCGCGCTCAAAGAGGTGCACACCAAGGCCGCTGAGTACGCGCTCTCCCGCCCTCCGGCTCTCGCCCGCTTCTCCCAGATGCCCTTCCTGACGCGGGCGAAGGACTCCGTCCTCCCCGCGGCCCCGCCCCTGGGAATCCGCGACGAGGCCACGGACGATACGAGGACGGCCCTCTCCCTGCCCTCCCGAGTTAAACGTCACCTGGCACTCGCGTCCAGGGAGAGCCTTCTCGACCGGGCGCGAATCGAAGGCGGCCTTCCGGATGAGGAGCTCGCACGAGACCCCCTGAAGCTGGAACGCATGCTCCAGCCGCTGGGCGATGACGACTCACTCGCCCTGTCGAAGATCGCCGTCATCCACATCGACGGCAACGGCGTCGGCGCCATCATGCGGGACCTCGACATGGCGATGAAGAAGGTTCCGGACGGCGACTTCCGGAAGGAAAAGGAAGTCCGCTGCAGGCCGGACGACCCCGACGCTCTGCGCCGCTTCCTCCTGAAGGTCAACGAACGACTGGAGAACAGCGTCATCCAGGCCTTCGTCACCGCTTGGAGAGACGTCGCCGACTGGGCGCGCCAGGACGCCGAGGCGACGGGCCGCGAACACACGGCGATCCCCGTTGTCCCCGTCATCCTGGGCGGAGACGACGTCACCGTCATCACCAGCGGCGACTACGCCCTGCCCTTCGCTACTGCCTACCTCAAGGACTACGAGCAACGAACCGAAGAAGACCAGCTGCTCAGCCACCTGAGCGATGACCCGAACGGACAGTCTGGTCCCATGACAGCGGCCGCCGGGGTCGCCGTCGTCGGCCACAGCTACCCCTTCCACATCGCCTACGATCTGGCCGAGCGGCTCGTGACCGAGGCGAAGAAGGTCGGCAAGGCGTCCACACCCGCGCGCTCAACCATCAGCTACCACGTCCTGTTCGACTCCACGGTGCTTGACGCCACGCAGATCCTCCACGCCTACGACTCCTTCACCACCCGTCCCTTCCTGCTGTGGCCCGACGACGCGCCCCCGGCTTCGGCAGGCGAGAGCGCGACATCGGCGAACGGACGCTCCTCCTGGCCCGAGGTCTGCGCACGAGTGCGCCGATTCAAGAACCTGACCGCGGAGGACAGCCAGGCGACCGACGCGCGCTTCCCCAAGACGCGGGCCGCCCGCATCCGCAGACTTCTGTCCGACGCCGCCCAGGCCGCGCTGGCCGGCGACGTCGCGCGCGGCCGGGAGCTGCAAGACAAGGCCGAGGCGGAGTGGGAGGACGCCAGGAGCAACGTCGATGCACGGATCGATACTCTGCTGGGCGACATCAAGGGTCTCTTCGACCTCATGGAGCTGACGGACATCCTCCCCGCGTCCTACCTCGATGCCATCGCTCCCGGCGAGAACACCTCCGCAACCCCGAGCACCTCCGAGGACCACGCATGAGCACCGTCTCCCCCCTCTCGCTTCCCGTCACGATCATCTTCCACTCCGACTGGGGCGTTTCCACCGGCACGGGCATCGCCGGCGGCGTCGACTCCATCGTCGAGAAGGACGAACACGGCCTGCCTGTGGTCCGCGCAACCGTCGTCACGGGTGCCGTACGCGAGCAGGCCTTCCTGGCGGCGCAGGCACTCGACGGCGGTACCTCGGGCGGATGGCGCCACTTCGTCGAAGCGCTGTTCGGCACAGCCAAGCGCCCGCGGCTCGTCTCCTTCTCCGACGCGCGCCTTCCCGCGGACGCACCGCCCGAGAGCACCGTCCACGACGTCGTCTCCCTGTCCATCGATGAGGCCACGGGGACCGCCAAGAAGGATCATCTGCGGTTCTTCGAGCGGGCCAGTGCCTGCACGCTCACCGGTACCGTCGAACTACACGGGACGGACCTGTACGGGAACACGATCGCATGGTCCGATCCGCAGCGCCGTGCCACCGAGCTCGTCCTGGCGCTGTCGGGCTTGCTCGTACGAGCCCTCGGCTCCAACCGCTCCGACGGCGACGGTCTGTGCGATGTCCTCGTCGGTGACGCAGACGGGGTCGGCGACAGAACGAGTTACGCCGCCCGCACCTGTGAACAACTGGAGCAGTGGACGGGGCAAGCCCCGGAGCCGCCTGCAATACAGGGCGGCACGGCCGAACGATCCGCGAGCGCGCCGGTCATCTCCGCCACCCCACGGCGGCAATCCGGTACACGCCCCGACGACGAGCCCTCTGTCTTCCGTTGCGCCGAGCTCGACATTGTGCTGCGCACTCCGGTCATCTCCTACGAGGTGCCCTTCTCCAACGAGATCCGCTCCTTGGACTTCTTGCGCGGCACGATGCTCCTGCCCCTGATCCACCGCAGACTGCGCGGGGTCTTCCAGAACGACGCCGTCGTGCGCGACGCCGTCGTGAACGGCAGTCTCCTCGTCTCGGATGCCACCGTCGTCGTCGATGGCGTGCGAGGGCTGGCCGTGCCGCTGGTGCTCTCGACCCCCAAGGTGGAGCGAGCCCAGGAGGGCGGGGAGGGCGGCTCTCGCACCCGGGTGCTCAACCGGCTGCTGGCCGGCGAGCCGGAGGAGGTGCACAAGCCCCTGCGCAGCGGGTACGTCTTGCCTCGCCACGACCTGGCACTCGCCGGACAGCCCACGGCCGACGGTCTGGCCGGGGCGATCGGGGCGCCGGCACTCGTGGGCCGGCAGTCGACGGCACACGACTCGCGCACGGGCGCCGCCGGCGCGGGGCAGCTGTTCCTCGTCAAGGCGCTGCCCACGGGGCTGTGCCTGCGGGCCACCGTCCTCATGAGCGAGGCGCTCCACGAGCACGTGAGATCGAGGCTCGACGAGATCTTCCCGCCGGGAGGCTTCCCGGAGCGACTGGGATCCCGCCGCCTGAGCGGAGCCTACGGCCGAGCCAGCTGCACGCTCGGACAGTTCCGAGGGTCCGAGGCGGATCCGCCCAAGTGGGACCGCGACGGCGCTACCACCCTGTGGCTCACCTCCGACGTCCTGGTCCGCTCCCCCCGGCTGGGGCCGGGCGGCCGCAGGGACGACCTGATCGCGGCACTGATCCAGGCGGGGGCGTCAGTGGGCCTGGTCGACGGGGCCGACGGCCGCTTCGCCGCCGGGATACGTCACCGACGCATCGACTCCTGGGCGGCGGCCGACGGCCAACCGCGCGCCACGCGCACGGCCATCAGCGCAGGCTCAGTGCTGCGGGTGCGCCCGGCCGAGGGCGCAGCCCCGGACGCCGTCATAGCGGCACTGGCGCGGTTGTCCATCGCCGGGGTCGGCGAACTGAGAGCTCAGGGATTCGGCCGCTTCGTCGTCGGACATCCGCTGCTTGAGCGGAACGAGTTCTCACTGGCGCGCCTGGAGCAGGGGGACATGCTGGGTACCCGGAGCACCACCGTGCCGACATCGGAGGAGGGACGATGAGCATCACCCGTTACGAGCTGACCGTCTGCCTGGTCACCGACTCGCCGCTGCACTCAGGCGGGATCGACGAGGTGCCGGACCGGATGCGCGCCAAGGAGGAGCGCCGGACCACGGCTCGGCGCTTCGCCCGTGATGGTCGTGGCCGACCGGTTCTCACGGGGCGCTCCGTTAAGGGAGCCGTACGTGCCGCCTGCGAACGGTATCTGAAGGCGGACCCACCGCAAGAGGTCCTCCAGCACCTCGGTGCAGGAGGCGAGGACCGCGACCGCCTTTGGGGCAACCCGAGGAGCGGGGAGTCCCGCGCCGCGACGCTGACCTTCCACAGCATCGAGCTCACCCCGGCATCCGACAGCGCCTCCGGTGCAGAGGGACCGGACGAGCCGGGACTGCCGACCCGCACCGGCATCGCCATCGACCGTTACTGGGGGGCAGCGGGAGACACGGCTCTCTTCGAGCACGAGTACGTGCCGACGGACACATCGCTGACCCTAACAGTCACCGCTCAGGCCGGGCCAATGCCCCTAAGCCGTTCCGAGGAGTCCCTCCCCGCCCCGTCGTCCCCTCCTGCCACCGAGCAACAGGTGGAGCAGCTCTTCGCCGTGATCATCGGGCTTCTGGAGTCCGGGCGAGTAGCTTTCGGGGGACGCCGGAACGCCGGCTGGGGACGGGTGAGGCTCGCCGAAGGCGCGAGGCCGTGGACGCTCGTCAAATTCTCGCTCGGGTCTCGAGAAGACCTCCTGGGCTCGCTCGCCGGAGGCCAAGACATCACCAGCACGGTCACACCGGTCTCCTGCACCGAGCCGGAGCGGGTACAGATCCGCATCGACTGGGACAGCCCGACCGGGATCCTTGTGGCGGAGACACCGGCTGAGACCGAGGCTTCAGGCGAGGCCCAGGCCGATCCGTCGCCAACGGACCCACCCGTCGCCAACAGCGAATCGGTCTCCGATGAGGCACGGAGGGAGTCCAAGCCGACGACGCCACTGCGCTCAGGCCTTCGCGGCGATGACCTGCTGGTGCTGCCAGGCTCCTCGATCCGCGGAGCGCTGCGCTCGCGGGCATCGCGGATAGCCCGTACGGTCCTGGCGGCGCGGCGGGACGAAGGCGTCAACGACTGGTCGGAGACCGGTGTCCACGATCAGCTCGCGGCCGATCCCTCCCTCGTGCGCGACCTGTTCGGCACCACCGAGCGGCGCGGAACCCTGTCAGTTCTGGACACCCTCGCGTCTTCGGCGGGCACGTGCCGGACCATCACCCACAACGCGGGCGACCGGTGGACCGGCGGTGTGGCCGAAGGGGCCCTGTACAGCGAGGAGGTGCACGACGTCGAGTGGAACGCGATCACCCTGGAGCTGGACCCCAACAGGCTGCCCGCGGACGACAACCGCCGTCGTGCCGCCTGGTGCCTGTTGGGCCTCGTTCTGGCCGAGCTGGCCACCGGCACGCTTCCTCTGGGCAGCAGGGGAACCCGCGGACTGGGGCAGGTGGAGGTCAAGGGGCTCACCGTGACGGGCCTGGAATGGCTCGGGCTTCCCGATGGCGGAACCAAGAGCTTCAAGGCGGGCGCGGGCCGGAGCGGGCGCGACGTCGCCAAGGCGCTGCTGGAGCACCTGAGGGCCGTCAATGCGACGATTACGCCGAATGCTGGCGCAGACGCTGCTGGGTGGTCCTCCTACCTCATCGACACCGAGGAGAAGCGCAATGGCTGAGACACTCACGATGCCGCCGTTGAAGAAAGCGATGTGGTCCTGCTCGTCCGACGGCAACGGGACGCTTGACGGTCTCCTGGCGAAGGTTGCCTCCGTGGGTTCCCTTGCCGGGGTCGCCTACACGACGGCGAGGGCGCGCGCCATCACCTCGGTCTCCGACGGGCGCCTCCGGGCCTCCGATGGTGCGGTTGAGGAAGGAACCGTCTACGAAGTGAGGATATGGAAGACGTGTCCGCCACCGGACGGCCCCGTCCTCGCCCACGAATGGCGCTGGCTCAACGGGTCCGGCTCCGCCGAGATCACCGTCTGGGCGATGACGGAAGGACGGTCGGGAGGCGAGTCGTGCTGGTACCGCAAGAACGCATACCTCCAGCACGGCGCGACCGAACCCTTCAACAAACCCGAGGACACGATGACCAGCATCGAGATCTTCACCGACTCCGAGTACGGCAACACGGTCTTCACCGACGAGCTCATGACGGGAACATGGGGGCCCTCCAATGGCTGACTTCGCGTCCTTCCATTCCTCCGTCAACCGGATTCCAGTGCTGCGAGCCTCTGCGCACAGGCTTGCCCAGCACACGGTCCTGCCTGGTGACCTCTTCCTCGACGGACCCGCACCGTCGCACGACCACCTCGATCCGCAGCGCTGGTCCGGCTCGGTTGACCTGGAGATCACGGTGCGCACACCGCTGGTCTTCGGCGAGCAGACCACCACGGAAGTCCCCGTCCGGCCGGGCCGCTCAGAGCAACGTCACGTCGTCGATCTTCCGCTCGACGCCGATGGAACCGTCCGCGTGCCGCCGACCATGGTCAAGGGCATGATCTCCCGCGCGTACGAAACCTTCACCTGCTCGCGTTTCCGAGTCTTCGGGGACGTGGAGAACCAGGGCGGGTTCCGGCGGACGGCCGATGATCGCTCCGTGCCACTGACGTACCGGGCAGATCCGGCCGCAGCGAACCAGCTCCTTCCCGGACGCGTCTGCGAAATCGATGGCGGTCGACTCGGCGTCGAGGTTCTCGACGGATTCGGAAAAAACGCACGAGTTGCTCTGATCAGGGACGATCTCAATGACGGTCATGGGACGATTGTCCGCACAAATCATCCTCGTATTCAGGCCGGTCCCGGAGGGGCGTTGAGCGACAAGCAGGTCTTCGCCCGCTTCCGTCAACTCACGAGGCACGGAGAGCAGGTCGAAGTTCGCCTCACGCAGTGGAAGGACAGTAAGAATACGCCGCATCTCATGGTCACTGGAGTGTGGGATGAAGATGACTTGGAGGTGTTCTTCCAGGTCGAAGGCAGCAAAGTGACGCATTTCAACGTATGGGGATATCCCTGCCGGACTGCCCCTGAGACGAAGTCCGCGCACGATCTGTTCAAAGAGAAAACCTACGAACGATTCTTCTTCAAGTCTGCGCATGATGGCCACAGCCTTGACGGCCTCGTGCTGCCCCTCACCGACGAGCATGTGGCCAGGTACGCCACGGTCCTCCGGTCCTACCGCGAGCAGCAGAAGGTGCCCGGAGGAGACAAGCACCTGCTCAACCGTGCAGCGGCGACCTGGGCAACAGGCTCATCTCGGCCGCTCTCTGCAGGCGACCTGGTCTTCGTCAGGCTTGACATGCTCTCCACCTCCGCCCAGGACGGGATTCCCGACACGGCTCAGGTCATCGACGTCTTCCCGACAATCGTCGGCAGACGCTCCTACGATGCCTCGCCTCGAGAACTGGCAGACAAGCAGGGCGTTCTCCCGCTGGCGTCGCGGAAGCAGGCGTCGGCGGCCGACCGGCTTTTCGGTTACGTGGTCCCGGATGCTGCCGATGGCGCCAAGGGCGGGGACGTCGCCGCCCGCGGCCGGATCATCATCGGGCCGGTCGACGGTTCGCGAGTCCGCATCTGCACCAAGAAGAAGGTACTCACGCCTCTTCTGATGCCCAAACCGTCGTCGGCCAGGCGGTTCCTCACCGACGCCTCCGGCGGTACTCCCAAGAACAAGAACGGCGGCGTCCTCCGGCGCGATGATTACTTCGCTAAGGGGCAGTTGCTTGGCACTGCGGCCTATCCCGTGCACCGCAGGCTCCTTGACGGCAAGGACCTCGACGCCGACGGTTTTCCACAGCCAGCGACGAGAGCCGCGGTCCTGGGCGGTCGGGAGCAGACCAATGACGCGGTCCGTCTCACCGTCCGCTCCTGGGTCGAGGCCGGCAGTGTCCTGCGCTGCACCGTGTCCTTCACCAACCTGTCCCAAGATGAGCTCGCGGCGCTCCTATGGGTTCTCACGCCGGAGAAGCTCGTCCCCTCGGAGGAGCGCGAGGTAGCCGGCCCCGATGCCGTGGGATGTCTGCGCCTGGGTCTCGGCAAACCCCTCGGTCTGGGCGCCGTCGAGGTCCGCATTGCGCCGAACGGACTCCGAGTGCGCACCGGTACGGACCAAGCCGAGGGTTACGCG
Organism: Propionibacterium acidifaciens; assembly: GCF_003798325.1. Taxonomy (NCBI): domain Bacteria; kingdom Bacillati; phylum Actinomycetota; class Actinomycetes; order Propionibacteriales; family Propionibacteriaceae; genus Propionibacterium; species Propionibacterium acidifaciens. The sequence goes on from NZ_CP033719.1 coordinate 164,912, forward strand.
TCCCTGAGCAATTGCCTCGGTTTGACCGAGCCGACCGTGCCCACGACTCGCTTCCCCCTTCCGAATGAGGCCGTTCTTCTCAAAACCCCGTGGGTGCGCGCCATGCAGCGCGCCGCCTTCGGCTACACCGATGGCCGGGAGGTCAGGCATATGAGCCTGGACGAGAACAAGGAGAACAACCAGACCAACGGCAAGACCGGTGAGCCGCATCCAGGCAAGGGCCTCTCCCCGCGCGACATGTTCGGCACCGACTCTGGAAAGCCGATTATCGTCACCGAGCGCCAGCGAGGTAGAGCTGAGCATCCACAAAGCGGGCGGCGACGTGGCGCTCGGCGGTAGCCGTGTCTTCGCGTAAGGGCAAATCGATGACAACCTGGCATCACGCATACAATGGCATTCCAACGGTCAAAGACTGGCACGCCGTTGGGCGGAACGGCTTCGTCGGCAACCGCCCGCCTTCCGGGCACGACTACCTCCGGCCGAATGATCTCTCGGGCGAGCTGCGCGTATCCCTCACAGTTGTGTCCCCGACCGTTCCCGGTCAGGACACCAAGGACGGGCGGGTCATCGTCGCCTCGCGCAGCGGAGCTACTGGCGGTACCACGAACTGGGATGATGTGTCCATCCCGGTCAGCACCCTCAAGGGCGTCCTGTCCTCCGCCTACGAGGCGGTCACCGCCTCGCGCATGCGCGTCTTCGCGGGCCATGACCATGTGCTCACGCACCGCCGTACCACCCAGGAATCCGCGATTCTCTACCCCGTGTTCCTCGTCCCAGATCCAGGCGCTCGCAAGGGAACCGGCCTGCGAGCGCGCATCATGCTCGGAAAGAACCCAAGGCTCAAGCCGGGGCAGTGGGAAGAGCCGCCGTATCTGTGCGCGGTCGTCCTGCCTAACTCGGAGAACTCCCGTACATCCCTGTATAACCAATCAGGCGGGCTCATGTACTCCGGGGCCGTCAAGGATAGGAAGAAAAAATACCACGGCGGAACGAGCCGCGAGGACGTCGCGGCACGACTCAGCCTGCTCAGAACCGCGACGCCTCACCTCAGCAGGATCACCTTCACCATGCAGGAGGAGAGGTTTTACCAAACAAAGCGTCTCATCGTGGCTTCCATCAACGGCGAGCGCTTCTGCGGTGCTACCAAACGGGGCTCAAAGACCAACGGTCGCTCCTACACCGGCTACGTCGTCCGACTCACCCCCGAGGGCTCAGACCCTCTCATTGACACGAAGCACAACGAGTTCATCTTCTTCGACAACGATCAGAACCGAACCTACCGCGAGGTCTCCGAACGGGTTCTGGCGGGCCTCGTCGAGGTCATCCACAGCTACCTGGAGAACATCCGCACCCTCAAACGCCAGGAGGCGCGCCGCCATGAGGCCGGCGCACCGGACGAGTCCAAGACCCGCCGCTCCGACGCCCCGAACACCTGGCTCATCCACTCGATTCTCGACACGTCCCACGGCGGGCCGGGCCTCAGCGCGGACCGCGAGGCGATCGAGCAGTACCTGAGAAGGCTGGCCGCCGCCGACCCTGGTGTCCCCCTCTTCGCCTCCATCGACTCCACGGGCACGATCACCGGACTCTCCCTGTCCCAGGTGGGCAGACGCGTCAGCAGCGGCGCGCGCACGCCCGCGGAGCTGGCCGAGGCCGACGGTATCACCCCAGCGCGGGGCTATGCCGAGGCCTCCCTTGCGGACCGCATGTGGGGCTTCGTCGCCGACACCAAGGACGAGGGGCAGGACCAGGGAGCGGCAGTACGAGGACGCATCACGATCCACCCGATCACCCCAGCTCTGCAGCCCGAGGGCGAGAACTGGCTCAGGTTGCCGGAGGGCGACAGCACGGGCTGGATCCTGCCGACGCTGGCCAGCCCGAAGCCATCGACCGGCGTGCCGTACCTCCATGGGAAGAACGGTAGGACACCCCCGGAAAAGACGACCCGGAGCGAGACCTACGCGGGCGACCAGCGCCTCATCCGAAAGGTCTACCCGTCTCACCGTTTGCAGATCGATAAGCCGATCGAGTCCATCCCGAACGTCAAGCCCCTGACCGGCTCCCCGGGCCCCAGCGAGACCGCCGTCGGCTCCTACCTCGCGCCGGGAGCCGCCTTCACGACGACGATCAGCTTCGAGGGGCTGACCAGGCAGGAGCTCGCCGTCCTCGTGTGGCTGCTGACCCCCGAGCGTCTGGTGCCCGACGGCGAGCGACGGACCGGCAGGTCTCCCGTCGTCGGCTATCACAGGCTCGGCTTCGGCAAGCCCCTCGGCCTCGGGATGGTCGAGATCAGGGCCACCGCCGTCATCGTTCACAGCGGTGTCGAACTGGCCAAGACCTATCGGGACCTGGAGGGATGCCTGGGCCTAACCGCCCCAAGTGAGACGGCCGTCCCAGAGCTCCTCAAGGATCTGCCCGCAGACTTCGAGAGGAGCCTGGCAGTGCGGGCCTTCGTCCGCTCCGCCTACGGATGGAGTGACGATTCGCTCGTCCAATACCCCGACGCGGACTGTCCCGCCACAGATGACGAGATATCCCCCATCACGACATGGTTCAAGAACCGCGAGGAGAACCGGGTCAAGCACAAGACAAATCCGCAGAAGTACCCTTTGGACAACCGCTACAACCTTCCCGGCTTGGCCGATCCCCCGGCGAAATAATCCAATTCCTGAAGCGCCTCACATTTTTCGGACACCGATAAAGAGTAGTGTTCCCATGCATGAGGAGGCTTATGCAAAATTCAATTCCATGAGCCCGCCGGCTAGACGTTTCACTTGGATTGCGTCAAGGTTTTGCACAAGCCCCCCCTGAGCGGACGAGGGTCGCCGCTTTCTTCGGGGGCTCGGCTTCCACCCGGACTTAACGGAGCTCCGCCTGCAACCGTCGTGACCTCCGGCGTCCTTCTTGTTCTCGCGCGCATAAAAACGCCCCAGCCAGGGGTTTTGATCCGAAATCGGCAACTCTCACACGCAAGACCGAAAACGGCACATGCAAACGACAAAAGACCTGCTGGCGCGTCAATGCATCAACGCCAGCAGGCTCTTCGTGGAGGTGGCGGGAATCGAACCCGCGTCCTGACGAGGCGGACCAGGTCTTCTCCGGGCGCAGTCGACTTGACGGTCTGCTCGGCCCCCGCACTCACGTCGACGAGTTGCGGCCAAGCCCAGTCCGGGAGGAGTCCCCAGCGATCCCCCGGACACGGACCACTGAGCAAGCCTTCTGAATGAGGCCAGGAACCGGACGGAAGGCTACGTCCGGGCTGACCCTTCGGTCACTGATCAGGCAGCGAGAGCGAAGTCAGTGCGATTGGTATCGGCACTTGTTGGTTCCCAGAGGACATTAACGAGACGACTCTGGATTCTCGGCCCGCTTCTCCTGGAGCTACCACTCCAGTCGAAACCGATCACCCCCTGTTGAGTTGTCACCGACCCGGTGGCGGACCACGCGGAACGGCTGCACTGCAAGTGTACGCGCCGAGGCCACCGAACCGAAGCTCACTCGCAGGCGACGCCATCGCCGTCCCGGTCGAGCTCTGAGCGGTAGCCGGGCTCCCCGCGGTACAGCGGAGCCGCCCCCGCCGCGCGGGCCGCGCTGCAGTTCTTGTAGTAGGCGTACCCGCCGTCGGCGTCCGAGCCTCCACCGGTGCCGCCCCCGCCGGTTCCGGTGTCTGCGGTCCCGCCGCCCGCACCCTGGTCGGTGCCGGAGCCGGCGCCGGCGTACTGGACCGGGGCGGTCACCGTGGCCGTCACCTGCTCGGTCACCGTGACGGTCGGCGCGGGAGTGGGGCTCGTACTCGGCATCACCGTCGTCGTGGCGGTGGCCGTCCTCGTCACCGCCGGGGAGCACGGGGCCGACGACGCAGGCTCCGCGCTGCTCACCCCGCCCAGCACACCGATGAACAGGGCCGTGATGCCGGTGCCGATGGCCACGGCGAGCGGATGCTCGTGGAGAAGACTCATGGTGACGCCGCTTTCCCTCAGGATGAGGACGGAGCGGCCGTGGCGCCCCGACCGCCGCCGCGAGAACCCCCATCGGCGCCACCAGATGAATTTTAAACAAGGGATGAGTGGGGGTTCCCCCTGATGTTCATCAGGTGAGACCCCACTGCTCCGTCTCGTCGCGGCGTGGCGCCGTGGCAGGGCCCCGGCGGGTGACGGAGAGCGCCGCTGCCGCGTTGGCCGCCGCCAGGGCATCGTCGAGGGCGGCGCCCTCGGCGAGCCGTGCGGCGAGCACTCCGGTGTGGGTGTCGCCGGCGCCGGTCACGTCGACGGCCTCGACAGCGCGCCCCGGGGTCGTGACGGGCTCCTCCGAGCCGCCGCGGGTCGAGGTGCAACCGGCCGCCCCGGCGCGGACGACGAGCACCGTCCCGTCCCGCAGCCCGAGGCGCCGGCGCACCGTCCGGTGCAGCTGCTCGTCCGGCGGCCCGGCCCCGGCGACGAGCACGGCCTCACGGGCGCTGAGCGTCAGGACGTCGAGCACACCGGTGAGGGCCCTCAGCGCCGCCACGGGGATGTCGAGCACGAGCGGGCCGGGGTCGAGGACGACCAGCGGAGCGGCGCCGCACTCCCCCAGCCAGCCCGTGATCGTCGAGCCGCTGATCTCGTACATGAGGTCGTAGCCGGAGACGCAGAGCACGTCGCCGGCGCCGGGGCGGATCCCGGCGAGGTCCGCCGGCCTCAGCATGCTCTCCGCCCCGGGCACCGTCACATAGGTGGGTTCGACCCCCGGCGCGCGGAAGGCGATGCAGAAGCCCGAGTCCTCGCACGTGTCGACGGGCCCGGCGACCGTGACGCCCTCCCCCGCCAGGGCGTCGGCGATGAGTCGTCCGTGGGGGCCCGATCCGATGCGTCCGGCGTGGACGGTGGGCGTCCCCTGCCGGGCCGCCGCGGCGACCAGGTTGAAGCCGCCGCCCACCCGGGCCCGTGAGCCCGAGGCGATGACGTCGCCGCCGGCTGGGGGCAGGTTCGGCACGTCGATGCCGAGGTCGACGATGATCGACTCGAGCGAGACGACCCGACCGGCGCGCGCCCCGCTCACAGTCGCTCCGTCTCGACGGGTCGCCCGACGAGGCGACGGCCGACCGCGTGGAGCGCCGCGCCCGTCAGACCGGCGACGAGCCAGCCCATCGAGTTCTCACCCAGCCAGGTGCCTGCGAGCGGGCCGGCGAACCACACGTCGTCGCCGACGGCGGCCGTGGTGAAGCACAGCCCGGCGGCGATGGCGATGAGCCAGGGGCCGAGGGCCGCCCAGTTCACGCCGCCCGTGTACCAGTAGGTGCTGCCCCTGGCGGTGTCGGTGAGGCCCGCCGTGTCGTAGACCCGTCGGGTGGCCAGGTCGACGGCGCAGACGCCGGCCCAGGCGGTGAGTCCCACGGCGAGGAGCGTGAGGAAGGTGGTGAAGGGGCCGTAGAAGTCCTCGGCGACGACGGTGATGTAGAGCCCGCCGGCGAGCACGAGGACGCCGTCGATGCACACGGCGGCCATGCGGGTGATCCGGATGCCTCCGGTCAGCAGGTTGAGCCCCGAGGAGTACAGCGACAGATCGGCGGCCGCGATGAGGCCGGCGGCAGCGGCGAGCAGATACGGGACGAGCATCCAGGCGGGCAGGCTGGCCCCGATGGCGGCGACGGGGTCGGACGCGGAGGCCAGCCCGGGGTCGGAGCCGGCCATGAGCGAGCCGGTCGTGATGAGGACGACGAGCGGGATGCCGGCGCCGCCGACGACGGCGGCGATCAGGCCTGCGGACGAGACGGTGCGGGGCAGATAGCGGGCGTAGTCGGCGCCGGCGGCGACCCAGCTCAGGCCGGTGCCGGCCGCGATGTAGCCCAAGGCGCCGAGCACGGACGAGGGGCCGCCGGCGGGCAGGGCGCCGACGGCCGGCCAGTCGACGGTCACCGCCAGCAGGACGACGACGGCCAGCGTGAGGGCGCCGAAGATCCATGTGAGCCACTTCTGGATCCACATGATCGTCGCATGGCCGAGCAGGCCGATGACCGCCGCAATGGTGACGACGAGAAGGATGCACCCGACGATGACGGGCGTCGTGACGGGAACGCCGAGGATCCCGAGCACGGCCAGCAGGGCGAAGCCCGCCGTGGTGCACATCGTCGTCTCCCAGCCGACGAAGCTGATCCAGCTGACGATCGTCGGCCCCCAGTTGCCCCGCACCCCGAAGACGGCGCGCGAGGCCGTGAGGCCGGGGGCGCCGCTGCGCCTGCCGGTGGTCGACAGCCAGCCGACCAGGGCGAAGGAGCCGCACGAGCCGGCGATCGTCACGAGCAGCGCCTGCGCGAGGTCGAGGCCGTAGAGGGTGACGAGGGCTGCGCCCATCGTGATGCCGAGCACGCCCATGTTGGCGCCGAACCACATCCAGAACAGGCTCCCGGGGCCGCCGCGGCGCTCGTTGTCGGGCACCGGTTCGATGCCCCGGGTCTCGATGCGGCCGACGCCGCCGGATGTCTGGTCGTTCATGCGGGTGTCCTCGGTGCGGGTCCTGGTCCGCGCGCCCCGTCCGGGGGGATCCCCGGGCGGGGCGCGGCCCACTCATTGTGCACCGCTCTTCGGAGGGCTGATGGCCCGCCCGCCGTGTTCGTGACACCGCCGACAGGATCGGATCATGCGTGCGGACCGGACCGCGTCGCACGGGCCTCCGCGGTGGTCATCACCAGCTGCTGGCGCCGCCGCCACCGCCGCCGCCTCCGGAGAAGCCCCCGCCGCCGCTGAACGACGAGCCGCCGCTGGAGCCGAAACCACTGCCGGAGCCGCCGCTCGAGGGGGCGGGGCTGGAACCGGCGCTCATGGACCGCACCATGTTCCCGGCGAAGTAGCCGTAGTTGAAGGAGGCGGGGTCGCCGTAGTACCAGGCCGGCGGCGTGGCGGGCAGGCGCCCCTCTTCGGCGAGTCGCCGACAGATCTGCGCCCAACGGTTGGTCAGGTTGAGGGCGATCGCCCACGGAAGATACTCGCTGAAGATGTCCCGACCCTCCTCGAACTGGATCTGGTCAGCCTCCGCCGTCGCCAGATACTCATGGAAGCCGTCGACCTGGTCGGTGAACGCCCTGCCGAGCGCGGTGCGCTGACCCCGGGAGTGGATCTGCCAGCAACCGATGCCGAAGACGACCGCCGGTATGACGAAGCCGAGGATCGCCGCTGCGCTGGGGTCAACTGACGCCGCTGCGGCGGACTTCGTCGGCGTGAACTGCATGCCCCCGGAGCCCACGAGGGAGAACATGCCCAAGAGGATCGGAAGGCCGATCATCCACCAGAGGACCGTCGAGAGCATGGCCGAGCCTCTCTCGCCGACCTTTCCGGCGCTTTTCATGAGGCGGCTTTTCGTGGCCGAGTAGGTGACGTCGGAGCTGAGTTGCTCGCCGGCCTTCAACAACGCGCCCGGCTTGTGCAGGGCGACCTCGGCGCCGGGCTCGGCCTTCTCGTTCGAGAAGATCGTGCGCAGGAACTCCTCCTCGAACGGCTGGTCGACCCGGGAGGCGTCCACGAGCCGCGCATATACCCTCTCCCCATCATCCTCGGCACGCAACTGGATGGCGCCACGCACAGCAAGATCCACGAGCACAGCCGAGGTCTCCCGCGCCCCGATCCGCCCGTCGATGAGCAGACCACCGACCGCCACCGGCACATCGGGCGGAACCACCCGCACCGGGATCGTCTCATGATCGGACTTCTTGTCAGGACGCACCGGAGCATCATCGGTGCCGGCCGGCACCATACCGGGCGGCACATCGGCGAAACGCTCATCCCGGCTGTTTCGCCAGAACAGGAGGAGTCCGACGATCGCCGCGATCGTGCAGGAGCCGCCCACGCCCAGAAAGGCGAGCGACGCCTTGGCGGTCTCCGACATCCGCGCCTTCTCCAGGTGGGGCTGGTTGTCGGAGACAAGCCCCGGAGCGATCTTCGCCCCGATCGTCGTCACCGTCCCAGCCGTCCTCGGCTCCTGCGTGAAGACCCCCCTGCCGTCCACGACGGCCTGACTCGTGCACTCCGTGCTCGTCCCCGCCGCACCCGAGTAGCACCGCGTCTCCTGCACACCGCCCGGCACCTCGACACTCACCGAGAGCCGGTCGATCGTGGGCGCCTCACTGCCGACGACATCCCAGTAGAGCTCGTCGTAGTCCCCCGAGCTGCGCAACGCCCCCGACACCGTGTAACCGATCGTGTACGTCGCCGTGGCCGAGGTGATCCTCGTGTTCGCATCACCGATCTTGAGCGTCTCGGAGCAGTCCCTGGGACCGCCCTGCTCACAATCAGTGCTCGTCGTGAACGCCGCCGACGCGTCCGGGCTCGTCACCGACACATCCGTGATGTCGTAGACGGCGTCCTTCTTGTCGGCCTCGTCACCGAACGGTTCCCGCGTCGGCAGCGTCCGCTTGATCCCATGCCGCCCCGAGTTCGACCCGAAGCGCCACACGATCGTCTCCGACACGCGGAGCAGGCCATCCGTGCCGACGGTGAACGTCGTGTCCCACGAATCGACGCTGTCGTTCGTCTGCGCCTGCGCCGTACCCGGCACCAGCGCCCCCGCAACCACGAGCACCACCACCGCCAACACCGCACCCACCCGACCAGACCAACCATGCGGGGCGCCGTCGCGGCGGCGAGACCGGTCGGCATGGGGATGATTCGAACTGCTCACATCGTTCCTTCCGTCGTCGGGGCGTTCGGGGTACGGACGAGATCACCCGAGGCGTGTCCGGGGCCAGTGGGGGTGCTCCTCGTCGTGCGGGCGCTCAGCGGCGGCCCCTCCTCGTGCGGTCGGCCAGCTCTCGCTGGGCCTCGCGGTTCATGTCGCGCTCGCGGATCGCCTGGCGCTTGTCCCACTCGCGTCGGCCCGTGCCGACGGCGAGCTCGACCTTGGCGCGGCCGTCCTTGAAGTACATGGCCAATGGCACGAGCGTGCGGCCCGAGGAGGCCAGCTGGCGTTCCAGACGTGCGATCTCCTGGCGGTGCAGCAGGAGCTTGCGCTTGCGCAGGGCCGTGTGGCTGCGCCGCCAGCTGCCCATGGAGTATTCGGGGATGTTGGCCTGGTGCAGCCAGACCTCGCCGTCGTCGATGGTGGCGAAGGCATCGGCCAGCGAGGCGCGCCCGTCGCGCAGCGACTTGACCTCCGTGCCGGTGAGGACGATGCCCGCCTCGAGGCGCTCGCCGATCGAGTAGTCGTGCGTCGCCCTCCTGTTGCGGGCGATCATCCTCTCGCCCTTCTCGCGCGGCATGCCCGCTCCCTCCATCGATGTCCGTCCGCCCGATCGGGGCGAGACCCGTGTCGCTGTCCGAACGGGCGGGGCCCGGTGCCGCCCGAACAGGTAAGCATAGCACCACCGGCCCCTGCCCGGCCCGTCTGCGGCACCACCCTACCGGCAACCGCAGGAGCGCGGGCGGGCGCGAGGGGCTCAGACGCGCAGATGGCGACGGGTGACGACGAGGGTCGGCAGGACGGACAGGGCCACGCCGACGGCCAGCACGGCGAGCATCGCCCGGCCGGTCTGGGCCCATCCGATCATCCCGAGCGAGATCGTGACCGCCTGCGAGAGCCGGTCGACGACGAAGTACTGCAGGCCCGCCATGACGCCGCAGGCGAGCAGTGAGCCGATCACGCCGGCGAACAGGGCCTCGAGCAGGAAGGGCAGCAGAACGTAGGTGGTGGAGGCCCCGGCCAGGCGCATGATGGCGATCTCACGGCGCCGGGTGAATGTCGACATGCGGATCGAGTTGGCGATCTGCAGGGTGCCGGCCAGCAGGAGCACGCAGGCGATGCCCATCGTGCCCCATTTGAGGGCGTTGATGACGCGGAAGAAGGGGTCGAGGATCGGGTGCAGGTCCTGGACGTTCTGCACCCCGTTCAGCGCCGAGAGCTCGGAGACGAGGCCCCGATAGTTCTGCGGGTCCTTGAGCTTGACGCGGAAGGACTCCTGCATCTGCTCGACGGTGAGGGTGTCCTTGACCGGGTTGTCGCCGTAGGTGGTCTGGAACTCGTCGTAGGCCTCCTGCTTGGTCTGGTAGTAGATCGTCTCGACGTTCGGGTCGGACTCGAGCGCGGTGCGGATGGCCTCGCGCTGGTCGTCGGCGACGCCCCCGCCCTCGACGCAGTTGCCCCCGACCCCGCTCGCCGCGGAGTCCTGGTTGCACAGGAAGACCGAGATCTCGATCCGGTCGTACCACTCGCCCTTGAGCTCGTCGACCTCGGCGATGGTCATGAGGCTCGCGCCGAACAGTGCCAGCGAGACCCACATCGTGACGATGACCGAGAAGGTCATCGACATGTTCCGACGCAGGCCCGACCAGGTCTCACGCAGGGTGTGACGCATCGATGGACTCCTTGTCTGTGTGTACGAGGTCTGTGTGTGCGGGGGCTCGGGCGGACGGTCCTGACCGCGCGGACGACCGGGGGCCCGCGGGCTCATGCGGTGCCGTAGGCGCCGGTGGACTGGTCGCGGACGACCTCGCCGGCGTCGAGTTCGATGACGCGGCGGCGCATCTGGTCGACGATCATCGCGTCATGGGTCGCCATGAGCACCGTGGTGCCGCGGCGGTTGATGCGGTCGAGCAGCTTCATGATGCCGACGCTGGTGGCGGGATCGAGGTTGCCGGTGGGCTCGTCGGCGATGAGCACGAGCGGGTCGTTGGCGACGGCCCGGGCGATGGCCACGCGCTGCTGCTCACCGCCGGAGAGCTCCTCGGGGAGTCGGTCGCCCTTGGTCGATAGGCCCACCAGGTCGAGGGTGGCGGGTACGCGCTGGCGGATCTCGGCGCTGGGGCGGCCGATCACCTGGAGGCCGAAGGCGACGTTCTCGTAGACCGTCTTGCCGGGCAGCAGCCGGAAGTCCTGGAAGACCATGCCGACCTTGCGGCGCAGCTTCGGCACGCGGAACTGGCCGAGCCGACCGACGTCCCGGCCGTCGACGAGGACGCGTCCGGAGGTGGCGCGGATCTCGCGCACGATGAGGCGCAGGAAGGTCGACTTGCCCGAGCCGGAGGCGCCGACGAGGAAGGCGAACTCCCCCCTGTCGACGCTCACGTCGATGTGCGACAGCGCGGGGGCCGTCTGGTTCTGGTAGACCTTCGTGACGTTCTCGAATGTGATCACGGCTGCTTCCTGACGGCTGGACTGAGGCGGGTCCGCCGCGGCCGCAGAAGCCCTCGACGGTTCCCCACGAGTCTAGGAGGAGCCGTTCCGGCGCCCGGCTCGACGCGCCCGGCGTGTCGCGCGGACGGGGCCTCTCAGCTCTCCTGCTCGACCCTGCGGCGCCAGCGGATGCCCGAGTCGATGAAGGCGTCGATGTCGCCGTCGAAGACGGCGTCGGGGTTGCCCGACTCGTGGTTGGTGCGCAGGTCCTTGACCATCTGGTAGGGGTGCAGGACGTACGAGCGCATCTGGGAGCCCCATGAGTTGCCATCGGACTTGAGGGCGTTCATCTCGGCCTCGCGCTCCGCGCGGGCCCTCTCCAGCAGCTTCGCCTGGAGGACCCGCAGGCAGGCCGCCTTGTTCTGGATCTGGGAGCGCTCGTTCTGGCAGCTCACGACGATGCCGGTGGGCAGGTGGGTGACGCGCACGGCGGAGTCGGTCGTGTTGACGCCCTGGCCGCCGGGGCCCGAGGCGTGGAAGACGTCGACGCGGATGTCCTGCTCGGGGACGTCGATGTGGTCGGTCTCCTCGACGACCGGCAGCACCTCGACGCCGGCGAAGCTCGTCTGGCGCCGACCCTGGTTGTCGAAGGGGCTGATGCGCACGAGTCGATGGGTGCCCTGCTCCACCGAGAGGGTGCCGTAGGCGTAGGGGCACTTGACCGTGAAGGTCGCCGACTTGATGCCGGCCTCCTCCGCGTAGCTGATGTCGTAGACCTCGTAGGCGTACTCGTGGCGCTCGCACCAGCGCTCGTACATGCGCAGCAGCATGGCGGCGAAGTCCGCCGCGTCGACGCCCCCGGCCTCGGAGCGGATCGTCACGAGGGCGTCGCGCTCGTCGTACTCGCCGGACAGCAGGGTGCGCACCTCGAGGGACTCGATCTCCTCGGCGAGGGAGCCGATCTCCTTGTCCGCCTCGTCCGCAGTGGCCTCGTCGCCCTCCTCGGCGGCCAGTTCGACGAGCACCTGCACGTCATCGAGACGCCCGCGCAGCCCCTCGACGCGCTCGACGTCGGACTGGAGGCGCGAGAGCCTGCTCGTCACCTGCTGGGCGTGCTCCTGGTCGTTCCACAGATCGGGGGCCGCGGACTCGACCTCGAGCTCGGCGATCTGCTCCTTCCTGGCCGGCACGTCGACGACCGACTCGATCGACGCGAGCGACTTGTCGAGCTGAGAGATCCGTTCGTTCAATTCATCCAGGGCCACGTCGAGCAAGTCTACGGCACCGCCCGCCGGAGCCCGGCGGGCATGGACGGGCGGTCCGCGCGAATGGTGGGAGGATGGATGGGCCGCCGGGCCCGTGGAGCGGGTCCGGGACGCGACAGTCGACAAGGAGTTCCCGTGGGTGCGTTGAAGAACCAGCTCAAGTCCGATCTCGTGGTGGCCATGAAGGCCAGGGACGAGCAGGCCAGGTCGACGATCCGCATGGCGATCGCCGCCATCATGAACGCGGAGGTCTCCGGGCCCGCCCACGAGCTGAGCGACGAGGAGGAGCTGCGCATCCTCACTCGCGAGGTGCGCACGCGCGAGGACTCGGCCCGCACCTATGCCGACGCCGGTCGCGCCGAACTGGCCGAGAAGGAGTCGGCCGAGGCCGCCCTCCTGTCGCGCTATCTTCCCGCCCGGCTGTCCGAGGACGAGGTGACGGCCATGGTCGCCGAGGAGATCCGCGCCGTCTGCGGTGACGAGGCCCCGACCATGAGGAGCATGAGCGCCATCGTCAGGGCCGTCAACGCCCGCGCCGCCGGCCGCGCCGAGGGACGGGCCGTCGCCGCGGCGGTGAAGAGGGCCATCACCGGCTGACCGACGGGTCCCGCCGCGGAAACGGCCCCTGGGCGGCAGGCGTGGAGCACCCGCGAGACCCGTGCGGACCCCGGGCGATGCCGCGGAGCAGCGCAGGGCCGCGCAGCGGGACGCGCCGGAGGCGCCCCGGGGCTCCGGCGCGGACCCCGCCCGGAGCGTCCGCGGGTCGGGCCGGGAGCACATGCCGGACGCGCGCGCCGCGGGGCCGGGCCGCGGTCGATAATCATGGGTGCATGCGCACGATCGATCGGCGCGTGCGCACGCATCGGTGGGTGCCCGGGGCCGAGGGCCCCGGGTCCACCCGGAATCACAGCAGGAGGGCTCGTGCGTTCACGGAGAGCCATCGCCGCTCTGGCGGCGGCGTGCGCGGTGTCATTGACGGCCTGCCAGTCGGCCGACGCCGTCATCGCCGAGTACAACGACTCGGGCACGACGGGCTACGACACCTCGACGGTGCAGGCGGATCCGGCCGTCCAGGCCCTCGTTCCCGAATCGGTCTCGGCGGACGGCAGGCTGGTCATCGGCTCGAACCTGTACTGGGCCCCGGCCGAGTTCCAGCAGGGCGGCACCCCGGTCGGCTACGAGATCGACATGATGGGGGCCGTCGCCCGGCGCATGGGACTGGAACTGGGCGTCGAGAACGCCGAGTTCGACTCGATCATGCCGGCCATCGGGACCAAGTACGAGGCGGGCGCCTCGTCCTTCACGATCACGAGCGAGCGCGAGTCCAATTTCACCATGATCCAGTTCTACTTCGGCGGCATCGCATGGGCCGTGCAGACCGGCAACCCGACCGGCTTCGACCCGACGAACGTCTGCGGCCGCTCGGTCGGCGTCCAGACCGGCACGATGGAGGACGACGCGGTCGCCGAGCAGGCCACGCGCTGCCAGACGCCGCCCGACATCCAGCGCTACGACAGTCAGGACGCCGTGACGCAGGCCCTCGTCGGCGGGAAGATCGAGGCCATGTCGGCCGACTCCCCCGTCGTCGACTACGCGGTCTCCAGGACCGGCGGCACGATCTCGGCCATCGGCGAGGTCACCGAGATGGCCCCGTTCGGCGTCGTCGTCCCGAAGGACGACCCGGCCATGACCAGCGCCATGCAGGCCGCCCTGCAGTCCCTCATGAACGACGGCACGCTGAAGCGGATCTTCGCGGCCTGGGGCATCGATGACAACGTCGCCGAGCAGGCGGTCGTGAACCCGGAGGTCGAAGGATGAGCAACGAGTCAGCGGCCACGAGCGCCGACGCCCCGTCCGCCGGGGACGCCCCCCAGCTGATCCACGCGGTCCCGCTGCGCCACTGGGGGCGCTGGATCGCCGTCGCGGTGATCGTCGTACTGGCGGCCATGGCGGTTCACGGCTTGGTCACCAACAAGAACTACCACTGGGGCCTCGTGCTGCCCATGCTGTTCACCTACGAGATCGGCCGGGCCATCTGCTGGACGCTGATCCTCACGGTCGCCGCCATGGCGATCGGCATCGTCCTCGCCGTGACGCTGGCCGTCATGCGCCGCAGCGACAATCCGGTGATGCGCGCCGTGGCCACCTTCTACATCTGGTTCTTCCGCGGGACGCCGATCTACACCCAGCTGATCTTCTGGGGCCTCGTCGGCGTGCTCTACCCCCGGCTGAGCCTGGGCATCCCCTTCGGGCCGGAGTTCTGGAGCTTCCGCACCTACGACGTCTTCACCGCCGGTGTGTGCGCCATCCTGGGCCTGGGCCTGAACGAGGCCGCCTACCTGTCCGAGATCGTCCGCTCGGGGCTCGGCTCGGTCGACAGGGGCCAGGAGGAGGCCGCGCAGGCGCTCGGCATGGGTCCGCGCACGATCCTCCTCCGCATCGTCCTGCCGCAGGCCATGCGCGTCATCGTCCCGCCGACCGGCAACGAGACGATCTCGATGCTCAAGACCACCTCGCTGGTCACGGCCGTCCCGTTCACCCTGGAGCTCACCAAGGTCGCGACCGACTACGGCTCCCAGACGCTGCTGCCGATCCCCTTCCTCGTGGTCGCCGGCATCTGGTACCTGGTCATCACGTCGATCCTCATGTTCTTCCAGTCGAAGCTCGAGGCCTACTACGGGCGCAGCGACTCGCAGGCCCCGGACCGGTTGTCGCGGCGCGGCAGGCGCAGGCAGCGCACCTCGCGCCAGGCCGCGATCAACGCGGCGCGCACGACGCCGGACGCGGCGCCGAACGAGTGGGTCGGCTGAGGAGGACGGACATGGCAATGGTCGAGGTGCACGCGGTGCACAAGTTCTACGGCGATCTGCACGTCCTCAAGGGCGTGAGTCTTCAGGTCGAGCGCGGCCAGGTCTGCACGATCCTGGGCCCGTCGGGCTCGGGCAAGTCGACGCTGCTGCGCTGCGTCAACGTGCTCGAGGAGATCCAGTCGGGTTCGATCACGGTCGACGGCACGCTCATGGGCTACGGGCGGGACGAGCGGGGCAGGCTCCACGAGCTGCGGCCCAAGCAGCTGGCGGCGCAGCGGTCGAGGATCGGCATGGTCTTCCAGCGGTTCAACCTGTTCCCCCACATGTCCGCCCTCGGGAACGTCATGGCAGCGCCGGTGCGGGTGGCCGGCAAGCCGAAGGACGAGGCCCGCGCCCGGGCCATGGAGCTGCTGGAGCGCGTCGGTCTGGCCGACCGCGCCCACCACTTCCCGGCGCAGTTGTCCGGCGGTCAGCAGCAGCGCGTGGCGATCGCCCGCGCACTGGCCATGGAACCCGACCTCATGCTCTTCGACGAGCCCACCAGCGCCCTCGATCCCGAGCTGGTCGGCGAGGTGCTGGCGGTCATGCAGGACCTGGCGGCCTCGGGCATGACGATGATGGTCGTCACCCACGAGATGGGCTTCGCCCGCGAGGTCTCCGATCTGGCCGTCTTCATGGACGACGGTCTCATCGTCGAGTCCGGCTCCCCCGCCGAGCTGTTCGACCACCCGCAGCAGGACCGCACCAAGGAGTTCCTCCAGAAGGTGCTCACGCACACCGAGTGAGGCCCGGCGAGGGCCCGGGGCGCCCCGGGCCGGTGGGCGCAGACGGGCTCGAACCGCCGACTTCATCCTTGTAAGGGATGCGCTCTGACCAACTGAGCTATGCGCCCCTGTCCAGCGATTGTAGCGATGGGCGGGGGCGGGCGGATGCGCCCGGACGGAGCAGTGGCCCCGCCGAACGCCCGGCGGGGCCACTGTCCGCATCACCTCCACCCGCGCGGGCTCCCCGGCGGGGCGCTCGCGCGGGCCTGCGGATTCATGCCTCCTTCTTCTCCTCGGGCGAGCCCTCGACCTGGGCCGGGACGCTCGTACCGGTGACGGAGATCTTGCGCGGCTTGGCCTCCTCGGCCACCGGGATCGTCAGCGTCAGCACGCCATCGGCGTAGTCGGCGTTGACGTTCGCCAGGTCGAGGCCGCCGCCCAGGGTGAGCTGGCGGGCGAAGCTGCCGGTGGTGCGCTCCCGGCTCACCCAGTGGTTCTTGTCGCCGGACTCGATCTCGACGGGCTTGCGCTCGGCGGTGACGGTCAGCGTGCGGTCGTCGATGCCGACCTCGATGGTGGCCGGATCGACGCCCGGCAGATCCAGCTTCGCGATGAAGTTGTCGCCATCGCGGTAGAGGTCCATCGGCATGAGCCTGGCGTCGCGGGCCACGGCCCTGGCCGCCTGGTCGAAGAAGCGATCCATCTCGCGGAAGGGGTTGTACAGCATGGTGCTCATCGTGCGCCGTCCTTTGTGCGTCCTCGCCGCCCGGGAGTCTCCCGTGCGGGCACGGTTCCCGCGCCTCGACCGGCCGCGCCTCGACCGGTCTCACCGCGTTCACCTTGAGTAACCTTGACTCAACTCTGATTATTCCACCTTGAGCGGGCCACGCTCAACCCTCGTCGAAGAATTTTCCGGGTGCGCAGCAAGGCGGCGGGGCGGAACCACGACCGGCTCCGGCCGGTGGACGCGACCGGGCCGACGAGGACGCACCTGCGCGGGAAAGCGCGACGGGAGCGCGTCCCTGCACGGAGTCGCCGACGGAACCGCACGAGGACGTCGCACCTGCTCCGCGCCGGGCCCCTCAGGAACGCCGGGCGCTGTGCGAACGGACGATCCGGCACGCCTGCCAGTCGGGGCAGACCTCGACGGCGCTCGTCGCCGTGAGACCGGCGACCGAGGCGCCCTCGGAGATGTCGATCGGCTTGACGTACCCGGGACGGCCGATCTTGGGCGTCAGCAGCCAGATGTACCCCGCATCGGACAGATCGCGGAGCGCGTCGACCAGCGCATCGGCGACGTCGGTGTCGTCGCGCTGCCACAGGATGACCGCATCGACGGCCTCGACGACGTCCTCGATGAGATCCGCGTCGATGAGGTCCATGATGTCGGCGCGCAGCTCCTCGTCGACGTCATCGTCCCAGCCCAGCTCCTGGACGATCATGCCGGGACGCAGCTTGAGTAGTTCGGCTCCCCCCATCGAGGTGGATGACTTGTCAGTACTGCCTGCCATGGCACTACTTCACCACATGCGGGTCCGTCTGCGCGCACCGGGACGCACCCGATCCGGCGCCGTCCCGGCCCGCGCGCCCGAGAGCGAGGGATTGGGTGCGTCCCCGCCGGGCGGACCGCACGTCGCCCGGCGGGGACGCCCACGAGGCGAGAGCACCGCCGGCACCCGCCGGGACGTAGAAGCAGGGGCGCCCACGGGCCGGTGACGCCCCTGCTCCGCCCTGCCGCGCCGGGGGAGCACGACGACATGCGCTCCCCGATCAGTGCTCCTCGACCGGGGCCGCCGCCGCGGAGACATCGAGCAGGCCGTACCGCTCGGCGGCCTGGGCGGCCCACTCGGCGGGCACCTCGCCGCGGCGGGCGAGGGTCTGCAGGGTGGCGACCACCATCGACACGGCGTCGATGTGCACCTCGCGGCGGGCTGCGGCGCGGGTGTCGGAGAAGCCGAAGCCGTCGGCGCCGAGCACTGTGTAGTCGGTCGGCACCCACTCGCGGATCTGGTCCTGCACGGCCTTCATGTAGTCGCTCGTGGCGATCACGGGGCCGGGACGCCCGGACAGGCACCGCGTGACGAAGGGCACGCGCTGCGGCAGTTCGGGGTGCAGGAAGGACTGCTCGTTGCACTCGAGACCGTCCCGGCGCAGTTCGCCCCAGCTCGTGACGCTCCACACGTCGGCGACGACGCCCCAGTCGGCCTTGAGCAGCTCCTGGGCCCGGAGGGCCCACGGGACGCCGACGCCCGAGGCGAGCAGCTGGGCGCGGCGGGCGTCCGGGTTGACGCCCTCCATCGACCCCTCGCAGAGCAGGTGCATGCCCTTGAGGATGCCCTCGACGTCGACGTCGGCCGGCTCGGCGGGCTGCTCCATCGGCTCGTTGTAGGCGGTGATGTAGTAGGCGATGTCCTCGGGCTCGTCGCCGTACATGCGGCGCAGGCCGTCCTCGACGATGTGCGCCAGCTCGTAGCCGTAGCACGGGTCGTAGCTGACGAGCGCCGTGTTGGTGCTCACGAGGATCGGCGAGTGGCCGTCCATGTGCTGGGTGCCCTCGCCGGTGAGCGTCGTGCGCCCGGCGGTGGCCGCGATGTAGAAGCCGCGACCCATCTGGTCGGCGGCGGCCCACATCGCGTCGCCGGTGCGCTGGTAGCCGAACATCGAGTAGAAGAGGTAGATCGGGACCATCGGCTGGCCGTGGGTGGCGTAGCTGGTGGCGGCGGCGGTCCAGGCGGCGACCGAGCCGGCCTCGTTGATGCCCGTGTGCAGGAGCTGTCCGTTGACAGCCTCGCGGTAGCTGAGCATGAGGTCGTGATCGACCGGTGTGTAGTTCTGACCGTTCGGGTTGTAGATCTTGTTCGTCGGGAAGAACGAGTCCATGCCGAAGGTGCGGGCCTCGTCGGGAAGGATCGGCACGACGAACGGGCCGAAGCTCTTCTCGCGCATGAGGTCCTTGAGGATGCGCACGAAGGCCATCGTCGAGGCGATCTTCTGATGGCCGGAGCCCTTCTTGATCGACCTGTAGGCCTTCTCACCGGGCAGCTGCAGCTCCTTGCCGGTGGTGCGCCGCTCGGGCAGGAAGCCGCCGAGGGCCCGGCGGTGCTCGAACATGTACGCCATGGCGTCCGAGTCGTCGGGCTCCTTGTAGTACGGCGGCTGGTAGGGGTCGGCCTCGAGCTGGGCGTCGCTGATCGGGATCCCGCAGCGGTCGCGCAGGCCCTTGAGGTCGTCCAGGGCCAGCTTCTTCATCTGGTGGGTCGCATTGCGGCCGGCGAAGTGGGTGCCGAGGAAGTAGCCCTTGATCGTGTGCACGAGGATGACGGTCGGGCCGCCGTTGAACTCGGTGGCGGCCTTGTAGGCGTTGTAGATCTTCTTGTAGTCGTGGCCGCCGCGGCGCAGCGACCAGATCTCGTCGTCGCTCCATTCAGCGACCATGGCGGCGGTGCGGGGGTCCTGGCCGAAGAAGTGCTCGCGCACCCAGGCGCCGTCGTTGGCCTTCATGGTCTGGTAGTCGCCGTCATTGGTGGCGTTCATGATGGCGACCAGTGCGCCCTCGGCGTCGGCCGCCAGGAGCGGGTCCCAGTTCTCGCCCCAGATGACCTTGATGACGTTCCAGCCGGCGCCGCGGAAGAAGGCCTCGAGTTCCTGGATGATCTTGCCGTTGCCGCGCACCGGGCCGTCGAGACGCTGCAGATTGCAGTTGACGACGAAGGTGAGGTTGTCGAGGCCCTCGTTGGAGGCCAGCTGCAGGGCGCCGCGCGACTCGACCTCGTCCATCTCGCCGTCGCCGAGGAAGGCCCAGACGTGCTGACGGCTGGTGTCCTTGATGCCCCGGTTCTCGAGATAGCGGTTGAACTGCGCCTGGTAGATGGCGTTGATCGGGCCCAGCCCCATCGACACCGTCGGGAACTCCCAGAAGTCGGGCATGCGGCGCGGGTGCGGATAGCTCGGCAGCCCCCGCCCGCCGCGGGGACGGGAGTACTCCTGACGGAAGCCGTCGAGATCGGCCTCGGTGAGGCGGCCCTCGACGAAGGCGCGGGCGTACATGCCGGGGCTCGCGTGGCCCTGGAAGAAGACCTGGTCACCCCGGTCGTCGGAGTCCTTGCCGCGCCAGAAGTGGTTCAGCCCCACCTCGTACAGGTGGACGGCGCTGGCGTAGGTGGCGATGTGGCCCCCGACGCCGACGCCGGGACGCTGCTGGCGATGCACCATGACCGCCGCGTTCCAGCGGAGCGTGTGACGGATCCGCTGCTCGAGCTCCTCGTCGCCGGGGTACGGCGACTCCTGGTCGGCGGGGATCGTGTTGACGTAGTCGGTGGAGACCAACGAGGGCACCCCGATACGACGTTCACGGGCCCGCTCGTTGAGCTTGAGCATCACATAGCGGGCGCGGTTCTGGCCGTCAGCGTCGATCATCCCGTCCAACGAGTCGACCCACTCGCGGGTCTCCTCGGGGTCGGTGTCGGGCAGGCTCGTGGGCTGGCCGTTGAGAATGGGTCCGGGTTCCTCGCGAGGGATCACGCTGTCGTCCTTTCAGCTCAGCTGTCCGGCGGCGAGCGGTGCCGACGGACTGCCCCCATCTTCCAACCGGCGGGGAGCTCCCCGTTGGAAAACGGAACCAGCCCTCAGCGTAATTGGCCCGACCACGACCGGTCGGACCAACCGGGCCGACCGGTCGGGTCCCGATCTCATCGGGGAACGAGGCGGCGGGAGGATCCGCGGGCCGCCGGTAACGTTCGCCGCGAAAAGGAAGGGAACCACAGGCATGTCCATCTTCGCCTCACTCGACGCAGCCCCGAACGACCCGATCTTCCACCTGACCGATCTGTTCAACCAGGACACAGATCCCCGCAAGGTGAATCTCGGAGTGGGCGTCTACCAGGACGACAACGGCCGGGTGCCGCTGCTCAAGTCCGTCGAGAAGGTGCAGAAGCAGATGGCCGACGACCCCGATCCCTGGACCTATCTGCCGATGAGGGGCTGGGAGCCCTTCAACGAGGCCGCCCAGGAACTGGTCTTCGGCGCCGACTCCGAGCCCGTCGCCTCGGGTCGGGTCGCGACCATCCAGTCGCTCTCCGGCACCGGCGCGCTCCTGCTGGGCGCCGACCTCTACCGCCACCAGATCGACTCGGACGCGCCGATGATCGCCTCCGATCCCACGTGGGCGAACCACCACTCGCTGTTCCGCTACGCCGGCTACCGCACGGGCAGCTACCGCTACTATGACGCGGACGCCCAGGACATCGACGTCGAGGGCATGTTCGCCGACATCCGGGCGGCCGAGCCCGGCACCGTCGTGCTCCTGCACGCCTGCTGCCACAACCCCACCGGCTACGACCTGGGCCCCGAGCACTGGGGCCCGCTGGCCGAGCTGCTCGCCGAGCGCGGGCTCATGCCCTTCATCGACCTGGCCTACGAGGGCTTCTCGCGCGGCCTCGTCGAGGACGCCGGCATGGTCCGCGCATTCGCCGCGGCCGGTCTGAGCTTCTTCGTCGCGAGCTCCTTCAGCAAGAACATGGCCATGTACGGCGGCCGCACCGGCGCCATCCACGCGGTGTGCGCCGACGCCGACGAGGCCGCCCGCGTCAAGAGCCAGCTCGCCCGCACCGTCCGCAGCCTCTACTCGAACGCCCCCTTCCAGGGCGCGACGATCGCCGCGACGATCCTCACCGACCCCGACCTGCGCGCCGGCTGGGAGGAGGAGGTGACGACCATGCGCACCCGCATCACCGACATGCGCGCCGCCCTCCTGGCGGCCCTCGTGGCCGCGGGGGTCGAGGACATGGGCTTCATCACCCGGCAGGCGGGCATGTTCAGCTTCTCGGGCCTGAGCAGGGACGAGATGATCCGTCTGCGCGAGGAGTACCACGTCTACGGGCTCGACACGGGCAGGATCTGCATGGCGGCCCTGAACAGCCGCAACGTCGAGTACGTCGCGTCGGCGATCGCGGCCGTCCACCGGGGCTGACCCGTCCCGGCCCGGGCAACAGCATGCATCGGCCCGGGCCCGGGGCCGCCGCGCCGACTAGGCTGTGCTGCACGCGCGCCCCGCCGGTGCGGACCCCCGGTGCGAGCGGCGCCGAAACGGACACCCGAGAAAGGCAACGCCATGCACCTGCGCGAAGACGCCCAGTGGAGCCTCGTCATCCCCACCAGCATGGGGGTGCGCATCAGTCCTGCCGCCGGTCAGCCGGTGCACGTCGCCAACCAGTTCATGCTCCAGGTGACGAGCGCCGAGTCCAATGTCGGCTCCATCTCCAGCCACCTCGGCCAGCCCGTGAAGATCCTCACGAACTTCGTCGCGGGCTCCCCCATCGCCCAGCTCATCAAGTCCGACCTGGCCGGACGCCACATGGCCTACGAGGGCCCCGAGGTCCCCCAGGGAGGGGCCTGGGGCTACCGCCACCAGTTCAACATCGCCGACTCGGGCTACGGCAACCGCGGCGCCCGCGTCTGGAACGACCGCGCCGGCGAGGTCGGCCGCACGCTGAGCGCCGAGGACTTCGATCTCGACCGCATCTTCGGCGACGAGGGCGTCCGGATCGTCCACATGTCCGGTCTCATCGCGGCGTTGAGCCCCGAGACCTGCCGGTTCTGCCTCGAGGTCGCCCGCGCCGCCAGGAGGCACGGCACCGCGGTGAGCTTCGACCTGAACCACCGGGCCTCCTTCTGGGAGGGCCGCGAGGCCGAGCTGCGGGAGGCCTTCACCGAGATCGCCGAGCTGTGCACCGTGCTCGTCGGCAACGAGGAGGACTTCCAGCTGGCCCTCGGCCTCCAGGGTCCCGAGGCCGGCGGCCGGGGCCTGGCCGGCAAGATCGACGGCTTCAAGGGCATGATCGGGAAGGCCCACGAGCGCTTCGGCGGCGTCGAGTACTTCACCACGACGCTGCGCGAGGTCGTCAACGCCAATGAGCACCTGTGGGGCGCCATCCTGTGGCACGACGGCGAGTTCCACGTCGCCGAGCCGCGTCCCATCGGGGTGCTCGACCGCATCGGCGGCGGCGACGCCACCGTGGGCGGCATCCTCTACGGCCTTCTCAAGGGCTGGGACGCCGAGCGCTGCCTCCGGTTCGGCTGGGCCTCCGGCGCCCTGGCCACCACCGTCCTCACCGACTACGCGGTCCCCGTCGACGAGGACCAGATCTGGACCATCTGGAATGGCAACGCCCGCATCAAGCGCTGACGGCGCCCCGTCCGGGCCCTCCGCGCGGGGCGCCTGGGGCCCGGACGGTCTCTCGCCCGAGCACCGCGACGAGATCGTCGCCGGTCTGAGGGAGCAGGTCGGCACGCTCACGACCCGGGTGGTCGGGGCCATGGAGGACCGGCACCGGTGGTTCCGGAGCCTCGGCGCCGAGGACCGCAGCTGGATCACCATCGTCGCCCGAGCCGGTATCGACAACTTCCTGGCGTGGTTCGTCGATGCCGGCCGCGCGGCCGACCCGGGAACCCTGTTCAACGCCGCGCCGCGCTCGCTGACCCGCAAGATCTCCCTGCACCAGACGGTCGACCTCGTGCGCACGACGGTCAACGTCGTCGCCGAGCGGGTCGGCGGGCTCGTCCCGCCGCAGGACCGGCCCGTCCTCGAGCTGTCGATCGTCCACTTCTCCCGCGAGGTCGCCTTCGCGACCGCCGAGGTCTACGCCCGCGCCGCCGAGCTGCGCGGCGGCTGGGACGAGCGCATGGAGGCGCTCATCGTCGACGCGATCGTGCGCGCCGAGACCGATGACCTCGTCGTCTCGCGCGCCTCGGCACTCGGTTGGAACACGCGCGGCCCGGTCTGCGTCATCGCCGGGCCGCGCCCCGACGAGCCCGACCTGGACGAGCTGCGCGCCGCGGCCGCCGGCCGGGGGCTCGCCGCGCTCGCCTCCGAGCAGGGCGGGCGCATCATCGTCATCATCGGCGGGGAGCAGCTGACCGGCACCGATGCCGCGCTGCGGGCCGCCCACGAGCTCGAGGCGCTCTTCGCCTCGGGGACGGTCATCGTCGGTCCGCTCGTCACCGGCCTGCGCGAGGCCGCCGCCTCGGCCCAGGGCGCCCTGTCGGCGGCCCGGGTCGCCCACGCCTGGCCCGAGGCCCCGCGCGTCGTCGCCTCGTTCGAGCTGCTCCCGGAGCGGGCCCTGGCCGGCCATCCGCTCGCGCGCCGCCGGCTCGTGGACGACGTCTACCGGCCGCTGGCCGCCGCCGGCGGTGAGCTGCTCGCAACGGCCATCGGCTTCCTCGACAACGGGTGCGCCGTCGAGCCCACGGCGCGGGCCCTGTTCGTGCACGCCAACACGGTGCGCTACCGCCTGCACAAGGTCGAGGAGCTCACCGCGATGAGCCCCTTCGACCCGCGTCAGGCCTATGCGCTGCACCTGGCGATCACGCTGGGCCGGCTCACGGTGACGAACCCCGCCGCCGACTCCCGGTGAGGGGCCGATCCTCCGGTCCCGATAAAATCCCGCACGGTCGAGCGGTACTCCCTCCGCCCCGTTTTGTGGAGTTCCTCCAACGGCCCGGTATCGTTTTTCGTCGGGATAAGTCGCACGGGCCCCCACCGCGCAGGGGCAGGATGGTTCCATGCTTGTGATCGTTGCCCCTGGACAGGGCGCTCAGACGCCAGGATTCCTGGCCCCCTGGCTCGAGATCGACGCCTTCGCCGAAGGCCTCGCCCGGCTCTCGGAGGTCACCGGCCTCGACCTGGCCCGTCTCGGCACCGGCGCCGACGCCGAGACGATCAGGGACACCGCGGTGGCGCAGCCGCTGCTCATGGGCGCCGGCCTCCACGCGGCGCTCGTGACGGCCCCGCGGCTCGACCACGGGCTGTTCTCGCTGGCCGACGTCGCCGCCGGCCACAGCGTCGGCGAGATCACCGCCGCCGCCGGCACGGGCGTCCTCGACCCGCTGCAGGCGGCGGTCTTCATCCGCGAGCGCGGCCGCGGCATGGCGGACGCCTCCGCCGTCGAGCCCACCGGCATGGCGGCCGTCGTCGCCGGGGACCCGGACGAGGTCCTCGCCCGCATCGAGCAGTGCGGCCTCACCGCCGCCAACAACAACGGCTCCGGCCAGATCGTCGCCGCCGGCACCCTCGACCGGCTCCAAGCCCTCCGCGACGACCCGCCGGCCCGGGCCCGCGTCATCCCGCTGTCGGTCGCCGGCGCCTTCCACACCGCCCACATGGCCCCCGCCCGGCCGAGGCTGGCCGAGCTCGCGGCCACGATGACGACCTCCGACCCGATCACCAGGCTGCTCAGCAACCGCGACGGCGAGGTCGTCGCCTCCGGCGCCGAGTACCTCGAGCGCCTGGTCGCCCAGGTCACCACTCCGGTCCGCTGGGACCTGTGCATGGACACCATGCGCGGGCTCGGCGCCACCGGTCTGCTCGAACTGCCCCCGGCCAAGACCCTCACGGGCATCGCCAAGCGCAATCTCAAGGGCGTCGAGCTGTTCAGCCTCAACACGCCCGACCAGATCGACGAGGCGCTGGCCTTCTGCCAGGGGCACGCCGGCACCACCGCCCAGGAGGTCTGACCCATGACGACACTGGCCACCTCTACCGGCGCGCGGTACGCGCGCATCCTCGGCACCGGCTCCTACCGCGGCTCCCGCGTGGTGACCAATGAGGAGATGTGCACGATGATCGACTCCACCCCGGAGTGGATCGAGCAGCGCACCGGCATCCGGGAGCGCCACTGGGCCGTCGAGGGCGAGACCCCTCTGTCGATGTCCGTGCAGGCCTGCCGCAGCGCCATGGACATGGCCGGCGTGCGCCCCGAGCAGATCGGCGCCATCATCCTGGCCTCCGTCTCGCACCACCACCCGTCGCCCGCCCTGGCCGACTACCTGGCCCGCGAGCTCGGCTGCACCGATCCGGCGGCCTTCGACATCTCCGCCGCCTGCGCCGGCTTCTGCTACGGCGTCGCGCTGGCCGAGTCGCTCATCCGCGCCGGGCATGCCGGGGACGACGGCCTCGTCCTCGTCGTGGGCGTCGAGCGGCTGTCCGACATGATCAACATCGCGGACCGCGGCACCGCGTTCATCTTCGGGGACGGCGCCGGCGCGGCCGTCGTCGGCCCCTCGCAGACCCCCGGCGTGAGCCCGACCGTCTGGGGCACGAAGCCCGAGAACGTCGAGACCATCGAGATCGAGCACTGGCTGAGCGGCGCCGGGCACGACACCGGCTACCCCTTCATCACGATGGACGGCCGCACGGTCTTCAAGTGGGCCCTGGCGGAGGTCACCCGGCACGCCGCCCGCACCATCGAGCTGGCCGGCATCCGGCCCGAGGAGCTCGACATCTTCCTCCCCCACCAGGCCAACGACCGCATCACCGATGCGCTGGTGCGTCATCTGCACCTGCCCGAGAACGTGACGGTCTGCCGCGACATCGCCGAGATGGGCAACACCTCGGCCTCCTCCATCCCGATCGCCCTCGACGACATGATCCGCCAGGGCCGGGCGACGAGCGGCCAGACCGCCCTGATCATCGGTTACGGAGCGGGTCTGACCTACGCCGGCCAGATCATCGTCATACCCTGACGGAACCGGCGCACGGCGCCGACAACGGACCTCGTCTGACGACCTGTCCCCCAACAACACCAACAAGAAAGGGCCGACCATGGCTACCAACGAAGAGATCCTGACCAAGCTCGCCGAGATCGTCAACGACGTCGCCGGTGTCCCGGTCGAGGACATCCAGCCCGACAAGAGCTTCATCGACGACCTCGACATCGACTCCCTGTCGATGGTCGAGATCGTCTACGCCCTGCAGGAGGCCTTCAACATCGACATCCCCGACGAGGACGTCAAGGGCCTGAGCACCGTCGCCGACGCCGTCGACTACGTCGAGAAGGCCCAGAAGGCCTGAGCCCGACCGACCGTTCCACGTCGCCCACCACACTCGAACACCCGCACTGGAGGACACATTGAGCACCATCGTCGTCACCGGCCTGGGGGCGCTGACCCCGCTCGGCAACGACGTTGCGAGCACCTGGGAGGGGCTCCGCAGCGGCCGCAGCGGCATCGGCACGATCGAGCAGGAGTGGGCCGCCGACCTGCCCGTGCGCTTCGCCGGGCAGGTCGACGTGGACGTCGACTCCCAGCTGACCCGCATCGAGCTCCGCCACATGGACCGCTCCAGCCAGCTGGCCGTCATCGCGGCCCGGCAGGCCTGGGAGGACGCGGGCCTCACCTTCTCCCCCGAGAACGAGATCGATCCGAACCGGGCCGCCTCGGTCGTCGGCACCGGCATCGGTGGTCTCCGGAGCACGATCTCCCAGTGGGAGATCTTGAAGACCAAGGGCCAGCGCCGGGTGAGCCCCTTCGCCGTCCCGATGCTCATGTCGAACGCGCCGGCCGCCAACGTCGGCCTGCGCATCGGCGCCCGCGCCGGGGTCCACACGACCGTCTCGGCCTGCGCCTCCTCGAACGAGGCGATCTCCCTGGCCCTCGACATGCTGCGCGCCGGACGCGCGGACATCGCCCTCGTCGGCGGCGCCGAGGCGCTCATCCACCCGCTGCCCATCGTCTCGTTCGCCCAGATGCAGGCGCTGTCCAAGCGCAACGACGAGCCGCAACGGGCCTCCCGCCCGTGGGACCGGGGCCGCGACGGCTTCGTCATGGGCGAGGGCTCGGTCATGCTCGTCCTCGAGACCCTCGAGCACGCCACGGCCCGCGGCGCCCGCGTCCACGGCACGATCGCCGGGTCCGGCATCAGCGCCGACTCCTACGACATGGTCAAGCCCGACCCGAGCGGCCGGGGTCAGCGCGCCGCGATGCGCAAGGCCCTCGCCGACGCCGACCTGGCGCCCGCCGACATCAACCACATCAACGCCCACGCCACCTCGACCCCGGCCGGTGACGTCACCGAGGCCCACGGCATCCGCGAGCTGCTCGGCGACGACGCCGACCACGTCGTCGTCACCGGCACCAAGTCGATGACCGGCCACCTGCTGGGCGCCGCGGGCGCCCTCGAGACCATGGCGACCCTCCTGGCCCTCCACGAGCGCATCGTCCCTCCGACGATCAACCTCGACGATCCCGAGGACGACTTGGGCGTGACCATCGCCGCGAACGAGGCCGTCGGGCTGCCCTCCGAGGGCCGCCTCGCCGCACTGAACAACTCCTTCGGCTTCGGCGGGCACAACGTCGCCGTGGCCGTCACGAACGACAACATCACCGGGTGATCCCGGCCCGTCCGGTGCGGGACGAGGGGGGCGCGGGCCGTGGGATCCGCGCCCCCCTCGTCGTCCCGGGCCCGTCAGTCGAAGATCCTGCCGGTGCGGCGGCGCTCGAGCCAGTCGAGGAGGCCGGCGGTGACCTCGTCCCGGTTGGTCTCGTTGAGCAGCTCGTGGCGGGCGCCCGGCCAGACCCTGCCGACGACGTCGGTGAGGCCGGCGATGCCGTACTCCCCGACGACCTCCTCGACGGCGCGGCCATTGCCGCAGACGGGGTCGGCGCCGCCTCCGACGACGAGCACCGGCAGCTCCCAGCCGACGAGGGCGACGTGGCTGCGCGAGTGGACGCGGATCTGGCCCTCGATGATCTCCGCGAAGAGGCCGTTGGAGCAGGTGAAGCCGCACCAGGGGTCGGCGACGTAGGCGTCGACCTCGGCCTCGTCGCGGCTGAGCCAGTCGAACGGGGTCCGGGCCGGCCGGAAGGCCCGGTTGTACGAGGCGAAGCCGAGCGCGTGGACGAGGCGGCTTGGACTGTCCCAGCCGCGCAGCCCGGCCTCGGCACGGGCCGCCTCTCGGGCGGGCACCCCGGTGCGCCCCATGCTCGGCGTCGTACCGGACAGGATGAGGCCGGACAGCTCCTGCGACCAGTGCATCGCGTACTCGCGGGCGAGGACCGAGCCCATCGAGTGCCCCAGGAGGAACTGCGGGGCGCCCGGGTGGCGGCGCACGGCCAGCTCGTGGACCGCGTGGAGGTCCTCGGTGACGACCGACCAGCCGTTGCGGGGCCAGATGCCGGCCCGTTCGAGGTGGCCGGCGGTGCCGCCGTGGCCCCGGTGGTCGCCGGCGTAGACGGCCCAGCCGGCCGCGGTGAGGGCGCGGGCGAAGCGGTCGTAGCGCTTGGAGTGCTCGGCCATGCCGTGGCTGATCTGGAGGACGGCCAGCGGCTCACCGACGGGGAGCCAGGCACGCACCAGGAGACGCTCGCCGTCGGGACGGTCGAGGCGTCCGACCTCGATGCGGGGTTCGGAGGCGCTGTGCTGCTGCGCTGTGATGTTCATCACCCGAGCATAAGGCCCGCCCTCCGCGTCCGAGGGACCTTCGGGGCCGTCACACCGCGCGGTGGAGCCACCGCACGGGGGCCTCGTCCCCGGCGTGGCGGAAGATCTCGAGCTCGTCGTCCCAGGGGGCGCCGAGCAGGGCGTCGATGGCCTCGCGGACGTCCCGGCCGCCGGAGCCCCGCTCTGAGAGGGCCGCGCGCAGCCGGTTCTCGCTGACCTGGATGTCGCCGAACTCGTCGGTGACGGCGTGGAAGACGCCGAGGGCCGGCGTGTAGGAGTAGCGCTCGCCGAAACCGCCGGGGCGGGCCTGGGAGGTCACCTCGAAGCGCAGCCGGTGGCAGCGCATGAGGGCCGAGACGATCCGGGCGCAGACGCCCTCGTCGCCCTCCCAGATGCTCTCGGCGCGCATCGTGCCGGGCTGGGCCCCTTGGGGCGTCCACTCGAGGGCGACGGGCGCGCCGACGACGGCGCTGATCGCCCATTCGATGTGCGGGCACAGCGCCGCTGTGGCCGAGTGGATGAAGATCTCGCCACGTGCGTTCTGAGCCATGCCGGTTCCTCCCGTCATTCAGGTGTGCCTTCCCCAGCAGCCTGCACGGGACGATCGTCACGGCGCGATGAGACCGGTCGGCGACCGGTGTTGTCGGTGCGATTGTGCACCAGTTCCGCCCGAGATGCCAAAGCGGAGCCCACCGGCCCCGGGATCCCCCGGTCCGGGGAGGGTCCCGGGGATCCGTTCCGGCTGACGCTCATCCGCGCGGATCGGCGAGGAAGAAGGCGTCGTCGGGAACCCTGCCCCCGATGACGTCGGGGTTCAGGACGGCCAGGCGCTCGTAGAAATCGGCCAGTCCGTCCCTGCACCGGGCCGCCGGGACCATCTGCTGCTGCAGACGAGGGATGACCTGCCCGACGATGGCAGCGTCCACCTGCGTGGAAGGCGGCGATCCGACCGATGATCTCCTCTCCGGCGGCGTTGACCGTGTTCACGGCCGATTCCATGTCGCCCAGGATGCCGCCGAGCAGGCTCTCGTCGCCGGCGACGGCGGTCGGCACGGCGATGCCCGCCATCGGGAAGCGGGCGTCCGAGCCGGTGACCTCGGCCCAGATCCTCTGCATGTCGACGACGCGCCCCACCTGGCGGCCGGCCTGGGCGGACTTGGCGACGGCGACAGCGGCGGGGCGCTCGGGCACACCGCCCAGTCGAGCTGTCCGCTCACGAAGGCGTTCAGCAGCTCCTGCGCGTCGGGGTACGGGACGATGTCGATGCCGGCCGCGTCGATGCCCTTCTGCGCGAGCAGATAGCGGAAGACCAGATCGGGCATGTCGTTCGGCGGCGGCACGCCGATCCTCCTGCCCGTGAGCAGGCCCATGTCGTCGGCCCCCTCGTCCTCCTTCGGACCGAGGACGTAGAGCATGCCCCACACGGTGATCGCCGCCAGCCGCAGATCGTCCCCCTTGGTGCAAGGATCGGCACCCACGTAGGAGGGGACGGCCGCGACATCCGCCTCGTGGTCGAGCAGCAGCGAGGTGAGCACGTCGACGCCGGCCCAGTTCCGGATCGTGACCTCCTCGACCGCGCCCTCGCTCTTGAGTTCGTCGCCGAACGCCGCCATGGGCGCCATGAACGCCAGCGTCGTGGGCACGTAGACGCGCAGATCGTCGATGGGGCCACTGGAGGTCGAGGACGACGAGGCCGCCCCGCCCTCCCTGGACGAGCAGCCGGCCAGCCCCAGGGCGGCCACCGCGGCGCTCCAGGCCAGGACGTCGCGTCGGGATGCTCTCATTGGTGCATCTCCTTCGATGGGGAACCCTGACCGGTTCGAGGGGATCGTATGGCGCCCGCGCCAGGCAGGGCCGCGACCGAAGGCGTGGGCCATCTCGAGCAGGTCGGGGTCGACCTGGCCGATGGCGTCGCGCGTCGAGGCGGTGATCAGGGGCGCCGAGACGAGCACGACGACCAGCAGCACGACGCCGGCGGTCGGACCGAGGGCGAGCATGCCGATGACGACTGACGATGGGCGGCACCGCCATGAGCAGCGACAACCACGATCGGGTGAAGGCGTCGAGGATGCCGCTGACGGCGCTGAGCGCCCCCAGGCGATGCCGATGAGGCAGGCCAGCCCCAGCCCCAGCACCGTGCGGCGCAGCGTGATGCCCAGCGATCCCCACAGCCTGCCGGTGCTCGCCATGGACACCAGGGCCCGCCGCGGCCGCCGCCCTCATAGACCGGTCGGCCCCGTGCTCGCCATGGACACCAGGGCCCGCCAGGTGCCCCCGGGGCTGGGCAGCGCATAGGCCGGCTGTCTCCCCGAGGCCACCACCACAGTCCGATCAGACAGCCCAGGCCGACCAGGCCCGTGAGGGAACGGCCGGTCGGGCCCGGTCCTCTCGTTCCCACGCGAGCGTCCACGCCCCGTCCTCATCACCGCTCAGGCGCAGCCGCAGGCTCGAGACGGCCTCGGCCTCGCCGGGGTCGTGCGTCACCCGGACGGCGTCGATGTGCTCGACGGCGATGATCCCCACGAGCCGCCCGCGGAGTTCCGCGGCCAAGCGCCCCGTCAAGGGACGAGAAGGGCTCGTCCACCAGGAGCAGATCGGGCGCGGTGACCATGGCGCGCGCGATGGACACCCGCTGGCGCATAGCTGCCCGGCGTGCAGCCCGGCCGCATCACCCAGCCCCGCCCGGCCGAGCCACTCGTCGGCGGCCCGGCCGGCGTGCTCGCGACCGGCGTGCTCGCGATCGGCGGCCAGCAGGGCGACGTTCCTGTGCGCGGTGCATCAGGGCAGTAGGCGCGGCTCCTGGCTCCTGGAAGACGTAGCCGAGCCGGCCGGAGCGCTCGACCGCTGCGGCGGCGATCGCCTCGGCCGCCGTACCCGCGATGGCTCGCAGCAGGGTCGTCTTGCCGACGCCCGAGGCTCCGGTGACGACGAGGACCCGGTCGGATCGCAGCTCGAAGGACAGCCCGCGCAGCAGCGTCGGGCCCCGGCACGACAGGGTCAGCCCGCTCGCACGCAGGGGGGAGCGCCGTCGCAGCGGGCGCGTGATCCATGCCCCGGGATGCGATCACAAAAGCCAGGCTAAGCTAAATGTTCACGGCTGACAAGAAAATTCGTCCTGGCTCTCCTCCGCCTCATCGGGACGTCCCGGCCCGACGGGGGCGACCCGCCGACGGGCGCGCGTACTCTCGAAGCATGAGTTCGCCGGCCTCCGACGCGATGATCACCGCCCCCCATGGATCGTGGGACTCCCCCATCGGTCTGGACGACGTGCTGGCCGCCGGGGTCGCGATGCGCGAGCTCGGCGGCGACGGCCGGAACGCCCTCTGGCTCGAGTCGCGCCCCGAGGAGGGTTCCCGCATGACGCTGCTGCGCCGGGCCGGCGACACCGTCGTCGAGCTGACCCCAGCCCCGGCCGACGTGCGGGCGCGCGTCAACGAGTACGGAGGCGGCTCCTGGGCCGCCGGCGACGGCATCGTCGTCTGGGTCGACGCCGCGGCCCAGCAGGTGGTCGGCACGCTCGAGGGCCGCGGGCCGGTGGCGCTCACTCCGGCCGATCCCCTGATGCGCTACGCGGCCCCCGCGCCGTGCGCCGCGTTCGGCGTCGTCCTGGCGGTGCGCGAGGACCACACCGACCCGCAGGACGTCGTCACGAGCCTCGTCGCCCTGCCCTGGCCCGGCGGCGCGCCCGACCCGGGAACCGTGCTCGCCGCCGGGCACGACTTCTACGCCGACCCGGCCGTGCGCGCCGACGGCGTCTGCGCCTGGGTGCAGTGGGACCAGCCGGCCATGCCCTGGGACGGGGCCCAGCTCGTCGTCGCCCGCCTCGACGACGACGGGACGCACCTGGTCGAGGAGCGGGTGCTCGTCGACGGCGCCGGCCCCGACCCGGCCTCCGGCATCGCCGTGCAGCACCCGCTGTGGGCCCCGGACGGCTCCCTGCTGTTCATGTCGGACGCGCACGGCTGGTGGGACCCGTGGCGCTGGACGGGCGGGCCCGCCGCCCCGCGGCCGGTCAGCACCGAGCCCCACGACGCGGACCTTCCCGTCTGGCAGCTGGCCCGCCGCCCCGTCGCCGTCTACGACGACCGGCTGTGGTTCGCCCGCTACGTCGACGGGGTGGCCGAGCTGGTCGACTGCCCGCTGACCGGAGGCCCGTCGCGGCGCCTCGGCGCGGTGGCCGACCTGGAGCAGGTCGTCACCACCGAGCAGGGGGTGCTGGCGCTCGTCCGCCGGGCCGACGCGCCCCCGGCGATCATCGACGTGGCCGCCGGCGGCGCGGTCCTCCGCTGCCCCTCCGCGCCGCCCGACCCGGCCCTCACGAGCGTCGGCGAGGTGCACCTGGTCGACGAGAACCGCCACGGCCGCTTCCAGTGCCTCCTCTGGCCGCCGCGCAACCCCCGCTTCCGGGGACCGGCGGGGTCCCGCCCGCCGCTCATCGTCACCGTGCACGGCGGGCCGACCGGCATGACGGTCGACGACTACTCGACCGCCACCCAGTTCTGGACCAGCCGCGGCTTCGCCGTCATGGCGGTCAACTACTCGGGCTCGGCCGGCTTCGGACGCGCCGTCCGCGAGCGCCTGCGCGGCCAGTGGGGCGTCGCCGACGTGGACGACTGCATCGATGCGGCCCGGTGGGCGGTGCGGGCCGGGCTGGCCGACCCGCACCGGGTCGTCATCACCGGCGGCAGCGCCGGCGGCTTCACCGTGCTGAGCGCCCTGGAGCGCTCGGACGTGTTCGCGGCGGGCGTCTCGCGCTACGGCGTCGCCGACCTCGTCGCGCTGCAGGCCGGGACCCACAAGTTCGAGGCCCGCTACAACGACGGACTGCTGGGACCGTGGCCGCAGGCGCGGGCCCGCTACGAGGAGCGCTCCCCCATCAACCACCTCGACGGGCTCACCGCCCCGATGCTCCTGTTCCAGGGGCTGGACGACCCGATCGTCCCGCCCGACCAGTCGCAGGCGCTCGCCGACGCGCTCCGGGCCCGGGGACTCCCGGTGGCACTCGTCACCTTCGAGGGCGAGGGGCACGGATTCCGGCTGCCGGCCACGCGGCGCCGCGTGCTGGAGTGCGAGCTGGGCTTCTACGCCCGGCTCTTCGGCTTCGAGCCGGCCGATGACGTCGCGGCGCCCCCGCTCGAGAACCCGCCGGCCCCGGACGGGCGGACCGGGGCGGAGGGCCTCGCTCAGTAGGCGCGGGGGCCGAAGAGGGCGGTGCCGATGCGCACCGTCGTCGCGCCATGGGCGATGGCCAGCGGGAAGTCGCCGCTCATGCCCATCGACAGCTCGCACCAGGTCGAACCGAGCACCGCCCGGCCGCGCAGCCGGTCGCGCAGCGCGACGAGCGCATCGAAGCAGGCCGCGACACGGGCGGTGTCGGGGCTGTCGACCGCCACCGTCATGAGGCCCTTCACGTCGAGCGCCTCGTAGTCGGCCAGGGCCTCGCAGAAGCCGAAGGCCTCGTCGAGG
This sequence comes from Propionibacterium acidifaciens, assembly GCF_003798325.1. NCBI lineage: Bacteria > Bacillati > Actinomycetota > Actinomycetes > Propionibacteriales > Propionibacteriaceae > Propionibacterium > Propionibacterium acidifaciens. Next base: position 199,506 of record NZ_CP033719.1, read on the forward strand.
CCGACGCCGTGCTTGGTCCGCTCGCCCGAGGTGTTGACCTCGACGAGCACGTCCAGGGTGCGGCCGAGCTCGGTGAGCCGGCGGTCGAGGCGGGCGGCCAGCCGCAGGGAGTCGAGCGCCTGGAACTCGCGGATGCGCGGCAGCACGGCATTGACCTTGTTGGTCTGCAGATGGCCGATGAGGGTGAAGTCGATGCCCTCGTCGGGGCCGATCCGGGCGGTCTTGGCGACGATCTCCTGGACGTGGTTCTCGCCGTAGCTGCGGGGCCCGGCATCGCCGCTCACCTCGGCCAGGGCGGCGTGGACGGCGCGGATCTCGTCGACGTCGTGCAGCTTGCTGACCGGCAGGAGGCGCACCTCGTCGCGGTCGCGCCCGGCGGCCTCGCAGGCCCGCCCCAGCCGCTCCCACATCCGCTGCACACGCGCGCGGGTCGAACCGTCCACCGGCACCGGTCCATCATCCGACATCATGGCCACCTCGCAGCCAACGACATGACACCCGCCGAGGCGAGGACGGCGAAGATGAGGGCGACCCCGGCGAAGCGCGCGGTGATCTCGTGGTACTCGTCCACGTAGCCGATCTGGTGGGAGATCGTCTGGTAGACGGCCTGCAGGCTGCTCAGCGAGTCCGCGGAGTACTTCTTGCCGCCGGAGTCCTTGGCCACCTCGGACAGCTCGGCGTGGTCGACGGCCACCGACTGGCGGTGGCCGTTCTCGTAGACGTAGCCGCTCGAGGTGCCGTAGGCGATCGTGTAGACCGGCACGCCCTGCTTCTTCGACTCGGTCGCGGCGTCCGAGGAGGCGCGGCCCATGTTCGTCGCGCCGTCCGAGAGCAGGACGATCGCGCCGGGCGCGGTCTCGTCCGGGTGGTCCGGGTCCTGGGGCGCCAGTTTGAGGGCGTCGAGGGCCGTGTAGACGCCCTCACCGATGGCCGTCGACGGCGCCAGTTCGAGGGCGTCGATGGCGTTCTCGAGGGCCGAGCGGTCGGTCGTCGGGGGCATCTTGATGTCGGCCGTCGCGGCGAAGGACACGAGCGCGACGTTGAAGCTCTCGGGCAGCGAGTCGACGAACTCCTTGGCGCCCTCCTTCGCCGCGTCGAGCCTCGTCGGGGTGACGTCGGTGGCCATCATCGAGCGCGACACGTCGATGACGACGACGACCGTCGCGCGGTCGCGCGGCACCCGCGTCATCGCCTGCGGCTGCGCGTAGGCGATGACGAGCATGACGAGCGACAGGGCCGCGGCACCGACCGAGAGGTGGCGCCTGAGCCGCGTGTCGCGCGGCAGGATCGAGGCGAGCAGGCTGCTCGAGCCGGCGGCGCGGCGGTGCACGAGCAGCGCCGCGTAGAGCGCCACGACGAGCACCGGCACGACGAGCCACCACAGTCTGTGGGGGCTCATGAAGCTGAGCATCGGGATCATCACGACCACCTCGCGGCCATGCCCACCGCGCCGAAGGCGGCGACGACACCGAACATGAGCGAGACGAGCACCCAGCGGGCGGTCACCTCGGTCTTCTGCGTCTCGTAGCCCATGTCGGAGCTGAGGTCCTTGTAGACGGTGTTGAGCTCGTCGGAGCTGGAGGCGTCGAGGGCCCGGCCCCCGCTGGTGGAGGCGACCTGCGCCAGCAGGTTCGTGTCGGGCGCCACGTTGAAGCGCTCGCCGTCCAGGTCGACGTAGCCGTTCTGGGTGCCGAAGGCGATCGTGTTGATCGGCACCGAGGCCGCCGCGGCCTGCTGGGCCGCGGCGACCGGGTCGCCGCCCGAGGTCTCCGAGCCGTCGGACAGCAGCACCATGAGGCCGGGCGCCTGGGTGCCGTCGTCACCGGCGGGGGCCTGCTTCAGCGCGGCGAGGCCGTCGGTGATCGAGTCGGCGATGGCGGTGCCGTCCTGAAGGCTCAGCGAGTTGATCGCCTGGATGAGCACCCCCCTGTCGACGGTGGGCGGCACGAGCGTGTTCGGGTGGCCCGACAGGGTCACGAGCGAGACGTTGTAGGCGGCCGGCAGGCTCGAGACGAAGCTCACCGCGGAGCTCTTCTCGGCCTCGAAACGGCTCGGATCGACGTCGGCGGCCATCATCGACTGGGAGACGTCGAGCACGAGGACGATCGTCGCGCGCTCCCGCGGCACCTTCGTGTCTCCGACGGGGACCGCCCAGGCGCCGGTGATCGTCGCGAGCGAGCACAGCGTCAGGGCCACGCAGACGTGGCGGTGCCACTGGCGCTGGCGCGGCACGACGGCGCCGACGATGCCCGTGTTCGTGTACCGGATGCCGCGGTTCCTCGCGAACCGCATGATGACGAGATAGGCGATGACGAGCGCCGGGATGATGAGCAGCGCCCACAGGCGCCCCGGGTGGGAGAAGTCCCACCACAGCACGTGCGTCGTGCTCATGATGCGCCCGCCTCCCTCTGCGGCTGGGAGATCACGGCGGCCGTCCGCCGGTAGGTCAGGACGAAGCGGGCGATGTCGGCGACCCAGTCCCGGTCGGTGCGCAGCACGACGTGGCCGGCGCCGGCGCGGCGGATCGCCGCGGCGGTGCGCTCGCGCTGGGCCCGCGAGGCGGCGCTCACGGCGCGGCGGGCCCGGACGTCACCCGTGTCGACGAACCGCGTGAAGTCGGACTCGGGGTCGCGTACGAGCACCTCGCCGACGTCGGGGAAGTCGACCTCGGCGGCGTCGACGACCTCGACGCAGACCACCTGGCTGCGCACGCCGAGACGGCGCAGCGGGCGTTCCCAGGCCGGCGGGCGGGCCGGGTCGATCTCGGAGTCGCCAGCGGTGAGGAAGTCGGAGACGACCACGCGCAGACCGCGGCGCTGCTGGGTGCGCACCATCGCCTCGATTCCGGCCGCCAGGTCGTACCCGCCGCCGGAGCGGTCGGTCTCGATCGGGTCCTCGAGCATCTTCCGGAGCAGCCCGTACAGGGCGTTGCGCCCCGAGCGGGCCCTCATGCGGGTGATGCCGTCGCCGTGCAGCACCATGCCCCCGAAGCGGTCGCCCATCTTCTGGGTGACGAAGCCGAAGGTGGCCACCGCGGCGATGCCCAGGTCGCGCTTCGTCACGGCGCCGGTGCCCCAGTTCATCGACGGGGTGGCGTCGAGCAGGGCCCACACCTCGAGCTCGCGGTCGGCGATGGTGTCGCGCACGTGCGGCACGGTGGTGCGGGCGGTGACCGCCCAGTCCATGCGGCGCACGTCGTCCTGGCCCGGCATGTAGAGACGGGCGTCGTTGAGGTCGGACCCGGGCCCCGGCATGAGGCCCAGGTGGTCGCCCTGCAGGTAGCCGTCGAGCCGGCGCACGATCGTCAGCTCGAGGTGGCGCAGGGCCGCCTCGGGCGCCAGGTGGCGCAGCGACACGGTGGGGCCGGCGGGCTCCTTGAGCACGGACAGCACGGCCTGCGCCCCGGACGAGGGAGCCGGGGCGTCCGTCTGCGGCGGCAGGAACTGCGGCGCGGCGGAATCCACTGCTAGCGCACCTCCGAGGCCACCGGCCGCCTCGGGGCGGCCGGGGCCCGGTTGTTCCAGACCGGGGTGGGCGCGGGGACCATAGCGAGGATGCGCTCGACGACCTGGGCGGCGCTCACGTCGTCGGCGATGGCGTCGAAGCTCAGCATGATGCGATGGGCCATGACGTCGGGGGCGATGGCCTGGACGTCGGTCGGCAGCACGTAGTCGCGGCCGTGGATGAGGGCGACGGCGCGCGCGGCGGCGACCAGACCCAGGGTGGCCCGCGAGGAGCAGCCGATGGAGATGACGCGCGCCAGGTCGGGCATGTTGAAGTCGGCCGGGTTCCGGGTGGCCAGGATGAGGCGGACGATGTACTCGGCGACGAGGTTGTGGACGAAGATGCTGGAGGCCCTGTCCTGGAGCGACCTGGTGAGCTCCGGGTCGAGGATCCGCGTGGCCGTGGGGGCCTTGACCGACATGCGGCGCAGGATCTCGAGCTCCTCGTTGCCCTTCGGGTAGGGCACGTCGACCTTGAGCAGGAAGCGGTCGCGCTGGGCCTCGGGCAGCGGGTAGACGCCCTCGGACTCGACCGGGTTCTCGGTGGCGATGACGATGAAGGGGTCCTTCATCGGGTAGGTCGTGCCGGCGATCGAGACCTGCTTCTCGGCCATGAGCTCGAGCATGGCGGCCTGCACCTTGGCCGGGGCGCGGTTGATCTCGTCGGCGAGGACGAAGTTCGTGAAGACCGGGCCGAGCTCGACGTCGAAGGTCTCCTTGCTGGCCTGGTAGACGCGGGTGCCGACGATGTCCGAGGGCACCAGGTCGGGGGTGAACTGGACGCGGGAGAAGGTGCCGCCGACGACGGTGGCGAAGGTGCGCACGGCGAGCGTCTTGGCGGTGCCGGGAACGCCCTCGAGGAGGATGTGGCCCCGGGCGAGCAGCCCGACCATGAGCTGTTCGACCATGTGCTCCTGGCCGACGATCACCTGCTGGACCTGGCTGATGGCCTTGCCCAGAAGGGTCGCCGTCTCCTCGGCGCTCGACGGGGCCTGGGTCTTCTCACTCACTCGTGTCTCCTGCAGGGCTCGGTTGAGGGGCTCGTCACGGGGTGCGGCGCACCCCAGGGCGTCGAGGGCCACCTTACCGCGGACCGGTGCGCGGGCCCCGGAGCCCGGCGGGCGCGTACCGGAGGGCCCGATCCGGGGTGCACGACCGGCGCCCGGGGAGGCCGATGCGCTTCGGTGGGCGCCGGATGTGTGATGAGATGGTGCGCGATGTCCGAGGACCAGTCAGCGCGGGGCGAGCCCGCGAGCGCGTCACCCGCCTCGGCGCCCATGGGCGTCGAGGCCTTTCCGCTGCTGTCCACTGATCCGCCGAAGATCGGCGACTTCTGGATCGACGCGCGTCTGACCGCCACCGAGGCCGGCGTCGCCTATCTCGCGCACGCCGACGCCGAGCACCAGGTGATGCTCGTGATCCTCGCCGACGGCGCCGCCCGTGACGCCGCCGCCCGCGACCGGTTGGCCGGCGAGGTCAACAAGATGAGTTCCCGGACCGTCGTCGCCCGCGGCGGTCAGGACCAGGACGAGGGCCGCCTCGGCCACCTCTTCCGCAGCGAGGACGACGACCCGGTGGGCCCCGACCATGCCCCGCTGGCCCCCTGGGTCGCGCTCGTGTGGGATGGCTCGCCGAACGCGCTGGCCGAGGCCGACCGCCTGCTGCGCAGCGTCGACCTGTCGGCGAGTCCGCAGTTGGGCACCCGCAGCGGCCCCGACTTCTCGATCCCCTGGTCATCCGACACGCGCCCCGGCGCCTGGCGGCTGTGGCCGCTGCCCTGGCCCGGACGCCGCGACCGCGCCGGCTGGCTGCCGCTGCTGGCGAGCTGGCTGCTCATGGTCCTCATGGCCTCGACGGCCCTGCTCGTGGCCGTGCTGCTGTTCCGGAACCAGCCGCCGGAGTCCCCGAACGCGCCGGTCACCGGTTCGGCCTCGTCGAGCTCGTCGAGCGACTCCAGCGACTCGAGCTCGGGCTCCCCGAGCGAGTCCGACTCCTCCTCCGGCTCCCCCAGCGAGTCCGAGTCCTCCGGGTCGGGCTCGCCCAGCTCGAGCCCCTCCGACAGCTCGAGCGACGCCTCGCAGAGCCCCGGCGGGCACGACTCGCCGACGAAGACGCCGTCGATGAACGTCTCCGGGTCCGGCACGCAGACGGCCACCGACCAGCCGACGCAGCAGCAGACGAGGCTGTAGTCATGGCCGGGCGCTCCCCGCGGGCCGAGGGCCGACCGGTCCGCGCGATCGTCACCGACCTGGACGGCACCTTCCTCAAGAGCGCGACCGAGCTGCACCCGCGCAGCGTCGAGGCCTTCCGCGCCGCCGCCCGCTCCGGTCTCGGCGTCGTCTTCGCGACCGGCCGCCCGCCCCGCTGGGTCGACGTCCTCGACCCGCTCGCCGACATCGAACCGGTGGTCATCTCGACCAACGGCGCCGTCCTCTACGACCTGGCCCGTCACGAGGTGCTCGACCACCACGACCTCGACGTCGCCGATGCGCTCGGCTTCGCCGCCGCCCTCGCCGAGCGCGTGCCCGACGTCTGCTTCGCCGTCGAGTACGCGCACGCCGAGTGGGGCACCGACCCGCGCTACGAGCGGCTGCTGGAGGAGGGCCGGCGCCGCCCGGCGAGCATCGCCCCGCTCGAGGAGCTGCTCGGCCTCGACGCCGCCGTGAAGTTGCTCGTCGTCTCGCCCGGTACGTCGACCGAGGCCCTGGCCGAGGCCGCGCGCCGGGCCGCCGGGGGCCGCATCAACGTGACCTTCTCGACGCTGCGCGCCCAAGGGCTCGTCGAGTGCAGCGCCCCGGGCGTCACGAAGGCCGCGATGCTCGCGGACGTGCTGGAGCGGATGGGCGTCGACCCGTCCGAGGCGATGGCCTTCGGCGACATGCCGAACGACGCGGACATGCTCGACATGGTCGGGTACCCCTACGTCATGTCGAACGCGCACCCGAGCCTGCTCGACGGGCGCTACCCCGTCGCGGGCGCCAACACCGAGGGGGCGGTCGGCGCCGTCGTCGAGCGCGAAGTGCTCGGCGGGCCCTGAGCCGGCCGGCTCAGACGTCCAGGCGGCGCTCCTCGCCGGACCCGAGACTGGCCGGGACGTCGACGAGGACCTGGTTGGCGCTGCCCCGCCAGGGCAGGGACAGGGTCCTCCTGGCCCGGACGTACGGCCCGGCGACCATGACGTCCACGAGGAGGAGGAGCTCGGCGAGCCCCGGGTCGCGGGCGGCTCTCCGCACGAGCACCTGCCAGGTGTACCCCGAGTAGCACCACACCGACCAGCCGCGGCCCCTGGCGGCGCGCGCGAGGACCGCGCAGTCAGCAGCCTGGACCGTCGGCTCGCCGCCCGACAGGGTCAGCCCCGAGGCGAGGCGCTCGTGCTCGATGACGTCGACGAGCTCGCCGACCCCGACCTCGCGGCCGCCGTCCACGGCGTGCGTCGACGGGTTGTGGCACCCGGGGCACCGCAGCGGGCAGCCCTGGCAGAAGACGGTGACCCGGACGCCCGGGCCGTCGACGATCGAGCTCGTCGTGAACCCGGCCAGTCTCACAGCGCGTGCGTCACCCGGTCGCGGACCTCGGCGCGCTTGGCGTCGTTGAAGCGCTCGAGCGTGCCGACGAGGTAGCCGGTGATGCGGCGGATCCGGTCGAAAGGGCGCCTCCTCTCGGCCCGCCCGCAGCCGGGGCACCGGTCGTCGATGACACCGGTGTACCCGCACACCGGGTCGTGGTCGACGGGGTGGTTGATCGCGCCGTAGCCGATGCCCGACCCGGCCATGAAGCGGACGATCTGCTCGATCGCCCCGACGTTCTTCGAGGGGTCGCCGTCGATCTCGACGTAGGTGATGTGCCCGGCGTTCGTCAGGGCGTGGAAGGGCGCCTCCTTGGCGATCTTGTCGGCGAGGCCGATGTCGAAGCCGACGGGGATGTGGAAGGAGTTCGTGTAGTACTCCTTGTCGGTGACCCCCGGGATGATGCCGTGGAGGCGCTGGTCCATCCGCACGAAGCGCCCGGCGAGGCCCTCGGCCGGGGTGGCCAGGAGCGAGAAGTTGAGACCGGTCCGCTCGGCGGCCTGGTTCATCCGCCAGCGCATGCGCACGACGATGGAGTAGGCGAGGTCCCACGCCCGCTGGGACTGACCGTGATGCTCGCCGATGAGGGCGTGCACCGCCTCGGCGAGCCCGATGAAGCCGACCGACAGCGTGCCGTGCTTGAGGACCTCGCGCACCCGGTCCTGGCCGCCGAGCCGCTCCGAGTCGATCCACACCCCCTGCCCCATGAGGAACGGGAAGTTGCGCACCCGCTTGCCGGCCTGGATCGTGAAGCGCTCCATGAGCTGGCCGATGACGAGCTGGATGCGCTCGTCGAGCGTGCACAGGAAGCAGTCGACGTCGCCGTCGGCCTCGATCGCCAGGCGCGGCAGGTTGATCGTCGTGAAGGAGAGGTTCCCCCGTCCGTGGGTGACGGCCCGGTCGGGGTCGTGGACATTGGCCATGACCCTCGTGCGGCAGCCCATGTACGCGATCTCGGTCTCGGGGCGGCCGGGGACGTGATGAACCCTGTTGAAGGGGGCGTCCTGGAACGAGAAGTTCGGGAAGAGGCGCCCGGCAGTGACCCGGCAGGCCAGCTGCAGCAGGTCGTGGTTGGGGTCGCCGGGGTCGAGGTTGACGCCCTTCTGGACGCGGAAGATCTGGATGGGGAAGATCGCGGTCTCGCCGTTGCCCAGCCCCGCCTCGGTCGCCAGGAGCAGCTGCCGCACGACCATCCTCGCCTCGGGCGAGACGTCCGTGCCGTAATTGATCGAGGAGAACGGCGTCTGCGCCCCGGCGCGAGAGTTCATCGTGTTGAGGTTGGCGATGAAGGCCTCCATCGCCTGGTAGGTGAGTCGTTCGGTCTCGCGCACGGAGCGCTCGCGGATCCGGGCGTGCAGGGCCTCCAGGTCGGCGCGCTCGCCGAGCAGGCCGCGCAGATAGGCGCGCTCGTCGCGCAGCTGGGCCGCGGAGGGCTCGAGGACGACGTGCGGCGGGTAGACCGCGACGGGTTCGACGCCCAGGAGCCGGGCGGCCGTGTCCGCATTCTCCAGGAACCGGCTCTCGAGGGTCCTGCGGACCCCGGGGGCCATGTCGACGTCGAAGTTGGGGATCGCCTGCCCGCCGTGCTGGTCGTTCTGGTTCGACTGGATCGCGATGCAGGCGAGCGCCGCGTAGGAACCGATCGACTGCGGTTCGCGCAGGTGGCCGTGACCGGTCGAGAAGCCCCCGCGGAACAGATCGGTGAGGCTGATCTGGCAGCAGGTCGTCGTGAGCGTGTAGAAGTCGAGGTCGTGGATGTGGATGTCCCCGAGCCGGTGGGCGGCCGCGTACTCGGGGGCGATGATCTCGGAGAGGTTGAGGTGCTTGGCGCTCTCGGTGCCGTAGCGGAGCATGGCGCCCATCGAGGACTGGCCGTCGACGTTGGCGTTCTCCCTCAGGGCGTCGTTGGCCGCGGTGTCCGCGGCGGCGATGCCGCGCAGGGACTCCATGAGGGCCGAGCCGCCCTGGGCGGGGCGGGGCGGGCGGCGTGTGATCGAGCCACCGGAATGCACGGATGTCGTCATCGACGGGGCCCCTCCTCGTGGCCCGTGCCGCGCGGCGGACGGGAGGACCCTCCCCCCGGCCGCCCGCGAGGCGGTGTCGAGTGCCGGGCCGCGGCCCGGTGCTGGCAGGTCTTCGGACTCGAAGGCGCTTCCCCGAGGGGGCTTCCTGGTCGGCGCTTCCCAGGCCGGGGCCCAGTGCTCATGCCGATGTCGTTCCTTCTCACCGCTGCGGGGCAGTCCCGGATTCGCACCGGCTTCCCTTTTCACTCCCCACCACAACATCTAGTGTCGAGGCGGGTCGACCAGCACCACGGAATGTATCAGGGGCGCTCGCGCGGAGAGCGCGACACACCCAGGGCCTCACCTTCTCACTGCCGGACCCGACCCCGCCGGGCCTCCGGGGAGTCGTCGGGCATCCGGTCGCCGGGGGCCCGACGAACCTCGGCCCCGGGGCCGCCGCCCCGGCCCCGCCCACAGGGCACGATGCATCGGGGTACCGGTCACCGGGTCGTCGACGACGAGCACCGCCACGCCGAAGACCTCCTCGACGATCCGCGCGGTGACGACCTCGGCCGGGGTCCCCTGGGCGACGACGGCGCCGCCCCTCGTCGCCGCGTAGCGGGCGGCCTGGTTGAGAGGTCGTGAAGCACGGCCACCATCGTCCGGCCCTGCCGGTTGAGCTCCGCGAAGAGTTCGAGCAGGTCGATCTGGTGGGCGATGTCGAGATTGGGTGGTGGGCTCGTCGAGGAGCAGCAGAGGCGTCTCCTGGGCGAGTGCCATGGCCACCCAGACGCGTTGGCGCTGACCGCCGGACAGCTCGTCGACGGGGCGCCGGGTACGCCGCCGTCGCGGACGGTGACCTGTCCAGCCTCCCTCCCCCGGGAGCGATCGGCTCGATCGAGTAGGCCCTGCAGAATCCGACCCCGAGGAGCGGCGAGGCGTTCGGCTCCCGAGTCGGACGTGCAGGAGGGGTCCGCCGCACGCAGCGCGGCGGACCCCTCCAAAGCATTCACGGCTCTTCTCAGATGAGGGTGTAAAATTGGGGAGCTGGGCCGGATGGTGACAGGGACCGAGGTCCTTGGATGATGGAAATTCTCACACAGCCATTGGAGTGATGTAGGTTTTTCAGGCAGTGGTTGATGGTTGGTCTCGGGCTGCTGCCTTGTGCTGTTGTCTCCATTCTGTGTCGACTTGGTCGGGGGTCCGGTGGTCGATCGCCGAGTGGAGACGCTCGTGATCGCATCGTGACCCGGTCCGGGCTGTCACGTCCCGGATCGCATGGTCCCGGGCCGAGTGGACCCCACGGTTCACGAGTTCCTTCCCCGAGACCGCGGTGAACGATTCGGCGGCGGCAGTGCCACAGCAGCCACCGGCCCGCCCGACGGACGGGAGGACCCCGCGGCCGGCCATGAATCCCGTGCATCCGGCCGACGCGCATCGAGCCCCCGACCCGAGCGGAGGACCCTGAACACCACGGATCGGCGGACAGGCCCGGCACGGCCACGGCCGAGGCCCCGGCGACGAGCCCGACGCGCATGCGACCGGCGATCGCGCCCCCGACGACCCCTCCCCCGGGGAGCAATCCACGACGACCGCCAGGTAGGCGAATCCCCGCCGGGCCGGACCATGCGCGACGCCGCCCACCCGCCTCATCCCGGGCGCGGCGGCGACGACGCCCCGGCCAGCCGGCCCGGCCGGCCCGGAAGATCCGGCGCCGGCACGATCCGTCCCGGCCCGTCCCCGAGGCCGACGGGCAACCGGACCCGCCGCCACCACGATCCCGCGGACCACGCCGAGCGAGAGGCCTCGACGCCGCTCCGGGCCGGCCCCGCGCGGACCCGGCGGCAACCGCAGGCCCGTTCAGAGACTCGTCGAAGAACCCGACGATGACGGCCGCCGGGTCCTCCCCCGCCGGGCCGTCGAGGACCCGGGACGGCTCCGCCGGGCGCAGCAGCCGGACCCGGATACCTCCACCCACCGGCACACGGACCGGACGGGGCGGTCGCCTCCTCCGCGGCGGATGCGGCGGCGTCCCACGCCCACCCGGACCCCCGGGCGAAGAAGACCACCGCTCCCTCCAGGAACCCGTTCCCCACGCGGGCCTCCCGGAGCCCCGCCCTCAGACGTCCGATCCCGGCGCGCCCCTCCACGGTCACGGCATCAACGCCGAGACCGGGGTACTCCCTCCGCCATCCTGCGACCCGGCCCCCGACCGCCCGCGCCACAAGACCGTACGATCCGGCCACCCCAGCCACCGGCCCGGACCCCCGGGACGACCCCGAGAACGACCCGCCCCTCAAACCCCGCACCGCATCCCGGCACCGACACGACCCAACCCCACCTCGATCACTTCCACCCACCGCCCGAAAAACACCAAACACTCCAGTCGTGCTCGTCGGGGGAGGGGGCGGTTGCGGGTCGGTTCGGTCTTGTACGGCGGGTTCAGGGCCTGGGCCGGGGCATTGTCGTGGGAGTCGCCCCTCGGATCCCGTTGAGGCGACCGCGTCGCGATCGGACAGGGTCTGCTCGTGGCGGATGGCCCGGTACTGCGCGCCGTGGTCGGGGTGGTGGATCGGCCCGGTCGGGTCGGCGCCCTGCCGTCGGTGCTGCCGGATTGCCGTGGTCGGGGCGTCCGGGGCCGGGTCGGTGCGCAGGCCGGTGGGGGCCTGCCGGTCCACGTTCCGGCGCGGGTGCGCGTCGGCGGGTGGAGGCGGCGTGCACCCGCTCCGTGAACGTGCGCGCGGAGGTGATGTCCGCCATCCGCGATTCGTTCGGTCCGGGGGTCGTGAAGTGCTGGTCCATCAGGTCTGCCGGGTGCTGCTCCCGTGGAGTGGTCCGGGCCGGTCCGGGCGGCTTCGCGCGGCGGGTGCCGTGCGGGCCCATCATGTCCCGCATGGGCCGCTCCGCGGTGCAGCGGGTCACGTGCCGGCCCGTGCGCGCGGCGGACGGCGGGGCGGTTGAGTGCCGTGCGCATCTGGCGGGCTCCCGGCGCCGAGCAGTCGGCCTCGTGGACCTTTGCGGTCCCGGTCTTGAGGGTCTCGTCGTGCACGCTCCTGGCCGACGGCGGGCGGGACCGGGCCGCGTGGAAGGCGGACGGGGGTGATCCTGACCCCGGCGCCGGTCAGCGGCTCGCGGATCGGCCAGGCCCGGGGATCCGCTCTGCTGTCATGGATGGAGGAGTCGATGACCCCTACCGGCGGCCTGGCTCCGCCCGGGCCGGAAGACGCGCTCGTCTTGCGCAGGATCTCGTCGGCCCGCCCCAGCCCGCGGTTCCCGGCCTCCAGGGCCCGGATGCGCCCGGGGCATCGGCCGTGGTGGTCCCGGCCCTCTCACCGGCGTCGGTCTCGGCCCTGGTGACCCGGGCCCGCAGCGCCTCGGGATGGACCCCCGGCTCATCGGCGACCCTCTTGACCGCCCCCTTGGGCCCGTCAGGATCCCGACGGGCCTGCACGGCCATCCTCGTGGCCCGCCCACGCAACCCGGCGGGACACTTCCTCGGGCGCACTCATGACAGTGACCCCTCCATGCATTCACTGCCCCCACCAAACCCGGGACGCAGCATCACTCCAGGCTGGTTGTCGGGTTCGGTTGGGTCTGCGGGGGTGGTCGGCTGGTGGGCGGTGGGGTTTTCCACAGGTCTTCCGGTGGTGGGGCGGGCATGGGACGATGGCGGTGTCGTGTGCTTCCCGCCCCCTGTGGAGGTTGTTCCGTGAGTCGGCGATGGTGCCGGGCTGTGGTCCTGGGTGTGTTCTGCGTGGTGGTCGTGGTGTCGGCGTGCGGCCGGCGGGGGTCTGCCGGCCCGGCGTCGTCGGCGTCGTCTGTGTCGGTGTCGGCGTCGTTGTCTCAGGACGAGTTGTACGCGGAGGCCGAGCGGGTCTACCGGGCGTATTTCGAGTTGGAGCAGCGGGCTTTTCTCGAGGGCGGGGTCAATGGTGTCCCTGTCGAGATGAACCAGTACATCATGGGTTGGTACGCGAAGTCGGAGAACACGGTCCTCGCCCAGATGGCCGAGCGTCGTGTGCGGATGCAGGAAGGGACGCGGTCGCAGTACACGGTCCTGGAGCAGGTGCCCGATGACCCGCCCTCGGATTCCCTCGTCTCCCTGAGCGTGTGCATCGACTCCACGGCGAGTCCCCTCGTCGACGCCGACGGGAATTTCGTGGCCGGCGGATACGACTTGAGCAGAGTGTTTTTTAAATATGATGTCGACGGCAAACTAAAGATCTACTCCAGCAACGAAGGAACGACTGATTCATGCGAAGAAAACTGACTTTCAGCATCATTTTAGCGGGGTGCAGTCTCGCCCACGTCGTGTTTCCCGCCATCACCTACGGGTGTGATTCTACCTCATGTTCTGACGACACGCGATCCAGGTTCGATGGTTCTGTGTCGACGTCTGATTCTGGTTCTGATTATTCGGTGTCGGCGTCGGATGCTTATCGGTCTGCCGGTGATGCCGCCGGTGCCGGTGGGTTCGTTCCGGTGGTCTCCGAGGGGCCGGGCGGGCAGTGGGCCCCGGCGGCGGCCGGGGGATGGGCCCCGGCCGGCTCCGGGGGCGGTGGGGATGCTCGTGTCGAGGAGTGCCGCCGGCTCGTGGCCGATCCCGACCCGGCCGTCACGACCAGCTGCCTCTACCCGGTCTTCCGCACCACCGGCCCGGACGCCCCGGCCGGTGGCGCCCCGGCCGCCGGCCCGGCCGTGGACCCCGCCGAGGCCGCCCGCCGGGCGATCGCCTCGCTCACCCTGACCGAGCCGGGTCTTCTTCTCGACCCGGACCCCGCCGCCAACGAGTGGGGCGCCACCGCTGTGGGGTTCCACACCTGGTTCCACGCCCCCGACCCGGGTGTTCTCCGCACCAGTGCCACTGCTGATGGCCTGACCATCGACATCACCGCCACACCCGGCATCCTCACCGTGGACACCGGCGACGGCCGCCGTCAGGCCTGTCGCCGTACGGTCCCGTACCGCAACCCGGACGGGGTCAATGCCCCGTCCCCGTACTGCGGGCACGCCTGGGAACACACCGGCGAGTACACGGTCACAGCGACCCGTACCTGGAACGTCTCATGGACCGCCGCCGGCCGGTCCGGGACCGACACCGTCACCCGGCCCGCCGGTGCTCGTGCCGTCACCGTCATCGAGCTCGTCTCCGTCCTCACCGAACCGGACCGATGACACCCGAGAGCACACGGACCGGGACCATGCGCGGGGCCCCCCGCAGCTCCAGCCGGGCGACCCCACCCGACGCCTCGAGGCCTGCTCACGGTGCCCGCGGATCCATGGAGGTTTATTCACAGCACGACAGGGCGAGACCTGACAAGGGGAAACGCTCCTGCGGACGACTCCTGTGAATAAGCTTCACTGTGTTCGCAGAGAGTGCTGCGACCAAGAGGATTATTCAAAAGGCTGTTTGTACGGCTGGCATGAAACGGAATCGTATGTTTCGTGGGTTTCCTGTGCTGTTTCGGATGCGGTGGGGGCGTGCGGGTCGGGGTCGCCCCGGAAGGAGACCGCCGTCCTGGTCGGGGGGGAGGAAGCGTTCCGACAATCATGTGCTGGTGCGGATGAAGACCGAGGCGGTCCTGCACGCCTCCCGTGGCGTCGACGTGGGCGTCATCGCTGGGATGGTCGAGCGGACGGAGAGGACCGTGCAGGAGTGGCCGGCCGAGTGGCGGGGCACCAGGATGCGCCGGGTCCCGGCCGGGCATGCGGGGAACGAGCCTGTCAATGTTTTTGTGTAAGCGGGGTTGGTTAGAGGTAGGGGTTGATGCGGTCTGGGTAGGCGGTGGTCAGCTGGGCGAGGGCTTGTTTCCAGTTGGTGGTGGTCTGGCCCTCGACGAGGCGGGGCTTGGCCCTGCGCTTGCCGGCGGGTTTGCCTCGGTCTCGTTCGCGTTCGAGAGCGCGTTTGTCCTCGATGTTGCAGATCGCCAGCCACAGTAGTTTCACGGCGGCGGTGTCGTTGGGGAAGTGTCCCCGGTTCTTGGAGACCTTGCGGAGTTGGTAGTTCAGCGACTCGATACTGTTGGCCGTGTAGATGACGCGGCGCAAGGCCGGCGGGAACGCCAGGAACGGCGTGAACCGCTCCCACGCCCTCTCCCACACTCCCACCGTGTCGGGGTAGCGGGCCCCCAGCGGCGAGGCCGCGAACTCGGCCAGAGCGGATGAAGCGGCGTCCTCGCTGGCGGCGGTGTAGACCGGCTTGAGGGCGGCGGCGACCCTCTTGCGATCCTGGTAGGCCACGAACCGCATGGAGGAGCGGATCAGGTGCACCACGCAGGTCTGGACCACCGAGTCGGGCCAGGTCGCCTCGACGGCCTCGGCCAGGCCCGTCAGCCCGTCGCAGCACACGATGAGCACGTCATTCACGCCCCTGTTGGCGAGCTCGGCGCACACATGCGCCCAGAAGGAAGCGCCCTCGTCGGCCTGCACCCAGATCCCCAGGACGTGCTTGATGCCTTCCATGTCCACCCCGACTGCGATATGGGCCGCCCGGTTGGACACCCGCCCCTGGTCGCGGATCTTGACGCGGATCGCGTCGAGGTAGATCACCGGGTAGAACTCCTCCAGCGGCCGGTCCTGCCACTCGAGGACGGCGTCGCGCACGGCATCGGTGATCTTGCTGATCGTCCCGGCGGATAGTTCCACCCCGAGCGTGGAGTCCAGGTGGTGGCGGATCTCGCGCACCGTCATCCCGCCCGCGTACAGGCTGATGATCATCGCGTCCAGCCCGTCCATTCGCCGCTGCCCCTTCCTGACCAAGCGGGGCGTGAACGACCCCGCCCGGTCGCGGGGAACCTCGATCTCGAACGAGCCGACCTCGGAGCTGATGGTCTTGGCCGTGGTGCCGTTGCGCGCGTTGCCACGGGCCACCGCGGTGGGCTCGCCCTTCTCATAGCCAAGGTGCTCGGTCAGCTCGGCGGCCAACCCGCGCTCGAGGGTCTCCTTGAGCAGCGCCGGCAACAGCCCGTCGCTGCCCGTCAGCTCCACCTGGCCGGAATCGATCCGCTCAAACAGCTCATCCAGGCCACCAGAAGCAGCAAGGTCCTCGACCACGCTGCGCCCACCAGAGCGACCAGTCATCTCATCAGTCACAGTCATCAGTATCAGTCCTTCAACGAAGGCTTACACAGACCACTGAACACGCCCCGGGGAACCAGGACGCGGCGGAACCCGCCCGCGCCCAGAAGCAGGAACCCAAGGCCATCCTGGCCCGGCCGCCCTCCCGGACGGGTGCCCGCGCCGGGTTCCGGGACGCCCCGGCCCTGCGCGAGGTCGTGAAGACCCTGTCCGACGCCGAACACCAGTCGGACCCCTCCCACCGGCTGCTCCCGCCCCTGTGCGGGCCGAACCCCGAACCGCCCGACCCGTTCGACAAGCACCGCAACGAGAAAGCCACCACCAGACGCGCGGCCGAGGCGACGACCCGAGTCAAGGCCCTGTTGGACGCCGGCTGGAAGGTCTACACGGCAGACGAGGCCCGCCCCGAGCACGAGGCCCGGACCCGCCGCATGCAGCCCCCGAAAGGACAACGCACCAGACCGTCCGTGGACCGGCAGAAGACGTCCCAGTCCTTCCCCGGCGCGCTCTCCCCGACCAGCAGAACAGTCACGCCGTACCCGACCGAGCAGAACCAGAACACCTGGCAGACAATCCTCGCACCGGGCCGGCTCCAACGAGAAACCGAGGCCGGCAAGACCGCGGTCGTCCCGGACAACGCACGATCCCACCACGCGAAAGCATTGACCGCCCTCCACGAGCCCGGCCGGCTGCTGGAACGCATCACACCGATCCATCCGCCGCCGTACGCGCCCGACCACAACCCGGCCGAGCACGTCCAGAACGCGGCCAAGAACAACACCGCCACCATCCAGCACGAGACCCCCGAAGAAACCCTCGGAGCATCCGCCCCATACATCGCCGGCCGCACCGTCGACTACGACTTCGAGCACCTCCCACCCCGCGAAACCAGAAACGATCCTGCTCCATGACAGCCATATTTGCACAGGGTTAAATCAGGGTAACCCGCACAAAAATCCAGGGTTATCTGACCTGCTGAGTTAACGCCCCCTGCCCGGCCGGGCGGTTCACAGGCTAGCCGATCGACGACGTCCCGCCGCCCGCCAGCCGGTCGGCCAGGGAACCGAGCCAGGCGGCGATCCCGGCCGGCCCGGCGCACAGCACGTCGGCCCGCTCGGCCAGGACGGGCACCTCGACCGAACCCGAGACCACCACCGCGCCAGGACGACCCTCGCCGCGCCAGGCGCGCACCGCGTCGAAGCCCGCGTCGAAGCCCGCGATGTCGCCGGCGTCGTCGCCGCAGAAGGCCAGCGCCGCAGGCAGCGGCCTGGCATCCCCGGGATGCTCAACGATCGGCACCGGCGCCCCGTCGAAGTCGAAGCACAGCACCGAACGCCCCGGTGAGGCGAGAATCGCCTGCTGGAGGCGCAGGGCCCGGCCCATCATAGGCGCACGGCGGGGTTCTGCGAGGCGTACGAACTGCTCATTGGTTCACTGGAGTGCAGATGGGCACAGCAGGCGCGATCGAATACGTCCGCAGAACCCGATCCCGAAGATCAACGAGACACTCAACTCCCGCACGATGGACGAGGAATCATCCGATCACATCCAAGGATTGGCATAGACCTCATAGCTGGCGTAGTCAGCATGCATCGCAAAATCATTGACCTCGAACGTCGATTGCGTACCCACGGTCAAATCGGAGTCGATGAATCCGTCGAACCCGCCGACGAGTTTTCCATCGGCATCCTTGAGCACGACGACGATCATCGGCATGCGATAGGTGTCGCCCTCCTCATTGAGAGTGATCTCCCCGGTGGCGGTGATCATGCCGTACGGGTTGGTGTTCACGGTCGTGTTCGTGATCGTGTAGAGGTTCTCGGGCACACCATCGCTCTTGATCCAGTCGCTGTCGTCAACGCTCACCGTGATCTCGACGGTGTCCGACTCCAGTGAATCCCCGTTGCCCGCCTGACTCGCCCAGAAGGTGGTGGTCCCCGGCTCGATGTCACCGATCGTCCAGTCGTCCGAGAACCGGATGGAGCCATCGGTGGTCTTGCCCACGATGTTGACATGGGCGAAGAGCGCCTTGTAGTCAGTGTTGGTGTTCTGGATCTCAAGCACGTACTTCACATACCCGCTGGAGAGGGAGTAGTTGGAGTCCACCACCGTCAGAGGCTGAATGTCATTCCTGCCCTGCTCACGGGGCTGGGAACCCGAACCGGCGGTGACCGTACCACTACTGCTCGAACCCGAGCCCGGCCCGTTCATGAACGCCCCGATCAGCGCGAGAACAACGGCGGCGATGACGATCCAGAACCACACCCGCTTGTAGACGGGCCTCTTCTGCGGGGGCTGGGGAGGGAAACCGCCCTGCTGAGGCGGGTACGGCGGAACCCCACCCGAATACCCGCCGTTGCAGGGCGGAACCCCGCCGCCCTGCGCCGGGAAGGCGTTGGCGTAGGCGGGGACCCCGCCGGGCTGAGGGGGAATACCGCCGGGCTGGGCCGAATGATCTCCGTTGCCGGGAGTCTGGCTCCCGTCCTGAGGCCCCTGGTTGACGGTCATTGCGCACACTCCTTAGTGCTGCTTGGCGCTGCGATCGGGCGAGTAGACGACCGGGGGTACACCTTTACCCCTAGGGGAACCTATCGTTCTACCCCTAGGGGAAGCTGTGGGCGACCGGGACTTCGCTGTGGACGGCCGACTGAAGCTGTGATCATCCTTGGAACCGGACGGCCGCGAACTCCCCGCGCGGCACACCGTTCTCCTGCTCGACGCGCCGAGGTCGATCCATCCGTCCGCGCGCACGCACGGGGATCGCCCCGGTTCCCGGCCTGGACACTCGGCTCGACGGCACCGATCATGCGCGCAGGAGGACGGGGCGACGTTGTGTCCAGCGTCGCGGGATCCCGCAGCCGGGCCGCACGCGCAGCCGGACCGCAGGCGGCGCCAGTCCCTGCGGCCCCGAGACCGGGACCGCAGGCGCGTCGGCGCCCGGCCAGGGCCTCTATCACCCACCCGGCATCGCCGTGTCGCCGATCTTGCACCCGCGCGCTGGACGGACCTCGACGGCAATTTCTACCGGCGCACGGTCTGAGGCTCGCACCCGCGCGCAGCACGAGGGACCCGTCGCACCCGTGCACGAAGGGCCCCCTGAGCGCGCCCGCTCGTCCTCGTCACTGCCCCGTGTCCTCCGCGCTCCGCGGCCGAGAGCGGGGGCGGCACCGGGACCGCGGCTACCTCAGGTCGCGGAAGAACTCGTCCCAGGGCATCTCCAGCGGCGCGTCCCGGGCCACCACCGAATGGAGGAAGCGGCACAGCGGATACTCGTCCGCCCCGATGACCCCGCGCTCGGTCAACGGCCCGAGGGCCC
The DNA here is from genome assembly GCF_003798325.1 of Propionibacterium acidifaciens. NCBI lineage: Bacteria > Bacillati > Actinomycetota > Actinomycetes > Propionibacteriales > Propionibacteriaceae > Propionibacterium > Propionibacterium acidifaciens. Next base: position 218,971 of record NZ_CP033719.1, read on the forward strand.
CGCCGATGACCCCGATGGCGGCGACGCCCTCGAGGGTCACGCCCTTCATGCGCTGCTCCCGCACCTCGGAGAACGGGATGCCCTCGCCGACGAAGGCGCCCGCCCGCACATTGCGCCCGCCCATCGAGGTGACGAACATGTCGCCCACCCCGCCCAGACCGTCGCCTGTCTCGGGGTCGCCGCCCATGAGCGCGATGAAGGAGCGCAGCTCCTTCTGCCCCTGGGCGAAGACGGCGGCGCCGTAGTTGTACATGACGTAGCGGTCGTCCTGCTTGCCGGCCCTGCGCAGCAGCCCCTGCGCGAAGCCGGCGGCGAAGGCGTAGACGTTCTTCGTCGCCGCGCCGGTCTCGTGCCCGACGAAGTCCGTGGACGTCCACACGTGGTAGTGGGCGGTGCGGAAGAGCCCCGCGAGCTGCTCGAGGTCGGCCCTGTCCTGGCCGCAGAAGACGACGCAGGTGTCGTGGTGGACGGCCACCTCGCCGGCGATGGAGGGGCCGACGACGGCGTTCCACGAGACCTGCTCGGCCAACCGGGGGTCGAAGTAGGAGCGCAGCACGTCGGGCAGGATGTGCAGCGTGCCGTCCTCGTCGGCGCGCATGCCCTTCGTGACGCACAGGAGCTTCTGCCCGGGCCGCATGAGCCGTGCCAGCTGCTCGCCGGCCCACTCGATGCCGAAGGAGTTCACGCCGCACAGGACGACGTCGGCGTCGGCGATGGCCTCGTCGGCGTCCTCGAGCTGGAAGGCGCGGACGCCGTCGTTGACCCTGAGCCCCAGGTCGGGGTGCACCCCGGTCCGCTGGATCGAGTCGATGATCTCGCGGTCCAGGAAGGTCCCGACGAGACGGACGTCGTGGCCGTTCTCGGAGATGGGGAAGGACAGGGCGGTGGCCATGACTCCCGAGCCCAGTGCGGCGATCCTTGCCATGTCAGTGATGTCCCTTCGCGTCGTGTCGTTCTCGTGTCGTGTGCGGTGGTCGATCGTGTGCGGCGGCTCTCATGCGCCGGCCGGTGCGCGGTCCCGGAAGATGCGGGCGCGGATCTCCTTGAGACGGTGCATCGGGCTGACTCCGTTGTAGCGCCCGAAGAGGTCGTGCAGCTCCTTGTAAATGTCGTAGAGGGCGTCGTACTGCTCCGAGACCGTCTCGCGGGGCACGTAGGCGTTGCGCTCGACGGAGGCCATGGCGTCGGCCGCGACGAACACGTCGGGGTGGACGCCAGCCGCCACCGCGGCGAAGACGGCCGCCCCGAGGGCGCCGGTCTGCTCGGCGAGCGAGAGGGAGATGGGCCGGCGGGTGATGTCGGCCAGCAGCTGCATGTAGGTGGTGTTCCTCAGCAGGCCCCCGGCGGCGACGATCTCGTCGACCCCGATGCCGTGCTCCTCGAAGTTCTCGATGATGACGCGGCAGCCGAAGGCGGTGGCCTCCAGCAGCGCCCGGTAGACGTCCTCGGGGCGGGTCGCGAGCGTCTGGCCCAGGACGAGGCCCGACAGCCGTGCGTCGGCGAGGATCGACCGGTTGCCGTTGTGCCAGTCGAGCGCGACGAGGCCGTGCTCGCCGATCTCCTGGCCGCTCGCCTTCTCGACGAGGAGCTCGTGCGCCGACAGCCCCCGGGCGGCGGCCTCGCGCTCGTACTCGGCGGGCACGCAGTGGTCGACGAACCAGGCGAAGATGTCGCCGACGGCCGTCTGGCCCGCCTCGAAGCCCCATGAGCCGTCGACGGCGCCGCCGTCGACGATCCCGAAGACGCCCGGGCAGTCGTGGTACTGCCGGTCGTTGAGGACGTAGCAGGAGGAGGTGCCGAGGATCGCCGTGAGCTGACCCGGGCGGACGGCGTTGGCGCCGGCCACGACGACATGGGCGTCGATGTTCCCGGCGGCCACGGAGATGCCCTCGGGCAGGCCCATGAGTTCGGCGAACTCGGCCGTGAGGCCGCCGACCCGCCCGCCGAGCGGGATGACCGGGTAGTCCATCCTGTCCTCGTAGACGGAGCCGAAGCCGGGTCGGACCGCCTCGAGGTACTCGCGTGAGGGGTACGAGCCGTCCTGGAGCATCCGTTTGTATCCGGAGTCGCCGGCGGCTGCCGTGAGCGTGCCCGTCAGGCGCCAAGTGAGCCAGTCGACGAGGTCGACAACGACGTCGGCGGCGGCGTAGGTCTGCGGAGCCATCTCGAAGACCTCGAGCACCTTCGGCAGGAGCAGTTCGGAGGAGAGCACGCCGCCGTAGCGGGCGAGCCACGGCTCGCGGCGGGCCTCGGCGATCTTCACCAGCCGCGTGGCCTGGTTCTGGGCGCCGTGGTGCTTCCACAGCTTGACGTAGGCGTGGATGTCGTTCTCGAAGCCGGGCTTCTCGCACAGCGGCGTGCCGTGCCGGTCGGTGAGGAGCACGGTCGCCGAGGTGGCGTCGATGCCGATCCCGACGATGTCGGACGCCTCGACGCCGGCCGTCCCGACGGCCGCGGGGACGGACCGGCGCAGCACCTCGACGTAGTCGCGGGGGTCCTGGAGCGCGAACTCGGGCGGCAACGAGCGGCCGTCGCCCGCCGTGAGAGCGGTGTCCATGACACCGTGCGGGTACTCGGTGACGTGGGTGCCGAGCTGTTCGCCGGTCGCGGCGTCCACGACGACGGCGCGCCCGGACAGGGTGCCGAAGTCGATGCCGAGGACGTACGTGCCACTGCTCATCGGAGCCTCCTGGTACTGGTGGATCCGGCCCGGGCGGCGGTGCCCGGGATCCCGACCCCGACCGAACGCCGCCCGCGGCGGCGTCGCCGCGGACCGGCCGGCCGGGGATCGGATCGTGCATCGTCGGGCCCCATCATGACCCAGTGGAGGGCCCCGTGTTAAGGAGCGCTCGGCGCCCCGGAAGGATTCAGGGGACGAACCGGGGTGCCGGGCGCTCTCCGGAGGGCCGCCTCCGAACGCCGCCCCGGCGGCCGGCACCTGCTGTCACTCGGCACCTGCCGCCACGGGGACGGTCGAGCCGGCGGGCACGGCACGTGGAACGGACCGACCGCGCGGCGGTGGGGCGTGTGGGGCTCGAACCCACGACCCAGGGATTATGAGTCCCCTGCTCTGACCTGCTGAGCTAACGCCCCCTGCCCGGCCGGGCGGTTCACAGGCTAGCCGATCGACGACGGTCCGCCGGCCGCCAGCCGGTCGGCCAGGGAACCGAGCCAGGCGGCGATCCCGGCCGGCCCGGCGCACAGCACGTCGGCCCGCTCGGCCAGGACGGGTACCTCGACCGAGCCCGAGACCACCACCGCCCCAGGACGACCCTCGCCGCGCCAGGCGCGCACCGCGTCGAAGCCCGCGATGTCGCCGGCGTCGTCGCCGCAGAAGGCCAGCGCCGTCGGCTCGAACTCGCCGACGAGCCCGCGCACCGCGTCGCCCTTGGTCAGGGCGCTGGAGCGCAGCTCGACGACGTTGCGGCCGGGCTCGACGACGAGCCCCAGCTCGTCGGCCAGGGCCCGCAGCCCCGGCTCGAGCGCCCCCAGGGCGGCGGCCGGATCGGCGCACGAGCGGGTGTGAACGCCCACGGCGAGGCCCTTGTCCTCCAGGCGCGCGCCCTCGACCGGCTCGCCGGCGGCGGCCGCCCCCTCGACGAGGGCGCCGATCCGCTCGACGGCCTGTCCGATGCTCGCCGGCCGATCCGGCGCGACGACCCGGCCGCTCGCGCCGTCCCAGCGCTCGGCGCCGTACTGGCCGTAGACGCGCAGCCCCCGCGCATTCGTGAGGCGGTCGAGGCCGCCCAGCTCCAGGACCGTGCGCACGGGACGGCCGGTGACGACGGCGATGCAGCCGAGCCGGGCGGCCAGCGCGTCGACGGCGTCCAGTGCGGCCGGAAGCGGCCGGGCGTCCTCGGGATGCTCGACGATCGGAGCGAGCGTGCCGTCGAAGTCGAGGCAGAGCACCGAACGCCCTGGTGAGGCGAGAATCTCCGCCCGAGTTCGCCGCGCCCAGTCGGTCCGAGGCTGAACAAGGGGATTCGGGAACTGCTGAGCGCTCATGGCACCACTGTGCCAGAGAGGGCGCCGACGCGCCGCCGGCCGGTCCGTCCGGGCTTCGGGGGAACGGGATCTGGCGAGGGACTTGTATCCTGGGCCCAAGCGGTTGAAGCCAGGGAGGTCTTCGCAATGACAATCGGCCCGACGAGCAGCCCTGTGAGCAGCGCCCCGGCTCCGGCCACGGCGGGTCCGGCCGACATGGGGGTTCGGGGTGACGCCCGGTTCGTCGTCGTCGCCAACCGCCTGCCGGTCGACCGCCGGACGAACGACGACGGCTCGCAGGGCTGGGCGGCCTCCCCCGGCGGCCTCGTGACCGCCCTCATCCCCGTCATGAAGGAGCACGGCGGCACCTGGGTGGGCTGGGGTGGCTCGGCCGACGAGACCATCGAGCCCTTCGCCTTCGACGGTTTCGGCGTCCACCCCGTGCCGCTGAGCGCCGAGGAGGTCGCCGAGTACTACGAGGGCATGTCGAACACCACCTTCTGGCCGCTCTACCACGACTGCGTCGCGCACCCCGAGTACCACCGCGAGTGGTGGGAGTCGTACATGCGGGTCAACGAGCGCTTCGCCGCCGCGGCCGCCGAGGTGGCCGCCCCCGGCGCCACCGTGTGGGTCCAGGACTACCAGCTGCAGAACGTCCCCGAGCTGCTGCGCGAGATGCGCCCCGACCTGCGCATCGGCTTCTTCCTCCACATCCCGTTCCCGCCGTCCGAGCTGTTCCGGCAGCTCCCCTGGCGCGCCCAGGTGATCCAGGGCCTGCTCGGCGCCGACCTCATCGGCTTCCAGGAGGCCAACTCCGCCCACAACTTCACGAGCCTGTCCCGCATGATCACGAGCGGGCGGCCGCGCCGCGGCGAGATCCACCTGCCCGACGGGCGCATGGTCATCGCCCGCGACTACCCGATCTCCATCGACGCGCAGGAGATGCTCAACCTGTCGCGCAGCCCGCAGGTGCGCGAGGAGGCGGCCCAGCTGCGCGCCGACCTGGGCGACCCCGAGCACATCTTCCTCGGCGTCGACCGGCTCGACTACACCAAGGGCCTGCGCCGGAGGGTGCGCGCCTTCGGCGAGCTGTTCACCTCCGGCCAGCTCGACCCCGAGCGCAACGTCTACCTCCAGGTGGCCACGCCGACCCGCGAGAAAGTCGCGCAGTACAAGGCGCTGCGCTCCCAGCTGGACGAGATGGTCGGGCGCATCAACTCCTCAGTGGGACGCATCGGCCGCAGCCCCATCGAGTACCGCCACTCCAGCTACCCGAAGACGACCCTCGCCGCCATGTACCGCGCGGCCGACGTCGCCGTCGTCACCCCGCTGCGCGACGGCATGAACCTCGTGGCCAAGGAGTACATCGCCGCGCACGACTCCGACGCCGGGGCCCTCGTGCTCAGCGAGTTCGCGGGCGCGGCCATCCAGCTCAAGCAGGCCTATCTCGTCAACCCCTACGACCTCAACGGCATGAAGAACCAGCTGCTGCGCGCCAGCGGCGACGACCTCGCCAACCACGCACGCCGCATGCGGGCGATGCGCAAGCAGGTCTTCACGCACGACATCGAGGAGTGGGCCTCGAACTTCCTGCGCGACCTGGGCGTCACCACCGAGCGCGCCTGAGCAACCCGGGACGGCCCGCAGACCGCCGGCACCGCTCGGATGACCGGGCCCTTGTGGCCCGCCCGCGGTGTACTAAGGTCTGTCTGGTCAGCCGGCGACGGCTGATGCCGCGTTCCCAGCGAAGCCGGTGCGAATCCGGCGCTGTCCCGCAACGGTGATGGGGCCCCCGGGCCCCGAGCCCGGTCGCCTGAACGCGGCGGCAATCGACTCCCGGTCGAGGAGAGCGGCCCGAGCCGTTCCTCCCGACCCCGCTGTGCGAAGGACGGCCCGGTGATCGACGATCGCACCCGATGCGCGGGCGCCCTGCGCAGGCGGCCCGCGCCCCCGTCGGTCCCGCCCCCGGGCGGGCGGCCGCCGGCCCTCTCAGACGGGCAGCGCCTGCTGCCCGGGCACCCAGCTCAGATAGGCCACCTGGCCGTGGTGCAGGCGGTTCCAGCGCACCCGGCGGTGGTCGAGGCCGGCGAGCATCGAGGTGAAGCAGCAGCCCATGTCGGAGTGGCCTACCACGATGACGCGCTCGGCGGCCCCCGCGGCGATCTGCTCGCAGAAGACGCGCAGCCTCGCGTACACGTCGACGATCGACTCCCCTCCGCCCCAGCGCACCTCCGTGACGTCCAGGCCCGGCGGTGTCTTCTCGGCGACGAGCGTCCCGGGCTCGGCGCCGTCGAAGCGCCCGTGGTTCTGCTCGCGCAGCAGCCCCGTCGTCCTCACCGGCAGCCCCGTCCGCAGGGCGATCTGCTCGGCTGTCCGACGGGCGCGCACCATGTCGGAGCTCCACAGGGCGTCGGCTCCCCAGTCGGTGAGCTCCCGCGCCGCCGCACGCGCCTGGGTCCGGCCGCGGGCCGTGAGGTCGGGCCCCAGCTGCCCGCCGAGCACGCGTCCGCCGAGATTGCCCTCGGACTCGCCGTGCCGCACCAGTGCGAACTCCACACGCCCACGCCTCATGCCGGCAGCCTAACCGGAGCGTGGCGGCCATGACCGGGCGGATGCGTCGAGAACTCCCCCCGCCGCTCGGCGGTCCGGGCCGGGGGCTGGGGCTGGTCGCCGGCGTCGTCGCCGACCGTCTCGTCCCCGACCCGCCGGACGCCCGCCACCCGGTGGCCTGGTTCGGGCGCTGGGCCGGCTGGCTGGAGCGCCGCATGTGGGCCGACTCCCGGGCCCGCGGCGCCGCCTACTGCCTCGTCTCCTGCGCGCCCGCCGCGGCGGCCGGCCTCGCCCTGGAGGCGCTCGGTCGCCGCGGCGTCCTCGCGCGCGCCGCCGTCACCGGCCTCGCGACGTGGACGGTCGTCGGCGCGGACTCCCTGGCCCGCGAGGGCCGGACGATGGCAGAGCGGCTCGAGGACGACGACCTGGTGGGGGCCCGTGCGCAGCTCCCGCACCTGTGCGGGCGCCTCGCGAGCGCGCTGGACGGGCCCGAGCTGGCCCGCGCCGCCGTCGAGTCGATGGCCGAGAACACCGCGGACTCCGCCGTCGCCTCGCTGTTCTGGGGGGCCGTCGGCGGCGTCCCCGCGATGTTCGTCCACCGCGCCGTCAACACGCTGGACGCCATGGTCGGTCACCGCGACGAGCGCCACGCCCGCTTCGGCACCGCCTCGGCCCGCCTCGACGACGCCCTCGACCTGGTCCCCGCCCGTCTCACCGGGGCCCTGGCCTGTCTGCTCGCCCCTGCCGTCGGCGGCGACCCCCGCCGGGCGGGACGCGTCATGGTCCGGGACGCCTCCGACCACCCCAGCCCGAACGGCGGCTGGTGCGAGGCGGCCTGGGCCGGCGCGCTCGGCGTCCGGCTCGGCGGACGCAACGTCTACCCCGGCGGGCGCGTCGAGCACCGCGGCCTGCTCGGCGACGGGCCCCGTCCCGACGGTGCGGCCGTGCGCGCCGCCGCCCGGCTCGTCCACCTGGTCAGCGGCACCGCCGGCGCGCTGGCCGGCCTCGGTGCCGTCGCCTCCGGCCGGACCCGGCGTCGGCGCGCACGTCATCGGAAAGGACAGCCATGAGTGGTCTCCTCATGACCGGGACGAGCTCGGATGCGGGCAAGTCCGCCCTCGTCACGGGCCTGTGCCGGGTGGCCGCCCGGCGCGGCATCGACGTCGTGCCCTTCAAGTCGCAGAACATGTCGAACAACTCGATGGTCTGCCCCGACGGCGCCGAGATCGGCCGCGCCCAGTACCTGCAGGCGACCGCCGCGGGCGTCGTCCCCGAGGCACGGATGAATCCGGTGCTCCTCAAGCCCGGCACCGACCGGCGCAGTTTCATCGTGCTCATGGGCTCGCCCGCCGGCGAGCTCGACGCCGGCGAGTACGCGACCGGGCGCCGCCGCCTGGCCGAGGCCGCCTTCGACGCCTACGCCGACCTGGCCGCCCGCCACGAACTCGTCCTCTGCGAGGGCGCCGGCAGCCCGGCCGAGATCAACCTGCGCTCCGGGGACTACGTCAACATGGGGTTGGCGAGGCGCTTCACCCTGCCCACCGTCATCATCGGGGACATCGACCGCGGCGGCGTCCTGGCCTGCCTGTACGGCACCTGGGCCCTGCTCGAGGAGGCCGACCGGGCCCTGCTGCGCGGCTACGTCATCAACAAGTTCCGCGGCGACGCCTCGATCCTGGACCCCGGCCTCGACGAGATCGACCGGCGCACCGGCATGAGGGACTACGGCGTGCTGCCCTGGCTGCCCGACGTGTGGATCGACGGCGAGGACTCCCTCCGGGTCGACCGCTGGGCCCGCGACGAGGACCCCGGGCGGAGCGCCCTCCACGTGGCGGTCGTCCGCCTGCCCCGCATCTCCAACGCCACCGACGTCGAGGCCCTGGCCGCCGAGCCCGGCGTCGACGTGCAGGTGACCGACGACCCGCGGGTGGCCGAACGGGCCGATCTGCTCGTCCTGCCGGGCTCCCGCGCCGCCGTCGACGACCTCGCCTGGCTGGCCGGGCGCGGCCTCGGGGAGGTCGTCGTCCGCCGCCACGCGCAGGGCCGACCGGTGCTGGGCATCTGCGGCGGCTACGAGATGCTCGCCGAGCAGCTGGACGACGGGGTCGAGTCCCGCTCCGGCCTCGTCCCGGGCCTGGGCCTGCTGCCGGTGCGGGTGCTCTTCGACGACGACAAGACCGTCCGGGTGGCCACCCACGACCATCGGGGGACGGCCGTCACCGGCTACGAGATCCACCACGGCCGGTGCCGGATCGACGGCGGCGAGCCCTTCCTCGACGGCGTGCGCAGCGCCAACACGTGGGGCACGATGCTGCACGGCTGCCTCGAGAACGACGACTTCCGCCGGGCCCTCCTGTCCGAGGTGGCGGCCCTCACCGGCTCCGGCTGGAGCCCCGACGAGCGGGCCGACGGCTACGCGCAGCGCCGCGAGCGGATGATCGAGACGCTCGCCGACGCGATGACCGAGCACCTCGACGTCGACGCCCTGCTCGCGCTGGCGAAGGAGAGCGCCCGATGACCGGCACCGGTGGCCCGACGACCGGCGACGCGACGGCCGGGACCGGCGCCGCAGCCCGGCCGAGCACCGCGCAGCTGCGCCGCAGGGCCCGCCTCATCGTCAACACCGGCGACGGCAAGGGCAAGTCCACGGCGGCCTTCGGCATGGGCCTGCGGGGCTGGGCGCGCGGCTGGTCGATCGGGGTCTTCCAGTTCATCAAGTCCGGCAGGTGGCCCACCGGAGAACGGCTCGCCTACGAGCGGCTCGGCGCCCTCCACGACGCCGAGGGCGTCGGCGGGCCCGTCACATGGGAGTGCTTCGGGCGCGGCCGCAGCTGGCTGCGGGGCGCCGACCCGGCCGACAACGCCGCCATGGCGCGCGCCGGCTGGGAGCACGTGCGCGCCCTCCTCGGGGCGCAGGCCCACGACCTGTACATCCTCGACGAGTTCGCCCACGTACTGGACAAGGGCTGGGTCGACCCGGACAAGGCCGCGCGCCTCCTCGCCGGGCGCCCGGGCGTCCAGCACGTCGTCATCACCGGACGCCGCTGCCCCCGGCAGATCATCGACGCGGCCGACCTGGTCACCTCGATGGACAAGCTCAAGCACCCCTACGACAAGGGTGAACGAGGCCAGGCGGGCATCGAATGGTGAACCGGCCCGAAACCCTCGCGATCCCCCGCGTCGTCATCGGCGCGCCCGCCTCGAGCACCGGCAAGACGACCGTGGCGATCGGCCTCATGGCCGCGCTGGCCGCACGCGGGACGGCGGTGACCGGCTTCAAGGTGGGCCCGGACTACATCGACCCCGGCTACCACGCACTGGCCTGCGGGCGCCCCGGCCGCAACCTCGACCCCTGGCTGTGCGGCACCGAGCGGATCGTCCCACTGTTCGAGCACGGCGCGCTGACCCCGGCCCCGGCCGACGCGGCGGTCGTCGAGGGGGTCATGGGCATGTTCGACGGCAGGCTCGGCCCCTGGCCGGACGGCACCGACGACCCGGTGGGCTTCGGCTCCACCGCCCACGTGGCGCGCGAGCTCGGCGCCCCGGTGGTCCTCGTCGTCGACACCTCGCACGCCTCGCGCACGAGCGCCGCGGTCTGCGCCGGCATGGCCGCCTTCGACGAGCGCGTCACGGTGGGCGGGGTCATCCTCAACCGGGTGATGAGCCCGCGCGTCGCCGACGAGATCGAGGCCGGCTGCGCCCGCTTCGGGCTGCCCGTCCTCGGACGCATCCCCGCCCGGGACCGGGTCCGGGTCGGCTCTCGCCATCTGGGCCTGGTCACCGCCGACGAGCAGGGCGAACGGGCCGGGGCCCTCGTCGAGCGGGCCGGCGGGCTCGTCGCCGAGCACGTCGACCTGGACGCCGTGCTGGGGCTGGCGTCGACCGCCCCCGCACTGCCGTACGCGCCGTGGGACCCGGCCGAGCAGCTCGCCCGGGTCGGCGCCGGCGCGGTCATCGCCATGGCCGCCGGCCGGGCCTTCACCTTCCGCTACGCCGAGACCGCCGAGCTGCTCGAGGCGGCGGGCTGCACGGTGGTCCCCTTCGACCCGCTGCACGACGAGCAGCTGCCGCCGGGCACGGCCGGCATCTACCTGGGGGGAGGCTTTCCCGAGATCCACGCCACGGCGCTGGCCGCCAACGGCCCCCTGCGAGCCCGGATCGCGGCGGCGGTCGACCGGGGCATGCCCGTCGTCGCCGAGTGCGCCGGCCTGCTGTACCTGTGCCGCAGCCTCGACGGCCTGGCGATGACCGGGGCCCTCGACCTCGACGCGGCGATGACCCCGCGCCTGACGATGGGCTACCACGAGGCGACGGCCGCGGCCGACAGCTTCCTGCTGCGCGCCGGCGAGACCGTCCGCGCCCACGAGTTCCACCGCACCGACGTCGAGCCCGGCGGGAGCGCCGGCCCTCTGACACCGGCCTGGACCGTCGGCGGGCAGCGCCGCGAGGGCGTCGTCGCCGCCCCGGCGGGCGGGGAGGCCAGTGTCCACGCCAGTTACCAGCACCTGCACTGGGCGGGCTGTCCCCGGCTCGCCGAGCGCTTCGCCGCGGCCGCCGCGGCGTTCTCCGGCCGTCCCGTCGGGCGGGCCGTCGGCGCCCGGCGCGGCACGCTGCCCGGCGTGACCGACCTGGGCCACCACGGCGACCGGGACCACGTGCCGGGCGCGACCGACCTGGCCGTCAACGTCCACGCCCCGGCCCCGCCGGACTGGCTCGTGCGCGAGCTCACCGCCCGCACCGACGGCTGGGCCCGCTACCCGGATGCCGGGCCGGCCCGCCTGGCCCTCGCCGCCCGGCATGCCGTGGCGCCGGAGCAGGTGCTCGTCACGGCCGGCGGCTCGCAGGCCTTCTCCCTCATCGCGGCCGCCTTCGCACCGCGCTGGGCGGCCGTCGTGCACCCCCAGTTCACCGAGCCCGAGGTGGCGCTGCGCGCCCGGGGCCACCCGGTCGGGCGCGTCGTCCTGCGCGCAGGCGAGGGATTCACCCTCGACCCGGAGCGCGTCCACCCGCGCAGCGACCTCGTCGTCGTCGGCAACCCGACGAACCCGACCAGCGTCCTGCACCCGGCCGAGGCGCTGCGCTCCCTGCGCCGGCCCGGACGCATCCTCGTCGTCGACGAGGCCTTCATGGACGCCGTGCCCGGCGAACCGGCCTCTCTCATCGGCCCCGACATGGACGGCGTGCTCGTCGTGCGCTCGCTGACGAAGACCTGGTCGATCCCCGGCGTGCGGATCGGCTACGTCGTCGGCGACCCCGTGCTGATCGCCGCCCTGGCCGCCCACCAGCACGCCTGGCCCGTCTCGGCGCCCGCCCTCGACGCGGCGCTGGCCACGAGCGGGCCGCGGGCCGTCGCGCTCGCCGACGCCCAGGCCCGGGCCACGGCCGCCGACCGGCGGGTCCTCGTCGACGGGCTCGCCTCGATCGGGGTGCGCACCGTGCCGGAGCCGGCCGGGCCCTTCGTCCTGGCCGATCTGCGCGACTACGAGCCCCAGCCGCTGCGCGCGCACCTCCGGGCCGCCGGGTTCGCGGTGCGCGGCGGCGAGTCCTTCCCGGGACTGGGGCCCGGCTGGCTGCGCCTGGCCGTGCGCGGGCCCGGGACGAGCCGGGCCTTCGTCACGGCCCTCGACGAGCATCTCGCCGCCCGCCGCGGCGGGGACCACGACCACGGACACAACCACGAATCGGATGGAGCGCATCATGAGCGGTGAACTGCTGGAGGGCACGATCGGACGGATCGTCCCGGTCGACGAGGACGCCCGGGAGCGGGCCCTGGCCTGGCAGGACGACCTGACCAAGGTGCCCGGCTCGCTCGGCGACCTCGAGGCCTTCGGAGTGCAGCTGTGCGCCATCTCCGGCCAGTGCCCGCCGCCGCTGCCCTCCCCCGGCTTCGTCGGCGTCTTCGAGGGCGACCACGGCGTGCAGGCCCATCACGTCTCGCCGTGGCCCCAGGAGATCACCTACTCGATGGGCGTGAACCTGGCCGGAGGCGGCGCCTCGGTGAGCGTCCTGGCCCGCCACGCCGGCGCCGACTACCGTCTCTACAACGTGGGCGGCCTCAAGGAGCTGCCCGAGGGCGAGCGCATCGTCAACTGTCGCGTCGCAGCGGGCACCGCCGACCTGAGCCGGGGCCCGGCGATGACGCGCGAGCAGGCCACGAGCGCCCTCGAGATCGGCGTCCGGGCGGCCCTGGACGCCGTCGACGGCGGGGCGCGGGCGCTCGCCCCCGGCGAGCTGGGCATCGGCAACACCACCCCGGCGGCGGCCCTCATCGCCGCCTACACCGGCGGCTCGCCCGAGACCGTCACCGGCCGCGGCGCCGGCGCGAACGACGAGATGCTTGCCCGCAAGACGCGGGCCGTCGCGCAGGGCCTGGCCGTCAACGACGTCGCCTCCCTGGACGCCCTCGGCGTGCTCGCGGCCGTCGGCGGCCTCGAGCACGCGGCGATGGCGGGCTTCGTCCTGGGCGGCGCCGCCGCGCGGGTGCCCGTCGTCCTCGACGGCGTCATCGCCGTCTCCTCCGCGCTGGCGGCCGTCGCGCTCGCCCCCGAGGCCGGGGGCTATCTGTTCGCCGGGCACCTCGGCGCCGAGCCCGGCCTGGCGGTCGCCATCGAGCGGCTCGGGCTGAGCCCGATCATCCGGCTCGGCATGCGTCTGGGCGAGGGCTCCGGCGCCGCCCTGGCCCTGCCCGTGCTCACCGCAGCGGCCCGGATCATGCGGGAGATGTCACACTTCTCGGACGGCCGGGTGAGCGCGGAGCAGGAGTCATGAGCCGCCTCGCCGTCGAGCTGCCCGACGACGACCCGCGCACGGCGGCCCTCGTCGAAGCGCTGGAGGCGTTCGGCGCCCGGGTCGTCCACGAGCCGGTCGGAGGTCGGCGCACCCTCGTCACGGGCGGGGCCCGCTCGGGGAAGTCGAGCTACGCCGAGTCGCTGCTGGCCGGCGCGCCGGCGGTCGACTACGTGGCCACGAGCGAGCGCGACGAGGGCGACCCCGAGTGGATGGCCCGCATCGCCGCCCACGTGGCCCGTCGGCCCGCCCACTGGCGCACGGTCGAGACGATGGACGTGGCCGGGGTGCTGGCCGCCGACGGCCCTCCGGTCCTCGTGGACTGTCTCGGCGTGTGGCTGACCCGCGTCCTCGACGGGACCGGTTTCTGGGCCGACCGCGACGCGGCCGGGCCCCTCGTGCGGGAGCGCGTCGACGCGCTGACCGCCGCCCTGGCCGCCAGCCGGCGCACCGTCGTGCTCGTCACCAACGAGGTCGGGGCGGGGATCGTCCCCGCCGACGCCGGCGGCCGCGGCTTCCGCGACTGGCTGGGCGTCCTCAACGCGACCGTCGCCGACGCCTGCGAGCGGGTCGTCCTGTGCGTGGCCGGGCGCGCCCTCGACCTGCCGGCCACGACGACCGCGCACGGCCTGGCGGGCGGGGGGCCTGCCTGATGTCCGGGGGCTTCGTCACCGCCTGGGCGATGTTCACCATCGTCCCCGCGCCCCGGGTGGACGACTTCAGCCGTCCCGCCTGCGCCCGGGCGATGCGGATGATCCCCCTCATCGGGCTGTGCCTGGGCGTGCTGGCCGCGGCCACGGCCGCCCTCGTCGAGTTGCTCGGCGGCGGCAGGCTGCTCGCCACGGCGGGCGCCCTGGCGGTGCTCGCGGCGGCCAACGGCTGCTTCCACCTGGACGGCTTGGCGGACACGGCCGACGGGCTGGGCTCGCGCAGACCCCCCGAGGAGGCGCTGCGCATCATGAAGCGCTCCGACATCGGTCCGATGGGCGTCGTCGCGATCATCCTCGTGCTGGTCCTGGAGATCGCGGCCGCGGCCTCGCCGCGCCTGGCGGGCCCGCGCTGCCTCTGGGCGCTCGCGACGATGCCGATGGTGGGCCGCACGGCCGCCGTCCTGGCCACCAGGCGCGGCGTCCCGTGCGCCCCGACGAGCAGTCTCGGCCGGCTCTTCGCCGATCTCATGACGCCCGTCGCGGTGGTCCTGGACCTGGCCGGCGTGCTCGTCGTCTCGGCCGCCGGGGGCTGGCTGCTGTTCGGCGCCCGGACCGGGCTCGCGGCCGTCGCCGCCTGCGCGTTCGCATGGCTCGTCGAGGCGCTGTGGCAGCGCCATCTGCTGACCCGTCTGGGCGGGATGACCGGCGACACCTTCGGCTCGCTCATCGAGCTGACGGGGCTGGGTTATCTGCTCGTCCTCGCGCTCGCCGTCTGAGCGTCCCGGGGCCCGTCGGCCCCGCGCCCCGGCGCGGCACGATCGACCTCGCGCCCCTGCGCGGCGCGGTCCGCGCCGCTGCTCGCTCCCCCGCCCCGGTGACGCGCCAGGAGCCGGTCGGCGAGCCGGGACAGGAGCGTCCCGGCGCCCAGGCCGGCCGCCAACCCGCTCAGCCAGTGGCGGCCGGGGACCCGCCGGCGCCGGGCCGGCTCGGGCACGGTCCAGGGAGGCTCGACCGGGCCCCGCCGGCCGCTCCGGCGCCGCACCGCGCCGCGCCGCGTCTGGCGGATGACGAGCGGGGTGCGGCGGGTCGACGCGTCGGCGGGCGGACCGCCCAGCCCCGACATGAGGCTGCCCATGACGGTGTCGAGCGCCTGGGCGGTGGTGCGGCGGGCGGCGACGTCCGGATCGGCGCCCTCCTCGGCCATGCGGCGGGCGTGGTCCTCGTCGGCGGCGTCCCAGTGGCCGGGCACGGTGACGGCGTCGTCGCGGTGGCGCAGCGGCTGGTCGAAGTCGCTCCAGCGCCGGGCGACCGCCGGCTGGTTGGCCGTCGCGATCCAGCACGCGACGTAGAGGATCAGCCGGGCGAAGAGGTTGAGGAACAGCAGCGCCACGACGAAGGAGGCGCCCCACAGGGCCGCGCTGCGATTCCGGGCGAACATCCTCGCGAGGGTGCCGGCGCCGGCCTGGAGGATCCAGAACATGACGGCGGCCATGAGGGAGCCTCGGCGCACCGAACGGCGCGGGGCCTTGTTGTCGGCGGGCAGGACGGTGAAGAAGGCGTAGAAGAGCAGCCAGCCGGAGGCCAGCGAGACCGATGCCGACACGAGCCGGACGAGCCAGTTCGACAGACCGAGGGCGTCGAACGGCAGCAGTCTCACGAGATCCTCGCCCCAGGTGATGAAGACGGTGTTCGCCGCGAAGGCCAGCAGGATGAGCACGATGAAGCCGATCAGCTGGCCCATGTTGATGAGCACCTCGACGAAGAAGAAGTGCTTGTTCTCGTCCATGTCGAACTCGGGCCGCCACATGGCGCGGATGGCGCTCTTGATGTTGCCCACCCAGCCGCCGCCGGCCCACAGGGCCACGACGAGGGCGACGAGACCGACGGCCTGCCAGTTGTAGAGGTACTGGTCGACGTAGGTGAGGATCGTGTCGCGCAGCGGGCCCGCGTAGACGTTGCGGGTGATGACGGACTTCACTTGGGCGAGCCAGGCGGGGCGGATGCGCGTGAGGACGAAGCCCAGGGCGCTGAACGCGAACATGAGCACCGGCACGACGGCCAGGACGCTGAAGTAGGTGATGCCGCCGGCGAACTGGTTGCCGAGGCGGTTGTTGAAGCGGTCGTTGGTGCGCCACAGATGGGCGGCGACGGGATTGCGCGAGGCCCAGGACAGGACGCGGTTGATGCGGCCGATCGCCCCGCGGGGCTCGTTCCTCGCGGGGGCCGACGCGGGCGGCTCGTGGTAGAGCCTGCTCATCGCCCACCACCGGTGCGCGGGCCCGCTGCGGGCCCGGCAACGGGCCGCGGGCGCGCCCCCTCGGCTGCAGCAGGAACCATGGGCACGAGTCTAACGACGCACGAGTCTGACGACGGGGCGTCCGGGGCCGGCGCGGGTCCTCAGGTGGCGGCGCGGCGCCGGCGGCGGGCGAGCTCGTCGTCACCGCTGGTCAGGTCGGTGCGCTCGGTGGGCAGCTCGGTGAGCGAGCCCTCGAGGTCGCGCACGACGCCGTCGAGGGTGATGGCGAACATGCCCTGGCCGCCGCGCAGCAGATCGAGCACCTCGTGCTCGCTGGTGCACTCGTAGACGGAGACGCCGTCGCTCATGAGCGTGATGCCGGTGAGGTTCTCGTCGCCGCGGGAGCGCAGGTGGTCGATGGCCCGGCGGATCTGCTGGAGCGAGATGCCCGCGTCGAGGAGGTTCTTGACCACGCGCAGCATGAGGATGTCGCGGAACGAGTAGAGGCGCTGGGTGCCCGAGCCGCCGGCGGACCGGATCCCGGGGGTCACGAGCCCGGTACGGGCCCAGTAGTCGAGCTGACGGTAGGTGATGCCCGCCGCGGAGCAGGCGACCGGGCCGCGGAAGCCCGCGTCCTCGGGAACCGCCGAGAAGTCGCCCTCGAAGAGCGCGTCCTGGGCGGCGGTGAGCGCTGCGGCCTCGGGGGCGGGGTGGGTCACGGTGCCTCTTTCGTCGAACGAGCGGCCTCGCGCGTGCGGCTGCATCGTGAACACGTTCCCAAGCCAGTCGAGGCCAGCCCGAGCAGCCTCGCGCGTGCGGCTGCACCACTGACGGTAAGCGCCCGGCCCGCACCCGTGCAATCTTCCCGATCCCGGCGTGTCGGTTCCGGCCGGACCGGCCCGACGCGGCCCAGGAGTCGCCGCAACCCGCCAACTCATCGCGCTGACTAGGGATTCTCCTCGCCGAAGTCGTCGGCCTCGACCTCGTCGAGGAAGCTCCTGAACTCCTCGACGACGTCGTTCTCGTCCTCGAAAGCCTCAACGGCCAGTTGAGCCATGAGCTCGTCGGGGCACTCGAGCGGGAAGCCCATCGTGTGCGACAGGACGGCGATGTCCGAGAGCCTGCCGGGCACCGGTTCCCCGTCGATGACGAGCTCGGCGCTGAAGACCCCGTCGGACCAGCCGGTGATGCGGCCGCTCAGCTCGTGCTCGCCGGTCGCGGCGAGCGCCCTGGCGAAGAGCTCGTAGGCGCGCAGGCTCGGGTCGTCCTGGCTGTCGGGGTCGGCCGCTGAGAACAGCGCCGCAGCGACCTGGGCGTCCACCCAGACCAGCAGGAAGCGTGTGGTCCAGGCCTGACCGAGCATGAGCACGGGCTGGTCGCTGGACTCCAGCATCTGCACCCCGACGATCGACACGGTGGCCATGACTCAGTGCTCCAGGATCGTCTGGACGAGGGCGGCGTGGGCGTGGACGATGAGGTTGGCGAGCTCGGCGACCACCTGATTGCCGTTGCCGCCGCGGCGCAGCGGCTGGGCGCCCTGCTCGATGAGACCGGCCTCATGCTCGGCGGACTGCCTGATGGCGCGCATGTGGCGGGTGTCCATCCCGTAGTCCTGGAGGCGGCGGGCCACCACGCAGATCATGAGGGCGTCGCGCCCGTAGTACATGGAGTTACGCCGCGGCAGCACCATCTGCTGACGCTCCAGCTCGATGAGGGTGGCCTCGGGAAGCCCCGACTCGCGGATGAGCTCGCGGCGGGTCAGGCGCACCGTCCGGGGACTGCGCGGGGCGGGCCCGGAGGGCGGGTCGGGGGGGTCGACCGGGGCGTGGGTGGCGGCCGGGGGCGGCGGCGGGGCGTCGGCGGCGGGGGGCTGCTGGCCGGCGTCCATCATCTCCAGGTGCTCGCGGATGACCTTGAGCGGAAGGTACTGGTCGCGCTGGACGCGCAGGATGTAGCGCAGCCGGTCGACGTCGGCGGGCGAGTACTTGCGGTATCCGGAGGGTGCGCGCTCGGGCAGGACGAGGCCCTCCGTCTCGAGGAAGCGGATCTTCGAGATCGTGATGTCGGGGAACTCGGTCTTGAGGGTCTCGACCACGCGGCCGATACCGACGAGCTGAGCCGGGGGCATCAGCGAAGTCCGAGCTCACTCACGAAGAAGACCATGCGGAACTTCCCGATCTGCACCTCCTCGCCGGGCCGCAGCAGGGCCGAGCCGTCGACGAGGGTGCGGTTGACGTAGGTGCCGTTGAGGCTGCCCAGGTCCGTGATCGTCACGCCCTCCTCGCCCATGGTGAACTTCGCATGGTGGCGCGAGACCGTGATGTCGTCGAGGAAGATGTCGCAGTCGGGGCTGCGCCCGGCCAGCGTCACGGGCTGGTCGAGCAGATAGCGGGCACCGACGTCCGGGCCGCGGGTGACGACGAGCAGCGCGTGCCCGGCGGGCAGGGCGTGCACCGCGGCGGAGTCCTCGGCGCTGATCTCGGCGTGGGGCGCGGAGTCCTCGTCGATGGCGGGGATGACCGACGTGGTGTCGGACGCGGTGGACAGCCGCTCCCCGCACTGGGCGCAGAAATTGCTGCCATCGGCATTCTCGTGGCCGCATTTGGCGCAGATCATCATGATGTGACTCCCCCGTCGGGACACTGTGGCTAGGCCCTGTCCCTATCGTAGCGGGCCGGTTGCGACTGATTGAGACCCCGTGGGGCCGGCGTGGTCGGGCGGTCCGTCGGACCCCTGGGCCTCATCGGACTCGACCTCGAACAGCCAGCCCTCGTCGTACGGCGAGGAGCAGATGGTCTCCGGCGCCGCCGCGGCGGCCTCGTTGACCGCGCTCACCACGCCGGTGAGCGGCGAGTGGACCTCGAGCGCCGTGCTCGTCGACTCCGGCTCGCCGCAGGCGTCCCCGGCGACGACCTCGCTGCCGACGGTGGGCAGCTCGACGCGGACGACGTCGCCTAGGTCGGCGGCTGCGGCGGCCGTGATGCCGATGCGGGCGGTGGCGCCGCCCTCACCGGAGCGCACCCATTCGTGCTCGCCGCCGCGCCGGAGTCCGGCCGGGAACTGCGCCATGTCCTCACCCCTCGGGGAACGCGAAGGCCTCCGCCTCCTGGCACGGCACCGGGGCACGGAGCGGGCCGGGCAGCACCCGGCCTGATGTCAAGTCAATCATCCGCCGCGGGACCGGTCCACCCGGGCGCGCGGGGCCGTCGCGGGCCCGGCTGTCGCGGCGGATGCCATCGGGTCCACCCGGGCGCGCGGGGCCGTCGCAGTGCACACGAAGCGCACAGGAAGGCAGGCCCGGTGCTCACGCCTCGACGGAGCGATGCTGGCGCAGCCGGCTCCGGCGCCCGCTCAGGCGCATGCGCGCCGAGTTGCGCCGCGCGGTGCGGTACATCTGGACGACCTGGGGCCCGATCTGCGACCAGTCGAAGCGGGCAGCCTGGGCCCGGCCGCGCTCCAGGCGCAGGTCGCGCGGCTCGGACAGGCTGCGGGTGATCGCCCGCGAGGCGCTTGCCGAGTTGCCGTTGCGGAAGACGTGCCCGATGAGGCCCTCGTCGTCGGTGAGGACGTCGACGAAGGCCGGCAGGTCGGAGGCGACGACGGGGGCGCCGCAGGCCATCGCCTCGAGCAGCACGATGCCGAAGCTCTCGCGGCCGGTCTGCGGGGCGATGTAGACGTCGGAGCGTCCCAGCCAGTAGTTGCGGGCCTCGTCGTCGAGCCCGCCGAGGAAGCGCACGCCCTGCTCCGAACGCGCCGAGCCGGAACCGATGACGACGACGTCCAGGTCGGGGAACTGGGAGCGCACCAGCGGGAGCGCGGGCGTGAGCACCTCGAAGCCCTTGCGGGGCTCGTCGTAGCGGCCCAGGAAGGTCAGACGCGGCACCTCGCCCCCGCGCCAGCGGCCCCGGACGCGCTCGAGCGGGTAGTCGTCCACGTGGATGCCGTTGCCGATGATCACCGGGTTGACGCCGGAGTGCTCGTGGGCGACCCGAGCGGCCGCCTCGGAGACGGCGATCGAGGAGTCGATGCGGCTCACGACGCTCGGCAGCGCCGAGTTGAGCACCTTGATGGCCCGCATCGTCGGCATCGACGTGTGGAAGGTGGCGGTGACCGGACGATCGGTCAGGTAGAGCGCCACGAGGCCGATGTTCGGGCCGATGGGCTCGTGCAGGTGCACGACATCGAAGCGGCCGGTGTCGAGCCATCCCTTGACCTTGGCGGCGGGGCCGGGCCCGAAGTTGATGCGGGCCACCGAGCCGTTGAAGTTGATGGGCACGGCGTGGCCGGCACTGGTGAACTCCTCCGGCCGCAGACCCGTCTCGGCGAGTAGCGCGGGGCTCGCCTGGCCGGGGGCCAGGATCGAGACGTCGTGGCCGTGCTGCTTGAGCCAGCCGCCCAGCCCCAGGACGTGGTTCTGCACACCGCCGGGGTGCGTGAAGGAGTAGGGGCAGACGATTCCCACCCTCATGCCACGACCCCCTTGAAGAACCTCTGCATCATGTGCCAGTTCACGGTGCGCTCGCTGATCTGCGCGCAGAAGAAATCGGCTAATTCTTGCACGCCGGCCTCCAGCCCGTCAGCCCCTCGGGCGACGTCCATCGGCCCGCGGACGAGCACGTGGAGCCGCCCGGCGCGCCCGAACCAGGTCACCGCGCCGAACAGCGGGCGGCCGGTCTGCTGGGCGAGCAGCCCGGGCCCGGGGGGCATCGTGATGCGGGCGTCGCCGGCGGGCAGGTGCCAGGTGACCGGCACTCCCCGGCGGCTGAAGTCGCGGTCCGCGACGAGGCAGACGACGCGGCCCTCGTCGAGGTCGTCGCGCAGGCGTGTGAAGACGGCCCGGTCCCGCACGTCGTAGATGCGGAACCCGAGCCGGGCGCGCAGATCGCGGAAGTACTCGAACTGGCCGTCCGGCAGGCCCTCCGCCACAGAGGTGACCGGCAGTCCCTCCAGGCAGGCGTAGGCGCCGACGAGGTCCCAGCTGCCCATGTGCGGCAGGGCGGCGACGACGCCGCCCTCGGCGTGGGCCGCCTCAAGGCGCGCCCACGCGTCGGAGTCCTCCATGACGATCCGACGGCGGATGCGGGCCTCGCTCCAGCCTGCGAGCTGGAGCGAGATCATCGTGTTCTCCATCCAGCCGATGAAGGCCCGGTAGGTGGTGGTCCAGCCGGCGGGCCGGCCCTGGACGCGCTCGTAGTTGAGCCGCCACTGGCGCACCGGCGTGAAGCCCCCGGGCGCCGTCGCGAGGACGACCGTGCCGAGGACGCTCACGGGGCGCCAGAGCCACCAGGGCAGGTGGGCCCCGAGTCTGAGGAGTGCGAGCGCGCCCGGGCGGTGGTGACGACGAGGGCTCACGCCTGCGACTCCCCGGCGGCCCGCCCCCTGGCCACGGTGGTGGCGTGGCGCACGAGTGTCATGCGCTGGGCGACGGTGATGACGCCGGCGACGGTCAGGACGACGAGGCAGACCGGAAGGCCCCAGTCGAGGCCGAGGCCGGTGAGCATGGCGCCGAGCAGGCTCACGAGCAGCCGGTCGGCGCGTCCGGCCAGGCCGCCGTTGACCTCGTAGCCGAGGGACTCGCCGCGGGCCTTCGTGTAGCTGGTGACCTGGCCGAGCACGAGGGTGACGATGGCCAGGCCAGCCCACCAGGCGTTGTTCCCGGCGTCCACGTAGTAGAGGGCCAGACCGCCCATGACGGCGCCGTCGGCGATGCGGTCGAGGGTGCTGTCGAGGAAGGCGCCCCAATCGGAACTGCGGCCGCTGGTGCGGGCCATGATGCCGTCCAGCGAGTCCGAGAAGATGAACACGAGCAGCAGGAGGACGCCCTGCCACAGCCAGCCGTGGGGGAAGCAGATGAGCGAGACCGCCACGACGCCGATGGTGCCGGCCCAGGTGACCATGTCCGGCGTGACGTGGGCCGAGAGAAGGGCGCGCGCGATCGGCGCCATGACCTTCGTCCAGCGGGAGCGAAGATGCTCAAGCATTCGTGACCTCCTGGTGCGGGCCGTAGAGCTCGATCCACGCGTCGGCGAGGAGCCTGCGCGTGTCGGACAGGAGCTGGGGGACGGCCTTGGTTCGTCCGATGATGGGCAGGAAGTTCGCGTCGCCGAGCCAGCGGGGCACGACGTGCTGGTGGAGGTGGGCGGCGATGCCGGCGCCGGCGACGTCGCCCTGGTTCATCCCGATGTTGAACCCCGCGGGCGCCGAGACGCCGCCCAGCACGGCGACGGCCTGCTTGGTCAGCCGGGCGATCTCGACGGCCTCGTCCTCGGTGGTGTCCACGTAGCCCGCCACGTGCCGGTAGGGGCACACAAGCAGGTGACCCGGGTTGTACGGGTACAGGTTGAGGACGACGAAGGCCGTCGCTCCGCGGCGCACGATGAGCGAGGCCTCGTCGTCGCCGGTGCTCGGCGCCCGGCAGAACGGGCACTGGGGGCCCGCCCCGGAGTCGGCCGGCTTGCCCTGGCCGCCGATGTAGACGGCGCGGTGCGGTGTCCACAGCCGTTGGAGGGCGTCGGGCACGCCGGGCAGGTCCTCGACCCACTCGACGTCCCCGGCGGAGTCCGCACCCCCCGGACCGCTACTCACCCGTACCCGCCTGCTCGGCCGCGGTCGGGTCCTCGTTGGCGCGCGAGGCGATGTGCGAGACGATCCGCTCGACCGCCTCGTCGACGGGCACGCCGTTGAACTGGCTGCCGTCGCGGAAGCGGAAGCTCACGGCGCCGGCCGCGCGGTCGGTCTGCCCCGCGATGAGCATGAACGGCGCCTTCTGGCGGGTGGCGTTGCGGATCTTCTTCTGCATGCGGTCGTCGGAGTCGTCGATCTCGACGCGCACGCCCCGGGCCCTGAGCCGGGCGGCCACCCCGGCCAGGTAGTCGTTGAACTCGCCGGCGACCGGGATGCCGACGACCTGGACCGGGCTCAGCCAGGCTGGGAAGGCCCCGGCGTAGTGCTCGGTGAGCACGCCGATGAAGCGCTCCACCGAGCCGAGCTTGGCCGAGTGGATCATCACGGGCCGCCGGTGCGAGCCGTCGGGGGCGGTGTACTCCAGGCCGAAGCGCTCGGGCTGGTTGAAGTCGTACTGGATGGTCGACATCTGCCAGGTGCGACCGATGGCGTCCCTGACCTGGACCGAGACCTTGGGGCCGTAGAAGGCCGCGCCCCCCGGGTCGGGCACGAGCTGGAGGCCGGTGGCCCGGCAGGCCCGCTCGAGCGTCCGGGTGGCGTCGGCCCAGTCCTCGTCCGAGCCGATGAACTTGTCCTTGCGGGGGCCCTCCTCGTCGCGCGTGGACAGCTCGAGGTGGAAGTCGTCGAGGCCGAACGCCTCGAGGATCGACAGGAAGAAGGCGATCTGGTCGGTGATCTCCCGCCCCGCCTGCTCGGGCGTGCAGTAGGTGTGCGAGTCGTCCTGCGTGAAGCCGCGCATGCGGGTCAGGCCGTGGACGACGCCCGACTTCTCGTAGCGGTAGTCGTGCCCCATCTCGAACAGGCGCAGCGGCAGCTCGCGGTAGGAG
Organism: Propionibacterium acidifaciens; assembly: GCF_003798325.1. Taxonomy (NCBI): domain Bacteria; kingdom Bacillati; phylum Actinomycetota; class Actinomycetes; order Propionibacteriales; family Propionibacteriaceae; genus Propionibacterium; species Propionibacterium acidifaciens. The sequence goes on from NZ_CP033719.1 coordinate 242,688, forward strand.
CGCCCGCGGGACCGGAAGATGAGGTTGTGCATCGGGCAGTTCATGGCCTTGAGGTAGTACTCCTGGCCGGCCCGGGTGAGCGCGCCGTCGGCGTCGTGCCCCTCGTCGACGGCCATGGGCGGGAACATCGTGTCGGCGTAGTACGGCAGGTGGCCCGAGGTGCGGAACAGGCCGCCCTTGCTGATCTCGGGCGTGTGGACGATGTCGAAGCCGGCCTCGAGGTGGCGGTCGATGACGTAGGACTCGATCTCGTGGCGCAGGATGCCGCCCCTGGGGTGGAAGAGCACCAGGCCGGGACCGATCTCCTCGGGGAAGCTGAACAGGTCGAGCTCGGCTCCCAGCGTGCGGTGGTCGCGCCGGGCGGCCTCGGCCAGACGCTCCTGGTGGGCCTTGAGGTCCTCGCGGCTGGCCCAAGCGGTGCCGTAGACGCGCTGGAGGGTGTCCCTGCTCTGGTCGCCGCGCCAGTAGGCGGCGCTGGTCCTCGTGAGGGCGACCGCCTTGAGGTAGCCGGTGTTCGGCACGTGGGGGCCCCGGCACAGGTCCTTCCAGGCCACCGTCCCGTCGCGGCGGACGTTGTCGTAGACGGTCAGCTCGGCGCCACCCACCTCGACCCGGGAGCCGTCGTCGGCACCGGGTCGTCCCTTGTCGGCGATCAGTTCGAGCTTGAACGGCTCGTCGGCCTCCTCGGCCAGGGCCTGCTCCTCGGTGACGACGCGGCGGACGAAGCGCTGGCGCTGCTTGATGATCGCCTGCATCCGCTTCTCGATCGCCTTGAGGTCCTCGGGGCCCAGCGGGTCGGTCTTGAAGTCGTAGTAGAAGCCGTCGGTGATGGGCGGGCCGATGCCGAGCCGGGCCTGTGGGAAGAGCTCCTGGAGCGCCTGGGCGGTCACGTGCGCGGCGGAGTGCCGGATGATCGCCAGGCCCTCGCCGCTCGTGGCGAGGACGGGCTCGACCCGGTCGCCGTCGGCGAGCTCGGTGGCCAGGTCGACGGTGGTGCCGTTGACTCGCATGGCGACGACGGACGTGTCGTCGCCGAAGAGGTCCAGACCCGTGGTCCCCCTGTCGACCGCCCTGGACTCCTCCCCGGGATCGCTGACGATGACGACTGACACCGACACTTCTGTTCCTTTCGGCGGCGAACCGGGCCGCTCGTGATGACGCCCCCGCGCGGACGGGAGCGGGCCCCGATGCGGGGAGCCTCGTAACATTCTGCCCCATCCGTCAGGAGCGACGGCGTATTCGACCGTCGACGGTCATGTCGCCTGCGCCCCGGTCCCGTCCGGCCCCTGTCGCCGACATGCCCGGTGTGCGATACTCACGCACTATGAGTGATCCGCAGAACCCGAGCCCGAACGGAACCGGTCCCGCCGAGGACGCCGGGGCCCCGCAGCCCTCGACCGGACCCGACGCGCCCACCAGGGCGCAGGGTCAGCCCCTCACCGGCCAGGACGCCCTCAGCCAGGCGTACGGCCAGCCCCAGCGGGCCGGTCAGCCCCAACAGCCTCCTCAGCCCCAGCAGTTCGCCCCCACCGGGGCCCAGCCCCCGCAGGGCGGTCAGATTCCTCCCGGCGGCCCCGTCCCGCCGGCCGGTCAGATCCCCCCGGGCGGCCCCGTCCCCGGCGGCGATGCCCTCATGGGCGGCAGCGTCCCGGCCGAGAAGGGCAGGTCCCGGGCCGTCGCCATCGTCTCGGCGATCCTGGTGGTCGTCCTTCTCGCGGCGGCCGGTCTGGTCATCAACCACCTGCGCACCTCGCACGACGCGACGAAGGACGTCGGCAAGTGCGTGACCCTGTCCGGCAGCAAGGACGACGTGAAGACCAAGCGCGTCGACTGCAGCACCGCCGGCTCCTACTACGTCGCCAAGGCCGGCGCCGCCGAGACCTGCACGGACGTGACCGACACGGACAAGAACTACGGCGGCACCTACGACGAGATCACCGTCCAGAGGTCCGGCTCGTCGGCCAAGATGTGCCTGGTTCCCCAGCTCGTCGAGGGCAGCTGCTACGCCGAGGACCTGAACGACCTGACGTACCAGAGCATCGACTGCAGCGATCCCGACGCCTACATCCGCGTCGACCAGATCATCGAGGAGTACGACGCCACCTGCCCCGACACCTCGACGGGCGGTCTCACCTACGACACGCCGGCCCGCACCTACTGCATCTCGCAGCCGGAGTGAGCCGACGGCCGACGACTCCGTCGTGACGTCCCGTCCCGACGACGACCATCCTGCGGGTGGCGGACTGCGGTCCGCCACCCGCAGCCGTCCTCTCCCCCAGTCCGTCCAGCCGGACACGGGGGCACGAGGCCGGGGCCACGAGGCGGCTCGGACGACGGGAGGGGGCCGGGCCGGCGCGGGCGACGACCACTCGGGAGGAGGGGCGGCGGACCGGACGAGACGTTGCGGGCCGGGCAGGGGTCGGGCGGGAACAGAAAGGGGCGAGCGCGCCCGGGAGGACCGGGCGTCCACCCCCCATCCATGAGAGACGGTCGGCCGACGCACGGAAGGAGCAAGCGCCCGGAGAACGACGATCCCCGGCGGGTGCCGGGGGATCGTTCTGGTGGGCGACACTGGGTTCGAACCAGTGACCTCTTCCGTGTCAGGGAAGCGCGCTACCACTGCGCCAGCCGCCCGAGGTGGAGACGGGATTTGAACCCGTGTATACGGATTTGCAGTCCGCTGCCTCGCCTCTCGGCCACTCCACCGGGTGAAGAGCCTGCCTCCACCACGGAGTCTCGTGGTCAGTGGATGGGGCCAAGACCTCTCCGAGCGGACGACGGGACTCGAACCCGCGACCCTCACCTTGGCAAGGTGATGCTCTACCAACTGAGCCACGTCCGCAGCGCTTCTCGGCAGGCCGCCTCGCCGGCTCACCTCGCCGAAGTGCGGGGACCACATTAGCGAACTCACCCTGACGGCACAACTCGGGCGCTCCCGCAGGATCCGGCCCGACCGTGCCGACACGACTCCGACCAGGTATGTCACAGGTATGTCACACCGAAAAGTTCTCCTTCCCCGAGATGCCCGGGTCGTCGCGACGCCTCACGCCCCGACGCCCCCCGGGACCCGCCAGTGGACCCCGCGAGGGCCCTCCGGACGAGGTCCCTTGGAAGCCGTCGGCCTCCGGAAGTGCGGTTCGATGATGAGCCGGAAGCGGCCTCGGCACCGGCAGGACCCACGGCCCGCGGAAGTGCCCTGGGACCAGCCCGCGGCCGCGCAACCGGCGTACGTCGGGCCCGCAGTCGCGGGAGCGCCCCCTCCCGAGTGACCGCCGGGCGCACCGGCCCCGTCGGGCCCGCGGGAACACCCGGCACAGGACGCCGGCACCGGGCCCGTCCGCCGTGTCCGGTTTGTCCCGGCGCGCGACGGTGCGCTAGCTTTGTTCCGCCCCGGGCGATTGGCGCAGCGGTAGCGCGCTTCGTTCACACCGAAGAGGTCACTGGTTCGAACCCAGTATCGCCCACCCCACCGAGCCGTCGGCGATGCGCCGACGCTTCCCCGGCCGTCCTTCCGACCGGCCATCCATTCACCATGCGAGACGAGCGCTCCGCGCAGCACGCCTCCGCGCACCCGACCGGCACGCTCTGGGCGAATCTGGGGAAAAGCCCTCCGACCCCGGCCTGAGCAGAAGATTCTTCTGTTCGCGAGCAGCCCCGCAGCCCACAGGACGGAGACGCACCGAAGGGTGACATGAATTTTTCGTGTCACATCGTGGACAGACGATTTGCCAATCCCTCCGAGATGTCCGAAGCTTGAGACAAGACAACGGCAATGGCGCCGCCCTGACACTACAAGAGACAAGGGCACGCAGATGACTGCACCGGCATTGATCCTGTTGGCTGACGGCGCCGAGGAGATTCGGCTGCTCCGCAAGCAGATGCAGATCCAGCGCCCCGAGCTCCCCGTCCATCTCGCCTTCCTCGATCACTGCCCGCCGAGCGGTCTGCAGGTCATCAGCGCCCTTGCCTCCCACGGGACGCGGGAGGCCGTGTTCGTCCCCATGTCCCTGACCCAGGCGGTCGACGCCGGTCAGGCCGCCGTCGACATGTTCAAGCTCGTCCGCACGACCCATCCCGACATGAACCTCGCCATGGCCCGCCCGATCGGCCCGGCCACCGAGCTGCTCAACATTCTCGACATCCGGCTGCGCAACGCCCTGTCGAGCTGCCACGCGCTCGAGCTGGACGGGCTCGTGCTGGCCACCCCGGACACCGGTGACGTCCGGGGTCAGAGCCTCATCGCCCGCCGCGCCCGTCAGTGGAGCTCGCACCACCGCCTGCCGGTCGCCATGGCCTGCGTCGACGGCTCCGGCTCGTCCATCGCCGCCGCGATCGGCCTGCTGCGCGACCAGGGCCGCCGGAGCATCGCTGTCGGCTCGCTCTTTCTCACCGCCTCCGACCGCTTCATGGCGGCCGCCGAGCAGGCCCTGGCCGCCGGGGCGCTCACGGTGAGCGCCCCGCTGGGCGCCGACGAGCGGATCATCGAGCTCGTCATGAGCCGCTACGCGTTCACCACCATGGACATGCTCGACGACGTCCCGGCCGACGAGCACTTGGGCGACGACGTCATCACGAGCTCCCCGGAGCTCATCGCCCTGTGATCCGCCGGGCGACGGGCTGACGCGGGAACGCGGGTCCCCCGCGGGCCCGCACCGCCGGGCGCTCCACCGGGGCGGGCCCGCGGCGGCCCCTGCAGCGCCGCCCGGGACCCTGTCATCGCTCATGGGCGCGGGCCGGATGGGACCGGCCTGGGGCGGCGGACGGAGGATTCGGAGGACCCATGGACGAGCACCGCGACGAGTGGACCGACGAGCAGTGGCGCGCGCAGCTGAGCCCGCAGGAGTTCCAGGTGCTGCGCAGGGGCGGCACCGAGGCCCCCTTCACCGGCGAGTACACCGACCTCGTTGCCGAAGGCGTCTACCGCTGCCGCGCCTGCGGCGCCGAGCTCTTCCGCTCCGAGACCAAGTTCGCCTCCCACTGCGGCTGGCCCAGCTTCTACTCGCCGCTGGCCGCCGACCGGGTGCGCTACCTGCCCGACGCCTCGATCCCCGGACGCCCGCGCACCGAGGTGCGCTGCGCCCGCTGCGACTCCCACCTGGGCCACGTCTTCGAGGGCGAGGGCTACGGCACCCCCACCGACCAGCGCTACTGCATCAACTCGATCTGCCTGAGCTTCGTCCCCGCGGACGAGCACTGAGGCGCCCACCGGCGGCTTGTCGAGGGAGCGTCGGTGCTCGTCGCGTGGACGAGCACCGAGGGCCGTCCGTCCACCGGACGGTCGCGGAGCCGAGGGCCTCGGCCGGCGGGGGGACGGAACCGCCCGGCGGACGGGCCGGTCACCGGGGGCCGCGGCGTGGCACCCGGCCCGGCGAGCGGGTGAACCATAGGGTCGAGGCATGTCCACCGACCTGCGCGCTCGCCCCGGGCGCGACGACTTCGACCGCGTCGTCGCCGAGCTCGAGGCGTTCCGCTGGAGGCCGGGCATCGACGTCGAGACGATCGGCGCCCCGCAGCGCATCGCGCCGTACGGGCACGCGATGGAGGCCGGGCTGGGGGCCGGCGACGAGGACCAGGGCCTCGGACGACTCATCCTGCTGCACGACCCGGCCGGCAACGACGCCTGGGACGGCGACTGGCGGCTCGTCACCCTCGTACGGGCCGACACCGACGCGGACATGGTCGCCGACTCCCTCATCGGGGAGGTCGCCTGGAGCTGGCTCGTCGAGGCGCTCGACGAGCACGGTGCGGCCCTCACCGCCCCGGCCGGCACGGTGACCACCGTGACGAGCCGCTCGTTCGGATCGCTGGGCGCCGAACCCGATCGCGCCGAGATCGAGATCCGGGCGAGCTGGACCCCCCTGCTCGACGATCCCCCGGGCATCACCGCCCATCTGCGCGCATGGCAGCAGCTCATGTGCCAGGCGGCGGGCCTGCCTCCCCTGCCCGAGAAAATCACCCCTCTCCGCACCGCTCCCCTCGCGACAGGAACACGATGAAGGATCCGGCTGACGGCACGCAGACCGAGACGGAGCTCGACGGCCGGATCGACCCCGAGTCCGGACTGCCCATCCTCGCGATGCCCCGGGAGGGCATGCCGCCCCTGGTCGACGACGACGCGCTGCTCGCCGAGTGCATCGAGGCGCTCGGCTCGGGCACCGGCCCGGTGGCCATCGACACGGAGCGGGCCCAGAGCTTCCGCTACAGCGGCCGTGCTTATCTCCTCCAGCTGCGCCGCTCCGACGCGGGCACCTGGCTCATCGACCCGCAGGCCTTCGAGCCCGGGGACGGCTCGGTGGCCGACCTCGGCGCGCTGCGCGAGGCGATCATCGACGCCGAGTGGATCATCCACGCAGCCAGCTCCGACCTGCCCTGCCTCGTGGAGCTCGGCCTGCTCCCCGAGCGGCTCTTCGACACCGAGCTCGCCGGGCGCCTGCTCGGGCTGCCGCGCGTCGGGCTCGGCCCGATGACGGAGAGCTACTTCGGTGTCCATCTGCTCAAGGAGCACTCGGCCGCCGACTGGTCCAAGCGCCCCCTGCCCGCCGACTGGGTCGCCTACGCGGCCCTCGACGTCGAACTGCTCATCGAGCTGCGCGCCCTGCTGTGGCGCCAGCTGCACGAGGAGGGCAAGTGGGCCTGGGCGCAGCAGGAGTTCGCGCACATGATCGACTCCCACCGCACCCCGCCGGACCCGCCCGCCGAGCCGTGGCGCCACGTCAACGGTCTCCACACGGTGCACAGCCGCCGCGGCCTGGCGCTGGTGCGCGAGATCTGGGGCGAACGCGACCGGCTGGCCCACGACCTCGACCGGGCCCCCGGCAAGATCCTCCCTGACAAGGCGATCAGCGAACTGGCCGGGCGGATCACCAAGGAGAGCCCCGAGGTGCCGGGCATGGCGCAGATGGACACCATCGTGGGCTTCAAGCGTCGCAACGCCCGCCGTTACCGGGGGCGCTGGGTCGCCGCGGCGACGCGCGTCGCACGAATGCCCGAGTCCGAGCTGCCCCGCCTGCGGGTGCCCCACGAGGGCCCCTCGCACCAGCCGCGCAACTGGCAACGCACCAACCCCGACGCCTGGCGCCGCTGGCAACGTGTGCGCCCGGCGATGAACCGCCTGGCCAAGGCGCTCCAGGTGCCGCCGGAGAACCTCATCGCCCCCGAGACGCTGCGCTGGCTCGCCTGGGAGCCGCTCGAGGCCGTCGACGCGGAGCACGCCGCGGCGAGGCTGGCCGCCCACGGCGCCCGCGAATGGCAGTGCCGGCTGTGCGCGCCGGTGCTCGTCGCCGCGCTGGGCGCGACGCCGCCCGCGGACCGGGACTGAGACCGGGCGGTCCGGCGCCCGACCGCTAGCGGGCCAGGCGGCTCCAGGTTGCGGCGACGGACTCGGCGATCGGTTCGGCGGTGAGACCGAGATCGGACAGCACCTCGGCGCGCGTGGCGACGGGCAGGTACTCCTGCGGGATGCCGAACTGGCGCATCGGCACCTCGACGCTCGCCGCGTCGAGGGCGAGTTCGAGCTGCGAGCCGAGACCGCCGACGACCTGGTTGTCCTCGATCGTCACGACGAGGGCGTGCTCGGCCGCCATTGCGAGCAGCGGCTCGGCCATCGGCAGCGCCCACAGCGGGTCGACGACGGTGACCGACAGGCCCCGGGCCGCGAGGATCCGCGCGACGCCCAGCGCCGTGCCGGTCAGCTGGCCGAAGCCGATGAGGAGCACCTCCGGACGCTCGCCGCGGGCCAGGACGTCGACGCCGTCGCGCCTGTCCACGGCCTCGATCGGGTCGGGGAGCTTGTCCTTGGAGTAGCGGATGAGACTCGGAGCGTCGTCGATGTCGACGGCCTCGCGCAGCGCGGCGCGCAGCCGCGTCGCGTCGCGCGGACAGGCCAGGTGGATGCCCGGCACGAGGCCCGCGATCGAGCAGTCCCAGACGCCGTCGTGGCTCGCACCGTCCGAGCCGGTCACGCCGGCGCGGTCGAGGACGACGGTGACGCCCAGATGGTGCATGCCCACGTCGAGGAGCAGCTGGTCGAAGGCCCTGTTGAGGAAGGAGGAGTAGACGGCCACGATCGGGTGCAGCCCGGCCCGGGCCATGCCTGCGGCCGCACCCATGGCGTGCTGCTCGGCGATGCCGACGTCGAAGACCCGGTCGGGATGGGCGGCGGCGAAGCGCCCCAGGCCCACCGGGTGGAGCATCGCCGCAGTGAGCGCCACGAGGTCCTCGCGCTCGGCGCCCAGCGCGACGAGCTCGGCTCCGAAGGCGTCGGTCCAGGTGGCCTCGACCGAGGGCGTGAGCGGCTCGCCGGTGCACTCGTCGATCCTCCCGATGGCGTGGAAGCGATCGCGCTCGTGGTTCTCCGCCGGCACGAAGCCCTTGCCCTTGCGGGTGATGGCGTGGACGATGACCGGCCCGCCGAAGCCCTTGGCCTGGCGCATGGCGACGGTGAGCGCCTCGAGGTCATGGCCGTCGATCGGACCGATGTACTTCAGCCCGAGGTCGCTGAACAGCCCCTGCGGGGCGAGGACATCCTTGAGGCCGATCTTGAGGCCGTGCAGCAGGTCGTAGGCGGGCCTGCCGACCAGCGGGGTGTGCGAGACGTTGGCCTTGAGGCTCTCCATGGCCCTCTCGTAGCGCGGATCGGTGCGCAGCCCGGACAGCTGCCGGGACAGGCCGCCGACGGTCGGCGAGTAGGAGCGCCCGTTGTCGTTGACGACGATGACCATGGGCAGCTCGGGCTCGTCCGCGATGTTGTTGAACGCCTCCCAGGCCATGCCGCCGGTGAGCGCGCCGTCCCCGACGACCGTCACGACGGTGCGGTCGCGCTGACCGGTCAGGGCGAAGGCGCGCGCCATGCCCTCGGACCAGCTGAGGCCAGCCGAGGCGTGGGAGTTCTCGAACCAGTCATGCTCCGACTCGCCCCGGTTCGGGTAGCCGGACAGCCCGCCCTTCTGGCGCAGCCGGTCGAATCCGTCGGCGCGCCCCGTGAGGATCTTGTGGACGTAGCTCTGGTGCCCGACGTCGAAGACGATGGGATCCTTCGGCGAGTCGAAGACGAGATGGATCGCCATCGTGAGCTCGACGACGCCCAGGTTCGGACCGAGGTGGCCGCCGGTGCGCGCAACGTTCGTCACGAGGAACTGACGGATCTCCTGCGCCAACGACCGGAGCTCCCCCGCGGTGAGGGTGCGCAGGTCGGAGGGCTTGCGAATACGGTCCAGCAGCGCCATGTGCGTCAGTCTAGGGCCGGTCGCCGAACCGGACGGAGCCGGTACCGTTCCACAGCGGGAGATTATCCACGGCCGCGCCCCAACATTTGCGGGGCGATTCCCGCTATGGTGGGGCCGAAGCGGACGCCGCGACCTCCTCGGGAGGAGGACGGGCTTGACGAAGAGGACGGGCAGCCCCTGATGACCTCACGACGCACGCCGGCAGGCGACGACGACCAGCAGCGCGGGGGTCTCGCGCTGCCCGTCGCCGAGCTGGTGGCCGCGCTCACCGACGTCGTCGCGCAGGTCCACGCCACTCTCGGCCCGAGACTCAGCGGCCTGTGCGTGCGCCGCCGTCTGAACACCACGTGCTGCCGGACGGTCCAGATGCAGGCCGGAGTGCGCTCGGACTGGGAGCTGACCCCGATGGCCTGCCTGTTCGACCCGGAAAGCACCTGCATCCTCACCGGCTCGCAGCCGAGCTGTCCGCGCACGATGGCCGAGGAGGAGGTCGTCGGGGTGCAGCTCGGCGACCCCGATGAGGGATTCGGCTGGCTGTGGCACGTCGACCCGCGCAGCACGGACCCCGATCGGCGCCTGGCAGCCGAGCTCGTCCTGACGGCGCTGGCCGGCATGGCCGAGCGGCTCATGGCCAGGGCGGTGCGGGCCGACGACTCTGAGGCCCGCACGATCGCCGGCGAGCGCGAACGGATCTCGCGGGAGCTGCACGACGGCGTCGCGCAGGTCCTCGGCGCCACCCACCTGAGGCTGTCGGCCCTGGCCGAACGCGAGGAGCTCGACGAGGGGACGGCCGCCGAGCTCGCCCGGATCGGCGAGGACTGCGCGTTGGCCTACTCCGACGTCCGTGAAGCCATCTGGGACCTGCACCTGCCCGAGGAGGCGACCGGTCCGCTGGCCTCGTGCATCCGTTCGGCGACGAGCGCCTTCGAGCGCCGCACCGGCATCACCTGCCGGGTCGAGCTGACCGGCCCGGACGCCCCCCTGCCCGCCGGGACGCGCCTGCAGCTGCTGCGCGTCGTGCAGGAGGCGCTCACCAATGTGCGCAAGCACGCGAAGGCGAGCTGCGTGGACGTGACGGTGCGCACCGGGCCGGGCGGCACCACCGTCAACATCAGCGATGACGGGGTGGGCTTCGAGAGCTCGCCCGCCGACCCCGGCCGCTTCGGGCTGCTGTCGATGCGCGAACGCATCGAGGGGATCGGCGGGCGTCTGAGCATCATGAGCATCCCCGGGGCGGGTACGTGCGTGAGCGCCGTCGTGCCCCTCGCCCTGCGCGACGAGAACCACGGCGAAAGGATGCATGCATGAGCACGATCCCGCCGGAGCAGGAGCGCGGGAATCCGATCCGCGTCGTCATCGCCGACGACCAGACGCTCTTCCGCCGCTCCGTCGGAGCCCTCATCGACCGCGAGGACGACATGACGGTCGTCGGCGAGGCCTCGAACGGGCTGGAGGCGCTCGAGACGATCGACTCCAGCGATCCCGACGTGGTGATCCTCGACCTGGAGATGCCGGTCATGGGCGGGGCCCGCGCCGCCGCGATCCTGCGCGAGTGCCACCCGGGCCTGAAGATCGTCATGCTCACCGTCCACGACGAGAACGAACTGCTGGCCGAGGCGATCCGCGCCGGGGCCGACGGCTATCTGCTCAAGGACCTCGAACCCGCCGAGCTGCTCCGGATGATCCGCGGCGTCATGGCCGACCAGTCCCCGCTGTCGCCGCGGCTGGTCGGCGGGCTGCTCGAGCAGCTGCGCAACGGCCTGGACGGGCACCGGATCATCGGGCCCCGACTCGACGCCGCGCACGGCCTGAGCCGACGCGAGCTCGAGATCATGGCCCTCGTGGCCAAGGGCATGTCGAACCGCGAGATCGCCACTCATCTGACCATCACCGAGGGGACGGTCAAGAACCACGTGCACAATGCGCTGCGCAAGCTCGGCATGAGCACCCGCGGCCAGGCCGCCGCGTACCTCGTCCGGAACGGCCTCGCCGCCCGGACCTGAGCCGGGCACAACCCCGCGCCGGGAATTTTTCTATCCGTTCTGTGCCCTTGTTGTGCCCTCGTCCCCATGGACGCGACAACCCGTCCCCATCATGATGGGAGTGTGAGATCCGCATCGCGGCGGAGGAGGACGATCATGACGAGCGGGCGCCGTCGAACGCAGGGCGCGCTGGCCGTTGCGCGCCGTTGGCTTCCCGGGATCTGCGGGCTGCTCGTCGGAGTCCTGGTGGGGCTGGCGGCCTTCACCTTCGTCTACGCCAACGGGATGTCCTACCTCGGCCACGACCCGAAGGCCTGCGCCAGCTGCCACGTGATGCAGGACTACTACGACGCCTACACCGCCGGCCCGCACCACCACGTGGCGGAGTGCAATGACTGCCACACGCCGCACGACCTCATCGGGAAGTACGCCGTCAAGGCCGAGAACGGCCTGCACCACTCGATCGCGTTCACCACGGGCGACTACCCGCAGAACATCCGGGCGCGCGACGTCTCGCTGCGGATCGTCAACGAGAACTGCATCCGCTGCCACGGCGGATTCACCCACGACGTGCTCGCCAGCCAGAAGGACGACGAGCAGATCATGTGCATCCGCTGCCACGAGGGCGTGGGCCATGACAAGTGAGCGCACGGGATCACCGACGGCCGCGGCCGTCCCACAGGAGGGGTCCGATCCGGCCAACCCGGCCGGTCGGCGCCACGAGCACAGGCACAGGAGGTGAGAAGAGGATGAGCGGATCGAACCAGTCGCGGCACGTGCCGCGGATCTCGCGCATGAACAGGACCGCCATGTTCATCGTGTTCCTCGTCGCCGGCGCCCTGATCATCATCGGGATCGCCGCACTGCTCATGAGCATCTTCAACCACAAGGAGGAGGGCAAGGAGCAGTTCACCGAGGTGGTGGCGCTCGACGAGACGACGATCGATCCCGCCGTCTGGGGGCAGAACTTCCCCGAGGAGTACGAGTCGTACATGAAGACCAGCGACCCGGACCCGGGGAACTACTTCCCGCGCACCCCGACGGCCGACGACCCCCGCGAGTGGACCAGCTATGACAACCTGGCGCATGACCAGCGGCTCGTGACCATGTGGGCCGGCTACGCGTTCTCGCTCGACTACACCGAGCCCCGCGGGCACAACTGGATGCTCGTCGACCAGCGCCACACCAAGCGCACGACCCAGGTGAAGCAGCCCGGCTACTGCCTCAACTGCCACGTGAGCGTGCCGAAGCTGTTCACCGACCTGGGCAACGGCGACGCCGAGGCCGGCTGGTCGAAGATGAACTCGATGACCTACGACGAGGCCTACCCGATCGCCGAGCACTACGGCGCGCTGTCCTGCATCGACTGCCACGACCCCGCGACGATGAAGCTGCGCGTCACCCGTCCGGCCTTCATCAAGGGCATCGCGGCCTACAAGGCCTCGCAAGGCGTCAAGGACTACGACGTGAACAGCGACGCCTCCACCCAGGAGATGCGCACCTACGTCTGCGCCCAGTGCCACGTCGAGTACTACCAGTCGCCGACCGACAAGAACCTCACATTCCCGTGGAACAACGGTCTGACGATCGACGACGAGTACAACTACTACCAGCAGATCAACTTCACGGACTTCACGCACAAGCTGACCGGCGCCTCGATCATCAAGGCCCAGCACCCTGATTTCGAGACCTGGTCGAACGGGCCCCACGCCCAGGCCGGCGTCACCTGCGCGGACTGCCACATGGCTTACCAGAGCGCCGGCGCGAAGAAGGTCAGCAATCACCACGTCACCTCGCCGATGGCCGACGTCAACGGAACCTGCGGCACCTGCCACAAGGCCTCCGACGACGAGATGAAGGCGCGCGTGGCGACGATCCAGACCCGGTTCTACCAGGCCCGCGACGTCTCCTTCGACGCCCTCGTCGACCTCATCGACGACATCGAGGCGGCCCAGACCAACGGCACCCCGCAGGATCGCATCGACGCGGCGCGCAACTACCAGCGCAAGGCGAACTTCTACATGGATTACGTGGAATCCGAGAACTCCCACGGCTTCCACGCCCCGGAGTACTCGCTGCGGATCCTCAACGACGTGACCGACACGGCACGGCAGGGCCAGCTCGCACTGGCCGGGGCCGATGTCCCGAGCACGCCCGAACCCGGCCGGCCCCATGACGAGGCCGCCCCGCAGCCGGCCGGCTCGGCCCCGATCAACACCGCCACGGCGGCCGCCCCGACCCCATCGGACTCCCCGTCGTGAGGCGGTGACGGTCGGCCACGAGCCAGGAGGTGCGGCACCGGTACGTGTACCGGCGCCGCACCTCCTGTGCCCAGCACATATCCGACGGTGGATACCGCACCGGGTTCGCGCTTGTCACACTGTCGGACAGCGAGAAATTCGGATCGATGACGAACCGGAGATGATGATGACGCGGCATTCGAGCCTGTCAGGGGTCAGACGCACGCTGCTGGACTCCTTGGGGATGCCCCCGGACGCGAGCGACGAGGAGCTGGCCGACCGAAGGGAGGAGCTGCGCGGATCGCTGGACACCGCGCCGCAGGCCCGCCGGAAATGGATCGAGCAGCAGCTCGCGAGGATCGACGCGATCACCGCGCTCGACGCATCGGGGGAGATCATCGAGGCCGACGCGGACGAGGAACCCGACCCCGATGACCCGGTCGCCCTGGACGAGATCGACGAGGCGTCCGAGACCCGCCGCCGGACGGCCCGCGGGGCCGGCCGGCGAGCACCCGTCACCGGGGCCGACGCGGACGACTCCCCCGCCCCGTCCACGCGACAGCAGCGCGCCACGGCGACCGCGCAGCGGCGCAGCGGGGCCGGCCGGCAGCGGGCCGACGCCACCGCCTGGGTGGCGCGGGTCGTCATCGTCGCCCTCGTCGTGGCGGTGGTGCTGGCGGTCTACAAGCTCGGGGCGCCCTCGGGCTCCTCGGGCTCGGACGCGTCGTCCTCCGCCATGATGGCCTCGGCCAGCGCCACGCCGACGCTCGACGCGGCCCAGGTGGCCGAGCTCGAGCAGAAGGTCCGGGACAACCCGCAGGACACCGACTCGATGGGTCGGCTCGCCTCGCTCTACGCGAAGGTTGGGGACTACGCGAACGCCTCGAAGTGGCAGGCCCGGGTCGTCGAGCTCAAACCCGACGACGCCGAGGCCCAGCTGACCCTCGGCGTCTCGTGCTTCAACAGCAACGACTTGGACTGCGCCAAGGAGCACTGGGACATCGTCAACACCCTCGACCCGGACAACGCGGAGCTGCACTTCGACCTGGGCTACTACTACCTGTCGATCGACCCGCCCGACGCCGACAAGGTCAAGCAGGAGTGGAACAAGTACCTCGAGCTGGAGCCCAACGGCGAGTACGCCGAGACCGTCAGGACGCACATGAGCAGCCTCGACGAGACCGGGACCCCCACGCCCAGCGCCTCCTCGACGCCATGAGGAACCATGGAACCGGTCACCCTTCCCATCGCGCTGCTCGCGGGCATCGTCTCGTTCGCGTCGCCCTGCTTCCTGCCCATCGTGCCGGTCTACATCGGCTACGTGGCCCAGGGGCGCGACGGCGCGACGGGCTCGCGACGGCGGGCGGTGACCGGAGCGCTGCTCTTCGTCCTGGGCTTCTCGGCGGTGTTCATGGCGCTGTGGGCGTCCCTCGGGGCGCTGAGCGAGCTCCTGGCCGGCCACCGGGCGGTGCTGCGGACCGTCGGCGGGGCGATCCTCATCCTCCTGGGCCTGCACGTCGCCGGCCTCGTCCCACTGGGTCCGCTGGACCGGAGCAGTCAGCCGCTGCTGCGCGCCGGGCGCTCGTCGTCCCGCCCCGGACTCGCCTCGCTCCTGCTGGGCGTCGGCTTCGGCGCGGGATGGACGCCGTGCATCGGCCCCGTCCTGGGCGGCATCATCGGGCTCGCCCGGATGAGCTCCTCGGCGGGCCGCGGCGCCCTCCTCATGATCGTCTACTGCCTGGGGCTGGGGATACCCTTCATCCTGGTGGCCGCGGGGGCCTCGAAGCTGTGCGACCGGCTCGGCTGGCTCCGGCGCCACCACGTGGCGGTCTCGCGCGTCTGCGGCGCGCTGCTGGCGGTGACGGGTTTCCTGATCATCACGAACCTGTTCGGGCGTCTGGCCGGCTACCTGCCGGTCCTGGCCCCCTGATGACGAGGTGGGGAGACAATGGCGACAGCGAATGATGAGTACGACGAGGAGGCGCCCCAGATCGGGATCGGCGACTTCTTCGGGGCGATCTACCGCTTCTTCCACAACAAGAAGGTCGGTCTGGTCCTGATCCTGGCGATGGGCGTCCTGAGCCTGCTCGGCATCCTCATCGACCAGGCGGACTCGACGGTGCGCGCCGACGCCGACATGTACAACTCCTGGCTGGAGCAGGCGAGGACGAAGTACGGCGGCTGGACGAGCGTGCTCGACACGATCGGCTTCTTCCACATGTTCAGCTCGCCGCTGTACCTCGCGGTGCTCGTGCTGCTGGCCCTGTCGATCATCGCCTGCACGGTGCACCGCATCCCCGTGCTGTGGCGCAATGCGGTGCACCCGAAGACGCGTGTCACCGAGGGCTTCTACGCCCGCGCCCGCACGCGCTCCCGGGCGGTCACCCCGCTGAGCGTCGACGAGGCCCACGACCGGGTCCGGTCGATGCTGTCGAAGGCCCGTTTCCGGGTGGTGACCGACCCGGAGCGCCCCGACCAGCTCTACGCCGACCGCTTCCGCTTCGCGCCCTTCGGCACTGTGCTCGCCCACGCGGCCTTCATCATCATCCTGGTCGGCTTCACCCTGACCGGCGCGGCTGGATTCCACGACGAGAACGTGACGATCCCGCTCGAGGGCCGCGTCGACGTGGGCCACGGCACCGGCCTGCAGGCCGAGCTCATCTCCTTCGAGGACAGCTACTACGACGACGGCTCCCCCAAGGACTACGTCAGCGATCTGGCCGTCTACCGGGGCGACCAGCAGGTGGCCCGCCAGTCGGTGCGCGTCAACCACCCGCTCACCGTCGACGGGGTGTCCTTCAACCAGAGCTCCTTCGGCACGGCCGCCGACGTGACGATCGCCGACGCCGATGGCGTCGGGATCACCACGCAGGTGATCCCGCTGCAGTGGACCACCGACGACGAGCAGAACGCCTACGGCATGGTCACGCTGCCGGACCAGCACCTCGACGTCTACGTGATGGCCGCGGCCTCGGGGGCGACGTCGTCCGAGCTGGCGCCCGGTCAGGTGCGCATCGAGGTCTACGGCGAGGGCGAGCGGACCCTGCGCGGCTCGGGGACCGTCCAGCAGGGCACGCAGGGCACGGTCGGCGGGCTGAAGTTCACCTTCAACCGCGAGAAGGCCTACGCCGGGCTGCTCGTGGCCCGGGACCCGGGCGCCGCCTGGGTGTGGGTCGGCTCGGGGCTGCTCCTGGTCGGTATCTGCACGACGATGTTCGCCCGTCACCGCCGCGTCTGGGTGCGCATCAGCGAGGACCCCTCCGGCGGCGCCCTCGTGCGGTTCGCCTGCCCGGACCGCCACGACACGTCGTTCGAGAACCGTCTTGACCGCATGGCCGCGAGCCTTGGGGACACCGTCGAGGAGGACGCCGACAATGCTTGAGATCTCCCGGTACTGCCTGGTCGCGGGCACGATCGCGGTGGCCCTGGCGCTCATCGCCCAGATCGTCGTCGCGACCGCCCGTACGACCACGACCGCGCACCGCGGGAGGGGGGAGCAGCCGAGCTCGCGAGGCCGAGGAGCAGGGGCCTGGCGCACTACGCCACCGTGCTCAGCCAACTCGCGCTCCTCTGCTTCACGGCCTGCCTGGTGCTGCGCACGATCGTCGTGCACCGGGCGCCGCTGTCGAACCAGTACGAGTTCGCCGTCTCGTTCGCCTGGGGCATCATGCTGGCGATGGTGGTCGTCGAGTGGCGCACGAGGCTGCGCGTCCTGGCCCTCGCCGTGCTGCCGGTGTGCTTGGCGCTGAGCCTGTACTCGCTGACCCTCGACGACGAGGCCACCGAACTCATGCCGGCCCTGCAGAACGGCTTCCTGCTGCCCCTGCACGTCATCACGGCCTCCCTCGGCTACGGCGCCGCCGCCGTCTCGTTCGCCGCCGCGGTGCTCTACCTGCTGCACGGCCATCTGGGGCGCGTCCGGCTGCCCGGCAAGGAGCGCCTGGACGAGCTCGGCTACCACGCGGTCGTCATCGCGTACCCCCTCATCACGCTCATGATCATCCTGGGCGCCATCTGGGCCAACGTGGCCTGGGGGCGCTACTGGAGCTGGGACCCGAAGGAGACCGCGTCGCTGGTCACCTGGCTGTTCTACGGCGCCTATCTGCACGCGCGGGTCGTCGGCGACTGGCGCGGCAAACGGGCCGCGTGGCTGCTCATCCTGGGTTTCGCGGCGGTGATCTTCACGTTCCTGGGCAATCTCTTCTTCGGAGGTCTGCACTCCTATGCCTGACCGTCACGGCAGCGACACGGGACCGGGGGCCGGGGCGGAGGGGTCCGCCTGGACGAGGTTCCGGCGCAGCCCACTGTTCACGCTGCTCGTCCTGACGGTCACGGCCGGCGTCGTCATCGCCGGCGTGTGGCTGGTGAACCACCACGGCGACGCGCAGGAGGACGCCATCACCGCCGTGCAGGTGAGCGGCGGCACCGGACGGCTCGTCGAGACCGGCCAGACGGCACCGGACTTCACGGCGACGACGATCGACGGGCGGACCGTGACGCTCAGCGCCCTGCGCGGCCGTCCGGTCTGGCTCGTCTTCGAGGCCAGCTGGTGCGCCTCCTGCCGCTCCGAGGCGCCCGACGTCGAGGCGGCCTACCAGCACGGCGCGGAGGCCGGGCTGGAGGCCATCGGCCTGTACCTGTCGGAGGACTCCTCCGACGTGCAGCGCTACGTCGACGCGCTCGGGCTGACGTACACCCAGGTGCCCGACGAGGGCTCGCGCATCGCCGCCTCGTTCGGCGTCATGGGCATTCCCAGCCATGTGTTCATCGACGCCGACGGCGTCGTGCAGATCGCCCATCCGGGCGCGTTGAGCGCGAGCCAGATGATCGCCGACGTGAACAAGGTGACCGGGCAGGGCTGACCCCGGGGCTGGCACGGGACCGGGACGCCGCAGCAGCGGCGCTCGCCGGATCCCGCCGGCCGGCGGACTCACCCGTCGGCCGGCAGGCTCATCGTGATGCTCGTCCCGACGCCGAGCCGCGAGCTGAGGGAGCAGCTGCCCCCGTGGCGGGCGGCGATCGTCGCGACGAGGGCCAGCCCGAGACCCTGTCCGGGCCGGCCCTGCGCATTGCTCGCCCGGCTCAGTTCGCCCCACACCTGGTCGATCTCCTCGGCCGGGATGCCGATGCCGGTGTCGGCCACCTCGAGCGCAACGAATCCCCCGGTCTGGGAGCCCCGCACCTCGATGAGGGCATCCGGGCCGGTGTACTTCGCGGCGTTGGACACCATGTTGTGCACCGCCGAGTAGAGCAGGTCGGCGTCGCCGCGCACGGGGGGCAGCGGCCAGGGCGCCTCGGGGAAGCTCAGCGCGAAGGAGCGCCCCTGCCCGGAGACGGCCAGGTCCTGCTCGACGGCGGCCACCGCGTCGCGGGCGGTCTCGACCAGGTCGACCTGCTCCGCCTCGAGGGGCGCGACCTCGAGCTCGGCGAGCCTGCGCAGGTCCTTGAGCAGGCGTCCCATGCGCAGGGACTGGGCGTCGATGATGGCCCTGCTCCCGTCGTCATCGAGACTGTTCGCGGCGGCGCGCATGGCCGTCAGCGGGTTCTTCAGCTCGTGGTCGAGACGTCGCAGGAACTGGCGGTGCGCACGGCGGGCAGCCTCCTCGGCGTCGCGACGCGCCCGTTCCGCGCGGGTCGCGGAACGGGCGCGCAGCAGGCGGTCGGCGAGCAGCACGGCGCTGAGCGCCGAGCCGGCGGCGAGCAGCACGACCGGCAGCCCGACCGCCAGCACCAGTGCGCGCCGCTCCCCCGCCAGCCACCAGCCGAGCGCGGCGGGCGCGGCGACGAGCACGGGCACCAGCCGCAGGACGAGGCCCCGGCGACCGCGGCCGACGTTCTCCTGGCCGGCGTCCCGGCCGGGGCTCAGCGGATCGGGGCTCACGCGCGGGACCGTCCGATGAAGCGGTAGCCGACCGAGGGCACCGTCTCGACGTACCGCGGGGCCAGCGGGTCGTCGCCGAGCACGCGGCGGATCTCGCGGATGCGGTGGTCGACGGCCCGGGTCGAGGTGGCGAAGTCGATGCCCCACAGCGCCGCGAGCAGGCGCTCACGGGTGTGGAGCTCCCCGGGGTGCGTCACGAGGTAGTCGAGCAGCATGGCGGCCTTCGGGGTCAGGGACAGCTCGCGGCCGGCGAGGAAGAACCTGCGGGCGACGCGGTCGACGACGAGTTCGCCGCAGGTCACCCTGTCGGCGGCCGACAGCGGTCTGGGGGCGCCCGAGGCCCGGCGCAGGACGGCCCGGATGCGGGAGACGAGCTCCTGGGGGTCGAAGGGCTTCGACAGGTAGTCGTCGGCGCCCTCGTCGAGTGCCGCCGAGCACTCGTGGGAGACGTCGATCTGGGTGAGCAGGATGATCGGCGTCCACCCTCCCCTGGCGCGGATGCGGCGCACGAGCTCGCGGCCGTCCATGCGGGG
The DNA here is from genome assembly GCF_003798325.1 of Propionibacterium acidifaciens. Taxonomy (NCBI): domain Bacteria; kingdom Bacillati; phylum Actinomycetota; class Actinomycetes; order Propionibacteriales; family Propionibacteriaceae; genus Propionibacterium; species Propionibacterium acidifaciens. The sequence goes on from NZ_CP033719.1 coordinate 262,548, forward strand.
CATGAGAACGTCGCTCACGACGATGTCGGGCCGGACCCGGTCGTGCACGAGAAGGGCCCGTTCGCCGTCCGGGGCGACGTGGACGACGAATCCGCAGCGGCGCAGGCAGGGGGCCAGGGCATCGGTGATGGCCTGCTCGTCGTCGACGAGCAGGACCGTCCGCCTGGACTGGTCATCGCTCATGGCTGCTCCTCCTGGCGGGCGGGCGGCGGGACGTCGTGTGCCCCGCGGCCCGCCCCGACGGTCCGCCGGGCCGGCTCTCACCCGGCTCGGCGGACGACGTTGTCCGTACCGACCTGCTCCACCTCGGGGGCGGAGTCCCCGCTCCAGACGATGGTGTTGCCGGCGCCGTTGATCGTCACCTCCATGACGCCCATCACGTAGACGGTGTTGTTGGCGCCGGTCACCGTCACCTCGGGGGCCGTCCGGGCGACGACGGTGTTGTTGCTGCCGGTGATCTCGACCTCCGGGCAGTCGACGGCGACCCGCAGGAGCTGGTCGTCGCCCACGATGTCGTCGGCGTCGTCGGCCGAGATCTCGAGCTCGGCCCGCGAGAGGGCGTCGAGCCAGTCGGGGTCGGTGATGCCGGCGTCCTGGCCGGGCGCCCCGCTCGCGGTGGTGTCGCGCGGGCTCGTGGACGCCGACGACACCGGGGCGTTCGCAGTGGTCTGGGACGTCGAGGCGGTCGTGGCGGACGACGAGGAGTCGTCGACGCTGAGCGAGCAGCCGCAGGCCAGCAGCGCGGCGCTCACGACGCCGGCGAGGGAGAGGACGGACTTCGCGCCGCGGTTCATCGGGGACATGATCGTGGTCCTTTCGTCGGCCCGCCCGCGGTTCTGCGGCGCCGGGGCGGTGATCTCTCTTCTGGGCGGGACCGGATGAGTGGGCCCGGGGAGCGTCCGCCCGTTCCCGTTCATCCCGTCTGAGTCGAGCCTACGGACACGATGCCGCAGGGCTGTCGCGGCGATGTCGCAGTCCGGCGACATGGGGCTCGGCTCCGGATGCGCCGGGCGCCGTGTCAACCTTTCCGATGTCGTCGTCAGGGTCCCGGCTCGGCCCCGGATGCGCCGGGCGCCGACGGGTCAGTCGCGCGCGAGGTTGCGCAGCACGAACTGCATGATGCCGCCGTTGACGTAGTAGTTGCGCTCGCCGGGAGTGTCGATGCGCACGACGGCGTCGAAGCTCACCTCGGAGCCGTCGGGTCCGGCGGCGACGACCGTCATCGTCTCCGGGACCGAGCCGTCGTTGAGCCCCTCGACGCCCCTGATCGCGAAGGTCTCCTCGCCGGTGAGACCGAGCGAGTCGGCGCTGCTGCCGGCGGGGAACTGGAGCGGCAGGACGCCCATGCCGATGAGGTTCGAGCGGTGGATGCGCTCGAAGCTCTCGGCGATGACGGCCCGCACGCCGAGCAGGAGCGTGCCCTTGGCGGCCCAGTCGCGCGAGCTGCCCGAGCCGTACTCCTTGCCGGCCAGCACGATGAGCGGGACGCCCGCCGCCCGGTAGTCGAGCGAGGCCTCGTAGACGGTCGTGACCGGCGCCTCCGGCCTGGCGAAGTTCCTCGTGAAACCGCCCTCGGTGCCGGGCGCGAGCTGGTTGCGCAGGCGGATGTTGGCGAAGGTGCCGCGCATCATGACCTCGTGGTTGCCGCGGCGCGAGCCGTACGAGTTGAAGTCGAGCGGTGCCACGCCGTGCTCGAGCAGGTACTGGCCGGCCGGGGTGTCCGACCTGATGGCGCCGGCGGGGCTGATGTGGTCGGTGGTCACGGAGTCGCCGAGTTTGAGGAGCGCGCGGGCGTCCGTGATGTCCTCGACCGGTTCGGGCTCGGCGGGCATGCCCTCGAAGTACGGGGGGCGGCGCACGTAGGTGGAGTCCGGGTCCCAGGCGAAGAGATCGCCGGTGGGCGTGGCGAGGCTGCGCCAGCGCTCGTCGCCGGCGAAGACGTCGGCGTAGTCGGCCCGGTACATCTCGGGGTCGATGCAGCTGCTCACGACCTGCTCGATCTCGTCCTCGCTCGGCCAGATGTCGGCCAGGCGGACGGGCTCGCCGTCGGCGCCGATGCCCAGCGGCTCCCTTGTGAGGTCGGCGTCCATCGTGCCGACGAGCGCGTAGGCGACGACGAGCGGCGGGCTGGCCAGGTAGTTCATCGTGACGTCGGGGTTGATGCGGCCCTCGAAGTTCCGGTTGCCCGAGAGCACCGAGGTGATGGCCAGGCCGTTGTCGTTGGCGGCGGTGCTGACCTGCGGGAGGACCGGGCCGGAGTTGCCGATGCAGGTGGTGCAGCCGTAGCCGACGACGTCGAAGTCGAGGGCGGCCAGGGGCTCGATGAGGCCGGCCTTGGTGAGGTAGTCGGTGACCACCTGGGAGCCGGGCGCGAGGGTCGTCTTGACCCAGGGCTTGCGGCGCAGGCCCTTCCCGATGGCCTTCTTGGCGAGCAGGCCGGCGGCGATCATGACCGAGGGGTTCGAGGTGTTGGTGCAGCTCGTGATGGCCGCCACGCCGATGGCGCCGTTGTCGAGGCGCACCGGCCGGCCGTCGATCTCGGTCTCGAGGGGCCGGGTGGCCTCGCTCACGTGGTCCGCGACATCACGGCGGAAGACCCGCTGTGCCTCGTCGAGGCCGATGCGGTCCTGGGGGCGCTTGGGGCCGGCGATCGAGGGGCGGACGCTCGACAGGTCGAGCTCGAGGTATTCGGAGTACTCGGCCTCGCGGGACGGGTCGTGCCACAGGCCCTGCAGCTTGGCGTAGGCCTCGACGAGGGCGACCTGCTGCTCGTCGCGGCCGGTCAGGCGCAGATAGTCGAGGGTGGCCTCGTCGATCGGGAAGACGGCGATGGTCGAGCCGTACTCGGGGCTCATGTTGCCGATCGTGGCTCGGTTGGCGAGCGGCACCCGGGCGACGCCCTCGCCGAAGAACTCGACGAACTTGCCGACGACGCCGTGCTCGCGGAGCATCTGGGTGATGGTGAGCACGAGGTCGGTCGCCGTGGCGCCGGTCGGCAGTTCGCCGCTCAGTCTGAAGCCGACGACGCGCGGGATGAGCATCGAGACGGGCTGGCCGAGCATGGCGCACTCGGCCTCGATGCCGCCGACGCCCCAACCGATGACGCCGAGGCCGTTGACCATGGTGGTGTGCGAGTCGGTGCCGACGCAGGTGTCGGGGTAGGCCTGCAGGACGCCGTCCACCTCGCGGGTGAAGGCGACCCGGGCCAGGTGCTCGATGTTGACCTGGTGGACGATGCCGGTGCCCGGGGGAACGACGGTGAAGTTGTCGAAGGCGCCCTGGCCCCAGCGCAGGAACTGGTAGCGCTCCCGGTTGCGGCCGTACTCGATGTCGGTGTTCTGCCGCAGGGCCTGCGGGGTGCCGAAGTGCTCGGCGATGACCGAGTGGTCGATGACCATCTGCGAGGTGCTGAGCGGGTTGATGCGGGCCGGGTCGCCGCCGAGTGCGGACATCGCCTCGCGCATGGTGGCGAGGTCGACGATGCACGGCACGCCGGTGAAGTCCTGCATGATGACGCGGGCCGGCGAGTACTGGATCTCGTGGTGCGGCTGGTCGTCGGGCCGCCAGGCGGCCAGGGCCCTGATGTCGTCGGCGCTCACCGTGACGCCGTCCTCGGTGCGCAGCAGGTTCTCCAGCAGGACCTTCAGGCTGTAGGGCAGGTGCTCGTGGCCGGGGACCGCGTTCACGCGGAAGACCTCGTAGCTGGTGTCCCCCACCACGAGATCGTGGCGGGCATCGAAACTGTTCAGACTCATTGACTCTTCCCGGGCATCTGGTGTCGACTGCGGAGGGCCGCACGATGCGGGCGCCCCGCGGGATGTGGACGGGATGTGTGGGCACGGGGGTCGCGGGACGACGCCCCGGCCATTCATCTCGGCATCAAGATAACACCGTGGAGCGGAGACCGGGTCCGTCGTGCCCGCGGCGGACGCCATCGGTCCGCAACCGCCCCGACCCGCGGGGGACGGGCACGTCATGGACAGCGACGAGTCCCCCGATCGACACGATCTCCCCGACCCGCGGGGGATGGGCGGCATCGCCGGGAAGTACGGTGTGACGTTGGAGCAATCGCCCCGGCCCGCGGGGGATTGGGCCCCGGACCGGAACGCGGGCCGGCCTCGAGGGGCCGGCCCGCGCGGTGCGCCGGGAGGACGGCGCCGGTGAGCTCAGCCGCGGGTGAGGCGGCGGTGACGGCTGGCATGGGGCCGGGCGGCCTCCTCGCCGAGCCGAGCGATCTTGTTCTTCTCGTAGTCGGCGAAGTTGCCCTCGAACCAGAACCACTTCGGGTCGTTGTCCTCGTCGCCCTCGAAGGCGAGGATGTGCGTGGCGATGCGGTCGAGGAACCAGCGGTCGTGGCTGATGACGACGGCGCAGCCGGGGAACTCCAGCAGGGCGTCCTCGAGGCTCTGAAGGGTCTCGACGTCGAGGTCGTTGGTGGGCTCGTCGAGCAGCAGCAGGTTGCCGCCCTGCTTGAGCGTGAGCGCCAGGTTGAGTCGGTTGCGCTCGCCGCCGGACAGCACCCCGGCGGGCTTCTGCTGGTCGGGGCCCTTGAAGCCGAAGGAGGCGACGTAGGCGCGGCTGGGCATCTCGAAGGCGCCGACCCTGATGTGGTCGAGGCCGTCGGAGACGACCTCCCACACGGTCCGGTCGGGGTCGATGCCGGCGCGGCCCTGGTCGACGTAGCTGATCTCGACCGTCTGGCCGACCGTCAGCTCGCCGGAGTCGGGGCTCTCCTGACCGACGATCATCTTGAACAGGGTCGACTTGCCGACGCCGTTGGGCCCGATGATGCCGACGATGCCGGCGCGTGGCAGGGTGAAGTCGAGGCCGTTGAAGAGCAGACGGTCGTCGAAGCCCTTGTGCAGGTCGACGGCCCGGAGCACCTCGGCGCCGAGGCGCTTGCCCGGCGGGATGTTGATCTCGCCGGTGTCGATCTTGCGGAAGCGCTCGGCCTCGGCCGCGAGCTCCTCGTAGCGGGCCAGGCGGGCCTTGTTCTTGGCCTGGCGGGCCTTCGGGCTGGAGCGCACCCACTCGAGCTCCTTCTCGAGGATCTTGGCGCGCTTGGCGTCCTTCTGACCCTCGATCTGCAGGCGCTTGCGCTTGGTCTCGAGGTAGGTCGAGTAGTTGCCCTCGTAGGGGTAGAGGCGGCCGCGGTCGACCTCGCAGATCCAGCCCACGACGTTGTCGAGGAAGTACCGGTCGTGCGTGACGCACAGGACGGCGCCCGGATAGTTCTTCAGGTGGCCCTCGAGCCAGTTGACGGATTCGGCGTCGAGGTGGTTCGTGGGCTCGTCGAGCAGCAGCAGGTCGGGCTGCTCGAGGAGCAGCTTGCACAGGGCGACGCGGCGCCGCTCGCCGCCGGACAGGACGTCGACGGGCGTGTCGGGGGGCGGGCACTGAAGGGCGTCCATCGCCTGCTCGAGCTGGGAGTCCACGTCCCAGGCGTTGCGGTGGTCGAGGGCCTCCTGCAGCTCGCCCAACTCGGAGAGCAGGGCGTCGTAGTCGGCGTCGGGATCGGCCAGCGCGGCGCTGATCTCGTTGTAGCGGTCGAGCATGCCCTTGACGTCGGCGACGGCCTCCTGGACGTTCTCGAGGACGGTCCTGCCCTCGGTGAGCGGGGGCTCCTGCTGGAGCAGACCCACCGTGGCGCCCTTGGCCAGGAAGGCCTCGCCGTTGTTGATGGGCTCGAGGCCGGCCATCACCTTGAGGAGGGTCGACTTGCCGGCGCCGTTGGGGCCCACGACGCCGATCTTCGCATTCGGGAAGAAGGACAGCGTGACGTTGTCGAGGATGAGCTTCTCGCCGACGGTCTTGCGCACGTCGTGCATCTGGTAGATGAATTCAGCCATGAGGGCGTGGTCTTCCTTCGCGTCTGTGTGGTGACCGCTCGCCGAGGACCGGCGCGGTCGACTGCCTGCTGTCCGGCGAACCGGGCCTGGCACCGGCCGCCGTGCCGCGCGGCGGGTCGTCCACCGGCGCCCCGTGACGGGGACTGCCGGGGCCGCGGCGCCTGCGAGGGCATCGGGTGATGCCGGTGCAACTCGACCAAGTATGCCAGCGCAGCAGGCCGTCGCAGAACCGGTCGCACCCGGCTCACCCGCTCAGGGCGGGCTCGGACTCCGGCTCGTCGCTCCTCGCGCAACCCACTTCCGAAACCACGGCCCTGGTTGGTCAGAGGCTGGATCGCACGAATGTGTGATGCCCCCACAGGACGAAGGGCAGGCACCATGCCAGGGCCAACAGGACGGTGAGCGGTAGGGCGTCGAGCAGACCCGTGCCCGAGGCGAAGTCACCGCCCAGCAACCGGGTGAGGACCGCGCTGGGCAGGATCGCGTTCACCCAGTCGGGTGCGATGAGGGCGAACTGACCGCCGCTGAACAGCGCCGGGACCATGATGGCGAGCATCTGGCCCAGTCCGAAACACAGCGCGAGGATGATGACCGCGACGGACACCGACTTGGCGATGACGGCCAAGCTGGCCCCGATGAGCCCCGCAAGCGCGAGCACGAATGCGCCGCGACACACGAGCAGCAGGGCCTCTCCCGTCCCGAGGGGGCCGATCGCTCCGCCGGAACCGTCCTGGGCGAAGTGCAGGTACGGGTTGCGGACGAGGACGAGCACCACCATGAGCACGAAGGCCGGTAGGGCGGCGGCCAGCACGGCGCAGAGAACCCTCGCCCAGAAAAGCAGACCCCGACGCCCGACCGCCACGAGCGTCATCAGAAGCGCCCCACTGGAGTACTCGGCCCCTGCGATGACGGCGCCGAGCATCCCGGCCAGGAGTACCGCCGTCTGTACACCAGGAACACCGACCAAGAGGGAGAAGAGTGCCACGATCAGGAGTTCGGCCCCCACGAGGAACCAGACACTGCGCGTTGTCACGACCCGGTACAGCTCGCCGCGCATCACGCGCTCCGCTGTGACCCCCACGACATGGACACGATCAGCCTTTGGCATCGGACGCCTCCTCTGTGACGGCGAAGAACCAGTCCTCCAAGCCGCCGGCCTCCCGCAGCCCGTCAGCCCCGCACTCGGCCAGGACCCTACCGCCGTCGAGCACGATGACCCGGTCGGCAAGCGTCTCGATCTCGTCGAGCAGGTGGGACGAGAGGAGAACGACCCGTCCCCGGCCAGCCTGCTCGCGCAGGAGCCCGCGCAGCCAACGCACCCCTTTGGGATCCAAACCGTTCAGAGGCTCGTCTAGGATCAGGTTACAGGGATCACCGAGCAGGGCGGCGGCCAGCGAGAGCCGCTGCTTCATTCCCAGCGAGTAGGCGGCGACCCTGCGGTCCGCAACATCGGCGATGCCCGTCCTCTCCATGCACTCGCGCACTCTCGACGCCGTGATCCCATTGGACAGGGCCAAGCCGAGCAGGCTCTGGTAACCGGTGCGGGAGCCAACCCAGCACTCCGGGCCGAGCACAACGCCCAAGCTCCTCAACGGGCAGAGGTGCAGCGGAAGCGGCGCCCCGTCGACCAATGCGCTGCCCTCGTCGAGCACGAGCAGCCCGCACATCGCCCTGATGGCCGAGGATTTCCCCGCCCCGTTCGGACCGACCAGGCATGAGATTCGACCGTCCTCGGCCGTGAAAGAAGCCCCCGCCAGCGCGAGAACACCCCGATACCGCTTCGTGGCGTTAACGAGCTGCATTACCATATCTTTTCCCTTCATCAAAATCAGATAAAACGAACTACATGATTTATGCGAATCGTGGTTCGATTCCTATGGACAAGCCTCATTGAGTTTTGATGAATAACTTCCCATCGGAAAGCTCCATTACGAAATCTGCATTTTTAAGCGTTGATTCACGATGCGTAGCACAAATAATAGTAACGCCCAGATTTTTAAGATTTTTAAATATTTCAAGTTCAGTTTTCGTATCAAGCGCACTGGTCGCTTCATCAAGCACGAGAACAGAAGGAGATCGAAGCACAGCCCGTGCGATTGAGAGCCTCTGACGCTGTCCACCAGAAATCCCACCTCCCCCCTCTCCTAGATACGTGTTAAGCCCCATTGGCATTCTTTCGATCTCTTTATCAAGTGCAGCCACTCGAAGAGCCTTCATAATATTCTCGTCGCAAATCTCACCAGGTACAGAAATTTCTAGATTATCTCGAATTGTACCGGGAATAAATGCATTTTCTTGAGCTACAACACCAAATAGAGACCGAATGGAACGCAAATTTAAATCAATCAAATTGCATCCATCAAACTTGATCTCTCCCTCAGTTGCTTTTTCCAAAGAAATTAAAATTCGTAAAAGAGTCGTCTTGCCAGCTCCAGTTTTTCCAACCAACCCAACAAATTCACCAGGATGAAGACTGAAGGAAACGTCCTTGAACACTGGACAGTTGGATCCAGTAAAAGTCTTTCCAATGGAAGAAACAGTTAATTCCTTATAGAAAGTATGGCGGTCATGAAACAAGATCGTTTTCGGTGTCGCGGGGTGGGAGGTGTTCGAAGTCGTAGTCGAAGGTGCGGCCGGTGATGTATGAGGCGAACGCGCCGAAGGTTTCTTCGGGGGTCTCGCGCTGGATGTTCGCGATGTTGTTCTTGGCCGTGTTCCAGACGTGCTCGACCGGGTTGTGGTCGGGCGCATACGGTGGTAGATGAATCGGGGTGATGCGTTCCAGCAGTTGACCGGGCTCGTAGAGACCGGTCAGCATCTTGGCGTGGTGGAACCGGGCGTTGTCGAGGACGACCGCGATCTTCTCGGTGTCGATTTCGCGTTGAAGTCGGTCCAGCGCGAGGATTGTCTGCTCGGTGTTCTGGTTCCCCTCGATCGGATACAACTTGACCTTCTTGCTGGTCAACGAGAGAGCACCGAAGAACGACTGGGACGTCTTCTTCCGGTCCACGGACAGTTTGGTGCGCTGTCCTTTCGGGAGCCACATGCGGCGGGTCTCGGCCTCATGCTCCAGGCGCACCTCGTCTGCCGCGTACACCTCCCAACCGGCGTCCAACAGGTCCTTGACCTGGGCCTTCACCTCGACCATGCGCCTGGTGACGGCCTGCTCGTCGCGGTGCTTGTCGAACGGGTCCGGCAGCTTGAAACTCAGCCCGCAGAACCGCAGGAGCAGCTGGTACGAAGAATCTGACTCGTACTCGACATCGAACAGGATCTTCACGACGTCACGTATCGCTGGGACGTCCCAGAACTCGGCATCAATCCCGGACTGTGAGGGCGGCTGGGCCAAGACGGCCTTGAGTTCTTCCTTCTGGGCACGGGTGAGTTTCGCCGCGTTCTGGTTCCCCGCATGCCCGGTCAGCACCGAGCACATCCTGCTGTCCCGCCAACCGGTCAGCCACTCCCGGATGGTTTTCACGCTGCGCTCAACCATTTCAGCGATGATGCTCACATCAACGCCTTGAGAAGCGTACAGGATCGCTTCTGCTTTCATCCGCACCAACACATAATTGTCCGCGCGCTTCTTCCACCTGATCAGGACGGCGGTTTCTTCCCCGGTGACCTCAACCTGCATGTCCCAATCATATCCGAAACAGCACAGGAAATCCACGAAAAATACGGTTTCGTTTCATGACGGCCATAGCTTCTTCTTTAGATAAATTTTCAACTTCATCATCTTCACAAGGAGCCGAAACGATATCTCGAACACGATCAAGAGCACTACGAGAAGAAAGGAAGTGTTGAACGACATACGAAATACTTAATGTAGAACCTAACAGTGACCCCAATAGAGTATTAATCGCTGCAACCGTTCCTATTGATTGAACGTTAATAGACACCAAATACAAGCCATACACAGTTACAGAAAGAGGAAGAAAATATTGAATTAATGAACCAATAGCTGCGATCAACGACTGAAACGATGAGTAACGGATATCATAATTAATTTCGTCAAGAAAATTATTTCTCCATTGATTCAACACTTTTTCTTCGGCTTGTGATACCTTTATGATTTCCATAGCTGAAGCGATCTGGACGGTCTTACTTTGCGTAATACTCGCCATTTGAGCACTACCCATAGCTAACTGATACATCTTGCTACCAGAAATCAATAGAGTAATGACATACAACAAGATCGTTCCAAGAACAATGATTCCAATTAAAATAGAAACACGTAATAAAATTACTCCGTAAAAAAGGGTTGCAATTAAATCAAAAATAGCATTCAGTAATACATCAGACACAAGAATTTGAATTACTTGAATGCTCGAGATGCGGTTTACTATGTCTCCTGCAGATCGAGTTTCCAAATATGAAAATCGGGATCTCAAAAGGGATTTCATAGCCTGCTCCCCAATGGAATAATTAATTCGTCCTCCAATTTGAGCAGAAAGAATTCCACGCGAAGCTACAGAAGAAGCGACCCCGATCGAAAAAAGATTAGAGTCATAATACAAAAAAATAGCCAATTCCTTGAAACTCCTGAAGGAACCCTATCGAACAAAAATCCCGTCCACGCAGCCACTATAGCAGGAATTAGTTGAACAATTGCAGCAGCAAGTATAGCTAGTCCTATAGAACGCTTATTGGCGAGCACTGGTTCTTTACAAAGGATCCAAAAACGTTCACACGAAATTTTTATCGAAGATAAAATATTAGTAGTCTTCCTTTTCTTTGATTTTTTAAAAGATATAACGACTCCAGTAAAAAATCGTGAAAAGTCTTCTATTGACACCCAGCGCCTTCCGCTTTGAGGATCTACAATCCTCACACCACGAGAAGAAGCTCCTTCAATAATAATCCAATGAGTAAAATTCCAGTGTGCAATATATATCCCGATATTCGAATCTTTAAATAAATCAGCCACCTCACAATTGAACACATTATAACTAATCTGTAGATCCTCCAAAAGATCCGTTATCCCCTTAAGAGGTATCCCATCCCGCCCCAATTCACTATACCTCCTAAGTTCCTCCAAAGATACATATATTCCCAAATATGATGACACCATGCTGACGCACGCCAACCCGCACTCTGTAGCGGATTGTTGAAAAACGACATCAGGGACTCGAGAAAGATGCTTAAATCCCAATTTAACCAATTTACACTACCTTAATAGTATTGAATATATTAGAAACCCTGCGATCCAGGAAAAAGAAGTATGGCTGACATGAAACGAAACCGTATTTTTCGTGGATTTCCTGTGCTGTTTCGGATATGATTGAGGCATGCAGGTTGAGGTCACCCTGGAAGAAACCGCCGTCCTGATCAGATGGAAGAAGCGGCCCGACAATCATGTGCTGGTGCAGATGAAAGCAGAAGCAATCCTGTACGCCTCCCGTGGCGTCGACGTGGGCATCATCGCTGAAATGGTCGAGCGCACGGAGCGGACCGTGCAGGAATGGCTGGCCGACTGGCAGGCCACCAGGATGTGCTCGGTCCTGACCGACCATGCCGGGAACCAGAACGCGGCGAAACTCACCCGCGACCAGAAACAAGAACTCAAGAAAATCCTCGCCCAGCCACCCTCCCAGACGGGCATCCACGCCGAGTTCTGGGACGTCCCAGCGATACGTGACGTCGTGAAGATCATGTTCGACGTCGAGTACCAGGCGGACTCCTCGTACCAGCTGCTCCTGCGCCTGTGCGGGCTGAGTTTCAAGCTGCCCGACCCGTTCGACAAGCACCGCAACGAGAAAGCCATCACCCGGCGCATGGCCGAGGTGAAGACCCAAGTCAAAGCTCTGTTGGACGCCGGCTGGGAGGTCTACACGGCAGACGAGGTCCGCTTGGAGCACGAGGCCGAGACCCGCCGCATGTGGCTCCCCAGAGGGCAGCGCACCAAACTGTCCGTGGACCGGCAGAAGACGTCCCAGTCCTTCTTCGGCGCGCTCTCCCTGACCAGCAAGAAGGTCAAACTGTACCCGATCGAGGGGAACCAGAACACCGAGCAGACGATCCTCGCGCTGGAACGACTCCAACGCGAAACCGAGACCGGCAAGATCGCGGTCGTCCTGGACAACGCCCGCTTCCACCACGCGAAAGCGTTGACCGACCTGTACGAGCCGGGTCAGCTGTTGGAGCGCATCACGCCGATCCATCTGCCGCCGTACGCGCCCGATCACAATCCGGTGGAGCACGTCTGGAACGCGGCCAAGAGCAACATCGCGAACATTCAGCACGAGATCCCCGAAGAAACCTTCGGCGCGTTCGCCTCATACATCACCGGCCGCGCCTTCGACTACGACTTCGAGCACCTCCCACTCCGCGAAACCAGAAACGATTTTGTTTCATGACAGCCATACTACGAGGGTTATGCAAAACTGTTTTTGAAGAATTCTAGGGCGATGATGGCCGTGATGGTTTCGGGGAAGGTGTGCAGGGGTCTTCGGTAGCCGGTGTGGAGTGTCCGCCAGGTTTTGAGGTTGGCGATTGCTCGTTCAACCGGGGCGCGTAGCGTGTTGATGGCCTTGTTGTACTGTTTCTGGGTTTCTGTGAGTTCACCGCCGGCAGGTTTTCGTTCCGGGGTGATCATGCCCAGCCCGGTGTAGCCCTTGTCGGCCATCGGCGGGGGGTCGGGGAAGTGGTCGAGCAGGCCGGTGTGCCGGATGGCTTTCGCGTCGTGGGTGGAGCCCGGGGCCGGGTCGGACACCCAGACCAGCCGACCGTCCAGGTCGCAGGCGACCTGGAGGTTCAGGCCGGTGCGGTGGTGCTTGCCCGAGTACAGGCCGGACTGGTCCCGCCAGTTCCAGCACGGCACGAGGGTGCCGTCGACGAGCAGGGTCCGGGACGAGTCGAGGTCGTCCACGGTGGGGATGAAGTCCTCGAGGGCTTCGGCCAAGCGGGGCGTCCACCGGCAGATGGCCCGGGAGACGGAGGACTGGTCCACGTCGAAGGACTCGGCGAGCTCGGCCTGGGTGCGGTTACGTCGGTGATAGACGAGGGTGAGTCTGATTTCCTGTTCGGTGGTCAGCGCCCGGGGCCTGCCTGTTCTCTGCGGGGGACGAGGGTGGGTCTCGATGAGGATCGTGCACAAGGCTGCCATTGCGGCCGCGGAGAAACCTGTTGTATGATACACGTGAGGACCTGTTTTGAGATTTTCGGCCATTGGTTGCTTTATTGTCTCAGGGCAGGTCCTCATTGTCTGTTCCGACACGCCCGGGAGCGGGAATCACCGAAGATTAAAATCAGGAGTTTTGCATAACCCTCTACATAATAATATTATTGGAAGTAAATTTGATGTTTTATTTATTCTTATACTTGATTTTATTTTATGGATAATTTTCATCAATATGTGAGATCCTTGACTGGGATAGTCTTTAGGCATACGAGGGTTACGCAAAACTCTTTGTCTCCATGAGTTGTCCATGTCTCTGTCGGGGCGTCGGAAGCGCGGGGAGGGTTCTGCCGCAGAGATGATTGGGGTAAGCACACCCGATGATCTCCAGACAGGCCCTCGCATGTGTCCTGCAACAGGTTTTCATGGCAGCCACAACGGCCGTCTTGTACACGATCCTTATCGAGACACACCCGCGTTCCTGGTAGAGAACGGGAAGGCCCCAGACACTGACCACCCAACAGGAAACACGGGCCACGATCATCCACCGTCGCCGTACCGCGCCCAAGGGCGAGCTCGCCGAGTCCTTCGGCGCAGGCCGAGCCTCCAAATCTCCCAAACCATCTGCCGGTGGACACCTCGCCCAGGGCGAGGTTCTCGAGGACTTCGCCCCCGCCGTGGAGAACCTCGACCCGTCCCCAACCCTTGTGATTCGTGCGACGGCACCCTCGTGACCTGCCGGACCCAGCAGGACCAGCCCGGCCTCCACCCAAACACCACCCCACCGGCCTCAACCCTTCAAGTCGCCTGCGATCCGACCGGAACCCCGGCCTGGCTACCTGGGCCCGGCCTCGGGCACGACCCACTACGCAAAAGCCCTCCGACTCACCGGTCCCCTCAAGCACTTCCCCGACACCCCCGATAATGGCCGACAATGGCCGCATCGGGCCGGGCATGATCACCCCGGAACGAAAACCCGCCGACGGTGAACCGACAGAAACCCAGAAACAACACAAACAGCCATCAACATGCCACGCGCTCCGGTCAAACGAATAATCGTCAACTCCATAGAACCCGATGAACACACCACACACCCCCTACAGAAGACTCCTCCACACCTTCCCCGAGACCATCACAACAGTCATCGCACCAGAATTTTTCAGAAACAGTTTTGCAAAACCCCTCATACGTACAATTTAATTTATCTTTGGTATATCCGATGAAAGCACTAACGGGATGGTACTATCTGGCAACTTCTTGCTAAAACGAAGCGCACTCAATGCCATACCGCTTATTCCAGCCAAGCGCCGAGCAAGATCGTGTTCGCCCAGTCGGGTGCGATGAGGGCGAATCGACCGCCGCTGAACAGCGCCGGAACCATGGTGGCGAGCATCTGGCCCAGTCCGAAGCACAGCGCGAGGATGATGACCGCGACGGACACCGACATGGCGATGACAGCCAGGCTGGCCCCGATGAGCCCCGCAAGAGCGAGCACGAATGCGCCGCGGCACGTGAGCAGCAGGACCTCCCCCGTCTCGAGGGGCCGATCGCCCGCCGGAGCCGCCGTCGCGACGAGCACGTCGAGGTCGAGGCCATCTGAGCTGTCCAACAGAAGACGATCAGCATCTACCGCCACCCCGACCGGCGCCGGAGCCGCTAGGTCATGACCAGCCTCATCGACTCCATCAGCCAGGCAGCCCCCACCGTGCTGACCGAGGTCACCGCCCTGGCCAGACGCCGGGCCGACATCCTGGTCTGCTTCGAGCGCCTCGGCTCCAGCAACGGGCCCATCGAGGCCGTGTGTGGGTGTGATCCTGGCTGGTCCGGGGTCGGCTGGTCAGGATGGATGCAGGTCGTGTCGATCCGGGTGTGATTCTCGAAGCCATTGGCCCGCTCGTGGTGCTTTTCCGTTCGGTGACCTCATCGGGGGACTGCCCGGCCCCGCAGGTCGTGGCCCATCACGGATTCGCCCCGACGTGACCTCCTCCCGGACAGGCGCCGGCCGCTCAGCGGCCGTGACCGTATCCATCATGAGGACAGGAGCGTCGATCGTCATGGCCGTCGTCGCGCATACCCGCCCGTTCGTCATCGGTGCGGACACCCACGCCCGTGCAACCACGCCATCTCGATCCTGGCCCGCCCGATCGGTGAGATCGTCGATGAGGCGCAGTTCCCCGCCACTGCAGCGGGTCTGTCACGCGCCGTGTCCCGGGCCGCGCGATGCGCCGGTGGCGATGCCGGTGTGCTCTGGGTGCTGGCACCTGTGGGGCGCGTCTGGCGCGTGCCGCATCGGATGCTGGACACGCGGTCGTTGAGGCCCCGCGCATGAACGCCCGCGCGAACCACGGCATCGGCGAGTCCGACTCGGTGGACTACTCCCGCCGCATTGCCGCCGCGGCGCTCCCGCTCCGGGACATGCAGCTGCGCGGACCACGAGCCGACGGTGGCCTCCGCGCCGCCGTCGAGGTGCTGCTGGCCTCCCGCGACCGCATGAGCCCGAGCGCACCGCGACGATCGACGCGTTCACCGCGCTGCTGCGGGTGGTCGGTCCCGGCATCGACGCACGCCACCCGCTCACCGCCACGCGGGTCGTCACGGTCACCGCGTGGAGAACACGCAACGAAGACCTCGCCACCCGAACCGCACGCGGTGGAGCGGTCAGGCTTGCCCAGCGTGTCACAGCACTCGACAACGAGCTCGGGGACGTCACCGAGCGGATCACCGACCTGGCCCGGCGCGGCCCCGCGGCCGCCCTCCTCCACCAGCCCGGGATCGGGCCGGTCGTCGCCGCGGTCGCGCTGACCGCGTGGTCGCACCCGGGGCGTGTCAGGATCGAGGCCGCTTTCGCCGGCCTCGCCGGCGTCGGCCCGATCCCCGCGTCCTCCGGGAACACCGTCCGGCACTCCATCATGGAGTGATATGGGTTTTTAGGCAGTGGTTGATGGGTGGTCTCGGGCTGCTGCCTTGTGCTGTTGTCTCCATTCTGTGTCGACTTGGTCGGGGGTCCGGTGGTCGATCGCCGAGTGGAGACGCTCGTGATCGCATCGTGACCCGGTCCGGGCTGTCACGTCCCGGATCGCATGGTCCCGGGCCGAGCGGACCCCACGGTTCACGAGTTCCTTCCCCGAGACCGCGGTGAACGATTCGGCGGCGGCACTGCCACAGCAGCCACCGGCCCGCCCGACGGACGGGAGGACCCCGCGGCCGGCCATGAACCCCGTGCATCCGGCCGACGCGCATCGAGCCCCCCCGACCCGAGCGGAGGACCCCGACACCACGGATCGGCGGACAGGCCCGGCACGGCCACGGCCGAGGCCCCGGCGACGAGCCCGACGCGCATGCGACCGGCGATCGCGCCCCCGACGACCCCTCCCCCGGGGAGCAATCCACGACGACCGCCAGGTAGGCGAATCCCCGCCGGGCCGGACCATGCGCGACGCCGCCCACCCGCCTCATCCCGGGCGCGGCGGCGACGACGCCCCGGCCAGCCGGCCCGGCCGGCCCGGAAGATCCGGCGCCGGCACGATCCGTCCCGGCCCGTCCCCGAGGCCGACGGGCAACCGGACCCGCCGCCACCACGATCCCGCGGACCACGCCGAGCGAGAGGCCTCGACGCCGCTCCGGGCCGGCCCCGCGCGGACCCGGCGGCAACCGCAGGCCCGTTCAGAGACTCGTCGAAGAACCCGACGATGACGGCCGCCGGGTCCTCCCCCGCCGGGCCGTCGAGGACCCGGGACGGCTCCGCCGGGCGCAGCAGCCGGACCCGGATACCTCCACCCACCGGCACACGGACCGGACGGGGCGGTCGCCTCCTCCGCGGCGGATGCGGCGGCGTCCCACGCCCACCCGGACCCCCGGGCGAAGAAGACCACCGCTCCCTCCAGGAACCCGTTCCCCACGCGGGCCTCCCGGAGCCCCGCCCTCAGACGTCCGATCCCGGCGCGCCCCTCCACGGTCACGGCATCAACGCCGAGACCGGGGTACTCCCTCCGCCATCCTGCGACCCGGCCCCCGACCGCCCGCGCCACAAGACCGTACGATCCGGCCACCCCAGCCACCGGCCCGGACCCCCGGGACGACCCCGAGAACGACCCGCCCCTCAAACCCCGCACCGCATCCCGGCACCGACACGACCCAACCCCACCTCACGATCACTTCCACCCACCGCCCGAAAAACACCAAACACTCCAGTTCGCCGAGCTTCTTCACGTCGACGTGCAGCATTACCCCGGGATGGTCGTGCTCGTAACGCCGCACGGACTCCCCGGTCGCGCGGTCGACATGCGACAGCAGGTTTATGGCTGACATGAAACGAAACCGTATTTTTCGTGGGTTTCCTGTGCCGTTTCGGACATGATCGGGGCATGCAGGTCGGGGTCACCCCGGAAGAAACAGCCGTCCCGGTCAGGTGGAAGAAGCGTTCCGACAATCATGTGCTGGTGCGGATGAAGACCGAGGCGGTCCTGCACGCCTCCCGTGGCGTCGACGTGGGCGTCATCGCTGGGATGGTCGAGCGGACGGAGAGGACCGTGCAGGAGTGGCCGGCCGAGTGGCGGGCCACCAGGATGCGCCGGGTCCCGGCCGGGCATGCGGGGAACCAGGACGCGGCGAAACCCGCCCGCGCCCAGAAGGAAGAACTCGAGACCATCCTGGCCCGGCCGCCCTCCCCGGCGGGTGTCCACGCCGAGTTCCGGGACGCCCCGGCCCTGCGCGAGGTCGTGAAGACCCTGTCCGACGCCGAACACCAGTCGGACCCCTCCCACCGGCTGCTCCCGCCCCTGTGCGGGCCGAACCCCGAACCGCCCGACCCGTTCGACAAGCACCGCAACGAGAAAGCCACCACCAGACGCGCGGCCGAGGCGACGACCCGAGTCAAGGCCCTGTTGGACGCCGGCTGGAAGGTCTACACGGCAGACGAGGCCCGCCCCGAGCACGAGGCCCGGACCCGCCGCATGCAGCCCCCCAGAGGACAACGCACCAGACCGTCCGTGGACCGGCAGAAGACGTCCCAGTCCTTCCCCGGCGCCCTCCCCCCGACCAGCAAAACAGTCACGCCGTACCCGATCGAGCAGAACCAGAACACCTGGCAGACAATCCTCGCGCTGGAACGACTCCAACGAGAAACCGAGGCCGGCAAGACCGCGGTCGTCCCGGACAACGCACGATCCCACCACGCGAAAGCATTGACCGCCCTCCACGAGCCCGGCCGGCTGCTGGAACGCATCACACCGATCCATCCGCCGCCGTACGCGCCCGACCACAACCCGGCCGAGCACGTCCAGAACACGGCCAAGAACAACACCGCCACCATCCAGCACGAGACCCCCGAAGAAACCCTCGGAGCATCCGCCCCATACATCGCCGGCCGCACCGTCGACTACGACTTCGAGCACCTCCCACCCCGCGAAACCAGAAACGATTTTGTTTCATGACGGTCATAATGTTGGGAGCGCCGAATCCCTTGGTCTCGTACCATCCGATAACCTCCTGACTGCCGCGGCGGAACCGGTAGCGTGGCATGACGTTGTCGAACGACAGAAACACTGCCGAGCGGGTCATCTCGGCCCGGTTGTGGAAAACCGGGTAGATCTCAGGCGGGAAGATCTGACAGTTCCGTTTGTGCTCGCGCACGAGGAAATCCTTAATTTGATTAGAGAACATCTTTACATAGAAGCGGCACCATACCATGACCAACGGGCTGGGCAGCTTACTGCCCAGCCCCGCGAAGTGACGGTCCCGCTGTCGGTATAGACCGTCCAAAAACGAATCCTCCCCCTCGCGGGGGTACAACCAGACGAACAGTCTCCCTTCTGGTTCGACCAAGTCGGCAACCTTATCGAAGGCAGCTTGGGTTGACCTGGTGTGGTGGAGGACGCCGATGTTCACCACTTGGTCGAACACTCCAGCCAACAACGGCGGTCGCAGCACGCCACCTTGAATGAAGTGTAGGTTAGCGACGTCACCGAAATGGGCTGCGATTTGCCTGATCGCAGTTGATTGGTCGATTGCCACCACTTGGTGCTGGGGATAACGCACCGCCAGCTCGGCTGATTTCTCGGCCGAGCCACAGCCTGCATCCAAAATCCACTGCTGTTGTCCGGCGGTATCCAGGTGACTGAAGAAGATCTGCGACATCCACTCGACGGGCTGGGGAATCCGGTAGCCATAGATCACACCAGTTTCCTCGCCTGCACCGCTCTGACGGACTCGCCACTGGAAGCTGAACCCCTTGACTGAGTGGCGGTCCAGATTTTCCTCCACCAGCATGCGTGGAACAGAATCGATGATGGCATACGACCGTTCACAGCCTAAACACTTCAGCGTCCCTGATTCAATCTGCGAACCGTCTGTCGCCGAGGACACGAACACCACCGCCGAACCGCAGGCAGGGCACCGCAGAACCGTCAACAAAGTGCATCGCATGACAGTTTCTTTCTCATGTCAGCCTATCCCTCGCTCGCGGTTTCCTGGATTGCTGGCGCGCAGCGCCCACTGGGCCAGTGGCAACGCGGCGAGCGGTAGGAGAACGAGCCCAGGAACGAAGGTGATCAAGAATGGTTGAGCCGACAACTGAGTGTTGATGTTGAACCATGCATTCGAGATGCGCTCGTCGAGCAGCCGCGAAACCAGCCAGGCAACCGGGAAGGCGATCACGATACTGACCAGCCCGAGCAGCGACGCCTCCATGACCACCGTGCTGCGAATCGCCCGGTTGCGGAAACCGAGCAGGCTGAGCAACGAGTACTCACGCCTCCGCTCCAGGATCGTGTAGCCAAGACACGCCCCAACGAACAACAGCGCCACCGCAATGCTCGTCAGTGCACCGAGCCACAGCAAGGCTGTGATCTGGTCGGAAGAAGCGACAATCAGCTTGACTATCTCTTCCTTGCTCAGAGCCTGCTGCACCACCAATTCCGAGTTCAGTGCATCGGCGGTCGAGGCAATCTCGCCAGGTGGGGCCTTGACCAGGGCACCCGAGAACCGGTCACTCCCCGTGAGGGAGCTCGCGAACTCCAGCGTCGAGCGAACCTCACCGGGTAACGCAGACGACATGATCCCCGCTACCAGTGCCTCGTGCTCAGTTCCGGTCGAGTTCACCGTGAGGGCATCGCCCGGTTCAAGCGCCAACTGGTGAGCAAGCCCGGCCTCTATGACCACGCCATCCGGATCGGATTCGGAGATGTCAGAGCCTTCGACAAGAGTCACCTTGTGCCAGGTATTCTTCGGGTCGAAGCCGCCGATCATAAGGTTCTCGATGGCCGAACCGTTGGTCGCCTGGGCCACCGTCTTGATGATAGGCGTCCACTCGCTCACGCCAGTCTCCGTCATGAGGGCTGCCGCCTGAGCGTTTGACTGTGGCTGGGCGAAGTCGACAGTCAGGTCCCACTGGTTGCCGTCAACAGCCGACCGAGAAGTGGCGATCACCGAGGAATACGACAGGAAATAAGCCGCCGTCAGGCCAAAACCGATCGCGATGGCCAGCACGGTCAGAGCAGACACCCGCGGGTTGCGCTGGATGTTTCTGACTGAAAGGCGGGTTGTAGTGCTTGTCACCAGAGCCCCCAGCCGGGCCTTTTTAATTCGGCCGCTGCGAGCGGTATCGATAGTGCGGGTCATGGCATCGCGCGGCGACATCCGGAAGATCCCTACGAAGGCGAGCGCTGCGCCGAGCCCGTACACGACCCCTGTGCCAGCACAACCGATGGCGATCATCACGGGGTCAAGGATGAACGGCACACTCGGCAACCCGACCGAGGATGCGAAGTTCCCCAGGAATACACGCCCCACGAATATCGATCCCAACAAACCTATCAGGATTGTCCAAGCGGCCAACCACATGTAGGGCAGCACGTAGGCGCGGGCCACTGCGGCGGGTTCGTGACCCTGCACGAGCAGTACTGCGATGCTCTTGCGCTCTCGCGCAATCCACTGCGCCGAGAGGAACATCGACACAACGGCAGCCGACAGCGCTCCCACCAGCACCATCAGGGGGATGACGATGCCGAAGACGTCCAAGTTCTTCTCGACGTACTGGTAGGAAAACTGCTCATCCTGCTTCATGACGTAGGCCCCGGTCAGGTGCTGCGCGGCGGCCTCATCGAGAACGACCTGCCGGGCGGCGTCGAGATCCTGGCCTGGCTCGAAGTTGAAAACGACGCTGTTCACGGTCGACGACGACGGCGGCAGATAGACCACCCCCATGGAACCCTTGGCTGAGACGAACAGGCTCGTATTGAGCGGGGCGATGAGGAACTCAGGGTCTCGGACGACCCCGCGCACGGTCACGGTTCGCGTGGTACCGCCAACCTCGATGTTCAGTGAGTCACCAACGCCGACCGAGTGGTACTTCGCCATGCCTTGGTCGATCAATACACCAGACTCGTCATCCTGCGCAAGAAGGGCCCCCTCAAGAGGTGTCAGAATATTCAACCGAGTCCCTGCCCACACCGAATCGGTAGAGATTACGGTCAGCGCTAGGTCACCGGATCCAGCCAGCCTCGTGCGTCCGGACAGGATCTGGCGGGACGCACTATCGGCCAGCCCGGGCAGCCCATCAAAATGCGGCAACGGCTGGTTTGGCGAGGGAGTGAACCTCAGTTCCATGTCTGCGAGCTGACCGTCGGAATACCAGGTGTCGCGCGCCTTCGTGACACTCGACATGGCCGAGTACTCACCGACCAACATCGAAAAAGCCACGGACGCGACTGCAATCAACAACATCAGCCGACCGACCACCGACCAGGCAGAGCCGAGGGCAAATTTCTGCAATGAGCTGAGCGGAAGGAACCGGGCAGGATTGTGGATCTGGATCATGAGTGACTGACCTCGATGGCGCCATCGCGCATCTCCCAGGTCTCGGTGGCATAGCCGATGACGATCGGATCGTGGGTGGCGACGACGATCGTGGTGCCGATCTGCTGTTGCAACCTGGCCAGGCAATCGAGTATCTGCGTTGCATTCTTGTGATCGAGAGCACCGGTTGGCTCATCGGCCAGGATCACGGGAGGCCGCTTGACCATCGCCCGGGCAATCGAAACGCGTTGCTGCTCGCCACCGGACATCTGGGCAGGAAAGTTGTTGGCAAGGTGTGAGATCCCGACTGCGTCCAACATGGCCATCGACTGCTCGCGTCGCTCTGTAATTGCCTTGCCCAGCGGCTCAAGCGCAGCAGACACATTCTCCAGAGCAGTGAGGGTGGGCAGGAGGTTGAAGAACTGAAAGATGAAACCGATGGTCCTGGCCCGGAAGGCAGTGCGTTGCCTGCGCAGCAAGGTGCCCAGGTTTGCCCCACTCACCTCAACCGTGCCTGAATCGAACACCTCAATACCCCCCAAGATGTTGAGCAGGGTCGATTTGCCGCTACCTGAGACGCCCCGCAGAGCAATGTAACTGCCCTGCTCGGAGAAAACCGAAACGTTGTCGAGCACCTTCAGGCCGCGGGCGGGCCCGGGGTATGTCTTGGTCAGTGAACTGACGCGGATGACCCCGCGACTGGTTTCAACGGTGGTGGTCATGGGGATGTCTCCTCTCACCGATCACGGTTCGAAAGATATGAAATGAAATTGTATGGCCGTCATGAAACGAAACCGTATTTTTCGTGGATTTCCTGTGCTGTTTCGGATATGATTGGGACATGCAGGTTGAGGTCACCGGGGAAGAAACCGCCGTCCTGATCAGGTGGAAGAAGCGCGCGGACAATTATGTGTTGGTGCGGATGAAAGCAGAAGCGATCCTGTACGCTTCTCGAGGCGTTGATGTGAGCATCATCGCTGAAATGGTTGAGCGCAGCGTGAAAACCATCCGGGAGTGGCTGGCCGGTTGGCGGGACAGCAGGATGTGCTCGGTGCTGACCGGGCATGCGGGGAACCAGAACGCGGCGAAACTCACCCGTGCCCAGAAGGAAGACCTCAAGGCCGTCTTGGCCCAGCCGCCCTCACAGTCCGGGATTGATGCCGAGTTCTGGGACGTCCCAGCGATACGTGACGTCGTGAAGATCCTGTTCGATGTCGAGTACGAGTCAGATTCTTCGTACCAGCTGCTCCTGCGGTTCTGCGGGCTGAGTTTCAAGCTGCCGGACCCGTTCGACAAGCACCGCGACGAGCAGGCCGTCACCAGGCGCATGGTCGAGGTGAAAGCCCAGGTCAAGGACCTGTTGGACGCCGGTTGGGAGGTGTACGCGGCAGACGAGGTGCGCCTGGAGCATGAGGCCGAGACCCGCCGCATGTGGCTCCCGAAAGGACAGCGCACCAAACTGTCCGTGGACCGGAAGAAGACGTCCCAGTCGTTCTTCGGTGCTCTCTCGTTGACCAGCAAGAAGGTCAAGTTGTATCCGATCGAGGGGAACCAGAACACCGAGCAGACAATCCTCGCGCTGGACCGACTTCAACGCGAAACCGACACCGAGAAGATCGCGGTCGTCCTCGACAACGCCCGGTTCCACCACGCCAAGATGCTGACCGGTCTCTACGAGCCCGGTCAACTGCTGGAACGCATCACCCCGATTCATCTGCCACCGTATGCGCCCGACCACAACCCGGTCGAGCACGTCTGGAACACGGCCAAGAACAACATCGCGAACATCCAGCGCGAGACCCCCGAAGAAACCTTCGGCGCGTTCGCCTCATACATCACCGGCCGCACCTTCGACTACGACTTCGAACACCTCCCACCCCGCGACACCGAAAACGATCTTGTTTCATGACCGCCATACCACAGCTCATGATCATCGCCGCGGAGGAAGTCCACGTCGGAGATGATGCGCAAACAGGTTTCCAAGTGCTGGTCTGCGATTTCTCGCGCCTCGGCGAGCGCACCATACTCTTGCATGATGCCGACCGCGTTTCGCAACTCGGACTGGTCGGTCGTGTTTGCCCGCAGAATACGGACCAGTTCAGAAGCACGGTTGCGGTCAGCTCGTCGCAGTGTGAGCAGTACTTGCGGCGTCACCTTGCCCGCGGTGATGTCCTCGGCGGTAGTCTTGCCCCATTCTTCGCTCACGGGAGCCACGTTGAGCTGGTCATCGATCACTTGGAAAGCCAGCCCGATCTCCTCACCGAGTCTCGAGTAAGCCGTGAATGCCCGGTCGTCGGCATTGGCTATACTCGCGCCGATCTTGAGTGGCATTCGACAGGTGTAGGAAGTCGAGCGATGCAACACCGACTGCAGATACTCGAGTGGATCGTGATCCATGGTTTTCTCGGACGGCCACATCGTATCGATAGTGGTGCCAAGACCAATCACCCAGTGCTCCCAGGCAAGCTCGCGTCCCAGCCGCCTCCTTGAGCTGTCATGCAAGTCCGACTTGGAGTTGGCCAGGATGAAGAAGCACATGTTCAGCCAGGATGATCCGAGCGCTCCCGCCGTGCGAATGCCAACCATTCGATGCACGGTCGGCTCACCGCAGCGCAGGTCAGAGTCATCGGCGATGTCATCCAGCACCAGCGAGGATGAGTGGATCATCTCGGCCATTGCCACGAGACTGGGGGCCTTCACCGGGTCAGCGCCCAAAGAGCGGGCAGTCAAGCAGACCAGCACCGGCCGGATCATCTTGCCAGTCCGATTCAGGTAGGAGCGGAAGGGCTCGTACCAGTCGCGGACCAGCAACTCGGTCATCTCGTCAGCCAGATCGGTTCCGGCCAGTTCGCGGATCGCCTCAGCAGCGCCCCACCGATCAACGGTTTCCAAGACAGCCTGCCGGATGAAAGGCAGCCAGACCATGTACTGCTCGGCCCAAGCGCCGGTCATTCCGGGGGCGCGGGTGACGCTCATGGACTAACTCCTATTATTTCGTAGAGCCGAGGGGCGACAAGCCTGGTGAATTTGAGAACCGCCTGATCCGCTCCTGGCAGGGAACGCTTGGCGAATCCGAGAGCCAGACACATTTGCTCAGCGGCGAGCGCGGCCAAGTCGGCATCCACTCGCAGAAACGCTTCAGGCAGACGGGTCTCGTCCGAAACGACAGATTCCTCCACGACTGCGTCCGGCACCGATCGAGAGATGGCATCCAAACGCAGCGCTGCCCCAAGGTGCCGACAGGCTGCGGCCAACACGATGCCCGCCTGCGGCTGCCCAACGACAGCAACGGCCGTGTGACCCACTAATCCGAAGGAAGCGGAGGGCTCCGTTGACAGCAGATGGCCACGCAACCTTTGATAATCTATGGCTGTCATGGAGCAGGATCGTTTCTGGTTTCGCGGGGTGGGAGGTGCTCGAAGTCGTAGTCGACGGTGCGGCCGGCGATGTATGGGGCGGATGCTCCGAGGGTTTCTTCGGGGGTCTCGTGCTGGATGGTGGCGGTGTTGTTCTTGGCCGTGTTCCGGACGTGCTCGGCCGGGTTGTGGTCGGGCGCGTACGGCGGCGGATGGATCGGTGTGATGCGTTCCAGCAGCCGGCCGGGCTCGTGGAGGGCGGTCAATGCTTTCGCGTGGTGGGATCGTGCGTTGTCCGGGACGACCGCGGTCTTGCCGGCCTCGGTTTCTCGTTGGAGTCGTT
Organism: Propionibacterium acidifaciens; assembly: GCF_003798325.1. Classification (NCBI taxonomy): domain Bacteria; kingdom Bacillati; phylum Actinomycetota; class Actinomycetes; order Propionibacteriales; family Propionibacteriaceae; genus Propionibacterium; species Propionibacterium acidifaciens. Next base: position 288,006 of record NZ_CP033719.1, read on the forward strand.
CCAGCGCGAGGATTGTCTGCCAGGTGTTCTGGTTCTGCTCGATCGGGTACGGCGTGACTGTTTTGCTGGTCGGGGAGAGCGCGCCGGGGAAGGACTGGGACGTCTTCTGCCGGTCCACGGACGGTCTGGTGCGTTGTCCTCTGGGGGGCTGCATGCGGCGGGTCCGGGCCTCGTGCTCGGGGCGGGCCTCGTCTGCCGTGTAGACCTTCCAGCCGGCGTCCAACAGGGCCTTGACTCGGGTCGTCGCCTCGGCCGCGCGTCTGGTGGTGGCTTTCTCGTTGCGGTGCTTGTCGAACGGGTCGGGCGGTTCGGGGTTCGGCCCGCACAGGGGCGGGAGCAGCCGGTGGGAGGGGTCCGACTGGTGTTCGGCGTCGGACAGGGTCTTCACGACCTCGCGCAGGGCCGGGGCGTCCCGGAACTCGGCGTGGACACCCGCCGGGGAGGGCGGCCGGGCCAGGATGGTCTCGAGTTCTTCCTTCTGTGCGCGGGCGGGTTTCGCCGCGTCCTGGTTCCCCGCATGCCCGGCCGGGACCCGGCGCATCCTGGTGCCCCGCCACTCGGCCGGCCACTCCTGCACGGTCCTCTCCGTCCGCTCGACCATCCCAGCGATGACGCCCACGTCGACGCCACGGGAGGCGTGCAGGACCGCCTCGGTCTTCATCCGCACCAGCACATGATTGTCGGAACGCTTCCTCCCCCCCGACCAGGACGGCGGTCTCCTTCCGGGGCGACCCCGACCCGCACGCCCCCACCGCATCCGAAACAGCACAGGAAACCCACGAAACATACGATTCCGTTTCATGCCAGCCGTACAAACAGCCTTTTGAATAATCCTCTTGGTCGCAGCACTCTCTGCGAACACAGTGAAGCTTATTCACAGGAGTCGTCCGCAGGAGCGTTTCCCCTTGTCAGGTCTCGCCCTGTCGTGCTGTGAATAAACCTCCATGGATCCGCGGGCACCGTGAGCAGGCCTCGAGGCGTCGGGTGGGGTCGCCCGGCTGGAGCTGCGGGGGGCCCCGCGCATGGTCCCGGTCCGTGTGCTCTCGGGTGTCATCGGTCCGGTTCGGTGAGGACGGAGACGAGCTCGATGACGGTGACGGCACGAGCACCGGCGGGCCGGGTGACGGTGTCGGTCCCGGACCGGCCGGCGGCGGTCCATGAGACGTTCCAGGTACGGGTCGCTGTGACCGTGTACTCGCCGGTGTGTTCCCAGGCGTGCCCGCAGTACGGGGACGGGGCATTGACCCCGTCCGGGTTGCGGTACGGGACCGTACGGCGACAGGCCTGACGGCGGCCGTCGCCGGTGTCCACGGTGAGCAGCCCAGGAGAGGCGGTGATGTCGATGGTCAGGCCATCAGCAGTGGCACTGGTGCGGAGAACACCCGGGTCCGGGGCGTGGAACCAGGTGTGGAACCCCACAGCGGTGGCGCCCCACTCGTTGGCGGCGGGGTCCGGGTCGAGAAGAAGACCCGGCTCGGTCAGGGTGAGCGAGGCGATCGCCCGGCGGGCGGCCTCGGCGGGGTCCACGGCCGGGCCGGCGGCCGGGCCGCCACCGGCCGGGGCGTCCGGGCCGGTGGTGCGGAAGACCGGGTAGAGGCAGCTGGTCGTGACGGCCGGGTCGGGATCGGCCACGAGCCGGCGGCACTCCTCGACACGAGCATCCCCACCGCCCCCGGAGCCGGCCGGGGCCCATCCCCCGGCCGCCGCCGGGGCCCACTGCCCGCCCGGCCCCTCGGAAACCACCGGAACGAACCCGCCACCAGCGCCGGCGGCATCGCCGGCAGACCGATAAGCATCCGACGCCGACACCGAATAATCAGAACCAGAATCAGACACAGACACGTTTCCCGTGAAGTTACTTCTCCCTTGGCTGTCACATGCGCCTGATGCCACATCGCATGCGTGGGCGGAATCCTGGACTGCAATAGGGGCCGCCAAAGAAATGACGGCGGCCAAACAAGAAATAGTCACGCGACGGTGCATGAATCAGCTCCTCTCGCAGTACTGGAGTAGATCTTAATCTTGTCGTCGACATCATATTTGAAGAATACGTTGTTGATGTCGTATCCGCCGGCCACGAAATTCCCGTCGGCGTCGACGAGGGGACTCGCCGTGGAGTCGATGCACACGCTCAGGGAGACGAGGGAATCCGAGGGCGGGTCATCGGGCACCTGCTCCAGGACCGTGTACTGCGACCGTGTCCCTTCCTGCATCCGCACACGACGCTCGGCCATCTGGGCGAGGACCGTGTTCTCCGACTTCGCGTACCAACCCATGATGTACTGGTTCATCTCGACGGGGACACCATTGACCCCGCCCTCGAGAAAAGCCCGCTGCTCCAACTCGAAATACGCCCGGTAGACCCGCTCGGCCTCCGCGTACAACTCGTCCTGAGACAACGACGCCGACACCGACACAGACGACGCCGGCGCCGCCGGGCCGGCAGACCCCCGCCGGCCGCACGCCGACACCACGACCACCGCGCAGAACACACCCAGGACCACAGCCCGGCACCATCGCCGACTCACGGAACAACCTCCACAGGGGGCGGGAAGCACACGACACCGCCATCGTCCCATGCCCGCCCCCACACCGGAAGACCTGTGGAAAACCCCACCGCCCACCAGCCGGCCACCCCCGCAGACCCAACCGAACCCGACAACTACCCGAACCGCCCAAACCGAGAACCCAACCGGAAACGAGAAGAAGGCACCCGGAGACCAACCGAGCGCTGTCCTGACAGCAGAACAACACAACCGACCCGCCACGAACCCGACCGACCGTCATGAACCGCCCGGCGATCAGTTCTTCGGCGCCGCCCTCCGCACGGCGACGAGCGCATCGCGGTGGCGCTCCAGCTCGGCCTCGATGGGGTCGATGACCGCCCGGTCGGAGACCTCCGAGACGGCGTCCACGAGGGCGTCGACGGCCCTGCGCTGGGCCGCGCGGGCGCCCGCGGCGACACCGAACCGGGCGAGGACGCCGAGCACGATGCCCGCGATCGATCCCCCGCCGGCCAGCACGACCGGCGCCGGGATGCCCCACCAGCCGGGCGCGGGGATCGTACCCATCCCGAGGTGCTCGAGCAGCAGGTCGATGCCGAGCCATCCGAGGCCGACGATGACGGCGGCCATGAGCAGCCACTGGAGGAGGCGCACGATCCGCCACCACCATTGCCCCTTGCCGAGCTCGAGATCGGCGCCCGCCACGGCCCGGTCGAGCTCGGCCGGCAGCTGGTCGGAGCGGGCCTTCGAGGCGGCCCGCACGGCATCGGCCCAGCCCTGCGGCAGACCGCGCGAGGAGTCGTCGCTGAGGGCGCGCAGCGCCGTGCCGACCCGAGCCTGCTCGACGCCGCCGGTGGCCGTCTGCAGGCTGGTGCGCTCGATCACCGTCGGGCCGGGCGGCTCCTCGTCGAGATCCTTCCGCCTGCCCGCCGGGAGGTCGAGGTGCAGGCGGCGCAGCGGGTCCGGGCGCAGCCGCTGGACCCACGAGACGAACGGCCAGCCGGTGGCGGCCCTGCCGCGGCGGCTCATCGAGGTGAGCACGGCCTCGCCGACGCGCTCGACGCCGGCGGCACGGGCCAGCGCCGCGTCCAGCTGCTTCACGCGGTCGGAGTTGACGTTGGCCGGGACGTCCCCGCCGATGCCCTCGGACAGCGCCGCGGCGGCCGAGGTGATGTCGTCGCCGAGGCGGGCCGAGGCGGCCCGCTTGGTCCGGACGGTCCCGGTCAGCCGGTCGAGCAACTCGTCGACGCCCGCGCCCGTGAGCGCCGAGGTGCACAGCAGCGGCACCTCGCGCAGCCCCTCCGAGTCGAGGAGCCTGCGCAGGTCGCCGGTGGCCTGGTCCAGCTGCGGGCCCGTGAGACGGTCGGCCTGGTTGAGGACGACGACCATGACGTCGGCGTGATCGGCCATCGGACGCAGATAGCCCTCGTGCAGGGCCGCGTCGGCGTACTTCTGCGGGTCGACGACCCAGACGAGCATGTCGACGAGGGCGACCAGGCGGTCGACCTCCAGCCGATTCTCGCGCTCGGTCGAGTCGTGATCGGGCAGGTCGAGAAGCACGAGGCCGTCGAGCCCCTTGCCGGGGCCCACGTTCGTACGGACCGGGACGCGGAGCCAGTCGAGGAGACGATCGGGGTTCGACGGACCCCAGCACGCCGCCATGGCGCGTCTCGTGGTGGGCCGCTGCACGCCGCTCCGAGCGAGCTGGGCGCCGGCGAGGGCGTTGAACAGGCTGGACTTGCCGGAGCCGGTGGCTCCGGCGAGGGCGACGATCGTGTTGTCGCCGCTGAAGGCCAGCCGCTGGTCCGCCCTCTCGGTGATGCCCTTCACGTAGTCGACGACGTCGTCCTCGACGCGCCCCTCACTGAGCGCGGCCGCCTCGGACAGGGCGCCGATGCGCTCGCTCAGCCGGGTGAGCGCGGCCCTGCGTCTGCGTTCCGACCCGAGGTTCATGAGCGCTCCCCCGTCTCGTCGATGATCTCGGCATCCACGACGGAGCCCGCCCCGTCGGCGTCGACCCGTTCGATCCGCACCGACTCGCGCGGGGCCCCGACCGGCGGATCCTGCTGTTCGCCCGCGGTGATCTGCGCCGGGTCGGACGGACGGCCGGCCCTCACGTCCTCGACGGCGGCGACGGCGGCCTCGAGGCGGGCCGCGGCGGACTCGTCCACCCCGAGTTCGTCGAGCAGCGAGCGGTAGCGCTCGAGCTCGGAGTCCATGAGTCGCACGACGCGCGTGTCGAGGTACTTCTTGGCGGTGTTGGCCAAACGCCGCACCGCGTCGTCGCCGAAGATCGACTCGAGAAGGCGCTGGGCGACGACGGTGGTGCCCCCGGCGACCCCGATCTCGGCGCCGGTCAGACCGGCGGTGTGGGCGAAGATGACGATCATGAGCGCGGCGCCGACACCGTTGACGCCGGCCGCGGCGACCCGCGCAGTGGTGCGCCTGCCCTTGCCCTGCTCGGTGACGAGGGCGAGCACGTCGGCCTGCCAGTCGCGGATGGCGGCCCGGGCGCGCTCGTCGAGACCCTCGGAGGCCCGGGCGAGCTCGGGGTGGGCGGCGACGAGCTCGCGTCCGGCCGGGTTGGCGCGCCAGGCGACGCCCGCCCGCTCCGCGGCGGCCCGCCCCTGCTCGATGATGAGGGCCTCCAGGCCGGACCCGGCCGCGGCCGAGGCCTGGAGGGCCTGCGAGGGCTCGCCCTTGAACAGGGCGGTGAGCCGGTCGCGCAGTCGGCTGATCCTGCTGTCGATGGCCCTCGTGAACTCGCTCGTGCCGACGTAGTCCTGCCAGCGGGTGAGCACCTCGCCGCGCAGTAGCGTGCCGTCGGCGGAGCGGACGCTCACGGCGCGGGCCGCCTCGTCGAAGGCCGTCTCGGCGTCGTGGCGCAGCTGGTCGGCGACGCCCGCCTGGTCCCGTACGGCCCCGGCCAGGGTGCGGGACTGCTCCGTCATGGCGCGCACGGCGCCGTCCAGGGTCCGGGCGACGACGCCGTCGCGGCGCTGGTTGTCGACGGCCAGCGAGGCCAGATGGGCGCGGATCGGCGCGACGGCCGCATCGGGCAGCAGCCCGGCCTCGTCGACGACGGTCTCGGGAACGGCGAACAGCGGCGATTCGGCAAGACCGCGCTCGCTCATGAGACGCGCCAGGTCACCGGGCACCAAGTTCATGCCGGCCGGCGGGATCCGGTTGCAGACCACGGCGACGGCGGCACCGCGCTCGGCGGCCGAAGTGAGGAACTGCCACGGCACGGCATCGGCGTAGCGCGCTGCCGAGGTGACGAACAGCCACAGGTCGGCGGCCTGCAGCAGCTGGGAGGCGAGCCGCCGGTTGGCCTGCGAGACCGAGTCGATGTCGGGGGCGTCGAGCAGCGCCAGGCCCCTGGGCAGGCTCGGTTCGGGCACCAGCTGGATGGAGCTCGTGCCGGTCGAGCTGACGTTGGTGCGGGCCAGGCCCGGCAGGATGCGCTCGTCGGCGAACCAGTCCTGCTCGGCGGGGTTGAAGACCAGCACCGGGCTCATCGTCGTGGGGCGGATGACGCCCGAGCGGGACACCTCGCGGCCGATGAGCGTGTTGACCAGCGTGGACTTGCCCGCCCCGGTGGAGCCGCCGACGACGGCCAGCAGCGGGGCCTCGAGATTGGCCAGGCGCGGAAGCACATAGTCGTCGAGCTGGTCGAGCAGGGCCCGGCGCCGCGCCCGATGCTCCCCGACCGAGGGGCCGGGCAGGGGGAGGCGGACGGACTCAAGTGCGCCGCGCAGTCCCTTCAACGCGCTGGCGAGCTCTGTGGCACCCATGCAGATTCCTTTCCGCCGCAGCACAGCAGGTGCGGGCCTGGGCCGGGCCCGCACGGACGGTGCGGGCCGACTCGGGCCCGGAGGGCCGTCGCCGGTACCGGGTCCGTCCGCCGACGGTGCGCACGGCGGACTCCACAAGGCTATCGCCGAGGAGCGCCGATGGGGACCTGCGACGGCGGGGGCGGCGCGTAGAAGGGCGTCCTGGGGCGGCGGCGTGGCAGATGGGCGCGAACCCAGGCCGTGAGATTGTGCCACGTCCAGGTGGGCGGTTTGACCGTGAGACCGTCGGTGTTGTCGAGCGCCCGGCCTCGCAGGGCGCGGATGCTCAGGAGCAGCTCGCGCTCGCGCCCGACGGCTGCGGCGCCGGTCAGCCCGTTGACGACGCCGAGGCGCACCTGGGCCAGCTCCGACATGTCGTGGATGAGGCGGACGGTGGCGACAAGGCAGCGCGGCCCGCGCAGCGCAGCGGCGCAGATCAGCTTGAGGCGCGCTCGGTAGCGGCTGAACATGATCGGGTCGTGGACGCCGAGCCAGCCGTTCGAGACGAAGTCCTGCAGGCGGGCGCGCATCTGACGTGACTCGGCGAGCACCAGGCGGATGTAGCGCAGCAGGAGGAAGACGATGAGGAAGGCACCGACGGCGATCAGCAGCCCCGTGCTGACGCCGACCGACTGGGAGCCGTTGAATCCCATGTGCGCGCACACGGCGAAGCAGTAGCCGGCGAGCGGCGCGACGACGCGCACGACCTTGCTGCGGTTGCGCAGAGCCACGCCCACACCGATGGCGGTGAAGGTCGTGAACAGCGGGTGGCCCCAGCAGGTGAGCAGGCCACGGAGGTAGAAGATCTGCCGCAACGCGCCGTCGGCGTCGACGCCGTAGGCGAGGGAGCCGTACAGGTACATCCGGACGTAGTAGACGATGTCCTCGACGACGGCGAAGCCGACGGCGGACAGACCGGCCATCGTGACCATCTGAATGACCGACAGGAGCCGGTGGCGCACGAGGATGGCCAGGAGGAACAGGATCGTCGCCTTGGCGGCCTCCTCGACGAAGGGCGCGATGAAGATGGCGGCACGCACGCTGCCCAGCTCGTCGGTCTCGTCGGCGGTGACCATTGTCGAGGCCCACGTGTTGATCATCGACGAGGCGAACACGGCGACCGCCCCTCCCCAGGCCAGGGCGACGGCCTTCAGGCGCAGTGTCGTGGGGCGGAGCCGGTCGATGAGAAAGTAGAGGACCAGGCCGATGGCGAGCGTGACGAACGCGAGCCTCGTGCACTTCCACAGGGCCTCGTTGAACTGGGCGATGGTGGGCGTCGAGCGTGTGCCGGTCTGCTGCTCGGTGTAGTCGCCGACGGCGGTGGTGATCGTCACCTCGTACATGCGGTAGGTGAGCCACAGCAGGAAGGCGCAGAACGGGAGGAACGCGAGGGTCAGCCAGCCGAGCGGGCCGTTGCGGAAACGCTGCCAACGTGTCAGCCCCGGCTCGACCGGACGCGGCAGGCCCGCGATCCTGCGGTCGCGACGCTCGCGGGCGATCGATTCGCCCCCGTGCTCGGCGGGGGCGGCGGGTGCGGGCAGCTGCGTGGACACGCGGCAAGACTACCCGGGGCCGCCGACACCCGTTCGGGGGACGCACGGGACGGGCACGGCTCCGACGCGCAGGATCACGGCCCCGACGCGCGGTGGGCCCGGGCGCGGGGCGGGGCGGCGCACCCCATGCGCCCCGTCCCGCGAAGGCGGCCCGGGTGGGAATCGAACCCACGCGCGACAGATTAGAAGGCTGCTGCTCTATCCGCTGAGCTACCGGGCCCTGCTCGTTGCATTCTACTGAGCGGCACCAGCACCGGACCGCAGTGGCGGGTGCGGCACCGGGGCGGGACGCGCACATCGCGCCCCTCGCGGGCGAGGGCCGCCCCGTCCGACTCCATCGCGAAGACGTGGAGCGTCGTCGCGCCCCGCGCTGGGCCGGACGATGGGTGAACGCTCCCACGGAGCCGGTGCGCGCGGTGGGACCATGGGGTCCGTGGAGGGGGAACGAGCGCGGCGGTCGTGGGTCCGCACGCTCACCGCGGTCTACGGGCCCACCGTCCTCGCCTCGATCGGTTTCGGAGCCGTCATCCCGCTCATCGCGATCCAGGCCCGTGCTTTGGGGACGAGCGTCGGCGTCGCCGCGTTCATCACGGCCCTGACCGGCATCGCCCAGGCGATCGGCGACCTGCCCGCCGGTTTCGTCACCGATCGCATCGGCGAGAAGTACTCGATCGTACTGGCCTGCCTCGTCGACGCCGTCATGATGGCCGTCGTCTTCGCCTCGCACTCGCTCGTCCTGCTGGCCCTGGCCGTGCTCTGCCACGGACTCACCGGGTCGGTCTTCAGCCTGGCCCGGCAGACCTATCTGACCGAGCGCATTCCGCTGAGCTGGCGGGCCCGCGCCATGTCGACGCTCGGCGGTGTCATGCGCGTCGGCTGGTTCATCGGGCCGCTGGCCGCCGCCGCCATCATCAACCGATGGAGCCTTCCCGCGGCGTTCGGTTTCGCCGCGGGGATGTCACTCGTCGCCGCCGTCGTCACGTTCACGATGCCCGACCTGCCCGGCGAGGAGCACGGGCTGGCGGCCATCAGGCAGCGCAGCCGCGGCGACCACGCCCGGACCCTCTCCGTGCTGCGGGCGAACCGCCGCGTCCTGCTGACCCTGGGCACCGGATGCCTGGGCCTCATGCTCATCCGAGCGGTGCGCCAGACGATCATCCCGTTGTGGTGCGAGGCGCACGGCATCCCGGCCGCCACGACGAGCCTCATCTACTCCATGTCGATGGGCTGCGACGTTCTCCTCTTCTTCCCCGGCGGCCTCATCATGGACCGTCTCGGGCGCCGCTGGGTGACGCTTCCGGCCATCGCCACGATGAGCGCCGGCCTCCTCGTCCTGCCGCTGACCCACCACGCAGCGACCATCGCGCTCGTCGCGGCCCTGCTCGGCGTCGGCAACGGCGTCTCGTCCGGAATCGTCATAACGCTCGGCGCCGACGTCTCCCCCACCTGGGGCCGTTCGCAGTTCCTGGCCGGCTGGCGCCTGTTCGCCGATTCCGGCAACGCCGTGGGCCCACTCGTCGTGAGCGCCGTCGCCGGGGCGGCCGGTCTTCCGGCCAGCGCCCTGACCGTGGGTGTCATCGGTCTGGTCGGCACTTGGTGGCTCTCGCGCTACGTGCCGCGCAGGACCGATGGCTGAGTCCCTTGCGACGTCCGGAGCGTCGCGGGGGACGGCCGGCCCGCCCGACTAGAGTTGACCGATGTGAACAACAACATGCTGGTGTGGATCGACTGCGAGATGACCGGGCTCGACCTGGCCCATGACGAGCTCATCGAGGTGGCCTGTCTCGTCACCGACGGCGAGCTGAACATCCAGGGGGACGGCATCGACGTGGTCATCAGGGCCAGCGACGAGGCGATGGCGAACATGGGCGAGTTCGTCACCGAGATGCACACCACGTCGGGTCTTCTCGAGGACCTGCGGGTCTGCACGACGACGATGCGCGAGGCGGAGGAGCGGGTGCTCGCCTACATCAAGCAGTACGTGCCCGAGCCGCGCAAGGCGCCCTTGGCGGGCAACACGATCGGCACCGACCGCAGCTTCCTGCTCAAGGACATGCCCGAGCTCGAGGGTTACGTGCATTACCGCAATATCGACGTCAGCTCGATCAAGGAGCTGGCCCGCCGCTGGTACCCGCGCACCTTCTTCAACGCGCCGGAGAAGAACGGCAACCATCGCGCCCTGGCGGACATCAAGGAATCGATCGAGGAGCTCATGTACTTCCGCGAGGCCGTCATGGTGCCCGAGCCCGGCCCCACCGCGAGCGAGGCCAAGAAGATCGCGGCCCGCTGCCAGGGCAGCATCACGGGATTCGGCCGCGAGCAGGCCTGAGTCCGGTGTCCCCGGGCACGGCGGGCGGGGTGACGGACCTCCGGCCGTGCCGACTCCTTTCGGGACCGTCGACCGAGCAGCCGCCGGAACCGCCGCCGGCCCGGGGCCTCCGACGCCCGGCCCGATTTGGGGCCTGATGCCGGCGTCGGCTAGGATGACCGGGCTGTCTGTTCGCAGAACTCCCGGGTTCCGCGGCCGTGGACGGCGATGGTGGATGTAGCTCAGTTGGCAGAGCCCCTGGTTGTGGTCCAGGTGGTCGCGAGTTCGAATCTCGTCATCCACCCGGAGAGAAGGGTTCGGAGTCTTGCGCTCCGAACCCTTCATCGTTCCTCCGGACCGGCCTCGACGTTCCTCCGGACCGGCCTCGACGTTCTCCCCGACCCGTTCCCACCTCACGTATGCGTCAACACCCGGGTTATGTCCGAGGTGTCAGCACAAAAGCGGGGCGGGAAGCGAGTCAGGCCGGAGAAACGGTCGAGCAGGGGGACGGGACGCGGGGAGCTCGATCGGGCCCGCACGGGTCCGGCGCCACCACCCTCGGCAACGCCCAGGGCGTCCCGGCCGCATCGGGCCCCGCACCGGTCCGACCCGAAGGAGGGACACGGAGCAGAAGCGATGACGGGCACCACCGTCGAGCGGCTCACGTCACAGGACGTCGGGGGCGTCCGCGCCGTCTGGAACGAGGTCGTCGCAACAGGCGACGCATTCCCGCAGACCGACGAGCTCGGCGCCGACGAGGCGGCCGGCTTCTTCGCCGCCCAGTCCTTCACCGGCGTCGCCAGGGGCACCGGCGACAGTCGGGTCCTGGGCGTCCACGTCCTCCGCCCCAACAGCATCGGGCGGTGCGGGCACATCGCCAACGCCAGTCATGCGGTGGCCTCGTCCGGCCGAGGCCGAGACGTCGGCGAGCGGCTGGTGCGGCACAGCATGAGCACGGCCGCGCAGCTGGGCCTCCGCGCCCTCCAGTCCAACGCAGTGGTCTCGACGGATCGCCCCGCACGGGCGCTGTACGAACGACTCGGCTTCACCGAGATCGGGCACGTCCCCGGCGGCTTCCGTCGCGATGGTGGCGAATACGTCGACACCACGCTGCACTACGCGGATCTCACCCTCGCCGTCCGTCCGGCCCCTTGATCCACTCCCTCGTCCTTGATCCACTCCCCATGTCGGACTCGCTGACCCGCTGCCGAGGCCGCTGGCCCGCTCCCACCTCACTCTTGCTTGCGCTTCCACCTCGGACATGAGCCGGGTGTCAACACGAGAACGAGGCGGGAAGCACGGAGACCACGGACGCCGGACACGACGGAACCACGGACGCCGGACACGGGAACCCTCGTCGAGAGAGAGGACATCGCCCCGTGGAGCGCCGCCCCGTCACGAGCGCCCGGTCGCCCCACCCCCGCCGGAAGAGGCCGTCGTCCCGTAAAGTGCCATTCATGTACGCCGCCTATTCCGCCGTCTCCACCATCATGGTGGTCCTCAGCCTCCTCGTGCTGGTCGCCCTGCTCATCCTCGTTCTCGTGCAGATGCGCGCTGACCGTGCTCGCACCATGGCGGCGGTCGGCATCGGTGTCCTGATCGCCCGGCATCTGTGGAGCCTCACCTTCAGCTTCTTCATCCACGGCAGCTCCAACAGCATCCTCATCATCAACTCGGTCACCACCACACTGCTGCTCCTCGGGGGCGTCGCCCTGCTGACCCTGGCCGCCGTGCAGACCGCGGCCAAACGCACCCCACCGGCCGTGAACCCGGCTCAACAGCCCTACGCCCAACCCATGTCGGCAGCGCAGAGCATCATGGGCGCGCCGGGCCCCTCCCGGCAGTACGGCCAGCCGACCGCACCTCAGCAGTACGGCCGGGCCCCGCAGACCGCGGCACCCCAGCAGTACACCCCGCAGACCCCAGCACCCGACACGGCGCAGGATCCCAGGAGGACCACCGATCCCGCACCCCAGCAGTACACCCCGCAGACCCCAGCACCGCAGCAGTACGGGCAGAAGCCCGAGTCCCAGCGATACGAAGACCGGCCCCCGCAGACCGCGACACCCCAGCAGGAGCAGACCCCGCAGACCGGAACACCTCAGCAGTACAGCGGCCGGCAGCCCGCACCCCGGGCGAACAGCCAGCAGCCCGGACCCCAGTTCAGCCAGCCCCCGCAGACCATGGCGCCGCAGCAGTACGGCCAGCCGGCTGCGCCCCAGCCGAGCCCCCAACAGCCCTATCCCGGGCAGCCCTACCCTGGACAGCCCTACCCGCAGCAGCCCTACCCGCAGCAGATTCCAGGATTCCCGGGCCAGCAGGCCCCCGGACAGGATGCCTGGACGTCGCCCCGCAACCCCTACGAGCATCCGCAGAGCTGACGACGGGCACCGCACCGGACGCGCGGGGCACCATCGTCGTCCCGTGCGCTGCGTGCCGGGTCCCGTGAGGACGGCACCGGGCCCAGGTGGGCGCGCGGGGCTGCCACAATGGGGTCATGGCCTCATCACCCAGCCAGCGGTTCCGGCACGCGCGACCAGTTGATCCGACGATCGGCCGGAAGCTCTGGCGCAACACCGCGATCGGCATCGGGAACCTCACCGCATGGGCCTCCCGCAAGGCAGGACGCGGCTCCGGCGCCTCGATCCGAGGCCAGGTCATCACCCGGTTGTACCCGATGATGTTCGCCGAGCTCATCGCCGGCCGGCGCATCGCGGCCGTCTCGGGCACGAACGGCAAGACCACCACGACGCATCTCCTGGCCGCCGCGGCCGAGACCGCCTGGGGCACCCGTGACGTCGTGACGAACGCCGACGGCGCGAACCTGCGCGAGGGCATCGCCTCGGCCCTGTCCCAGAACGTCAGGGCGCCGGTGGCGATCCTCGAGACGGACGAGCAGATCGTCCCCGACATGATCACCAGGGGCCGCCCCGAGGTGCTCGTCATGCTGAACTTCAGCCGCGACCAGCTCGACCGCCACCACGAGATCGCCTCGCTCGGCAAGAAGTGGCGCGCGGCCCTGACTGACGCCGGCGAGAACGGGCCGACCGTCGTCGCGAACATCCACGACCCGCTCGTCACCTGGTCGGCGGAGGCCGCCCGCCGGGTCATCTGGGTCGACATGGGCATCGGCGGGTGGACCGCCGACGCCGCCCTGTGCCCGTCCTGCGGGGCGATCCTCGAGTACGACGGCGACGGCTCGTGGAACTGCCCCGGCTGCGCGCTCGGCCAGCACCGGGCCGACTACGCGGTACGCGGCGACGAGGTCACCGGCCCGGACGGCGCCCGCTGGACGCTCGACCTGCAGGTACCGGGACGCTTCAACCGCGGCAACGCCACCTGCGCGCTGGCCGCGGCCATCGAGATGGGCATCGACCCGACCGTCGCGCTGGCGGCGATGGGCACGGTGCGGGCCCCCGCCGGGCGCTTCTCGATCGGTCGTTTCGGCGACAACCGGGCCCGGCTGCTCCTGGCGAAGAACCCGGCCGGCTGGGCCGAGTCCCTGCTCGTCATGGCCTCCGACCCGGTCGTCCTGGCCATCGACTCGGCGATCGCCGACGGCACCGACGTCAGCTGGCTGTGGGACGTCGAGTTCGAGAGGCTCGCCGGCCGGCACGTCATCTGCACCGGCCCGCGGGCCCAGGATCTGGCCGTGCGCCTGTCGTACGCCGAGGTCGACCACGAGGTCGTCGACTCGCTCCGCGAGGCGATGGCCCGCCCCTACGAGGACACCGTCGACGTCCTGGCCACCTACACGGCCTTCCTCAATCTCTGCAAGATGGGCGGCGTGGAATGGTGAACGAACCAGTCAAGATCGTTGTCGTCTACCAGTCGCTGCTGGGCATCTACGGCGACCACGGCAACGGCACGGTGCTCACCAAGCGCCTCGTCTGGCGTGGCATCGACGCCGAGCTCGTCACCGTCGAGCCCGGCCGGCCCGTGCCGGACGACGGCGCCGTCTACCTGCTGGGCGGCGGCGAGGACCTCGCCCAGATCGCCGCCGTGCGCGAGCTGAAGGCGGACGGCGGCCTGTTCCGGGCCCTCGACCGGGGGGCCGTGCTCTTCGCCGTGTGCGCCGGCTACCAGATCTGCGGACGGAGCTTCACCGTGGGCGACCACGACGAGGTCATGGAGGGCCTGGGGCTGCTCGACGTCACCACCCGCCGCGGGCCTCGACGCGCCGTCGGCGAGATCCTCACCCGTTGGGAGCGACCCGACGGCTCCACGAGCCTGATCACCGGCTTCGAGAACCACGGCGGCTACACGACGCTCGGCCCCGACGCGAGGCCGTTCGCGCAGGTCGAGCTGGGGGTCGGCAACTGCGGCGACGGCACCGAGGGCGCCGTCCAGGGCAGGGTCATCGGGTCATACCCGCACGGCCCGAACCTGCCGCGCAACCCCGCGCTGGCCGATCACCTGCTCGAGCTGGCCCTGGGCACCGAACTCGGGCCCCTGCCGAACGCGCGGATCAGCGCGGAGCTCGACGAGCTGCGCCGCCAGCGCATCGCCGTGGCGCGCCACTCGAGGAACCTGGCCGAGGACACCCGCTGGCTCGGCGAACGCGAGTGAGCCTGGTTCCGCGCCGGTCGGTCCGCACTGCCGTACGCCCGCACCCCCACTGCGAACAACCGTTTCTTGCACACGCGGTTCCGCGGCGGCCGGTTCGCGCCAGGACGACGTGGAATCGGTAGTCGAGGGCTTGCACGCGCGGTTCCGCGCCGGTCGGTCCGCGCCGTCGTGCGCCCATGAGGCTTATTCACAGGGGCCGGATTGCGATTCGTCGCCCCTGGTCACAGCGTCATCTGCAGGCGCTGTGAATGAGTCTCCGTGCAAGCGAGACCGGGGGGGCGAGTGGTTCGAGAACGGTTCTGCGCCGTCGTACGCCGGTCCGGTGAGCACGGGTGGGCCGCTCACCGGTGCGGCGCGAAGGAAAGGGATCCCCCACCCAACTCATCTGCGACCTCGCGAGGGTTCCATCGTGGGCGTCCATCTGC
Organism: Propionibacterium acidifaciens; assembly: GCF_003798325.1. Taxonomy (NCBI): domain Bacteria; kingdom Bacillati; phylum Actinomycetota; class Actinomycetes; order Propionibacteriales; family Propionibacteriaceae; genus Propionibacterium; species Propionibacterium acidifaciens. Next base: position 303,198 of record NZ_CP033719.1, read on the forward strand.
CGTGGGCCCCACCGGCACGGAACGGAAAAGGGGATCCCCGCCGATCACGGCGGGAATCCCCTGTCGTGCGCCGCCAGGGACTCGAACCCTGAACCCACTGATTAAGAGTCAGTTGCTCTGCCAATTGAGCTAGCAGCGCGTGCGTCAAAGAACTATAGGTCCTTCGGCACCGCCGCGCAAATCGTGCCCGCGCCGGGCCCGCTCGTCCCCGAGCCGTCCGGTGCGGGGACGCATCGGTCCTTGTCCGGCCCCGTTCACAGGTACAGGCCGGTCTGGCCCCCGGGCAGGTTCTCGTCGGCGACGGCGTGCAGGTCGCGCTCGCGCAGCAGCACGTAGGCCTTGTTGCGCACCTCGACCTCGGCGCGGTCCTCGGGATCGAACAGCACCCTGTCGCCCACCGAGACGGCCCGGACGCTGGGGCCGATGGCGACGACGCGGGCCCAGGCCAGGCGGTGGGCGATCTGCACCGTCGACGGGATGAGGATCCCTCCCTCGGACCGCCGCTCGCCCCTGTCCTCGTCCATGCTCACGAGGACGCGCTCGTGGAGCATGCGGATGGGGAGCTCCGGGACGGGGTCGGGCGCCGTCTGCTCGTCAGCCACGGATCGCCCGCACGAGGCCGCGCACGGACAGGCCGAGGACGGCGACGCCGGCGACGGCCAGGACGACGGTGCCGATGCGGTCCCACCGGGGGCCGGACTCATCGATGAAGGCGTTCTTGGCGCTCTCGTAGCTGTCGTTGGCGAAGGTCTTGGCCTCGTAGACGGCCTGGTTCTTCACGGCGGTGGGGTGCACAGTCGCGGTCAGACCCTGCACTCCGCCGGCGACCTGACGGCGCGAGGCGGCGATGCGCGCCCTGATCTGGTCGATGTTGGTCTCGGACTTGGCCACGGCTTCCTCCATTGCTCAGATCCGCTCCGGGTGTCGGCGCCGGTGCGGGGACCTCGATTCGGACCACCGGGGCCGTTCGCGCCTACACGTACACGGGGCCGAACCGCCGGTGGTGGTGCCCACAGCCTATTCCCACCCCCGACCCCGATGGCGAATCGGGGCCGGTGGGCGGCGATGGCGGGCGGCGGCACACCGGCTCAATAGGGTGGGGTCATGACTCAGCTGACAGATGGCGCCACGGCCCCCGAGTTCGCCCTGCCCGACGCGGACGGCAGAACGGTGCGTCTCGCCGATCACCGCTCCCGCACGGTCGTCCTGTACTTCTACCCCGCCGCCCTCACCCCCGGCTGCACGACGCAGGCAGTCGACTTCACCGACCACGTCGACTCCTTCGCGGCGGCTGGCGTCGACGTCATCGGCATCTCGCCCGATGCCCGGGACAGGCTCGCGGAGTTCCGCGAGCGCAAGGAACTGCGGGTGACGCTGCTGTCCGACCCCGAGCACGAGGCGATCGAGGCGTACGGCGTGTGGGGCGAGCGGATGATCTACGGCAAGATGATCACCGGCCTGATCCGCTCGACCTTCATCATCGACGTCGACGCGGACGGGGTCGGCACCGTTCGCAGGGCGATGTACAACGTGCGCGCCAAGGGGCACGTCGACCGCATCGCCCGCGAACTCGGCATCGGCTGAGCAGCGGGATCGACTGAGCGGCGGGTCCGGTCCAGGGGCGCCACGGGACCGGTCCCGTGGGAACCAGGGGCCGGAGTGGGACGGGCGACGTCCCCCGGGGCCCGGACCCGTGGGAACCGGGTCGCGAGGAGCCCCTGGGGCCGCGGGAGCCCTGCGGAGCCGGCGGCCGTCGGTAAGGAGCCGGCGGCCGTCGGTAAGCGGAAGGCGCGGGCGCACCGGCGGATGATCGCACAGACCGGTCACGGACGCCGGATCGACTCAGAGGTCGTCGTCGGGCCCTGCTGGCGCAGCTGGAGGCCATCCTCGGGCGGGCCCTCCGCCGCGGGCTCAGAGGTCGCGGGACGTCGGGCCCCGCTGGCGCAGCTGCTCGCGCAGGTACTCGACCGAGGTGCGGGCCGTGACCGTGTTGGGGTCGTCGGACCCGAACTCGGGCTCGATGTCGGCGAGGATGGCCTCGAACACCTCAAGGGACTCGGCGATGCGTCCCTGCTGGGCGAGCAGATTGCCCATGTTGCCGCGCACGGCCACGGTGAACGGGTGGGCCGGACCCATGGCTGGGCCGACCTCGTCGGCGAGTCGGCCGAACTCGGCGATGGCGTCGTCGGCGCGCCCCAGCCTGCCGAGCAGCTCGGCATGGTTGGCGCGGGTGACGAGCGCGTCGGGGTGGTCGGCGCCGAGGACGCGGCGCTCGTCGGGAATGAGCCCCTCGTAGACCTCGACGGCGCGCTCGGGCTGCTCGGATTCGAGGAGGCACTCGGCGAGGTTGGCGCGCAGGGCCAGGGTGTCGGGGCGGTCGGCGCCCAGCACGCGGGTCTGGTCGGCGACCAGGCGCTCGAACTCGTCGGCGGCCTCGTCGCTGCGGCCGGCCCGGCGCAGCATGTCGGCGTGGTTGGCCCGGCTCACGAGCACGTCGGCGTTGTCCTTGCCGAGGACGGCGGTCTGGTCGGCGACGAACTTCTCGTAGAGCTCGGCGGCCTGGTCCGGGTGGCCGGCCTCGCCGAGCCACCCGGCGTAGTTGGCGCGGGTGGTGAGCGTGTTGAGGTGGTTGGGGCCGAGCAGGCGCTCCATGTCGGCGGCGAGCTCCTTGTCGAGCTCGGCGGCGCGGGCCGGGTCGCCGGCGCAGCCGACCCAGTGGGCGTGGTTGCTGCGCCCGAGCAGCATGTCGGCGCTGTCGGCACCGAGGACGCGCTCCAGATCGGGCAGCAGCTGCTCGTACAGGCGGGCGGCCCGGGCCGGGTCGCCGCCCTCGCCCACCTGCGCCGCGAGGTTGGCGCGGCTGGACAGCACCGTGGGGTGGTCCTTGCCGAGCTCGCGGGTCTGGTTGATGATCGTCTGCTCCAGCGGGCTGATCTGCTCGGGCGCCATCCGCGTCACCTGTTCCTCGTCGTGTTGCTGGTCGTGGCTCGTCACGGGCCGGTTCCGGCCCGGTGCCAGTGTCGCAGACCGAGCCGCGGGCGGCGGACGAGGGGGTTGGCGGGCCCGGCTGCGCACCATCGGGCCCGCCCCACCCGCGCCGACGCTCACCTCGCCCGCGGCCGCCGAGAACTGGCAGAACGAGCCCGCCGGGCGCCGGCCTCACCCGCGTCCGGAGCGCCTGTTGTTGGTGAGCAGCCCGTAGAGGAACAGCACGACCAGTGAACCGCCGATGGACAGCAGCCACGTGCGCAGCGAGAAGAAGGAGCCCAGCGACACGCCCAGGAAGGAGGCGCCGAGGTAGCCGCCCAGCATGGCGCCCAAGACGCCGAGCAACGTCGTGACGAGGCAGCCGCCCCGGTCCTCGTGCATGATCCGCTTGGCGATGGCGCCCGCGATGAGGCCGAGCAGGAGGAAGGCGAGCAGTCCCATGATGATGTCCTTTCGGTCGCTGACCGGCCGTTGTCGGCAGGTGCCCACCGCGGCCCTGACGGTCCGCGGTGAACACATTATGTTACCGAGCTGTGACAAGCACCCCGACCCGTCGTGGGCCGCTCAGGGTCGGCTCAGCCCGTCAGCGGGCATCCTGCGCCCACCGGCTCGCCGAAAAGGATCGGGTATACCGAGCCCGCCAGCGCCGAGCGGCCGTCCTCGCGCCCCCGTGCCGGCTCACGGCCCACCCCGCAGCCGAACGCCCCCGCGTTCGCCCCGGCCCGACGACGGCCAAGTACGGATCCTGGTCGATGGTCACCACCCCCGCGTTCGCACCGTCCCCAATCCCCTCAGCGGGACTCCGGGACGCGCCGGCCCGCAGCACCTCGAGCTGGCTGCGCGTGGCCCCGGTGCTCTCGTCGTCGGGGCCGAGGACGCGCAGCTGGGCGGGCAGCAGCAGCTCGTAGACCGCGACGGCCTCCTCGAGGCGGCCCTGGTCACGGAGGGCGGCGGCGTGGGCGGCCCGGGCGTCGAGCACCTGCGGGTCGTCATCGCCGAGAACGCGCACCAGGTCGGGGACGAGTTCGTCGTAGATGCGCGCGGCCTCGTCGGTCCGCCCGGCGCGCAGCTGCCAGCCCGCGGTTCCGGCGCGGACGGCGAGGGTGTTGGGGTCGTCGGGGCCGTAGACGCGCTCCATGTCGACGGCGAGGGCCTCGAACAGGTCGGCGGCGCGGGCCGGGTCGCCCGCCTTGCCGACCCAGTTGGCGTGGTCGTTGCGGGTCACGAGCGTGGCCTCGTGGTCGGGGCCGCCGATGCGGGTGCAGTCGGCGATGAGCTCCTCGTAGAGCCGCGCTGCCTCGACCGGATCACCGGCCTCGCCGAGCCCGTCGGCGGCGTCGAGCCGGGCCGCGATGACGCGCGGATGGTCCGGACCGTAGTCACGGGCCGGTTCGTCGATCGTGGGCGCGGGCTCGGAGGGCTGGTTCTGCTGCGGCATGCCCGCACCCTACCGGTTAGACTGGCCGGGCCCCGCCGGAGTGGTGGAACTGGTAGACACGCAGGATTTAGGTTCCTGTGCTTCGCAGCGTGAGGGTTCGAGCCCCTTCTCCGGCACCACGATTGAGCACCGTCCGGGCCCCGCGGCCGCCCCACACGCGGCGGGATCCAGCGGCGAAGCGGCGCCTCAACTCCCTGCAGGGCAGGGCCACCCCACGCGCGGCGGGACCCAGCTCATCGTCGAAGGCCTCCGACTGCGACTGGTCGCCCCACACGCACCACGGCGGGGCCGGAGTATGGAGGGTTATTCAAAACAGCGCGTCGTCAAAGACGAACACCTAGTCAGGGCCGGGTTTGTCAAAAGTTTTGAATAAGCCTCATGATGTCCGGAGCGAATCGTTCGCCGGGGCGGTCGCGCCCACTGAAGTCGAAGGTCGCGCTCACTGAAGTCGAAGACGATCTCTCATGACGGCCCCACCCACCAGACCCGTTCCCACCTCACTTTTTCGTTAACACCTCGGACATATCCCGGGTGCGAACACAAACGTGAGGTGGGAACACGAATGCGAGGTGGGGGCGCGGGGGTCGGTGCGAGGTGGGGACGGGCGCCATCGTCCACGCTCCGACGGGCTGCCGGACGACCACAGTTCCCACCTCACTTTTCCGCCAACACCTCGGACATATCCCGGGTGCGAACACAAACGCGAGGTGGGAGCACAAACGTGAGGTGGGAACGAATGCGAGGTGGGGGCGCGGGGGTCGGTGCGAGGTGAGGGGCGGGGGCCGGTGCTTTCTCGCTGGTGCCGTCAGACGGTCATGCGCGGTGCGACCAGTGCCGGATCGGAGCAGGGACTGGTGGCGGCCCTGCCAGTGGGTGGTCCGCTGGGATGGGGGGCCGGTCGCGGACGCCAGGTACGTCCGCCCGGGGAAGGTGCGCGCGTGGGTGTTGCGCCCGCCGTCTGCGGCTGGTTCGGTCTGGCCGGGTTGAGGCGTCGGCGTGCCGGGTTCGCCTGGGCGCCGCCCCTTGGGCGCGGGCCGGTTGGTGCGGGCCGGGTCTGGTCGGGTTCTGCGAGGCCGGCAGGTGGCGGGTTTTCCACAGGCCTTTCGATGGCGGGAGTGGGTATGCGACGATGGCGATGTCGTGTGCTTCCCGCCCCCTGTGGAGGTTGTTCCGTGAGTCGGCGATGGTGCCGGGCTGTGGTCCTGGGTGTGTTCTGTGTGGTGGTTGTGGTGCCGGCGTGCGGCCGGCGGGGGTCTGCCGGCCCGGCGTCGTCGGCGTCGTCGGTGTCGGTGTCGGCGTCGTTGTCTCAGGACGAGTTGTACGCGGAGGCCGAGCGGGTCTACCGGGCGTATTTCGAGTTGGAGCAGCGGGCTTTTCTCGAGGGCGGGGTCAATGGTGTCCCTGTCGAGATGAACCAGTACATCATGGCCGGATACGCCAGCGGCGAGTCCTCCATGCTTACTCAGATGGCCGAGCGGCGTGTGCGGATGCAGGAAGGGACACGGTCGCAGTACACGGTCCTGGAGCAGGTGCCCGATGACCCGCCCTCGGATTCCCTCGTCTCCCTGAGCGTGTGCATCGACTCCACGGCGAGTCCCCTCGTCGACGCCGACGGGAATTTCGTGGCCAGCGGATACGACATCAACAACGTATTCTTCAAATATGATTCCGATGGATTTTTGAAAATATTTCATGCGACCGGAGAGACGGTGAAATCATGTCCAAGCGCTTGACCGCTTTACTCTCTTTTCCTCTAGTGGCAGGGTGTTTTATTCTGCAGCAAAGTCCAGCTCACGGGTGCAGTTTGAATGACTCCGGCTGTGTCGATTCGAATGCTCCGAGATTCGGGGGCGACGTCACGATCCAGGATTCTGGTTCTGATTATTCGGTGTCGGCGTCGGATGCTTATCGGTCTGCCGGTGATGCCGCCGGTGCTGGTGGCGGGTTCGTTCCAGCGGTTTCCGAGGGGCCGGGCGGGCAGTGGGCCCCGGCGGCGGCCGGGGACTGGGCCCCCGCCGGCTCCGGGGGCGGTGGTAGCGGGGTTGATCCCGTCGAGGAATGTCGCCGACTCGTGGCCGATCCCGACCCGGCCGTCACGACCAGCTGCCTCTACCCGGTCTTCCGCACCACCGGCCCGGACACCCCAGCAGGTAGCGCCCCGGCCGCCGGCCCGGCCGTGGACCCCGCCGAGGCCGCCCGCCGGGCGATCGCCTCACTCACCCTGACCGAACCGGGCCTTCTCCTCGACCCAGACCCCGCCGCCAACGAATGGGGCGCCACCGCTGTGGGGTTCCACACCTGGTTCCACGCCCCCGACCCCGGCGTCCTCCACACCAGTGCCACTGCCGACGGCCTGACCATCGACATCACCGCCACACCCGGCATCCTCACCGTGGACACCGGCGACGGCCGCCGGCAGACCTGCCACCATACGGTCCCGTACCGCAACCCGGACGGAGTCAACGCCCCATCCCCGTACTGCGGACACACCTGGGAACACACCGGCGAGTACACGGTCACCGCGACCCGTACCTGGAACGTCTCATGGACCGCCGCCGGCCGATCCGGGACCGACACCGTCACCCGACCCGCCGGCACTCGTGCCATCACCGTCATCGAACTCGTCTCCGTCCTCACCGAACCAGACCGATGACAGGAGGATTGTCCAAAACTGGCGCGCTGCCAAGGGAAAACACCCAGCCAGAGTAGAGTTCACCAGGAGCCTTGAATGAGCTTCCCGGGGGTGCGGGGGCGTGCGCGGGGGCTCCGCGCGGTCTTTTCCGACCAAGGGACTTCATCGGCGCCTTGAGACCTGTCCGTGGGGGCTTGTTCACGGAGGCTCAGCGAGAGACGCAACCCCTGGCCATGACCTGGTTCATTGAGGCTGTGAACAGGCCTCGCGGTGTTCGCAGGTTCACGGTGGTTTCTTCACGACCCCGGCAGACACGATCAGGATTGCGTGACGCCGTGGACGACCACCCCTCAGCCCCTCGTCCTCAGCCGCGCGAGCCTCGCCCCGCTGCGCCTCTGGGCGGGAGGATGACCGATGGATCCCTCCTCCCAATCACCGCGAGCCTCCCTGACTCCGCGAGCGTGCCCATCAGGAGCTGCCCCGGCGGCGCAGGACCCGCGGGCTGTGTCGACGCCATGGGCGGCCCATTCCCGACTGCCCCCGACCGAGCAGGCCCCGTGTGCGCACCCTCTGTCTTTATTTTCATAATTGTGCAATCATGCATCTATGATGAAGGTTCTACGCCACCGGGTGTACTCGCACCTGTTCGGCTCGCTGGTCTGCTCACTGTTGGGCAGCGGTCTGGCGACGGTCGCGCTGGGGCTCGTCTCCTACGACATCGCGGGCGCCGACGCGAGCGCCGTGCTCGGGGCGATCTTCACGGTGAAGATGATCGCCTACGTCGTCATCGCCCCCTTGGCGAACGCAGCCGTCGCCCGTCTCCCGCGACGAGCCGTGATGGTCGGCTCAGACTGCCTGCGCCTGGCCGCGGCGCTGTGCCTGCCGTTCGTCGACGCGATCTGGCAGATCTTCGCGCTCGTTTTCGTCCTGCAGGCCGCCTCGGCGATCTTCACGCCGACCTTCCAGTCGGTCGTGCCGGCTGTGCTGCCCGACGAGGACGATTACACGAATGCCCTCTCACTGGCACGCCTGGCCGAGGACCTCGAGACGATCGTCTCGCCGATGCTCGCCGCGGCGCTGCTGCTGGTGGTCCGGGCTGACGCGCTCTTCTTCGGTACGGCGATCGGCTTCGCCGCCTCGGCACTGCTCGTGCTGTCGGCAGCGATCCCGCACGGCCTGGGCATCACCACCGATGACGACGAGGAGCCCTTCGGCACTCGCGCGAGGGTCGGCATCGAGCTGTTCTTCCGGACCCCGGCGCTGCGGCCAGTCGTGGCGCTCAATGTGACAATCGCCGCTGTCGTCTCCTACGTACTGGTACAGACGGTGGTGATCGTCCGCTCGGACTTCGGCATGTCGCAGACGGCCGTCGCGCTCTTCCTGGCGGCGAACGGGGCCGGCTCGATCGCCACGGCGCTGGCCCTGCCGCGCATCCTCCACCGGTTGGACGAGCGCGCCGTGATGCTGCCCGGAGCTGCGCTGCTGTGCACGGCCCTCGTGGCGGCTGCCGCGGTCCTGGCCCGGGCCTCCGCCCCGTGGGCACCCGGGGCGATCGCGGTGCTGTGGGCGCTCATCGGCGTCGGCTGGGCCGGTGTCGAGATGCCGATCGGACGCCTGATCCCCCGCGCGGTCCCCGAGCGAAGGCTGTCGGCGGCGTTCGCCGGGCAGTTCTCGCTCTCGCACGGCTGCTGGCTGGTGTGCTATCCGCTCACCGGCGCGCTGGCGGACTGGGGGCTGAGCCGGACGGCGCTCGTCATGGCGGGGCTCGGTGCTGCCGCGGCGGGGGCGGGCGTCGTACTGTGGGACCGGACGTAGAGCAGTGAGGATGATCGTGAGCCCCGAGCCACCCCATGACGATGAGGCCGAGTACGCGGCCGAGGTGCTCAAACTGCTCGCCGACCGCACACGCCTGTCGATCCTGGCGATGCTGAGTCAGGGAGAGATGTCCGTGACCGAGATCGCGCGGGCACTCGACCGACCGATGCCGGCCGTCTCGCAGCACCTGGCCAAGCTGCGCACTGCGGGGCTCATCGGGGTGCGCAAGAACGGCACGACGAACCACTACCAGAGCCCCAGCGAGCACGTGATCGCACTCGTGACCAATGCGCTCCAGCTCAGCGAGCACGCCCTGTACGAGACGCCACCGCATCACCGGGCGGCGCGCTGAGGGAAGACCCCGCTCGGCGACCGGGCGAGCATCACCAGCCCCTCTCGGCGTCACCGGCACCCCGGGCGGCGCTGACTGTGCGGAGATTGCGAATTGACGAGCGATCACCGCACAGTGAAGCGTCGGGCCCCTTCTGCCGGCTCACCCGAGCGCCCCGGACCGGGATCAGCCCTCGGCCACCACGGGCTCATCGCCTGCGACGATGACGTCTGGGCTCCTCATGCGCAGCTCCGAGACGGATCGATTCCGGGGTTCCCGAATCCACGATGACATGGTCGAACTCACCGACATCGGCGAACCTGAAAATCCCCCTCCTGGAGAATTTGGCGTGGTCGGCGAGCAGGACGGACTCGCTCCCGGCCCGCAGCATGGCCCTCTTGACCTCGGCCACCTCCTCGTAGGGGTGGACGCAGGACACGGCCACGATCCCGGGCGCGGACAGGAAGCAGTAATCCGTCGCGATCCTCTTGAGCGCCTCCATCGTGATGGACCCCATGGACGAATGGGCCCACGGACGGTACTCCCCGCCGATGATGACCAGCCCGGACGCCTTCATCGATATCGCCTGGTTCGCGATGAACAACGATGGCTGACATGAAACGAAACCGTATTTTTCGTGGATTTTCTGTGCTGTTTCGGATATGATTGAGGCATGCAGGTTGAGGTCACCCTGGAAGAAACCGCCGTCCTGATCAGATGGAAGAAGCGTTCCGACAATCATGTGCTGGTTCGGATGAAAGCAGAAGCGATTCTGTACGCCTCCCGTGGCGTTGATGTGGGTATCATCGCTGAAATGGTTGAGCGCACGGAGCGGACCGTGCAGGAATGGCTGGCCGAGTGGCGGGCCACCAGGATGTGCTCGGTCCTGACCGACCATGCCGGGAACCAGAACGCGGCGAAACTCACCCGCACCCAGAAGGAAGAACTCAAGGCCATCTTGGCCCAGCCGCCCTCCCGGTCCGGTGTTCACGCCGAGTTCTGGGACGTCCCGGCGATACGTGAGGTCGTGAAGATCATGTTCGACGTCGAGTACCAGGCGGACTCCTCGTACCAGTTGCTCCTGCGCTTGTGCGGGCTGAGTTTCAAGCTGCCCGACCCGTTCGACAAGCACCGGAACGAGAAAGCCATCACTCGGCGCATGGCCGAGGTGAAGACCCAAGTCAAAAGCTTGTTGGACCAAGGCTGGGAGGTCTACACGGCAGACGAGGTCCGCTTGGAGCACGAGGCCGAGACCCGCCGCATGTGGCTCCCGAAAGGGCAGCGCACCAAACTGTCCGTGGACCGGCAGAAGACGTCCCAGTCCTTCTTCGGCGCGCTCTCCCTGACCAGCAAGAAGGTCAAGTTGTACCCGATCGAGGGGAACCAGAACACTGAGCAGACGATCCTCTCCCTGGACCGGCTCCAACGAGAAACCGAGACCGGCAAGATCGCGGTCGTCCTGGACAACGCCCGCTTCCACCACGCGAAAGCGTTGACCGACCTGTACGAGCCGGGTCAGCTGTTGGAGCGCATCACGCCGATCCATCTGCCACCGTACGCGCCCGACCACAATCCGGTCGAGCACGTCTGGAACGCGGCCAAGAACAACATCGCGAACATCCAGCGCGAGACCCCCGAAGAAACCTTCGGCGCGTTTGCCTCATACATCACCGGCCGCGCCTTCGACTACGACTTCGAGCACCTCCCACTCCGCGAAACCAGAAACGATTTTGTTTCATGACAGCCAGAGTTGGTCACGATCGTCAGGGTGTCGACGCGGTCGAGGGATCTGAACAGCCACACTCCGGCGCTGGAATCGTCCAGCAGGACGGAGCTCCCCGGCGCGACGAGCGAGGCCCCGGCTCGGGCGATGATCCTCTTCTCCTCCGAGCCCTGCTCCACCCTGAAAATGGCGTCCACGGCGTGCAGGCCGTTCACCACGGCGACGATGCGGCCCCGGTTCCTGCGCAGCACGCCGCAGTCCTCGAGGATGCTCACGTCCCGGTAGATCGTCATCACCGACACGCCGATGAGACCGGCGAGTTCCTCGGCCGTCGCGGCGTCACCGGCCATGACCGCCTTGGCGATGGCCAGCTGGCGTGCCCGGATGCCCATTCCCGGGGATCGTTCCTCCTGGTTTCTCCTCATTGTCATCACACCCCCAACAGATGACCTGAATCGGCACTGCAGGAAAAGCTTATTCACCGCGGTCCGGCCATGAGGATCCCTCTTGGTCGGAGCGCTGCCCACCGATGCCGGGAATGCCCCCTGACCTGACCCGGGGCCGGTGCTTTCTCGCTGGTGCCGTCAGACGGTCATGCGCGGTGCGACCAGTGCCGGATCGGAGCAGGGACTGGTGGCGGCCCTGCCAGTGGGTGGTCCGCTGGGATGGGGGGCCGGTCGCGGACGCCAGGTACGTCCGTCCGGGGAAGGTGCGCGCGTGGGTGTTGCGCCCGCCGTCTGCGGCTGGTTCGGTCTGGCCGGGTTGAGGTGTCGGCGTGCCGGGTTCGCCTGGGCGCCGCCCCTTGGGCGCGGGCCGGTTGATGCGGGCCGGCTGGTGCGGGCCGGGTCTGGTCGGGTTCTGCGAGGCCGGCCGGTTGCGGGGTTTTCCACAGGCCTTTCGGTGGCGGGGGTGGGTATGCGACGATGATGGCGTCGTGTACTTCCCACCCCCTGTGGAGGTCGTTCCGTGAGTCGGCGATGGTGCCGGGCCGTGGTCCTGGGTGTGTTCTGCGCGGTGGTCGTGGTGCCGGCGTGCGGCCGGCAGGGGTCTGCCGGCCCGTCGGCGCCGGCGTCGTCTGCGCTGGTGTCGTCTGCGTCGGCGTCGTTGTCGCAGGACGAGTTGTACGCGGAGGCCGAGCGGGTCTACCGGGCCCTGTTCGAGCTCGAGGAAGACGCCTACGCGGCAGGCGGTGCTGAGAGTCTGCCGCTTGAGATGAACCAATACGTCATGCAGCCTTTCGCGGGCTTGGAGGCGCAGAGTCTGTCGCAGGTGGCCAGTAAGGGGTGGCGGTCACAGCCGGGTACGCGATCATGGATCGCCTATGTCCGGCGGTCGCCTGAGATCACGAGGGAAGACTCGGTAGCGACCCTGTCCGTGTGCGTCGACTCTTCCCAGAGTCCCCTCGTTGACGCCAACGGTGCCATTGTCGGTGGCGGATACAACGCTCACGTTCTATTTTTCAAGTACGACATGGATGGGTCTCTCAAGATTTATGGAAGCACAAGCGAGGCGATCGACTCATGCAACGGAAATTGATCTCCATAAGCAGTACTTTGCTTCTTCTGGGAGCATCCGTCTGCTTCCCTCCCATGGCAAGCGCATGCACTGGGACTAATTGTTCTGAACAGGACAGCTATACTTCTCACGACACCAGTATTGAAACGTCTGATTTTGGTTCTGATTATTCGGTGTCGGCGTCGGATGCTTATCGGTCTGCCGGTGATGCCGCCGGCGCTGGTGGCGGATTCGTTCCAGCGGTCTCCGAGGGGCCGGGCCGGCAGTGGGCCCCGGCGGCGGCCGGGGACTGGGCCCCCGCCGGCTCCGGTGGCGGTGGTGGCGGGGTTGATCCTGTCGAGGAATGTCGCCGACTCGTGGCCAACCCTGATCCGACTGTCACGACCAGCTGCCTCTACCCGGTCTCCCATACCACCGGCCCGGACACCCCAGCCAGTGGCGGCCCGGCCGCCGGCCCGGCCGTGGACCCCGCCGAGGCCGCCCGCCGGGCGATCGCCTCACTCACCCTGACCGAACCGGGCCTTCTCCTCGACCCGGACCCCGCCGCCAACGAATGGGGCGCCACCGCAGTGGGATTCCACACCTGGTTCCACGCCCCCGACCCCGGCGTCCTCCACACCAGCGTCACAGCCGACGGCCTGACCATCGACATCACCGCCACACCCGGCGCCCTCACCGTGGACACCGGCGACGGCCGCCGGCAGACCTGCCACCATACAGTTCCGTACCGCAACCCGGACGGAGTCAACGCCCCATCCCCGTACTGCGGACACACCTGGGAACACACCGGCGAGTACACGGTCACAGCGACCCGTACATGGAACGTCTCATGGACCGCCGCCGGCCGATCCGGGACCGACACCGTCACCCGACCCGCCGGCACTCGTGCCATCACCGTCATCGAACTCGTCTCCGTCCTCACCGAACCAGACCGATGACAGGAGGAAGCTTATTCACAGGGCCCCTCGACAGAAGTGCCACTCCTTGTCACGATCGTCTCTGTCGACGCCGCGAATAAACCTCAAGGATTGTCCAAAACAAGCGCGCCATCAAGGGAAACACCCAGCCAGAGTCGGATTCGCCAAGAGCCTTGAATAAGCTTCCCGGAGTCCGCCGGGAGATTCCCGGGGTGGCGCTGACTGTGCGGAGATTGCGAATTGACGAGCGATCACCGCACAGTGAGGCTCATTCACAGCACGACAGGACAAAGATCTGACAAGGGGGAACGCTCCTGCGAGCGACTCCTGTGAACAAGCCTCAGTGAAGCGCCGGGCCCGGCTCCCGCCCCAGCAGCTCGCTGGCCTCGCCGCTCCAGGCGACGACCAGCTCGTCACGGGCGCGGGAGGCGGCGACGTAGAGCAGGGAGCGCTCGCGCAGCATGGCGTCGTCGTGCTCGGCCTCGTCGTAGTCGTAGACGCGCAGAGCGGCGGGGATCGAGCCCCGGGAGACGTCGAAGAGCAGCACCTTGGCGAACTCGGTGCCCTTGGCCCGGTGCATCGTCATGACGACCGGACGGCCGGGCCTGACCCCGCCCTGGTCGACCGGCGTCACCGGGACGCCGCGCTCGGCCAGCCCGGTGACCACGAGGTCACGGGTCCTCCGGGCGCGGACGAGCACGGCCAGGGTCTCGGGGGCGGTGTCCCCGGCGTCCCGCCAGGCCCGCATCGTCTCGGCGGCCCTGTCGAGCTCGTCGGTCAGCGTGTCGGCCCTGATGAGCCGCACCCGGGGCCCGCTGCGGGCCGAGCGGTAGCCCTCGACGCTGTCCTCGGCCTCGTCGAGGTCGAGGTAGCGGCCGCCCTCGAGCACGTTCGTGGCCCAGCCGAGGATCTGGGCGGTCGTGCGGTAGTTGAGCGTGAGTCGGCGCGACCGGCCGCGGGTGCCGATGCCGTAGCGCGACAGCACGAGGCGGGCGCCGTAGATGCGCTGGTGGGAGTCCTCGGCGATGAAGATGTCGTCGGCCCCGTCGGCCACGAGGGCACGCACGAGGCGCCAGTGGTTCGCCGAGAGGTCCTGCCCCTCGTCGACGAGCACGTGGTCGGCGAGCGGGCCGGTCCGCTCCAGATAGGCGGCGGCGATGGCCGCGGCCTCGGCGTGGCTGATCGTCCCGGCGAGGCGGGTGTCGGCGCGGTAGCGCTCCACGACGGCCCACACCGCCTTGCGGGCGGCGCGGTTGAGCCGCACCCCGCGGCCGGCGCGCCGCGCCCTGAGGTATCCGGCCTCGTCGGTGATGAGATTCGGCAGGACGACCTGCTCGTACTCGCTGCTCAGGAACGCCGTGTTGCGCAGCCGCGGGGCGAGCGCCTCACCGGCGACGTCCAGCGCCTCGCGCCAGGCATTCTGCTCGTTGGTGCGCCCGGACAGGTCCGTGCGGCCGGCGCCGAGCACCGCTGCCGTCGCCTCGTCCAGACTCTCCCCCGCGCTCCTGAGCACGGCGGTGGCGAGCGCGTCGATGCCCGACACGTAGGCGCCGGGACGGCCGAGACCCCTGGCGGGGGTCAGCCCGGGGTTGAGCACGCGCAGGCCGCGGCCGAGTTCGTCGGCGAGGTTGCGGGTGAAGGTGGTGGCGATGACGCGGGCATCCGGGTTCTGCCGCAGCAGCGAGTCGGCCCGGTGCAGCACGACGACGGTCTTGCCGGTGCCGGCGCCGCCGGTCAGCCGGAACGGCCCGTTCCAGCGGCCCTCCGCGTAGCGGCGCTGGGTGGGGTGCAGGAAGACGCGCCAGGCGCCGAAGTCGCCGCCGTCGATGACGGCGCGCAGCTCGTCGACCCCCTCGATGACGGCGAACTCCATCCGGGCGGCCGGGGCCCACAGGCTGTCGACGATCGCCTCGTCGGTGTCCTCGACGGCGCCGCCGGTGTCGAGCCCGAGGTCCTCGCGGACGTCGTCGATCGACATCCCGGCGCTCAGGTCGATGAGCGCGTAGGCGCGCCAG
Source organism: Propionibacterium acidifaciens (assembly GCF_003798325.1). Lineage (NCBI taxonomy): Bacteria > Bacillati > Actinomycetota > Actinomycetes > Propionibacteriales > Propionibacteriaceae > Propionibacterium > Propionibacterium acidifaciens. Next base: position 318,572 of record NZ_CP033719.1, read on the forward strand.
CCCTCCAATTCCACTGCCAGGGTCATGAGGGCGTCCTCGTCGGGCAGGGCGACGGCCCGGGCAGCGAGCTCGGGACTGAAGCCGAGCCCGTTCACGAGCTCGTCGACGGTGGCGATGATCGCCGGAGAACGCTCCTCCGCCCGGGCCGCGGCGGGCCGCTCCCGGGGCCCCGTGTCCCCAGAGGACGGGTCCTCCGAAGACGGGACAGCCGAGGACGGGCCAGCCGGGAACCGCTCCCCCAGCCCCGTGCCCGCAGAGGACAGGCCCTCCGGGAACGCGCCCCCCGGCCCCTCGCCCGCAGAAGACGGGTCCTTCGGGGACGAGCTCGCAGAGAATGAACCCGCCGCGAGTGAGCCCCCCGCAGACCGGACAGCAGAGGACGAGCCCGCTGAAGAGCACTCCCCCGAACGAACCGCCGCGGACCGCTCCCGAGGCCCCTCGCCCGCGCCGGCCGGGTCCGTCCGCTCCGCCGTGTCGAAGTCGGGCATGCCGTTGACCGGGTTGAGGCTCAGCCTGGTCCGCAGGGCGATGTCGATCGCGTCGTCGTGGTTGTAGATGCCGTGCAGCACGTAGTAGCGCTTCCCGTCGGCGTCGAGCTGGAAGAGCACCGCCCGGTACTTCCGGTCGACCCGCCCGGTGCGCACCCGCGGGTCGGCGGCCCTCTCGATGGGTTCGATGTGGAGGCCCGAGGTCGAGTCGTCCTTCCCGAGCTTCTCGAGGAAGGTGTAGGCCTTCTGCTTGAGCGAGTTGTCAAGCCTGGTGGCCTGCTTGCTCATAATGATAAAGGATTCAACCATGATGTTCCCCCATCGCCTTCAGGATCTGTGCGGCGTCGGCGGGCAGCAGCCGCCAGCCCTCGGTCGCGAGATCGCCGACGTCCTGCTCGCCGGGCTCGACCATGACGGCCACGCGCTGCTTCGGCCACGACAGGTCGACGGGGATGCCCGGGCCGAGCTCCTCGCCCACCTCGGGCAGCGGCAGCCCGGCGCCGGCGAGCCTGCCGAAGAACTCGGGCGAGAAGCCGGCCTCGGCGCCCAGCTCCTGCTGGATGTCGAGCCACTCGGGAGCCAGCGCCGCATCCGCCGCGCCCTGCGCGGCCACGGCTTGGGCGGGGACGGCTCCGGCGCCCGTCGCCGCCAGGCTGCCGGCCGTGGCGATCCACGTCGGATGCGTGGGACCGCGCAGCGCCAGCGCGTTCGAGAAGCCGAGCCAACGCTGCCAGGCGTCCTTGAACTCCGGCTGTTCGAGGGCCTCGGGACCGTCGTCGAGGACGAGCACGGCGCCGATGCGCACCTGCGACTCCTCGACGGCGCGCACGAGCACGCCGAGCGGGCCGTCGCGCCACCACCAGGCGTCGGGGGCCCTGCCCTGCGCCTCCGCGCCACCGGCCGAACCATGCGCCGCCTCACCAGCCGGACGCCGTGTTTCCGCGCCGCCGACCGGGCCCGGCGGCCGCGCACCATTGGGGCCCTGCGACCGCACGCCATCAGGATCCCGCGGCGGGCGCGCGGCGTCCGGGTCGGCCCAGCGGAAGGAGCCCTGCGACTGCGCACCGACGAGCAGCTCGCGGGCGACCCGGGGCATGGCCGCATCGTCGCCGACGGCGCACGGCTCGCCCCTGGTGAACAGGCACATGGGCGCCGCCGAGCCGAAGGCCTCGAGGTCGTTCTGGGCCTCGCCCGGCGCGGTCATCCAGTGGCGCAGGATGCCGAAGGGCCCGTCGAGCACGGCCTGCTGGGTGCCCTGGCCGAAGGTGAACGGGGGCAGGTTCTTCGCGCCGTCCATGACCCGCTCGTCGAACCAGAAGGGTCCCTCGGCCGTGGCCCGCTCGTCCGGGGGCTGTTCGAAGGCGTTGATGTCGTCCATGGTGACGGCGAGCACCGGGGTGCCGGCCTCGCGCAGGCCCTGCCGTTTCGCCGCGTCGTCGGCGAGCCGGTTGGCGTCCGCGGTGGCGTGGAAGGCGAAGCCGTCGGTGAAGATCACCAGGTCGGGCCCGCCGCCGCGGAGCACGAAGTCGGGGCGGCTGTCGAGCACGTTGACCTGCGGTTCGAGCCGCCAGGTCAGCGGGCCGAAGCCGGCGGTGATGATGTTGCCCCTGCCGGTCACCTGTTCGTGGCAGACGCCGCCGGCGGCCTCGACCATCCGGGTGAAGGCCCGGCGGAAGCGCTTCTCGAGGAAGGACTCGTCGTCCCGGTCGATGTGCGGGGGCTGGTCGGTGATCCGCCAGCCGGGCTGTGAGCCGGTCTCGGCCTCGCCGCCGAGCAGTTCGCGCAGGCTGCGTTCGGCGCTGGTGCGCGACACCAGGTCGAGGTCCTGGAAGTCGGCGAAGGGCAGCAGGCAGCGGTGGCAGGCCAGGCGGCCCTCGTCGCGGCAGGGGCAGTCGCGGACGGCGAGGTAGGCCTGCGTGAGGATCTGCCAGAGCTTGTCGGGGCGCGCCACGTCGGCCAGGTAGCCGGTGCCGCCGGGCACGAGGTCGTGGATGAGCAGGCCGTCGGCGACCGGCCGGCCCGGCCCGGCCGACGCGTTGACGCTCGCCACGCCGAGGTGGTCGGGCGAGCCGCCGAAGGCCCTCTGCATGCCGAGCCGCAGGGCGGCGCGCAGGCTCGGGATGGCGTAGAGGTCGCCTGCGGCGGTCTGCCAGGGCAGGGTCATGAGGAGGCCCTGGGTGGTCAGCGAGCGGCTGAGGACGATCTGGCGGGCGTGCTCGTCGAGGTCGTTGCGGTGCCGGCACCAGGGGTGGTGCTCCCGGGCGGAGTTCGAGTTGGGGTCCTGGTCGAGGTGCCCGCAGCTCTCGCAGACTCGGAACAGCGGCGCCTCGACCCGGTGCCCGCCGATCCGGCGGGTGGGGCCGGGCCTGCGCGGGCCCAGGTTGAGCCAGGCCAGGTCGAGCCGCTGGGCGTAGGCGACGCCGAGGCCGACGTCCTGGGCGTACCAGCGCTCGGTGACGTGCCGGGGGTCGATGTCGGCCATCGGCACGACGGTGAAGCCCGCCCTGGCTCGCTCCTCGTCGGTGTCGTCGATGCGCGAGCCGTCGCGGCTCACCTGCGCTGAGGCCCGGGACAGCTCCACCACCTGGTACTGCTGGCCGATGTCGGCGATGCCGGTGCCGGCGCAGCGGGGGCACCTGGCCGGCTGGGCGCGGCCGCCGGTGACGTCCTCGCGGTAGCCGCACTCGGGGCACAGCGCCCAGGTGCGCAGGTGCTGGCCCTGGTTGCCCAGGTCGACGCTGTCCACCTGGATGCGGCGGCCGTCGACGTAGAAGGTGGCGCCGGGCGCGAACTCGCGCAGGGCGCGGGCGGAGCCGCGGGTGTAGGTGTACGGCTCGTTCCTGACCTCGTGCGCGTCCTCGTCGAACCAGCTGATCTGCACGTCGAGTTCGACCTGGTCGTCGATGAGCGTGTAGTTGGGCAGCAGCCCGTGCAGCTCCAGCGGCTGGATCCAGTAGGCCTGGCGGCGTTCGGCGAGCTGCCTGCCCAGATAGCGGCGGGCGGCCTCGGCCTCGCGGACGGCGCTCTGCTCGTCGCCGCCCTCGCTCGCCCCGGCGGCGAGGGCGTGCAGGTGCGGCAGGGCCTCGTCGATGTCGGCGCGCCGGCGGTCGAGGTCGTCGAGCTCGGCGTCCCACCGGTCGACGGCCCGCTCGACGTACCGGGCGAGGCCGCTCGTCGCCGGGCCGCCATCCGGCCGGGCCCAGGCGCGGAGCTCGTCGACGAGGCCGTCGTCGAGGATTCCGTCGAAACCCGCCGCGAAGCGGTCGACGAGCCGGTCGGGGTCGGCCTCGGCGCGCTCGACGATGTCGGCGAGCAGGCCGCCCGGGGCGAGGGTCATCGTCTCGTCGGCCCGGCTCGGGCTCGTCCCCGTCTCGCGGGCGCGGGCGTCGGCGAGGGCGGCGATGAACTGGCGGCGCACGATCTCGACGGCGTTGAGATAGGTGGCGGGCGGGCGCACCGCGCCGTTGATGAGCGAGGCTGGGTCGTTGAGGCGGGGCAGGTGCTCGCCGCGGCCGGTGACGAGCGCCACGTCGAGGGCGTTGCCGTTGGCGCGGCCGGCGCGGCCGACGCGCTGCACGTAGCTGGCGACGCTGCGCGGCAGCGAGGCCAGGAACACGGCCGACAGGTCGCCGATGTCGATGCCCATCTCGAGGGTGGGCGTGGCGACGAGCACGTTCGGGGCGCCCGGGTCGGCGGAGCCGTTCTTGAACCCGCTCTCGTACTGCCTGCGCAGGGAGGCCTCGACCAGGGAGGTGTGCTCCTTGGCGACGACCCGCTCCATCCGGCCGCCCGTGTACATGCGGCGGTAGAAGTTGCCGGGGCCGGCGGGCTCGGCCGACAGGCGGCCCGGGCAGCGGCCGACGAGGCAGGGCCCGCCGGCGAGCTCGCGCACGCTGTCGGGGCCAGCGCTGTGGCGGGTGCGGCAGACGTCGCAGCGCAGCATCATCACCCGGTCGCCCCGGTCGTCGGGCGCGGCGGCCACGGCGATGCGGCGGGCGGGGACGGCGAGGGCCCGGTCGCCCGCTCCCCCGCCGGCGATGGCGCGGCCGACGACGACGCCCTCCTCCTCGAGGGCGCCGAACAGGGCCCGCATGAGCGCGCCCGCGTGGCCGGCGTCGACGCCGAGCACCCGGGCGGTCCAGCGGGCGTACCAGGACTGGGGGACGGTGACGGGGTCGAGCAGGCTCCTGGGCCCGGGCCTGCCCAGGCGCGGGAAGGCGGGCGTGGAGCGCCACGGGGTGAAGGCGGGCATGGCGTCCTTGGGGCGGCGCCCGCCCCAGATCTCGTAGGGGGCGCCGTCGCGCTCCATGAAGCGGCCGAACCACTCGTGGTCGATGGCGCCCTGCATGCGCATGCGTTCGAGCACGCCGCGCACCCAGCGCACGCAGGTGGCCTCGTCGAGGCCGACGAGGGCGCCGTTGAGCTGCTGCTGGGACGAGCCGGTCAGCACCCGGCGGGCGAGGGCGGCGATCGAGGCGGCCGGGCCGGCGTCCACCTGCGCCCAGGCCGTGCCGGTCTGCTCGAGGGTGCGGCCGTAGCGCGAGACGAGGCCGAACTCGGGGGAGGCGTCGAGCAGCAGCCGCTTGCGCACCGTGTCGGCGAGCCCCGGCGGCACGGCCGAGGGCGCCCCGGCCCAGTAGGGCCGGAACTTCTCGTTGTCGGCCATGGACGGCGGCAGCAGCCGGTGGCGGGCGCCCGGGTCGTCGCCGGCGGCGGCGATGACGGCGTCGACGAGCCGGTCGAGGCCGCACGGCTGCTCGCTCAGGCCCGAGCGCAGCATGGTGCGCAGGGCCAGGGCGCGGGAGCGGGCGGTGACGAAGCCGGCGCGGTGGGCGGCGTCCTGCACCGAGTCGGTGAAGACGAGGGCCTTCTTCTCGGCCTGGTCGAGGTCCCGCTCGCCGAACAGGGTGGACAGGCTCACCGACAGCAGGGTGGCGATGGCCGAGCCCTGGAATCTGATGGCGTCGTCGGCGCCGCAGCTGGGGCACTGGTCCTTGGCGGAGCGGGCGTCGGCGTCGGGGCCGGTCAGGGCGAGCACGGGCAGCGGCCGCGAGTCGGGGTCGGCGGCGTCGTCGGCGCCGGGGGCGGCCGTGAAGGCGCGGTTGCCCGGGTCGAACCAGGCCAGGCCGGGGGGCCGGCCGTCCTCGTCGGCGTCGAGGGCGCCCTCGCGGGGCGCGCTGATGAGGGCGCGGAAGCGTCCTTCGCGGCGGGCGTGGCTGCCGCGGATGGTCTTGTCCTTGTCGGGGGCTGCGAGGGCGGTGCCGGTGGTGGCCAGCAGCACGCCCCAGCCGCTGCGCCCGCAGCGGCGGCAGTAGACGGCGGGGAATGCGGGGGCGGCCTGCTCGGGCGCGCCGTCGTCGGCCCAGCGGAAGCGCGGCACGTCGGCGGCCTCGCGGTCGATGCGGGTGAGCTCGCGGATCCACAGGTGGGTCTCGGTGCTCGGGGCGACGCGGCCGAGGGCGGTGCGCAGGTGGGCGAGGGCGGCGTGCAGGTCGAGGATGAACTCGCTGCGGTCCGCGAGGGAGTCCGGGGCGCCGGGCAGCAGGGTCTCGGCGAGGTCGCGCACGGCGGTGGCCCGGGCCGTGGCCTTCAGGTAGGCGCGGACGAAGGGGTGGGCCTCGGCGAGCAGGAGCTGCTGCTCGCCGGTGTACCGGTAGCGCCGGTCCTGCACGTTCGGGTCGGTGTACTCGTACATGCCCGCGAGGAGCCGGCGGCAGCGGTCGGCGAGGGGCAGGTCGCGCACCTCGTCGGCGAGCCGGGCGGCCGTGACGGAGTTGACGGTGACGGGCCGCACGCGCATGCGGTCGAGCCCGGCGGCGGCGCCCTCGGCCCACTCCTCGTGGTCGAGGCGCCTCTCGCGCACGACCGAGTCCTCGTCGAAGTCCTCGCCGAAGACCTGCCGGGCGAAGTCGCGCATGGCCCGGTCGGAGTCGGCGCCGTCGTCGGCGCCGAGGGTGGCCGAGGTGCCGATGGGGACGACGGGCCGCAGCGGGTGGGGGCCGTCGCCGGCGGGCCGGGTGCGCCGGGCGTCGAGGGCCCAGGCCAGGCGGCGCAGCAGCATCGCCACGTCGGTGCCCTGGGCGCCGTCGTAGGTGTGGAACTCGTCGAGCACGAGGTACTGGAGCGAGTCGGCCGAGGCCTCCCAGAGGCGCTGGTCGCCGCCGCGCAGCAGCAGCTGGTCGAGCATCTTGTAGTTGGTGAGCAGGATGTCGGGCGGGTCGTCGCGGATGATCCGCCGGTCGCCGATGAGCCCGCTGTCGGTGACCCGCGTGCCCGAGCCCGTGGCGTCGTCGCCGGTGTAGAGGCCGGCCCTGACCCCGCCCAGGGCGGGTTCGGCGGTGATGAGGCGGGCGAGCCGGCCGGCCTGGTCGTCGGCGAGGGCGTTCATCGGGTAGAGGATGAGGGCCTTCATGCCGGTGACGCCGGCGGCGTTGGCGCGGATCACGTGGTCGAGGACGGGGATGAGGAAGGCCTCGGTCTTGCCCGAGCCGGTGCCGGTGACGACGAGGGTGGGCTGCGGGCCGCCGGGGCGCGACGAGTCGAGCCGCTCGAAGGCGGCGGCCTGGTGGGTGTAGGGGTGGAAGCCGGCGGGCATCCAGGCCAGCGCGTGCTCGGCGCGCGCGGGCGCCGGAGCGAAGGGCATGCTCGTGCGCAGGTAGGGGCCCTTGAAGATGCCGTCGGCGGGGTCGGTGAGGAAGGCGCTCAGGCCGGCCTGGGCGTCGTCGTCGGACAGCGCGAAGGTGGTGACGAGGAAGTCGGTGAGCGCGTCGCGCAGGTGGCCTGCGACCAGTGGCGGGCAGAGTTCGGTCATGGTTCAGTCCTCATCGCCGTCGGGTCCCCCAGCATCGCCGTCGGGCTGCAGGTGGAAGAGCAGGTCGTCCGCGTCGAGGCCCATCGCGTGGAAGAGGCCGCGGAGTGTTCTCATCTTGTCACTCGTACTGGTCAGCACGAACATGTCCAGGCCGGGGGCCACCTCGACGTAGCCGTTCTCGGGCTCGTCCTGGGCCGGACGGGTGCGGAACTTCGTCGTCGTGGCGGCGTAGCGGCGCACGGCGGCGGGGTTCTGCCGGGCGAGCAGGAAGACGGCCTCGGTGAGCATCTGCCGCCATGTGGTCACGGGGTACGTGGCGCCGTCGTGCTCCCAGCCGCGGAGGGCGCGCCCGGTGAAGTCGGTCTCCTCTCCCATCGGCTCCGCCTCGGGCGCATCGGGGCGCGGGCTGTAGCGCACGACCGGCTCGGGCCAGCACGTCATGGCGATCTCCGAGAGCCGGGCGCCCCGCTCGACCATCTCGTCCTCGCCCCACGCGTCCAGGTCGCGGAGCATGCTGTTGATGCGGTAGGGGGAGTTCCTGAACCCCTGCTCGCCGTCGCGCTTCTGCGCGAAGGGGGCGTTGGAGTAGGTCGGGTTGTACCCGGTCACCGTGAGATTGCTCAGCCGGTGCAGCCAGGTGTCGTGCACGTGCTTGGCGCGGGCCCCGAGGCTCTCCGTCCATTCCCCGCTCAGGGTCTGGGGCATGATGTGCTCGACGCTGATGTCACCGGCCGCCAGGGCGCCGGCGATGTCCCGGGTGTCCTTCGAGTCGCCGTTCTCCAGGCGCTCCCAGAGGTAGTTCCGCTGGGCGGCGGGGATGTGGTAGAAGCCCCTCTTCATCAGTTCGGCGCCGAACAGTTGGTCGCCCGGGAAGATCGCCGTACCCTGCCTGCTGGTCAGGAAGGGGACGATGATCTCGGGCAGCGAGTCGCCGTCGCGGCGCTTCTTCACGGCCTCGCGCCAGATCAGCGAGAACACCTTGTTGAGGGCGTTGGTGGGCAGCCCGCACACCCATCTGCGGGTGAGATAGGTGTCGACCACGGTCAGCACCGTCAGCAGCTCGTCGGCCGAGAACTCGCCCTGCCGGTAGGCGTCCATGACCGGCAGCAGGAGGGGCATGGTGACCGTCCGGTCCACGAGGTTGAAGCGGCGCAGCAGGCGGTCGACGCGGGGTTCGCCGACCGTGGCCTTCCGCAGGTCGCGGTAGTGGCGGGCATGGGCCCGCATCTGCGCCAGTACGTCGGGAATGCCGTGGGTGCTGGCGCGCACCCAGGCGCGGAACTCCTCGTAGAGATGGTCCTTCTTCACGGTGCGGCCCAGCCGGGCGGTGAGCCAGTGGCGGATGAACTCGGAGCTGTTGAAGTCGACGTCTTGCTCCATGGGGTTCCAGTACTGCTCGTAGAGCCGCTCCTGCTCCTCGTGGCCCTGCCCCATGAGCACGAAATTGCGGATCATGTCGGCCTGGGTGAGGTCGAGGCCGGTGAAGTTGAGGCTTTCGAAGATGAGCTGGGCGTCGTCGCTCTCCTCCAGCTGCAGGCGCATCACCTGAAGCTTGCGGATGGCGCCGAAGAGCCGGCCGGGTTCGGCCTCGCGCCTGCCGAGGCGCTCGACGAAGTAGCGGTAGTTCGCCGTGAGGTTGGACGACTCGTCGAGGTCGGCCCCGGCGGCGAACAGCTTCTCGTAGGCGTCGGCGTCGGCCTTCACAGGCTTCAGTTTGAGTCTGCGCCCGTTGGCCGCGTGCTTCGAGCTGAGATAGTCGTCGTGAATCCACTCGGCGAGATCGGCGTCGGGCTCCAGGGTGCCGTCGGTCAGGCAGTCGTGGAGCGCGAGGAAGAGCAGGTTCACCGTGGTGAGGCGCTGCTGGCCGTCGATGATGGTCATCTCGCCGATGGCGCCCTCGACCTTGTAGACGATGGACCCGAAGAAGTGGTTTGGGCGCTCGAACCTGATGACGTCGAGCAGGTCGTCGAAGAGGCGGGCGCAGTTGCCCGTCCGCCAGTCGTAGTTGCGCTGGTAGACGGGGATGACGAGGCATCTGTCCTTGCCCTCGAAGACATCAGTGAGCGCCTGAAGCGAGCCCTGCATGGTTCAGCCTCCTCTGTTCCGACATGTTGAGCTCAGAAGCGCTACCCCTTGTCACGTCCTCATCTTGTCACGTCCTCATCTGCAATGCCGTGAATAAGCTTCAACCTCCGGTAGCATTCCCTCGCGCTTCTCAGCTGAGACTCGATTGCGGTAAGTGCAGACACCCGCGTCTTTGGCAATAGAGGAATCTCCATCAGATGGCTTCACCTTCTCTGGTTGAGTCGCCATCATCGGATCGGGGGTCTTCAGTGGCGAATGACGCGAGGTCCTTGAGCATGACGACAGCTTGCTCGAACAGGCTAATCGCATAATCTCTCCGTCCCTGTCCTGCAAGCTCTTTCTCCAAATATTTCTTCCCGCTGACTCCTGAGACATGAGCGGCAGTTTTTGAGCGAAGTTTTTGCAGCCCTTTAAGGAAACTGATGTCGCGTTCGACGTGAACATACCCAGTTTTTTCAAGGAAACGTTTCAGTTTTGCAATCCCCGGCTCGCCCTTAACTCGTGTCAACTGGTGATCCATCTCTTTCTCGTTGAGTGAGTCGATGAGTAGTCGTGTCAAATTCAGAATCTGCGCTTCGAATTCGGCAGGGGTGTCATCGACTGGAATGCGAAGGCGTTTGATGATTCCGACATCACCACCCTCAAGAGGGCGATGGAGCGACCAGCCCCAGGCCGCATGCCATGCGGTTTGAAGATCTTCATAGGCATTTTTGAACTGATGCTCGGGATTCTCGGTCTCGGTGGGGATGTTGAAGAAATCTCTTCGAGCCGCTGCCATGCTCATCTTCCGAGTGGGCGGGATGTTGTAGGAGCGCCAGTGAGCATGATGGGTCCTGGGTATGCGTCTGCCGATGTCTCCCAAATAGACCATGACACGATCAGTCTCATCCGTGTGTATGTCAACACCCCATTTTCGCCCACATGTAAGATGACCGCTGGTGACTGTGTAGAGATCGGTGTCATCATAATATTGTTTGAGGACGTCCGGTCTGAAGAACACTGGCGTATAGCAGGATGGCGCACCCGGATTACCGCCGCGTTCTGCAAGTTTACTGGGCTCGCATGTGTGGCGCACTGGCCCGCCATCTCCATCTTCGCCGATTATGAATTCACCCCACTCTTCGGAGTCATTCTCGTTCCACGGCCACACCCCGCATTTTTCCCGTGGCGGAGGGGGAAGAATCGTCTTGACATCCAAAGAGGAAACAATTTCTTTCCTCCCAAGACACAACGGTTCTCCAATCGTCCGCGACAATACACTATGGTGATCATTATCCACGAACTCAGGAATTTCCAGGTCTGAGAATGAGGACAACGGTTCATCAGTAATGATTGAAACCGTCGACGTGGTGAACAGCAGGAGATCAAGCTGCCGAGCAGCTTGGTAGCGACGGAGCAGTGGAGTACGAATCTCGACTCTTTGTTTACTGAATCGGATGGACTCCTCCTTGCTCCCATCGTCCTTGATCTCGTAATAGTTTCCCGAGTCAGGATCTTGCCAGAGATCCATGAGAAGCACGAGTTCTTGGGAGATCAGTCGTGAGTTTGGAACGATGTTATAGAATTCTTGACAGACAACAATCGGCTCAATGTCTTCACTACAATTTCTCAAATATTCGACAGAACTCTTGCGCCGCCTAAATCCTGGGGCTCCATGCCCAATACTCAGATCCCAATCAATCCCGGCAAGCGCTTTTTCTCTATATTCCACCGGAGCCAGAGCGGAATATCTTGCACCGTCGTCAGCATCGGTGCGCCAAGTATCGATCAAGACCGTCCAGGATTTTTTACCATTGCCGAGGCTTTCACGGAGCATATTCTCTTGCGTCAGAACTTTTCGCGCCTCATCCAAATTCACAAGTAAATCCTTTCAAAAATACAGCACCACAATCTCCGCCCTCCGAACTTTTTCAAAAGCGTCTTCAAAACCAAGATTCTTACCACACCATAAATTTGATACTTGCCGCTATCTGAAAATCATCAATCGACTCAATGGATAAACTAACCCCCCATGCAAACATTAGCTATTCTTCACCGTCGGCCTTTCTTATCTCACACTGATCAAGCAGGCGGGCAAAGTAGCTATAGGCTGCCAGCCGCTCCATCCCTTCCTGCTCGGACAATTCATTTAGAGTGTGTGTGGCCACGTTCCGTACAGTCATGTTGAGCCCTGTGGCAAGCGCGTTCAATGCTTTGCCCAGAGGTTCAAGACCACGTTGCACGCTTTTCACCGTCTTGTCCGCGGATTCCCCCGGCCATACAAGTTTCGGAATTCCCGGTTTTGGTTCACCCGGCGAGAGGGTTTCTTGCCAGAATTTAGTGCCACCGACATCGTTTCTCCCCAATCTGTTCTTCCAATGATTGGTGAGCCCTTCGGCGGCCTCTCTGACGGCAACCCTGTATTGATGAATCGTCCAGAATTCTACAGCCTTCGACCAGACAACAGCATGGAATTTCGCAGGAGAAAATGCAGGGTATTGTGAGGGTTATGCAAAACTGTTTTTGAAGAATTCTAGGGCGATGATGGCCGTGATGGTTTCGGGGAAGGTGTGCAGGGGTCTTCGGTAGCCGGTGTGGAGTGTCCGCCAGGTTTTGAGGTTGGCGATTGCTCGTTCAACCGGGGCGCGTAGCGTGTTGATGGCCTTGTTGTACTGTTTCTGGGTTTCTGTGAGTTCACCGCCGGCAGGTTTTCGTTCCGGGGTGATCATGCCCAGCCCGGTGTAGCCCTTGTCGGCCATCGGCGGGGGGTCGGGGAAGTGGTCGAGCAGGCCGGTGTGCCGGATGGCTTTCGCGTCGTGGGTGGAGCCCGGGGCCGGGTCGGACACCCAGACCAGCCGACCGTCCAGGTCGCAGGCGACCTGGAGGTTCAGGCCGGTGCGGTGGTGCTTGCCCGAGTACAGGCCGGACTGGTCCCGCCAGTTCCAGCACGGCACGAGGGTGCCGTCGACGAGCAGGGTCCGGGACGAGTCGAGGTCGTCCACGGTGGGGATGAAGTCCTCGAGGGCTTCGGCCAAGCGGGGCGTCCACCGGCAGATGGCCCGGGAGACGGAGGACTGGTCCACGTCGAAGGACTCGGCGAGCTCGGCCTGGGTGCGGTTACGTCGGTGATAGACGAGGGTGAGTCTGATTTCCTGTTCGGTGGTCAGCGCCCGGGGCCTGCCTGTTCTCTGCGGGGGACGAGGGTGGGTCTCGATGAGGATCGTGCACAAGGCTGCCATTGCGGCCGCGGAGAAACCTGTTGTATGATACACGTGAGGACCTGTTTTGAGATTTTCGGCCATTGGTTGCTTTATTGTCTCAGGGCAGGTCCTCATTGTCTGTTCCGACACGCCCGGGAGCGGGAATCACCGAAGATTAAAATCAGGAGTTTTGCATAACCCTCTGTGACTCCGCACTATGGCGGTCATGAAACAAGATCGTTTTCGGTGTCGCGGGGTGGGAGGTGTTCGAAGTCGTAGTCGAAGGTGCGGCCGGTGATGTATGAGGCGAACGCGCCGAAGGTTTCTTCGGGGGTCTCGCGCTGGATGTTCGCGATGTTGTTCTTGGCCGTGTTCCAGACGTGCTCGACCGGGTTGTGGTCGGGCGCATACGGTGGCAGATGAATCGGGGTGATGCGTTCCAGCAGTTGACCGGGCTCGTAGAGACCGGTCAGCATCTTGGCGTGGTGGAACCGGGCGTTGTCGAGGACGACCGCGATCTTCTCGGTGTCGGTTTCGCGTTGAAGTCGGTCCAGCGCGAGGATTGTCTGCTCGGTGTTCTGGTTCCCCTCGATCGGATACAACTTGACCTTCTTGCTGGTCAACGAGAGAGCACCGAAGAACGACTGGGACGTCTTCTTCCGGTCCACGGACAGTTTGGTGCGCTGCCCTTTCGGGAGCCACATGCGGCGGGTCTCGGCCTCATGCTCCAGGCGCACCTCGTCTGCCGCGTACACCTCCCAACCGGCGTCCAACAGGTCCTTGACCTGGGCTTTCACCTCGACCATGCGCCTGGTGACGGCCTGCTCGTCGCGGTGCTTGTCGAACGGGTCCGGCAGCTTGAAACTCAGCCCGCAGAACCGCAGGAGCAGCTGGTACGAAGAATCTGACTCATACTCGACATCGAACAGGATCTTCACGACGTCACGTATCGCTGGGACGTCCCAGAACTCGGCATCAATCCCGGACTGTGAGGGCGGCTGGGCCAAGACGGCCTTGAGGTCTTCCTTCTGGGCACGGGTGAGTTTCGCCGCGTTCTGGTTCCCCGCATGCCCGGTCAGCACCGAGCACATCCTGCTGTCCCGCCAACCGGCCAGCCACTCCCGGATGGTTTTCACGCTGCGCTCAACCATTTCAGCGATGATGCTCACATCAACGCCTCGAGAAGCGTACAGGATCGCTTCTGCTTTCATCCGCACCAACACATAATTGTCCGCGCGCTTCTTCCACCTGATCAGGACGGCGGTTTCTTCCCCGGTGACCTCAACCTGCATGTCCCAATCATATCCGAAACAGCACAGGAAATCCACGAAAAATACGGTTTCGTTTCATGACGGCCATAGATTGAACATCTAAAATCAGCGCATCCAAGCGTCCTTTGATTGTCGAAATAGCCATGCGCACGTCTCTCGGATCAAGCAATGGCTTCGGTCGAGACATTGTGAACCAGTTTGCAATGGGATCAATCGGTTCTCTCACACCCGAAACACCTACGTATGCCCCTGTGACCTGTACTGCCCGCGAGGCAGGCCCAGACGCAGCAGCAACGTCAAGTTCTAGCTGACGCACCTTGTTGATGTCTTCTCCCTGCTTCGTCCGAACTGTCGGGAAAAGACTTCGTGAAGATTCCCTATCAAATTCTTCTTGTGTTTTCATCCATTCTTCAAAAGCATCTTGGAAGCGATCTACAGCTTCTTGCAATTTGTTGAGATAATCAACACTGAAGTCAGTCATTTGACGACTGTCCCTTCTCGTCTGATACTTGTCCGTGCAGCCTCGATTCAAACTCGGCGTAGGCGGCGCGCATGCCGGCCTCTCTGTCGTAGCGGGTGAACGGCAGTTTGTAAGTGTAGGTGCTGCCACTGACATTTTCGGTGGTGAGCTCGTCTGCGGCGAGGGTGTCGCCCTTCACGGCCCACAGCCGCTGAAGCTCGACGGGGACGAGGCGGCCGTTGGCGTCGTAGAGGTATTTGCCGTGGTCGTAGCCATGAAGGACGGCGAACTGGGTGCGGTAGATGATGCACAGCTCGTCGGCGGTGACGCCCAACATGAGGGCCACTAGGACGTCGATCTCGACGAGGGCCTGACGGCGGTCGAGGTCGCGGCGCAGCAGGGTGCCCGGCCGCCACTCGGGCCCCACGTCGCCGAGCCGCACCGAACTGTGCGCCGACAGCGCCCACGAGTCGGAGGCGAAGGCCGAGTCCCAGCAGGCCGACCACAGATCAGCGTAAGCGGCGGTGGCGCAGGAAAGACGCAAGGTGCGCAGGACAAGCTGATCAGATCCTGGTGTGTTTGGCAAGACTCTGGGTATTCTCCCTAGAGAATCCACGGTCAGTGCCGACTTCGGAGCTGACCGTATGCAAAGATCGGCCAGCAATGAGCTCGTCGACGCAAGGGAAAGAACCAGATCACGAGGATTCTCAACGCCGACACTGGAAACAGTATTAACATGCGTTGATCCGGGCGGTATGATCGCGGGGATGAGGGTCCGCTCACCCGTGTTCGCGGCCATGGCGCGCCACGCCAGCCGGTAATGGTTCCGTGCCGGCTCGCCGTCCCAGTGGGTGTAGTCGGCGTCGTACGTGGCGCGGTCGCCGGCGGGCTTGTAGGCGGTGATGGGGATGAAGTCGGCGGGCAGCTTCTCCAGATCGACGTCGGACCAGTCCTTGTTACTCTTCATCGTCGCGTTCGGCTGCTTGAAGGCGGGGTTCGCCACGAACAGGTGGGGACCCTGCAGGATCACATCATCCCAGCTGTCGGGGCGGCCCCAGCGCTGGACGAAGTAGCCCTTCCGGCGGTCCGCCGTCTCATGCCACCCCGGTGAGAACTCAAGCTCCAGCTCTCCCATGCGCGGGCTCTTCGCGAGCTTGGCGAGCACGGCGGCGCTCGCGCGGTTCACCGTGTAGAGCATCCGGGCCTGCGCAGGAGGCGATTCAGGCGATTCGAGCATGTCCCGCCATGTCTCCAGCACGCCTGCGTCGACGCGCTGGATGCGCCCGGCGTGCGGCCGCTGGTCCCAGGCTCCCGCGAACTTCAGGCCGGGCTCCTCGCCCGAGCCGTCGTGCCGGTAGGAGCGCTCCACCGTGTCGGGGTGGTAGAGCCCGCAGGCGTGGTCGAAGGAGACCCGCCGCGAGGGCCCGTAGACGTGCACGCCGTAGGAATTATGATGATCAATTTCTTTGAACAATTGCAGCTCGTTGACGAACTGCCAGTGCCGCCGCAGATGCCCATAAGTCGCCTCGCGCAGGGCCCCGGCCTTCTCGTCGGTGAAGTGCGTCTCGGGATGCACGAGGCCGATCACGCCGCGGCCGGACAGGTGCGCCCAGGTCTGCGCCATGAAGCAGCGGTACAGGTCGGGCTGCAGTCCGGCGAGCACCGGATAGTTCGTGGCGTCGCCGACGTAGGCGCTGAGCGCCTCGACATCGGTGGTTCCGTCGATCAGCAGCTCGACGGCGCCACGCCGGAGCAGGGTGCCCGCGCGGCGCTGCTTCTTGGCGGCCTCGGAGGGCTTGTTCTCGAGCATCCACCACGGGTCGGCCTCGGCGAGCAGGGCCGAGCTGTCGCTGCGCGGCCGCACCCACGGCGGGTTCCCCACCTGCAGGTCGAAGCCGCCGCGGGCGAAGACGGTGGCGAAGTCGAGCTGCCAGTGGAAGAAGCCCTGCCGGTCGGCCACCTGCTCGCAGACGCGCAGCCACGGGTGGTCCGCGAGGGCCCGCTCGACGCTCGTGGCCGTCGAGCCCGACAGCGCCCAGCTCTCCTGCTCGGCCAGCGCCGCCCACTCGTCGGAGGCCGTCAGCTGCTGGTCGGCGGGCTGGTGGCGCCGGTCGGCCCTGATGCGCACGGGGACGCCGATGAGCTGCTCCACGGCGTCGATCCACTCCTGCCAGTCGGGCAGCGCCACCTGCTCGCCGGTGAGCGGCACGAACCACAGGGCGCACCAGGCGTCCATGACCCGGCGCAGCCGCCGGTAGGCGCCGCCGGGATCGGCCAGCGAGGCCTCGATCTGCTCGCGGGTGACGACCGGCTCGCGCGCCTCGGCCTGTTCGGCGCCCCACAGCCGGATGGGGCGGCGGGTCTGCTGCTCGGCGACGGTGAGCCGGCGCAGGGCCATCGTCCACAGCCGTTCGACCTGCTCGCCGAAGGCGACGAGCCGTCTGGTCTGCGCCGGGCTGGGGGCCTTCCGGAACTGCTTTCGCCAGGCCTTCATCCGCTTGACCCGCTCGGGTGCGAGCTCCTTGGCCTCCTTGGCGTCGGCGGTGGCGCCCCAGCCGGCGCCGGGCAGCAGGAAGTGCGGGATGCGGCCGTCGGCGCCCGAAGCGACGGGCTCGCCGGTGCGGGCCCGCTCGGCCATCGCCGTCAGCGGCACGTCGGCCGGCGGGCCGGTGCGCCAGCTCCTGTCGGCCACCTGGCCGGTGGTGTAGAAGCCGTGGCGGGCGCCGATGAGGGAGTTGCCGCGCCGCAGGTGCAGGCCGAACCACGGCGCGTCGAGGCCCTTCGCCATCGTGTCGAGCCACAGGGTGATCTCGGCGAACTCGACGGCCGTGGCGTTGAGGTCGACGCCGTAGACGTTGTGCAGGGCGATGAAGGCCTTCGCGCGCTGCAGCTGCACCGGGTAGTCCTCGGGGTCGATGGCCCGGCCGGTCTCCTTCTGCTTGCGGGCGAGGTACTGCTCGGCGAGCTGGCCGGTGGCCTCGATGGCGAAGGCGCCCGAGCCGAGGGCCGGCTCGCAGATGCTCATGCGCAGGATCTCGTCGGCCGGGGTGGTGCGCCCGTCCCGGTCGAGGAGCTCGGCGAGGGCTTGGCCGACGGTGAAGCGGGTGAGCACCTCGGGCGTGTAGTACGAGGCCGACTGCTGGCGCTCGCGGCCCGAGAGCCGGAAGACGAACCGGCCGGTGCGGTGGCTCTTGCGGCGGTCGCCGCGCACCGGGTCGTGCACCATGACGAAGTCCTTGTCGGCCAGGTCGGTGGCGCGCTCGACGGGCACCAGCCACGAGCCCTTGGCGGGGTTGCCGCCCGGGGCCACCTCGAACATGTCGGTCGGGGCGAAGACGCCGGTGTAGCTCATGAGGCCCTCGTAGACGGCGCCGAGCTGGTTGATGCCGAGCTCGGCGTAGCTGATGAAGCCGCGGTCCCTGCCGGCGCGTTCCTTGCTGAGCAGCAGCCTGCCGAGCACCTGCTGCAGGGCGGCGTTGCCGAGGCCCACCTCGTCGATGCGGCCGGTGGCCCCGGGCCGGAACAGGTCGGCGCGCAGCGCGTGGAAGGGCAGGGCCGCGGTCTGGTCCCGCTCGGGCACGCCGAGCTCGAGGTTGCCCCGGTCGACGAGGCGGAAGAGCACGGCCAGCGAGTCGTACAGGTGGGTGCCGTCGCGGGAGGCGCCGGTGAGCTCCACGAGCAGCAGGTCGCGCAGCCGGTCGAGGGAGTAGCCGTTCTCGTACTCGGGGGCGCCGACGGGCAGCACGCCGAGCTCGGGCGAGGCCTCGGCGTAGAGCAGGAAGAGCACCCGGTAGATGAAGCGCAGCGCCTGCATGGCCAGCGGCTGGGCCTCGTCGGCCGGCAGGGCCCCGAGGCCCCCGGCGCGGCGGCGGGCGATGACCTCGTTGGCGATGATCTCGATGGACTCGCGCACGCCCTCGCGCAGGTCCTGGCTCACGCCGACGGTGTGGCGGATGGAGGCCTCGAGCACGCCGGCCCACCAGATGTCGCCGTTGGCGTCGGGGGCCAGCGACTCGGCGGCCAGGCAGGTCAGCGCCGTGTGCACCTCGCCCGCCCGCCTCGTGTCGTTGCGGTCGGCGACGGTCTGCAGGTCGACGGCCAGGTAGCGGCCCTCGGGCCAGCGGGCCCGTTCGGCGACGAGGAGCCAGCGGCCGGCCAGCACGAGGGCGAAGGCCGGGCCGTCGGGGCGCACCATGAGCGCGCTGACCAGGCGCGACGCCGAGTCGATGAGCTCGGAGTCGGGCGCCTCGGCCCCGGGCCGCCAGGGCTCCAGCAGGGTGGCGGCGCTCTTGTCGAGCAACTCCTCGGGGGCGTCCACCGGCACGGCCTCGAGGACGGCCAGTGGCGCGTCGGCGCCGGTGGTGGTGAACCAGCGCACGGGGCCGTCGTCGCGCACCCGGTACTGGCCGGTGGAGTAGCCGAGGACGTCGAGGACGAGCCGGTAGGCCTCGCGGGCCCGCTCCGGGTCGGCTGGCTCGTCCCCGGCGCCGCCGTCGCCGTAGAGGCCGGTGATCGCCTTGAGCAGGTCGGCGCGGGCGGCGGTGAAGCGCGACAGCGGGGTGGGCGCCTCCGCGGCCCGCCACTGCTTGAGGCGGTCGGTCACGAGCCCGTGGAAGGACTCGTTGAGCGCGTCGCTGGTGAAGAAGTGCTCGCTGATCCAGTCCTCGCCGACGACGAGGGCGTCACTGGTCGCCATTCGGTCAGTTCTCCTTGTCACAATCGTCGGGCGCGTCGGCGTCCTCGGGCACGACGACGAGGGCATCACTGGTCGCCACGGTCAGACCCCCTCGGGCGAGTCACTGAGGACGAAGCACCCGCCGATCCAGCCCCGACGACGAGGACGTCGCTGCTCTCCATGATCAGACTCGCCATGATCAGGCCTCCTCGTCGACTTCTTCGGGCGCGACGTCCTCGGGCGCGGTGCCCTCGGGCACGACGACGAGCAGCGGCCGCACGAGCCGCCGGTCGGGCGCCATCTGCTCGACGAGCCGCTGGCGCTCGGCGACGCCCGCCCAGTGGCGGCGCAGGGACTCGCTGGCGACCAGGGCGTCGGCCTCGTCGCGCCACTGCGTGTTCTGCTCGCTCCAGTGCTCGATGCGCTCGGCGACGGACTCGCGGGCATGGTCCATCGTGAGGTCCAGCTGCGCCTCGGCGGCCTCGACGGCCGGGGCGATGAGGCTCTTGAGGGCGTCGACGCCGGTGACGGGCCCGGGGTTGCTCATCCGCTCGCCGACGCCTGCGGCGCGCAGCATCTCGGACGAGGACTCGTAGAGGGTCACAGGCGGCATGGCCAAGTTGGCGGGGCCGGGGAACTCGACGCCCACCCAGCTCACCGCGACGACCTGCCCGCGCCTGTCGGTGAGGCTTCCGCACAGCAGCACAGTGGGACTGTCGACGCGGCCGCGCACGACGTAGATCTCGTTACGGCCGAGCATCGCCAGGGCGCGGTCGGCGGCCCAGTCGAGCACCGGGTGGAGCGGGCCGAGGTAGTGGGCCTCGGGCCACGAGCTGTCGGAGGCGTCGGTGAGGGCGTCGCGCAGCAGCTGGGCGGCCCTGGCCCTACCGGTGGCGAGCTTGAAGCTCGTGAGCACGCCGCGGTCGCTCAGATAACCCTGGGGCAAGCGCCTCGAGGCGCTGGCGCAGGTCGGCGGGCGGGACGAACTCGACGATGCCCTCGCCGGGGTGCTCGCGCCAGCCCACTCCGCCGCCCCGCGTGGAGGGCGGGGCGGCGGGCGTCGTGTAGTACTCCTCGAGGGCCTCGCGCAGGAAGGTGACGGGCTCGGCGTACAGGGGGCCGGCCTCGGCCAGCTCGACCGCCGGCCCGTCCCGCCCGTCGGCCGGTGCGGTGTTGCCGCTGATCGCGGCCATGAGGGCGGCCAGGCCGTCGCCGGAGGCGACCTCGTCGACGGTGCGCACCGCCTCGTCGAAGCTCTTCTGCCGGGCGAGCACCCGGGTGAGCTCGGCCTCCTCCCTGGCCTCGCTGTACTCGCCCATGAGCCCGGCCACGTCGCCGAGGGCCCGGTGGGCCTCCTCCTCGCGTTCGAGCAAGCGGCTCAGGACGGTGATGTCGCCGCGGAAGCCCTCGGCGCCGGGGGCGAGCAGCAGGGTGGTGATCTGCGGACGGGCGCGCTGGCCGTAGCGGTCGATGCGACCGTTGCGCTGCTCGATGCGGATGAGCGACCACGGGATGTCGAAGTGGATGAGCTCGTGGCACTGCTGGTGCAGGTTGACGCCCTCGGAGGCGACGTCGCCGGTGACGAGCACGCGGATCGGCGAGTTCGTCTGCTTGAAGCTCTCGACGATCTCCTGCTGGTCGACGTCGGGCAGGCCGCCGTGCAGCAGCCCCACCTGGCCTGGTTTGAAGCCGAAGTCCGCCGTCAGTCTCCGCTGGAGCCAGGTGAGGGTGGCGACCCACTCGGCGAAGACGACGGCCCGCATGTCGCTTCTGCGGCCCACGCCGATGCGGCGCAGGTAGTCGACGAGCCGGTCGTACTTGGCCGAGGAGTCCTTCGCCGCCTCGTTGAGCCCGGCGAGGCGGTCGAGGGCGTCGGCCTCGGCGCGCTGGGCCGGGCTCATCGTGCCCGTCGCGCCCGCCCGGGCGGCGGCGTCGAGGCGCCTGCGGCGCTCGGTGATGGAGGCGTCGAGGGCCGCCGGGGACGACAGGAAGGCCTTGGCGAGCGTCCACGGGAACAGCCGGGTGCTGCCCGAGTACGGCGAGGAGCCGCCGGCCGGGTGCAGCCAGACGCCGTCGAGCTCGTCGGCGACGGCGTCCTCGGCGGGCGAGGCCGGCACGAGCTCGTTGCGCGGCGGCAGACGCTCGGCCCAGTCGGAGCCGACGACGCCGGCCACCTCGGGGCTGTTGCGGTGGCGGCGGATCACGAGGCGCCGCAGGGCGCGCTCGTCGATCCCGCCGTCGGGGCCGACGGCGGTGGGCTCGAGCAGGCGGACGAGCTCGGCGAAGGACTCCCGGCGGCCGTTGTGCGGGGTGGCCGAGGCGAGGATGAGGGCGTCGGTGGTGGCGGCCAGGTTGCGGGCCAGCGCGTTGTTCTGGGTG
This sequence comes from Propionibacterium acidifaciens, assembly GCF_003798325.1. Taxonomy (NCBI): domain Bacteria; kingdom Bacillati; phylum Actinomycetota; class Actinomycetes; order Propionibacteriales; family Propionibacteriaceae; genus Propionibacterium; species Propionibacterium acidifaciens. The sequence continues at coordinate 339,920 of NZ_CP033719.1, forward strand.
CTCGCATTGGTGACGTTGTGCGACTCGTCGATGACGACGGCGTTCCAGTGGTGCCGGCGCAGGTCGTGGACGAATCGGTCCTGCTTGAGGGTGTCCATCGAGATGATGACCCGCTTGAAGAAGGTGAACGGGTTGCGGTTGGCCGGCAGCTTCTGCCTGACCCGCTGGACGCCCACCGAGTCGAGCCGGACGAAGGGGATGTCGAAGCGCGACCACATCTCGTTCTGGGTCTGCTCCAGCACGTGGCGCGGGCAGACGATGAGGATGCGCTCGCCGCGGCCGCGGCGGATGAGCTCGGACAGGATCATGCCGATCTCGATGGTCTTGCCCAGGCCGACGGCGTCGGCGAGCAGGATGCGCGGCTGGAGGTTGGCGGGGTCGAGGGCCCTGGCGACGGCGCGGAACTGGTAGTCGAGGGCGTCGGCCAGCCCGCGGTGCGAAACGGCCAGGGCCGGCTCGCCGATGGGGACGGGCGTCTTGCGCAGGGTGGCCTCGAGCCACAGCCGGGAGCGGCGGTAGTGCGGGGAGTCGTCGGCGACCGGCACCGCGTCGCGCGGGTCGAGGGAGCGGATGCCGTTACCCGGGCCGGCGGGCCGGGACGGGTCGAACTCGAGGGACCCGTAGAAGGTGGCGGTGGTGCCGCGCACGAGCGGCGTGAGGCCCTGGACGGTGAGGAGCTGGTCGCCGTCGTCGGCCTGCTCGACCGCCGTGACGAGCCACTCCTCGTCGCGGACCACGACGGTTGACCCCGGCGCGACGTTGAGCCGTGACCCGGGTTGCAGCTGACCCTGAGACATGCGCGGGACACCCCTCACTCCCCTTGTGAGAGCACGACCGCGCCCCCTAGGGGTCGAGTGTAGTGGGGTTGGGAGCCGAGCGCCGGGAGGACCGGCCGATGTGGTCTGGGCCCACGTACCCACGTCCGCCTCCACTCCGACCCTCGGCGGGGAACGATGACCACGGGATTCGCCGGGGACTGCGAACTCTCAGCCCTGAGACTCATCCACAGAAGCTTGATCAAGAGAGCCGCCCAACCGGAGCCTCCTCAGCGGAGGCTATGAACAAGCCTTCCCATGCAGATCACAGAATCAGCCCATAAAGTCGAGTGCTAGGGTGCGGCTGCGCACGTTGCCTGCCCTCACCCCCGTCCAAGGCGGCCGCGGCGAGTTGGGAGCGCTAAGTCATCGTTCGACACCGTGCTCTCATCGCGCACCAGCTCCAGTGATTCCTGCCGAGATGCAGGGACCGCAAGACCAACGGGGGAAGCATGAAGATCAATCGGATCGCCATCGCAGGAGTCGTTCTCGCCCTGGGGGTCGGATGCCTCACCTCCTGCAGCAGCGGGAGCTCGTCCACGACGGCACCGGCCAGCAGCACGACCATCGAGGCCCCGAAACCCGCCGACCTGAACGGCGACTGGGAGCAGCGCGACGAAGGAACAGATGACACCCACTACGCAGCCACAATCGTCAACGACACCGTGACCGTCAACTACACCGGCGACGTGACCGGCCTGTTCTGGCAGGGGAGCTACGAGGCGCCCACCGAGGCCGGTGACTACACATGGACGAGCCAGGGAGACACGGAAGCCATGAGTCAGTCGATCCTTGCCTCGACTGACTCGACGAAGGACTTCACCTACTCGGCATCTGACGATGAGCTCAGTTTCAAGATCGAGTGGCAGGGAGCTACGGCCATAATCCACATGAGCAGGAAGTGACCCCATCGGGCCCAACAGCCCGTTTCGAGCCGTCGCGCCGCATCCGGGCGCTTGAACCATAGGAAAGCCATGTCATTGAGCGAATTCTTCAGCAGACTCTTCAGGAGCGGTGGCCCCGGGTCCGCGCCAACCGCACGATCCTTCGCACCATCCGCCCCCCGACAGTCGAGCGCCGCACCACCGCGGATTCACAGGGTGCAGCCCGCGTACGAACCCATCACGCCCATCACACCACCAGGCCTCACGACCCCGAGCATGCCGAGGTACAGGGGGAGGAACATCTGCGACTGGGATGACACCGTGGTCTCCCTGAAACGGACGGGGGACCTGGAGGGGGCCCTCACCATCGCCACAGGATGCATGAAGGCCATGCAGAATGCCGCGTTGCGCAATCCTGACAACGCCATGGAGCACTACGTCATCGAAGTGTGCAAGATCCAGCACAAGATGCATTCCTACGATGCCGAGATCTCCACCATCGAGGCCTGGCTGGGCCTCAACATCACAGCGCCGCGGGAGGACCAGCGGCTGAACCTGAGGAAGCGTCTCGCCAAGGCCCGCGAGTGCTCGGCCCGGGAGCACGGCCTGGACCCCTCTCCCCACAAGGAGGAATGGCATGCCTTCGTCGAACAGGAGAAAGCGGCCAAGAGGGCCGAGCAGGAGAGGACAAGCAGCCAGCAGAGCATGAACAGCGGAGCCATGAGCACGAGCCAGCGCAGACCCTCATTGATTCCCAGCATGGATGAACTCATGCTCCCGGAGTTCGTGGCGGTGGACTTCGAGACCGCGAACAACCTCGACGCATCAGCCTGCCAGATCGCCCTCGTCAAGTTCTCCACGGGAAATCCTGTCGAAAGACTTGCAACACTCATCAAACCACCTCGTGGACTGGATAAGTTCCAGTTCACATATATTCATGGAATAACGAGCAGCGACGTCAGGAATGCCCCGATGTGGCCAGATGTGGCCCCCTATGCAGCATCCTTCGTCGGGAATCGCCCCGTGTACGCACACAATGCCTCGTTCGACTCGCGAGTCTGGCGCTCCCTGGACTCGTTCTTCGGAACAGCCACCTTCCCCCAACAGTTCTTCTGCAGTTACCGACTCAGCCGGAGGCTGATCCCCGGGCTCCCCGACTACAAGCTGCCCACAGTGGTCTCGGCATGCGCACCACAGTTTCGCCTCAACCATCATGAGGCAAGTTCCGACGCGGAGGCCTGCGGCCGAATCGTCGCTGCGATCCAGTGCAGCCCAGTCCTCCGGAAGCGATTGGACAGCCGCTGAAGCGAAGGCGTCCAGCTTCGGACGGTGTGACACCACGTGAGATGATCCCGAGCCCCCTCCGATCACGCCGGGGCGCGACAAGCTCGTGGCGGGTTCGCGGCCGTCAAGTTTCACAGTCAGACCATCGAATGAACGGATGACCGAAGTCCTGCGGCACAGGATCGCCCTCCTTGAGGCCCGCTACCCTTGCGATCAGTTCCTCCCCCACCCCAAGGATGGCGGGGAACCATCAGGCCGAAGCGGGACCACAACAAGGCGATCAAGCACACACCACACAGTTGGCGACCATTCGCAGCACCATTGATCGTGAGTCCGCCGGCTGACGGGCCAGCAATTCGCACCCGGGCAGTGCTCCATTCAGAGAAGTTAATTACTACGAACCAAGACTCCCAGCATCTGGGATCCCCACGCCGAGAACAGCGGATCGCATGGGAAAATTACCTTCCAAGCCAGCAAGGACAAGCTCACGGATCGCAGCATGGATACTGCCGAATGAAGAATCACATATCGCTATGACCTTACCCGTCTCCGTTCCGCCGTGTATGTTACGAATTCTCCCGTAATCCTTCTCGACGGCATCCTCCACTTCTTTGACCATGGACTCGGGAGGCAAGTAATCAGGGATTATGACAAGCATGTGGTCAGATGGAAGAGGACGAATCATCCCGCGCAGAAATGACCTCTCATCAAAACTCCCCGAAGAGAGCAGCTCCGCCCAGATCGTGACACTCCGACCAGAATGCTCATGCACAATTTCCGCAAATCCATGGTATGGCGGTCATGAAACAAGATCGTTTTCGGTGTCGCGGGGTGGGAGGTGTTCGAAGTCGTAGTCGAAGGTGCGGCCGGTGATGTATGAGGCGAACGCGCCGAAGGTTTCTTCGGGGGTCTCGCGCTGGATGTTCGCGATGTTGTTCTTGGCCGTGTTCCAGACGTGCTCGACCGGGTTGTGGTCGGGCGCATACGGTGGCAGATGAATCGGGGTGATGCGTTTCAGCAGTTGACCGGGCTCGTAGAGACCGGTCAGCATCTTGGCGTGGTGGAACCGGGCGTTGTCGAGGACGACCGCGATCTTCTCGGTGTCGGTTTCGCGTTGAAGTCGGTCCAGCGCGAGGATTGTCTGCTCGGTGTTCTGGTTCCCCTCGATCGGATACAACTTGACCTTCTTGCTGGTCAACGAGAGAGCACCGAAGAACGACTGGGACGTCTTCTTCCGGTCCACGGACAGTTTGGTGCGCTGTCCTTTCGGGAGCCACATGCGGCGGGTCTCGGCCTCGTGCTCCAGGCGCACCTCGTCTGCCGCGTACACCTCCCAACCGGCTTCCAACAGGTCCTTGACTTGGGCTTTCACCTCGACCATGCGCCTGGTGACGGCCTGCTCGTCGCGGTGCTTGTCGAACGGGTCCGGCAGCTTGAAACTCAGGCCGCAGAACCGCAGGAGCAGCTGGTACGAAGAATCTGACTCGTACTCGACATCGAACAGGATCTTCACGACGTCACGTATCGCTGGGACGTCCCAGAACTCGGCATCAATCCCGGACTGTGAGGGCGGCTGGGCCAAGACGGCCTTGAGTTCTTCCTTCTGGGCACGGGTGAGTTTCGCCGCGTTCTGGTTCCCCGCATGCCCGGTCAGCACCGAGCACATCCTGCTGTCCCGCCAACCGGCCAGCCACTCCCGGATGGTTTTCACGCTGCGCTCAACCATTTCAGCGATGATGCTCACATCAACGCCTCGAGAAGCGTACAGGATCGCTTCTGCTTTCATCCGCACCAACACATAATTGTCCGCGCGCTTCTTCCACCTGATCAGGACGGCGGTTTCTTCCCCGGTGACCTCAACCTGCATGTCCCAATCATATCCGAAACAGCACAGGAAATCCACGAAAAATACGGTTTCGTTTCATGACGGCCATACGCGGGTAGAAGTGGGGAAAAATTCACATCCACATGGAGACTGGTGCAGACCAGAGACATCCTCTCCATGACTCTGTCCCGCAGACTCCCAGCGAGCAGGCGTCTCTGAAGCGTGCGCAGCTGACCGGGATCGGCGGGCCTCGATTCTTCGACCCCGCGCACGAACACCGTCCCCTGTCCACATCCAGCAAAATCTTTTTTGAGAGAGTAGATGGGATCGCCATCCTGGGGTGGTGCAACTTTGACGACGAGGACGTTGTGCTGCGAGTCCGGTGAAATGAAGACGGGTTCCCAACGAGGTGCTTCACGCCCCCTCCCCAAGTAGGAAGCAAGAGCCTGCTCCACCTCTTGGGTCCTGATCTCTCGTATACCATTGATTCCCTCCTCACTGGCACCCACCACCACATACGCCCAGCCATGGCAGAACCGCTGAGCCTCCTGAACGTCACGATTCGCGAATGCAAGAATTTCCTTCGCAAGTTTGAAGCGACCCTCCGCTCTCTTCAGGTCCAGTACAGACTTCCACTCCAGCCACGATCGCTCGCCCTCAGAATCGCCCGCCTCGCCAATGGCGTTGACGAGGTCCTCAAGAACCTCGACTTTCCCGGGCAATCTGTTCGGATCGAAGTCAACAGCCATGCAAAAATGATACACGATCGTCGGCTCTTCCCGGTTGACGGTGAGTACGGAGCCGACGAGCCAGCGGCGCCGTGCCATGGAAATGGAGAAGACGGGACACCTCGGGCTGGCTACGACCGATCTTACGGGCGATCTCAGCCTGGGACTGGCTAGCGGCCGAAGCCTCCCGAACAGCCGCCACGAGACGAGCACGCGCCTTCCGCGTTGCCTCATCCGTCTCACGCGCAACCCGTGCGAGATCAGTCACCATGCCAGAAGTCATAACAAATACCATGATCCCTTGTGAAGAGGGAGATCGCTGGTTTTCCCGGCTCATCATGGACCTCCGGGACGGAACCACCGAGCACGCATGGACCGCATGCCGCGCACAAGCAAGAACGACAGTTCTTCCTCCACCGGCCCGGGCGCTCCCGGGCCGCTTGCCCCGCTCCCCCGCCCGCGCTTGACTTGCCGCATGGACGTGCTGATCCTCGGGGGCACGGCCCTCGCCCGCACCCTCGCCGGGCTGCTCGTCGAGCAGGGCCTCGACGTCACCACCTCGCTGGCCGGACGCACGAAGGCGCCGCGCGCCGTCCCCGGCGCGGTGCGCATCGGCGGCTTCGGCGGCCCCGACGGGCTGGCCGCCTGGCTGGTCGAGAACCGGCCGGGCTGCGTCGTCAACGCCGTCCACCCCTTCGCCGCCGCCATGAGCGCCAGCGCCGCGGCCGCCTGCCGGCGCGCCGGCACCGCCCTGGCCCGCCTCGAGGCGCCCAGCTGGCGCGCCCAGCCCGCCTCCGCCGACTGGACCTGGGTCGCCGACCACGACGAGGCCGTCCGGGCCGTCCGACGCCTGCCCGACCCGGTGCTGCTCACCATCGGCCGCCAGGAGACCGCCCACTACTTGACGCTCGGCGCCCGCGACATCACCCACCGCGTCATCGACGCCCCCGACGAGACGCTCCCCGCCGGCTGGACCCTCCTGACCCGGCGCGGCCCCTTCAGCCGCGACGGCGAGCGCGCGCTCATGGCCGACCCGGCCCACACGGTCGCCACGCTCGTCACGAAGGACTCCGGCGGCGCCCGCCTCGACCCGAAGCTCCTCGTGGCGGCCGAGATCGGCGCCGCCGTCGTCATGGTCTCGCGTCCACCGGCCCCCGACTACGGGGATCGCGTGAGCACCCCGCAGCAGGCCGCCGAATGGGTCGCCGCCCGCCTGCATGCCGACAGCTGAGAGGCCCCGCCGCTTCCCGACCGGTCAGGACGCCCCGGCCGGGATAGTCTGGCGGGCGTGACCACCGACCGCAACGCCACCGGGCTCGGCCGCACCCCGGGCCTGCCCGAGGAGCACTTCGTCCACGACGGGCTCATCACCAAGCACCCCGTGCGCGCCGTCGCGCTCGCGGCGCTGCGGCCCGCCCCCGGCGAGCTGCTGTGGGATCTCGGCACCGGCGCCGGCTCGATCGCCGTCGACTGGTGCCGCACCGACCCGGCCTGCCGGGCCGTCGGCGTCGAGCGCCGACCCGAACGCGCAGCCAACGCCCGCGCCAACGCCGACAATCTCACCCTCCCCGGCCAGTTCGAGGTGCGCGAGGGCCCGATCGACGAGCTCATCGACGCCCTGCCCGCCCCCGACGCCGTCTTCATCGGCGGCGGCCTCACCGCCCGGCTCGCCGAGCGGTGCATGGAGGTGCTGCCGCCGGGCGGACGCCTCGTCGTCCACGCCGTGACGATGGAGGCCGAGGTCGTCATCGCCGACCTGCACGGCGCCCACGGCGGCGAGCTGTTCCGCCTGGGCATCGAGACCGCCGACCGCATCGGCCGCCTGCGTGGCTGGCGGCCCGCCCGCACCATCACCTGCTGGAACTGGACCCGGCAGGCCGACCGAGCAGGAGAACAATGAGCGACTACCTCAACAACGGCTCGGACATCTACGGCGAGTCCTTCCGCATCATCCGCGCCGAGGCCGACCTGAGCCGCTTCCCCGCCGACGTCGAGCCGGTCGTCGTGCGCATGATCCATGCGGCCGCGGACCCGGCCATCGCAGCCGACATCGCCTTCACGCCCGGCATCTCGGCCGGCTGCAAGACGGCCCTCGCGGACGGCGCACCGATCCTGTGCGACTCGTCGATGACCGCCTCGGGCGTCATCCGCTCGCGCCTGCCGCGCGACAACGAGGTCGTCTGCCACATCAAGGACCCCTCGCTCGCCGACGAGGCGCGCGCCAAGGGTGTCACGAAGACCCATGCCGCCGTCGACCGCTGGGCCGAGCAGGACCTGCTGGACGGCGCCGTCGTCGCCATCGGCAACGCCCCCACCGCCCTGTACCGGGTGCTCGAACTGTGCCACGCCACCGGCGCCCGCCCCGCCGGCATCATCGGCATCCCGGTGGGCTTCGTCGGTGCCCCCGAGTCGAAGCAGGCCCTCGTGGACGACGACCTCGGCCTGGAGTACATCACCCTGCTGGGCCGCCGCGGCGGCTCCGCCATCGCCGTCGCCGCGGTGAACGCCCTCGCCTCCCGGGCCGAACTCACCAACGAGCACGCCTGATGACCGATCCCGCAGAGCCCGTGCGCACCGGCCCCGGCGAACCGCCGAGGGACGTCACCGCCGCCGACTCCCCCGCCGGCCCGGGCAACGACCCGGCCCTCGCCGAGCAGGGCCGGCACGACCTGACCGGCCGCGGGCCCGACTCCGGCCGGGCGAAGCGCGGGACGAGCGGCAGCGGGCCGACGCCGTCGGACCGCGAAGCCGGGGACGGGACGACGCCGAACGGCCGCGGGTCGACCGGCCGCGGGCAGACCAGTCGCGGCACGGGACGCGAGGCCCAGCTCGACCGCTCGGGGCTGCGTCCCGGCTGGACGACCGGGGCCTGCGCGGCCGCCGCCGGCCGGGCCGCCTGGACGGCGCTGCTCACCGGCGTCTTCCCCGACCCCGTCGAGATCGACCTGCCGCACGGGCGCCGACCGGCCTTCGCCCTCACCCAGGAGCAGCTGGGCGAGGGCTGGACGATGGCCGCCGTCACCAAGAACGCCGGTGACGACCCCGACGTCACCCAGGGCGCCGTCGTCCGCGCCACGCTGCGCCGCGGCGAACCGGGCAGCGGCATCGTCTTCCGCGCCGGCGAGGGCGTCGGCGCCGTCACCCGGGCGGGCCTTCCACTGGCGATCGGGGAGCCGGCCATCAACCCGGTGCCGCGGCACTACATCGCCGCGAACATCGCCGCCGCCGACCGCGAGGCAGGCGGCAGCGGCGAACCCGACGTACTCGTCACCGTGTCGATCGACGACGGAGAGACGATCGCCCGGCGCACCTGGAACCCGCGCATCGGCATCCTCGGCGGGCTGTCGGTGCTCGGCACCACCGGCGTCGTCGTGCCCTACTCGTGCGCCGCCTGGATCGCCAGCATCCACGAAGGCATCGACGTGGCCCGGGCGACCGGGGTGCAGCACGCCGCGGGCACCACCGGGTCGTCGTCCACGGCGACGGTCGAGAGGCTCTACCCCGGCATCGAACTGCTCGACATGGGCGACTTCGCCGGGGCCGTCCTCAAGTACTTGCACGACCACCCCATCGCGCGGATCACCCTGTGCGGAGGCTTCGCGAAGATGTCGAAGCTCGCCAACGGCTACCTCGACCTGCACTCGCACCGCACCCAGGTCGACCACGAGCACCTCGCCGAGCTCGCCGCCCGCGCCGGAGCCGGACCGGAGCTCGTCGACCGGGTGCGCCAGTCCCCCACCGCCGCCGGGGCGCAGGCCCTCTGCGCGGAAGCCGGTGTGCCCCTCGGCGACGCAGTCGCCGCCGCCGCCAAGGCCGAGGCGCAGGCCGTCATCGACAACCCCCGGGTCGACGTGCAGGTCATCTGCACCGACCGCGGGGGCGCCGTCGTCGGACGCGCCGGCTTCACCGGAACCGACTGAGGCGAGAAGCAGGCAGAACCACCTCCGGCAACGGCCCGCCGCGCCACAGCCGTCCCCGAACGCAACCCACAGCAACCACCCGCGGATGACGCACACCTGACGCACCACAGCCGCAGAAAGGGACGCCGATCAGCCACCCAACCCGACAGACCAACCGAACACCAGCACGGCCCGGCGCGCCACGGCCGTCCCCGAACGCAACCCACAGGAACCACCCGCGGATGACGCACGCCAGAGGCACCACAACCGCAGAAAGGGACGCAGAACCGACCGGGAGAGCCGATCGGCGAAGGCCACAGCCGCGGGGCGGGCCCGAGCCCGGGCCCCCGGGCTCCGCTCAGACGCCCTGCAGGGCGCGCAGCAGCTCCTCGCGCACCTTCACGCTGCGACGTGGATGCTGAGAGTCCCGCCCAGAGCGTGAGCGATGCGTGCGAGCATGATGCCACCAGGAGCCTGAGCACCGCTCTCAATGGCGGAGATGACCGCCTGACGAGTATGAGCCCTTCGAGCGAGCTCAGTCTGAGACAGCCCGGCTGCTGTGCGCGCGTTGTAGACCAATTCAGCGAGTTGCAGCCGCGCCTCGGCTTCGATCGACGCGGCGTCGTACTCGGCTCGCTCCGCCTCGGTCATGGCGGCCAGAGATTCCTCCCGGACCTGCTCCCACGAGGTCGTCGCAGCGCTGGTGCTCATCGTCCCCCTCCCCTCTTCTTGGTGGCATCCTTCCTGGTGGCATCCGCCGCTTGGCGCGCTGCCTGCGCCCGCCTGGCCCGCAGGATCTCACCACGCTCGTTCTGACGCTGCTTTCGGAACGCTGTCAAGGTCACCGCCCTACGATCCAGCTCGAAGACGTACGTGATGCGCTGACTGACGTTTTCGCATGCGAACCGCAGCTCGTACAACCCACCGCCCAATGAGCGGGAATGCGGCATGCGCCGCATGTTTCCCTGAGAGGCCAACCGCTCAAGAATCCGGTCTGCCGTTGCCCTCCCCGCTGGGCTCAGACCCAGGTACCAAGAGCGCACCTCGTCGGAGAACTCAACGGTCCACCTCATGCAGAACAAGTATACCCTTGAGAAGATATCATGTCAATAGGATATCCGATGCTCTGGTCATCGAGGCTTATTCACAGGAGTCGTCCACAGGAGCGTTCTCCCTTGTCAGGTTTTCCTCCTGCGTGCTGTGAACAAACTTCATCGTCGTGCACCGCTACGCGTGGTGGATCTTCTGGAGGCAACAGCTGAAACCGCCAAAAAAGGGGCGGGCCCTGGCCCGGGCCCGCCCCGTGCTGTTCGGCGTGCGGTCAGCCGCCCAGACAACCGCAGAACACGGCCGAGCTGCGGGACGGGGCCCGCCCCGGGCCCCGCTCAGACGCCCTGCAGGGCGCGCAGCAGCTCCTCGCGCACCTTCACGCTGCGGCGCGGGTTGCGGTCGCCGACGACGGCGACGGAGATGCCGCCCGCCTGCTCGGTCGCGGGGGTGTAGGCGCTGCCCCCGGTGGCGCGGTCGGAGCGGACGCAGAAGATGTGCCGCGCCTCGGCCGCCTCGGCGACCTGCCGGTTCACCGCGGCGTCATTGGCCGCCGCCACGACGTACCAGGCGTCGTCCACGTCGGACGGCCGGAAGCCGCGCCCGACGAGCTCGACCTGACCGCGGGCCGCCAAGCCCGAGACCTTGATGCCGGCGCTCGGTGCGACGACGCGCACCCTGGCTCCGGCCTCCAGCAGCTGCGGGATGCGGCGCTCGGCCACATGACCGGCGCCCACCACGAGCACCCGACGGCCCTGTAGCCGCAGGCCGGACAGGTACACCGGGGCCCCCTGACCGGCCCCCTCGGAGCCGAGCCGGCGGCGGTAGCGGTCGATCACGACATCGGCGATCTCGTCGCAGTCGTCGATGACGTGCGCGATGCGCACCTCGACTCCGGGGTGGGACTCGACCCAGGCGCCCACCTGCTCGGCCAGCCATTCCGACAGCTTGCCGGTGAACAGGAAGACGGGCGCCACGACGATGCGGGTGAGTCCGGACGCGGCCGCCGCCGACAGGGCGTCGGGCACGCTCGGTCGGTTCACCTGGATGAAGGCGGGCAGCACCTGCCGCAGGCCCATCTCGTCCCACACCAGACGCGCGATGCGGTAGTGCTCGGCGTTGGCGTCGGGCACGAGGGCGCCGCGGCCCACGAGCACGACGGCCGTGTCGCCGGGTCGCCAGGCCTCGCCGCCGGCGGGGGTCAGGGCCTCGTCGATGCGGCGCTGCAGGGCGAAGCGGACGCGCGGGTCGGGCATGAGCGGGCCGGCGTAGGCCACGCGGGCGTCGCCGCGGCCGGCCTCGATGGCGTCGGGGATGTCGGCGCGGACGTGGCCGCCGGTGTGCAGCAGCAGCGGCACGACGACGGCGTCCGGGTCCTCGCCGCCGGCCTGGGGCGGCACCGCCTCGAGGGCGTCGCCGACGGCGGCGGCGATGTCGGGCTCGGCGAGCTCGACGAAGCCGATGCCGACGTGCACGTCGGGCAGCCGGCCGGCGACGCGGTCGACGAGCGCCCGGCAGCTGGCCAGGCCCTCGGCCTGGCGGGTGCCGTGGGCGGCGACGACGAGCGGGGGTTGACGGGTCATTGTCACTTCTCCTCGGTCCGGCCCCGGTATTCGGCGCGCGACATCCTCGGACGGTCCTGGTGGCGGTAGTTGAGGCGGTTCTCGCCGCTCACCCGCCCCTCCATCCAGTGGTAGTCGCGCGGGGTGACGATCATCCGTCGACCGTCACCGCTGGTGACGAACCTGGTGGTGTCGGAGCCGACGATCACCATCGTGTTCATGTCCACCCACTCCGGCCTGAACTCGGCCAGCGTCGACATCGTCACCTTCTGTTGGGGCCGCTCGGCCTGCGCGACGCAGGCGACCGGGGTGTCCGGCCCGCGGTGCTGCGCGATGATCGCCAGCGCGTCGGGCAGGTGGTGGGTGCGCGTGCGCGAGCGCGGGTTGTAGAAGGTGATGACGAAGTCGCCCTCGGCGGCGGCGCGCACCCGCTTGCAGATGAGCTCCCAGTCGGTGTGCAGGTCCGACAGGCTGATCGTCGCGTGGTCGTGGCCCAGCGGGGCGCCCAGGATGCCCGAGACGGCCAGCTCGGCGGTGACGCCCGGGACGATGTCGACGTCGATGCCGTCGGTGCCCATCTCGAGGGTCGGGCTGGCCATGGCGTAGATCGCCGGGTCGCCGCCGCAGACGAAGGCGACGTCGAGGCCGCGGCGGGCGGCGTCGATGGCCGCAGCGGTGCGCTGCTCCTCGGTGCCCATCCTCGTGGCCAGGACGTCGGCGTTCGGGCTCACCAGGTCGCGGATCTGGCGCACGTACGGGCCGTAGCCGACCACCAGGTTCGCGTTCCGCACCGCGTCGCGCGCCCTCGGGGTGAGCAGATCGCGGGAGCCCGGGCCCAGGCCGACGACGTGCAGCACGCCGCGGGCCGGGATGCGTCCGAGGGCGCAGGTCGCGTTGCGGCTCTTGCGCTTGGGCACGACGAGCCGCGCCCCGGCGGCCAGCACAGAGGCCTCGGACACCGAGCCGGTGCCGACCTCGGCCCGCACGACCTCGGAGACGGTCGGGGCGTCCTGGGCGTCGAGGGTCGCGGCGTCGAAGACCCGGTAGGGGACGCCGAGCTCGGCGGCCAGCCGGATGAGGCCCCTCTCGCCCACCTTGACGTCGGCGCTGCACAGGGCGGCGACCGACTCGACGGCCAGGCCGGCGTCGGCGAGGGTCTCCTCGAGCAGGCCGCGCAGCTCCTCGACGTCGGTGCCCCTGTTGCAGCCCATGCCCACGACGAGGCTGTCGGGCCGCAGGACGACGGTGGGCAGCCCGGAGGCGGGCACCTCGAGCCCGTCGGTCACGACGACGCGGGCCACGGCCGGCGGCCTGCCGTCGGCCCCCTCCGGACCGTCGGAGGCGTCGAGGCCGTCAGCGGCGGCGGGCGCCTCGCGGGGGCCGGTGACGCGCACGGTGTCGGGCAGCGGCGGCACCCGCCACAGGCGCTCGCGCACCCAGTCGACCGGCCTGCCCTCGAGGAGGGCGCCGGTGACGGCCGCCACGTCGCCGCTGACGGCCCAGCCGAGCTGGTCGAGGGCCGGCAGGCCGAGCGAGTCGGTGGCGGTGGAGACGACGGCGGTGGCGCCGATCCCGTCGGCGATCCGGCGGGCCAGCTCGTTGGCCCCGCCGATGTGCCCGCCGACCAGCGGGATCGCGAACCGGCCCGCCTCGTCCACGACGACGACGCCCGGGTCGGTCCGCTTGTCGGCCAGGAACGGGGCGATCATGCGGGCCGTGGCGCCGAGGGCCAGGTGCGAGACGATGAGATCGCACTCGCCCCACGCGGCGGCCAGCCCGGCCGCCGCGCCGCCGACGTAGCGCTTCGACACGACGGACAGGGCCTCGTCGATGCGGTCGGCGTTCGCGCGGGCGCGTCCGGTCGTGCAGACCTGGCCGATGATCGGCTCGCGGTCCGAGCCGTCGGCGGCCCGGTTCCGACCGGGGCGCTGCTCGTCGTCGGCGGGCTCGGCGGCGTCGCCGGCGATCTCCGGGGTCACGCCGAGCACGGCCGCCTCGTCGGGGCGGTGGTCGAGCACGAGCACGACGTGCAGGCCGGGCACCTCGCCGGCGCCGAGGGCGAGGGCCCGGTCCTCGCTGAGGACGTCGACCCGCTCGTCGGGCTCGCCCATGCGGGCGGCCACGACGTAGGTCTTGCCGGCCCCGCGCAGGGCCTCGGCGATCTCGCGCACGCCGCGGCCGGGGGCGGTGAGGACGGCGACCTTCGGATGGTTCCGGGCCACGCGCACGGCGGCGTCGATGCCGCGGGAGTGGGCGTTGACGATCTGGGCGTCGTCCCAGGGCACGGCGACGGCGGCGAAGGCGGCCTGCACGCTCGTGATCTCGGGGACGACCTCGACGGCCAGCCCCGCAGCGCGCAGGCGGCGCACGACGCCGAAGAACAGCGGGTCGCCCGAGGCCACGACGACGACCCGGGCGTCGCCGGGCAGGGCCCTCATGGCCTCGACGGCCGGCCCGATGGGGCCCAGCACCAGGCGCCTGTCCTCGGGCACCGCCAAGGCGTCGAGATGGCGGCGCCCGCCGACGACCAGGTCGGCGGCGGCGGCCTCGCGGCGCAGCCGCTCGTCGATGCGGCCGAGGTATCCGTGGACGCGGATCATGCCTTCTCCTCCGTCATCCCGCCCCGGGTCCCGTCGGGGGCGTCGTCTCCGGACCCGGCGTCACCGGGAACGGCGTCGTCGAGGGCGCGGGCGCCGTGGGCGCGCAGCTCCTGCCGGGCCCGCGCGTCGGCGGCGCGGTACCCGTGGCGGAAGCCGGGGTGGTACAGGTGGCTGCGCGCGGTGATGGGCCCCTCGGCGAGGGCGGGGCCGACGAGCACGATGGTGTGCTTCCACAGCCGGTGGGCCCGCATCGTCTCGGACAGCCGGGACAGCTCGCAGCGGAACATCATCTCCTGCGGCCAGGTCACCGAGTAGCCGATGATGCACGGGGTGCCGGGCGGGTAGCCGCCGGCGAGGAGGGCGTCCTGGAGGGCGCGGTGGCGGGCCGCCGACAGGTAGACGGCCATGGTGGCGCCGTGCGCGGCGAACGAGGCGATGGTCTCCCCGTCCGGCATCGGGGTGCGGCCCCCCTCCAGGCGGGTGATGACGAGCGACTGGCTGACCTCGGGCACGGTGATCTCGACGTCCATGCGGGCGGCGGTGGCGCTGAAGGCCGAGATGCCCGGCACGGTCTCGACGTCGACGCCGAGGCGCCGACACAGGTCGCGCTGCTCGGCGGTGGCCCCGTAGAGGGACGGGTCGCCGGTGTGCACGCGGGCCACGAGGAGGTGCTCGTCGCGGGCGCGGGTGTACAGCGGGACGAGGTCCTCCAAGGGGATCGACGCGGAGTCGACGAGCTCGGCGTCCGGCCGGCGGTTCGCCACCATGTCGGGGTGGACGAGGCTGGACGCCCAGATGACGATGTCGGCCTCGGCGATGACGCGGGCGCCGCGCACGCTCACCAGGTCGGGGGCGCCGGGGCCCGCCCCGACGAAGACGACGAGGCCGCGCGGGCGGTCGTGCCCGGGGGCGGGGACCGGCGGCGCGTCGATCCGCGCATGGTCGATCGCGTCGACGTCGGGCTCGTCGTCCGCGGGCTCGGCTCCTGCGGGCCGCTCGCTCATATCCGGCCTCCTGTGATGGTGCGCTCGGGCGTCGTGAGGACGGCCGAGAAGTAGGGCAGCGTCTCGTCGGCGTCGATCTCGTCGAGGTCGACGAGCCGCTGGTCGGGCAGGGAGACGTCGGTGCCGATGACCGCCCGGCGGCCGCGCTCGCGCAGGGCCCGCAGCACCTCGGGCAGCGTGCGTCCTCCCTTGTAGATGGCGGCCGAATCGGCGACGTCGAGCAGCCGCCCGAGCCTGTCGGGCCCGACGGTGGCCGGCACGAGGGCGAGGATCTCGCGGCCCTCGGCCAGCGGGGTGGTGCTCGCGGCGGCCAGGGCCTGCATGGCGGTGATGCCGGGCACGAGCTCGTAGTCGACGTCGGGCATGCGCCGGGCGAGCGTGGCGCGCAGATAGCTGAAGGTGGAGAAGACGGCCGGGTCGCCGACGGTGGCGAAGGCGACGGTGCGGCAGCCGGACCCGAAGGCCTCGACGGCGGCGTCGGCGCTGGCCCGCCAGCTGTCGGCGCGGCGGGCGCCGACGCCGCGGCGCTGGGCCATCGAGAAGGGGATGCGCCTGATGCGGGCCGCGCCGTCGGGGACGACGTCGGCGATGATCCGCTCGGCGCGCCCGGGGCCGTCGGCGGAGGCCTCGGTGGCGGGGACGAGGATGACGCCGGCCGTCCGCAGCACCCTCGCCGCCTTGAAGGTGACCAGTTCGGGATCGCCGGGGCCCACCCCGACCCCGATGAAGCGCCGCCGGCCGCCGCCGCGACCGGGGCCGCCGGATCCGATGTCGGGGCGCGCGCTCTCGCTCACATGGCCTCCTCAGGTGCCTCGCCCAATGGTTCTCGCCGTGCAGCGCCGCGAGTGTCTGGCTGACCGGCCGGAGCCGGATCACAGTGGCGGGACCGCTCCGGACCACCGGCTCGGCCGGGCACCGGATTCCTCGTCGGAACTGCACTGCACAGTGTGTCACACGCCCGAAGCCCCCGCCCCCAGCCTCGGGCGCCGCAGGGCCCCGCGCGGCGGACCGGCGGCGGGCCGGCACGGCCCCGCGGCCCGGGCCCGCGACGGCCGGGCGCCCTCGGACGGCAGGTCAGTTGTGAACCGTGCGGGCGCTCTCCCCGGGCGACGGCCGGGCGTCCTCGGACGGCACCCGCGCGGCGCCCAGGTCGCGCATCCGGCGCGCCCAGCCCGGCCCGTGCCCGTCGTCCTCGTCGTCCTCGGGCACAGCGGCCGCCAGCGGGAGGAGCCCGGCGCGGTGCAGCAGGGGGTCGTCGGCGCGCAGGGAGCGGACCGGGCCGACGGGCCCGCCGCGGTGCTCGAAGCGCACCGTCACGATGCCGTGCCCCGAGCCCCACACCCAGCCGCGGCCCCATTCGTCGTGCTCGACGTCCATGCCGGGCGGGAAGCCGGCTTCCGGATGGCGCACCGTGACCGACGGGGCCGCCTCGTCGTGGCGCACGAGCCGGCCGGCGGCCGGCTCCGCGTCGTCGACCTCGAAGAGCTCCTCCTGGGCGGCCTGCGTGAAGTTCGAGACGCCCACGCCGAGGAGCCGTACGCCGCCGCGGGGGTCGATCGCCCCGGCCAGGCCCTGGGCGACGGCGGCGATGCGCTCGGGATGGTCGGTGGCGCCGAGCAGGGTGCGTGAGCGGCTCACCGTGCTGAAGTCGGCCATGCGGGCCTTGACGGTGACGGTGCGGGCGAACAGGCCCGCCCTGGCGAGCCGGACGGCGACGAGCCTGGCGTCGGCGGCGATGACCTCGGCGACCGCGGCCGACTCGGTGATGTCCTGCTCGAAGGTGTCCTCGACCGAGATCGACTTGGCCTCCCCTCGCGGCGCCACCGGCCGGTCGTCCTGCGCGAAGGCGATGCCGTGGACGTACTCCCCCACGGCCCGGCCGAGTTCGCGGACGAGCTCGCGGGGGCTCGCCTCGCGCAGCTCGGCGACCGTGCGGATCCCGAGTCGGCTGAGCTTCTCAGTGGTGGCCGGGCCGATGCCGGGGATGGCCCGCACGCTCATCGGCGCGATGAAGTCGGGCTCCCGGCCGGGGGCGATGATGCGGCTCCCGTCGGGCTTGGCGGACTCGGAGGCGAGCTTGGCGATGAACTTGCTGGAGCCGACGCCGACCGAGGCGTGGAGGCCCTCTGTGCGCTCCGTGATCTCGCGGCGCAGGCCCTCGACGAGCGCGGCGAGCGCCTCCGGCGAGGTGTCGCGCCCGCCGGCGGCCAGGTCGACGAAGGCCTCGTCGATGCTGAGGGGCTCGACGAGGGGGCTGAGCTCGCCGAGCAGAGCCATGACGATGCGGCTGGACTCGCGGTAGGCCTCGAAGCGGGTGGCCAGGTAGGCGGCGTGCGGGGCCAGGTGCCGGGCCTGGCCGGTGCCCATGGCCGAGTGGACGCCCAGTGCGCGGGCCTCGTAGCTGGCGGTCGCGACGACCCCGCGCCCTCCGACGCCCCCGACGACGACCGGCCTTCCGGCCAGCGAGGGCTTGTCGCGCTGCTCGACGGACGCGAAGAAGGCGTCGAGGTCGAGGTGCAGCACGGAGGCGGACGCTCGCATGACTCAGCCCTTCGCGCCGTCCAGCCCGTCGTCGCCTCCGGCCTGGGGGCGGATGCGCTCGTAGCGGACGACGTCGAACCGCTCGCCGACGATGCGCTCGGTCTCGCGCCAGCGGGCCGGGTCGATCGGCGGGAAGGTGACCGCGCCGGCGGCGTCGGCGTGCACGGCGGTGATGTCGAGCTCGTCGACCCGCCCCATGGCGGCCCGGTAGACCTCGCCGCCGCCGCAGATGAAGACCTTCTCGCGGTCGAGGCCGGCGGCGACGTCCAGGGCTTCGTCGAGGCTCGCCACGGCGATGCCGCGCGCCCCGGCCGGCGGGTCCTCCGGGAAGCGCACCGACGCCGGGTCTCGGCTGATGACGATGCTCGTGCGCCCGGCGAGCAGGCCCATGGTGCGGTGCGTGGCGTGTCCGAGGATGAGGGGGTGTCCGAACGTCGTCGCCTTGAAGCGGCGCCAGTCCTCGCGGAACCTGAAGGGCTGGTCGACGCCGTCGCCGATGACGCCGTTCGCGGCGACGAGGGCGATGGCAATGACCCGGGGAGCGGGCCCGGCGCCGCCCGAGGGCCCGCTCACACCGCCACCGGAGCCTTGATCGACGGGTACGGGTCGTAGCCGATGAGCTCGATGTCGCCCAGCTCGAAACCGTCGATGCTCGTCACCTCGGGATTGAGCCGCAGCCTCGGCAGGGGGCGCGGGGTGCGCGACAGCTGCTCGCGCACCTGCTCGACATGATTGCTGTAGACGTGCGCATCGCCCAGGGTGTGGACGAAGTCGCCGACGCGCAGCCCGCAGACCTGCGCCACCATGTGGGTGAGCAGGGCGTACGAGGCGATGTTGAAGGGCACCCCGAGGAACAGGTCGCACGAGCGCTGGTAGAGGCCGCAGCTCAACCGGGCGGGACCGTCGTCGGAGGCGGGGGCCACGTAGAACTGGAAGAGCAGATGGCACGGCGGCAACGCCATGCCCGGCACCTCGGCGACGTTCCAGGCCGAGACGACGAGGCGCCGCGAGTCGGGATTCATCCGGATCAGGTCGATCACCTGCGCCAGCTGGTCGATGGCGCCGCCGTCGTAGTCGGGCCAGCTGCGCCACTGGTGGCCGTAGATGGGGCCGAGGTCGCCGCTCTCGTCGGCCCACTCGTCCCAGATGTGGATGTCGTTCCCGTGCAGCCACGCGATGTTCGTGTCGCCGCGCAGGAACCACAGCAGCTCGCCGAAGACGCCGCGCGTGTACACCTTCTTCGTCGTGACGAGCGGGAAGCCGTCGTCGAGGTGGAAGCGCATCTGGTGACCGAAGATGCTGCGCGTGCCCGTGCCGGTGCGGTCGGAGCGGTCGACGCCGGTGGTCATGACGCGCTCGAGCAGGTCGAGGTACTGCTGCATGGGCCTCCTCGGTCTCGTGCGCCGACCAGGACCGGCGCGTCGGATTCGGTGGACGGGAACCAGGCTATGCTCCGGCGCCGACAGGACCGCCGACCACACCCCGGAGCGGACGGTTCCCCGTCCGATCCGTTCGGCTCAGGGCTCCAGCGGGGTCACGCCGCTCGTCGGCCCGGCGGCGCGGGTGGGCCGGGCCGCGGGCTGGGACTCCGGGCGCTGCACGGCGGGGATCTGGGCGGTCCACTCGCTGGCGGGCAGCGTCGGGGCCGGGCCCTCCCGGTCGGCGCCCGGCACCGTGTCCGGCTCGACGTGCAGGCCCTCGGGGACCGGCAGGCCGAGCTCGCGGGCGACAATCGGCAGCATCGCCCGCACGGCACGGCCGCGGTGGCTGATCGCGTCCTTCTCGCCGGCGGCCATCTCGGCGGCGGTGCGCAGCCGCCCCTCGGCGTCGGGCAGTTGCTCGTCGGGCACGAAGATCGGGTCGTAGCCGAAACCGCGCGAGCCCTTGGGACGGTTCGTGAGGTGGCCGGCCATCTCGCCACGGGTCGTGAACTCGCGGCCGTCGGGCATGACGAGCGCCATGACCGCGACGAACTGGGCCTGCCGGCGCCCCCGCGGGACGTCTTCGATCTGGCGCAGGACGAGCTCGAGGTTGGCGATGTCCTCCTGCTCGGGGCCGTTCCAGCGGGAGCTGCGCACGCCGGGCATGCCGCCCAGCGCGTCGACGCAGATGCCGGAGTCGTCGGCGAGCGCCGGCAGCCCCGAGTGGACCATACCCTCGCGCGCCTTGATGAGGGCGTTGCCCTCGAAGGTCCACTCGGACTCCTCGGGGTCGGGGTAGGGGTCGATGTCCTTGAGGCTCACGACCTCCAGGTCCATGCCGCAGTCGGCGATGATGCGGCGCAGCTCGGTGAGCTTCTTCGCATTGCCGGTGGCCAGGAGCACGCGCCGGGTCACAGGGCAGCCCTCCCCTCGGGGTCGGCGAGCGCCCTGGACTGGAGCCCGCTGAGCCGGGCGCAGCCGGCCTGTCCGAGGTCGAGCAGCGCGCCGAGCGTCTCCCGGCCGAAGGCGGCGCCCTCGCCGGTGCCCTGCACCTCGACGAAGTCCCCGTCGCCGGTGCACACGATGTTCATGTCGACGTCGGCGCGGGAGTCCTCGGCGTAGGCGAGGTCGGTCATCGGGACGCCGTCGACGACGCCGACGCTGATCGCCGCGACCGAGCCGGTCAGCGGCTCGCCGGCCAGCGCGCCACGGGCGCGCAGCCACTCGACGGCGTCGTGCAGGGCGACGTAGGCACCGGTGATGGAGGCGGTGCGAGTGCCGCCGTCGGCCTGGAGGACGTCGCAGTCGATGACGATCGTGTTCTCGCCGAGGGCCCGGTCGTCGAGGACGCCGCGCAGGCTGCGGCCGATGAGGCGGCTGATCTCGTGGGTGCGCCCGCCGACCCGGCCCCGCCGCGACTCGCGGTCGGAACGGGTGCTCGTGGAGCGCGGGAGCATCTCGTACTCGCTGGTCACCCAGCCGAGCCCGGAGCCCCGGCGCCAGCGCGGGACGCCTTCGGTGACCGACGCGGCGACGAGCACGCGGGTCCTGCCGCACTCGATGAGGCAGGAGCCCTCGGCATGGTCGAGCCAGCCACGGGTGATGGTCACGGGACGCAGTTCATCGAGCGCGCGGCCGTCGGCGCGCACCGTCGTCTTCACGGAGTCGGACACGAGTGCCAAGATACCCGCGCCGGGCGGCGCACCGCACCGTGTCGACCCCGGGAGGGTCGGGCAGAGCCCAGACGACCCCGGAGGGCGGGCTCAACGCCCGTCGATGCTGGCCGACTCCACCTGGCTCACGAAGCCCCCCATGAGGCGCCGACCCAGGCCCTGGAAGTGCTCGGCGTCGCCGGTGGTGAGGAAGCGGCGGGTCGGCTCGTGGTCGAGATCGTCGCGCAGCAGGTCCAGGCGGGTCAGCTCGGCGAAGACGGTGCGGGCGCACTCGTCGGAGCTGGAGACGAGAGTGACGCGTTCGCCCATGACGTAGCTGATGACGCCCGACAGGAGCGGGTAGTGCGTGCAGCCGAGGATGAGCGTGTCGACGTCGGCCTCCTGGAGCGGGGCGAGGTACTCGCGGGCGGTCGCGAGGATACGGGGGCCGGTCGTGACGCCCGTCTCGACGTACTCGACGAACTTCGGGCACACCTGCGTGAACAGCTGGACGGGCGAGGCGCCGAGGGCGTCGTCGTAGGCGAGCGAGCTCGCGGTGGCCTGCGTGCTGATGACGCCGATGCGGCCGTTGCGGGTGATCGCGGCGGCCTTGCGGGCGGCCGGCACGACCACCTCGACGACCGGCACGTCGTAGCGCTCGCGGGCGTCGCGCAGGGCTGCCGCCGAGCCCGTGTTGCAGGCGATGACGAGGGCCTTCACGCCCCGATGGACGAGATCGTCGAGGGCCTCCAGGACGAAGCCGCGCACCTGGGCGATCGGGCGCGGGCCGTAGGGGGCGCGGGCCGTGTCGCCCAGGTAGAGGATGTCCTCGTGCGGCAGCAGGTCGACGACCGAGCGGGCCACCGTCAGGCCACCGAAGCCGGAGTCGAAGACGCCGATCGGCGCGTTCGCGTCGCCCGCCGCGGCGGGCGCGTCGTCGGTCACCGGTGAGTCCGTCGTGTCGAGTTCCGGGTTGAGCACGCCTCCGATCCTAGTCTCCGCCCCGGCCGCCCCGCGCCGCGGAGCCCGTGCGGGCCCCGGGCCGGCGACGGCGGGCCGCGCGCATCGCACCCCGGATCCGCGTCCCGTACCGGCGGGCCCGCATCGTCGGCCATGGCGGCGGGCCGGTCCCCGACCGGCCCGGGAGTCGGGTCCCCGCCGCCGACGGTCCATGGCACGGGCCCGGCCCCCTGCCCGGTGGGGGGTCAGTGGAGGCAGTCGAGGAGGGACTCCTGCACCCAGCCGAGCCATTCGTAGACCGAGAAGACGGCGGCCATCGGGTCGTCCTCGGGCAGCTCGGCGAGCCGGTCGGCGTCGTCGGCGGTGAGGATGCCCAGACGCACCGACAGGGCCAGGCGCACGGCGGTGAGGGTCTTGAGCCAGGCGTCGATGTGCTCGTCCGGCACGGCGCAGCGCATGTCGCCGCCCACCTGGTTGAGATCGGAGAGCATCGCCACGGCGGCGTCGAGCTTGGCGTCGCGCTGCTCGGCGAGACTGAAGCGGCGGAACTCGGACGAGGCCTGCGGATCGTTCTGGTAGGCGTCGGGGAAGAGCCGCCGCAGGGCCGGGTCGACGTCGGGGTTGCGGCGGAAGTCGTCGGTCGGCGGGTCGTTGAGCTCGCGCTCGAGCTCGGCGAAGAGGTCCTGCTCCCCCAACCCGTTCGTCGTCCTGGGGGGCATGTCGTCGCCGGTGAGCAGTTCCATGAACTGGTCGACGAGGCTCGTCATGACGCTGAGCTCGGCGGCCTCGAAGGTGCAGGTGAGCTGCCCGCGGCGGCGGCGGAAGGAGTGCACTACTCGCCCCTGCCGACGGTGGCCCACAGGCCGAAGCCGTGCATGGCGTTGACGTCGCGCTCCATCCGCTCGCGGCTCCCGGAGCTGACGACCGCCCTGCCCTCCATGTGCACCTGCATCATGAGGCGCTCGGCGCGGTCGCGCGAGTAGTGGAAGTAGGTGCAGAAGACATGGGTGACGTAGCTCATGAGGTTCACGGGGTCGTCCCAGACGATCGTCACCCAGCTGCGATTGCCCACGGCCTCCTCGGCAGGACGCTCGACGAGGGCGGTACCGCCGCTGGGCGCCTGAGGGGGAGCTTCCATCATGGTTCCATTCTGTCTCACGAGTCAACCGGGGCCGGCGCCCCGGCCGGGGGGACGGTCCGGCCCCGTGGCCACGGGGAACGGGCCGGCCCGGCACTGCTTTCCGACCATGGATCGACATCGGCGTCGGACGCCGGGCGCCGCGCCGTAGGGTGGCCCCATGCCCACAACGTCACTGCTCACCGACATGTACGAGCTCACGATGGTCAAAGCCGCCCTCCACGCGAGCCGGGCCAACCGCCACGTGCTCTTCGAGCTGTTCCCCCGCCGCCTGCCCCAGGGCCGCTCGTACGGCGTCGTGGCCGGGGTCGGGCGCGCCCTCGCGGCCCTCGCCGACTTCCGCTTCGGCGACGAGGAGATCGACTACCTGCTGCGCGAGGGCGTCGCCGACGACGCCCTCGCCGAGTACCTGGCCGGCTACCGCTTCCACGGCGACATCGTCGGCTACCCCGAGGGCGAGCTCTACTTCGGCGGCTCCCCCCTGCTGCAGGTCGAGGGCTCGTTCGCCGAGGTCGTGCTCCTCGAGACGCTGCTGCTGTCGATCTACAACCACGACTGCGCGATCGCCGCGGCCGCCTCCCGCATGACGATGGCCGCCCAGGGCCGCCCGATCGCCGAGTTCGGCGCCCGGCGCACTCACGAGGCCTCAGCCGTCGCGGCCGCCCGCGCCGCCTGGATCGCCGGCTTCAGCTCCACCTCCGACCTCGAGGCGGGCCGCACCTGGGGCATCCCCGTGTCGGGCACCGCGGCCCACGCGTTCACGATGCTCTTCGACTCCGAGGCCGAGGCCTTCGGCGCCCAGCTCGAGTGGCTCGGCGAGGACACGACGCTGCTCGTCGACACCTACGACATCGACGCCGCGATCGAGAAGGCCGTCGAGCTGACCGGCGGCGCCCTCGGCGGCGTGCGCATCGACTCGGGCGATCTGTTCACCGAGGTCACCCACGTGCGCGAGCTGCTCGACCGGCTCGGCGCGACGAGCACGCGGATCATCGTGACGAACGACCTCGACGAGTACCAGATCGCCGCCCTGCGCGGCGCCCCCGTCGACGGCTTCGGCGTCGGCACCTCCCTGGTCACCGGCTCGGGGCATCCCACGTGCGGCTTCGTCTACAAGCTCGTCGCCCGCGCCACCGCCGACTCCCCCGACGCGCCGCTCATCGACGTGGCGAAGAAGTCGGCGAACAAGAGGACGATCGGCGGCCGCAAGTTCGCGCTGCGCTCCATCGACGAGCGGGGGAAGGCCCAGGCCGAGGTGATCGGCGTCAACGCCGCCCCACGCGCCGACTCGGGCGACCGCACGCTGCTCGTCGACCTCGTGCGCAACGGCGAGGCCGTCGGCGCCGAGCCCCTGCAGGACGCCCGCGACCGGCACGAGGCCGCCCGCGCCGAGCTGCCGATCGACGCCCAGCGCATCTCGAACGCCGAGCCGGCCGTCCCGACGATCATCCTCGACGAGCAGGGCCGCGAGCTCGACAACGTCTACGCCGCGGGCCGGCCGGCGGAGAACGTCTGACGGCCCATCGGGCCCGGCCTCCGGCGGGGCGGGTGATAGCTTCGGCCCATGAGCAGTCTTCCCGGCGTTTCCGACACCTTCGACGCAGCGCGCTGGCGCGAGGCCCGGCCCGATGACGTCCCGCTGCGCGAGACCACCTACCACCGCCTCGTCTCGCGCGGCGAGGTCGACGGCGCCCCGGCCGGCCACGACCTTCCGGTGGTGCGCATCGCCTTCGACCGCCCGGAGCTGCGCAACGCCTTCGGCCCGCAGACCGTCGACGAGCTGTACCGGTGCATCGACGACGCCCGCTCCACGCCCGACGTCGCGGCCATCATCCTCACCGGCAACGGCCCCTCCTCCAGGGACGGCGGGCACGCCTTCTCCTCGGGCGGGAACCAGTTGCAGCGCGGCGCCGACGGCTACCAGTACCAGCCCGACGAGACCCCGCACGGCGCCGGCCACGAGGGGCTCGAGCAGGGCATGACGCCCCAGCGGGCCGCGCGCATCGACCGGGGCCGGCGCGCCCGCATGCACATCCTCGAGGTGCAGCGCCTCATGCGGTCCACCCCGAAACCCATCATCGCGGCGGTCGGCGGCTGGACGACCGGCGGCGGGCACTCGCTCATGGTCGTCTGCGACCTGGCCGTCGCCAGCGCCGAGCACGCGATCTTCAAGCAGGTGGACGCCGACGTCGGCTCCTTCGACGCCGGCTACGGCGCCGGCCTGCTGGCCCGACAGATCGGGGACAAGCGCGCCCGGCGGATCTTCTACCTCGCCGAGCCCTACACCCCGACCGAGGCCGAGGCCTGGGGCGTCGTCAACGCGGTGGTGCCGCACGCCGAGCTCGAGGAGACCGCGATCGGATGGGGCCTGACGGTCGCCACCAAGTCGCCGCAGTCGATCCGCATGCTCAAGTACGCGTTCAACATGATCGACGACGGCATCGCCGGCCAGCAGGCCTTCGCCGGCGAGGCGACCCGGCTCGCCTACATGACCGCCGAGGCCCAGGAGGGCCGCGACGCCTTCCTCCAGCACCGCGCGCCGGACTGGTCGCCGTACCCGTACTACTTCTGATGCCCCTCCCCTGATGCCCGGCTCCCCCGCAGCATCGCCCCGCGTCCTCGTCGCGGCGCGCACCGGAGCCTCGGCGCGGGCGCTCGCGCGGGCGCTGGAACCGCTCCTGGCCGGCGAGGACGGCCCGCTCCTGCTGCCCGCCGGCCCCGACGAGGACGCCGCCGCGCTGGCCGTCGACGCCGCCGCGCGGACCGTCCGCCGGCCGGACGGGGCGCGCCTGGTGATGCGCACCTCCGGCTCGACGAGCGGCAGCGGCCGGCTCGTCGGTCTGTCGGGCGCGCAGCTGCGCGCCTCGGCCGCCGCCACCGACGAGTCCCTGGGCGGGCCCGGCACCTGGGTGCTGGCGCTGCCGCCGCACCACATCGCCGGGCTCCAGGTGATCGTACGGTCGGTACTGGCGGGCCGCGAGCCGGTCGTCGTCGAGCATCGGGCCACGCCGGAGCGCATCGCCCGGGCCGTCGGGGAGGCGGCCCGGCGCGACCCGCACGGGCGCGTCCACGTCTCGCTCGTACCCACCCAGCTCGCCGATGCGCTCGCCGACGACGCGGCGGTCGGGGCCCTGACCGGGGCGGCGTCCGTGCTCGTCGGCGGGGCGACGACGCCGGCCCCGCTCGTCGCGGCGTCCCGGGACGCCGGGCTGACGCTGCGCCTGAGCTACGGCATGAGCGAGACCTGCGGCGGCTGCGTCCACGACGGGCTCCCGCTGCCCGGGGTGCGGGTGGCGTTCGGCCCGCCCGACGGCGGGGACGGGCCGGACGGGCGCCCCGGGGGCCGGGTCTGGCTCAGCGGGCCGATGGTGATGAGCGACTACCTCGACGGGGAGCCCGGCGTGCGCGTCCTGGGCGGGGGGCGGTGGCTGGCCACGAGCGATCTCGGCTCGATGTCCGGAGGGAGGCTCGCGGTCGACGGGCGCGTCGACGACGTCATCGTGAGCGGAGGTCTCAAGATCAGCGCTCCCGCCGTGGCGGAGGCGGTCCTGGGCACCGGGCTCGTGAGCCGCTGCGTCGTCGTCGGACTCGACGACGAGCGCTGGGGTCGTCTCGTCGCCGCCGCCGTCGTCGCACCCGGGGGCCTCGACGCCGCCGGGCTGCGCGACGCGGTCGGCCGGGCGATCGGGCGCGAGCGCGCGCCGCGGGTCATCGGACGGTTCGACGAGCTGCCGATGCTCGCCTCGGGCAAACCCGACCGGGCGGCGATCAGGGCCCTCCTGTCGGGGGCCCGCGTGGACGGCACAGCCTGGGAGCGCGGCTGAGACGGGCCCGTCCGCAGGGCTCGGGCCAGTCGGGGCATCTTCCGATCGGGGCCGCCTGCGCGGATGATCCCCCGACGAGCCCGGTGGCGCCCCACAGCCCCGACCGTCTGCGCGTCAGACGGATAGACTCCCCTCATGAGCGTCACGCAGCAGAATCCCCGCGCCCTTCTCGTCGTCGACGTCCAGCCGACCTTCTGCGAGGGCGGCGCCCTGGCCGTTCCCGGGGGCGACGCCGTCGCGGGGCGCATCGCCGAGTACGCCCTCTCCCGCCGCGGCGACTACGCCCTGGTGGTCACCACCCAGGACTGGCACGTCGATCCGGGGGCGCACTTCTCCCCGACCCCCGACTTCGTCGACAGCTGGCCTCCCCACGGCATCGCAGGGAGCGAGGAGGCCGAGCTCCACCCGGCCCTGGCGGGGCTCCGCCCGGACGCCCGGGTGCGCAAGGGCCAGTACGCCGCTGCCTACTCCGGCTTCGAGGGCGTCACCGATGACGGTACCGGTCTGGACGAGGTGCTCCGCTCCCGCCGGATCACCGACGTCGACGTCGTCGGCCTCGCCGAGTCGCACTGCGTCAAGGACACCGCCCTCGACGCGGCGGCGCGCGGCTACCGGGTGCGCGTGCTGACCGACCTCACCGAGCCGGTCACCCCCGAACAGGGGCGGGCCGCCCGGGACGCCATGGCGGCGGCCGGGATCGAACTCACCGGGTCGGGCGCTCGGCCCGCCGCCGACGCCCGACCGGACGATCAGTCGTAGCCCACCTCGGCCGGCCACCAGGCCGGCACGCAGCCCTGCAGGTCGATGGTCTGCTGCAGCATGATCGGGGCCGGCTGCCCCGCCCCGGGGCAGGGCACGTGCCCGAAGCCGATGTAGTGGCCGACCTCGTGGTTGACCAGGTAGGTGCGGTAGGCGTCGACGGTCTGGCCGGCGTAGGGCGGCGCGGCGAACAGCCAGCGGTCGACGTTGAGCGCCACCCTGTTGCCGTTGCGGCAGTCCACCAGGCCCCGCGTGTCGTCGGGCTGGCACAGCTCGTCGACGGTGCCGGCGCTGCCGACGTAGATCGTGAAGTCCGCCTGGTCGGGGTCCGAGACGAGTTGGAAGCTGTTGTCCTGGTAGCCTGTCCAGCCCCGCTCGTCGTTGAGGATCGAGGAGATCTGGGTGGCGGTGGCCTCGACGTCCAGGGGCAGGCCCTGCTCGACCTTCACCGAGTAGCTGTGCACGGTGGCGGTCCGTTGGGAGGGGGCGACGTCCAGGTCGGCCACCTGCCACTGCCCGGTCGAGGTGATGTTCGAGTGCCAGTACCCCAGGTCGTCGCGGGAGGCCTTGAGGGTCACGCCGTCGACGATGACCGTCGCGGTCGTCGGATCGCCGGTCACGGCGGTCGGCAGCGGGGCGTCACCGGCTCCCGCCGAACCGCCGATGCTCACCGCGGTACCCGCGCTCAAACTGGCGACGTCCGTACCACTGGTCGTACCCGTGCCGGTGGGGCCCGCGGCCGGCGGCTCCGGGCCGCCGTGAGGGCCGGTGCAGCGGACGACGACGAGAACGATGACGAGGACGAGCACTGCCGCTGCGACCACGGCGCGGTACCACGGCCGCCGCGACCACTGGGCGCGCAGCGATTCGGCCGGAGCCGCGCTCCGGTCGAGGGCCCTCCGGGGCCGCTGCGCGGCGCGGCGTCGGGGCTCGTGCGGGGAAGTCACGGAACCATCTTACGAACCCGACGGGCCCGCCGGCCCCCGCGAGGGGCGGCTCGGGCCCGCGACGACGGATGATGGGACGGATGACGGGGAGCGGGGACGGTCCATCGCCGGGCCGTCACGGACCCGTGGAGGGGCCCGGCGGGCCCCTCCACCGACGGCGGCGCCGCCCCGGCCGCTCCCGTCGGGCGGCCGGGGCGCCGTTGTCACTGGGCCTGCTGGTCGTCCCCGCCGCGCCTGTCGACGTAGCGCGCGACGAGCTCCTGGAGGTCGATGCCGGTGGCGTTCTTGACCATCTCGAGAGTCTCGACGACGGTGCCGGTGACCTGCTTGGGGCCGGACCCGGCGCCATCGGCGCTGATGACCGTGTACTTGTCGATGCCGCTCATGGGGGCGGCGATCTTCTCGGCCACCTGCGGCAGCGCGTTGACGAGCATCTCGACGACGGCGGCGTCGTTGTAGCGGGCGTAGGCGTCGGCCTTCTTGTTCATGGCCTCGGCCTCCGCCTGGCCGGTGGCGAGGATGGACGCGGCCTGGGCCTCGCCCTCGGCGCGGACGGCCTCGGCGGCGGCGAGGCGGAGGGCCTTCTCGGCCTCGCCCTGCCTGGCGCCCTCGATGGCGGCCGCCTCGGCGAGGGCAGTGCGGCGGGACTTGTCGCCGACGCCGACGAGGCGCGCCTTCTCGGCGTCGGCCTCGGCGGCGGCGATGGCGGCGGCCTTGGCGGCCTCGGCCTCGAAGATCTCGGCGTTCTTGCGGCCCTCGGCCTCGGTCTCCATGCGGTAGCGCTCGGCGTCGGCAGGCTTGCGGACCTCGGTGTCGAGCTGGCGGTCCTTGAGGGCCGCCTGGCGCACGGCCACCTTCTCCTGCTCGGTCAGGATGGCCTGGTCGCGGTCGGCCTGCGCGAGCGGCCCGGCGGCCGCCGCCTGGGCGGCGGCCGCATCGGTCTCGGCCTTGATCTCGGCCTGCTTCAGCATGAGCGCGCGCTCGGAGACGGCGATCTCCTGCTGAGCGGCGATGCGGGCCTGCTCGGCCTCCTGCCGGGAGGAGGCCTCGGCGACGGCGGCGAGCTGCTGCACCTTGGCGGCCTCGGGACGGCCGAGATCGGTGAGGTAGGTACCGTCGTCGGTGATGTCCTGGATCTGGAAGGTGTCCAGCACCAGGCCCTGGCCGGTGAGGGAGGCCTCGGACTCGTCGGCGACGCGCTGGGCGAAGGCCGCGCGGTCGCGGATGATCTGCTCGACGGTGAGGCCGCCGACGATGGAGCGCAGCGAGCCGGCGAGGGTCTCCTGGGTGAAGGACTCGATCTCGTCCTGCTGGGCGAGGAAGCGCTGGGCGGCGGCCCGGATCGAGTCCTCGTTGCCGCCCACCTTGACGATGGCCACGCCGTCGAGGTTGAGCTTGATGCCCTGGCCGGAGACGGCGCCCCGGATCTGGACCATGATGCGGCGGCTGGACAGGTCCATGACGTACAGGTGCTGGACGAAGGGGATGACGAAGACCCCGCCGCCCATGACGACCTTCTGACCGGACAGGTCTGTGGACACGATGCCGGTCTCGGGGTTGATGACCTCCTTGCCGCGACGGCCCGTGACGATGAAGGCCTCGTTGGGGCCGGCGACGCGGTAGCGGCTCGCGATGAGCAGACCGATGAGTATGAGGAGCACGATCACGCCGATGATCGCGAGAATGATGCTGTTCAACTGTTCTCCTTGAGGGTTGACGAACCGAAGCACACTAGCGGAACGGGACGGCGACACGCCAGAGGCGTCCAGAGCCCGGTGTCCTCCGGAGCAGTCACCGGTCCGCGCCGCCGCCCGCGTCGGGGGCCGGCAGAGCGTCGATCGGGCGCACGCCGACGGCGGTCGGGGTGAGGACCTCGCTGATCCACACGCGCTCCCCCGCCGCGATGTCCGTCGTCGCTCGGGCCGAGACGGTGAGCAGATGCCCGTTGTGGGAGAGCCGGATCCGGCCGTAGCCGTCGGCGGGGATCGCGGTGATGACGCTCGCCTCGGCGCCGACGAGCGAGTCGGTGCGCACCGTGTTGGAGCTGCCCTGGCGGCGCAGCACCCGGGTGAGCCGCGTGGAGCCGTAGGCCAGGGCGACGCCGAGCACGAGACCCGTCAGGACGCCGACCGGCACGAGGCCGCTCGTGCCCAGGCCGATGGCGCCGCCGAAGCCGAAGCCCCCCACGAGGCCGGCCAGGCCCGCCGTGGAGAAGACGTCGGAGTCGAAGACGCCCTCGGCCGAGCCGAGGAGGCCGTCGAGCACGTCGCCGATGACGAGCGCGGCGAGCAGCAGGGCCACGCCCACGGCACCGATGATGAGAAAAGTCGTCATGTGGGATCGTCCTTCCGCCCACAGCCTAGGGGTCCCCCGCTCCGCAGCGGCGTCCGCCCGGGAACCGGACGCCGCGGGAGGGACAGACGACGGGCCCGGCCCCGGTTCGGGGAGCGCTCGCTCAGATCTCCTCCAGGGCGACCCCCTTCGTCTCCTTGGCGAACAGGTAGATGATGCCGCCGAGCAGCAGCAGCACGGCGAACAGCACGAAGGCCGGGAACACCGCGTCGAGCGTGACGTTCTGCTGCACCGCGTCGCCACCGATCATCGCGCCCATGAGGGCGGGCCCGAAGATCTTGGCGCTCGAGCCGATGCCGTAGCCCAGGCCGAGGCCGGTGGAGCGCACGTCGTTGGGGAACTGCTCGCCGCCGAAGGCGTTGAGGATGCCGAAGGCGCCGTCGCCGAAGCCCATCGTCATGAGGATCCCGATGAAGAAGATCACCCAGCTCGCCTGCAGGTGCGCCGAGAAGGCCACGACGAGCGAGCCGGCCGCGCCGAGCAGGCCGTAGAGGAACATCGTCCGGCGACGGCCGATGAGGTCGGCGAGCCATGCCGAGCCGAGCCGGCCCAGCAGGTCGACGAGGGAGACGAACATGAACAGCGTGCCCACCGTGCTCGCGCTCTTGGCGTAGCCGGTCTGGAGCAGTGTCTGGCCCCAGGACTGCACGGTGAAGGAGCCGAGGATGAAGCAGAACGAGCCGAGCGTCACGATGACGAGCGCCTTGAGGTGCTTGCGGAACAGCGTCGGGTACGAGGCCGAGGTCCTCTCGGCCAGCTCGGGCAGGGAGCCCAGCTGCTCGACGGGGATCTCCAGCGCCCAGGCGAGCGAGGCGCGCGCCTCCTCCGTGCGCCCCTTCGTCTGGAGGAAGCGCGGGGACTCGGGCACCGCGCGGATCCAGATGAGCAGGAACACCGGCAGCGCGCCGAGGGCGATGAGCAGGCGCCAGTTCTCGTGGAAGGCCTTCTGGGCCAGGGAGCCGAGGAACAGGCCGAACGGGATGAACACCGAGGCCAGCCCGGACAGCAGGCCGCGCTGCCTGGCCGGCACGAACTCCTGCACGTACGGGATCGAGGTGATGTTCAGCCCTCCGACGCCGATGCCGACGCCGACGCGCAGCACGGCGAGCATGATCCACCCCCGGTCGGGGGTGAAGGCCGAGACGATGGTGAACACGACGAACAGCAGGACGCACCGGAAGAAGGTGCGCCGCCGACCGATCTTGTCGGCCAGGCGGCCCCACATGATCGCGCCCACGACGGTGCCCAGACCCGAGCAGGCGAGGATGACGCCCGTCTCGGTGCCGGTCAGCTTCCAGGGCTTGGTGAGCAGGGAGACGACGAATCCGATGAGGAACATGTCGAAGAACTCGGAGATGTTCCCGACGATGGCGAGCCCGATGAGGCTTTTCTGATGGCCGGTCAACGGCCGGGAGTCGATCTGCTGCAGAGCGCTCTGCTCCGCATTCTCAGCACTCATGGTCGATCCTTTCTGTGCTTCGGCGGGGAATGACGTCCCGCCCCCGGGGCACGGCCCCGGGAGCGGCCGCGGGCGCCGGCTCAGCGGACGATGTCGGTGGTGGTCGGGATGTCGAGCTCGCTCGGCGACAGGCGCGTCAGGTCGCCGTAGTGGGTCAGGGCGAAGGCGCTGGTGCGCTGCCCGTAGCGGATGCCCTGCGCGACGTCCCCTGCCAGGAATCCGTGCAGGGTGCCCGCGACGAACGAGTCCCCGGCGCCGGGCCGGTCGAGGACCGGAACCCGGGTGACCTCGAAGGTCCGGTCGCCCCGGGTCTCGTCGGACAGGTAGACGCCGTCGACCTGGTCGGTGGAGACGACCGTGGGCACGCCGAACAGCTCGCGCAGCGCGGAGCAGGCGCCCTGACCCCGGGCCCGCACGCCGAAGACGGCCTCGCCGTCGCGGCGGGAGCAGAACACGATGCTCGACTTGCGGGCGATCGGCTCGAGCACCTCGCGCGCACGACCGGTGTCCCACAGCAGCGAGCGGTGGTTCACGTCGAGGGCGATGCGCACGCCCCGGTCCGCGGCCCGGTCGACGAACTCGGTGACGACCTCGGCGGTGTTCGTGGTCAGGGCGGCGGTGATGCCGGTGACGAACACCAGCTCGGTGTCGAGCATGTCGTCCCAGTTCAGGTCGGCGCTCGTCACCGAGCGGAAGGGCGTGTGCTCGCGGTCGTAGACCACCTTCGCCGGCATCGGGTACTCGCCGGGCTCCATGAAGTAGAGCGCGACACGGCCGTCGGGCTTGATGACGACGTTGGAGACGTCGACGCCCACGCCGCGGAACTCGTTGATGACGCGGTCGGCGAGCTCGCCGCGGGGCATCACGGAGGCCCATGCGGCCCGGCGGCCGAGCTGGCTGAGCAGGCCGGCGACGTTCGCCTCGGAGCAGGCCGCGGTCATGCGCAGCTGGTGGGCGCTCATGAGGCGCTCGCCCTTGAAGCAGGTCAGACGGATCTGGCCCTCGCCGATGGTGGAGATCTCGTACTTGCTCATCACTTCACCCCCGTCGACGCGGCGGCGGTGCCGTAGCGGTTCATGTAGCGGTCGTGGTTGGCGGCGATGGCCTCCGGGGGGAGGTCCTCGATCCGGCCGACGATCTTGGCGTAGGTGATGGTACGGGCCACGTCCTCGACCATCACGGCGGCCTTGACGGCCTTCTCGATGGTGGCCCCGATGGTGAAGACGCCGTGCTGCTTGAGCAGGATGGCGGGCGAGTCGCCGATGTGGGCCATGATCTGCTCGCCGATCTCCTCGGTGCCGATGTTCGCGTAGCCGCCGCACGGGACGGGGCCGCCGAACTCGTCGGCGACGGCGGTGAGGCAGCAGGGGATGGGCTGGCCGGTGGCGGCCCAGGCGGTGGCGAAGGTCGAGTGCGTGTGGATGACCGAGCGCACGTCGTCGCGGTGCCGGTAGACGTACAGGTGCGAGGCCGTGTCCGAGGACGGGCCGTGGTCGCCCTCGACGACCTTCCCGTCGAGGTCGACGACGACCATGTCGTCGGGGGTCATGTGGTCGTACAGCACGCCCGAGGGCTTGATGACGACGAGTCCGGTCTGCGGGTCGCGGGCCGACAGGTTCCCGCCGGTCCAGATGACCAGACCGTGGCGCGGCAGGGCCATGTTGCCCTCGCACACCTCTTCCTTGAGTGCTTCCAGCATGAGAACGTTCCTCCTCGAACGTCGGTGCGGTGTTGTGGCTGTTGGTTGCGGAAGCGTCCGCCGACGGCGGGCGCGGATTCACGGACACGGCCGCCGGGGGCGGCGCGGACGTGGTCGGGGCGCGCGGCGCGCGCCCTCACAGGACCGGGATGCCGGCCTTGACGAGGTGCTCGGTGATGAACTCGCGGGCCCGGCCGGAACGCTCGACCGAGTCCGGGGCGTCGTCGTTCCACATCTCGATCATCATGCGGCCGGCCCAGCCCTGGGCCCTGAGCAGCTCGAAGCTGTGGTCCCAGTCGACGATGCCGGTGCCCATGTCCACGCGTCGGGGCTCCCCCCGGCGCACGTCCTTGGCGTGCAGGGCCACCATGTGGCCGCGTCCGGCCGCCAGCTCCACGTCGGGGTCCAGCCCCTGCTCGGCGATGTTGCCGAGGTCCGGGTAGACCTGCAGGTACGGGGAGTCGACCGCCTCGACGAACTGCATCGCCTTGCGCACCGAGGTCACGTCGGTGCCGTCGCCGTTCTCGATGCCCATGATGACGCCCAACCTGGCGGCCAGCGGGACCGCGTCGGCCAGCAGCTGCCCGTAGTGGCGTTCGGCGTCGGGGTTCGGGTCCTCGTAGTAGCAGTAGTAGCCGGCCACCTGGAGGACCCCGACGCCCAGGTCGTGGCAGAGCCGCAGGCCCTGGGTCATGACCTGCCGGGCCCTCTCGCGGACCTCCGGGTCGGCCGAGCCGGGGCCGATCCGCCGGTGCACCGACAGGCAGATGCCGCCGATCATGGTGCCCACCGTCTCGACGGCGCGGCGGACCATGAGCCGCGTGTCCCGACCCCACTCGAGCCTGGCCTCGCGCTCGGGGCTCTCGTCGACCGAGAGGTCGAGGTAGCCGAAGCCCGCTGCCGGCACCTGTTCGAGGAAGCGCCGCCAGTCGTCGCCTGTGGCCAGAGGGTTCCCGACGAGCGCCTTCTCATAGATGCCCAGCGTGATGCCGTCGACGAGCCCGCTCATGACCACACCCGCTCGATGGTGTCCTTGAGCTCGCGGGCCGCCGCGGCCGGGTCGTCGGCCTCGACGATGGAGCGACCGGCGATGACGATGCCCACCGGGTGCCCGGCGAAGGTCGGCAGGTCCTTCGGCGAGATGCCGCCAGTGATGGTCACGGTGAAGCCGAGCGAGGCGAGCTCGTCGATCCTGGCGAGGTCGTCGGGCTTCCAGCTCAGGTCCCCGGCGGCCTCGCGGTCGCGGGAGCGCTTGACGATGACGTGCTGGACGCCGGCGGCGCGCCAGGCCCTGGCGCGCTCGACGTCGTACCACTCGTCGGCCAGCTCGACCTGCACCTCGGTCCCGAACTCGGCGGCCACCCGGCACACCTGCTGGATCGTCGTGAGCGAGGCGCCGGCCACGCAGGAGACCAGGTCGGCGCCGGCCTCGAAGGCCAGCCGGGAGATCTTGGCGCCCGCCTCGGCAATGCGCACATCGGCGAGGATCCGCTTGTCGGGGAACAGGGCGCGGATGGCCCGTACCGCGTGATAGCCCTCGCAGAGCACCAGGATGGTGCCGCACTCGATGACGTCGACGTGCCCGGCCGCCTTCTGCAGCGGGCCGAGGGCGGCCGGCAGGTCGAGGGTGTCCAGGGCGATCTGAAGACGCGGGGTCGTCATGCGCTCAGCCCCTCACCGGATCGAAGGCGAAGAAGGCCCGCGCGTTGTTGATCAGCAGGTCCTCGACGTAGGCCGGGTCGAAGCCCTCGTCGTCGAGCAGACGCGGGCAGAAGACGGCCGGGTCGTAGTCGATGCCCGAGACCGAGCCGTAGACCTTCTGGTAGGAGGCCTTGCCGGAGTCGGTGCCGAGCAGGATCTGCTTGCCGTAGCCCTTCTCACCGAGCACTGTGAGCAGGTTGACGCGGGCGTTGTCGGGCACGTACTTGATGCGGTTGGTGCCGTCGAGCTCCACGTAGCAGCCGAGCTTGACGATCTGCTCCTGGACCCACGGGTCCCAGTTGCGCTGGATGTGGCCAATGGCGATCTTGGCGGGGTCGACGCCCTCGTCCAGCAGGAAGCGGGCCTGCTCGGGGCCGCAGGTGCCGGCGGTGACGTGGGTGTTGATCGGCGCGCCGGTCTCCTTGGAGGCAATGGCGACGGCCCTGCCCGACTTGCGCTCCCACTCGGTGATCCTGCCGTAGGCGGTGGCCCACTTGATGACGCCCGCCTTGACGGAGGTGCGCTCGACGATCGGGCCCATGTAGTCGAAGCGGTCGATGCCCTCGACGATGTCGGCGATGAGCAGGTCGGCGATCTGGTTGACGGTGTACTGGTTGACCCAGCTCTGACGCCACTCGAGGTAGACCTTCTGCTGGTGGAAGCCGGTGGCCTGGACGACGTGGAGGCCGGGGACCTTCTCGACGACCTCGAGGGTCTTGAGGACGCCGCGGCCGCTGGAGGCCGGGCACATGTCGATGACGGTCGCATCGGGCGACCAGCGCTTGGCGGCCTCGACGAAGTAGCGGGCCTCCTGGGCCGCCTTGTCGACGTCGTCGAGCAGGTGATCGGGGTCGATGTAGACCTCGCCCGCGCCGACGCGGATGAGGTGGTCGTGGGCGTTCACGACGCCGAGGGTCTCGGGCGCGACGTCGCCGGTGATCGTACGGACGATGGCCATGACGGGGTTCCTTCCTCTTCTTCGTGGAATGACGACTGCGGCCGCCCGCCGCCCCGCGAGGCTGCCCACGGGCCGTGGCCGCACCCTCTTTATCGCCCCGGAGGAACCGCGTGAGCAACACCGATTGATCACATATGTGAATCATGACAGAGAACGACTCGCACAAGACGATGATGAATCATGCTAGATTTCAACGGTTTGGGCGCTCTCAACAGCCATGAAGCTGCACATCTGTGAACACAGATGAGACATCCCGCCAGGGTGCGCCCCCTCTCGGACGGCGCACGCCGAGTACACCGCCGTCGAGGTGGCGGTCGACGCGTGGACGACCCACGGCCAGAACGGCGCACGCCGAACACGGTCCCTCACGGCAGGCCGGAACCGCCCCGCCTCCGGCGCCACACGCCCCGACCATCACGGGCGGCGGCCCCACCGACCGGGAACCGGCCCCGTTCGGCGACACGCACCAGGACGTGTCCGCAGGGGCCCGGCCGCGAGAGTCGTCCCCGGCCGGAGCACTCTCCACGGACGCCCCGACCATGTCTCACTCTGCGGCGCGCCCCGAGTCGGGCGCCCTCCGGCCGGCGCGCCGAGCCACCGGCTTCCGTGAGACGCGCCAACCGGCCGCGGCTCTTCCCCATGCGCTTTCCGACCAGCATGCCGAGACAACCGGCCTCAGCGGGACCGCTGCGAACACCGCCGGACCCGTCCGTGAGCGGACCACCGAGGCGACCATGCCGACGTGGCCTTGTTGGCGTCGCACCGGACCTGCGAGCGGGCCACCGGGGCGACTCGCAACGTCATGACCCATCGGAAGGAATCGAACCCCACGGGCCTCGTCTCGGGGTTGTCCCTGATCTTCTCCCTGATCATGGTGCGGGTGCGCGTCCGGATGGTGTTCGGCCGGTGGCGTCCGGATGGTGTCCGGGTTTAGCGTCGGTGGGGTGTGGCCGCCCGCCCCCGGTCCGGCCTGTCTGTACCTGTGTGGGAAGGATCATGTCGTGGCCGAGTACTCGGACAAGCTGGGAGCCTATGACGAGCCGGTGGCGTTCGACGACGCCACGGCCGACACCCTGAAGTCGGCGGCGACGACCCTGTCGGCCACCCTGACGAGCCAGGCCGCCTCGAGAACGTCATGGGCGACGACCGCGTCGACCGACTTCGAGGGCCACTACGCGGACGTGTTCGACACGAACGCGAAAACAGCCTCGACGGACTGCACGAACATCGCCTCGGCCCTCGACGACCTCGCAACCGAGGTACAGGCATTGAAAGAAGCCGCCCAGGCCGAACGCGAGCGGAGGAAGCAGGCCAAGGAGTGGGCCGACCGGCAGGACAAGGAGAACATCTTCAAGAAGGGCTGGGACTGGGTGTCCAACGGCGACAAGCCCCCCGCAGGACCCGCCCAGGTACCACTCCCACAGCCCCACGAGGTCACGACCACACCCTGGTCCGAACCTGCCCCGGGCGGGTCCGGGGCCACGAGCTCGGCCCGGCCCGATGACCTGCGGACGTACTCGTCGAACGTGACCGGCGCCAACGACACCGTCACCACCCAGAAGGGCACCCTGGAGGGGGCCATCACCGAGTTCACGGCGAAGTGCTCCTGGTGCAGCATCGACACGTCCGGCATCACGACCGCCCTGGCCACATTCGGGGCGAACAACACGAACGAGACCCGCTGGGTCGACACGGTCGCGGCCGCGTTCGAGGCCGCCGGCGCCTCCGGCGCCATCTCCACGGTCTCCGACGCGGCCCTCGACGCCTCCCTCCAGGCCGCCGGCGTGACCCAGACCCGCCAGCCGGTCGACGTCACCGCCCCCACCATCCAGGGCGACCCCCAGACCTCGGGCTACGCGGACGACCCGGTCAACACCACCACCGGGAACTTCGTGGAGCCGGAGACCGACCTGTCCTTCGACGGCGGGGCCGCGTCCCTCGGGTTCGACCGCATGTACAACTCCCTGTCGGCCGGCATCGGGGCGTTCGGGCCCGGCTGGGCCTCCACCGCCGACCAACGACTACTCCTCGACGACGACGGCGCAACCTGGATCCAGCCCTCCGGCCGCCACATCCTGTTCCCGAGACTCGGTGGCGGCTGGGACCGGGCCCACAACGACACCTACTGGCTCCACCACACCACCACCGACGACGCTGGTGGCGCCGCGGACCCTGCCGCCGCTGATGCCGCTGCTGCCGCAGACGCCACCGGTAGGAACACTGCCGCCAGCGCCGGCGACGCTGCCCTCGCCACTGCCGTTGATGGTGCCGATGCCGCCGCGGGCGCCCCTGGCGCCACCGGCGATGCCTCCACCGGCGACGCCCCCACCACCGGAGCCGCTGGTGGTGCCGGGGTGTTCGTGGTGTCGGACAATGCCGGTGGCCGGTGGTGTTTTGATCGGGCCGGCAGGCCCGTCTCGGTCAGCCGGGGCCCAGGCACCAGGGTGGATTATCGGTGGGACGGGGACCGGCTGGTCGGCCTGGCGCAC
Source organism: Propionibacterium acidifaciens (assembly GCF_003798325.1). Lineage (NCBI taxonomy): Bacteria > Bacillati > Actinomycetota > Actinomycetes > Propionibacteriales > Propionibacteriaceae > Propionibacterium > Propionibacterium acidifaciens. The sequence goes on from NZ_CP033719.1 coordinate 379,468, forward strand.
GAGCGGGGCCGGGCCGTCACCATCGAATGGAACGACCACCACACGCGGATCACCGCCCTGACCGCCAACGACGGACGCCGCGTCGACTACACCTACGACCCGGCCGGCAGACTCACAGAAGCCGCTTCTGCCGGCGGGGCCCGCCGCTACGGGTGGAACGAGGCCGGCCTCATCGCCACTGTCACGGACCCGGATGGTGTGGTCGAGGCCGCCAACACCTACAACGAGCACGGCCAGGTGACATCGCAGCGGTCCCGGTTCGGCCGCCTCTCCCACTACACCTACCTGCCCGGCGGTGTGACACAGGTCGCCGACGAGGACGGGAGCCGGGCGAACACCTGGATCCACGACCAGACCGGCCGCCTGGTGGGGATGGTGGACGCGGACGGGAACCGCCAGTCCATCGGCTGGGACCAGTGGGGCAACCGAGTCCAGATCACCGGCCGCGACGGCCAGACCACCGTCTACCGGTACGACACGCGAAGCAGACTGATCACACGCCAGGAGGCGTCCGGCGCCCGCACCGACTACGAATGGGACGGCCTGGACCGGGTCGTCCAGGTCACCGTCACCGACACCACCAGCAGCGCCGACGCCGACGGCAGCAATGGGAACACCAGCGGCCGGGCGGGGTCTGCGGTCGCTACCGGCGGTGAGAGCCAGAGCGGGCGGGCGGTCACTTCGTACGAGTACGAGGGGGCCGGCCGGAATCCGTCGACCGTGACGGACCCCGAAGGCGGGGTGACCCGCCTGGTCTGGGACCAGAACCTGCTGACCGAGGTGGTGGATCCGGCCGGGGTGCGGGTGCGGCTGGGTTACGACGGGCACGGCGACCTCGTGTCGGCCATGAACGCGGACGGGGACACGGCCCGACTGGCCCGTGACGAGACGGGCCGGGTCGTCGCGGCGATCACCCCGCTGGGACACCGCACCGAGTACCGCTACGACGGGGCCGGCCGGCTCGCCTCCCGCCAGGACCCGGACGGGGCGCTCTGGCGGTACGAACACACGACCGGCGGCAGACTGTCCGCGGTAGTGGACCCGGACGGGTGTTGCAGGCGGTACGGATACGGCGGGCACGGGGAGCGGGAGACATTCACGGATCCGTTGGGCGAGGTTGTGACGTCCCGGTGGGATGATCTGGGGAATCTGGCCGAGACGGTGATGCCGGACGGGGCCCGGTGGCGGTATGTGCATGACGGGCTGTCCCGGTTGGTGGCGACGGTGGACCCGGCCGGTGGCCTGTGGCGCCGCGAGTACGACGTCAATGGCATGGTTGCCGCGACGGTGGACCCGACCGGGGTGCGTGTGGACTGGGTCACGAGCAACCGGGGGCGGGTCCGGACGGTGTCGGACGGGGCCGCGTCGGGGGCGGTACGGACGGACGGGCTGGGCCGGGTCACCGTGACGACCGGCGATGACGGGGCCGACCGGGTGACCCGGTACGACCGGTGCGGGCGTCCGGTGGAGCGTGTGGACCCGGACGGGGCCCTGACCCGGCTGGTACGGGACCCGGCCGGGCGGGTTGTGGAGTTGGTGCGCCCGTCGGGGGCGGCCACCCGGTATGACTATGACGGGTGCGGCCGGCTCGCGCGGGTGACCGACCCGGACGGGGCCCTGACCCGGTTCGGCTATGACGCGGATTCGAGGCTTGTGGAGGAGGTCCGGCCTGGTGGGGAGCGGGCCTGGTGGTCCTACGACGAGTGCGGGCGGGTGACCGTGAAGCACGCCCCCGGGTACGGCACGACCAGGTACCGGTATGACGGATCGGGCCGGGTCGTGGGTCTTGTCGATCCGGTGTGCGGGCGGCGCCGGTTCCGGTACGACCGGGCCGGGAACCTCGTCGAGGCCGTCTCCGGGACGGGCGCGGTCACCCGGTACGGCTACGACCGGCTCGGTGCGCTTGTCACGGTCACCGACCCGACCGGCGGGGTGACCCGGTACGAACGCGACGAGCTCGGCCGGGTGGTCAAGGCGACGGACCCGTTGGGCAGGGTCACGGTCGGCGAGTACGACGCGGCGGGCCGGCAGACGTCCCAGACCGGCCCGGACGGGCATGTGACCGGCTGGTCCTATGACCGCACGGGCCGGTTCGAGGCCCTGTCCTGGGACGGGGTCGTGCACCACACGGTCGCCCGCGACTTCGTGAACCGCTTGATGCGGGTGACCGAGACCAGCGGCCACGAGCACACGGTCCGGTGGGATCATGCGGGCCGGCTCGTCGAACGGGCCCGGGACGGCCGGGCCGTGTCCTGGGGCTATGACGCCGACGGGCGCAGGGCGTGGATGCGCACCCCCGACGGCGCCCGCACCGACTACGCCTACGATCCGGCCGGCAGACTCACCCAGGTCACCAGTTCAGCGTTCGGGCGGGTGGTCTACGAGTACGGCCCGTCCGGGCGGATGGTCGCCGCGACCGCCGGCGGCACCCGCCAGGAGTGGGAGCATGCGGACGGGTTCGTCACCGGCCACCTCGTCCGCCAGGGCGGTGTGGTGTCCCACACGGCGGTGGGCCGCGACGAACAAGGCCGGGTCGCATGGACCAGCCGGGACGGGGCCCACACCGCCTACACCTACGACGGGGCGAACCAGCTCACCGCCACCACCGGCGACGGCGGCACCACCACCTACACCTGGGACCCGGCCGGCCGACTCGCCACCGAAACCACCCCCGACGGGGCCACCCGCCGGTACACCTGGGACACGGCCGGCCAACTCACCCGAGTGGACACCACCGGCCGGGACGCCGGCCGGGATGCCGGCGGCGGCGGGGAGGGCCTGTCGGCGTGGTTCTCCTATGACGCGGCCGGCCGCAGGGTCCGCGAGGAACACGCCGACGGCACCATCCGCACCTACGGGTGGGGGCCCCTGGCCCGCCTCGAGACCGTCACCGTCACCGGCGCCCTGGAACAGGCCCGCACGAGCCTGTTCACCGACGCGCTCGGTGAACTCGCCGCCCTCGACGGCCGGCCCCTGGACTGGGACAGTGCCGCCGGGTTCCCGTCCCTGCTGTCAGCCGCCGGCACCAGCATGATCAGCGTGCCGGGGTTCACCGCCACCACCGGCGGCGGCTGGCAGGCCCCCGGCTGGCGCACCACCCGCACCACCGGCACGGACCCGTGGGCCGCTGGCGCCGGCGCCCCACTCGACGGTGTCGGCGGGCCGGCCGCCGGGGGCGGGATGCTGCTGGGCGCGGCCGGGGAACTGGCCCTGCCCGGAGGCCTCGAGCTGCTGGGCGCCCGCGTCTACGACCCCGCCACCCGGGCCTTCCTCAGCCCCGACCCCCAGAACCCCACGACCGGGGCCGGCTGGGCCGGCAACCCCTACGCGTACGCCGCCAACAACCCGGTCGCCTTCACCGACCCGTCCGGCCTGCACCCCCTCACCGACACCGAGTTCGACCAGTGGAAGGACCAGCACAAGACCGGCCTCGCGGCCGCCGGGGACTGGCTCAGCGACAACTGGGAATACATCGCAGCCGGGGCCGCAGTCGTGGCCGGTGTCGCCCTCATGTGCACCGGCGTCGGCGGGCCCGCCGGGGTCGCGCTCATGAGCCTGTCCGGGGCCCTCACCTCGGGCGGGATCAGCATCGCCACCCAGAAAGCCACCAACGGGTCCGTGGACTGGGCCCAGGTCGGTGTCGACGCCGCCATCGGCGCCATCCCCATCCCCGGCGGCGGAGGAGCCGCGGCCGGACGCGAAGCAGCCGAAACAGCCGGCCGCGAAGCCCTCGAAACCACCGGACGCGAAGTGGCCGAGACCACCGGACGCGAAACAGCCGAACAAGCCGCCCGCACCACCGGCGAACACGAACTGTCCACCATCAGCACAGACGCCGCCGAGAACCTCGGCGACGACACTGCCCGAGTTGCGCACGACGCCTGCAACGGGGCCGCCTGCTTCACCGGCGACACCCCCGTCCTCATGGCCGACGGCAGCTCGAAACCCATCCAGGACGTCCAGGTCGGCGACCAGGTCACCGCCTGGGACCCCGACACCGACACCACACAGACCCGCACCGTCACCGGCACGTACGTGCACGAACAGGTCGAGACACTCGTGGTCAAGCTCGCCGACGGCGGCCAGGTCGAGACCACCGCCACCCACCCCTTCCTCACCAGAGACCACGGCTGGACACCGGCAGGACACCTCAAACCAGGCGACCAGCTCCACACCCCCGACAACACCTGGATCACCGTCACCGCGGTCCAGACCACCGGACACACACGCACCGTCCACAACCTCGAAATCGAAGGACTCCACACCTACCACGTCCACACAGGCAACACATGGACAACAGTCCACAACAGCTGCACAGTCGACAAAGTCATCCAAGAAACCCAACAAGGAACAGGTGATATCACAAGCCAGTACACAATCACAGAAAGTGAGGCCCTTGACGCCGGGGAACAGTGGCTTGGCGACACTTATAATGAACTCGGTCCGGGGGTGTTCAGAAGCACAGATGGAGCGCGACAATTTAGAATGGATTCCGGCTCTCTGAGCGGATCGCACCCCCCTGGGGTTCCACACGTCCATCTTGAGCTTTTCAATGGCGGGAAATATCCGATCGTCAATAACCACATACCAATCATTCCTGGATGATGGTGCAATCCGATCAGTCCGTAAGGCGCACATATGGGAAATGTAAACAGCACGGATGTTCGACTTGGCGTCGATGGCGTAATCATGGAAGGAATAAAAACTGGATGGAAAATACGTATTGAATATGATCCAGAAGATACCGGGGGATATTACATATTTACCTCACGAAACAATGAGAATCATGATGTTTGGGTAGCTACCATGGAAGACCTGAAAGAAGTCTTCACTGAAACAAAGTGGGTCATTTCCTGGAGTCAATGAGGCTTATGACTGGAATGGCCGGCCGGCTGGCGGGACACCAGGATGTGCTCGGTCTTCACCGGGCATGCGGGGAACCAGAACGCGGCGAAACTCACCCGCGCCCAGAAGGAAGACTGTCAAGCCCCGGGTTTTGTGGAGGCTCGTTTATCTGGTTGTGGTGGTCTCGGGTAGGGGTCGGTCAACGGCATCGAGGCCCTCGACCTCGGCCCCGGTTCCGGCGTGGTGGGCGTGCTCGTGCTCGACGGGGGTGAGCATCCCGATCGCGGAGTAGAGGTCGCACGGTGTTGTACCAGCGGGGCCCACTCTGCGGTGGCGAGCTCGACATCGTCGATGCACGTCCAGGGGCCCTTGTTGCGGATGAGCTCGGCCTTGTACAAGGAGTTCAGGGCTTCCGCCAGGGCGTTGTCGTAGGAGTCTCCCTTGGACCCCACCGAGGCCACCGCTTGGCAGTCGGCCAGGGCCTGCCCATAGCGGGTGGAGCGGTACTGGGTGGGTTCAACTGGTCGTTGCAACGCTGGCTTGTTCGGGTGATTGTAGTTGTTCGTTGAGGACTTCGGCTGGGGTCTTCCAGTTGAGGCTCTTGCGGGGCCGGTTGTTCAGTGTGTGGGCGATGGCTTCGAGGTCTGTGGCGCTCCAGCGTGACAGGTCAGTGCCCTTGGGGAAGTACTGGCGTGACAGGCCGTTGTTGTTCTCGTTGGTGGGGCGTTGCCAGGGGCTGTGGGGATCGGCGGAGTAGACCTTGGTGCCCGTGGCGAGAGTGAACGCAGCGTGCGCGGACAGTTCCTTGCCACGGTCCCAGGTGATGGTCTTGCGCAACTGCTGGGGCAGGGTGGTGATCGAGGCGGTCAGAGCGGTGTTCATCGCTTCGGCGCCGTAGCCTGCCAACGACGGACCGTTCTTGGTCCGGGGCTGTTCACCGTGGCCTTCCAGCCTGGGCAGGTGGACCAGGAGGGCGTGTTCAGTGGTCTGTGTAAGCCTTCGTTGAAGGACTGATACTGATGACTGTGACTGATGAGATGACTGGTCGCTCTGGTGGGCGCAGCGTGGTCGAGGACCTTGCTGCTTCTGGTGGCCTGGATGAGCTGTTTGAGCGGATCGATTCCGGCCAGGTGGAGCTGACGGGCAGCGACGGGCTGTTGCCGGCGCTGCTCAAGGAGACCCTCGAGCGCGGGTTGGCCGCCGAGCTGACCGAGCACCTTGGCTATGAGAAGGGCGAGCCCACCGCGGTGGCCCGTGGCAACGCGCGCAACGGCACCACGGCCAAGACCATCAGCTCCGAGGTCGGCTCGTTCGAGATCGAGGTTCCCCGCGACCGCGCCGGCACGTTCACGCCCCGCCTGGTGCGCAAGGGCCAGCGGCGCATGGACGGGCTGGACGGCATGATCATCAGCCTGTACGCCGGCGGGATGACGGTGCGCGAGATCCGCCACCACCTGGACTCCACCCTGGGGGCAGAGCTGAACGCGGGGACGATCAGCAACATCACCGACGCCGTCGCCGACGCCGTCCTGCAGTGGCAGAGTCGCCCGCTGGAGGAGTTCTACCCGGTGATCCACCTCGACGCGATCCGTGTCAAGATCCGCGACGGCGGGCGGGTGTCCAACAAGGCGGCCCACATCGCCGTCGGAGTCGACATGGAGGGCGTCAAGCACGTCCTGGGGATCCGGGTGCAGGCCGACGAGGGCGCCTCCTTCTGGGCTCGCGTGTGCGCCGAACTCGCCAACCGCGGCGTCGCTGACGTGCTGATCGTGTGCTGCGACGGGCTGACGGGCCTGCCCGAGGCGATCGAGGCGACCTGGCCCGACTCCATGGTCCAGACCTGCGTGGTCCACCTGATCCGCTCCTCGATGAGGTTCGTGTCCTACCAGGACCGCAAGAAGGTCGCCGCCGCCCTCAAGCCCATCCACACGGCCGCCAACGAGGAAGCCGCCGGCGGCCCTGTCCGACCTCGCGTCCTCGCCCCTGGGGGTGCGCTACCCCGACACGGTGGGGGTGTGGGAGCGGGCCTGGGAGAGGTTCATCCCGTTCCTGGCGTTCCCGCCGGCACTGCGCCGCGTCATCTACACCACCAACTCGACCGAGTCGCTGAACTATCAGCTGCGCAAGGTCACCAAGAACCGCGGTCACTTCCCCAACGATGTCGCGGCCATCAAGCTGTTGTGGCTGGCGATCTGCAACATCGAGGACCATCGCGCCACCGAGAGAGCCAAGGAGACCGGCGCCCCCGCGAACAAGAGAAAGGCCAAGGGCCGCCTCGTCCAAGAACAAGTCACCAACAACTGGAAGCAGGCCCTCGCCCAGCTCGCCACCGCCCACCCCGACCGCATCAACCCCTACCTCTGACAAACCCACATACACAAAAACATTGACAGGCTCAAATACAGTGCCGAGTTCACCGAACAAGTCGTTCCCCGAGATCATTCAACGATCCCGCCCGGTGGCCGAGGTCGCGAGGTCCTACGGGCTGGCCCCTGCAGACCGTGGGCGGCCGGGTCGCGGGACGGCGCACAGAGCACCCAGAACCCGGGGTCGAGAATTCATCGAACGCAAGGGAACGCCGGAGGCCATGACGATTGAAGGCCGAGCTCCGCGAGGCCCGCATGGAAGCCGAGCCCCTAGAAGAAAGCGGCGGCCCTCACCCGCCCCAGGAGCCCCCGGGTGAGCACCAAGGACGGATTCATCCGCAGCGAAGAAGGCAAACCACCCCCTGCCCGGCCCCGTGCGCCCGGTGGGATGGAAGCACCCCAGACCCGGCTACTACGCCTGGCGCGACCGTCCCGGCTCAGCAACAGCCAGAAGAAGACAGGACCCCGGCCGTCATCGGCGCCAGGTTCTTCGCCGACCCCCGGCCAGACCCTACGACCACCGGCCGCATCCGGGCCGGGCCCCGCCCGCCACGGAATCCAAACCAGCACGCCAGAGCGTCCAGAAGATCATGACCTCCAACGACATGACCCCCTTGCAGGCCCAGGAAGAAAGCCCGTACCACCGTCCAGGCCGCAGACCTTCCGGACCGGCCGGGGCAGACCCCCGCAGGAACCACGCCGCCAACGCGCCGGCAGTGACATGGGTCGGCGACACCACCCTGCACCCCGACACGGCAAAGGGGTTCGCCTCATCTGGCCACGGTCACGGGACTGCATCTGGCAAAAAGGATCACCGGCCACACCCGTGGCCGGTCACACGCCGTACCGGGCTGATCAGCGAAGCCCCCGCCCATGGCAACCAGGGTCTGCCCGCCGGCCCAGGGGCACCACACAGTGTCCCCACCCCGACCGAGGATCCCAGCACCACCCCGGACCGGGTACGCGAAACCCGCGGCCGACCACGGGATCCTCCCCGTCAGTGGGAAGGACCGGTATCTGCCACACACAACACGGCAGCCGACCCCTATCAACGGCACCCTGAAAACAAGGACCCGTGAATCGCAAGGTCCACCCGACCAGAGCCCACGCGATCCGAGACGTGACATCCTGGATCGAACTGAGATACAATCACAAACGACCCCCGCTCAGCGATCGACTACCGCACACCCAACGAAGTCGACACCGAACCCAGACGCCACAACCAGACAGCCTGAACCAGACGCTCACCACTGTCCGAGAAACATAATTCACTCCACGAGGCACTCACCAGTTGACACCGCCCACCCCCACGCGAGGAGAAGCGTGCACGAATTGCGCTATCGCCATATCGGCGGACATGACTACATATACCGATGCCAGGACTCCGCCAATCAGCCGAGAACTTTTATTCTCGCCTTCCGCTATCCGGGCTCTGAGCGCGAGTTGCGAGAAGAGTTGGCGGCACTGCGGACGCGCGCCGCCAGCCTGCGCCACTTGGCCAGTGTGCTGAGAACTCCATGGGGACCCTTAGCTCGTCCGCTGCTGGTGACGGGGTCAGATCTTCCGACTCCGACCGTCCAGACAGTGAGCGAGGCCGAGACCGAGTCCACATTATGTCGTCTTAACTCTGTGCCCAGTGACTTCGCCCAGCCGCTATGGCAGTGCCACGGCCTAGTGCTCGAAGAGGGAGGGTTCGTGATCGCGTTGCGCTTCCACCATGTGCTCTTCGACGGGGGCGGCGGCACTGACGCCTGTGCTCAACTCTTGGGTGGCAAGCCGCTCGGGGAGTCGGTCGGGTGGCGTCGGGCCACCGGCTCGGCATGGCTGGGGGCGCTCCAGCTCCGTGACACCCTCGTCGGCATGCCCAAGGCAGCGGTAACGCGGACACGCCAGCTGGCACGCCTAGGCGCCCTGCGTACGCCCCACCTGCGGAGTCTCAAGAGCGCCGCCGCCCGCATCAACCGCCCAGCTCAAGATTGCGCCTGGAACCTTGCTGAGTTGTCACCGGGTCGATCTATGGCCAGCGTGACGCTGCCATTCGGTGCCGTAGAAGCCGTCGCCAGGTGGCAGGGTTGCACCATCAACGACGTGGCAGTTGCAGCCGTCTGCTCAGCCATCCTCTCCGAGGCAAGGAAGCAGGGCGTCGGAATCAATGGCTACAAGGTATGGATCCCCGTTGTGCGTCGTAGCAGCGACGACATGGTCGGTAGCACGGGGACCAGTCTGAGGCTCGTGGTCCTTGACGAGAGCCTGCGCGATGCTCAGGGCCTTCTGGCCGTGTTACCTGCCGTCGTAGCCGCCAAGGACGACCAAGAGGTGGAACGCGTCGGCGCCCTGACCACTCAGATCAGCGAATACCTACCTGCGCCGATTCTGCGCCGCGTCGCGCGGGCAGAGAACACAGTCGCAAACACACTGGTCTCCACCCTGCGGCTGGATCCCAACGAACTCACCGTGGGCGGGCAAGAGCCTGACAACATTTGGTGCTGCGCGCCCATTGAGGCCCGCCTGAGCTGGATGGCCGTGCTCATTCGCACGCCCAAGCAACTCAGGGTGTCGATAACTGCTGAAGAGTCCCTGGGTCCGCTAGTCGCCAGCCTCCGAGACCGGCTCTCTGTGGCTGTGAGGGAGGCTGACGATCAGCGAGCAACTGCCGCCGACAACTAGTCGAGCCCCCGGCCGGCGCTGGTTGTGCGTGTAAGGAACTGACAGGCAGTGGCATACGCGTCCGGATCTCCGACATGCACCGAGGGCCATCTCTGTTCGACAGCAAGCATCCGTCCTGAGGCCGCAAGCCTTGGAAACAGATCCTGCTCGGACAGAACCGTGTCCTCGGGCAGGTTTTCCACGATCGGCCGCCGGAGCAGCAGCATACCAGCATCCACGTGCGTGGCTGCGGCGTCCCTCTTGCGGTAGCTCAATACGCGGCCTTCGCTCACCCGGCAGTTGGGTGGTTCCGGAGTTTCGGCTCTCGGGCAGACAAGCATCACGGCCTCCGCACCGTCAGTCATCGCCCCAGACAGCAGGACCGGATTGGTGGTCGGAAAGACATCGCCATAGGTAAGCAGAAGCGTGTCGCTGAGCTGGTGACTGGCATGGCGGAGGGCGCCGACGACACCCAGTGGCCGGGGTTCGACCGAGGCGGTGATCCTGCCATCGCCTGGGAAGCAACGATTCACTTCGGCCAGCACCAAGCCGGCCGCATGACCCAGTAGCAGGTGAACTGAGATGCCAGGCGAAAACCCGAGCCACGTCCGCAGCACCAGCGTTAGGAACGGGACGCCATCGATGGGAGCCAAGATCTTCGGCACCTCATCCAGCACTTTCTTCATGCGGGTGCCGCAGCCCCCAGCAGCAATGACGATCTGCACGGCTACGCCGCTGGGATCCGGCGACGCAACTCGGCGACGACCAGGTGCGCGATCACCGAGTGTAAACCTTCGGTGATCGGCGTCACCAGCGTCGCCTCGGAGGTTGGCACGACGACGGAGACGTCGCACAGCTCGCCGAACATGCCTCCCCCGTCGCCGGAGAACCCTAGCGTGGCGGCTCCCGTCTCCCGCGCGTAGGTGAGCGCGCGCACGAGATTGCTGGACCACCCGCTGCCACCGTGGACCGAGAAGGCGACCACTACATCGCCCTTGCGCACCCATGGCCTTAGCATCTCTGTCCAAGTCGCCTCCCAGGACTCATCATTGGTCCACGCGGTATGTGAGGCGTAGTTGCCGACCAGATCCATCGCCCGGAACCCGAGCGCTCCGCCGGTGGCGTACTTACCGAGGTCGGCGGCGAAATGAGATGCCGTGGCGGCGGATCCTCCGTTGCCAACGCAGAAAACGGCACCACCACAATGGTAGGTCTTCTCTAGCAACGACACGGCTCGGCCTATCTCGTCAAGGTCTACAGCGGCCAACGCCCCCAGCGTCGCCTCATGCGCACGGATCATCGTAGCGGTCGAGGTCATCTCGTCTTCCCTTCATGCTCCATTACCTGAACTCCTTGGCTCTGGCAGCGAATCTCGTGATGTATGCACCCTGCCTCTTCGACAGCCGCGATGATGCGGGAGCGCACCGCGGGGGAACCACTCAGCAGTAGGAACCCGCCTCCGCCGGCACCCATCAGCTTGCCACCCACCGCTCCCGCCGACAGCGCCGCATCCATAGCAGCGTCGATGGTTGGATTGGTCATGTCGGGTGAGTTGGCACGTTTGGCCTCCCAGTGGGCTCGCAGGAGCTGTCCGACCGCGACGCCGTCGCGTGCCAGAATCGCTGCTCTCATTGCCTCCACGGTGGCGGGCTGAAAGGTCTTAGCCGAGCTGGGCTGTCCGAAGGATCGTGCCAACGTCACCAGGTGGGTGCTTGCTCGGTGACGCAGCGGCGTCTGCGCCACAACGAGGCTGGTCGCGAACAGATCGTTGAGGGCGTCACATAGCGGCCGGTCCTGCGCCGCCGTAACCTCGCCACCGGGGCTGGCCGACATGATAACCGCGCCGCCGACGGCGGCGGCTATCTGATCCTGGAAGCCGACCGGGGATCCGATGATTTCTCGCTCCCACCGGTAGGCCTCCCACCCGATCTGCTGAGGCGTGAGGTCTAGGCGTTCGATTGCGGCGTGGGCTGCCACAAGGCACACCGCGAGGCAGCCACTGCCGCCCAAGCCAACTCGAGGAGGCACGTCGCAAGTGGTAGTTAGGCCCCAGCCCGGGTGCAGGGAGAGGAAATGCCGGGCCAACGGGTCCAAAGCCTGCGTCGGCGACTGCGGCCCCAGCTCAACTTGCAGCCGCAGCCGCCTGTCGATCGCGGCGCTCAAGAGGTGAGCGCCGCGAACCTTGTACCACTCGGGAAGATCTGTGCCGCCGCCGGCTAGGGGGACCCGCAGCGGCGCGACCGCGTCAACGCGCTTCATTGCCCCGCCCTCCGACCACAGCGGTCAGCCAGCCCCGGGCGTCTGGTCGGCGACCTTCACATACGTCGAGATAATGACGGTGGACAGCGCGCGTCACGGGGCCAGGCTCACCTGTCCCGACGATAGAGGTGCCCAGCCGCACGACCGGAACCACCTCGGCGAGCGTCCCGGCGAAAAAAACCTCGTCGGCCTGCATCAGCATCGATGGGGTCATGGCGGCCTCGCCCACCTGCAAACCCAGATCATCTCGGGCCAACATGATGAGGTTGCGTCGGGTTATGCTGTCTAGGATGCCTGCGGACAGTGGCGGGGTTGTGATCGCACCATCCTTTACTGCAAAGACAGAGGCGCCAGTCGCCTCTGCGACTTCATCTCGTGAGTTGAGCAGGATCGCATCCTGCAGTCCTGCATCTCGCGCCTCCAGCATGGGTAATCGGTACATGCCGTAAGCAGAGCCAGTCTTGATCAGCGGCGACAGGGTCAGATCGGGTGCCTTGTGGTACCGGCTGACTAGACATCCAATCCCAGTCTCGATATGCGCTGACTGAGCCACCGGGACCGCAACCACGTACGAACCAGCTTGACAGTCGGCCAGATTTTCGGCATAGCGCCCCTCGACGAGGTAGATGGTCGGACGGACGTAGAGCGATCCGACACCTCGGAAGTGTTGAAGCAGCTCCATCATCCCGCTAGTGAGTTCGTCGGTGTGGACCGGCGACGGGAGGCGCAGCAGTCGACAAGATGCCTCTAAGCGAGCCATGTGCTCAGCCAGACACAGCATGTGGAGTGAGCCATCGGCGTGCTCATAGACTCGGATACCCTCGAAAACGTTCGTTCCGCGCGTGGCGACTTCCGACCACAGGTGGACGGTACCGTCGGCCCATGGCACGACGGCGCCGTCCAGCCACAGGACGGGTGGACGTGCGTTCATCAGATCCCCTTCGTCAGGTGCCGGATGGGGTGGGCCCGGGTCTGAGATCTGCAGGCCTCCTCAACGATGAGCATCGCTTGGGCGCCGTCGCGAGCGTCGCTCATCAGTGGCACCTCACCATTGACGGCTGCGACAAGGTGGTCCCACTCCTTCACCCAAGACTTGTCTTTGTCGCGAAAATAGGTCAGGTGTTCGTTGAACGGTGCGACATCGTCGCGGGCACCTACGGTCAGCGTCTCGTCGCCATAGCTTCCGCCGAGTCCTCGGATCTCCAAGTATCCATCTTCGCCTTGCACCGTCAGTTCGAAGGTATTACGCCACTGGAGAAGAGTGGAGGTGACGGTGGCGAGATAACCGCTCTCGCCCCGAAGCACGGCCATGCCGGATTCCTCAAGGGGGTGGATAGGGAAGAGCTCCGTGGCCGTCATGCCGAGTGCCTCGACGGCTTCCCCGCCGAACCACCGGATCAGGTCCACCAGATGGATCCCCTGCTCCATGAGCTGTCCGCCTGCGGCGACGTTCGCGTCGCTGCGCCACTCGCGCTCGATACCGGGGCGACCCCCGATCCCGTATAATCCTCGCATCAGCAGCGGGCGCCCGATGCGGCCTGCATCAATCTCTTGCTTGGCACGCAGGACTGCCGGGTGAAATCGGTGATTGAACCCGCACTTGAGCAGAACTCCATTGTCCTCGGCTAATTGGGCTAGGGCGAGCGCGTCGGCAGATCGCCGGGTCAGGGGCTTCTCGCAGAGAACGTGCTTGTGTGCACGGATGCTGGCCTCGACGATCTCCCGGTGCGCGCCAGGCGGTGTACATACCACCACGATGTCGATGCTCGGGTCATCGATCACATGGTGCCAGGTCGGTACGATGACGGCAGCGTGTGCCGAAGCGAGCAGCTCCACGGAGGCCGGTTCTTCGCCGGCGATCACGACCCCGCAGGTACGTAGGTGTGCAGCGATTGCCGGGAGACGGCGGCTGGCCTGAAGCCCGGACCCGATCACACCGACCCTCATATCTGGCTCCCTAGCTCCGCGCCCACGCCCGGCACAATGACATGGCTGAGATCGCCGCGCATCTCTGCCCATAGGTCGAGCAGTATCGCGTCGGGGCATGCCAGGACCAGTTCGGTAATTTCGGTCTCAGTGAGGACCCTGGGCCGGACCATGATCATCGCGTCCGCGCCAGAGGCAGCTGCTTGCCACGTGCCGTACCACGCTTGAGGGCGATTGCCAGGGGCGACGGCGGGCTCGAACACGCGCACGGTGGCTCCTCGCTCTGTCAGCTCGTGCTCAAACTGGGCGCCTGGCGCGTCACGCATGGCATCGGTCCCATCTTTGTACACATACCCTAGAAGGACAACGGTGGCCCCCTCTAGCGGCACTGATCGGCTGAGCCGGTCCACCAGTGCCCCGGTTCGCTGCACGTTGGACAGCACCACGCTGTCGAGCAGCGGTAAGTGGACCCCGTGCTCGCCCGCCACATCTCGCAGCGCTACAAGATCCCGGGCCAGCGTGCCGCCGAAAAAGGCAGGGCCAGGGAGCAGCGGGAGGTTTGGGGAAAAGCGGCGATCACGTCGAAGCAGGTCTGCTACTTCGCGCCCGTCAGCGCCTACCTCCTCAGCGACGTCACCGAGGCCGTTGCCAAAGGTGATGAGCGTCGCGAGCAGAGAATTCACCGCATGCTTGGTGAGCTCTGCAGTCTCGAGTTTGCATGCGTGCATTGGGGCTCCGATGAGACCCTCCACCGTCTCAGCCACCTTGGGAGCGCTGCATCCCACCGTGAGCAGGTCAGGTGTTGCGAAGTCGGCCAGCGCGTGTCCGAGCCGGAGATTCTCCGGCACGTAGCCGATGTCGGAGCAGCCCCGCGGGCGCAGTCTCGCCAGAAGCGCACCGCAGTACCCGACAGGGACCTGAGAACTCACCAGGAGCACCCGCGGCCAGCCTGGCACGCCGTTCACCGTCTGATCGAGGTCCTCAATGTCCGGGCCACCATCGGGACGGAGCCGCGTGTCGACGGTGAGCCAAGCCACTTCTACGGCGCTGAGCGCCTCAAGTGAGGCCGTGACGGTGAGCTTCCCATCTGCGAGTCCTCGAGCCCAGGCCTCTGCCAACCCCGGCTCGGCCACGGGCAGCCGCCCCGCCTTGAGATCGGACACAAGCGCATGGTCCGGGTCAGCGGCGACGATCCTGTGGCCACGTTCCAGAAGGCCTGCGCACGTTACGAGGCCAAGGTGCCACAGCCCAAGCACGCCCACCTCTCGCGGACTCATCGGTGAGCCCCCCTCGACTCGACGATGCGCGCCACGGCCGTGCGCACGGCGTCGTCGCTGGACATCCGGGCACGCCAACCCAACTCGTCCATCCGACTGACATCCAGATGGACGACGGGCTGATCTCCAGCGAACGCTCGTGCCCCACCGGTGTAGCGCACTGGGAGGTCGGGCCGGCCGACCGCGGCGAGCACCTCTTGCGCGATCTGCGCCACTGAGGTGCCTCCAGAACTGCCCAGGTTGAGGACCTGGACGGGCTCCTCCTCGGTCAATCGGACGTGCTGGCAGGCCCAGGCCATGCCGTCGAGACAATCCTCGACTAGGAAGTAGCTCTTCGTTTGCCGACCGTCGCCCCAGACCTTAAGGTAGTCAGGATTGGCGAGCAGCCGTTCTATGAAGTCATGGATCGCTCCCCGGGACATGCGCGTGCCGAGGACATTGCCGAAACGGAAGATATGAGCGCGTATACCAAAAGTGCTCGCGTAGGCGGCGATGGCAGCCTCCGCGCCAAGCTTGCCGGCGCCATAGAGTGACACCGGTAGCAGGGGGCCCGCTTTCTCGTTGCAGAGCCCACTTCCGAGATCTCCGTATACCGCCCCGGAGCTGGCGAACACCATGTGCGAGACATTGTGCTGTCGCATGGACTCCAGCATCGTCTGAGTCCCCATTACCGAGGTGCGCAGGTCCAGCGCTGGGTCCTCTTGGCCCCGCTCGATCTTGGAGTTAGCGGCAAGGTGCCAGACCATGTTGGCATCGGCCACCGCCTCGCCTGCTGCCGTGGCGTCCAGGACGGACCCCGCCACCAGGCGTACCCCGGGGCGGTTGATGAGTTCTGGCGTCCCCGGGAACGGGTTGGACATGTCGTCCAGGATCGTCACGCCGATGCCAGTCGCTAGGAGGCGCTCCACAAGGTGCGACCCGATGAAGCCGCATCCGCCCGTGACCAGGGCTCGATCGCCGACCATTATGTGCTCTCCATCTCAGCGACGGTGCGACGCGCGTATGAGTGGTCGGCGCACTTGGCAAGGACTTCAGGCGGCACGGTGTAAATGTGGGGGCGCGCCGCCAACGAGCGGTATACGGTGCCAGGCGATCGGACGCTTCCGATGATGACCTCGGTGTCCAGCTCGGTGTCCTCGATCCACTCTCGCAGCAGCAACACCTGCTGGGCGAGATCGCTGCCCTCGTCGGCGATACGGTCACCCATCAGGGAGACGTAACGGGCACCGGCCGAAGCCGCCATGATGCCCTGCACAGCCGACATGCAGCAGGTTGCGTTCACGGGAACACCTCGGTCGGTGAGCTCATGAATGGAGGCCAGCATGGGTTCACCGTCTGGACGGACCACCGGTACCTTGATCACCACCGACTCACCGAGCGCGCGATACTTCTGCGCCGTGGACAAGATCGATTCCGGTGTTGCTGGGGACACCTGGATCGAAACCGGCAAGCCTTCCACCGCCTCGATGATCTGTCCCACGTGCCCGATGATGTCCTTGACTCCGTGCTTGGCCAAGATGGTGGGATTGGTCGTCACACCGCTGGCGACGCCACAGCCTACCCAGCGTTGAATTTGGCCGAGGTCGGCGCTGTCGACGAAGAACTTCATGATGGTCTTCCTATGCTCGGTAGTCGAAAACGATCTCATTGCGGCGAGGCAGCGCCTCGCTCATGGCGCGGATGCAGTCATCGAAGGACAGCACGTCGAAGCCCGCGACGGCATCGGTCTGAGTAGAAGCCAGCGCTGCGACGACAGCCGCGACTAGCTGCTGGGTCATGCCGGCGTGGCGGCTGAACGCGGCGAGGGCGCCGGGCACCGAGATAACGGTAGCCTGGCCGCCAACGAAGTCCCGAACTCGCGACATGCTGTCGGCTTGGCTGGCGGGATCGTGCTCCCCGACCACCATCGTCACGGGCACGCTGACCCGTTCAACGAGCTCATGCAGATCCTGACCGGTCGCGCCGTCCTCCCTCGCGTCAAGCTCGGGTGAGACCAGCACGGCGCTGTGGCCGGGTGTCTCGGCAAGGCACCGCACGGTTGGCCAGAACGCAGTCCCCAGGGCGACCACCCGCGAGCTGGGGTGTTCTTCGAGAACCAGGCGAAGATCCTGTTCCACAGTCGATATTCGCCAGTCCTCGACCATTCCTTCGCCGAGCCCAACGTTGTCACGGCCGTCGATCCGCACGACACTGAAACCGTTGGACGCGAGCAGGAACGACATGTATACGAGCGTATGTGCCGACATTCCCGCGCCCGGGACGAGGGCCACCTGCCCGCCGGGTTGGATGGGTCCGTCGGGCAGGTCACAGCAGCAGACGAGACGGCGGCCATCGGGCGCGTTCAGCGCATGGGCGGATGCGTACATCGTGGGAGGGCGACGAGTTGGGTTCATGGTTGACACCTTCATTCGAGATTCGGCAGAGGGGCGGGTGCGGGGCCTGGCGGGTGACGCATGCCGGCGGTCTTGGGCAAGAGGCACTCCGATCAGACGACTCCGATCCTTGGCATCGCCTGCGTCACTCGCGTCGGAAGAGCCACGCGGACAGAGGCATAAAGATTGCGAGGATCATCGCGCAGTAGGCGAACGATAGCGGCACCGCATGTCGGAGCGGCCACGCCGTCGGGACCGCTCCAGGCAGGTTGCCATACAGCTCACGCTGCGCCTGCGTAACCACGCTCACGGGATTCCACTCAGCAAACACCCGCAGGGGAGCGACAAGCCCCTCGATAGGGACGAAGACGTTGGAGACGAAGGTGAGCGGGTACAGCCAAAGGACTCCTGCGGTCTGGACTACCTCCACCGATCTGGCGCTCAGACCGACCGCGGCCGAAACCCACGACATTGAGTAGCAGAATAACAGCAGGACTAGGAGCCCAAGCAGCACCTTGGTGGGGGATGTATGGGTCCTCCACCCGACGGCTAGGCCGACCGCCATCATGATCGCTACCACGAGGATGTTGGTGAGCAAGTCCATGGTGGTGCGGCCAATGATCGTCGATAACGGGGAGATGGGCAAGGTCCTGAGTCGCTGGCTCATGCCTGTCGCCTTGTCCGTGGCGCGACCGATTCCGGTCAGCGCAGACCCGAAGACGGTCACCTGACAGAAGACCCCGGCGAGCAGGTATTCTCTGTACGAAACTCCCCGCACGTCGATAGCGCTGCCCAGGACATAGACGAAAAGCAACACGAACAGGATCGGCTGGATGGTGGAAAAGAACACCGTCTCCGGCGTTCGCCGCGCGCGCAAAAAATACCGCCGCGTCGACGTAGACACATTGTCGAGGAAGCTTGGGATCGTTCTCATACGCCCGCCTTGCTCAGCTGGAAGAAGACGTCGTCCAAGGACGGCTGATCGATCGAGAAGTCAGAGACGATAAGCCCTTGGGCAAGCAGGTCGTTGATGACCGCGACGGCCTCGATCTTGCCGCCTGGCAGTTCCACCGTCACTGTCCGCGAGCCGGGCACGCTCACCCTGCGCGCGTACCGTGATCGTCGCAACCGTTCGGCGGCCAAGTCGCTCTCGCTGTCAGAGCCTAGCTGGATAGTGACGGTACTGCTGCCTGCAGCGGCCTTGAGATCGACCACGGTGCCGTCGGCCACCACCACGCCATTGCGCATGAACAGCACACGGTCAGCAAGGTACTCGGCCTCCTCCAAGTACTGGGTCGTCAGGAGGACGGCCATCCCTTGCGAGGCGAGATCACGCACGAGGTCCCACATCTTCAGTCGGCTGAACGGGTCAAGGCCGGTTGTAGGCTCGTCGAGGAACAGCACCTCGGGCTCCGACACGAGCGAGCATGCGATGTCCAGACGACGCCGCACGCCGCCGCTCATAGCTTTCGCCCGGGTGTCCTCATAGTCCACGAGATCGAAGGTCGTTAGGAGGTCGCCAGCGCGAGCCCGCGCCCGGTGCCGGCTGAGACCGCTGAACCTGCTCACCACCTCAAGGTTCTCCCGCGCGGTGAGCAGATCATCGATGGCCGAGAACTGCCCTGAGACGCCGATGACACGTCGGACGCGGGAAGGCTCCTCGCAGACATCTATACCCTGCACCCACGCGGCCCCGGACTGCAGGCTCAAGGCCGTGGTAAGAACCCGCACCAGGGTAGTCTTACCGGCCCCGTTTGGACCTAGGACGCAGACAATCTCTCCTTTGCCCACGGCGAGCGACACGCCGTTGAGACCGCGGCCAGAGCCGAAGGATTTGCGAATGTCCTGCGCTGTGATCGCAGACTGTGACGTCATGGCTCTAGATCTTCATAGCGCAGCCGCGGTTCTCCACGCGGTTGATACGCCGATCGATTGTCAGGACATCGCTGGTGATGCCGCAGGGGCACTCGCACCCACGCTCGACATGGCCGAAATCGTCGCTCAAGATCATCCCCGGAAAGCTCGTCGGCGTCGGATCGGCGTAGGCCAAAATGCCCATCTCTCCCTCCGCGACGGCGGCCAGCGACTGCGGTTCCAGCACCGCGATGTGGAGCCACGGCGGGCAGTGCTTGCGACGATGTCCGCACTCGAACATCACGGTGTTGAGCTCCACCATGTTGAACGAGTCACGCACCTGGGTGCTGTCCCGCAGGCCGAAACCTCTGGTGACGGCGGCATCGAACTCCTCAGAGGAGATGCGCTGGTTGTCGCGTCGCTTCCAGCCGCCCATCGCGATAACCTTCCGCTCGGCAGACAGCGGCAACGGCTCCGTGGCCAGCTTGAGTGCTACCTCAAGCAGGAGCGGCGGTGGCCCGATGACGGCCACTTGGGATTCCACTGGGTCCAAGCGCAGGTCGGAGATCAGCTCCTCGGCATGCAACCCATCCTCGCGGACGTAGAACTGGGTGTCGTGAAAGACCGAGACACCGGACATTACGTAGGCGAGCCACAAGTGTCGCGAGTCTGCCAATGTCGGGCCGACGTTGCGCGATGTGATCTCGCCCCCGTCGAGTCCGAGCACCTCTTCCACGCCCGCCTGTACCGTTGCAAAAAACCTCTGGAGGGTGAGGTTGTCCCGGTAGATGACCGACACGGTGCCCTGGGTTCCGCTGCTGGTCGTCGCGACAACATCCCCACCAGCGGGGCGCAGCACCTCCGGAGAATTTTTGAACACGGCGTTCGGCATGAACGGAATCGTGTCAAGAGTTTCCACCGACAGCGTATCGATATCGAAAGCCAAAGCCTTGCAGTAAGCGCGGTAGTACGGATTGGTGTCGCAATGATGGCGCAACGCGATTTTGAGTGCCTCGACAAGCCCCTTCTTGGAGGAGTCGACGGCAGAGGTAAAGACGCCCTTGGAGGCCATCCAGGCGTCGAGCGTGTCTGTGCCGTGCGTGTACGGCACGCTGGTCGTGGTCATCGCTGGTTCTCCTGCGGCTGATCTGCGAGGTTGTCGTTGTCAAGCACCTTCTGCATGTGGGAGAAGCGTTCGATGAAGAAGTGCTCTGGAAGGTTCGGACGCAAAGAGTAGTACCGGCCCATATCCGTCCAAGGCCGATCAACCGACACGAGCCGGACCAAGGATTGCATGCCAAGAGGGTTATGCAAAACTGTTTTTGAAGAATTCTAGGGCGATGATGGCCGTGATGGTTTCGGGGAAGGTGTGCAGGGGTCTTCGGTAGCCGGTGTGGAGTGTCCGCCAGGTTTTGAGGTTGGCGATTGCTCGTTCAACCGGGGCGCGTAGCGTGTTGATGGCCTTGTTGTACTGTTTCTGGGTTTCTGTGAGTTCACCGCCGGCAGGTTTTCGTTCCGGGGTGATCATGCCCAGCCCGGTGTAGCCCTTGTCGGCCATCGGCGGGGGGTCGGGGAAGTGGTCGAGCAGGCCGGTGTGCCGGATGGCTTTCGCGTCGTGGGTGGAGCCCGGGGCCGGGTCGGACACCCAGACCAGCCGACCGTCCAGGTCGCAGGCGACCTGGAGGTTCAGGCCGGTGCGGTGGTGCTTGCCCGAGTACAGGCCGGACTGGTCCCGCCAGTTCCAGCACGGCACGAGGGTGCCGTCGACGAGCAGGGTCCGGGACGAGTCGAGGTCGTCCACGGTGGGGATGAAGTCCTCGAGGGCTTCGGCCAAGCGGGGCGTCCACCGGCAGATGGCCCGGGAGACGGAGGACTGGTCCACGTCGAAGGACTCGGCGAGCTCGGCCTGGGTGCGGTTACGTCGGTGATAGACGAGGGTGAGTCTGATTTCCTGTTCGGTGGTCAGCGCCCGGGGCCTGCCTGTTCTCTGCGGGGGACGAGGGTGGGTCTCGATGAGGATCGTGCACAAGGCTGCCATTGCGGCCGCGGAGAAACCTGTTGTATGATACACGTGAGGACCTGTTTTGAGATTTTCGGCCATTGGTTGCTTTATTGTCTCAGGGCAGGTCCTCATTGTCTGTTCCGACACGCCCGGGAGCGGGAATCACCGAAGATTAAAATCAGGAGTTTTGCATAACCCTCCAAGAGTGCCGTCATGCGTAAAGCCTTCACGCGGCTGCTTGGACCAGCCCAGTTCGACGATCCGGTCTGCGCCAGCACGGGCCCAGGCATCCCGATGCTCGTGCGTGAGAGACCACGGGTATACGCTGAGCGTCTGACTATTGCGCCGGTCAAGGCACTTTGCCACGTCTGCCACGTCATCGACTTGGTGCACGAAGATTGTTCGGGCCAAGGGGTGGCGCAGGGGCGAATCCAAGGGGAGGACGACGATGCCCCAGTCGTCCCCTTGGAGAACCTGGTATCCCATGAACATCGCCTCGCGCAGTGTCATGGAGCGGTGAGCCATAATGTCGGCGTTGTGCGATAGGTAGGGGACGTTCTTTACGAAGCGCTCGCAGGACTCCTGAAGGGCGGGCAGGAAGTCCTGGACATTGCCCTTGACGAATACGCGCTGTGTGTTGAAGCAGGCTTCCTGATCATAGAAGTACGCGTCGTCAACAACCCGCATGGCGGCGTCCTGAGCGGCAACTTGGTCCAAGTCGATGACGGAGGCACTCCACTTGGGACCATACTCAGCCAGCGGCACACCTGGGCTGATGGCGCGCTTGACGGCGGCTAGAGCAGCATCGCCGCCCCACACGCATGCGGTGTCGGCCTCGATCATACACTCTAGGCCAACTTCGTCGTCACGAGGCCAGTACGCCAAAGACAAGGATCGGCTGACGGGGTGCGCCGGGTCAACCTCAATGACAGCCATGGCCAATCCGATGGGAGTGACAGGGTCGCGCGATGGCAGCTTGGCGATGGTCCGATTCTTTGAGACCATGCTGCGGATCAGCGAGTAACAGGACGCCAGCGGCAGGTTGCCTACCAAATAGTGCAGGGCGAGGCCGCGCGGGAAAGCCCTGCGGTATCCCATCTGAACGGGGATCCACTCGTCAAAGATCCGTTGATCGCCGAACTCGGACTCGATCTGGTCGTACAGGTGGAACCGCTGAGCTAGGAAGTGGTCGATCGTCGAATAGTCGCTCTCCAGGATGAGTTCAGAGAACTTCGTGACTTGGTGGGCGTGACGCCGCACGATCATGCGTCCTTCAAGATCGCGCCTGTCCCATCGGTCTCCCACGCGGCCTAAGAACGAGATGACATCCCGGACCGGGATTTCAGCCAGCTCAGCATCAATCTCGGCCGCTTCACGTCGCATCTCAGCCAAGTGCTCGCGGGTGAACCGTGGAATACTCAACTGCGCACCGCTCTCGTAGCGCAGCGTGAGCACTTCCTCGGCCGGCAGCTCGTGGGGGTAGAGGAGGCGGCCATTGACGATGATTGGTAGCGCGAACTCTTTCGCAGACAACCGGGGCTCCTAGGGTCACGACGACTGTTACGGGTAACAGTCTTGCATGTCCGACAGGGGTCGGCAAAGTGGCTCTTCCCAGTTGAGGGTGTAGGTCCTCGCTGAGGTCGTCGGCGTGTCGTTGCTTGGGTAGGTGTCAAGGTCTCCCAAGGATGGAGGTTCCTACACCTTCCACCGGAAAGACCTCGACGTGCCTGACGCTACCACTGTGGCGACCCCAGATGCTGGGTTCGACCGCGCTGACCTGACCACCTTCTGCCGCCTCGACGAACTTGGACTGGTGGTGACTGGCCAACGGCTCGAACCTGACAAGGCCGTGCTCGCCTGCCGTGTCGTTGAGCCCGACCAGCGGTGTCGCCGCTGCGGCTGTCAGAGCACTGCACGGAACACGGTGAGTAGGCTGCTGGCACACGAGCCGTTCGGCTGGCGGCCTGCCACACTGTTGGTCACGATCCGTCGCTACCGCTGCGCCGGGTGCGGGCACGTGTGGCGCCAGGACATGAGCAAGGCCGCCGAGCCGCGGGCGAGGCTCTCGCGCCGCGGTCTGCGGTGGGCGCTGGAGGGGATCGTGTGCCAGCACCTGACCGTCGCCCGCGTCGCTGAGGGTCTGGCGGTGTCGTGGAACACCGCCAATGACGCCGTGCTGGCCGAGAGCAAGCGGGTCCTCATCGACGACCCGGGCCGGTTCGACGGCGTTGAGGTCGTCGGCGTCGACGAGCACGCCTGGCGCCACACCCGCGCCGGCGACAAGTACGTGACCGTCATCGTCGACCTGACCCCGGTCCGTGAAGGCACCGGGCCGGCCCGCCTCCTGGACATAGCCCCGGGCCGCTCCAAGCAGGCGTTCAAGACGTGGTCGGCCGACCGGCCGCAGGCCTGGCGCGAGACGGTCGAGGCCGTCGCGACGGGGCGGGTTCACCGGCTTCAGGACCGCCACCACCGAGGAGCTGCCCGACGCGGTCGCGGTGATGGACCCCTTCCACGTGGTCCGGCTGGCCGGCGACGCCCTCGACCAGCGCCGCCGCCGAGTCCAGCGACACACCCGCGGTCACCGCGGCCGCAAGGACGACCCGCTCTACCGCGCGCGGCGGACCCTGCACACCGGCGCCGACCTGCTCACCCCCGCCAGCAGGGCCGCCTCGAGGCGCTGTTCGCCACTGACGACCACGTGGAGGTCGAGGCGACCTGGGGGATCTACCAACGGATGATCGCCGCCTACCAAGAACCCGACCGGACCCGAGGCCGACAGCCGGTGCAACGACTGATCGACTCCGTCAGCCACGGCGTCCCGGCCGCGCTGAGCGAGGTCCTCACACTTGGCCGGACCCTCAAGAAACGCGCCGCCGACGTCCTGGCCCACTTCGACCGGCCCGGCACCAGCAACGGACCCACAGAAGCCGTCAACGGCCGCCTCGAGCACCTGCGCGGATCCGCCCTCGGCCTTGCGCAACCTCACCGGCTACATCACCCGAAGCCTGCTCGAAGCCGCGGATTCAAACCCCACCTACACCCTCGATTGTGAAGAACCGGACGGGTTCTCGGTGATGTTCGGTGGGACCGTGGGTCGGACCCGTACGGCGGCGATCGGGCAGGGGTGATGCGATCCGCGGCCGGCCGTGCCCGAGGAGCCAGCCTCCCAGCACCACCGGCGGCGCCGGATCGTGGGGCCGGATCCGTGGAGGCGACGTCACGAGAAGAACCGGGGATGGGAGCGTCCACGACGTCGCGGCCCGCACCGCCTAGACTTGGCCGCTGAGAACAGCCTTCCAACAGAGCCCATCCGCCATGGGTGCGCGTTCGCGAGGAGACGATGATCGACCGGGATCAGCTCCCCCTGCTGCTGCAGGTGGCCCGCGCCTACTGGGTCGACGACCGCAGTCAGGCCGACATCGCCGCCGAGATCGGCTACTCCCGCTCGATGGTCTCCCGGCTGCTCAAGCAGGCGCGCGAGCTCGGCGTCATCAAGTTCTCCGTCGGGCACCCGCTCGAACGGGCCTTCGAGCTCGAGCGGGCGCTCACCGACTCGTTCGGGCTCGCCCAGGTGCGCATCTCGGTCGAGGACGCCGAGCAGGACGCCTCCGACGCGGCCCGCCTGGCCGCAGGCCTGCTCGGCGAGGCCATCGGCTCCGACTGCGTGCTCGGCATGACGAACGGGCATTCGGTGCCCGCCGTCGTGCACGCGATGAGCCCACTGCACCGGCCGAACGCGACCATCGTCCAGTCCATCGGCACGATCGCCCGCGAGAACAACTCGGTGGACTCCCCCGAGATCTGCCGCGAACTCGCCCAGCACCTCGGGGCGTCCTACCGGCTGCTCCCGGCGCCACTGGTCGTCCGCTCACCCAGGGTCGCCGCAGCGCTGCGGCGCGAGGAGGCGGTGTCGATGACGCTGGCCATGGCCGGGCACGCCGACGTCATGCTCACCGGCATCGGCGCCACGACGCGCACAGACGACGGCGTCATCTTCGACAACTGCATCACGCCCGCCGAGCACGACGGGCTGTTGCGGGCCGGCGCGGTGGGCCACATCTGCGGGCACCACGTCGACGGGCGGGGCCACCACGTGGACTCGCGCTTCTGCCAACGGCTGCTCGCCGTGCCCTTCGAACGGCTGAAGGGCATCCCGACCGTCATCGCGGTGGCCTGGGGGCGCGGCAAGGCCCCGGCGATCCTGGGCTGTCTGCGCGGCGGGCTCGTGTCGGCCCTCGTGACGGACGTGCCCACGGCCCAGGCCGTCCTCGCCCTGGACGGCGCCTGAGCCGCGGCCCACGACCACGCCGGCGCCGACGATGCCGTCCGAGGGCGGAGCCGACGATGCGGGAGGGGGCCGCACCCACTCGGGTGCGGCCCCCTCCCGTCGATGGGCGGCGCGAGCCTCAGCGCGCGACGGAACCCTCGGTGTAGTCCTTGTCGACCTCCTCACTCCAGCTGAAGAGCGAGCGGATCTGCTTGCCGACGGCCTCGATCGGGTGGGCCTCGCCCTCGGCGCGGAGCTTCTTGAACTCCGGTGCGCCGGCGGCCTGGTCGTCCATGAAGCGCTTGGCGAAGGTGCCGTCCTGGATGTCCTTGAGGACCTCCTTCATGTGCTCCTTGACCTCGGGGCCAATGACGCGCGGGCCCGAGACGTAGTCGCCGTACTCGGCGGTGTCGGAGCACGACCAGCGCTGCTTGGAGATGCCGCCCTCGTTGATGAGGTCGACGATGAGCTTCATCTCGTGGCAGACCTCGAAGTAGGCCATCTCAGGCTGGTAACCGGCCTCGACGAGCACCTCGAAACCGGTCTGGATCAGCTTGGACAGGCCGCCGCACAGCACGTCCTGCTCGCCGAACAGGTCGGTCTCGGTCTCCTCGCGGAAGGTCGTCTTGATGGCGCCGGCGCGCAGCCCGCCGATGGCCTTGGCGTACGACAGGACGAGCGGCCAGGCCTGGCCGGAGGCGTCCTGCTCGACGCACACGAGGACCGGGACGCCGCGCCCCGCCTCGAACTCGCGGCGCACGGTGTGACCGGGGCCCTTGGGGGCGACCATGATGACGTCGTGGTCGGCGGCGGGCTTGATGTAGCCGTAGTGGATGTTGAAACCGTGCGCGAACAGCAGAGCGGCACCGGGCCTGAGGTTCGGCTCGATCTGCTCCTTGTAGAGCGTCGCCTGCACCTGGTCGGGGGCGAGGATGACGACGACGTCGCCCTCCTTGACGGCGTCCTCGACCGACTTGACGGTGAGGCCGGCCTCCTCGGCCTTGGCGACGGACTTCGAGCCCTCGCGCAGGCCGACGACGACGTTGACGCCCGAGTCGCGCAGGTTGAGCGCGTGGGCGTGGCCCTGCGAGCCGTATCCGATGACCGCCACGGTCTTCGACTGGATCACCGCCAGATCGGCGTCGTCCTCATGGAACATTTCTGCCATTGTTACTCCTGATTCCTGTGATTCCCCGCGGTCAGCCGTTGTGCCTGGCCAAGGCGGGACGCTTCTTCTCGTTGATGCTCTTGTTCCCACGGCTCAGGGCGACCTGGCCCGACTGCACCATCTCGATGATGCCGTAGGGACTGACCATCGTGCTGAAGGAGGCGATCTTCTGCTGCCCCCCGGTGACCTCAATGGTCACAGACTCCGGGCTCACGTCGATGATGTGTCCGCGGAACAGATTGGTGATGTCGATCACGGACGCGCGGTTCGAGTCGGTGCAGCTGACCTTGACCAGCAGCATCTCGAGGTTCACCGCGTTGTCCTCGAGCTCGACGATCTTGTAGACCTCGATGAGCTTGTTCAGCTGCTTGACGACCTGCTCGATGACGCGCTCGTCGTCGACGGCCATGACGATCGTCATGCGGGAGACCTCGGGGCGCTCGGTGGTGCCCACGGCCAGGGAGTCGATGTTGAATCCGCGCCTGGAGATGAGGCCCGAGACGCGCGCGAGCACGCCGGGCTTGTTGCTCACCAGAACACTGAGCGTATGGGTCCTCACAGCTCGTCCTCTCCCCAGTTCGGCGCCATGTCGCGCGCGATCCTGATGTCGTCGTTGCTCGTGCCGGCAGGGACCATCGGCCAGACCATGGCGTCCTTCTCGCAGACGAACTCCATGACGACGGGCCTGTCATTGATCTCGGCCGCCCGGGCGAGGACCTCGTCGACCTCGTCCTCGGTGGTGGCCCGCAGACCGACCGCGCCCATGGCCTCGGCCAGCTCCGGGATGTCCGGCAGCTGGTCCGAGTGCAGATCGGTGTTGGAGTAGCGCTCGTTGTAGAACAGCGACTGCCACTGACGCACCATGCCGAGCGTGTTGTTGTTGATCACAGCGATCTTCACCGGGATGTGGTTCAGGGCGCAGGTGACGATCTCCTGGTTGGTCATCTGGAAGCTCCCGTCGCCGTCGACGCCGACGACGACGGCGCCGGGGCGGCCCACCTGGGCGCCCATCGCGGCGGGCACGCAGTAGCCCATCGTGCCGGCGCCTCCGCTGGTCAGGAAGTGGTTGGGCTGGTCGATCGGCAGCAGATGGGCGGCCCACATCTGGTGCTGCCCGACGCCGGTGGTGTAGATGGCCTCGGGGCCGAACTGCTCGCCGATGCGCCTGACCACCCACTGGGGGGCGAGCACGCCGTCGGCCGAGCGCTCCCTGCCCACCTGGTAGCGGTCCTTCAGACCCTGCAGGTAGTCGTGCCACGGGGTGAGGTCCTGGAGCTTCTTGTCCTCCAGCCGGGCGGTGAGGCCGGCGAGCACCTTCCGGGCGTCGCCGACGATCGGCACGTCGGCGTCGACGTTCTTGCCGATCTCCGCCGGGTCGATGTCGGCGTGGATCACGGTGGCGTGCGGCGCGAAGGTCGTCAGCTCGCCCGTGACGCGGTCGTCGAAGCGCATGCCGACGGCGAGCACGACGTCCGCCCGCTGGATGGCCCCGACCGCTGCGACGGTGCCGTGCATGCCGGGCATGCCCAGGTTGAGCGGATCGCCGCTCGGGAGGACGCCCTTGGCGGTGAGCGTCGTGGCGACCGGGATCCCGGTGGCCCGGACGAAGGCGGCGAGCTCCTTGGCGGCCTTCGCGCGGATGATGCCGCCGCCGGCGACGAGCACGGGGCGCTCCGCCTTGGCGAGCACGTGCGCCGCGGACGCCATCTGCCGGGCGTGGGGGGTCACGGTGGGCTTGTAGCCGGGCAGCACGACCTTCTCGGGCCACACGAAGGGCACGACCTCGCGCAGCGCATCGCCGGCGACGTCGACGAGCACCGGACCGGGGCGGCCCGTGCGTGCAATGTGGTAGGCCTCGGCCAGCGCGGCGGGGATCTCCTCGGCGCACGTGATGAGGTAGTTGTGCTTGGTGATCGGGGTCGTGATGCCCCGGATGTCGGCCTCCTGGAAGGCGTCGGTGCCGATGGAGGTCGACTTCACCTGACCGGTGATGGCGATGAGCGGGACCGAGTCCATGTAGGCGTCGCCGATGGGGGTCACGAGGTTCGTGGCGCCGGGGCCGGAGGTCGCGATGCAGACGCCGACCCTGCCGGTCGCGACGGCGTAGCCCTCGGCCGCGTGGCCGGCCGCCTGCTCGTGCCGGACCAGCACGTGGCGGATGTCGGAGTCGAACAGCGGATCGTACAGGGGCAGGATCGCCCCGCCGGGAAGCCCGAACACCGTGTCGACCCCGAGCCTCTCAAGGGACTTCAGCAGCGCTTGCGCGCCGGTGAGCTCAACCGCGTGCGTCTCGCGCGGTTTCGGTTCGCCTGCCATGGCGTCCTCCTTCTCGGCCCGTGGGTCTCTCGGCCCACCCCGTGCTTCCAGTGCGGGTTCTCGTTCGGCGGGCCGGCGGCCCACCGGGCGGTGCCCTTCGCCCCGACCGTGGGCGCGGGGCGTGGCGCGGATTCGGACTAACAAAAAACCCCCGCTGCCTGCTGGCACACGAGGGAGCGCTCCGTCGGGATGAACGAAGCGCTAGGCGAGTACGAGAATTCGACGTCCGGGCACGCGGTCATTATTGCACGATCCGTCCGCCTGCTGACACGCGCCGTCCACGCAATGACCGTCGCGGGGGCGCGCCCGGCTGGGGCCCGGCGCCCCGCCGGACGGTGAACGCCCCGGTCGCGACCGCCGCGAGGCCGAGGAGCGGGCCGAGGAGCGCGCCGACGGCCCCGGCGTCCGGCCCGAGGGGCCACAGCGCGATCCACCCGGCCCAACAGAGCACGGCGGCGCAGGCCGGCGTCCCGGCCGACGAGCGGGCGCGCAGGGCGGCCGCCGCGCAGATCCCTGCGGCGAGGGCGGGGAGACCCTGCCCGGCCCAATGGCCGGGGACGGCGAGGACCAGCCCGGCGAGCGTCCAGGCCAGCGCCATGACCGGGTCGCGCCGGCGAAGCCGGTCCGCGGCGAGCGCGCAGGCGACGAGGCCCGCGGTGACGCCGAGGATCCGGCCGGCCGTCCCCAGCGCGCCCCCGCAGGACGGGTCGAGCAGGGCGCCGCCGATACGACCCCTCACGAGCATCGCCCAGAAGTCGGTGCTGTCCCAGGGCAGGACGAGGAAGCCGCAGGCGGTCAGAAGCGCGAAGCAGGCGAGCGAGACGGCCCCCAGCCGTTCGGCGGGGGCGAGGGCCCACTGCCCTCCCCGGTGGGCGCGGCGGCGCACGACGCGCGCGACGGTCGGCGGCACGCCCAGTACGAGGGGCCACAGCCAGACGGCCGCCGCCACCCCGAGCCGCGCCGCGGCCCAGGCGCGGGAGCTCCTCAGGAGCTCCGTGCGGGGGCGCCCCGAGGGCTCGGCATCGGAGCGTCCGCGTGGGACGGCGGGCTGCAGTGCCGAGACGACCAGGGCGAGGCAGAGCGGATCGGGGCTTCCCTGGACGAGAGCGGTCCGCACCGGGGAGAGCAGCGCCGTGGCGGCGAGGGCGACGAGGCAGACCGCCCCGCCGTCGGCGCGGCGCCCGTCGTCGAAGGGCCCGCCGGAGAGGAGCCCGAACGCCCGCTGGACCAGCCAGGTCACGGCGACGGCATCGACGCCGATGAGCAGGATCTGCCATCCGAACCACGAGCCCAGACCCATGACGGTGCCGAGGGCCGCCCCCACCCCGGTCAGCGGGAAGACCATGCCCGAGACCGGGTCGACCGTCTCGTAGGTCTCGGCGAAGCGCAGCAGGGCGTGCGCGCCGAACCACAGGGCGTGCCCGTAGCCCATCGGCGCGTCCCAGGGGCTCGTCGATCCGTGCCCGAGGCGAGGCACGAGGAGCAGGCCGAGCAGCCAGGCGGGCAGGGCGCGGACCACCAGTCGCAGCGCGCCGGGCAGGCGCCGGACCCGGCGCGGGCGGTGCGGACTCATCGGAGCCGGCTCACAGGCGGACGGGGAAACCGGCCCGATCGAGCTCCTGCTTGACCTGCTCGATGGTGAGCACGCCGTAGTGGAAGACGGAGGCGGCCAGAACGGCGTCGGCGCCGGCGCGCACCGCCTCGACGAAGTCGGAGGCCCGGCCGGCTCCGCCGGAGGCGATGAGCGGCACGTCGACGGCCTCCCGGACGGCGGAGGTCATCTCGGTGTCGAAGCCGTCCCGGGTGCCGTCGGCGTCCATCGAGTTGAGGAGCACCTCGCCGCAGCCGCGGGCGACGGCCTCCCTCGCCCACTCGATGGCGTCCAGACCGGCCGAGTGCCGTCCGCCGTGGGTGGTGACGCCGTAGCCGGACGGCATGCCGACCTCGCGGCGGGCGTCGAGGCTCAGGACGAGCACCTGGTCGCCGAAGCGCCCGGTGATCTCGTCGATCACCTCGGGCCTGGCGATGGCCCCGGTGTTGATGCTCACCTTGTCGGCGCCGCAGCGCAGGAGAGCGTCGACGTCGTCGACGCCGCGCACCCCCCCGCCGACGGTGAGCGGGATGAAGACCGTCGAGGCGCACCGGGTGACCATCCCGCGCGTCGTCGCGCGGCCCCGCGAGCTGGCCGAGATGTCGAGGAAGGTGAGCTCGTCGGCGCCGGCGGCACTGTAGACCCCGGCCAGCTCGACGGGATCGCCGGCGTCGCGCAGATCGGTGAAGTTCACGCCCTTGACCACGCGCCCGTCGGTGACGTCGAGGCAGGGGATCACTCGGATTGCCACGGTCATGGGCACAGCCTAGCGGGGCCGTGGACGGGCGCGGCGCGCCCGGCCGCCGGCCCCGGGGCTCACTGGTCCGGCATGATGATCTCGCCGAGCGGGGCCCATCCCTGCTGCTCGGTGGAGACGGAGACGACCTGCGGGCGGCGGGCCGCGTACTGGCCCTGGGTGGCCATGGCCGTGCGGAAGTGCTCGGACTCGACGTGCTCCTTGCCGGCCGCCGCGTCCCGGTAGGCCTCGACGAGGATGTACTGGTCGGGGGTCTCGACGGACCTGGCCCACTCGAACCACAGGCAGCCGGGCTCGGCACGGCAGGCCTCGGTGAACTCCCTGGTCAGCTCCATGAAGTCGGCGGAATACTCGGGCTTGACGTCCCACTTGACAGTGATCGCGATCATGGGCCCATTCTGGCCCGCCGGGCCGGCTCCTGCCAGCCCCGCGGGGCCCCGTCAGCCCAGGCCGCTCCGGTCGACGTCGACGATGTCGCGGCGCAGCGCGCCGACCACGCCCCGGCAGGAGGCGACGAGCCCGGCCGGGCCGAGCGCGCCGACGCCCGGGGCGTTCGCGAGCTGGTCGGCCAGGTCGATGACCTGGCGGGTCCAGCGCACGAAGTCGCCGGCCGTCAGCTCGGCCCCGTCGAGCACCTCCGCCAGGCCGGCGCCGCGGGCCCACTCGAAGACCGGTTCGGCGAAGCCCATGTCGAGGGGGCGGGACCGTTCGACGCGGTTGTCGCGCTCGACCAGGCCCACCCGACGCCAGACGTCGCGCAGCGCGCGCTGGGCGTTCTCGGAGGCCTCGTCGGGCATCCTGCGCGCCGGCCGGCCCGAACCCGGGCGGGGCTCGTGGACGAGGGTGCTGAGCACGGCGGCCAGCGCGGGGACCGGCAGGTCGGCCAGCGCGCCGGCCCGGACGGCCTCGGCGATCACGAGGTCGAGCTCGCCGTAGATGCGGGAGAGCAGGGCGCCGGCGGGCGTGATCTCGTCGGGGTGCCCGGGGTCGAGGTAGCCGAGCGAGTCGAGGACGGCGCAGATGCGGTCGAAGCGGGCGGCGATGGAGCTGCGGGCCTCGCCGGCGCGCCGGCCGGCCCCCGCGACGGAGCGCTCCAGGCGCAGCGCCCGCTCGGCGGCCCGGGCGTGCAGTTCGCGGTCGGGGCAGTCGTGGCACGGGTGGCCCGCGAGCCCGGCGCGCAGCCGCTCGACCTCGGCCGTCAGCTCGGCATCGGGCCGAGGCGCGGACGCGGCACGGGGCCGTTCGTCGAGCTCGGCGGTGCGGGCGTCGAAGGAGCGGGCCAGCGCCCGGCGGTCCGCGGCGCTGTGGCGGTTGAAGCGTCTGGGCACGCGCACCCTGCTCGTGGCGACGAGCGGCGCGGCGACGTCGCGGGCGCGCAGCCGCACGAGCCGGTGCCCGGCCGTCATGACGAGCGGGCCCGGCCCGTCGGGGCCGCGGCCGCCCGGGGCGACGACGAGGATCCAGCCGTCGTGGCGTTCGCCGTGGGACCAGCAGAGGTCGCCGGGGGCGAGGCGTTCGAGGGAGTCGTCGATCTCGGCGCGCCGGTCCCGCCTGCGGGTGCGCGAGATCTCCTTCTCCAGCCCGCCCACGCGTTCGCGCATGCGGGCGTACTCGGCGATGTCGCCCCTGTCGCAGGCCGCTTCGGCCCAGGCGCGCCCGATCTGCTCGGTGACGTCGTCGTCGCGGCGCGAGAGCTCCACGACGCGCCGATCGGTCTGGAACTGGGCGAAGCTCTGCTCGAGCAGGGCGCGGGCCCGGGCCCTGCCGACGCCGTGCACGAGGTTGACGGCCATGTTGTAGTTCGGCGCGAAGCTGGAGCGCAGCGGGTAGGTGCGCGTGCTGGCCAGGCCGGCGACGGCGCGCGGGTCCATGCCCGGCTGCCACAGCACGACGGCGTGGCCCTGGGTGTCGATGCCGCGACGGCCCGCGCGGCCGGTGAGCTGGGTGTACTCCCCCGGCGTGATGTCGGCGTGGGTCTGACCGTTGTACTTGACGAGGCGCTCGAGGACGACGGTGCGGGCGGGCATGTTGATGCCCAGCGCGAGCGTCTCGGTGGCGAAGACGACTTTGAGCAGCCCCCGGGTGAAGGCCTCCTCGACGATCTCCTTGAGGACCGGCAGGAGGCCGGCGTGGTGGGCCGCGACGCCGCGGCGCAGGGCCTCGACGAAGCCGTCCCAGCCGAGGGCGCGGCGGTCGTCCCCGTCCAGCCCGGCGCCGCGGCGGCGGGCGATGCGCTCGAGCTCGGCGGCCTCCTCGCGGCTCGTGAGGCGGATGCCGGAACGGACCAGCTGGCGCACGGCGGCGTCGCAACCGGAGCGGCTGAAGACGAAGCAGATGGCGGGCAGCAGCCCGGCGCGCTGGAGCGCGACGACGACCGCCGAGCGGCTGGGCGTCGGGGATCCCCGGCGGGAGTGCCGGGCGACGTACTCGCCGCTGGCGCCCCCGCCGAACCGGCCGGAGCCGTAGGCGACGCGCCGCCTGCCGCGGCCGGAGCGTCCGCGGGGCCGGCGCGAGTCATCGCGCATCTGACGGGCCTCGTCCCGGGCCAGCTGCACCAGACGCGGGTTGACCCGGTGGTCGCCGTCGAAGAGGTCGTGGATCTCGCGTCCGGCCATGACGTGCTGCTGCAGCGGCACCGGCCGCCGCTCCCAGACGATGACGTCGACGTGCCCCCGGACAGTGTCGAGCCACTGCCCGAACTCCTCGGCGTTGCTCACGGTGGCCGACAGCGAGACGATCTGGACCGACGGCGCCAGGCCGAGGATGACCTCCTCCCAGACGGCGCCCCGGAAGCGGTCCGACAGGTAGTGCACCTCGTCGAGGACGACGTGGCCGAGGGCGTCGAGGGAGCGCGAGTCCGCGTAGAGCATGTTGCGCAGCACCTCGGTGGTCATGACGACGAGGGGTGCGTCGCCGTTGACGGAGACGTCGCCGGTGAGCAGGCCGACGCTCCCGGCGCCGTGGCGGGCCACCAGGTCGTGGTACTTCTGGTTGCTCAGGGCCTTGATGGGCGTGGTGTAGAAGCAGCGGCGGCCCTCGGCGAGGGCGGCGTGGCAGGCGTACTCGCCGACGACCGTCTTGCCGGAGCCCGTGGGCGCGGCGACGAGCACGCCGTGTCCGGCGTCGAGGGCGGCGCAGGCCTCGAGCTGGAACGGGTCGAAGTCGAAGTCGTAGCCGGCCATGAACGCGTCGAGGCGCTCGCTGCGGCCGGGGCTCCGGGGTCGGCTGGTCCGCTCGTCACTCACGGCACCCAGCGTAGAGGGCGCCGTCGGCGGCCCGCGGCACGGCGGGCGGCGCGCCGCCGGCCGGGTCCCCGGGCGCGCCGGGCCGTCCCGGGAACCCGGGTGCCGTCCGGGCTCCCCGGGAGTCGGGCCGTGAGAGGATCGGGTGGTGAGCGCAGTGGAGTTCTCCCCGGGCGGCCTGCCGCCGGCCGTCGAGCGCGGCGCGATCCGCGCCGTCATGTCCGATCTGGACGGCACCCTGCTCGACCCGACGTCCTGGGTGAGCGAGCGCACCCGCGCCGCGCTGGAGGCCCTGCACGCGGCGGGCGTCCCCTTCTGCATCGCCTCGGGCCGCGACCTCGTCTCGATCGGGCGCCTCATGGCGCAGTGGGGCATCACGGAGCTCGTCGACTTCGTCTCGGGCATGAACGGCTCGGAGTTCCAGGACCTGCGCACCGGCCGGGTGCGCCGCGGCCACTTCGTCGAGGCGGGGCTGTTCCGCGAGGTCATGGCCTTCTTCGCCGACCTGCCCGTGGCCTTCTCGATCGTCGAGGACGGTGTCTTCCTGACCCCGGAGGTCACCGGGCTCATGGACGAGATGGTCGCCTGGGCGCGCGTGACGGTCCGCGAGGAGCCCGACTTCGGGCGCCTCCTCGACGTCCCGCAGGCCAAGCTCCACATCTTCTGCGACCCGGCCCGGATGGACCTGCTCGTCGAGCGCACGGCCCGCTGGGAGGACCCGCGGGTGGTCGGCGTCAGGACCGGACCGAATCTCATCGAGTTCATGGCCCCCGGCGTCGACAAGACCCTCGGCCTGGACCGCCTGGCGGAGGCCCTCGGGCTCGGGACGGGGGCCGTCATGGCCTTCGGCGACGCGGAGAACGACACGGGGATGGTCGAGCGCGCCGGCGTGGGCGTGGCGATGGGCAACGGCTGCGCCGACACGCGCCGGGTCGCGGACTGGATCGCCCCGTCGAACGCCGAGGACGGTTTCGCCCGGTTCACGAGCAGCTGGTTCGACCTGGACCGGGAGACCGGCTGAGACCTGCGGGCCGGGCTCAGCCCCCCGAGGGGCCGGCGTCCCCTGCTGCGTCGAGCCGCGCGGCCCGGCGCCGGTCGTTGCGCTTGCAGAGGATCTCGGCGATGACGTAGAGGGCCGACATGGGCAGCGCGAGGACGGACATCGAGATCGGGTCCGTCGAGGGCGTCGCCACGGCCGCGAAGAGGAAGCAACCGAAGACGGCGACGGTGCGGTACTTGGCCAGCCCGGCGCCGGTGATGATGCCGAGGCGGTCGAGCATGACGAGCACGACCGGCAGCAGGAAGCTCAGGCCGAAGACGAGCAGCAGGGTCATCTCGAAGGTGAGGAACTCGTTGGCGTCGTTGAGGTTGGTGACGCCCGAGGGGTTGAACTGCAGCAGGACGGTGAATCCCTTGGGGCAGATCCAGTAGCCGAGCACGACCCCGGCGAGGAACAGCGGGATGGACGGTCCGAGGAAGCTCAGCGCGGCCCGGCGCTCGTTGGCGAGCAGGCCTGGGGCGATGAAGCGCCACAGCTGGTAGAGCCACACCGGGCACGAGAGGATGAACCCGGCGACGACGGGGATCTTCATCCACAGCGTGAAGCCGCCGGTGATGTTCGAGGTGGTGATGGCCACCTGAGCGTCGGGGTTGCTCGCCCGGTAGGCGTCGATCGCGGTGTTGATCGGGTGGAAGAAGACCGCGACGAGGGGGTCGAAGAAGATGAAGCAGGCCAGGGCGGCGACGACGACGGCGACGATCGACACGAGGATGCGGTAGCGCAGCTCGCGGAGATGGTCGACGAGCTCCATCGAGCCGTCCTCGGAGATCTCAGGGGGGCGCCAGGACTCGGGCAGGATGTGGCGCCGCCGACGCCCGGCGCGCCCGGAGTCGGCCCGCCCCTGGTCGATCGTGGTGGCCATGTCGCGCCCGGGGGCCTCAGGCGCCCTCTGCGGCCCGGTTCGTGGCCTCGCCCTCGGGGGTCTCGGGCGGCGAGGACTGCTCGGCGGGCCGGGCCGGCTGCTCCTCGTCGGGGGCCGGCGTCACGGCGGCCGCGCCCCCGGGCCCCTTCGTGGCGTTGAGCCCCTCGGTCTCCTCCTTGAACTCGCGGATGGCCTTGCCGGAGGCCCGACCGAGACCGGCCAGCCTGGTGCCGCCGAAGAGCAGGATGACGATTCCCAGGAGGATGAGGAGTTCCTGCCAGCCGAGATTCATTGTCGTGTCTCCTTGAAGAGGGACCGCCGGCGGCGCCGACGGGTGCTGTGCGGTCGCCGACGTCGACGCCGCTCGTGTCATCGGCACCGGTCCGGGCGGCGCCCAGCCGCCCGCAGTGCCTGTCAGCCAGAGTACGCGGATTCACCAAAGAGCTCTCGGTTCAGCTCCAGCCCGGCCAGGGCGCGCTCGCGCGCCCCCTCGGCCGCCGCGGCGGGCTCGACGGCGAGCACCCGGTCGCCCAGGCGCAGTAGCAGCCCACTCACCCAGCCCGGGTCTCCGACCGGCAGGACGACCCGCACGGCCCCGTCCGCCAGCTCGGTGACGCTCGTCGTGGGGCAGTACTCGACGATCCAGCGGGCCGGGGCGGCCAGGTCGAGGGTGACGGTCTGCTGGGCGTCGTCGAACCATGGCCGCTGGACGGGCGCCTCGCCGTGGTCGGCGGCCGGTTCGCCGGTCTCCTCGACCCCGGTGATGCGGTCGAGCCGGTAGGTGCGCCAGCCGGGCCGGGCGCCGCCCGTGCCCCCGGGGGCGTCCCCGTCCGTCTCCCGGCCGGACGACCACGCGTGGAGGTAGGCGATGCCCCCGCGCGTCTCGATGACGGCCGGGTCGACGAGCGGGCGCGTCGTCCTGCCGCGGCTGGCGTTGTCGTAGACGAGGCGCACCCGCGAGCCCGTCCCGATGGCCCGGCGGAGGCCGGCGCGCACGGCGTCGTCGCCCGTGGAGAGGCGCAGCTCGACGCGGTCGGCCGGTGCGCCGGCAACGAGGTCCTCGAGGGTGCGCCGGGCCCGGGTCGCGGCCTCGGACAGCTCCCCGGTGGCGAGCTCGGCGACGGCCTCGAGGGCGACGACGAGGCTCGTCGCCTCGTCGGGGGTGAAGCGCATGGGGCGGGAGAGGTAGTCGGCGTTGCCCAGTCGGATGACGCCGCTGTCCTCGACGGCGTCCATGTCGATCTCGATGAGGTCTCCCCCGCCCTGGCCGGGCAGACCGCACATCCACAGGGCCTGGAGGTCCCTGCCGAGCTGCGCGGGGGTGATGCCGAAGGCCTCGGCGGCCTCGTCGACGCCGATGCCGGGGTTGGTCATGAGGTAGGGGACCTCGACGAGCATGCGCTGGACCTGCTCCGCACTCGTGCTCATGCCGGCCTCCTCGCGCTGATCCGGAGCAGGCGCACGACCTCGACGCGCAGCTCGGCGGGCTCGAGGACGACGGCGTCGGGCCCGGCGGCGGCGAGCTGCGCGGCGATGTCCTCACGGGACGAGTACTCGATCCGCCAGCAGGCGAAGTCCTCGGGCAGGGCGAGGCCCCCGGGCCCGGCGGCGGGGTTTCCGCGCCTGGTCAGCGCGGGCTGGAAGCCGGCGCGCACGGCGACGAGGGCGCTGGCGTCGGGGCCGGCGGGCTCCAAGGAGCGCGAGAGCCCGCCCAGGTCGACGTCGGCGGGGACGGTGAAGGCGCCGGGGGCGCCGACCGTCGTGGGCCCGGAGCTGATGCGGCCGAGCTTGAACATGCGCGGGGCGTCCCTGCCCTCGTCCAGGCCGAGCAGGTACCAGCTGCCGCGCCGCCAGACGAGGCGCCACGGCTGGACGGTGCGCAGCTCGTCGGCCCCCCGGTAGCGGAAGGCGATGCGGGTGCGGTCGAGGGTGGCCTGCCAGCACACGTCGAAGGCCGGTTCGCTCGCGCTGATGCGCGGGGCGAGGGCCTCGAAGCGCCGCGAGTCGACCTGGGCGCCGGCGGCGCGGAGCTTCGCGATGGCGCTGATCGTGTCGTCCGCGGCGCTCGCCTCGCGCCAGACGCGGGAGGCGAGCGCCAGGGCGGACAGCTCGTCCGCGTCGAAGTCGACCGGGGGCAGCTCGAAGTCGCGGCGGGTGATCCGGTAGCCGGGCTCGTCCTCGAAGAAGGCCTCGTCGCTGCCCGTCGCTATCGGCACGCCGAGGGCGCGGAGGGCCTCCTTGTCGCGCTCGAAGGTGCGGTTGAAGTTGACCGGGCTCATCCGGCGGTAGTCGGTGACGAGCTCGCGCAGCTGCCCCTTGGTCACCCAGTGACGGGCGCTGAGCAGGGCGATCGTCAGGTTGAGGAGCCTCTCGGATGTTCGTTGCGCCACGGTCCGAACGCTACCAGCGTCGTGCCACGATGAACGGGTGGACGCATCCCGCCGCGGCGGGGCGGGCCGTTTCGCCCCCTCGCCGACCTCCGACCTGCACCTGGGCAATCTACGCACCGCCCTGCTGGCGTGGCTGTTCGCCCGCGCGGACGGGCTGGACTTCATCGTGCGCATCGAGGACCTCGACCGTGCCCGGGCCGCGGCCGCCCCGGGGGTCGCCGACCGGCAGCTGCGCGATCTGGAGGCCATCGGCCTGGACTGGGACGGGCCGGTCGTGCGCCAGAGCGAGCGACTGGACCTGTACCGGGACGCGACGTCCGGGCTGGACCGCTACGAGTGCTACTGCACGCGCCGCGAGATCGCCGAGGCCTCCAGCGCCCCGCACGGGCAGTGGCGCCCCTACCCCGGCACCTGCGCGGGGCTGTCCGGGGTCGAGCGCGCGGCCCGGCGTGCGGTTCGTCCGGCGGCCCTGCGGGTCAGGGCGGGCGGGGCGGTCCGGACGATCCACGACCGTTTCGCGGGCGAGGTCACCGCCGAGGTGGACGACTTCGTCCTGCAGCGCAACGACGGGACGCCCGCCTACAACCTGGCGGTCGTCGTCGACGACGCGCTCCAGGGCGTCACCCAGGTGACGAGGGGCGCCGATCTGCTCCCCTCGGCCCCTCGTCAGGCCTGGCTCGCCGAGCGCCTCGGCGCCCGGGCGCCGGAGTACGCCCACGTCGGTCTCGTCGTGAACAGCGAGGGCCGGCGCCTGGCCAAGCGCGACGGGGCGGTGACGCTCGGGCGTCTGGAGGCGGCCGGCACGGACGCCGGGCGGGTCTTCCGGCTCCTGTCGGACTCGTGCGGCCTGCCTCCCGCCGAGAGCCCCCGCGCCCTGCTGGCGCAGCTGCTGGACGCCGGGGACGGGGGCGCCGGGCCGCTCCACGACGGGGCGCTGGCGAGGCCGTGGACCCCTCCCCCGTCGGTCGTGGGCTGACCCGTGCGCACCGCCCGACCGGCCGCGCGCGGACCCCGGCTCAGGAGGAGG
Organism: Propionibacterium acidifaciens; assembly: GCF_003798325.1. Lineage (NCBI taxonomy): Bacteria > Bacillati > Actinomycetota > Actinomycetes > Propionibacteriales > Propionibacteriaceae > Propionibacterium > Propionibacterium acidifaciens. Next base: position 419,698 of record NZ_CP033719.1, read on the forward strand.
TCTGCTGGTACAGGATGTCGACGACGAAGACGAGGGTCGCGTTCGGGTCGATCGCGGGGCTCGCGTTGCCGTTCGGATAGGCCAGCGAGCCGGGCACGACGAGCAGCACCCGGCTGCCGACGGTCTGGCCGACGAGGCCCTGCTGCCAGCCGTCGATGAGCGAGCCGAGGGCGCCGCTCTGCGGGGTCGGGTTGCCGTCGCCGTAGGTCGAGTCGATGACGTGCCCGTCGGAGTAGGCCACCTCGAGGTAGTTGACGGTGACCGTCGCGCCGGCGTCGGCGATCTGCGCGCCGTTGCCCTTGATGAGGGGCTGCACCTTGAGCTCGCCCGGGGCGTCGACGCCGGACGGGATCGACACCGACGGGTTGTTGACGCCGTTGTCCCAGGTGACGGCGGGCAGGTTCGGGTCGTCGACGGGGACGGTGTCGCCGGACGGGGCGGTCAGCGTCGTCGAGACGATGTCGACGACGAAGAAGAGCGAGTCGCCCACCTCGATGCCCGCGCTCGACGCGCCGCCGGAGGAGTCGTAGCCGTCGGCGCCGGTGACGCCGAGGAGCACGCGGTCGCCCACGTGCTTGCCGGTCAGTCCCTTGGAGAAGCCGGCGATGACCTGGCCGAGCGAGAAGGTGGCGGTCTTGCCGGAGCTGTAGCTCTCGTCGAAGACGTCGCCGGTGCGCCCGTCGACGCCGTGGTAGTTGACCTCGACGGAGCCGCCCTCGGTGACCTCGGCGCCGTCGCCGGGCACGAGGACCTTGCTCATCGTCTCGTTCACGCCGAGCGGCCAGGAGGCGCTGACCGTCGGCGCCTGCCCGGGCTCGCCCTCGACGTCGATCTGGTCGAGGTTGTCGATGATCGTCGCCGGGGCCTGGCTGGTCGACTCGCTCGCCTCGGGGCTCGCGCTGCTCGGGGCGGAGGCGGACGACGACTGGTCCGACGAGGCCTCGCTCTTGCCGCACCCGGCCGCGCCGAGCAGCACGACCGGGACGAGCAGGGCCGCGGCGACGCGCCGACGGGACAGCGCGCGGGCGGCGGGGACGGATCCACTGGAATGAACTGGCACGCGGTCATGCTACCCGTCGCCGGCCCCACGACCGGGCAGCAGCGCACGGGACCGGCCGACTCACATGCCCACGAGGTCGAGCAGGGTGCCGAGCTCCTCACGGGTCAGTTCGCGGGTCCCGCCGCTGGCCAGGTCGCCGAGCCTGACCGGCCCGATCCCGATGCGGGCCAGCCGGCGGACCGGGTGCCCGACCGAGTCCATCATGCGCCGCACGATGCGGTTGCGCCCCGAGTGCAGGGTGATCCGCACGAGGGTGCGGGAGGGCCCGCGCGAGACGAGCCTGACCCGGTCGGGCCGGATCGGCCCGTCCTCCAGGCGCAGCCCCTTCTCGAGTCGGTGCAGGACCCGGTCGTCGATGAGGCCCTCGGCGTCGACGAGGTAGGTCTTGCGCACCTCGTAGCTGGGATGGGCCAGGCGGTGGGCGAACTCGCCGTCGTTCGTGAGGATGATGAGACCCTCGGTGTCGGTGTCGAGGCGCCCCACGTGGTAGAGCCGCTGGTGGCGCGGCACGTACTGGGCGAGCGTCTCCCGGCCCTCGGGGGCGTCCATGGTCGCCACGACGCCGCGGGGCTTGTTGAGCAGCAGGTACGTGTGGCGGCGCGGGGCCGGGATGCGGGCGCCGTCGACGCGGATCGTGTCGCGCCCGGGGTCCACGCGCAGGCCCTGGGTCGTGACGACGCGCCCGTTCACCTCGACGCGGCCCTCCTCGATCATGGCCTCGGCGGCCCGGCGCGATGCCACGCCGGCCTGGGAGAGCGCCTTCTGCAGGCGGATGCCCTCGGTCTCCTCACGGTCGCTGGTCCGGCTCATCGTGCTCCTGTCCCTCGTCCTCGTCCGCGCGCCGCCCGGCGGTCTCGTCGGCGTCCTGCGCCTCGGCGTCGGCGTCCTCGGCGGGACGGGCGAGCCGGGAGAGCTCCGCCTCGAGGGCGGAGGCGTCCGGCAGCAGCGGCGCGATGTCGGGCAGCCCGCTCAGGCTGTCCAAGCCTAGCCGCGCGAGGAAGTGGTCGGTGGTCACGAGCAGGCCGGCCCCGGTGGACGCGTCGGCGCCCTGCTCGTCGACGAGGTCCCGGGCGAGCAGGGTGCGCACGACGCCGTCGACGTTGACGCCCCGCACCGCCGAGACCCGCGACCGCGGCACCGGCTGGAGATAGGCGATGACGGCGAGGGTCTCCATGGCGGCCTGGGAGAGCCGGTTCCTGCCGCCGGCGCGCACCCAGGCGGCGATCCGGTCGTGGTGCTCGGGGCGGGTGTGGTAGCGCCAGCCCCCGCCGACGCGGCGCAGCTCGAAGCCGTGCCCGCCCTCGTCGTAGTGGCGGACGAGCCCGTCGAGGGCCTCGCGCACGATCCCGACGGGCGCCCCGGCCGCCTCGGCGAGCATCGTCTCGTCGGCCGGCTCCTCGCTCATGAGGAGCAGGGCCTCGAGGAGGCCGGAGATCTCCTCGGCGGTGGGCACGGGCCGCTCCTCGGCGTCCTGCCGGTCGTCGTCGGCGGGCACGGGCCGCTCCTCGTCACTCATGGCGCTCTCCTGTCTGCTCGTCGGGCCCGGTCGGCTCCTGACCGGCCGGCACGTCGAACTCGTCGCTGATGGACAGCTCGCCGTCGGCCCGCCCGGTCCAGCGCACGGTGAGCTCGCCCAGCGGGGAGAGCTGCTCGAAGGACACAGCGGCCTGGCGGAAGAGCTCCAGCAGGGCCAGGAAGCGGGCGACGACGGTCATCCTGTCGGCGCCGGCGGTCAGCGCACGGAAGCTGGCCCGGCCGCAGTCGCGCAGCCGGTCGACGAGGACCCTGGCCTGCTCGCCGACGTTGACGGTGACGACGTGCAGCTGCTCCAGGGGCATCGTCACGACGTCGGGCGGCGAGAGGGCGCGCACGGCCAGCCGAGCCAGACGCTCCGCGCCGCCGGGGATCGTCACCTCGGGCAGCAGCCCGCGGAACTCGTCCTCGAGACCGCCGGGCCGGGCGAAGCGGCGGGCCTCGGCGTCCATGAGGGTGGCGAACTGCACCGAGACCCGCTTGAAGGCGCGGTACTGGAGCAGCCGGGCGAACAGCAGGTCGCGGGCCTCGAGCAGGGCCAGGTCCTCGGGGTCGTCGACCTCGCCGCTGGGCAGCAGCCGGGCCGCCTTCAGGTCGAGGAGGGTCGCCGCGACGACGAGGAAGCTGCTGGTGCGCTCGAGGTCCCAGCGCGCCCCGGCGGCCCTCACCTGGGCGATGAACTCGTCGGTCACCCGCGACAGGGCGACCTCGGTGATGTCCAGCCGGTGCTTGTTGATGAGCTGGAGGAGCAGGTCGAACGGACCGTCGAAGTTGTCGAGGCTCACGTGGAAGCCGTGCTCGCCGCCGGCCCCGACCCGGTCCGGCTGCGCGCCGCCGTCCTCGGCCATCTCAGGCCCTCAGGCGCCTGACCAGCTCGGACGCCTCGCCGTTGGCGGCGAGGTCGGCCAGGGCGATGGCGATGGCCTCGCGGACGATGCGGCCCCGGTCGGCAGAGGCGCGGTGCCGGGCGCGCAGGGCCAGACGGGCCCGTTCGAGCCCGAGCAGCTCCTCGCCGGACAGGTAGATCGTGATCTTCTCGTCGTGGCGCACCCGCCCGCTCGTCGCGCCGACGGGCCCGGCGTCGGGACCGTCCTGCCGCGCGACGGCCCGCGGGTCGGCGGGGACGGCGCCCTGCGTGGGGCGGAAGAACTCCTCCGCCCCGGGCAGGCTCACCCTTCGTGGCACCGGACCAGCACCTCCTTGGCGAGCATGCGGTAGGCCGCGGCGCCCGGGGAGCCGGAGTCGTAGGTGGTGATGGGCTCGCCGGCGACGGTGGTCTCGGGGAAGCGGATGGTGCGCCGCACGACGGTGTGGAAGACCTCGTCGCCGAAGACCTCCAGCACACGGGTGAGCACCTCGCGGGTGTGCACGGTGCGGCCGTCGAACATGGTGGCCAGCACGCCGAGGACGCGCAGCTCGGGGTTGAGCCGGTCGATGACCTTGTTGATCGTGTCGGACAGCAGGGCGACGCCGCGCAGCGCGAAGTACTCGCACTCCAGCGGGATGATGACGCGGTCGGAGGCGGTGAGCGCGTTGATGGTGAGCAGCCCGAGGGAGGGCGCGCAGTCGATGAGGATGAAGTCGTAGCGCTCGCGCAGCGGGTCGAGGACGCGCTTGAGGGTCTGCTCGCGGGCGACCTCGCCGACGAGCTGCACCTCGGCGGCCGACAGGTCGATGTTGGCCGGCATGAGGTCCATGCCGGGCACATCGGTCGGCAGGACGACGTCGTCGACGTCGTACTCGGCGCTCAGCAGCAGGTTGTAGATGCTCCGCTCGAGGGTGTGCGGGTGCACTCCGAGGCCGAGGGAGGCCGATCCCTGGGGGTCGAAGTCCACGAGGAGCACCCGGCGTCCGAGCTCGGTCAGGGCGGCGCCGAGGTTGATCGTCGTCGTGGTCTTGCCGACGCCGCCCTTCTGGTTGCACAGGGCGATGACCACCGCCCGCCGGGGGCCCTCGGCCGGGGGCGGCACGACGAGCTCCGGCATGGGCCGACCCATCGGGTCGGGCTCCTCGGCCGGGGCGTCCGCGCCGAGACCGGGCAGATTCTCCGATGTCATCAGTGGGCTCCTCACGACGTTGGTGGGACCAGCGTAGTCACCCCTGTGTCCGACCCGCACGCCGACAACGGCCCGGGCGGCGGTCGGAACCATTGACAGTCGGGCCGGGAGCACTTAACATAACACGTGTTATGCTTCATCGAGGAGGCTTGACATGCCAGAACTGTCGCGTCGCGCGGCCCTGGGCCTGGGCGCCGTCGCCGCACTGGGCACGGCGCTCTCCTGGCGGCGGCTCACCGGGCTCGACATCGAGGGGCGCCGCTCCGACGCCCTGACGATCGCCCTCAACGGCACCGCGCAGGACGCCGCGGCCGACGAAGGACTGATCAGGGCCTTCCAGGACGTCCACCCCGACATCCCCGTCCGCATCACCCCCATCCAGGGCACCGACTGGAGCGACTTCTTCGCGAAGATCCTCACCCTCGTGGCCGCCGGCACGGCCCCCGACGTCGTCATGGTCGCCACCGAGGGCACCCAGCTCTTCGCCGAGCGGCTCGCCCAACCGCTCGACGAGTACGTCAGGCGCGACCGCGACGAGCTGCGGGAGTTCTTCGCCGACGTCCACCCCTCGCTCATCGAGGCCTTCATGTATCAGGGCAGTCTCTTCCAACTGCCGCTGAGCTTCAACGCGGCGAACATGTTCTTCTCCCGACAGGCCCTGGAGACGGCCGGGCTGGACCGCCCCGCCGACGACTGGACCTGGGACGACTTCCGCGAGCTCCTGAGAGCCATGCGGTCCGCGGCCACGGGGACCTTCCGGCCCTTCTTCTGGACGAACCGGATGTGGGGCGGCATCGTGCCCTGGCTGTACACGAACGGCACGAGCTTCCTCAAGCCCGAGCGGTTCGCCGGCGGCGACTGGCTGTGGCAGGAGTTCTACCCGGACGAGCACGACCGGTCCGGGGGCCACCGCTGGGAGCAGCCGAACGCCGACGACCCCGCGGTGCTCGAGGCCTTCGAGTTCATGCAGGAGCTCATCGCCGAGGACCTCGGCTCCTCCCCCGCCTCGGGCGGGGGCAACGAGCTCGTGAGCCGCTTCAGCACCGGCGTCATCGGCATGACCCCGTCCGGGGGTTACTGGGTCAACGGCCTCTCGGAGGCCGGCATGGCCAAGGACCAGTACGACGTCGCCTACTTCCCCGGTCACCGGACCCAGCAGCACCAGTTCGGGGCCTCGGGCTACGCGATCATGAAGTCGTCCGAGCGCAAGGACGCGGCCTGGGAGTGGCTGAAGTTCGTCGTCTCGCCCCGGGGCATGCGGATCGCCCAGACGAAACCGGACTCCAGCTCCGCGCGCCGCTCGTACAACGCGGAGCTGTACGCACCGACCGGGCCCGAGCACTGGGGCGTCTTCTACGACACGCTCGACCGGTTCCCCACGACGGCCCCCATCCCGGCGCCTCCGCAGGAGGCGGCGGTGGAGACCGCCCTCCTCAAGAACGTCCTCAACGCGGTCACCGGTTCACGGGAGAACGTGCGGACGGCGCTGAGCAACCTGCAGCGCGACCTCGAACTGGCACTGGCCCGGGAGTGATCATGGCCCACGTCTCCTCCAGCACACGCGCCGCCGCCCGCCGCGGGGAGGGCAGGCTCGCCGCCTGCCTCCTCGCCCCCACCGTGATCGGGGTCGGGCTCTTCACCCTCCTCCCCATGGCGGCCTCGATCCTCCTCGCCTTCTTCGACTGGGACATCGTCTCGACCCCGGAGTTCGTCGGTCTCGACAACTTCGCGTCCGTGGCGACGAACCCGACGATCCGGGTGTCCTTCCTCAACACCTTCGGTTTCGTCGTCGTCGCCGTCGCCCTGCAGATCCTCGTGGCGCTCGTCCTCGCCGTGCTCGTGCAGACGCGGATGCCGGGCTGGCTGCGCGCCTTCTTCCGGTCGGCCTTCTTCTTCCCGCTCATCCTGTCCGCCGCCTCGGTCTCCCTCATCATGAGCTATCTGTTCAACGAGGACTTCGGCACCGTCAACGCGATCCTCGGCCTCGTCGGGCTGGGCCCGGTGGGCTGGCTCACGACGACGACGGGCGCCATGTGCGTCACCGTGCTCGTCTACGTCTGGCAGAACTTCGGCTTCACCTTCCTGCTGTTCGTCGGCGGCCTGGCCTCGATACCCAAGGACGTCTACGAGGCCGCCGACATCGACGGGGCGAGCGGCTGGCGCCAGCTCACCCGCATCACGCTGCCCCTCATCAGCCCGACGATGCTCGTCGCCAGCGTCATGGCGATCATCTCGGCACTGCAGATCTTCGACCAGCCCTATGTGCTCACGAGGGGAGGCCCGGGCGACTCCACCCGCACCGCCGTCATGGTCATCTACCAGTCGGCGTTCCAGGAGCTCCACTTCGGCCTCGCCTCTGCCATCGGCCTCCTGCTCATGGTCATCATCATGATCGCCACCTGGCTCCAGTTCCGCCTGTCCCGCCGTTTCGTCTTCTACATGTGAGGATCCGCGATGTCATCCGCATCCGTCAGCACCCGTGGTCAGGCCCGCCGCGGAGCACGCGTCCTCTTCGGGACGCGGGTGGCCGTGCTCGGCGTCGCCCTCGTCCTCACCCTCGGCCCGGTCGTCTGGACCCTGGTCACGGCGCTCACCCCCCTCGACGAGACCGGGCACCGCCGCCTCGGCCTGGCGGCCTTCCGGGACGTCTTCTCCCAGGTCGACGTCCTGCGCCTGTTCTGGAACTCCACGCTGGTCACCGGGCTGTGCGCCCTCGGCCAGATGGCCACGGCGGCGCTGGCCGGCTACGCCTTCGCGCGGCTGCGCTTCCGGGGCTCGAACCTGCTGTTCGGCGTGATCCTCGCCACCATGATGATCCCCATGCAGGTGACGATCGTGCCGGTGTTCATGCTCATCCGCGGCATGGGGCTGGCGGACACGCTGCTGGCCCTCGTCCTGCCCGCCCTGCCCACCGCGTTCGGCACCTTCCTCATGCGGCAGTACTTCATGGGCATCCCGGACAGTCTCGGCGAGGCGGCCCAGGTCGACGGGGCCTCCCCCTGGCGGATCTTCAGCAGGATCTACCTGCCGCTGGCGACGCCGGGGCTGGCCATCGTCGGGATCCTGGCGTTCAACGCGATCTGGAACGAGTTCTTCCGGCCGCTCATCATGACGATCAGCGAGGACAACTTCACCCTGCCGCTGGGGCTGGTGAGCCTCCAGGGGCGGATGGGCAGCGGCTCGATGGCCACCGTGCTCGCCGGGGTCGTCCTCTCGATGGTCCCCGCACTCGTCGTCTTCGTCCTCGGGCAGCGTCCGCTGCGCGAGGGTCTCACCGCAGGGGCCGTGAAGTGACCGACCCCGCCCTCCCCGGCCTCCACGTCCGCCCGGCACGCGGCTGGGTGAACGATCCCAACGGGCTGTGCCGGGCCGGCGGACGCTGGCACGTGTTCTTCCAGCACAACCCGCACGCGCCCCGGCACGAGCGCATCGCCTGGGGCCATGCGAGCTCGGCGGACCTCGCCCACTGGCGCGAGGAGCCGATCGCGATGGAGCCCGTTCCCGGGGGGCTCGACGCCGCCGGCTGCTGGAGCGGCTGCCTCGTCATGGACGGCACGACGCCGACCATCTGCTACACGGCGGTGCCCGACGCGCCGGAGAACGCCGTCGGGCGCACCGCCACCGGCAGCGCCGACCTGTCCGCGTGGACGCGGGCCGGGCGACCGAGCGCGGAGCGGATCGGCCCGCCGGGGGCGTGCACGCGCGACCCCTTCGCCGTCCGGATCGGAGGACGCCGCTGCATCGTGCAGGGCCACGGCGGCCCCGGGCGCACGGCGCGGGTGCTCGTCCACGACGCCACCGACCTCTCCGACTGGCGGCTGCTCGGCACCCTGCTCGACGGGCGGGATCCCGTGGCGCGCGAGCTCGCCCCGGCCGACGTCTGGGAGTGCCCGAACCTCGTGCGCATCGACGGGCAGTGGGTCCTGATCGTCTCGCTCCTGCGCACCGACGGCGGCCGCGCGCTCCTCGCCGGCGTGCGGTGGCTGCGCGGCGAGCTCGCCGACGGCCCGACGCCCCGGTTCGTGCCGCACGAGGGCGGGACGGTGGACGCCGGGTGGCCCTTCTACGCCCCCCAGGTGCTCGTCGACGGGGAGAGGGCCCTCATGTGGGGCTGGGCGCGCGAACTCGACCGGGACGAGGCCTGGCTCGCCGGGCACGGCTGGGCGGGGACGCTCACGACGCCCCGGGAGCTGCACCTGCGCGACGGGCGCCTCGTGAGCGCCCCCGCGGCCGAGTACCTGGCGCATCGCGCCGAGCACCTGGACGGCAGCTGGTCCGTCGCCGAGGCGCCGGCCTTCGCCGTGACGACCAGCGGGCCGGGGGTCCTGGTCTGCGCCGGGGCCGAGGGGCCCGGACGGGTCGAGCTGCCCGGCCGCGCGCAGGTGCTCGTCGACGGCTCGCTGGTCGAGGTGTTCTCGGACGACGACTGCCGCACGACCCGCGTCTACCCCACCGCGGCCTCGACGTGGCGGGTCCTGGGCGGGGGGACGGTCTCGGCGCGGGCCCTGCGCTGAGAACGCTCAGCGCGCCCGGACGGAGCCGCGCTCGACGACCGGGGCGGGGACGAGCAGCTCGCCCGGCTCGAGGCGCTGCCCGGCGATCGCGGCGAGGAGCAGCTCGACGGCCCGCTCCCCCATCGCGCGGTGCGGCAGGCCGATCGTGCTGAGGTCCAGCTGCGCGGCGATGCTCGGGTCGTCGTCGTAGCCGACCACGGAGAGCTCCCCGGGCACGTCGACGCCGGCCCGCGCGGCGGCGAGCATGACGCCGGCCGCCACCCGGTCGTTGGCGCAGACGATGCCCGTGGGCCGGTCCGGCCCGTCCAGCAGGCGGGCGCCCTCGCGCAGCCCGTCGTCGATGTCCCAGCCGCAGGTGATGACCCGGCAGGCCCCGCCGACCTCGCTCATGGCCAGCTCGTGACCGGCCAGCCGGCGCCCGGTCGCCACCTGGGCGGGCAGGCCGGTGAGCAGGGCGATGTCGCGGTGGCCGGCGTCCAGCAGCAGGCGGGTCGCCGCATGGCCGCCGCCGACCTCGTCGCTCACGACGCACGTGGCGCGCCCGTCCGGGTCGGTCGCGTCGAGCAGGATCCCGGGCACCTGGCCGAAGGCCTCGCCCGGACGCCACTCGCACAGGCTGCCCGGCGCGATGATGAGGCCGTCGACCTGCCGTGCGAGCAGCGCCCCGATGGCCTCCTCGTCCTGCTGGCGCCCCCGGGCGTCCATGACGAGCAGCAGGTGGTCCGATTCCGCGGCCCTGATCGTCGCGCCCGTGATCATGCCGCCGCCGTAGGGGCCCGAGGTCACGTCGGTGACGACGCCGAGCAGATGGGTCCGCCGGTCGCGCAGGCTGCGGGCGACCCGGTTGGGCCGGTAGCCCAGCCTCTTCGCGGCCGCCCGCACCGCGTGCTGGTTCTCCGCGGAGATCACGCCGTCGGCCCTGCCGTTGAGCACGAGCGAGACCGCGCTGCGCGAGACGCCGGCGGCCCGGGCCACGTCGTAGGAGGTGATCCTGCGGTTCGTCGGCGCGGCCCGCCCGGTTCCCGGTGTCGTGCGCATCACCTGTCATGATGCCATGCCGCCGGGCGCCGACGGGGCATCAGATCCGGGCGAGCAGCTCCGCGACGTCGTCGACGAGCAGGTCGTGCACGAGGGCGTTGCCGGGCAGGTCGGTGCCGAAGACCTCCTCGATGCCCAGAAGGGTTCCGACGATGCCCCGGGCGTCCTTCGAGCCGCGGACGACGGCCAGCCGGTCGGCCATGGGGTCGTCGATGGGCAAGGCCAGGCCGTGGGCCTCGCCGGTGGCGAGATAGGCCATCCAGGCGGCGACGCCGGCGAGGGCGTGGCGGGGGGTGCGGCCGGCGGCCAGGTTGTCGCGGATCGTGCCGAGCAGGCGCAGCGGGATCTTCTGCGAGCCGTCCATGGCGATCTGGGTGGTGCGGTGGGCCAGCGCCGGGTTGGAGAAGCGCTTGAGCACCTCGGCGCCGTAGGCGGCCAGGTCCTCGCCGGGCGGGCAGGCGAGCACCGGGATGACGTCCTCGGTGATGAGCTCGCGGGCCAGCTCGGCCAGCTCGGGGTCGGCCATGGTGCGGGTGATCGTCGGGTAGCCGCGCAGGGCGCCTGCGTAGGCCAGCGTGGAGTGCGTGCCGTTGAGGATGCGCAGCTTCATGTTCTCGAAGGGCTCGACGTCGTCGGTGAGCTGGGCGCCCGCGCGCTCCCAGGCGGGTCGTTCGGCGCTGAAGCGGTCCTCGATGACCCACTGCGTGAAGAGCTCGGCGGTCACGAGGCCCTCGTCGCGCAGGCCGAGGATCTCCCGGCCCAGGGCGCGGTCGGCGTCGGTGGTGGCCGGCGCGATGCGGTCGACCATCGTGCACGGGAAGGACACGTTCGAGGCGAGGTAGCCGGTGAGTTCGTCGTCGCCGAGGGCGGTGCAGAAGCCGCCGACGAGGCGCTCGAGGACGCGGCCGTTGCTCGTGAGGTTGTCGCAGCACACGACGGTGACGGGCTCGGCGCCGGCGCGCTGGCGGGCCTGGAGGCCGCGGACGAGACGGCCGACGGCGGTGACCGGCTCGCCGCCGGCGAGGTCGGCGGCGACGCCCTCGTCGGCCAGGTCGAGGCGGCCGGAGCCGTCGCGGCGGTAGCCCTTCTCGGTGACGGTGAGGGTGACGACCCGGGTGGCCGGGTCGGCGATGCGGGCCATGAGCTCGGCGTTCTGCTCGGCCGGGTAGAGCACCTCGCGGACCTGTCCGACGACCCGCACGCCGGTGTGGTCGACGGCCCGCTCGAGGACGCCGTAGAGGCCGTCCTGGTCGGCGAGCTGGCGCTTGACGCGGTCGGAGCGCTGCGTGACGCCGCAGATGCCCCAGCGGTCGTCGCCGGTGGCGGCGAAGGCGTCCTGGGTGTAGACGGCCTGGTGGGCGCGGTGGAAGGCGCCGATGCCCAGGTGGACGATGCCGGTGCGCTGGCCGTCCCAGCCGGGGGGCGGCAGCGTGACGCCCTCGGTGTTCGCGTTCGTCAGTGTCGCCCTGGAGAGTCGTTCCATCGCGTCCCCGTCCTCCCGAACCGCATCATGATCCCCCGACCGCATCGGGCCGGTGGCCGCCGTGGCCGCCGTGGCAGGCGATGCCGCGGCCCCAGTCGAGGATGACGCACGCCGGCCCCGCCTGCCCATGCCGTGCCATGCGTTGCCCTGCGAACTCTCACCCGAGGCCAGCCCCGTCATCCAGGAAATGTCAGTGCCGACTGCCATGATCGGAATCAGGATTCACACAGCTCACTGTCGGAAGGAACCACCACCATGGATGCCCTCACCTACGAAGATCTGGTCTCCGCCTGCCACGCCGGCGGGGCGAGCGTGCTCACCTCGGTCACCGAGCTCGCTCCCGCAGCGGGCCCGCATGCGGGGATCGCCCCGGCCCGGTACACGCGGGGGCGGAACGGAACCTACGCCTACGAGACGCGTTTCATCGACGGGCGGCCCCAGAGCGCGGTTGTCGTCGACGGCAAGGCCAGCCAGCTCAATCGCGTGGAGGATGCCATCGCGCTGGCCGTCCACGAGGGCGACCCCGCGCTGAGCAGGATGCCCCGCATGCGCGTCGACTACGGCCGTCATGAAACAAAATCGTTTCTGGTTTCGCGGGGTGGGAGGTGCTCGAAGTCGTAGTCGAATGTTCGGCCGGCGATGTATGAGGCGGACGCGCCGAGGGTTTCTTCGGGGGTCTCGTGCTGAATGTTCGCGATGTTGTTCCTGGCCGCGTTCCAGATGTGCTCGACCGGGTTGTGATCGGGCGCGTACGGCGGCAGGAAAACAGGGGTGATGCGCTCCAGCAGCCGGCCGGGCTCGTAGAGGGCGGTCAACGCTTTCGCGTGGTGGAATCGGGCGTTGTCCAGGACGACCGCGATCTTCTCTGTCTCGGTTTCGCGTTGGAGTCGTTCCAGCGCGAGGATCGTCTGCTCGGTGTTCTGGTTGCCCTCGATCGGGTACAGTTTGACCTTCTTGCTGGTCAGCGAGAGGGCGCCGAAGAAGGACTGGGACGTCCTCTGCCGGTCCACGGACAGTTTGGTGCGTTGTCCTTTCGGGGGCTGCATGCGGCGGGTCCAGGCCTCGTGCTCCAAGCGGGCCTCGTCTGCCGTGTAGACCTCCCAGCCGGCGTCCAATAGGACTTTGACTTGGGTTTTCACCTCGGTCATGCGTCTGGTGACGGCTTTCTCGTTGCGGTGCTTGTCGAACGGGTCGGGCAGTTCGAAGCTCGGCCCGCAGAAGCGCAGGAGCAGCTGGTACGAGGAGTCCGACTGGTATTCCACGTCGAACATGATCTTCACGACGTCACGTATCGCTGGGACGTCCCAGAACCCGGCGTGGATGCCCGTCTGGGAGGGCGGCTGGGCGAGGATTTTCTTGAGTTCTTGTTTCTGGTCGCGGGTGAGTTTTGCCGCGTTCTGGTTCCCCGCATGGCCGGTCAGGACCGAGCACATCCTGGTGGCCTGCCAGTCGGCCAGCCATTCCTGCACTGTCCTCTCGGCCCGCTCAACCATCTTCGCGATGATGTCGATTCCGACTCCTTCAGAGGCGTACAGGATCGCTTCTGCTTTCATCCGGACCAGCACATGATTGTCGGAACGCTTCTTCCACCTGATCAGGACGGCGGTTTCTTCCGGGGTGACCCCGACCTACATGTTCCAATCATATCCGAAACGGCACAGGAAATCCACGAAAAATACGGTTTCGTTTCATGTCAGCCATCGCTTTGTGGATGAATAAAATTCTCTTCGCGTCGCCCTCAGCCGCGCGCCCGCGGGTGCGCGCTCGCATACACCTCCCGCAGGTGGCCGACGGTGACCTCGGTGTAGATCTGGGTCGTCGTCACGGAGGCGTGGCCGAGCAGCTCCTGGACGACGCGCACGTCGGCGCCGCCCTCGAGCAGGTGGGTGGCGAAGGAGTGGCGCAGGCTGTGCGGGCCGATCCGCTCGGTGATGCCGGCCGCCCGCGCGCGGCGCTGGAGAATCTCCCAGGCGCTCTGGCGGCTGAGCCTGGCCCCGCGGGTGTTGAGGAGCAGCGCCGGCGTCGCCCCGGCGGCCCGGGCCGCGAACACGGGGCGCCCGCGCACGAGCCAGGCCTCGACGGCCCGCCGGGCGTAGCCACCGAGCGGGACGAGGCGCTCCTTGTTGCCCTTGCCGATGACGCGCAGCCCGGCGTCGGGATCGTCCAGGACGCGGGTGAGGTCGTCGACGTCCCAGGCGAGCGCCTCGCTGATACGCGCGCCGGTGCCGTACAGCAGCTCCAGCAGCGCCCCGTCGCGCAGCCCGACGGGGGTCTCGCGCTCGACGGAGTCGATGAGGGTCGACACCTGGTCGACGGTGAGGGTGCGCGGCAGCCTCCGGCCGGGCCTGGGCGGACGGAGGGAGGCCGCTGCGTCGTCGGGGGCGAGGCCCTCGGCGGCGGCGAAGGCGTGCAGGCTGCGCACGGCCACGACGGCGCGGGCCACGCTCGCGGGGGCCAGCGGCCCGTGCTCCTCGTCACCGGCGGCCAGGGTCTGCTCGTAGTCGGCCAGCACGGCCCGGTCCACCCGGGCCGGGTCCGTGATGCCGCGGGCGCGCAGATGGCCGGTGTAGCGCTCCAAGTCGCGATGGTAGGCGGCGAGGGTGTTGGCCGACAGTCCGCGCTCCACGCTCAGGTGGTCGAGGTAGCCCTCGACCCAGTCCCGCAGGGCATCCGGCTCAGCCAAGCCCATCGAGCTCCGCGTCGCGGGCGAGCTGGTTGGCGCGGGCCGGCCACGGCGCATCGGCGGGGCGCAGCGAGTCGAGCCGGTCCTGCGCGATGGCCAGGGCCAGTGCGAGGGTCCCGGAGACCATCGATGGGTTGTGGAGGCGGCCCGCGTAGACGTCCTCGACGAGCTCGTCGAGGGGCCGCCAGCTGACGCCCATGTCGACCTCCTCGTCCTCGGCGACGAAGCCGTCGGGGTGCGGGGCCCGGTGGAGGCCGCGCGCCAGGTAGACGCGGACGGCCTCCTGGAGGCCGCCGGGCGAGGTGAACGGGTCGACGAGCACACGCCAGTCGTCGGCCGCGAGCATGGCCTCCTCGGCCAGCTCGCGCCGGGCGGCGGCGAGCGGGTCCTCGCCGGCGACGTCGAGCAGGCCGGCGGGCGGCTCGACGAGCCGGGCGGCCACCGGGTGGCGGTACTGGTCCACGACGGCGACCCGGCCGCGCTCGTCGAGGGCCATGATGGCGACGGCCCCCGGATGGGTGACCCACTGGCGCCGCATCGTGCCGCCGTCGGGCAGGCGCACCTCGTCCTCGACGAAGGAGCAGACCTTCCCGACGGCCTCCACCTCGTGGTGCACGATCGGCCAGTGCTCGACGGTGTCGACGGGCCCGCTCACTGCTGCTCACCAGCGCTGCGGCGGGTGCCGGCGCGGCGGGTCGTCGTCCGCGCCTTGGTGGCGCGGGAGCGGCGGGTGCCGGTCTTCTTGCTGGCGGATCCGGTGCGCACCGGCCGGTGGGTGGCCTTGTGGCGCTCGATGGCCGCCTCGACGAGGCCGCGGAACAGCGGGTTCGCCCGGGTCGGGCGGGAGGTGAACTCGGGGTGCGCCTGGGTGGCCACGAAGAACGGGTGCTGGTCGGCGGGCAGCTCGAGGAACTCGACGAGGTTGCGGTCCGGGGACAGCCCGGAGAAGATGATGCCCGCCTCCTCGAGCCGCTCGCGGTAGGCGTTGTTCACCTCGTAGCGGTGCCGGTGGCGCTCGGAGACCCTCGTCCGGCCGTACAGGCCGGCGACGATCGAGCCGCGCCGGAGCTCGGCCGGATAGGCGCCGAGACGCATCGAGCCGCCCATGTCGCCCTCGCCGGAGACGATGGACTTCTGCTCGGCCATCGTGGCGATGACGGGGTCAGGACTGTCGGGCTCGAACTCGCTGGAGGCGGCGTCGGCGATGCCGGCCACGTCGCGGGCCACCTCGATGACCATGCACTGCAGGCCCAGGCACAGGCCGAGGATCGGGATCCGGTTCTCGCGGGCGTACCGGATGGCGCCGAGCTTGCCCTCGACGCCGCGGATGCCGAAGCCGCCGGGCACGACGACGCCGTCGGCGTCGCCGAGCTGGTCGGCCGCGCCCTCGTCGGTCTCGCAGCCGTCGGAGGCGACCCAGCGGATGCGCACGCGCGCCCAGTTGGCGAAGCCGCCGGCGCGGATGGCCTCGACGACCGACAGATAGGCGTCGGGCAGGTCGATGTACTTGCCGACCAGGGCGATGGTGATCTCCTCATGGGGCCGGTTGACACGCGCGAGCAGGTCGTCCCAGGAGGTCCAGTCGACGTCGTGGAAGGGCAGGTTGAGCATGCGCACGACGTAGGCGTCGAGGCCCTCGTGGTGGAGCACCTTGGGGATGGCGTAGATGCTCGGGGCATCGGGGCAGGCCACGACGCCCTCGGCGTCGACGTCGCAGCTGAAGGCGATCTTGCGCTTGATGGCCTCGGGCAGGTCCATCGACGAGCGGCACACGAGGGCGTCGGGCTGGATGCCGACGCTGCGCAGCGCCGCGACGGAGTGCTGGGTCGGCTTGGTCTTCAGCTCGTGGCTGGGGCCGATGTAGGGCACGAGCGAGACGTGGATGTAGAAGGTGTTGTCGCGGCCGATGTCGTGGCGGACCTGACGGGCCGCCTCCAGGAAGGGCTGCGACTCGATGTCGCCGACGGTGCCGCCGATCTCGTGGATGACGATGTCGTCGCCCGGCTGGGCCACGCCGAGCATGCGCTGCTTGATCTCGTCGGTGATGTGCGGGATGACCTGCACGCACTCGCCCAAGTAGTCGCCGCGGCGCTCCTTGGCGATGACCGTCGAGTAGACCTGACCGGTCGTCACATTGGCGCGGGCCGACAGGGAGCGGTCGAGGAAGCGCTCGTAATGACCGATGTCGAGGTCGGTCTCGGCGCCGTCGTCGGTGACGAAGACCTCGCCGTGCTGGAACGGGTTCATCGTCCCGGGGTCGACGTTGAGATACGGGTCGAGCTTCTGCATCGTCACGGACAGCCCGCGCGCGACGAGGAGGCTGCCGAGGCTCGATGCCGTCAGGCCCTTGCCGAGGGAGGAGGCAACGCCTCCGGTGACGAAGATGTGCTTTGTCTGCTTGGCGTTCCCCACGGGCCTTCAGCATAGAGGACGAGCGGCCCCGCACGCGAGCGGCCGCGGCGTCCGGGCCAGGATCAGCAGGATCAGACCGCGGGCGGCTGGTCCAGCCGGCCCCTGATGAATGCAGCCCTGGGACGTCAACCGCGCACCATCCACGGACAGGACGCCATGACCGCGACACGGGGAACGCCCCGGCCGCGAGCCCCACGACCCGACCGGCCCACTCACCCCTCCGCCGCCCGGGCCAGGAGCTCGCGGGCGTGCCGCAGCGCCACCTCCGACGCCGTCCCGGCCATGAGCCGGGCGATCTCGGCCTCGCGCTCGGCGCCCTCGACGCGGCGCACGTCGGAGCTGGTGACCCGCCCGTCCGTCGACTTGGTCACCACGAGGTGGGAGTCGGCGAAGGCCGCCACCTGCGCGAGATGGGTGACGACGATGACCTGCGCATGGGCGGCGAGGCGCTTGAGGCGCCGCCCGACCTCGAGGGCCACCTGGCCGCCGATGCCCGCGTCGACCTCGTCGAAGACGAAGGTGTGCCCCTCCTCGCCGCCGGCCAGGACGACCTCGAGGGCCAGACGCACGCGGGAGAGCTCACCGCCGGACGCGACCCGGGAGAGCGGCGCGGGGCTCTGGCCCGGGTTGGCGCTGAACAGCAGGCGCACCTGGTCGGCGCCGTACGGGCCCGGTTCGGGCAGCGGCTCGAGCTCGAGGAGCAGGCGCGCGTTCGGCATGGCGAGGGCGGCGAGCTCGGCGCCGGCGTCCCGCATGAGGCGCTCGGCGGCCGCCGCCCGCAGCGCGTGGATGCGCCCGGCCCGCTCGGCCAGGGCCGCGTCGAGCTCGGCGCGGCGGGCGCGCAGCTGCTCGATCCGCTCGTCGTCCCCGGACAGGTCGCGCAGGCGCTCGGCGGCGTCTCGGGCCCAGGCGAGCACCCCGTCGACGTCGGCGCCGTACTTGCGGGTGAGTCCGGCCAGGGCCGCGCGACGGCCGGTGACGGTCTCCAGCAGGGCGGGGTCTGCGTCGAGGTCCGCCAGGTAGCCGGCCAGGTCGACGGCGGCGTCCTGCACGAGGGCCGCCAGCTGGTCGAGCTGAGCCGCCAGGGGCCCCGCCTGGGCGTCAGTGTCGGCCATGCGGTGCACCTGCGTGCGCGCCCGCCCGATGAGGCCCAGCGCGCCGGGGTCGTCGTCATCGCCGTCATCGGCGCCCGACAGGGCGTGCCCGGCGCTCGCGGCGAGCATCCGCAGGTCGTCGAGCCCTTGGAGACGCTCGGCCTGGACGGCGAGCCGGGCGTCCTCACCGGGCTGCGGGTCGACCGCCGCGATCTCCTCGAGGCCGAGGGCGAGCATGTCGTGCTCCTGGGCGCGCTCGCGGGCGTGCCGGGTGCGTTCGTCGAGCTCGGCGACGACCCGCCGGCGCTCCTCGAAGTCGACGCGGTAGCGGGCGAGGGCCCGGGCCAGCTCGGGCCCGCCCGCGGCGTCGAGCACCTCGCGCTGGCGCTCGGGGGTGCCCAGACGGATCTGCTCCGACTGGCCGTGGATGGTGGCGAGCTCGCCGGTGATCGGGCCCAGGACTCCGAGCGGCACGGGCACTCCGCCGAGCCAGGCGCGGGAGCCTCCGGTCGAGCGGACCCGGCGGGTGACGATGAGCTCGCCGTCGTCGGTCTCGGCGCCGAGCTCGTCGAGACGTCCGGCGACCGGGCCGAGGCCGGTGAAGACGCCCTCGACCTGCGCGCGGTCGGCGCCGCGACGGACGGCGCCGGCGTCAGCGCGGCCGCCGAGCAGGAGGCCGAGGCCGGTGACGATCATCGTCTTGCCCGCCCCGGTCTCGCCCGTGACGGCGGTGAGGCCGGCGGCGGGCTCGATCTCTGCGGAGCCGATGACGCCCAGCGAGGAGAGGCGCAGGCCGGTGAGCACGTCAGAACCTCGGATTGCGCCTTGGGGCGCGCCAGCCCTCGACGTCGAGCCCGAACTTCTTGACGAGCCGGGTGGTGAAGGGCTGCTCGGACAGGCGGGCGATCTGCAGGTCCTGAGGGTAGCGCTCGATGACGATCGAGCAGCCGGAGCGCAGGTCGGCGCTGCGCCGCCCGTCGCACCACACGACGGCGTCGGGCCCCAGATCGCCGCCCATGAGCTGGAGCTCCACCTGGGAGCTGGGGGCGACGACGCAGGCCTGCGCGAAGAGGGCGTGGGCGGCGATCGGGACGACCTCGAAGGCCTCGGTGTTCGGCCAGATGACGGGCCCGCCGGCACTGAATCCGTAGGCGGTGGAGCCGGACGCGGACGCGACGAGCACGCCGTCGCACGCCCAGCGCGAGAGCGGCCGCCCGTCGATGGAGACCATGAGGTCGGCCATCCTGCGGCGCGAGGCCTTCTCGGTGCTCACCTCGTTGACCGCGAAGGAGTTCCACAGGGTCGTGCCGTCGGTGTCGAAGACGTGCGCGCCGAGCGTGAGGCGCCGCTCGATCGTGTAGTCGCGCGCCGCGACCTTCTCGATGAGCTCGCGGATCTCGGAGGCCTCCAGTTCCGCGAGGAAGCCGACGTGGCCCAGGTTGACGCCGAGCAGCGGGATACCGCGCGGCAGCGCCCACTCGGAGGCGCGCAGCATGGAGCCGTCGCCGCCGAAGACGACGATGAGCTCGACCCGGGAGCCGACGGCAAGCGGGCTGATGTAGGCGTCGGGCAGCTGCTCCCGCACCTGATCGACGTGGTTCGCCTCGACCACGCACTCGATGGTGTGGCGCCGCATGCCGTCGATGAAACGGACGGCGGCGGTGACCGCCTCCGGACGGGTCGGATGGATGACGACGGCGACGCGACGGGTTTCTTCCACGGCGGCAAGCCTAGCGGCCGCCGCCGTGCCGGGCCTGCTCAGGCCCGGCGCAGTCCGATGAAGAACTCGACGTTGCCCGCCGGCCCGGGCAGCCGGCTCGGGGCCCGCCAGAAGCACTCCCAGCCCAGCCGGGCGGCCTCGTCGAGCACCCGGTCCACGGCCCCAGCCCGCTCCGTCTCATCGGTCACCACTCCCCCGGCGCCCAGCCGCTGCCGCCCCACCTCGAACTGGGGTTTGACGAGGAGCAGCGCCGTGGCTCCGGGAGCGAGGACGCCGAGGACGGGCGCCATGACGAGGCGGAGCGAGATGAACGAGACGTCGCCGACGGCCAGGTCGACGGGCGCCCCGTCCACGTGGTCGAGGCCGAGCCCGCGCAGGTTGACCCCCTCCAGGTTCCGCACGCG
Organism: Propionibacterium acidifaciens; assembly: GCF_003798325.1. Lineage (NCBI taxonomy): Bacteria > Bacillati > Actinomycetota > Actinomycetes > Propionibacteriales > Propionibacteriaceae > Propionibacterium > Propionibacterium acidifaciens. The sequence goes on from NZ_CP033719.1 coordinate 439,696, forward strand.
CGGGTCGGCGCGCAGCGGCGGGGCCAGCTGTCCGTGGCCGACGTCGACGGCGTAGACCCGCCGGGCGCCGCGCGACAGGAGCACCTGGGTGAATCCCCCGGTGGAGGCCCCGGCGTCGAGAACCCTGGCGGGCACCGTCACGCCGGACTCGTCGAGCGCGCCGAGGAGCTTGTGAGCGGCGCGCGAGACCCACGGGTCGGTCTCGACGAGGAGCGCGTCGTCGGGCCCGACCGGTGTCGACGCCCTCGTGACGACGTCGCCGGCGACGCGCACCCGTCCCGATCTGATGAGTTCGAGCGCATGGGAGCGTGAACGCGCCAGCCCCCTGGCGGGCAGTTCGAGGTCGAGCCGGCGGCGCCCGGGACCCGGGGTCACGGGCGGCGGCCGGGATCGGGGGACTCGGCGCGGGTTCCGTCGAGGATCTCGGCGAGGCCCTGCTGGGCCGCGGTGAGGCGTTCGAGCCGTTCCCCGACGGGCAGGGCGTCGACGCCGGCCAGCTCGGCGAGCACCCCGTCGACGAGGCGGTTCCCGGTGACCGGGGGCTCTCCGGCCCGCGGCCCGGGCACGGCCTCGGGCTCGGCGGGGTCGTCCTGCGGGGATGCGCTCATGGCGCCGAGCCTAGGCCACCGGCGGGGCGGGGTCCAAGAGGCGGCCGCTCAGGCGAGGAGTTCTGCGAGCAGCGCTCGGCCTGCTCCAGGCGCCGCGGCGGCCGCTCAGGCGAGCCCGCGGGCGCGGACGAAGGCCTCCGCCCGGTCGAGCCGTTCCGCGCCGAAGACCTGGAGCAGTTCGGCGATCTCGGGGCTGACCGGACGGATGAGCTCGGCGGCGCGCAAGTAGTCCGGGGCTGCGGCCGTCGCACGGAAGAGCTTCCTGCACCTGGCTCGCGGTCGTCCTCGGCAGGCTCCTGATGAGCGTCGCGACGGGGATCTCGGAGACCCCGTCGGCCTCGCGGCCGATGGCGTCCGCGGCGGTGAGCAGCCCCGTCCTCACCTCGTCCGCGAGCGAGACCATCCGGGTCAGGCGAGCCGCGGCGACGGGGTTCGCGATCTTGATGCGGCGGGCGTTGATGAGCTGGGAGAGCATGGGCGCCGAAATGCCGAGCAGGCGGGCCAGCTCGGACTGGTTCAGCCCCAGCGCCTGCCCGCACCGCTTGAACACATCGGACAGCGGGGCCCGTAGAGAGCGGTCTGCTGCATGCGGACTTCCTCGGGAGCGACCATGCGAGCCACTCGACGCCGATTTGCAGCAAGTCTCGACATCGGGCGGTGCCCCTCCCAGGATCAGGACGACCGCCACGAGGATGCACAGCGCACCGCCCCCGACCACCAGCGGGGAGGCCACGCGCCCGCGGTTCCGCCCCGCGCCTGAGGCGCCGTGGACCGGAGCGGCCGGGACGGCCTGGGCCGACGCACCGCGACCGGGCGCGGCGGGACCGCCCTGGACCGGCGCGGCGAGAGCATGGGCCACGACGGGGACGGGCGAGGCGTGCCCGGGCGGGGCCATGGCGCCGATCTCCCATCCGGGGGCTGCGGACCACGGGCCGGGCGAGGGGCTGGTCTGCGCGAGGACCGGCCGGGGGCTGACCCCGGTCACGACGCCGTCGGCGGCCCGGACTGGCACGTGGCGCTCCTCGGCGCCGCTCCTGCCCGCGGGCAGGAGCCCGTCCGACCCCCCCAGCAGGGGTCCGATCTGGTCGAAGACCTCGACGGGCTCGTCGACGGCGGGCGCCGGCACGACGGCGGCGAGCTCCTGCCAGGCCTGGGCCGCGCTGGCGGTGCGCCGGGGGACGTCGGCCAGAAGATGCGCCATGAAGGTCCCCAGCGGGGTGCCCGCGAACCGGTCCGGGACAAGGGCCGGGCCGTCCTGGCCCGGGCGGGCCCCGTGAGCAGCTCGATGAGGACGACGCCCACCGCGTACAGGTCCTGGGCGGGTTCGGGGTCCGCCCCGTACCTGGCCCCGGGGGACACGTGGTCGGGCGTGCCGATCACCTGGGTCACCCGCGCGAGCCGGGGCTCCGCTTCTTGGCAGCCGGGCTCCAGGGACAAGAAGACGGGTCGCCCGCGCGAGCCGGGGCTCCGCGATGGGTGCCGCCGTGCCGGAGTCCGAGAGGACGATGTCCGGCGCGCAGCCCGGGCGCAGCAGGATGTCGGCGGGCTTCCGTCGCAGTGGACGAGCCCTGCCGAGTGGATGACGTGGAGGGCCTCGAGCAGTTGGCCGATGGCCGGCAGCACCCAGGCCTGCGGCAACGAGCCGTAGTCGCGCAGCAGCCCCGACGCGGAGCCGCCGTGCACGAGCGGCATGGCGAAGATGATGCGGTCGTCCTCGACGCCTCGGGCTCGATGGCCTCCGAGGACGGCACTGGAACGCCCACGATCGACGCCGCCCGCAAGTCACTCACCTCGCTCGTCAACTCGCTGCCCACCGACGCGAAGGTCGGCATGCGCGTGCTCGGCGCCACCGTGAACACCGACCCGATGCCCGCCGAGGCCTGCGACGACACCCAGCGGACCGTCGACATCGCCTCCGGCAACCGGGCCCAGCTCATCTCGGCCATCGGCAAGTACTCCCCCAACGGCTGGACGCCGATCCCCAAGGCGCTCGAGCAGGCCGGCACCGACCGGGGCGGCAGCGGCAAGCGCTCCAACGTGCTCGTCTCCGACGGCGAGTCGACCTGCGGCGATCCCTGCCCCACGGCCGAGTCGCTGGCCTTCACCGGCGTCGACCTCACGATCGACGTCGTGGGCCTGTCAGTCGACGAGACGACGCGCCAGCAGCTCCAGTGCGTGGCCGACAAGGGCAAGTACTACGGGACACCGGGACCTGACCAAGGCGCTGCAGCAGGCCGTCCAGGACCGCGACGTGCGCCCCTTCGACTACGACGGGGCCGAGGTCACCGGCACCGCCAATGCGGGCAGCGCCCCCACGGTGGGCTCCGGCTGGCTACTGGAAGGACACGATCCCCGCCACCGGCAACGAGTCCGACACCCTCACCCGCTACTACGTCGTCAAGCGCAGCGCCAAGCAGACCGACATCGCCGCCACGGCGCTGATCCCCAGCACCTCCCATGAGCAGGAGACCGAATCGGGCAAGAATCGTCAAGGCCGAGCTCCTGGTGGGAAACGACTCCCGCGCCAGCTCGAGCTGGGACAGCATCAGCGGCTCCTCCTACGATCCCTACCTCACCGCCGGTGCCATGTCGATCAGGGACGACTACCAGACCGACTGCCGCGACGCCGACCAGATGATCCTCAAGGTCGACCTGAGCGACCTCGACCTCACCACGAACCGCTCGCTCCAGCTCAAGGTCGGCGAGTAGCCGCGGGTGGCCGACGCCGACGCCCAGGGGGCCGCCGCCGAGAACGCCGACGAGGGCGACTTCCAGGACACGACGAGCAAGTTCGGCGGCGCCACAACCCAGATCCAGGGCGGCAGCTCCCCGGCCTCCGGCCCCCGGCTCGAGACGAACAAGCTCTACCAGAGCACGATCGTGCCCGGCGAGATGCAGACCTTCACCGTGCCGGCCCGCTGGGGCCAGTCCATCGCGAGCAGCATCAACGTCATGCCCGTCACGAACGACCAGGCGGGCAAGCTCAATCGCAAGACCGACAGCCTTCCCCGCATCGCCACGAGCCTCATCGGGGCGGACGGCGAACCGCACAGCGTGACCAGCCGCGCCGTGGACAAGACGGGCTCCGACACGGAGACCCCATGGTCACCGATCCCATCGTCCACGCCCCGGGGAGCAGTGCGCTGACCGACCAGGCCGGCGACCACACGGTGACCGTCGCGATGTCCGACGACGAGGCCCTCGCCGGCTCGGAGTTCGGCTACCGGCTCTACGTGCAGGCCGTCGGCGACATCCTGCCGCCGCCGAACTACCGGACCTACGAGGAGTCCCTCACGGCCACCCCGTCGCCCTCCGACAGCAGGACGACCGCAACCGCCGGCCCGACCGCGAAGGGCCCCTCCTCCGCCACGTCGGTGAAGCACATCCTGCTCGTCGTCGGCGGCAGCCTCGGCATCTGGTTCACCACGCGCCGACGCCGTTGCCACGCACGGGCGCGCCGCGGGGCCTGGTCGACTCAGTCGTTGTCGGCCAGGCCCCGCGCCTGGAGGGCCTCGCCCATCTCGAGGGCACGGCCGACGGCGCCGACGATCACGGGCGCGACGAAGCGCCAACCGGCCCGCTCGATCCCGCGGGCCCGGGCGGCGTCGCGCACCTGGCGCACGCTCAGCAGCAGACCCGGGATCGAGTTCCACATGATGTTGATCGTCAGCGCGAACCTCTCCGGACTGGCCCCGAGCGGTTTGAAGGGCCTGGCGAGCGAGGCGATGGCGTCCATGAGCACCGAGGCGGGCGTCGTGCAGGTGAGCACGCGGGCCAGCCACAGGCACGAGAGCGTGCCGCAGACGAAGACGACGCCGTTGCGCCAGCTCAGGAAGAAGGAGTCGTAGACGAGGATGAGCGCGCTCATGACGAGCACGCCGAGCATCGGGTCGAGCTCGCGCGGGCTGCGCCGGGCGCCCACGACGAGCACGAGCGCCGAGAGCACGAGCGTCGCCGCCGAGACGGGCCAGCGCCCGGCGAAGAAGGGCACCACGCCCAGCACGACGAGCAGCAGGTACTTCACCACCACCGGGGCCCGGTGCATCAGCGAGTCACCGGCCCGGTAGGCGCCCAGGTAGTTCTCGAGCCTCATCGACGCCCGCCCGCGGGTTCATCCGCTCGCACGGCCATCTGCTCGCGGTACCGGGCGATGATCTCCTGGGGGGAGCCGTCTCCCATGACGCGCCCGGCATCGACGAGGAGGACCCGGTCCATGCGGGCGGCCAGCTCCAGGTCGTGCGTGGAGCACACGAGCTGCTGGTCGAGCCCGTCGAAGGCGCGGCCGAGGATGATCCTGTTCCTCAGGTCGAGCAGGGTCGTGGGCTCGTCGGCGATGACGATCGAGGGCCCCACCGCCAGCACCGCGGCCAGCGCGACGAGCTGGCGCTCACCACCCGAGAGGGTGTGCACGGAACGATTGGCGACATGCTCGAGGCCGTGCGAGGCCAGCACCTCCAGGGCCCGGCGCTGGCGCTCGACCCGGTTCCTGATGCTCGCGCGCAGGCTGAGCTCGATCTCCTCCAGCGGGGTCGCCATGACGAGCTGGGCGGCAGGATCGGTGAAGACATGGCCCACTCTCCGGCGCACGGCCCTGCCCTCACGGGCGGGGTCGAGCCCCTCGACGAGCACCTGCCCGCTGGTCGCCCTGATCAGGCCGTTGACGAGCTTGAGGAGTGTCGACTTGCCGGAGCCGTTGGCGCCGATGACGGCGATGCGCCGCTGCGGCAGGCTGAGCGTGACGTCGCGCAGGATCCGCGTCGTCACCGCGCGTCCGTCGAGGTCGTAACCGTCGACCTCCACACCCGCCTGCCGGTACTCGATCATCGACGGTTCACGCCTTCCTGGCGGGCATGAGCCGCGGGAAGGCCGACAGCACCGCCACCGCGAGCAGAGCGGCGATGACGACCTTGAGGAGGTCCAGCGGGAAGAAGGGGGCCGTGGTCAGCAGGGCCGCGCCGAGACCCATGTGCAGATTGGGCGCCACCATGAACCATGCGACGCCGAACAGATGGGTGATGACGACGCAGACGACACCTGCCACGGTCAGCCAGACGGCGAGCAGGCCCTTGCGGGGGCGCCTGCGCAGCAGCGCGGTGCGGAGGGCCCCCGCGACGAGGACGGCGACGACCCAGCCGATCACATAGCCCCCGCTGGCGCTCACGAAGATGCTCGGGCCCGAGCGGCCGCCGCTGAAGACCGGCAGACCGGCCACCCCGACGAGCAGGTACAGGAGCACCGAGCAGACCGAGCGCCAGGCGCCGAGCACCAAGGGCGCGAGGACGATGATGATCATGTGGAAGGCGAAGGGAACCGCCCCCACCGTGAAAACGGCCGGAATGAGGGCGAAGACCGCGATGAGGGCGGCGAAGACCGCGATGAGGGCCAAGTCGGAGGCGGTGAGGCCGCTCCGTGACGCGGTGTTCTTCTCATCCTCGGTGATCATCGGCGAGCTCCTGTGTGTCGTTCCGGGCGCCCCACTGCGGTGGCGCACACCCATCGTACAGACACTCCTGAACAGTGTTCAACCAGCTCGTGCCGTGGGCACCCGCTCCGCGCCGGCGCCCGGACGGCACCGCCCCGGACGAGCACGCGTCACCGCACCGCCCCGCGCCCCCTCGACGCGGCGGAGGAGCCCGCTGCGAGCCGCACCCCCGACAGAGGCGGGCGGGGCTGGGCTCAGTGCAGTAGGTCGAGCGCGCGGGCGAGCTCCTCGGTGTCGACCACGACGCCCTCGTCGGCTGCGCGCCAGGCCAGCTGCAGTGCCGCCCACAACGCATCGAGCTGGCCCCGCCGGTCGGTCCCGACGCCGTCGACCCACAGCTTGCCGTCGACGACGGTGGCGACCGACGAGCCGCATCTCGCCGAGTCCTCGACAACCTCGGCGCTGCGGACCGGTTCCAGCAGCGCACGGATGTCGTACCCGATGCGGGTGGGCCGCCAGGGGGCGTCGGCGGCGAGCAGATCGCGCACGCCGTGGGCCCCCGTGAAGACGAAGAGCGAGTCCATGTCGACGTTGTGGGCGCCCTCGATGTCGGTGTCGAGGCGGTCCCCCACGAAGATCGGGCGCTCGGCGGACAGCCGGCGGACGGTCTCCCGCAGCAGCGGCGGGTACGGCTTCCCCGCCATCTCGGGCTCGGCACCGGGACCCAGGCAGACCCGCAGGGTGGCGATCTGAGTGCCGACACCGGGCTCCAGGCCGAGGTCGGTGGGACGGGTCATGTCGGGGTTCGTGGCGAACCAGCGGGCACCGGCCTGCACTGCGTGCGCAGCGTCCGTGACGCGCGGCCAGGTCATCTCGGGGTCATAGCCCTGGATCACGGCGGCTGGCTCGTCGCGGCTGCACCACACGGGGGTCAGACCGGCGGCCTCGATCTCGGCGGCGAGCGCGCTGGTGCCGCTGATGAGGACCCGGGAACCCGCGGGCAGGGTCTCGGCGAGCATCCTGGCCGACGCCTGGGCGCTCGTGACAACATCGGCGACATCGCAACGGACGCCGATCCGCGTGAGGTGCTCGGCGACCGTTCGCGGGGTGCGGGCGGCGTTGTTCGTGACGAAACCGACCCTGACGCCCTCGGCGCGCAGACCGTCGACCCCCTCGGGGGCTCCCTCGACGGCCCGTGGACCGAGGTAGATCACACCGTCCAGGTCGAACAGCGCAGCGTCGTACCGGGCGCACAGCTTCTCGCTCACCGATTCTCCTCGGTCTCACCATCATCGGCCACCGCTTCGGACGCCGCCTCGTCGCTCGGACCGGCTCCGGCGTCGTCCCGCCCGGACGGATCGGCCGCACCGTCCCCGCCGGCAACGGCGACCTCCACGACCTCGCCCGCGCAGGGCCGGTCCTCCTCGTCTGGGCGCGGCGCCCCGGCGCCGTCCTCGTCGGTCGGGCCGGTTCCCCCGAGGCCGGCTCCGGCGTCGTCCCGCCCGGACGGATCGGCAGCGCCGCCCCCGCCGGCAACGGCGACGTCCGGACCGTCGACGACGGGTCCACCAAGGGCCGTCGCATCGACGGGGATCACCGCACCGACCGGTCGGGAGCCGTCGGGTTCGTCGCCCTCGCGGGGGTCGGGGGCCTCCTCGGAAGGCCGTTCGGAATCGCCCGCACCCGTCGTGCGCCCGTCCTCGGGTCGGACGTCCTCGGGCTCCTGCTCCTCGACGTAGAGATCCTCGTCGGTCTCGTCGATCGGGGGCCGGAAGGCATCGGGCACCTCTGCGCCCAGGGCCTCCAGACGGTCGGCGACGTCGAGGGCGTGCTCCCCGTCGAGCCTGCCGGCGGCCGTGAACCATGTGACGGCATGGTGGACGTCACCGCGCTGGGCGAGGATGTCCGCATAGGCGTAGCGCAGGCGGGCCTGCGACGAGGGCCTGCCGAGCTTGGCCTCGATGGCCCTGCGAAGCACGCGCAGGGCCTCCTCGTCCTGACCCACGTCGTGCCGGAGGCCGGCCTCGACGAGGACCAGTTCGACGTGCTGCGCCGCCCCCAGCGGGGCCGCATGGCCCTGACGAATGGTCCGCAACGCCTGGTCGTGGCGGCCCATGGCGCGCTCGCAGTCGGCGATGACGGGCAGGTACTCGTCGCTGCCGGTCATGCGGGCCACGGCCCGGTACTCGGTGAGCGCTGTGGCGTAGTCCTCCGCCGCGTAGGCGGCCTCCGCGGACGCCTCACGGATCACGGGCAGACGGGCCGCGCGCCGACGGGCGGCCCGGGCATGCCGGTTCGCCAGCGCGGGATCCTCGTCGATCAGTTCGCCCGCGGCGATGAGGTGGGCCATGACCTCGCGGGCCAAGTCGAGAGGAAGACCGCGGAGTTCGGCGCGCACCGCCCGCGGCAGCAGCCGTTCGTCGAAGTCGAGATCGACCTCGGGCTCGTCGTCGGGACGCTCCAGACCGGGGGGTGCGACGCGTTCGTCACGGCGGACGCGATCGTCGTCACGACGCCGGTCTCCGCGGTCGTCCTGCCAGGACCGGCGCCCCGGGCGATCGGCGCGCCCGGACCGGGACCCGTCACGACCACCCCGACGGTCGCCGCCGCGCCCGGCGGAGTACCCGCGGGAACCTCCACGGCCCTCGCCTGAGCGGCCCCAGCGGTCGTCGCGCGCCGGACGCCCCGAGGATCCCCGACAGCGGTCATCACGGCCGCCACCGGCCCCCGCGTCCCTGGGCCGGCGGAGGCCGTTGCGGTCCTCGCGCTCGGAGCCGGCGGTCCGCCACCGGTCATCCCGGCCGTGACCGGTGCGCCGCTCGTCGCGCCAGTCGCGTGCGCCTCGGCCCCCTCGGTCATCATGACGGCCGGCCCCGGTACGGCCCTCACGACGGCCCCCATCGCGTCGGGACTCGTATCGATCCTCACCGCGACCGCGGCCGCCGTCACGGCGGGCCCGGTCCCCGCGATCGTCCCAGCGACCGCGCCCCTGACCTCGCCGATCGTCCCGGGCTCCGCGCTCCGCGCTCCGCCGGTCGTCGCCCCAGCGACGATCACGGGAGCTTCCCGAGCCCCTGACGGGATCGGGACGCCGTCCACGACCGGCCCAGGGCCCGCCGTCACGGCGATCCTGCCCCTCCCGGCGGTCACCGGTGTACCGGGAGCCCCAGCCCCCGTCGCCGCGGGGCGAGTCGTCCCGCCGGGAGCCCCGGCCGCCGCGGTACACGCGGCGCTCCTGACCGCCACGACTCCGACCGCGGTCGCCCCGCGGGGCGGAACCGTCACGGTCGCCCCAGGAGCCGAAGCCACGCTCGCGGGCGGGACCGCCACCACCGGAACGACGACGACCGGAGGAGCCGCCTTGGGAACCGCCCCATCCGTCACCGCGGTCACGATGAGGCCCCCGAGCGTTCGAATGATCCGATGACCTGTTCATGTTTCCGTCCTGCCCGGCTACGAAGCGACCCTATTGACGAGTGAGATGAAGAGCACAGGTGAACGAGCGGATCGGCGCCGTCCGGCCTGTGGGTTTGGTTGGTGGTTGGTGGTGTTGTCGTGTTCGGGTGGCTGGTGCGGGGTCTGGTCGGGTGGTGTTGTCTGTGGTTCGGTCGGGGGTGGGGGTCCTGCCGGTCGGCTGCCCGGTTGTCTGGTGGGGTGTCTGGTGCTGGTGTGGTTGTTGAATGGTTGTCCCCCGCAGGGGGTGGGGGGCCCTTGGTGGGGTTCCCGGCCCCCTGCGGGGGATGGTGTGTGGTCCGGCGGTCTCCTACTCTCCCACACGCTCCCGCGTGCAGTACCATCGGCGCTGGAAGGCTTAACTTCCGGGTTCGGTATGGGACCGGGTGTTTCCCTTCCGCCATGGCCACCGGCACGGTCTCTGACACCGGACGGCGGAGCCCCCTGGCCGGGGTTTCCTGTCCGTGTGTCCAGAACAACACAGTGGACGCGAGCACCAGCAGTCACGGGCCCACCCCCTCTTCGTGGGGCGGGTGTGTGTGGCAAGCCTCTCGGCCGTTTGGGATCGGTCAGCTCCACGCCTCGCGGCGCTTCCACGTCCGACCCATCAACCCGGTGGTCTGCCGGGGGCCTTACCAGCACGAGGCTGGGGAATCCTCATCTTGAAGCGTGCTTCCCACTTAGATGCTTTCAGCGGTTATCACTTCCCAACGTGGCCAACCAGCCATGCTCCTGGAGGAACAACTGGCACACCAGAGGTTGGTCCGTCCCGGTCCTCTCGTACTGAGGACAGCCCTTCTCAAGATTCCTACGCGCGCAGCGGATAGGGACCGAACTGTCTCACGACGTTCTTAACCCAGCTCGCGTGCCGCTTTAATGGGCGAACAGCCCAACCCTTGGGACCGACTCCAGCCCCAGGATGCGACGAGCCGACATCGAGGTGCCAAACCATGCCGTCGCTGTGAGCGCTCGGGCAAGATCAGCCTGTTATCCCCGGGGTACCTTTTATCCGTTGAGTTCTGGCGCTTCCACACGCCACCAGAAGATCACTAGTCCCGACTCTCGTCCCTGCTCGACGTGTCCGTCTCACAGTCAAGCCCCCTTGTGCACTTGCACTCGACACCTGGTTGCCGACCAGGCTGAGGGGACCTTTGGGCGCCTCCGTTACTCTTTGGGAGGCGACCGCCCCAGTCAAACTACCCGTCAGGCACTGTCCCTGAACCGGGTCACGGTCCGAGGTTAGACAACCAGAACGACCAGAGTGGTATTTCAACGACGACTCCACGGCCACTGGCGTGGCCGCTTCACAGTCTCCCACCTATCCTACACAAGCCGCACCGATCACCAATACCAAACTGTAGTGAAGGTCCCGGGGTCTTTCCGTCCTGCTGCGCGTAACGAGCATCTTTACTCGTAATGCAATTTCACCGAGCTCGTGGTGGAGACAGTACCCAAGTCGTTACTCCATTCGTGCAGGTCGGAACTTACCCGACAAGGAATTTCGCTACCTTAGGATGGTTATAGTTACCACCGCCGTTTACTGGGGCTTAAGTTCACCGCTTCGCCGAGAGGCTGACGGTTCCCCTTGACCTTCCAGCACCGGGCAGGAGTCAGTCCGTATACATCGTCTTACGACTTCGCACGGACCTGTGCTTTTAGTAAGCAGTCGCTTGGGTCAATTCACTGCGACTCCCGGCGCTGAGGGCCGCGCGGGCCCCTCACGCCTCAAGTCTCCCTTGTCCCGAAGTTACGGGAGGATTTTGCCGAGTTCCTTCACCACGATTATCTCGATCGCCTCGGTATTCTCTACCTATCCACCAGTGTCGGTTTGGGGTACGGGCGGCACAACAACTCGCTCACGAAGCTTTTCTAGGCAGCATAGGATCACTCGAACACGGACCCTGCTGACAGGGCCCCTCTCATCATCTCTCAGGCACACGACCAGCGGATTTGCCTACCAGTCACCCTACAGACTTGACAGCCTTACCATGACGGCTGTCGAGCTACCTTCCTGCGTCCCTCCGCAGCTTGTCTACTACAGACTCGGTTCACAGACTCGACGCCACCGGCACCCGAAAGCGCCGGAGACATCTCGCGTGCTTAGCATCACCCGATTCGACAGGACCGTTGCTGGGCCGGTACGGGAATATCAACCCGTCAACCATCGACTACGCCTGTCGGCCTCGCCTTAGGACCCGACTCACCCGGGGCAGATCAACTTGACCCCGGAACCCTTGGATATTCGGCGGACGGGTTTCCCACCCGTCAAAACGCTACTCATGCCTGCATTCTCACTCGCGCGCACTCCACGCCGGGTCACCCCGACGCTTCACGGCACGCACAACGCTCCCCTACCCATCCACACGCCCGGCACCGGACACAAGGCCCGGCACCCGGCACACGCGCGGACGCCACAGCTTCGGCGGACGGCTTGAGCCCCGCTGAATTGTCGGCGCGGAATCACTTGACCAGTGAGCTATTACGCACTCTTTCAAGGATGGCTGCTTCCAAGCCAACCTCCTGGTTGTCACCGCAACTCCACATCCTTTTCCACTTAGCCGCCCCTTGGGGGCCTTAGCTGATGGTCTGGGCTGTTTCCCTCTCGACGACGAAGCTTATCCCCCGCCGTCTCACTGCCGTGCTCCAACTTGCCGGCATTCGGAGTTTGGCTGATTTCAGTAAGCTGATGGGCCCCCTAGACCATCCAGTGCTCTACCTCCGACAAGGAACACACGACGCTGCACCCAAATGCATTTCGGGGAGAACCAGCTATCACAGTGTTTGATTGGCCTTTCACCCCTACCCACAGCTCATCCCCCAGGTTTGCAACCCTGGTGGGTTCGGGCCTCCACGACGTCTTACCGTCGCTTCACCCTGGCCATGGGTAGATCACACCGCTTCGGGTCTAGAGCATGCGACTGGACCGCCCTGTTCGGACTCGCTTTCGCTACGGCTACCCCACACAGGTTAACCTCGCCACACACCACTAACTCGCAGGCTCATTCTTCAAAAGGCACGCCGTCACCCCCACGAAGAGGGCTCCGACGGATTGTATGCGACCGGTTTCAGGTACTATTTCACTCCCCTCCCGGGGTACTTTTCACCGTTCCCTCACGGTACTGGTCCGCTATCGGTCACCAAGGAGTATTTAGGCTTGACGGGTGGTCCCGCCGGATTCACGCGGAATTTCAGGGGTCCCGCGCTACTTGGGACGTGCCCAAGGAAGACGATGTCATACGTGTACGGGACTGTCACCCACTCCGGTACGGCTTCCCAGCCGCTTCCACTTCAACACCGCTTTGTCACTCCCCGCCCTCCTGACAGCTCGGGCAAGAACACTCCCACAACCCCGCACGTGCAACGCCTGCCAGCTGTCCACACACGCACGGTTTGGCCTCCTCCGCTTTCGCTCGCCACTACTCACGGAATCACTGTTGTCTTCTTCTCCTGTGGGTACTGAGATGTTTCACTTCCCCACGTTCCCTCACACCCCCCTATACATTCAGGGAGCAGTCGCCGGCCTCACGACCGGTCACCTTCGAGGTTCCCCCATTCGGAAATCCCCGGATCAAAGCTCGTCCACCAGCTCCCCGGGGCTTATCGCAGGTCACAACGTCCTTCATCGGCTCTTGGTGCCTAGGCATCCACCGATCGCACTCAGTAGCTTGTCGAACACACATGTCAATCGAAACTACAAAGATGCTCGCGTCCACTATGAAGTTCTCAACACACGCACGGAACCGCACGCCGCACGGGACGAACCCGCCCGACACACGACCGCCGACGAAGAAGCCACCGCACGGCCGCTCCCTCACAACCCAACAGCGTGCCCCCAGCCAGCCCTCCACAAAAAAACAAGCCCGACCCGCACCACCGGCACGAGCCGGCGCACGGGCCCCGCACCCACCAGGAAACCCCAGCAGACACGAGAAGACAGGCATCCTTAGAAAGGAGGTGATCCAGCCGCACCTTCCGGTACGGCTACCTTGTTACGACTTAGTCCTAATCACCAGTCCCACCTTCGACGGCTCCCCCCACAAGGGACAGGCCACCGGCTTCGGGTGTTACCGACTTTCATGACTTGACGGGCGGTGTGTACAAGCCCCGGGAACGTATTCACCGCAGCGTTGCTGATCTGCGATTACTAGCGACTCCGACTTCATGGGGTCGAGTTGCAGACCCCAATCCGAACTGAGACCGGCTTTCCGAGATTCGCTCACCCTCACAGGCTCGCAACTCTTTGTACCGGCCATTGTAGCATGCGTGAAGCCCTGGACATGAGGGGCATGATGACTTGACCTCATCCCCACCTTCCTCCGAGTTGACCCCGGCGGTCTCCAACGAGTCCCCAGCCGAACTGCTGGCAACATTGGACGAGGGTTGCGCTCGTTGCGGGACTTAACCCAACATCTCACGACACGAGCTGACGACAGCCATGCACCACCTGTGAACCGGCCGAAAAGGCACGCCCATCTCTGAGCGCTTCCAGTACATGTCAAACCCAGGTAAGGTTCTTCGCGTTGCATCGAATTAATCCGCATGCTCCGCCGCTTGTGCGGGGCCCCGTCAATTCCTTTGAGTTTTAGCCTTGCGGCCGTACTCCCCAGGCGGGGTACTTAATGCGTTGGCTACGGCACGGATCACGTGGAATGCGACCCACACCTAGTACCCACCGTTTACAGCGTGGACTACCAGGGTATCTAAGCCTGTTTGCTCCCCACGCTTTCGCTTCTCAGCGTCAGGAAAGGTCCAGAGAACCGCCTTCGCCACCGGTGTTCTTCCCGATATCTGCGCATTCCACCGCTCCACCGGGAGTTCCATTCTCCCCTACCTTCCTCAAGTCAACCCGTATCGACAGCAAGCCCGAGGTTGAGCCCCGGGATTTCACTATCGACGCGATCAACCGCCTACAAGCTCTTTACGCCCAATAATTCCGGACAACGCTCGCACCCTACGTATCACCGCGGCTGCTGGCACGTAGTTGGCCGGTGCTTCTTCCCCCACTACCGTCACTCGCGCTTCGTCATGGGTGAAAGCGGTTTACAACCCGAAGGCCGTCATCCCGCACGCGGCGTTGCTGCATCAGGCTTCCGCCCATTGTGCAATATTCCCCACTGCTGCCTCCCGCAGGAGTCTGGGCCGTATCTCAGTCCCAATGTGGCCGGTCGCCCTCTCAGGCCGGCTACCCGTCAAGGCCTTGGTGGGCCACTACCCCACCAACAAGCTGATAGGCCGCGAGACGATCCCTGACCGCAAAAAGCTTTCCAACAACCCGGATGCCCGGGAAACTGAATATTCGGGATTACCACCTGTTTCCAAGTGCTATACCAAAGTCAAGGGCACGTTCCTCACGTGTTACTCACCCGTTCGCCACTCGTGTACGCCCGAAAGCGCCTTACCGTTCGACTTGCATGTGTTAAGCACGCCGCCAGCGTTCGTCCTGAGCCAGGATCAAACTCTCCGTAAAAACCACCGGACCAGACCCACGAAGAACCCGGCCCGACAAAAACAACAAGAGAACAACCCCGACCCCATCCAGAAAAACGGACAGGACAGAAAAGTCCACTCAAAGAAAAACCATGCCGGCCCACAACAGGCCAACACAGAAAACACTGACTGAAAAACACGCTGTTGAGTTATCAAGAAACAACCGCACAACACAACCAGAACCACACAAGCCCCAGCCACGCACACGGCCCGAACAACCCACCAAAAAGCAGGCCACCCGAATCCCCACTTCACACCACCGCCCTGCGGCAGCTCAATCAATTCTAGGGAACCGACCGGTGGAAGTCAAGTCGACTCCTGCCCCGGGGACCGACACCGTCGGCCGCACGGAGTTCGGATGTCGTTGTCGACCTCCCACCCCACCGGAACCGATGACTCATGGCCGTCGGTCATCCGGTCGGACGGCCCCTGCTCGGCGGGTCTCGGGAAAGACCGCCTCGCGAGGGGCGAGAGAGAATGATACCCTCGAGCGTGGCACCGTGCAAGTCCATGGGTCATGGACCTCGGAAGGGATCCGTCGTGCCTTGTCAGGGCACGATGAGGCCCCCAACGGTGCGCTTGCCGCGGCGCACCAGGACGTACCTGCCGACGAGCAGGTCGTCCTCGTCCAGGCGCGCGTCGACGTCGGTGATCCGCCGGTTGTTCAGATAGGCGCCGCCCTCGGCGACGGCCCGGCGGGCGGCGGACCTCGAGGGCACCACTCCGCTGGCGGCGAGCGCCTCGGTGACGAGCGGCAGCCGGCCGTCGACCGGGCCGAGCTCGACGGCCCCGAGCTCGGCCATGACCATGGCGAGGGTCCCCTCGTCGAGGGCCCGCAGCTCGCCGCGGCCGAAGAGCGCCGCGGCGGCGGCCTCGGCGGCCTCGCGGGCCCGGACGCCGTGGACCAGGTCGGTGACGTCGTCGGCCAGGGCGTGCTGGGCCGCCCTCTTGAAGGGCGCCTCCCGGGTGAGCGCCTCGAGCTCGCCGATCTCGTCGCGGCTGCGCGAGGAGAAGATCTTGAGGTAGTCGACCACCTTGGCGTCCTCGGCGTTCAGCCAGAACTGGTGGAAGGCGTACGGGGAGGTTCGCTCGGGGTCGAGCCAGACGGCTCCACTCTCGGTCTTGCCGAACTTGGTGCCGTCGGCCTTCGTGAGAAGGGGCGTCACGAGGCCGTGGACGACGTCCCCGGTGGTGCGGCGGATGTAGTCGATGCCGGCGGTGATGTTGCCCCACTGGTCCTGGGCTCCGGTCTGGAGGGTGCACCCGCAGCGCTCGTGCAGGGCGGCGTAGTCGAGGGACTGGAGCAGGACGTAGCTGAACTCCGTGTAGCTGATGCCCTCGTCGAGCCGGCGGGCCACGACGTCGCGGGCCAGCATCCTGTTGACGCTGAAGTGCTTGCCGACGTCGCGCAGGAAGTCGAGGGCCGACATCTCAGCCGTCCAGTCGAGGTTGTTGACGATCTGGGCGGCGTTGGCCCCCTCGAAGCTCACGTAGCGGCTCACCTGGTCGCGCAGCGACTCGACCCAGCCCGCCACCGTCTCCTTGGTGTTCATGACGCGCTCGCCGGTCATCTTGGGATCGCCGATGAGGCCGGTGGCGCCGCCCACGAGCAGGAGCGGGCGGTGGCCGGCCTCCTGGAGCCGGCGGGCGAGGATGAGCTGCATGAGATGGCCGATGTGCAGGCTCGGCGCGGTGGGGTCGAAGCCCACATAACTCGTGACCATCCCCTCGTCGAGGTGGGCGGCGAGTGCCGCTTCGTCCGTGGTCGTCGAGATGAGGCCACGCCATGCCAGGTCGTCGAGGAGCGCATTCACCCGGTCAGCCTATGCCAGGGCGTCGGGCCGGGCGGACGGGGCGGGCGGGCCTGAGCCCCGCCCGGGCGGGGCTCAGGCCCGCCCGCCCCATGCGGCGGCGTCGCGGACGGCGTCCTCGACGGCGGCGAGCTGCTCGGCGACCCGCTGCGGGGCCGTGCCGCCGCGGCCGGAGCGCGAGGCGACCGAGCCGGTGATCGTCAGGACGTCGCGAACGGACGGCTCGAGGTGCGGGTCGATGCCGGCCAGCTGCTCGTCGCTCAGCTCGGACAGCTCCGACGAGTGAGCCTCGCAGAACTGGACGGCCCGACCGGTGATGTCGTGGGCGCGGGCGAAGGGGACGCCGCGACGGACGAGCCAGTCGGCCATGTCGGTGGCGAGGGAGAAGCCGCGCGGGGCGGCGAGCGCCAGACGCCCCTCGTCGAAGGCGAGGGTGCCGACCAGACCGGCGACGGCCGGGAGCAGGACGTGGAGCTGGTCGATGTCGTCGAACAACGGCTCCTTGTCCTCCTGGAGGTCGCGGTCGTAAGCGGTGGGGAGGCCCTTGAAGGTGGCCAGGAGGCCGGTGAGATTGCCGATCAGCCGGCCGGCCTTGCCCCTGGCCAGTTCGGCCACGTCAGGGTTCTTCTTCTGCGGCATGATGCTCGAGCCGGTGCTCCAGGCGTCGTCGAGCCGGGCGAAGCCGAACTCCGGGGTCGTCCAGGCGATGACGTCCTCGGACAGGCGCGAGAGATCGACGCCGATCTGCGCCAGGACGTAGGCGGTCTCGCTCACCAGGTCGCGGGCCGAGGTGCCGTCGATGGAGTTGAGCACGGAGTCCTCGAAGCCGAGGTCGTGGGCGACCTGCTCGGGATCGAGTCCGAGCGAGCTGCCGGCGAGGGCGGCGGAGCCGTAGGGGCTGACGGCCAACCGGCGGTCGAGGTCCCGGAAACGGTCGACGTCGCGCAGCAGCGGCCAGGCGTGGGCGAGCAGCTGGTGGGCGAGCAGGACGGGCTGGGCGGTCTGCATGTGGGTGCGACCCGGCATGATCGCCGACGGATGGGCGTGCGCCTGGGCGCACAGGGCGGAGACGACCCCGCAGACGTCGAGGGCGAGGGAGCGGATCTCGCGGCGCAGGTAGCTGCGGATGAGCGTGGCGATCTGGTCGTTGCGGCTGCGGCCGGCCCGAAGCCGGCCGCCGAGCTCGGGCCCGACCCGCTCGGTGAGGATCCGCTCGAGGGCCCCGTGGACGTCCTCGTCGGTGGGGGCCGGGTGCAGCCGCCCGTCGGCCAGCTCCTCGGCCATCCCCGCCAGGGCGGCGTCCATCGTGGCGTGCTCGGCATCGGTCAGCAGGCCGGCGGCGTGCAGGGCGCGGGCATGGGCGCGGGAGCCGGCGATGTCATCGGGGGCGAGGCGCCAGTCGAACCGGGTGGAGACCGACAGGGCGAACATCGCCTCGGCCGGACCGCCGGAGAAACGCCCGCCCCACAGAAAACCCTGCTGATGACCCTCGCTCATGCCCTCGCCTCTCGTGCTCGTCGTACGGCGCGTCCCGTCGCACCGCAGTGGATTCTACGGGGCCGGCGCCCCGGCCCCGCACGCGCTCGCCCGGAGGCGGGTCCGGCGGAGCGGACGTCCGAGGACGCCGCCCGGGCCCGCACCGCCCGTCCGCAGGCACGCGCTCCTCCAAGAGGCGGCGCCATCGACCGGGCGCCGTGGGAACGCCGTGCCCGGACGGGCCGCAGCCCCTTCGGGCACGGGTGCGCGCCGCCCGTCGTCGGCCCGGCGGCCCGCCCCGGCGCGCGGGCGTCGTCGGTGCCGACGACTCACCCCCGGTACGCGGGCGGACGGCCGGTCCGGGCCATCGCGAGGAAGTACTGGGCGACCGCCTGGCCGCCGTCCGGGCTCCGGGTGACGACCACGACGGTGTCGTCCCCGGCGATGGTGCCGAGGATCGCAGGCCGGCTCACGCGGTCGATGGCCGAGGCGACGTACTGGGCGGCGCCCGGCGGCGTCTTGATGACGAGCAGATTGGCCGAGGCCTCCGCCGAGACGAGCACCTCGGCGCAGACCCGGGCCAGCCGCTGCTCGCGCAGCGTCCGGTCCGAGGCGACGTCGAGGCCCGGCGGGGCGTACACGAGGACGCCCGCCGACGAGCGGACGCGCACCGCGCCGATGTCGAGCAGGTCCTTGCTGAGGGTGCCCTGGCTGACCCTGATCCCGTGCTCGGCCAGCATGTCGGCCAGCTCGTTCTGGGAGCCGATCTCATGGGCCTGGATCAGCTCCAGGATGAGGCCCTGGCGCGCGACCCTGCTGGATCCCGCCCGTTCCGAGGCGCTCGCGCTCACGGTCGCCCCCTCATGAGCGCTCCTGGACCGTGTCGAGCAGACCCGGCAGAGCGGCGACGAAGGCGTCCAGCTGCCCGGCGGTGACGATGAGCGGCGGGGCGAGGCGCAGCACCGAGGGGCGCGGCGCGTTGATGATCCAGCCGGCGTCGAGGGCGGCATCGGCCGCCCCGGCGGCGATCGGCCGGTTGAGGACGATGCCGCGCAGCAGCCCCTGTCCGCGCACCAGGTCGATGCGGGGATCGCCGAGGGCCATGACCGCCCCGGCGAAGTGGGCGCCCAGCTCCTCGGACCGGTCGGCGAGCCGCTCATCCGCCATGACCCCGAGGACGGCGCACCCGACCGCGCAGGCGATCGGGTTGCCTCCGAAGGTCGTGCCGTGCTGGCCCGGGCCGAACAGGCCCGCCGCGTCGCCGAGAGCGATGCAGGCGCCGATCGGGTAGCCGTTGGCGAGGCCCTTGGCGACGGTGATGACGTCGGGCGCGATGCCGGCGCGCTGGTGGGCGAACCACCGGCCGCAGCGGCACAGCCCCGTCTGGACCTCGTCGATCCACAGCAGGGCGCCGTGGGCGGCCGTGATGCGCCGGGCCGCGGGCAGGAAGTCCGGGCCCGGCTCGACGACGCCGTTCTCGCCCTGGACGGGCTCGAGGACGACGGCGGCGACCGTCTCGTCGACGGCCCGTTCGAGAGCGGGGACGTCGCCGTAGGGGACCCAGACGATCTCGCCCGGCAGTGGCTCGAAGGGCTCGCGGTAGTGCTCGTTGTGGGTGATCGCCAGGGCGCCCATCGTGCGCCCGTGGAAGGAGCCCTCCATCGCGACGATCCTGCCGCGGCCGGTGCGGCGGCTCAGCTTGAAGGCCGCCTCGTTGGCCTCGGTGCCGGAGTTCGCGAAGAAGACGCGGGCGGGCGTCCCGGGCGCATCGAGGGTCGCCAGCCCGACGAGCCGCTCCCCCAGCTCGATCTGGGGCGGGGAGGCGAAGAGGTTCGAGATGTGCCCGAGCGTGGCGGCCTGCCCGGAGATCGCCTCGAGGACGGCCGGGTGGGCGTGGCCGAGCGCGTGCACGGCGAGCCCGGCGAGCAGGTCGGTGTAGTGCCTGCCGTCGGCGTCCCACACGTCGGCGCCCCGCCCGCGCACGAAGACGCGCCGGGGATGGCCGAAGGTGTTCATGAGGGTCCTGTCGTAGCGCTCGCCCCAGGCCCGCTGGCTGGTGGCCGGGGCGTCGGAGCCCCTCCCGGTGACCTCATCGTTCACAGTTCCTCGTCCTCCTCGGCCCGGACCATCGTGCCGATGCCGTCGTTCGTGAAGATCTCCAGCAGCAGCGAGTGCTCGACGCGCCCGTCGATGACCGTGGCGCGACTCACCCCGCCCTGCACGGCCCGCAGGCAGGCCTCCATCTTGGGGCGCATCCCCGAGACCAGGCCGGGCAGCAGCTCCTGCAGCTCGCCCGCGCTGATCTGGGTGATGACGTCCTCGCTGGCGGGCCAGTCCGAGTAGAGGCCGGCCACGTCGGTGAGCATGACGAGGCGCTCGGCGCCCAGCGCGACGGCCAGGGCGGCCGCCGCGGTGTCCGCGTTGACGTTGAAGACCTCCTCGTGCTCGCCGGGAGCGACGGTCGCGACGACCGGGATGCGGCCCGCGGCCATGAGGTCCTGGACGGCCTGGGGGTGCACGGTGGTGACCTCACCGACCTGGCCGAGCTCCATCGGCACGCCGTCGACCCTGACCTTCTTCGGTACGGCGGTGAACAGCCTGGCGTCCTCGCCGGACAGCCCGACCGCGTAGGGGCCGTGGTCGTTGATGAGGTTGACGAGCTCGCGTCCCACCTTGCCGACGAGCACCATGCGGACGATGTCCATCGCCTCGGGCGTGGTGACGCGCAGCCCGGCGCGGAACTCGCTACGAATGTCGAGGCGCTTGAGCATCCGGCTGATCTGGGGGCCACCGCCGTGGACGACGACCGGCTTGACCCCGCAGCGACGCATGAAGACGATGTCCTCGGCGAAGGCTCGCTTGAGGTCGTCGTCGACCATGGCGTTGCCGCCGTACTTGATGACGATCGTCCGCCCCGCGTAGCGCTCGAGCCACGGCAGGGCCTCGATGAGCGTGCCCGCCTTGCCGATGGCCGCCTCCCGGTCGATGCTGCGCACCCTGCTCATGAGGAGTACTCCGCGTTCTCCTTGACGTAGCCGTACGTCAGGTCGTTGGTCCAGACCAGGGCCTGCTCGCCGCCGGCGTGCAGGTCGATGACGACCTCGACCCGGCGCGGGCGCAGGTCGACGAGCGAGCGGTCCTCGCCGATCGCGCCGCCACGGCAGACCATGACGCCGTTGAAGGAGACGTCGAGCTCGTCCGGCTCGAAGGCTGCGCTCGTCGTACCGACCGTGGAGAGCACGCGGCCCCAGTTCGGGTCGTTGCCGAAGACGGCGCACTTGAACAGGTTCGAGCGGGCGACGGCGCGCCCCACCTCGAGGGCGTCCGCCTCGCTCGCGGCGCCGCGCACGAGGATCTCGATGTCGTGCCCGCTGCCCTCGGCGTCGCCCAGGAGCTGGGCGCCGAGGTCGAGGCAGACGGTCGTGAGGGCGGCGGCGAACTCCCTCGTGTCGAGCGACACCCCGGAGGCGCCGGAGCTCAGGAGCAGCACGGTGTCGTTCGTCGACTGGCAGCCGTCGGAGTCGAGGCGGTTGAACGAGACCTCGGTGGCGGCGCGCAGCGCGGTGCGCGCCTGCTCGGCGTCGAGGACGGCATCGGTCGTGATGACGACGAGCATCGTGGCCAGGGCCGGGGCGAGCATGCCGGCGCCCTTGGCCATGGCGCCGATCGACCAGCCGTCGCCGGAGAGGACGGCCGTCTTCGGCCGGGTGTCGGTGGTCATGATGGCGCGGGCCGCATCGGCGCCGCCGTCGGCGGACAGCGCGGCGACGGCCGTCCCGACTCCCGGCAGCAGTCGGTCCATGGGCAGGCGCTCGCCGATGAGCCCCGTCGAGCAGACGGCGACGTCGTGGCTCGCCGTGCCGAGCAGGCCGGCCAGCGCGTCGGCCGTGGCCGCCGAGTCGGCCAGCCCCTCCTCTCCGGTGCAGGCGTTGGCGCCTCCGGAGTTGAGGACGACGGCCCGCAGCGCGCCGTCGGCGAGGACCTGTCGCGACCAGATGACCGGCGCGGCGCAGACCCGGTTCGAGGTGAAGACGCCGGCGGCGACGTCGTGGGGGCCGTCGTTGATGACGACCGCCAAGTCTGGCCGGTCGCCCGCCTTGAGGCCGGCGGCGACGCCGGCGGCGCGGAAGCCCTTGGGTGCGGTGACGGTCACGGTGCGACTCCCATCGTGGACAGGCCGGTCGTCTCGGTCAGTCCCAGCGCGAGGTTCATGGACTGCACGGCGCTGCCCGCCGTGCCCTTGGTGAGGTTGTCGAGGGCGGACACGGCGACCAGCCGGCCGGCCGCCTCGTCGACGGTCGCGTTGACGACGACCGAGTTCGAGCCGAGCACCGAGCCGCTGGCGGGCCAGACGCCCGGCGGCAGCACCCGGACGAAGGGCTCGTCGGCGTAGGCGCTCCGATAGCTCTCGTGCACCTGCTCCGCCGTGATCGACGGGTCGACCGGCGCGGTGATGACGGCGAGGATGCCGCGCTGCATCGGAGCGAGCAGCGGGGTGAAGCTGATCGAGGGCGATCGCGCCCCCAGGAGCTCGAGGTTCTGGAGGATCTCGGGGATGTGGCGGTGCGTGCCGCCCACCCCGTAGGCGCTCACCGAGCCGGCCGTCTCGGAGCCGAGCAGGTTCGGCCGGGGGTTGCGCCCGGCCCCGCTCGTGCCGGAGGCCGCGGCGATCGTGATGTCACGGCCGGCGATGAGGCCGCCGGTGAGGGCCGGCAGCAGGCCGAGCGTGCTCGTGGCGACGTAGCAGCCGCACACGGCGATCCGCCGGGCGCCCCTCAGCCGTTCGCGCTGGCCGGGCAGCTCGGGCAGGCCGTAGGGCCAGGCGCCGGCGTAGGGCGTGCCGTAGAAGGCCCTCCAGCGCTCGGCGCTCGTGAGGCGGTGGTCGGCGCCGCAGTCGATGACGAGGGTCTCGGCGGGCAGCAGGTCGGCGACGGCGGCCGAGGCGCCGTGCGGCAGGGCGAGGAAGACGACGTCGTGGCCGGCGAGGTTCTCGGCGGTGGTCTCCACGACGGGCCGGTCGTACAGGTCGAGGAGGTTGGGGTGGTGCTCGCCCAGGAGGGTCCCCGCGCTGGCCCCGGCGGTGAGCGCGCCGATCTCGATCATCGGGTGCCCGGCGAGGAGCCGGAGGACCTCTCCCCCGGCGTAGCCGGTGCACCCGGCGACTGCTGCTGTGTACGACATGAGCATAAGTATGCCACGGTGAAAATAACTATGCGATCTCGTCCGTGGCGGGACGGATTAGGGTGGAGCGCAGTCCGTTCCGACCGACGAGGATGCTCCGATGACCACATACAACCAGGCCTCCAGACTGCGCGGCGTGCGCTACGACGTGCGGGGCAGGAACATGATCGAGGCGCAGCGCATGGAGGCCGCCGGGCAGCGCATCCTCAAGCTCAACATCGGCAACCTCGCCCCCTTCGGCTTCGAGACGCCCGGCTCGGTGGTGCGCTCGATGGTCGCCCACCTGCCCGAGTCGGAGGGCTACTCGGACTCGCGCGGGATCTACTCGGCCCGCACCGCCGTGGCGAACTACTACCAGTCCAAGGGCCTCGACGTCGACGTCGACCAGGTCATGCTCGGCAACGGCGTGAGCGAGCTCATCTCGATCGTCCTGCAGGCCCTGCTGGACGTCGATGACGAGGTGCTCATCCCCGCCCCCGACTACCCGCTGTGGACCGCCCAGGTGACCCTGTGCGGGGGCCGGGCGGTGCACTACCTGTCGGACGAGTCGAACGGCTGGAACCCGGATCCGGCGGACATCGCCGCGAGGATCACTCCGCGCACGAAGGCGATCGTGCTCATCAACCCGAACAATCCGACCGGCGCCGTCTACAGCGGGCAGACGGTGCGGGGCATCGTCGAGCTGGCCCGCGAGCACGGGCTCATCGTCCTCTCCGACGAGGTCTACGAGAAGATCATCTACCACGGCGAGCACGTCCACGCGGCGGGCCCGGCCGGCGACGACGTCCTGTGCCTCACCTTCTCGGGCCTGTCGAAGGCCTACCGCGCCTGCGGCTTCCGCGCCGGCTGGCTGGCGGTCACCGGTCCGCTGGCCGCGGCCGAGGACCTGCTCGAGGGCCTGCACCTGCTGGCCAACATGCGCATGTGCGCGAACGTGCCCGCCCAGCACGCCATCCAGACCTGCCTGGGCGGCTACCAGTCGATCGACGCCCTCGTGGCCCCCGGCGGACGCCTCCACGACCAGATCATGCTGTCGCAGCGGCTGCTCGACGGGATCGAGGGCGTCAGCTGCGTACCGGCCGACGGCGCGCTGTACCTGTTCCCCCGCCTCGACCCCGAGCGCTTCCCCATCGAGGACGACGAGGAGTGGGCACTGGGCCTGCTGCGCCGCAAGAAGATCCTCATCAGCCACGGGCGCGGCTTCAACTGGCCCGACCCGGACCATTTCCGCCTCGTGGCGCTGCCCGAGGAGAAGGTGCTGCGCGAGGCCCTCGCCCGCCTCGCCGAATACTGCGAGGAGACCCGCCGCGACTGAGCGCCCGGCCCCGCCCCGACCGTCCTCACCTCGCGGCGGGCGCATCGCCCCACAGCAGCCGGCGGCGCGCCAGCAGGTAGACCAGCAGCGCCGTGTCGGTGACGACCCAGGACAGCGGGTAGAGCAGGGCCACGCGCCCGACCGTGCCGAAGACCCGCGGCAGCGCCATGAGCAGCACCACCCGCAGGCCGCACAGGGCGCTGACGACGATGATCATCGGGGGCAGGGCGCGCCCGGCGCCGCGGATCGACGAGGAGACGACCTCCATGAGGGCGAAGAGCACGTAGCAGGGCGCGACGATGCGGGCGATCGTCGTGCCGCGCGCGATCACCTCGGGGTCGGCGGTGAACAGGCCGAGGACCGGGCGCACGCCGACGAGCAGAGCCCCGGCCAGGACGACCGTCACGACCGCCCCGATGAGGCAGCAGGCCCGCACCGCGCGCCGGGTGCGCGGCCGGTCCTCGGCGCCGAGGTTCTGGGCCACGCAGGTCGAGGCGGCCTGGCCGAGGGCCATGATGGGCATGTACATGAAGTTCTCGACGCGGAACCAGACGGTGAAGGCCGCGATGTCCCAGATGCCCAGCGCATTGATCCGGTACTGGACGGCGACATTGCTCAGCGTGATGACGAGGGCCTGCGCACCCGCCGGCAGGCCGATCGCGAGGATCTCGCGCAGCGTGACCGGGTGCAGGTGGAAGCGCGACAGGCGCAGCCGGTAGCGCTCGTCGAGGCGGCGCAGCGCGAGGAGGACGAGCCCGGCCGCCAGCGTCTGCGACAGGAGCGTCGCCACGGCGGCACCGCCGATCCCCCAGCGCAGGACGACGATGAACAGGGCGTCGACGAGGACGTTCACCACGCCGCCCACGAGCTGGCAGCGCATCGGGGTGAGCGAGTCGCCCAGGGCGCGCAGGACCCCCGATCCCATGTTGAACAGGACGACGCTCACCAGGCCGAGCAGGTAGATGCGCAGGTAGACCACGGCCGACGGCACGATCTCCGGCGGCGTGCCGAGCCGGGCCATGAGGGCGGGGGCGAGGGCGATCATCACGGGGATGAGGACGAGGCCGCCGGCGAGGCCGAAGGTGAGCGCGGTGTGCATGACGCGCTCGACCTCGTTGTGCCGGCCGGCGCCGAAGTGCCCCGCGATGAGCACGCCGGTGCCCGTGCCGAGCCCCGTGAAGATGCCGACGAGGCAGGTGACGACCAGGCCGCTGGCGCCGACCGCGGCGGCCGCCCCGGTGCCCAGGACGTGGCCGACGAACATGAGGTCGACGGTGCTGTAGAGCAGCTGGATGAGCGCGGCGCCGAGCAGCAGCAGGGCGAAGAGGACGATCCCCCGCGCCAGCGGACCGGCCGTCAGGTCGACGACCCGGGCCCGGCGCCCGCCGAGTCCCGGCGCCGCCGTCATCGACCGTCCCCGGCGCCGGACGCGGGACGGGCCACGAGGTGCCCGGGGGCGATCTCGACGAGCGGGCCGTCGGCGGCCTCGTCCTGCGGCCGGGGGCGGGATCCGCCCCCGGGCTCCCGGCCGAGGTGGCCGTCGCGGTCGCGCAGGTCGAGCACGGACGCCAGGAGCCTGCGCGTGTAGGGGTGCCGGGCCCGTTCGACGAGGCCCTCGGCGGGCAGCTGCTCGACGACGCGGCCGCGGTGCATGACGAGGATCGTCGTGGCGAAGTGGGCGACGAGCGCCAGGTCGTGGCAGACGAAGCCGATGGCGATGCCGCGCTCGTCCTGCAGCCGGGCCAGCAGGGCCATGATCTCGGCCTGGGCGCTCACGTCGAGCGCGCTGGTGGCCTCGTCGCACAGGAGCACCTGCGGGTCGAGGGTGAGCGCCCGGGCGATGGCGCAGCGCTGGAGCTGGCCGCCGGACAGCTGGTGGGGGCGGCGCGTCACGAGGTGCTCGGACAGGCCGACGAGGCGGAGCATCTCACGGGCCCGCGGGACGACCTCGCGGCGCCCGATCGCGTCGTAGTTGATGAGCGGGGCGCAGACCGCCTCAGCGATGCGCATGCGCGGGGCGAAGGAGCCCAGCGGGTCCTGGAAGACCATCTGCACGTGGCGGCGCACCTCGCGCAGGAGCGAGCCGCGCACGTCCTGGATCTCCTGCTCGCCGAGGAGCACCCGGCCGCTCGTGGGCCTCTCGAGGCCGGTGAGCATGCGCAGCAGGGTGCTCTTGCCCGAGCCGGACTCCCCCACGATCGCGACCGTCCGGCCCTGCGTCAGCTCGACGGAGACGTCCTCGCAGGCGGTGAGGCTCCCGCCGCCCGGGGTGCGGAAGGTCTTGGTGAGCCCCTCGGCGCTCATCGCAGGCGTGGACACGTTCGTCTCCTCACAGCGACGGCATGCTGGCCAGCAGCGATGCCGTGTACTCATGGGTGGGGTGGTCGATGACCCGCTCGGTCGGCCCGAGCTCGAGGACGCGCCCGGCGCGCATGACCATGATCCGGTCGGCCATGTGGGCGGCCACGCCGAGGTTGTGGGTGACGATCATGATCGCCGTGCCCTCCTCGCGGCGCAGGGCGAGCATCTGGCGGACGATCTCGGCCTGCATCGTCACGTCGAGGGCGCTCGTCGGCTCGTCGGCCAGGAGCAGGGCCGGGCTGAAGGTCATCGCCATGGCGATGCCGACCCGCTGGCGCATGCCGCCGGACAGCTCGAAGGCGTAGGAGCCCATGACGCGGTGCGGGTCCGGCAGCGCCATGCGCCCGAGCATGGTCTCGGCGCGCTGCCGGGCCCGCGCCGCCGAGCAGCCCGGCTCGGCCGTGCGGATGTACTCGACGAACTGGCCGCCGATGCGCCGCACGGGGTTGAGCATCGCCCCGGTGTCCTGGAAGACCATCGCCATGCGGTGCCGGCGCAGGTCGAGCCACTGCGCCCGGCCCAGGCCGACCAGCGAACGCCCCTCGAAGACGACGTCGCCGGCGCTGATCCTGCCGCTGGCCGGCAGCAGGCCGAGGACGGAGCGGATCACCGTGGTCTTGCCCGAGCCGGACTCCCCCACGACGGCCACGATCTCCCCGGGCGCCACGTCGACGCTCACGTCGACGACGGCGAGCGCCCCGTCGTAGCTGACGGTCATCCCGCAGACGCGGAGCAGCTCGTCGCGCGCCGCGCCGCCGCGCGACGCCGCATCGTCCGCCGCGCCCCTCCCCGAGGGCCCCTCCGGCCCAGGCCCGCTGCCCGTCATCGCCGCCGACTCACTTCGCCGGCTTGAAGGCGCTCGTGATCCAGTAGTAGTCCGCGGTCGAGACGCTCGCATCGCTCACGGCCTTCGTGTTCGAGCACATGTTGCTGTTGTAGTAGCCGTGCACGAGGACCGCCGCGTCGTCGATGAGGATCTGCTGGAGGCGCACATAGATCTTCTTGCGCTCGGCCGTGTCGAGCTGGGTGGCCAGCTGCTCGTACAGCGAGTCGTACTCGTCGTTGTGGTAGGCGCAGTAGTTGGCCCCGCTCCTGGAGTACCAGTTGGCCAGGTAGCTGTAGGGCTCGCCCTCCTGGGCCGTCATCCAGTTGCTGGAGTTGAGGTCGTACTCGCCGGCGACGAGCTTGTTCCACTCGGTGTCGGCGTCGAGCTTGGTGACCGTCGCCTGGATGCCGATCGAGGCGAGCTGGCTGGCCACGGCCTCGGCCATGACCGACAGGTTCCGGGACTCGTAGGTGAGGTAGTCCAGGTTGATCTTCGTGCCGTCGAGCTCGCGGAAGCCGTCGCCGTCGGAGTCGACGATGCCCGCGGCGTCGAGGATCTGCTTGGCCCTCTCGGGGTCGTGGGGCGTGGCGTCGGTGAGCTGGTCGTAGCCGAAGTCGAGCGAGGAGGGGACGACCGAGCAGCCCGCGGTGTACAGGCCGCCGACCGTCGTCCCGGTGATCGTCGCGTCGTCGACCGCCATGAGGACGGCCCTGCGCAGGTCCTTGTTGGCGAGCGGGCGGCCCTCGGCGGCGTTGAGGTACGAGAAGCCCGTGCGCATGCCGATCGTCTGCGAGACCGAGTAGGTGGAGTCGTTCCGCAGCGTCTCGAGGTCGGACATGGCCGTGATGTTCTCGGTGACGTCGACGTCGCCGGACTGCAGGGCCATGAACTTGGTGAGGCTCGAGGAGTCGTCGATGAAGATGACGTGGACGCTCTCGTAGGGCACCTCGCCGTTCCAGTAGTTGGTGTTGCGGACGAGCTTGACGTCCTGGCCCGAGTTGAACTCGGTGACGGCGTAGGGGCCGGTGCCGATCGGCTTCTCGCCGAGGTTCTCGCTGCCGGCGATGTCGAGGATCTCGAACAGCGGATTGGCCAGGGCCGCCGAGAGGTCGGCCGACGGGCTCCCGGTCACGATGGTCACGGTGCGGGCGCCGTCGTCGGGCGTGATCGAGACCGGCTTCATGAAGGTCGACGGCGCGGACGAGCCCTCGGAGCCCTCCTTGTCGAACATGTGCTGGAGGGACTCGGCGACCTTCGTGGCGGTCACCTCGGTGCCGGTGGAGAACTTGAGCCCCTCGCGCAGCGCGATCGTCCACGTGAGGTGCTCGTCGTCGGGCGTGCAGGACTCGGCCAGGTACGGCTGGGGCACCATCTTCTCGTCGAACTTGAACAACGACTCGCCGATGCCGTAGCGCATGCACGCCCAGGCGGCGTTGGGCTGGTTCGACGGGTCGAGGGACTCCTTGGAGAAGTTGGTGCAGCCGAACTTCAGCTCGGTGCCGCTCGAACCGCCGGAGTCGGACGACGAGCAGCCGGTCAGTCCGAGGCCGGCGACGACGGTTCCGGCCGCCGAGGCGGCCAGCAGGCCGCGGCGGGTGACGATGATTCCCTGCATCTCAATGCGCTCCTTCACGGTGGTGGGTGGTGGGTCAGGCCAGTGGGGCCGTGGTGAGTTCCACGACGGCCTCGTCGGGGCCGGCATGGCGGGGATCGAGGACGTCGCGCAGCGCGTCGCCCAACAGGTTGAAGACGATGACGGTCGCGCAGATCGCCGCGCCGGGGAAGATCATGAGCCAGGGCGAGTCGAGCAGGTAGGCGCGGCCCTCGTTGAGCATGAGGCCCCACTCGGCCTGCGGCGGCTGGGCGCCGAAGCCGAGGAAGGACAGGCCGGCCAGCTCGAGCATCATCGTGCCGATGTCGGTCGCGGCGGTGATGACGAGCGTCGGCAGGGCGTTCGGCAGCAGGTACCGGCGGATGAGGCGGCCCGGACGGGCACCGGTGAGCTCGGCGGCCGTCACGAAGTCGCTGTGGCGGATCTTCAGCACGAGGCTGCGCGCCAGCCGGGCGTACTTGGTCCAGCTGACGACGGCCAGGGCGATGATCGCATTGCGGATGCTGGCCCCCATGAGGCCGGCCACTGCGATGGCCAGGACGATCCCGGGGAAGGAGATCATCATGTCGGAGACCCGCATGATGACCGCGTCGACGAGGCCGCCCGCGTAGCCGGCGATGACGCCGAGCAGCGAGCCGACGACGGAGATGACGAGGACGAGGACGATCGAGGCGGCCAGCGAGACGCGGGTGCCGTAGATGACGCGCGAGGCCATGTCGCGGCCGAGCTTGTCCGTGCCGAACCAGTGCTGCGCGCTCGGCCCCTGGAAGGCCTCCGCCAGGTTGGCCTCGTAGGGGCTCATGGGGGCGATGACGCCGGCGAGCAGGGCGACCAGGACGATGACCAGGGCCAGCGCCGCGTGGACGCAGAACGCCCGGTGCGCGCCGAGGAAGCGACGGATGCGGTGCGATGGGCTCATGACCGGGCTCCTCGGCGGACGCGGGGATCGAGTCGGGCGTAGGAGACGTCGACCACCAGGTTGATGACCATGTAGATCAGCGCGATCCACAGCACATAGGTCTGCACGAGCGGGTAGTCGTACGAGGTGACGGCGGTGACCGCCATGTTGCCCAGACCGGGATAGGAGAAGACGACCTCGACGACCGCCGTGCCGCCCAGCAGCGAGCCGAGCGACAGGCCCAGCAGGGTGATGAGGGGCAGCTGGGCGTTGGGCAGGACGTGCCGGGTGAGGATGGCGCGCTCGGAGAGGCCGCGCGCCCGGGCGCCGACGACGTAGTCCTGGCCGAGCTCCTCGAGGACGGCCGTGCGCACCTGCCGGGTGTACTTGCCGATCATCGCGAAGGCCAGGGTCGCGGCCGGCAGGATGAGCCTGTCGAGGCCCTGCCCCGTCGAAACGACCGGCAGCCAGCCGAGTTTGAGGGCGACCGCCCAGATGAGGAGCAGGCCGAACCAGAAGTTCGGCATCGAGATGCCCAGGAAGCTGAAGCCGCGGACGAGGCGGTCGGCGATGCCGCCCCGGCGCACCGCGGCGAGCATGCCCAGCGGGACGGCGACGACGAGCATGAGCAGCAGGGAGGCCAGCGAGAGCTTGATGGTCGGCCACAGGCGGACGAGCATGAGATCGGCGACGGGCTTGTTCAGCGAGTACGAGGTGCCGAAGTCGCCGTGCAGGCAGTTGCCGAGCCAGGTGACGTACTGCACGAGGAAGGGCTTGTCGAGGCCGAGGCGCACCCGCATCTGATCGACCATCTCGGGGGTGGGCGTGATCCCCTGACTGGTGTACACGGCCTGAGCGGGATCGCCGGGCGCCAGCCAGACGAGCGTGAAGGTGATGAAGCTGATGCCCACCAGCACGATGAGGATCTGGCCCAGCCGTCGGGCCAGCCATCTGGGGTCCACGGGTCGAAGTCACCTCACGATCATGACGAGTGCCGTTCGTCACAACCGGATTCTCGTGACCCCGCGAGGGGCGCCCGGTCGCCAAGTGCCGCGGCGACGCGGAACGGTTCCCAGGCAGGTCTTCTGACTCGCGCCCCGGGGCGGTTGCCCCGACGGGCCCTCGACCTTCCCGACGGACGGTGGCCGGCTCACGCCGATGAGGACCCGGGACGCTCACAGCGGCGGTCCCGTCCGCGATTCCCACGCGGTTCCCTATTCTCCCGGACGACCCGTCGGGCCGGCCGGGCACCTGGGGGCGCTGCGCACGGGGGTGCGCAGCAACCCTTGCTTCGCGACAGCAGAGTACCAGCTGCCGCCGCCCCCGCACGCCGGACGCCCGCGATCGGGCACTCACCCGGGGCGAGCGCTGGACGGGGGCGCCGGACGGCGCCCGTGAGGCTCACGCCTCCCGGAACCCTCGACCGCGGGGCTCACGCCTCGCGGGGCACCGCGCCGAGGCGCTCGACGGCGAGCCGCACGGCGCCGTCGCGGGCCGCCGCCGCCTCGGCCTGGGTGAGCGTCCGGTCGGGCCCGCGCAGGCGCAGGCCGTAGGCGAGCGACTTGCGGCCCTCGCCGATCTGCGGGCCCCGGAAGACGTCGAAGAGCGCGATCGACTCGAGCAGCTCGCCTGCGCCCTCGACGAGGGCGGCCTCGACCTCGGACGCGGGGACCCGCTCGTCGACGATGAGGGCGACGTCCTCCTTGGCCAGCGGGAAGCCGCTCAGCGCGGTGACCTCGCCGCCGCCGGGCGCGCAGGCCACGAGCAGGTCGAGGTCGAGCTCGACGGCGCAGGTCCGCTCCGGCAGCCCGTGGGCCCGGACGACCTCGGGGTGCAGCTCGCCAGCGGCGCCGAGGACGACCCGTTCTCCGCCCGCGCCGCGCACCGACAGCTCGGCGCACCGGCCGGGGTGCCAGGGGGCGATCGACGCGGCCCTGCGCTCCAGCGTCAGGCCGAGCGTCGCGGCCGCGGTCTGGGCGAAGTGCACCGCATGGGTCCAGTCCGCCGGGACGGCGGCGTGGTCCCAGCCGCCGGGCAGCCACTGGCCGGTGAGCACCGCGGCGATCATGCGGGGCTGGTCGGGCAGTGCCGCGCGGATCGCGGCGATCTCGGCGTCGGAGGGACGATGGTCGACCTCGGGCATCGGGGCCGCCGGGGCGGGCCCGCCCCGGAAGACCGAGCCGGCCTCGAAGAGGGCCAGGTCGTCCTGGCTGCGCGAGATGTTGCGCCGGGCGGCGGCGAACAGCCCCGGCAGGAGGGTCGTGCGCAGGTACGGGGCGGTGTCGGCGAGCGGATTGGCCAGCCGCACGAGGCGGCGCCGCTCGTCGTCGTCGGGCAGCCCGAGGCCGTCGAGCTCGGAGTCGGAGAGGAAGGGCAGCGTGATGACCTCGACGAAACCGGCCCCGGCCACCGCGGCGCTGACCGCGCGGCGGGCGCGCTGGGCGGGGCTGAGGCCCCGGCCGGCGACGGCGCGGGGCACCCTCGGCTCGATGACGTCTAGGCCGAGCTTGCGGCCGACCTCCTCGACGTAGTCGTAGGGATCGCGCAGGTCGGTGCGCCAGGTGGGCGGGGTCAGGGCGAGTGAGGAGCCCCGCCTGCGGACCTCGACGCCGGCGGCGCGGAGCACCTCGACGACGCGGTCGGCGTCGATGCGGGCGCCCAGGATGTGCGCGGGCAGACCGGCGTCGATCGTCAGGGACGGCGGCTGGGGCACTCGGCCGACGACGGTGACGCCCTCGGCGATCGTGCCGCCGGCGTACTCGGCGAACAGTCGGGCGGCCATCCGTGCCGCGGCGCAGGCCACGCCCGGGTCGACCATGCGCTCGAAGCGACGGGAGGCCTCCGAGGGCAGCTTGTGGCGCCGGTAGGTGCGCCCGATCGTGCCGGGCGAGAAGTGGGCCGCCTCGATGACGACGTTCGTCGTCCCGTCGTTCAGCTCGGTGGTCCGGCCGCCCATGACGCCCGCCAGGCCGATGGGGCCCGAGTCGTCGGTGATGAGCAGGTCCTCGGCGCTCAGGGTGCGCTCGACGTCGTCGAGCGTGGTGAGCCGCTCGCCGGCGGCGGCCCTGCGCACGACGATCGGGCCCAGCAGCGCGTCGGCGTCGTAGCCGTGCAGCGGCTGGCCCGACTCGAGCATGACGTAGTTGGTGATGTCGACGGGCAGGCTGATCGCGCGCATGCCGGCGGCCTCGAGCCGGTGGCGCATCCACGTCGGGGTGGGCGCGTGCGGATCGATGCCGTTGACGCACAGGGCGACGAACAGCTGGCAGTCGTCCGACTCGACGCGCACCGGGTAGGCGTCCTGGGCCGGGTCGGGCACGCGACGCGAGTAGAGGTCGTTGTAGGGCACATCGAAGGCCTGCGCGGCCTCGCGGGCCAGGCCCCGCATCGACAGTGCATGGCCCAGGTCGGGGGTCACGTCGATGTCGAGGACCTCGTCGGGAACGCCGAGCAGCGCCATCGCGTCGGAGCCGAGACCGGCCCGGGCCGCCTCCGCCGGCGGGAGCACGATGATGCCGGTGCGGTCCTCGCCGATGCCCAGCTCGTCGGCGGCGCAGATCATGCCGTCGCTCATGTGCCCGTAGGTCCGGCGGGCGCTGATCCCGAAACCGCCGGCCAGCATCGCGCCGGGCAGCGAGACGACGACGTGGTCGCCCTTGGCGAAGTTGCTGGCGCCGCAGACGATGCCGCGGGCGTTCTCGATCTCGGGGTTGACCTCGGAGTCGTTGAACGGGCCCACGTCGACGCGGCACCAGCGGATGGTTTTCCCGTTGCGCTGGGGTTCCTCGACGAAGTCCAGGACGCGGCCGACGACGACCCGGCCGCTCACGTCGGCGCCGACGGTCTCGACGTGCTCGACCTGCAGACCCATCCGGGTGAAGGCGTCCGCCACCTGGGCGCAGGTCACGCCGTGCGGGAGCTCCACCAGATCGCGGAGCCAACTCATCGGCGCCCTCATCGCGCACCCCCCACCAGCGAACGACTGAATCTCACGTCGCCCTCGACGAAGTCGCGCAGGTCGGGGGCGTTGTTGCGGAACATGACGGTGCGGTCGACGCCCATGCCGAAGGCGAAGCCGGAGTAGACGTTCGGGTCGATGCCGGCGGCGACGAGCACGCGCGGGTTGACGACGCCGCAGCCGCCCCACTCGATCCACCCCTCGGAGCGGCAGGCGCGGCAGGGGCGCTCGGGGTCCCCGACCGAGGAGCCGTGGCAGACGAAGCACTCGAGGTCGACCTCGGCGCTCGGCTCGGTGAACGGGAAGTAGTGCGGGCGCAGGCGCGTGCGGATGTCGCCGAACATGGCCTTGGCCAGGTGGTCGAGGGTGCCCTTGAGGTCCCCCATCGTGATGCCCCGGTCGACGGCCAGGCCCTCGAGCTGGTGGAAGACGGGCAGATGGGTGGCGTCGTACTCGTCGGCGCGGAACACCTTGCCGGGGCTCACGACATAGACCGGGAGCGCGCGGTCGAGCAGGGTGCGCACCTGCACCGGCGAGGTCTGGGTGCGCATGATCGTGTGACCGCTCGGCGGATCGACGAAGAGCGTGTCGCTCATGAAGCGCGCCGGGTGATCGGGGGTGAAGTTCAGGGCGTCGAAGTTGAGCCACTCGGCCTCGAGCTCGGGCCCCTCGACGACCTCCCAGCCCATGGCGACGAAGACGTCGCACATGCGGTTGATGAGGGCGGTCAGCGGATGCTCGGCGCCCACCGGGTGCTCGACCACCGGGAGGGTCACGTCGACGCGCTCGGCCTCCAGCCTGGCCGCCAGCTCGGCGGCCTCGAGCTCGGCGGCGCGGGCCGCCAGGGCCTCGTTGACGCGGCCGCGGGCCCTGCCGATGAGCCGGCCGGCGTCCTTGCGCCGCTCCTTGGGCATGGAGCCGATGCTGTGGTTGGCGAGCGCCAGCGGCGACCTGTCCGCGGCGTGCGTCTGGCGCACCGCCTTGAGCTGCGCCGAGTCGGCCGCGGCGGCGATGGCCCCGAGGGCGTCGTCCACCATCCGCTCGATCTGCTCCGGGTCCAGCGACTCGCTGGTGCTGTCTGGCCCTGCCATGGGCTCCCCTCTTTCGTTCCGAACGGGCCGGCGCGGGCCGGCCGCACCCGACAAGTCTAGGGGCCGGCCCGGCAGGCCACCGCCCCGACTCGGGGAGCGGGACCGTCCTCAGTCCCCGGCGGGTCCGCCGCGGCCCGGATCCCCCGGCCGGCGCGTCGACTGCCTGCGCCCGAGCCAGAACAGCCAGCCCGCGGCGACGGCCGAGGCGACGAGCAGGACCGCCACGAGGACGTTGACGAACGCGCTCATCGCCGCGCCGCCCGCCGCTGCGCGCCGGCTGAAGCGTACAGGCAGATCGCCGCCGCCGTCGACAGGTTGAGGCTCTCGGCGCGGCCCCACATCGGCACGGCGACCGTCCGGTCGGCCGCGTCGAGCAGCGCGTCGGGCAGGCCCCACGCCTCGTTGCCCAGCAGCCAGGCGGTCGGGCGGGCCAGCTCGCCGCGGGCGTCGAGTTCGTCGAGGGGCTCCCCCGCCGCGTCGGCGGCCAGGACCCTCATGCCGTGGGCGTGCACCCACGCGATCGCCTCGTCCTCCTCGACGTCGGTGACGACCGGCAGGTGGAGGAGGCTGCCGACCGAGGCGCGCACGGTCTTGGGATTGGTGACGTCGACCGAGCCCCGGGTGAGGACGACGGCGTCCGCGTCGAAGGCGTCGGCGCAGCGCACGACGGTGCCGGCGTTGCCGGGGTCTCGGACCTGCGCGCAGAGGACGACGAGACGCGGCCGGACCAGCTCGGACAGCACGGCCCGCGGCCAGCGGCAGACGGCCACGACGCCCTGCGGCGTGACCGTGCCGCACAGCGAGCGCAGCTCCTCGGGACCGGCCCGCACGACCTCGACCCCGCGGGCCAGGGCCATGAGCTCGCCGTGGTGCCCGGGGTCGTCGACGATGAGCCGGACGACCGTGCCCGGGCGGCGCAGCGCCTCGCGCACCGGCTGGGCGCCCTCGGCGAGGAACAGGCCCGTCTCGGCGCGGGCCCGCCGCTGCAGGAGACGACGGGTCGAGCGCAGCGCCCCCTTCGAGAGAGGAGGGGCATCGGCGCCCGGCCCGTCGTCCACGGCCTCCGTCGGCACGGCCGGATCAGGCCGCGCTGGCGGCGGGCTGGTTCTCCTTGGCGACCTTCACCAGGGCCGAGAAGGCGGCGGGGTCGCTGACGGCGAGGTCGGCGAGGATCTTGCGGTCGACCTCGATGCCAGCGGTCCTCAGACCGCTGATGAAGCGGTTGTAGGTCATGCCCTCGGCGCGGGTCGCAGCATTGATGCGCTGGATCCACAGCGAGCGGAAGTCGCCCTTGCGGGCCTTGCGGTCGCGGAACGAGTAGGTGCCCGAGTGCAGCACCTGCTCCTTCGCCTTGCGGTAGAGGCGCGACCGCTGGCCGCGGTAGCCAGAGGCCTGCTCGAGGATCTCGCGGCGCTTCTTCTTCGCGTTCACTGCGCGCTTGACGCGTGCCATGGTTCTACTCCTTGCTTGGGATCAGATGGGGGCCGCGGCCTCAGATGCCGAGCATCCTGCGGGCCTTCTTGGCGTCGCCCTTGGCGAGCGTCGCGTCGACCGAGAGGCGACGGGTGCGCCTGGTGGGCTTGTGCTCGTTGAGGTGGGCCTTGCCCGCGCGAGCGTGCACGAGCCTGCCGCTGCCGGTCACCTTGAAACGCTTCTTCGCACCGGTGTGCGTCTTCATCTTGGGCATCTGTCGCTCCATTCACTTCGTCCGGCGTCCACCGACGCCGGCTGCTCCTCGGATCGGCCTGCGGGCCGGCGGCTCACAGGTCGATGTCCGGATCCATGTTGTCGGCGGGGCCCCGCTTCTTCTTCCGGGGCTGCTTCTTGGCGGCCTCGCGCAGGCGGGCCTCCTCGGCCTTCTCGGCGGCGGCCTCGTCGGCGCGCCGGGCCTGCCGGCGCGCCTTCTCGGCCTCCTGCTCGGTGCGGGCCTCGCTCTTCTTGCGGGTGGGCGCCAGCACCATGTGCATGTTGCGGCCCTCCTGCTTCGGGTTCTGCTCGATGACACCGTCGGCGACGACGTCGTCGGCCAGCCGCTTGAGCAGGTTGAACCCGAGCTCCGGGCGGGACTGCTCCCGGCCCCGGAACATGATGGTGATCTTCACCTTGTCACCGCCGCGGAGGAAGCGGACGACGTGACCCTTCTTGGTCTCGTAGTCGTGCTCGTCGATCTTGGGACGGAGCTTCATCTCCTTGATGACGGTGTTGGACTGGTTGCGTCGGGACTCGCGGGCCTTCTGGGCGTTCTCGTACTTGAACTTGCCGTAGTCCATGAGCTTGCAGACGGGCGGGCGCGCGGTCGCCGCGACCTCGACGAGGTCGAGATCGTGCTCGCGGGCGAGCTGCATCGCCTGCTCGACGCGGACGATGCCGATCTGCTCGCCGTTGGGCCCGACCAGGCGGACCTCGGGGACGCGGATGCGCTCGTTGATGCGCAGTTCGTTGCTGATTGTGTCCTCCAATGTGTGACCGTCGGGACCGGCGCACGAGAAAGGCCTCCGCCCGCGGGCGGAGGCCTGGTCATGACCCGACCGGACGCCGACGGGGACGATGTCCCGCCCGGCCGCACGGCCAGGCGTCCTGCACTGGAACTGACCCGCCGCGCTGCCGCGGCAGGGTGGGAGATCGGGCCTCCACTTGCGTGCTGAGGGCGCCCTCGGACGCCGGTCAACTCGGCCAGTCTAGACCAGCGGGCCGCGCGGGTGAAATCCGGCCGGTGCGCGACGCCGGGCGCGGCGACGGGGGACGCATCCATGCGGCGGAAGGGGGTTCGTGTGAGAGTCTGGGGGCATGAACGCCCAGACCCTCGCTCTCGTCGTCTCCGCCGCACTGGCCGTCCTCGGCCTGCTGTACGCCGTCCTCGGGTGGCGCCGGCGCCGCAGTCCCCGCGCCCTCCTCCACGGCATCGCCGTCGCCGTCTTCTTCGTCGGGGCATGGCTGACCGGCGTGATGGAGCTCCTCGCGAACGCGGCGCACGGCCTCGTCGACTGGACCCGCGGGCAGAGACTGGACGCGATGATGTGGGCCGGCATCGTCTGCGCCGGCCTCGGCGTCGTCCTCTACGTCATCGCCTCGTTCCTGTCCGGCGTCAGCCGCGCCGAGGGCAGGCAGCGCCGTGAGGCCGCCATGCAGAAGCGCCTGGGCGTCACCGGTGCGCCCGCCCCCCGGGAGCCCGCCGGGCCCGACGGGGCGCCGGCCGCGGAGGCGGCGGACAAGGCACCGGACGACTTCGACGAGGACGAGGTCACGGCGATCCTGGAGCGCCGCGGCATCCGGTGAGCCGCCGCCCCGACCCGCCCGGGGGCGCGCCGGCCGGCCTCACAGGCGGCAGGCCCCGAGTTCGGTCACGAGGATCGCGCGGGCGCCGAGGTCCCACAGCTCGTCCATGAGGCGCTGGGCGTCGTCGCGGCGCACCATGGCGCGCACGGCGACCCAGCCGGGGCGGGCGAGCTCGGTGATCGTGGGGGCCGCATAGCCCGGCGTGAGCCGGGTGGCCTCCTCGAGGACCCGGCTCGGACAGTCGTAGTCCATGAGGACGTGGTCGCGGGCCACGAGAACGCTCGACAGGCGGCGGGTGACGTGGTCGAGGATGACGGGGTCGATCCCGCCCGAGGAGCGGCGGATGAGGATGCCCTCGCTGCGCAGGATCGGCTCGCCGAAGAGCTCGAGCCCGACCTTGCGCAGGGTCGTGCCCGTCTCGACGACGTCGGCGATCGCATCGGCGACGCCGAGGGAGATGCTCGACTCGACCGCGCCGTCCAGGTGGACGAGTCGGGCGCTGATGCCGTGCTCGGACAGGTAGCGACCGAGCAGGCCGGGATAGCTGGTGGCGATGCGCTTGCCCTCGAGGTCGGCCAGGCGGTAGCCGGAGCCCTTCGGGGCGGCGAAGCGGAAGCGGCTCACGCCGAAGCCGAGCGCGAGGATCTCGTCGGCGGCCGCGCCGGAGTCGATGAGCATGTCCCTGCCGGTGATGCCCAGCTCGAGGGTGCCCTCCCCCACGTAGACGGCGATGTCGCGCGGACGCAGGTAGTAGAACTCGACGCCGTTCTCCTCGTCGACGAGGACGAGCTCCTTGGAGTCGCTGCGCTGCGCGTACCCGGCCTCGGTCAGCATCTGCGCCGCGGCAGCCGACAGGGCGCCCTTGTTGGGCACGGCGATGCGCATCAGTTTCTCTTCACTCACAACGGGATCCTTCGACGGTGGACGCGGCCGGACGGGCCGCGGTGCAGGGCGGTGGGACGACTCACAGGTAGCGGTAGACGTCCTCCAGGTCGAGCCCCCGGTCGAGCATGATGACCTGCGTCCAGTAGAGGAGCTGGCTGATCTCCTCGGCGAGCTCCTCCCGGGACTGGTGCTCGGCGGCCATCCACACCTCGGAGGCCTCCTCGACGACCTTCTTGCCGATGGCGTGGGTCCCCTCGTCCAGCTTGGCGACGGTTCCGGAGCCGTCCGGGCGCTCGGCCGCCGTCCGGGCCAGCTCGGCGAACAGCTGCTCAAAACTCTTGCTCACCGCGCAAGCCTAACCCAGCCCGGCCGGGCGGCCGGGCGACGGCCCGGACGCCGCGGCCGCGGGGGCGATCCCGCCTTCAACGGCCTCCGTGAATCGGAACGAGCGGGCCCGGGCGCCCCTCGGGGGCGATGTCAGGGGCGCGCGACAGGAATTCGTCGGCGGGCGCACCTACTATCTATTGCAGCAACAGGAGGTGTTCATGGCACGAGAGTCGTCGCCCTCAGCCGAGCGCGCCGGGGGTCCGGGGCAGGATGGCCTGTCCGCTCAGGATCCCCCGCGTGACCCCGACACGCCCAAGAAGTGGCGCAGCGAGGCCCCCTCCGGGCCCCCGCCACTCGACTCCCCCAAGCCCTGGCACACCGAGGGTCTGCCCAACGGCGGGCCCGAGAAGCCCAAGCGCCCGCTGTGGGCGCGCATCGTGCCGTGGGTGGTCCTGCTCGTCGTCATGATGGCCGCTGTCAGCTGGTACAACGACTCGCGCCAGCCCCCGAAGATCAGCTACAACGAGTTCATCACCCAGGTCCGGGCCGGCAACGTCGACGTCGTCCACGCCACCGGCGACACGATCGACGGCAAGCTGAAGAGTGCCGCGACCGTCCCCGACGACTCCGACTCCAAGGCCGGCCAGCAGTACACGCAGTTCACCACCGAGCGCCCCACCTGGGCCCAGGACGACCTGCTCACGATGCTCAACGACCAGGGCGTCACCGTCTCGGCGAACTCCACGGTCCAGACCACCAGCCCGCTCATGAGCCTCATCATGGCCTTCGGGCCCTGGCTGCTGCTCTTCGGCATCTACCTGTGGTTCATGAACCGCATGTCCAAGGGCGGCGGCCTGGGCGCCTTCGGGGGCATGGGCCGTGACGTGAAACCGGTCCAGAAGGACACCGTCCGGGTGAACTTCTCCGACGTCGCAGGCATCGACGAGGTGCAGGAGGAGGTCGGCCAGATCGTCGACTTCCTGCGCAACCCCGACAAGTACCGCCGGGTCGGGGCCCGCGCCCCCAAGGGGGTCCTCCTCGAGGGCGAGCCCGGCACCGGCAAGACGCTGCTGGCCCGGGCCACCGCCGGCGAGGCCGACGTGCCCTTCTACTCCGCCTCTGCCGCCGAGTTCATCGAGATGATCGTCGGCGTGGGCGCCCAGCGCGTGCGCCAGCTGTTCGAGGAGGCCCGCAAGACGGCCCCCTCGATCATCTTCATCGACGAGATCGACGCCATCGGCCGTTCGCGGGCCTCGAACCGCGCCATGGGGGGCAACGACGAGCGCGAGCAGACGCTCAACCAGATCCTCACCGAGATGGACGGCTTCGACGGCACCGAGGGAGTCATCGTCATGGCGGCCACCAACCGCGCCGACGTGCTCGACCCCGCGCTCACCCGGCCGGGCCGCTTCGACCGCGTCATCACGGTGAGCGCCCCCGACCAGAAGGGCCGCGAGTCGATCCTGCGGGTGCACACCCGGAAGATCCCCATGGCGTCCGACGTCGACCTGGCGCAGATCGCGGCCTCCACGCCGGGCATGACCGGCGCCGACCTGGCCAACCTGGCCAACGAGGCGGCGCTCCAGGCGGCGCGGCGCGCCGATCAGATCGTCCACCAGCGCGACTTCACGAATGCGCTCGAGCAGATCCAGCTCGGCGTGGCCCGCTCCGTCGTCATCCCCGACGACGAGAGGCGCCGCACGGCCTACCACGAGGGCGGGCACGCCCTGCTCGGCATGCTCCAGAAGGGCGCCGACCCGGTGCGCAAGGTCTCGATCATCCCGCGCGGTCAGGCCCTCGGCATCACGCTGTCGACGCCCGACACCGACAAGTACGGCTACGACGAGGCCTATCTGCGCGGGCGCATCGTCGGCGCCCTCGGCGGCATGGCGGCCGAGGACGCGATCTTCGGGGTCGTCACCACCGGCGCCGAGTCCGACCTCAACCAGGCCACCGCCATCGCCCGCCAGATGGTCGGGCGCTGGGGCATGAGCGAGAAGGTCGGCCCGGTGACGGTGCTCCCCCACGACGCCGACCCGCACCAGCTCGGCATCTCCGACGCGACGCTCGCCACCGTCGACGACGAGGTCCGCCGCATCATCGAGGAGTGCCACGCCCAGGCCGT
Organism: Propionibacterium acidifaciens; assembly: GCF_003798325.1. NCBI lineage: Bacteria > Bacillati > Actinomycetota > Actinomycetes > Propionibacteriales > Propionibacteriaceae > Propionibacterium > Propionibacterium acidifaciens. Next base: position 481,808 of record NZ_CP033719.1, read on the forward strand.
GACGATGCTGCGCGAGCACCGGGCCCAGCTCGACGCGATCGCCCGCCGTCTGCTCGAGAAGGAGACCCTCGACGAGGCGGAGGTCTACGAGGCCGCCGGCATCGAGCGTCCGACCAAGGACGTCCCCGGCCCTGAGTCGGCCGGGCCGAGCGATGACGACCTCGCCACGCTTCCTCCCCCGGCCGATCCGTCCGCGCCCGGTGGGCCCGACGAGACGCGCCACCAGCTGCCGCCGATCGGTTGACGCGCCGGCCCCTCGCCGCGGGGCCCGGGAGAGGACCCGGACGGCTCACCGCCGACGGTGCACCGGATCATGGCGCGGGGCCGGGCACTGCGGGCAACGGGCGCGATCCGTCATCGCTCCTGCTCGTCCGACTGCGGCTCCTGGCCGGACTGGCAGGAGCCTCCGCGGGGGCGCGCAGACGACGGCGCCCGGAGCAGGGCGGGCGCCCGGGGCGGTTCGGCTCAGCCCAGCTCGATGCCGAGCAGGCCGTCGACGGCGGCGGCCACCTGGCCCGGGGCCTCCTCGTCCTGGCCGTCCCCGGCCAGCACCGCCGAGCTCCACTCGTCGACGACGGCCAGGGCGGTGGGGGCGTCGAGGTCGGTGCGCAGCGCGCGGCGCAGGTCGGCGATGACGGGCACGGCGCTCGTACCGCGGTCGGCCCGGACGGCCGCCCGCCAGGCGTCGAGGCGGCGCTGGGCCCGGCCGAGCTGCCCGGCGGTCCACTCCCAGTCGGCGCGGTAGTGATGGTCCAGGAGGGCCAGCCGGATGGCCATCGGGTCGGCCCCGCCGGCGACCAGCCGGCTCACGAGCTCGAGGTTGCCGAGCGACTTGCTCATCTTCTCCCCGTCCAGGCCGACCATGCCGACATGGGCGTAGGCCCTGGCGAAGGGCTCGCCGCCGGTGGCGACGACGGCCTCGGCGGCGCACATCTCGTGGTGCGGGAAGGCCAGGTCGCGGCCGCCGCCCTGGACGGCGAAGGCGGCCCCGAGGCGGTTGAGCGCGGTGGCCGTGCACTCGATGTGCCAGCCGGGGCGCCCCCGCCCCAGGGGGGACTCCCAGGCGGGCTCGCCCGGGCGCTCCAGACGCCAGACCAGGCAGTCGAGGGCGTCCTCCTTGCCGGGGCGGTCGGGGTCGCCGCCGTGCTCGACGAACTCGGCGAGCATGGCCTCGCGGTCGAGGTGGCTCTCGGCGCCGAAACCGGGGGCCTGTGCGCTGCGGAAGTACCAGTCGGGGTGCTCGGGGTCGTCCACCTGGTAGACGAAACCGCGGGAGACCAGCTCGTTCACCAGGTCGGCGACCTCGCCGGTGACCGAGGTGGCGGGCACGTACCAGTCCGGGGGCAGGACGCGCAGGCCGGTCATGTCGGAGCGGAACAGGTCGATCTGGCCGTCGGCCAGTTCGCGCCAGTCCACCCCGGTGTCCATCGCCCGTTCGAGCAGGGGATCGTCGACGTCGGTGACGTTCTGCGCGTAGCGGACCTCGAGACCGGCGTCGCGCCAGGCGCGGTTCAGCAGGTCGAAGGACAGATAGGTGAACGCGTGCCCCAGATGGGTCGCGTCGTAGGGGGTGATGCCGCACACGTACAGGCCGGCCGCCCCCCGCTCCGGGCCGACCGCCGTCAGCGCCCTGTCATTGGTGGTGACCAGACTCACCCGCTCGGGGACCTGGTAGCTGCCCGGGGTGGCGGGGATCGTGGGGACCTCGACGGTTGGCCATGCTCGCATGCCCCAAAACTACCCGCGCCCACTAGGCTGGCGCCCGGAAGCACACATGGCGGGCGCGCTGGCCCGTGGGGCGGAGGACGTCGGGGTGAGGACGCACAGGGTTGGCGCCTCCGGGCTGGAGGTCAGCGGACTGGGTCTGGGCACCATGACCTGGGGCGGCGACACCGATCTGCACGGCGCCGAGCGGCTCGTCGCCCGCTTCGTCGAGGCCGGCGGCACGCTCATCGACACGGCCCCGGCGTACGGCGGCGGAGCGGCCGAGAAGATGATCGGCCGCATCACCCGGACCCACGTGCGCCGGGACGAGCTCGTCATCGCCACGAAGGCGGGCTTCGGCCTGCGCAACGGCCGCCGGACGGTCGACACCTCCCGCAAGGCGATGCTCGACGACCTGACCGGTTCCCTGCGTCGGCTCCACACCGACCACGTCGACCTGTGGCAGGTGCACGCCTGGGGGCGCGCCCCGTACGAGGAGACGCTGGCCGCCCTCGACACGGCCGTCAGCTCCGGCATGGCGCGCTACGTCGGCGTCTGCAACTACATCGGCTGGCAGATCGGCACCGCGGCCGCCTGGCAGCGGGCCGTCCCAGGGCGCTCCGGTCTGGTGAGCGGCCAGGTCGAGTACTCCCTCCTGGCCCGGCGGGCCGAGGTGGAGGTGGTCCCGGCGCTCGCCGCGCACAGCATGGGGCTCTTCGCCTGGTCCCCCATCGGGCGGGGCGTGCTCACCGGCAAGTACCGACGGGGCGTGCCGCGCGACTCGCGGGGCGCCAGGGAGCACTTCAGCTGGTTCGTCGAGCCCTATCTCGAGTCGCGCAGCCGCGCCGTCGTCGACGCTGTGACGCGCGCCGCGGACGGGCTGGGGCTCGCCCCGGCGCAGGTCGCGATGCTGTGGGTGCGCGACGCCCCCGGCGTCACGGCGCCCCTGCTCGGCGCACGCACTGTCCAGCAGCTCGAGCCCTACCTCGACCTCGATGACACGACGCTGCCCGAACCGATCGTCTCCGCGCTCGACGACGTGACGGGCGGCCCGAACCAGGCGCGGAGCGACCGCAGGACGACCGCCGGGACGACGGACTGAATCCGTGCCGACCCGGGCCGGGGAGCGCCGCCCGCGCGGGACCCCTCACCGCTCAGGAACGGCCCTCACACGAACACGGTGAGGCGGGCGCGGATGATCCTGCGGCGCAGCCAGGCCTCGCGCGAACCGTCCCGGTAGCGGCGAAGCCTCCACAGCTCCCAGCCCTCGTGCTGCGCCCGTTCGGTGAGGATGCGGCGCGTCTGGGTGCGGGTGAACCAACGGGCGAACCCGATCCGCTGCACCTCGTACTCGACGCCACCGGGTGTCTGGCGGGCGAGCCCCGTCGAGGTGATGCGGTCCATCGTGTCGTCCACGCTGCCTCCTGCCCCGCTCGCCGGTGCCCCGTTCACGATCGTGTCACCGATGGTATGCGCCCGCCGGTGGCGGGCGGGGACGGCCGGTCGTGACGGCGGCACCCCGTCGACGGCACCCGTGGAGCACACGATTCGCGTCGAGGCCGCGGGCTCTGCTAAGATCATGTTCGATGCGGGCAGCCGCAGCGAGTCCGGGTGGCGGAATTGGTAGACGCGCTAGCTTGAGGTGCTAGTGGCCGCTTTCAGGCCATGGAGGTTCAAGTCCTCTCTCGGACACCCCCTCAGGACCCCACCGTTGCGGCGGGGCCCCCTCTTCGACGGGCAACCGATCGGCGACGCCGGTGGTGAGGAAGCTGTGAGCGACTCACAGCTCCACACTGCGAACTGTCCACTCCCTGAGACGGACCCCCAGGAATCTCACAGGACTTGTTTCTGTACTTCCTCGCATTCGCGACAAATCTTCCTGCATCTAGCTCGCGATACCTTGAGTGACACAGACTTACCCTTACTGAACCCCCAGACCATGCTCTCCGACTGGCATTCGCCCCGCGGATCGCCTACACTGATTCCTGTGGTTTTCGTAAGAAGATCGCATCCTGAAGCTGTGAGCGGTGCTTGGCGTTGCGTCACCCACCCCCACGTCCGTCGCGCATGACCCCGGTGGGATCGTGCACCCGGCAGGACACCGAATGCGCCAGGCGTGCACCCCCACCGCCGGCGCTCCCCCTCGGTGATTCGTCGGGCGCCCCCATCGGGGCCCACCCCCAGCGCGGCGGGCGAGGCGCCACCCTCGTTCGCCGAGCACTGTTCACAGCATGACCACGAATCCTCGTAGGTCGAGATCGGCCCGGGCCGCGCAGTCGATGCGCAGGACCCGGGCCGACCGCCGTCCGGGGACTCCGAGGATCGGCCCGGGAGGACCGATGTGGTCGCCCGCTCCGACACATGAACGGTCGGGCTAGGCTTTGGAAGGCCCGGCCGTCGAACGGCACCCCGATCCGCGAAAGCAGTCATGAACCTTCTCCACGCCATCATCCTCGGCATCGTCGAGGGCATCACGGAGTTCCTGCCCATATCCAGCACCGGTCATCTGCGCATCGTCGAGAAGTTGCTCGGCTACGACATCCAGGGCGTCGGGATCACCGCCTTCACCGCCATCATCCAAGTGGGCGCCATCCTCGCGGCGATCATCTACTTCTGGAAGGACATCGTCCGGATCATCGCCGCGTGGTGCCGCGGCCTCGCCCACAAGGACGAGCGCAGCGATCCCGACTACACGCTCGGCTGGGGCATCATCATCGGTTCCATCCCCGTCGCGGTCGTCGGCCTCGTGTTCAAGGACCTCATCGAAGGCGCGCTGAGTTCGCTGTGGATCATCGTGGCGGCCCTGCTGGGCTGGAGCATCGCCATGGCCGTGGCCGATCGGCGCCGGAACCTGACGCGCGAGATGGGCGACGTCAGCATCAAGGACGCCCTCGTCATCGGCCTGTTCCAGGCCCTCGCCCCACTGTTCCCCGGCATCTCCCGCTCGGGCGCGACGATCTCCGCGGGACTCTTCCGGGGCTACACGCGCGAGACCGCCACGCGGCTGTCGTTCTACATGGGCATCCCGGCGCTCGTGGCCGCTGGCATCTACGAGGCCGTCACCGCGGCGTCCGACATCACGGCCGCGCCGAGCGGCGGCGTCGCGATCGGCTGGCTGCCCACCATCGTCGCGACGCTCGTCTCGCTCGTCGTGGCCTACTTCTCGATCGCCTGGCTGCTGAAGTTCGTCTCGAGCAACAAGTTCACCGGCTTCATCGTCTACCGCGTCGTCCTCGCCGCGGTGATCATCGTCCTGCTCATGCTCGACGCGGTCACCGCCTGAGCCCGGCGCGCACCCGTGTCTCCGGCCCGACGGCGTCTCGCCGGGGCCTCTCAGCCCTCGACGAGACGCTCGACGACCGCCAGGACGGCCTGCTCGGCGTCCATGTCGGACGGCACACCGGTCACGACGGCGAGCCCGAGCTTGTCGAGCGTGTTGACCATGGGCGGGCCCATGTGACCGGCGGCAGCGACGTCGACGCCGTTCTCACGCATGAAGCGCACGATCCGGGCGTGGTGCTGGCCGTGCCCGCCCTGGTCGTGGAGGACGTCCCAGTCGGTCTCCGCGACACGCCAGTCGGCGATCCTGCCGTCCTCGACGGCGGCGACGGCCATCCGCGGGGCCCGGCCGAGACCGCAGGGCGCGCCGTCGGCGGTCAGGGCCAGCGCGACGACGCGGCGCCCGGCAGTGGTGCTCGTGTTCTCGGTCATGTCTCAGAACCTACCGTCATAGGCCGCCAGGTCCAGCACCCCGTTGCCCGAGACGCCGATGACGATGACCTCGCCGTCCCCGACCCCGGCGCTGGTGGCGTGGTCGAGGGCGCCGGCGATGGCGTGCGTGGACTCCGGGGCCGGGACGATGCCCTCAGTGCGGGCGAAGAGGACGCCCGCCTCGAAGGAGCGGTCCTGCTCGACGGCGATCGGCTCGATGAGTCCGAGGTGGACGGCATGGCTGACCATCGGGCTCATGCCGTGGTAGCGCAGACCGCCCGCGTGGATGGCCGGGGGCACGAAGTCGGTGCCGAGCGTGTACATCTTGAGCTTGGGAGTCATGCCGGCGACATCGCCGAAGTCGTAGCGGTACTCGCCCCTGGTCATCGACGGGCAGGCCGCGGGCTCGACGGCGACGAACCGGGTGGTCGAGCCCTCGCGCAGGTTCCGGCCGAGCAGCGGGAAGATGATGCCCGCCGCGTTCGAACCGCCGCCGGCGCAGGCGAAGACGACATCGGCCTGCTCCTCCCCCGCCTCGGCGAGCTGGTCGAGCAGTTCGAGCCCGATGACGCTCTGATGGATCATGACGTGGTTGAGCACGCTGCCCAGCGCGTAGTGGGTGCCGGGGTCCTTCGCCGCGACCTCGACGGCCTCCGAGATGGCCATGCCGAGTGAGCCGGTGGTGTCGGGGAAGCGCTCGCGCATCCGGCGCCCGGATTCGGTCAGCTCGGACGGCGAGGCGTGGCACTGCGAGCCGTAGACGCCCATCTGCAGGCGCCGGTAGGGCTTCTGCTCGTAGGAGGAGCGGACCTGCCAGACCTCGCAGCTCATGCCGAACAGGGCGCAGGCGAAGGCGAGCGAGGCGCCCCACTGGCCGGCCCCGGTCTCGGTGGTCAGTCTCCTGATGCCTTCGACCAGGTTGAAGTAGGCCTGCGGCACCGAGCTGTTGGGCTTGTGGGAGCCGCAGGGGCTGACGCCCTCGTACTTGTAGTAGATCCGGGCCCGGGTGCCCAGGGTCCGCTCCAGCCGGACCGCGCGTCGCAGCGGGCTGGGACGCCACAGGGAGTAGACCTCCCGGACGGGCCGCGGGATCTCGAGACGGCGCTCGGTGCTGAGCTCCTGGGCGATGAGGGCCTTCGCGAACAGGGGTTCGAGATCGGCCGGACGGATCGGCTCGTCGGTGGCCGGGTCGAGCGGCGGCGGCGCGGGCTCGGGGAGGTCGGCGTTCAGGTTGTACCAGTGCGTGGGCACCCGTGAGGGCACCTCGATGCCGAGCTCGAGGCCGGGGCCGCCGGGGCGGGCCCCGGCCTCCTGCCGGGTGGTCTGGTTCACCGTGATGCTCCTTCCGGTCCCCGGACTCGTCGCTGGGCACGGGCACGTCGTCGTCCTGGCGCGCTGGGCGCGCACCGCCATCTTCGGATGCGCGCCGGAGTGCGCCGCCGGCAGCTCATCCTAACCGGCGGGCGCTCCGCCGCCCACCCCGCCTGTCCGACGCGCCCGGGCCCCGCACGGGGACATCGGAGTCACAACGGCCCGTTCGCGCTGCTCGCGTCCCGCGGAACCCGGGGCCCGGACCCGCAGAGGGACGCTGCGCGTCGCGGTCGCGGCCCTTGCCCCCGCGCTGCGGGCCCCGGGGCCCGCAGGGGGAACGGCTTCAACAGGAACGGCTCGAAGCCGGCTATCGAGCCGGGTCCCGGGCCCGCAGGAGGACGCTCCCGGGGAACGGGGGCGACTGCCGGGACGGCCGAGAGTCGGCCACGGACCGTCGCTCAACGGGGCCTACGGAGCCGCCAGCGCCCCGACTCGTCCTGCTCGACCAGGCCGAGCAGCTCCAGTTCGACGAGGGCGCCGTCGCAGGCGGCGCTGGTGCAGCGGGCTCGGGAGGCCAGCTGGTCAACGGTGAGGCTCCCCCGCCCGGGCAGGGCCTCGCGGACGGCGAGCAGCCGCGGGTCGAGCCCGTCGAGGGGTCTGGTCGGTGTCATCCACGGCCCCTCGAGCTGCTCGCCGGGCGCGCAGAGCAGGGCCCGCACATCGGCCGGCCCCGCGACGAGCTCGGCCTCGTGGTCGCGGATGAGCCGGTGCGGTGTCTCACTCATGCCCGACGTGACGGGCCCGGGGACGGCCATGACGATCCGGCCCAGCGCACCCGCCCAGTGCGCCGTGTTGACCGCGCCGGAGCGCATCGCGGCCTCGACGACGAGCACCCCCGCGGAGAGGGCGGCGATGAGCCTGTTCCGGGCGAGGAAGCCGGGCCGGGTGGGGCGCATGCCCGGCGGCAGCTCGGAGACGACCGCCCATTCGTCGAGGATCTGCTCGAAGACCCGGGTGTTGCCCTTCGGGTACCACTCGTCGAGGCCGCCGGCCATGACGGCGACGGTCGGGGCCCCGGCGGCGAGGGCCCCCCTGTGGGCCGCGATGTCGATGCCGTAGGCGCCCCCGCTGATGACGGGGAACTGGCCCGCCAGGCGCGAGGCCAGGTCGGTGGCCAGCGCCTGACCGTAGCGCGTGCAGGCCCGGGCCCCGACGATCGCCAGCGCCCCGTACCCCGGTCGCAGGATCTCGTCGAGCCGCCGGCGGCCCGCGACCCACAGGGCCAGTGGCGCCCCGCACATGCCGCCGACCGGTTCGATGCGGTCGAGCTCGGCCAGCGGGGCAGGCCACTCGTCGTCGCCGGGGACGACCAGACGCGCGCCGAGAGCCTCCGCGCGCGCGATGAGGGCGTCGAGGTCGAGACAGCGCGCCCGCCGCGACCATGCCGCGGTGCCGCTCGAAGCGAGGAGCGCCTCGACGACGTCCGGCGCCCCCTGCTCGGCGACGAACCGGGACAGATCGGGCCTGCCCGGCTCGCAGATGAAGGTGAGCGCCGCCCGGGCGCGGCGTTCGGGGGTCCAGGCCGTTCCCGTCGTGCTCATGCCGCCGCCCCCGTCCAGAGCTCGCCCCGCCGCAGCCCCACGGCCGCGGCGAGGTCGGCCCGCGTGACCTCGTCGTGACCGGCGAGGTCGGCGACGGTCCACGCGACGCGCAGGATCTTGTCGATGCCCCGGGCCGAGACGAGACCCCGAGCCAGCGCATGGTCGATGAGCTCGACGCCCTGGACCGGCGGCAGCCCGCGGCGCAGGTGGGAGCCGGGGACGTGGGCGTTGAGCGTCCACGGCGTCCCGGACAGGCGCGCTCGCTGGCGTTGCCGGGCCTCGATGACGCGGCCTCCGACCGACGCGGAGTCCTCGCCCCGCTGCGCATCGGGACCGGCGGTGAGCCCGGCGGTCCCCTCGCCCGTGACCCGGACGTGGATGTCGATGCGGTCGAGCACCGGGCCGCTGATCCGCTGGGCGTACCGGCGCACCGCCATGGGAGTGCATCGGCACTGCACCCCCGGGACGCCGTGGTTCCCGCAGGGGCACGGGTTGGCGGCCAGGACGAGCTGGAAGCGCGCCGGATAGGTGACCGACGCCGCCGAGCGCGCGATGGTGATGCGACCGGACTCCAGCGGGGTGCGCAGGGCGTCGAGCACCCGGGGGGAGAACTCCGGCGCCTCGTCGAGGAGGAGCACCCCGCGGTGGGCCAGCGAGACGGCCCCGGGCCGTGCGACGCGGGCGCCGCCGCCGACCATCGCCGCGACGGTCGCGTTGTGGTGCGGATCGGCGAACGGGGCGCGCCGGATGAGGCCGCCGCCGAGGTCCTCGCCGGCCAGCGAGTGCACGGCCGAGACCTCGAGAGCCTGCTCGTCGTCGAGAAGGGGCAGGAGCCCCGGCAGACGCTGGGCGAGCATCGTCTTGCCGGTGCCGGGCGGCCCGTGGAAGAAGATGTGGTGGCCGCCGGCCGCGGCGACCTCGAGGGCCCAGCGGGCCTGCTCCTGACCGAGGACGTCGGCCAGGTCGGGCACAGCCAGGGGCGCCGGCACGGATCGGGGCCCCGCCCCGGTGAGCACCGGCCGACCGTGGAGCACTTCGACGAGATCGGCGAGGTCGCGCACACCCCACACGGTGAGCCCCGTGACGAGCTGCGCCTCACCGGTCTGACCGGCGGGCACGACGGCGCGCCCGAGGCCGGCCGCCCGCGCCGCGAGGAGGGCCGGCAGGATGCCCCGCACGGGTCTGACCCTGCCGTCGAGCCCCAGCTCGCCGAGCAGCACCGAGGACGAGGCGATGCCTCGCGGGACCAGCTCGGAGCACGCGAGGACGGCGGCGACGATCGCCAGGTCGTAGTGGCTGCCCGCCTTGGGCAGGCTGGCCGGGGTGAGGTTGATCGTGAGGAGCCTGTCGGGCCAGGCCAGGCCGGCTCCCGCAACGGCGGCGCGGCACCGGTCGCGGGCCTCGTACAGGGCGGCGTCGGGCAGCCCCACCAGGACGGTGCGGGGCAGACCCGGGCCGAGTGCGGCCTCGACCTCGACCGGGGTGCCCTGCACGCCGATGAGCGCGACCGACCACGCCGACGCCGTGCTCGGCGCGGCGCTCATGACAGCCCCCGCACATGGGTGAACTCGGCGCGGCGGCCGGGCAGCTTGACGATGCCGAGCCCGTCGATGCGCACCCGCGTCCCGTCGGGCAGCGACATGCCGTGCTCGCGCAGCCAGACGGCGGCCACGGCGCGCAGGTGCATCCTCTTGGCGTGCGTGATCGCCTCGAGCGGCGCCCCGTAGCCGGTGCCGGTGCGGTACTTCACCTCGACGAAGACGAGGGCGTCCTCGAGAGGATCGTGGACGACGAGGTCGATCTCGCCGGCACTGCACCGCCAGTTCCGGTCGAGGACGCGCCAGCCCAGCCGCTCCAGGTGCTCGGCGGCCAAGGCCTCGCCCCGCCGACCCGATGCCGCGGTGCCGCCGGTGCCCAGCGGCCGCCCCTCGTCGCGGCCCGATGCCGCAGCGCCGCGCTCCGAGGGGCCGTTCGAGGCCGGGCATCGCCTCGCCGCGCCGTTCGGCGCCGCCGCCCAGTGACCCGCCGGGCCCCCGTCGGTGCGCCCATCGCCCGTGCGCCGGGCGCCCACCGGCACGGCTCCCCGCGATGCCCCCGTCGTTCCTCTGCCCGTCGATCTGGTGCTCATCACCACCACCTCCGTTGGGAGTGTGGTCGGCGCGGGCCGTTCCGATCAGTTGTCCACAGGTCCGTCCGGGGCCGGACTCACTTCGTCTCCGGCACCTCGAGGTCGGTGTGCTGGATCTCCTCGATGGAGACGTCGCGGAAGGTGAGGACCTTGGCCGACTTCACGAAGCGGCTGGGCCGGTACATGTCCCAGACCCAGGCGTCGCCGAGGGAGACCTCGTAGTAGACGTCGCCGCCCTCGGTGCGCACCTTGAGGTCGACCGCGTTGCACAGGTAGAAGCGCCGTTCGGTCTCGACGGCGTAGGCGAAGATGTTCACCACGTCCTTGTACTCGCGGTACAGATCGAGCTCGAGTCTGCTCTCGTAGGCATCCAGATCATCGGCGCTGCTCATGATTGGACCAGCCTAGCCGCTGCCCGGACGTTCGCGTAGCCGAGCCGGTGGATGGCGCACGGCCCGAGCCGCTCGAGGCGCTCGCGGTGCAGCGCCGTGACGTAGCCCTTGTGGGTGGCGAAGCCGTAAGCCGGGTACTGCTCGTCGTAGCCGACCATGATGCGGTCCCTGGTGACCTTGGCGATGATCGAGGCCGCGCTCACGCAGGCGCACACCCGGTCGCCCTTCCACATGCCCAGGCCGGGGACGGGGAGCCCGGGCACCTCGAAGCCGTCGATGAGGGCGAATCGGGGCCCGGGGTCCAGGCGCAGCAGGGCGCGGCGCAGCCCCTGGAGGTCCGCCTCGGCCATGCCCAAGCGGTCGCACTCATCGGCCTCGACGCGGACGCACGACCAGGCCAGGGCGCGGGCGGTGATCTCCTCGTAGAGGCGCTCGCGGGCCCGCGCGGTGAGCCGTTTGGAGTCGTCGAGACCCTCGATGAGACCGGCCGGGGAGTCGTCGAGGATGACGGCTGCTGCGACGAGGGGGCCCGCGCAGGCGCCCCGCCCCGCCTCGTCGGCACCGGCGACGGGGCCGAGACCGGCCTCGGTCAGGGCGCGCTCGTAGCCGTACGGGCGCTCGGCCCGCACACTCACGAGGGTTTGCAGGGACTGAGGTTGATGACGGGCTGGGCCGGCGCCGCGCCGGCGTCCGGGACCGAGGCGAAGGTGCCGGGGATGTGCAGCCTCGTCGCCCTGGAGAACGGCAGCGCGATCGCCACGACGGGGCCCGTCACGTCGGCGACGGGGACGAAGGCCCCCGTGCCCTCGGCCTCACCGGGGGCGCTGTCGCACAGGTGGTAGCGGGAGTCGCGAGAGTCGTTGCGGTGGTCGCCCATGACGAAGACGCGGTCGGCCGGCACGACGAGGTCGAAGGGGATGTCGCTCGGCGAGACCATCGAGCCGTTCGCCTCGTAGAGATAGGGGTCCTCGTCCAAGGGCGTGCCGTTGACCTCGATGCGGCCGTTGTCGGTGCAGCAGACGACGTGATCGCCCGGCATGCCGATGACGCGCTTGACCAAGTGGTCGGCCGACGAGGCGGGCATGACCCCGAGGAACTCGAAGACCCTGCGCACCGGGCTCGTCGTGGTGATCGAGTTCTCGGAGAGCCAGTCGCCGGGGTCCCGGAAGACGACGACGTCGCCGCGGTGGAAGTCCACGGTCTTGACGACCACCGCCCGGTCACCGATGTCGAGCGTGTGCTCCATCGAGGAGGAGGGAATGACGAACAGCTGCACCAGGAAGGTGCGCAGGAGCGCCGACAGGATCAGCGCCACGAGAACGATGATCCCGAACTCGCCGAGGAAGCCCAGAAGACCCGACCGGGTGGACCGTCCGCCGCGGTCCTTCGTCTTCCCAGTCCTGCCGGAGGCGTCCGGGTCCTTGTCTGCCCCGCTCACGCGTGATCGCGCTTTTCCTTGATCTTGGCGGCCTTGCCGCGCAGACCGCGCAGGTAGTAGAGCTTGGCGCGGCGCACGTCGCCGCGGCGCTCGACCTCGATGTGGTCGATGATCGGGCTGTGCAGGGGGAAGGTGCGCTCGACGCCACAGCCGTAGGAGACCTTGCGGACGGTGAAGGACTCCTGGACGCCGGCGCCGGTGCGGGAGATGACGGCGCCGGTGAACATCTGGACGCGGGACTTGTTGCCCTCGACGACCTTCACGTGGACGCGGAGCGTGTCGCCCACGCGGAACTCGGGGACGTCATCGCGCAGCGACGCCCGATCGATGCTGCTGATGAGACTGTTGGTCATGCTCTCGTCCTCGCCGGCGCCACGGGTCGCCTCGTCATGAAAGATCGGTGGGAGCCCCCGGCCGGACGATCCCCCCGTGGCAGGAGCCGGACCGGACGCAACAGCAAGTCATTCTGGCACACTCACCGCCCCGGGCCAAACGCCGCGACGGGGAGCGGCCCGGCCCCCGGCGGCGGGTCGTCCTGCCCCTCATCACTCGGCGGCGGGCCGCCCGAGCAGGTCGGGACGGCGGGCGCGGGTGATCTCGAGGGAGCGCTCGGCGCGCCAGGCCCCGACCCTGCCGTGGTCGCCGGACAGCAGGACCGGCGGCACCTCGAGGCCCCGCCAGCTGGCCGGCTTCGTGTAGACCGGGTACTCGAGCAGGGGGTCGTCGGCGTCGGAGTACGACTCCTCCACGAGCGAGTCGGGGTTGCCGATGACGCCGGGGACGAGCCGGACGACGGCCTCGATCATGGCCAACGCCGCGACCTCGCCGCCGTTGAGCACGTAATCGCCCAGGCTGAGCTCGCGCACGTCGAAGAGCCCGCCGGCCCAGTCGAGAACGCGGCGGTCGATGCCCTCGTACCGTCCACAGGCGAAGGCCATCGACGGGTGGGAGGCGAGGTCGGCGGCCTCGGCCTGCGTGAACGGCCGCCCGGACGGGGTGGGCACGACGAGGACCGGCCGGTCCTCGCGCGACCCGAGATCGGCCAGCAGTGCATCGAGGGCCTCGCCCCAGGGCTCCGGCTTCATGACCATGCCCGCTCCCCCACCGTACGGGGTGTCGTCGACGGTGCGGTGGCGGTCGTGGGTGTACTCGCGCAGGTCGTGGACGTGCAGCTCGAGCAGCCCGCTCTCGACGGCCCGCCCGATGAGGCTGAGGCGGAGCGGTTCGAAGTACTCGGGGAGGATCGTCACGGCGTCGAGGCGCATGGCCGGCCCGTCCGCCGCCCCCGGGCCGGCGCTCACGAACCGTCCTCCCCGGCGCCGTCCGCGGCCTCGGCGGGCTCGTCGAGGAGACCGGGCACATCGGCCAGGCGGACGCGTCCGGCGTCGAGGTCGACCTCGGGCACGAGCGCGGCGACGAAGGGCACGAGGCGCTCCCCGTCGGCGGTGCGCACGACGAGCAGGTCCTGCGCCGGGTTGTGGAGGACGTCGACGAGCTCTCCGGCGTCACGGCCCGCGGCGTCGTGGACGCGCAGCCCGACGAGCTGGCGGTCGTAGTACTCGTCCCCGTCGGCGGGCCTTTCGTCGGCGGGCGCGTCGACGACGAGCTCGGCGCCCCGCAGCCGCTCGGCGCCGTCGCGGTCGCCCACCTCGTCGAAGGAGGCGACGAAGCGGCCCCCGATCCACCGGGCGGTGCGCACGGTGAGCCGGTGCCCGCCGGGGCGCGCCCGGCAGCACGAGCCGGGCGCCAGCCGGCGCCCGGGCTCGTCGGTGCGCAGCCGCAGAGTGACCTCGCCGCGCACGCCGCGGGGCCTGCCCGCGGTGGCGACGACGATCTCGACGGTCGCCGCTGCCCCGTCCATCAGCGGCGACGGGGCCCGCGGCGGTCGACGTCGATGAAGTCGATGCGCACCTGCTCGGGCCCGGCGAGGGCCGACACGACGGTGCGGAGCGCCGTCGCGGTGCGGCCCTGACGGCCGATCACCTTGCCGATGTCCTCGGGGTTGACCCGGACCTCGAGCATGCGGCCACGACGGAGCTCCTTGTCGCGGATGCGCACGTCCTCGGGATGGGTGACGATGCCCCGAACCAGGTGCTCCAGAGCGTCGGCGAGCACGATCAGGCCTCGGCCTTCTCGCCGTCGGCCTCCTTGCCCCTCTTGGCGGTGACGGCGCTCGTGACGGGCTCGCCATCGGCCTCGGCGAGGGCGGCGTTGAAGAGCTCGAGCCTGTCGGCCTTCGGGGCCCTCACGTCGAGGCCCGCCGGGACGGAGTCGTCGCCGGTGAACCTCTGCCAGTCGCCGGTGCGCTTGAGCAGGGCGACGACGGCCTCGGTGGGCTGGGCGCCCACGGACAGCCAGTGCTGAACGCGCTCGGAGTCGATGGCGATGACCGACGGGTCGTCCTTGGGGTGGTACTGGCCGATCTCCTCGATGGAGCGGCCGTCGCGCTTCTTGCGCGAATCCATGACGACGACGCGGTAGTGCGGCTCGCGGATCTTGCCGAGCTTCTTCAGACGAATCTTGGTGGCCACGGTATGTGGTTCTCTCCTGTACGAATGCCCGGGACGCGCCCGGGGCTGGTGGATGGGCGGGCCTCGCGCGCGTGGGGACACGGCGATGCCGCTCGACGGGGTCGGCGGGGCGGCGTGAGAGGGCACCGCGACGCAGACGCGGCGTCCATTGTGCCAGATGGCGGGATCATCGTGAAAACGCCCGATGCGGGACGGGGCTCAGCCGCGCGCCCGGGCGGCGATCATCTGGGCGTACTGCACCTGCTGGGCCCAGACGCCGACCTGGGCCCGGCTGGTCACCGGAACCGTCATGGTGAAGGCCCCCTCGCCGCCCACCACCGAGATGACGACCTGGCCGGTGGTCCGCTCCTCCTGGACGATGAGCAGCAGCAGCGAGAGCAGCAGCAACCAAACCAGGACGATCGCCAGGACGATCGCCCACGTCGGCGTGCTCTTGACGGTCTGCGACATGTCCTGGAACGAGAACTGGGCCTGCGACAGCGGGATCGTGCCGTTCGGCGTGATGACCCTGTCACCTCGGATGAGGATGGGGCCGAGTTCGTAGCAGGGGCCCGGGGCCGCCGGGGATGGGACGACCGGCACGGGGGCCTGCCCGGCGTAGCCGCCCTGGGGCCACCCCGCGTAGCCCCCCGCCGCCGGATCGGCGCCCTGCGCGTGGCCGGTGGCGCGTCCGGCCGACGGCGGAGGCGGGTTCGTCGCCGGGGCGCCGTACCAACCCGGGGCGCCGGTCTGGAACCGGTTCGAGGAGGCCTGCCGGGGCTGCCAGTGGTTCCCCGGCGGCGCGACCGGCGCACCCGACGCGCCCGGATCGACGAACGACGGGGCCTCCCGGGCAGCCGGGTCGCGGTAGTTGCTCGCGTTCGGGAAGGGTTGGGCGGTCCACGGCGGCATGATCCTGGAGGCCCGGGCAGTCGGCTCGTCGGGGACGTCCCGGGCGCCGCCGGCGGGGGTCTCCGGAGCCGCCGGGGCGGCCGGGGGCCCCTGTGCGGCAGGCCCGTCCGCCCCGGCAGGGGCCTCCTGCGACCCCGGAGCCGCCGGAGCATCGGGGCCGTCCGGCCCGGCGGGGGGATTCTGCCGGGAGGCCAGCACGGTCTCGGGCAGGTCGTCCTCGTCGGGCGGGGGCGGGTCCTGCGGCACCGACGGATCCTGCCCGCCGCGGGAGAAGACGGACTCCTCGGAGTCGGCGGGTCCAACGAACTCAGGGCGCTCACTCATGAACCGATTCTTTCACGGGCCGCCACGGCCTCCGCCGGGGCCGGATCATGGACGGGCGCCGTCGGCCGGCGGCGGGGCGCGGCGGGTTCATGGGCGCCGGGGCGTCCCGCACAGCACGATGAGCTCCGGATGGGCGCAGACGCCCACGTCACGGCGCGGATCGGCGCCCAGGACGACGAGATCGGCGCTGGCGCCGTACTGGAGCCCGGAGCGGCCGAGCCAGGAGCGGGCCCGCCAGCTCGCCGCGCCGAGCGCGAACTCGGCCGGGCCGATGGTCGCCAGGGCGGCGATCTCGTCGCTGATGCGCCCGTGGACGATGGTGCCCCCGGCATCGGTGCCCGCGTAGATCGGCACCCCGGCCTCTCGGGCGCAGGCGAGCACCCGCCGGTGACGGGCGCCAAGCACGCGCATGTGGGCGGCGTAGCGGGGGTACTTCGCCTGGCCGGCGTCCGCGATGCGCCCGAAGGTGGCCAGGTTGATCATGGTGGGCACGAGGGCGACGCCGCGGGCCGCCATCGCGCCGATGACGTCCTCGCTCATACCGGTGCCGTGCTCGATGCCGTCGATGCCGGCGTCGACGAGCTGGGCGACGGACTCCTCGGCGAAGCAGTGCGCGGTGACGCGGGCACCGAGCCTGTGGGCGCGGGCGATCGCCTCGGCGGCCTCCGCGGGGTCCCACAGCGGCGCGAGGTCGCCGAGCGAGCGGTCGATCCAGTCGCCGACGATCTTCACCCAGCCGTCCCCGGCGCGGGCCTGGCGCTCGACCTCGGCGACGAGCTCGCCGGGCTCGATCTCGGCGGCGTACCCGGCGATGTAGCGCCTGGGGCGGGCGATGTGGCGTCCTGCGCGGATGATGCGCGGCAGTTCCGGGTCGTCGTCGAAGGCACGGGTGTCGGTCGGCGAGCCGGCGTCGCGCAGGAGGAGGGCGCCGCCGTCGCGGTCGGCGAGGGCCTGCTCGCGGGCCGTGTCCGTGCTCACGGCGCCGCCGCGGCCCAGCCCGACGTGGCAGTGGGCGTCGACGAGACCGGGCATGATCCAGCCGCCGTCGCACAGGGTCGTGGCCCCGTCGACGGGGCCGGGCACGAGCACGCCGTCGGCGACCCACAGCTCCGCCGTCTCGCCGGCCGGCAGCAGCACGCCGCGCAGGCGCCAGACGCCCCGATCGTCGCGGCCACTCATCGTCGGCTCACTCGTCGAACATGCCGCGCAGCTCGCCGGGCAGCTCGAAGTCGCCCGCCTGGGCGCCGGGCCGGGCCGGGCCCGCCTGGGCGAAGGGGTTCTGCACCCCCCCGGCCAGCTGCGCGGGAACCTGCTGGCCGGTGCCCTTCTTCTTCCTGCCCTTCTTGCCCCTGCCCTTCTTCGCGGAGCGGTCCATGGCCAGGGATGAGCGCTCCGTCTTGGGCGGGCGGGGCCTGCGGGCGCCGCCCCCCATGCCCATCATCGGCCCCATCGACTGCATCATCCTGCGGGCGTCGACGAAGCGGTTGACGAGGGAGTTGACGTCGTGCACCGTGACGCCGGCGCCCCTGGCGATGCGGGCGCGCCGCGAGCCGTTGAGGATGCCCACGTCGGCGCGTTCGGCCGGGGTCATCGAGAGGATGATGGCCTCGAGATGGTCGACCTCGCGCTCGTCGAGGTTGTCGAGGGCCTCCTTCATCTGGCCGCCCGCGCCCGGCAGCATCCCGAAGATCTTCGTGAGCGGGCCCATCGTGCGCAGCTGCTTGAGCTGGTCGAGGAAGTCCTGGAGGCCGAACTCCCCGTTGCCGGCGAGCAGCTTCTCGGCGCTGGCGCGGGCCTGCTCCTCGTCGAAGGCCTTCTCGGCCTGCTCGATGAGGGTGAGCATGTCGCCCATGCCGAGGATGCGGCTGGCCATCCGGTCGGGGTGGAAGAGGTCGAAGTCGGTCAGCTGCTCGCCGTTGGAGGCGAACATGATCGGCTTGCCGAGCACGCGCGCGATGGACAGGGCCGCGCCGCCGCGGGCGTCGCCGTCGAGCTTGGAGAGGGCGACGGCGTCGATGCCGACGCCCTCCTCGAAGGCGCGCGCCGTGTTGACGGCGTCCTGGCCGATCATCGCGTCGACGACGAAGAGGGTCTCGTCGGGCGCGATGGCGGCCTTGATGTCGCGGGCCTGGGCCATCATCTCCTCGTCGACGCCCAGC
This sequence comes from Propionibacterium acidifaciens, assembly GCF_003798325.1. Classification (NCBI taxonomy): domain Bacteria; kingdom Bacillati; phylum Actinomycetota; class Actinomycetes; order Propionibacteriales; family Propionibacteriaceae; genus Propionibacterium; species Propionibacterium acidifaciens. The sequence goes on from NZ_CP033719.1 coordinate 499,998, forward strand.
CGGCCGGCGGTGTCGACGACGACGACGTCGTGGAGGCCGCGGCGGGCCTCCTCGAGGGAGCCCCGGGCCACCTCCACCGGATCGCCGACCCCGTTGCCGGGCTGGGGGGCGTGGACCGGCACGCCGGCGCGCTCGCCGACGATCCGCAACTGCTCGACGGCATTGGGCCGCTGGAGGTCGGCGGCGACGAGCATCGGACTGCGCCCCTGCTCGGACAGCCAGTGGCCGAGCTTGCCGGCCAGGGTCGTCTTGCCGGCGCCCTGGAGGCCGGCGAGCATGATGACCGTCGGGCCGGGCGCGGGGGCGAAGCGGATCTGGCGCTCCTGGCCGCCGAGGATCGCGATGAGCTCCTCGTTGACGATCTTGACGATCTGCTGGGTGGGGTTGAGGACCTTCGACAGCTCGGCGCCCTTGGCGCGGTCGCGCACGTGGGAGACGAACTCCTTGACGACCGGCAGGGCGACATCGGCCTCGAGCAGGGCGATGCGGATCTCGCGGGTCGTGGCGTCGATGTCGGCGTCCGTGAGGCGGCCCTTGCCGCGCAGCGACTTGAAGGTGGCGGCGAGACGATCTTGCAGGGTGTCGAACACTGGCTCTTCCTCGGTTGCGGATGTGGGGTCAACAATACGTGGGGCCCCCGCCCGCCGGGGCCGGGCGGGCTACTCGCCCAGCAGGCCGTCCACGAAGCCCTCCGGGTCGAAGGGGGCCAGGTCGTCGGCCCCCTCGCCGAGGCCGATGAACTTGACGGGAACGCCCAGCTCGCGCTGGACCTGGACGACGATGCCGCCCTTGGCGGAGCCGTCGAGCTTCGTGAGGACGATGCCGGTGACGTCGACGGCCTCGGCGAAGACGCGGGCCTGCGCCAGCCCGTTCTGGCCGGTCGTGGCGTCGAGGACGAGCAGGACCTCGCCGACGGGGGCCTTCTTCTCGATGACGCGCTTGACCTTGCCGAGCTCGTCCATGAGGCCGACCTTGGTGTGCAGCCGACCGGCGGTGTCGACGAGGACGACGTCGACGCCCTCGGTGATGCCCTCGTCGACGGCGTTGAAGGCGACCGACGCGGGATCGGCGCCCTCGGCGCCCCGGACGGTGCGCACGCCGACGCGTTCGCCCCAGGTCCCGAGCTGCTCGGCGGCGGCGGCGCGGAAGGTGTCGGCGGCGCCGAACAGGACGCTGCGGCCCTGGGCGACGAGCATGCGGCCGAGCTTGCCGACGGTGGTGGTCTTGCCGGTGCCGTTGACTCCGACGAGCATGATGACGGCGGGCACGCCCTCGGCGTGCTCGAGGGCCAGGCCCCGGTCGAGGCTCGGGTCGACGAGCCCGATGAGCTCGCGGCGCAGCAGCTCGCGGGCCCGGGCGGGCTCGCTGATGCCCTCGACGGCCAGCTCGCGGCGCAGCCTCTCGACGAGCTCCGCGGTGGGGCCGACGCCCAGGTCGGAGGTGATGAGGGTGGTCTCGAAGTCGTCCCAGACGTCCTCATCGAGGCGGTCGGCGCTCAGCAGATCGGCGAGCGCACGGGCCAGATGGTTGTTCGAACCGGCCAGTCTGCGTCGCAGCCGCACCATGCGGCCGGCGGGAGCCTCCGGGATCTCGAGCTGCGGGGCGGCCGGTTCGGACGGGGCCTCCTCGGACTCGCCGGCCCCCGGCGCCCCCTCGGCCCCGCCGAGCGCAGGCGGCGGGGCGGGCGCGGGGATCGTGGACGGCTCGGCCGAGGGGGCCAGTTCGCCCCTGGAGCGGCGCGCGCGGCGGACCCCGCCGACGACGCCGCCGATGACGAGCGCACAGGCGAGGATGGCGATGACTACCCAGATCGTTGGACTCACAGGGCGAGTCTACCGACCGGCCCCGGCCGATCCGCCCTCCGGAGACGGGCCGTCCCCCGCGGGCCTCTGCGCGGAGCCCGTCACCGGGTCGGGGCGCCGGTGCCGTGACGCGCCGGACAGGCGGCGGCGCGGCCGGGGCTCAGGGCCGCTCGCGCGGCAGATCGCCGTTCATCCGCACGGCGATCCGGTTGAGGCGCTCGTAGAGCTTCCTGTTCTCCTCGCGGCGGTAGCCCTGCATGCCCACGACGACGACCAGCCCGATGCCGAGGGCGATGGCCAGGATCAGGATCGTGACGATGATGAACAGGAACACGGTGGGCCTCCAGCGCCGGTCGTCAGAGCGGACGCGTCCACCCTAGTGCCCACCTGCCGCTGAACCGCGCACCGCGCCGCACCGGTGACCCCCGCGCACCGCGCCGGCGTGGACTCACTCATGCGCACCACATCGACGAGCGGGCCTTCGACCCGCGTGCCGCACCGGCTCGGACTCACTCGGCCAGCCGCTGCGAGATGACGGTGGTGACGCCGTCGCCGCGCATGGTCACGCCGTAGAGCGCGTCGGCCTTCTCCATCGTGCGCTTCTGGTGGGTGATGACGAGCAGCTGGGAGTCCTTGCGCAGTTCCTCGTAGATGCCGAGCAGGCGCGAGAGGTTCATGTCGTCCAGCGCCGCCTCGACCTCGTCGAGGATGTAGAAGGGGCTGGACCTGGCGATGAAGAGGCTGAACAGGAAGGCCACCGCGACGAGGGAGCGCTCGCCGCCGGACAGCAGCGACATGCGCTTGACCTTCTTGCCGGCCGGGCGCGCCTCGATGTCGACACCCGTCGCGAGCATGTCGTCGGGCTCGGTGAGGACCAGATGGCCCTCGCCACCGGGGAACAGGCGGGGGAAGACCTCGTCGAAGGTCCGCGCCACGTCGGCGTGGGCCCGGGTGAAGACCTCCTGGACGCGGTCGTCGATCTCGGTGATGATGTCCTGGAGGTCCTTGCGGGTCTTCCTGAGGTCCTCGAGCTGGGTGGCGAGGAACTGGTGGCGCTCGTTGAGGGCGTCGAACTCCTCGAGGGCCAGCGGGTTGATGCGCCCCAGCTGGTCGAGGGTGCGCCGGGCGCGGCGGGCGCGACGGGTCTGCTCCTCGCGGTCGAAAGGCACCGGTTCGGGCACCTCGTCGTCGGCGGTGAGGGCGGAGCCGTCCGGCCTGGTGAGGACGGGGACGAGCTTGTCGGGGCCGTACTCGGCGAGGAGGGTCCCGGCCTCCATGCCGAGCTCCGACATGGCCTTCTCGGTGAGCTGCTCCAGGCGCATCCGCTGCTCGATGCGGGCCATCTCATCCCGGTGGGAGCCCTCGACGAGCTCGTCGAGCTCGGCCGCGCGGTCGCGCGCCTCGTGGCGGGCGGTGACGAGCGCCGTCTCGGCCTCGACGCGCTCCGCGTCGGCGCGGCGCCGCTCGGCGTCGGCGGCCTCGCGGGCGGCGGCGACCCGCGCGGCGAGCCAGACGGCGGCCTCGTGGACGCAGGCCGCCACGGCGGCCTCGCGGCGGGCCCGTTCGGCGCGGGCGGCGGCCTCGGCCCGGCTGCGCCGCTCACGGGCGGCGGAGCGGGCCAGGGAGTCGGCCCTGCCGGCCAGGGCGCGGGCGCGCTCCTCACCGGTGCGCAGCGCCAGACGGGCCTCCATCTCGTTCTGCCGGGCCAGGCGGGCGGCGGCGGCCAGCTCGTCGCGGACGGACGGGTCGGGCTCGGTCAGCTCGGCCTCGTCGCCGGCGCGGGCCAGCCGCTCGGTGAGGACCTCCAGCTCCTGCTCTGCCGCCTCGCGGCCCGCCGCAGTCCGGTCGATCGTCGCGGCGAGCCGCTCGGCCTCGGCGCGGGAGCTCTCGGCGTCCTGGCCGGCCTGGGAGATCTGCTCGGCGAGGGCCGACATCGCCGCGTCCGACTCGTTGAGCCGGGCCAGCGCCTCGCCGGCGGCCCGTTCGGCCTCCGCCAGGGCCTCGTCGGCGCGCGCCGCGGAGAAGCGGACCCGTTCAGCCTCGCGGCGGGCCTCCTCGAGCTCCTCGCGGGCCGCGGCGACGGCGGCCCGCAGCTCGATGGCGCTCTTGCCGGGGCCCGAGCCGCCCGCGGCGAACCAGCTGCTCAGCAGCTCGCCGGAGCGGGTGACGGCCACCAGATCGGGGTGCTCCTCGACGACGGCGCGCGCCCCGGCGAGGTCCTCGACGGCGACGACGCCGGCCAGCAGCCTGCGCAGGGAGGCGCCCACCTCCGGGCCGGCGGTGACGAGCTCGTCGAGGCGGCGCGCCCCGGCGACCGGCCCGTGCGGGCCCCGGCCCCCGTCGGGGGCGTCGGCGACGAGGAGCGAGGCGGTCCCGAGCTCCTCGTCGCCCAGCAGGGCCAGGGCCCGTTGGGCGCCGTCGAGGTCCGCGACGGCCAGTGCCTCGGACGCCGGGCCGAGGGCCGCGGCCAGGGCCGCCTCCCAGCCGGGCTCGATGGCGACCAGCCCGTCGAGCGGGCCGAGGACGCCCAGCCCGTCGCGCCCGGCGAGGGCCGCGGCGCCGTCCCCGCGCTCCAGGCCCAGCTCCAGGGCGTCGATGCGGGCGCTCAGCGTGGCGACCCGCTGGTCGAGCCCGACGCGCTCGGCCTCGTAGCGCTCGACCCGCTCCCGGGCCTGCGCGACCCGGGAGTCGGCGTCCTCGTAGGCGGCGTCCAGATCGGACTCGCCCTCGCCGAGGCCGGTGATCCGGGTCTCGAGGGCCAGGTACCGGCGGTCGGCCTCGGCGGCGCGTTCGAGCGCCTCGTCGCGGCGGGCGCTCAGCCGCTCGGTCTCCTCGGCCCCGGCCTCGAGGCGGGAGCGCAGCGCCGAGACCTGACCCCCGAGCCGGGCCAGGCCCTCGCGGCGGTCGGCGACGGCGCGCAGCCGGGCCGCGTACCCCTTCTCGGCCTCGGCGTGCTCGTCCTCGAGGCGGGAGCGCTCGTCCCCGGCGTCGGCGAGCCGCGAGCGGGCGGCCTCGATCTCGGCGCGCAGGTCGGCCTCGGCCTCGCGGACCTGCGCGGCCTCGGCGTCGAGCTCGTCGGGATCGCGACCGTTCGTGCCGGGCCGGTCGTCGACGCGGTGGCGCATGCGCTCGGCGCTGATCGAGACGACGGTGGCGACGCGTTCGCGCAGCGTCGAGGCCGCGTACCACCGCTCCTGGGCGCTCGTGAGCGCCGGCTGGGCGGCGGCAGCCTCCGTCTCGGCCCGGGCCTGGACGCGGCGGGCGGCCTCCAGCCGCTCCTCGGCCCGCCTCCTCTGCTCCTCGCGGGTGGCGGCCGAGGCGGTCCCGGACTCGAGGGCCAGCGTGGCGGCCGTCAGGTCGTCGGCCATGAGACGGGCCCGCGCGTCGCGCAGCTCGGCCTGGACGACGGCCGCCCGGCGGGCCACGGCGGCCTGGCGGCCGAGCGGTTTGAGCTGGCGGCGGATCTCGGAGATGAGGTCGTTCAACCGGTCGAGGTTCGCGGCGGTGGAGTCGAGCTTGCGGACCGCCTTCTCCCGGCGGCGGCGGTGCTTGAGGACGCCGGCGGCCTCCTCGATGAAGCCCCGGCGCATCTCGGGCGTGGCCTGGAGGATCTGGTCGAGCTGGCCCTGACCGACGATGACGTGCATCTCACGGCCCATGCCGGTGTCGGACAGCAGCTCCTGCACGTCGAGCAGACGGGCGGTCTGGCCGTTGATCGCGTACTCCGAGCCGCCGGCGCGGAACAGGGTGCGCGAGATCGTCACCTCGGTGTAGTCGATGGGCAGCACGCCGTCGGTGTTGTCGATCGTCAGGGTGACCTCGGCGCGGCCGAGGGGGGCGCGGCCGGCGGTGCCCGCGAAGATGACGTCGTCCATCTTGCCGCCGCGCAGGTGCTTGGCGCCCTGCTCGCCCATGACCCAGGCGAGCGCGTCGACGATGTTGGACTTGCCCGAGCCGTTCGGGCCGACGATGGCCGTGATGCCCGGCTCGAAGGTGAGGGTGGTGGCCGAGGCGAAGGACTTGAAGCCCTTGAGCGTGAGCGACTTCAGGTACATGCCGCCCCGATCCCCGGGCCCGGCGCGCCGACGGCGGCCCTCACACGCGCTCCTGCGGCGCCTCGCCGACGGCGCCGGCCGGGCCGTCCGCCGGCTCGGGGGCCACGACGTCCGCAGCGGCCGCCCCCCTGCCCCGGAAGGTCCACACCTTGTTGACGATGAAGTTGATCGGCATCGTGATGAGGATCGAGGCGGCGTGGGCGACGTACTCGGGCGAGTGGCAGGCGTCCTCGAGCTGGGCGAGGACGCTGCCGCCGTGACGCCAGGTCCAGGCGTCGAACCAGGGGCCGCGCAAGCTGAGGGGATTGCCGGGGCTCATCATGAGGGCCTTGAGGACCATGCCGATGAGGGCGGCGACGGCGCCGATGGCCAGGAACTGCCAGAAGCCCCTCCACCAGCCGCGGCCGGTGCCTCGGAAGGTCCAGCTGCGGTTGAGCTGGTAGTTGTAAGTGTTCGCGATGAGGAAGGACACGATCCACACCAGCGAGCTGAAGCGGAAGTTGAGGTCGGTGCCCGGAATGGGGAACATGACCCGTGTGGCGTTCGCGGAGCCGCCGTGCATCTTGTTCATGACGACGGCGACGGCCATGTTGACGACCACGCCCGAGCCGCCGACGACGGCGAATCGGACGAACTGGCCCAGCAGGCGGCCGATCCGGCTCCCGCGAGCGCTGACGGTCTGGACGCTCATGGTTGCTCAACCTACTCCCCGCGGCCCCGGCCCGGCGTCGACGACGCTTTTCCGGGACGACGCTTTCCCGGGACGGATCGCCGCCGTGCCCGGCCCGCGCTGGCAGCGGGGGCAGAGGTGACTCGACCGGTTCATGAAGGCCTCGCGGACGATCGTCGCCCCGCAGCGGGGGCAGGGCTCCCCGAGGCGCCCGTGGACGGCCAGCTCTCGGTCGAAGTAGCCGCGCTCCCCGTCGACGTGGACGTACAGCGCGTCGAAGCTCGTGCCGCCGGCGGCCAGGGCCTCGGCCATCACCGCCCGCGCGGCGCGCAGCACGGCGCGGGCCCTGCGGGCGCCGAGCAGCCGGGTCGGCGTCCCGGGGTGGGTGCGGGCGCGCCACAGGGCCTCGTCTGCGTAGATGTTGCCGATGCCCGAGACGAGCCGCTGGTCGAGCAGGGCGCGCTTGACGGTGGAGCGGCGGGCCGTCATGGCCGCCGCGACGGCGGGCAGGTCGAAGCGCTCGTCGAAGGGGTCGCGGGCGATGCGGGCGATCTCCGGCGGCAGCTGCGCCCCGCCCGGGCTGAACGAGAGCCCGCCGAAGAGGCGCTGGTCGACGAACCGCACCTGGGTGCCGTCGTCGAGGTCGACCAGGACGCGGGTGTTGCGCGCCAGCGGGGCGTCGGGCGCGTCGACGCGGAACTGCCCGCTCATGCCCAGATGGGCCAGGACGGCGTCGCCGCCGACGGCGGGCAGCCACAGGTACTTGCCGCGACGGGCGGGGCGTCCCAGCTCGAGTCCGGTCAGACGCCGGACGAAGTCGGCCGCACCAGCCTCGTGGCGGCGCACCGCGCGCTCGTCGAGGACGTCGACGCCGGCGATGCGCCGACCGGTCAGGAAGGGCTCGAGCCCGGCCCGGACGACCTCCACCTCGGGCAGTTCGGGCATCAGCCCTCGTCCGCCTCGGCCCGCCGACAGCCGCGCTCGAGCGCCTTGAAGGCGTACTCGGCAGCGCGCTGCTCGGCCTGCTTCTTGTTGTGGCCCTTGCCGGCGTTGAACCGCTGGCCGGCCGCCAGGGCGGTGGCGACGAAGTGCTTGTTGTGGTCGGGGCCGAACTCCTCGATCTCGTACTCCGGCGGCTCGGCGCCCAGACAGGCGCAGATCTCCTGGAGGGAGGTCTTCCAGTCGAGCCCGGCGCCGGTGCGGACCGCCCGGTCGACCAATGGGTCGAAGATGTGGTGAACGAACAGGGCCGCGCCCGCCGGGTCGGTGAGGTACATGGCGCCGATGAGGGCCTCAGTCGTGTCGGCGAGGATGCTCGTCTTGTCGCGCCCGCCGGTCGTCAGCTCGCCGTGGCCGAGCCTGACGAGCCCGCCGATCCCCAGGAGCCGCGCCACCTCGCCGAGGCTCACGGCACTCACGACGGAGGCGCGGACCTTGGCCAGGCGGCCCTCGGGGAAATCGGGGAAGGCGTTGTACAGGTAGTCGGTGACGTTGACGCCGAGCACCGCGTCGCCGAGGAACTCCAGCCGCTCGTTGTGGGGGATCTGCCCGTTCTCGTAGGCGTAGGAGCGGTGCGTCAGCGCAAGCTCAAGGAGCTCGGCGTCCACGTGGATGCCGAGCTCCTTGATCAGTGCGATGAATCGACTCGGGGACTCACTCGAACTCACGGGTGTTCAGGCTCCCCGTCACCGTGCGGGCGTTGCGGCCGGTGCCGTACTGGTGGCACTTCGGGCACGCGGTGTGGGGAAGGTGTTGGGCACGGCACGCCGGATTGGGGCAGGTCACCAGTGTCACCGGCGCAGCCTTCCACTGCGAGCGGCGCGACCGCGTGTTGCTGCGGGACATCTTCCGCTTCGGGACAGCCACGTTAGTTCTCCTCGGTCAATGGTCGTTTGGGCACGCCTGGCACGGGCACGCGACGCGTCATCATACCCCGGCCCGGCGCAACGGCCTAATCCCCCGCGGCGGGGCCCTCGTCGGCGGCCCGGTCCCCGCCGAGGTCGAGTCCGGAGAGCCCGCTCCAGCGAGGATCGGGGTCGTCGGCGTGCTCGTGCTCGGGGTGCTCGTTGAGGTTGAGGCCGCACCGCGGGCACAGGCCCCGGCAGTCGGGCCGGCACAGGGGGCTGAACGGGAGGTCGAGGACGATGGCGGCTCGGACGGCGGGCTCGAGGTCGAGGAGCTCGTCGTCGAGGAAGAGCTCGTCCTCGTCGGCCTCGCGGCCAGGGTAGTTGTAGAGCTCGGTGATCCGGTGGACGCCCTCGTCGGAGACGGGCTCCAGACAGCGGGAGCACTCCCCGACCAGCGGCGCCCGGACGGTGCCGACGACGAGGACGCCCTCCACGACGGACTCGAGGTCGAGGTCGAGCCTCAGCGGGGCGCCCTCGGGCACGCCGATGACCTCGATGCCCAGGTCCGCGGGGGCCGGGGCGGTGCCGTGGAAGGGCCTCGTCGCCCCGGCCCGGCGGACCAGTTCGTGGGTGTTGACGACGAGCGGGTCGCGGGCGTCCAGATGAGTGCTCACCCCGCCAGCCTAGGGCCCTGCGCCAATCCGGACGGCGGGCGCCCGTCAGTAGCCGATCCTGGCCCGCACGGCCGCATCGACGGCGGGCGTCACGAAGGGGCCGATGTCGCCGTGGTTGGCGGCCACCTCGCGCAGCATCGAGCTCGAGACGGTGCCGTACTCGTGGCCGGCCGGCAGGAGCACGGTCTCGAGGCCCGAGAGCATGCGGTTGAGCTGGCTCATCTGCAGCTCGTAGTCGAAGTCCGAGCCGAAGCGCACGCCCTTGACGACGACGGAGATGCCGCGGTCGCGGCAGAAGTCGACGAGCAGCCCGTCGATCGGCTCGACGCTCACCCCGGCCAGCTCCGCGACGGCGTCGCGCACGAGGCCCAGGCGCTCGTCCGGGTCGAAGAGGTAGTTCTTCGTCGTGTTGCGGCCCACGGCGACGACGACCCCGCCGAAGACGGCGCGGGCGCGCGTGATGATGTCGAGATGTCCCCGGGTGATGGGGTCGAACGAGCCGGGGACGACGGCGCGCACCAGTGTCATCGGTTCACCTCTTCGCTGGTCGGCAGAGGAACAGGGCGGTCTCACCGTAGTCCCGGCGGGCACCGGGCCCGAAGCCGTCCGGCCAGCGGGGCTCGGGATCGCGGCTCGAGCGCTCGACGACGAGCAGGCCGTCGTCGGCGAGGAAGCCGCCGGAGACGGCCGCCCCGAGCAGCTCCGAGAGCTCGTCGCCGGGCAGCGCGTAGGGCGGGTCGGCGACGATGACGTCGAAGACGACCGGTGCCGGGGCGGCCAGGAAGGCCGCGACGTCGCGCACGTGCAGCCGGGCGCCCAGGCCGGTGGCCGCGAGATTGCGGCAGATGACGCCGGCGGCCCGACGGTCGCGTTCGACGAGATGGACCGGGTCAGCGCCCCGGCTGGCGGCCTCGAGGCCGACGGCGCCTGAGCCGGAGAACAGGTCGAGCAGGGCCAGGCCCCGGCACTGGTCCTCGGCGGGCCCCCCGGCGGTGCCGTTCCAGGCGGCCAGCGCGTTGAACAGGGCCTCCCTGACCCTGTCCGTGGTGGGCCGGGTCGCCCTGCCGTCGGGGGCGACCAGACTGGTGCCGCGCGCGCCGCCCGCGATGATTCTGCCCACGGCTCAACGTTAGCGGTGTGACGCTCTCAGAGGGTCCTCCCCCGGCGCCGCGGAGCCCCTCTGGGGTTAGATGGGTCCATGGTTGAGACTACGAATCCTGTGTCCGAGATCCCCGAGGAGAGCGCCTGGGGCTACCTCGCCAGCGTCGACGTGGGCCGCATCGCGGTGTTCTCGGACTCCACGCCCGAGATCTACCCCGTGAACTTCTGCCTCGACGGCGAGAGCGTCGTCTTCCGCAGCGCCCCCGGCAGCAAGCTCGAGAAGCTCGTGCTCGACTCCCACGTCGCCTTCGAGGCGGACGGCTGGACCGACGAGGGCGGCTGGAGCGTGCTGGTGCGCGGCACCGCCGCGCTCATCGAGGACGCCGACGAGCTGGCCCGTCTGGCGAAGGCCCCGCTGCGCCCCTGGGTGCCCACCGTGAAGAGGAACTGGGTGCGCGTGACCCCCACGAGGATCACGGCCCGCCGCTTCGCCTTCGGCCCCGAGCCGCAGGACTGACGGACCGGGCGGCGGCCGTCGGCCCGCGTCGGGGCCCGGGGCCGTTCGGGGCGCGGTCAGTCGCGCTCGAGCCATTCGTCGGCGCTGAGCCCGCGGCCCCTGCGGAGCATGTCGGCGGGCCCGTCGGGCAGTTCGTCGGCGGGGGCGGCCGCGAAGCGCTCGGCGACGGTGCGGGCCCGGGCGATGACGTCGGCGTCGTCGAGGACGCGCAGCAGCCGCAGGGAGCTGCGCCCGCCGGACTGCTCGGCGCCCAGCACGTCGCCCTCGCGGCGCTGGGCTAGGTCGAGTTCGGCCAGGGCGAAGCCGTCGCGGGTGGCCGCCACGTCGCGCAGCCGCTGCGCCGCGGGCGTGCGCGGGTCGACGGCGCTCACGAGCAGGCAGATGCCCGGGTGGGCACCGCGGCCGATGCGCCCGCGCAGCTGGTGGAGCTGGCTCACGCCGAAGCGATCGGCGTCGAGGACGACCATGGCGCTGGCGTTGGGCACGTCGAGGCCCACCTCGATGATCGTCGTCGACACGAGCACGTCGAGTTCGCCGGCGGCGAAGTCCTCCATCGTCGCGGCCTTGAGCTCGGCGCTCTGACGCCCGTGGAGGAGCCCCAGTCGCAGCCCGGACAGCTCGCCGGCCGCGAGCCTGGCGTGCATCTCCTCGGCGCCGATCATCTCCTCGCCGCCCCGGTCCCCGGATCCCTGGCCGGGGCCCCCGATGCGCGGGCAGACGACGAAGGCCTGGCGGCCCGCCGAGACCTCCTCGCGCAGGCGGGCCCAGACGCGCCCCAGCCAGCCGGGGTGCTCCGCGGTGAGGACCGCCGTGGTCTGCACGTCGGCTCGCCCCCCGGGCAGGGACCTCAGGGTGGAGACCTCGAGGTCACCGAAGACCGTCATCGCGACCGAGCGCGGGATGGGCGTCGCCGTGAGCACGAGCTCGTGGGGACGCAGCGCGGCGCCCGCGGTGAGCCGGGCCCGCTGCTCGACGCCGAAGCGGTGCTGCTCGTCGATGACGACAAGGCCGGGCCCGGCGAAGCGGATGTCGTCGCCGAGCAGGGCGTGGGTGCCGACGACGATACCGGCCTCGCCCGAGGCGATCCGGTCGAGGGCCTCGCGGCGCCGCGCACCGGGCATCGAGCCGGTGAGCAGCTCGACGCCGGTGGCGTGCTCGGCGGCCCCGAGGGTGCCGCCGGAGGCCAGGTCCCCCAGGAGCGAGACGATCGTGGCGGCGTGCTGGGCGGCGAGCACCTCGGTGGGCGCGAGCAGGATCCCCTGACGTCCGGCGTCGACGGCGGCGAGCATGGCGCGCAGGGCGACGACCGTCTTGCCGGAGCCGACCTCGCCCTGGAGGAGGCGCTGCATGGGCCGCTCGGAGGCCATGTCGGCCAGGATCTCGGCGCAGACCCGCTGCTGGCCCTCGGTGAGCTCGAAGGGCAGGCGCGCGTCGAAGACGGCGAGCAGGCCGTCGTCGCGCACGGTGACGGCGGCCGCCGCCTGCGAGGCCGCCTCGCGGCGGCGGTAGGCCATGGCGAGCTGGAGGCCGAGGGCCTCGTCGAACTTGAGACGGCGCATGCCGGCGGCGACGTCCTGCTCGGTGCGGGGCTGGTGGACCATCGTGAAGGCCTCGAGCAGGCCGGGCAGGTCCTCGGCGGTGCGGATCGGCTCGGGCAGGGGGTCGTCGATGCCCGCGAGCATGTCGATCCCCATGGCGACGCACTCGGCGATCCGCCAGGTCGGCAGGGCGGCGCGCGCCGGGTAGATGCCGATGATCCCGCCCCGGCTGACGACCTGGGCCATCCGGACCTTCTTCTCGTCGGCGGCCCCGACGATGCGCCCGTCGTCGTCGAGCATGACGAAGTCGGGGTGGCTCATCTGGAGCTCGCCGCGGAACTCGCCGATCCTGCCGACGAAGATGCCCCTGGATCCCATCCGGAGCTGCCGGCGCCAGTACTCGACGAGGTGCTTGCGCCCGAAGAAGATGAGGGTGAGGCCGCCGCGGCCGTCGGTGAGCGTCGCCTCGAGGCGCCAGCGGCGCGGATCGCCCCGGAACGGCTGGGCGCCGACCGCAGCGACCTCGGCCAGGACGGCCGCGCGCTCCCCCGGCAGGAGCGCGCCGAGATCGCTGCGCTGGGTGCCGCTGAGGTAGTCGCGCGGCGTGTAGTGCATAAGCTCGTCGAGCGTGCGCACGCCGACGGCGTCGAAGGCCTTGGCGGTCCTCGCCCCGAAGGCGCCCGACAGAGGCTCGGCCAGGCGCCGGTAGGCGCGCGTGCGGTACGGGCTCGCCACCCGCCCGGCGAGTGGGGCCCGACCCGATGTTCCCTCTTCTGCGACCACGATCCGAGACTAGTGGGGCTCGCCGACGATTCTCGGCGCCGACCGGCCCGGACGGGGCACGGGGAACGGGCCCGGACAGCACCGAGCCCGCCCACGACGGTGGGCGGGCTCGGTGCGAGGACCACGCGCTCAGCGGCTGACCTTGCCGGCCTTCAGGCAGGAGACGCAGACGTTCAGGCGCTTCGCCGTGCCGTCGATGACGGCGTGGACGCGCTGGATGTTCGGATTCCAGCGACGGTTCGTCTTCTTCTTCGACCACGGCACGTTGTGCCCGAAGCCGGGACCCTTGCCGCAGATCTCGCACACGGCAGCCATGGCGACTCCTTGACCTCTTCGACGACTGTGAACGGCGCCCGAGGGGGCGCAGCCCCGCAAGTTTATCCTCCTGCCCGAGCGTTCCCCAAATCAGACGGGGCCGGCGCGGGGGCGGCCGGGGGACGGCGGCTCAGACCGCGATGACGACCGGGACGATCATCGGGCGGCGCCGGTAGGTGCTCGACACCCACTGGCCCACCGTGCGGCGGACCACCTGCTGGAGGCGGTGCTCGTCGTCCACGCCCTCGTCGAGCGCCGTGACCAGGGCCCGCGAGATCTTCTCGGTGACGTCGTCGAAGATCGCGGGCGCCTCGAGGAAACCGCGCGCCGAGACGTCGGGGCCGGCCACGAGCTCGCCCTCGCGCAGGTCGACCGCGGCGACGATCGAGATGAAGCCCTCCTCACCGAGGATGCGCCGGTCGGTGAGGCTCGACTCCGAGACGTCGCCGACGGTCGAGCCGTCGACGAAGATGTACGAGGCGTCGACGCGTCCGACCCTCCGGGCCACCCCGTCGTGCAGGTCGATGACGTCCCCGTCGTGGGCGACGATGGCGCGCTCGCGCGGCACGCCGGTGGCGACGGCCAGCTCGGCGTTGGCGACGAGGTGGCGCTCCTCGCCGTGGACCGGCATGACGTTGCCCGGCCGGACGATGTTGTACAGGTAGAGCAGCTCGCCCGAGGCCGAGTGGCCCGAGACGTGAACGAAGGCGTTGCCGCGGTGGACGACCCGGGCGCCCAGGCGGGTGAGGCCGTTGACGACGCGGTAGACGGAGTTCTCGTTGCCGGGGATGAGCGAGCTGGCGAACAGCACGGTGTCGCCGGGGTTGATGCCGATGGCCGGGTGGTCGCGGTTGGCGATGCGGCTCAGGACGGCCAGCGGTTCGCCCTGGGAGCCGGTGCAGACCACCACGACCTCGTCATCGGGGTGGTCGTTGAGCTCGGACAGCTCGATGAGGATGCCGCCGGGCACGTGGAGGTAGCCGAGCTCGCGGGCGACGGCCATGTTGCGGACCATGGAGCGTCCGACGTAGCAGACCTTGCGGCCGTGCTCGGCGGCCAGGTCGAGGATCTCCTGGACGCGGTGGACGTGCGAGGCGAAGCAGGCGACGACGAGCTTGCGCCCGGCCTCGGCGAAGACGCGCTCCAGGTTCGGCAGGATGTCGCGCTCGAGCGGCGTGAAGCCCTTGACCTCGGCGTTCGTCGAGTCGGCCATGAGCAGGTCGATGCCCTCCTCCCCGGCCCGGGCGAAGCCGCGCAGGTCGGTGATGCGCCCGTCGAGCGGCAGCTGGTCCATCTTGAAGTCACCGGTGTGCAGGACCGAGCCGGCCGGGGTGCGGATGACGACGGCCAGGGCGTCGGGGATCGAGTGGGTGACGGCGTAGAACTCGAGGCCGAACTCGCCGAGGGCGATCCGCTCCCCCTCGGCGACGGCGTGCAGCGCGCAGTCGCGCAGGCGGTGCTCGCGCAGTTTCGCCTCGACGAAGGCGAGGGTCAGACGGCTGCCGTAGACGGGGATGTCCGGGCGCTGGCGCAGCAGATAGGGCACCCCGCCGATGTGGTCCTCGTGCCCGTGGGTGAGCACCAGCGCCACCACGTCGTCGAGGCGGTCGGCGAGCTGGTCCAGGCCCGGGAGGATCAGGTCGACGCCGGGCTGGCTCTCCTCGGGGAAGAGCACGCCGCAGTCGACGACGAGGATCTTCCCGTTGAGCTCGAAACAGGTCATGTTGCGCCCCACATCGCCGAGACCGCCGAGCGGGGTGACGCGCAGGGTGTCGGGCTTCAGCTGGGGAGGGGTCTTCAAACCGTCGTGTGCCACGGGGGACAGCCTAGCGGCCCGCCGGTCACGGGCCGGCGCGCCGCGGCCATAGACTGTGAACCGTGAGCGAGCATCCTCATGAGGGGGCCGCCCGGGACGGGCGCGAGGACGCGGACAGCGCCGGGCGCGCACCGGGGGGCGCCCGGCGGCGCAGTCCCCACGGCCCCGAGCCGGGATTCGTCCGGCTCGCCATGGCCGACGAGGCCGGGCGCATCGCGGACCTCCAGACGGGCGCCTGGGCGCGGGCCGGACTGGCCGGGCATTTGCCCGGGCCCGCGGCCATGACCGCCAGGTGGCTGTCGGCGATCACCGCTCCCCCGCTCGCGAGCTGCCGGGTGCTCGTCTCGACGACCCCCGACCGTCGGACGCTGACCGGTTTCGCCGCCATCGGCCCTAGCGAGGACCCTGATGCCGGGCCCGCCGACGCGGTCGTCGGCGAGTTCGTCGTCGGGCGCACCGGGCGCGGCCACGGCTCGCGCCTGCTCAACGCGGTCGTCGACACAATGCGGGCCGACGGCTTCGAGCGCGCCACGTGGTGGGTCGGCAGCACCGACGACGCGCTGCGCTCCTTCCTCGCCGGCAGCGGCTGGGCGCCCGACGGGGCGCACCGCGAGATCGGCACCGAGGACGGCTCGGCGGTCCTGCGCCAGGTGCGCCTCCACACGGGCCTGGGCTGAGGCCCGGCCGAACCCGGGGCGTGCGCCGCGCCATGGGCCCCTGGTTCCGGGGAGGGCCCGCCGGATTCTTCGCCGAACCGTCCACCGTTGCCGGATGCGGTTGCCCGGGGCTTGCCACGACACTTACGGGCGTCCTGGCCGGCGTGTTGGCGTCCCTGCGCGTCGGCCCGGGAGCGCGCCACCGGCAACTCCGTGCACGCGTCCGCGGGCCGCATCACGGGCAGCGCACCGCCGCCGTCTGCGCGGCCACTGGCGAGTCGCCGTCCCGAGCACACCGTCGCGCGCGTCTCCCCGGGACCGCGCTCCCGCGCATGCGTCCCCATCACCCGCTCCCTGTCGGTGGCCGTGGCCGGCTCGACCGCGCTCCCGCGCGTGTGTCCCCATCACGAAGAAAGAGCTGTTCCCCGCATGTCCCCTCACGCACGAGCCGCAGCGCCGCCGCGGTGACCGCCGTCGTGGCCGCCCGCCACGACCTTCCTCGCCACCTTCAACGAGACCCTCCTCAACGTGGTCCTGACCCCGATGATGCACGACCCGGGCGTCGGCTCGGGCGCCATCGGCTGGGTCACCACCGCCTGCATACCCGCCGCCGCGATCATGGTGCCCGTCACCGGCCTCCTCCACCGCTCGGTGCGCACGCACCGGCTCCTCCTGTGCGCCCTGGGCCTGCTGCTGGCCGGCACGGTCCTCGGCGCGCTCGCCCCGAACCTCGTCGTCGTGCTCGTCCCCGCATCGTGCAGGCCCTCGGCACCGCATCGTGCAGGCCCTCGGCACCGGCATGGTCGTGCCGATCGGCATGAACCTCACACTGACGGTCTCGACGCCCGAGAGGCTCGGCACCACGATGGGCATCGTCTCGGCGATGACGACCCTCGGCCCGTCCTCCGGCCCGATCGTCGCCGGCGCGATCCTCCGGCTCGGCGACCGGCACCTGCTCTTCGCCCTCTTCGCCGTGCTCGTCGCGGCGGCCTGGGTCGCCGCCCTCGTCTGCGTCGGCGACGAGGCCGAGATCACCCGTCCGAGGCTGGACGCGGCCTCCACCGCGCTCATCTCGCTGGCCCTCGTCGGCGTCCTCCACGGCATCTCGACGATCTTCACCGGCCCCGTGCCCGTCGCCGTCGTCCCCCTGCTCATCGCCCTGGCCCGCCCCGGCCGCCTTCGTCCTGCGCCAGGGCCGCATCGCCGAGCCGCTGATCGACCTGCGGCCCCTGCGCACCAGGAGCTTCGCCCTCGGCCTGGCCGTCATCGTCCTCACGCTCATGATCGTCTTCTCGATGACCATCGTCCTGCCGATGTTCCTGCAGAGCGCGCTGGGCCTCTCGCCCCTCGGAGCGGCCGGCACGCTGCTGCCGGCCTGCATCCTGTCGTGCGTCCTGTCCCCGGTCGCCGGCGGGCTCTACGATCGGTTCGGTCTGCGCGTCTTTCTCCCGATCGCCCTCGCGGTCGTCGTGGTCTTTTCACCGGCGCCCTGTCGAGGGCTGGACGGGAGCGCCGACCCCTGGCTCGTCATGGCCTGCTGCGCCCCGGTCATCGCCGGCACCGCCTTCACGATGGGTCCGGCGCAGACCTTCGCGCTGGCCGGCCTGGAGCGCCCGATGCACCCGCACGGCACGACGATCGTCTCGACCTGCTTCCAGACCGCAGGCTGCATCGGCTCCTCGCTGCTCCTGGGCGTCCTCTCGGGCATCCAGGCGAGCCGCCTCGCGGCGGGCGACCCGATGAGCGCCGCCACCGCGTCCGACTTCCGCACCGCGGCCCTGGTCGCCGTCGGCGTCGCCGTCACCGCCCTGGCGCTCTCGTTCGCCCTGGCCGGCGTCGAGCGCTCGCGGCGCACCGGGCTCCGGGTCCGGGTCGAGCCCCAACCCGGCCGTGAGCGCATCCCGGCCGACGAGCGCACCGCCTCCGCCGACGGGAGCGCTGCCGTCGGCGGCGAGAGCGTCGTCCTCGACTGAGTCTCCGCGGGCCCGTCCGCCAGGCCCGCGGATCTGCTCGGCCACGGCCTGACGGGCCGGATGTCAGGCGCCTGACACCGAGCCCGCCGGGTCCCCGTCCCGGGCCCCGTCGTCGAGGATCTCGTCGATCAGGGCCCGGACATGGATCTCGCCGGTGTCCAGGCAGGGCACCGGCGAATTCCCGTCGCCCAACGCCAGCGGCAGCTCCGTGCAGCCGAGCACCACGGCCTCGATGCCGGCCCGCCGCCGGAGGCCGGCAACGATCGCGCACAGCTCGTCGACCGTCTCCGGCCGGACGACGCCCAGCTCGAGCTCGTCGGAGATGCGGGCCTGGATGAGCTCCTGCTCGTCGGCGTCGGGGCGCACGACGGTGATGCCCGCCCGCTCGAAGGGCTCGGCGAAGAACTCCTCGCGCATGGTGAAGATCGTGCCGAGCAGGCCGACGCGGCCCAGCCCGCGGCGCTGCGCCTCGGCGCGGGCGGCCTCGACGATGCTGACCAGCGGCAGTGGGGAGCGCTCCTGCAGGCGGCCGAGGACGATGTGCGGCGTGTTGGCGCTCAGCGCAGCGAAGTCCGCGCCAGCGGCGGCCAGGGCGTCGAGACCGTCGCCCAGGTAGTCGACCAGCTCGTCGAAGCGGCGGCCCTCGCACAGCTCGAGCACCCGGTAGACGTCGAGGCTCTCGATCGTCATCGGCGGGAAGACGCGCTCCCCCATGCGCTCCTGCACCCCGAAGACGATGCCGCGGTAGTAGGGGATGGTCGACTCCGGGCCGATGCCGCCGATGAGTCCGAGCTTGCGCATGAGTTCCTCCCGGGTCCATGGTGCCACCGTCCCGGGGACGCGGCGGGCGCCCGAGCGGTCCGGCTGCCCCCCAGTCGCCGCGGTCGACGTCGTCGTCGATGGTCCGGACGACGCGGGCGGGCACCCCGGCCACGATCACATTGTCGGGCACGTCCTTCGTGACGACGGCTCCGACGGCGACGACAACGTTGGAGCCGATCGTGGCACCGGGCAGCATGGCGACCTTGGCGCCCAGCCACGCGTCGTCGCCGATGGTGACGGGCTCGCCCCTGGCGAGCTTGGCGCGGCGGCCGGCCGGTGAGAGCGGGTGGCCGACGGTGGAGATCGTCGTGCCCGGCCCGATCATGCAGTGGTCGCCGATGCGCACCGGCCCGGGACGCGCCCCGACGGCCGGTCGGGGCGGACGATCAGATCGCGGTGTGGCCGCCGTCGACCGGCACCGCCGCGCCGGTGACGTAGGAGGAGGGCGGGGAGGCCAGGAAGAGCGCCGCCGTGTCGAGCTCGTCGGCCCGCCCGTAGCGCTGCACCGGGATCGTGACCCTGGCGTGCTGCTGGAAGAAGTCGCTGTCGAGTGTCTCGGCGGTGAGATTGGTGTAGAAGTAGCCGGGGCAGATCGCGTTCACTGTGATGCCGTGCCCGCCCCACTCGGCGGCGAGGGCCCGCGTGAGGTTGACGACGCCGCCCTTCGCGGCGTGGTAGGGCGTCGAACCGGCGACCATGTTGCCGACCAGGCCGTACATCGAGGCGATGTTGATGATGCGTCCGTAGCCGGCCGGGATCATCGCCCTGCCCGCCACGGCGCGCGCCACGCGGAAGGTGCCGAACGGGTCGACCTCGAGCTCCTGACGGAACTGCTCGTCGGTGATCTCCTCGGCATTGCCGATGGCGCCCGTGCCGGCATCGCTGACGAGGACGTCGATGCGCCCGAAACGTTCGAGGGCCGCGTCGACGACGGCGTCCACGTTCTCGGTGCTCGTGACGTCGCACCGGACCGGCATGGTCTCGACGCCGAACTCCCCGGCGAGCCTCCCGGCCACGGATTCGATGAGCTGCGTGCGCCGGGCCACGGGGACGATCGATGCACCGGCCGAGGCGAGCGCCTCGGCCATCTGGACGCCGAGGCCGGTCGAGCAGCCGGTGACGAGCGCGACGCGCCCGCTCAGGTCGAAGTAGTTCCTGTCCATGACTGTGCTCCTGCCCCCGCGGGAGGTCCGCGGGATCATCGGGTCCCCGAACGCCGTCGGCGCCCGGACACCGCCCAGGACCGGGGCCATCGTCATGGGACCGGGGGCGGTTCCTCACCCAGGAACAGTCCGCCACACCCGTCGAGCCAAGCCACCGCGCCGGGGCCGGAGCGCGGGTGGGTCGACCCGTCAGATCCGCTCGGCGTCCGGCTCGATCTCCTCGTCATCGCAGGCCGCCCCGTCCTCGTCCGGCCGCAGCCGCTGCATGAGCGCGATGTCGCGCTGCATGAGCTCCACCGGCTCGAGGGGGATCGTCCTCGTAGGAGCGGAAGGGCTTGTCCTGCTCGGGGAACGCGGTCGGCCTGATGTAGCAGGCCCATCAATGTGCAGGCCCATCATGAGCCGTTCGTGGTTCAGCTCCCGGAACAGGGCGAGCACCATGAGCAGGATGATGACCGAGAACGGCAGCGCCGTGATGCAGCGCCGTGATGATGAGGACGTTCCGCAGGGCGTCGAGACCGCCGACCATGAGCAGGACGGCGCCGAGGACGGACAGCAGCAGCCCCCGGATCACCTTCGTCCGCTTGTGCGGGTCGAGGTTGCGTCCTCGGAGATCATGCCGAGGGCGAACGTCGCCGAGTCGGCCGAGGTCACGAAGAACGAGATGATGAGCAGCACCGACAGGATCGACAGGGGCCTCTCGAGGGGGGTGCTGGGCGAGCGTGCCGAACAGCACGCTCTCGGTCGGCAGCGAGGCGAGGTCGGCGCCGTTGATCCGTGCCGAGGTTGAGAGGGTCCCGAAAGTCGCGAACCAGATGCAGCTGAAGACGGTCGGAATGAGGATGACCCTCAGCAGGAACTGCCGGATCGAGCGGCCCCGCGAGATGCGCGCGATGAAGACGCCCACGAACGGCGACCAGGCGATCCACCACGACCAGGAAGAACAGGCAGACCAGGACGACCATCGCGACGAGCAGGAGGTAGTACCAGCCGAAGCGCTCCGAGATCACGTTGCGGATCGTCCGCGAGGCGTCGTAGAAGAGGCGTCGTAGAAGGGTTGGGGGAGGACGAGGGCCAGACCCGCGACGGCGCCCACGACGGCCGGCGAGATCCAGAGCACCGGGGTCATGAAGTGCCGGCCCCACGAGGGGCCGGCACCGCCGTTGTCCTGCTCCTCGACGTCGACCGTGCCGAGTCCGTCGGCACGGTCCTTCCTCGCGGGAGGGCGTGTGCATCGCCGACATGTCACGGGACCACTGCGGGGCGGGGTGCCTCATCCTCCGACCCTGGTCGGGTTCCTTCGCATCACTTCGCGTACTCGTCACGGGTCATCCTCCCGGAGGGCAGGATCGCACATCGGACGGGGGCTCCAGGCCCCCGAACGACGCACCGATCGGCGGACGGACCGGTCGCTCGGCCACGGGGAGGGACCTCCAGGACGGGCCCGCTCCCCTCGTCGATCATGCCCGATCGGGGGAATCGGACGAGCTCACGGCGGGGTTCGGGCACCGGGCCGCGACAACCCCGAATCCCCTGCCGACACGCCTGTCGAGCCGCGCGTCGGCGCGTCGGGCAGGCCCGTTCGGACCGACGGGCGTTCCGGGCCGACCGGGAAGCACCCTGATCCGCCGGGCCGTCAGCGCTCGGGGACGGGCCCCCTGGGGCCGTGGACATCCTTGAGGCCTCTCAGGGTCGACGCCCGACAGCGCTCCCCCGCGCCGTTGCGCACGGGTGCCGGGCGCCGGATCGTCCCGGGCCCGACCGGCCGCCCCGCCCGCGCCGTCGACTGCCGCGCCGGAGACGGACCCGCCGGGCGTGGGCCGCCGCGTTCACGGGACGTCCTGCCCACGGGACGCGTCCGCCACGGTGTCGAGGTCGTCGTCGATCCGTCCGGGGCCGAGGGCGGGGCCCAGCAGGACGCCGACGGCGAGGAGCGCCCCTCCAGGGCGACGAGCCCGCAGATCGCCGCGCGCCGCCGGCAGGTAGAAGGTGTAGAGGGCCGGGAGGACGAGCGAGAGGCTGTACCCCATGCCGTAGCCGGTGGAGCGCACCCGAGTGGGGAACCGCTCCGACAGATAGACCGAGACGGGCCCCGTAGGCCGCCACCGTCGCCACCTGCAGCAGGCCCGCCAGCGCGGCCGCGCGACCGAGGCCGCGCGAGGAGACCGTCGTCCGCCACAGGACGGGGCCGAGCACGGCCGCGACGATCCCCCAGCCGACGAGCAGGGCCCGCCTGCCGGTGCGGGTGGACAGGTGCCCGGCGGGCGTCATCGACAGGGCCTGGGCGACCGAGGCCGCACCCATCGCCAGCGAGACCCTCGCCGCCGGCAGCCCGGCATCGGTCGACAGGCTCGTGGTGAGGATGAGCACTGTCGTGTCGGTGAGCAGCCACAGCCCGGTTGAAGACCTGCCAGAAGGCGCCCGCCCAGCGCCCGACGAGCACCTCGCCGATGCCGCCCCCGGCCGCCGCCGACGAGCGGCGCCGCCGGTGGAACAGCGGCGCATCGGCGACGCGGGTGCGGTAGTGGCCGAGCATGCCCAGCGAGCAGGCGGCGCCGAGGAGGAAGAGGACACGCCAGCCCCACTCCGCGTAGCGCTCCGGGCCGAGCGCGGTGAGCAGCCCCGCCACGGCGAAGGCGACCAAGGCCTGGGCCCAGGGCGCCATCGACAGGATCAGACCGCTCATGAGACCGCGGCGACCCGGGGCCGACCACTCCATGGCCAGCGGGATCGCCGCCGAGTACTCCCCGGCCACGAAGACGCCGCCGAGAAAGCGCAGAACCAGGACGAGCACGATGGCGCCGGCCCCGAGCACCCGGTGGGTCGGCATGCACCCGATGAGCAGCGCGCAGCTCGCGGTGCCGCCGATGGTCGGCCTGGTGGTGCGGGTACGGCCGAGCCGGTCGGAGACCGGCCCGAGGACGAGGCCGCCCACCGGGCGGCCCAGCAGCATGGCGATGACGATGACAGCCCCCGTGCCGGTCGCGGCGGCGGGACCGGCGAGCCGGGCGATCACCGGCGCGAGCGCGGTGAGCGGCAGGAAGACGTGGACGTTGTCGATCCGGTTGCCGACCACGCCGGCGCGCAGCGCGGCACGTCCGGCGGGCGGCAGGGCGACGGGCGGGTCGGACGGAGGGCGGGCGGGTGAACTCATCGGACATCCTTTCGCCAGTACGAGCTGGATCAAGTTCCACGGGTGCGGTCCCAGCGCCCTGCCCGGGCGCACCCCGTGTTCTGAGCTCCAGCACGGCACAGGGCCACCGGGCGCGGCGCGCCGGGGCCCGTGCGCCACGACGCCGACCCCACGGCGCACGGGACGGAGTGATCGAACGCCCCGGACCCGGCCGGGAGGAGCCCCGCGACGACCCGGGCGTTCCGGGCCCGACCGGGCGACACCCTGATTCACCGCGCCATCCGCACTCGGGGACGGGTATAACTGGGGCCGCGAACACCCTTAATGTTTCTCAGGGTTGCTGATATCGTTCCGTTCGCACAGTTCTGCTCGAGCATCGATTGGCGGATCAACCATGGACTCGACTGGTCGCCCGGCCGCGCGCATCGGCGTCGCCGTCGTCGCGATGCTCGTGTGCCTCATCGGCCTCGGCTCGCCGGGGGCCTCCGCCGCCCAGTCCGGCGCGATCTACACCGGGACGGGCACCGACACGGCGCCCCTCGTCGACGGCGGCCTCACGCACAGCGCCTACTTCACCGTGACCGACCGGAGCGGGGGGTCCTGGCAGTCCAACCACTCCGCCACCGGCGCCGGGGCCCACTCGATCGTCGACCTCGACGACTACGCCGGCCTCACCGCCACGATCACGGTGGCGAACACCACCGAGGCCACGCTCGAACTGGACGAGACCGCGACCCTGCCCACCGGCGGGACCGGGCCCGGCGCCCCGCAGCTGGTGGCGAGCGGCGCGCCGGAGCCGACCGGCGGGAGCGCCACCGCCCACCAGGACGGCGAGGCGGGTACCACGCCCGGGCCCGACGGGACGAGCCCCACCCCGCAACAGTCGGACGGGACGAGCACCGCACCGCGACACGCCGCGGGCGTGACGCTCGCCTACGGCACCGCCGAGGGCGAGAGCACCGAACCGCCCGCCGGCGGCTGGTCGTCCCTGCGCTCACTCCTGCTCACCGGTTCCCTCGCCCCCGGGGAGACGTTCACGGTGTCCGTCGCGCTGATGCTCGTCGACGCCGACGGGCTCGACCCCGGCGCGAAGACCTGGGTCGGCATCGACGAGGAGCTCCGCTCCCCCGCCGCCGCCCACTCGGCGACGAGCATCCGTTTCGCCCACCGCGTGGGCGGCGCCGGCGACGGCGCGAATCCGCTCGCCGGCGCCGGCCGGTACCGCGCCTCGGCCAACGCCCCCGAGTCCATCCAGGCGCTCATGCCCGAGATGACGGCCGGTGACCTGACCGTCTCGAACCTCGATGGCACCGATGCGCACGTCGCCGGCCCCGACGACGCCCTCTTCACGGGCGGCACCGTCAGCCTCAACCTGACCCGCGTGAGGTCGGCGATCCGCGACGCCGGCTGGCAGGTCGAGACGGACGACAACGCCCCCGACGGCCTGGCCACCACCCACGAGTTCCCCAGCGGCGCCCTCTCCTCCCCCGCCGTGGCGGGCACCGGCGCCCTGGGCGGCGCCGAGGTGCCGGTCCGCCAGGTGATCAGCGCGGTGAACAGCACCATCCCGGTCGGCGCCGCATGGCGGCCAGCCGACAACCTCGAGTGGATCCACGACCACGCCGGGGTCGACGTCGGGATCGACAGCGCCGACGTGCGCGTCGTCTCCAACGTCGACACGAGCACGCCCGGCGTCTACCAGGTCGCCTACTACTACGCGCCGCAGTCCGCCCACTACGCCGCGGACGACTACGAGGCCGCGGCGACCGTCCAGGTCGCCGTGACCGGCGGTCGCGCCACGATCACGGGCACGACGACGCTCCAGGGCGCCGACCTGGCGGCCGGGCAGTTCACCTTCCAGGCGACGAGCGCCTCCGGCGAGCGGCTCGGCACGACGACGAACCTCGCGGACGGCTCCTTCGCCCTCGAGCTGCCCGCGTTCGACCGCACCGACATCGGCAGGACCCTCGACTGCACGGTCACCGAGGTCGTCCCCGACGGCGCGGAGCAGACCCCGGACGGCGCCGTCGTCGCCGACGGGATCGCCTACGACACGCACACCGAGCACGTGCAGGTGCACGTGCGCGCCGGCAAGAACGGCGCGGATCCGGTGACGACGGTCAGCACCGACGCCGACGGCGTGACCTTCTCGAACGTCAGCGGTCTCGTGGACGACTCGAGCACCCCGTCGCCGACGCCCGGGGCCTCCGCCGCCCCGACGCCCGGGACCTCCGCCGCCCCGACGCCCGGCGCGTCGGCCGGCCCGATCGCCGAGCCGCCCGACGGGAACGGCTCCGACGGGGACGGGTCGATCAGGCTCATCAGCGACGAGAGCGCGATGCTGGCCATGGGCACCGGCGCGGTCATGGTGGCCGTCGGCACGGTGATCGGCCTGCACGGGAACCACCCCGACCCGCTCCACTGACGGGCCCGGCCCCCGTCCCCGCTCAGGACCTCCGTCGCCTGGGGCCTCCGCACCGCCTCGCGCGACGGACGGCACGGCTGGTTCCGCAGGATCCCCGGCCGGCCCTCCTCCGGGGGCGGGCGTGCGCACCGCTCCACGCCGGCGTTCCAGGTCCCCGTCGCCCCGCAGGCATTTCCCTGGTTGAATTGGGGGAAGATCAGTGGGAACGGACGGCTCGGCCCGTGCGGGGCGTGCCGGGGAGGAGCACCATGACCGATCACCGGGCCGAGCGCCCCGTCGTCAGAACCCATGCCGAGGCCGTCGCCGTGGCGCAGGACCCGGACACCTACTCCAGTCGCGTCTCGCGCTTCCTCCAGGTGCCCAACGGCATGGACGGCGCCGAGCACGCCGCGATGCGCAGGCTCCTGGCCCCGTTCCTCTCCCCCGCCCGGATGGCCGCCCTGCGGCCGGCCCTCGAGAGGACGGCCGCAGGGCTGCTCGATCCGCTCGCCGACGGCACCGCGCTCGACGCGGTCGGCGACCTCGGCTCGCACTACGCGGTCCGGGCCCAGTCGGCCTGGCTCGGCTGGTCGCCCGGGCTCGAGGACGAGCTCATCGCATGGATGGCCGCCAACCACGAGGCGACGCGCTCGGGCGAGCTGGCCCGCACCCGGGAGGTCGCCGAGCGGTTCGACCGCATCATCGCCGCCATCATCGCCGCCCGCCGCGAGCCCGGGGCCGCCCACGACCTGACCTGGGAGCTCGTCCACACCCGCGACGAGGACGGCCGGACGCTGCCCGACCCGGTGCTCGTGTCGATCCTGCGCAACTGGACCGGCGGCGATCTCGGCTCGCTGGCCCTGTGCGCCGGGGTCGTCGTCGGCTGGCTCGTCGCCGACGGGTCGAGGCAGGACGAGTGGCGCGGGCTCGACGACGCGTCCCTCGACGCGGCCATCGACGAGGTGCTGCGCATCGACGACCCGTTCACCTCGAACCGCCGCGTCACGACGAGGGAGGTCCGCGTGGCGGGGCGCGACGTGCCCGCCGGCACGCAGCTGGTCATCGACTGGACGCGGGCCAACCGCGACCCGGCCGTCTTCGGCGATCCCGACCGCTACGACCCGGCCGGCAACGCCGACCGGAACCTCGTCTACGGCACGGGCCCGCACGCCTGCCCCGGCCGGTCGCTCGCGACCCTCGAGCTGCGCGTACTGACCCGCGCGCTCCTGTCGCGCTTCCGACTGGAGTCCGGCGGGCGGGGCGTCCGCGCGCTGTTCCCGCTGGGCGGCTGGGAGTCGTTGCCCGTCGTGCTGCGCGCCCCTCGGCCGGCCGCGCACCCGCCCCGGGCCGCCCGCTGACGGCCCGACCCGTGGAGCCGCGGGCGCCGAGCCAGTGCCCGGCGCCCGTCCGGGGTGGAGCATGCCGCGGTCGGTCGGGGCGCCGCGCCCGACCCGGCCGGCCGAGCCGTCAGATCGGCCGCCCGAAAGGGAGCCGGGCACTGGATCCGTCGGCTCGTCGGAGCGACAATTGGTCCAGGCCCAGGACCGTCCGGGTGCCGTGCCGACGCCACCGCCACAGCACCGGCGCGCCTCGGGCGGGAAGGTATGCATCCACCATGACTGACGAGATCGACACCGGCCCGTTCCCCCTCGGCGAGGAGAACACCGCCTATGCGCAGTACTTCATCGGCACGAGCCATCTGGCCCCGCTCTCGACCGAGCAGATGAACATCTCGAATGTGACCTTCGAGCCCGGCTGCCGCAACAACTGGCACATCCACCACGCCGACACCGGCGGCGGCCAGATCCTGCTCGTCACCGCGGGCCGGGGCTACTACCAGGAGTGGGGCGCCGAACCGGTCGAGCTGCACCCGGGCGACGTGGTCAACGTGCCGGCCGGGGTGAAGCACTGGCACGGCGCGGCCCCCGACTCCTGGTTCACCCACATCGCCATCGCCGTGCCCGGCGAGGGCCTCGACAACGAGTGGCTCGAGCCGGTCGCCGACGAGGACTACGACCGGCTCGGCTGAGCGGGTCCGCACCGAACGCACCACGAGCGCCGGAAGGACAGCAGGAGGAAGAGATGGCAGACAAGGTGACGACGGGCCGCGACCAGCTGGGCGGGTTCGCCCCGAAGTTCGCCGAGCTCAACGACGACGTGCTCTTCGGGCAGGTCTGGTCGCGCGAGGACCGGCTCTCGGCGCGCGACCGCAGCGTCGTCACGGTGACCGCGCTCATGGCCGGCGGCATCCTCGACAATTCACTGCGATTCCACATCGGCAACGCCCGACGCCACGGCGTGACCGCCGAGGAGATGGCCGAGATCCTCACCCATGCGGCCTTCTACGCCGGCTGGCCCAAGGCGTGGGCGGCCCTCCGCATGGCCGAGGAGGTCTACGCCGACTGATGGCGGCCCTGGCTGGTCGGCGGCGGGCCGGCGGACACCGGCACGCCAGGAGACCACCCAGAAGACCACGAGGAAGGAAGATCATGGCATACGACGAGCGGATCCGGCTCAACGACGGCAACTCGATCCCCGCGCTCGGGCTGGGCACCTGGCTCATCGACGACGCGGACGCGGCCCGGGCGGTCGAGGACGCGGTGGCCGTCGGTTACCGCCACATCGACACGGCGCAGGCCTACGGCAACGAGACCGGCGTCGGCACCGGCGTCCGCGAGTGCGGCGTACCCCGCTCGGAGCTGTTCGTCACGACGAAGGTCGCCGCCGAGCACAAGTCCTACGAGACGGCCGCCGCCTCGATCGACGAGTCGCTGACCAGGCTCGGCCTGGACCACGTCGACCTGCTCATCATCCACAGCCCCCAGCCGTGGGCGGAGTTCCGCGCCGGCGACAACCACTACCACGCGGAGAACCTCGAGGCCTGGCGGGCCATGGAGGACGCGCAGGCCGCCGGCAGGGTCCGCTCGATCGGCGTGAGCAACTTCCTGATCGACGACCTGCGGAACATCATCGACAACGCCCGGGTCAGGCCGGCCGTCAACCAGGTGCTCGCCCATGTGGGCAACACCCCGTTCGAGCTCATCGACTTCTGCCAGTCGAACGACGTGGTGGTCGAGGCCTACTCCCCCGTGGCCCACGGCGCGATTCTCGACAACGGCGAGGTCGCCGCGATCGCCGCCAGGTACGACGTCTCGGTGGCGCAGCTGTGCCTCCGCTACATTCTCCAGCTCGGCCTGGTGGCCCTGCCCAAGACCGCCAACCGCGCCCACATGGAGCAGAACGCCGCCCTCGACTTCACGATCGGCGAGGACGACATGACGGCCCTCGGGGCCGTCGAGCCCCTCACCAGCTACGGCGAGCACAGCTTCTTCCCCGTCTTCCGCACCCAGCTGGGTTGAGCCCCCGCAGACCGCGGCGGCAGGGCCCTCCTCCGGATGGGGCCCGCCGCCCGGCGGCACCGTCGAACGCACTGAGGAGGTCTTCATGGGCAACGGGCTGGTCGTCCACTTCTCGGTGCACGGCAGTACGGCCCGGGCGGCGCGGACCATCGCCTCGCTGACCGGCGCCGACATCGTCGGGATCAGACCGGTCGTCCCCTACGACGCCGATCCCCGGCACCACGGGGCCCTGCTGGCCCGGGTCAGGCGCGAGCGCGCCGCCGGGCTGCGCCCCGAGCTCGTCGACGACATCGACCCGGCCGGGCACGACCCGATCTTCCTGGGCCACCCGCTGCGGGACGGCGCCCCGCCGATGCCGGTGTGCGGATTCCTCGAGCAGCACGACCTCTCGGGCCGGCGGATCGCCCCGTTCAACACCCACCTGGGCGGCGGCGACGGCGGGACCTACGCCATGATCGCCCGGCTGGCGCCCGGCGCGACGATCCTCGAGGGGCTGCCCATCCAGTCCGACGCGGCGGCGGCCGGCGCCCACCAGCAGATCGCCGCATGGCTCCGTGGAGTGCTTGGTGTTTTTCGGACAGTGGGTGAAATGATCGTGAGGTATGGCTGACATGAAACGAAACCGTATTTTTCGTGGATTTCCTGTGCTGTTCCGGATATGATCGGAGCATGCAGGTCGGGGTCACCCCGGAAGAAACCGCCGTCCTGATCAGGTGGAAGAAGCGTTCCGACAATCATGTGCTGGTTCGGATGAAAGCAGAAGCGATCCTGTACGCCTCTGAAGGAGTCGGAATCGACATCATCGCGAAGATGGTCGAACGGGCCGAGAGGACAGTGCAGGAATGGCTGGCCGACTGGCAGGCCACCAGGATGTGCTCGGTCCTGACCGGCCATACGGGGAACCAGAACGCGGCGAAACTCATCCGCGACCAGAAACAAGAACTCAAGAAAATCCTCGCCCAGCCGCCCTCCCAGACGGGCATCCACGCCGAGTTCTGGGACGTCCCAGCGATACGTGACGTCGTGAAGATCCTGTTCGACGTCGAGTACCAGTCGGACTCCTCGTACCAGCTGCTCCTGCGCTTCTGCGGGCTGAGCCTCGAACTGCCCGACCCATTCGACAAGCACCGCAACGAGAAAGCCATCACCAGACGCATGACCGAAGTGAAAACCCAAGTCAAAGCCCTGCTGGACGCCGGCTGGGAGGTCTACACGGCAGACGAGGCCCGCCCCGAGCACGAGGCCGAGACCCGCCGCATGTGGCTCCCGAAAGGACAACGCACCAAGCTGTCCGTGGACCGGAAGAAGACGTCCCAGTCCTTCTTCGGCGCCCTCTCGCTGACCAGCAAAAAAGTCAAACTGTACCCGATCGAGGGCAACCAGAACACCGAGCAGACAATCCTCTCCCTGGACCGGCTCCAACGAGAAACCGAGACCGGCAAGATCGCGGTCGTCCTGGACAACGCCCGATCCCACCACGCCAAGATGCTGGCCGGCCTCTACGAGCCCGGCCGGCTGCTGGAGCGCATCACCCCTGTTTTCCTGCCGCCGTACGCTCCCGACCACAACCCGGTCGAGCACGTCCGGAACACGGCCAAGAACAACACCGCGAACATCCAGCACGAGACCCCCGAAGAAACCCTCGGCGCGTTCGCCTCACACATCGCCAGCCGAACATTCGACTACGACTTCGAACACCTCCCACCCCGCGAAACCAGAAACGATTTTGTTTCATGACGGCCATAGAATTAGATCATGTCGACACCGAAATACAGTGCGGAATTTAAGGAACAAGTCGTTCTCGAGATCGTCCAGAAGTCCGGGCCGGTGGCCGGGGTGGCCGGATCGTACGGTCCTGTGGCGCAGGCGGTCGGGGGCCGGGTCGCAGGATGGCGGAGGGGGCACCCCGGTCTCGGCGCTGATGCCGTGACCGCGGAAGGGCACGCCGGGATCGGACGGCTGAGGGCGGGGCTCCGGGAGGCCCGCATGGGGAACGGGTTCCCGGAAGGAGCGGCGGCCTTCTTCGCCCGGGGGTCCGGGTGAGCGCGGGACGCCGCCGCATCCGCCGCGGAGGAGGCGACCGCCCCGTCCGGTCCGTGCGCCGGTGGGTGGAGGCATCCGGGTCCGGCTGCTGCGCCCGGCGGAACCGTCCCGGGTCCTCGACGGCCCGGCGGGGGGAGGACCCGGCGGCCATCATCGTCGGGTTCCTCGACGGGTCCGAACGGGCCCACGGCTGCCGCCGGGTCCGCGCGGGGCCGGCCCGGAGCGGCGTCGAGGCCTCTCGCTCGGCGTGGTCCGCGAGATCGTGGCGGCGGCGGGTCCCGTTGCCCGTCGGCCTCGGGGACGGGCCGGGACGGATCGTGCCGGCGCCGGGCCGGCCGGGCCGGCTGGCCGGGGCGTCGCCGCCACCGCGCCCGGGATGAGACGGGTGGGCGGCATCGCGCATGGTCCGGCCCGGCGGGGATCCGCCCACCCGGCGGTCGTCGTGGATTGCTCCCCGGGGGAGGGGTCGTCGGGGGCGCGATCGCCGGTCGCATGCGCGCCGGACTCGTCGCCGGGGCCTCGGCCATGGCCGCGCCGGGCCCGTCCACCGATCCGTGGTGTCACGGTCCTCCACTCGGATCGGGGGGCTCGATGCACGTCGGCCGGATGCACGGGATTCATGGCCGGCCGCGGGGTCCTCCCGTCCGTCGGGCGGACCGGCAGCTGCTGTGGCACTGCCGCCGCCGAGTCGTTCACCGCGGTCTCGGGGAGGGAACTCGTGAACCGTGAGGCCCACTCGACCCGAAACCATGCAATCCGGGACGTGACAGCCCGGACCGGGTCACGATGCGATCACGAGCGTCTCCACTCGGCGATCGACCACCGGACCCCCGACCAAGCCGACACCGGACGGAGACAACAACACAAGACAGCAGCCCGAAACCAACCATCAACCACTGCCTGAAAAACCCACATCACTCCAGGCGGGCCCGACTCACAGATCAGTGAACCACCAAAGGACGAGGCGCGGAGAAGGTCCCGGAACCCGGGATGATTGAACCCTGAATTGATTGAACCGCCCAGGGCTCCACGAAGGCAGCGAACGCACGGAAAGATCTGCCATGAGCGCCGCCAGAGGAAACACCCCGAGAAGCCGCCGGTGGTGGGCCACTCGGATGACCGCGGAAGTTCGTAGGAATCCCGAGGGGTCGCGAGCGGTTCGGGACCATCCACCCAGCCGTCCAAGGCAGCGACCACCGGCGGACGGTCGGCAGCGCAGTGAGCACCGAGCCCGAGCACCGGACGGGAGGCGCCGGCCATTGCCGTCATGATGCCCTGCACCACCGGCGCCACCGGATGCCGCCAGCGGCATGCAGCCGGTGTCCCGAGTCGCCCGGGCCCCCGCCGGGCCGGGCGGCCGATCCGCGGCCCCGGCCAGGTTGCAACCCGACTTGAGCGCTCCCCCGGACGGGTAGCATTCCAGGCGATTGCATCGAGTCCGAAATCGGATTCAGGGAGGGACGGAGGCGCAGTGGGAGCGAGCTCGAGGGCGCGCAGCGCAGCATCAACAGGGCGACCAAACGCATCGACGAGGCCTACGGCCGGGCTGCCCGGGCGGCGGGCCTGTCCGACAGCGCCTTCGACATCCTCTACGCCCTGCACGTGGCCGGCCAGGGCTGCTCGCAGAAGCAGCTGTGCGAGCTGTGCTTCACCGGCAAGCAGACGGTGAACTCGTCGATCAAGAAGCTCGAGGGCGAGGGCCTCGTCCGCATCGAGCACGGCACCGGGCGCGCCACCCGGATCTTCCTCACCGACGAGGGCCTCGCCCTGGCCGACGAGCACATCGCCCCGGTCGTCGCCGCCGAGCTCGCCGCGCTCGGCACCGTCCCCGCCGAGCGGCTCCCCCGGCTGCTGAGAGCGATGGGCGACTACGCCGATGCGCTCTGCGCGGCGCTCGACCGGATCGGTGGCGGGCGGGCATGAGCACCACGCACTGCGAGAGGAACATCCCCGCCGAGGAGCCCCGCACCGGCACGGTCCTCACCACCGCGCTGGGCGGACGGCGCCGCTGGGCGGTGCTGCTCGTGCTGCTCTTCGCCCAGTTCGTGCTGGCCATCGACCTGACGATCATGGACATCGCGCTGCCGGGCATCTCGACGCAGCTGCACCCGAGCTCCGAGCAGCAGCTGTGGATCGTGGACGTCTACTCCCTGGTCCTGGCCGGGCTGCTCGTGGCGGCCAGCTCCCTGTCCGACCGCATCGGCCGGAAGCGGACCTTCCTGAGCGGCGCCCTGGTGTTCTGCATCGGCTCCGCACTGGTCCTGGCGGCCCGCAGCGCGCCGGGGGTCATCGGGGTGCGGGCGGTGATGGGCGTCGCAGCCGCTCTCATCATGCCGACGACGATCTCGGCGGTGCGCAACATCTTCCTGGACGCGGTGGAATGGGTGGTGGCCGTCGCGGCCTGGTCCATCGTGGGCGGCGCCGGCATGGCGGTCGGCCCCGTGCTCGGGGGATTCCTGGTGGAGCGCTTCAGCTGGCACTCGGCCTTCCTGGTGAACATCCCGCTCATGGGTCTCGTGCTCGTCGCGGGCATCGCCGTGCTGCCGGAGATCAAGGTGGTGAAGAAGGGCCCCTGGGACCCGGCCGCCGCGGTGCTCTCGTTGCTGGGCATGGTGCTGACGGTCCGGGCGCTCAAACACATCGCCGCCGGCGACGAGGCGCCGGCGCCCCGGCTGCTGCTCACCCTCGCACTCGCATTGAGCGCCGGCATCGCGCTCCTGGCGCTCTTCGTCCGCCGCTGCCTGAGGGCCGCCGAGCCCCTGCTCGAGGTGCGGCTGTTCGCCGACCGGACCTTCACCGGCGGCATCCTGGCCGCATTCGGCTCGATGTTCGCGCTGGCCTCGATGCTCTTCCTGCTCTCGCAGTGGATGCAGCTGGTGAACGGCTTCAGCCCCCTGCGCTCGGGCGTCCTGCTGCTGCCGGCGGTGCTGTCGGGCATCCTCTCCGGGGCCACGGCCCCCGCTCTGGCGCGGCTGCTGGGGGCCCGGCGGGTCATGGCCGGCGGCATCGCCGTCGCGGGGCTGGCCCTGCTGCTGCTGTTCCTGCTGCGGGGCGCCCTGGGCTATCCGCTCGTCGCGGTCGTCATGGCCCTGGTCGGCCTGGGCATGGGCTCGCTGGCGGTCGGATCGGCCGCGCTCATGGGAGCCACCCCGCCCGAGAAGGCCTCCAGCGGGGCGGCTTTCGAGGAGATCGCCTACGATCTCGGCAATGTGCTGGGGGTGGCGGTCCTCGGCTCGATCGCCTCGATCACCTACCGCCTCGGCCTGGACGCCGACTCCCTGGCCGAGGCCGGGGTGGACGCCGGGCTCGCCGCGCAGGCCTCGCAGTCCTACGCGGCCGCGGTCTCGATCGCCCGTGAGCACGGCCTCGACGAGCTGGCGAGCCGGGCCACCGCCTCCTTCAACGGCTCGGTCGTGCTGACCTCGGCCGTCGGCGGCCTCATCACGGTGATCGTCGCCGTCCTCGTGCACCGGCTCGTGCCGAGGGGGCTCGATCTGCAATCGGATGAGTGACGAGCACAGGAGCGTCCTGACGATGGACATGTCGCGACACCTGGGCCGACGCGCCCTGCTGCGCTTCACCCTGCCCTCGATCGCGATGATGATCCTCACCTCGGTCTACGGCGTCGTCGACGGGCTGTTCGTCTCGAACTGCGCCGGCACGACGGCCTTCGCGGCGGTCAACCTCATCATGCCGTTCATCATGATCCTCAGCACGCTCGGCTTCATGATGGGCTCGGGCGGCAGCGCGCTCGTCGCCCGCACGCGCGGCGAGGGCGACGACGAGCTGGCGAACCGCTACTTCTCGATGATCATCCATGCCACGCTCGCCGCCGGCATCGTGCTGGCGGTCGTCGGAGCCGTCCTCATGCGCCCCGTCGCCGAGGCGCTGGGCGCCTCCGGCGAGCTGCTGGAGTTGTGCGTCCGGTACGGCCGGATCTCGATGGTCTCCCTGCCGGCATTCATGCTGCAGTACGCCTTCCAGACCTTCGCCTCGACCGCCGGCAGGCCCCGGCTCGGACTGCGCGTGACGATCGCGGCGGGCCTGGCCAACGTCGTCCTGGACCTCCTGCTCGTCGGCGTCCTCGGTCTGGGCGTGACCGGCGCCGCCTGGGCGACCGTCGTCGCCGAACTCATCGGCGGCCTCGCCCCGCTCGTCTGGTTCGCACGGCCCAACGACAGCCTTCTGCGACTGGGCCGCCCGGCGAGGGACCCGGCCGCCCTCGGATCGGTCTGCGCGAACGGCTCGTCCGAGATGATGGCCTCGATCGCGGTGTCGGTCGTGAGCATCGTCTACAACCTGCAGTTGCTGCGGCTCATCGGCCGGGACGGCGTGGCCGCCTACGGCACGGTCATGTACGTCAGCATGGTCTTCACCGCCGTCTTCGAGGGATTCTGCATGGCTTCGGCACCGCTCATGAGCTTCCAGCACGGCGCCGCCAACGCCGTCGAGAAGCGCAGCCTCATGCGCGCCTCGCTCGTCGTCGTGACCGTCGCCGGCGCCGGGATGCTCGTCGTCTCGCAGCTCCTGGCCCGCCCGCTCGCCCTGGCCTTCGCCGGCCACGACCCGGCGCTCCTCGCCCTGACCGAGCGGGCCTTCCGCATCTTCTCGCTCTCGTTCCTGCCGATGGGCGTGGGCCTCTACGGCTCGTCGCTGTTCACCGCCCTCGGCAACGGTCTGCTCTCGGCGGCCCTGGCGGCGGTCCGCACGCTCGGGCTGGAGGTCGGCGCGGTCCTCCTGCTGCCGCCCCTGTTCGGCCCGACGGGCATCTGGTTCTCCGTCGTCGTCGCGGAGACGGCGGCGGCGCTCATCGTGGCGGCCCTCGTCAGGGGGCTCGGGCCACGGTACGGGCTCGTCGGTCGGCGGCCGCCCGAGACGGACTCCCGGCCGCCCCTCGTAGCGGCTCCCGCGCCGGCTCTCGGCTGACCGCCGAGGGCGGTGGCCCACCGCATCGGCGCCCGGCGGCGGATGCCCGCGCCATGCCCGGCGCGTCCTACTGCCGGCTGACCCAGTCGAACACGTCGGTGGTCTCCTGGCGCCCTTCCGTTCGTGCCAGCAGGTAGAAGGTGGCGTGCGCCATGGCGTCCCGGATCGGCACCACGACGCGCCCCGACGCAGGCGCGGACAGCGAGGGCGCATCGGTGACGAAGTAGGGCAGTGCCGAGGTCCGCGTCAGCTGCTCGAAGACACCACGGTCCTCCTGCACGACGAACTGCGCGTGCGGCAGGTGCCGGTCGCAGCGCTCCCGCCAGAAACCGATGTCCGCCAAGAGCAGGAAGGTCTCGCCATCGAGTTCGGCGGCGCTCACCGCGCTCCGACCGGCCAGGGCGTGATCGGCGGGCAGGGCGACCGCGAGATTCTCCACCATGAGCCGGGTGGATCGGACCGTCGGCAGGGGGTGGGTCCGCAGGGCGACCGCGAGGTCGATGTTCCCGGCGATGATGCCCGCCTCGACGTCCGCTTCCGCGAGCATCTGCGAGGTGAGCACCGTCTGCGGGAAGCGTTCCACGATGAGCGCGGTCAGGCGCCACAGCGGGGCCGGCGCGACCGTGCCGACGCGCAGCGCCTTGGTGCGGCGGGCCGCCTCGTCGAGGGCGTCGCGCATGAGGCGCTCGTCGCGCAGGATCTGCCGGGCATGTTCGAGTGCGATCCTGCCCGCCTCGTTCATCTCGAGACGCCGGCCGACCCGATCGAACAGGGGCTGGCCGAGCTCGGTCTCAAGACGACGCAGCGAGCGGCTCAACGCCGGCTGGGAGATGTGCACCGTGCGGGCGGCTGCGCTCATGGTGCCCGCGTTCGCGATCGCATCGAGCTGCCGCAGCTGCTCCGGATCCGTCGCGCCCGCCTCTCGCTCATGCATTCGGTGCATCAACGGTTCCGACATTGGCATTTTATCCGCGCCACGATCCGACGAAGACTTGTGACAAGCACCGCAGTGAATCTGGGGTGAGCACGTTTCGCGATCCGAAGGAGCGCACCATGACCGCCATCCCGTCCTTCACGATGAACAACGGCCGGACCATCCCCGCCCTGGGCTACGGCGTCTTCCTCATGACCTCCGACCAGGTGCGCGAGCATCTGCCCCAGGCGCTCGAGCTCGGCTACCGGCACATCGACACCGCCAACGCCTACTTCAACGAGGTCGCCGTCGGCGAGGTGGTGCGCGACGCCATCGCCGCCGGCGAGCTCGCGCGCGAGGATCTGTTCATCACCACCAAGCTGTTCCCGCAGTCCTACCCCTACGCTCAGGCGGTCGAGGACATCGACGCCACCCTGGCCCGGCTCGGCCTGGACTACGTGGACCTGCTGCTGTTCCACCAGCCCTACGGGGAGTACGTGTCCGGCTGGAAGGCGATGGAGGAGGCCGTGGCGGCCGGCAGGGTCCGCTCGATCGGCCTGTCCAACTTCCCGATCGCCAAGTTCCAGGAGATCCTCGACGTCGCCGAGATCATCCCGGCCGTCCACCAGGTCGAGGCGCACCCGCGCTGGAACCAGCACGAGCTCAAGGCCCGGATGTCCGAGGCGACCGGCACCGAAGTGCTGGTGGAGGCCTGGTACCCGCTCGGCCATGGCGACAAGACGCTGCTTGAGGAGCCCGTCATCGCCGCCGCCGCGCAGCGCACCGGCGCCACTCCCGCCCAGGTGATCCTCGCCTGGCATCTGGCGGAGCGGAACATCACATTCCCCAAGACCCTCAGCCCCGCCCACATGGCCGACAACCTGGCCGCCCTCGACGTCGAGCTCACCGCCGCCGAGATCGCCACGATCAACGGGATCCCGCAGCAGCCCTACTACCGGATCCCGGATGAGCCGCCCGCCTTCGTACTGACCACCAACGACTACTCTCAGCAGGCCTGAACCCGCTGGCGGGGTGGACCCGGCCCGGCTGACACGCGCCCCGACGGGGAGGGCCCGCCCCGCGGCGACGACAGCACACGGCTCGTCGGCGCAGGCGCTCCGGGGGCATGCACCATCCGGCCCCGCGGCGGCTGCACAACTTGACCCGCTCAGAGCGACCTTTCAGGAGGACCTGTGACCACAACCGTCCCCACCGTGATTCTCAACAACGGCGTCGAGATGCCGATGCTCGGCTACGACGTCCTCCAGACCCCGCCCGACGAGACCGAGCACTGCGTGGCAGAGGCCCTCGAAGTCGGCTACCGGCTCATCGACACCGCCCAGGCCTACGCCAACGAGGAAGGCGCGGGCGCCGCCGTCGCCGCCGCCGGCGTGCCCCGCGACGAGATCTTCATCACATCGAAGATCTGGGTGTCGAACATGAACCACGAGCGGGCGGCCGCCTCCATCGACGAGTCGCTGGAGAAGCTGGGCACCGACCACATCGACCTCATGCTCCTGCACCAGGCGATGAGCGACTACCCGGGGCCTACCGCGCCATGGAGGAGGCGTACCGGGCCGGGAAGCTGCGCGCCATCGGCGTCTCGAACTTCTACCCCGAGCGCCTCGTCGACGTCGCCGCCCTGGCCGAGATCCCACCGGCGGTGAACCAGGTCGAGACGCACCCCTTCCGACAGCAGGACGCCGCGCATGCCGTCATGGCCGAGCTGGGCGTCGTCCACGAGGCCTGGGCGCCCTTCGCCGAGGGGCAGAACAACATCTTCGCCGACCCGACCCTGGCCGGGATCGACGCCAAACACGGCAAGAGGCCGGGCCAGGTGGTCCTGCGAGCGCTCATGCAGAAGGACGTCGTCGTCATCCCGAAGTCGACGCACCGCGAGCGCTCATGCAGAAGGACGTCGTCGTCATCCCGAAGTCGACGCACCGCGAGCGCATGGCCGAGAACTTCGACGTCTTCGACTTCGAGCTGGACGCCGAGGACACGGCCGCCTTCGCCGCCCTGGACGACGGCACCCTGCCGCGCATCTTCGACCATTACGACCCGAAGGTCGTCGGCTGGCTGGTGCGCGACCTGGTCAGGACCCAGCAGCTGGGCGGCGGCACCCTGTACTGAGCGGTGGACGAACGGGGCCGGGGCCCGACCTGCGTTGCGCCGTCAGGACCCGCGATGAAGCAGCAGGATGAAGCAGCAGAAGGTGGGAGGGAG
Organism: Propionibacterium acidifaciens; assembly: GCF_003798325.1. NCBI lineage: Bacteria > Bacillati > Actinomycetota > Actinomycetes > Propionibacteriales > Propionibacteriaceae > Propionibacterium > Propionibacterium acidifaciens. The sequence goes on from NZ_CP033719.1 coordinate 538,734, forward strand.
CATGAAGAAACGTCGTCTGGGCAGCCTGGAGGTCTCCGAGACCGGGATGGTCTGCATGGGACTGTCCCACGGCTACGGACGGATCCCGCCCGAGGAGGAGTCGGTCGCGACGATCCGCGCGGCTTACGACGCCGGCTGCACCTTCTTCGACACCGCAGAGGGCTATGGAGCAGCTCTTCACGGCGCCGGGCACAACGAGAAGCTGCTCGGTGACGCCGTGCGGGGCTTCCGCGACTCGGTGACGCTGGCGACCAAGTTCCACTTCATGGGAGACGCCCCCGAGGGCACCGACGGGGTCGAGTCCTGCATCCGCGACCATCTCGCCCGGTCGCTGAAGAACCTGCGAACGGACCACGTCGATCTCTACTATCTGCACCGCGTGAACCGCAGGGTTCCGGTGCAGGCGGTTGCCGATGTCATGAGCAGGCTCATCGGCGACGGCCTCATCCGACGGCCTCATCCGGGGATGGGGCCTGTCACAAGTGGACGTGAACACGCTCGCCGCGGCGCACGCCGTCACCCCGGTCTCGGCGGTCCAGAATCTCTACAACATGCTCGAGCGCGACTGCGAACATGAGGTCATCCTGTTCTGCCTGGAGCACGGCATCGGGGTCGTCCCCTTCTCACCGGTCGCCTCCGGCTTCCTCTCGGGCGGAGTCGACGCGGCAACGGATTTCTCGCACGCCGATGACGTGCGGAAGTTCGTGCCCCAGCTCTCCGCGCAGAACATCAGGGCGAACCAGCCCGTCCTCGAGCTGTTGGAGCGCTGCGCAATCGCGCACCGGGCGACCAAGGCGCAGATCGCGCTGGCATGGATGCTGGCGAAGTACCCGAACATCGTGCCCATCCCGGGCTCGAAGCGCAGGGAGCGCGTGCTGGAGAATCTCGGCGCATGCGACGTGGAATTCTCCGACGTGGAGTTCCGCGAGCTCGACGCCGCCTTGGATGCCATCGAGGTGCACGACCATCGCGGGCAGGTCGAGTTCGACGGCATGACCATGAGGGAATGGAACCGGTGACAGACCGGCCGTTCCATGGACAGAGCACCTTCCGGGCACAGGAGAAGGCATGAGCACAATCGTCATCACCGGTTCGTCGTCGGGCATCGGCAAGGCCACGAGTTCGGCGATCTCCCCGGTCCGGCCCGCCAGGGCCGGCGGGCTCAGAACACGAACTGCACGAGCAGCATGTAGACGATGGTGCCACCAGCGATGGAGACCAGCATCTGCCGCCTCCACAGGTGAAGCCCCACCGTGACAGCAATCCCGATCACCTCAGGGACCCCGTGACCGCCCGAGACGAGGGAGACGTCCTTGAGACTGTAGACCACCAGCATGCCGAAGACCGCTGCGGGCAACGCCCGGCCGAGGTAACGGACGAACTCCGGCGTCCGCCGCCCGCGGCCGAACGCGAGGAACGGCAGAAAGCGCATGGCAACGGTGCCGAGGACGCAGATACCGACGGTCCAGACCTGCTGGGCAGGACTCACAGCAGACCTCCCTCGACCTCGATCGGCCTGCGCGGAGCCATGAGCAGCACCAGGATGCAAACCATCGTGGGCACGACGAACGAATCGGCGCCGAAGACGAGCCGGCATCCCGCCGCCGCGCCGACGCCGATGAGCGCGGTCCAGTGCCTGCGCTCCTTCAGCCACTGGTCCAGGAAGATCACGACGAACATGGCCGTCATCACGAATTCGAGACCCGAGGTGTCGAAGGCCACGAGCGAGCCGGCCACACCGCCGATGGTGGCGCCCGAGACCCGGTAGAAGTGGTTGAGCAGGGTGACGAAGAAGTAGAACCAGCCGCGGTCCACGCCCTCGGGGATCCGCGCCGAGTAGTTGATGGAGAAGGTCTCGTCGCACAGCCCGAAGATCAGGTAGGCCTTCTTCCAGCCCATGCCCCGGTACCGGTCGAGCATGGCGATCCCGTAGAACAGATGCCTCGCCTGCACCATGCAGGTGATGGCCATGACCTGAACCGGTGCGAAGGGGGCGAGCAGCATCGAGACGGCGACGAATTCCAGGGAGCCGCCGAAGACGGTCAGGCTCATGAGCATCGGAACCAGAAGCCGAACCCCGACACGTTCATGTACACGCCGTAGGCGAACCCCAGGAACCAGAACCCGGCGAAGATGGGCAACGTGCAGGGGAACACGGCCCTGAACGCCCTCGCCCCGGCTCCCGATGCCACTGGCCACTCTTCCCCGCCGCTGCGGCGCCCGCCTCCCCGGCGGGCCCGGCGGCACCCGGCATGGCAGATTACCCCTGATGCGCCAGACATGCGGCGGCGGTCCAGCCATGGGACACGGGACAGCCGCCGCGCCGAGACCATGACGCCCCGCGATCGCGATGACGAACTGCCGCCGGCCATGCCGAGGCCGCCTGCTGCGAGTGGCCCGCCGCCCAGCAGGGCGAGCCGTGCCTCGTGGCGGCCGCCCCGGCGCAGCCACGACCGTCGCCCCCAGAGCACCGACCCCGCCTCAAGCGGTTCGGGCTCGTCCTCGACCTCCTCCGCCGCTGCGCGGCGCTGCCGCTTCGTGCGGATCACGCGGTCGAGCAGACTGGTCCGGAAGGAAGGATTTGACCAAGTCTCTCCGAACCAGGGAAGACATTCTCGTCAGGAGAATGCCCCTCACCGGGCCACGTGACAGCAAGCCACTCGCCATTACGGATGACAATCGTTCCCTCGGCCCCATCAGCACCCTTTGCCATGTATCGGAAACGAGGGGAAACGCCATTGCTCGACATGATCGCACCCATTTCTTGCTGACCCCAGCGGTCAGCGCATGATTTGAAGAGATCAAATCAGACCAAGGACGGAAAATCTTGAAGGATGCCGGACGCGGGCTACGACAGACAGAAACGCGACGAAGTACGGCGACGATGCCTGTGAATCACTGAGTCCGCATGTCCTCCACTCGCCTTCGATGAGAGTCAGGATTCAGTCCATGACGTCCCCGGTGGGGATGCCGGGTCGGTCGGTGGAAGCGATCCGGTCCCATGCGGCCCTTCGACCGGCTCACGCCGAGCGACGCGGCGCAGGGAACCGCTGAGGATCGCCGGGCAGTTCCATTCGGTCCGGCACCGCCGGGGAAGGGAGCAACGGGTCCGAACACAGCTCTTCATCTGGGATGTTCATGGCGGACGCAAGCAGGGTGCCGAGCCGACGAGCATCCTTCAGGCGCTCTCCCTCCTGGGCCCACGCGTCGAAGGAGATCCGGATGTTCTCATCCTTGGTGATGACGTCCAGCACCAGTCCTGCGGCCCTGTCGGCGCCGGTGCGCACGTAGCGGATGTCGGCAAGTGGAATCTGTCTTTCGATGATGCCCTGGCTGTTGACGCCGCTCTGGGACGAGAGGAAGAAGTGCTCGGGCGTGACACCGAGATACGCATTGCCGTGGATGAGATGCTCGGTGTCATTCACATCGGCGAGCGCCAGCAGCCTCGTCCCCTCCGGCAGAACGTACTGCAGGATCCGCAGCAATTCCTTCGGAGCGGTCCCGTCCTTGAACACTGCCAGGGCCGGTTGCGGCAACTCGCCGATCCGGTGGGGACGGTTGCGGAGAACCGCCACCTTTTCGGCCAGCGCTTCGGCCAGTGGTGCGATGTCGTGGCGGTCCGTACCTCGACCGGCGCCGAGCTTGAACGACCGCCTGCCGGGCAGTGCGGCCACCAGGCGGGCCCGCCGCTCGAGGGCCTCGAGCAGCTCCGCGATGCGCCCCATCGCCTCGTCGTGCTCCTGTTGGGTCGTCTCCACGAGGGAAGTCAGCAGCTGCTGATTCTCAGCGGCGTGGTCCTCGTCGTAGGCGATGGAGGCGGCTCGCAGCACCCGGAAGCGGAACCAGGAACCCTCGGCCATGAGAAGCCCATGGGCGTCGGCGATGATCTCCTCGCCGTGCCCCTGGAGATACTCATTGCGACTCCTGGCATTCGGACTGAGGGCCTTGACGTGGCCCTTCACGTAGTCGTCGAAAACATGGCGCTCCGCGCGCAGGTCGGCCTCCCTCGTCTTCACGGCACCGTAGATGTGCTGGTTGACGAAGCCCACCATCTGGGCCTCCTCCACCGCACGGACCGTGGTTTCGTACAGGCCGAGCAGGGTGTTCCAATGGTCCTGACGCAACTCCTTCAGAACCTCCTGGGTGAGTTCGAGGTTCTCATCAACCCGGCGGGAGACGGAGGCCAACTGCATCTGCAGGCTCAGGAGCGCGGCTGCGGGCCCGAGCGAGGACAGCAGGGTGGCGGCCTGCGCACTGGTCGCCGGAGCCCACCGTATGACGTGCGAGAAACCGTGGCCCTCGGTGAGGACGCCCAGGTTCCAGCCCCCTGACTGCACCGGAACCGCGGTCTTGAGCGCCTCCAGCGTCTGGGGTGCGAGCCGGACCAGCCCCTGCGCCGGCAGCGCGCCCTGGACGCCTTGGACCCCGGTATTCACCAGCCCGGCACCGATCGCGAGCCGGTCGGTCAGTCTCTTCGTCGTCTCGGTGCCCATCATGCTGAAGGGGATCAGTTCCATCTCGGACGGGGGCCTGTCCGCGAAGAGGACGGCCATGCCGGCCCCGACCTCGACCAGCGCGGTCGTCGGATCATCGCGGGACGCGGGATCGGATCGAGAAGACGCGTCGTTCGGCAGGGGCATGCGGATCCTCCTTGATCAGTCAGGGCAACGCACGACAGAGCCCCACCACTGACACGGCGGAGCCCTGAGTGGTCAGGCAGTCACTTCGACATCCTCATCGAAACCGGGGAACTGCTCAGGGTTGAGTAACGATATCACGCACGTGCCCGATCGAGCAGGGCCCGTCGACCACGGCGGCAGGGGCTGCTCGCGCCGGCTCACCACTAGCCAGTGCCACAGCAGGCATGTGACCGCCGCGCCGATGCGGCCCATGCGGTGCCGCTCTCCACCACGACTTGTTACTATGTCAGAGATAAATTTTCAATACCTTCACACCCCTGCCACTCCCTGAAGAGTCCCGGAGGCGTGAAGCAGACCAGGAGGGGCTGCACTCATGAGGAAAAAGCTTTGTTATCTGTTGAGCGCGATCCTCGCGTTCGGCATCGTGGCACCGGGCGGGACGACGACAGCGACCGGGCTGGGCAACTCGATCCCCGCCCAGGTGCTCCAGCAGGGGGCCCCGGCCGACGATTCCGACTCGCTGTCGACGTCCCAGCCCCGCGCGGCCCTCTTCGACGCCGTGACGGTCACGGTGGACGACGAGGCGGACCTGCTGGCCGCCATCGCCGCCGCGACCGACGGCGACGCGACGACGATCAAGCTCACGGGCGACATCGCCCTGACCGGCACCGTCACGATCCCCGCCGGCAAGGTCATCACCATCACGAACGCCGACGGCGCGGCGCCGACCGTCACGGGCAGCGCCAAGCCGTTCGTCCAGGTGGCGGCCGGCGGCACGTTCACCCTCAGCGGCGACGTGACGCTGGACGGCCAGGGTCGGGAGAACAGCTTCGTCCGCACAGAGGGCTCCTTCACCCTGGACGGCGCCACCCTGCGCAATCTGCTGGCCTCCCGGCAGGGCGCCGACGACCAGAACGTGGGCGCTGTGATCGCCTCGGGCGGCGATGCCACGTTCACCATGGCGAGCGGCCTGATCACCGACACCACGATCGAACGCGATCATGGCGCGGCCGTCTACGTCCGCGACGGCGCCACCGCGACGATGAGCGGCGGCACGATCACGAACACCACGATCGACAACCAGTTCGCAGGATCGGTCCTCATCGACGGGGCAACCTTCACCATGGAGGGCGGCGAGATCTCCAACGGCGCAGCCGGGGATCAGATCCAGACCTCCGGCGGCGTACTCGTCCTGGCGGTCAACCCGAATGGGGCCGCCGCCGACAATGCCATCGAGTCCACCTTCACGATGAACGGCGGCACGATCACGAACTGCTCGGCCCCGCATGGCGGCGGCGTCTACGTCTACGGCGGCTCCGCCGGCTACCGCGACTTCTGGTCGAAGGCGCACTTCACGATGAACGGCGGCACGATCTCCAACTGCCAGGCGACGGGCCTGACCACGGCCACGGGTGAACTCTCCGACGGCGCTGGCGGCGGCGTCTACGTCGAGAGCGGCAGCGACTTCGTCATGAACGACGGCGCCATCACCGGCAACACCTCCGTCGGCGTGGGTGGCGGCGTCGCGACCTACGACACCTTCGTCGCCTACTTCCACAAGACCGCCTACGAGGACGCGCCCGGCCGCTACTACGACATCGTCTACAGCCAGTGGCCCAGCTTCTTCCCCGCCTCGTTCACCATGAACGGCGGCACGATCTCCGGCAACAGCGCCCGGATGGAGGAGACGACGCAGACGGACAGGGGCTGCGGCGGCGGCGTCTACGTGGCCTCCAGCGAGGTGCGCATCAACGCCGGAACCATCGAGAACAACACCGCCAGCAAGCAGGGCGGCGGACTCTACGTCGGCTCGGTGCCCTACACCCTGTACATCAACGACTCCCTCATCACCGACAACGAGGCCTCCGTGCTCGGCGGCGGCGTGTGGTTCTGCCCCACCGGCGAGGCCAGCATCAACGTGAACAGCGGTACCGCCCTCTACGGCAACACCGCCACCGGCGCCGGCGATGACGCCTCCATCGTGCGCTTCCCCGACAACGAGAAGAAGACGGCCGCGACAATCTCCGACCGCATGCTGGGCGGCGGCCTGGCCGACTGGCACCTGGACGGCGCGACCCTCGAAGCCGACGCCGATAACTCGGTCGGTGTGCCCGACCCGGACGTCGCCCGCTACTCCACCGACACGGCCGGCCAGACGGCGGTCTCGGGCATCACCGACGACCCGGCCTCCTACGAACTCAAGGCCACCCCGAGCGAAGAGGCCATCGAGCTCTCCTCCGGCCTCGCCACAGTGACCATCCGGAACAACTCATCCACCCGCGGCGGCGGCATCGGCTCGAACGGCAAGGTCGTGCTCGGCAACGAGCACGAATACACCGAGAGCCTCACCGTGACCAAGCACTGGGACCCGGGCCAGACCGCGCTCAGCGCACCCGAGAACGCCACGGTCTGGCTGACCATCGACGGCCACCGTGTGGAGAGCGCCGTGCTCGATGAGTCGAACGGCTGGACCCACACCTTCGAAGGCTTGCCGCTGAACTCCGGCGCCACCATCGAGGAGGACGCGCCGGAGGGCTGGACCGCGAATTACCAGCGCGAGTACAACCCGGACACCCGGGTGATCTCCATCGTCGTGACGAACGAGGCCGTCGAGGCCACGCCCGCGCCGACTCCGACACCCACCCCGATGCCCGCGCCGACTCCGACACCCACCCCGATGCCCGAGGTGACGCCGACTCCCGATGCGCCGACGACGCCTGAGGAGACGACTGCTCCGACGCCGGGAACGTCGCCCACGACGAGGCCCGCCAGGATGCCGCGAACCGGTGAGGACGCCCTCGAAGGACTGTTCGGGGCCGTGGCGCTCGTCGCCGCCTGCGCCGGCGTCCAGGCGCTGCGCAGCCACAAGCGCTCATGACCCAGGGTGACGGCCGGGTGCGGGACAGCGCCCCGCACCCGTTGGTGTCCGACTGCGGAGTGTGCGTCCTGTCCGCGGTGGCGATCCTGGTGATCGGTCTCGTCCTCGGACGCTCCCGATCGAGCGCCTCGCTGTGAGCACGGGACGCCGCGCGGCCGGAACTGTCTGTCCTTGTCGAAATCGGATACCCGGGTGATGGGCAGGGCGCCGCGCGGCCGGAGCCGTCCCCGCCCGCGCCATCGGACAGGAACGGACCGGCAGGGTCCGGGCGGGCGAGCGGCCCTCACGGGCACCAGGACGGCGACCGCCGCCACCTGGATGGATGGTGGATGGCGTGTCGGCCCGCCCTCACGAACGTTTCGGCGGCTCCTGAACGGTCCCGGCGAGGGCTCCCTCGTCCGGACGGACGAGCGGCCCCACGAGCTCGTGCGGCCGGTAGGGCTCCTCGAGGCGCGCCACCTCGTCGGCGGTGAGCCGCACGTCGAGGGCGCGCACCGCGTCGTCGACGCGGCCGGGCCGCGAGCAGCCGACGACGGGGGCGGCGACCCCCTTGGCCCAGTGCCAGGCCAGGGCGATGTCGGCCATCGGCACCCCGCGTCGGGCCGCGAGCTCGGCGACGCGGGCGACGATCGGCAGGTCGGCCTCGCGCTCGCGGTCGTACTTGCTGCGCATCGTGACGTCGGTGGTGGCCCGGACGCTGTCCGCGTCCCAGTCCGGGCGCGCGAGGTGACCGGAGGCGAGCGGGCTGTAGGGCGTGAGCGACATGCCGTACCGGCGGCACACGGGGATCATCTCCCGCTCGTCCTCGCGGTAGAGCAGGTTGTAGTGGTTCTGCATGGACGCGAACCTCGTCCAGCCGTGCCCGTCGGCGACGACCTGCATGGTGTGCAGCTGGTAGGCGTACATCGCGCTCGCCCCGATCGCGCGGACGCGGCCGCCCCGCACCAGCGCATCGAGGGCCTCCATGGTCTCCTCGACGGGGGTGTCGTAGTCGAAGCGGTGGATGATGTAGAGGTCGAGGTGGTCGGTGCCCAGCCGCCCGAGGGTGGCGGTGATCTCCCGCTCGATGGCCCGGCGCGACAGGTGCCCCTCGTTGAAGTAGACCTTCGAGGCGAGCACCACGTCCTCGCGGTTGACGCCCAAGTTCTTCAGCGACTGCCCGATGAACTCCTCGCTCGTGCCGTGGGCGTAGACGTTCGCCGTGTCGATGAAGTTCACCCCCAGCTCGAGGGCCCTGGCGATCACCGCCTGGGTTGCGGGCTGGTCGATGACCCACTGGTGGAAGTCCGGGAAGACCCGGCCGAAACTCATGCCCCCGATGCACAGCCGCGGGATCGTGATGTCCGTGGCGCCGAGTCGCGTGTACTCCATTACTCCTCCTCGAGCCGCCCCGTTCCGCTCTCCGGCCGACGGCGCCGCGGACGCGGCACCGGCCATGTCACGCGGCCACGGTGAGATAGTCGCCGTCGTCGATGAGGAGGGCGTCGAGCACATAGTAGCCGCCGACGTGCGCGAGCCCGTATCTCTGGCAGCAGGACCCCTGGTACTCGCTGGACGAGTGGACGAGCACGACCGGATCGCCGTGCCCCTGAGCCAGGTATCCCGCCATGACGGAGTCGGGGATGTAGACCGTGTCCATCCAGACGGGTCGGCCCTCGGACCCGCCGTCGACTGTGCGCCGGTACGTGGGGCCGACGGGCTCCGCTGCCGAGCAGGAGGAGCGCCGCCCCCAGCAGAGGTCGTCGGGGAGATCCTGGGGGGCGACCTCGGTGAACTGCTCCGCGAACGACGCGGAGCTCCCCCACTGGAGCAACGGCGTGTCCTCGTCGACGAGGGTCGTGGCCTCGCGCTTCGGATCCGAGTCCTGGGAGAGGGGGGCGTCGATCCTCAGGGCGCGGGTGACCTCGGGGAAGTAGAGGCTCTCGTCGTGAAGGACCGCGTCCCGGTCCTGCCCCCACTTCCAGGTGCCGGCATCGGCCCCGTCCTTCATCTGGTAGAGGACGCAGTGGAGCGCCAGGTTCTCCGGGTTCCCCGGTCCGGCTCCGGCGAGCAGCCGGTCGGCGCGGTCGAGCGCGCCGCGGATGTCCACGTCGCCGGGGTAGAGCAGTTCGAGATCGTTGCGACTGGCCATCGTCGCGCCGAACACCCTCTGCGGGTCGCCACCGTCGTAGAGGTCGCTCACCATCACCTCGGACTCGTCGATGGTGTCAGCATTGGTGGAGACGGGCGCCGGCAGGTCCAGCGCATCGGCGATGCTCCGGTACGTGTCCGCGATGATCTCCGGCGCCTGGTAGCTGTCCCTGAAGGACGAGATGCCGGCGTCCACCGGGCCATCGGGCACCTTGTACATCGGCCGCTCGTGCGTCGCATAGTCGGCCTCGACGTGGAAATCGCGTCCGTCGTGGCGCGCGGTGAAGACGACCGCGTCGTCGACCGCCGTGCGGGAGGGGTCGTCGTCCATGTCGGTGCTCCCCCGGTGGCCGGTGATCTCGGGTTCGAAGCCGTACTTGTCGCGGCAGTGGTCGACGACCGCCTGCTGCGCCTGCTGCGCACGCCGGGCGTTGTAGGCGCTCATCCGCACGCGCTGCGAGCAGTGCTGCGACGTGCAGAGAGCAAGGGAGAGGAGCAGGGCGGGGAGGAGAACACCGACCAGGACGATCGCGACCACGAGGAGAGCACGCCGCCTCGACCGCCTCGCCGCCGCCATGCGTCCCCCGTTCCGAACAATGCCCCGGATGGGCAGTGAAAACTCTTCACGTTCACGGGATTTTCCGGCGGTGAGGAATGACATTCCTGACCGGGAGGCTCATTCAAAACCCTTGTCGGACCCAACCCTGACCACGATCTTTCCTTGATGACGAGTCAGCTTTGAATGCCCCTCCGGGAATCAGCCTCCCGACCGGTCCCCATGAGATCCTCGCGAGCAAATCATCTTGAACATTACTCGACAAGATTCCAGAAGTCAAACGCCATGACTCGTCGGACCATGGGAATCATTCCCGGAGGTTTGCTCACAGAAGCTTGTTCACAGCACGACGGAAAGGAGTCCTGACAAGGGGGAGCGCTCGTGCGAACGACTCCTGTGAATGAGCCTCACCGCATCTGTCTCCGGGGGCACGACAAGGGACGACGCTTCTGCACGGGGTTTCCGCGAGGCTCGTCCACGGCATCCGCGGCGGACACTCCGACCGGGGACGACCATCATGATCGGGCCCCTGCGAGCAGGCCCCCGAACAGCTCTCGCAGCACCGTCGGCACCGTCGGATGAGGCTGCGGCGAGCCGGAGAGCTTCCGAGCCGCCCCGCGGACGAGCCCCCGTGATCTCGTCGGGCCGCGGACCCGTGGGGAGCCCGCCCGCGGGCTCACAGCTCCTGCCCGAGCGGGACAGCGCCCCATCACGACACGGCCGGGGCCGCGACGGCGAACCAGCAGTCCCGGCTCACAGCTCCTGCCCGAGATAGCGCCCCGTCACGCTCGCCGGGTTCGCGGCCACGTCCTCCGGCGTGCCCGCGCAGACGACGGCGCCGCCCGCCCCGCCGCCGCCGGGGCCCATGTCCACGACCCAGTCGGCGTCGGCGATCACGTCGAGGTCGTGCTCGACGACCACGACCGTCGCGCCGTTCCGCGCGAGGCCGTCGAGCACCCCGAGCAGCGTCCCCACATCGAGCGGGTGCAGGCCGATGGTCGGCTCGTCGAACACGAGGAGCGCGTCGTCCTGGCGTCTGCCGAGCTCACCGGCGAGTTTGAGCCGCTGCGCCTCGCCACCCGAGAGCGCTGGCGTGGCCTCGCCCAACGTGAGATAGCCGAGCCCCAGGTCGTGGAGCGTCCGCAGACGCGCGGTCACCGTGCGCATGCCCCGCGTCAGCACGAGCGCCTGGTCGACGGTGCAGGCCATGAGCTCGGGCAGCGAGACCGCCTCGGGGACGGCGCGCGCACGGGACCCGGGGGCGCCCGTCGCAGCGTCCTTCGCGCGCTTGACCGGTCGGCGCACCCGCCCCGCCTCCTCCGCGTAGCGCGCACCGCCGCAGTCGGGGCACGGGACGTCCACGTCGGGCAGGAACTGCACGTCGAGCGTGATGGTGCCCGTGCCGTCGCACGTCGGGCAGCGCAGGGCGCCGGTGTTGTACGAGAAGTCCCCCGCCCGGAGGCCGCGCGCCCTGGCGTCCTCGGTGCGCGCGAAGGCGCGGCGCAGCTCGTCGAGCACGCCCGAGTAGGTGGCCACGGTCGAGCGCACGTTGACCCCGATGGGCGCGGCGTCGATGATCCTGGCCCGTCCGATGCCGTCGGCCGCCACGCTCCTGACGTGCGCCGGGAGCGGCTCGCCCGCCGCGCTCGCCTTCAGCGCCGGGACCAGGCTCTCCAGCACGAGCGTCGTCTTGCCCGAGCCCGAGACGCCCGTGACCGCCGTGAGCCGCCCGCGGGGGATGCGCACCTCGAGCGGCCCGACGGTGTGCAGCGGCCCCGTGGTCAGGTCGATCGATCCCGCGGCGAACATCTCGGCGGTAGGGACGCGGCTGCGCACGCGCACCGTGCGCTCGCCGGTGAGGAACGGGGCGATGCGCGACGCCGGGTTCCGCCCGACCTCCGCCACGGTGCCCTGCGCGATGATGCGCCCGCCATCGGCGCCGGAGGCCGGCCCGACCTCGATGAGATGGTCCGCCCGGCGCAGCACGCGCACGTCGTGATCCACCACCACGACCGAGTTGCCGTCGGCGAGCAGATCGTCCACCACGCCCAGCAGGCCGTCGACATTGGCGGGGTGCAGGCCGATCGAGGGCTCGTCGAGCACGTAGAGCACGCCGGTCGTGCGGTTGCGCACCGCCCGCGAGAGCTGCACGCGCTGGAGCTCGCCGGTCGAGAGCGTGACGCCGGCGCGGTCGAGCGAGAGGTAACCCAGCCCCAGCTGCTGCAAGCGCTCCATCGGCTCGGTCATCTCGTCGAGGATCGCGACCGCCATGGGGCGCACCTCGTCGGGCAGCGACGCGGGCACGCCGCGCACCCAGTCGGCCAGCTCGTCCAGGGTGAGCGCGGTGGCCTGCGCCAGGTCGATGCCGCGCACCGTCATCGAACGGGCCCGCTCGTTGAGGCGCGTGCCGCCGCAGTCGGCGCACGGCCCCACCGTGAGGAACTTCTCGACGCGCCTCATGCCCTTCTCGTCCTTGACCTTGGAGAGCGCGTTCTCCACGGTGCGGACCGCGTTGTAGTAGGTGAAGTCCATCTCGGCGAAGGTGTCGCCCTTCTTCGCCCGGTAGAGGATGTGCCTCTTCTCGGCCGGGCCGTGGAGGACGATGTCGCGCTCCTCCTGCGTGAGCCGGTTGAACGGCACGTCGGTGCGCACCCCGCACGCGCCGCAGACCTGCTTCATGAGATCCCACATGAGGGTGCCCCACGGGGCGACGGCGCCGTCATCGATGGAGATCGACTCGTCGGGCACGAGCGTGGACTCGTCCACGACACGCGTGACGCCCGTCCCGCCGCAGGTGGGGCAGGCGCCCTCGGAGTTGAACGCGAGCTGCTCGGCGCCCAGGCCGTCGAAGGCCGTCCCGCAGGCGGGGCAGGTGTAGGGCACCATCCGGGCCTCGTTCATGCCCGGTGGGACCTCGGCGCCGCAGTGGGGGCAGGTGTAGGCGCCCGTGCGGCTGAAGAGCGGACGAAGATGGTTGAGCAGCTCGGTCGCGGTGCCGAAGGTCGAGCGCACGCCCGGCACCGCGGGCCGCTGCCGCAGCGCCAGCGCCGCCGGCACGTGCCGCACCTCGTCGACCTGCGCCCTGCTCGCCTGCCCGATGCGTCGGCGCGTGTAGGTGGAGAGCGCGTCCATGTAGCGGCGCGAGCCCTCGGCGTAGAGCACGCCCAGCGCCAGGCTCGACTTGCCCGAGCCCGACACGCCCGCGATGCCGACGAACTCGTTGAGCGGGACGTCGACGTCGACGTCCTTGAGGTTGTGGACGCGCGCACCGCGCACCGCTGTCCGGTCCGGCGCGCGTCCGCGCCCGGCTCCACCGGGGTTCCGACTCATCGTCTGCACTCCTCTCACCGAAAGGCGCCGCCCCTCCTCAGATGCCCCGCCTGGGCCCGAGCCCGTCGCCGCCCCTCCTCCGGTCCTGGCCCCGACGGCACCGGCCGGGGCCCGTCCCATCCACGGCGGCTCGTGAGCGTCATGCGACGAGCGCGACGCACACCGCCATGATGGCGAATGCACGACGTCTCGGATGCGCAGGCACGGCAGCCTCCCATGACCTGCAGACGGACAGGCGCATGCGCCTGTCCGGTTCCCACGTGCGATGCTGCCACCTTAATCTCACGAGGCGACCGGACGGCGCCTCCTCATGCGCCCCGCGCGCAGACGCCGTCTGGTGGGATGCCTGCGTGGGAGGCAGAGCATCCTGCCGCCCATGCCGCCGGAGCCACCGGCCCCGCGAGCAACCGGGGCGCACCGGCACTCATGCGCGCTCCGGGCCGGCGCCCATTGCCTCCCCCGGTCCGGAAGCGGCGCAACTGCTGGCGCCGGCAGTCCGGGCGGTGGCCTCCTGTACGCCCTCATGAGCGTCCAGCCATTCGGAGGATATTCGGGCCATGCAGCAATCCCCGCCGTTGTCGGCGACGAACGCGTAGCGGTCACGCGCGGCCGAGAGGTCGCCGCGCGCCTCCGCGAGCAGTCCGCGGCGACGTTCCGCGCCCACCTGCTGCTGGCGTGTGGAGCTCAGGGCATCCATGGCCCCCAGAAGCTCGTTGCAGTGTTGCCAGTCCTTGTCCTCCAGGGCAAGGTCGAAGTCGATCCATGCGAGAAGCAAATGGGCGGTCCTGCGCAGCCGAACCGATGCGCGCCCGTTCGAGCAGAGGACGGCAAGGGCGGCGACCCGCCCGCGGACGTTCGCCAACGCGTCCCGGTCGTCACGATGCTCTGCAACGACCGCGCGCACGTTGCAGGCCAGAAGCCTGTTGGACAGGCTCAGTCCGGGGGAGGATTCCGCCTCGTCCGCCCACTGGAGGGCGATGTCGTCGTATCCGAGCTGCGCCGAGCACATGGCGTAGAGCACCTCCCAGGTTGGCCTCTCGCGGCGCCTCGTGCGTTTCCCCATCAACAGGGCCGTTGCGTCGAGCATCTTCCGGGCGCAGCAGTCGGCAGACAAGATGCCCAAGAGCCCGTCGACGTTGCGCCTGCTGAGGACGACCGAGGCGAACGAGACGCCCAGGCACACCACCGCGTACACGGCGAGCCCCTCGATGTCAGGCGCTCGGACGACAGTGGGGACCGCGCAGACAATCAGCACGAGGACGGCGCCGATCACGATGCGCCGATGCCTGCCGAGGAACCTGCGCACGGCCTCCTGCGCGTTCGCGTACGCATAGGGCGAAGCGGTGCGGATGGGCTCGGAACGTCTCGGCATGGCGTCACACTCCTTCCGGGGCGGTGAGTGGGCCCCGCTCGCCGGCCTCTGCCGGCCGCCCACCAGACCGGACCGGGAGGGCGGCCGGGCCAAGATGGTCTTGAATTCTTGCTTCTGGGCGCGGACAGGTTTCGCCGCGTCCCGGTTCCCGGCCTGCCCGGTCAGCACCGAGCGCATCCTGGCATCCCGCCAGTCGGTCAGCCCTTCCTGCACGGTCCTCTCCGTCCGTTCGACCATCTTCGCGATGATGCCGGTGGCGACTCCTCCGGAGACGTACATGGTCGCCTCGGCCTTCATCCCGACGAGCACGTGACTGCCGGACCATTTCCTCCGCCCGACCAGGACGGCGGTTTCTTCGGGGCGACCTCGCCCCGCATGTCCCGATCACGTCCGGAACGACGCATGAAATCCACGAAGAATGCGGCCCTGTCTCGCGTCGGCCACGTCTACTCCCACTCGATGGTCCCCGGCGGCTTGGAGGTGCAGTCGAGCACGACGCGGTTGACCTGAGGGCACTCGTTCGTGATGCGGGTGCTGATGCGCTCGATGACCTCGTGGGGAAGACGCGACCAGTCGGCGGTCATCGCGTCCTCGCTGCTCACCGGGCGCAGCACGACGGGGTGGCCGTAGGTGCGGTGGTCACCCTGCACGCCCACCGAGCGAACGTCGGCGAGCAGCACGACCGGCATCTGCCAGACCTGGCGGTCCAGGCCGGCCGCGGTGAGCTCGGCGCGGGCGATCGCGTCGGCCTCGCGCAGCAGGTCGAGGCGCTCGCGGGTCACCTCACCGATGATGCGGATGCCCAGGCCCGGGCCGGGGAACGGCTGGCGCCGCACCATGGACTCGGGCAGGCCGAGCTCGGTGCCGACGGCGCGCACCTCGTCCTTGAACAGGGTGCGCAGCGGCTCGACGAGCTCGAACCGCAGGTCGTCGGGCAGGCCGCCGACGTTGTGGTGGCTCTTGATGCTGGATGCGCCGTCGCCACCGCCGGACTCGACGACATCGGGGTACAGCGTGCCCTGGCACAGGAAGTCGATGCCCTTGTCACCGGCGATCCGACGAGCGGCGGCCTCGAAGGAGCGGATGAATTCGCGGCCGATGATCTTGCGCTTGGCCTCCGGATCGGTGACGCCGGCCAGGGCGGCCAGGAAGCGCTCCGACTCGTCCACGACGACGAGGTCGACGCCGGTGACCGCGACGAAGTCGGTGCGCACCTGCTCGGCCTCGCCCTTGCGCAGCAGCCCGTGGTCGACGAAGACGCAGGTGAGCTGGTCGCCGATGGCCCGTTGGACGAGCGCCGCGGCGACGGCCGAGTCGACGCCGCCCGACAGGCCGCACAGGACGCGTCGGTCGCCGACCCGTTCGCGGATGGCCCGCACCTGCTCGTCGACGATCGACGAGCTGCTCCAGGTGCGGTGGCAGCCGGCGATGTCGTGGAGGAAGTGCTCGAGCACCTGCTGGCCGTACTGCGAGTGCAGCACCTCGGGATGCCACTGGACGCCGGCCAGCCTCCGGTCGAGGTCCTCGATGGCGGCCACCGGGGCACCGTCGGTGCGGGCGAGCACGGTGAAGCCGGCGGGGGCCCTCGTCACCGAGTCGCCGTGGCTCATCCACACCGAGGAGTCGGGGGCCATGCCCTTCAGCAGACGGCCCGGCTCCTCGACCGTCACGGCGGTGCGGCCGTACTCGGAGTCCCCGGTGCGCTCGACCCGCCCGCCCATGGCGTCGGACATGGCCTGGAAGCCGTAGCAGATGCCGAGGACGGGGACGCCCGCCTCGAACAGCGCGGGGTCGACCCGCGGGGCCCCGTCGGCGTACACCGAGGCGGGGCCGCCGGACAGGATGACGGCCGCGGGTCTGCGCGCGAGGATCTCGTCCACGGACGTGTCGTGGGGGACGATCTCGGAGTAGACGTGTGCTTCGCGGACGCGCCGGGCGATCAACTGCGCGTACTGCGCGCCGTAATCGACGACCAGCACGAGATCATGGCTCGTGGGCATGCGACGGATTCTAGTGCCCGGACCCCGCGCCCCGGCTCGACCCCGCACCAGACCCCTGCCCCGTCGTGAACGTCAACACGCCGGCAGGCCTCACACCCCGCGCCCGAGCTCCACCCCCTGCTTCCCACCTCACTTTCGTGCTCGCACCCGGGATACATCCGAGGTGCGAGCACGAAAGTGAGGTGGGAGCGCATACGTGAGGTGCGGACGACGGGAGCCGCCGGGCCGGACGACGGGGCCGGCGGACGCGACGGGCACTAGGGTTCAACCATGATCTACAACGACGTGACACAGCTCGTCGGCCGCACCCCGCTCGTGCGCCTCAACCGGGTCAACGGCACCGGCGCGACCGTCCTGGCGAAGCTCGAGTACTGCAACCCGGCCAACTCGGTGAAGGACCGCATCGGCGTGGCCATCGTCGAGGCGGCCGAGGCCAGCGGCGAGCTGCGGCCCGGCGGCACGATCGTCGAGGGCACGAGCGGCAACACCGGCATCGCTCTGGCCATGGTCGGCGCTGCCCGCGGCTACCGCGTCGTCCTCACGATGCCCGAGTCGATGAGCCGCGAGCGGCGCGCCATGCTGCGCGCCTTCGGCGCTGAGCTCGTCCTCACCCCGGCCGCCGAGGGCATGAGGGGCGCCGTCGCCGCGGCCGAGCGCATCGCCGCCGAGCGCGGCGGCGTCCTGGCCCGCCAGTTCGACAACCCGGCGAACCCGGCCGCGCACTACGCCACGACCGGCCCCGAGATCTGGACCGACACCGAGGGCAGGGTCGACGCCGTGGTCGACGGCGTCGGCACCGGCGGCACCATCAGCGGCACCGGGAAATACCTCAAGGAAAAGAACCCCGCCCTCCGGGTGTTCGCCGTCGAGCCCGACGAGTCGCCGCTGCTCACCAAGGGCCAGGCCGGCGGCCACGGCATCCAGGGGCTGGGCGCCAACTTCGTCCCGGCCAACTACGACGCGAGCGTCGTCGACGAGGTCCTCACTGTCAACACCCCGCACGCCATCGACATGGCCCGCCGGCTCGGCACCGAGGAGGGCATCGTCTGCGGCATCTCCTCGGGCGCGTCCGTCGCCGCTGCCCTCGAGGTCGCCGCGCGCCCCGAGTTCGCCGGGCGGACGATCGTCGCCATCGTCTGCGACTTCGGCGAGCGCTATCTGTCCACTCCCCTGTTCGCCGACGTCATGGACGGCTGAGCCGGCAATCCCGCGGTCGCCCCGGCGGCGCGATGGACGACCGGCGTCACAGGCGCACGACCGCCGTGCGCTCATGGGCCGAATGAGCGATGACCCCGCGCCCGGGGATCCTGGCCCATGGTCCGGCCGGCCGCACGGGCGCGGAGGACGACGCCCCGCGCCACGAGGTCCAGGGCCAGGGCCCGCCGTGACCGATGACCTGCGGGCCGTCGGAGGCCGCGATGCCCGCGTCGGCCCCGGACGCCCCCGGACCGGGCGGACGCTGGAGGCATCACCGCGGGCGGCCGGCCGCTGCGCTCCGACACCGGCCGCTGCTCCGACAACGGTCGAGCCGGTCCACGTCGGGCGTCCCGGTGCGGCCGCCGGGGCGGCGGGTCAGGCCCGCTTCGCGATCTCCGTGTGGTGCCGCACGACCTCGGAGACGATGAAGCCCAGCAGTTTCTCGGCGAACTCCGGGTCGAGGTGCGACTCGGCGGCCAGCTCGCGCAGCCGCGCGATCTGGACCGCCTCGCGCCCCGGGTCGGAGGCGGGCAGCCCGAGCTCGGCCTTGAGCTCGCCGACGCGCTGGGTGATCTTGAAGCGCTCGGCCATGATGTGGATCACGGCCGCGTCGAGGTTGTCGATCGAACCGCGCAGCCGCGTGAGCTCGGGCGGGGCGTCGAGGGCCTGGTCGCGTTCATCGCTCATGTCACGAGCCTAGTGAATGGCACGGGGGCGGCCCGTCCCGGCCGCCGAGGAGGGGCCCGGCGGGTGGCCGGGTCAGCGGATGACCAGGTCGATGCGCTGGAACTCCTTGAGGTCCTGGTAGCCGGTGGTCGCCAAGGCCCGCCGCAGGGCGCCGACGAGGTTCATCGTGCCGTCGGTGACGGTGCTCGGCCCGAGGAGCACCTCCTCGAGGGAGCCGACCGAGTCGTAGCGGACGCGCCGCCCGCGGGGCAGCGTGGCGTGCCAGGCCTCGGCGCCCCAGTGCCAGCCCTTGCCCGGGGCCTCGACGGCGCGGGCCAGCGGGCCACCGATCATGGCAGCGTCGGCGCCGGAGGCGATCGCCTTGACGATGTGGCCGGAGGTGCCCATGGCGCCGTCGGCGATGATGTGGACGTAGCGACCGCCCGACTCGTCGAGGTAGTCACGGCGCGCCTCGGCGACGTCGGCGATGGCCGAGGCCATCGGCACCTCGATGCCGAGCACCTGACGCGTCGTGCTCGTGGCGGCGCCGCCGAAACCGACGAGGACGCCGGCCGCACCGGTGCGCATGAGGTGGAGGGCGGTCTGGTAGCTGGCGCAGCCGCCGACGATGACGGGCACGTCGAGGTCGTAGATGAACTCCTTGAGATCGAGGGGCTCGCCCTGCTCGCTCACGTGCTCGGCCGAGACGGTCGTACCGCGGATGATGAAGAAGTCGACGCCGGCGCTCTCGACGACCGAGGCGAACTCGGCGGCGCGCTGGGGCGACAGGGCGCCGGCGACCGGCACGCCGGCGGCGCGGATCTCGTCGAGCCGGGTCGTGATGAGCTCGGCCTTGATCGGCTCCGCATAGATCTGCTGCATGCGCCGCGTCGCCTCGACCTCGTCGGTGATGGCGGCGAGCTCGGCGAAGAGCGGCTCGGGGTCCTCGTAGCGGGCCCACAGGCCTTCGAGGTTGAGCGCGCCGAGGCCGCCCAGCCGGCCGAAGGCGACGGCGGTGGCGGGGCTCATGACGGAGTCCATGGGGCCGGCCACGAGCGGGAAGTCGAACTCGACGGCATCGATCTTCCACGAGAGGTCCACCAGCTCGGGGTCCCGCGTACGCCTCGAGGGAACGATCGCCACGTCGTCCAGCGAGAAAGCCTTCGGCGCGCGCTTGCTGCGTCCGATGTCGTACATAGTCCTCCGATCGCGGTCTGCGAGGACAAATCTACCGGCCCGGGCCCCGGTCGGGCCGTCCGGGGGACCACGTGGGCGCCGAATGGGCGAAGAGGCAAGGTTATTCGCCCGCGCGATCCCCCACTCACCGTTCCGGACGATCCTGCACGAACGCGCAGGAGCGCCCGCACCGCGCTGGGGTCTCCGTCGTGGCGGTCTTCCCACCACAGGCCCGCCGAACCTATCGTGTCAGTGGCAATTCTCGTAGCCAACTCACCGAGGAGCAGACCATGCGCATCGCCGTCCCCACCGAGATCAAGAACAACGAGTTCCGCATCGCCATCACGCCCGTCGGAGTGCACGAGTTGACCCGCCGCGGACACGAGGTCTACGTCCAGGCCGGCGCCGGGGCGGGCTCGTCCTTCACGGACGAGGAGTTCACCGCCCAGGGCGCGCGGATCGTCGAGGGCGCCGAGGCGACATGGGCCGCCGGCGAGATGGTGCTCAAGGTGAAGGAACCGATCGAGAGCGAGTACCGCTTCCTGACCTCCGACCAGGTGCTGTTCACCTATCTGCACCTGGCCGCCGACCGCCCGCAGACCGAGGCCCTGCTCGGTGCGGGCACCACCGCCATCGCCTACGAGACCGTCCAGCGCGACGACGGCTCGCTGCCGCTGCTGTCGCCGATGTCAGAGGTCGCCGGCTGCCTGGCCCCGCAGGTCGGTGCGGCTCATCTCATGAAGGCGGCAGGCGGACGAGGCGTCCTCTTCGGCTGCGTCGGCGGCGTCCAGAAGGCCAAGGTCGTCGTCCTCGGCGCCGGCACGGCCGGTCAGAACGCGGCACGGATCGCGCTCGGCATGGGCGCCGACGTCACGATCCTCGACGTCGACCTGCGCAAGCTCCACCGCATCATCTGGGACTTCGACAACCGCATCCAGGGGCTGGCTAGCACCGCGCTGGCGGTTCGCGAGCAGGTGCTCACCGCCGACTTGGTCATCGGCACCGTCCTCATCCCCGGCGCCAAGACGCCCAAGCTCGTCACCGACGACATGGTCGCCGCCATGAAGCCCGGCTCGGTCCTCGTGGACGTCGCCATCGACCAGGGCGGCTGCTTCGAGGACAGCCGCCCGACGACGCACGCCGATCCCACCTTCCCGGTGCACGACTCGGTGTTCTACTGCGTCGCCAACATGCCCGGCGCCGTCCCGAACACCTCCACCCAGGCTCTGGCGAACGCCACCCTCCCCTTTGCGATCCAGCTCGCCGACAAGGGCTGGAAGCAGGCGCTGAGGGACGACCACGCCCTGGCCCTGGGGCTCAACGCGCACGCGGGCAGGCTAGTCTTCGCCGGTGTGGGTGAGGCCCTCGGCATGGAGACCACGCCCCTGGAATCCGTTCTGGTCTGACCCTCAGGAGGGCCTCATGACAGGCAACGAGACGGCGCCCCCGTCCCCGGACGTCCCCGCCGCGAGACCCGGCGGGGACGTCAGAGCGCTCAACAGGGAGCTCTCGAACCGTCACATCCAACTCATCGCCATCGGCGGGGCCATCGGCACCGGTCTGTTCATGGGATCCGGCAAGGCCATCAGCCTTGCCGGGCCCTCCCTGCTGCTGGCCTACCTCATCATCGGGCTCATGCTCTTCTTCGTGATGCGGGCCATGGGCGAGATGTTCCTGCACGACCTGCGCTTCAAGTCGTTCCAGGACTTCTCGCGGGAGATGATCGGCCCATGGGCCGGTTTCTTCACCGGCTGGACCTACTGGGTCCTGTGGGTCGTCACCGCCGCGGCCGAGATGATCGCCATCATCGGTTACTTCGACTTCTGGATCGGGAACCTGAACGTCTCGATGATCTGCACGGCGGCGCTGCTGCTGGCGCTGCTGGGCTCGAACCTTCTGACGGTGAAGCTGTTCGGAGAGCTCGAGTTCTGGTTCGCGCTCATCAAGATCATCGCGATCATCGCGCTGATCCTGGTCGGCGCGTACATGGTGACGACCGGGTTCACCTCGCCGGACGGCACAGTGGCCTCGGTCACCTACCTGTGGAGTCACGGGGGCGTCTTCCCGACCGGCCTGACCGGTTTCCTGGCGGCGTTCCAGCTGGCGATCTTCTCGTTCATCGGAACCGAGTTGATCGGCACGGCGGCGGCGGAGACGGCCGACCCGCACAAGACACTGCCGAAGGCGATCAACGCCATCCCGGTGCGCATCATCATCTTCTACGTCCTGGCGCTGGCCGCCATCATGGCGGTCACGCCCTGGGACAGGGTGAGTCCCGAGATGAGCCCCTTCGTCAACGTGTTCAACCTCGCCGGTCTGGTGGCGGCGGCCAGTGTCATGAATTTCGTGGTGCTGACCTCGGCGTCGTCCAGTTCGAACTCGGGGATCTTCTCCACCTCGCGGATGCTCTACGGTCTGGCCGACACGGGCTACGCCTCGAAACGGTTCGCCAGGCTGTCGGGTCGGCACGTGCCGGCCAACGCGCTGGTGCTGTCCGGGGCGCTCGTCTTCATCGCCTTCCCGGTGCTGAAGATCGGCGGTACGGTGATGCGGGCCTTCCAGCTCATCTCGAGCGTGTCGTCGATCCTCGTGCTGTTCATCTGGTCGCTCATCATGGTGGCCTACATCATGTACCGCAGGAAGTTCCCGCAGGCTCACGCGCAGGCCTCCTTCAGGGTGCCGGGCGCCGTCTTCATGCCGTGGGTCGTGTTGGTGTTCTTCCTCGGCATGATCGCGATCCTGGCGCTCGACGAGGAGACGCGCGTCGCCCTGGTCCTGACGCCGTTGTGGTTCATCGCCCTGGCCGTCGTCTGGCGGCTCCGCTTCGCGGGCCGGCCGGCCGTCGTCAAGACGCCGGCAGCCGCGGCGGACTGATCCGCGAGCGACGGGGGCGCCCCTGCGGTGGGGCGCCCCTCCCGTCGTGGGGCCGTCGCGAACCGAGCCCGTGCTCGCGCGAGGAGCGGTTCGGGACGGCGGTCGTCCGGATGCCGCGCGGACGGCTCCCGCAGATCCGCCGAGGCGAATGGCAGTCGTCGCCGAGGCCCTGAGCGGAGTCCTGCGGGCGCGAGCTCGTCCGGGCCCCGTGTCAAGCCTTGGGTTTTGCGGGGGCTCGTCCGTCCGGTTGCGGTGGTCTGGGGTAGGGGCTGGTTGCCGCCCTTGATGACCTCGAGGCCATGCTCGGTGTCTTGTGGGCGCGCTCGTGCTCGATGGGGGTGAGCATCCCGATCGCGGGGTGGGGCCGTATCGCCTTCTGCGTTCCTCGGGATGAGTCTCAAGCTGAGCGCGTCGCTCAACGAGCGCAGCCCGATCGGGCCGGACATGCCGACCGGGTCGTTGCCCGCCTACGAGTACGGGTTCGCGGCCCAGCCGACCCCCCTCCGCGGGGAGCAGAGGGCCTGTGGCCCGAGTTCCATGGGACTGCGGACCGACCCCCCACCGCGGGGAGCAGAGGCACCCCGGCACCGGGCGTCGTCCCGACCGGGGTCAGCCGCGGCCGCAGCACGGGCGCCATCCCGCCGGACGTCATGCGGACATGGCCCGACGCCATGCGGCGACAACCGACCGGCGCCGCGATCTCCGCCGAATGACAACGAACCACCTGGTCGGCATCGTGCTCCGTCCGCGAGACGATCGTCCCGGGCAGCCCGTCGTCCGTCCGCCCCGCCACTGCCCCTCTCAGGGGCCGACCCCGGGGTGCCCGTCTCAGTCGTGCGAGGAGTAGTTCGGGGCCTCGACGGTCATCTGGATGTCGTGCGGGTGGCTCTCGCGCAGGCCGGCCGAGGTGATGCGCACGAAGCGTCCCCGCTCCTGGAGCTGGTCGATCGTGCGGGCGCCCGAGTAGAACATGGCCTGGTGCACCCCCCCGATGAGCTGGTAGACGACGGCTCCCAGAGGGCCGCGGTAGGGCACCTGGCCCTCGATGCCCTCGGGGACGATCTTGTCGTTGCTCGTGACGTCGGCCTGGAAGTAGCGGTCCTTCGAGTAGCTCATCCTGCGGCCGCGGGTGGCCATGGCGCCGAGGGAGCCCATGCCGCGGTACTCCTTGAACTGCTTGCCGTTGATGAAGACGAGCTCGCCGGGGCTCTCGTCGCAGCCTGCGAGCAGGGAGCCGAGCATGACCGTGTCCGCGCCCGCCACGATGGCCTTGGCGACGTCGCCGGAGTACTGCAGGCCGCCGTCGCCGATGACCGGGACGCCGAAGGGCCGGCAGGCGCAGGCGGCCTCGGCGATGGCCGTGACCTGGGGGACGCCGACACCGGCGACGACGCGGGTCGTGCAGATCGAGCCGGGGCCGACCCCGACCTTGACGGCGTCCGCGCCGGCCTCGCACAGGGCCCCGGCGGCCTCGAAGGTGGCGACGTTGCCGCCGACGACGTCGACGTCCTTCGCGGCCGGCTCGGCCTTGAGGCGGGCGATCATGTCCATCTCGGCCCTGGAGTGGCCGTGCGCGGTGTCGACGACGAGGACGTCGACGCCCTCCTCGACGAGCGCCATGGCGCGCTGGAAGGCGTCGCCGTAGAAGCCGATCGAGGCGCCGACCCGCAGGCGGCCCTGCGGGTCCTTGCTCGCCAGCGGGAACTGGTCGGACTTCACGAAGTCCTTGAGCGTGATGAGGCCCTTGAGCCGGCCGGCGTCGTCGATGAGCGGCAGTTTCTCGATCTTGTTGCGGGCCAGCAGGGCCAGCGCGTCGTCGGAGGCGATGCCCTCGGGCGCCGTGACGAGCGGCATGGGCGTCATCACCTCGCGCACCGGGCGGGCCGAGTCGGTCTCGAAGCGCATGTCGCGGTTCGTGATGATGCCGAGCAGCGTCATGTCCTCGGCGACGACGGGGACGCCGCTGATGTGGAAGGTGGCGCACAGCGCGTCGACGTCGGCGAGGCTCATGTCGGGACCGATGGTGATGGGCTCGACGACCATGCCTGCCTCGGAGCGCTTCACCCGGTCGACCATGGCGGCCTGGTCCTCGACGGACAGATTGCGGTGGATGATGCCCAGACCGCCCTCGCGGGCCATGGCGATGGCCATGGCGGACTCCGTGACGGTGTCCATAGCGGCGGAGATGAGCGGCACGTTGAGGGTGATGCGCCTGGTGACGCGCGAGCTGGTGCTGACCTCGGAGGGGATCACGTCAGTCTCGCGCGGGATGAGGAGGACGTCGTCGAAGGTCAGCGCCAAGGGCGCGATCTCACCGGTCTCCCGCTCCGCCTCGAGCCTGCTGCTCGCCGTCTCCCGTGCCATGTGACACCCTCTCCTCGCTCGACCTCTCCTCGCTCGACGGTGGGACCAAGTCTAGTGAGTCCGGCGCCGGGCGGGCGGACCGCCCCGCGCCCTCGCGCGGTCCTCCCGTCGGGCTCGCGGCTTCGGGCCGGGACGCGCGAGGGCGGCCGGACCGGTGTCCGACCGCCCTCTGCGGTGCGTGGGCTCAGCGGCTCACTTCTTGTCGTCGTCGTCCTCGTCGGGCTTGTTCACCACGAGGGTCTCGGTGGTGAGCAGCAGGCCGGCGATGGAGGCGGCGTTGGCCAGGGCCGAGCGCGTGACCTTCACCGGGTCGATGACGCCCTGGTCGATGAGGTTGCCGTACTCGCCGGTCCGGGCGTTGTAGCCCTCGTTGGCGGCCATGTCGGCGATCCGCGAGACGATGACGTAGCCCTGCTCGCCGCCGTTCTCGGCGATCCAGCGGGTCGGCTCGACGACCGCCCTCTGGACGATCTGGGCGCCGACCTTCTCGTCGCCGGCCAAGCCGAGGCCGTCGACGGACGAGGCGGCGTGGATGAAGGCGGCGCCGCCGCCGGCGACGATGCCCTCCTCGATCGCGGCGCGCGTGGCGGACACGGCGTCCTCGATGCGGTGCTTCTTCTCGTTGAGCTCCACCTCGGTGGCCGCACCGACCTGGATGACGCAGACACCGCCGGCCAGCTTCGCGACGCGCTCGTTGAGCTTCTCGCGATCCCAGTCGGAGTCGGTGCGCTCGATCTCGGCGTGCAGCTGCTTGACGCGGGCCTCGACGGCAGAGGCGTCGCCGCCGCCCTCAACGATGGTCGTCGCGTCCTTCGTCACGACGACGCGGCGGGCGCGGCCGAGGACTTCGAGGCCGACCTCGTTGAGCTTGAGGCCGACGGTCTCGGAGACGACCTGGCCGCCGGTGAGGATCGCGATGTCCTCGAGGATCGCCTTGCGGCGGTCACCGAAGGCCGGGGCCTTGACGGCCACGGAGGTGAAGGTGCCGCGGATCTTGTTCACCACGAGGGTCGACAGCGCCTCACCGTCGACGTCCTCGGCGATGACGACGAGCTGGCCCTTCGCCGCGATGACCTTCTCGAGCAGCGGCAGCAGGTCGTTCATCGAGGAGATCTTGCCGTCGTTGATGAGGATGTAGGGGTTGTCGAGGACAGCCTCCATGCGATCCTGGTCGGTGACGAAGTACGGGGAGATGTAGCCCTTGTCGAACTGCATGCCCTCGGTGAACTCGAGCTCGGTGCCGAGGGTCTGGGACTCCTCGACGGTGATGACGCCGTCCTTGCCCACCTTGTCGAAGGCGTCGGCGATGATCCGGCCGATCTCCTCCTCGCGGGAGCTGATGGTGGCGACATTCGCCATGTCAGCGGTGGTCTGAACCTCGCGGGCCGCCCCCCGCAGCGACTCGGTGATCGCCGCGACGGCCTTCTCGATGCCGCGCTTGAGGCCGACCGGGTTGGTGCCGGAGGCCACGGCGCGCAGACCCTCGTGGACCATGGCCTGGGCGAGCACGGTGGCGGTGGTGGTGCCGTCGCCGGCGATGTCGTTGGTCTTGGTCGCGACCTCCTTGGCGAGCTGGGCGCCGAGGTTCTCGTAGGGGTCGTCGAGCTCGACCTCCTTGGCGACGGTCACGCCGTCGTTGGTGATCGTGGGGGCGCCCCACGACTTGTCGAGGACGACGTAACGGCCCTTGGGGCCGAGCGTCACCTTGACGGTGTTGGCGAGGACGTCGACGCCGCGCTCGAGGGAGCGGCGGGCCTCCTCGTCGAACTGGAGCTGCTTAGCCATGAGTACCGGCCCGCCTTACTTCTCGACGACCGCGAGGATGTCGCGGGCGTTGAGCAGGAGGTAGTCCTCGCCGTTGTACTTGACCTCGGTGCCGCCGTACTTGCTGAAGACGACGACGTCGCCCTCGGAGACGTCCATGGGGACGCGGACGCCCTTGTCGTCCACGCGGCCGGGGCCGGCGGCGATGACCCTGCCCTCCTGCGGCTTCTCCTTGGCGGTGTCGGGGATCACCAGGCCCGAAGCGGTGGTGGTCTCGGCTTCCAGAGGCAGAACGAGGACGCGGTCCTCGAGCGGCTTGATCGTGGTGGCCACGTCAAACCCCTTTCTCACTAGTCAGCGCCTTTCGGCGCGGGTTTCTCGGCTGTGTCGACCAGCGGGACGTCGTCGCGGTGCCATCCCCTGGACTGGCACTCCCCTACCGGGAGCGCCAAGGACCAAGTTATACCCGCTTTAGCACTCGATCAAGCCGAGTGCCAGGGCTCCGGGTCGGAGCACGGGGCGCCACCGATGGCGCTCGGGCTCTGCGGGGGTGGCGGGTTTCCGGGTCTTGATGGGCCAGGGCCCCGCAGTGCGGATTCGTGGATCGTCTCCGGGACCGGGCCCGGGGATGCCGGCATGCATGGGAGGCCCGACAGAGAACACCCACACATCAGCCGTCGGTGATGATGCCCTTGCCGATGAGCCAGTCGCGGGCCACGTCGGCCGGCTCACGGCCGTCCACGTCGACCTGGGCGTTCATGGCGATGAGCTCCTGGTCGGTGAGCAGGGGGGAGACGGCGCCGAACAGCTCGTCGTAGGCGGCCGGGTTCCGGTCGTAGACCTCACGGGGCAGCACGGGTGAGGCGTTGTAGTTCGGCAGGAAGTGCAGGTCGTCGGCGAGAACCGTCAGGTCGAGCGCCTGGATGCGCCCGTCGGTGGTGAAGATCTCGCCGAAGTTGCACACCCCCTCGGCCGTGGCCGAGTAGATGGCGCCGGTGTCCATGACCATGCGCTGCGTCGAGCCGGGGTCGAGGCCGTAGCGCCGGGCCATCGGCTCGAAGCCGTCGTTGCGGTTGGCGAACTCGCTCTCGAGGCAGAAGGTCAGCTCGGAGGGATCGAGGGAGGTCAGCTCGGAGAACTTCGTGACGCCCAGACGCTGCGCGGTGCTCGCGTTCATGGCGAAGCCGTACGTGTTGTTCGCGGGCACCGGGGACAGCCAGACGAGGTTGTTGAGCCTGGCGTCCTCGTCGCGGACGGCCTCGTACTGGGCCTGCGGGTCGGCGATGGGATCGGAGTGGCCGAGGTAGCTGATCCAACCCGTGCCGTTGTACTCCCACATCATCTGTATCTGATCGCTCAGGAGCGCCTGCCGGGTCGACGAGGAGCCGGGGATGCCGGTGAGATCGGACACGTCGGCCCCGGCCGACTCGAGGAGGATGACGGCGATCTTGCCGAGCACGAGCTGCTCGGTGAAGCTCTTGGAGCCCACGGAGATGCTCGTCCCGCTCAGGTCGATGTCGGCCAGATCGCCGGCGAGATGGCCGGAGCGCGTGAAACCGCCGGAGGTGCCGAGCCCGCACGAGGCGAGCAGGAGGCACAGGGCCAGGGCCGGCAGGACGACGAGACGGCGGATTCGGGGAACGGCTCGGGTCATCTCACAGTCCCTTCGGCTCGACGATCAGTTGCAGCACCTGCCCGGCCCACTCCACGAGGAGCGCCAGGAGGGCCACGAGGATGGCGCCGGAGACGAGGATTCGGAAGCGGAACAGGGTGATCCCCGTCTGGATGAGGGCGCCCAGCCCGCCGGCGTTGATGAAGGTGGCGAAGCTGGCCGTGCCCACGAGCAGGACGAGCGCCGTGCGCACGCCGGCCATGATGACCTTCGCGGCCAGGGGCAGCTCGATGCGCATGAGCACGCCCACCGCCGAGATGCCCATGCCGCGCCCGGCCTCGATGAGGCCGCGGTCGACGCCCTGGAGGCCCGTGATGGTGTTCTGGAGCACCGGGAGGAAGGCGTAGATGCTCAGCGCGACGACGGCGGTGGCGGTGCCGAAGCCCATCGCCATGGCCAGGAGCACGACGAGCCCGATGACGGGCGCCGCCTGACCGGCGTTGGCGATCACCAGGACGACCGGCGCCGCCCGCTTGATGCCCGGGCGGGTGAGCAGGATGCCGATGGGGATGGCGGTGACGAGCACGACGACGGTGCAGATGAGCGTGAGCACGATGTGCTGGACGGTCAGCTCGCCGATCGTGCCCCAGGCGAGCTGACGGGACTCGATGTCGTCGAGGTCGGCGGTGCAGCGCCAGAGGAGCCAGCCGGCGAAGATGACGACGACGGCGACGGGGATCCCGAGCAGGAACCTGCGGTCGTCGGCGGAGAGGCGGTTCAGCATGACGGCTCCTGCCCCGCCCCGTCGGGACGGCTCTCCCCCTCGATCTCGCCCGGCCGCTGGGCGCCCTCGGCGGGCGACTCGTCGACCGGCTCGGCGCTGAGCCTTCGCACGAACCGCGTGATCTCGTCGAAGGTGGCCACGCCGAGGAACTCGCCCGCGTGGTCGACGACGAGGGCGCCCTCGTGGAACGAGGTGACGAGCGCGTCGAGGACCGCGTCGAGGGTGGCGTCCTCGTCGAGGAGGATCGGCTGGCGCCCGGGCCTGACCTGCACCCGCTCGCCCCGCAGGGTGTTCGTCCAGTACCAGTCCACCGGGTGGTTCCGCCCGTCGACGACGACGACCTGGTTCGTGCCGCGCTCGCGGGCCTGGGCGAGGACGCGTGCCACGGGGTCCCCGCCGCGGACGAGGACGGCGCTCTCCAGCTCGATCGAGGAGACCCTCTCCAGGGCGAGGCGTCGCAGGGTCGAGCCGCCGCCGGTGAAGTCGGCGACGAAGTCGTCGGCCGGGTTCGTGAGGATCTCGGAGGCCGTGCCGTACTGGGCGATGCGCGCCTGGTCCTGCAGCACGAGGATGCGGTCGCCGAGCTTGATGGCCTCGTCGATGTCGTGGGTGACGCACACGATGGTCTTGTGCAGCTGGGCCTGCACGTCGAGCAGCTCGTCCTGGAGGTGGGTGCGGGTGATCGGGTCGACGGCGCCGAAGGGCTCGTCCATGAGCAGGACGGGCGGGTCGGCGGCCAGGCCCCGGGCGACCCCGACGCGCTGCTGCTGACCGCCGGACAGCTCCTTCGGGTAGCGGTCGCGGTAGGCGGCGGGGTCGAGGCCCACCATCTCGAGGAGCTCGTCGGTGCGACGGGCGATGCGCCTCTTGTTCCAGCCGAGCAGCTTGGGGACGACGGCGACGTTGGCGCCGACCGTCATGTGGGGGAACAGGCTCCCGCCCTGGATGACGTAGCCGATGCGCCGGCGCAGCTCGTCGGCGTCGAGGCTTCGGGTGTCCCGCCCGTCGATGGTGATCGTGCCGCTCGTGGGCTCGATGAGCCGGTTGATCATCTTGAGGCTCGTCGTCTTGCCGCAGCCGGAGACGCCGACGAAGGTGACGATCCTCCCGGCGGGGATGGTGAGGCTGAGATGATCGACGGCTGCCCGCCCCTGCCCGGGGTAGCGCTTCACGACGTCGGCGAAGACGATCTCGCTGCCGGTGGCGGTCGAGGTCTGGCTCATGAACGGATTCCCTTCGGGATGGTGAGGCGGCCGACGCCGACGAGCACCGCATCGGCGAGGAGTGCCACGATGACGATGCCGACGGTTCCGACGACGGCGTAGTTGAGGGCGTTCTTGCCGCCGATCTGGGCCAGCCCGGTGAAGATGTACGAGCCGAGGCCCGGCCCGAGCGCGTAGGCGGCGACGGCGGCGATGCCCATGGACATCTGCGTCGAGACGCGCAGTCCGGTGAGGATGACGGGCCAGGCCAGGGGGAGCCTGATCCGGAGGAAGACGCCGACCGTCCGCATGCCCATGCCGCGGGCCGATTCGATGAGCGCCCGGTCGACCCCGAGGAGGCCGACGACGGCGTTGCGCAGGATGGGCAGCACCGCGTAGAAGGTGACGACGGCCACCGAGGTGACCGTCCCGATGCCGCACAGCGGGATGAGCAGGCCGAGCAGCGCGAAGGACGGGATGGTGAGACCGACCGTCGAGATGGCGTTGGCGACGGGCTCGAGCCTCGGCACGGTCGTGACGACGACGGCCAGGGCGACGGCGATGACCGTCGCCAGCAGCACGGACTGGGCGACGAGGCTGGCATGCTGATAGGAGCGGAATGCGATGTCCGCCCAGCGTTCGGAGATAAAAGCTCCCATGGTCCTCCCCGTCCTCAGGTGTCCTGCACGATCCCCTCGGAGCAGGGGGCCTCTTTCCGTCCACCATAGGTCGTGATCGGGCCCGATGCACATTCCGGCGACTTTCCCCCTCCTCGGAGCCCCACCAGATGCCCTCGCGCGAGCCGTTCCCGCGTCCTGCTCCCCACCGGCCGCACTCGTGCCGAGCGCCCGCGGGACCCCTCCCCCACCGGCGCCGCGCAGGGGTGGGGTCACGGGGCGGGGCGCTCCAGCCGCCGTACGACGAAAGCCCGCGCACCACCCGTCGTGGGGCTCAGGAGGAGGGTGGCCCGGTTCGGGCCGGAGGGGCGCAGCCGTCGGCGCAGCTGCGCCGGGTCGAGGTCGAGGGCGCGCTTCTTGATCTCGAGGACGCCGACCCGGTGGGCGCGCACCCAGGCCCGCAGGGCGGCGGGCCCGGCGTCCAGTTCCTCGAGCACCTCGAAGCAGTCGGCGAGCGGGCCGTGGACGGGCTCGTCGCACGAGAGGTAGGCGACGCGCTCGGCGAGCCGCCACAGGCCGGGCGCGATGGCGGCCGAGGCGCCCGCCCGGCTCACGGCGGGGTCGGGTTCGAGGATGTAGCGCCCCGGCGCGCGGACGGGCGGCGCCGGTGCGTCGGGCTCGGCCCGGACGAGGGCCCCGGAGGGCAGCAGCTGCGCCGCGCGCCCGGGCCCGGCACCCGGGATCCGCCACAGCCCGCACTCGACGAGCTCGTGGTGCTCGCTCACCCAGACCGCCTCGGCCGCCTCGGGCAGAGCCTCGGCCGGGGCTCCGGGGCCGAGCCTCACGACGGCGCTCGTCGGGCCGGCGAGCACGTCCTGGACGAATCCCCAGCCGGGTCGCAGGTCGGCGAGCCGCCAGCTGCGGCCGCGGGCGGTGCGGCGGGCCGGATCGAGGAGGACGGCGGTGCGCCCGTCCGCCCCGGCGGTCAGGTCAGCGCCGACCCGGGCCGCGTCGGCGCAGAGCACACGGGCGCCGGGCAGGTTGCGGGCGGCGAACTCGGCGGTGGCCGGGTCGATGTCGACGGCGGTGACGTCCAAGCCTGCGTCGAGGCAGGCCAGGGCGTCGACGCCGGCGCCGCAGGCGAGGTCGACGACCCGGGTGATGCCGGCGGCGACGAGGCGGGCGGCTCGCCAGCGCGAGACGGCCGGCCGGGAGGCCTGCTCGACGGAGTCGGGCGTCCACCAGAGGCGGGCGGCGCCCGGGCCCATTCTCCGGCGGGCCCGGGCGCGCAGCCCCGCCTGGGTGAGGGCCGCCGCGGCCAGCTCGGGATCGAAGGCGGCGCGCATGGCCTCGGCGGCCGCCAGGGAGTCGGGGTCGGGCAGCGCCTCGGCGGCGGCGACGGCCTCGGCCCCCTCGGGGCCGGTCAGACGGCGCGCGAGCTCGATGTGCACCCGTGCAGGGTACTCGAGCCGGGCCGACACGCGGCGGGCCGGCCCCGCTGCTCGTGACGGGCGGCCGGGGCTCAGGGCAGGACCGTCCAGCGGGCGCCGGTCGGGCGGCCGTTCTCGTACGGGATGACGGCGTGGAACTGGGGCACGTCGGGGTCGAGGACGAGCGGCACGAAGTAGCGGTCGCCCTCCCACATGTCCAGTTCGCCGAGCCGGTCGATGCGCTCCCAGGCGAGCGGGCCCTCCTCGTTGGCCGGGGGGATGTCGCCGTGCCAGGCGTCGACGACGAAGACGAAGCCGAACTGGTCCGAGCCGTCCGGGTTGAAGCCGGGCCAGCTGACCGTGCCGGCCAGGCTCATGTGGTCGACCTCCAGGCGGGCCTCCTCGCGCAGCTCCCGTTTCATGCCGGCGGCCACGTCCTCGTCGCGCTCGACCTTGCCGCCCAGCCCGTTGTACTTGCCGAGCTGGTCGTCGTCGGGTCTGGCGGTGCGGTGCACCATGAGGACGCGCTCGCCGTCGGGGTGGAGCACGAAGGCCAGGGTGGTCAGCTGCGGGCAGATCACGGGCCACCTCCTGTCAGCGGGTGCGGCCGGCGCCCCGGCGCACGGCCAGGCCGGTGAGCAGGCTCTGGGCGGCCAGGGACGCGCCGACCCCCTCGCCGGCGCGCAGGCGCAGGTCGAGCAGCGGCTCCAGGCCGAGTTCGGTGAGCACCTCGCGGTGCGCGAACTCGCGGCTGACCTGCCCGGCGACCAGGTAGGGCTGGACGGCCGGGGTCACCTCGACGGCGGCCAGGGCGGCCACCGAGGTGGCCAGGCCGTCGAGCACGACGATCGCCCCGGCCTCGGCGGCGCCGATCGTCACGCCGGCGAGCACGGCGAACTCCGGACCGCCGACCTCGGCGAGAGTGCGGGCCGGATCCGTGCGCAGCGCCTGCGGATCGACGCGGCGGAAGACGGCGCGGAGCACCTCGGCCTTGTGGTCGAGCATCGCCGCGTCCGAGCCGGCCCCGATGCCGACGGCCCGCTCGGGGCTGATGCCGGTGAGCGCACTGGCCAAGGCGGAGGCGACCGTCGTATTGGCCACGCCGATCTCGCCGAGGGCGACGAGCCCCCCGGCTGCGGCGCGCCGGCCGAGTTCCCGTCCGGCCGCGATGAGGCGGGCCGTGTCCCCGCCGGTCATGGCCGGGGCGTTCACCAGGTCGCCGCGGGGGCCGGCCGGGCGCAGCTGCTCGACACCGGCCAGGGGCTCGCCCGCGACGCCCGCGTCGACGAGGATCGTGTCCAGGCCGGCGGCGACCGCGGTGACGACGCCGACCGCGCGGCCGGCGGCCGCGGCGTCCATGACCTCGCGGGTCACCGACTGGTCGAAGGCCGAGACGCCGTGCTCGACGATCGGGTGGTCGGCGGCGACGAGGACGAGGGTGCCGGCGGTGACCTCCTCGCCGGTGACGGCGACCGTGCGGTCGAGCGCCTGGTCGAGCCTGCCCAGCGAGCCGGGCGGGGTGAGCAGGTCGTCGGCCCGGTCGCGGGCGGCCACGACGCGGCGCTGGTCGGGGGCGGCGAGCTCGCTCCACAGCGGCGAGGAGGGGTCGGGTCCGGGCACCGGGGCGGGCGGCGCGGTCTCGGGGGACGGCGCGGCGCCGGGCAGTCCGCTCACCGGCGGCCGGGGCGCGTTCTCGGGCCAGCGGTCGGCCATGATCACCTCGTCCAGGGGCAGCTTGTGCGACCAGGCGCGGCGCTCGAGGCCGGGGAGGGGCGGGCGTTCGTCGGGCCAGCCCAGGCACAGCCAGCCGAGGGTCTCGACGCCGGCGGGCAGGTGCAGCAGACCGGCGAGCTCGGCGGGGCGCATGAGCGTCACCCAGCCCATGCCGAGGCCGGCCGCGCGGGCGGTGAGCCACATGTTCTCGATGGCGGCGGCGCAGCTCCACAGGTCGGCGTCGTGGAAGGTGTTGCGGCCGAGCACCCCGGAGGCGGGGGTGCGGCGGTCGCAGGCGACGACGAGGCCGAGCGGGGCCTCCCGGATGCCCTCCAGCTGCAGGTCGAGCAGCCGGGACCTCCGGTCGGGCGTCAGGCCGGCCGCTTGGCGCAGCCGTTCGCGGTCGGCCATGAGGGCGGCGCGCTCACGGGTGCGGCGGTCGCGCACGACGAGGAAGCGCCACGGCTGGGACTGGCCGACGCTGGGGCCGCCGTGGCCCGCCCCGATGACGGCGCGGACGAGCTCGTCCGCCACGTCGTCGGGCCGGTAGCGGCGGATGTCGCGGCGGGCGCCGATGACACGGTCCAGGGCGGCGCGGGTGGCGTCGTCGAAGGCCCAGCCGGTGATGTCGTCGTCGCGTTCGGCCGAGCTCGTCGCGTCGCCGATGAGCGGCACCGGGCGACGCCAGATGCGACCGGAGGACTCGGTGGTGTGCGCACTCATGGGCCCACGGTACCGGTGGATCGCCAGGGGCGTGGCCCGGCGGCCCCGCCCGGTGGACGCGCGCTCCGCGGGCCGTCGGAGCGCAGTCGCGACCGACGGCGGGTCAGTCGCGTACGACGACCGTCCCGACCGGCAGCCCCGAGTCGGCGCCGATGCCCAGGCCGGAGGGCTCCAGCCCGGCCTCGACGATCTGGGCGCCGAGCACGGCGATCATGGCGCCGTTGTCGGTGCACAGCCCCGGCCGCGGCCGACGCAGCACGACACCGGCGGTGGCGGTGCGCTCGGCCAGCAGGGTGCGCAGCCGCGAGTTCGCGGCGACGCCCCCGCCGATGATCATGTCCGTGATGCCGTGGTGCCGGGCGGCGTCGACGGCCTTGGCGGTGATGACGTCGGCGACGGCCTCCTGGAAGGAGGCCGCCACGTCGGCCACCGGCACGTCGAGGCCGTCGAGGCGGCGCGTCTCGACCCAGCGCGCGACGGCGGTCTTGAGGCCCGAGAAGGAGTAGTCGAAGCGGTGCCGGGCCATGTCGTGCGGGGCGGTGAGGCCGCGCGGGAAGCGGATGGCCGTCGGGTCGCCGCCCCGGGCGGCCTCGTCGATGACCGGCCCGCCCGGGTAGGGCAGGCCGAGCAGCCGGGCGACCTTGTCGTAGGCCTCGCCGGCGGCGTCGTCGATCGTCGTGCCGACCTCGACGACGTCGCCGGTGATGTTCCCCACCCGCAGCAGCTGGGTGTGACCGCCCGAGACGAGCAGCGCCAGCGTGGGGCGGGCCAGCGGCCGGGCCGGTTCGCCGGCGGGATGGTCGAGCAGGTCGACGGCGACATGGCCGACGAGGTGGTTGAGCCCGTACAGCGGCCTGCCGAGGACCGCCGCAAGGGTCTTCGCCGCGGCCAACCCGACGACGAGGGAGCCCATGAGGCCCGGCCCGGCGGTGACGGCGACGGCGTCGAGCTCCGACAGGTCGACGTCGGCCGCGGCGACCGCGCGGCGCAGGGCGGGGCCGATGGCCTCCAAGTGGGCGCGCGAGGCCACCTCGGGCACGACGCCGCCGAAGCGGGCGTGCAGCTCCATGGAGCTGGCGACCTCGTTGGCGAGCAGCTGCTCGCCGCGCACGATGCCCACCGAGGTCTCGTCGCAGCTGGACTCGATGCCCAGCACGAGAGGTTCGCTCATGGTCGTCCTCCTTCGCCCGTGTCGGGTCGGGTCGTGTCCGGCGGGGTGATCGGGGCCTCCATGACGAGGGCGTCGGCCCCTGGCCCGTAGTAGTCGGCGCGGACGTCGATGCGGGTGAAACCGGCCCGCCCGTAGAGGGCCAACGCGGAGGTGTTGTCGTGGCGGACCTCCAGCAGCATCCGGCGCGCCCCGGCCGAGGCGGCCTCGGCGAGCAGCCGGGCGAGCAGGGCGGCGGCCACGCCCCGGCCGCGGTGGGCCGGGGCGACGACGATGCGCAGCAGCTCGGCGTCCTCGTAGAGCACCCCGACGACGCCGGCGGCGACCAGCAGTTCGCCGGAGTACGCCCCCAGTGCCCGGTTGCCGGGACGGGTCAGCTCACTCGTCCACGACCGTGCGCTCCAGCGCTCGCGCGGGGGGAACCCGAGGTCCTCCAGGGCGAGCAGACCGGGCAGGTGGGCGGCGCCGAGGCGCTCGCCGCGTCTCACGGGCAGGCCGACGGCGGCGTTCACTGCGCCGTCCCGGGGCGCAGACGGTGACGGCGCCCGGTGAGCGCCGACTTGCGCGCGGTGGGCGGTGCGGCGTCGGGTGTGCGCAGGTACAGCGGCTCGAGGCCGACGTCGGGCAGCTCGTGCAGGTGGGCGGCGAGGAGGCCGGCGTCGAGCCCGAGCGGCGCGTCGCCGGGGCGGCGGGGGGCGAGCAGGTCCGGGTAGACGCGCACGCCGGGCCCGGCGGTGGGCAGCTCGGGAAGGACGGCCGGGGCGCTCACCCGCGGCTGGCCGACGCGACGTCCGTCACGGTAGGCGGCCCAGTAGAGCTCCCTGCGCCGGGCGTCGGAGGCGATGATGAACTCCGCCGGCGCGCCCCGGGCGGCCCACTGGGCGGCGATGGCGTCGAGGCTGCACACGCCGATGACGGGCACGCCCGCCGCGATACCGGCGGTGACGGCGGTGGCCACGCCCACCCGCAGCCCGGTGAACGGGCCGGGCCCGACCCCGACGCCGATCGCCGCGAGGTCGGCCCAGCCGATGCCCGCGTCCGCCAGGACGGCCTGGATGGTCGGCACGAGCAGTTCGACGTGGGAGTGGTTGTCGCCCGCCTGCTCGGAGGCGACCGTCCGGCCGTCGCGGGCCAGGCCGGCGGTGACGACGGTCGACGTGTCGACGGCCAGCGTCCAGCCGATCGGGCGGGTGGGCGGATGGGCGCTCATCGGGTCTCCTGGGCCTCGGCGGCCGGTGCGGCGAGTTCGTCGCGCAGGCCGTGAAGGTTCTCGCCGGCCCAGCGGTCGCCGTGGCCGGTGAGGTAGACGGTGCGGGTGTCGTCGGCCGGGTCGTCGCCGCGGGCGATGTCGATGTCGAGCCGGTCGGGGGCCAGACCCTCGGCCATCCCGGCGCCCCATTCGACGAGGGTGACCGAATCGTCCATGGTGGCGTCGAGGTCGATGTCCTCGAGCTCGGCGGCCGAGCCCATGCGGTAGGCGTCGACGTGCACCAGATCGGGGCCGGTGCCGCGGGCGCGGTGCACGCGGGACAGGACGAAGGTGGGCGAGATGACCGGCCCCTCGACGTCGAGGCCGGCGCCGATCCCCTGGGCGAGGGTGGTCTTGCCGGCGCCGAGTCCGCCGTTGGCGACGAGCAGGTCACCGGCGCGCAGGCGGGCGGCCAGCAGCGCGCCGAGGCGGCGCATCTGCTCGGCCGTGGGCACGGCGACGGCCACGGGCAGGTCGATGCCCAGGATGAGACCCCCCGGCACCTCGTGGTCGGTGCTGAACCCGTGGGAGCGCCACCAGCCGATGACCTCGGGCAGGTCGGTGCGGGCCATGAGCTGGAGCCGGCGCAGCCCCTGCTCGGCGGCCCGCTCCCCCGCCGCGCGGACGATGAGGGCGGCGAGCCCGCAGTGCTGGAACCGGGGCCGGACGCTGACCCTGTGCACCATGAGGGTGTCCGGGTCGGGGGCGCTCATGAGCAGACAGGCCGCGTCGCGGCAGCCGACGGTGGCGATGATGCCGCCGCCGTCTGCGATGCGGGCGCGCACGTCGTCGACGGTGTCGCTCAGCGCCTCGGGCGGGGGGTCGAGTGCTCGTCTGGCCCCGAAGGCCTCGTGGATGATGGCGAGCACGGCGGGCGCGTCCTGCGGGCCCGCCAGTCTCAGCTGCACGTCGTCATCGGTCACGTCGGCCCAGTCTAGTGAGTGACCCACCCGGGCCTGATCCGGCAGCCAGAGTCGCCCTTCATCTGACCGAAACCGTCCCCTGCATCGCCCCGGTCGGCCAGGCCTCCCGACGATCCGCGAATCCGCGTCATGGACGATCTCGCGACGGTCCTCGCCGGTGCTGACCGTCGCGGCCCAGCGCCCGCACTCGCCCCACTCGTACCGGTACGACCTGCCGGTGGGCTGGGTCACCTCGACCAGACGGCCCGCCGCGTCCCGCCCGAACCTGACCAGGGATGGAACAGCAAAACCGCGTATGATCAAGGACCATGGCAACGCCGACCCACAGCGTGTCGACGTCCGCATCACGGAACGGGTCGGCTCCTCCCGGCTCGGACGTGTCTCGTCGGGGCGCGTGGTGCGCTCGGCCGCTGGCCGACCCGGATCGGTGACCGGTGCCGTGCCGACGCCCGTGGTCCGGCCGTGTGGCCGGGTTCACTGTCTGGAGCCCCTGCGCCGGTACGGCCGCCCACCGCGGCGCACGCCCCTGCGGCCCCCCTGCCTGCGGGCCGGGCGCGGCGGGGCGATGAGGG
Organism: Propionibacterium acidifaciens; assembly: GCF_003798325.1. Lineage (NCBI taxonomy): Bacteria > Bacillati > Actinomycetota > Actinomycetes > Propionibacteriales > Propionibacteriaceae > Propionibacterium > Propionibacterium acidifaciens. Next base: position 577,674 of record NZ_CP033719.1, read on the forward strand.
CCTTGTACCGCTCGGCGCTGATCGGTTCGCCGTCGGGCTCGGCGCCGCCGGTCAGCTCGGCGAGCCGTTCGCCGGGGCGCACGCCGTGGGGGCGCTCGTGGACGCCGGCCTCGCGCAGGATGCGCTCCATCCGGCGGCGCTGGCGGGGCAGCACGATGGAGGCGACCAGGCCGTCGGTGCCGGCGCGGGCGGTGCGCCCGGCGCGGTGCAGGTAGTCCTTGCCGTCGTGGGGCGGGTCGGCCTGGAGGACGAGCGAGACGTCGTCGACGTCGATGCCGCGGGCGGCCACATCGGTGGCCACGAGCACCGGCACCCTGCCGGCGCGGAAGGCGTGGAGCACGCGGGCGCGCATGCCCTGGGGCAGGCCGCCGTGGAGGGCGCCGGCCATGACGCCCGCCCCGCGGAGCCGCTCGGCGGTCTCGTCGGCGTCGCGCTGGGTGCGGACGAAGACGATCGTGCGTCCCGGCCGGTTGACGGCCTGCGCGATGACCTGCCTCCTCTCGCGGGCGCTGACGCCCCAGACCTCGTGGCGCATCGTCGTGACCGAGGCCCGCGCGGAGTCGACGCCGTGGACGACCGGGTCGTGGAGGTAGCGGTGCACGAGCCCGTCGACCTGCTCGTCGAGCGTCGCGCTGAACAGCAGGTGCTGGGCCCCGGCGGGCACCTCGTCGAGGATGCGGGTGACCTCGGGCACGAAACCCATGTCGGCCATCTCGTCGGCCTCGTCGAGGACGACGGTCTCGACCCGGTCGAGACGGGCGGCGCCCCGCTCCACGAGATCGACGAGCCGTCCGGGCGTGGCCACGACGACGTCGACGCCGTGGCGCAGGGCCCGCAGCTGCGGGGTATAGCTCATGCCGCCGGCGACGAGCACGGTGCGCACGCCGACGGCACCGGCGAGCGGGCGCAGGACGTCGTGCACCTGCATGGCCAGTTCGCGGGTCGGAGCCAGCAGGACAACGCGGGGATGCCCGGGCGCGGCGCCGCCCGTGCCCAGGCGGGTGAGGGCGGGCAGACCGAAGGCGAGGGTCTTGCCCGAGCCGGTCCGGCCGCGGCCGAGCAGGTCGCGTCCGCTCATGGCGTCGGGGATGGCGGCCGCCTGGATCGGGAAGGCCGTCGTGATGCCCTGTGCGTCGAGGACGGCGACGATGGCCTCGGGCACGCCGAGTTCAGCGAAGCGCGGGCCGCGCCGGGGCCGGTGCGCGGGCCGATCGAGGCCGACGGAACCGTGCGGGTGCTCGCCGCGCGGACGCCCGACGCGCCCGGTGCCCGCGCGGGACGCGGAGTTCTCCGGCGCGGGCCCGGCGGCCGGGGACGCACCGGCCTCGGATTCGGGAACGGCGGGGTCGGTGTCGAGGGCGCGCGCCCACTGGGGGTCGACGTCCCCCGCCGACCCGCGGCGCTCGTCACGACCGCGGCGGTCACGACCCCACCGGTCCTCACGACGGCCCCGGCTCCAGCGGTCCTCACGACGATCCCCGCCATGACGGTCCCTGCCACGGCGCTCGTCCCGGCCCCGGGCCTGGCGGCCGGCACCACGGCCTGCTGGCCGTCGGTCGTCGCCCCGGCCCTCGGACCGGTCCCCGCCGCGCGCCGGACGGGCGGGCCGGCGTCGGTCGTCTCCGGCGGGCCGCCACGTCCTGCGGTGCGCGGGACGGCCGGTGCCGGCCTCCCACTCGTCACGGCCCCAGGCGCGCGGACGGGCGTCCCGCTCGTCGCGCCCGCCGCGGCCTCGGGAGGAGCGCTCGCGGGCGGAACGGCCACGGTCGGAGCCGCGGCCACGACGAGGGCGGCCGGAATCATGGGAGGAGGACATGGAGGAACCTTCGAGACGACGGGAGCGGAAGCCCTGCGTCGAAATTCCCGGTCGGGCCCCTCGTGCGCACATCGCGCACCGGCGATCCAGCATAGCGGCCGGGCCAAGCCGGGCCGAGACCGTCGGCGAGGACGGAGACCGGCCGCGACCGGCCGCCCCCGTCGAGCCGGGACGCGCCCTCCGGGGCACCCGGCGTGCGGTACGGATGAGCACGACCCGGTGAGTCGGGGCGCTCTTGGTTCACGAGCGCCCTCGTCCCGACACCATCGGCACGACCCCGGCGGGCCGGGACGCTCCACCATCCGCCCCGTCAAGCCGGCGCGGGCCGGTCCCGGCGTCCGGAGGCGGCGCCAGCCCGCTCCGCGAGCCGTGCGATGAGGGCGGGCAGCGTGCGGGCGAGCGCGTCGGGCGGGTACGGGCCGGGCATCGCCTCCGCGGCGAGCGCCTGGGCGCTGGCCCCGAGCACGCCCGCCCAGCGGGGTCCCAGGCCCGCCGCCAGCAGCGTCGCGCAGATGCCGGCGAGGACGTCGCCCGAACCGGCCTGCGCCGTCCAGGCGGGGCCGGGCAGGGCGACGGTGACGCGGCCGCCGGGCTCGGCGACGTACTGGGCGGCGCCCTTGAGCAGCACCGTCGTGCCGAAACGGTCGGCGCCCTCGCGGGCGGCGCCGACGGGATCGGCGAGGACGCTGGAGCGCTCGACGCCCAGCATGCGGGCGAGCTCGCCTGCGTGCGGGGTCGCGAGCGAGCCGGCGGGCAGCGCGACGGGCAACTCGGCCAGGGCGTCCGCGTCGACGACGAGCGGCACCCCGTCGGCCAGCCGCTCGGCCAGGCGCCGCCGATTCCGTCCGGGATCGCCCCAGCCGGGGCCGACGAGCCAGGCCTGGACGCGGCCAGGCCCGAGGGTGACCGAGGGCATCGCCGCGACGACCATGGCGGGCACCGGCTCGGGCGCGCAGCAGCGGATGAACCCGGCCCCGGCGTGCAGGGCCCCGCAGGCGGTGAGCACGGCGGCGCCCGGGAAGCGGGCCGAGCCGGCGTCGATGCCGACGACGCCACGGGCGTACTTGTCGGACTCGGGCCCGGGCACCGGCCAGCGGGCCGCGACGTCCCAGGGGTCGGCGGCCAGGAGCCCGGTACCGGTGACGTCGATGCCGATGTCGGCCACCTCGACGCATCCGCAGCGGGAGGCGGCCGGCTGGGCGACGTGGCAGGGCTTGAGGGCCCCGAAGGTGACGGTGCGGGCGGCCGTGAAGCAGGCCGGGTGCTCGGCTCCGGCGCCGTCGGAGTCCAGGCCCGAGGGCACGTCGACGGACAGGACCGGCACGGCCAGGTCGGCGCAGGCGCGGGCGAGCTCGGCGACCGGTTCGCGCAGCCCGGGGCGGCCCCCGATGCCGAGCACGGCGTCGATGACCAGATCGGTGTCGGCCAGCCCGGCCATGGCGGCCGCCGCGTCGACCTCGTGGGCGCCGGAGGCGATGGCGGCGGCCCAGCCGGACTCGTGCCGGCGCGCGGAGGTCGGCCACAGCGCCACCTCGATCCCGGCGGCGGCGAGGTCGCGGGCCGCGTAGAGGCCGTCCCCGCCGTTGTTGCCGGGACCGACGACGACGAGCACGCGGGTGCGGGACGCCGGGGCGGAGCCGAGCATCTCGCAGGCGGTGGCGCTCACGCGCGCGGCGGCGGTCTCCATGAGCCCCTCGCCGGGGTGCGCGTCGAACCAGGCCCGCTCTGCGGCCCTGATCGTCTCCGCCGTGGCGACGGGGCGCATCTCAGCGCGCCTCCGCGACGACGACGGCGCAGGAGACCGGCCCGTCGTGGCTCAGCGACAGGTGGAAGCAGGTGGCCCCCAGCTCCTCGGCGCGGGCCAGCACCGTGCCGCGCACCACGAGCGAGGGCCGACGGTCGGGGCCGACGACGATCTCCGTGTCGCGCCACGAGAGGTTCCCGGGGGCGCCGAGCGCCTTGGCGAGGGCCTCCTTGGCGGCGAAGCGGGCGGCGAGCGACTCGGGGGCGCGCGGCAGCCCGTGGGCGAGGCGCTCGTCCGGGCTGAACAGCCGGTCGAGGACGCCGGGCCGGCGCTCCACCATGGCGCTGAAGCGCTCGACCGAGCAGACGTCGATGCCCACGCCGATGATCATGTCCACTCCCCTACTCGACGGTGACCGACTTGGCCAGGTTGCGCGGCTGGTCGACGTCGTTGCCGAGCGCCGTGGCCAGCTCGCAGGCGAACAGCTGGAGCGGCACGACGGCCAGGACCGGCTGGAGCAGGGTGCTCACCCTCGGCAGGCGGATGACCCGCTCGGCGTAGGCGTCGACCTCGCCGTCGTCCTCCTCGGCCAGGACGATGGTGCGGGCCCCGCGGGCGCGCACCTCCTGGATGTTGCTCACGACCTTGTCGTGCAGCTGGTCGCGTCCCGCCGGCGGGACGATGACGAAGACCGGCATGCCGGGGTTGATGATGGCGATCGGGCCGTGCTTGAGCTCGCCGGCGGCGAAGCCCTCGGCGTGCAGATAGGCGATCTCCTTGAGTTTGAGCGCGCCCTCCATGGCGGCCGGGTAGCCGACGTGGCGACCGAGGAAGACGTAGTCGCCCTGGTCGATGAGCTCGTGGGCGAGCCCGTAGACCTCGTCGGCGCCGTCGAGCAGCCGCTGGATGCGCGGCGGCATGCCGGCGAGCTCGTCCATGACGGCGCCGATCTCGTCGCCGAACTTGACGCCGCGCACCTGGGCGAGGAAGAGGCCGAGCAGATAGCAGGCGATGAGCTGGGTGAGGAAGCCCTTCGTCGAGGCCACCCCGATCTCCGGGCCGGCATGCGTGTAGATGACGGCGTCGGACTCGCGCGGGATGGTCGAGCCGTTCGTGTTGCAGATGGCGATGACCTTCGAGCCCTGCTCGCGGGCGTGCCGGATGGCCTGCAGCGTGTCGGCGGTCTCTCCGGACTGGCTGATGGCCACGCACAGGGTGTTGGCGTCGACGATCGGGTCGCGGTAGCGGAACTCGCTGGCCAGCTCGACCTCGCAACCGATGCGCGTCCAGTGCTCGATGACGTACTTGGCGACCATCCCGGCGTAGTAGGCGGTGCCGCAGCCGATGATGATGATCTTGTCGACCCGGCGCAGCTCCTCGGGGCCGATGCGGATCTCGTCGAGGACGAGTTCGCCGTTGTCGGAGTAGCGCCCCAGGAGCGTGTCGGCGACGGCCCGGGGCTGCTCGAAGATCTCCTTGCGCATGAACCAGTCGTAACCGGACTTCTCGGCGGCGGTGGTGTCCCAGTCGACGTGGTAGGGGTTGACCTCGACGGGCCCGCCCTCGAAGTCGGTGACCTCGATCGTGTCGGCGGTGATGACGACGACCTGGTCCTGGCCCAGCTCGATGGCGTCGCGCGTGTGCTCGATGAAGGCGGCCACGTCGGAGGCGAGGAAGTTCTCGCCCCTGCCGACGCCGACGACCAGCGGCGAGTTGCGCCGGGCGGCGACGACGCGGGTCGGGTCCCGGGCGTCGATGGCGACGAGCGTGAAGGCGCCCTCCAGGTGGGAGCAGACCCGGCGCATGGCGCCCGCGAGGTCTCCGGCGGAGTCGAGCTCGCGTCCGAGCAGGACGGCGGCGACCTCGGTGTCGGTCTCGGAGCGGAAGGCGACGCCCTCCCCGACCAGCTCGGCGCGCAGGGAGGCGAAGTTCTCGATGATGCCGTTGTGGACGAGCGCGACGCGCCCGTCGGCCGACAGGTGCGGGTGGGCGTTCGCGTCGGTGGGGCCGCCGTGGGTGGCCCAGCGGGTGTGCCCGATGCCGATGGTCGACGCGGGCAGCGGCCTGGCGGCCAGCTCCTCGTCGAGGTTGGCGATCTTGCCGGCCTTCTTGCGCCACTCGATCCGGCCGTCGGCGCCGACGGCCACCCCGGCGGAGTCGTAGCCGCGGTACTCGAGGCGTCGCAGGCCCTCGATGATGACGCTCACGGCCTGCTGCGGGCCGACGTAACCGATGATTCCGCACATGGTCCTACTCTAGGGGCACCCGGCGCCGGGGCGGGCGCACGGCCCGACCCGCTCGGCGTCCCGGCGGACCCGCGCGGCGACCTTCTCATCGCCGCGGCCCGTCGCGCCGAGTGGACATCGGCGCCGTGACGTGGTGGGCTGCACGGGTGCAAGGCTCATCAGACCCCACCGGCTCGGAGGACGACCGGCCGCCGCGCACCATTGAGGCCCTCGACGTGGTCGCCCGTCACGCCGTGGCGGCCGACGGCCCCTGGTTCGAGGTCGGCCGCGCGCAGTGGGCACGGCTGGCCGACGGCGGCTCCCCCGGCCTCGACCGGGCGACCGTTGAGCACCTGCGGGGGCTCGACGACCCGACCGACGAGTCCGACGTCGAGCAGGTCTACCTGCCGCTGAGCCGGCTCATCGAGCTGCACCGCACGAACCGCGGGCGCCTGTGGGGGGCCCAGAACCGCTTCCTCGGCCTGAGCCCGGACACGACGCCGCGCACCCCGCTCATCGTCGGCGTCGCCGGCTCGGTGGCCGTCGGCAAGTCGACGACGGCCCGGCTGCTGCGCGAGCTGCTGGCCCGCGGTGAGAACCGTCCCCGCGTGGTGCTCGTGACCACCGACGGCTTCCTCCTGCCGAACGCCGAGCTGGAGGCCCGCGGCCTGCTCCAGCGCAAGGGCTTCCCCGAGAGCTACGACCTGAGGGCGCTGCTGCGCTTCGTCATGGACGTGAAGTCGGGCCGTCCCGACGTCTCGACGCCGGTCTACTCCCACACCCTCTACGACATCGTGCCGGGCGAGCGCGAGCAGATCCACCGCCCCGACATCCTCATCCTCGAGGGCCTCAACGTCCTCCAGCCGGCCAGCGCCGGGCGCAGCGAGCGGGCCTCGGTCGCGATCAGCGACTTCATCGACTTCTCGGTCTACGTCGACGCCGACGAGCACGACATCGAGCGCTGGTACATGGAGCGCCAGCTCGCCTATCTGCACGCCGCCGCCGAGGACGACGACAACTTCTTCCGGGCCTGGCGGAACCTGAGCGACGAGGACTTCCTCGCCCTCGCCCGCCGGGTGTGGGCCCGGACCAACGGCCCGAACCTGCGCGACAACATCGCCCCGACGCGCCCGCGCGCCACGGTGATCCTGCGCAAGGGCCCGGACCACCGCGTCGCGACGGTGCGCATCCGCAAGATCTGAGGGTCGGCCCGTCAGCCCCGCAGGCCGACCCGTTCGGCCACGACGCCGGCGAGCCGGTGGGCGATCTCGTCGGCCTGCTCCTGGGTGGCGGCCTCGACCATGACGCGCACGAGCGGCTCGGTGCCGCTGGGCCGCAGGACGACGCGCCCGGAATCGCCGAGCTCCCGGCCGGCCGCGGTGACCCGGCTCGTGATGACCGGGTCGATGCCGGCGCGCAGCTTGTCGACGTTGGGCACGTTGACGAGGGACTGCGGCAGGCGCGTCATGACGGAGGCCAGCTCGGCGAGGCCGGTGCCGCTCCTGGCGACCTCGGCGGCCACGTGGAGGCCGGTCAGCACGCCATCGCCGGTGGTGGCGAACTCGCTCATGATGACGTGGCCGGACTGCTCGCCGCCGAGGGTGAAGCCGTTGGCCGCCATGTCCTCGAGCACGTAGCGGTCCCCGACCTTCGTCTGGTCGACGTGGATGCCGTGCTCGCGCATCGCGACGATGAGACCGAGGTTGCTCATGATCGTCGCCACGAGGGTGTTCTCGACGAGCTTGCCCTGGGCCTGCAGCCCCAGCGCGAGGATGGCCATGATCTGGTCGCCGTCGATCCAGCGGCCCAGGGCGTCGACGCCCTGGCAGCGGTCGGCGTCGCCGTCGAAGGCGAAGCCCAGGTCCGCGCGGCGGGCGACGACCTCGGCCTGCAGGCTCTCGATGTGCGTCGAGCCGCAGCCCTCGTTGATGTTGAGGCCGTCGGGGCTGCGGTGGATGCCGATGACCTCGGCGCCGGCCGCCCCGAAGGCCGGTACGGCGGTGACCGAGGAGGCGCCGTTGGCGCAGTCGAGGACGATGCGCAGGCCCGCCAGGCTCGTCCCGCCGAGGGAGTCGACGAGATGGTCGATGTAGGAGCCCAGGAGCCGGTCGTCGGGGCGGACGTGGCCGACGTCGGCGCCGGTGGGGCGCCGCCAGTTCTCGCCCATGCGCTCCTGGATGGCGTCCTCGATGGCGTCGTCGAGCTTGACGCCGCCGCGGGCGAAGAACTTGATGCCGTTGTCGGGCATCGGGTTGTGGCTCGCCGAGAGCATGACGCCCAGGTCGACCTCCTGAGCGGCGACCAGGTGGGCCAGGCCCGGGGTCGGGATGACGCCGACGTCGACGACGTCCACGCCGGCGCTGGCGAGGCCCGCCATGACAGCGGCCTGGAGGAACTCCCCCGAGATGCGGGTGTCGCGTCCGACGATCGCCACCGGCCGCCGGCCGTCGAAGGCGCCGACCTCGCCGAGCACATGCGCTGCGGCGACGGACAGGCCGAGGGCGAGTTCTGCTGTGAGGTCACCGTTGGCGACGCCGCGGACGCCGTCGGTTCCGAACAATCGAGCCATGGGTGGAACTCTACTCATCACCCGCGGTGCACCCGATCCCGTCCATCGCCCGGGGGCGACCGCCGGCCGCGCATCGCCCGAGGACGGGGGCGGCGGGAGCACGTGGCCGGGCACCCGACTCCCCCGCCCGGGGGAGGGCGCATGACGTGGCCGCACATCTCCTCGGTGAGGGTGCGACTCTCCCCCCTCGGGGAGGACGGGGCGCCACGCCCGCGGAACGGGCGACGGCAGCGGCCCGCACGCCGGCCGGGCCCGTGGGCGCCCTCCTTCGTGCTCCGCGGGGACGACGACGGCCCGGACCCGTCCGTCCCCCTCCGCCTCGCCTCGGAGGCGACCGGGGCGGGAGCAGAGCGCGGAGCGGGGACGGGAGGCGGGACCGGGCCGTGCGACGGGCGCGACGAATCAGCGCTTGGAGTACTGCGGGGCCTTGCGGGCCTTCTTGAGGCCGGCCTTCTTGCGCTCCTTGACGCGGGCGTCACGGGTGAGCAGGCCGGCCTTCTTGAGGACCGGGCGGTTCACCTCCGCGTCGATGGCGTTGAGGGCGCGGGCGATGCCGAGGCGCAGGGCGCCGGCCTGTCCGGTCGTGCCGCCGCCGTCGATGCGGGCGATGACGTCGTAGGCGCCGGTGGCGCCGGCGGTGACGAAGGGCTCGTTGATGAGCTGCTGGTGCACCTTGTTGGGGAAGTACTCCTCGAGGGTGCGGCCGTTGACGCGGTAGGAGCCGGTGCCGGGGACGAGGCGCACGCGCGCCACGGCCTCCTTGCGACGGCCCGTGCCGGCGCCGGGCGCGATGACGGCCGGGCGCTCAGCGGCGCCGGCACCGGCGGCACCGGTGGAGTCGGAGCGGTAGGCGATCTCGCGGTCGTTCTCGTCGGTGAACGGCGTCGTGCCGGTCTCGACGTCCTCGTTGGCGGTCTCGGACACAGTCAATTCCTCGCTCACTGCGCAATCTGGGTGATCTGGTAGGGCTGGGGAGCCTGGGCCGCGTGCGGATGCTCGGGGCCGGCGTACACCTTCAGCTTCCTCATCTGCTGACGGCTCAGCTTGTTCTTCGGCATCATGCCCCAGACGGCGCGTTCGACGGCCCGACGGGGATCCTTCTCGAGGAGCTCGCCGATCGAGGTGACGCGCAGGCCGCCGGGACGGCCGGAGTGGTCGTAGCGCAGGGAATCGGTGCGCTTCTTGCCGGTGAGGGCGATCCTGCCCGCGTTGACGACGATGACGAAGTCACCGGTGTCGATGTGCGGGGCGTAGGTGGGCTTGTGCTTGCCGCGCAGCAGGGTGGCAGCGGTCACGGCGAGACGGCCGAGCACGACGTCCTCGGCATCGATGACATGCCAGGCCCTGGTCACTTCGCCGGGCTTCGGGCTGTAGGTAGACACGGTCGCAGACCATCTTCCACTAGTTCACTACGGGTTCTGAGTTCACTCCGCACTGTCGGGGCGCGGTCTTCGGGGCGCCCTCGAGAGCCCGCCGGACCGGCGCACCGCCATGGCGGAGGCACACCAGCGACTAACGATAGCCCGGGAACCCCGCCCTGGTCAAAGCATGGCGAGGGACCATCGCCCCGGCCGCCCGCCGCCGGGACCCCTCTGCTGCCGCCGCCGATCCCCCGCCGGAGGAGCCGGAGCCAGGGGCTCCACCGCCGGACGCGGGCGGGCAACGGCCGGGCGCGCACCACGGGTACCGGTCGTCGGGATCACCCCGCCCCGCACCGGGGGCGGTGCCCCGTCATGTGCGGCTCATGTGCGGCGGCCCGGAGAACGGCAACCGGATTCCTCCCCCGAGTTGACCCGGTTCCTGAAGAGTCTTAGACTTTCTCAGGAATTGATTCAGGGAGCACGATCTTCTCTTCGCCGCTCCCCTCCCGCAGACCTTGAGGATTCGTTGCATGAGCGCACGCAGGGCACTGGTCGAGCAGTCCGCCGACATGATCTCGGCGACACTCGCCATCACTGCAGTCACCACAGCACGCAGGGCGATGTCCACCACCTCCACCACCGGCGCCCGGCGGGCGCTCGCGGACGACGAGTTCATCGCCGCTCCCGCCGCCCGCCGGGCCCTGTCCGAGTCGCTGCGGGCGACCGAGTCGCCGCGGCCGCTGCGGGCCGCCGAGCCCGTCGACGAGCCGACGGGGGCCGGGCGCGCCCGGCGCGCCGCCGAGCCCGTCGTCCCCGTCGCCCTGACCCTCGACGGCACCGGCCCCGAACGCGCCTTCATCAAGGCCGAGCCGGACTCCCGCAGACACCACGGCAGGTCGCGCCTCATGGCCGCCGGCATCGGCCTGGCCGCCGTGATCGGCACCGTCTCGGGCGGTCTGGCCATCACGACGAACGCCATGGCCTCGGGCACCGCCAGCCCGTTCGACACGACGGACGCCGAGACCGCCGGGGTCATCGCCGACGACCAGGTCGGCGCCGAGGCCGATCCGGCCATCGAGGAGACCCCCGAGGTCGTCGAGGTCGAACCCATCACCGTCGACGTCACACCGACCGTCGACCCGGCGAGCGTCACCGCCCCCGGGCAGAAGGCCCCGCTGTCCACCGCCCAGGCCATCGAGAAGGCCAAGTCGATGGTCGGCGACCAGAACTACGGCAACATGTGCCTCGCCCTGTCGGCGGCCTTCTACGGATACTCCAGCGCCGGCGTGAACTCCGCCACCGACGCCGCCGCGACCATCCAGGCCGCCGGCCAGATGCACACCGACATGAACAGCATCCCGGTCGGCGCCCTCGTCTGGTACGACGGCGGCCCGTCCGGCAATCCCTACGGCCACGTCGCCATGTACGCGGGCGACGGCATGATCTACTCCAACGGCGCCCCGACCGGTGTCGGCCTCATCCCGCTCGACGAGCCGGCCGACGGCTGGCACGAGCCGATCATCGGCTGGTCCACCGTCTGGCTGCCCAGCGCGACCGGCTGACCCGGACGATCCGGCCCCCGAGGCCCCGGCGACACGCCGGGGCCTCCCCTTTTCCCGCCCGTCCGGGCCCCTCCGGGCCGACGGGCCTTGCCAGAGCGGCGAGCTCGGGGCAATGTGTGCACATGAGTTCAAAGACGAACACCGCACCACGGATCCAGGGTCCGGAGGATCTCCGCAACGTCGTCCTCGTCGGCTCCGCCGGCAGCGGCAAGACCACGCTGTTCCAGAACCTCCTGCGGGCCCGCATCCCCGACCACCGCCCCGACAAGGAGGACGCCGAACGCACGAGCACGCTCGCGCTGGCCAGCGTCGTCGACCACAACGACACGGCCGGCGACGACGTCGTCGTCAACCTGCTCGACGCGCCCGGCCACCCCGACTTCGCCGGCGAGCTGAGGGCCGGCCTGCGGGCGGCGGACGGGGCCGTCTTCGTCATCAGCGCCGCCGACGGCCTCGACCCGATCACCACCTCGCTGTGGGCCGAGTGCGCCGCGACCGGCATGCCGAGGGCGATCGTCATCACGAAGCTCGACACCGACAAGGCCGACTTCGAGGCCACCCTCGACGCCATCACGACGGCCTTCGGCTCGGGCACGCACCCCGCCTATCTGCCCCTCGAGGACGAGGACGGCCAGGTCATCGGCAACATGAGCCTGCTGACCGGGCACGTGCACGACTACTCCAGCGGCCGGCGCGTCACGACCGACGCGGACGAGGCCCAGCGCTCCCTCATCGAGGCCTTCCGCACCGACTACGTCGAGTCGATCATCACCGAGTCCGAGGACGACGCCCTGCTCGAGCGCTACTTCAACGGCGACGAGCTGAACAACGACCAGGTCGTCGAGGCCCTCCTGTCGGCCATGTACCACGGCAACTTCTTCCCGGTCATCCCCGTACGGCTGGACGGCATCGGCACCGAGGAGATCCTCGGCCTGGTCCACCGGGGCTTCCCGCACCCGAACCGCCGCACGCTGCCGCTCGTCGTCGACGCCGACGACGAGCCCATCGACCCGCAGCTCGGCTCGGTCGAGGGCCCGCTGCTCGCCGAGTCGATCCGCACGATCGCCGACCCCTACGCCGGGCACCTGTCGATGGTGCGCGTCTACTCCGGCGTGCTCACCCCCGAGGCCGCCGTCCACGTGGCCGGCCACCGCGAGGGCATCACCGGTGTCCGGCACGGGCGCGAGGACCACGACGACACCGAGCGGATCGGCCTGCTGACCGTCCCGGCCGGCACCGGCACCGCCCCGGTCGACAGGGCCATCGCGGGCCAGATCGTCTACGTCGCCAAGCTGTCGCGGACCGACACCTCCGACACCCTCTCGGATCCGGGGCACCCGGCGGTCATCGAGCCGTGGGAGCTGCCCGAGCCGCTGCTGCCGACCGCCATCGAGGCGGCCGGGCGGGGCGACGAGGACAAGCTCGCCACGGCCCTGGGCCGGCTGCTCGTCGAGGACCCGACGGTGCGCGTCGGACGGGATCCCGACACCGACCAGATGCTCCTGTGGACGATGGGCCAGGCCCATCGCGACCTCGTCCTGGCGAGGCTGCGCGGACGCTACGGCGTGCAGGTGACGACCCCGCCGGTGCGCGTGGGGCTGCGCGAGACCTTCGTCGCGCCGGCCGAGGGCCACGGCCGTCACGTCAAGCAGTCGGGCGGCCACGGCCAGTACGCGATCTGCGACATCCGCGTCGAGCCCGGCGAGCGGGGCAGCGGCTTCACCTTCGTCGACGAGGTCGTCGGCGGCGCCGTCCCCCGCCAGTTCATCGGCTCGGTCGAGAAGGGCATCGCCGCCCAGCTCGCCAAGGGCACGATCAGCGGGCACCCGATGGTCGACGTCAGGGTCACGCTCCATGACGGCAAGGCCCACTCGGTCGACTCGTCCGACATGGCCTTCCAATCGGCGGGCGCCCTGGCGCTGCGCGAGGCGGCGAACCCCGCGACGGTCGCCCTGCTGGAGCCGATCGACGAGATCGCGGTGCACTGCCCGAACGAGTACCTGGGCGCCGTCATGACCGATCTGAGCAACCGGCGCGGCCAAGTCAGCGGCACCGAGCCCGGCGACGACGGCTTCACCACGGTCACCGCCCGCGTCCCGGTGCTCGAGCTGCTCGAGTACGCCATCGACCTGCGCGGCATCGCCCGCGGCGCGGCCAGCTTCACCCGCGCCCGCTCCGGCTTCGAGCTCATGCCCGCCACCAAGGCGGCCGCCCACCTCGGGGAGCACTGAGCGCCGACGCGGACGCCTCCCGGCGGGACGCCCGGACCAGTAGGCTGGTTGACCGTGCCAGAGCATCTCGCCCCGTCCCGCCCGGCCGGGCCCGCGTCCCGTGGCGCGCCGGGGAACGGCGCCGCCGTGGGACGCCCGGGCCGTGGCGTCGTCTCGTTCGTGCGCCGCAGCCCCCGCATGAACGCCTCCCAGCACCGGGCGATGGACGAGCTGGCGCCCCACTACCTCATCGACGTGCCGCACTCGTCCATGTCGACCTCGATCGCCCCGGGCACCCGGGTCGACCTGGCCGAGCGCTTCGGCCGCGAGGCGCCACTGGTCGTCGAGATCGGCTCGGGGGTCGGCGAGTCGCTCGTCGCCATGGCCGCCGCCCGCCCGGAGCTGAACGTACTGGCCTTCGAGGTCTACGCGCCGGCCGTCGCCTCGACGATGGGCAGGCTCGAGCGCGCCGGCGTGGACACCGTGCGCCTCGTGGCGGCCGACGGGGTGGAGGGCCTGCGCGAGCTCGTCGCCCCCGCGGGGCTGACCGAGCTGTGGACCTTCTTCCCCGATCCGTGGCCGAAGAAGCGCCACCGCAAGCGGCGCCTCGTCGGCCCGGAGCTCGCCCGGCTCGTCGCCGACCGCCTCGTCGACGGCGGCCTGTGGCGTCTGGCCACCGACTGGGAGGACTACGCCGACCAGATGACCGAGGTGCTGGGCTCCAACGGGCTGTTCGTCAACAGCTGCGCCGACCGGCCCGGCGGCTGGGCCCCGCGCGGCGACCGGCCGCCCACCCGCTTCGAGCGGCGCGGCCTGGCGGCCGGGCGCGCCATCCGCGACCTCGTGTGGGCCAGGGCGCCCCGATGAGCCCGGGGACCGCACGGGCGGGGACGCGCCGCCTGCGTCTGGACATCGGCTACGACGGGACCGGCTTCCACGGCTGGGCCGCCCAGCCGGGCCTGCGCACCGTCGAGGGCGAACTGGCCCGCTGGATCGGACGCCTCGCCCGACTGGGCGCCGACGCCGAGCTGACGGTCGCCGGGCGCACCGACGCCGGCGTCCACGCCCGCGGGCAGGTCGCCCACGTGGACCTGCCCGCGGGCGTCGCGCCTGAGGCGCTCGCGCACCGCCTGCGCAGGGTCCTGCCGCCGGACCTCGTCGTCCACCGGATCGTCGGGGCACCGGCCGGCTTCGACGCCCGCTTCGCGGCGCTGTGGCGCCGCTACGTCTACCGCCTGTGGGACGAGCGCTCGCGCCCCGACCCCCTGATGCGTGGCCACGTCACCGCCGTCGGCGGGGTCCTCGACACGGCGGCGATGACAGGGGCGGGCGCGCGCCTGCTGGGGCTGCGAGACTTCGCGGCCTTCTGCCGCCGCCGCGAGGGCGCCACGACGATCCGCACCCTGCTCGAGTGCACCGCCGTCCGCGCCGACGACCCGTGCGGCACGGTGGAGCTCACGGTGCGCGCCGACGCCTTCTGCCACTCGATGGTGCGCTCCCTGACCGGGGCCCTCGTCGCCGTCGGCACCGGCCGCCGGCCGCCGGAGTGGATCGACGAGGTGGCCGCCAGCACGCGGCGCCACGGCGGGGTGACCGTCATGCCGCCCGGCGGCCTGTGCCTGGAGGAGGTCGGCTACCCCGACGAGGGCGCGCTCGCCGAGCGCGCCGACCGGGCGCGCGCCGTCCGGACCCTGCCGCCCGACGACTGCTGCACCACGGAGGGATGAGATGGGCCACTACTTCGTCACGCCCGCCGGCCCGGCCCGGCCGCGCACCGTGCGCGCCCGCATCTGGGGCCGCGAGCTGACCCTCATGAGCGCCGACGGCGTCTTCAGCGCGCACCGCCTGGACCCGGGCACCGCGGTACTGCTGCGCGAGCTCGACCCGCCGGCCGACCGCGGGGCCCGCCTCCTCGACCTGGGCTGCGGCATCGGCCCCATCGCACTGGGACTGGCCCTGGAGTGCCCGAGCGCCCTCGTCGACGCCGTCGACGTCAACGAGCGCGCCGTCGAGCTGACCGCCGCCAACGCGCGGGCCCTCGGCGTTGCCGACCGTGTGAGGGCCGTCCGCCCCTCCGACATCGGCCCCGCGGTGCGCTACGACGAGATCTGGTCGAATCCCCCCGTCCGCATCGGCAAGGCGGCCCTGCACGAGCTGCTGGGCACCTGGCTGGGGCGGCTGCGCCCGGGCGGCGTCGCACACCTGGTCGTGGCGAGGAACCTCGGCGCCGACTCGCTCGCCGCCTGGCTCGTCCGTCAGGGCTGGCGGGTCCGGCGCGTCGGCTCGTCCAGGGGCTACCGCGTCCTCGACGTGACCGGCGGCGGGGACGGCGGGCTCTGAGCCCGACGGGCCCCGGCCGTCACCGCAGGCACAGGGTCGGGGCCCGGCCGCGGCTCCGGCGCCCGGGTCGGTTCCTGGCCGGTTCGGCCGCGGGGACGCGGCCCGGCGCGGCAATCCTCCTGCGAACAGGCCCCCGTCGACCGCTGGGTCCGGTCGTAGAATCGGGGCAGGACGTCGTTGTCCGGTCGTCGCGTGTGGGCGGGGTCCGCCCGTGCGGAGGGGCCGGCGGCCTCGTTGATCCGTCTTCTCATCAGCTCGCGGGAGCGGCGCCCGCCGTGCCCGGCCCCCGCGGAAAGGACCGCACATGTCCATCAGCAAGAAGTCCCTCGGCAGGAGGGCGGCGGCAGTCTCGATGAGCCTCGTCGCGGCGGCCTCGCTCGCCGGGTGCTCCGGCTCGTCCTCCTCCTCGTCCTCCCCGTCCTCCGGCTCGGCGTCGGCGAGCGCCTACTCGACCGTCGAGGACTGCACCGGCGCGGGCCAGGTGTGGCTGGTCGTCTCGGACGACGAGGGCCGGGTCATGGCGAACCAGTGCGTCGGCACCCCCGAGAACGGCACCGCCGCCCTCGAGTCCGCCGGCCTGGCGATCGGCCGCGACAGCAGCGGCCAGTTCATCTGCCAGATCGGCGACTACCCGTCCGAGTGCCCGACCACCTATGACAAGTACTGGAACTACTACCACGCCGAGCCGTCGGGCACTTGGATCTATTCCCAGGAGGGCGCCGACACCTTCAAGCCCGAGGCCGGCTGGATCGAGGGCTGGTGCTACGGCTCCACCTGCACGCCCGAGGGCATCGAGGGCGACGCCGCCCCGCAGGTCAGCAGCGCCGAGCCGGCGACCGGCGACGCGAGCGAGAGCCCGTCGGCCGCGGAGTCCACGGCCGCCTGACCGGCCGCCCGTCCCCGGGGCCCACCGCGAGCTTCGGCCCGCGGCGGGCCCCGCGGCGTTCGGGCCCATCGGCCCGCGCCCCTCGCCCGCTGCCGCGTGCGCGGCGTCGAAGTGCTCGACGCGCGGGTGGAGGCGGACCGGGTCCTCCCCGACGCCGAGGCCCTCTCGGACGGGCGGATGGACGTGCCCGCGCAGCCGCGCGCGGCAAACGACTTCCGCGCGGAACCGGCAGGGGCCGTCGCGGCCGACGCACGTCCCCTCCCGCCGGCCGGTGGCCTCACCCGCGATCCCGGACCCGAATCCTGCACCCGGCGGCGCCCGGGAACCCTTGGCGGAGTCCCCCGCATTGATTTCTCTACGTTGTAGAGTAATGTTTCGTCCATGTCCCTTCCACGTTCCGTCCGCACCACCGCCGGCCCCAGTCGAGGAATCGATCGCCCCGCCGTCCGCCTCTACAGCCGTGTCGGACTGTTCTACGGCCTCGCCATCGCCATCCCCTGGGCGCTGTGGACCGCGGCGAGCCTCGTCTCACGGGCCGGGCAGGGCACCGCGGCCCGCTGGGTCACGAGCGGACTGGGGCTCGCCGGGCTCGCGTCCCCGATGCTGACAGCCGCCGCACTGATCCGCCGCGATCCCCGGCTGCGCCGCGACGTCATCGGCCGCATGACCGCACCGAGGGGCACCGCCCTCGCATGGGCCGCCGTCGCGATCGCCCTCATGCCGATCGCCCTGCTGGCGGCCACCGCCGTCTCCGTCGCCTGCGGCGGATCGACGGAGCAGTTCGAGCTCAACCGGCACTCCGCCGTCATGATCGGCACGATCCCCGGCTGGGTCACCATCACTCTCGCCCCCCTCCTCGAGGAGCTGGCCTGGCACGGCTACGGCACCGACGCCCTCACCGCCCGGTGGAGCCTGTGGCGCACCACGTGGGCGTTCACGGTCTTCTGGGCCCTGTGGCACGCCCCGCTCGCGGGCATCAGGGGCTCCTACCAGGCCGAGGTCACCGACACGGGCCCGCTCGCCGGCGCCAACTTCCTGCTGTCGCTCCTCCTGTTCACGATCCTGATGAACTGGCTCTACTACCGCTGCGGCCGGAGCATCTGGATCGCCGTGCTCTTCCACCTGTGCGCCAACGTGGGCAACGAGCTCTTCCGCACGAGTCCCGGCACCAAGGTCATCCAGACCCTCATCCTCGTCCCCGTCTGCATCTGGGTACTCTGGCACGATCGAGCCCTGTTCCTCACCCGACCGGAGACGCAATGAGCCCTCGTCCGCCCAGGACCAACCGGCAGGAGATCGTGCGCGCCGCCATCGCCCTCATCGACGCCGACGGCATCGACTCGTTCAGCATGCGGCGCCTGGCATCCGCGATGGGTGTGGACCCGATGACGCTCTACCATCACCTGCCGAACAGGGCCGCGCTCCTCGACGCCGTCGTCGACGAGCTGTGGAGCAGCATCGAGCTCGGCGAGCCCGCCCCGGGCACCGAGTGGCGGGAGAGCCTCGCGGGCCTGGCGCACCGCCTGCGCGGCGTCCTCCTGGAGCACCCCCGGCTCATCGCGCTCGTCGGCACCCGTCCGGCTGTCACGCCGCACATGCTGACCACCATCGACCGGGTACTGGGCTGGCTCGATCGCGACGGCCTCGCGCCCGCCGAGGCGCTGCGGCTGCTCGACTGCGTCACCGGCTACGTCGTCGGCAAGGTCCAGGGCGAGCTCCGCCGGCCCGTCGGCGGCCCCGGCGTGTCCGTCGACACGGCGCTCGAGGGCACGGACGGAACGAGCCATCCGCACCTGACGCGGGCACTGGCCACGGGCTACGGCTGGTCGCCCGACGAGGAATTCGCCCGCGGGCTCGACGCCATGCTCGGCGGCTGGGGCGGCGGCCCCGTCCCGCCAGAGCGCCGGTGACGGCCCCGGCACCAGCGGTGAGAACCGGCGCAGGAGGCGCGGGCCCCGGACGAGGAGCCGCGAGGAGCGCCGGCGGCCGGGCCGTCCGGCTCCGCGTCGACCGTCTCGAAGAGGGCCCGCCGGTCGGCCCGGCGCAGCACCCTCAGCACGCCGGGGCCGACGACGATGATCGCCACCGTGTTGGTGACGGCCCGGCCGACGTTCCAGCCCATGCCGGTGGCCAGCTCGAACAGGACGAAGGTGTGCAGATTGTGCGCCAGCCCGGCGTCCGCGTCCCAGCTCAGCCCGGTGCCGGCGCCCACGTTGTAGGGCCAGAAGGCGAAGTCCATGAGGGCCCCGTAGAGCACCGCGCTCACAACGCCCCAGCCGCACAGCATGGCGATCTCTCCGGCGCCGCGCACCCTGGCGGGCAGGACGCCGGCGACGAGCCCGACGTAGGCGCAGCACAGCGCCTGGTACGGCAGCCACGGGCCGACGCCGCCGGTGAGCAGGGCCGAGGTGAGCATGACGAGGACGCCCATGATGAAGCCGAAGCCGGCCCCGAAGACGCGCGCCCCGAGGATGACGAGGAAGAAGATGAGGTCGATGCCGGTGGTGCCGGCGCTGAGGGGTCGCAGCACCGCGTCGATCGCGGTGAGCACCCCCAGCATGGCCAGGGCCTTCACGTCGATGGCGCCGCTCGCCAGTTCGACGAGCACGAGGGCCAGCACCACGGGCAGCACGAGGGCGAGGACGAAGGGCGCCCGCTCCGTGAAGGCGCCGGTACCGGCCGCCGGCACGACGAGGGGCCAGCAGAAGGCGGCCAGCCCGAGGACGCCGGCCGCTGCGAGCGCGACGCGCGAGCGCCACGCGGGGGTGGCGGCTCCCCCGCCGGAGCCCCTCATGGCCGGGCCGCCTTCGCGCCGGACCAGTCGACGTCGTCCAGGGTGAGGACCGGGCGGGGCGCGAGGACGCGGGCGAGCTGCGGGGCGAAGCCGGGCGAGGCCGTGCAGACCTCGCGGGTGGGCCCGTCGGCGACGATCTGGGCGTCGGCCATCATGATCGTCCGGTCGCTCACGGCGGCGGCGAACTCGACGTCGTGGGTGCTCACGAGCACGGTCGTGCCGTCGGCGGCGAGCCCGCGCAGCACGGCGCACAGCCGGTGCTTGACCTCGTAGTCGAGACCCCGGGTGGGCTCGTCGAGGAGCAGGACGGCGGGTCCGGCGGCCAGCTGGATCGCCAGGACGAGGCCCAGGCGCTGGCCCTCCGACAGGTCACGCGGGTCGGCCCCCGGCGGCGGGTCCAGGCCGAGGCGCTCGAGGAGCGTCCTCGTCGTGCCGTCGGCCGCGTCGGCGTCCCGGTCGGCGCGGGCGCACTCGGCGGCGACGCTCGGCAGGTAGAGCAGGTCGGCCGCGGTCTGGGGCACGAGCGTGATGATCCGGCGGGCCGCCCGGGCGCCGAGCCGGCGCGGATCGGCGCCCGCAACCTCGAGCTCGCCGGTGCTGCGGAGCGCCCCCTGGAGGGCCCACAGCAGGGTCGACTTGCCGGCGCCGTTGCGGCCCATGAGGGCGGTGACGCGTCCGGCATCGAGTTCCAGGCTCACCCGGTCGAGCGCGACGACGGGCCCGTACGAGACGCCGAGTCCCCGGGCCCGCACGGTCGTCGGGCCCACGGGAACGGCCGGGCGCCCGACGAGGCGCGGCTCCAGCCGGTCGCGCTGCACCCGTCGGCGGGCCTCGCGCACCGACAGGGGAACCTCGGCCCAGCCGACGGCGCGGGCGAGCTCGGCGAGCGGGGGGACGACGTCCGCGCGGGCGAGCACCTCGGGGGCCGGCCCCAGCTCGGCCCGGCCCCCGCCCGGCAGCCACAGCACCCGGTCGACCTGCTTCATGACCCGCTCGAGCCGGTGCTCGGCGAGGACGACGGTGAGTCCGGCGTCCCACACGAGGGCGCCGATGGCGGCGAGCACATCGCTCGCGGCGGTCGGGTCGAGCGCCGAGGTGGGCTCGTCCAGGACGAGCACCTGGGGCTGCGCGGCGAGCACGGCGGCGATGGCGACGCGCTGCTGCTGACCGCCCGAGAGGCTGCGCAGGCTGCGGCGGCGCAGATCGGCGATGTCCATCGTGTCGAGGGTCTCCTCGACGCGCTTGCGCATGACGTCGGGGGCGATGCCGAGCTGCTCCATGCCGTAGGCGATCTCCTCCTCGACGACGTCGGTGGTGAAGCCGGCGAGCGGGTCCTGGCCCACGAAGCCGACCAGGTCGGCCATGTCGCGGGCCGCGTGCTCGGCGACCGAGCGCCCGGCGACCCTCACCGTGCCGCGCATGCGCCCGCCGCTGAAGCGCGGGACGAGCCCGTTGATCGCGCCGAGCAGCGTCGACTTGCCGGTGCCCGTGCGGCCCGTCACGAGGACCAGGTCGCCCTCGTCGATGTGCAGGCTCACCTCGGACAGGACGGGCGCGGCCGGGCCCGGGTAGCTCACCGACAGCCGCTCGACGTCGATCACCGCTCGTCACCTCGTGGACGGAGCCGTTCCGGCCCGCAGTCGGGCCGCTCCCCCGCGTCGTCGCGCCCGGCGCCGGCGCGCTCGTCGGCCCGGGCGAGCCAGTCACGGACCCGCGGCGGCGCGGGCGTGAGGAGCGCCGGGGCGCCCAGCGAGAGCCCGGCCAGCACGAGGAGCGGGTGGAGGTCGGGCGGCGCCAGCGGCGGCAGGACGACAGTGAGCGTCCGGGGCGCGAGGGAGCCGACGAGCACCGTCGCCGCCACGGCGAGCAGACCGCACAGGAGCACCGTCCACTCCGGCCCCGACCAGGGGTCGGGCCGGTAGCGGGTGACGCACAGCCCCCGCCCGGCCAGGTGCAGGGCCGCCCACGAGGCGAGCAGACCCGCCGCGAGCAGGCCGCCCCACAGCACCCGGGAGTGGCCGCCGCCGAGCATGAGGAAGGCCCCCAGGCCCAGGCCGACCAGTCCCACCAGCCCGAGAAGGGCGCCCAGCGGCGAACTGCCGACGGCCCGCGTCCGGCCGAAGCCGCGCGACTCCATGCTCCGGGCCAGGCCCATGGCCCGCTCGACGGAGTCCTCGAGGACGGGGACGACGATCGGCAGCAGGGCGCCGGCGCCCCGACCGGCGTCGCCGCGCAGCCGGCGGGCGCGGCGCACGCGGGCGAGGGACTCGACCATCTGGGGGGCGACGGTGAGCGCGATGACGACGGACACCGAGATCTCGTGGAGGGCCGCCGGGACGGAGCGCAGCGCCCGCCGCGGGTTGGCCAGGGTGTTGGCGGCGCCGACGCACAGCAGCATGGCGGCCAGGCGCATCGCGTCGAAGCAGGACATGAGCAGCGGCTCCAGGTAGACCTTCCCGCCGACGCGCACGCCGGCGGCCCAGGCCGGCAGCGACAACTGGGGCAGGCGCCACAGGAGGGTGCCGGAGCGTGCCGAGCCGAGCACGACCGCGACGAGGATGCGCATGACGAGCACGAAGCCAGCCAGCGACAGGTGGACGCCCAGCGAGCGGGCCCACGGCTCGTCGGTGCGCCGGCGCAGCACGGTGACGAGGACGGCGGCGCACACGAGCCCGATGAGCCAGGGGTTGGTGGTGAGGCTGACGGTCACGGCCGCGCAGATCGCCCAGGACCACCAGGCCCAGGGGTGCACGGTACGGCCGGCGAGTCGGGCGCCGCCCGGCCCCGGGCCGCCTCCGGCCCACGTCCTGCTCGACACTGGTCCCCCCGTCCGCGCCCGGCCGACGCCGTCCCGGCGGGCACGACCGAGGGTACAACGCCCGATGGCCCCGCGCAGCGGCCCGGCCCACCCGCGCAGCGGGAGCGCCGCCGATGAGCTCCTCATACGTCCTCGGCGGGCCCGCCCGACCGCGCAGCGGGCGCGCCAACGGACGCCGCCGGTCGGCTTCCGGACGCCGGCCAGCCAGCCGGACGCCGCCCCGGCAGGCGAGCGCGCCGATGAGCAGCCCGACGGCCAGGCCCGCCCAGCCCAGCCCCCGGGCGCCCATGGACGCGAGGGCGAACAGGACGATCGGGGGAAGGGCGCCGATGACCGGCATGACCATCGACAGCAACGACCCGACGAGGCCCTCGACGCTGTCGCCGGTGCTGCGGAGGCCCAGGCCCGCCGTGGGCGGCGGCAGGGACTGCTGCCACATCGAGTCCACCCAGGTGCCGGTGCCCAGCGCGACGAGCCACGGGCCGACGGTCATGCCGAGCAGTCCCGGCACGTCGAGGCCGGGCGACAGGCCGAGCGTCACGACGAGGTTCACGGCCAGGAGCGGGCCGGTGAGGAGGGCGACGACCACGACGCTCGCCGCCCGCTCGCGGGCGGCGGGCACCTGCGTCAGGGCCAGGATCCACAGCGCCGAGCCGTCGTCGCTCAGGCCCCAGGCCGAGACGGTCGCGGTCATGACGGCGCACAGGAACGGCGCGATGAGGAGCAGCTCCGTCCGGCCCCTGGTCAGAGCCGGGACGAGCATGATGAACGGCACCGCGACGAGTCCGAGCAGCTGCATGACCCGCCGCGAGTCGCGGCGCCGGTAGCGCAGCTCCCCGCCCATGAGCGCGCCCACCGCCCCTCCGGGCAGCAGCGCGTCGAGTCGCGAGCCCCTGATCCGGACGGCCTCGACGGAACGCGTGCCCGGACTCACCAGGGCGCGCTCGATGAGGCGCTCCCAGTACCGGGCCGGCACGGCGACGAGGGCGAGCGAGGCCACGATGTGGACCGCCAGGGACGCCCATGCGCCCTGCTGCGCGTCCCAGGACAGCGACCAAGTACCAGCCGAACGGCGTCCACCGCGCCGCCTGCGCAGCCGCCATCACCCCGGCCGGCGGCCCCGGACTCGACAGATGCCGCGCCAACTCGTCCGGGAGGACCTGGAGGAGCGCGCAGACCCCGAGGATGCCCAGCAGCAGGAGGACGCCCAGCGTCTCGCGCACCCGTCGTCATCCCAGCACGGCGCCGAGCCCGGTCACGGTGGTGCGCACCGCCAGGATGCAGAGAACGACCCCCAGCACCAGCTGGAGGACGCCCACGAGCAGGGGGCAGGGGCTCGGAGCGCCAGGCGACGACCACGAGGACGCCGAAGACGCCGAGGACGCCGACGGCGATCGCTCCGGGACCGAGCAGGCCCGCGGCGAGCAGGCCGGGGACCAGCTCGCGGCCGCGGCAGGGCGTGAGGGCGAAGCGGGTCGGGTCGAGCGGGTCCGCGCCGGCCCCGAGCAGGGCCAGGAGCGGCCAGACGAGGGTGACGGCCGCCATGGCGAGCGTCGGGAGCGGCCCGCGCGCGGGGCGGCCCCGTCGGCCCCGAGGACGACGAGCAGGCCCAGAGCGTGGAGGAGGACGACGGCCGAGGCGACGATGCGCCCCGTCGAGGCCGTGAGGCTGCGCCAGGCCAGCCTCAGTCGGAGCCGGACGAGGTATCCAACCACGAGAGCCCACCCCCGTCCATCCGGCGGGCGCCGACGAGCTGGAGGAAGCGCTGCTGCAGCGGCATGCCGGCGCGCACGTCCGCGGTGGCGCCGACCGCGAGGAGGCGCCCGCCGGCCGTGACGGCCACGCGGTCGCACAGCGTCTCGACGAGCCCCATGACGTGGCTCGGCATGATGACGGTCCCGCCGCCGGCGGTGCGCCGGTGGAGGATCTCCCGGATCGTCTCGCCCGAGACCGGGTCGACCGACTCGAAGGGCTCGTCGAGCACGAGCAGGCGCGGGTTGTGGACGAGCGCGGCGGCCAGGCCGATCTTCTTCGTCATGCCGGCGGAGTGGTCGCGGACCATCGTGTCGGCGTCGCCGGCCAGGCCCAGGGTCACGAGCAGCTCCTCGGAGCGCCCGCGGGCGGTGGCGATGTCGAGCCGGTGCATGCGGGCGACGAACTCACGCAATTCGCGCCCGCTGAGGCGGTCGAGGGTCCGCAGGCCGTCGGGCAGGACGCCCATGAGGGCCTTGGCGGCGGACGGGTCGGACCAGACGTCGTGCCCGGCGACGGCCACGCGCCCCTGGTCGGGGCACAGCAGGCCGGTCGCCAGCGACAGGGCCGTCGTCTTGCCCGCGCCGTTGGGGCCGACGAGCCCGAACAGGGAGCCCGCCGGGACGTCCAAGTCGATGCCCGCCACCGCGCAGCGGACTCCGAAGAACTTCACGAGATCCCGGACCGGCAGCGCCGCCCGGGGTCCGTCGGGGGCGGGGCGGGCATCCATCCGGGGGCGCCCATGCGGGGCGCCCGGTGCCGGTCGGTGGCATCGTCGTGCTGCTCATGGAACCGTTCTCGCCTTGTGGGGGGCGAGAACGCATCCTCCGCACGACGGAGAGGCCGCCATGGTCGTGTGAACACCGCGGACCTCCGCACGGCGGGGGATCCCGGTCATTTCCGACCGCCCCCGCAGTCCCCGGTCGCGCGTCCCCCGCACGGCGGAGGAACCGCTGCGGGGGCGTTCACCGTGAGCGCTCGGGCCCCCGGGCTGGAATACCCCGGGCCGTCCGGGCGTTCCCCTGATCGACAACCACCGAGGACCGACAACCAGCCCTCCGCGCACCGGGGGGCGGAACGAGGAGACATGGCCGTTTACACGCTTCCGGATCTGCCCTACGACTACTCCGCTCTCGAGCCCTACATCTCGGGCGAGATCATGGAGCTCCACCACGACAAGCACCACAGGGCCTACGTCGACGGCGCCAACACGGCCCTCGACAAGCTGGCCGAGGCGCGCGGAGCGGGCGACTTCGGCACCATCAACAAGCTCGAGAAGGACCTGGCCTTCAACCTCGGCGGCCACGTCAACCACTCCGTCTTCTGGCGGAACATGGCCCCCAAGGGCTCCGGCCCCGAGGCCCCCACCGGTGAGCTGGCCGAGGCCATCGACGAGTTCTTCGGCTCCTTCGAGACGATGAGGGCCCAGTTCTCGGCCGCGGCCACCGGTATCCAGGGCTCCGGCTGGGCCTCGCTCGTGTGGGACCCGCTGGGCAGGCGCATCCAGACCCTGCAGTTCTACGACCACCAGAACAACCTGCCGGCCGGCGCCACCCCGATCCTCCAGCTCGACATGTGGGAGCACGCCTTCTACCTGCAGTACAAGAACGTCAAGGGCGACTACGTCAAGAACTGGTGGAACGTCGTCAACTGGGCCGATGTCTCCGAGCGCTTCCTCGCCGCGAAGAACGCCTGAGCCGCGCCGGCGCGGCGGTCACCTCAGGAAACTCGAGGCAACCGCTCGCCCGGACGAAGGGGCTCCCCGCGGATGCGGGGAGCCCCTTCCTTCGTCCCGACCAGCGCATTCGCTCCGGGACGGCGGCGCGCGGCCCCGGACCGGCGCGGAACGGCCCCGTACGCCTTCTTTCACATTTCTCAGCTCTGTCTTAGACTGGGGGCGCTCACGCGACGCGCTCTTCCTCCGTGCCGGAGCGTGGCACAGGACACTCACCCAGCTCATCAGGAGTCCGAACGCGTGAAGAAGACATGGACCGCCCCGGTCGCCACCTGCGTCGGTGCGGCGACGCTGTTCACCAGTGGGTTCAGCATCGCTCTGGCCGACAACGACGTCGAGCTGACGGTCGACGGCCAGACCACCCACGCCCACCAGCTGGGCGGCACGGTCGCCGACCTGCTCAACGCCCACGGCATCGCGCTCGGCGAGCACGATGCCCTCAACACCTCGCTCGACACGAGGATCACCGACGGCCAACAGGTCTCGGTGAACTACGGCCGTCCGGTCAACGTCACCATCGACGGCGCGGAGAACTCGCTGTGGACCACCTCCACCAGTCTCGACGACGTCCTCGACTCGCTCGGCGTGGCCGATGACGCCCGTATCTCGATCGACCGCAGCACCCGCATCGAGCGCGAGGGCATCACGGTCACCGCGGTGACTCCCAAGCACGTCACGCTCGTCGCGGACGGCCAGGACCGCACCATGGTCTCCACCGACGAGACCGTCGCCGACCTGCTCGCCTCCAACGGCATCACGCTCGGCGAGAGGGACCGCGTGAGCGCCGACGTGAGCACCCCCCTCACCGAGGGCATGCGCGTCCAGGTGCAGCGCGTCACCGTCCAGGACGTCAAGACCACCGAGACGATCGCCCACGACACGAAGAAGACCGAGGACGACAGCCTCGACTCCGGCACCGAGAAGGTGACCAAGGAGGGCAAGGACGGCTCCAAGGACGTCGAGTACGAGGTCGTCATGGTCGATGGCGTCGAGGAGAGCCGCACCACCAAGTCCGAGAAGGTCGCCTCCGAGCCCGTGACCGAGGAGGTCGCCGTCGGCACGAAGAAGTCCTCGTCAGCGAAGTCCTCGTCAGCCGGCGGGAGCACCGGCTCCACCGATGGCCTCGACCTGTCGAACGCCGCCATGTGGGACCGGATCGCCGCCTGCGAGTCCACCGGCAACTGGTCGATCAACTCCGGCAACGGCTACTACGGCGGCCTGCAGTTCGACAACCAGACCTGGCTCGGCGCCGGCGGCGGCCAGTACGCGCCCCGCGCCGACCAGGCCACCCGCGAGCAGCAGATCACGATCGCCAACAAGGTCTACGCCCAGCGCGGCCTCTCGCCCTGGGGCTGCGCCTCCGCCGCCTGACCCCCGGCGGCCGCCCATCTCCGCCCCCGGCCCGCCAGCCCCTCCGTCAGGGGGCGTCGGTCGGCGTCCCGGCGGAGGATCCGTCCTCGAGGACGGGCAGCCGGGCCCGGACGACGTCGGCGAGATCGAGATCCACGTCGACGACGGCCAGCCCGGGCCCCGTCCCGAGCTCGAGGAGCACCTCGCCGGAGGGGTCCACCACCATCGAGTGCCCCACCCCGGTGGGCGCCGTGCCGCCCCCGCCGGGATCCGCCTGGTCGACGGCGATGACGAAGGACGCGCAGTCCATCGCCCGCGCCGTGACGAGCGTCCTCCACTGGTGCACCTTGCCCGCCCCGGACGCCCACGAGGCGCACACGAGCACCGCCCTGGCGCCGCGGCGGGCCAGGGCGACGAACTGGGCCGGGAACCGGACGTCGTAGCAGACGGCCAGCCCGATGCGCTCGGCCCCGACCCGCGCCAGGACCAGGCGGTCCCCCGGCGCGACCCGAGCCGACTCCCGCCGCCCGAGGGCGTCGAAGAGGTGGATCTTGTCGTACCGGGCGCCGCCCGGCCCCGTGACCAGGAGCGTGTTGCGCACCCGGCCGTCCGGGGAGTCGGTGAACATCCCCACCGCGATGACGACGCCGAGCCGCGCGCCGAGGGCGCGCACGGCGCTCGCCCACGGCCCGTCGAGGGGCTCGGCCGCCTCCGCCGGGTTCCGCCGGAAGGAGCACATCGTCGCCTCCGGGAGGACCACCAGCTCGGCCCCCAGG
Source organism: Propionibacterium acidifaciens (assembly GCF_003798325.1). NCBI lineage: Bacteria > Bacillati > Actinomycetota > Actinomycetes > Propionibacteriales > Propionibacteriaceae > Propionibacterium > Propionibacterium acidifaciens. The sequence goes on from NZ_CP033719.1 coordinate 605,612, forward strand.
TCGGCGGCGCGGGCCGCGAGATCGGCGATCTGCGCCAGGTTCTCCCGGGGCTCGGTGGTGGCCAGCAGCTGGGCGAGGGCGATCCGCATGGACCCACCCTCGCCCAGGAGCGGCCCTCCGGGCAAGCCGCCCGTCACCGCCCCGCGTCACCCCGCCCCGGGCCCGAGCCTCCCCTGCACAGAACCCCGACGAACCTCGGGCGACCACGACGGGGCCAGCGAGCGGCCGGCACACGCACCCCCCGACCCCGGGGCCACCCGCATGACGCGCAGGACCCCCGACGCCCCTTCCGGCGTCGGGGGTCCTGCGCGTTCTCGGGGCGGTCTCAGGCCTCGTCGGCGGTGTCCGCGTCGGCGGAGGCATCGTCCTCGGCCGGAGCGTCCTCGGACGAGGACTCCTCGTCGTCGACGGGGGCGTCGGCGGCGGGCTCCCCGACAACGTCCTCGACCGTGTCCTCGACCGTCCCGGCGGCGGGCGCGGAGGCCTTGGACTCGACCGGATCGGTGATGATCTCGAGGACGGCCATCGGGGCGTTGTCCCCCCTGCGGTTGCCGATCCGCGTGATGCGGGTGCAACCGCCCTCGTGGCCCTCGAGCACCGGGGCGATGTCGTCGAAGAGGTGGCGCAGCACGTCCTTGTCGCGGATCGTCCTGGCGACACGACGACGACTGTGCAGATCGCCGCGCTTGGCCTTGGTGATGAGCGTCTCGGCCAGCGGCTGCACGCGGCGGGCACGGGTCACCGTGGTGGTGATGCGGCCGTGCTCGAACAGCTGGCTGGCGAGGTTCGCCAGGATGATCCGCTGGTGGGACGCGCTGCCGCCGAGGCGGGGACCCTTCGTGGGCTTGGGCATTGTTCAACTCTCCAAATCATGTGGCGCGCACGAGGCGCACGGATCAGTACTGTTCCGTCTCGGCGTAGTCGGCGCCGTCGTCTTCTTCGTCCTCGTAGCGGTCCACAGCGGCCAGCGGGTCGAAGCCGGGGGCGCTGTCCTTGAGGGACAGGCCCAGCTCGGCCAGCTTGTCCTTGACCTCGTCGATCGACTTCGAACCGAAGTTGCGGATGTCGAGCAGGTCCTGCTCGGAGCGGCTGACCAGCTCGCCCACGGTGTGGATGCCCTCGCGCTTGAGGCAGTTGTACGAGCGCACCGAAAGGTGCAGGTCGTCGACCGGCAGGGCCAGGTCGGCGGCCAGCTGCTCGTCGACCGGGCTCGGCCCCATCTCGACGCCCTCGGCCTCGACGTTGAGCTCGCGGAACAGACCGAAGAGCTCGACGAGGGTCTTGCCGGCGGACGCCACGGCGTCGCGCGGGCGGATGCTCGGCTTGGTCTCCACGTCGACGACGAGGCGGTCGAAGTCGGTGCGCGTCTCGACGCGCGTGGCCTCGACCTTGTAGCTCACCTTCAGCACGGGCGAGTACAGCGAGTCGACGGGGATCCTCCCGATCTCGGCGTCGGGGTCGTTGTTGAGGGTGCTCGACACGTAGCCGCGGCCCCGCTCGACGATGAGCTCCATCTCGATGGAGCCGTCCTCGGACAGGGTGGCGATGTGCAGCTCGGGGTTGTGGATCTCGACGCCGGCCGGCACCGCGATGTCGGCGGCGGTGACCTCGCCGGCGCCCGACTTGCGCAGGTACATGGCGACCGGCTCGTCCTCCTCGCTCGAGAGCACGAGGCCCTTGAGGTTGAGGATGATCTCGGTGACGTCCTCGACGACGCCCGGCAGCGTGGAGAACTCGTGCTGGTTGCCCTCGATCTTGATCGAGGTGATCGAGGCGCCGGGGATCGAGCTGAGCAGCGTGCGGCGCAATGAATTGCCGAGCGTGTAGCCGAAACCGGGCTCGAGGGGCTCGATGACGAAACGCGAGCGGAAGTCGCTGACGACCTCCTCCGACAGGGTCGGACGCTGTGCGATGAGCATTCTTCTGCCTTTCCGCCCCGACCGCTATATGACGGGGCGATGAGTGGGCTGCGGAGACCTCCTCGCAACCCGGTGGGGACGCGGGGACCGGCCCCGCGCGCCGTGAAGAGGACGACCGCCCCGCACCGGCGGAGGACCGGCGCGGGGGCGCGCCGACTACTTCGAGTAGAGCTCGACGATTGCCTGCTCGTTGACGTCCACGACGATCTGCTCGCGCGTGGGCAGCTGATGCACGAGGATGCGCATCCTGTTGGGCTTGACGGTGAGCCAGGCGGGCACGTCGCGCTCGCCGAAGGTCTCGCGGGCCACGACGAAGGGGACCATGCCCTGGCTCTTCGGGCGCACGTCGATGATGTCGAGGGCGCTCACGCGGAAGCTGGGGATGTTCACCTTCCTGCCGTTGACGAGGAAGTGGCCGTGACTCACCAGCTGGCGCGCCTGGCGGCGCGTCGTGGCGAAGCCGGCGCGGTACACGACGTTGTCGAGGCGGGACTCGAGAATCTGCAGCAGCAGATCGCCGGTCTTGCCCTGGCGGCGCGAGGCCTCCTCGTAGTAGTGGCGGAACTGCTTCTCGAGCACGCCGTAGGCGAAGCGGGCCTTCTGCTTCTCGCGCAGCTGGAGGGAGTACTCCGAGTCCTTCGTCCGCCCGCGGCCGTGGACGCCCGGGGCGTACGGACGGCGCTCGAAGGCCTTGTCATTGCCGACCAGGTCAACCCCGAGGCGACGGGACTTCTTGGTCATGGGGCCGGTGTAACGGGCCATTGTTGTTCAGTCCTTTTCTGCTTGGTCGGGTTCAGACGCGGCGGCGCTTCGGGGGGCGGCAGCCGTTGTGCGGCACCGGGGTGACGTCGGAGATCGTGCCGACCTCCAGACCGATGGCGCCGAGCGAACGGATGGCGGTCTCGCGGCCGGAGCCGGGGCCCTTGACGAAGACGTCGATGCGCTTCATGCCATGGTCCATGGCACGACGACCAGCAGCCTCGGCTGCCATCTGCGCGGCGAACGGGGTCGACTTGCGGGAGCCCTTGAAGCCGACGGTGCCGGCGGAGGCCCATGCGATCACGGCGCCGGAGGCGTCCGTGATGGCGATGATCGTGTTGTTGAACGTGCTCTTGATGTGGGCCTGCCCGGCGACCACATTCTTCTTCTCCTTGCGCCGCACCTTGGTCCTCGCGGCGCTCTTGCGGGCTGCTGTAGCCATGAGTTCTGTGTCTCCTGGAATCCTTGTTCCGCGTCACCCGCAGGCTCAGCGGGCCTTCTTCTTGCCGGCGACGGCCTTCTTGCGGCCCTTCCGGGTACGGGCGTTGGTGCGGGTGCGCTGGCCCCGCACGGGCAGGCCGGAGCGGTGCCGGCGGCCCTGGTAGGCGCCGATCTCGATCTTGCGGCGGATGTCGGCGGCAACAGCGCGGCGAAGATCGCCCTCGACCTCGTAGTTGGCGTCGATGAAGTCGCGAAGGGCGACGAGCTGCTCGTCCGTCAGGTCCTTCACGCGGATGTCCGGGCTGATGCCGGTGGCTTCCAGAATCTTGTCGGCCCGGGTCCTGCCGATGCCGTAGATGTGGGTGAGTGCGACCTCGAGGCGCTTCTCGCGCGGCAGGTCGACTCCTTCGAGGCGTGCCATGTGGCGATACCTTTCGGATTGTCGGTCGATTCCGTACGACCGCGAAGGTTGTGGCGTGAGGCGTTCCCGTTGGCCCGGCGAGCGGTTCGCCGGCGGGCCCCGGCCTTCGTCCGGGGGTTCGACTGGGCGGCTCCCAGCCCTGCTCTCACGTTGGGCGCCGCCGCGGCGGTCCGCGGCGGTTGTTCAGTTGTCCGAAGAGCGGGTTCTCAGCCCTGGCGCTGCTTGTGGCGCGGGTTGGTGCAGATCACCCGGACGACACCGCGGCGACGGATCACCTTGCAGTTGTCGCAGATCTTCTTGACGCTCGGCTGGACCTTCATCGAGCCTCTCCTTGCTGGGCCGCGGGGCGGGCGCCCGCGGCCGTGGGTTGACGTGATTACTTGTGGCGGTAGACGATGCGTCCGCGCGTCAGGTCGTAGGGGGAGAGCTCCACGACGACACGATCCTGGGGCAGGATGCGGATGTAATGCTGACGCATCTTCCCGCTGATCGTCGACAGCACCTTGTGGCCGTTGTCCAGCTCAACACGGAACATCGCGTTGGGCAGGGCCTCCACGACCGTGCCCTCCAGCTCGAGGGCCCCCTCTTTCTTGGTCATTGACTCTCAATCTCTCGATCGAACGCTTGGACGTGCCCGGCGGCCGCAGCCGCAGGACACCCGCATGCGAGCATGCGGGCACCATCGGGCACAAAGAACCGACGATCAATGCTACGACACCGGGGGCTCACGCCCAAGTCACCGGGGCGCACGTCCGAATCCGCCCGGATCCCCGCCGGACGGGCGCGCGGCATCGACGCCAGCCCCGGTCGCGGAGGCGCCACAGGATTCCCACCGGATGGAGCGCGAGGGCCGGGCGATCTGCTTTGCTTGGACTGCCGTCCTGCCCGGACGGGCCGCCGAGCACCACAGGAGCGAGGATGTCCTTCTTCATCATCGACTACATCTACGACCCCGCCAAGGACGCCGATGCCGTGCGTCCCGTCCACCGCGCCTATCTGCGCGAGCTGTACGCCGCGGGCTCACTCAAGGCCGCCGGACCCCTGCTCGGCACCGATCCGGTCCGGGCGCTGCTCATCGTCGAGACGCCCGACGAGGCCGCCGCGGCGGCGCTGAGCGACGCCGACCCGATGGTCGTCGAGGGCGTCGTCATGAAGCGCAGCATCACCGAGTGGAACCCGGTCACCGGCGTCTTCGCCCAGGCCTGAACGACTCGGGCGCTCCCCGGTCGCTCGTTCCTCAGACGCTCGTCGTGTTGCGCTCGTGGGCCCGGTGCCGGGCCGGCTCGAGCTGGATGGTCGAGTGGCTGATGTCGAAGTGCTCGGCTAGGCACTCGTCCAGCTGGTCGAGGATCTCGTTGGCGTGCGAGTCGGTGAAGCACTCGTCCGCGATGACGACGTGGGCGCTGATCGACGTGACGCCCGAGGTGACGGTCCAGGCGTGCAGGTCGTGGGCGGCCTGCACGTGGTCGACGCCGAGCAGGTGCTCGCGCACCTCGTCGAGGTCGAGGTCGGCCGGAGCGGCCTCCATGAGGACGCGGACGGCCTTGATCGTGATCGGCACCCCGGCCCGCGCCATGAGAGCCACGACGATGAGCGAGGCGATCGCATCGGCGCGCGTCCAGTCGGTGACGTAGATGACGACGCCGGCGACGAGGGTGCCAATGAAGCCGAACAGGTCGGTGAGGATGTGCTGGTAGGCACCCTCGACGTTGAGGCTCGTGCGGTTGGCGGCGGCGATGAGGCGCACGTCGACGACGTTGACGACCATGCCGACGAGGGCGACGACGATGACCGGCAGGGCGTCGACCTGCGGCGGGTCGACGAGGCGGCGGACGGCCTCGACGAGGACGACGAGCGCCACGACGAGCAGGCTCACGCCGTTGACCATGGCCGAGATGATCTCGGCTCGTCGCCAGCCGAAGGTCATCGGGCCCCTGGGCGGCCGGACGGCCAGGCCCGCGGCCCACAGGGCGATGGCGATCGAGGCGGCGTCGGTGAGCATGTGCCCGGCGTCGGACAGCAGGGCCAGCGAGCCGGTCAGAAGCGCGATGACGACCTCGGCGAGCATGAAGGCCAGTAGGAGGAGCAGCGCCGCCCACAGGGGCCCGCGGCGGGTGGCGGCGGTGACGGTCACGCCGTGGTCGTGGTGCTGCACGTGCACCTCGTCCGGTTCGCCGTGGCCGTGCTCGTGGGCGTCGCGGGTGTGGCCGTGCCGCATCGGTGCCTCCTGTCGGTCGGTTCGGGACCACCCTAGGAGCGCCGCGAGCCGCGCGTCCAGCATCGGCCGCCCATGAGCCAACAATTCTCCCGGACGAGCATGCTCCCTAGTCGGCACGCATGAACGAGATGCGAACGGTCCTCAACGGCGAGAGGCTCAGAGAAGGACTGTCAGCAGGAGGACGACCACGGCGAGGACGGCCGCGCAGAGGCCGAGGGCCACCCCCAGCGAGACCCGTGCGAGGGACGCGCTGCCGGGACGCGCCGCCGGCTCGTTGATCTGCCCGGGGGCGAGATCGACGCCGTTCGCGGCGCCGGCGGGATCGCCGAAGCGGTACTGGGCGGGCAGCCGCTCGCCCACCCTGGCGAGCTCCGCCCTCGTGCCGGCGCTGAAGAGCTCGTCCTGGAGGGCGTGGTAGTCGGCCAAATCGAGCTGGCCTCCGGCGTAGGCCCTTCCCAGAAGGTCGTTGAGGCGCGACCGGTCGTTCTCGAGCTGGCCCCGCGGCACCGGGCTGTTCGTCATGGCCCCAGCCTATGCGGCCCGCCCCCAGTGGCGGCACCATCCTGCGAATGCAGCCCCGACCGACCACCACCGAGTCACCGACACAGTACCCCGGGTGACACCGTCCCCGAACGCAGCCCCGACCGGCCCCACGGATTGTCGTGCAGAGCCGGATGCTCACGCCGCACTGTCGGGACGCGTCCCACGACGCCGCTGCCCGATCCGGGCCCTCCGCCACATGTGCTCGTAGCGGCGGGTGACGGCGAGGATGTCCTGCTCGACCTCGCTCCAGAGAACATCACCTGCTCCCCCAGGTGAGTCGCATCACGGCATGGCCCCGCGCCGGAAGCTCCCCCGGTCGCGGCACCGGTCCCCGTGACAGGTCGACTGGCTGGTGCGACGAGCCCGGCTGTCCACCTCGATGAACGAGCCTGTCGCCCACCAGAGGATCGACGCGCCCCGCCCCGGCCACCTCCACCTGGGTGAGAACGGGCAGGTGCAGCGCCCTCAACCGCATCCGCACCAGCGACTCGGTTCCCGACCGGGCCCACTCGCAGCAGTCGATGAGCCGGTGGGGCGGACGCTTCCGGGCAGGAAGAGGGCGTGCAGATCGCCACGGTCGGCCAGCCCCAGATCCATGACGGAGTCGGCAGGCGACAGCGCTGCGCGGGTCGAGGCACCGCACCATCGCCTGGATGGCCTTCCGGGATCCACGGCCGCGCGCGGGGCGCACTCGTACAGATGGGTGCTGCCCGTGCGCACCAGCTCTCCCCGGGCCCGGCCCCTACTCGTCCTGACATGGATCTCGCCGCCGACCAGCGGCGTCCAGACCCCGTACCGGGACAGGGCGGAGACGCAGCCGAGCACTCCTCCGGCCTCGATGGCGCGCACCACTCGCGGGTCGACGTTCGCCGGCGAGTACCAACCCCGTCGCAGGCGCCGCATCGAGCCGTCGTCGACGCAGTCCCGGATCACACGCTTCGTCGCACCCGCCCGCGTCAAGGCGCGAATGCTCAGCACCCCGCCGACCGCCTCGCTTCAGGCCGCCCGGGAGAGCACCTCGAGTGCACGGATCGCCGTCATGGGGCCCATGACTCGCGGACCCGAACGATCCCGGCAAGACCTGTGGAAAACTCCGGCGGCCCGCCGCCTGCCGACTCCGCCCTCCGGGACGCCGCACCTGCCCCCAACCGCACGCACACGACACCACCCGTGCACAACCGCAGGCACCCGCCACCAACCGCACATGAGGACGAGAAGACCCGACGGAACGGACCAGGGCTCAGTCGAGGGACGCGAAGGGCGCTCCCCTGGCCTCCAGCTCGGCCCTGCCCCCGTCGGGCTCGGTGAGCACCCACAGGCCGTCGGGCAGGACGGCCACGGTGTTCTCCCAGTGCGCGGCCCGCGAGGAGTCGCAGGTCACGACGGTCCATCCGTCGTCGAGCTCGGCGACATCCTCGCCGCCGAGCGTCGCCATGGGCTCGACGCACAGGCACATGCCTGCGACGATGCGCGGGCCCTTGCCGGGACGGCCGTAGTTGGGCACGTCCGGCGGCTGGTGCATGGCGGTGCCGATGCCGTGGCCGGTGTACTCGCGCAGGATGCCGTAGGGGCGCCCGTGCGAGTGGAGCGAGGCCTCGACCCCGTGCGAGACATCGCCGACCCGGGCGCCGACCCGGATCCGGGCGATGCCGTCCCACATGGACCGACGGGTCGTCTCGGACAGGGCGCACGAGGCCCCGTCGACCTCGCCGACCGGGAAGGTGCGCGCGGCGTCGCCGTGCCAGCCGTCGACGATGGCGCCGAAGTCGATGGAGACGATGTCGCCCTCCTCGAGGACGCGCCCGCCCGGGATGCCGTGGACGACGACCTCGTTGACGCTGATGCAGACGACCCCCGGGTAGGGCGGGTAGCCCCAGTCCGCGCCGTAGTCGAGGAAGTTGCTCCGGGCTCCGTGCTCGGCCAGCACGCGGCGGCCGATCCGGTCGAGCTCGGCCGTCGTGACGCCCGGTCGGACGGCGGCGCCCATCGCCCGGAGGCCCTCGGCCGTCACGAGCCCGGCACGGCGCATGAGGCGGATCTGCTCGGCGGTCTTGATCTCGACGCGCTCGCGCTGGAACACGATCAGGCCACGAAGGCGTCGACGGCGGCGATGATGCGGGCGCCGATCTCCTCGACCGTGCCGTTGCCGTCCACTCGTACGAGCAGACCCCGCTTCTCGTAGGCGTCCAGCAGAGGCCGGGTGGACTCGAGGTAGACGTCCATGCGGTGCCGGATGGTCTCCTCGTTGTCGTCGGCGCGGCCCTCGATCTCGGCGCGCCTGAGCAGACGGGTGACGAGGTCCTCGGGATTCACGTCGAGGCAGATCACGGCGTCGAGCGCCTGGGAGCGCTCTGACAGGTGGGCCTCAAGGGCCCCGACCTGGTGCAGGGTGCGGGGGAAGCCGTCGAGCAGCCAGCCGTCGGCGGCGTCGGCCCGGTCGAGACGATCGGCGACGATCCGCTCGGTGAGCTCGTCGGGGACGTAGTTGCCGGCGGCCATGATGGCGCTGACCTGCTCGCCCAGCTCGGTGCCCTCCTTGACGTTCGCGCGGAAGATGTCGCCGGTGGAGATGGCGGGGATGCCGTAGTGCGCGGCGACGCCGACGGCCTGCGTGCCCTTGCCCGCGCCCGGAGCGCCCATGATGAGCAGTCTCATGAGAGGAACCCTTCGTAGTTGTGCTGATGGAGCTGGGACTCCACCTGCTTCATCGTGTCAAGACCGACGCCGACCATGATGAGCAGGCTCGTCCCGCCGAACGGGAAGTTCTGGTCCGCGCCGAGCAGGACGATGGCCAGCGTCGGGATGAGCGAGATGAGCGCCAGGTAGAGGGAGCCGGGGGCGGTCAGCCTGCTCAGGACGTACGACAGGTAGTTCTCGGTGGGCTTGCCGGCCCGGATGCCCGGGATGAAGCCGCCGTACTTGCGCATGTTGTCGCTGATCTCGACCGGGTCGAAGGTGATCGCCACGTAGAAGTACGTGAAGAAGATGATGAGCAGCAGGTAGACGACGTTGTAGACGAGGCTGTCGCCGGTGCCCGCCAGATTCGCGGCGATCCACTCGGAGACCTTCCCGGTGGGGCGGAAGACCGTGTAGAGCGAGGGCAGGTAGAGGATCGACGAGGCGAAGATGACGGGGATGACGCCCGCCTGGTTGACCTTCAACGGGATGTAGGTGCTGGAGCCCCCCATGAGCCGGTTGCCGACCATGCGCTTGGCGTACTGCACCGGGATGCGGCGCTGGGCCTGCTCGACGAAGACGACGCCGGCCATGACGAGCAGGCCGACGGCGACGACGACGACCAGGAGCAGCCAGCCCTGGTTGCCGGGATGGGCGGTGCGGATGGCCCACATCGAGCTCGGGAAGCGGGCGGCGATCTGGGTGAAGATGAGGATCGACATGCCGTTGCCGACGCCGCGGTCGGTGATGAGCTCGCCGAGCCACATGATGAGCGAGGTGCCGGCGGTCATCGTGAGGATCATGACGACGATCGAGAAGATGCCCCTGTCGTAGACGACGGCCTGGCTGCACGAGCTGTACAGCTGGCCGGAGACGGCGAGCATCGTGAAGCTCGTGGCCTGGAGGACGGCGAGGACGATCGTGACCCACCGGGTGTACTTGGTGATCGTCTCCTGGCCGGTGGAGCCCTCCTGCTTGAGGTTCTCGAGGTGCGGGATGACGACGGTGAGCAGCTGGAGGATGATCGACGCGGTGATGTAGGGCATGATGCCCAGCGCGAAGACCGACAGGTGCAGCAGGGCGCCGCCGCTGAACAGGTTGATCATCGCATAGGCGCCCGCCGTGTCACCGGTCGTGGCGTCGGCGGCGCACTGCTGGATCGCGGAGATGTTCACATTCGGCGTGGGGACGGACGCCCCGAGCCTGAAGATCACGAGGATCATCAGGGTGAACAGGATCTTCTTGCGCAGGTCCGGGGACCGGAACGCGTTGAGGAAAGCCGAAATCACAACTGCACTCTCTGTTGGTGGGCTGCCCACCCGGTGCCGAGGACGCCGGTCGGGCCATGGCGCAACCCGAACAGCGTACCCCGTCCGCCTGAGCCGGGTGAGTCCCGACGACCCGCGAGCCGCCCGGCCGTCGTCGGTCCGGAGCACCGGACCCCCTTCTCACCGGGCGGTCGACGCCGACCGCACCACCGTCTGCCGCGCCGCCACCGGACGACCGGCACCCCAGGGCCGGTCCGCGCCGAGCGGCACGACCCCACCGCCGCCCACGACGCCCCGGAACACCCCGGTAGACACCGAACAGCCCTTTCCCACCCCGACTGCGCCACCACCGGGCCGCGCCGCTACCGGACGGCCGGTACCGTCCAGGGCCAGCCCGCGCCGAGCGGCACGAACTCGCTGCCGCCCATGGCGGCGACCCGATCGGCGAGAAGCGCGAAGCCCCGGTCGTTGAGCAGGCCGTCGTGGATCGGGATCACGAAACGGGCGCCGACGGAGCGGACGAAGTCGACGGTCTCGCCGATCTTGCTCCACGGGGCCATCATCGGCACGGCGAGCACGTCGACGCCCTCGGGCGCGGTGTCGATCTCGTCCCCGGGATGGAACAGCACCGGCTCACCGGGGCCCGCGATGATCAGGCCGACGTTGCCGATGCGCGGGATCTCCGGATGGATCACCGCGTGCTCTCCGCCGACGGCGGTGACCGTAACGTCCTCGACGGTGATCCGCGTCCCGGCGCTCAGGACCGCGCCCCCGACCGCCGGGAGGTCCTCGAGGACCCCCTTCTCGGCATGTACGGGCAGACCCGGGCGCTCGGCGATGAACTGCGGGAAGCGGGCCGGGTCGACGTGGTCCGGGTGCCGGTGCGTGATGAGGACGGCGTCCAGCCCGTCCAGATCGGTCCAGCCGTCGGAGTACTCCCCGGGGTCGATGAGGATGCTGGCCCGGCCGGTCTCGACCAGAAGGCAGGAATGACCGAAACGCGTGATCTGCATGCCCCCACTATGCCCCTGAGAGGGCCCGGTCCGAACACCGGGACATCCCCCTCCCGCCCCGCGAGCGGCACCCCGAAAAACCGCGCGCCCCCCACGGGACGACCCGCCGGAACCCTAGGATCGAGAACCGTTCCGGAAACAGCATCACGCGGGTCACTACGGGATTCGCCGCTCGCCGCGGCGAGCGGTCCACCCGATGGTCCCTGCCGGGAAGGAGTCCCCCATGGCAGCATCCGATCCTCGCCCCGGCGCACCGCGCCGGGCACCGCGCCGAGTCACGGCCGTCCTCGCCGCGCTGTCGTTGGCGGGCGGAGCGCTCGTCCTCGACGCCCCGTCCGCCTCCGCCGCCGAGGCCGAGGGCTACGACGTGCGCTTCGGCTCGAGCGCGAACAACCCGGTGCCCGTTGACCTCAACCCCCGGACCCTGTGGACGCGGACCCACGACTACCTGGTCCTGCCGGAGGGCCACGACGACTACACGCTGTCCTACTCGCTCGACTGGCCGAAGCCCGACAGCACCGGGCTGAACCCGGAACTCGTGACCTACCGGGACCAGGCCGGTCGCAGCACCGTCTACATCGAGACCCTGTCCATGTGCAAGGAGGCCAGCGCCTCGGGCATCCAGAAGGTCCCGGTGACGGTCTCCGGGTTCCCGGACGGCTCGTCCAAGACGATCTACAGCTACTTCTCGGTCGACGCCAGCACCTGCTCCGACCCGTCCGAACGGCCCAGCTACGTGCAGACCCACGAGGCGGTGCCCGGCGGTCATGCGGTGAGCTACCGGCTGGCGTCGAAGTACCAGCCGGCCACCGGGCGGACCGGCACCGGGATCCCCGAGGGGACCGTGTTCACGGCCACGGGTCTGCCCGACTTCCTCGAGCTCGACCCGGCGACCGGGGCCATCACGGGGACGACGAGCGAGCAGACGCCGATCGGGCGCTACGAGTTCGACGTCGAGGCAGCCTACCCGAGCGGGACCCGCGAGCAGGTGGGCTCGCTCCGCCTCGACGTCTACCACCGGGCCCACTCCCCCGCCTACGAGACTCAGGAGGTCACGACCGGATCCTCCGCCTCCGCGGACCAGACCGGCGACCGGACGATGCCGGACGGGACGGTCTTCTCCCTCGCCCCGGGCTGGTCGGCCCCGCAGGGCTGGTCCGTCGCCGTCGACGGGTCGACAGGGCGGGTGACCGCCACGGCCGACGCCTCCGTCAAGGCGGGCACGAGCGTCGACGTCGAGCTGAAGGTCTCCTACCCCGACGGCTCCTGGCGCACCGGGCTGGTCTCCAGGTTCACCGCCGTCCGGGACTGACGACGCGGCTTCACCCGTACCAGTCGGGCGCGGGCTCGGGTGGCTCGGGTGGGGCGTACTTGGCGCGGTAGGCGTTGAGGCGCTCGGCGATCATGAACGCCATCTCGAGGCTCTGGTTGCGGTTCAGGCGCGGATCACAAGTGGTCTCGTAGCGCTCGGCGAGGTCGACCTCGGACAGCTGGAAGGCGCCGCCCAGGCACTCGGTGACGTCGTCGCCGGTGAGCTCCATGTGGACGCCGCCGGGCCAGGTGCCGAGCTGCTCGTGGACGTCGAAGAAGCCGTTGAGCTCGGCGACGACGGCCGCGTACTCGCGGGTCTTGAAGCCCTTGGGCGTCTCGAAGGTGTTGCCGTGCATGGGATCGCACACCCAGGCCACCCTGCGCCCCGAGGCCTCGACCCCCTCGACGAGGGCGGGCAGCCGGTCGCGCACCCTCTCGGCTCCCATACGGGTGATGAGGGTGATGCGGCCCGGCACGCGGGCGGGGTCGAGCCGGTCGGCGATGGCGAGGGCGTCGGCGGCGGTCGCCGACGGGCCGAGCTTGATGCCCAGCGGGTTGTGCACGTGGCTGAGCAGCTCCACCTGGGCGCCGTCGGGCTGACGGGTGCGCTCGCCGATCCAGACCATGTGGCCGGAGGTGTCGTACGGCAGGGCGCTGCGCGAGTCGATGCGGGTCATCGCGTATTCGTAGTCGAGCAGCAGGGCCTCGTGACTGGCGTAGAAGTCGACGGTGCGCATGGTGTCGGCGTCGACGCCGCAGGCGGTCATGAAGCCGAGGGCGCGCTGGATCTCGTCGGCGACGCGCTCGTAGTCGTCCTCGACGTGCGAGTCCTTGACGAAGCTGGCGTTCCAGGCGTGCAGCTGCCGCAGGTCGGCGAAACCGCCTTTGACGAAGGCGCGCACGAGGTTGAGGGTGGCCGCCGAGGCGTTGTACATGTCGATGAGGCGCTGCGGGTCGTGGCGGCGGGCCTCCGCGGTGAAGGCGAAGCCGTTCACGGCGTCGCCGCGGTAGGCCGGCAGCGTGACGTCTCCACGGGTCTCGGTGTCCTTGCTGCGGGGCTTGGCGTACTGGCCGGCCAGGCGGCCGATCTTCACGACCGGCACCTGCGCCGCATAGGTGAGCACGACACTCATCGCGAGCAGGACGCGCAGCTTGGCCTTGATCTGGTTGGCCTGGACGCCGTCGAAGGTCTCGGCGCAGTCGCCGCCCTGGAGGATGAAGGCCCTGCCGTCGGCGGCCTGGGCGATGTGCTCGCGCAGGTCGTCGCATTCGCCGGCGAACACGAGCGGCGGCAGACAGCGCAACTCGTTGACGACCCGGGCGGCTTCGGCGGCGTCGTAGTGCGGCTGCTGGACCTGGGGCATGGCGTGCAGATCGGTCAGCGAAGGAATCAGTTCGGGCACCTTCCCAAGGATACTTCCGCATCCGGATGCCTGTTCGGGGCTCCGTCCCGTGGGCCCTTCGGCCAGGGGTTTCACGGCGCCGCCCAGGTTTCGGACAGGTCCCCGGCGGTCATCACCCGGCCCCGCAGCCGGGCCCGGACCGGCTCAGTGCCCGCCCCGGGCCCTGGCCTGCGCCTCGGCGGCCGCGCGGGCCAGGTCCTGCTCGTCGCGTTCGCGCAGCATCTCCCGGCGCTCGGCCTCGGCGCGGCGCAGCTGGGAGAGCGTCGGGTACGCGCGCGCCCTCGCCCAGGCGTTCTGCCGACGGGCCGCGGCCGCGAGCTCGGCGGCCCGCGCCGGCGTGGTGTCGACGTAGGGCAGCCCGGTCAGGGCCGCGATCGCGCCCATGATCTCGTCGGTCGCGCCGCGCAGCAGCACCCCGTCGAGGGCGTAACTGAGCGCCGGGGTCTCCCAGAAGCGCGAGAAGTCCAGGGGCTCGCCGACGACGACGGTGGGGCCGAAGGCGCGGCGGGTGAGCGGCTCGAGCAGCCGGGGGCCGGCCGCCGCGGGGACGATGCCGACGGGCACGACCGGCACCTTGGCGGTCAGCGCCAGCCAGGCCACGTCGGTGCCGCCGCGGTGGATGTCGCCGTCGGGGCTGGGGGCGCCCTCGGGGAAGACGACGACGAGGCCGCCGTCGGCGAGCACCCGGGCCGCGTCGTCGCCCTGGGCCGGGTCGTCGATGGGGACGCGGCGGCGCAGCAGGCGGTTTGCCGAGGCCGTGGCCAGGTGGAGCGGACGGTCGAGCGCCGCGCAGAGGCGGGTGAAGTCGCCGGCCCAGACGTGGTTGGCGGCGAGGATCGCCGCACCGTCGGGCAGCCTCTCGAGACCCTCGGCGTGCACGGACAGGGCCTGCTGGGTGGTCCTGGCGGCCCGGCGGGTCCAGCCCCAGGCGGCGCGGACGCGCCCGGGCGCGTCGAGCTGCTCGACGCGGGTCAGTTCATCCGGAGTGATCTGGGAGCCGGGCCCGGCCTCCTCCCCGGGGACCGGCGCGGGATCCTCGTCGGGGGCCATCGGGTCGTCGTAGCGGTTCTCGTCAGTCATGGCTCTCGCCGGCCCCGGACCGTTCGGCGGACCCGGCGTCCCGGGCGGCCAGCTCCGCGTCGGTGGGCGGGGCCTCGAGGCCCTCGTCGGCCCTGGCGCGCAGATGGCCGGTGAGGTCCTTGCCCTTGAGGTTGCCGTACTTCACGCGCGAGGCGTAGACGTTGACGTACTCCTGACCGCTCAGCTGCTGGATGTGGGCCATGACGTCGTCGGTCACCCAGCGCAGCACGCGCACCGAATCGGCCTGGCCCCGCCATGGCGTGTAGTCGAGCGGGGCGCCGATGACGATGCGGGCGCCCTTCATGGTGGGCAGTCCCAGCGGGCCCCGGCGCAGCCGGGTGTTGACCATGCCGACGGGCACGACGGGCACGCCGTTCTCGAGGGCGAGGCGTGCGACGCCGGTGTGGCCGCGGTAGAGCCTTCCGTCCGGGGTGCGCGTGCCCTCGGGGAAGATGCCGATGAGATTGCCGGCGGCCAGTTCGGCCTCGACCGGCCCCATGGCGTCGACGCTGGCCCGACCGCCGGAGCGGTCGAGCGGCACCATGCCGACGGCGCGCAGGAAACGGGCGACGATGCGCATCCGCAGACCCTTGCCCTCGAAGAGCTCCTTCTTGGCGGGCCAGATGAGGCGGCGCCGCATGAGCGCCGGGAGGGTGAAGGTGTCGCCGGCGTCGAGGTGGTTGCTCGCGAGGACCGCGGGGCCGGTGGCGGGGATGTTCCGCTCGTCCACCAGCTCGGGGTGCATGAGCAGCCTCACGCCGGGACGGAACAGCGCGTACTTGAAGAAGCGGTACCACACGCCGTCCACTCTATCGGCGGCGTCGGCGCCGCCGGAGAGGACTCGGCCCCGGAGGGACGGGGCCCGGGAGGACCCCCATGCCTGCTCAGGCAACGTTCATCCGGCCCGGACAGCACCCGCGGCGGAGCGCACGGGTGAAAGGTCGTGCGCACCGCTCGTCCCGGCCCGGGCGGCGCTCGGGCCGGCCGTCGACGGCCGACGGCATCCCACCGAGTCGCCCCGTCCGGGCCGCGTGAGGCGATGGTCAGGAGCTGTTCGCGGCGCACCAGCGCGGGAGCGGATCAGCGGCCCCGCCCAGCTGCTCCGCGGGCGTCGTCCACAGCTGCTCGACGAGGGCCCCGGCCGCCTCGGCCCCGTTCTCGTCGACGAGCTCGTCGACGGCGGCCCAGCTGAGGGCGTAGGCGTCGCGCAGGGCGTCGGCGTCGTCGGTGGACGAGAACTGCTCGTCGGCGGGCAGGACCGGTGCGCCGTCGGTGTCGCGGCAGGCCCGGGCGACCCGCGCCCGGCTCGCGGCGGCCTCGTCGGCGTCGCGGGGCAGGCCGAGCCACTCGGCCAGGCCCTCGCTGACCCACTCGTTGCCGCCGACCGGCGCCCCGAGGTCGGACAGGCGCCAGTGCACCGACTCGTGGGTGAGGAGCATGTTCGCCTGCGAGGGGCTCCACTGGCCGGCCCGGGCCGGGTTGACGACGATGCGGGGGGCGCCGCCCTCGCGCTGGGTGAGGGCCCCGAGACCCTGCGTGCGGGCTGCCGACATGCCGGTGACCAGGGCGTACGTGCTGTCGGCGGCGGGCACCTCGAGGACGAGCGGCGCATCGGGGTCGACGGTCAGCAGGGACATGCCCGCATCGCGCGCCGCCGACGACGCCACCGACGCCGCGGCCGACAGGTCGGGCGCGCCCCGGCCGACGATCAGCACCGCGCCGTCGACGGAAACGACGTCGGTCGGTTCGACGAGCCAGGCGGGGGCCGGGCCGGACGCCGCCCCGATCCCGGTGATCCGGCAGACGCTGCCGGCGCACGCTGTGGCGATGCTCACGGCCTCGGTGGCGACGGCCCGCTCGCCGGGCACCGACCAGCGGACCCGCCAGCCGTCCCCGGTCCGCTCGAAGTCGACGTCGGACAGCCGACCGAGGTTGGACCACCACATGTCCCGGGTGGACTGCGGGACCGTCCGGTCGAGGGCCGTGTCGAAGCGCTCGCGGTCGCCCGCCGCGATGGACGAGTCGAGCACCGCCAGCGCGTCGTCGGCGCTCGACGGTCCGGACGGCGAGCAGGCGGCCAGCGGCGCGGCGAGCGCCACGGCGAGGGCGCCCAGCAGTGCCCGGCCGAGGGCGGACCGACCGCTCATCGCCGCCCCATCCCGGTGCGGGGGCTCAGATGATCTCGACCCTGTCGATGACGACGTCCTCGACGGGACGGTCCATCGGGCCGGTCTCCACGGCGGCGATCTCGTCGACGACCTTCCTCGAGTCCGCGTCGGCGACCTCGCCGAAGATCGTGTGGCGCATGTTGAGGTGCGGGGTGGGGGCCACCGTGATGAAGAACTGCGAGCCGTTGGTGCCCGGGCCCGCGTTCGCCATGGCGAGCAGATAGGGCTTGGTGAAGGTGAGGTCGGGGTAGAACTCGTCGGCGAAGCGGTAGCCGGGGCCGCCACGACCGGTGCCCGTGGGATCGCCGCCCTGGATCATGAAGCCGTCGATGACGCGGTGGAAGACCGTGCCGTCGTAGAACGGGCCGGTCGCCCTCTTCCCCGTGGTCATGTCGAGGTACTCGCGCGTTCCGTTGGCCAGCTCCACGAAGTTCGCCACCGTCTTGGGCGCGAAGTCGTCGAACAGGTCGAGCGTGATGTCGCCGTGGTTGGTGTGCAGGACGGCCTGCGTCACGTTCCTCCCCCTCCAGCTGTCGTATGTCGTACGAGAACGGCGTCCATCCTCTCAGACCGGGCAAAACCGGCCGTCCCCGAGCCGGCGGGGCCCATCCCCGCCCGGTGAGACCGGCACCCCGGTCCCGATCGACCCTGAGCCCGGCCATCCGCCCTCGTACGACGGGCCACCCGCCTGTAGCCTGGCATCAGCTCGATCACGAGCAGGCTCGACCACGAGCACCCACCGAGGATCGGAGAATCCCATGTCGAGGAAGACTCTCAAGACGTCCATGGCGGCCGCCGGCGAGAACGCCCGCGAAGCCATCAGCTCCGCCGCCGAGAAGGCCGGCCCCCTGTACGACCAGACGCGCGACACCATCCTGGAGGTGCTCGAGAAGGCGGGCGACGGCACGTACGCCGACGCCGTGCGCGAGAGGGCCGACGAACTGCCCGATTCGGTGAAAAGGCACTTGCCCGAGGCCGCCCGTCCGGCCAAGAGGCACCACCGGCTGCTGACCGGTCTCGGCATCATCGCCGTGATCGGCGCCGTCTTCCTCGTCGTCCGCCAGATCCTCCTGCCCAAGGACGACGGCTGGACCCCGCACGAGCCCAGCGGCGCCTTCGGCGACGACGACGTGACCACCGACTTCAGCGACTCCGTCGCCGAGCCTGAAACCGCCGTGGAGGAGGCTGCAGAGGCGCCCGCCGAGCCCACCGGGCAGGGCACGACCAGGGATTACGGCCCCGGCTCCTACGTCGGCGCCAATCCGCCCGAGGGTTACACGACCAAGGGCAACGAACGCTCGATGAAGTACCACACCCCCGACGGCGCCGGCTACAGCCGCACCAACGCCGACGTGTGGTTCATCTCCACCGAGGCCGCCGAGGCGGCGGGCTTCACCAAGGCGCTCCGCTGACCCCGAGAGTCGACACGAGGGGCCCCGCCGATCGGCGGGGCCCCTCGTCCGCCCGGGGCCGTCCGGGGACCGCGGCCGCAGTAGGCTCACCCGACATGGAGCCCTTCCTCATCACCGCGGGCGGGCTGGTGCTGTCGGCCCCGACCGGGGACGACACCGACGCCTTCGCGCGCATCTGCGCCGAGCCGAGCATCGCCGCCTGGACGACGATCCCGACCGGCTTCACCCGGAACGACGCGCAGCGCCTCGTGACGGTGGCGACGAAGGAGGGCTGGCGGACCGGGGCGCACCCGATGTGGGCGGTGCGCCCGGGGCGGGGGCTCGAACCGATCGGCATGGTGAGCCTTACCGCGCGCCCGTTCGGCACCTGGGAGATCGGCTACTGGACGAGCGAGGCGGCGCGCGGCAGGGGCCTGACCACCCGCGCGGTGCGGGCCCTCGTCGACGCGGCCCTCGACCCGGACGGCGGGATCGCCGCGCAGCGCCTGCTGTGGCGGGCCGAGGTCCATGACGGCGTCCCGAACTGGGCGAGCTGGCGGATCGCCTGGCGACTGGGCTTTCGCAAGCAGGGTCGGCTGCGCAGCGCCGCCGCCGACGGTGAAAGACGCCACGACATGTGGCTGGCCGACCTGCTGCCGAGCGACCCGCGCGCCCCGCAGGACCCCTGGGACGGCCCGCTGTCGCGCCCGGGCGCCCCGGCCTTCGAACGCGAGGCGACCCCGACCGACGCCACCGCCACCCGCGAGGGCGACTGCCCCGAGGGCCTCGTGGCGCGCTTCCACCGCGTCTACGGCCTGCCGATCGTCACCGACGGCCCGAGCCTGGACCGCGAGCACCTGCACATGCGCATGAGCCTCATCGCCGAGGAGTTCGCCGAGCTCGTCGGCGCGGTCTACGGCCCCTCCTCCCGCGGGATCCTCGAGGAGGCCTTCACGAGGGCCATCGCCGTCGACGAGGACGAACGCGACCTGGTCGAGACCGCCGACGCGCTGGCCGACCTCGTCTACGTCATCTACGGCATGGCCCTGGAAACCGGCATCGACCTGCCGGGCGTGTTGGCCGAGGTGCAGCGCTCGAACATGTCGAAGCTGGGCGCCGACGGGCGACCCATCCACCGCGCGGACGGCAAGGTGCTCAAGGGACCGGACTTCTTCGGACCCGACGTGGCCGGTGTACTGGCCCGCGGCGGGCGCCGGCCCGTGCGACGACGAGCGGGGAGGCCGACCCCGAGAATCTGACATGATCCGAGCGTCCGTGGCCCGGGATCTTGTCGCAGCCGGGCAGCTCGTCCCGGCACGCCGTGTCCTGTGCGCCTCCTGGACCCCTGGCCTCGCCCCCTGAGGGGTCTCCCTGATTCCCTCCCCACCCGGGCCGGGAGCCCATGGCGCCGTGTCGGCGCCCGGGTTTAGCGTCGGTGGGGTGTGGCCGCCCGCCCCCGGTCCGGCCTGTCTGCGCCTGTGTGGGAGGGATCGTGCCGTGGCCGAGTACTCGGGCAGGCTGGGAGCCTATGACGAGCCGGTGGCGGTCGATGACGCCACGGCTGATGCGTTGAAGTCGGCGGCGGGGACGTTGTCGGGCACCCTGTCGGGGCAGGCCGCCTCGCGGGCGGGGTGGGCGGCGACGGCGTCTGCGGATTTCGAGGGTCATTACGCGGACGTGTTCGACGCGAACGCGAGG
Organism: Propionibacterium acidifaciens; assembly: GCF_003798325.1. Lineage (NCBI taxonomy): Bacteria > Bacillati > Actinomycetota > Actinomycetes > Propionibacteriales > Propionibacteriaceae > Propionibacterium > Propionibacterium acidifaciens. The sequence goes on from NZ_CP033719.1 coordinate 625,921, forward strand.
ACGGCCTCGACGGACTGCACGAACATCGCATCGGCGTTGGACGACCTGGTGGCCGAGGTGCAGAAGCTGAAGGAGGCCGCCCAGGCCGAGCGTGAGCGGAGGAGGCAGGCCAAGGAGTGGGCGGACCGGCAGGACCGGGAGAACATTCTCAAGAGGGGCTGGGACTGGGCGTCCAACGGCGACAAGCCCCCCTCGGGCCCGGCCCAGGTACCGCTGCCGGAGCCCCACGAGCCGACGACCACACCCTGGTCCGAGCCCGCACCCGGCCCGGCGGGGGCGGTGTCCTCGGCCCGGCCTGATGATCTGCGGACGTACTCGACGAACGTGACCGGCGCCAACGACACCGTCACCACCCAGAAGGGGACCCTGGAGGGGGCCATCGCCGACTTCGCCGAGCGGTGCTCGTGGTGCAGGATCGACGCGTCCGGGATCACGGGCGCGCTGGCCACGTTCGGGGCGAACAACACGAACGAGACCCGCTGGGTCGACACGGTCGCGGCCGCGTTCGAGGCCGCCGGCGGGTCCGGGACCATCTCCACGGTCTCGGACGCGGCCCTCGACGCCTCCCTCCAGGCCGCCGGCGTGGCCCGGACCCGCCAGCCGGTCGACGTGACCGCCCCGAGCATCCTGGGCGACCCCCAGACCTCCGGGTACGCGGACGACCCGGTCAACACCACGACCGGGAACTTCATCGAACCCGAGACCGACCTCGCCTTCAGCGGCGGGTGCGCGTCGTTGGGGTTCGACCGCGTGTACAACTCCCTGTCGGCCGGTATCGGGGCGTTCGGGCCCGGCTGGGCCTCCACCGCCGACCAACGACTGCTTGTGACCGAGGAGGGCGCGACCTGGATCCAACCCTCCGGCCGCCACATCGTGTTCCCGAGGCTCGGTGGCGGCTGGGACCGGGCCGACGGCGACAACTACTGGCTCCACACCACCGGCCCCACCGACAACACCGCCGGTGGTGCCGTCCCCACCGCCGACGGCCCCGCCGGCGAGGCCGGCCCCGCTGGCGGCGGTGGTACCGCCGGCCCTGGCGGCGCCCCCGACGCTACTGATACCGCTGGGGGCGCTGCCGGGCCGGCCGACGGGGACTCCCCCACCACCATGGCCACCACTGCCGGTACCACCGCCATGTCGGGCGCGCGTGCCGCCGGGGCCGCCTCCGCCGGCGGTGACGCGCATGCTTCCGCCTCCGCCACTGCCGATGCCGACCCCGGTGCTGGTGGTGTCGGTGGGGGCTCTCACGCCTCCAGCGCTGCTGCTTCGACCGCTACTACTGGCGGCCCTGCTGCCGGTGGGGGGTCTTCCACCATTACCGCCGGCTGGTTTGTGGTGTCGGACAATGCGGGTGGCCGGTGGGTGTTCGACCGGGCCGGCAGGCCCGTGTCGGTGTCCCGTGGGGCGGGGACCAGGGTGGGTTATCGGTGGGATGGTGACCGGCTGGTGGGCCTGTCGCACGAGCGGGGCCGGGCCGTCCGGGTGGAGTGGAACCCGGAGGGCACCCGGGTCGTTGCCTTGGTGGCGTCGGATGGGCGTCGGGTGGGCTACTCGTACGACCCGGCGGGCCGGCTGGTGGAGGCCGCTTCCGCGGGCGGGGCCCGCCGGTACGGGTGGGACGAGGCCGGTCTCATCGCCACTGTCACGGACCCGGACGGTGTGGTGGAGGTGGTCAACGCCTACAACGGGCGGGGGCAGGTGGTGTCGCAGCGGTCCCGGTTCGGCCGTACCTCGCACTACACGTACCTGCCGGGCGGTGTGACGCAGGTGGCTGATGGGGATGGTGGCCGGGCGAACACGTGGGTCCATGACCGGCGGGGCCGTCTTGTGGGGATGGTGGACGCGGACGGGGCCCGGCAGTCGGTCGGTTGGGACCGGTGGGGCAACCGGACCCTGGTGACGGGCCGCGACGGGGCGGTGACTGTTTTCCGGTATGACGGGCGGGGCCGGCTCGTCACGCGCCTGGAAGCCACGGGGGCCCGCACCGACTACGAATGGGACGAGGCCGACCGGGTCGTGCGGGTCACCGTCACCGACACCACCAACACCAGCGGGGCCGCCACCGGCAAAACCGACAGCACCAGCACCGGCAGCACCGGCAGCACCGGCACCGTCACTGGCAGCGGCGGCGGCGATGACGCCGGCGCTGGCAGCGGGGCCGCCGGCGGGGCTGGTGGGTCTGGGCCGGCGGTCACTTCGTACGGCTACGCGGGCGGGGACAGGAATCCGTCGACGGTGACGGACCCCTGCGGGGGCGTGTCCCGGCTGGTGTGGGATCGGGGCCTGCTCGTCGGGGTGGTGGATCCGGCCGGGGTGGCGGTGCGGTTGGGTTATGACGGGCACGGGGATCTGGTGTCGTCGACTGACGGGGACGGGAATGTGGCCCGGCTGGTGCGTGACGGTGCGGGCCGGCTGGTGTCGCGGCGGGACCCGGACGGGGCCGTGTGGCGGTGGGAGTACACGGCCGGCGGGCGTCTGGCCGGTGTGGTGGATCCGGGCGGGGGCCGGACTGGTTACGGGTACGGGGCTCATGGTGAGCGGGTTGAGCGGGTTGACGCGTTGGGGACCAGTGCCCGGATGGCGTGGGATGATGCGGGGAATCTTGCCGGGGCGGTGCTTCCGGACGGGGCCCGGTGGCGGTACGTGCATGACGGCCTGTCCAGGTTGGTGGCGACGGTGGACCCGGCGGGTGGGCTGTGGCGGCGGGAGTACGACGTCGATGGTGCGCTGGCGGCGACGGTGGATCCTGCGGGGGTGCGCAGGGACTGGGTCACGGGCGGCCGGGGGCGGGTCCGGACGGTGTCGGACGGGGCCGCGTCGGAGTCGGTGACCACGGACGGGCTGGGCCGGGTGGTCGCGGTGACCGGTGATGACGGGGCGGACCGGGTGACGTCGTATGACTTGTGCGGTCGGCCGGTCGGGTTCGTCGATGGCGGGGGGAACACGACCGGGCTGGTGCGGGACCGGGCGGGCAGGGTCACCGCTGTGGTGCGGCCGTCGGGGGCGGTCACCCGGTACGGGTATGACGTCTGCGGGCGGCTCGCGCGGGTGACCGACCCGGCGGGCGGGGTGGCCTGTTTCGTCTATGACGGGGATTCGCGGCTTGTGAAGGAGGTCCGGCCTGGTGGGGAGCGGGCGTGGTGGTCCTATGACGAGTGCGGGCGGGTGACCGCCCGGCACGTGCCGGGGTACGGCACGACCCGGTACGCCTATGACCGGTCGGGCCGTGTGAGGGGTCTCGCCGATCCGGTGTGCGGGCGTCGCCGGTTCCGCTACGACGGGGCCGGGAATCTCGTCGAGGCGGTCTCCGGGACGGGCGCGGTCACCCGGTACGGCTACGACCGGCTCGGTGCGCTTGTCACGGTGACGGACCCGACCGGCGGGGTGACCCGGTACGGGCGCGACGAGCTCGGCCGTGTGGTCAAGGCGACGGACGCGCTGGGCAGGGTCACGGTCGGCGAGTACGACCCGGCGGGCCGGCAGACGTCCCAGACCGGCCCGGACGGGCATGTGACCGGCTGGTCGTACGACCGGACGGGCCGGTTCGAGGCCCTGTCCTGGGACGGGGTCGTGCACCACACGGTCGCCCGCGACTTCGCGGCCCGGACCATGACGGTCACCGAGACCGGCGGTGTCACGCACACGGTCCGGTGGGATCATGCGGGCCGGCTCGTCTCCCGGGCCCGGGACGGCCGGGCCGTCCGGTGGGGCTACGACCGTGATGGGCGCAGGGCGTGGATGCGCACCCCCGACGGCCGGTCCGTCCGCTACGGGTACGATCCGGCCGGCAGACTCGCCCGGGTCGAGTCCTCCGCGTTCGGGCGGGTGGTCTACGAGTACGGCCCGTCCGGGCGGATGACCGCCGCGACCGCCGAGGACCGGGCCGGCCGGGCGGTGCGTCAGGAGTGGGAGCACACCGACGGGTTCGTCACCGGCCACATCGTCCGCCACGGCGGTGTGGTGTCGCACACGGCGGTGGGCCGCGACGAGACCGGCCGGGTCGCGTGGACCAGCCGGGACGGGGCCCGCACCGCCTACACCTACGACGGCGCGAACCAGCTCACCGCCGTCACCGGCGACGGCGGCACCACCGCCTACACCTGGGACCGGGCCGGCCGACTGGCCACCGAAACCACGGCTGGTGGCGTCACCCGCCACTACACCTACGACGCGGCCGGCCAACTCACCCGGACCCGCCGGACCACCACCGGCGCCGGCGAGGACACCGGCGGGGGCGCCGGCGGCGGGGAGGGCCTGTCGGCGTGGTTCTCCTACGACCCGGCCGGCCGCAGGGTCCGTGAGGAGCACGCCGACGGCACCATCCGCACGTACGGGTGGGGGCCCCTGGCCCGTCTCGAGACCGTCACCATCGACTCGGCCCTGGAACACGCCCGCACATCACTGTTCACCGACGCGCTCGGCGAGCTCGCCGCCCTCGACGGCCGGCCCCTGGACTGGGACAGCGCCGCCGGGTTCCCGTCCCTGGTGTCGGCCGCCGGTGCCGGTGTCCTGTCCGTGCCGGGGTTCACCGCCACCACGGGCGGCGGCTGGCGGACCCCCGGCTGGCGCACCACCCGCACCACCAGCGCCGGCGGCGGTGACGTGTGGGCCGTCGGCGCCGGCACCCCACTCGACACCCCGGCCGGGCCGGCCGCCGGTGGGATGCTGCTGGGCGGGGCCGGGGAGCTGGTGCTGCCCGGCGGCCTCGAAGCCCTGGGCGCCCGCTTCCACGACCCCGCGACCCGGGCCTTCCTCAGCCCCGACCCCCAACAGCCGACCACCGGGGCCGGCTGGGCCGCCAACCCGTACGCGTACGCCGCCAACAACCCGGTCGCCTTCACCGACCCGACCGGCCTGCACCCCCTCACCGACGCCGACATGAACGCCTGGCGGGACCGGCACACGACCGGCCTCGCGGCCGCCGGGGACTGGCTGAAGGACAACTGGGAGTACATCGCCGCCGGCGCCGCGGTCGTGGCCGGTGTCGCGCTCATGTTCACCGGCGTCGGCGGGCCCGCCGGCGTCGCGCTCATGAGCCTGTCCGGGGCCCTGGTCTCCGGCGGGATCAGCATCGCCCAGCAGAAGCACGAGAACGGGTCCGTGGACTGGGGCCGGGTCGGCGTCGAGGCCGCGATCGGCGCCATCCCCATCCCCGGCGGCGGAGGAGCCGCGGCCGGACGCGAAGCAGCCGCCACAGCCGGCCGCGAAGCCCTCGAGACCACCGGACGCGAAGCAGCCGAGCAGGCCGCCCGCACCACGGGCGAACGCGAACTGTCCACCATCGGCACGGACGCCGCCGAGAACCTCGGCGACGACACCGCCCGGGTCGCCCACGACGCCTGCAACGGGGCCGCCTGCTTCACCGGCGACACCCCCGTCCTCATGGCCGACGGCAGCTCGAAACCCATCCAGGACGTCCAACCCGGAGACCAGGTCGCCGCCTGGGACCCCGACACCGACACCACACAGGCACGCACCGTCACCCGCACCTGGACCCACGAGAACACCGAAACCCTCGTGGTGAGGCTCGAGGACGGCGGCCAGGTCGAAACCACCGCCGGACACCCCTTCCTCACCAAAGACCACGGCTGGACCCCCGCAGGACACCTCAAACCAGGCGACCAGCTCCACACCCCCGACAACACCTGGGTCACCGTCACCGCGGTCCAGACCACCGGACACACCCGCACCGTCCACAACCTCGAAATCGAAGACCTCCACACCTATGGCCGTCATGAAACGAAACCGTATTTTTCGTGGATTTCCTGTGCTGTTTCGGATATGATTGGGACATGCAGGTTGAGGTCACCGGGGAAGAAACCGCCGTCCTGATCAGGTGGAAGAAGCGCGCGGACAATTATGTGTTGGTGCGGATGAAAGCAGAAGCGATCCTGTACGCTTCTCGAGGCGTTGATGTGAGCATCATCGCTGAAATGGTTGAGCGCAGCGTGAAAACCATCCGGGAGTGGCTGGCCGGTTGGCGGGACAGCAGGATGTGCTCGGTGCTGACCGGGCATGCGGGGAACCAGAACGCGGCGAAACTCACCCGTGCCCAGAAGGAAGACCTCAAGGCCGTCTTGGCCCAGCCGCCCTCACAGTCCGGGATTGATGCCGAGTTCTGGGACGTCCCAGCGATACGTGACGTCGTGAAGATCCTGTTCGATGTCGAGTACGAGTCAGATTCTTCGTACCAGCTGCTCCTGCGGTTCTGCGGGCTGAGTTTCAAGCTGCCGGACCCGTTCGACAAGCACCGCGACGAGCAGGCCGTCACCAGGCGCATGGTCGAGGTGAAAGCCCAGGTCAAGGACCTGTTGGACGCCGGTTGGGAGGTGTACGCGGCAGACGAGGTGCGCCTGGAGCATGAGGCCGAGACCCGCCGCATGTGGCTCCCGAAAGGACAGCGCACCAAACTGTCCGTGGACCGGAAGAAGACGTCCCAGTCGTTCTTCGGTGCTCTCTCGTTGACCAGCAAGAAGGTCAAGTTGTATCCGATCGAGGGGAACCAGAACACCGAGCAGACAATCCTCGCGCTGGACCGACTTCAACGCGAAACCGACACCGAGAAGATCGCGGTCGTCCTCGACAACGCCCGGTTCCACCACGCCAAGATGCTGACCGGTCTCTACGAGCCCGGTCAACTGCTGGAACGCATCACCCCGATTCATCTGCCACCGTATGCGCCCGACCACAACCCGGTCGAGCACGTCTGGAACACGGCCAAGAACAACATCGCGAACATCCAGCGCGAGACCCCCGAAGAAACCTTCGGCGCGTTCGCCTCATACATCACCGGCCGCACCTTCGACTACGACTTCGAACACCTCCCACCCCGCGACACCGAAAACGATCTTGTTTCATGACCGCCATACCACGTCAAAACAGGCACCACATGGACAACAGTCCACAACAGCTGCATCCGGCAAGTCGATTACGGTTCAACGGAGCTCAGCCAAGCCGTCCAAGAACAACGCCTCGCTGATGGGTGGAGCCGTGGCGGCGCAACAGCCACGAGCGCAAAAGGAAACTATGCAGCGACTCGCCTCGATGGACCAGATGGTCCGATTGAAGTTTTTCGCTCTAATAAAGACTGGCACGCCGAGCAGGGGGCTGTCAAATAATATGGTGATCGAATTGTCGAGCTGTACACTGAACGTCAACCCTGTTCGTCTCGATGTGATCCAATGCTCCGAGGAAGAAATATCGATACAACGTATTCTTATCCGTGGACATCAGGAGCAAATGAAACTGCACAAGCAATTAGAGATACGACAAATAGCGCACTTGGCGATGCCGTACGAAATCTGTTCGGGAGGTAACAACTGTTATGGTAGCGATGATCGACAGAAGCCCATGGGGGTTCAGGGCTCAGGATATTTGGGGAAAATTTTGCCCCGACGAAACTCTTAGAAAAATTCCTAAAAGGGTATATGGCGTTTTCGATCGGATTGACGAGCCTGTGATCCGTGGAGATTTTCCAGATAGATTGGTGATTGGAAATCCGAATCGTTGCATTTATATCTGTGAGGGGGATGGATCTGTTATGAGAAGTGGCATCGATAGCCCCGAATTCATCAATTCGGATGTAAATAAGTTTATTTGGTCACTCGAAACTTTTGCTCAATTTTATCCATATTATACAGACGACACTGAAATAGAGTCCATACGCAGAAAAGAAGGTGAAATCAAGAAAGCTTTAGTGAGTATCGATAAAGCTGTTTCTCGAGATACGGATTTTTGGTTTGGGCTCCTAGAGGACTTTGAATCGTATGGCGAATTTTCTACAGAATTTCTTTTTGATGAATATGGGGTTGACGCCGCAACGGACTAACCCCCACCGGTCTTGTAATGGATTGGGGAGTTATCCAAAACTATGGCTGACATGAAACGAAACCGTATTTTTCGTGGATTTCCTGTGTTGTTTCGGATATGATCGGGGCATGCAGGTCGGGGTCACCCCCGAGGAAACCGCCGTCCTGATCAGGTGGAGGAAGCGTTCCGACAATCATGTGCTGGTTCGGATTAAAGCAGAAGCGATCCTGTACGCCTCCCGTGGCGTTGATGTGGGCATCATCGCTGAAATGGTCGCGAGCGGACGGAGCGGACCGTGCAGGAATGGCTGGCCGACTGGCGGGCCACCAGGATGTGCTCGGTCCCGGCCGGGCACGCCGGGAACCAGAACGCGGCGAAACTCACCCGCACCCAAAAGGAAGAACTCAAGGCCATCTTGGCCCAGCCGCCCTCCCGGTCTGGTGTTCACGCCGGGTTCCGGGACGTCCCAGCGATACGTGACGTCGTGAAGATCCTGTTCGACGTGGAACACCAGTCGGACTCCTCGTACCAGCTGCTCCTGCGCTTCTGCGGGCTGAGCCTCGAACTGCCCGACCCGTTCGACAAGCACCGCAACGAGAAAGCCATCACCAGACGCATGACCGAAGTGAAAACCCAAGTCAATGCCCTGTTGGACGCCGGCTGGGAGGTCTGCACGGCAGACGAGGCCCGCCCCGAGCACGAGGCCGAGACCCGCCGCATGCAGCCCCCGAAAGGACAACGCACCAGACCGGTCCGTGGACCGGAAGAAGACGTCCCAGTCCTTCTTCGGCGCCCTCTCGCTGACCAGCAAAAAAGTCAAACTGTACCCGATCGAGGGCAACCAGAACACCGAGCAGACGATCCTCGCGCTGGAACGACTCCAACGCGAAACCGAGACAGAGAAGATCGCAGTCGTCCTCGACAACGCCCGATCCCACCACGAGAAAGCGCTGACCGGCCTCCACGAGCCGGGCCGGCTGCTGGAACGCATCACACCGATCCATCTGCCACCGTACGCGCCCGACCACAACCCGGTCGAGCACGTCCGGAACGCGGCCAAGAACAACACCGCGAACATTCAGCACGAGACCCCCGAAGAAACCCTCGGCGCGTCCGCCTCATACATCGCCGGCCGAACATTCGACCACGACTTCGAGCACCTTCCCGCCCCGCGAAACCAGAAACGATTTTGTTTCATGACGGCCATAGTTTCCACCGGGATCCCAAAAGAAGGCGAACGTGTATACCGCATATGGAGGGAAAGATCCGACCCTTCCAGATGAACTTGCACAACAGTCCGGACCATGGGGACACAGTTGGACCCGAGTCGACCCAAGAACCATATCCAATTACAGAGATATCGCCGGACTTCCAGAAGGCGCAAACTATGGAAGATTCGTAAGCGAGGGAGTCGTCAATGGCGCTTCAGGTATGACCTCTCGATCGGCACTTCCACTTGATGGAAACGCGGGAGGATTAGATGAGATACTTGTCCCAAATCCAGAGACGCAGATCACTTTGACGGGAGTATATGGTGTCAATCCACCATTTTGAAAAGAAAGTATGGATGCTTACACCAGAAGAAAACCCGGATCCTCGCCTACAAGTTCTGGCAACCCTTCTTCGATGGCTCCGGACGAGACACAGAAAGGGGTATGCTCTCGTCCGATTTACACCAAGTTTGAGCCCTGAAAACTGGGGGCTCAGTGGCCTTGCGAATAAAGGATACAGGCTGCCACTCACCGAAGGAATTCTTATACCACGACATGCAGGGTACTCGTTGTCGGGAGATGGGCCTTATCCAATGAGTGCACATATCACCAATATTCCTAATAATATAACAGATGACGGAGTCGTAGAAGACAATTCCCTAAAAAGTCTTTTTTGGGTTGTTGCTTCTCTTTGCAACGAAGAAGCCTGTCCATGAGGAATACATAGAGGTTTATATCGTCACCATGAAACGAAACCGTATTTTTCGTGGATTTCCTGTGCTGTTCCGGATGTGATCCGGGCGTGCAGGTCGAGGCCGCTCCGGAAGAAACAGCCGTCCTGATCGGGTGGAAGAAGCGTTCCGACAATCATGTGCTGGCGCGGATGAAAGCAGAAGCGATCCTGTACGCCTCTGAAGGAGTCCGCACCGGCATCATTGCGAAAATTGTTGAGCGGGCCGAGCGGACAGTGCAGGAATGGCCGGCCGAGTGGCAGGCCACCAGGATGTGCTCGGTCCTGACCGGGCACGCCGGGAACTAGGACGCGGCGAAACCCACCCGCGCACAGGAGCAAGGACTCAGGACCATCCTAACCCGGCCGCCCTCCCGGACGGGTGTCCGCGCCGGGTTCTGGGACGTCCCAGCGATACGTGACGTCATGAAGATCCTGTCCGACGCCGAACACCAGTCGGACCCTGGAGTGCTTGGTGTTTTTCGGACAGTGGTGAAATGATCGTGAGGTATGGCTGACATGAAACGAAACCGTATTTTTCGTGGATTTCCTGTGCCGTTTCGGATATAATCGGAGCATGCAGGTCTGGGTCGCCCCGGAGGAAACCGCCGTCCTGATCAGGTGGAAGAAGCGTTCCGACAATCATGTGCTGGTGCGGATGAAGACCGAAGCGATCCTGTACGCCTCCCGTGGCGTTGATGTGGGTATCATCGCTGAAATGGTCGAGCGGGCCGAGCGGACCGTGCAGGAATGGCTGGCCGACTGGCAGGACACCAGGATGTGCTCGGTCCTGACCGGCCATGCGGGGAACCAGAACGCGGCGAAACCCACCCGCGCACAGAAGCAAGAACTCGAGACCATCTTGGCCCGGCCGCCCTCCCAAGCGGGTGTTCACGCCGAGTTCTGGGACGTCCCGGCGATACGTGACGTCGTGAAGATCCTGTTCGATGTCGAGTACCAGGCGGACTCCTCGTACCAGCTGCTCCTGCGCTTCTGCGGGCTGAGCTTCAAGCTACCGGACCCGTTCGACAAGCACCGCGACGAGCCGGCCATCACCCGGCGCATGGCCGAGGTGAAAACCCAAGTCAAGGCCCTGCTGGACGCCGGCTGGGAGGTCTACACGGCAGACGAGGTGCGCCTGGAGCATGAGGCCGAGACCCGCCGCATGTGGCTCCCGAAAGGACAGCGCACCAAACTGTCCGTGGACCGGAAGAAGACGTCCCAGTCGTTCTTCGGTGCTCTCTCGTTGACCAGCAAGAAGGTCAAGTTGTATCCGATCGAGGGGAACCAGAACACCGAGCAGACAATCCTCGCGCTGGACCGACTTCAACGCGAAACCGACACCGAGAAGATCGCGGTCGTCCTCGACAACGCCCGGTTCCACCACGCCAAGATGCTGACCGGTCTCTACGAGCCGGGTCAACTGCTGGAACGCATCACCCCGATCCATCTGCCACCGTACGCGCCCGACCACAACCCGGTCGAGCACGTCCGGAACGCGGCCAAGAACAACACCGCGAACATCCAGCGCGAGACCCCCGAAGAAACCTTCGGCGCATTCGCCTCATACATCGCCAGCCGAACATTCGACTACGACTTCGAGCACCTCCCACTCCGCGAAACCAGAAACGATTTTGTTTCATGACGGCCATAGTTGAGAGGAAACATGACAAAAGAAGTGCCATGGCATGGCCCGGTAGAATGGTGCACAGTCATCGAACACCATCCGTGGGGCCTGGACGTGAGGACCGACGACTCGGACATCATCGGTGTCATCGATCTGAGATTCATCGGGGATGACATCCTCTGCATCAACCCCGAGAACTGGCCTCCCGTCGGCGCACGTCTGAAGGTCAGACGTCAAGGAACCACTCCGAACGGCCAGATCCGGTACACGGCACGAGAAAGTGAACTATGGCCGTCATGAAACGAAACCGTATTTTTCGTGGATTTCCTGTGCTGTTTCGGATATGATTGGGACATGCAGGTTGAGGTCACCGGGGAAGAAACCGCCGTCCTGATCAGGTGGAAGAAGCGCGCGGACAATTATGTGTTGGTGCGGATGAAAGCAGAAGCGATCCTGTACGCTTCTCGAGGCGTTGATGTGAGCATCATCGCTGAAATGGTTGAGCGCAGCGTGAAAACCATCCGGGAGTGGCTGGCCGGTTGGCGGGACAGCAGGATGTGCTCGGTGCTGACCGGGCATGCGGGGAACCAGAACGCGGCGAAACTCACCCGTGCCCAGAAGGAAGACCTCAAGGCCGTCTTGGCCCAGCCGCCCTCACAGTCCGGGATTGATGCCGAGTTCTGGGACGTCCCAGCGATACGTGACGTCGTGAAGATCCTGTTCGATGTCGAGTACGAGTCAGATTCTTCGTACCAGCTGCTCCTGCGGTTCTGCGGGCTGAGTTTCAAGCTGCCGGACCCGTTCGACAAGCACCGCGACGAGCAGGCCGTCACCAGGCGCATGGTCGAGGTGAAAGCCCAGGTCAAGGACCTGTTGGACGCCGGTTGGGAGGTGTACGCGGCAGACGAGGTGCGCCTGGAGCATGAGGCCGAGACCCGCCGCATGTGGCTCCCGAAAGGACAGCGCACCAAACTGTCCGTGGACCGGAAGAAGACGTCCCAGTCGTTCTTCGGTGCTCTCTCGTTGACCAGCAAGAAGGTCAAGTTGTATCCGATCGAGGGGAACCAGAACACCGAGCAGACAATCCTCGCGCTGGACCGACTTCAACGCGAAACCGACACCGAGAAGATCGCGGTCGTCCTCGACAACGCCCGGTTCCACCACGCCAAGATGCTGACCGGTCTCTACGAGCCCGGTCAACTGCTGGAACGCATCACCCCGATTCATCTGCCACCGTATGCGCCCGACCACAACCCGGTCGAGCACGTCTGGAACACGGCCAAGAACAACATCGCGAACATCCAGCGCGAGACCCCCGAAGAAACCTTCGGCGCGTTCGCCTCATACATCACCGGCCGCACCTTCGACTACGACTTCGAACACCTCCCACCCCGCGACACCGAAAACGATCTTGTTTCATGACCGCCATAACCCTCCCCGCAACCGAACAGGAGTGGCTGGACAGTCCCGCAGGTAAAGCCTGGCTCGCCGATCAGAACAACGACCCAGGGCCAGCCTGACATCTGCTGTGCATCCAGGCCCTCCGATTTGACCAGATCCACCTCGACGAGGATGGTCATGCAAGCTGGGGCGTTCGAAAAGACCGGTGAGCTGGAGGGCACTGGCATCGGGGATCGCTCCCGGCGACCAGCTCCACACCCCCGACAACACCTGGGTCACCGTGCAGAGCATCGAGGCCACCGGACACGCACGCACCGTCCACAACCTCGAAATCGAAGACCTCCACACCTGCCACGTCCACACAGGCACCACATGGACAACAGTCCACAACAGCTGCACAGTCGACAAAGTCATCCAAGAAACCCAACAGGGCAAAGGTAACATAACAAGTCAGTTCAAGTTGACGGAGGATGAGGCGCTTGAAGTTGGAGAAAAATGGTTAGGAAATGAGTATTCTGAGATTGGAAGATCCGGCCAAGGGGTATTCAGAAGCGCAGACGGAACTCGTCAATTTAGAATTGATGATGGTTCTTTGACTGGAGCGCATTCTCCAGGAGTTCCACACGTACACCTTGAAGCATTTTCTCCTGGTGCAAATTACCCATACGTGAACAACCACATACCGCTTATCAGGTAATACCAAAGGTAAATGAAATGAATATCCCTATCGGCAAGATTGGATTCATAGAATCCGGGAGTCAAGCAGGGTTTTTTATCAAAATAATTCACGATGCCCCTAGCCATGACAGCGGATATTATATCCTGACAAATCGCAATAAAGAATACTATGATAATTGGGTTGTGGACTATGAATCATTAAAAGGGTTTTTGCAGAGGTGGACTGGATAATAAATTGGGATATTGAAGATGTGAATATTGAAGGATGGGAGATTACTTAAAACCTTAATTTTTTGGACCGAGAAACCCATTCGAAACTCTCGGCAATCCCGGCTCTGACTATGGCCAGCATGAGACGGAACCGTGTTTCGTGGGTTTCCTGTGCCGTTTCGGATGCGGTGGGGGCGTGCGGGTCGGGGTCGCCCCGGAAGGAGACCGCCGTCCTGGTCGGGTGGAGGAAGCGTTCCGGTAGTCGCGTGCTCGCCGGGATGAAGACTGAAGCGATTCTGTACGCCTCCGAAGGGGTCAGCACCAGCATCATCGCGAAAATGGTCGAGCGGACGGAGAGGACCGTGCAGGAATGGCCGGCCGAGTGGCAGGGCGCCAGGATGCGCCCGGTCCCGGCCGGGCACGCCGAGAACCAGGACGCGGCGGAACCCGCCCGCGCCCGGAAGCAGGAACCCGAGACCATCCTGGCCCGGCCGTCCTCCCGGACGGGCGCCCGCACCGGGTTCCGGGACGCCCCGGCCCTACGTGAGGTCGTGAAGATCCTGTTCGACGTCGAACACCAGTCGGGCCCCTCCCACCGGCTGCTCCCGCGCCTGTGCGGGCCGAGCCCCGGGCCGCCCGACCCGTTCGACGAGCACCACGACGAGACGACCATCACCCGGCGCATGGCCGAGGCGACGACCCAGGTCAAAAGCTTGTCGGACCAGGGCTGGAAGGCCCACACCGCAAGACTGAGGCCCGCCCCGAGCACGAGGCCTGGACCCGCCGCATGCAGCCCAGCCCCCGAAAGGGCAGCGCACCAGGCCGTCCGTGGACCGGCGGAGGACGTCCCAGTCCTTCTTCGGCGCCCTCCCCCCGACCAGCAAGAAGGTCACGCTGTATCCGATCGAGGGGAACCAGAACACCGAGCAGACGATCCTCGCGCTGGAACGACTCCAACGAGAAACCGAGACAGAGAAGATCGCAGTCGTCCTCGACAACGCACGATTCCACCACGCGAAAGCGTTGACCGCCCTCTACGAGCCGGGCCGGCTGCTGGAGCGCATCACACCGGTTTATCTGCCGCCGTACGCGCCCGACCACAACCCGGTCGAGCACGTCTGGAACGCGGCCAGGAACAACATCGCGACCATCCAGCGCGAGACCCCCCGAAGAAACCCTCGGCGCATTCGCCTCATACATCACCGGCCGCACCGTCGACTACGACTCCGAACACCTCCCACCCCGCGAAACCAGAAACGATCCTGTTTCATGACAGCCATAAACTCCAAAACATCGTAAATAATCTCTATAAAGGGACTATAAATCCTGAACGCGTTGGCGACGGGACTATGGCTAACATGAAACGAAACCGTATTTTTCGTGGATTCCCTGTGCCGTTTCGGATATGATCGGGGCATGCAGGTTGAAGTCACCTTAGAAGAAACCGCCGTCCTGATCAGGTGGAAGAAGCGTTCCGACAACCATGTGCTGGTGCGGATGAAAGCAGAAGCGATCCTGTACGCCTCCCGTGGCGTCGACGTGGGCATCATCGCTGAAATGGTCGAGCGGACGGAGAGGACCGTGCAGGAATGGCTGGCCGAGTGGCGGGCCACCAGGATGTGCTCGGTCCTGACCGGCCATGCGGGGAACCAGAACGCGGCGAAACTCACCCGCACCCAAAAGGAAGAACTCAAGAAAATCCTCGCCCAGCCACCCTCCCAGACGGGCGCCCGCACCGGGTTCCGGGACGTCCCAGCGATACGTGACGTCGTGAAGATCATGTTCGACGTGGAACACCAGTCGGACTCCTCGTACCAGCTGCTCCTGCGCTTCTGCGGGCTGAGCCTCGAACTGCCCGACCCGTTCGACAAGCACCGCAACGAGAAAGCCATCACCAGACGCATGACCGAAGTGAAAACCCAAGTCAATGCCCTGTTGGACGCCGGCTGGGAGGTCTACACGGCAGACGAGGCCCGCCCCGAGCACGAGGCCGAGACCCGCCGCATGCAGCCCCCGAAAGGACAACGCACCAGACCGGTCCGTGGACCGGAAGAAGACGTCCCAGTCCTTCTTCGGCGCCCTCTCCCCGACCAGCAAGAGGGTCACGCTGTACCCTGTCGAGGGGAACCAGAACACCGAGCAGACGATCCTCGCGCTGGAACGACTCCAACGCGAAACCGAGACAGAGAAGATCGCAGTCGTCCTCGACAACGCCCGATTCCACCATGCGAAAGCGTTGACCGCCCTCCACGAGCCGGGCCGGCTGCTGGAGCGCATCACGCCGATCCATCTGCCACCGTACGCGCCCGACCACAACCCGGTCGAGCACGTCCGGAACGCGGCCAAGAACAACATCGCCACCATCCAGCGCGAGACCCCCGAAGAAACCCTCGGCGCGTCCGCCTCATACGTCACCGGACGCTCCTTCGACTACGACTTCGAGCACCTCCCACTCCGCGAAACCAGAAACGATCCTGTTTCATGACAGCCATAATTCTACCTCACGATCATTTCACCCACTGTCCGAAAAACACCAAGCACTCCACATTAACCACTGTCTGAAAAACCTACATCACTCCACCCAGCCGAGCACGAGCAAGCCTGGCACCGCAACCACCCCGCCGGGCCAGTACAGGCCGCCCCGTCACCAGACCCCGGCAAACGCGCCCCCGCGCCAGCCGGAACCAGACAGACAAACCCCCACAAAACCTAGGACTTGACACGCGGCAGACCCCCCGACCTGCCCCACTGCCGCATGGCAGAGCACATGGGGGGCACCCCCGGGGCTCCGGGTCGCCCCGCGCGGACCGCACGGAGGCCTTCCGGACGGGCCCAGCTGTCAATAGGCTCGTGTCATGGCCGACCCGCCCCTGGTCGCGTCCTCCTGGCTCATCGGATGGGCGCTGTGCCTCGCCGCCTCGCTGCTGCTCGTCGCCGTCCACCTGCGCCTCCTGGCTCGCCAGCCCGAGCCCGACCCGATGGTGCCGGGTGCCGAGGGGAAGACTCCGTACGCGCTGCTCGCCGTCAGCGGACGGGTGCGGCTCATCTGCCTGCTGGGGGCCCTGGGGTCCTCGGCCGCGACGGCCACCGCCGGGCCCCTCGCCCCCGCCTGGCTGGTCTGGGGCTCCGGGGCGGTCGTCCTCGTCGGCGTCGACGCCGTCTCGACATGGATACCGCGCGGCCTCACGAGGCTGGTGCTCGGCGAGCTCGCCGCCGCCCTCGCCCTGGGCGCCGCGCTCGCACGCGACCCGTGGCCCCTCGTCGGCGCAGCCGCCGGGGCCGTCGCCGTGGGCGGTTTCTTCTGGCTCGTCTGGCGTTCCGGCGCCGGTCTGGGCTTCGCCGACGTGCGGCTCGCCGTCGGGCTCGGCGCGCTGACGGGCTCGTCCGGCACGGGCATCGCCGGGGTGATCGGCGCCGTCATGGTCGCTGCGGTGCTCGGCGCGCTCACCGGGATCGTCCACGGGCTCGGACGGGCGCGCCGCAGGCCCTTCGCCTACGGGCCGGCGCTGTGGGCGGGCGCCTACGCCTGCCTCGTCCAGCGGCTCCTGCGCTGAGCCCGACACGGCGGGAGCCGCCCGGCCGATGGCAGGACGGCTCCTCGCCACCGATGGGGCCCGGACTCGCTCACTGCGATTCGAGGCGCTTGAGGATGTCCTCGGCGGTGCGCTGCGTCTTCAGGCTCGACAGGACGAACTCGCTGATCATGCGGGTGCCCAGGACGATGATCACCCCGGGGATCCAGCCGAGCAGGATCCCCAGCACGAGCATGACGCTCGAACCGCTGTTGAAGTAGGGGTCGATGGACGCGGCGCCGGTGCCGATGAGGATGGCGAAGAGCCACCACAGGATGCCCACGATCATCGACAGGACGTAGAGGATCTTCACGACGAGGGGCGTCACCATCTCGGTGAAACTGAGGTCGAACAGGGCGCGCAGGCCGTCCTTGTGAGCCGGAGCGGGTGCGGCGTAAAGGGCCTGCTGGGCGGCGTAGCCGCCCTGCACGGACTGGCCCTGCTGCCCCCAGTTCTGGCCGCCCCAGGGCTGCGCGGGCTGGGACGCGGCGGGCTGCTGGGCGGACGGACGGCCCGGCGCGCCACCCCACGACGGGGCGGATTGGGGCTGGGACGCGGTGGGCTGCTGGTGCCCCCAGGAACCGGTCGAAGAACCGCTGACCGGGGAGGAGGCCGCGGAGGCACTCGACGCGGACGCCGGCGTCTGGGTCGGAGCGCCGCGCCACCCCGGAACGGGGTTCGAGGTCGGTGCGCTCGAAGAGGCCGAGGTGGTGCTGCGCCATGTGGGCGCCGAGCTCTGGGAGGAGGGGGCACCCGGAGACGGTGCCGCCGAACCGGGGGCGAAGACGCGCGTCGCGTCGTCGGGCTCGTCGGGTTGGGACGTGCTGGTCGGATTCTCACTCATGGACCAATCATGACCCATCAAGGGCTCCGACGATCAAGGGGCCACATTCCGGCGCGGATCGACCCGCCCCACGACGCGAGGTCGACGAGGATCGGCGACCGGCACGGCCCCGGGCGGGGCCCGGACGCGGACGGCCCGGGCCCGCCCGCCGGGAGATCACTCCCGGGCGTGCTCCCGGGTCGAGGAGATCCACCGGTCGAGCAGCGCGGCGGCGTGGCCGTCGTCGATGACTCGCCGAGCCTGCTCGAGGCGGGCGCGCAGCTGGTCGGCGACCGGCTCATCGAAGTCCGGGCCGTCGAAGGCCAGCATCGCGGCCGCGGCATTCAGCGAGACGATGTCGCGCACCGGACCTGTGGCGCCGGAGACGACCTCGCGGACGACCCCGGCGTTGTGCTCGGGGTCGCCGCCGACGAGGTCCTCGCGGGTGGCAGGAGCCAACCCGAGCTCGGCGGGGTCGAGGACGGTGCGCTCGCAGCGGCCGCCGCCGAGGATCCACACGTCCGAGGGGCCCGTCGTCGTGAGCTCATCGAGGCCGTCGGTGCCGTGGAAGACGAAGCCGCGGTCGCAGCGCCGGGCCAGGACCCCGGCCATGAGCGGAGCGATCCGCTCGTCGGCGACACCGATCGCCTGGGCGTGCGGACGGGCCGGGTTGGCCAGCGGGCCGAGGAAGTTGAACACGGTCCGCACGCCGAGCGCCTTGCGGGTCGGGCCGAGATGACGCATCGAGGCGTGGTAGCGCTGGGCGTACAGAAAGACGATGCCGACCTCGGCGAGGACGGCCGCCTCGGCGGCCGGCGACAGGTCGATGACGACGCCGAGGGCCTCGAGGCACTCGGCAGTGCCGCACATCGAGCTGGCGGCGCGGTTGCCGTGCTTGATGACGGGGCGGCCGCTCGCCGCCGTGACGATGGAGGCCATCGTCGAGACGTTGACCGTGTTGGCGCGGTCGCCGCCGGTGCCGACGATGTCGACCGCCTCGCGCGGGAGCTCGAGCGGGAGGGCCCTGGAGAGCATGCCCTTGGAGAGGGCCGACAACTCACCGCTCGTCTCGCCCTTGGAACGCAGGGCGACGAGGAAGCCGCTCATCTGCTCGGGGCTGGTCCGCCCCGTGAGCAGTTGATCCATGGCCCACGCACCGGCCTCGTCGTCGAGATCATGGCCATTGATGAGTCCGGTGATGAGGTCGGGCCATGTCATCTGCGCCATCAGATCGCCATCTCCTCGGGAACGTCATGGTTGTCGTCGAGACCGTGCCGGCTCGACTGGCCCGGGGCTCCGAAGCCCTCGGTGGTCATGGGCATCGACGAGCCGGCGCGCGCCCTGCGCACGACGTCGGCCACCGTCTGGGGCAGACGGATGGGATCGACAGGGTAGGGCGAGATCGCCTCGGCGTCGGACCAGGCGGCCAGCCACGAGTCGGCCGCGCGCGCCACGAGCAGGACGACGAGCGGCGGGTGCGCGAACTCGTCCTTCATCTGGTGAGCGACGCCCATCCCGCCCGCCGGCACGGCCTCCCCGTCGAGGACCGCGACGTCATAATCCTCCTTCTCGAGGGCGGCCCACAGGGCGGGTTGGGTGGCGAACTCACTCGTCTCGAGCGGGGGCAGACCGGACGCGAGGGTACGCCCCAAGGCGAGCCGCACCTGCTCGCGCACCGTGCGATCGTCGGAGTAGATGATGACTCTAAGGTCGGCGGAGTCGGAACTGGCGTCGTTGCTCATGGGACCGTCCTCGGCTGGTTCAACGGATGCGAAGCTACTCGGCACATCGTAGCCCCATGCCGTGGACGGCGACGCCGCACCACCGGGATGAGACGCCCCGCCGTCGCCGCGCGGGGCACGGGCCGGGGGCGCCGTCGCCGCGCAGCACCGGATGGGGGCGCCGCGCCCCCATCCCGTCGCGTCTCCCACGTTCATCCGCTGCCCGTTCCACCCGTTCATCCGCTGCGCCCTCCCGGCTGCGACGGGCGCCCGGGAGGCCGTCCGCGATCGCGGCGACGATACGGGCGAGACGGGAGCCGCCCGGGGGACCCGCCGGGCGGGACGAGGGGCCATCACTCCGGGCCCGCGCGAGGGCACCCATGCCCGTCCTGCTCTCTGCACTGACCGCTCTGCGTCGGCCCGGGCCCGCACGAGGCGCCCGCATAGAATCGGACGGTGCGTTTCCTCAACCAGCAACCGGCCTACGACCTGACGTACAACGACGTCTTCATGGCGCCGAACCGCTCCAGCGTGCAGTCGCGCCATGACGTGGACCTCACCAGCCGCGACGGCATCGACCTCCCGCTGCCCCTCGTCGTCGCCAACATGACGGCCATCAGCGGCCGCCGCATGGCCGAGACGGTGGCGCGCCGGGGCGGTATCGCGGTCCTGCCCCAGGACATCCCCGTCGACTACGCCGCCAAGGCGATCAACCGGGTCAAGTCCTCCCCCACCGCCTTCGAGACCCCCGTTGTGCTCGGCCCGACGATGACCGTCGGCGAGGCTCTCGCCCTCGTCCCCAAGCGGGCTCACGGCACGGCCGTCATCATCGACGACGGAAACCATCCGATCGGCCTGTTCTCGCCGTCCGACGCGGCAGGCGTGGACCGCTTCGTGCAGCTCCACGACGTCATGACGACCGATCTGACCGTCGTCGACGCCGACACCGCCCCGCAGAAGGTCTTCGAGGCCCTCGCCTCGTCCCGCCACCGCCTGTCCATCGGCGTGGACGCCGACGGCACCCTCGTCGGCGTCATGAGCCAGCGCGGCGCCGTGCGCTGCGGTATCTACGCCCCGGCCCTGGACGAGGACGGCAGGCTGCGGATCGGCGTGGCGATCGGCATCAGCGGCGACGCCCAGGGCAGGGCCAGGGCCCTGCTGGACGCACACGCCGACGTGCTCGTCATGGACACCGCCCACGGACACCAGGAGCGCATGCTCGACGCCCTGTCCCGCGTCCGCCCGATCCGGGACGCCCATGCCGAGGCCACCGGGGTGCGCGTGCCGATCGTGGCGGGCAACGTCGTCACGGCCCAGGGCACCCTGGACCTCATCGACGCGGGCGCCGATGTCGTGAAGGTCGGGGTGGGCCCGGGCGCCATGTGCACCACCCGCATGCAGACCGGCGTGGGTCGTCCGCAGTTCTCGGCGGTCCTGGAGTGCGCCGACGCGGCGGCCGGGGCGGGCGGCGCGATCTGGGCCGACGGCGGGGTGCGGCACCCGCGCGATGCGGCCCTCGCCCTGGCGGGCGGGGCCGGTTCGGTGATGATCGGCTCGTGGTTCGCCGGCACGAACGAGTCCACCGGCGAGGTGCTCACCGACGCCGACGGACGGCAGTACAAGGAGAGCTTCGGCATGGCCTCGGCCCGCGCGGTGCGCAGTCGCACCCGTGACCAGAGCGCCTACGAGCGCGCCCGCGCCGCCCTGTTCGAGGAGGGCATCTCGAGCTCGCGCATGTACCTCGACCCGGCCCGCCCGGGCGTCGAGGACCTGCTCGACTGGATCACCTCGGGCGTGCGCTCGGCGTGCACCTACGCGGGAGCGCGCTCACTGGCGGAGTTCCACGAGAAGGCCGTCGTCGGCGTGCAGTCGCCCTCGGGTTACGAGGAGGGCCGGCCGATCCCGGTCAGCTGGGCCTGACCGCCCGCCGACTCGCCACCGGGCACGAGATCCGCCGAGCCGGGTCACCGGCCCCCGCACGGCGTCGGGGCGCAACCGACGGCGCAGAACGCGGCGACGGACGGCGGAGCGGGCTCAGTGGAAGGAGTCGCCGCAGGCGCAGGTGCTCGCCGCGTTCGGGTTGTCGATCGTGAAGCCCTGCTGCTCGATGGTGTCGGCGTAGTCGATCACGGCACCACCCAGATAAGGGGCGCTCATGCGGTCGACGACGAGGTCGACGCCGTCGTAGTGGTCGACGAGGTCGCCCTCGAGCTGCTCGTCATCGAAGGCCAGACGGTAGCGCAGGCCGGCGCAGCCGCCCGGCTGCACCTCGATGCGCAGCGCCAAGTCGTCGCGGCCCTCGGCGCGCAGCAGCCCGGCGGCCTTCGCCGCCGCGGCGTCGGTGAGCATCACGCCGGTGGTCCTCTCGGCAGCGGTGTCGGTCGTCGCGGTGTCGCTCATGTGGTCCTCTCCTCGCCTTCCCGGCCGGAGCCGGGCACGTGGGCCGGTCGGGCCCGACCCACACCACCCCAAGTGTCTACCAGAACCAGCTCCGGGCAAATGACAGGCAGCCGTCCGTGATGTCGCCGTCGCCGACGGCGTGCACGGCCTCGATGCCGTGCTCGCGCTGGCCCGCGAGGCTCGTACGGTTCGTCCGGGCGATGACGACGACGGGCCTGCCCGCCGCGTTCGCCCGCGCGACGACGTGGGCGACGACCGGACCGCCCCAGACGTCCACATCGAACTCGTCGCAGCCGGTGACGACCAGGTCTGCTGCGGCGATCGTCCGGTCGAGGTCGGCGATCTCGCCGAGGGCCTCGGGCCCGGTGAGCACCCTCCCGCCGAGGGCCAGGACGACGACCCCGGCTCCCCCGCCGGCGCCCGAGCCGGGTGCGGCGGCGAGGGCGGCCCCGTCCGGCGGGGCCGTCGGGGCGGCGCCGCCGGAGGCGAGCAGATCGGCCCAGGCGACGAGCATCCGGTCGAGCGCCAGGCGCCGGGACAGGGGCAGGTCCGTCCGGGCGCCGGCCAGCCCGCGGACGCCGACCAGGACGGCGTCCTGCTCGCCCGAGCGGCACAGGCCGACGAGCGGGCGCTCGGCCAGGTGGGCGCGGACCGTTCCGAGGTCGAGCCGCTGCGCCCGGGAGTCGGGCCCCGCCGTCCCGACGGCGTCGACGAGCGAGCTCGGCCCTCCCCCGGCGAGGAAGGACAGGAGCATCGGGCCGCTGTCGTGGTCATGGCCGTCGAGCGGGATGAACAGGGTGTTGTCGGGCCCGGCGAGGTTCTCCTTGGCCGAGCGCCACGACGGCCCGAGTTCGGCCAGCGGCACGAGCGCGACCTCGGCGCCGGCGCTGCGCCAGGCGCCGCCGATCCCGGCCCCGGCGCGCCAGGCGTCGAAGCCGGCCATGGCATCCGCCGCGACGAGGACCCTCATGCGTCACGCCCCGTTCCCGCGGCCTGCGGCGCCGGTCGGCGGCTCAGGCCCGGTCGGTGTCGGAGCCGGCCTGCTCCGCGGGGGCCTCCGGCGTGGTCCGAGCGGCGGGAGCGGCCTGGGGGTCCGGTGCGGCCTGGGCGGTCTGCTCGAGCTGCGGGGCGGGGGCGGCCGTCGGGCCGGCGGCGAGGCCGAGCTGGGTCTTCATGGCGGCGAGCTCGTCCTCGACCGAGGCGGAGGAGGCCATGGCGTCGAGCTCGCGGGTGATGTCGTCCTTGAAGGTGCCGGAGGGGTCGTCGAGGGCGCCCGAGGCGAGCAGCTCGTCGACGGCGCCGGCGCGGGCCTGCAGCTGGGCGGTCTTGTCCTCGGCGCGAGCGATGGCCTGGCCGACGTCGCCGAGTTCGTCGCTCAGGCCGGTGAAGGCCTCGTTGACGCGGGTCTGGGCCTCGGCGGCCGAGTACTGCGCCTTGATGGTCTCCTTCTTCGTGCGGAAGGCGTCCACCCGGGCCTGCAGCTGGGTGCTGGCACGGATGAGCTTCTCCTCCTCCTCGGCCAGCGCGGCGTGCTGGGCCTGGAGATCGCTGAGCTGGGCCTGCAGGCCGGACTTGCGGGTGAGCGCCTCCCTGGCGAGATCCTCCCGGTCCTGGGACAGGGCGCGCTGGGCGGCGAGGGTGAGCTTGTCCATCTCCTGGCCGAGCTGGTTGCCCTGGATCTCGACGCGCTTGCGGCTGGTTGCCACGTCGGCGACGCCGCGGCGCACCTTCTGCAGCAGCTCCAGCTGGCGCTGATAGGAGTAGTCGAGGGTCTCACGGGGGTCCTCATGCTTGTCGAGGGCCTTGTTGGCCTTCGACTTGAAGATCATGGAGAGCCGTTCGAAGATTCCTGCCATCGGTGCATCGATCCTTCCGGTGCCGATGCCCTGCGCGCTGCCGCACGAGGGCCCTGTCCCCCACAGCCTATTGCCTGGACGATCCGATGGGCATCATCTTGCCATTCGGGGCGGGGCGCCCCGGCGGGGCCCTCGTCGGCCGGCGGGCCCTCGGCGACGGCCCTTGTTGGCGAGGGCCCCGCCGGCCATCCTAGAATCGGGCCCGGAGGACCACTGACGAAAGGGCATCCCTGTGGCACTGCTGCGTTCCAGGAAGACGACCGCCCCGGCCGACGAGGCCGCGGCCGCACAGCCGGAGCCGTCCGAGCGGGCCCGGGACACGCGGAGGAAGAACGCCCCCACGCCCAGCCGCAAGCAGGCCGAGACCGCGCGCATGGAACGGCTGCACCCGACGCTCACGAAGAAGGAGCAGCGGGCCCGCGACCGCGAGGCCACGTACCGCCGCCGCGAGGAGGCCTACCGAGCCGTCAACGCCCGGCCCGAGCGTGTGCTGCTGCGCAACAACGTCGACGCCCACTGGTCGATCTGCGAGTTCGCCTGGCCGGTCGTGCTCATCCTCATCGCCACGATGCTGGCCATGCAGTGGCTGCCGTGGCTCCAACTCGTCTCCAGCGCCGGCATCTGGGTCTACTTCCTCGCGTGCGCCGTCGACGTCCTCATCCGCTGGCGCTCCTACAGGAAGGAGGCCCTCGCCCGCATTCCCCGGTTCAACCCGAAGGGTCAGTACCTGCTCAAGGAAATGATGTCCCGGATGATCACCATGCGCCGCTTCCGCAACCCCGGCTGCGTCGTCGCCCGAGGAGAGGACTACTGATGAGTTTCCACTGGGAGGAGGAGCTCGAGCCGGAGGCCGAGCTCAGCGAGGATGAGCGCCACGGCCTGGGGTTGGGGCGCGAGTTCGACACCCGCGAGGACGCCGAGTTCTGGCTCGGCGAGAACTTCGAGGAGCTGTCCGACTACGGCATCGCCGCCGTGAGCCTGTTCGAGGACGACGATCTGGTCTACGGGCCGATGGGTCTCGGCAAGCAGGAGTGAGCGGACCGGCCCGCGCCTCGCCGGGCCGGAGAGCCGCTGGCAGTCGATGGGACTGGTTCCTGGGCGCGGACGCGCCGGGCCGGGCCGAGGACCGCGACCGGACGACACGTCGTGCAGGCCGCCGGCTCATGCTCCGTCTGTGCGCCCCATCTGTCGGGACCGCCACGACGACGGTCAGCGACACCCCGACGAGCGCACCCCGTCCCCGGCCGTCGGAGCCGCCGCTTCTCCTCATCTCGCACCCGCAGGCGCCGGACCCGTCCCCCGCCCATCGGGGATGTCGAGGGCGCCGTGGCGCGTTCCCCCTCATCCGCTCGCGTCCTTCCCCATGTTCGCTCTGTTCGCTCAAGGCATGGGCCGGGGGAGCCCGGAGGGTCCTCGCGGCCCGCCATGCGGTACCCGTTGGGGTTAGGCTGGCGAGGAAATTTCCGCTGGAACGACCCGGCGGGATTCTCCCATGATCTCTGGCGAAGGAGTCCGGTAGAACCATGTCGACTGAAGTCACTCTCCCCACCCTGGGCGAAAGCGTCAACGAAGCCACCATCTCCCGCTGGCTCAAGGAGGTGGGCGAGCACGTCGACGCCGACGAGCCCCTGCTCGAGGTCAGCACCGACAAGGTCGACACCGAGGTCCCCTCACCCGTCTCCGGCACCCTCCTCGAGACCCGCTTCGCCGAGGACGAGGTCGCCCAGGTCGGCGCCGTCCTGGCCGTCGTCGGCGAGCCGTCCGAAGCCCCGACGCCGACGGGCCCGGCGGCCTCCACGCCCCCTGCGGCACCCGCCGCCCCGGCTGCACCGGCAGCGCCCGCGGCACCGACTGCGGCACCCACCCCGTCCGGCGCGGCCGGCGGCACCGAGGTGACCCTGCCGAGCCTCGGCGAGTCGGTCACCGAGGCCACCGTCTCCCGCTGGCTCAAGGAGGTGGGCGAGCACGTCGACGCCGACGAGCCCCTGCTCGAGGTCAGCACCGACAAGGTCGACACCGAGGTCCCCTCACCCGTCTCCGGCACCCTCCTCGAGACCCGCTTCGCCGAGGACGAGGTCGCCCAGGTCGGCGCCGTCCTGGCCGTCGTCGGCGAGCCGTCCGAAGCCCCGACGCCGACGGGCCCGGCGGCCTCCACGCCCCCTGCGGCACCCGCCGCCCCGGCTGCACCGGCAGCGCCCCCCGCACCGCGCGCCACCCTGCCCGACTTCGACGGCTATGTGACCCCGCTCGTACGCAAGCTCGCCACCGACAACGGCATTGACCTGGCCGCCGTCACGGGAACCGGCGTCGGCGGCCGGATCCGCAAGCAGGACGTCGAGACCGCCATCGAGGCCAGGAGGGCCGCCGCGGCCGCCGCATCGGCTCCCGCCGCCCCGGCGCCGGTCCGCGCCTCGAAGGCCCCGTCCCCGGACGCCGCGAAGCGGGGCACCACCGAGAAGATGACGAACCTGCGCAAGATCGTCGCCACGCGCATGCGCGACTCGCTCCAGATCTCGGCCCAGCTCACCGCCACCGTCGAGATCGACCTGTCGGCCATCGCCAGGGTCCGCGCCGCCGCCAAGAACGAGTTCCGCAAGCGCGAGGGCGTCGGCCTGACCTACCTCGCCTTCATCACGAAGGCCGCCACCGAGGCGCTGCGCGACTTCCCGAAGGTGAACGCCAGCGTCGATCAGGAGGCCGGCACGATCACTTACCACGACTCCGAGGACATCGGCATCGCCGTCGACACGCCCAAGGGCCTCATGGTGCCGGTCATCAAGGACGCCGGCGACCTGAATGTGGGTGGCATCGCCAAGCGGATCGGCGACCTGGCCGCCCGGGCCCGCGACGGCAGGATCGGCCCCGACGAGCTGAACGGCGCCACGTTCACCATCACGAACTACGGCTCCACCGGCACCCTGTTCGACACCCCGATCATCAACCAGCCGAACGTGGCGATCCTGGGCACCGGCGCCATGGTGAAGCGTCCGATCGTCGTCACCGACGCCTTCGGCGACGACACCGTCGCGATCCGGCCGATGATGTACCTGTCGCTGACCTACGACCACCGCCTCGTCGACGGCGCGGACGCCAGCCGTTTCCTGTCGGCCCTCAAGGCCCGCCTCGAGGAGGGCGACTTCGGAGGCGAGTTCGGCCAGACGCAGTGACCCGCACCTGCCGAGAGCGGGCGGCCCTCGGCGGAACCACCGGCGCAGGAGCACCGGCGCGGAGCGGTGGGGCCCGGCCATCCGGCCGGGCCCCACTGGCGTCCCCGGGACTCCGGCCGTCCCCGCACGAGGATGGGCACCGTTCGTCTTCGGGTTCGCCCGGCGTCCCGGGGCCGGCGGGTTGACAAGTCCACCGGATGGCTGGCGCCCCCGCAGCTTCGGGCCGTCCCATTCCCCGCGCACTCGCCCAGCAGCTCCGGCACGGCGCCCTGACCCCGGACGCCGGCGGCCCGAGACACGCCCCACCGGGGTTCTCGTCCCCCGGCCAGCGACGACGCGCCGGGCGCACGGCCTTCGGCCCCGGCCGGAGCGCGGGCCGGGGCCGAGCGCGCTGGACTAGAATGATCCGGCGCGAACGTTCGCGTCGTGCCGCGTCCGGCGCGACGCACGGCACCCACCCACGGACGGCGAGGAGACGGACATGGCGAGCGAGCGGGCCAAGGAACTGGCCAGGAAGCAGAGGGCCGAGGCCAAGGCCCTCAAGGCGGCCAAGAAGAACTCCGACAACCCCGCCGACTGGGGCACCCTCCGCCAGCTGCGCGAGACCTACAAGCTGGCCGCGGGCCACCAGTCGTCCACCCCGTGGATCCTGCTGGCCTGCGTACTCGGCTGCACGGCCCTGGGCGTCGTGCTGGGCCTGTGGCTCGGCTGGCTGGTCATGTGGATCGTCATCGGCGTGCTCGGCGGCCTCACGCTGGGGCTGTACGTCATGCAGCGCATCGTGAAGAAGGCGGCCTTCGCCCGCGCCGTCGACCAGCCGGGCGGCGGCGAGATGGCCCTGAGCATGCTCGACAAGAAGAAGTGGCACTGCACCCCCGCCGTCGCGATCGACCGCCAGATGAACTGCGTGCACCGGGCCGTGGGCCCCGGCGGGCTGCTCCTCATCGGCGACGGCAGAGGCGCCCACAACCTGCTGCACGCCGAGGCCAAGCGCTACAAGCAGGTGCTCTACGGCGTCGAGGTCCAGACGATCATGATCGGCGACAAGAACGGTCAGGTGAGGCTCCAGGAGCTCACCAAGTACATCACCAAGCTCCCCAAGACCCTCTCCACGGAGCAGGTCGAGGAGATCGCCTACCGGCTCAAGGGACTCGACCGCATGCACTCGCGCGTCCCGATGCCCAAGGGCCCCCTCCCCACCAGCGGCAACATGAAGATGTCGCGCCGCGCCATGCGCGGATGAGCCGCCGAACGGGCGGTGCCGTGCCCTCCACCGGGGGCGGGAGCTGATGGGCGCGCACCTGCTGGGGGCCGAGGGCCTTCACCTCGAGTACCCCACCAGGGCCGTCCTCGACCGGGTCACGCTCGGGGTCAACGAGGGCGACCGCATCGGCGTCGTCGGCCGCAACGGCGACGGCAAGTCCAGCCTGCTGGGCGTGCTCGCCGGCACCATCGCACCGCAGGACGGCCGGGTCACCCGCCGCAACGGCCTGCGGGTGGGCCTGTTGTCGCAGGCCGACACGCTGGACCCCGCCGAGAGCGTCGAGCACGCCGTCATCGGCGACCGCCCCGAGTACGAGTGGGCCGGGCAGGCCCGCATCCGCGACATCATCGCCGGGCTCGTGGCCGACATCGACTGGCATGCGACGATGGGCTCCCTCAGCGGCGGCCAGCGGCGCCGCGTCGGGCTGGCGGCGCTGCTCGTGGGCGAGTGGGACCTGCTGATCCTCGACGAGCCCACGAACCACCTGGACGTCGAGGCCATCACCTGGCTGGCCGGGCACCTCACGCACCGCTGGCCGCAGAACGCCGGCGGCCTGCTCGTCGTCACCCACGACCGCTGGTTCCTGGACGAGGTGTGCACCGCCACCTGGGAGGTGCACGACGGCGTCGTCGAGCCCTTCGAGGGCGGCTACGCCGCCTACGTGCTGGCCAGGGTCGAGCGCGACCGCATCGCGGCCGCCGCCGAGGCCCGGCGGCAGAATCTCATGCGCAAGGAACTGGCCTGGCTGCGCCGCGGCGCCCCGGCCCGCACGTCCAAACCGAGGTTCCGCGTCGAGGCCGCCAACGAGCTCATCGCCGACGTCCCGCCGGTGCGCAACCCGCTGGAGCTGCAGCGCCTGGCCGTCGCCCGCCTGGGCAGAGACGTCGTCGACCTCGAGGACGTCGGCGTGAGTTTCGACGGGCGCGAGGTGCTGCGCGAGATCACCTGGCACATCGGCCCCGGGGAGCGCACGGGAGTCCTCGGGGCGAACGGCGCCGGCAAGTCCACCCTGCTCGGTCTCATCGCCGGGACGGTCGAGCCGACGAGCGGGCACGTGCGGCGGGGCGGCACCGTCCGCGTCGGCATCCTCGACCAGCAGTTCAGCCGGCTCGCCGAGATCGGCTCCGACCGCGTCCGCGAGGTGCTGGCCCGCACCCGGACGAGCTTCCGCGTCGACGGCCGCGATCTCACACCCGCCCAACTCCTGGAGCGCCTCGGCTTCGCCCACGAGCACCTGTCGGCCCGGGTCGAGGAGCTGAGCGGCGGTCAACGACGACGCCTGCAGATCCTCCTCCTGCTGCTCGACGAGCCCAACGTCATCATCCTCGACGAGCCGACGAACGACGTGGACGCCGACATGCTCGCCGTCCTCGAGGATCTGCTCGACTCCTGGCCGGGCACGCTCATCGTCGTCTCGCACGACCGCTACCTCGTCGAGCGGGTCACCGACCAGCAGTACGCCCTCCTCGGCGGAAGGCTGCGCCACGTGCCCGGCGGCGTCGACGAGTACCTGCGGCTGCGTGCCGAGGAGAGGGCCGCCGCGGCCGGCGGCGAGGCCCCGCCGGCGACGGCGGCTGCCCCCGACGGCCCCTCGGGGGCCGAGGTGCGGGCCATGCAGAAGCAGTCGCGGGCCATCGAGCGGCGCATGGACAAACTCGCGGCGGCGCGCCAGGAGCTGCAGGAGGAGATGGCGGCCGCCGACCCGTCCGACTACGAGACGCTGGCACAGCAGGCCGCCCGGCTGCAGGCGATGGACGCCGAGACCGCCGAACTCGAGGAGCGCTGGCTGGCACTGGCCGAGCGGCTGGACCGAGGGGCCCTGGCACCGTCCACTGGACGGTGCCAGGGCCCATGTGGTGAACCACGTGGCCGGCCGGGGACCGTACCGATCGGCACACCCTGGGGCACGGGCCGGAACCGCCCCACCGGCCCGTGGCCGTGGGGACCGGCGCCCTGCAGGTGACCGGGCCAGATGGCCTGCCACCACCCCCGTGGACGCGGGAACCGTCGGGCATCTATCGTGAGACGCAGCGGACCGCTCGGGGCCATCTGGTACGAGCGGCGGGTGCGGCCCGGTTCAAGGGTCCGGTCGTCCCCGGTCGGCGAGCGAGGACCATGTGCTGCCCTGCGCCGGCCGTATCGCGGCACCACAGTCCTTCGCAGGTCCGCCATGTCGTGGTCAACGGTGACCACGGTGCGTACTTCCGGTGGGAGGAGCACGACATGACGCATGTACGGGTGCTCGGCACGGGCGGGACGATCTCGTCGCGGTTCGGCTCGGGCCTTCAGGGCGCGACGGCCAGCGATGGCGCCGCCCGGCTCGTCGGGGAGGCCGGTGGCGGGGTCGAGGTGCGTGCCACGGACGTCCTGAGGACCGGCAGCTATCTGCTCACGTTCGCCGATCTGCGGGTGCTGCAACGGGCCGTCGCCGCGGCCCTCGCGGACGAGGACTGCGCGGGTGTCGTCATCACCCACGGCACCGACACGATGGAGGAGTCGGCGTTCCTGCTCGACCTGGTGCATGACAGTCCCAAGTCCGTGGTGCTCACCGGCGCCCAGCGCACGGCGGACTCCCCCGCCCCGGACGGGCCGGGCAATCTCGGCGACGCGATCGTCGCAGCGGCCTCTCCCGCGATGCGTGACTGCGGCGTGCTCATCTGCTTCGCCGGTGAGGTCCGCTCCGCCCGTGGCACCCGCAAGGCCCGCACCTGGTCGCTGTCGGCGTTCGACGGCGGCACCGTGGTGGCCACCGTCCGTGACCGGCGGCTGCACTCGGTCGCCGTCCCCCGTCGCTTCCCGCCGCTGCCGGCGCCCGGGGAACGCTTCGACCGGATCCGGGTCGAGGTCGTGCCCTGCTTCCTGGGCGCGGGCCCCGGCGTCCTCGCCCATGTGATCGACGAGGGTGTCGACGCCGTCGTGCTCGCCGGCACCGGCATCGGCAACGCCGGCCTCGGGTTCGGTGAACAGGTCGCGCGCGCCACCGGCGCCGGGATCCCCGTCGTCCTGTCCTCGCGGGTGGCGTGGGGCCCCACGGTGCCGGTCTACGGCAATGGGGGCGGTGTCGACCTGGTCGACGCCGGCGCGGTCGCCTCCGGTGAACTGAACGCCTACCAGGCCCGGATCCTGACGGCCCTGCTCGTCGCGGCCGAGACACCGGCCGGCGACTTCGGTGACCGTTTCCGCAGTTACATCTGACAGCACGACAGGACAAGGAGTGATCACCATGTCGAAGAAGATCTACGTGTCGTTCGGCATCGACATCGACGCGGTCGGCGGCTGGCTGGGGTCCTATGGGGGCCAGGACTCCCCCGGCGACATCTCGCGTGGCATGTTCGCCGGCGAGGTCGGTGTGCCCAGGCTCCTGAAACTGTTCCAGCAGCAGGAGCTGCCCGTCACCTGGTACTGGCCCGGGCACTCGATCGAGACCTTCCCCGAGCGGTTCGACCAGGTGGTCGCCGCCGGATACGAGATCGGCGTGCACGGCTACTCGCACGAGAACCCGATCGCGATGACCCGCCGTCAGGAGACCGAGATCCTGGACTACTGCACCGATCTGATCGAGAGGCGCTCGGGCACCCGGCCGGTCGGCTACGTGGCGCCGTGGTGGGAGTTCTCCTCCGTCACCAACGAACTGCTCGTGGAGCGGGGCTTCCTCTACGACCACTCGCTCATGCACAACGACCACACCCCCTACTACGTCAGGGTGGGTGACTCCTGGACGAAGATCGACTACGCGGCGGAGTCGGCCCACGAGTGGATGAAACCGCTCGTCCGGGGCGAGGAGACCGACCTCATCGAGTTGCCGGCGTCGTGGTACCTGGACGACCTGCCGCCGATGATGTTCATCAAGTCGAGCTTCACCAGCCACGGCTTCGTGTCGCCGCGGGACATCGAGCAGCTGTGGACCGACCAGTTCGACTGGGTGCAGCGGGAGATGGACTACGCGGTGTTCCCCATCACGATCCACCCCGACGTGTCGGGCCGCCCGCAGAACCTGCTCATGCTGGAACGGCTCATCGCGCACATGCGTGAGGCGGACGGTGTCGAGTTCGCCGCCATGAAGGACGTCGCGCTCGACTTCGCGCAGCGTTTCCCCCGCACCACGCAGTGACGACGCGGTGACGTTCGCCAAGAACCGCAGGGCGAACGACCGCCCTCACCGCAGGGCCAGTTTCACCCTGCGGTTCTCGCGCGTCTTCCCACAAGAAACGCAGGATGAGCGCATCATCAGCCCACGACAGCCCGTTTGGGTATGTAACGGACTGGAGTGCTTGGTGTTTTTCAGACAGTGGGTGAAATGATCGTGAGGTGGTATTACGGCCGTCATGAAACAATGGCCGTCATGAAACAGGATCGTTTCTGGTTTCGCGGAGTGGGAGGTGTTCGAAGTCGTAGTCGAAGGCGCGGCCGGTGACGTATGAGGCGAACGCGCCGAGGGTTTCTTCGGGGGTCTCGCGCTGAATGGTCGCGATGTCGTTCCTGGCCGCGTTCCGGACGTGCTCGACCGGGTTGTGGTCGGGCGCGTACGGCGGCGGATGGATCGGCGTGATGCGCTCCAGCAGCCGGCCCGGCTCGTAGAGGCCGGTCAACGCTTTCGCATGGTGGAATCGGGCGTTGTCCAGGACGACAGCGAGCCGGTCGGTCTTGGTTTCACGCTGTAGCCGTTCCAGAGCCAGGATGATCTGTTCGGTGTTCTGGTTCCCCTCGATCGGATACAGCTTCACCTTCTTATTGATGAGGGACAGGGCACCGAAGAACGACTGGGACGTCTTCCGCCGGTCCACGGACAGCTTGGTGCGCTGCCCTTTCGGGAGCTGCATCCGGCGGGTCCAGGCCTCGTGCTCCAAGCGCACCTCGTCGACCGCGTACACCTCCCAGCCGGCGTCCAACAGGGCCTTGACTTGGGTCTTCACCTCGGCCATGCGTCGGGTGATGGCTTTCTCGTTGCGGTGCTCGTCGAACGGGTCCGGCTGCTCGAGGCTCAGCCCGCACAGGCGCAGGAGCAGCTGATGCGAAGAATCCGCCTGGTACTCGACATCGAACAGGATCTTCACGACCTCACGTATCGCCGGGACGTCCCAGAACTCGGCGCGGACGCCCGTCTGGGAGGGGCGGCCGGGCCAGGATGGTCTCGAGTTCCTGCTTCTGGGCGCGGGCGGGTTCCGCCGCGTCCCGGTTCCCCGCGTGCCCGGCCGGGACCCGACGCATCCTGGTGGCCAGCCACTCGGCCGGCCACTCCTGCACCGTCCTCTCCGTCCGCTCGACCGTCTCTGCGATGATGCCGATTCCGACTCCTTCGGAGGCGTACAGGACCGCCTCGGCCTTCATCCGCACCAGCACATGATTGTCGGAACGCCTCCTCCACCCGACCAGGACGGCGGTCTCCTCCGGGGCGACCCCGACCCGCACCCCCCACCGCATCCGAAACGGCGCAGGAAATCCATGAAAAATACGATTTCATTTCACGCCAGCCATACAAAGGGTATTTTCTCCAATTTTTACTGAATCTTCTTTCATTCCGATTGGCATCCCCGTCATTTTTCGAGTTCTGAGATCATTGTAATCAATATTATTTATACAGATTTATTGACGCAGTATTTTTCCATGCTTGGCATGCAAAAGCGTTTACCTCGCGTTTTCAAAATAGCAAGATGCAAACTCAATATTTTCATCTGTCCATTCCCCAAAACGGGACACAGCTCCGTTGTCCATAAACACGATATAATCGCAGCAATGAGCTACAAGTTCAGGGTCGTGGGTGATTATCAGTTGCGTTTTGCCCATTTCAGAGAGTTTCTGGATACACGCAGAGACCTCCTTCATATGTCGATAGTCCAGGCCGCTGGTAGGCTCGTCGTACACGATGATTTCTTTATGGGAAGCAATTGCTCCTGCTATGGCTACGCGTTGCTTCTGTCCACCGGAAAGAGACATGGGGTGCTTATCTTTGTGTGCCAGCAAATCCAACATAGACAGGATGTTCTGAGCATACTCTGTCTTTTCTTCTTCCGCTATATCCTTGATGCCAAGCGTCACTTCATCAAGCACGCTCTCGGCAAAGAGCTGATGGTTTACGTCCTGCATAACCATATAGCAGAGTTTCAGTCGCTGCTTTGGTTTATATTCCTTGCCCAGAAAAGCGAAAGCACCGCGCATTTTCTTCTCCAGGCCGCATAAACACCGGGCCAATGTTGTTTTGCCCGCGCCATTATCCCCCAGCACGGCAACAACGGCTCCTTTGGGGATCGTCAGACTTTCAACATGGAGAAGGTCTTTCTTTTTGCCAGTAAAGCAAAAATCCCTAAGCTCCAGTCCCTCCTTTGCTCTGCCCTTCTTCACGAATTGCGGAACAAATCGGCTCGTTCCCCTAAGCCCCATTTCATGCAGATCGCCCAGTGGTTTTTCAAAGAAGGCTGCTCCGGTAAATTCCTGTTCAATTTTCCCATCTTTGAAATACAGTACCCGGTCTGCAAGGAGGCGAAGCCAATCCAACCGATGCTCCGCTACAATGACGGTTTTTCCTTGTGCTTTCCACAAGCGCAGAATGTTCTCCAATTCATAGATTGTTCCTATGTCCAGATTTGAAGTCGGCTCGTCTAAAACCAATACATCGGGTTGCAGGGCATGGACAGAGGCGCAGGCTATTTTCTGTTTTTCACCACCGGACAGCGTAAAAAGATTTCTGCCAATCAACGGCTCCAGGTGCATTGCAGTCACGGTGCCATCAAAACGACGTAGGATTTCGTCGCGATCCATACCCATATTCTCGCAGGCAAATACAATCTCCGTATCTGTTATCAACGTGTAGAATTGCGCTTTGGGATTCTGGAACACGGAGCCAACATATGGTGCCAGTTCGTGCAGCTCGACATCCTCCGGGTTCTTGTCCTCGACCTGAACCTTACCGGTAAGCGTACCTTCATAGTAGTTTGGGATCAACCCATTTACCAATCGGCTGAACGTGGTTTTCCCACTGCCTGATTCCCCGCACAACAGGATGATTTCCCCTTTGGAAATTTGTATGGAATTATCAAGGATTGCCGCACCATTGTCGACATTTTCATAAGTAAAAGATACGTTCTCAATTCTTATCAAAGGGAAATCTCCTCCTTGAAGCAGTTTCTGCTACCATCCATAGAAAGTTGAGAGGACAAAGCAAATGATGACCGCGATACAGAGCAGCAGCGCAACGCCGTCCTGCCAATGAAATCCAACCGGGCAGATACTGGTGCGTCGTACAGGGGCATCTAGCCCTCTCGTAAGGGCGGATGTGGACAGTTCATTCCCGATTGTGACAAGACTGGTCAGCAGCGGCACCATCCGATACTCCAGCATCTCCATGGGATTGCGCCATGATCCGACTTCCCGAAGCCGCATGGCATCCCGAATCGCTCTGTATTCCTCCCGTATCGTGGGAAGAAAGCGAAACATCACGGATACTGGGATCGAAAACTTCTTGGATATATGCAGCCTGTCCATAGCTGCAACAAACTCGCTTACCGTGGTTGTCAACACCAGAAGGCAAAACATGGACATCCCCGGAATCAGCTTTGTGAACATGGCGATCATGCCGGTAAAGAGGAGGTTGAGCAGGGGTGATAAATGCGGCATCAACAGGCGGGGAACCGTCGCCGTGACCGCATACATCACTGCATAGTAGGCTGCAATCTGCGGTTTTTTGAGTAAAATGAGGAATAGTAATGGAATCGCGGCAAGGCACGGCAGTACAACGTTCATAATTCCGAAGCTGTCGCTTGAAATCATAACGCAGGAAACCGTCAGGCAAAGCAGAATCTTTGTCCGCGGGTCAAGAAACATCTGCTTTGCTGCCGACCTTGCGTTTCGCAGCACTGTTTCCATCAGACCAACCCACTTCTGACAAAGTGTTTCTTCAGCACAACCCTACCCAGCAGGCCACCTATCAGACCTCCAACAAAGGCGGAAAGAATGACCAAGGGCAGCATCCACCAATAATCGAACCAATCGGAAATCGTGTACACAAAACCCTGTCCATATGTTGCCGCGTTTTTATCAAGCCACTCTGCGCTGGCGTTCAGCCAATGGATGTAATTGGCACAGGATGTGACCATCAGAATGGCGTATCCCAGAACAGCGCGCTTGGCGCTCTGGTAGTTTCCAGACTTCATAATAAGTTCTACGATCAGGCTGATAACAATTCCGCAGATGAGCGCGTCGGGCCCCATACCCGTCAGTAAAAGGACAACACCATTTACAATCTCAAAAATCAAGATCATTCCAAATTTTTTGATTTTGGTAAAGTAAAGCATCATTGGAATGCCAAGTATGATTGCAGTAACACTTGGGATCAGCATAAAGCCAACGGGTGTCAAACCGATCGCCACGGCAATCAACACAATGCATATGACATTGATTGCGGTAAAAATACCCACATTCATCAGGTCTTTTCCGTTCAACCGGTTCTTGTTCGTTTCTTTTTTCATGTTAGGTGGTCCTTTCCAAAAATAATGATCTCATTCATTTGGCCTTCCATACCAGACTCTCGTTTTGCGGTGAATGAAGGCGATGGTACAAGCCATCCCTCTGCATCAAGTTCCTCGTGTGTGCCGGATTCTATGGCGATCATAAAACAAGATCGGTTTCTGGTCTGGGTTTGGGTAGGTGTTCGAAGTCGTAGTCGACGGTGCGTCCGGTGATGTATGAGGCGAATGCTCCGAAGGTCTGGTCCGGGGGCTCGTGCTGGATGTTCGCGATATTGTTCTTGGCAGTGCTCCAGACGTGCTCGACGGGGTTGTGGTCGGGCGCGTACGGCGGCAGGAAAATAGGGGGTGATGCGTTCCAGGAGCCGGCCCGGCCGGTAGAGGCCGGTCAACGCTTTCGCGTGGTGGAGCCGGGCATTGTCCAACACGACAGCGACCCGGTCGGCCTTGGTTTCACGTTGGAGTCGCTCCAAAGCAAGGATGATCTGCTCGGTGTTCTGGTTCCCCTCGATCGGATACAGCCGCATTCTCTTGTCAGTCAAAGACAAGACACCGAAGAACGACTGGGACACTTTCTGCCGGTCCACGTAGAACTTGGTGCGCTGCCCCTTGGGTAGCCACATGCGGCGGGTCTCGGCCTCGTTCTCCCAAGCGGACCTCGTCGACCGCGTACACCTCCCAGCCGGCCTCCAACAAGTGGTTGACTTGAGTTTTCACCTCGGCCATCCGCCGGGTGATGGCCTCCTCGTCACGGTGCTCGTCGAACGGATCGGGCGGCTTGAAACTCAACCCGCAGAACCGCAGAAGCAGCTGATACGAAGGATCCGACTCGTACTCGACATCGAACAGAATCTTCACCACGTCACGCAGGGCCGGAACATCCCAGAACTCGACATCGATGCCGGACCGGGAGGGCGGCAGAGCCAGAACAGCCTCGAGGTCTTCCTTCCGGGCGCGGGTGAGTTCCGCCGCGTTCCGGTTCCCCGCATGCCCGGTCAACACCGAACACATCCTAGTGTCCTGCCAGTCAGCCAGCCACTCCCGGATGGTTTTCGCGCTGCGCTCGACCATTTCAGCGATAATACCCACATCGACACCACGAGAAGCACACAGAATGGCTTCGGCCTTCATCCGAACCAGTACGTAATTATCCGTGCGTTCCTTCCATCGGATCAGAACAGCGGTTTCTTCTGGGGTGACCTCAACCTGCATACCCTCATCATATCCAAAGCAAGACCACAAATCCATCAAAAGCACGATTTCGTTTCATGAAGACCATATCAGTTTCCCTTCGCTCAGAACTACGATCTTATCGCACGCTACTACGGATCGTAGTTTATGGGCAATGATCAGTACCGTTCTGTTCTCAATAAGCCTGCCGATGGCCTTCTGAATCATTGTTTCGTTCTCATGCTCAATGGAAGCTGTGCTTTCATCCGACAGGATCAGCAGCATGCCCGACTTGCGCACCTTCGAGTAAAACAGCATGGTGGGGATGCCCAGGACCAAGACCTGCAACGGACTCACCATCACATATCTCACCGGAGTGATCCCCGCGGAAGCCACGCCCAGGCCCACTAGCGTGTTCACGACGAAGAAGATGCTGGAAGAAGATGCTGATCGTCATAAAATCGGTGATCTGCAGTCTTTCGAAGGCCCGGCCTCGCATGGTCCTCATCGCTCATCCTTCTCCTCCACATCTCCTGGGTGATTCGACTGTCGGTGGCGCTGCCGTGCCGACGTTCGCGGGTTCGCGCACATCTCCTCCTCAAGCTCCCGGTAGTAGGCCGTTCCCGGCTGGTGGGGGAAAAAATGGTCCCCCTCGAAGCTCCGCAACTCGAACTGCGCACTCGTCATGGCCTGCCATCCGACCACGAGTTCAGCAGGCGTCTCGGTGTCCTCACACCCGACATGGGCATGAATCGGGCAGCTGAGTATCTCCCCCCGGTGGACCAAGGTCTCGTCTATGCGGTAGTCGGCAATGATCTGTGGCAGTAACCAGTCCAGCAGTTCACGGTCGGCGAGCAGCTCGGCGGGGGTACCGCCGAGCCTGACGAGTTCAGAGATCAGCGCCTCCTCGCCCTGAGAGCTGTGGAAATGGCTGACGGGGCTGCGCAGGGGCTCGTGGCGGCCAGCCACGACCATGAGCCGCGGCACCATCCCATACTCAGACTCGAGGAGCGCCGCCGTTTTGAATCCCAGCATCGCGCCCATCGAATGACCGTAGACGCAGTACTCTTGGTCGTTGATCATCTCGGCCATGGCCCCGGCGAGCGAGCCCACCAGCTGCTCCCCGTCAGTCGCGGGTTTCTCACTGATCCGTGTCGCCTTGCCGGGCAGTTCGACCGGCACGACCATGAGCCGTTCCTGGTACTTGGTCCATGGCCGGAAGACCGCGGCGGAACCGCCGGCATGGTGGAAGCAGAACATCATGCGGAGCCGGGACGCGCCTG
Source organism: Propionibacterium acidifaciens (assembly GCF_003798325.1). Classification (NCBI taxonomy): domain Bacteria; kingdom Bacillati; phylum Actinomycetota; class Actinomycetes; order Propionibacteriales; family Propionibacteriaceae; genus Propionibacterium; species Propionibacterium acidifaciens. Next base: position 665,302 of record NZ_CP033719.1, read on the forward strand.
TGTCCTCGACGAAGGGGAATTCCGTCAGTCGCTCCATCAGATCTCCCCCTCCTCGACATCAGCCCCCACGCTGGCCTCGATGTGATCGGAAAGCTGACGCACCGTCGGGAGAGCAAAGACATCCCGGATGGAAATCTCCACCGAGATCTCCTTGCGGATCGCGTTGACCAAGTGGACCGCGGCGAGCGAGTCGCCGCCGAGCCGGAAGAAGTCGTCGTCGATACCGGGTTCGTCGCTGTCCAGCAGCCTCGACCACATCGCGACGAGTCGAGCGTCCCGTTCATTACGTGGACCCGTCGGAGCCATGAAAGACTCCTGGGACTGCGCTTCAAGGCTGTCCCTGTCAACCTTGCCGTTCCAGGTACGTGGGAGCTCGGCGAGTGGAACGATCCGTCGGGGCCGCATGTACTGCGGCAGTGTCTGGGCCAGTCGTCCTTCCACAAGCCCAAGGACATCCTCAGACTCGACCACAACGTACAGTTCAATATTGCCGGTGCGTTCGGACGCACGCGTCGTCGATGCAGTGCGCTCGGAAACACCGGCCCTAGTGACGACGGCGACGCACTCCCGCAATCCGGGTACCGTCAAAGCGGCCGACTCGATTTCCCCGAGCTCAATGCGGTAGCCGCCGACCTTGACCTGGCCGTCACGTCGTCCGAGGAAGACGATCTGCCCGTCGCGCCCGTACATGGCCTGGTCGCCGGTGCGGTAGAGCCTCTCGCCCGTCCTCGGGTGCCGGAGGAAGGACTGCCCGGTCCGCACCGGGTCCTTCCAGTAGCCCAGCGCGAGCCCACGGCCGGCGATGTACAGATCGCCCGGCACGAGCTCGGGACGGTCCTCCAGCGCGTCGTCCAGGACGTACATCCGCTGGTTCGCCAGCGGCTTGCCGTAGGGGATGCTCGGCCGTTGTGCGTCGGCGACACTGATCGGATGCCAGTTGGACCAGATCGAGGCCTCGGTCGCGCCGCCCAGGCCGTATGCACGGCAGTCCCGGAAACTGTCCGCGATGCGCAGCGCCACGTCGACCGGAATCCAATCTCCGCTCAGCAGCACCGCCCGCAGATGCTCGTCCACGAGTCCCCGGTCGGCCAGGTGTCCGGCGTACATCGAGAACAGCGAGGGCACCGAGTTCCACAGGCTGACCTGGTGACTGCACGTCAGCTCCCACCAGTGCGCAGGATCACGCAGACCCTGCAGAGAGGGCATGACGATCGCGCCGCCGCAGGCGAGCATGCCGAAGACATCGTAGACGGACAGATCGAAATTCAGTTCGGACAGAGCGAGGACACGGTCTTGCGGGCCCGCCCCGAGTCTCGCGTTGACGTCCCGGATGGTGTTGACCACCGCCCGATGGGCGATCGCGACCCCCTTGGGCACACCGGTCGTCCCGGAGGTGTAGATCACATAGGCCAATCCGTCGGCTGCGGGTCCGCTCCCGATGGGCGCCGCAGGGGAACTGACAGGAGAGAACCCGCCCATCACGTCGGCAAGTTCGATCACGGCGCGGCCACGCCCGATAGGCTCGGGCAACCCCTGACGGTCCTTTACCAGGACGATGCCGACCCCCGCGTCGGTGAGGATCCTACTGTTGCGCGCCACCGGGTGGGTGGGGTCCAGGGGGAGATAGGCGCAGCCTGCCTTGAAGACGCCGAGGACCGCGCTGATCTGATGGGTGGACTTCGGCAGCAGGATCGCGACGAGGGAGCCGGGCTCGGGGGACTCGGCCGCGATGAGCCGGGCCCAGCGCTCCGATTCCTCGTCGAGTTCTGTGTAGGACAGTTCGCGCTCGGAGTCAATGACCGCTGTGCGCCCACCGTGGTCCCGCAGGCCCTCGTCGAAGAGCCCGAGCAGCGTCTGCGTGCCGTCACCCGGCCCGGAGTCCTCGCTGAGGACGCCGGTGCGGTTGAGCGCCGCGATCCCGTCACGGTTGAGGCTTGGGCAGACTGTGACTGTCTCCTGCCCCCAGGAGAGCGGCTGCGCTGCGAATCCCTTGGCGAGGGACTCCACCGCCTGCACCAGCGAGCGGAAAATCCCGTCCACCATCTGCTCGGGGAAGAGGGCCTCGACGGCGTCGAGGTTCAGCACCAGCCCCCCGTCGTCCTCGTAGACCTGCAGGTCCATCCACACCTGGGGCGTCTGGGAGAGCCCGTAGTCGATGACGCCGAGATAGGGGCTGGTGGACGCATCGCGTTCGACCACCCCTAGGCCGCAGGTGAAAACCACCGGCATGGTGATCTGCGATCGGCGCTGCCGGTTGAGCATGCGTTCGACGCTCACCCCGCTGACATGGCTGTGGGCCAAATTGCGCCACATCCGCCGTTGCAGGGCTCTGGCCCGCCGGCTGAAGGAGGCGCCGCTGCGAGTGTCGACGCTCAGGATCGACAGGCTCGTGAAATCGCCGACGATCGCGTCGACCTCCGGCGCGAAGGGAGTGCGCTCGAACTGTGTCAAATTGATGCTGAGCCCCGGCTCCTCACTGTATCGGGCCAGCGTCTCCGCGTAAACCTCGGCGAGGAAGGCGGCCTCGGTGAGGCCCTCCTGACGGAGGCCCTCCTTCACGGCCTGCCAGGCGGCGGGCTCCACGAGGGCGCTGTGTCGGACGAAGGCCGACGAAGAGTCCCCATCGGGCTGCGAGACCGGCAGCTGCGGCGCCGGGTGGATGCGGTCCAGGCGGTCCTCCCAGTAGTCGAGGTCCTGCTGGTAGGCCTCGCTAGCCCGGAGCCGTTCCATCGCCTCCACATAGTCCTTGAAGGAGTACGCGGGAGTCCGCCCGGCGTACGAAGCGGGCCCAGCCTCGTAGAACTCTTTCCACTCGCGGAAGACGTGGAACATACTCCAGCCATCGATGAAGACGTTGTCGAAACTCAGGAAAAGCCGTCCCTCACCCTCGCCGGTGCCCGCGTAGCGCACGTCGAAGCACGGCCACTGCGTCGGGTCGAAGCGCTGACGCGACATCTCTTGCCGGATTCGTTCGACGCGCTGGGTGCCCGGTAGACCCTGCCCTTGGACATGGGCGATCCTGTAGCGCGGCACCTGCGGCAGGAATCTTTGGCTCAGACCGTCCTCGCAGACGACGGCGCGGAGCATCGGGTGACGTTCGACGAGAGCGTTGAAGGAGTCCTCCAGGCGCGCCAAGTCGAGCCTTGCGGTGGCCATTTCGAAATAGCAGTGGCTCGACACCTCACCAAGCTCCACGGCTCCCGAGGCGCCGATCAGATAGGACTGCTGCACCTCTGTGAGGGGGAAGGGTGCGTACTGGTCCTCGGCGTGCACGATCGCCGGCAGTTCGTCACCGCCTCCCGTCCGCGCCGCGAGCGAGTCGATCCGGGCAGCCATGTCCTTCAGCACGGGCGAGTCGAAGACGATGTCCAGCCCGAAGTCGACATCGAAGCGCTCCTCGATCCGCTTCCTGAGTCTGGTCGCCACCAGCGAGTCCCCGCCCAGCCGGAAGTAATCGCTGTCCGTCCCGGCATCCACGTCCAACAGCTCTTCCCAGATGCCGATCAGAGCTTCCTCGGTGGCGCTCAGCTCGACCTCGCTCTTGGCCGCCGTAGGCTCGTCCTGAAAACTCTCGGGCGTGAGGAGCCCCACAAGTGCCCTCTGGTCCACCTTCCCGTTCGCGGTTAGGGGGAACTCGCCGAGGCGCATGATCCGCTTGGGGAGCATGTACTCGGGGAGTCTGGCCGATAGCACGCGGACGGCCTCCTCGTATTCCTGGGGCGGCACAGGCACCGGTTCGGCTCCGCCGGCCCTGACCGCCAGGAAGAGCATCAGGGACTCGGTCAGCCCGATGCTCGACAACAGGCGGAAGTCGGCGCCCTCGAGCGCCTCTCGCCAGGCCTGCGCGTCGAGCAGCATCTCTCCACTGCCCTGGCGGGCATCGCTGTACTGCACGCTGAGGAAGGCGATGCTCACCTCGGCCAGGGGCGTCGAGGAGATCGGCTCGACAAGCAGCAGCAGGCCCTGCTCGGCGAGCAGGGCGTGGATCCGTCGCAGGCTCGCGTCGACGTCGGTGCTTTGGTGGACGCTCTGATTGCAGATCGCCAGGTCGAAGCGCTCGGCGGCCGACACCGGGGCCGGCTTCCCGACAGTTGTGAACAGCATCCGCCCGAAGGAGCCGGGCTCGGACTCGTCCATCCGGTCGAGATAATAGGGCGAGTAGTCAGCCATGGTATAGGAGGACGAGCCGCTCGCCTGGGCGTACTCGCGAGACTCACGGAGGCGTCTGGCGCCCAGTTCAAACACCCGCATCCCCGCCTCGTCCGCCTGCCCGAGCGCGCGCACGATTTCCCTGATGGCAGCGTGCGTCAGACGCCCCACGGCCCTGCCGGACAGGAATTCCTCGACGGACACGACCTCGGGCCTCTGGACAAACTCGGCCAGTGACTCGGCTTGCGCCGCCTCGACGAAGGCCCTGCCGAAGGGCCTCACGAAGCGATCGAGCTCGGCGCGTTCGGCCTCACTGGGCAGGACCGCGGTCACGGCGTCCTGGTCGGCGAGCCAGTGCGCCCAGCTGCGTTTCAGGGCGACGAGACGGTCGTCGGCGGAGAGCCTCCGGCAGATGAGCTGGGCGGTCCATCGGCGCATGGTCTCCATGGCGTAGCCGCACTGCACGGCTTCGTCGTGCGCGAGCGCGGCGCGCAACTCCTGGTCGGCTAGCACGGGTGCCAGGACGGCGTCGACATCGATACGGCCGACGTCCTCAGCCTCCGTCTCGAGCGCTCCCCCACTCTCCGGGCCGTCCGGGGCCAGAGGCTGCTCGGGTTGGACAAAGACGACCAGCGAGCTCGAGGCCGAGCCCCGCACGGGGACGCACACGGCCCGTGTCACGGGCAACAGGGCCTCGCAGGCGGCCTCGACCTCCCCCAGCTCGATCCGGTGCCCGCGCAGCTTGATCTGATTGTCGGAGCGGCCGAGGAATTCGATGGTCCCATCCTGCCAGAAGCAGCCCAGATCACCGGTACGGTACCAGCGGCTTCCCTCTGCGTCCACGAACTTCTTCGCAGTGAGCTCCGGGTCGTCGACATAGCCGGTGGCGACGCCGAGCCCACCGATCCACAGCTCCCCCGCCACGTGGTCCGGGCAGTCCCGTCCCTCGGCGTCGACCACTCGATAGGCCTGGTGCTCCAAGGCGCGCCCGTAGGGGATCGAGACCCAGTCCTCGGGGACGGCGCCGGTCAGTTCGATGGCGTTCGACCAGATGGCGGCCTCAGTCGCCCCTCCCATGGCGAGAATGTGCCCGTCGGGCATGAGCTCGGCCATCCGGCTCGGCAGCCCCACGTCGATCCAGTCGCCGGACAGCAGCACGTGACGCAAGCTCGCAAGCCTTTCCGGCGCGCCGGCGGCGCTCGTCAAAAGCATCTCGAACAGAGTGGGGACCGAGTTCCACACGGTGATCCGGCAGGACTCCACCAGGTCCAGCCAGACGACGGCGTCGCGGCGCGCCTCGTCGGCGATGGTCACCAGGCAACCGCCCGCCGCGAGGACGCCGAAGGCGTCGTAGACCGACAGATCGAAGTCGAAGGCCGAGACACCCAGCACCCGGTCATAGGGCCTGATGCCGAGACGGCGGTTCACCACCTCGATCGTGTTCCAGGCGGCTCCGTGGCTGATCTCGACCCCTTTCGGGACACCGGTGGTCCCGGAGGTGTAGATGACATAGGCGGGGTCCTGCGGTCGTGGCCTGGGCAGGGACAGCTCCCCGCTGCCGCGGCGGGCCTCTTCGAAGCCGATGACGCGCACACCGTTCTCGTACCACCGTTCCCAGGGCTCCTGATCGCTCAGCAGGAAGCCGATCCGCGGGGAGGAGAGGATGGCCGCGAGCCGCTCCGGCGGCTGCTGAGGATTCACCGGGACATAGGCGGCTCCGGTGAGCATCACCCCGAAGGCGGCGATGACCTGCTCGGGGCCTCTGTCCATCATGACCGCACAGAGCCCACCGCGCCGCAACCCGACAGCCGCCAGTGAGCCAGCAACGGCCCGCGCGCGTTCGACGAACTCGCGGTGGTTCAGTGTGCGCCCGTCGTGGGCGCGCAGGGCGGGACGGTCAGGGAATCTGCTAGCCGCTGCGAGCAGTTGGTGGACCAGAGTGGTCTCGGGCAGGGCCCAGTTCGTCAGCTCGGCGCGTTCGGCGCGCCTGGCGAGCACTCCTCGAGGCTCGACGGGCCCAGCGGATCCCAGCTGCGAGGCGATCGCCTGCTCGGTCTCGCGCACGAGACAGTCGACGATCTCGTCGAGCAGGCCCTCGGGGAAAATCTGCTCGACGGCGTCGCAGATAAGGGTGAAGCCGTCAATAGTGTTGAAGACCTGCAGATCGATCCAGACCTGCGGGGTCTGCGAGATCATATAGCCGATCTCGCCGAAGGTCTCCACGAACTCCTCGTTCACCAGCGGCTCACCGAGATTGCAGGAAAAGACGACGGGCGCGAGGAACTGCTCGCCGCGTCGGGCACGCAGATCGCGCAGGACCCGGACCGCCGAGTAGCCACAGTGGACGACGTCCTCGTAGAAGGACTCCTGGATGGCGCGCAGGTCCTCGACGAAGGACCGTCGGCTGCTCAGGTCGACGTCGGTGAGGGTGAGGGTGGTGAAGTCCGCCACGACGTCCTCGATGGCGGGATCGCTGTCACGGTTGAACAGCGGAACGCTCATGAGGAAGCGCTTCTCCTCGCTCCACTGCCCGATCGTGCGCGCATAGGCAGTCAGGAGCACCATCGCCGGTGTCGTGCCGTGCCGCTCGCAGGCCGTGCGCAGGGCCCTCCAGCTGCTCCGGTCGAAGCTGTGACAGCGGCGCACGAAACGCGGAGCCGCGGCAGGTTTCCCGCCCCGGCGCAGGGGCAGCCGCGGGCCTGAGGAGAGTTCGTCGATGCGCGCGAGCCAGTACTGCCTGTCCCGCTCGACGTCCTCGGCGCCCTCACGCGCCCTGGTCTCCAGATAGTCCGCGAAACTCCACTCTGGGTCGGTCCGGGGCGCCTCGCCCGTCGCGTAGTGGTGCGCGAGATCGCGCAAGATGATTTGGAAGCTCTGCACATCGCAGACCAACAGGTCGATGTCGAAATGCAGGAGTGCCCTGTTCTCATCGAGCAGGCTCAGCTGCAGGCAGCACACCTGCCCCTCGTCGATGGCCAGGAGCCGGTGGGACAACGCCTCGCGCATCTCCAGCAGCGCCGCCTGCTGCTCATCGGCGCCCAGGCCGGTCAGATCATGGATGGCCACGGAGGCGTCAGCCGGTTCGGCGCGCACGTACTGTCTGCCGTCGTCGGTGTAGCAGGCCCTCAGCATGGGATGGGCGCGCAGCAGCGTCTCCCAGGAAGCCTCCAGCCGGGCCGGGTCCAGCCAGCCGGTCTCGACCTCCACATAGCCGTGACAGCCGACACCGCCCATGTACTGCCCCTGCCTGCGGCCGATCCAATAGGCGTACTGCACGTCCGTCAGGTCGAAGGGCTCGGCATCACTGCGCGCCCCCGCGGCCTCGGGCGGCTCCGCGCCCTGACCGATCCCGGCATCGGCAGGGTCTTGGGGCCCCGACTGCGCGAACGCCATGGCCATCCCTTCAGCCGAGCCGTCGGCAGGCTCGCCCGGGGAGGCCTCGACGAGCAGCTGCACCCATTCGGCGAGCGTGGGACGGCGCATGAACGAGCCGAAGGAGACGCGGTAGCCCTGCTTGATCCATCCGGCAAGCAACCTCATGGTCGGCAGGGACTCCAGCCCCAGTGTGAGCAGATTGTCCGTGCCAGCGATCTCGGTCTCGGCGCCAAGAATCGCCGAGACCGACGCCGCGAGCCTCTCGCGGATCTCGTCCTTGGTGAGCACCTCTGTCCTTCCTCAGTCTGTCCGCTCGGTCCGCTGCTGGGTCATCGCGCGGAGCGCTTCCTTGTCGACCTTGCCGATGTTGGTCCGGGGGATCGCATCGACGACGATGACCTCGTCGGGCACTTTGTAGCGAGCAATACCCTGCTCCTCGAAGTCCTTCATGACCCTCCGCCGGTCGAGGGGCCCGTCGGTGACGATGACCGCCACCGTCCGCTCCCCCAGCTCCTCATCGGGTGCGCCGAAGACCGCAGCCTCGCGGACGCCACCGATCAGCCCCAGGAAGTGCTCGATCTCGTGCGGGGAGACGTTCTCCCCCAGCCGGTTGATCTGCTCAACGACGCGGCCGCAGACGACGAGATTGCCGTCGGCATCCAGATAGCCACGGTCGCCGGTCCGCAGGAAACCATCGGCGGTGAAGCAGTCGTCATCGGCGTGGGCGCCGTGATAGCCAAGGAAGGTGTAGGGGCCCTTCTCGATGATCTCGCCGACGACGCCGGCGGGCAGCTGTCTGCCCTGCGGGTCGACGATCCGCAGGACGTCACCGTCCGAGATCGGCGTCCCCTGGGTGCCGAGGGCCACCAGCTCCGGATCGTCCAGGCGGGTGAACGTGGTGATTCCCTCGCCCAGCCCGTATCCCTGCTGGATCAGCGCACCTGTCCTGGCCATGAGCGAACGCCCCAGCTCCGCGTCGAGCCTGGCTGCCCCGATGAGGATCTGCCGGAGACTGGACAGCTGGGCTGGGTACCACTCCAGGGCCTCGTTCCACAGCTGGGCGACGGCTGGCACGATCGCAGTCACTGTCACCCGGTTGGCCTCGATCGCGGCGAAGGCCTCGTCGAAGGCGGCGCTGGCGCACATCACTGCGGTCCCGCCGCACAGCAGCGTCCCCAGGACGCCCGGCTGCGCCAGAGGGAAGTCGTGGGAGCTCGAGAGCACCGCAAGGTAGACGCTGTCGGGACCGATGCCGCAGCGCAGAGCGGCCGCCCTCGCATTGCAGGCATAGGCCTCGTGCACCCGCGGGATGATCTTGGGTTCGCTCGTCGTGCCCCCGGAGAGCAGATTCAGGGCCGCGTCCCGGTGTCCAGGCCCGGCCACCGGCAGCGGCGGGGGCTCGGGATCGGCCGTCCCAGGCAGCGGGGGCAGTCGGTGGCACGGCGCGGGTCCGGCGTACTCAGGGCCAGCGTCGGCGTAGAGGAGACGGATGTCCAGCTCCTGCGGATCGGCTTCCTCGACCATCGCGACGCAGTCGAATCCGAGCTGGTCCCGCCCCCCGATGTAGGCGACGGGACGAAGCTGCCGGGCCAGCCGGACCAGTTCGCTATGACGGTGTGAGGGCAGCATGAGCGTCGGGACGGCGCCGATCCTCATGAGCGCGAACAGGCTCACCAGATAGGCGGCGCTGTTCGGCAGCTGCACGAGCACCTGGTCTCCTCCCGACAGCCCCGCCTCAAGGAATGCCCGGGCCCAGTGCGCGATCGTCAGGTCCAGCTGCCGATAGCTCAGCTCTGCGTCTGGGGCGACGACGGCGCGGCGCTCGCTGTGGCGCAGGCAGACCTCGTGCAGTTCCTCGCACAGGCTCCTCCTGCGCAGATGACCGCTCGCCTCATAGGCGTCAAGGATCTCCTGTGCCCTCATCCGCGCCCCGGCACTCATGCGAAACTCACCTCGATGGTGCCGTCCCCGATGCTGCACCTGAGTCGTTCCTCGGCCTGCGCGCCCAGGCAGATTCCCACGGCTGTCTCGCTTCCGGCGTAGCGGATCTCCTCGATCCGCGTGAAACCATTGGGATGGGCTGATGCGCGGTGCGTGTCCACCGCGAACGGGGTGACGAACATCGGCACACTCCAATCGTCCGGCACCAGACAGCGGCAGGAGAGCCGACGCCCGTGCGGGTCCTTCCTGGCGACCGGCGAGATCACCGTTGACCGGTCGTGCACGGCGCACAGATGTTCCAGGGCCGTGAACTTCTCGCGTTCGACCTCGAAGACGATCCGGCTGTAGCCCTGCGGGGCCTGCGCCAAGCGGTCATAGTCCTCGACCATGCGCCGGTGCCCTGTGAGCGCGAGAGCACCGCGCACCACGGCAGGCATGTGGATCCCCGCGATGATCTCCACATAGGGGCCGGTGGAGAAGTAGATCAGCGCATTGTGCGGGTCCTTGGCCTTGCCGTACTCGACCTCGAAACCCTCGGCGCGGAACTCGGCCACGGCCTGTTCCAGATCGTCCGCCTTGTAGATGACATGTCCGATCCTGGCCATGCTTGTCAATCCCCCTGGTCCTGCTCGAAGTGGGTCAGGATCGAGCGATAGTTCTCCTCGGTCAGGCAGTCGGAGTGCGAACCACTGATGATCCCGGTCCGCAGCTGCCCCAGGACGGTGCTGGGCCAGTCGACGTCGCCGCCGAGCGAGGGATAGAAGCCATCGACTCCGCGCTCGGGCTGCAGAGCGAGCACCGTGCCCAAGTAGACATCCGGCCGGTATCCGATCGTCCCGCGCAGGGAGTGCCGGAAGACGTCGTAGAGGATCTCGAGCATGGCTCGGGCGCTGCCTGCATCGTTCTCGTAGCCCTTGACCGTCTCGTAGATCCGCCGGCGTCGATGCTTCGGCGACATGCGCGAGCAGGCAGAGAAATAGGAGCCGAGCGAGGCGTAGCGGCCGTCGAGGGCGCACAGCTCCTCGTCCGTGATGTCCCTGTTCTGGCCACCGAGGATGTGTTCGAGGCCCTCACGGAGCAACTCGATGCTGAAATCAGCGCCGAGAGCCCGTGGGTCGGCCTCGACGACGCACCCGTAGGCGAACTCGCACAGCATCTCGTTGGCGATGCGGTGCGGGCACAGATGGGTGCTCACCGCGACCACCCTGCAGACCCGGCGCCCCAGCTCGGTGAGGATCTTCGCCGTCTCCAACGCGAAGAAGCCTCCGATGCAGTAGCCGACCAGCTCGTAGCTGTCCATGTCCAGTTCCAGCAGGTCCTGTGCGTAGAGGCGCGCCCGTTCGGCGATGAGAGCATCAGTGGGACTGGCCAGGTACTCGTCGGCGTCACCGGAGGTGAAACCGACGTGGGCCGTTGCGGGGCTGCGCTCCATGAGCGCCGGAACCAGGAGATCGTAGTCCTTGATGCGCCCGGTACCGGCGTGGAAGAAGGCCCGGCACGAGCCCTGGTCCTCCCCGAGCCCGTAGACGTGCAGGCGCTGTGCACCAGCAGCAGCCGCAGAAGACGACGAGACGGCAGGGCCGCTCGGAGCCACCCGCGCTCCATCTGTGGCGACCACGGTATCGGCGGTCGTCTGGGGGTCGGAGACCTCAACCGCCCCACCACCGAGGGCCTCGGCGATCCCGGCGACCGTGGGCTTCTTGAGCATCTCACGCATGATGAGATCCCAGCTCTGGTCCTTCAGCGCGTCGATCTCCTGGCGCATCCTTGTGACGGCCTTGGCCATGAGCAGCGAGTCGCCACCGGCTGCGTAGAAGTCCTCGTCGCGGCCGATCCGCTCGTTCTCAAGGACATCGCGCCACAGGGCCGCGATCCGCTCCTCCAACCCCCCCTGGGGCGCGGCGAGCGGCTGCTCCTCGGATTCCTGACGGGACGTGAACGAGCTCAGGAGAGCCTTCCTATCGATCTTCCCGTTCGCACTCAACGGCATCGCGTCCATCACGGTGAGGGATGCGGGCACCATGTAGCCGGGAAGCATCTCGCGCAGAAAGCCCGTCAGCTCCTCCTCGTCGATCCTGCGCGCACCAGGCTCGGTGAGGACGAACAGGCGCTGGCCGCACTCGCGCAGCGGGTCGAACCGGCCGGGGTACTCGGCGATCCTGCGCAGTCCCGCCCTGGTGAAGACTCCCTCCCACTGCTCCTCGTCGAGGAAGACCCGATGGCCGTCGGCGCGCACATCGGTGAACTCGACCAGGCTCATCTTGATCGATATCGAGATGAGCGCGGCGTAAAGCTCGGTGACCGGTTCGATCATGACGATCACGCCGTCGGGCCGCCGCAGCTGGTTCAGCCGGGCGAAGGTCTGGTCGATGTTCACCGCATTGTGCAGGACGTTCGCACAGACGATCACGTCGTAGGCGCCCAGCTCGACGTCCTGCCCGGCACACTCGGCGTTGATGTCGAAGAGCCCGTAGCTCATGAAGCCGTAGTCGCGATAGCTCTCCCTCGCATTGCGCAGGAAGAAGGTGGACAAATCGGTGAACCGGTACTCCGCGATGTTCTCGGGGAGCTTAGGCAGGATGTACGTGGTGCTGGCGCCCACGCCCGCCCCGATCTCCAGGACACGGATCGGGCGGTCCCCGCGTGACTCGACGACTCTCGCCACCGCCTCCGCGACGGCCGCATTGGTGGCCTCGCTGATCCTGTTCTCCGCGTAGATGGCGTGGGCGTTGTCGGTCCTGCCGCCGGGGAAGAACAGCTCAAGAGGATTCACCTCGCCACGGATCTGGCGCAGCAGTGTGCCCGCCGCGTAATGCTGGTACTCGAACAGAGCGGAGCTGTTGAGCACCCGGGCCTCCATGGCCGCGAAGTGGTCCCAACGTTCGGCCATGCGGTAGTGCTCGAGGCTCTCGGACGTGAGGGTGAAGCCCCCCTCGTCGGCCTGCAGGACGCCCTCGGCCGTGAGCATGCCGAGCCAGCGACCCACCAGCTCCCGGTACTCGGGATCGGGCCTGAGCCTGGCGACGATCTGCTCCTGGGAATGAACCGCCCCTGGCTCGGTGAAAAGCCCAGCCTCGACGAAGGCCGCCAGCAGAGCGGCCAGGGCGGCCTCGTTGCCGGCCTTCGTCCATGCCGCATAGCATGCGGCGTCGGGACCGCCGGCGTCACCCGAGGACCAGCGCTCACGCAGCGCCGCGCCCAGCGCCTCGGGTGTGTCCGCCCGCTCTTCATCTGCCGCAGAAGAGCCCTGCTGCTGGGCGGGCGTCACGAAGGCCCTCAGCTTCTTACGGCCGTCTGTCTCTTCCACGACTACGACGGCACGGCCGATGTCCTGGTGCTCTTCAAGGACGGCCTCGATCTCACCGATCTCGACCCGGTAGCCGTTGATCTTGACTTGGGTGTCCGCCCGGCCGTGGAAGTCGATCACCCCGTCCGGGCGGTAGCTGCCGATGTCGCCGGTGTCGTAGAGACGGCAGCCCTGCTTGGCCGAGAAGAAGAATTTGCGTTCCGTGGTCTCGGGATCGTTGAAGTAGCCGCTCGCAAGGCTCTCGCCGCTGATGTGGATCCTACCCCTGACCCCGTCGGGGCACTCGTTCATGAATGCGTCGAGTACGTACATGCCCTGACGGGACAGGGCGCTGCCGTAGGGGATGTTCTCCTCGCCGGTGTGGCCGTTCATCCGATGGTGGATCGACCAGATCCCTCCCTCCGTGGCCCCGCCGAGGCTCACGAGTTCGGCGCGGGGGAAGTGCGAAGCGGCCTGGGCGGGCAGGGTGCGGGCAATGAGATCACCCGAGAGCAGGACGAGCCCAAGAATCTCATCGGGTGCCAGGCCAGCAGCCACGCGCTCGGCCAGGAGCATCTGGAACAGGGCGGGCACCGAGTTCCAGGTGTCCACCCGCCAAGTGCGCATCAGTTCGATCCAGCTGCTCGGGTCCTTCGCCTCGGACTCAAGGGGCAGGACGAGGCGTCCCCCGCTCGCGAAGGTCCCGAAGACGTCGTAGACGGACAGATCGAAGGACAGCTTGGACAGGCCGAGCACCGTCCGCGGAGTTGCTCCCGCGAGGCGCTGGTTGACGTCCTCGATCGTGTTCATGGCGGCGGTGTGTGTCATTACGACGCCCTTGGGCGTTCCCGTACTGCCGGAGGTGAAGATGATGTAGGCCGTGTCCTCCGCCGGACCGGCCACCGGAACCGTCCCGTCCCAGGACAGTGGGCCCAATGCGTCGACGTCGACGACGGCCAGCTGCCCGTCCGTCGCGCGATAGTTCGCATCGGCGATGATCGCCCGGGGGCGGCACAGCGAGATCATCCGGCGCTGGCGCGCCGACGGCTGGTCGTGGTCGACGGGGACATAGGCCGCTCCTCTGGAGACGACGGCGAGAACCGCCGCCACCTGCCAGACGCCCTTACCCAGGACGATCGCGACCCGGTCCCCTCTGCCAACCCCGGACAGCTGCGCGTCCACGGCTTGGACGTGGCCGGCGAGCTCGCTATAGCTGAAGCTCTCGCCGCCGCACACCAGTGCGCACGCCTCGGGCTGGCTCTGGGCCCTTCCCCAGAAACCAGTCTGGAGTGTCCGGGGCGCCAGCGGCGCGTCTCTCCGGTGGATCCGCTCACGCACCTGCTGCTGCCGCTCGCCCAGCTGCACGATGTCCTCGGCATGCCAGGGCTCCTCCTCGGCGCCGAGCAGCCGCTCGAGCGCCTCGGTGAAGGCCTCCCACATAGCCTCGAGGACCGCGGGCGCGAGGATGCCCTCGCGGACGTCCCAGTTGATGTTGCAACCGCCGGCCTCCTCGAAGGCCTGGCAGTCGATCCAGACCTGCGGTGTGCGACTGACGCCATGGACGAGTTCAAGGGCTCGTCCTTCCCTGCGTCGCAGACCGGCACCCAGTGCCCCGGTGAAGACGATCGGCACGACGGCACTTCCGCCTCTGGCCCGGCCGAGCTCGCGCAGTACGTCGAGGCCGCCGAACGCCGAGTGAGAAAGCTCGTCGACGAGCTGCTCCTGGGTCTTGCACACCCGCTCGAGGAAGCTACCGGTCTCCCGGCGGCTGGCGTGAACGCTCACCTCGGTGAAGTCCCCTATGATGCGCTCGACGCCCGGGAGCTCATCACCGCGGTTCATCGAGGTGATGTTCACGCAGAACTCCGGCTGGGAAGACCAGCGCCGGATGACATCGATGTAGGCGGTCAGCAGCACATTCGACGGTGTCACGCCGAAGGCAGCGGCCCGTTCCACCAGCAAGGCCCACTCGGCAGGGCCGCACCGCCAGCTATGACGGGTGAAGCGGACCGTCTCCCCCTCGCATCTCTGCGGGGCGGTGAGAATCGGCAATGAGGGCCTCTCCGGCATGGACCCGATACGCCCGAGCCAGTACTCCTTCGCGCTCTCGTACTCGGCGCGCCCGGCCGGGGTCTCCTCGCGGATAGCCCGCGCAACCAGGACGTCCCTGAAGGTAGCCCGAGGCAGGGGCTCCAGCGGCTTGCCCTCGTAGAGGTCCATCAGTTCCTCGACCATGACCGAGACGCTGATGAAATCGGCGATGATCATGTCGATCGAGAACTGCAAGATGCTGCACTCTTCGAACTGGAGGATCCGGAAGCAGTGAAGGGGCCAAGCTCCCAGCGGATAGCTCCGCTCTTCCATCTCGCGACGGTGACGCAAATGCTCCTCGTCAGGCGACTGCGGATCATGGCCACGCAGATCGATTTCCTCCAGCCGCGGCATCCTCTCGACGGGCAGTTCCTCAGGAGGGACAACCCGCAGCGAGTCCGGGGGCAGCACGAATGCCGAGAGCATGTCGTGGCGGCGGATCAGTTCGTGCCAAGCCCTCTCCAGCCTCTCGCGCTCCACTGGCTGTGTGCGCAACTCCGCATAGCTGTGGCAGCCGGTCCCACCGAGTTCGTAGCCGGCGTGCTGGCCGGTGGCGTAGGCCCGCTGAATGTCCGTCATCCCGAAGGGCATGAAGCGCGCGACGCTATCATGCTCGATAGCTTTCTCGGCCCTCAGGTACTCAAGGATCTCGGCCTTGTGACTCCTCAGGCTCGCCAGGTCTGCTGGGCCCAGCGCGCCCTTGGGTGACCGGTAGCCCAGTCTGTCCCCGTTGGCCCACAGGACGATGCCCCGCTGCTGGAATTCTTCAACCAGTATTGCGATGTTCACTGGAAGCTCTCCTGACATTCTCGAAATCACGAGCGAGTCGCTCTGGGCACCGTCATCTGGGTGCGCCATCTGGCATCCGCTCCATGAGGTGCGCGAGGGAAAGGAACCGGAGAGGTGTCTCAGCACCCAACGGTTCGGCCGGGCCCATGAGCTGGCCTGCATGGGCCCACACCGCGCAGAGGGTCAGCATGTACTCGGCCTCGCGGGCCCGAGCCACCGGGCTACCCGTCTCCTGGCGGAGCGCATCGAGGAATCCGGCAACGGCTGAGGGCCAGATGCGCTCGAACTGGCAGCGCCTGGTCACCTCGGTCTCGACGGCGAGGCTCTCATGCAACCGGACGGTGCTCAGGGCCTCGTCGGCCTCGATCTCCAAGAGACCCTCCGTAGTGCGGGGGGTTGTGACATTGGGGTGCCAGATGATCTGCCCATCGGTCTCGGTCAGCACAAGATTGCCCGTCACCGTGAAAACGGTGATCCGATGGCCCACATGGGCGAAGTCATCGGGGTTGAGAGGATTCATCCGATTGACGACGCGCAGGCTCACGGGGACACCCCTGAAGGATCCGCCCAGCTGCGTAAGCACGCCGGCGACGGTGCCCTGCGCCTGGATCTCCCAAGGCGTGAAACCACCGGTGATCCGACCTACGAGGTCGATCATCGAGAAGAGGAAGTGGATGCTGCACTCGGCCTCGACGCCAAGGATCCCGTGGTCCTCGCACAGGACCCGCGCCATCTCCAGATAGCTCGCAATGGTGGGGCTGTGACGGTAGAAGGGGTTGATGAAGAAGGCGCCGCCGCTCCTGGCTGCCTCGCGATAACACTCCACCGCGTCGTCACGGTGGATCGGGTGCTCGAGAACGACGTGCCGACCGTCCGCAAGAAAACGCCTGGCCAGCTGGGAACCCTTGCCGCCCACGATGCCCGAGCGGACCACCACGCAAGCCATATCGAACTCGGGCAGCTCCTCAATCGTGGTAAACAGCGGCAACCGCTGCCGGCTGGCGAAGGCGCGGGACTGCTCGCTCCCGCGCGAGAGTATGCCGACCAGTTCGTAGTGCTCGGGAAGTCGGCGGACACCCGCCACGTAGACGCGGCCGAAGGTGGTTCCGCACACGACCACGCGTGTTCTGTTCATAATGCGCCTTCCTTCTCGGGCAGAGCACGATCACCGCGACACCCGGGCCGGGGCGCGACGGTTCGGTGAGGGACGAGGTCCGGCGGGGAGGGGCTCACAGGAACCCGGACTCGACCGCCCCGGCATGCTGATGGCGTTCTGTCATCAGCTCGTCCGGCCCGCTCTCGCTCAGCCGCATGCCAGCCTGCCGCAGCGCGCCCATCACCGGTTCGACCTCCAGGAAGCGGTAGGCCCAGTGGGCTCCCGGGGGGCAGCCGGTCTCGAGTGCACGGAGCACGGTCTGCGCGAGCACGACTGCCGTCAGCTCGCTGCTGTCATCGGAGCACACGGCGACAGAACTCCGCTTGAGCACGCCCGCCGTGTGTCCGCGCGCGCTCACCTGCATGGCGGACCAGTTCTTCCTGTCCTCGTCTAGCCCCGACTTGGCGGCGTCGATCTGTGCGAAGAATCTCATCAGCTCTTCAGGCTCACCACTCTCGCTGAGGCTCATGGCCTTCAGGAGCAGCTGCAGTGAAGCTTGATCGGGGATCACCAGGAATCCGGCTAGCTGCGCGATGGCGCAGTCACGAACCACCCTGTACAGCTCGTCGGTGACGAAGGGAGAACGCAGGTTCTCCGGTTCCTGCGGGAAGGAGGCGGTGTCCTGCATCTGCCAGTCGCTCTCAACATGGGGGCAGACACGCCCCTCCACCAGCATCTGACCAGGATGCCCGTATCCGTCGCGGGTGCTGAGGATGACGTCAGCGAAACCGGCGAGGCCGCCCTGTTCCCTTCCGCCGCAGCAAACGACCGCTGTGGTGCACTCGTCGAAGGACCCCGCCAGATGCCTCGTCAGGAGGCCCGCCAGTCCGGGAGTGCAGCCCGCATTAATGATGCTGGGGCAGACCCCTGCGTAGTGCTCGAAGCAATTCCCTCCGAAGGGGTCGACGTAGATCGCATCTGCAGGCAGCGCAGCGGCGACACGGTCCTTGATTAGGCACGAAGGCCCGGCGCAGTTCACCACCACCGCGCAGCCTCGGGCGAACTCGCGCACGCTGTCTGCCTTGTGAGCGTCGACGAAGAGGGTGTCCTCATCGGGCGTTCTCCTGGTCCTGTTGCCGCAGATGACCTCACACCCCTCGGCGCACAGGAGTTCGAGCAGGGCCCTACCGACGGCTCCGTGCGAACCGATGACACCGATTCGACGTCCTCGAGCACTGCTCCCCACATTGACTCCTTCACACATCAGCAACTGGGCCACGGACGCATCGGATGCGGCGAACTCAAGCCCCGTCATCCGCTTCCCCTGAAACGAAGAGGCAGTCTGGATATAAGTTAGGTAAAGCTTACCTAAGCTCAACACCGCAGTCAACGATGTCTCAGACCTGAATTGGGCCTCTTGAGGCGGCTTGGGTGTTTCTGGTGTGCTTTGTTGCTTGTCAGGACGTTTTGGGTGGGTGGTGTGGGTCACTGATGGCGGGGTGGGATCCGGTGGGTGGGTCCGTTCTTGCGGAGGGTGAGGACCGCGTCGGGGGCGACGGCCGTGCAGATCGTGGCCAGGGACGGCCGCACCAACCGGGTCGTGGAACATCTCGGCTCGGCCCATGACGAGGCCGGACCGGTCTCGTTGATGGCCGCCGGGAGAGCCGGACTGACCGCGCCGGACCAGCAGATGGTGGAGTTCGACGCTGCCGCGGTGACGCACCCGGCGGTGGTGACCGCGGCGACTCGGCCGTACTGGTCGGTGTTGTGCAGGTGGCGTGGTCGGCGTTGGGATTCGATCAGACCCGTGACGGGGCCTTCTTCCAGCTCGTCCTGGCCCGTCTGAGTCGTCTTGGGTTGCTTGGGGGCTCCTGATCTTGGAGACGAGGACGGGGTCATGGGAGGCAAGAGCACGTCGGGGAGGCCGACACGGCGGCGGTACCCGCCCGAGGAGAAGGCACGGGCTGCCCGACTGGTACGACGGCGCAAGGAGCTCGGCACGACGCACGGGACGGCCCAGCAGGTGGACCGACCAGACCGGCTGCAGGGGTGGAGCCACTGCGCGCCCGGGTCGAGCAGGCCGACACCGACAAGGGCATCGAGCCCGGCCCGAGGACGACTGAGGCAAAACGCACCAAGGAGCCGGAGCAGGAGAACCACGGGCTTCGCCGGGCCAACGATCCACTGAAACGGGCCCCGGCCCTCTCCGCGGCGGAACCCGACCGCCCCTCGAAATGACCATCGAGGTCATCGACGAAGACCGTGCCGAGTTCGGAGCCGAGGTCATCCGCAGGCACCCGCAGGCGCCTCCGAGCAGCCCACCACGCCGCGAAGAAACGGCGGACCGTCATCGGCCCGCGCGGCCCGGGACACGGCCACGACGCAGACCCCGCTCACCCTGCGGGCCGCGAACCGGAAGGCCCACGGAGCCCACAAAGGGAATGACGTCGCCCTCAGAACCCAGAACGGCGGCAAGCGCCCTCATGACGTGCCGTCCTCACCCTGCCCGGAGGCGGTCAGCAGCCTGTCCTGGGGGCCGAGCCCGCGGATCACCCGACAGGGAGGCTTATTCATAGGGTTGATCCAAGTTGTTGTCGGTGATTTCGCGGAGGCGTGTCGCAGAAGACGAAGGGCGGCCTGCCCCGAGATAATTAATGCGTGACCAGAAACAATCAAGGAACAGGCCGTGGACCGCATGTTATCACACGACTGCCCCGGGCCCGGATGCAAGACCTGTACCGGAGAATCCACGCGGCGGTCAATGGCGACCTGCCGCCGGCCGGTTCACGGCGACTCGGCCCCTACCAGGGCATCCGGCCCGTTCTGGCCAGTCTGCGACTCTTCTCGAGAGTCCATGTTCACTCCTCGATTGTGCATTGAATCGGATGGTGGATGGGATCGGGCGATGACTGGTTTGCCTCGCAATGGCCCGCGCGAGGAATCAGACGACGATCACTCACGGCCATGGCCCCGCCGTTGGCACGAGCACGGCCGCTCAGGGATCGGTTCTGCCCTCCTGCCCGCCGAGGGCCGCCAGGAAGGTCCGCATCTTGGCTGCGGTCTCGCGCAGCTCTGCCTCTGGTTCGGAGGTGGCGATGACGCCGGCTCCTGCGAACATCGTCGCCCGGTCCCCGCGGAGCACACCTCCGCGCAGGGCCAGCGCCCACTCGCAGTTCCGATCGGCGTCGATCCATCCGATCAGCCCCGCGAAGAGGCCTCTGTCGAACCCCTCGTGGTCGACGATGAAATCGCGCGCACGTTCATGGGGCCAGCCGCACACGGCCGGCGTGGGATGCAATTCATAGAGCAACTCGAAGGGGCTGGCTCCGCCCCTGAGCGTTCCCGTAATCTCGGTGCCAAGGTGCCACACGGCCGGGGTGGGCACCAGTCGTGGACGCGAGGGGATCCTCGGATCATCGGTGCGCGCGCGAAAGACCCTGGCGATCGCCCGTACGACATATGAGTGCTCAGCCAGGTCCTTCCCAGACTCAAGGAGGGCCTCGGAGGCCCGCTCGTCCCGCTCGGGCTCACTCCAGCGGGCGGTGGTGCCGGCCAAAGGCACAGTGCGCACCCGTGAACCCGAGCAGGACAGCACAAGTTCGGGGCTGGCGCCCAGGAAGACCCCTTCCTGGGCGAACTCGCCGCCATAGCCCCCGGGCACGTCAATCAGGTAGACGAAGGCGTCTGGATTCTGTATCCCGAGTCGGACGAAGACCGACTGAGGATCCCAGGGGGCCGCTGCGCACACCGTCGCGCAGCGCCCCAGAACCACCTTGTCCAGCCCCCCTGAGCGGATCGTCTCGACGGCCTTGGCGACAAGGCACCGATAGCCCTGGTGACTGGGCCGCCGATCGGTGACGGCGGTCGTGGACGCAGAGGGAGCGAAGGGCTCGGGCCGACCGGGAAAAGCGCAACTCCTCCAGCAGGCCTCCGCAGGACGGTAGAGCATCCCCGGCCTTGCACTGTCGAAGGGAAGCACCCCCACCACGAGCTGGGGGGCCTCAAGGGGAGCAGCCAGCACCTCCTCGACGGCCCTGGCAACCCCGGTACCGACCCATGAGCGCGGCTCGACGTGCCGCACGACTCCGGTGGCGACCAGATGACGCCCTGAGGAGGCGAACTCGAAGCGGGGCTCCCGCGCCGCGGACGAACTGCTCATCACAGGACCCAACGCCGCAGACCGCTTGCCCGGCGCCGCAGCGCCAAGAGGCTGAGCGCCACGAGACCGCCGAACCAGAGGACGAAGACGAGCAACTGCTGGCCTTCAAGGCCCCCGCCGATGATCGCATCGACGAGTTCGATGACAGCGGTGATCGGTGAACCGTCGACGAGGGGACGCAGCACAGCCGCGTACATCTCGCGGGGCATCATGGCGGTGTTGAAGAACATGGCGGCCATCACCAGCGGCGCGAAGCTGAAGGCGCCTTGCGGGGTCTCCACGAGATGACCGAGCATGACGCCCACAGCACCGGCCGAGACCGCGACGAACGCCAAGACGACGAGCACGCCCAGCAGATGCACCGCACCACCGAACTCCGCGCCGAGGACAAGACCGAGGGCCACGGCCGCCAGTGTTGTAGCGAAGGCACGCGCTGCCTCGGCGAGGATACGCCCGACGATCGCCGCACTGCGCGGTCCCGGCATGCTGGCGAGGCGCTGCGGCAGCCCCTCGTGACGCTCCTGGACGATCGCCCCTGCACCGAGCAGGCCCCCAGTGAACGCCTGGGAGACGCCGACCATGACGGCCACACCGGTCATGTCCATCTCAGCGCCGCTGAACTGCTCGACCATGCCAGCGAACATCACCCTGATGATCACGATCATGACCACGGGCACACCAAGCGTGGCGCCTATCGTCACGGGCGATCTGCGCCAGCGCCTCAGCAGACGCCCGGCGTGCACAGCGACCGCGCCCGCCCATCCAATGTGGTTCTGCTCGCCGCTACTCATACCGACCTCCTGAAGGTTCGCGAGACCCACCAAGCGCCGAGAACGAGCCCGCCGGTCAGCCATACCAGCGCCTCCCAGCCCGAGTCGCCGGGCGTCTCACCGTTGAGCAAGGCCCGGTTCGTATCGATCATCGGGGAGAAGGGCATGTGGGCGATGAGCGGTTCCAGACGATCAGGCAGCGTGCTCAACGGGATGAAGGCCGTCGAGACCATGAGCAGGGGAAGTTCCACGCCTTGGATGAGTCCAGCCATCTGGACCGGCTGTCTCGAGCGCAGGGCTAGCCCGGAGAAGACCAGCACCAGTACCTCACCCATCGCTAAGGCGACGAGGAATGCCAAGGCCAGCCCGGACCAACTCGCTGGTTCAGCCCCGCACAGCAGCCCCAGGGCGATCACGGTGCACAGGGAGAGGATCGAGCGGATCAGATCGCAGATCATGCGCCCCATGATCACGCTCAGGACGTGGACCGGCATCGCGCGAACCCGGGCCAGAAGCCCCGACTCGACGTCGACGGCCAAGGCCATCGCCGATCCCCCGGCGGTAAACATGACAGCTTGGAACATGGCAGCCGCCATGAGGAAAAGGGCGTAGTCGAAACCGGAGCCACTAGCAGCGTGACCGAAGACCACCCAGAAAGCGAGCATCGACATGCCGGGGATCACCAGCGCCGAGACCAACGAGGCGGAATTGCGCATCAGGCGCAGATTGTTGCGCCAAGTGGCTCCGCGTACAGCGGTGAGAGCACTCGACCGCAGCTGGGCAGACAAGGAGTTGGAGAGCGCCATCCCTCAGTCCTCCTGCGTGTCGGCGAAGGCTGTGCCGAGGAAAACCTCGTCCAAGGAGGGCGGGTTGAGCGAGGCCGAGACAGGCTCCAGTTGCGCATCCGCCAGTGCAGCCACGCACCGGGACAGATCTCGGGCCCCGTTGTGCGTGATGAACAGGACCTCGAGAGCCTCGGCCCGGAAATCCTCGGCCGGACGCGAAAGCACGCCCGGCAGCAACTCGATGGCACACCGTTCGGCCGTCTCGGCCTCGTCGAAACCGAGTCGGCAGATTGGGGCGCCGAAGCGGCGGCGCAGTTCGCCTGGGGCGCCCTGGGCCACGGCCCGTCCCCCTCGCAACAGCACGATGCCGTCGGAGAGCCGTTCGGCCTCGTCCAGGTACTGGGTGGTGAGCAGCACCGAGACCCCGCGGTCGCGCAACTCGTCGACGGTCTTCCACAATTCACGCCGCGACAACGGGTCCAGACCGGTGGTTGGCTCATCGAGGAAGAGCAGTGAGGGCTCGACGACGAGGGAGGCCGCGATGTCGAGCCGACGGCGCATGCCCCCTGAATAGTTCGCCGCACGCCTACCGGAGGCATCGGTCAGGCGAAAGGTCCGCAACAGTTCATCGGCGCGGGCCCTGGCCGCGGACGCGCCGAAACCGTGGAGTCGGGCGAAAAAGACGAGGTTCTCGCGGCCGGTCAGTTCACCGTCGACGGCCGCGAACTGACCTGTGAGGGAGATCGTGCGGCGCACCGCGGCTGGTTCATCGACGACATCGGCTCCGCACACCCGCACTGTGCCCGCACTGGGCAGCATGAGGGTCGAGGCGATGTTCACCAGCGTCGTCTTGCCGGCACCGTTGGCGCCGAGCAGGGAGACTACCGAGCCTCTCAGGACCTCGAAGGAGAGCCCCTTGAGCACCTCGGTGGCTTTGTCACCCCGTCCGAAGGTTTTGCAGAGCTCGCTCACGCACAGCACTACCTCGTCGTCGCGTCCGGTCGTCCGGGACTCGAGCATGAGCATTCCTCCCATGGGGTACGCGTCGCCGTTCCATACAGCCTGTCAGCATGACAATAGTTAGCATAGCTTTACCTAACCATTGATGTCACTGAGGACTGTCCAAGAAACGGTGTAGGTGGTTCCATCGCCCGACAGGGCAGGAGGAGCCACATGATGACCGAGACAATCAGCAGCAGTAGTTGTCGACCCCGGGGTCGGCCAAGTGCTCGTCTCGGTCGGCAGCATCGCACCCGAGGAGTTCCAGGAGCAATGGCAGGTCGAGGACGCGGACGACGCCGCACCGGATCGGCCGGGAGGGCCTGGAGCCGAACGCGCGAGGCGACCTCAACGCGTCGGCCGGCAGCTGCTTCGAGGGCGTCACCACGGCGAGCAATCTGGCGTCCCTCATCAGGAGCATCGACTCCTGCGCCGACATCGTGGCTTAGCCGGCGCCTTCACCGACTGACCGCGCACGGCCCCGGGGCGTCCCGTCGACGACCCCGCGTCGCGGGATGGCCTCGGGGTCTGGTGTGCTGTGGCCTGCTCTTCGTACGGCCTGACGGAGTCTGCTCTCCCCCGGGCGCACGATGAACGACTGCCGACGCGACAGGGGTCACTCGTTGGTGATGCGCCAGCCCTGCGCCTTCACCCGCTCGTTCCAAAACGTGGCGTAGCGCCCTGGCCGGCCGACGAGTTCCTCATGGGTGCCGAGCTGGGTGATGCGGCCGTCCTCGAGGACGGCGATCTGGTCGGCTGCGGCGATGGTGGACATGCGGTGCGCGATGACCATGACGGTGCGGTCGCGGGCCAGCTCGTGCATGGCCGCGACGATCGCCGCCTCGTTCTCGGCGTCGAGCGCGGCGGTGGCCTCGTCGAACAGCAGAATGGGTGCGTCCTTGAGGAGTGCGCGGGCGATGGACACCCGCTGCCGCTCACCGCCGGACAGGCGGTTGCCGCCCTCGCCGACCCGGGTGTCCCAGCCGTCGTCCAGCCGGTCTGCGACCTCGTCCAGGCCGGCGAGGCGGGCGGCGCGGCGCACCTGCTCGTTGTCGGCGTCCGGGCTGCCGAGCCGGATGTTGTCCTCGATGGTGCCGTCGAACAGGTAGACGTCCTGGAACACCAGGGCGATGCGCGCCATGAGATCCTCGGTGCTCATGTCGCGGATGTCGGTTCCGCCGATGCGCACGTTGCCATCGGTGACGTCCCAGAACCGCGCGACGAGCCGGGTGAGTGTCGTCTTGCCGGAACCGCTGGGGCCGACCAGCGCGGTGAGGGTGCGTTCGGGGACAGTGAATGTCACGTCGTCCAGTACGGGGCGCTGACCGTCGTACGAGAAACTCACATGTGCGAACTCGATCCCCGATCCTCCTGGCACCGCGGGTGTCCTCGGCTGGGGAAGGGGTTCCTCGTCGAGGACGCGCTGTGCGGCGTCGAGGGCGTTCTGCGAGACGCGCAGGTTCATGCCCTGCTGGCCGACCGCGTTGAGCGAGTCGACGGCCCGCAGCCCCAGGACGGCGACGAAGATGAAGTCGGCGACGCCGATGCCCCCGGAAGCCAGGACGAGCGCCGAGACGACGAGCAGTAGCGCGTAGATGGCCTGAACGAGCAGGGTGTGCAGCCATATGGGCATGCTCGTCATGCGCAGGGTGCGCACTGTCGCTTTGCGGTCTGCTGTGATGGCCTCCTGCAGGGCGCCCCAGGCCGACTCGTTGCGGTTCGCCGAACGCAGGGCCGGCTGCGCCTGAGCGAACTCCAGGATGCGGGACGAGAGCTCCGCGCCGGCCCGTTCCTCCTCGAGATGCCCGTCGCCCGCGGCCCTGGCCATCCAGCGGGAGCTGGCGTACAGCGCGGGTGTGAGGACGAGGAACGAAAGCCCCACCCGCCAGTCCACGACGAAGAACAGGACGGCGACCGTCGCCGGGGTCAGCATCGAGAAGATGAGCTGCCGCATGAAGTTGCTGGGCATGTTCATGATCATCTGCAGGTCGTGGGTGAGCAGGGTCGACATCTGGCCGCTGCGTTCCTTGGTGAACCAGCCGAGGGGCAGCTGAACCATGTGGTCGCCCAGCCGGTACTGGATGGGCCGCAGCACGTGCTTGATGCCGATGAAATAGCCGCGGTTGTCCGCCCAGTACAGCACGATGCCGTAGGCGACGGCCACCACCGCCCCGATGACGAGCAGGACGAGGGCCCGGCCGAGGTCACCGCCCACGAGGCTGCGCAGCAGCGGCAGCAGCAGCGCGAAGATGGCGGCCTCCAGCAGGCCCGTGACGACGTAGGCCCCGGCCTGCGGCAGCACGCCGGTCCTGCCGGCGGCGAGCCGGTCCATCTGGTCGATGATCATCGCGCGTCGCTCCCCTCCTTGACCGTCTGTTTGCGCCAGAGCGCCGTATATCGCCCGTCCCTGGCCAGCAGCTCGTCGTGGGTACCGCGTTCGACGATGCGCCCGCGCTCCACGACGAGGATCTGGTCGGCGTGGGTGATGGTGTTGAGCCGGTGCGCGATGACGACGGTCGTGCGGCCCCGGGCCAGGTGCGCGAGCGCGTCCTGGATGGCCACCTCGTTCTCGGGGTCGGCGTGGGCGGTGGCCTCGTCGAGGATGAGGATCGGCGCGTCCTGCATGATGGCGCGGGCGATGGCCACGCGCTGGGCCTCGCCGCCGGAGAGCTCGCCGTCGTCGGAGCCGATGACGGTGTCGTAGCCGTGGGGCAGTTCCATGATGCGGTCGTGGATCTGGGCGCTCCTGGCCGCCGCGATGACCTCGTCGTCGTCCGCGTCGGGGCGCGCAAGGCGGATGTTGTCGCGGATGCTCTGGCGCAGCAGCATGCTGTCCTGCAGCACCATGGCCGTCCTCGACAGCACCTGCGTGGTCGTCACGTCGCGGAGGTCCAGGCCCCCGATCCTCACCGCTCCCGACGCCGGGTCCCAGAAGCGCGGGATGAGGCGGGCGAGGGTCGTCTTGCCGCTGCCCGAGTCCCCGACCAGCGCCGCCACCGTGCCCGGGCTCAGCGTGATGTCGACGTCGGTGAGCACCGGCGCCGAGTCCGTGCCGTAGGCGAAGCTCACCCCATCCATCTGCACGCCCAGCTCGCCGTCGGGGAACTCGCCGGGCTCGTCGGGCTCGGTCAGGGGCTCGGCGGCCAGGACGGCGCCCAGGTGTCCGCTGCTCTGCAGGGCCAGACGCAGGAAACCGAGGGAGGTTGCCATGTGGAGCAGGGCGCTGGGAATGCCGACGCCGAGGATGAGGAAGGGGACGCAGTCGACGAGCCCCAGCCAGTCCCGCGAGACGAACAACATGGTCAGGGCGGAAAGCAGGATGAGCATGACGGCCGGCGAGAAGAGAGCCATGACGGTGCTGAACGGCGCCGCTGTTCTGATGGCCCAGAGGTAGGCGATGGCGGACAGCCGGTCGACGGCCTGCGAGAAGCGCCGGTTGGCGCGGGCCGAGGTGCCGTAGGTCTTCACCACCTCGACGCCGTCGATCATCTCGACCGACGCGGCGGACAGCTCGACGATGGCGTTGTTGTACTCGCGGTTCAGGCGATCGTGGTCCTTGCTCATGAGGATGAGCGAGACACCCAGGCCCACGACGACGTACAGCAGCAGGACGAGCGCGAACCGCCAGTCGACGGTGAACAGGTAGACCAGCGGGATCAGTGGGGACAGGAGTACCGCGGTGATGTCAGCCGGGGCGTGCCCGACCGCCTGGTGCATGGACAGCACGTCGTCGGAGGCGGCCTGTTTCACCTCACCGGACGGGTTGTCGAGGAACCACCCGAGGGGCACCCGGGACAGGTGCCGGATGAGTTCCTCGCGTACCCTGACGCGGAAGTCCGCGTCGGCGTGGTGGCAGATGCCCGTTCCCAGGCCGAAGAGCGCCCGGCCCGCCAGTGCGGCGACGGCGGCGACGGCGAGCGGGACGGCGAGCTCGCGGGACGAGTCGATCCGCCCGGTGAGCGCCTGCTGGGCGATGCGGGTGATGACGAGGTAGGGGATGAAGGTGCACACGGAGGAGACGGCGGTCAGCACCGCGCCCACGATGATGGTGCGCGCCACCGGCCTCGTGAAGCGCCTCAGCACGGCGCTCGCGCTGGCTTGCTGGCCGGGTTCCGCCCCCGCACCCGGCTCCCGCGACGTCTTCGGCTCGGGGCCGCCGTCGACCGGCTCGTCCATCGGTCCGGAACCGCTGCTCATCGCGCCCTCCCCTCTGGCCGCCCCCAGCCATCACGAACGGCCCCGCGGCGGACGACCGATGGCCGAGCCGCAAGGTCGTGTTTTGGAAAGGCTAGCCTAATTCATGCGAGAACGCGACGGCCGGGCCCGCAGCGCAGCGTCTCTGGCGTCCCTCAGGCGTCGCGCCCCCGCCGGGGGCGGTAGCGCTCCTGCTCCGAGTCCTCGTCGAGGACCCGTCTGGGACGGTGGCCGGATTCCGGCGGCACGTCGCCGGGCAGGGCCCGCCGCGGCCGGTACAACGCCACGACGGAGTCCGGCAGGGCGCGCCTCGGCGCCTGCTCCCGTCTCGGCTCCTCGATCCCGGGAGCCGCTTCGCGGCGCCGGAGCACGCTCCGCGCCGGCCCGCCCGCTGCGCCACCCGCAGTCGTCTTCCGACCCGCGGTTCCGGAAGGCCCCGGCGGGATCGCGCCGACCGAGGGCCCCCTCCGCCCGAGGGCCCCGGAACCGGCTCGGGAGGCCGTCCCCGCCGCGCGTCCGACTGCCCTCGGAGCGCCTGCCCTCGAGGCGGCCATCGCGGGCCCCGGCTCCGCGGGCGCCCTGGGCGCCGTGCGCGCCCCTCCCCTCGGCACCGTCCTTGTCGCCACGGCCTCCGGTGAGACCGGCGGCCCGGCGGCGAGCTCGGCGGCGATACCACGGCACCGCTCGAGCGCCTTCTTCTTGATCTGGCGGATGCGTTCGCGGGTGAGGCCGAAGCGCGTCCCGATGACGTCCAGGGTCTCGGGCTCCCCGGTCACCAGGCCGTACCGGTAACGCAGAATCCTCATCGCCCGGGGATCCTCCGCGCCGAGGCATTCGAGGATCTCCGTCGCTTCCCGGTCCGGGTCGAACCGTTCGACGAGCTCCTCGGGATCGGGCGGGGGCTGCCCGGCCCCGGGGACAGCGATGATGCGGGCATCCTCGTCCAGCAGGTCCACGTCGAGCACCGGCCGCGAGAGCCTGGCGGCGCGCCCCAGTTCGTCGGCGCTGATCGCCCTGTCGAGCAGCCCGTCGGGGTGCGCCCGGACGAACCCGCCCCAGCCAAGACCCTCGCCCCGGCGGATGCGGTCGGCCGCCCGGCGCTTCTCCTCGAAGTGCACCGGCACGCGGATGAGGGCGCCCCGGTCGGCGAGGGCCCTCGTGACGGACTGCCTGATCCACCAGGTTGCGTAAGTGGAGAACTTGTTCCCGCGCCGGTGGTCGAACTTCTCGACGGCCCGGATGAGGCCCAGGTTCCCCTCCTGCACGAGGTCGATGGGTTCCATGCCCCGGCTCCGGTGGCGCGCGGCGATGGACACCACGAGCCTCAGGTTCGAGGTGATGAACTGGTGGCGGGCGGCCCGGCCCTCCGCCGCGATGCGCCGCAGGTCCTCCTCGTCGA
Organism: Propionibacterium acidifaciens; assembly: GCF_003798325.1. Taxonomy (NCBI): domain Bacteria; kingdom Bacillati; phylum Actinomycetota; class Actinomycetes; order Propionibacteriales; family Propionibacteriaceae; genus Propionibacterium; species Propionibacterium acidifaciens. The sequence continues at coordinate 694,335 of NZ_CP033719.1, forward strand.
AGCGCTCATCAGCGGCCTCGAGGAGGTGCTGGGCGTAGAGGCCGGCCTCGATGAGGGCGCCGAGGCGGCGCTCGTCCTCGGCGTCGAGCAGCGGATACCTCCTGATGGCCTCCCGGTAGTCGCGCAGCGCGTCCGCCGACGGCTCGCCCCCGCCGGGGCGCCTCGGACGGCCGCCCTTCCGGCCCCTGCCGTCGCTCCGGAGGCCGACGGGCGCGCGGTCGGAGGCGGAGCCGTCCCGGCCCCCGGCATCGCTCGCCACTGCGCCGGTGCTCCGCGGGCGGCCGGGCCCGTGCCCGGCATCGGCTGCACGGCCCCCGGTGCGCTGCGAGGCGTTCCGGCCCGTGTCAGGGCCCGCCGCCCGGATCATCCGTTCCTGCACCGCCCGGCCCGCCCGGGGATCGGCGGCGAGGAACTCGAGCAGATGCGGCAGGCCATCCTCGGTGCCGAGGTCGAACTCCCCCATCTCGCACGCAGCGGGGGTGCACTCCGCGTAGAAGTCCTGCTGCCCGCTCGACACCGGCCTCCGGGCGAGGGGATCCTCGACCGTGTCCTGCGCGTAGAGCACGACGAAGCGGGCGATCTTGCCCCGCCTGCGCCTCAGGACGCGGCCGAGGCGCTGGATCATCTGGCGGCAGCTCTTGGTCGCGGCCATGACGACGCCGAGATCGGCGTCCGGCACGTCGACGCCCTCGTCGAGGATGCGCGGCGCCGAGACCGCATCGACCGAGCCGTCGCGGAGCAGTTCGAGCCGTTCCTCGCGCTCCTGGTCGGCCATGCTCGAGTGCATGGCGGCCGCCCGGCAGCCGGCGGAGCCCAGGACTTCCGCGGCCTCGCGGCTGCCCTCCTTCGTCTGCGTGAAGACGATGGCCCCCGCGCTGGCCCGCACGGCGGGGGCGAGGCCCTCGAGCGCCAGCGCCTTCATGCGCGTCCCCGACAGCAGGGCGCGGCGGTCGGCGAACCTGGCCAGGTAGCAGCGGGCGAGACGACGGCCCGCGGAGGACTCCCCCTGCTCGGCCAGCCGGCTCACCTGCTTCAGGAATTCGCCCACCGGTTCGGGCTCGAGGCCATGGTGTTGGACCAGCTTCTTACGGACGTCGAACAGGGTCTCCTCCAGCTCGTCGTAGGTCTCCCGTTCGTCACGGCCGAGGGGCACGGCGGCGAAAGCGATCTTGAAGGGGGCGATGAGCTGGTCGGCGGCGGCCCGCTGATAGCCCATCCCGAAGCGGACAGGGCCGAAGTAGTCGCGCAGGATGCTGTCACCGGCGTCTCCGCGGGCCAGCGTCGCCGTCAGGCCCAGCCGCCACGCGTACTCGGGGCGCAGCGCCCGTGAGAACGACTCGGCCCCGTAGCGGTGACACTCGTCGGCGACGAGCAGACCGCTCTCCCCCTGCCGCAGGGCCGGACGGCGGTGGGCCGCCTGGACCGTGGTCACCATGACCCGCCAGGGCTGCGACGCCCTCAGGTCGGTGCTCACCGCCATGCCGGGCAGCAGTTCGTGCAACGAATCCGCCCACTGGGCGACGAGCGTCCTGGTCGGCACGAGCACCACCGCCCGCATCCCCGCGGTGGCCGCCTCGCTCACCGCGGCGATGCCGACGCGGGTCTTGCCCGCTCCCGTCACCGCCTCGACGACGCCCGTGCGGTCTGCGTCGCGCCATGCGGCGAGCGCCTCGGCCTGCCAGGCGCGGAGGGGGACGCGGGCGTCGGCTTCAGGAGTTCCCGAGCCGGGGCAGGCCTCCGGAGCGGGGCGCACAAGAACCAGGTCGGTGGTCCGCGGCACGCCGGCACTCGGCACCACGAGATCGCTCACGCGACCGTCCTCAGCGCTCATGCCCGCGCCCCCGCCCCACCGTCCAGTGATGTTCCGCGCAACAGCGTAGAGGTGCCCACCGACACGATCGCCGGACGGGCCAGAACCCGGCGACCAGGACGGGGCGCCGGCGGCAGGGCACGCGGGAGCCCGCGCCCTGCGGAGCGGCTGGCGGGGAGGGAATCGCGCCCGCGGTCGGTACGTAGGGCCAGGCGATCAGCCGGCGGAGCGGCTGGTGCGACGGGAGTCCCGCCCGTGAGGGGCCGGCATCTCGACCCGGAGATGGCCGAACTCGTGCACGAAGGGAGCCCCGCCCGTGAGGGGCCGGCATCTCGACCCGGAGATGGCCGAACTCGTGCACGAAGGGAGCCCCGCCCGTGAGGGGCCGGCATGAAGCGCCCCCGTCAAGATCCAGTGCGCCGGTGAGGATCCCCGAATCCGAGGCGTACAAAACGGAGCATGTCGAGCGGAGCCCCCGGCCAGAGGGGCACGGGGGTGACGTTCTGGGAAGCTTATTCACAGCACGACAGGACGGAGGTCTGACAAGGGGAAGCACTCCTGCGAACAACTCTTGTGAATAAGCCTCTGGACGAGTCGCCGGGGAACGGCGTCACCGCGACTGGTCCCGTCGCATGTACGTGACGGTGAACTCCTTGACCTGCCGGTAGCGCTGCTGGCGCAGGCGCAGATCGAGCCAGTCCGTGTCGAAGGGCTGGAAGACGTCGAGACCGCGGCCCAGGACGATGAGCCAGCCCGTGTCGGCGCTGATCGAACGGTCGTGGATGGTGTCGCTGAACTCGTAGTCGAAGCCGATGCCGGCGACGGCGGAGCTGGTGCGGATCATCTCCAGGTTGGCGAGCTGCTTCCTGGCGTGCTCAGGGTTCTCGTCGACCTTGGTGACCAGATGGACCCCGGTCTCAGTGGCGTCATCGGTGACCTTGGCGATGGTCTCGATGAGCTCCATGAGGTTCCTCGCCTGATGGGGCTGCCGGATGAACGGGTCAGCGACGGTGACCTTCGTGGCACCCCGCAGGTAGGGGCCGAAGAAGCGATCGAAGCTGAATCCGCGCTGACCGTCGCGGAAGGAAAGATGCTGCTCCTCCAGTTCCGACACCGCCGGTGCCGAGTCCGTGGGCGCAGGCACGGCCCCGTCCGCTGTCGAGCCGGCAGCATCCCCGGCGGCGCCGCTGCGGGCTCCCTCCTCGTTGCCGGCCGACGCGCCGACTCCGTTTCGCCCTCGGCCCGAGGCCTCAGCCTCCCCCTCGTCCGCGACGTCCGCACTCGGCGTGCCACGGCGGTACAGCTCGGGGTACTCATTCTCCTCGAGCACCGGGACGGAGGACCACTCCCCGTCGGCGCCCCGGTAGCCGAAACGCACCGGGGTCATCGTCGTGTCGATGCGCACGAGCTGGTCCTTGACGCGTTTGCGCCCTTCGATGGCGGCGCGCAGCAGCGCCTCGATCTCGTCGCAGCTCGCCCGCCCCGTCGGGTGGACCAGCTTCATGAGGCCGGAGAAGGTCTTGTGGATGCCGTCGCGGTCGCGGGTGGAGATGTCGGCGGAGAGCTGGAAATGCTCTCGGTAGCGGTCGGAGTAGTCGAGGTCGCGCATCGACTTGAGCACCTCGGCGAGGTAGTCGACGACGAACCCGTAGCCGGTGGCGAACATCTCGCCGCGGATCTGCTCGAACTCCCAGCCGGGAATGTAGGCGTGGATGCGGTCGAGGAAGGCCGGGTCGTGGTACTGCTCGGGCAGCTCGTCGAACAGATCCGAGTTCTTCAGCATGTAGGGCACCGTGTGGGTGGTGTTGCCGATGAAGACCATAGAGGCCTCGGCGCCGAGCGTCTCCACGCCGCGGGAGAAGGACTTGTTGGCCATGTAGTTCTTCATGATGTCCACGAGCCCCCGGTCGGCCCGCTTCTTGCGTCCGGCGAACTCGTCGAAGGCCACGGTGTCCCAGTAGCCGACCAGGCCGATCCTCCCGGTGGAGTTGTTGACGAACAGCTTGGCCGCGGTGACCTCCCCGCCGGAGATCAGCATGCCGTGGGGTGAGAACTCCGAGTAGATGTGGGACTTCCCGGTGCCCTTGGGGCCGAGCTCGATGAGATTGTAGTTGCGCTCCACGAAGGGGATGAGCCGCACCAGGTGCAGCAGTTTTGCTCGGGCTCCGAGCAGCTCTGGGTTGAATCCGATGGACTGGACGAGCAGGTCGATCCACTCATCAGTGGTGAATCTGGCGCGAGTCGCCTGGTAGCCGTCGAGGTCGAGGTTGGACAGCTGGATGGGTTTGAGGGAGTGCAGCCGCCACGGCGCCTCCTTCGGATCGCCGGAGTGGGCGTACACGATGTCGCAGATGCACCACACCCCGCCGGTGAGCAGCTTGGGGTGCTTGCGCACCACCTCGGAGCTGATCTCCACCCGGGAGATGCCGAGATTGGAGAACTCCGCCTCGTAGACGTCGTCCCGCTCGTTGAGCGCGACGGACACCTTGTCGATGACCCGGTGCCGCCCCTTCTCCCTGATGCGCGACTGCACCAGGCGGTTCTCGCCGCGGTGCACGTAGTGGTCGCGCAGCACGTTGCGCACCTGCTCGATGCCGGAGCGGATGCTCGCCTCGTCGTCGGTGGCGGCGTACTGGCCGAGCAGGTACTCCAGCACGTAGGTGGGGACGATGGCGTTGCCCTTGACCGCCTTGACGAGGTCCTTCCTCACGACCACGCCGGGGAAGGCCTCATTGATCCTACGGTCGAGCGGCGTCATGCCACCGGGGCGGGGAGCCGGGCCCGCCGCGTCCGGCGCCCGGTAGCCCTGCCCCGCCGTGTCGTCCATCTCGTCGTTCATGCATGCCCCCTGAGCTCAGAAGTCGAAGTCGCTGGTGAAGGTGCGCACCAGAGTGAATCTGGCCTTGTCCGGGTATGGCCGTCGTTCCGATGCGCCGACCTGCTCGGACAGGCGCAGCTCGACCGTCCGGCCGTTGGCGTCGTCGGCCTCCTTGCTGAGCATCAAGGTGACCGGGAAGAGGCGGTCCCGCTCCTCGGGCGAGGTCTGCGAGCAGGAAACCCGCACCTCGTTCGAGATGAGGACGTCATCGGCGTAGAGACCGGCGATGAGAGTGCGCCCCTTCACCTTCTCGCTGACCGGCTCCTCCTGGTGGAGCACCACCGTGATCTGCCCGGTGGTGATGCGATCGGTCTGAGCCATGATCCTGACGGCGACCTGCCGGGTGTCCGAGGTGCGGCGCTTGTTGATGGCGAGCACCGGCACGACGATCTCCTGCAATGCTGCCCCGCCGTGCACGTAGCGCACCCCCGAGCCGGCCATGCGCAGCCGGTGGATCGACTTGGGCACCTGGGCCTCGACCCGGCCCGCCAGTCCGAGCTGAGCGGGGGTGAAGGTGGTGAAGGCCGGGCTGCGCTTGAGACCGCGGCCCAGCACGAAACGATGATTCGCGTACAGCAGGGCATCGGCGTGCGGCTTCTCGGTGAGGTACTGCGATTCGTCCAGGGGCGTGTCCTGGTGGAGGAAACCATGGTCGGCGGTGATGAGGACGTTGTTGACGTTCGCGTTGGCGAGTTTCTTCACCAGCCTGATCAGCTCCTCGATGGTGTCCTCGCAGGCCTGGAACACCCTCGATTCGGTGGTCGGGTCGTCCCCCGTTGCGTCGATCTGGTTGTGGTAGAGGTACAGCACCCGGTGCGCCTTGACGAGCTCGCGGGCCTCACCGGGCCGCAGGCGGGTGAAGTCGGAGACCTGGACGGCGGTGCCGCCCACGGCCTGAAGGATGCGGGCGCGGTTCTTCGTCCCGTCGGAGGGGCCGCCGTCGACCTCGACGAGCCCCTTGCTCCCCTCTGCGAGGGCCAGGGTCTTGTGCGGCAGGAGCGCTGCCATGCCCAGTTGGGTGTACGAGGGCAGTGCGCCCAGCATCGCGGCCAGTTCCGCGCTGAAGCGGTCCTCCTCGCGGATGCGGCGGGCGAGTTCCTCGGCCACGTCGTAGCGCAGGGCGTCGGAGACGATGACGACGATCTTGTTGCCCCGGTGCAGAACCGGACGGACCCGCTTGTTGTAGAACGAGGAGGCCGCGGGCGCCTCATCGACCGTCCAGCGGTCCATGGCATCGATCTGCTCCTGCCAGGCGTTCCCGAGGGGCCCCAGGTAGGAGCCGGTGTACAGCGCCTCGACCCTCTGCCTGAGGGATCCCAGTGGCTCGTCGAGGACGGCCCTGCCCGCGTGCACGATGAACTGGCGGTAGGACTGGTCGATGGCGAACCATTCCTCGACGTACCGGCGGAATCCCTCTGCGGGCGAGCCGATCGAGGGGGGCAGCGCTTCGATGCGGGTCGACAGCGTGGAGGCTGCGGCGATGGCTTGATAGTCCTGCTCGTACTGCTGCTGGTACCAGATGCCCGTGGCGCGCCGCCCCACCGTTCTGCGCACGTCCTGGTCCGTCATGGTTCGCTGTTCGACGCCCGTGGCCAGGAGCGCGATGATCCGCTGGTCCACTTCCTCGAAGGTGAAGCGCTCGGCGAGGGCGGGCAGGTCCAGTTCAGCGACGCGGTCTTCGATGGCGAGTTCGTCGGCGGCCCGGCGGGCCAGGGCCCGGTGGGTGTCCGCGAAGCGGACGTCGTTGCTCCACATGCTGAAGTCCCGGCCGATGTTGCGGTACTCGCCGGGCGTGGGCGAGGCGAACTTCTCCCAGGCCCGCGCGAAGAGCCACCGGACGAAGTCGTCGACGGACGGCGTCTCGGCGCCGTAGCCGTAGATGTCACGGGTGCCGGCCCAGTGGAAACCGGCCAGGCCGAGCCCGGTGATCTCGTCGATCCATGTCGACTCGCCCGAGGCGTTCTCCGTCAGCAGATTGCGCCAGATGACATCCAAGGAGTTCCCCTGGCAGCCGATGACGGCGGCGACCATCTTGGCCGCGATGTCGGTGGCGTCGTCACCGTTCTCCAACCGGGCCTTGAGGGCGGCGACGCGCGATTCCTGCCTGAAGAAGGCCGGGTACTGCTCGGCGATCTCGCGCAGTGCCGGACCGCCGCCGAGCTCCTGGACGACGAGCGAGGCGGGGTCGGCGGTGAATGTTCCGTATGCCAGCTCGAGGTCAAGCAGCCAGTTCGCCACGGGATCGTCCGGAACGGGCGAGGGGCGGTGGATGAGGAATTTGCGCGTCGGCTCGGCGGCCAGTACGCGCCGCTTGATCGCGAATTCGTTGCCGTCCACGCGGAGCACGGTCACGCCCGGCAGATCAAGATCCTCGATGCAGCCGTTGTCGTAGTCGCCGTCCGGATCGTTCCAGATGACGATCCGGCCGGCCTCCCCCGGGGCCTCGAAGCGTTCGCCGAGCTGGCGCTGGATGATGGACAGGGCGCTCATTCGGCGTCTCCCGCCACGGCATCGAGGTGGGCACGCCCCGCATCGGTGAGTCGGTAGTGCTGGAAGCGGCTGTTCGGTTTGTCCGGGATGGTCCTGGCCAGATAGCCCTGTTCGACGAGCGGCAGCAGGTGCCGACGGTAGTTCCCATAGGCATCACTAAGACCGATCGTCGTCAACAGATCGGCGCGGGAACAGGGCCCGGCGGCGGCGCGGCGAAGAAGAACTGCGACTTGCTCACTCGACTTGCTCACTTGCTCATCGGATGGCTCGACTTGGTGACTCAGCGGTCCTCCTTCAGCCTCTCGTGCAGGACGTGACCGGCCCGCCGGATCGTGGCTGGGCACGTAGACGGTGACCCGCACCCGATCCATGATCTCCTCGATCACGAGTTCGGGCAGGCCTGCCTCGGCCACCTGGTCGAAGACCCGCTGCACACCGGTGCCCCACTGCTCCATGATCCCGGCCTCGCGGAAGACGCGGGCCAGGGCCGGATTGCGCAGCCGGGACGCCCGGCGCATGGTCTCCACGGTCATGCCGGGCAGCAGGAGCCCGGGGCTGTCCACCTGAATGCGGTCGTCGTAGAAGCCGACGCGGATGGGGGTGCTGCGCTCGGCGTAGCTGGCGTGGACGAGGGCGTTGACGACGACCTCGCGGACGGCCTCCTCGGGGATGGACCAGACGTCGCGGCGGCGCACCCCGCCGAAGACGGCCGTCCGGTAGGCGTGCTTGAGGAGGAAGTCCATGGCCTTGTCGACCGCCAGCGGCATGGGACCGTGGATCTCGATCTGGTCGAAGATATCGGTGCCGCCGGGGCCGCGGAGCCTGCCGCACTGCACCCATGCCGACGGCAGGAAGCGGGTGGGGCCGGGGCAGGCGGCGAGGATGCCCGCGTAGGTGGGCACGATCCGGCCGCCCTGTCCTGCGGCCAGACCGAGGGCGAGGAAATCGTCGACCTCGGTCGGCCGACCGCGCAGCTCGGAGAGCACGGCGAGATCGAGATCGGCCAGGTCGGCGCGGGGCTCGGGTTGTTCCTCGAAGGAGAAGCCGCGCGCAGTGCGTTCGAGTTCGACGACGAGTGCGGGGTCGGCCTGCCGGGTGGTGGGGCCGAGGGTCAGCAGTCCGTCCACGGTTGCACCTCCTCATCCTCACGAGCGGCGGGCGGGGCGCTCATGCCTCATCGCCTCCATCATCCTTCGTCGGGTCGGCCCTGTGCTCGAGCTCCCGCAGGCTCCGCAGGTCCGCCTCCTGGGCGTCGAGCGCCCGCCGCCTCTGGTCGTAGAGCTCGTACGGTCCTCGGCGAGGGCCCGGGCGACATCGGCGCAGACCGTCCCGGCGTGGGTGAGGAGCTCGCGCTCGTTGAACTGGAGGAAGGCGTCGAGCCGTTCGGCCCACTGGGCCATGGTCATGGTACGGCGGCGGCGGGCCTGGGTCTCGGCGTAGTCGAGGTACATGGTGACGATCTGATCGAGGTCCTTGGTCTCGTCGCGGTCGAGGTACTTCTTGGCGACGGCGACGTCGCCCTTGCGCATGACCTCGCCCCTCCAGCTGGTGAGCCCCATGACGGGCGCATCGGGGTCGCTGCGGAGCGCGACGATCTCGGCGGCGGTGTGCCCCGTGACGGCCCAGAGCATCTTGTTCTGGACGGCGGCGAAGAAGGTGCGGGCCTCATCGCTGTCGGCCCGGTAGTCGACGGCCGTGGCGTAGAAGTCGCGGACCTTCTGGTAGAAGCGCTTCTCGGAGGCCCGGATGGCCCGGATGCGCTCGAGCAGCTCGTCGAAGTAGTCCTGCCCGGATCCCTCGGCGAGGCGGGCGTCGTCCATGGCGAAGCCCTTGACGAGGTACTCGCGCAGGACGCTGGTGGCCCACTGGCGGAACTGGACGGCGCGCGGCGTGGTGACGCGGTAGCCGACGGCGAGGATCATGTCGAGGTTGTAGACCTTGATCTCACGTCTGACCCTCCGGGCGCCCTCCGTGCGAACCATTAACTCTGAGTTAACAGTCTCCGCCGTGACCTCGCCGTCCGCGAGGACTCGCCTGACGATCTGGGCGATGTTCGGCACCGATGTGTCGTAGAGCCCGGCCATCTCCGCCTGGGTGAGCCACACCGTGCCGCCCGAGGCCCGCAGTCGGACACGGCTGCCGTCATCGGCCTGATAGAGGATGATCTCGCTGCTGTTCACCGCTCCCCCTTCTACCCATCCAAGTAATAATACTTAGAGTGCAGGCAAAAATATCAACGAGCCTTAAATCCAAGAGCGTTAAAGATATGATCGAACATCAATTTAATTAAGGTGGTTTTACATTTATTCATTAAGGCTTTTTATTCCTTGTTTTTCAAGCCTTTTCTCAATCGAATTTACAATGTTGTTCAATCGGCGCAATAAATCGTCGTATGTAATGATGTCAGCTATATTTTTGTTTCCTCTTCGGATGAACTCAAAATCAAATCTTTCTCCATTTGACAAATTGGAATCTCTACCAGCGAGAATATATGCTCGTGGATTTGTAATTTTGATATGAATGGAGTCAGGAAGCGTCTCTTTGTAACGAGATTTTATATCGTGCTCACCTTTTATTCCCATCTTATTTAAGTAAAAAATATATTTTTCGCATTGTACAATCGCTCCAGCCAACTCACGCACTGGGACATGGTTATCTCGATAAGTTCGTTTTGAAACAAGACACCTAGAAAATGGTTTCTTGATTTCAAGAATATCGACTGATCCATTTGAATCAACTAACAACATATCGATATAACGATTGGCAAGTCCCCCTAGTGTTGAGTATCGTTCTTTGACATTCACTTCTTCCAACACGGAAATATATCGTGGGAACACGAGAGTGAAAAGTTTTGCAACCTGACGACGCCAATCAGTCTCGGAATATGCATCAGCATCCTTGAGCATTTCGTTAAATCTATCTCTAGTATAGATAAATTTTTCTAGCTCCAATTCATCAGTGGCTTCCAGTCTTGTAAAATCAGTCGACCGATAACCACGAGTTCTTTTCTCCTTGCGATTCATGTACTGAATGAGTCGTTCCTCAGCCTGCCCGCGAGTCTCGAGGTAAGTTTGGAGGACTCTTTCAATTCTGGCCTGGGTGTAATATTTAAGCTCAGTAGACGTCGGAAACTCTTTGACAAGATGAATGAAATCAGCTTCGTCGATTGCATCAGGCCTAGCACCTCCAATTATTATTTGCCTACCCGCCACTTCATCAAGAGCCTTAAACACTGAGATGTTACGTTCAGTGATGAAATAGCTACGTTTCAACTTCATGGAGGCTGCAATTAGCAAATCGTGGTCTAGTCCGAGTACAGCAGAGCGAACTCTGCGATACCCATCTTTTATATCGCCAATAGCAAAGACTCTGTTTTCTTCAAATGGATCATCATCACTTTTTCGAAGGTCCTGTATCCTGACTGTAAACACTCGAGAAATAACAACTTCACCATCGTTGCGAAGCTGTTGATCCACCCATTCAATGGAATAATACTCCGATGAGTATCTTAAAAGAAATTCATCCTCGTTATCAATGAAGGTGATCACGATCAAACCTCTCAGTCCAATTGGGCAATAATCCAAGTCCAACTCTGAACATCGCGTCGTTTCTCCTCGATGGCCTTGATCCTGACGAGGGCCTTGCCGAAGCGGAGGTAGTTGACCAGGACGCCGTCGTCCAGGTCAAGATCGAGGTTCCGGGTGGCCAGCGGGTAGAGGACGTCGCGCTCGTAGTCCTCGCATTCGAGCAGGTCCTTGCGGTACTTGTCGGCCCTCTTGAGGTTCGCACTCCTATCGGATCGCTCCAGTTGGTCGATCTCTGCACGGAGCTTGGTCTGGAATTCGCGAAGGTACTCGTTGAGCACGGTGTTCAGTGCCGCCGGGGTGTAGCGGTGCAGGTAGATCAGCGCGTTGAAGACGCCCTTGCCATCGGGGCGCGAGGAGAACATCCAGTAGATCGGGCGGTTCGAGTAGCGCTTGCAGTGGTCCTTGTAGAAGTCCCTCAGGAAGTACCGTCGCAGGGGTTTCCCGAGAACGGATTCGATGCATCGGACGTTCTCCTCGAGATTCGCCTCCCCGAAGGAGGCCTTGAGGAAGGTTCGGAAGCGGGCGACGATGTCATCCTCGAACCAGTCGCCCTGTGTCACGGGGATGACGTTGTCGCCGTCCGGCGCGAAGGCGGGCTCTGGTACCCGTGCCACGTAGTCCTGGATCGTCTCGCCCTGACTGGCCAGGATGAGCCCGGGTTCATCGAGGCTGTAGCGGCCGAACATGCAGCCCACGGCGTAGGAGATGAGATCGCGGACCGCATCGGCCGCGAACAGCCCGCGGTATTCAGCCTCGCTACGTTCTTCACCCTTGGCGGGGGCATAACGGAACCACGGGTTCGAGGCCAGGGAGACTCGGTTGAGCGGAACCTCGGTCGGCACCTCATCCTCCAAGCCGTAGACGCAGGCCCAGTAACGGTTGTTCTCGGTCTCCAGCTCCTGGGCCTCATGAGCCGCGTCGATCGAGTCATTCCACCAGAGCCCAAGAGCATCTTCAAGCGGTCCATTAAACTGTGCACGCCCCACCAGAGGAGAGTCAGTGAATCCCCATGAAGTCTCATAGGAATCCCAGTCACAACGAAACAAATCGGTCAATCTACGGGAGACCTGATTGATAGACTGAAAATGTCCATTCCCACTATTATCACTCTTATGAAGAGGCAGTTCGGACAGTTGTCCAATCTCGAACATGATCGTTGGCGCGAGAACACTCATCAGAACATTTGTCACGTTCGAGTTGAGGAGCGACAGCAGATCAGATTCTGTTGCATCACCCACAATGAATGGAGATTTGTCGTTCGGAATGAAACCGGGAATGGAGTATCGGAATCCAATGTCACCGCTTGACAGTCGAGACCACGAGATCGCCGGCTTGAAGTAGGAGTCGATGTTCTGCGGGCGAGACTTCTGCTTCCCTCCCGCGTCACGGAACTCTTGAATCTCGGCGCCGTCATGCTCCCAGTTCACCACGTACTCCTGGTTGCCCCACCACTTGCGGAAGGCGCCGCCCTTGAGGTGGGGGAACCACTTCGCACCGCTGGCGGCGGCCTCCTCGCGGGATGCGGCGGTGAAGCACGACTTGTCCCGGGAGACCTCGAACCAGTGGCGCAGGAAACGCGAGTTGTCCGCCGTGGCCAGCCCCTGCTTCGGGGCGGCGATCTCGCCCAATGGGCTGCCCTCGGCGAAGACCCTCAGCATGGCGGGCGAGAGCCAGTAGGCGATGCGAGCGCCTGGGACACTGGCGAGTTCCCGGGCTGTCAAGGTGAAGCGGGGAGCGCTCCCCCTCACCGCCTCTGCGAGCAGTTCCTCTTTCTCCGCTTCGGAACTCCCCTCGACCAGCCTGAGGTAGCAGGACTGTCTCTCAGGAGAGCGCCCCTGCTCGAGGATGAAGGCAGTGGTGGAGACCACTTCGCCTCCGATGGAGTCGAAGGCCCTCTCCCCCAGGTGCGCCATCGTCACCGGCGGGGCCGAGCTCAGGATGCGGCTTCGCAGCTCCTCGAAGGATCCGAGGAACATCCAGCCCTGCATCGTGATCATCGCGACCAGCCCGTGGCCGCCCTCGGCCAGCGCGAGGCACCGTTCGATGAAGGCGGCGAAGAGATCGGCCTTGGCCGCCGGGTGGTGCGTCTTCCCCCAGTCCGACAGGACCGCATCCATGTTCTTGCTGCCCATGTACGGCGGATTGGTCACCACGACGGCGTACTCGCGGGCGAGGTACTCGGCCTGGCACAGCACCTGTTCGGCGCGTTCTCTCAGGTTCGCACCGGCCAGAGTGTCAGGGTCGAGATCTTCCGCCTGCGCCTTGGCAACTGCCAGTGTCTCGGAGTCGGGGCGGATGAGTGAGCCCAGCATGTCAGCATGGCGGAAGCACTGCCAGAAGTCCTCCTCGGCCCGGCGGTCGCCGCCGGCGCTGACGAGGCGGTCCAGCTCGTCCGGGGTGAACTCGGCCGGCTCGATGACACGGATCCGGGGCTGGACGTGCTTGCGCAGGAAGCGGCGCTGCCGGGCCCGGGCCTTCATCATGAGCGCGAACGCCGCGAGCGCCCCGGCGCGGCCGTCGATCTCGGTGCCGCGCAGATTGTGCGTGAGGATCAGCTCGGGGATCTCGGAGGGCGCGTAGCCCTCCTCCTCGTAGATCTCGTAGAGCAGGTCGAAGGCGTAGGTGAGCATGTGCCCCGAGCCGCAGGCCGGGTCCATCACCGTCAGCTCCTCGGGCCGCTCGATCCGCAGGAAGTCCTCCTCGCCGGTCGGCTCGATGTAGTACTCCATCCGCCCGCCCAGGGCCGACTCGGGGTGGTTGAGCAGCCACAGACGGCCAACAGAGTTCTGCACCAGATAGCGGACGATCCAGTCCGGGGTGAAGAGCTGGGTCGCGGCGGGGATCTCGTCGGGGCCGGCCTTCTTGTTCCTCTTGAAGCCGGCGAAGACCTCGTTCTTGCGTTCGGAGATGTAGAACTGGTAGAGCCAGCCGATCACCTCGACGTCCTGGCAGTCCTCGACCGTGAGGGTCTCGACCGCCGTGGCCCGCACCGAGCCGTCGGCCAGCAGGTTGCCGGGCATGAGCAGGCTCGTGAAGCTTCCGTCGGCGGCGAACATGAAGGGCATGGCCCGGTGCCAGAAGGCGCAGTGGGCGGCCAGGATCAGCCCGTAGGCCTCGCCCTGCGCGTTGTGGCTGGTCAGGGTTCCGTCGAGCAGGCCGGTGATGCGTTCCACCTGCGCCGGGCGGGTGAAGACATCGGGGTCGAACTCGCCGCGTTTGGCCGCCGCCAGCACTGCCGGTTGGCCGCTCGCTCGGCCCGCCTCGGGCGAGACGACGGGCGTGGGCGTGCACCGGTTGGCGTCCATGAAGCGCAGGGCGATGATCCGGTTGAACCATGCGTAGGCCTGCTCCTCGACGATGCGCCGTCGCCCCTCCCGGCCCCCGCCGTGGCGGGCGATGGCGTCCTCGAGTTCTCTGACCGCACCGGGGGCCTCGACCCGTGCGGTCGAGGCCGGGGCGAGCGCGGCCATGAGCCGGGCCTCGACCTCTGCGATGAGCCCGCTGCGGGCCGAGGCCGCGAAGGCTTCGAGTTTCTTCGTGTCGATCACAGCGAGACCTGCTTCCCCGAATCGATGGCCTCGTGCAGGATGGCGCGCAGCTCCTCGAGGTAGGCGTCGGCGTCGGCGGTGGTGCGCAGCAGCCTGGCCCGGGGCCTCGGCAGGCGGCGGATCGGGAGGATGGGCCGGGGCGGGGCGGCCGGCTCGTCAGAGCCCTGCTCCCGGTGCGGGCGGGCCGTCTCGACGAGTGAGAGCAGTTCGGTGTAGCCGTCCTCGTCGAAGTCGTTCGCGATCTGGCGGATGAGCGGCACCGAGGCGGCATCGGCGATCCTGGCCTGGACGCTGCTGCCCGCATCTTCGACCCCGGCGCGGGCCTCGTCGGTGGTCTCGGCCCAGGCGGCGCTGCCGCGGATGGCCGCCACCCGTGCGTTGACCACGGCGGCGGCCTTCTCGCGCTCGTCGGCGAGCACCCGGCCGAGACCCCTCCGCAGCGCCGCTGCGGTCTCCTTGAGCCGGTTGATGCCCTGCCCGCGCAGGATCCGCGGATCGTCCAGCAGGGCCTGGACCCTCTCGGCCTGCCCGTCATGGAGATAGGCGAGATTGTCGCGGTTGGCGCCCACCAGCCGCATCGCGTCGTCGTAGATGCCCTTCTGGGGGCTGGCCAGGAAGTGGCGCACCGGGTCGATGGTGTCCTCCTTGGCGTCCAGCAGGGCGTCCGCATGGGCGGGTAGTTCCTCGAGGTACCACTCGGTGGGCTTCTCGAGGGTCCGGTCGAGCAGGGCGAGCGGCTCGTCGAGCATCGTCATGAACGGGTACGTGCCCGCGTAGTCGTCGCGTTTCGTCTGCAGGTCCCTGTGCTCCTCGGCAAGGGCACTCTTGACTTGGGATGCCAGCTCCGAGGGATCGGCCGGCAGCTCGCCCTGGGAGAGGAACTCCCGGGCGAAGGCGCGTACGCGCTGCACCGCGGCCGGGTCGAACTGGCGCTGCCGGGTCACGACGATGCCTGCGTGCTTGTGACCGTTGCGCAGGGCCTCGGGAAGCTCGGTGCGCTTGAGCCTGCGCCCGTCCAGGGAGAGTGCGATCCGGGAGGTGATGTGCAGCCTGGTGACGGCGCACAGGATCGTCGCCAGCGGCCAGCCGTAGGGCTTGTTCTCGAAGTGCTCCACGATTCCCCTGACGGTGACGGTGGCATTGAGCCGGTGCTGGGCGGTGATGAAGGCCGCCACCTCGTCGGCGGCCGGCTGGAGCCTGTCCTCGCCGCGGTCGATCATGGCGGGGTCCTCCTCGGCGAACCGGGTGATGTCCGGCTCGGCGTAGTTGATCCCGTCCAGGAGCGAGAGCTGGGTGTAGGTGCGGTCGACGAGCTGGGCCATGGCCTCGTCGATGCGGTCCTTCGGGCCGACCGCCCGCACATTGATCTGGGCTCCGTTGATGATGAATTCGGCCCGTTCGATGGCCTCCCTGACCCGTCCGACCAGCTCTCGGCGGCGTTCCTGGTTGAGTCGGCTCTTGGCGTCGAGGATGTGGCGCTGGGTCTCGGTCAGCGACGAGGAGCGCCGGCGCCGCGCATATTTGTCCGTCTGCACGTGCAGGCGCAGGTCGGCGTACAGCCGCGGGTCGTCGGGCAGCAGCACCCGTACCTCGTCGCGTCCCATGGACTGCGCCATGACGACCTCGCGCGGCTGCCCCAGTGCCCGGGTGACGTAGTGGATGGCGAGCGGATGGGCGCGGCTGTAGAGGACGTCGTCAAGCCGCAGCTCGTACGTGAAGTCGCGTCCGGTCGGCGTGTGGCGGAAGGTCGTGGACTTCACCACGTCGTCACTGATGATCGTGGACAGGAGCTTGGAGACCTCCGCCGGGTCGATGTCGGTGTTCTTGATCTCCTGCTCGATCTCCTGCTCCTCGTCGGTCAGGTATTCGTAGGCGGTGCCGGCGCGCTGCACATAACTCCGCCCCTCCAGCAGGTCGAGGGCCTCGGTGATCCTGCTGGTGAGCCCGGCGATGTCCTGGTCGAAGCGGTCGTAGAGCAGCACGGTGAGGTTGCGGGCCGTTGCGGTGAAGCCGTCGACGTATTTGACGAGGAACAGGGCCTTGAGCAGGCGGATCGCGATCGTGGAGGTCTCGGAGCCGGGGGGCAGCTGCTTCTCGGCCTCCAGGATGTTGCGGATCGCGGCGGCCTTCACGGTCTGACCGATGCCCGAGAACATGAGGTCGAAGGGCGCCACGGCGCCGACGGGCTCGTCCGCGAGTTCCTTCGCCACGTCCTGGATGACGCCCAGCATGGAGCGCTCGCCGACCGAGGCGTGGCGGCCCTCGAACACGTTGTGCCCCGACAGGCCGACCAGCGCCGCTTGGAAGAGCGGGAACTGGTAGGGCACGAAGGGATAGCTGCCGGTGAAGTGCTCCCGGCCCTGATAGTTGCGGTAGGTCTTGGCCCCGTCCGCGAAGTCGAACAGGGTGCGGAAGTTCGCGCGTTGGGCGTCGTACAGCGCATCGAGCGCGGCCTCGCCGTCGGCGTTCTTGCCGAGCAGGCGCTTCTCGATGACCTCCTCGACATCGCGGCTGGTCAGTTTCATGCGGGTGGCGAAGCGGGCCTGGATCTTGGAGAAGTCGTTGGCCTGCCATGTGGTGCGGTCGCCGATGACCCCGTCCATGTCCTCCTGGCTGGTGACGCACACCCACGCCCTGCCGCCGCACTTCGTGTTGAGGGATTCGACGATGGTCTGGAGGTTGAGCATGAGTTTCGTGTCGGAGCCGATGAACTGGCCCACCTCGTCGGTCAGGAACAGCAGCCGATGATCCGCGGGGCGCTCGGCCAGCCACTGGGCGACCTCGTCGGCGAAGTCCTCGATGGACAGGGTGAACCGCTCCTCGTAGCGGGCGAGGATGTTCTCGGTGGGCGGCTCCCCGGTCACCTTCGCCCAGGCCTGCGTGACATTGCGCTCCTGCAGGATGCCCTCCTCGCGGCCCTGCTCCCAGGGCACCGAGGCGATCTCGGCGAAGGCCTCGCGGAAGCGCCCCAGCAGGCCGCGGCGGTCGAGGTCGCGTTCGAAGCGGGCCACCGACGGCTCGCCAGAGTAGTAGCCGCGGGCCTCGTTGAACACCTTGACGAAGACCTGCAGCAGGGCGTCGGTCTGGTTCTTGTCGATGAGCGGCGCCTTCTGGTCGATGTTGAACAGCAGGCAGGTGGCGGGGATGCGCGCCACCCTCGCCAGCGAGGCGGCGAGCATGGAATCGCCCTCGGCCTTGGCGGTGAAGGCGTCGACGACCGACCCACGAGGATGATCCTGGCCCGGCACATCGCCCAGCAGGTGGGCGAGCATCTTGAGCAGGTGCGATTTTCCGGAGCCGAAGAAACCGGAGATCCACACGCCGTTGCCGCCGCCGTAGACCGGGGCGGTGTAGGCCTCCAGCAGATCGGACAGGGCGGCGGCGGTCTCGCCGGTGAGCACGTACTCGTCGATCTCGGTCGCCAGATGCTCGGCGTCGTCGGCCTTGATGACGCCCTCGATCGGACGGGCGATGTCCTTGGCGAAGATGCTGCCGATCGTGACGTCGCTCATGCTGGCTCCTGTTCCAGGATGTTCTTGGCCCGGTAGTACTGGTCGTCGGAGAGTCTGCCGAACAGCACGAGGGCCGAGCCGAGGGTGGCCGACTGACGGTACTCGCCGGGGAAGAGCACCAGCATCGGCCGGCTCGAGGCCACCGTCTGAAGATTGTTCAGCACGGTGTGGGTGCGGATGACGGGGAAGACCTTGCCGATGCCGGTGAGGAAGAGGATGTCGTAGTCCGGCTGGGCGTCGAGACGCTTCCTGATGGCCGGGGCGATGTGCTTCTCGGGGTCGAGCATCCGCTGGAGATCATGCTGGAAGTCGCTCTTGCAACGGCGGGATTCCAGCTCGTCGAGCCGATCGAGGACGCCGCGCTCCCCCAGCATGCCGATCGCGAGCTCGAACAGGTCGATGGTGATGACGGTCAGGCCCTGCTCGGTCTGCAGCGCGGTGCGGATCCTGCCGGCGGCGGCCGCCACCTCGAGCTCCCACTCGGGTGGATAGGCCCAGATGAAGAAGGGCACCTCATGGCCCAGGCCCTTCATCCGCTGGAAGCGCCGGGACGAGAGCACCGCCAGAACACGCTGCTCCTCCTCGGCCAGGTTGCGCTCGCTCATGCCGGGCTCCCCACCAGCGCGTCCTCCACCGGGAAGAACCGGAGATCGCTCGGCGTGCGGGCGCGGAGGAAGGAGGCGACCTCGCACGACAGCAGCGGAGACAGGATCCGGCCGTCGTCGAGGAGCTCCGCCTGGCGCATGGCAAGGAACAGGTTCACGCGCAGCTTGGACCGGGTGGACGGCTTGACCGCATCGAGCTCGTGGTGCCACAACGCCTTCGCGGCCCAGAAGCGTTCGAAGTCCTCGGCCCCCAACGCGGGAGCGCCGAGGAGGAAGCCGTCGCGCAGCACCTCCTGCGCGAACTCGCCGACGAAGGCGTACCGGCGGCAGAACGCGACCCACATGAGGTGCCTGTGGTCGGGCCCGGGCGCCGTGGCCACGTGCGCCGTCTCCTCGTCGCTCAGGGTCGCCATGCGCTGGATGAGCTCCCGGGCGAGCCGCACCGCCGTGGCGTGCGTGCGGGCGTGGAGCAGATTGCCCTCGTCGAGGGCCCGGCGGGCAGCCGCCCAGTCGCCCAGCTCCCCGTGGAGCCGGGCGGCGACCCTGGACTCCTCGGCGAACAGGCCGCCGACGAGGAAGGACAGGCGGTACGGCTGCGGAATCGTCTCGTGCACTCTGCTCGCTTTCATGCTCGTGCGGGGCGTCGTGGGCGCAGGCGCCGCCCTGCCGTGTCAGTGCTCGCCCGGCCCGCGCTTCACTTCACGAACAGGGTACGGCGGCCCACTGACATGTTGCCGCCCCCCACGCCCGCGCGCAGCGGAGCGCCGTTTCTTCCCGATGTCGGTCATCGGCCCCGAAAGTCCACGCCCGCGCGCAGCGGAACGCCGTCCCGGCCCGTTCACTGTGCGGAGATCGCTCGTCATTCCACCGGCTCCGCACAGTGAACCGGCGGGGTGAACCGCCACGTGGTGAGACGCGCACCCACCATCGGCCCACCGGTTATCATGGTGCCCACGCGGCTCCCGCCGCCGGGCACCGCGCTCCGCACCCCTCACAAGGGGTCCTGAGACGAGGACATCGTTGTCATGACCGTGCATCTGCGCCGAGCCGGCACCTCGCTGGTCCTGGACCTGCCGACGGACCGCTTCCCCGTCGTCCGCCACTGGGGCACGGACCTGGGGCCGTTCGACGGCGCGGCGTTCACCGACCTCGCGACGGCGCAGGCGACGTCGACCGGCGACAACAGCACCTGGATCACCAACGACCTGCCCGTCCTGCCGCTGCCCCACCTGGGCTGGGCGGGGCGCCCCGCGCTGCTCCTCCACCGCCAGGACGGCTCGGCCTTCTCCGCCCACGTGACCGGGATCGCCCATGCGGTGGCCGCCGAGGCCGGCGCCGACGTCGTGCGCTCGGTCGGCGCCGACCCCGTCCATGCCATCGGCGTGGCCACCGAACTGCGCCTCGAGGCCTGCGGGCTCGTCCGCGTCCGCGTCACCGTCACGAACCGGGCGACCGACGGGCGGGGCCCCCAGGGCTCGCCCCTCGTCGTGGGCGAGGTCACCCCCGTCCTGCCGGTCCCCGCCGATGCGTCCGAGCTGCTCGACATGGCCGGGCACCACGGCCGGGAGCGTCGTCTCGTGCGCACGCCCTTCACCGCCGGCACCAGGCTGCGCGAGAGCTGGGAGGGCCGCCCGGGCCACGACGCCGCCACCTGGCTGGCCGCCGGACGCACCGGTTTCGGCTGGCGCTCCGGCACCGTCCACGGCGTGCACCCGGCCTGGTCCGGGAACACCCGCTCGGTCGCCCTCAACACCTCCCAGGGCCTGCGCCTGCTCGGGGCGGGCGAGCTGCTCCACCCGGGCGAGGTCGTGCTCGACCCGGGCGAGTCCTACACGTGCCCCTGGGCGGTCTTCTCCTGGGGGGAGGGCCTGGACGAGCTCGCCGGCCGCGCCCACGCCTGGCTGCGCTCCCTGCCCTCGCACCCCGCCCGGCCCCGCCCCGTGCTGCTCAACACCTGGGAGGCCGTCTACTTCGACCACGACCTGGGCACCCTCACGGCCCTGGCCGACGAGGCCGCCGCCCTCGGGGTCGAGCGCTTCGTCGTCGACGACGGCTGGTTCGGTTCCCGCCGCGACGACCGCTCCGGCCTGGGCGACTGGTGGGTCTCCCCCGACGCCTGGCCGCAGGGGCTGGAGCCGCTGGCCGAGCACGTGCGGGGCCTCGGCATGGAGTTCGGCCTGTGGTTCGAGCCCGAGATGGTCAACGCCGACTCCGACCTCGCCCGGGCCCACCCCGACTGGATCCTCTCCGACGGCGCGGGCGGCGCCCCCGAGCACCGCAACCAGCGGGTCCTCGACCTCACCGCCCCCGGCGCCTGGGACCACCTCCGCGACACGATGAGCGGGCTCGTCGAGCGACTGGGCATCGCCTACATCAAGTGGGACCACAACTCGCCCCTGCTCACCGCCGGGCACCAGGCGGCCGGCACCCGCTGCGGCGCCCCCGCCGTCCACGACCAGACCCTCGCCTACTACCGGCTCCTGGACGCCCTGCACGGGCGCTTCCCCGGGCTGGAGATCGAGTCGTGCGCCGGTGGGGGCGGGCGCATCGACCTCGGCGTCACGGAGCGGGTCCAGCGCGTGTGGGCCAGCGACTGCAACGACGCCCACGACCGCCACGACATCAACCGCGGCACGATGCTGCTGCTGCCGCCCGAGCTCGTCGGCACCCACGTGGGGAACCGCCGGGACCACACGACCCGCCGCGAACTGGACATCTCCTTCCGGGCCGGCACGGCCCTGTGGGGCCACATGGGCGTGGAGTTCGACCTGCTGTCGGCCCCCGAGCCCGAGCGGCGCGCCCTCGCCTCCTTCATCGCCCTGCACAAGCGGCTCCGCCCCCTGCTGCACTCCGGCGTCCTCGTCCACGCCGACCTCGACGAGGACGAGCCCCTGCGCATCCAGGGCGTCGTCGCGGCCGACGGCTCCGACGCCCTCTACGAGATCGCGGCCCTCGGCCAGCCGCTCTCGTGGCCCGCCGCGCCCCGCCCGCTGCCGGGCCTCGACCCGGCGCGCACCTATCACGTGCGGCTCGAGACGCCGCTCGGCGAGGAGCTGCGCTACGGGGCCCCCTGGACCCGCCCCGAGGGCGTCGTCCTGCCCGGCGCCTATCTGTCGGTGACGGGCCTGTCCCTGCCCTCCATCCACCCGGACCACCTTCTGCTCGTGCGCGCGACCGCCCTCGGCCCGGACCGCGCGCCGGCGATCCGAGCACACTCCACGGCGAACGGAGGATCCTCATGAGCGCCCTCACCGGGGCGGTTCCGAGACCCGGCAGGAGGACGAAGGACGACCGCGTGCTCGGCATCGCCTTCATCATCCCCGCCGGCATCGGGCTCGTCGCCTTCTACCTGTGGCCGCTGGTCCGCGGCATCTGGTTGTCCCTCACCGAGTACAACCTGCTCACGCCCGAGCAGTTCACCGGTCTCGCGAACTACGAGCGCATGCTCGGCGACTCGATCTTCTGGAACGCGGTCAAGGTCACGCTCGAGTACGTCGTCATCAACATCGGCCTCCAGACGCTCCTCGCGCTGCTCATCGCCGTGCTCATGCAGCGCCTCACCCAGTCGACCCTCGTCCGCTCGGTCGTCCTCACGCCCTACCTCGTCTCGAACGTCGTCGTGGCCATGCTCTGGCTGTGGATCCTCGACAACACCCTCGGCATCTCCAACCAGATCATCGAGGCCATCACCGGCGAGAGCGTCAACTTCTTCTCCTCGGCGCTCGCGATCCCGACCATCGCGCTCATCAACGTGTGGCGCCACATGGGCTACACGGCCCTGCTCATCTTCGCCGGCCTGCAGTCCATCCCGAACTCGGTCTACGAGGCCGGCAAGGTGGACGGCGCCAGCGAGTGGACGATGTTCTGGCGGATCACGATGCCGCTGCTGCGCCCCATCCTCGCGCTCGTCCTCATCATGACGATGATCGGCTCCTTCCAGGTCTTCGACACGGTCTCCGTGACGACCCAGGGCGGCCCGGTCAACGCCACCCGCGTGCTCCAGTACTACATCTACGACATGGCCTTCGGGCGCTTCCAGTTCGGCTACGCCTCGGCGATGGCCGTCGGACTGCTCATCGTGCTGGCCGCCATCACGATCCTCCAGTACCGGATGACGCGCGCCGGCGAGACGGACCTGGCCTGAGGAGGAACGACCATGAGCACCATCTCCACCACCGGCCCGGCCTCTGAGGCCGCCACCGCACCGGCCGCCGAGCCGGCCGGCGGGCGCCGTTCCGTCGGGCACGCCCTCGCCTGGATCGTGATGATCCTCATCATGATCATCACGATCCTGCCCTTCTACTGGGTGCTGCGCACCGCGCTGTCCTCGAACGCCGGGCTGACCAGCGGCCCGACCTCGATCCTGCCGGTCGATGCCAATCTGCGCGGCTTCGAGCGCGTCTTCGGCATGCAGTCCACCGAGGAGGCGATCGCCGACGGCGGTTCCGGCGCCTCGATGAACTTCTGGATCTACCTGCGCAACTCCTTCGTCGTCGCGACGCTCGTGACGGCGGGCCAGGTCTTCTTCTCCTCAATGGCCGCCTACTCCTTCGCCCGACTGCGCTGGCGGGGCCGGGACGTCGTCTTCGGCGTCTTCCTCGCGGCCCTCATGGTGCCGTCGATCTTCACGCTGCTGCCGAACTTCGTGCTGATCAGGCAGCTCCACCTCATCGACAGCCTGCTGGGCATGGCCCTGCCGACGATGTTCATGACGCCCTTCGCGGTGTTCTTCCTGCGGCAGTTCTTCATGAACATCCCGTACGAGCTGGAGGAGGCCGCCCTCCTGGACGGCGCCTCGAAGATCCGCGTGTTCTTCCAACTCGTCCTGCCGATGGCCAAGGCCCCGATCACGACGCTCGCGATCCTCACCTACATCACGGCGTGGAACGACTACTTCTGGCCCCTGCTGGTCTCCTACTCGGACTCCTCACGGGTGCTCACGGTGGCCGTCGCGGTCTTCAAGTCCCAGGCGCCCTCCAGCGGCACCGACTGGGCCGGTCTCATGGCCGCCACCCTCGTGGCGGCCCTGCCGATGCTCCTGCTCTTCATGGCCTCGGCCAAGCGCATCGTCAACTCCATCGGTTTCACCGGGATCAAGTGAGGCACCACGATGAACGAGAGAATCCCCCGCACCGGCAGGCCCTCCTCGCCCATGATCACGCGCCGCACCGCGCTCGCCTCCCTCGCGGCGGGCACCGCCGCCCTGGGTCTGGGCGCCTGCTCCTCCGACGGCACCGGCTCACAGGGCGGCAGCACGGTCGAGTACTGGCTGTGGGACTCGCTCCAGAAGCCCGCCTACGAGGCCTGCGCCGAACGCTTCAAGGAGAAGACCGGCATCACGGTCAACATCACCCAGACCGGCTGGGACGACTACTGGACCAAGCTGACCGCCGCCTTCATCGCCGGCACCGGGCCGGACGCCTTCATCGACCACGTCTCGAAGTTCGCCCAGTTCGTCGACCTCGACGTGCTCGTGCCCCTGGACGAGCAGGAGGCCTGGGCGGGCGTCGACGAGTCGTCCTTCCAGGCGGGCCTCATCGACCTGTGGAAGGGCGAGGACGGCCACCAGTACGGCTGCCCCAAGGACTGGGACACCGAGGCGGTCTTCTACAACCGGAGCATGCTCGCCGATGCCGGCTACACCGAGGAGGACGTCGCGCACTGGGACTGGAACCCCGACGACGGCGGCAGCTTCGAGGCGATGATCGCCCACCTCACCGTCGACCGCAACGGGGTGCGCGGCGACGAGGAGGGCTTCGACAAGGACCACGTCGCCGTCTACGGCCTCGGCACCAAGGACGCCGGGGACGGCGACGGGCAGACGTCCTGGAGCCCCTTCACCGGCTCGGTGGGCGACTGGTCGTACATGGACAGGCCGACCTGGGGCACCCGTTACCGGTACGACGACGCCGACCGGTTCCAGCGGACCATCGACTGGTACTTCGGGCTGGTGGACAAGGGCTGTCTGAACAGTTACGGCACCTTCTCCGACGTGACGGGGCAGGACATCCAGCTCGGCTCGGGCGCCGTGGCCATGGTCGTCCACGGCGCCTGGATGTTCAACACCTTCGCGAAGCTGGACATCGACGTCGGCATCGCCGCCACCCCGGTGGGCCCGTCGGGGCGCAACGCGTCGATGCTCAACGGCGTCGGCGACTCGGTCGTCAAGCAGTCGCCGAGGATCGCCGAGGCCTGCCGGTGGGTGGCCTTCCTCGGCACGGCCGAGGCGCAGGACATCGTCGCCTCGTACGGCGTCGTCTTCCCGGCGATCGCCTCGTCGACCGAGAAGGCCATCGAGGTCTTCGAGCGGACGGGCCTGCCCGTGGATTCCTTCACCCAGCACGTCGAGAACGGCACCGGCTTCTACTTCCCGCTGTCCTACTTCGGCGCCGACATCCTGGCCATCATGAGCCCGGCGATGGAGGCCGTCTGGTCGGAGCGCCTCCCCGCGTCCTCCCTCGACGAGGCCAACGAGCAGATCAACCTGCTGTTCGAGACCTCCTCGCGCGGCAGAGGGGGATCCTGAGGACGGGCCGGCCGGGCGCGGGCCGCGATGAACATCCGGCGGGCCCGCCGGGCGCGGTCCGATCCCTGCCGCGCGGTCCGGCCCCGTAACCTCGCTGAAACCCGCGTGCAACACCGGGGGCCCCGCACCTAGTAGCGTGATGCCCGTCACCGTACGAGCAGGGCACCGGGCCCCGCTCGACTCTCCCGGGGGGAAAACATGTTCAAAGGCGCCGATGACCTGCTGAAGTTCATCGAGGACGAGCACGTCGAGTTCATCGACGTGCGCTTCTGCGATCTGCCAGGTGTCATGCAGCACTTCGTCGTCCCGTCCAGCGGCTTCGGCCCCGAGGTCTTCACCGAGGGCCTCGCCTTCGACGGCTCCTCCGTCGAGGGCTTCGCCACGATCAACGAGTCCGACATGGCGCTCATGCCCGACCCGTCCAGCGCCTGGCTCGACCCCTTCCGCGAGCACAAGACCCTCATCATCGACTTCTTCGTGCACAACCCGATCACGAAGGAGCCCTACAGCCGGGACCCCCGCAACATCGCCCGCAAGGCCCAGGCCTACCTCGGCACCACCGGCATCGGCGACACCGCCTACTTCGCCCCCGAGGCGGAGTTCTACGTCTTCGACGACGTGCGCTACGAGACCAACGGCCACAGGTCCTTCTACTCGGTCGACGCCGAGGCGGCGGCCTGGAACACCGGCCGCACCGAGGACCGCGGCAACCAGGGCTACAAGGTGCGGGTCAAGGGAGGCTACTTCCCCGTCGCCCCCACCGACCACTACGGGGACCTGCGCGACGAGATGGTGAAGCGCTGCCTGGCCGCCGGCCTCGACATCGAGCGCGCCCACCACGAGGTCGGCTCCGCCGGCCAGGCCGAGATCAACTGGCGCTTCGACGAGCTGCTCACCAGCGCCGACAACACGATGAAGTTCAAGTACATCGTGAAGAACACCGCCTACCTGCACGGCAAGACCGCCACCTTCATGCCCAAGCCGGTCTTCGGCGACAACGGCTCGGGCATGCACTGCCACCAGTCCATCTGGAACAGGGGCGAGCCGCTGTTCTTCGACGAGAACGGCTACGCGCAGCTGTCCGACATGGCCCGCCACTACATCGGCGGCCTGCTCAGGCACGCCCCCAGCCTGCTGGCCTTCACCAACCCGACCGTCAACAGCTACCACCGTCTCGTGCCGGGCTTCGAGGCGCCGGTCAACCTGGTCTACTCGAACGGCAACCGCTCGGCCTGCATCCGCATCCCGATCACCGGCCCGAACCCGAAGGCCAAGCGCATCGAGTTCCGCTGCCCCGACCCGAGCTCC
Organism: Propionibacterium acidifaciens; assembly: GCF_003798325.1. NCBI lineage: Bacteria > Bacillati > Actinomycetota > Actinomycetes > Propionibacteriales > Propionibacteriaceae > Propionibacterium > Propionibacterium acidifaciens. The sequence continues at coordinate 720,599 of NZ_CP033719.1, forward strand.
AACCCGTACCTCGCCTTCGCGGCCCAGCTCATGGCCGGCATCGACGGCATCCAGAACCGGATCGAGCCGCCGGCCCCGATCGACAAGGACCTCTACGAGCTGCCCCCCGAGGAGTACGACGAGGTCGACCAGGTGCCCGGTTCGCTGTCCGAGGTGCTCGACGCCCTCGAGAAGGACAACGACTACCTGCTCGCCGGTGACGTCTTCACCCTCGACCTCATCGACACCTGGATCGCGATGAAGCGCGCGGAGATCGCCGAGCTGCAGCAGCGCCCGCACCCCTACGAGTTCGACCTGTACTACCAGATCTGAGCCGTCCGGGCCGAGTCCGGGGCCCGCCCCCTGCCACCGGGGGCGGGCCCCGGCGCGTCGGGCCTCATGCGGCTCGTCGGACGGGCCCGCCGCGCATGATCACGGCGTTCCGCATGGAGGACCCCACCAGCAAGAACGACGCCGCCCCCGATCGGGTCCTCTCGAGCCCACCGGACACCCCGCGGATGTCAGATCTCGTCGCCCTCCACCGCGAAGGCGGCGCTCTGGCGTTCACGGCGCCTGCGCAGTTCGGCGAAGACGTCCTGGGTCCTCAGACGATGGTGCGTACCGACCTCATGGGCGGGAATCCGCCCCTCGTGGATCATCTTCATCAGGGTGGGGCGCGAGATGCCGAGGATCTTGGCCGCGGTGGACGTCGTGAGCTCCTCGGGAAGAGGAGTCACGCTGAGGGTGCCTCCTCTGGCCGTCGCGTCGAGCACCCGGAGAAGAAGTTCCACGATCCGCGGCGGCAGGTTCCCCGCATGAAGCGCGGGGTTCGGACGGCGCAGCTCCTCGGCCACGGCCCCTGCATCCCGGGCATCCTCGGCCGTCGTCAGGACGTGTTCATCGTCGATCATCATGGCCATGGATCCTCCTCGCCTCATCGCATCCCGTGATGCCGTGGCAGGACCGCCGCGGAACCGTCCGGCAGGAGCACCTGCCACGATATGAACTTTCACTTGTATCCGCGAGTCCGTGCTCGTCCCTCGTCCTGTCCGGAACGGCTGCCATACTTGCCCCATGGGCTCTTGGAGGGATCCGCTCGTCATCGTCGGCGCGGCACTGGCCGTGCTGGGGCTCGCCGGATGCGCGGATTCGCCGGAGCCAGGGCCTTCGGCCAGCGCCTCGTCGAGCCCGTCGACCCCGGCCGCGAGCACGTCGGACAGCCCCACCCCCCTGGCCGCCGACGACCTCGCCCTGCCCGCGCAGTTCGACGGCTGGAGCGCCCAGGAGTCCCCCACGCCGGCGCCGACGACCATCGACAACACCCCGGCGGTCATGCAGACCGGCGTCTACTCCGACGGCACCGGCACGCGCCTGGTGACGCTCATCGCGACCCGCGACAAGGGCTACCTGGAGTCGCTGCGCAAGAAGACCAGCGACACGACCGAGGTCGGCGCCTCCGTCTGCGGTGCACCGCAGGACGTGCCGCAGGCCGTCACCTGCACCCGCGAGCTGACCGGTGGCCTCATCCAGGTCACCGCGACGGGGCCTGCCGCCGAGGAGCTCGGCGCCTTCACCAACGGGCTCTACGACTCCCTGGGCTGACCTCATGGCTCTCAACGACACGGATGTCACCGACGCGGCCCTGGCGATCCTCGACGAGTACGGCCTGGCCGATCTCACGATGCGGCGCCTGGCCGACTCTCTCGGGGTGAGGGCCGGCGCCCTCTACTGGCACGTGAGCAACAAGCAGACCCTGCTGGCCGGGCTCGTCACCGTGATCCTCGACGGCCTGGAGGAGCCCGCAGGGCCGTGGCGGGCCGGGCTGGCCGGGTGGGCCGATGCGCTGCGCTCGAGGCTTCTGGCCCACCGGGACTCGGCCGACCTCGTCGCCACGATGCGTGCCATCGGCATGGCCGCGACCGATCTCGCCGACGGCCCGGCCGCCTGCCTCACCGGGGCGGGGCTCGAGCCGGAGCGGGCGGGGCTCGGGGCCCGCACGCTCGTCCACTTCGTCATCGGTCACGTCAACGAGGAGCAGCAGCGGGTCCAGCTGGGCCCGCTGGCCGGCGAGGACGCCCCGCCGGTCCCGTCGGGGGCCGAGGACTTCCGCGCCGGTGTGGGGCTGCTCCTGGACGGCATCGCGGCCCAGTTCCCCTGAGCCCCGTCGGCCGCGGGGGCGTCCCGCGCGACGACGCCCTCGTCGGGCACGGGCCCGACGAGGCGGCCGCGGCCCCGTCGGTCACCAGGGCATCCTGCGCGCCAGCGCCTGCGGCATCAGCCTGAAGACCGTCATGACCGGCCCGAAGACGGCCGGCACCCGCACCAGCTCGCGGCCCCGCTCGTCCGCCTCGGCGACGGCCCGCCCGACGCGACGCGGGTCGACGGCCAGCGGCATGCTGCGGCCGGCCGTCATGGCGCTGCGCACGAAGCCGGGCCGTACGACGAGCACGCCGATGCCGTCGGGGCGCAGGGCTTCGCGCAGGCCGGTGAAGAAGCCGTCCATGCCGGCCTTGGAGGCCCCGTAGACGAAGTTGGGGCGCCGCACCCGCTCGGCGGCCACCGAGCTGATCGCGATGATGCGCCCGCGGCGGCCGGTCGCCCGGGCCTGCCCGCGCAGCCGCTGGGCGACGAGCACGCCGATGCTCACGGCGGCCGTGGCGTTGACGGTGAAGACGGTGACGGCGGCCCCGGCGTCCTGCCAGGCCCGCTCCTGGTCGCCGAGCACGCCGAAGGCGAGGACGACGCGGTCGACCGGCCCGGCGAGGGCCTCGGCGACGGCCGCCTCGTGAGCGCCGAGCTCGGCGACGTCGAGGTCGACGATCCGCACCCGGGTCGCGCCGGCCTCGAGCATCGCCCGCCGCGCGGCGGGCACGCGCGGGGCGCCGGGCCGGCAGACGAGGACGACGGGGCGGGGTGCCGCGGCGAGCAGCTCGGCGGCGACGGCCAGGCCGATGTCGCTCGTCCCGCCGAAGACGACGAGGGAGCCGTCGGCGCCGTGGCCCGCCCCGCGGCCGTCGCCGGACGGCGCGGGCTTCCCGCCGGGGGCGTGCGTCATGCCGGGGACGACGCGCCCGCCGACGGGGCGCGGGCGCTGCGGGAATCTCGGGTGTCTCATGAGTCGCGCTCCCAGAAGATGCAGTCGACGACGTTCGAGGCCCTGCGGGAGGTGCGCTCCCAGTCCTCGATGAGCTCGGAGGCGTTGGCCATGTCGCGGTGCAGCTGCACGGCGATGGCGGCCAGGTCGCGCGGGTCGGAGGGCAGCAGGTCGCTGGAGCGGCCGCTCACGAGCATCGTGTGGTCGCGCAGGGCGCTCGCCAGCCGCCACGCCCGGCCGAGGGCCCGGGCGTCGGGCTCGTCCACGAGACCGGCCTCGCGCAGGGCCGTGAGGGCCGTCATCGTCGTGGGCGTGCGCAGCCCGGGCATCCGGCCCGCGTGCTGCATCTGGAGCAGCTGCACGGTCCACTCGACGTCGGACAGCCCGCCCGGGCCGAGCTTGAGGTTGCGGTGCGGGTCGGTGCCGCGACGGATGCGCTCGCGCTCCATGCGGGCCTTGAGCCTGCGGATCTCGGCGACCTGCTCGGGCCTCAGCCCGTCGGCGGGCCAGCGCAGGTGGTCGACGCCCGCCAGCAGGGCCTCGACGAGGCGGCGGTCCCCCGCCCCGTGGTCGGCGCGCACGAGGGCCTGGTGCTCCCAGGTGCTCGACCAGCGCTCGTAGTAGCTCAGGAAGCCCGACAGGGTGCGCACCATGGCGCCGTCCCTGCCCTCGGGGCGCAGGCCGGCGTCGATCTCGAGGGCCGGGCCGCGGCCCGGCGCCTTGAGCAGGGCGCGCAGGCGGGCGACGACCCGGGTGGCGACGGTGATCCCCTCGGGGTCCGTGCCGTCGGGGACGACGAACATGGCGTCGGCGTCCGAGCCGTAGCTGAGCTCCGCGCCGCCCCAGCGGCCCATCGCGACGACGCCGATCGGCGGCACCGGCCCGTCCTGCTCGCGCGCGGCGATGGCCAGGGCCACGTCGATGGTGGCGCCCATGACGGACGACAGGCCCGCGCCGACGTCCTGGGTGCCGATGAGGCCGAGCGCGTCGCCGAGGGCCAGGCGGGTGAGCTCGCGGCAGCGAACGGTGCGCAGCGCCTCGACGGCCCCGTCGGTGTCGTCGTGGCGGCGGGCGGCGGCGCTCATCGTCTCGACCAGGGCCTCGCGGGGCCTGACGGCCAGCTGGGAGGCGTCGGCGAGCATCTGGACCGCGCCGGGAACGTAGCCGATCATCCGGATGACGTAGCGGCTGCTCGACAGGATCGAGGCGAGCAGCTCGGCCATCTGGCCCTCGTCGCGCAGGGCCCTCATGTACCAGCTCGTGCCGCCCATCTCCTCGGAGAGCTGGCGGAAGCTGAGCAGGCCGAGGTCGGGGTTGGGGCCCTCGGCGAACCAGCCGAGCATGGCGGGCATGAGCTGACGCTGGATCTCGGCGGTGCGGCTGGCCCCCGTCGTGAGGGCCCTGATGTGGGACAGCGCCGAGCGCGGGTCGGCGAAGCCGAGGGCCTTGAGGCGGTCCTGGGCGGCCTGCGGCGACATGCGCAGCTCCTCGTCGGACAGGTGCGAGACGGCCTCGAGCAGCGGCGAGTAGAAGATGCGGCGCTGGCGGTGCTCGACGTCGCGTGCGGTGCGCCGCCAGGCCTCCCACAGCTCCTCGCCCTCGTGCATGCCGAGGGAGCGGGCGATGCGGCGCCGGTCGTCGTCGCCGGACGGCATGAGGTGGCTCCGGCGCAGGGAGAACAGCTGAATGCGGTGCTCGACGGTGCGTTCGAAGCGGTAGGCGCGGTCGAGCTCGGAGGCGTCGCCGCGGCCGATGTACCCGTGGGCGGCCAGGGCGTGCAGGGCGGGGAGGGTGCCGCGCAGGCGCAGGCGCTCGTCGACGCGCCCGTGGACGAGCTGGAGGAGCTGGACGCTGAACTCGACGTCGCGCAGGCCGCCGGAGCCGAGCTTGATCTCGGTCCGGGCGTCCTTGGCCGGGATGAGGCCGACGACCCGCCGGCGCATCGCCTGGGCCTCGCTCATGAAGTCGTCGCGCCCGCCGACCTGCCAGACGAGGGGCTCGACGATCCGGCAGAAGCCCTCCGTCAGCTCCGGGTCGCCGGCCATCGGGCGGGCCTTGAGCATGGCCTGGAACTCCCAGTTCCTGGCCCATCGCTCGTAGTAGGCGCGGTGGGCCGAGAGAGTGCGGGTGAGCGGGCCCTTCTTGCCCTCGGGGCGCAGCGCCGCGTCGACCTGCCAGATGGTGCCGCAGGTCGAATGGGCCGAGCAGATGCGCGTGGTGGCGGCGGCGATGAGGTTGCCGATGGCGGTGGCCTCCGCCGTGGTGACCGTCTCGTCGGCGGGCTCGGCGACGAAGAGCACGTCGATGTCGGACAGGTAGTTGAGCTCCTGGGCCCCGCACTTGCCGAGCGCGATGACGCCGAGCCTCGCCCGGGCCTGGTCGACGACCTCGCTGCGGGCGATGGTGAGGGCGCAGACCATGACGGCGTCGGCCAGGTCGGCCAGCTCGGCGGCGACCGAGCCGACGGCCAGCGCCGGGTCGGGGGACGGCAGGTCGCGGCCGGCGATCCGCACCAGGTGGCGCCTGTTGGCCAGGCGCAGCCGGTCGGCGGCGTCCGGGGCGCCGGCGACGGCACGGGCGAGCTCGCCCGGCTCGGCCCCGGTCAGGTCCGGCAGGCCGATGTCGGCCAGCAGGTCGTCGAGGATCTCCCGGGCCGACCAGCGGAGGGGCCCGGCCGCGAGCACCCGGGCGTCCTGCGGGTGGGTCCCCAGGTGGTGGCCGAGCGCCTGGCTGAAGCCGATGACGGCGACGAGGCGGCGGCGCCATCCCTGGTCGGCCATGATCTCGCCGATCAGCTCGGGGGCCTGCTCGAAGAGTTCGGCGAACGCCGCCAGGCCGAGGTCGGGGTCGGCCGCCGTGGACAGCTCGTCGATGAGTCCTGCGGGGTCGACGGGAAGGGAGCCGAGCACCTCCGCGGCATGGGCGACGCCGGTGAACCCGCGCCGCGCCAGGACACCCGTCAGTGTCATCCTGCGTGCTGCCATGGCCCCTCCCGGTCGCCGCGCGCCCGTGCCGCGGTGGTCAGCACCGAGCCTAGTGGAGGGAGGTGCCGGGGCGGGTGGCGACCTCGGACGGAGGCACGGCCCCGGATCACTGGCACGAATCCGTCGTGCCCGCCGTGATGCCAATGGCCTCTCCCGGTTGGACCATCGGCCACCGCTGGATCCGCGCGGCCGTCTGGCCGGTATGTTCTCTCCGCCCATCACCTTGTCGGTGGCCACGGGGACGGTCCAGCGATCGAAGTGCCACCTGCGCGAGACCGCCAAGGACGAATGATCACCGATCGGGGTCGGACGGACCGCCGGAGACACTCGTTCCTCATGCCCAAGAACGGCCCAACGACAGAAAGGAATCTGGTCAGTTCCCGGTGAACGAGTCTCGACGGATCCTGTGGAGATGGCCGGCGAATCAGCAGGATCGTACCGTCATCCCGTTCCTCCGTCGACCGGATCACGACTCCTGGATTGCGATCTGAGCAGCATGGCAGCGAATGCCAGTGCAGCAAGGATCGAAATTTCCTGGAAGAAGAGCGCTTCGACGTAGTCGGAGGGAGTGGCCCCAAGCGTGCCGGCGTTCGATATCATGGATCCAGTGATGGCGACACCGACCGCCCCGAACAGCTGCTGGGCGGTGGTGAGGATCGCCGAGCCCGCCCCCGCGTTCCGCACCGGAAGATGACGCAGCACGACTCCGGTCACGATGGGAAGAATGGAGCCGTTCCCGAATCCGAACACGAACAGCGGTGCGAGAAACGCCCAGCCACGGGCAGCACCGAGGGACACCAGGACCATGACGATTCCGAGTCCCGCAGCACTGGTTGCGGAGCCGGCAACGAGCACCAGAGGAGCACTGATCGCACGCATGATCCCGGGACCGAGCACTGAGGCCACGACGAACCCGATGCCGATCGGGACGAAGAACAACCCGGACTGCCAAGAGGTGAGATGCACGATGGACTGGAAGTAAAGCCCCAGAAGGAAGAAGAAAGGAATTATTCCTATGTACAGGGCAGCGTTCAGGAAAACACCGAGCACGAACCCGGACGACTTGAAGAGCCGGTAGGGTATGAGCGGCACAGATCCTCTCACGGCTGCAGCATGTTCGTGATATATGAACAGCCCGATGAACGTTCCCCCCGCCGCAAGCAGCACGACCCCCGCAGGAAACCGTTCCAGCCGGGTCGGGTCGAGCAGGGGGACGAAGAGCAGCACAACCGAAGCCGCGAAAAGTATCACACCGAGTGTGTCCATCCTCACCGCGGGCGCTCCTTGGTCGTGGACCAGCCAGCGCCCACACCCCAGCCAAGCGAGCAAGCACACCGGAACATTGATCAGGAAAATCGGCCGCCAGCCCAGACCCAGGACATCGAGACTCGGGATCATGCCACCGAAGACCTGTCCCATGACCTGACCGAGACCCAACGAAATCCCGAACCAGGACAGCGCCCGTGTGCGTTCCTCCCCAAGATAATTCACCCTGATCAGGGCCAGGACCTGCGGGACCATGACTGCCCCCGACAGCCCCTGGCCAAGGCGCGCCGCAACCATTTGGGTCGCGGTCCCCGCCAGGCCACAGCACAGAGAGGTCATCGCAAACATCATCAGCCCAGTCCGGTACACTCTGCGTCGGCCGAACCTGTCACCGATCCTGCCTCCCGTGATCAGCCCCAGCCCGTACACGAAGGCATAACCACTGATCACCGCCTCCAACTGCACTGACGATGCGCCAAGATCCCGACCTATCTGATAGGCAGACACGTTTATCACGAACTGATCAAAAATGGACAGGAAGGCACCAACGAGCACAAAAAGAAGTCCTGTCATCTTGCCTCTACTTTCTGACAGAAGAATCCGCTCCCATGGAAAACGCCAAGAAACCACCGATTTTATTTTACGTCATTTCCATTTCAGTCAAAGCTCTGAAAACTTGTCTCCGTCATCGACGGATGGGCTCCACATCCCTTGCGGACACACTCCTGGAAGATTGTTCACAACAACAGTAGACCTGGCTACCACTGGGGACCATGTTTTTCCGCCGAGCCTCCATGAATAGATCCTCGAGCGACACGGAAGCGCACCAATTCTGTGGTGAGCCCCTGAACCTCTTCCCCCCTTGATTATTTCATGATGACAGCCCGAGAAGAGGGTCAGATCCAGAAAGATTGGCCATCGACTTCCTCGCATAGAGAAGAATAATTCTTCTTGCAAGCCACACGGCCATGACTCGACCACAAATGAAGATACAGGCTGACCGCAGTGAGATCAGCCGCTCCCCCCGGACTGATCCGCAATCGAGTAAACTCACCATTTGCACGTCGGATGAGTCGTTTCCCTCGCTTCGTGAAAATACTTCCATTGGCCAAAATGTCATTTGCACGATCCTGCACGAGAGCTAGCCTCTTAGGATCATTGACACGGTTGAGAACCGTCGAATCCTGCACCACGGCCATGAGAGAAATCAACGTATGCGTCAAAGCCGCCCCGATGCGCACACCACGATTCAATGATAGCTCAAGAGCAGGAATTCCATTGTTCAACACACTGGAGAAACCCGAGATTACTTCTCCGCGGATCCCCTGCACACCGAACATCCTCCAAGCTCTCAACCCACCCGATAGATGATCAACGGAGTCACTGTCATCATCGGAGAAGATCATGTCAGAAAGCAGAGCAGGAAACGCCAATTGCCGCGCCACAAGACATACTTGCGAAGGATTGAGGAAAGGCTCACGATCCACAACAATCCGCGCAGCAGCCGCCAAGAGAACTCCGAGAAAAATTCCTCCTTTGTGGGTATTGACTCCACCAGTGACCCTGAACATCACCTGTTCGCCATATTTCCCAATGCTACGTAGTTCTGCGAACAAGCTTGAGCAAGAATTTATAGCCTGCCCCACATCAAGGTTTGCGCACAGCAAAGCCGCATCGCGAAAAGTATCTCGAAGACTGCACGCGCTACGCAGAAGCGTGAAGACATCCATATCCGTGTGGCTGGCCGTTTGTGACGCTGTGACAAGTCCTGGCTTTGACTCTGCAGCGGCTTCCGCGGCAAGCGCATAAACAATATCCTCAGCGAGGAACTCAGCCGACTCATCGGTGGCCATTGATGTTGACAGGCTCATAAGCAGAGCAAACCACCATCAACATGAAGGGCTGTCCCAGTCACGTAACTGCTCAACGGGGATGCGAGAAAACAAACAGCATCGATGATATCAAAAATATCAACTGCTCTCCCCAGCGGTATGCCAGCAAGAACATCATGATTCCCCGCAACGAACAGATCCTCAGTCATCGGCGTACGGATGAGTCCAGGGCAAACGGCATTCACTCGTATACCGCTGGAAGCCAAATGACGAGCCGCCGAACGCGTTAAAGGCAACAGTGCCCCCTTGCTGGTCTCATACGCCACTCCCGTATAAGGGCGACTGATTTTCCCGAACACTGATGAAACATTCACGATCGATGAATGCATCCCCATGTATGGCGCAGCAGCACGAATTCCATAGAAGGCGGCCGATGTATTGACAGCAAAACTGAGCTGCCAATCGTGCCGGTCAACCTCATCAAGCTGCCTTGACTCAAAATACCCTGCGTTATTTATAAGTAGATCCAGTCCCCCCCACTTTTTCAGAACATGTTTCACGGCATCATCCCACTGCACAGGATCCGTCGCATCCAGCACACGGAACTCCACATCGAAGTCTTGAGCAATCAGTTCCTCTGCCACTGATTCTCCGGTTTCGCTCTTGTCCGTGACCAATGTGCGCACGCCTGACTGAGCAAGAACGCGTACAAGCTCAGAACCACGTCCACGCGCAGCCCCAGTGACCAGCGCCGTCATTCCAGCAAGAGTCGGGTGCCAAGTTGCAACGCTCTGCTGCCGACGCTTGAGCCTTGTTTTGTAGTCTTTCGTTCGGTCAACCAGATCCGGAAGGTGTTTCCGCACATCCGTCAGCGCGATCCGACCGGCCCTGACAAGCAGTGGGGTTCGTCCAGTGAGGTCGACAATGGTATTACCAGAATCAGAAACCGCAGGGCCTCCGTCAACCATCAGAGAAACCTTATCCCCTAGCTGATCAGCCGCCTGACGGAACGTGACCAACTGCTCACCCTGACCTGACAGATTCGCTGAAGTACAAACACCCCAGCCGCCGATTTTTTGCAACAATTCTACAAATACTGGATTTCGATGACAGGCAACGGCCACGGTAGGCAATCCCGCCGTGATATAATCAGGAACTTTCGAACGACGCTTGGGAAGAATAAGCGTAAGCCCTCCAGGCCACAGATCTTCCGCCAGAGCTTTTACGCGATCATCCACGAGCGCAACTTGATCCAACAAACCCGGGCCGGACAAGAAGATCGTCAACGGAAAATCTGAGTCCCGTTTCTTGATCTCATATATTCGGGCGGACCCAGCTTCCTGCGCAGGAGAAGCAAGCAACGTGTAGTGCGTATCCGTCGGGGATATCACTACTTCACCGCGCACAAGGGCCTCAGCCGCCAGACTGATGTCCTGCTGACTTGTTCCAACCACACGCCTAGGACTCACTACTGTTCTCTCCTCGCATCTTCCCATTCGGACGCACCCTATGAAGAATCGCTCTTCCAATCAGGGAGATCCATATTTTGACTATTGTTCTCGGACGAGAGTGCCTGCTCTTCACCACGCACTCTTTTGACGGTGACCCACACACATAGCAGGAACGAGGAGGAAGACCAAGAGAATGCCTGGTGACAGGAATGACACCATCATAAACATCCACATCGACCAAGAAACCATACCATAGGTCCTGCTCCAAACGCACTGCCATCCGTTTCGTCTCCAACGGTCCAGGCGAAAACTGCAAGATGTACGTGCCACAGACCCGGTGAACAGCCCCATATTCACCATCGAGTCGACAGCGCATGGCTCTCACAACACGAAGGCAAAAAGAGTCGATGATTGGCGACGGAAGCGCGCCGTGAGGCACTCGCCGGCCAACAACCAGAACACCCGCTCCTGGTTGCCTCCCCATATCGCGAATCTTCCGCGAGACGCAGTCACGTCGTTTCAACTCGTGATCATATGCCCACTTCACCGGTCACCAGTTCTGATTTCATTCGTAACAGCCATCAATAAAACGCCTTCTCGTGGGTGTCATTGCTTGTAGGTCAAGACACCCGCAGCCCCTTGCCCGAGGTATCCATTGACACACCCTGAGTGCTTCTGGGAAACCAAATACTCCACGACCCGCCTGAGAGGAGCCCCGCCACAAATCACCCGAACCGGTGAAGGGCCGACCACGAGGACTCTGTGGAGTTCGATAGGTTCTTCTGGTCCATGACGGTAAAACCATCGCCCCCACCCCACAGAATGTCCTCACTTAGTCTTACCCTCGCACCCTGCATCGCCTCAAGTGGAGAGAATGCCCCCTCTTGGACAGGACACGCATGAAGCCGGTCCTTGCGCAGCGTCTACGAACAGGCGTCGGAAAATGCCTCGCGCGTAACAGGAATCTGCGCAGGGTGGATAACACTCTTCCCATGAAAACCAAGACTCGCGGCTCTCAATGCGTCACCGAACACGAGATCTCGCGAATGATAATCGGAGAATACAGTGTCATATGCGGGCAGTCCACATTCACGGGCAACAGCGACCAACTGACGTTTCGCCTCCCACAAGGACTCAAGGGACTCACTTTTGATGTCAGCCAGATAGTCTCCACCACCAAATGTCAGTGCCTTCACCTGCGGAAAAGTTTCGACAATCCTTGTGATATCACTAAAAATCTCCCTGTTCTCGATCATCAATTCTAGTCGGACAGAACTTTGATCCACGAATTCCTTTGTCCACGAAAAGAATCGCGATACATCCTCAAATCTCCGCGCCCCCGGAAGACGGATCGCACGCAAACCGAGCGGAACAAGTGCACTCAGGTCATCATACAGAGCAGTACCACGAGGTTGATTCACCCGAATTATGAGATTCTCGACGCCTGGATGAGCCCGCAGGAACTCTCTGGCAACATCTCGTGCGCTATCTTTTTCGTCACTTGGCACAGAGTCTTCCAAATCGACAACAACTTCGTCGACAGATACTGTCAGTGCATGCTCAATGTACCCCGGCTTCGTGGCTGAGACATATAAAGAGATGACGTGGTCAGTCATGAGGAGCCCTCTGCTCCCTCCAACGCCTGAAGGCTGTGGCAAGCCGTGCTCTCACAGCCCATTCCGACGCTGCGTTATCAAGAATCTTGATCCGAACATTATCAATGCCCCGCTGAGTCAAAGTCTCGTTGACCAGTTCACGAATCAGTCGCTCGGCCTGGTCACCGAGCGGACTGATGACCCTCACTGAGACGGACGAGCTTGATCGAATCTCGACAAGAACGTCTCCAGACAGCTGGCTTCCTGCATTCACAGCACTCATCGTCAGCGGGCTCCTTCCAGCACAGCGCGCAATCCGTGCGGCCAGCGTGCAGGATTCGTGCCGTGCTGCATGACAGCCGCCCATGCCCATCGCTCCAGTCCGAAAGCCGTACAACCTGTCCATGCGGTTCCACCATCACTCAACATGATGTTCGAAGTCGAACCGAAGAAAGTCCCGCTGATGTTGAACGATGCACAGGCTGAATCTGCATCCCGATAGGGCAGATCAAGGCGAAGCTCAAACTTCGCGTCTGGGTCGAGCTCGCACTCAGGACGCTCACCGCGGAGGAAGAAGGGATCATGGCCAGCTTCGACGACCCCGCTCAAGCCCCACTGTTCGACTAGTCGGAGAACACGTTCCTGTGTCTCGTCTCGACAGTCACGAACGAACTGACGCGAACCCAAGTAAACAATTTCCCGCATTTGAAAGTCCCAGAGACGCTCCAACGTCGACGCATTACGCCCTTCGTACCGATAGCAGGTACCACGCGTGGTCACAAGAGTGTTGCCCTCCAAAGTTTTTTCTTCATTCGCCATGTAAACATGGAAACACGCCGCTGGCGCGAGGACATGCGTACGTTCCTGAAAACCAGAATAATCACGCGGCGGCCGACCACGATGATTCACCGTGTAGTCGCTGAATTTTTCAGCAGCATCCACATCCGTCTGCATCATCGTCGGATACATGATGTTCTGCGGAAAAGCGTCGAAGTAATGACACTTCTCGAAAAACTCGATGGGCAGCAACGTCGAGTATTCACGTTCACAGGCCCCCATACTTGTTCCAAGACGGCGAAACTCATCATCGAATCCTCTTGCGAGTGCCGTCATCAATTCTCCGATCTCCGTGTCCGCGAGGCCGAGTCGTCGTACTAACCCTGCATCCGCCGCACCCGCCGGGTCAGCCCCCCTCACATCTTCACCTGACGACTCGATCCCAACACGTCGTGGCACCGCATCAATGACATTTGTCGACTGAGCGAACCGTGCCAGCGTCATCCTCACCTTTCGATCGATCTCGGATTCCTCATCCTCTGCGAGGCTCCAGACATGCACACGCCGACGCTCGACTGGATCAATGTAGAAGCGAGCGATGTTAGGACTCGCGAAGTAGAGCCAGTAGGCGGCCTCTGAGAGGCAGTCGGCAGCGAGCGGTGCATCCAGCACCACGTCCATCTCGAACACCATGTCCCCCATACTGTGACAGATCAGATAAAATCTGATACAATACAATCCGTGTTCGCCCTTGACAGTACCAGCATCCGTTCCGCTCGACAATTGGTCCATCTCATCGAGGACGCGATCGCCACTGGCCAGTGCCAGCCGGGCGAGCGGCTCCCCGCCGTGCGTGAGCTCGCATCGCTCGCGGACCTGAGCCCTGTGACGGTCTCAGCAGCCATCCGCGACCTGCGCCAGCGCGGTCTCCTCGTCACGGAGGGCCGGCGCGGAACTTTCGTGTCCACGGCCCGGGCCCATCCGCCCAGCCGTCTGACGATCGACCGACCCGCAGAGTCAGTGGACCTGTCCAGCGGCCATCCCGATTACACCCTCCTGCCTGCGCTCCATGACACGCCCGTGTCCCTTCCTGCCCGCCCGGACAGCGCAACTCGGCTGGCCGAACTGGAAGAGCTCTTCAGACAGGGATTCGCCGCTGATGATGTGACCGCCGAGCACATCGTCTTCACCCACGGAGCCATGGAAGCGGTCGGAGGGCTCCTGAGATCGGCCCTCTCCCAAGGCGATGCCGTCGCAGTGGAGGATCCGGGATACCCGCACGCGCATCTCCTCGTGGATCTTCTCGGCATGAGGAAGACCCCCATCGCGCTCGACGATGAGGGGATCTCCCCGGAATCGCTCCGTCAGGCGATCCGAGCAGGCGCGAAGGCCGTCATCATCACCGCACGCTCGCAGAACCCCACAGGGGTCGGGACGACACCGCAGCGCCATGCGGCGCTGCACGCCATCATCTCCGAGCATCCGGACCTGCTGGTCATCGAGGACGACTACCTCGCGTATCTGACCAGTGCACCGCTGAGGACACTGACCGGCATCACGACCCGGTGGGCCTGCATCCGGTCGTTGTCCAAGAGTCACGGTCCGGATCTGAGGTTCGCGGCCCTGTCGGCTGATCCTGTGACCGCCGACCGCTTGGACAGAACGCTGCTCATCACGTCGGGCTGGATTCCTCGGACCATGCAGGAACTCGTCCTCTCCCTCATGACGGGCCAGCACACGCTCCACGCCCTCAGGAATGCCGCACGCACCTATGACAGAAGACGACACATCTTTCTTCAGACGCTCCGCAGACACGGGATCCCGGTCACCGGGACGAACACCACGGGGCTCCATGTGTGGATACCGACCGATGACGAGGCGCGTCTGTGCACGGACCTGCTCGCCAAGCACTGGAGCGTCGCACCAGGCTCACTGTTCAGAATCAACAGCGAACCCGCCATCCGAGTGACCACGACTTGCCTGCTGTCCGATCAGGCGGAGGCTCTCGCCGCAGATCTCGCCGCGATCCGCGCGCACAGCGCCATGGACATCGGCTGCAAGGCCCCATGACCATCCCGCATGGCCGGCGGCGGATGGAGCAGCGGGTAGCCTTAATGCCGTCAGCAGGCCCCGATGGGCACCATCGACACGGGCAGCGGAAGGAGGACACCATGACGGCTCGCTCCGAGACCGCCGCACGGAGGGCGGCCGGCACCTGCGTGGCGCTGCTGCGGGCGCTGCGGGCCGCGGTCTGCGACGACCCGCGTGCCCTCGCCGAGCTGACGCTGGCCGCCGACGAACTGGCGGCGGCCGCCGCCAGCCCCCTGCGGGCCGCCGCGATGCCGCTCGCCGACCACCTCGAGGCCCGGGAGCGCACCCGTGCCGCCCGCGCCGGCCGCGTACGGGGGCTCATGGCCGGCACGGACCCGGATCGTCTCGCCGTCCGCGCCGACGAGGCGATCGACGCCTGCGAGCGGGCCCTGGAAGGAGCCGGGTGCGGCACCGTCGGCACCGAGGAGGGCCCGGTGCGGCTGGTCGACGTCGTCCGGGCGCTCACGATCGAGGCGCGCCTGCTCGCCGACCGCTGCGGCGTCGTCCCGGACCGGGCGGGCGCGGCGCAGGCCCTGCGCGCCTGCTCCCAGGTGCTCGGCGAGCGCTTCGGCGGTCTGAGCATCGAACTGCGGGTGCCCCCGACGACGGCCGTGCAGCTGAGGGCGCCCGGCGGCGGGCCGGTGCATCACCGCGGCACCCCGCCGAACGTCGTCGAGACCGACCCGGACACCTTCTGGGCCCTGTGCACGGGCGCCCTCACGTGGGAGCGGGCGCACGAGGAGCACCTGCTGCGCGTCTCGGGCGTGCACGCCGCCGAGGTCGCACGGATGCTGCCGGTCGTCAGTCCGCGCTGACCCGAGGACGGTCAACGCCTGAGCGCCCGGAGCGGGTCAGTGGTCGGACTTGAGGCCGGCCCCGCACATGGTGGTCAGGCAGTCCGGGGTTGGGCCCCACTGGCGGCAGTACTGCCAGTAGGCGGCCAGGTTCGCGGCCGTCGTGTGCTCGCAGTGGACGCCCCGGGCATCGAGCGCCGCCCGGGCGGGCAGGATCTCGTCCTCGGGGGCGTGGACGAAACGCACGCCGTATCTGCGGGCGCAGGCGAGGATCTGCGCGCCGCGCATCGGCGCCCCGATGGCGATGCCCTCGGCGAGGGTGGGTTCGGGCGTGACCGCCGCAGGCTGCGAGGCCCCGGCCTCGGCCGCGCGCAGCAGCGGATCGCAGCCGGCGGCCTGCACGGCGATGATCTGCGGCATCGCCTCGATGAGCCCGGCGTCCAGCAGCTCCTCCAGGCCCTTCACGAGCCCGAGGAACAGGGTGCCGTTGCCCACCGGCACGAGGATGTTCGCCGGGATGCGCCCCAGCTGCTCCCAGATCTCGTAGGCGAAGGTCTTCGTGCCCTCGTAGAAGACCGGGTTGTAGACGTGGTTGGCGTAGTAGACGCCCTCGGCCGCGACCTTCGCGCGGCAGACGTCGGCGCAGTGGTCGCGGCTGCCGGGCACGACGTTGACGGCGGCGCCGCTGGCCCGGATCAGGTCGATCTTCTTCGGTGAGGTGCCCTGCGGGACGAAGATCTCGCAGCCGATGCCGGCCCGGGCGCAGTAGGCGGCCACGGCGTGCCCGGCGTTGCCGCTGGAGTCCTGGACGACGCGGTCCACCCCGATCGAGACGCAGTGCGCGATGAGCGCGGCCGCCCCTCGGTCCTTGAACGAGCCGGTGGGCATGAGGTAGTCCATCTTCAGCGCGAGGTCGTCGTCGAAGTCGATGATCGGCGTCATGCCCTCGCCCATGGTGACGGACTGCCATGTGGCGTCGTCGTCGAGTTCCATGAAGGCCCGGTAGCGGAACATGCTCCACTCGCGCCGGTCGACCGCGGCGGGGTCGAACGGCGGGTGCTCGTGCTCGAGGTCCCACAAGCCGCCGCAGCGGCAGCGGGGCGCGCGCGTGGCGGACGGTTCATGGGCCCCGCAGCGGGAGCAGACGAACATCATGGCCGACTCCTTCCTCACCCTCAGATGCGGCCGATGCCCCGCCTGAGCTCCCACGGGGTGACCTGCTGGGCGTACTCGACGTACTCGGCGCGCTTGTTGCGCAGGAAGTAGTCGAAGACGTGCTCGCCGAGGGTCTCGGCGACGAGCTCGCTGGACTCCATGGCCTCGATCGCCTCGTCGAGACTGCGCGGCAGCGGCGCGATGCCGAGCGCGTGGCGCTCCTTGTGGGACAGGGCCCACACGTCGTCCTCGGCCTCGTCGGGCAGCGGCAGCTCGCGCTCGATGCCGTCCAGCCCGGCGTTGAGGAGCAGCGCGTAGGTGAGATAGGGGTTGCACGAGGAGTCGATGGCGCGGTACTCGATGCGGGCGCTGGACTGCTTGTTCGGCTTGAACAGCGGCACCCGCACGAGGGCGGAGCGGTTGTTCCGGCCCCAGCAGACGTAGGCCGGCGCCTCTCCGCCGCCCCACAGGCGCTTGTACGAGTTGACGAACTGGTTCGTCACGGCCGTGATCTCGCGGGCGTGGGCCAGCAGGCCGGCCACGAAGTGGCGTCCGGTGCGCGACAGGCGCACCTCGTCGGCGGCGTCGAAGAAGGCGTTGCGGTCGCCCTCGAACAGGCTCATGTGGGTGTGCATCCCGGAGCCGGCCGCGTCCGTGAACGGTTTCGGCATGAAGGACGCCTGGATGCCCTGACTCGCGGCGATCTCGCGCACGACGACGCGGAAGGTCATGATGTTGTCGGCCATCGACAGGGCGTCGGCGTAGCGCAGATCGATCTCGTGCTGGCCGGGGGCGCTCTCGTGGTGGCTGAACTCGACCGAGATGCCCATCTGCTCGAGCATCATGACGGCGTCGCGGCGGAAGTCGGTGCCGTCGTCCATGGTGGTGTGGTCGAAGTAGCCGGCGTTGTCGAGCGGCTTGGGCCCGTACTCGCCCTGACGCAGTTTCTCGATGAGAAAGAACTCGATCTCGGGATGGCAGTAGAAGGTGAACCCCATGTCGGCGGCCCTGCCCAGGGCCCGCTCGAGCACGTGCCGCGGGTCGGCCATCGCCGGCGAGCCGTCGGGCATGGAGATGTCGCAGAACATGCGGGCCGTGTTGGCGTGCGTGCGCCAGGGCAGCAACTGGAAGGTGGACGGGTCGGGGTGCGCGACCATGTCGGACTCGTAGACGCGCGCGTAGCCCTCGATCGCCGAGCCGTCGAAGCCGGTGCCCTCGTCGAAGGCGCTCTCGAGTTCGGCCGGGGCCATCGCCACGGACTTCAGGAAGCCCTGCACGTCGGAGAACCACAGTCGGATGAACTTCACATTGCGTTCCTCGACGGTGCGCAGGACGAACTCGGTTTGGCGATCCATGACCCCCAGTCTGCCAGTGCCGGCCGTACGGCGCCGGGCGGGCCGGACCACGGGCGATAAACTCCAAGGCGAGTCACCGTCCACCGTCCCGGTCGGCGGTCGGGCTCGGGAGCCCGCCCGCCGACTCATCGTCCCCGAGGAGACCGCATGCCCAGCCCCGGTTGGTATCCGGACCCCGCCGGCACGCCCGGCAGGTATCGCTACTGGGACGGCCAGGCATGGTCCGAGACGACGACGACGGACCCCGCGGCCACGCCCCCGCCGGGGGAGGCCCCGACCGCGGCCGGCGGCGCCGGGAGGAGCGGCGGGGGCAGAGGGTTCGTCGTCGCCATCATCGCGATCCTCGCCGCCGTCGCCCTCGTCGTCGTCATCGTCCTGACCCGCGGCGGCCAGGGCGCCGGAGGCGACGTCCCCGAGGACACCAACTCCGCCGCACCCACCGAGTCCGCCTGGGACGAGACGAGCACCCCCACGCCGACGCCCAGCTCCCACCAGTCCAGCCAGCGCTGCCCCGTCACCACCGTCAGCACGCAGACGAACCAGCCCTCCAAGGGCATCGCCGGCGGCGGGCTCCAGGCCCCGGACATCTCGGGCTGGGACAACAGCCCGTCCTTCTACCTCGACTGGGTCTCCGACCTCCACACGCTCATCGACGACGTCTACCCGGGGTGGATGTCGAACGTCAGCGTGGGCGCCCTCAACGCCACCGACGGTTTCACCGACCCGACCGTCTCGGCCCACCAGACCATGGAGTGCTACGCCTCCAGCGGCTACTACTCGGGCTACACGGGCCGCAAGGACCTCGTCGACGAGGCGACCACCGTCAACGGCCACCAGGCCTGGCACATGCAGGCCGAGGTCTACGTCACGATGAGCAATCTGCCGCAGGTCGAGGGCGACGTCGTGGACGTCTACGTCGTCGACGTCGGCTCGGACGACCACTTCGGGGTCTTCATCTCCAGCGTCACGATCGGCGACTCCGCCCGCGACAAGAAGGTGCGCGACTGCATCGCCGGACTGAAGGTCGTCTCCTGACGGGACCCGCAGCCGGGCGTCCGGCGACGGGGCCCGGTCCTAGACTTGGGCCCGTGACTGCCATGAAGCCGTATCCTCAGAGCCCGACGCGTCCCGTTCCCGCGGGCATCGTCCGCCCCCCCTACGTCGGGAGGATGGAGCCGGAGGACTACGAGGGCTCCGACATCCAGAGCGATGAGGTCGTCGAGAGGATGCGCGTCGCCGGCCGCATCGCCGCGGACGCCATCCTCGTGGCCGCGGCCCGGATCGCCCCCGGGGTCACCACCGACGAGCTCGACGCGGTCGCCCACGAGTTCATGTGCGACCACCACGCCTGGCCGGCAAGCCTGGACTACCGGGGCTTCCCCAAGAGCATCTGCACGAGCGTCAACGAGGTCATCTGCCACGGCATCCCTGACAAGCGCCCGCTCGAGGACGGCGACATCATCAAGCTCGACGTCACCGCCTACGCCGAGGGAGTGCACGGCGACAACTGCGCCACCTTCTACGTCGGCGAGGTCGACGAGCAGTCGCGGAAGCTGTCCGAGGTGACCCGCGCGTCGATGTACCGCGCCATCAAGGCATGCAAGCCCGGTCGCTCGGTCTCGGTCATCGGCCGCGTCATCGAGAGGTACGCCCGGCGCTTCGCCTACGACGTGGTGCGCGAGTACACCGGCCACGGCGTGCACACCGCCTTCCACTCGGGGCTCATCATCTTCCACTACGACGAGCCGCGCTACGACCGGACGATGGCGCCGGGCATGACCCTGACGATCGAGCCGATGCTCACCATCGGCAGTGCCCGCACCAAGCAGTGGGACGACGGCTGGACCGTCGTGACCGAGGACGGCTCGCGCTGCGCCCAGTTCGAGCAGACGCTGGTGATCACCGAGACCGGCGCCGAGATCCTCACCCTGCCCAGCAGCGGCGAACCGATCCTGGGCGGCGATCCCGCCGGCATCGACCTGTCGGGCATCCACTGAGCCGACCGGCCCGGACGATCAGCCCGCCGGGTCCCGCCCTCCTGCGCCGTCGTGCCTCGTCAGCGCGGATTCGGCCCGGTCATCGGAGGCCAGGTGGGCGGCGGGTACGGCAGGGGCCGGCCGCCGTGAGGGGCCGGCGGCATGGCCTGCTGGCCCGTTCGGGCGGGGTACTGCCCGGGCGGGCCGATCGGCGCGGGCCCGGGCGGCGGCGCCATGGGCGCCGGCGGGAGGGGGCGTCCCACGGGCGCCGGCACGGGGCCGGGAGCCCCCATCGGCATGGGCTGAGGAACCGGGCCCGTGCCCGCGGGCACGGGCCCGGCCGGGACGGGAGAGCCCTTCCCGGCCCGGAACCACGACCGCATCCACACCGGCTTCTCGGCGCCGAACAGCTGTCGGTCGAGGCAGCTCCCGATGAGGACGAACGCCGGGCCCCAGGTGAGGGCCTGGAGGCTGAGGCCGAACGGCAGGCCCGCATGCACGAGGCCGACCGGGTTGACCAGGATCAGCAGGGACAGGCCCAGGCCGACGAGCCGGAGGACATGGTGCCGCGGCTCCTCCCAGAGCTGGCGGGTGACCTGGCGCGCCAGGAGCGCCAGGCCCAGGGGGAGGAGCCCGAGGGAGCACATGCCGGTCCACAGGGCCTTGCCGAACATGGCCCCGGGCGACATCCGCGGATCGAGGCCGTCGAGGAAGACGCGCTCGAGGATCCACAGGATCATGTCGTTGAACGTGCCGGTCCCGTCCGTCTGGTAGCTGGCGGCCAGCATGAAGAGCAGGGCCAGCACGAAGAGCAGCAGGAAGGACAGGCCCCCGAGGACGAGGCCGACCAGCAGGAGGATCCTGACGGCCATGGACGTGAGACAACCGAGACTCGGCTCGTACCCGCTCCCGGAACCCTGATCTGCCACCACACCATGGTGCCACCCGGTGACGAACGGCCGCCGAGCACGCGCCGCGGGGCGGACGAGCTGGCCTGTGCGAGCAGGGTCCGCACCTCCCCCTCGGGGGCGGTTCATGAAGGCTTATTCATGGAGGGCCAGATCGCGATCGTCGCCCCTGGTCACAGTGTCATCCACAGGCGCTGTGAATAAGCCTCACGGTCCCCGAGTACTGGACGATCGTCCCACCCAGCGCCTCCTTGAGGGAGGACAACTCAGCAGTGGGAGCGTTGATGATCCAGTTCCCGCCAGTCAGCACGTGAACCTCGGTACCGAGCGACTTCACACCGTCGATGGTCTGCTGCGCGTCTTCTTCTGACAGGTAGATGGAGAAGACGTCCGCACTGGAGCAGTTCCCTGACTGTGCCGCGTTCTTCACGACGTTGGTCTGCCGCCAGTCGGGGCAGTCGTATCCGTCCTCCACGGCGGCATCGCGGAGCTCTGTGACGCTGTCGTAGGTGACTTCGGGTGTCGGTGACGGTGAGGCCCCGGGGATGAGGGAGCCGGCACTGCACCCGGTGAGCGCGAGCATCGTCGCAGATGCAGCGGCGAGGCGACGTCCGTTCATTGGTGACAGCTCTCCTTCGAACCACAAGAGCTGAGCTACAGGGGACTTGTGCATCTCCGACGGCGATGGCCGTGGCTGCTGCGGCATCTCTGCCGAGTCTCAGCATAAAACAACTGGGGAGGAATCAGGGAAACAACCTAAGGGTCATCACCGATCGTGGCGCGCACCGCCTCCGCCACAGGCGACTCCGGACGGCGGGTGCGGCTCCGCATGCTCGGTCATGCTTCATCCGGAGGAGCGGACGAGCCGGCCTGTAAGCCGGGTTCTGTGACTGCATGCAGCCGACGGTCATCCATCTGCGAACGCCGTTGCCGGCGTCCTTCCCCCGCCGCTTCCGCGACGGGCGCGCGACCTACCCGCAGGCTCGGGCGGGCAGCCCTCGGACGCCTGCGCGGATGCCGGGGGCATCCTTCTTGGTCTTGCTCCGGGTGGGGTTTGCCGTGCCATCGCAGTCGCCTGCGATGCGGTGGTCTCTTGCACCGCCGTTTCACCCTTGCCCGATCGCTCGGGCGGTCTGTTCTCTGTGGCACTGTCCCGCGGGTCGCCCCGGGTGGATGTTGTCCATCACCCTGCCCTGTGGAGCCCGGACTTTCCTCAGCGCCTGGGCGCCGCGACCGTCCGGCCGACTCGTCCGTGGACAGATTAGCGCGGGCGCGCGCCGGGTCCGTGCACCCGCCGGGTCACAGCCCGGACTCGTCGGTGCGGACGAGGATGCGCCCGCACTCCTCGCAGCGCACGATGGCGTCCGGCGCGGCGGCGGCGATGGCATGCAGCTCGGTCGGGTCGATCTCGAGCCCGCAGCCTCCGCAGCGCCGGGCGCGCAACTCGGCGGCGCCGCTGGAGCCGCTGCGGCCGGCGATCCGGTCGTACAGCGCCAGCAGCTCGGCGGGCAGCCGCTCGCGGACCGCCCTCCGCTCGGCGGCCAGCCGCTCGGCCTGCTCGGCGATCTCGGCCCTGGCGCTCTTGCGACTGGCCAGCAGCTCACGCATCCGCTCCTCGATGCCGGTGCGCCGGGCGACGAACTCGTCGCGCGCCGCCGTGGCGTCCTCGACGGCCTGCATGGCCTCGAGCTCGGTCTCCTCGAGGTCGTTGATGCGTCCGGTCAGGTGCTCGATCTCGGCGAGCAGGGACTGCAGTGCCCGCTGGTCGACGACCTCGCCCGAGTCGGCGCGCCCCTGGTCGCGCTTCTGGCGGGCCTTGACCGTCTCGAGGTCGCGGTCGATGCGGTCGAGCTCCATCTGGACGTCGCCTCGGCGGGTGTCGGCCTCGGTGATGCGCTCGGTCAGCGCGACGCGCTCGGCCTGGAGCCCGCGGAGCTCCTCGTCCTCGGGGAGGTTCGCCGCCCTGTGCCGCAGGTGCACGGCCTTCATGTCGAGGGCGGCCACATCGAGCAGTCGACGCTGTGCAACGGGATCGGCGAGCATGGGCCAAGCCTAGCCGGGCGCGCGGCGGGTGCGCGCGTCACGACGGTCCCGGACGCCCCCTAGACTGGCCCCGCTGGGCACCTTCGGCGACGGATCGGAGAGCGATGGACGGTGACGGACCGGCCCCCGGGCTCGTCGTCCTCGACACCCCCGCGGCCGTCATCGTCTGGTCCCGTCCGCTGACCGACTGGGACCGCCCCGAACTCACCGCGCTGCTCGACCCGCCGACGCTGGCCCGTCTGCACCGCCTGCGCCGCGAGATCGACCGGGCGCGCATGGTGACCGCCCGGAAGCTCATCGCCGATGCCGGGCGCGCGGCCGCCGAACGGGGCCTCCTCGGGACGACGGGGCCCGTCATCCTGCACGAGCGCGCCGACGGGCGGGGCGGGCCGACGACCGGGCTGGCGGGATGGCGGGCCTCGATCAGCCACGACAACGCCGTGGTCGCCGTGCTCGCCCGGGCCGTGGTGGGGGTCGACACCCAGGGGCGGGACAGCGCCGTGGACGTCCGCGCCCTCACCTCGGTGTTCACCGACGCCGAGCGCGACTGGTGGGCGGCCCGCGGCACGGACGCCGACGCCCTGCGCCTGTGGACGGCCAAGGAGGCCCTCCTGAAGGCGCGCGGCACCGGTTTCCTGTCCGACCCCGGGCTGCCCGTCAACGACACCCTGCGGCGGGCCGACGTGCGGCTGGCGCACTGGCGCCCCTTCCCCGACGCGGTCGCGGCGCTCGCCGTCCTGGGCGACGGGCCCGTCGAGTGGCCGGCCGGCTTCACCCCGTACGGCCCCTGACCACGGCGCCCCGGGCGCCCGGCCCGTCGTCGGCGCGACCGGCCTACCATCGGCACTGGCCGAACCGACGCTCAGAACCATGGAGGCGAGCATGAACAGGGAAGGGACGGACACCCCCCGGGGCGGGTCGCCGTACTCGGAGGCGTTCAAGGAGTTCATCGCGGCGGACTGGGCACCCTACCCCGCCGAGCCCCCGGCCCGGCTGGCGTCGGTACCCAGCGCCACGGCCCACCGCGCGGCCCTGTCGGCGCGGTTTCCCGGCGAGCGCCTCGTCGTCCCGGCAGGCGGCCTCCAGCGACGCAACAACGACTGCGACTTCCCCTATCGGCCGCACTCGGCCTTCGCGCACCTCAGCGGGCTGGGCTCCGACCGCGAGCCCGACGCGGTGCTCGTCATCGAGCCCGACGGCGAGGGCGTGCTGTTCTTCCACCCGCGCGTGCCGCGCACCGACCCGGAGTTCTACTCCGACCCCCGCTACGGCGAGATGTGGGTCGGCGCCCGGGAGTCCCCGGCGGAGATGTCGTCGCTGTGCGGCATGCGCACGGAGAGCATCGACCGGCTGCCGGCGCTCCTCGAGCGCGCCGACGCCCCGGTCCGCGTCATCCGGGAGGCGGACCCCGCGGTCACCGCGCTCGTCGACGGGTCCCGCGGCGCCGATCCGCGGGCCGACGACGAGCTGGTCACCGCGGCCGACGAGCTGCGCATGGTCAAGGACGACTGGGAGCTCGGCCAGCTGCGCGAGGCCTGCCGGGTCAGCGCCGACGCCTTCACCGACGTCGTCGCCCACCTCGACCGCGCGGTCGCCCACCGCCGCGGCGAGCGGCTGCTCGAGGGAGTCTTCGGCATGCACGCCCGCACCGAGGGCAACGCCGTCGGCTACGACTCGATCGTCGCGGCGGGCGAGCACGCCAACACCCTGCACTGGGTGCGCAACGACGGTCCGGTGCGCCCCGGCGATCTCGTCCTCATGGACGCCGGCATCGAGCTGGACTCGCTCTACACGGCCGACATCACCCGCACGATGCCGGTCACCGGAGCCTTCACGGACGCCCAGCGCCTGGTCCACGACACGGTCCTCGCCGCCCAGCGGGCCGGCATGGCCGCGGCACGGCCCGGCGCCGGCTTCCTCGACGTGCACCGCGCCGCCGTCGAGGTGCTCGTCCGGGCCTTCCGGGACTGGGGCATCCTGCCCGTCTCGGTGGACGAGGCCCTGTCGACCGGCGGCGGGCAGTGGCGCCGCTGGATGGTGCACGGCACGAGCCACCACCTGGGCCTGGACGTCCACGACTGCGCGCACGCCCGCGACGAGCAGTACCGCCGGGGCGCCCTCGCCGAGGGGATGGTCATCACCGTGGAGCCGGGCATCTACCTCAAGTCGTCCGATCTGCTCGTGCCCGAGCCGCTGCGCGGCATCGGCGTGCGCATTGAGGACGACATCGTCATCACCGCCGACGGCTGCTCGGTGCTCAGCGACCGGCTGCCGCGCGAGTCGGCCGCCGTCGAGGCCTGGATGGGCTCGACGGCCCGCCGGTGACCCGGCCCGCCGGTCAGGCGGGGCCCCCGCCGCGATCGGCGGGGTCGAAGAAGCCGGGGCCGGTCTCCGACTGCCCGCCCCGGGCCTGGTCCGGGCCGGCCCCGCCCGGGGCCGCCTGGTCCGGGGCGGAGGACCCGCCCATCGGCGCCGGACGATCCGCAGGAGCGGCCGGGGGCGTCCGGGGAGGCGCCCAGTCGGGGCTCGGCTCGGAGCCCTGCGCGGCGTCCTGCCAGCCGGCGCCGGGCCGGGACACGACGGGTGAGCCGCGCACCGTCCGGGCGGGGCGCCCGCCCGTCAGGAGCCGGCGGGCCTGGCCGGCCACCTCGTTCTCGCCGATGACCTCGTAGCGGGTCGCGACGATCTGGGAGCTCGAGGTGAAGTCGCGCCGCCCGGCGGTCATGGCGTAGCTGATGCCCGAGGTGAGCACGTTGGCCAGGACGAACACGACGATGGCGCCGAGGAAGACGAGGGCGATGCTCACATTGGGCACGAAGAAGTAAAACAGGAGCGCCGCCATGGCGCCCCAGACCAGGCCGTTCATCGCGGCGCTCGCGAGCACCCGGCCCCAGCTGAGGCCGCCCGTGATGCGCTCGATGCTCTTCAGCTCGGTGCCGACGATCGACAGGAACTGCACCGGGAAGTTCCTGTCGGCCAAGTAGTCAACGGCGTGCTGGGCGTCCTCGTAGGTGTCGTAGACGGCGATGGACGCAGGCGAGCGGAGCCGCAGGCGCGAATTGCCACGGCCGGGGACGGAAGCAGTGCCACCCATCATGGACATGGGCCCTCCTCGTGTCTCTGGAACCGGTCCGCCCGCCGGGGCGAAACCTAAGCCTGACGGACTCAAGTTTAGTCGACACGGCGTGCGGGGCCACCGTGCCGCCCTGCGCCGACCGTGAACCGGGCGCGGACTGGGCGCGGACAGCCGGCTCAGCGGCCCCTGACGGCCTCGAACATGTCGACGGTGCGGTGCGCGGCCTCGACGTGCAGGTTCTCGATCATGCGACCGTGGAAGGTGGCGACGCCGGAGCCCGCCGCGAGGGCCTCGTCGAAGGCGGCGATCAGCTCGCGGGCCTCGGCGACCGCCGTCTCGTCGGGTGCCCAGATCTCGTTGGCGACGTCCACCTGGCTCGGGTGGATGAGCGTCTTGCCGTCGAAGCCCCACTCGAAGCCCTGCTCGCACTCGGCGACGAGGCCCTCGCGGTCGTGCACGTCGTTGTAGACCCCGTCGAGCACGACCCTGCCGTTGGCGCGGGCCGCGCAGACGACCGCCTGGAGCGCATGGGCCAGCGGGGCCCGGCCGGGCGTCCAGGCCGCGCGCAGCTCGTTGACGAGGTCGTTCGTGCCGAGCACGGCCACCTCGAGGCGCTCGGAGGCACCGAGGATCCTGTCCGCGTCGAGGACCGCCCGCGGGGTCTCGACCATCGCCCACAGCCTCGTCGAGGCGGGCGCGCCGAGACGCTCCATGGCGGCGACCAGGGAGCGCACCTGCTCGGCCGAGTCGACCTTCGGCACGGCGATGGCGTCGGGGCCGGCCGCGCAGACGGCGGCGAGGTCGTCCTCGTGCCAGGCGGTGCCGACCGCGTTGACCCGCACGACGAGCTCGCGGTACCCGTACCGCCCGCTGCGCACGGCCTCGCAGGCGGTCTCGCGGGCCGCCGGCTTGGCGGTAGGCGCGACGGCGTCCTCGAGGTCGAGGATGATCGCGTCGCAGTCGATCGTCCTCGCCTTGGCCAGGGCCCTGGCGTTGGCGGCGGGCATGTACAGCACGGAACGGCGGGGTCGGTAGCTCATGGCACAACGCTAACGCCCGGCCGGCCCGCGGACGCCGTCCGGGCGTCCCCCGGGGCCCGGCGGTACGCCACGACGACCGCGACGGCAACCGCCTCACCGGGGCGCCCCCGGGGACCCGGCGGGTACCCTTCATGCGTGAGTCCTGTTTCCTCCTCGATCTTCCTCTCGCGCCTGCAGGGCCTCCCGGTGCTGGACGCCTCGGGCGATCAGGTGGGCAAGGTCCGCGACTTCGTCACGCAGTTCCGGGCGCCCGGACGCCTGCCCCGGGTGAAGGGCCTGGTCGTCGAGCTGCTCGCCGCGCGCCGCATCTTCGTCCCGATGGCCCGCGTCCAGTCGATCGACGCCGAGCGCCTGTCGCTGGCGGGCGTCATCGACGCCCGGCGCTTCCAGCAGCGCGAGGGCGAGACCCTCGTCTTCGAGGACCTCTTCGACCGCGCGGTCGTCACCACCGACGGGAAGAGGGCCACGATCTTCGACGTGGCGATGCGCGGGAGCCGCAACCGACAGTGGGAGATCACCAGGGCGGCGCTGCGCGAGACGACCGCGAAGCGCTTCGGCTTCGCGTCCCGCAGGGGCGCGCTCCTCCAGGTGCCGTGGTCGGAGATCGCCCCCTCGCTGGCCGCGGCCGACGAGGCCACCGACCGCAAGGTCGCCCAGCTCGCCGACATGCGCCCGGCCGACGTGGCCCGAGAGCTGCATGACATGGCGCCCGCCCAGCGCACCGACGTCGCCCGTGCCCTCGCCGACGAGCAGCTGGCCGATGCCTTCCAGGAACTGCCCGAGGACGAGCAGGTCGCCCTGCTGAACACCTTGGAGGCCGAGCGGGCGGCCGACGTCCTGGAGGAGATGGACCCGGACGACGCCGCCGACCTCATCAACGACCTGCCCGAGGAGTTCGCCGAGGACCTCCTGGCCCGCATGGAGCCGGAGGAGGCCGCCGATGTGCGGAACCTCATGCAGTACGAGGAGCTCACCGCTGGCGGCATGATGACCCCCGAACCGGTCATCGTCGCCCCCGACGCGACGATCGCCCAAGCGCTGGCCGCGCTGCGCAACCCCGAGGTGACCCCCGCAGCGGCCTCGATGGTGTTCATCACCCGCCCCCCGACGGACACCCCCTCGGGGCGCTACCTGGGCGCCGCCCACATCCAGCGCCTGCTCCGCGAGCCGCCGAGCCTCATGGCCTCAACGGTCATCGACACGGCGATGCGGCCGCTGACGCCCGACGCCGACCTGAACCGGGTCTCGCGCTACTTCGCCACCTACAACCTCGTCATCGCGCCGGTCGTCAACGCCGAGCACCAGCTCGTCGGCGCGGTGACCGTGGACGACGTGCTCGACCACATGCTGCCGGACGACTGGCGCGGCGACCAGATGGACGGGATCGAGCCCGGCGAGCGCGCCGACGACGGCCCCGACCGGCGGCCCGACGGCGGATCCGACGAGCAGGAGGTGGACTGATGGCCGACGCCCAGCGCCCCGAGGACCGTCTCAACACCCCCGGCGATCGCACCGGCTTCCACCGCAGACGCCGCCTGCGGTTCAACGAGGAGAGCTTCGGTCAGTTCGCCGAGTGGATCGCCCGCTTCATGGGCAGCCCGCGCTTCCTGCTGTGGATGACGGTCTTCGTCGTCTCCTGGATCGTGCTGAACCTGCTGGGCAGCTGGCACCACTGGGACCCGTACCCCTTCATCCTGCTCAACCTGGCCTTCAGCACCCAGGCCTCGTACTCGGCCCCCCTGATCCTCCTGGCGCAGAACCGTCAGGAGGCCCGCGACAAGGCCTCCCTCGACGGCGACCGGCGGGTCAACGCCCAGTCGCGCGCCGACATGGACTACTTGGCGCGCGAGATCGCCTCCCTGCGCGCCGGCATCGGTGACATGGCCACCCGCGACTTCGTCCGCTCCGAGCTGCGCGACCAGCTGCACGAGCTCCTCTTCGAGCTCGAGCACGGCAACAGCCCCGACGACGAGTCATCCCCGTCCCCCGAGGACGCCCAGTGAGCGAGGACGCCCCGTGAAAGGCGACGGCCCGGCCGTCCCCGGCCGCCCCGGTGCGCGCCCGGCGATGCACCGGTCGGCCGTGCGGCGCGGCCCGACGGATCATGATCGTCCGGATGATTTGAATCGATCCCCGGAAGTGACGTAGACACGTGCCTATGAGCGAAGCGCAGAACCCCATGCTGTCCCAGATCCGGACGGCCCTCCACACCGTGCAGGACCCCGAGATCCGCCGCTCGATCGACGATCTGGGCATGATCGACGACGTCTCCGTCGGCGACGACGGCGTCGTCACCGTGAAGGTGCTGCTGACCGTGGCGGGGTGCCCGCTGCACGCGACCATCAGGCAGGACGTGACGAAGGTCCTGTCCGCCGTCCGCGGGGTCACCGGCGTCGAGGTCGAGATGGGGGTCATGAACGACGAGCAGCGCGCCGCGATGCGCGAGTCCCTGCAGGCCGGCCGCACCGAGAACGTCATCCCGTTCTCCCAGCCCGGCAACCTCACCCGCGTCGTCGCGGTGGCCTCGGGCAAGGGCGGCGTCGGCAAGAGTTCCGTCACCGTGAACCTGGCCCTTGCGCTCGCCCAGCGGGGCCTGACCGTGGGGCTGCTGGACGCCGACATCTACGGCCACTCGATCCCCGGCCTGCTCGGCATCGACGAGGCCCGGCCGACCGTCGTGGACGAGATGATCCTGCCCGTGCCGGTCTCGGGCATCAGCGTGATCTCGATGGGCATGCTCAAGCAGTCCCGCGACCAGGTCATCGCTTGGCGCGGCCCGATCCTCGACCGGGCCGTCACGCAGCTGCTGTCCGACGTCTTCTGGGGCGACCTGGACTATCTGCTCATCGACCTGCCCCCGGGCACCGGCGACGTCGCCCTGGCCATCGGCCAGAAGATCCCGAACTCCGACGTGCTCGTCGTGACGACGCCGCAGTCGAACGTCTCGGAGATCTCCGAGCGCGCCGGCACGATGGCGGAGATGCTGCACCAGCACGTGCTCGGCGTCGTCGAGAACATGAGCCACCTCGAGGTGGAGTGCCCGCACTGCCACGAGCGCCACACGGTGGAGCTCTTCGGCTCCGGGGGCGGTCAGGCCACCGCCGACGCCCTGTCCGAGCGCTGCAACCGCCAGATCAACCTGCTGGTCCAGATCCCGATCGACCCGCGGATCAGCGCCGGCGGCGAGACCGGCGAGCCGATCGTCCTGTCCGACGAGAACAGCCCGACGACCAAGGCGATCCAGACCCTGGCCGCCATCGTCACCGCGCACCGCAAGGGCCTCAAGGGCACCTCGCTGAACCTCACGGTGAACTGACCGGCGGTGCGCCGTCCGGCCCCGGGGCCGGACGGCCGGACGGCATCGGGCCGCGTCGAGATCTCAGGTCGCGTCGAGGTCGAAGCAGAGGCCGTAGCGGGCCCGCATGGCGCCCACCGCGGCGTCGAGGGCGGCGGCCGCCGTCGCATCCGCGGTCGGGGGCCTCGCCTCCGACGCCGCGCCGACGGATCCCGCAGCGCCGGGCGCCGGGGAGTCCGGCGCGCGGACGGCCCGGTCCACGGCGCCCGTCGCGCTCGTGGCCGCGCTCGCCGCTGAGCCCACCTCGCGCCGGACGTCGTCGAGATCGCTCCGGACGTCGTCGAGGTCGGCCTGGATCTCGTCGAGCAGGTGCTTCTGCACGAAGGTCTTGGGGTTGAGGTCCTCGAGGGTGAGGTCCTGGTACTCGGGCCCCAGCTCGTCCTTGAGCTGCTGGGTGGCGCCGTTGGCGATGTTGCGGACGTAGAAGACCACCCGCGCCGCCTTGCGGCTGAACTCGGGGATGCGTTCGGGCCCGAAGAAGATCACGGCGAGCACCACGAGGATGAGGAATTCGCTGGCGTTGATGCCGAGAAAACTCATGGGGACCACGTCACAAGGCTAGCCGCCGCGACGAAATCCGCCCGGCCCGTCGGTTCGGGCCGGGCGGATCCTTCCCGCCGGCGGACGCAGGGCCCGCGACCGGTCGGGGTCTACAGATCGGTGCTGTCGAGCAGCTCGCCGAAGGCCCCTGCCAGGTCGGCGGGGGCGCTGCGCAGCGGCGGGCGGCAGGCGCCGACGGGCACGCCCTGGTGCGCCAGGCCCGCCTTGACCATCATGCAGCCCTGGGTCGCGAAGACGCCGGTGAAGACCGGCAGCAGCATGCGGTGGAGGCGAAGGGCCTCGGCCACGTCGCCGCAGCAGAAGGCGTCGATCATCTCGTGGGCGCGCCGGCCCGTGAAATGGGTGCTCGTGCCGACCACGCCGACGCCTCCGATCGCCATGAGAGGCAGGGTGATGGCGTCATCGCCCGAGTAGTACTGCAGATCGGTCTCGGCCATGACGCGCGAGGACGCGTCGAGGTCCTTCTTCGCGTCCTTGACGGCGCGGATCCTCGGATGGGAGGCCAGCTCCAGGAGCGAACCGGTCTCGATCGGGCGCCCGGTGCGGTGCGGGATGTCGTAGAGGATGACCGGCAGGCTCGTCGCGTCGGCGATGGCGACGAAGTGGTCGACGATCATGTCCTGCGGGGGGAGCGAGTAGTAGGGCGTGACGGCCAGCAGGCCGTCGGCGCCGGCCTGCTCGGCCTGGCGGGCCAGCTCGACGCTGGCCGCCGTGTCATTCGTCCCGACGCCGGCGACGAGCCTCGCCCGGTCGCCCACCTCGGCCTTCACCGCCGACAGCAGGTCGAACTTCTCCCGGGGGGTCGTCGTGGGCGCCTCGCCCGTCGTGCCGGAGATGACGAGGCCGTCGTTGCGCAGGTCGTCGACCAGATGGGCGGCGAGCTCCTTGGCCTTGTCGAGGTCGAGCTTCCCCTCGTCGTCGAAGGGTGTGACCATCGCGGTCAACAGTCGCCCGAAAATCGGTTCGCTCATCGTCGTCGCCTTCCGTCAGTGCGATATGCCTCAACCCATGGTAGAGACCCGGGCGGCTAGGCTGTGCACGTGTCGTCCTCTCGCAGCAGCAAGAACTCCGCCCGGGACGGGCTGGATTCCCGTTCCCTGTCCTACGCCGATGATCTCATCCCCGCCGTCGAGGCGGTCCGCACCGCTCGCGAGCAGGCCGTCCTGAGCGGCGCGCCGGCGCTCAGCAATGGCGCATGCGCGACCCTCACGATGCTGGCCCGGGCGCTCGACGCGCAGGCCGTCGTCGAGATCGGGACGAGCACCGGGGCGTCCGGGCTGGCCTTCTTCGCCGGCATGAACGAGCGCGGGGTCCTCACCTCGATCGACGCGCAGGCCCAGTGGCAGGTGCAGGCCCGCCAGGCCTTCATCGCCGAGCGGATCCCCACGCGCCGCTTCCGCCTCATCCCCGGCAGCCCGCTGGACGTGCTGAACAATCTGCGCGACGGAGCCTACGACATCGTCTTCATCAACGGCGACAAGCTCGAGTACGCCGAGTACCTCGACCAGGCGCTGCGCCTGCTGCGCCCCGGCGGACTGGTGATCCTCAACGAGGTGCTCTGGCGGAACAAGGTGGCCGACCCCTCCGACGAGGAGGACGAGGCCCTCATCATCCGCGAGACGCTCACGGCGGCCATCGAGAACGAGGGCCTCACGAGCGCGCTGCTGCCGGTGGGCGAGGGCCTGTTCGTCGCGGTCACGGCGCGCTGAGGCCGCCTGCGAGGGGCCCGGACGTGCGGGCGCGGGGCCGCCACGCGCGGCACGTGCGTCGTGGCGTCGACGCCCGGCCCGCTCAGTCGTCGGCGCGGAAGGCCGCCTCCCTGGTCACCGTGAAGCCCTTCGGCACGACCGTGATACCGCCGGAGGAGACCGTCAGGCCGCGGGCCTCGTCGTCCTCGCGGTCCAGGCCCACGTGCGTGCCGGGGGGCAGGACGACGCCCTTGTCGAGGATGGCGTTGCGCAGGATGCATTGCTCGCCGACGTGGGACCCGTCCATGAGGACGCAGCGGTCGAGCGAGGCGCCCTTCTCGACGCGGACCTTCGGGCTGAGCACCGAGTGGTCGACGTCGCCGCCGGAGATGACGCAGCCGGCCGAGACGAGCGAGGACTCGGCGGTGCCGTGCAGGGTGAACTTCGCCGCTGGCGCCTGGATCGCGTCGGCCCAGATGGGCCACTGCTCGTTGTACAGGTTGAACTGCGGCACGACCGAGACGAGATCCATGTGCGCGGCGTGGAAGGCGTCGATGGTGCCGACGTCGCGCCAGTAGTCCTTGTCGTGCTCGGTGGCGCCGGGCACGACGTTGTCCTTGAAGTCGTAGACCCCGCACTGGCCGGCCTCGACGAAGGCGGGGACGATGTCGCCGCCCATGTCGTGCTTGGACTCGGAGTTCTCGCCGTCGGCCTCGAGCATCTCGACGAAGGCCCTGCGACTGAAGATGTAGTTGCCCATCGAGGCCAGCACCTCGTCGGGCGAGTCGGGCAGGCCGGGGGGGTCCTTGGGCTTCTCGAGGAAGCCTTTGATGCGGCCTTCGGGGTCCGAGTCGATGACGCCGAAGGCCGAGGCCTCCGAGCGCGGCACGCGGATGCCGGCGACGGTGGCGTCCATGCCCGAGTCGATGTGCGCCTCGAGCATCTGCATGACGTCCATGCGGTAGATGTTGTCGGCGCCGAAGACGACGATGTAGTCGGGGTCGGCGTCCTTGATGAGGTTCATCGACTGGTAGATGGCGTCGGCGCTGCCCTGGTACCAATGGGGGCCGCGGCGCTGCTGGGCCGGGACGGGGGTGACGTAGTTGCCGAGCATCGTCGACATGCGCCACTTGACCGAGATGTGCCGGTCGAGCGAGTGCGACTTGTACTGCGTCAGAACGGCGATCTTCAGCAGGTTGGAGTTCGCGAGATTCGACAGGACGAAGTCGATGAGACGGCAGGTGCCGGCGAAGGGCACGGCGGGCTTCGCCCGATCAGCGGTGAGGGGCATGAGCCGTTTTCCTTCGCCTCCCGCCAGCACGAGGGAGAGAACGCTGGGTGTAGCCATGGACTCAACCTACGGCCCGGGGCGGGCGGGCGGCAAGACGGTCCGGACGATCAGGGGCCGTTCAGCATCCACCGGAGCGGCCCCGGTCGCATGGGGCGGGCGATCCCCCCCTAGGCGGCGTGTGAGACGATCGGGGTATGCATGCATCCATTCTCACTCGCGAGTACCCCCCGTCCGTCTACGGCGGCGCGGGCGTGCACGTGGCCCAGCTGGTGCCGCGTCTTCGTGATCTCATCGACGTCGATGTGCAGTGCATGGGTGAGCCCCGCGACGGTGTGGTCGCCCATGCCGAGGACTTCCCGCCCGGGGCGAATGCGGCCCTGCGCGTGCTCGGAGCCGATCTGTCCATGGTCTCGGCACTGCCCGACGACACCGATCTGGTCCACTCCCACACCTGGTACGCGAACATGGCCGGCCATCTCGGCGGCCTGTTCCGCTCGATCCCCCACGTCGTCACGGCCCACTCGCTGGAGCCCCTGCGGCCCTGGAAGCGCGAGCAGCTCGGCGGCGGCTACGAGCTGTCCAGCTGGGCCGAGCGCACCGCCTACGAGGGCGCCTCGGCGATCATCGGCGTGAGCACCGCGATGGCCGGGGACATCCTGCGCTGCTACCCCGACCTCGACCCCGACAAGATCCACGTCGTGCGCAACGGCGTGGACGTCACAGAATTCTACCCCACCGAGGACCACGACTTCTGCGACCGCATCGGCATGGACACGAGCCGCCCGTCGGTCGTCTTCGTCGGGCGCATCACCCGTCAGAAGGGCCTCGTCCATCTCGTGCGCGCGGCCCGCGAGCTCCAGCCCGGCACCCAGGTCGTCCTGCTGGCCAGCTCGCCCGACACCCCCGAGATCGCCGCCGAGTTCGGCGAGAGCCTCGAGGCCCTCAAGGGGGTGCACGGCGACGACGTCATCTGGGTGCAGGAGATGGCCCCCCGCGAGGGGGTCCGTCAGGTCTACTCGCACGCCACGCTCTTCGCCTGCCCCTCGGTCTACGAGCCGCTGGGCATCGTCAACCTCGAGGCGATGGCCTGCGAGGCGGCCGTCGTGGCCTCGGCCGTCGGCGGCATCCCCGAGGTCATCGACGACGGCACGACCGGGACGCTCGTCGCCTACGACCCCGAGCGCGCCGAGGACGCCGAGTACGTGGCCGACTTCGAGCACCGTTTCGCGGTCGCGATGAACGACCTCGTCGGCAACCCCGACAAGGTCCGGGTCTTCGGCAAGGCCGGCCGTCAGCGCTGCATCGACCACTTCAGCTGGGAGGCCATCGCGGCCCAGACCGTCGAGGTCTACCGGGCGGCCGTCGACTACCGCGCCGCCCGCTGACCGGACGGGGCCGCACGCGCGGCACGTGCGGTCCGCACGACGGGACGGGTCGGGTCCGGCACCGCGGCGGTGCCGGACCCGACCCGTCCCGTCGTGCGGACCGATGATGGTCAGCCGACAACGCCCTTGAGACATCCGAGAAGTTCGGCGGCCTCTTCGGCGTTGAGCTCGACGACCAGACGGCCGCCGCCGTCGACCGGAACGCGCATCACGATGCCGCGGCCCTCTTTCGTTACCTCCATGGGGCCATCGCCAGTACGTGGCTTCATTGCTGCCATTGGTTCCTCGTTTCTGAGTCGTGCTGCACGCCATCGGCCGTGCGGATGCCACCATTATCCCCTATGGCTCCGTCCGGAACCGAACCCGCCGGCGCGGGAGCACCCGGGGCGGGCCGGTCGGCGCT
This sequence comes from Propionibacterium acidifaciens, assembly GCF_003798325.1. Classification (NCBI taxonomy): domain Bacteria; kingdom Bacillati; phylum Actinomycetota; class Actinomycetes; order Propionibacteriales; family Propionibacteriaceae; genus Propionibacterium; species Propionibacterium acidifaciens. Next base: position 756,698 of record NZ_CP033719.1, read on the forward strand.
GGCCGCGGCGTCGGGCCCGGCCGCCGCCAGCTGCTCGCCGAGACGGGCCAGGACGGCGTCGACCTGCTCCATGTCATAGCCGCGGGTGACGACGGCGAAGCGCACCGCGCGGAGGTCCTCGGCGCTCACCGGGCCGTCAGGCAGATCGGGCCCGGGACGCTCGGGGAGTTGGGGCCCGAGCTGCCCGAGGTGCCCGCGCGCGGCCCACAGACCGAGCGCAATGACGCCGACGACGAGGATTCCGAGGGCCCAGACCATGCCCACCATCCTAGGTCGCCCGCCCGGGGCGGGCCCGCCGCCGGACTGCTCACTCGGACCGGGCGCCCGAGCGGGCCTGCTCGGCGTACAGGGCGCGGGACTCGAGCCGGTCCTCGAGCTGGTTGACGTAGATGGTGCGTTCGCCGACGACGAGCGTGGCGATGGCCACCGCGATCATGGCTGGGGCCAGCAGCGACAGATTGCCGGTCATCTCGGCGACCATGAGCATGACGCCGAGCGGGGCGTGGGCGATCGCGCCGAAGCAGGCGATCATCCCGACGATGACGTACGGGGCGGGGCTGGCGCCGGTCCAGGGCAGGGCCGCCAGGACGCGCCAGAGCGCCCCGCCGGTGCAGCCCCCGACGACCATGCCGGGCCCGAAGACCCCGCCGGAACCGCCCGAGCCGATCGACAGGGTCGTGGCGAGGACCTTGACCAGCGGAATCACCAGGACGAGCCACAGCGGCGCGGCCAGGAGCCGGTCGGCGCGCATCTCGAGCTGCACCCAGCCGTAGCCGGTGCCGAGGGCCGCCGGCACGGCCAGGCCGAGCAGGCCGACGGCCAGGCCACCGAGGGCTGGCAGGAGGGCGGCCGGCACCGGCAGGCGCCGCAGGGCCGCGCCGCCGCGCTGGAACAGGCCCGCGTAGACGCGTCCGGCGAGCCCGGCGGCGACGCCGAGGAGCGCGAACCAGACGAGGGTCACCGGGTGCGTGAAGGTGAGGGCGCTCATCGTCCCGAAGATCGGCTGGAAGCCGTTGACCGCCCCGAAGACGGCGTAGGCGGTGATCGAGGAGACGAGGCTCGGCATGATCGCGTCGGCCTCGAGGTCGTTGCGGTAGAGCAGCTCGGCGCCGAGCAGCGCGCCGCCGAGCGGGGCGCGGAAGATCGCGCCGATGCCTGCCGCCATGCCGGCCGAGACGGCGATCCGCGCGTCCCGGCGCGGCACCCGGAACCGGCCGCAGAGCATCGACACGACCGTCGCGCTGATCTGGGCGGCGGGCCCTTCCCGCCCGCCGGAGCCTCCCGAGCCGATGACGAGGGAGGAGGCGACGATCTTGACCAGCGCCACCCGTCCGCGCAGCGCGGTGGGCTCGTGGTGGACGGCGTGGATCGCCGCGTCGGTGCCGTGGCCCTTCGCCTCGGGGGCGAACGCCGCGACGAGCAGGCCGGCGACGAGCGCGCCGCCGCAGGTGACGAGCGGCACGGCCCAGGGGCGGGTGAAGCCGCCGCCCGTCAGGCCGCCACCCTCCCCGACGGTCGTCGGGGGCTGGTAGCCGCCGAGACCGACGAGCAGCCACCCGGTGGCGCGGCCGAGGCACCAGTAGAAGACGACGGCGCCCGCGCCGGCGACGAGGCCGATGGCGACGCCGAACAGCAGCCACCGGGTCAGGGAGTCGCGCAGCGCCTTGGGGCGGCGCGGGACGAGGAGCCGCAGGAGGCCCCTGAGCCGGGCGCCGCGGCGACGGGACCGCGGGCTCCCCCGCACCGGCTCGAGCTTCGACACGGCGGCCATTATGGCACCGAGAGGCCGGTGCGGGGCGGCGGGTTCAGTCCGGCCCGGCCCCGGCCCGCGTGACGATCCGCACGGCCTCGTCCGGGTCGTCGGTGACGTGGAAGATGTCGACGTCCTCGGGGTTGATGCAGCCGCTGCCGGTGACGCTCGTGCGCAGCCAGTCGACCAGCCCCCGCCAGTAGCCGGAGCCGAACAGGACGACCGGGAAGTCCATCACCTTGCGCGTCTGGATGAGGGTCAGGGCCTCGAAGAGCTCATCGAGGGTGCCGAAACCGCCGGGCATGGCGATGAAGCCTTGGGCGTACTTGAGGAACATCACCTTGCGGGCGAAGAAGTAGCGGAAGTTGACGCCGAGGTTCACGTACCGGTTCATCGTCTGCTCGAAGGGCAGCTCGATGCCCAGGCCGACCGAGCAGCCGCCGGCCTCGTGGGCGCCCCGGTTGGCGGCCTCCATGATGCCGGGGCCCCCGCCGGTGATGACGGCGAGCCCCCGGCTCACCAGCTCCCGCGCCATGTACTCGGCCTGCGCGTACTCGGGGGTGCCGCGCCCGGCGCGGGCGGAGCCGAACATCGAGATGGCCGGGCCCAGTTCGTCGAGGGCGCCGAAGCCCTCGACGAACTCGGCCTGGATCCGCAGCACGCGCCACGGGTCGTCGTGCATCCAGCTGTGGCCGCCCTCGAGCAGGCGCTGGTCTGTGGTGCGGCCGTCGATCTGGTCGCCCCGGCGGATGACCGGGCCCGCCGTCGCCTGCCGGTCCGGGGGACGGCCCGCCTCACTCATGGCCGCCTCCGGGCCGGAGCCAGGCGAGGAGGGCGTCGCGGGCGGCGTCGAGGTCGTCCAGCGGGCAGCACTCGTCGACGGCATGGGCCTTGCCGGCGTCACCGGGGCCGTAGTTGACGGCCGGCACACCGAGGGCCGAGAAGCGGGCCACGTCGGTCCAGCCGTACTTGGGGCCGGGCTCGCCGCCGACGGCGGCGCAGAACTGACGGGCGGCCGGACGGTCCAGGCCGGGGCGCGCGGCCGGCGACAGGTCGAGCACCTCGAAGTCGACGCCCGGGCGCTCGAAGGTGCGGCGCATCGCGGCAAGGGCGCCCTCGGCGGACACGTCGGGCGCGAAACGGAAGTTGACGTACAGCTCGGCGGTGTCGGGAATGACATTGCCGGCGGTGCCGCCGCTCACGATGGTGGCGTTGAGCCCCTCTCGGAAGACGAGGCCCTCGACCCCGACGGCCTCGCGCACCGGGTAGTCGCGGATGGCCTCGAGCAGGCCGGTGAGCTCGTGGATGGCGTTGCGGCCGAGCCAGCTGCGCGCCGAGTGGGCGGCGGTACCGTGGGTGGTCAGCTTGAAGCGGGTCGTGCCCTGGCAGCCGCCCTCGATGCGGTCGCTGGTGGGCTCCATGAGGACGGCGAAGTCCCCGGCGAGCCAGTCGGGGTGGTCTTCGGCGATGCGTCCCAGGCCGTTCGCCGAGGCCTCGATCTCCTCGCACTCGTAGAAGACCCAGGTGACGTCGTGGACGGGCTCGTCGAGCGCCTGCGCCAGGTGGAGGGCCACGGCCACGCCTCCCTTCATGTCGGCGGCGCCGCGCCCGACGAGGACCTCGCGCCCGTCGCGCACCTCGACGCGGCTGGGCAGGTTGTCGGCGACCGGCACGGTGTCGAGGTGGCCCGCGATGATGACGCGCTGGTCGCGGCCGAGCCGGGTGCGGGCCACGATGCTGTTGCCGTGGCGCAGCACCTCCAGGTGCGGGCAGCCGGACAGCGCCCGCTCGACCAGATCGGCGAGGCGGGCCTCGCCCCGGCTGACCGACTCGATGTCGACGATCCGGGCGAACAGGCCGTGCAGATCGCCCGGCTCCAGGCCCTCGGCCTCCTCGTTGCGCATTGCCATGGACCGAAGCCTAGCCGCGCCGGCCCGGCGCGGGCGACCGGCGAGCCGCCCGGGGCTGTCGCCGTGGGATGGGACCGTCCGGGGACCGGACCTGCGCGGGCGCTCGTCCCCCGCGTCACGGAGAACCACCGCGGACGCCCGGACGGACCGGTCGGACTCGCGCGTCACGGGGAAACGGCGGCGCCCGTCAGTAGGCTGGGCGCCATGACTGACGCAACCCGCACCGCCTGGGGCTGGGGCCTGGCCACCGTGCACGACTCGGGCCGGACGCTCGACACCTGGTTCCCCTCCCCCGCCCTCGGCGAGCCCGACGACGGGCCCGCGCCCGCCCGGCTCGCCGCCGGCCGCGACGAGCTGCGCCGCGTGAGCACCGAGGTGCGCCGCGTCGTCATCGACCTCGACGCCCCGCCCGAGGAGGTGGGCGACGCCTATCTGCGCCTGCACCTGCTGAGCGCGCGCCTGGTCATCCCCAACAGCATCAACCTCGACGGCATCTTCGGGATCCTGCCCACCGTCGTGTGGACGAGCGCCGGGCCCTGCTCGCCGGGCGACTTCGACCAACTCCGCCGCGCCCTGGCGGCCGACCGCGGCTCGCTCGTCATCACGAGCGTCGACAAGTTCCCCCGCATGGTGGACTACGTCATCCCCTCGGGGGTGCGCATCGGCGACGCCGACCGCATCCGCCTGGGCGCCCACCTGGCCGAGGGCACGACGGTCATGCACGAGGGCTTCGTGAACTTCAACGCCGGCACCCTCGGCGACTCGATGATCGAGGGCCGCATCTCGCAGGGGGTCATCGTCGAGGCGGGCTCCGACATCGGCGGCGGCGCCTCCACCATGGGCACCCTGTCGGGCGGCGGGACGCAGCGGGTGCGCATCGGCAGGGGCTGCCTGCTGGGCGCGGAGTCCGGCTGCGGCATCGCGCTGGGCGACAACTGCGTCATCGAAGCCGGCCTCTACGTCACCGCCGGCACCAAGGTGACGATGCCCGACGGCTCCGTGGTGCCAGCTCGCGAGCTGTCCGGCGGCTCCAACATGCTGTTCCTCCGCGACTCCGTCACCGGCGCCGTGCGCGTCATCGCCCGCGCCGGGCGGCGCATCGAGCTCAACACGGCCCTTCACGAGAACTGACATGGCGGCCCTGACCCGACGGGGACTGCTCGCCGGTCTCGGCGCCGGGGCGCTCGCCCTGCCGCTCGCCGCCTGCTCCGGCGGGGCCGTGGAGAGCCTGCCGGAGCAGGGCGCGCTGGTGAGCGTCGACGGGCTCACCCATCTGCTCGACCTCGACCAGGCGGCGAACGCGGCGATCATCGTCGGCGAGGCGATCCGTCGCGGCCTGCGGGCCCGGGCGGCGACGATCGCCCTCGCCACGGCGCTCCAGGAGTCGAAGCTGTACAACATCGAGTACGGGGACCGCGACTCGCTCGGCCTGTTCCAGCAGCGCACCAGCCAGGGCTGGGGCACCGAGGAGCAGATCATGGACCCCTGGTACTCCTCGGGCGCCTTCTACGACGCCCTGGTGAAGATCGACGGCTGGGACACCGGGAGCATCAACGACGTGGCCCAGGCCGTGCAGCGCTCCGGGGTGCCCGACGGCTACGCCGAGCACGAGGACGTCAGCCGCACCTGGGCGAGCGCCCTGTACGGCTACGACCCGGCGGCCGTCACCCTCGTCGACCGGGCGGAGGCGGCTGCCGACGCGGAGGCGCTCACCGGTTTCGTCGGCACCGTCTGGGGCGAAGCTGTCGGCTCGGTAATCGACGGGACAACGATCACCTTCACGGTCCCCGACTCGCGTCAGGGCTGGTCGCTGGCCCAGCTGCTCCTGTGCCGCGGCTCGGCCGCCGGCCTCACGGGACTGCAGGCCGGGCAGGCGAGCTGGACGGCCAGCCGCACCGTGCGGACCGACTGGACCGGCGGGACGGACGAGGACGCCAGCATCGTCACCGCCACCCTGCACTCCTGAACTGGGGTGAAGCGGGTTCTCGGGCGGCGGTGAGCGTCTGGTTCAGGTTGCCTTTGCGACGTCCGGGTTCGGTGTCGATTTCGTCGGGTGTGCGGTGGTCGATCGCCGAGTGGGGGTCGTCCGGGATTGTGCCCCGGTTCGGTCCAGGATGGCACGTCCCGGGTCGCGTGGACCCTGCTCGGGTGGACCTTGCGGTTCACGAATTCTTTCCTCCGGGAGGATTGTTCAAAAGTCATTTTTGACTCTTCAGGGGACTTTCGTCCGATTTTCTCGTGGGGACAGCGCGGAGGGCCTGTTCGCGTGACGAATGAATTGTCGAAACAGTCGTCGCGAACAGGCCCTCACATGTAAACTGCAACGGGACTCCCGGTCGTGGTCGTAGACGCCCGCTACGAGCGGATCGCCGGTCGGTGCCCCACTCTTGACAGGCCCGGGGGAAGGCTCACGATCCTGGAAGCCCATTCAAAATTCTCGGCGAAGCAGGCTCTGAGTCTTATTCACAGGAGGTCAGGCGAGAGGCGCAGCCTCTAGCCATGACCTGGTTCATCGAGGCAGTGAACAAGCTTCTCCGACCAGGTATTTCCCTTGTCGACGCGCCAGTTTTGAACAATCCTCCTTCCACACATTCACCCAGACCATCACCACAGCCATCGCATCACAGCTCCACGAACAGACTTTGGACAATCCTCCAGGAGCGTCCGTCTATGCCAATTCCGCCCTGCTGAAAAGGGTTCGCGCATCCTCGGGGTCGTCGACGAGCCGCTCGAGCAGGGCCCGGATTCGTCGGAGCGCCTTCGTGTCGGCGCTGAAGACAAAAAGCTCCTGCGCATCAGGGTCGAGCTCGACCCGGTCGGCCAGCTCGGGAGCACGTTCATCGATCAGGACACGGGTCAAGGCCGCCCAATCGTCACCACTTCCCTCGGCACCTTCATCAGCCCGGGACGCGAAGACCTCCTTCAAACAGGTGCCGGCCTGGATCGTCAGGCACCCCTGATCATCACCAGCCTCGGGATCCGGCTCAAACAAAGCATGGCCGTCATGAAACAAAATCGTTTCTGGTTTCGCGGAGTGGGAGGTGCTCGAAGTCGTGGTCGAAGGCGCGGCCGGTGACGTGGGAGGCGAGCGCGTCGAGGACTCTTCAGGGGTCTCGTGCTGGATGTTCGCGGTGTTGTTCCTGGCCGTGTTCCGGACATGCTCCACCGGATTGTGGTCGGGCGCGTACGGCGGCAGATGGATCGGCGTGATGCGCTCCAGCAGCTGGCCCGGCTCGTAGAGGCCGGTCAACGCTTTCGCGTGGTGGAATCGGGCGTTGTCCGGGACGACCGCGATCTTGCCGGCCTCGGTTTCGCGTTGGAGCAGGTCCAGCGCGAGGATCGTCTGCCAGGTGTTCCGGTTCCCCTCGATCGGGTACAGCGTGACCCTCTTGCCGATCAACGAGAAGGCGCCGAAGAAGGACTGGGACGTCCTCTGCCGGTCCACGGACAGTTCGGTGTGCTGTCCTCCGGGGGGCTGCATGCGGCGGGTCTCGGCCTCATGCTCCAAGCGGACCTCGAGGGTTATTCAGAACTAACTCGTTGTCAAGGAAAAACCCTAGTCAGGCGTGGGTCCGACAAGGGTTTTGAATAAGCCTCCTCGTCTGCCGCGTAGACCTCCCGGCCTTGGTCCAACAAGCTCTTGACTTGGGTCGTCGCCTCGGTCATGCGTCTGGTGATGGCTTTCTCGTCGCGGTGCTCGTCGAACGGGTCCGGGCGGTTCGGGGCTCGGCCCGCACAGGGGCGGGAGCAGCTGGTGGGAGGGGCCCGACTGGTACCGGTCGTCGGACAGGATCTTCACGACCTCACGTATCGCCGGGACGTCCCAGAACTCGGCGTGGATGCCCGCCGGGGAGGGCGGCTGGGCGAGGATGGCTTGAGTTCTTCCTTCTGGGCGCGGGCGGGTTTCGCCGCGTTCTGGTTCCCCGCATGGCCGGTCAGGACCGAGCGCATCCTGGTGGCCCGCCATTCGGCCGGCCACTCCTGCACTGTCCTCTCGGCCCGCTCAAACAATTTTCGCGATGATGCCGGTGCGGACTCCTTCAGAGGCGTACAGGATCGCTTCTGCTTTCATCCGCGTCAGCGCATGATTGTCGGAACGCTTCTTCCACCCGATCAGGACGGCGGTCTCCTCCGGGGCGACCCCGACCCGCACGCCCCGATCATATCCGAAACGGCACAGGAAATCCACGAAAAACACGGTTTCGTTTCATGTCAGCCATAGCCCCCTCCTTCTCGCTCTAAATGCTTGTTCGTTGCATCGATTTATGGCCGTCATGAAACAAAATCATTTCTGGTTTCGCGGAGTGGGAGGTGCTCGAAGTCGTGGTCGAAGGCGCGGCCGGTGACGTGGGAGGCGAGCGCGTCGAGGACTCTTCAGGGGTCTCGTGCTGGATGTTCGCGGTGTTGTTCTTGGTCGTGTTCCAGACATGCTCCACCGGATTGTGGTCGGGCGCGTACGGCGGCAGATGAATCGGCGTGATGCGCTCCAACAGCTGCCCCGGCTCGTACAGGTCGGTCAACGCTTTCGCGTGGTGGAAGCGGGCATTGTCCAGGACGACCGCGATCTTGCCGGTGCCGGTTTCTCGTTGGAGCCGGTCCAGGGCGAGGATCGTCTGCTCGGTGTTCTGGTTGCCCTCGATCGGGTACAACCTGACCTTCTTGCTGGTCAACGAGAGCGCACCGAAGAACGACTGGGACGTCTTCCTCCGGTCCACGGACAGCTTGGTGCGCTGCCCTCTGGGGAGCCACATGCGGCGGGTCTCGGCCTCGTGCTCCAAGCGGACCTCCTCTGCCGTGTAGACCTCCCAGCCTTGGTCCAACAAGCTTTTGACTTGGGTCTTCACCTCGGCCATGCGCCGGGTGATGGCTTTCTCGTTGCGGTGCTCATCGAACGGGTCGGGCAGCTTGAAACTCAGCCCGCACAAGCGCAGGAGCAGCCGGTAAGAGGAGTCCGGCTGGTGTTCGACGTCGAACAGGATCTTCACGACCTCACGTATCGCCGGGACATCCCAGAACTCGGCATGAACACCAGACCGGGAGGGCGGCTGGGCCAAGATGGCCTTGAGTTCTTCCTTCCGGGTGCGGGTGAGTTTCGCCGCGTTCTGGTTCCCGGCATGCCCAGTCAGGACCGAGCACATCCTGGTGGCCTGCCACTCGGCCAGCCATTCCTGCACGGCCCGCTCCGTGCGCTCAACCAGTTCAGCGAAGATGCCCACGTCGACCCCACGGGAGGCGTACAGGACAGCTTCTGCTTTCATCCGAACCAGCACATGATTGTCGGAACGCTTCTTCCACCTGATCAAGACGGCTGTTTCTTCCGGGATGACCTCGACCTGCATGCCCCGAACACATCCGAAACGGCACAGGAAATCCATGGAAAATACGATTTCGTTTCACGCCAGCCATACAAAAAGATTTTCGAATAATCCTCCTGCGCTGGAGATTAAAAAGCAACGGGGTTTAATAAATTTTTTGCAAGCAAATCTTATTTATCTTTACTAGTCCATTCAGCCATTCCACCACCCGGAAGACATATCAAATGAATCGAGTTCTCATACCATAGATCCCAAGCCTCGTACATCGGCGATGGCTTTATTGCAACTTGATATCCCCCATCAAAACTAATATGCATTTCACCAAAACTTGATATTTTCAGTTCTGTAAAGTATCTACGCACAAGGGCTAGCACAGGAGCTAAAGACTCTGGGTTTGATTGGGGGTCAAGTTCAATGGGAGCCGAGACTCGATTGAGTAGTGTAAAAGGACATTCGATGCGAATAGCAGTATCTGCGTCAAGCGTAAAAGTTACAGCCCAATCAAACGATAAAGAAGTCTGTACTGAATTAACCGCCACGAGAGACCATGACCCCTCAAGCGTCTTGTCCAAGATTAGCTGGGCCACCCTGGCCATCTCCCTTTATAAAACTCGTCAATATGCGTTTCCACCTGGCCCCCTGGCTTACCATTTACATCGATAGGCTGCCCCCCACCCTTGCCGTTATAAACTCTTACATATCCATTAGGATACTGGGGAGTTGGCTCCATTATCCTAATTGAGTTCTGATTTTTTAGTGATCCTGGTTTTTGAAAAACAATTCCTCGACCATTATCGGCCGTTCTGCCAGCCCAACCGCTTGGCACATCAAATGTTGTGCCCCTAGGGGTTATGGCGGTCATGAAACAAGATCGTTTTCGGTGTCGCGGGGTGGGAGGTGTTCGAAGTCGTAGTCGAAGGTGCGGCCGGTGATGTATGAGGCGAACGCGCCGAAGGTTTCTTCGGGGGTCTCGCGCTGGATGTTCGCGATGTTGTTCTTGGCCGCGTTCCAGACGTGCTCGACCGGGTTGTGGTCGGGCGCATACGGTGGCAGATGAATCGGGGTGATGCGTTCCAGCAGCCGGCCGGGCTCGTAGAGACCGGTCAGCATCTTGGCGTGGTGGAACCGGGCGTTGTCGAGGACGACCGCGATCTTCTCGGTGTCGGTTTCGCGTTGAAGTCGGTCCAGCGCGAGGATTGTCTGCTCGGTGTTCTGGTTCCCCTCGATCGGATACAACTTGACCTTCTTGCTGGTCAACGAGAGAGCACCGAAGAACGACTGGTACGTCTTCTTCCGGTCCACGGACAGCTTGGTGCGCTGCCCTTTCGGGAGCCACATGCGGCGGGTCTCGGCCTCATGCTCCAGGCGCACCTCGTCTGCCGCGTACACCTCCCAACCGGCGTCCAACAGGTCCTTGACCTGGGCTTTCACCTCGACCATGCGCCTGGTGACGGCCTGCTCGTCGCGGTGCTTGTCGAACGGGTCCGGCAGCTTGAAACTCAGCCCGCAGAACCGCAGGAGCAGCTGGTACGAAGAATCTGACTCGTACTCGACATCGAACAGGATCTTCACGACGTCACGTATCGCCGGGACATCCCAGAACTCGGCATCAATCCCGGACTGTGAGGGCGGCTGGGCCAAGACGGCCTTGAGGTCTTCCTTCTGGGCACGGGTGAGTTTCGCCGCGTCCTGGTTCCCCGCATGCCCGGTCAGCACCGAGCACATCCTGCTGTCCCGCCAACCGGCCAGCCACTCCCGGATGGTTTTCACGCTGCGCTCAACCATTTCAGCGATGATGCTCACATCAACGCCTCGAGAAGCGTACAGGATCGCTTCTGCTTTCATCCGCACCAACACATAATTGTCCGCGCGCTTCTTCCACCTGATCAGGACGGCGGTTTCTTCCCCGGTGACCTCAACCTGCATGTCCCAATCATATCCGAAACAGCACAGGAAATCCACGAAAAATACGGTTTCGTTTCATGACGGCCATACAACAAAAGTCTTTCCACTGGACCCGCAGGCTCCGTTTTCGCCGGTGAGTGGGTTTTGGTCATTGTGGACGAGGATAGCCTGTCCGGTGTCGGTGACCACGTGGTAGTTGTGAAGGCCACCGATGGCTAGGTTGTGGACGGTTTGGGCGTGTCCGGTGGCCTGGACCGACACCACCTCGGTGACTCGCCCATCCGGGGTGTGGAGGATGTCGCCCTCATGCAACTGCTTGGCCGGGATGTAGCCACGATCCTCAACATATGGCCGTCATGAAACAAGATCGTTTCTGGTTTCGCGGAGTGGGAGGTGCTCGAAGTCGTAGTCGAAGGCGCGGCCGGTGACGTGGGAGGCGAGCGCGTCGAGGACTCTTCAGGGGTCTCGTGCTGGATGTTCGCGGTGTTGTTCTTGGTCGTGTTCCAGACGTGCTCGTCGCGGTCTTGTCGAGCGGGTCGGGCGGTCCGAGGCTCGGCCCGCACAGGCGAAGGAGCAGCTAGTAGGAGGAGTCCGGCTGGTGTTCGGCGTCGAACAGGATCTTCACGGCGTCACGATAGCCGGGACGTCCCAGAACTCGGCGTGGACGCCCGCCGGGGAGGGCGGCCGGGCGAGGATGGTCTTGGGTTCCTGCTTCCGGACGCGGGCGGGTTTCGCTGCGTTCTGGTTCCCGGCGCCCCCGGTCGGCGCCGAACACATCCGCGCGCCCTGCCACCCGGCCAGCCATTTCCGCACGTTCCTCTCCGCCCGTTCGACCCTTTCAGCGATGATGCCCACATCGACGCCACGGGAGGCGTGCAGAATCGTTTCGGCCTTCATCCCGACGAGCACGTGACTGCCAAGCCACTTCTTCGACCTGATCAGGACGGCAGTTTCTTCTGGGGTGACCTCAACCGGCATGCCCCAATCATATCCGGAGCGGCACAGGAAATCCATGGAAAATACGGTTTTGTTTCATGCGGCCATATACTTCTACTCAAAGCAATTTGAATGCAGATTCAAGCATCGTCGCAGCATCAGACTCAGTCTGCTTTAACTCATGATACAACCTCCCAATAAAGTTGGCGATCGACGTGAATATTACTTCTCGCTCGTACGGTGCGCTGCTGACGGTTGGATTGAAACAGGAAGACACCACCCACTTATTATTATGACTTTTGATGGAAACTACCCCTATCTCTTCGTAATCAAGTGATTCAAATTCGAAATCGTGCAGCGGAGAAGAAGCCGTCCAATGACCTAGTGACCATGCCAATTCAAGCACCGGAAAAGTCGGCTCGTTTAGTATGACAAGTCCATGATCAGAGATTACCAAAGAAGCCTCAACGCCAATCAGATACCCGACTTCTGAACGCTCTGGAATTTGCGTAGTTGATAAATCGAAAAATTTAAACTCCACAATCATACCCCTTTTACAGGGAACGCGTTTATAACTCTTCCATCAATAGACAAAACAGATCGTATTCGAGTTTGACCCTTTGTTCCAACTTCTCTCCCCAGATCAGAAACCACTCGGAACGTATCATTTGGATGATTTGGATTTGGCATCACTTGCGAATCTCCAGACTTCAACCCTTCTGCAACCCATGATTGCGCTTCAGAGATATCATCAGTGTCAAATTTTGCTTGATTTCCAGAAGCGCTCGCAAGATGCTTATTCTTAATAAAGATATCATCAGGATTACTTGCCGCCTTTTCTATTGCACCCTGTTGCGTCTCGTTTATACCGCATCCGCTGGGGCCGTTGTTGTTGTGGACGAGGATGGCCTGTCCGGTGTCGGTGACCACGTGGTAGTTGTGAAGGCCACCGATGGCTAGGTTGTGGACGGTTTGGGCGTGTCCGGTGGCCTGGACCGACACCACCTCGGTGACTCGCCCGTCCGGGGTGTGGAGGATGTCGCCCTCATGCAACTGCTCGGCCGGGATGTAGCCACGATCCTCAACATAGAACGGGTGCGTGCCCGTGGTCTCCACCGTCCCTCCGGTGGTAGTCACCCGCAGAGTCGGAACCTTCTCGTGGACGAACGTCCGCTCCACGGCGGCCGGCACGTTCTGGCCCGTGACCGAATCATGAGCAAGAACCCGATCACCGGCCTCCACCTGACTGATGGGCTTGGTACTGCCGTCAGCCATGACCACCGGGGTATCCGGCGTGAAACACCCATACCGGGCCACGCCCGACACCTTCGACAGAGCCCCACCAGCCCCGCCGCCCAGAGCACCCTCACCCGCGCCCTCACCAACAGCCCGAGCGAACCCGGCCGGCGTGATCGGCTGGCCGCTGGTCAGATACTCCAAGCCACTGCTGCCACCGCCATCAATGGCACCCTCGACCGCCCCGGTCAGAATGTTCTTGCCCAGACAACTCGTCATCCCCGCGGTGGCCCGCGCCGCAGCGGCCGACGCCCCGCCACCGATGAGACCGGTCGCCGCGCCCACGGCCCCGTCCCGCAGAACAGTGCCCCAGTCAACAGCCCCGTTCGAGGACTTCTGCGACCACACGGACCCGCCCGCACCCGTCAGAGCACCAGCCAGCATCGCCGCACCGACCGGCCCGCCAACACCAGTGCACATCACCGCCACACCGGCGACGACCATGGCCCCGGCGGCGATGTACTCCCAATTGTCGGACAACCAGTCCCCGGCCGCCGACACGGCGTTCTCCAAGGCACTGTTCGACGCCTGCTGATAAACCCGCAGATCATCCTCGGACACCGGCCGCAAACCAGTCGGATCGACCATCCCAGCAGGATCATTCCCCGCATACGAATACGGATTCGCAGCCCAGGCCGCCCCCGTCACCGGCACGGCCGGATCAACCGACAAGAAAGAACGAGTCAACGAATCATAAACCCGCGCACCCATCCAGCCGAGACCACCAGTACGCAGGGCCCCGTCCGCGCCGACGGCGACACCGCCACCAGCGCCGCCCGTGTCGCCAGCGCCCTCGCCGGCCCCGGGCGACTGCCCCCACACCCTGGCCTGGAGGCCCTCCAAGCCGGCCGGCAGGTCAGAGCCCGACCCGGCCGGACCGTCGACGTCAGGGACGAGCCACAGGGCCTCCTGCTGATCCCCCGACAGGACAGTGGCGGCGAGCGCATCCGTGATGACGCGCTCACCAACCTGGGCGAGCGTGGGCACAGCAGCATCGCTGTCCCAGTAGACGGCCCGCCCGTCAACGGCGGCGAGCTCACCGCCGGCATCAACGCACAGCTCACTACGGGCACTCGCCATCACCGTGTCCTGCTCGTGCCGGACACGGGTGACCGAGGCGAGGAAGCCGCGGGGATCCCAGGAGAACAGCCGCTCCCCATCGGGCCCGGCCTCGCGGATGCGGCGACCCGCGGCGTCATAGGTGTAGTCGGTGCGGTCCCCCTGCGGCGTGCGAGTCCACAGGAGCTGGCCGGCCCGGTCGTACCCGTGCCGGGTCACCGAACCGTCTGTCGTCTCGGCGACCAGACGCCCACCGGCATCCCACTCCCAGGTGACACGGGTGCCCTCGCTCGTGCGAGCACCGGTCAGCTGGCCAGCCGGGTCATACTCGTAGACCGTGCGCAGGCCGTCCCGCACCTCGGCGACTGGCCGCCCGTCCCCGTCACGCTCGATGCGGATCTGCTGAATGAAACCACGCCGGTTCACCCGGTTCTCGACGACAGCGCCGTCACGCCAGACCCACGTTGCCTCAAGGCCGGGCCCGTGCACCCCGACGACCCGGCCGAGTCGGTCACGGTCGATCTCGACCCGACCGAGACCGGGCTGGACGATCGCGGACAGTCGGTTGTCGGCGTCGTACTCATACCCGGTGCTCGACCCGTCAGGGCGTCTCATGGCGATCCGGCGCCCGCCCACGTCATAGCTGTAGGACACCCCCAAGCCGTCCCGGAGGCGGTGAAGCAGATTGCCCCGGCCGTCCCAGGCCTCCTCGACCCGACGCCCGGCGGCATCGGTCAGCCGGAGACGACGACCGACGAAATCCCGCTCCACGCGGGAGAGCAGCCTCCCGTCGGACAGACTCCGGTCCACGCGCCCGGCCCGGTCATAGCCCCACTCGAGCCGGTGCCCGTCCGGCTCGACCCGGCCCCTCATGCGTCCAGCAGCGTCCCACTCGTACCGGGTGACCCTGCCCAGCGGGTCGACCCGGCTCGTCATCCGGCCCATCGAGTCGAAGGAAGACTCGGTGCGGGCCCCGGTCGGGTCCACGACCGCAACCTGACGGCCCATCTCGTCGTACTCGAAACGAGTGACCCCGCCCAGCGCGTTGACGGCCTCGACCAGTTGCCCGGCTTCGTCGTAACGGAACCGGCGGTGCCCGTTCCACCGGTCCCGGACGCTCGTGATCCGCCCGCACCGGTCGTAGCCGAAACGCACGAGACCGCGCCCCGGCTGGCGCCGGGTCAGGATCCGTCCGCACCGGTCGAACTCGGTCCGGACCCTCTCACCGGTCGGCCACAGCTCCCCGGCGATCCGTGAGTCAGCGTCGTAGATGATCTCGTAGCGACGGCCACCGGTACTGATCGTCGCCGCCCAGCGCCCGCACTCGTCGTACTCGTATCGGTAGGTCGTCCCACCCGGCTGAGTGACCGCGACGAGCCGGCCCGCCGCGTCCCGCTCGTACCGGGTGACAGCCCCGGTCGCGTCCACGGTCTCCACGAGACGCCCACACAGGTCGTACCGGTTGAGGCTCGTACCACCGTCGGGCCCGGTTTGCGAAACGAGTCGACCCAACCGGTCCCACACCGCGCTCCAGTCGTCCCCGCCGTCGCGGACCGACACCGGGGCACCGAACCAGCCGCGTCTCACGTCCCGGCCCACACCGGTCGGGTCGACGGTGGCCGCCAGCATGCCATCGGGCCCGTAACCCATCGCCCACACGCCGCCGCCGGCGTCCTTCATCCCCGTCAACCGCGACAGGCCGTCGTAGCCGAACTCCCACGTCGAACCGTCCGGCAGCTCAACGGCCGCCAGATTGCCCAAGTCATCGTAGGACTCGCCCACGACCCGCCCCAGCGGGTCACTCGTCCGTTCACGGGCCCCGTGGGCGCCGTGACTCATGCTTGTGCGCCCGCCCTCAGGGTCAATGATCGCGCACGTCCTGCCCGCGGCGCTGTACTCGAAACGGGTCCGCGCCCCCGTCGGGTCAGTGCGGCAGACCAGCCGCCCACCGGCGTCGTAGGAGAACTCGGTGCGGTTCCCCAGCGGTGTCACGGCCGCCACTACCCGGCCCACCCGGTCCCTCACGAGCCGGGCCGTGTTGCCCGCCGCGTCCGTGACCGCCACGAGGTCACCGTGCTCGTCATGATCGAAACGCACCCGCACGCCCGTCGGATCCGTGATCCTGGTGAGCAGCCCGTCACGCCAAGTCATGGCGGTCGCCCCGCCGCCGGGGTCCACGACCCGGACCGGCCGACGCCCGACCCCCTCGTACTCGTAGCGAGTCACCGCCACGGTCCCGGACCCGTCGGCCACCGAGACCCGGGACTCCACGAGCCGGTCCAACTCGTCCCACTCCTGGTCGACCCGTGCCCCCGACGGCAGCCGGCGGGTCGCAAGACGCCCCCGCCGGTCATACGCCGAGACCGTCTCAGAACCGTCCCGCTCACGAACGAGCACCTGGTTGCCCCACCGGTCCCAGAACATCGACTGGCGGCGTCCCTCGGCGTCCACGAGCCCGATGAGCCGGCCCGAACGGTCATGGACCCACGTGTTCCCCCGGCCGCCATCCTCATCACTCGTCGCCGTGATCCCACCCGGCAGATAGGCGTACCGGGTCAGGCGCCCGAACGGCGAGCGCTGCCGCACCACCCGGCCGGTCTCGTCGTACTCGTTGCTCACCTCGACGACACCGTCGGCGTCGACGACCTCCTTGATGAGCCCGGCCTCGTTCCACCGGTAACGGCGCGCACCGGCCCCACCGGCCGCCTCGACGAGACGGCCGGCGTCGTCGTAGACGTAGTCGACGCGCCGTCCGTCATCGGCGACCACCGCCACGACACGCCGACCCGCACCGTCCCACAGCACCTCGAGGGCCCGGCCCCGCTCGTGCGCGAGCCGCACGAGACGCCCCGCCCGGTCGTAGGTGAGCTCGACGCCGGTACCCTCGCCCTGGCTCGTGCCGCGCACCCGGCCCGTCGCTTCAAGGGACCACACCAGCCCCCACGAGGACGACAACTCCCAGCTACCACCGGGTACCGCGGCAAGCCACAGGTTCTCGCCACTCGCCCGGCCCCAGCCCTCGCCCTCGCGCGGAAAGATGACGACCCGTCCGTCCGGCAGCCGCAGCCTGGCACCCTCATCATCGACAGCCAGACCCGCCTCACACCACGAAGACCAGCCGGGCCCGAAAGCACCAACCTCCGGGTTCAACGCGCTGTAGGAGCGCTGCCAGCCCAGCACCCCCGCCACTCCGACGAATCCGAGATCGTCCTCGACCTCGACGAAGTTACCGGTGAACGCGTTCACCGGATCATCCGCGTAACCGGTCGTGGGCGGTGAACCGTAGGCGGTTGGCGGGTCGACCACGATGTCCTGTCGGCCTGCCTGCACCCCGGCCGCTGCCAGGGACGCCTCGACAGCCGAGTCCGGGACACTGGCCAGCCCACTGTCCGCGCCAGCCGCCTCGAAGGCCGCCGCGACAACATCGGCCCACCGGGCGTCGTTCTCGTTCTCCTCAAGCCAGGTACTCAACGCCGTCACGACCCCCGACGCGTCGAGAGTCGCCCACGAGCAAGACTCGGTGAAGTCGCTGCACTTGCCGTTGAGCGTCCCGGTCGTCCCCGACAGCTGCGCATCAGCCGCCCGGGAACTCGTCGCGAAACTCCGTAGGTTCGACGGTCGCCCACTCGAGACCCCGCCTGAGGGGCCCGAACCGGTCAGATCCTCACGGCTCCTCGCCGGCGCCGAGGTGACCGCCGCGGAGGCCGACGTGCTCTTCTCGTCATCACTGATCTGGCTGAACGGCGGCTCCTCATCACCGAAGAGGGCGTCGTGGGCGTGGTCGAGGAGGTTGCGATTGGCACGCCGCTGTGCCCACTCCCATGCCTTCCGGCGCCGGTCGTTCTCCGCCCGGGCCTTCTCGTCCAGCTCGGTGATCTCCGTGGCCACAAGACGCAGATTCGTGACGATCTCGTCCAGATCCGACAACTGGGTCGTGCCATTGTCACTGAACAACGACGAGTAGTAACCCGCGAAATCGGTGAGCGCGTCCGAACGGTAGCCCGACCGCGACCCCCGCTGATCCTCGAGAGTCGTCGCCGCGCTCCGGAAGGCAGACTCCAACGCTGCCGACACGTCAAAGTCATAGGCAACGTCCGGCAGACCCTTCAACGCATCAAGATTGGCCTCATCAACCTTCACCCGAACGCCTCCTCACAGGAGCCTCCCCAACCCCGGGGACCGTACGACAGCACCGGCGATCAACAACGATCACACGTCGCCGACACGCTACCCACAAGCGGCGACACAGGTCAACCCGAAGTCAGTGAACGGCTCCTGCGACCCCGGGGCGAGCCGTGCCGTCTCCGGGCCCCCGACCGCGGTCGCCGGCCGGGCCGGCCGGGACCCCGTACCAGCAGGGCCTTCGGGGCGGATCAGGCGGTGAGGCGGTCCACCGCGGCGGCGATGCGCTCGTCGGTGGCGGTCATCGAGATGCGCACGTGGTCGGTGGCGTGGGGGCCGTAGAAGTCGCCCGGCGCGGCGAGGATGCCGCGGCCGGCCAGCCAGTCGATGCTCTCGCGGCCGGGCCCGTCCTGGGTGGCCCACAGGTAGAGCGAGCCCTCCGAGTGGTCGATGCGGAAGCCGGCCCGTTCGAGGGCGGCGCGCATGCGGGCGCGTCGGGCCGCGTAGCGAGCGCGCTGCTCGTCGACGTGCCGCTGGTCGCCGAGGGCCGCGACCATGGCGGTCTGCACCGGCGCCGGGACGATCATGCCGAGGTGCTTACGCACGGCGGTGAGCTCGTCGACGATCGAGGCGTCGCCGGCGACGAAGCCGGCACGGTAGCCGGCCATGTTCGAGCGCTTGGACAGCGACTGCACGGCCAGCAGGCCGGTGATGTCGCCGTCGTTGACCGCCGGGTCGAGGATCGTGCGCGCCGGGGCGTCGTAGGCGAACTCGGCGTAGCACTCGTCCGCGGCGAGGACCGCGCCGTGCTCCTGGGCGAAGCGCACCCAGCGGCGCAGCAGTTCGAGCGGGGCGATGGCGCCGTGGGGGTTGGCGGGCGAGTTGATCCAGATGAGCCGCGGGGAGCCGGAGACCTCGTCCGGATCGTCGCAGCGCTGGGTCCGGGCGCGGGCCATGAGGGCGCCCACCTCGTAGGTCGGGTAGGCGATCCGGGGCAGGACGACGGAGTCGCCGGGGCCGAGCGCCAGCAGCGTGGGCAGCCAGCCGACGAGCTCCTTCGTGCCGATGGCGGTCGTCACGTTGTGCTCGCCGAGCTCGACGCTGCCCCAGCGACCCCGCAGGTAGGAGATGATCGCCTCGCGCAGCGCCGGCGTGCCCCACACGGCCGGGTAGCCGGGGGCCTGGGAGGCGGCCTCGAGGGCCTCGCGGACGACCCCGGGCGTGGGGTCGACGGGCGTGCCGACGGACAGGTCGACGATGCCCCCCTCGTGGGAGCCGGCCAGGGCCCTCGCCCCGGCCAGCGTGTCCCACGGGAAGGCGGGCAGCGTCTGCGAGAGGCTCATCAGGCCTGGGGCGGCAGCGCGGCCACCGACGGCTCGTCGAAGTCCTGCTTGCCCAGACGGGCCGCCCCGCCCGGGGACCCGAGCTCAGCGAAGAAGTTCGCGTTGATGTCGAGCCACTGGGTCATGTCCTCGGGCAGGTCGTCCTCGTAGTAGATCGCCTCGGTCGGACACACCGGCTCGCACGCACCGCAGTCGACGCACTCCTCCGGGTTGATGTACAGCGTGCGCTCGCCCTCGTAGATGCAGTCGACGGGGCACTCCTCGACGCAGGCCCTGTCCTTGACGTCCACGCAGGGCAAGGAGATGACGTAGGTCATGACGGCTCCTGAAACGGTCAGATGACATGACGCCGCCACATCGGCGGTCGCCACGGCAACCTTACCGTGGCCACAAGCGGATTCGAGGGCGGCGACGGCGCCCTGAGCAGCCCTCTCGCGCGGCCCCCGACGGCCGTGAGGATTAGCCTACCCTCACCGTCGGGGCGGGGGCGCCGGTCGTTAGCATGGTCTGGCAACGCCCGTTCACCTGTGGGAGGCCCTCATGACACGGATCTGCGTCACCGATGCGATCCCCGAGCCCAGCATCGCCCGGTTGCGCGCGAGCGGGCACGAGGTCATCGTCCACGACGGCCCTCAGCCCCCGGACCGCGCCGAGCTGCTCACCCTCGTCGAGGGCGCCGACGCGGTGCTCACCGTCCTGTCCGACCGGGTCGACGCCGAGTTCCTCGAGGCCGCCGGGCCGCGGCTCAAGGTCGTCGCCAACATCGCCGCCGGCCACGACAACATCGACCTGGCGGCCTGCGCCGCCCGTGGCGTCGTCGCGACGAACACCCCGGGCGTGCTCTTCGACGCCACCGCCGACCTCGCCTTCGGCCTGCTGCTGGCCGTCACCCGCCGCCTCGGCGAGGGCGAGCGCCTCATCCGCGCCGGACGCCCCTGGCGCTACCGCACCACTTTCCTGCTCGGCCACTCGATCGAGGGCAAGACCATCGGCCTCATCGGCGCCGGCCAGATCGGCACCGCCATGGCGCGGCGCTGCCGGGCCTTCAGGATGTCCATCGCCTACGCCGCCGAGCACCCCATGCGCGAGCCGGCCCGCACCGAGCTCGACGCCGTCGGCATGCCGCTGGACGAGCTCGTCGCCTCCTGCGACGTCATCAGCCTGCACTGCCCGCTCACCGAGGGGACCCGCCACATCCTCGACGCGGGGCGCATCGCCACGATGCGCCCCGGCGCCTACGTCATCAACACGGCCCGCGGCGCCTGCATCGACGAGCACGCCCTCGCGCAGGCCCTGGCCAGCGGCCGTCTGGCCGGCGCCGCGCTGGACGTCTACGAGAACGAGCCCGAGATCGACCCGGCGCTGCTGGGGCTGGAGAACGTCGTCCTGGCCCCTCATCTCGGCTCGGCGAACGTCGAGACCCGCACGGCGATGTGCGATCTGGCCGCCGAGAACGCGCTGGCGGTGCTCGCCGGGCGGCCCGCGCCCAACGCCCTGCGCCCGTGAGTCCCGGCCGGACGCGGCGGGGCTCCCAGCCCGCCCCGTCCGCGCCGGTCCCCCCTCCCGTGACCGGCGCCCGGGAACCGCCGGGCGACGGCTCGCGGCCCCGACCCCGCCGCTAGGCTGGATCCATGGCTGAGAACACGAGCGCGCAGATGCGCGCGGAAACCGACTCCATGGGCACGATCGAGGTGCCCGCCGACCACTACTGGGGCGCCCAGACCGAGCGCAGCCTCCACAACTTCGACATCGGCCGCGAGACCTTCGTGTGGGGCCGCCCGATGATCAGGGCCCTCGGCACCCTGAAGAAGGCCGCCGCCCAGGCCAACGGCGAGCTGGGCGAGCTGCCGAAGGACATCTCCGGGCTCATCGTGCAGGCCGCCGACGACGTCATCGCCGGGAAACTCGACGCCGAGTTCCCGCTGGTCGTCTTCCAGACCGGCTCGGGCACGCAGTCCAACATGAACTCCAACGAGGTCATCTCGAACCGCGCCATCGAGATCGCCGGCGGGCAGCTGGGCACGAAGACTCCCGTCCACCCCAACGACCACGTCAACCGCGGCCAGTCCTCGAACGACACCTTCCCGACCGCCATGCACATCGCGGTCGTGTGCGAGCTGAACGCCATGTTCCCGCGCGTGCAGAAGCTGCGCGACACCCTCGCCGCCAAGGCCGAGGAGTACATGGACGTCGTCATGCCCGGCCGCACCCATCTGCAGGACGCCACGCCGATCCTGCTCGGCCAGGTCATCTCCGGCTGGGTCGCCCAGATCGACTTCGCCCTCGACGGCATCCGCTACGCGGAGTCCCGCGCCCGCGAACTGGCCATCGGCGGCACGGCCGTCGGCACCGGTCTCAACGCCCATCCGAGGTTCGGCGCGCTCACCGCCCGGAAGATCTCCGAGGAGACCGGCATCGAGTTCAAGCAGGCCGACAACCTCTTCGCCGCCCTGAGCGCCCACGACGCCCTGGTCCAGGTCTCCGGTTCGTTGCGCGTCCTGGCCGACGCCCTCATGAAGATCGCCAACGACGTCCGCTGGTACGCCTCCGGCCCGCGCAACGGCCTGGGCGAGCTGCTCATCCCCGAGAACGAGCCCGGCAGCTCGATCATGCCCGGCAAGGTCAACCCGACCCAGTGCGAGGCCATGACCATGGTCGCCACCAAGGTGTTCGGCAACGACGCCACCGTCGGCTTCGCGGGCAGCCAGGGCAACTTCCAGCTCAACGTCTTCAAGCCGGTCATGGCTTGGTGCGTGCTCGAGTCGATCCAGCTGCTCGGCGACACCTGCGTGAGCTTCGACGACCATTGCGCCTACGGCCTCGAGCCCAACCGCGAGAAGATCGCCCACGACCTCGAGATCAACCTCATGCAGGTCACGGCCCTCAACCGCCACATCGGCTACGACAAGGCCTCGAAGATCGCCAAGAACGCCCACCACAAGGGCATCAGCCTCAAGGAGTCGGCTCTCGAACTCGGCTTCGTCACCGACGAGGAGTTCGACAGGTGGGTCGTCCCGATGGACATGACCCATCCGTCCGCGGCCGACGAGGGCTGATCGGACCGACCGGCGCGGCGGGGCCCCGGAACCGAGCGGTTCCGGGGCCCCGCCGCATCCGGGGAACGACGGGCCGGCCCCGGACGGTCGACCGATGCGGTCAGCCGGCGTCGCGGAACGGATCGAGTCCGGCGCCCTCCACGGTGCGGAGCCGCTTCAGCTCGGGATGGCGCAGCGCCGGGTAGTCCTCGTAGTGCTGGCACACGCTCCCGACGAAGGCGTCGACGTCGTTGGTCAGGAGGGCGTCGATCATCGCGCGGTGCACCCCCGCCGAGTAGCCGGCCATCGCCGCGTCGTAGCTGGCGGTCAGCGCCCACTCGTCGTTGCGCATGGGCTCGACGAGATCGTGGGTGGCCTCCTCGAGGTAGCTGTTGTGGGAGGCCTTGGCGATGAGCTCGTGCAGGTCGAAGGTGACGACGAGGTACCACTGGTAGTCCTCTGCCTCGAGGGCCTCGGCGAGTTCGACGCGCACGGCCCGCAGCTTGATGCGGTCGGACTCGCTCGCATTCTTGATGGCCAGCACGCCCGAGGCGATCTCAAGCGCCTGCCGGGCCTGCAGCTTGCTCACGATGCTCTGACCGGCGCCCACCAGCGCCTCCTCGTCGGCCTCGCTGCGCCGGCTCTCGAGCACGAAACTTCCCTCGCCCAGACGCGTCTCGATCTCGCCGGCGAGCTGGAGCGCCTTGAGCGCCTCGCGGACCGCCGTGCGGCTCACCTCGAACAGGCGCGCCAGCTCCCGCTCGGAGGGAAGCCGCGAACCGGGCTCCCACTGCCCCGAACGGATGCGCTCGGCAAAGAGGCGCACGAGCATCTCCGACTTGCGAAGCGGTGCATCACCGTTGACAACGGACATGACGTCATTCTCTCAGCTCGGACAGCTCGGAGGCCTTTCATCCCACTGTTGACACCAGCCGGGCGTAATTAGATACACCGGTATGACCAAATTCTTCAAGAGCGAATCGGAGCGGTCCATTGACACGGGGAGCGCGACTTGGTTAAGTGGTCTTACCGGACAGACCACCCAGCGCCCCGGACACCGATGTCGGGGCCGATCGTCCGCATGATTCACGCACTGAGGAGAGCGATCATGAGCACTCGCACCGAAGAGGACCTACTGGGTCAGCGAGAGGTTCCGGACGAGAACTACTACGGGATCCACACGATCCGCGCCCTCGAGAACTTCAGGATCTCGAACGGCTGCATGAACGACGAGCCCGAGTTCATCCGCGGCATGGTCCAGGTGAAGAAGGCCACGGCGCTGGCGAACAAGGAGCTCCACGCGATCCAGGAGGACATCGCCGACACCATCTGCGCCGCCTGCGACGAGATCCTCGACAACGGCCGTTGCATGGACCAGTTCCCCACCGACTCCTTCCAGGGCGGCGCGGGCACCTCCATCAACATGAACACCAACGAGGTCGTCGCCAACCTGGCCCTCGAGCTCATCGGCCTGCCGAAGGGCCGCTACGACGTGATCAACCCGAACGACCACGTCAACAAGTCCCAGTCGACGAACGACGCCTACCCCACCGGCTTCCGCCTGGCGGTCTACACGATCGCGCAGGACCTGCTGCGGGCGGTCGACGAGCTCGTCGCGAGCCTGCACAAGAAGGGCGACGAGTTCGCCGGGGTCCTCAAGATGGGCCGCACCCAGCTGCAGGACGCCGTCCCCATGACCCTCGGCGAGGAGTTCCACGGCTACGCCAACAACATGTCCGAGGAGATCGAGCGGGTGAGCACGGCCGCGAAGCTGCTCCTCGAGATCAATCTGGGCGGCACCGCCATCGGCACCGGCCTCAACACCCCGCCCGACTTCCCGAAGGTCGTCGCGGAGAAGCTCGCCGAGGTCACCGGCTACGAGATCATCTCCGCCCCCGACCTGCTGGAGTCCAGCTACGACAACGGGGCATACATCGCCCTGCACTCCGCCGTGAAGCGCACCGCGGCCAAGGTCTCCAAGATCTGCAACGACCTGCGCCTGCTCTCCAGCGGCCCGCGCGCAGGCCTCAACGAGATCAACCTGCCGGAGATGCAGGCCGGCAGCTCGATCATGCCCGCCAAGGTGAACCCGGTGATCCCCGAAGTCGTCAACCAGGTCTGCTTCAAGGTCTTCGGCAACGACGTCACCGTCTGCTTCGCCGCCGAGGCCGGCCAGCTCGAGCTGAACGTCATGGAGCCCGCGATGTCGCAGGCGATGTTCGAGTCGCTGCACCTGCTCACCCACGCCCTCGACACCCTGCACACGCGGTGCGTGGACGGCATCACCGCCAACGAGGAGATCTGCCGCGACTTCGTCATGAACTCGATCGGCATCGTCACCTACCTCAATGACGTGATCGGCCACCACAACGGCGACCTCATCGGCAAGGAGTGCGCACGCACCGGCAAGTCCGTCCGCGAGGTCGCCCTCGAGAAGGGCCTGCTCACCGAGGACGAGATCGACGCGATCCTGTCCACCGAGAACTTCCTCAAGCCCACCTACTCCGGCAAGGTCTACGGGGCCGACGAGAAGGGCCTGCCCGATGGGCTGACCCCTCCGGCCAAGTAGTCGCCCCACCGGCACGAGTCGATTCGTAAAGGAGCAAACATGTTCTGGGTCCAGTTGGCGGTGGTCCTGATCTTCATCTTCATCGGCGCCCGGCTCGGCGGCGTCGGCATCGCCTATGCGGGCGGCGCCGGCGTCATCGTCCTCGGGTTGCTGGGCTGCACCGTCGACCCCACGAAGGACATCCCCTGGGACGTCCTGGGAATCATCATCGCCGTCATCTCCTGCGTCGCAGCCCTCCAGGCCTGTGGCGGCCTGGACCTCCTGGTCAAGGTCAGCGAGCAGATGCTGCGCAGGAAGCCTGAGCGCATCACCTTCCTCGCCCCCGTCGTGACCTTCTTCATGACCGTCTTCTGCGGCACGGGCCACGTGGCCTTCGCCACGCTGCCGGTCATCGCCGAGGTCGCCAAGGAGCAGAAGATCCGGCCCTCCCGCCCCCTGTCGATCGCCGTCGTGGCGTCGCAGGTAGCCATCGCCGCCTCCCCGATCTCGGCCGCCATGATCGCCATGTCATCGGCCGTCGAGCCCCTCGGGGTCGGTTACCTGCCGCTGGTCATCATCTCGATCGTCATCTGCTTCGTCGGCTGCATGGTCGGCGCCCTGGTCTCCTCGCACCTGGGCTGCGAGCTCGAGGACGACCCGGTCTACAAGGAGCGCATGGCCGCCGGACTGGTGAAGATGCGCGGCGAGGGCAAGTACGACATCAAGCCGTTCGCCCGTCGTTCGCTGGCCATCTTCGGCATCACGCTGCTGGTCGTCATGGTCTACGCCGCCTGCACCTCGAAGCTCGACCTCCCGCTCGGGCGCAACGCCGCCATCATGACCTTCATGATGGCCGCCGCGCTCATCATGAAGTTCACCTGCAAGATGGAGCTCGGCGAGATCTCGAACCAGGCCACCTTCAAGGGCGGCATGAGCGCGGCGCTGTGCATCCTCGGCGTCGCATGGCTCGGCAACACCTTCGTGAACTCCAACATGGACCTCATCAAGGGCGCCGGTCAGACCGTGATCCAGGGCCATCCGTGGCTCCTGGCCGTCGTGCTGTTCTTCGCCTCCGCGCTGCTCTACTCGCAGGGCGCGACGACCGCGACCTTCATGCCCGTCGCCGCGGCGATGGGTGTGGGCGGCGCCGTCATGGTGGCCTCGTTCCCGGCCGTCACCGGCCTGTACCTGCTGCCGACCTACCCGACGACCGTCGCCGCGATCGAGATGGACGACACAGGGACGACACGGATCGGCAAGTACGTGTTCAACCATCCGTTCATCCTGCCGGGCGTCACCTCGGTGGTCGTGGCCGTCTGCCTCGGCTTCCTCATCTGCCCGCTCATCTTCTGAGGACAGTGACGCTCGCATGAGTACGAATTTCGCCCCCGACGCCTTCGACCGCGCCGTCATCGGCGTGGTCGGGGGCATGGGGCCGGCCGCCACCGGCCAGTTCCTCGTCGAGCTGGCCGCAGCGCTGCCGGTCGAGTACGACCAGGATCACCCGCGGGTCCTCGTCCTGTCGGACACGAAGGTGCCCGACAGGACGACGTGCATCGCCGCAGGCGACCCCGCTCCGGGGACCATGGTGCGCGCCGACCTCCTGCGGGCCGCCCAGCTGGGCGCGTCCGTCTTGGCGGTCCCGTGCAACACGGTCCACTACTTCATCGACGACTTCGTCGACGAGCTGCCGGTGCCGCTCATCCACATCGTCGACGCGACCATCACCGCGGCCATGCAGACGAGCCCCGAGGGGGCCTGGCTGACCGCCACGGCGGGGACGGTGAACACCGGCCTGTACCAGCGGCTGGCCGCCGAACGCGACTACCCGCTGAAGGTACCGTCCGATGAGGAGAAGGCCGCGATGATGAAGATCATCGGCGAGGTGAAGGCGGGCCGGATGACCCGGGCCGGCGAGCTGTACCGGGCGCTCGCCGGGCGTCTGCGCGGCGAGCGCGAGCTGCCGCTCATGACGGCCTGCACCGAGCTACCGCTGGCCTTCGAGGCCTCGGGTCTCGACCCCGGCATCCAGATCTCCTCGCTCACGGCGCTGGCGCACGCCACGCTCGAGGCGGCGGCCGGCACCGTCGGCCACTGGCCCGCCGAGCAGCCCGAGCCGGCGGAGGTCCGGCCGAGCAGCCCGGCCTGAGTCGGGTGCCCGGTGCGGGCCGGGTGCGCTGCTGCGATGGCGCTCGTCGGGGAACCGGCGGGCGCCGTCGTCGTGGAGTGGAAGGAGGCGGGTTCGGTCTTCGAGCGCCCCGCGGATCGTGACCTGTGCACTCGCGGGGACCCATTCTGGTCGTCGACGAGGTCGACCCGTCCGACTCGTGGCCCGCACACCGACGAGGGGCTCGCTCTTCGGCACGACCGCGTGCTGAAACACGCGACTCCGCCCCGTCGAGGATCCCGCGTCGTGACGAAGCAGGATCCGCCGGCCCGTGTCCTGTGCGCCTCCTGGGCCCCTGGCCTCGCCCCCTGAGGGGTCTCCCTGATTCCCTCCCGGCCCGGGCCGGTCCGGGCCGGAAGCCCATGGCGCCGTGTCGGCGCCCGGGTTTAGCGTCGGTGGGGTGTGGCCGCCCGCCCCCTGGTGCTGGCCCGTCAGAACCGTGTGGGAAGGATCGTGCCGTGGCCGAGTACTCGGGCAGGCTGGGAGCCTATGACGAGCCGGTGGCGGTCGCGACGCGACGGCCGACACTCTGAAGTCTGCCGCGAGCACCTTGTCGGGCACTCTGACGGGTCAGGCGGGCTCGCGGGCGGGGTGGGCGTCGGCGGCGTCTGCGGATTTCGAGGGTCATTACGCGGACGTGTTCGACGCGAACGCGAGGGCGGCCTCGACGGACTGCACGAACATCGCATCGGCGTTGGATGATCTGGTGGCCGAGGTGCAGAAGCTGAAGGAGGCCGCCCAGGCCGAGCGTGAGCGGAGGAGGCAGGCCAAGGAGTGGGCGGACCGGCAGGACCGGGAGAACATTTTCAAGAGGGGCTGGGACTGGGTGACCAACGGCGACAAGCCCCCCTCGGGCCCGGACCAGGTACCGCTGCCGGAGCCCCACGAGCCGACGACCACACCGTGGTCCGAGCCCGCACCCGGCCCGGCGGGGGCGGTGTCCTCGGCGCGGCCTGATGATCTGCGGGCGTACTCGTCGAACGTGACCGGCGCCAACGACACCGTCACGGCCCAGAAGGGCGCCCTGGAGGGGGCGATCGCCGACTTCACGGCGAAATGCTCGTGGTGCGGCATCGACGCGTCCGGCATCACGGGCGCCCTGGCCTCGTTCGGGGCGAACAACACGAACGAGACCCGCTGGGTCGACACGGTCGCGGCAGCGTTCGAGGCCGCCGGCGCCTCGGGGGCCGTCTCCACGGTCTCGGACGCGGCCATCGACGCGTCCCTGCGGGCCGCCGGGGTGGACCAGGCCCGCCGGCCGGTCGACGTGACCGCCCCGAGCATCCTGGGCGACCCCCAGACCTCCGGGTATGCGGACGACCCGGTGAACACGACGACCGGGAACTTCATCGAACCCGAGACCGACCTCGCCTTCAGCGGCGGGTGCGCCTCACTCGGGTTCAACCGCGTGTACAACTCCCTGTCGGCCAGCATCGGCGCGTTCGGGCCCGGCTGGGCCTCCACAGCCGACCAGCACCTCACCATCGACGAGTACTGGAGTGGTTGGTGTTTTTCGGGCGGTGGGTGGAAGTGATCGTGAGGTGGGGTTGGGTCGTGTCGGCGCCGGGATGCGGTGCGGGGTTCAGGGGGCGGGTCGTTCTCGGGATCGTCCAGGGGTCCGGGCCGGTGGCCGGGGTGGCCGGATCGTACGGTCCTGTGGCGCAGGCGGTCGGGGGCCGGGTCGCAGGATGGCGGAGGGGGCACCCCGGTCTCGGCGCTGATGCCGTGACCGCGGAAGGGCGCGCCGGGATCGGACGGCTGAGGGCGGGGCTCCGGGAGGCCCGCATGGGGAACGGGTTCCCGGAAGGAGCGGCGGTCTTCTTCGCCCGGGGGTCCGGGTGAGCGCGGGACGCCGCCGCATCCGCCGCGGAGGAGGCGACCGCCCCGTCCGGTCCGTGCGCCGGTGGGTGGAGGCATCCGGGTCCGGCTGCTGCGCCCGGCGGAACCGACCCGGGTCCTCGACGACCCGGCGGGGGGAGGACCCGGCGGCCATCATCGTCGGGTTCCTCGACGGGTCCGAACGGGCCCACGGCTGCCGCCGGGTCCGCGCGGGGCCGGCCCGGAGCGGCGTCGAGGCCTCTCGCTCGGCGTGGTCCGCGAGATCGTGGCGGCGGCGGGTCCCGTTGCCCGTCGGCCTCGGGGACGGGCCGGGACGGATCGTGCCGGCGCCGGGCCGGCCGGGCCGGCTGGCCGGGGCGTCGCCGCCACCGCGCCCGGGATGAGACGGGTGGGCGACATCGCGCATGGTCCGGCCCGGCGGGGATCCGCCCACCCGGCGGTCGTCATGGATTGCTCCCCGGGGAAGGGGTCATCGGGCACGCGATCGCCGGTCGCATGCGCGCCGGACTCGTCGCCGAGGCCTCGGCCACGGCCGCGCCGGGCCCGTCCACCGATCCGCGGTGTCACGGTCCTCCACTCGGATCGAGGGGGCTCGATGCACGTCGGCCGGATGCACGGGATTCATGACCGGCCGCGGGGTCCTCCCGTCCGTCGGGCGGACCGGCAGCCGCTGTGGCACTGCCGCCGCCGAGTCGTTCACCGCGGTCTCGAGGAAGGAACTCGTGAACCGTAAGGTCCACTCGACCCGAAACCATGCAATCCGGGACGTGACAGCCCGGACCGGGTCACGATGCGATCACGAGCGTCTCCACTCGGCGATCGACCACCGGACCCCCGACCAAGCCGACACCGGACGGAGACAACAACACAAGACAGCAGCCCGAAACCACCCATCAACCACTGCCTGAAAAACCCACATCACTCCACCCTACTTGGACAGGATGTACGCCGGGACAGAGATCCACAACGCGGTTCAGGATAAAATTATGGCTGTCATGAAACAAAATCGTTTCTGGTTTCGCGGAGTGGGAGGTGCTCGAAGTCGTAGTCGAAGGCACGGCCGGTGATGTATGAGGCAAACGCGCCGAAGGTCTCTTCGGGGGTCTCGCGCTGGATGTTCGCGATGTTGCTCTTGGCCGCGTTCCAGACGTGCTCCACCGGATTGTGATCGGGCGCGTACGGCGGCAGATGAATCGGCGTGATGCGCTCCAACAGCTGACCCGGCTCGTACAGGTCGGTCAACGCTTTCGCATGGTGGAAGCGGGCGTTGTCCAGGACGACCGCGATCTTGCCGGCCTCGGTTTCTCGTTGGAGCCGGTCCAGGGAGAGGATCGTCTGCTCGGTGTTCTGGTTGCCCTCGATCGGGTACAGCTTGACCTTCTTGCTGGTCAACGAGAGCGCACCGAAGAACGACTGGGACGTCTTCTTCCGGTCCACGGACAGCTTGGTGCGCTGCCCTCTAGGGAGCCACATACGGCGAGTCTCGGCCTCGTGCTCCAAGCGGACCTCGTCTGCCGTGTAGACCTCCCAGCCTTGGTCCAACAGGGCCTTGACTTCGGTCTTCACCTCGGCCATGCGCCGGGTGATGGCTTTCTCGTTGCGGTGCTCATCGAACGGGTCCGGGCGGCTCGAGACTCAGCCCGCACAGGCGCAGGAGCAGCTGGTACGAGGAGTCCGCCTGGTACTCGACATCGAACATGATCTTCACGACCTCACGTATCGCCGGGACATCCCAGAACTCGGCATGAACACCGGACCGGGAGGGCGGCTGGGCCAAGATGGCCTTGAGTTCTTCCTTCTGTGCGCGGGCGGGTTTCGCCGCGTTCTGGTTCCCGGCATGGCCGGTCAGCACCGAGCACATCCTGGTGGCCTGCCACTCGGCCAGCCGTTCCTGCACGGTCCTCTCCGTGCGCTCAACCATTTCAGCGATGATACCCACATCAACGCCACGGGAGGCGTACAGAATCGCTTCTGCTTTCATCCGAACCAGCACATAATTGTCGGAACGCTTCTTCCATCTGATCAGGACTGCTGTTTCTTCCGGGGTGACCTCAACCTGCATGCTCCAATCATATCCGAAACAGCACAGGAAATCCACGAAAAATACGGTTTCGTTTCATGTCAGCCATAAGAAGCTGTTCCCGGTGTGGAGTACAGTTCGAACAACGGGCCGGACTTCAGGATCCCGAAGGAGTTGAGCGGGGCGGACGCCGACGAGTTCGTCGAGTTGACCACACCGGGGCAGGTCCCCGCCCATCAGCGGAGGGCCGCGAAGGACCCCCGCTACGGGGATGCCCAGTACGCGACATATGTGATCCCGTGAGAGGACGCGGGGCCGTGCAGGAGGAGGGTTTTGGCATGACGTCGATCGAGGAGTTCCGGGCGGACCGGATCGGGCAACCCGACGGCTTGATGATCCTCGACAGGGTGCTCGAGGGCGTGGACTTCAGCGGCCTGAGGATCGACTACTTCAGCATCAACGGTTCCACGCTCCGCGGCTGCGACTTCCGCAAGATCAAGGTTCAGCGGGCCTCGTGGGGCGGGAATCCCGTGTTGTTCGAGGACTGCGTCTTCGACGGGGCGCGGATCAGGTTCATCCCGGCAGCCGATACGGAGTTCAGGCACTGCTCGTTCCGGAACGTGATCCTGAGCCACTGGCAGCCAAGCAGATTCGCGCTGGTGGGGTGCACGTTCACGGGACGCCTGCGCGACTGCATCTTCAACGGCCGCTCCAGTTACGAGCCGGACGCGCCCGCCAACACGATCCTCGACAACGACTTCAGCGGCGCCGAATTCATCACCTCCGAATTCAGGTGGGGCGTCGACCTCACCCGCCAGAGACTCCCGGAGGGCCCCGACACGTTCTACGCCCCGGACGCCGCCACCACCATCACCGCCGCCCAGAACCGCCTCGACCAGATCACCGACACAACAATCCGCAAGACCATCAAACGGTGGCTTGGCATATACGCCGACGCCACAAGAAAGGGCCAGGTGCAGGGATTCTTCGCCGCCAAGGATTTCGGAGTGAAATACGCAGAGAAGGAGTGGCCCGTTCTGCGGGCCCTGCTGGCCGGGGACGACCCCAACAACCCGCCCAGGCCAGCACCGGCCACCCGACCCGCCAAGAAGAAACCAGCCGCCAGGAAGAAGAAACCGGCCGCCCGGACCGGGCCGGCCGACCCGGACATCACCGCCCTCGGCGACCGGCTCCGCACCGCCACCGACCCCGCCCAACGGGACGAGACCGCCCGCGCCCTGACCGACATCCTCAAGAACCCCGCCACCAGCGCCGCCCGCACGCACCAGGCGACCCGGGCACTCACCAACAACCTCCCCGCCGACACACCCGTCACACTCGACCTGACCGGCGCCAGACTCGGACCCGACACCGCCTTCACCGGCACCCGCTTCGCCCCGGGCAGCACCTTCACCCGACTGACCGCACCAGGAGACCTCACCTTCACCGGCTGCACCTTCGACGGCGGAGCCGCCTTCACCGACCTCACCGTCACCGGCGCCCTCACCCTCACCGACTGCACCATCAACGGCCCGGCAGACTTCGCCCGCGCCGAACTCACCGGCCCCGCCGATCTCACCGGAACCAGCTTCGAAGGACCCGCCGTCTTCGACGCCGCCGCCTTCACCAGCACCCTCGACCTCACCAGAACCAAATTCTGGGCCGACACCTCACTCGAAGCCGACTTCGCAGACGACGTCATCTTCAACCAGACCATGTTCGAGGGCAACGCCAAACGAGGCATCCCACCCGAACTCGGACACGAGAACCAAGGCCTCCCCGCAGGCACCATCTGGGGACCCACAGGACCCGCCTGGGAAGAATAAAACACCACACCAGCAGCCACGCCACAGGAACACAGATCGCCACCGGCCCCGGACCGCGGCCGGGAACCGCCAGAAGACATTCGGGCACGCGGGAATGAACTCCGGGGCCGGCAAGACACCCAAGAACAAACGAGAACCCAAGGGCCCCGGGGGCGGAGAACCGCGCACACCCTGGCAGCCTCCGCAAACATGCACGACCTGCTCAACGCCCTGGAAATAATCACCAACCTCGAAGAAGCCACCCTGCTGGATCTGGAGTCGACCAGCGAGAAGAAGGACCTGGAATTGCTGAGACCGAACCGCACCCTCAACCCCGACCGCGCCGACGAATCCTCCTTGTCAACCGAGCTGGGGGCATCACCCCGCCGGGCGCACGGCTCCGGGCGGGCGGTGCATGCCGTGGCGGTCGAACCGCAGTCCCTCGTGGACGACGTAGTAGAAGAGCACGCCGACGACGGTGACGCCCGTGCCGATCGAGCCGACGAGCAACGACCAGCGCGGCCCCAGCACGTCGCCGACCCAGCCGACGATCGGCGCGCCGATCGGTGTGCCGCCCATCGTCAGCGCCGCGTAGAGCGCGAGCACCCGCCCCCTCAGCTGGGGCGCCGAGGCCACCTGGACGGCCGAGTTCGCGCAGGTCAGCACGGTCAGCGCGCACAGCCCGGTGGGGACGAGGAGTACCGCGTAGACCCAGTAGTCCGGCGCCAGGGCGAGCGCCGTGTCGGCCGCGGTGAAGCCCACCAGGCCGATCATGAGGGTGCGCACGCGCGGATTCCGGCGCCGGGCCGCGATGACCGCGGCCCCGAGCGTGCCGACCGCCATGATCGTGCCGAGCGCGCCGTACTGGGCGGCGCCCCGCCCGAACACCTCGGTGGCCATCGTCGCATTGGTGATCTGGAAGTTCATGCCGAAGGTGCCCGTCATGAACGCGATGACGAAGATGATGAGGATCTCGGGGTGGTGCCCCACGTACGACAGGCCCTCGCGGGCGGCTCCCCCGCCCCGGCGCGGCTCCGCCGGGTGCAGCTCGTCGGCGCTCATCATGGCCAGCCCCGCGAGCATGGCGGCGAAGCTCAACGCATTGACGAGCATGCCCGGCCCGACACCGAAGGCCGCGATGAGCAGACCGGCCAGCCCGGGGCCGATGATGCGCGCCGCGTTGAAGCTCATCGAGTTCATGCCCACCGCGTTCGGGATGAGCCGCCTGCTCACCATCTCCGAGACGAAGGCCTGCCGGGCGGGCGAGTCGAAGCTCGTGATGGCCCCTTGGGCGAAGGCGAAGAGGTAGACCTGCCACAGCGCGACCGCATGAGTGGCGATGAGCGCCCACAGCCACAGGGCGTTGAGGCCGAGCAGCGCCTGGGTGACGCGCAGCACCGAGCGCTTGGCGAAGCGATCGACGACGGCGCCGGCGTAGGGGGCCAGGAAGGGCATCGCCAGGAACTGCAGGGCGGTGACGTAGCCGAGAGCCGTCGACGAATGGTCGGTCAGGTCGACGAGCACGAGCCAGTCCTGGCAGGTGCGCTGCATCCACGTGCCGATGTTCGAGACGAGGGCCCCGGCGAAGTACCAGCGGTAGTTCCGCACGGCGAACGAGGCGAAGGTGCGGCGTCCGAAGCTCCTGAGCCCGCCCCGCACCGTCATGATCATCAAGATTAGGTCCGCGGCGGGCCGGGCCCCTCGCGCCGGCCCGGGCGGGACCCGCACCGTCATGCCGGACGCGCGGGCCGGGAGCGCAGACGCGGAGCGCTGCGAGGGGCGCGCACGGGACGCGCGGCCTCGTCGAGCAGGCCGGGTGCAGGCCGGGAGTGCCATGACGGGGCGCGCGGGCCTGACAGGCGGCACGCACCAGAAATCCCAGCGGATAATCCGACGGCCCCGGGCGCACGGGCCTGACTATGTCGTGGGTTCGAACTGTCAGATCGGAAGACCGACAGCCCCGGACGCGCGAGCCTGACGCGCCGGGGCCCGAACGGCACGACTCAGAGAACGCCCTTGGCGACCTCGACGACGTGCTCGGCGGTGAAGCCGTTCTCGGCCATGAGCAGCGAACCGCCGGCGGAGGCCCCGAAGTGCTCGATGCTCACCGAGGCCCCGCCGGCGCCGACGTAGCGGCTCCAGCCGAGCGCCAGCCCGGCCTCGATCGAGACGCGGGCGGTGACGGCCGCGGGCAGCACCTGTTCCTTGTACTCGTCGGGCTGGGCG
This sequence comes from Propionibacterium acidifaciens, assembly GCF_003798325.1. Taxonomy (NCBI): domain Bacteria; kingdom Bacillati; phylum Actinomycetota; class Actinomycetes; order Propionibacteriales; family Propionibacteriaceae; genus Propionibacterium; species Propionibacterium acidifaciens. The sequence goes on from NZ_CP033719.1 coordinate 791,974, forward strand.
TCGAACCACTCCTGGCAGGGCATCGAGACGACGCGGGTGGCGACGCCGTCGGCCTCGAGCACGTCCTGGGCGTCGAGGGCCAGCTGCACCTCGGAGCCGGTAGCGATGAGGATGAGCCTCGGCTCGCCGTTCCTCGCCTCGCGCAGCACGTAGGCGCCCTTCGCGGCCCCCTCGGCGGGCGCGAACTCGCCGCCGGCGCGGTCGACGGTGCGCAGGTTCTGGCGGCTCAGGACGATGCCCGCGGGATGGTCGGTGGCCGACAGGATCCTGCCCCAGGCCACGGCGGTCTCATTGGCGTCGGCGGGCCGGACGATGTCGAGGCGGGGGATGGCGCGGTAGGAGGCCAGGTGCTCGATCGGCTGGTGCGTGGGGCCGTCCTCGCCGAGACCGATGGAGTCGTGCGACCAGACGAAGACCGAGGGCACGCCCATGAGCGCGGCCAGGCGGACGGCCGGGCGCATGTAGTCGGCGAACACGAAGAAGGTGCCGCCGAAGGCGCGCGAGAGCCCGCCCACGTTGATGCCGTTGAGGATGCCGCCCATGGCGTGCTCGCGGATGCCGAAGTGCAGCACGCGGCCGTAGGGGCCGCCGGGCCACTCGGGAGTGGACAGGTGGGCCGGGAAGAAGGACTCCTGGCCGTCCATCGTCGTGTTGTTCGAGCCAGCGAGATCGGCCGAACCGCCCCACAGCTCGGGCAGCTGGGGCGCCAGCGCGGAGAGCACCTTGCCGGAGGCCTTGCGGGTGCTGAGCTCGCCGGCGTCGAAGGTCGGCAGCTCGAGGCCGGCGGGCAGCTCTCCGGCGCGGACGCGGGCCAGCGTGGCGGCCTGCTGGGAATTGGCGGCCTGCCAGGCGGCGAAGCGCTCGTCCCAGGCGGCACGGGCGGCTCCGCCGCGCTCGGCCATGGCGGCGCGGGTGCGCTCGACGACGGACTCGTCGAAGGCGAAGGGCTCCTGCGGCAGGCCGAGGAGCTTCTTCATGGCGTTGATCTCGTCCTCGCCGATGGCGGCGCCGTGGATGCCCTCGGTGCCCTGCTTGGTGGGCAGCGGCCAGCCGATGATGGTGTCGAGCTTGATGATGGAGGGCCTGTCGGTGACCCTCTTGGCCGCCTCGATGGCGTCGTGGAGGGCCTGGACGTCCTCCTCGTAGCGCTCGCCGCCGTGGGTCCAGTCGACCTCGGCGGTGTCCCAGCCGTAGGCGGCGTAGCGGGCCAGCACGTCCTCGTTGAAGGTGATCGCGGGATCGCCCTCGATGGTGATGCGGTTCGCGTCGTAGATGACGATGAGGTTGCCGAGCTCCTGGGCGCCGGCCAGCGAGGCGGCCTCGGACTGCACCCCCTCCTGCATGCAGCCGTCGCCGGCGATGACGTAGACGAAGTGGTCGAAGACCGACTCGCCGGGAGCGGCGTCCGGGTCGTACAGGCCGTGCTCGTAGCGGGAGGCCATGGCCATGCCGACGGCCATCGAGACACCGGCGCCCAGCGGGCCGGTGGTGCACTCGATGTACTTCGTGTGGCCGTACTCCGGGTGGCCCGGGGTCAGGGAGTTCGGCTTGCGCAGCCGCTTCAGGTCGTCGAGTTCGAGGCCGAGACCGTTGATGTAGAACTGCGCGTACTGGAGCACCGAGGCGTGACCTGCGGACAGCACGAAGCGGTCGCGCCCGATCCACTTGTCGTCCCCCGGATCGGTGTTCATGACCTTCTGGTAGAGCAGGTGGGCGACGGGGGCCAGTGACACCGGCGTGCCGGGGTGGCCGTTGCCCGTGCTCTGAACGGCGTCAGCCGCCAGGATCCGAGCGATGTCGACCGCTTTGCGGTCCTCTTCCGTCCAGGTGAGTGAAGTCACGGAGATGTCCTTTTCGTCGACGATGTCGAATGGTGGAATTCAGTCTATGGCAGGCCCCCGCGGAGCAGCGGGACGAAGAACGACGGGAGCAGGGCGCGCGGCGGGGCCGCCCGAGGGGCCGTCGTCGGGCGGGGCCGGGCCCCGCGCACGAATGCGCATAGCATCGTCGCATGCCACACACGATCCCGATCAGAGCGGCCTCGGACCGGGACGCGTCCGACATCTGCGCCATCCACAACGCCCAGGGCGTGGCGACCACGGCCAGCTACCGGCTGAGCCCCGGGACCGCCGCCGAGCGCGCCGCATGGCTGGCCCGGCACCGGCGCGAGGGATTCCCCGTCCTGGTCGCGCTCGACGGGGACGAGCGGGTGATCGGCTTCGCCGCCTACGAGCGCTTCCGCGAACTGCCCGGCTACGACCCGACGGTCGAGCACAGCGTCTACACCGCGCCGGAGCACGAGCACGAGGGCATCGGACGGGCCCTCATGACCGAGCTGATCGGGCTGGCCCGCCGGGCCGGACTGCACGCGATGGTGGGCGTCGTCGACGCCGACAACAAGGCCTCGCTGGCCTTCCACGAGCACCTCGGTTTCACCATCTGCGGGGTGCTGCCCCAGGTGGGGCGCAAGTTCGACCGCTGGCTCGACACGGCCGTACTCGTCAGACTCCTCGACGAGCCACCCACCGGGGCGGGAGAACGGCGTCCGAGAAGCTAGGATGCACGCCATGGCGGATGACCGGGACGACGGGACGAACGAGAGGGAGATCCTCACCTGGGAGGGCTTCGGCGCGGCGACGCGGGAGCTGGCCCAGACCATCGTGGACTCGGGCTTCGAGCCCGAGATCGTCATCGCGGTGGCCCGCGGCGGCATGGTCCCCGGCGGGGCGCTCACCTACGCGCTCGACGTGAAGCTCACCGACGCCATCAACGTGGAGTTCTACACCGGCATCGCGCAGACCCTTCCCGACCCGGTGCTGCTCGCCCCCCTGCTCGACACGGAGTCGATCAGGGGCAGGCGACTGCTCGTCGTCGACGACGTCGTCGACTCGGGCCGCACGATGCGGCTCGTCATCGACCTGCTGCGCCGCTACGGCGCCGACGTGCGCTCGGCCGTGCTCTACAGCAAGCCCACCACCGTCATCGCCCCCGACTACTCATGGCGCGACACCGACCGGTGGATCGCCTTCCCCTGGTCGGCGCAGGACCCGGTGACGAGGCGGGCCTGAGGGGACCCGAGGGACCGTTCACGGCGTCAGCGGTTCACGGGCCCCAGCGGGTGGAGTCCCGACGGCGGTCCCCCGCGGACGAGGGCCCTCCCGCGACACCTCTGCGAGGCCCGGCCCGCCCGGTCGGGGCCCGGATCCGCCGGGACTCAGACCCGCGGCAGCTCGCCGCTCCACGCCAGAGCCGCGAGCAGGGCGGCCTGGTCGCCGAGCACCCCCGTGTTGTAGCGGGCGAGGGGCGAGTGCGGCTGCGGGGCACCGTCCGGGTCGACGCCGTCGGGAAGGGCGCCCATGAAGAGGAAGGCGCCGGGCACCTCCTCGAGGACGTAGCTGAAGTCCTCGCTGGCCATGACCGGCTGCTCCATCTCGACGACGCGGTCGGCGCCGAACAGGCCGCGGGCGGTGTCCAGCGCGACGCGGGCGGCGCGCGGGTCGTTCAGCGTCGTCGGGCAGTTGACGCGGAACCTCGCGTCGGTCTCGCAGCGGTGGATCCGACCGATGAGCTCGGCGATCTCGACGGCGCGGGAGCCGAAACGGTCGGTGGTCCCCTTGGAGACGGCGCGGATCGTCGCGCCGAGACTGGCCTGGTCGTGGATGACGTTGTACATCTTCCCGGCGCCGAGCTGGGTGACGGTGCACACGACCGGGTCGAAGACGCTGAACTCGCGGGTGACGAGCGTCTGCAGCTCCTGGCCCAGGTCGAGGACGGCGGGCACCGGGTCGATGGCGGTGTGCGGGGCCGAGCCGTGCCCTCCCCGGCCCTTGAAGGTGGCGACGAGCTGGCAGTTCGAGGCCATCTGGGCGCCGGCGCGCACGTGCACGGTGCCCGCCGGGTAGGGCATCTCGTGGATGCCCCAGGCAACGACGGGGCGTTCGCCGGCGACCTCGAGCAGGCCCTCGTCGAGCATGCGCCGGGCGCCGCGGGCCGTCTCCTCGGCGGGCTGGAACATGAACATGACCGAGCCGGCCAGCCCGGCGCGCTGCTCGGCGATCATCTTCACCGCCCCGACGAGGGCGGACATGTGCATGTCGTGGCCGCAGGCGTGCATGGCGCCGTTGGTGGCGGCGAAGTCCTCGCCGGACTCCTCGGCGACGGGCAGGGCGTCCATGTCGCCGCGCACGAGGACCACCGGCCCGGGCCCGCCGCCCCGCACGACGACGACGAACGCCGACCAGCCGTCGAACTCGTGGATCTCGACGGGCATGCCGGCGAACTCCTGGAGCAGACGGGCCTTCGTACGGGGCAGGTCGAAGCCGAGCTCTGGGATCCGGTGGAGATCCCGTCGCAGGGCTCCGAGGCGCTCGGCGAGTCCGGCGCCCATCGTGCGGAAATCGGGAGATGTCGAGGCGTTCTGCTGCGTGCTCATGGCCCCATGCTCGCACCGATGGGCGGTCCCCGGGCGGACACGCCACCGGCCGGCCGGCCGTCGGGCCCGATCGCCACGGGGAGGACGCGCCGGGTCGCGGGGCGGGGGACCGCGCCGCGTGGCGGGGCCGCATAGCGTGGGGCCATGACGTTCGACTGGGCGGTGCGGGGCTGGACCGGACCCGGCCGCGCCGTGACGGTCGGATCGGGCCGGCAGGCACTCGGCCTGCTGGCCCGCTGGTGCCGCGGCAACGGCATCGGAACGGTGCTGGCGCCGGCCTTCTGCTGCCCGACGATGGTCACGCCCTTCTGGCTGGAGGGCATGTCGGTGCGCTTCACGGCGGTGGACGAGCGGCTCGTCATGGCCGCGGAGCCCCTGCGCGCGGCCCGGGCCGGCCTCGACGGGCCCGTCGCCGTGCTCGTGGCGCGCACCGGCGGCTCCGGCCCCTCCGCGGCGCTGCGCGCCGAGCTCGCCCGGATGCGCCGGCGGGGCGACCTGGTCATCGACGACGCCACCCATGCGGTCCTCGCCGACCTCGCGGACGACGAGCGGCCCGGCTGGTGCGACGCCTCCGTGGCGAGCCTGCGCAAGCTGCTGCCGGTGCCCGACGGCGCGCTGCTGCGCGCCGAGGACGGCGTCGACGTCGACCCGGTGGGGCCCGCGACCGGCGGCGACCCGGGCCGCGGGCCGGTGAGCCGGCGCGAACTGCCCGCCCTGTTCGACGCGCCCCACCGACCGGTGCCCGACGGCGCGCTCGCCCACCTGGACGCCCTGGCGCGCGCCGAGGCCCGCTTCGACGCCGCGCTGTCCCCCGCCCCGCCCTGTCCCGCCACGCTGCGGGTCCTGGCCGGTCTGGACGGGGCCGGGCTGGCCCGCCGCACGGCTGCGAACTCGCAGACCCTGGCCAGGGCGCTGGCCGGCTCCGGGGTCGGGACGATCAACCCCGGGGTCCCCGCCCCGCTGCTCGTCCGCGTCCGGGACGCCGCGGCGATCGACGTCGAGCTCGCCGCCCGCGGCGTCTTCTCCCCCATGGACTGGGCCCGGCCGGACTCGGTCGACGGGACCCTGTGGCCGGAGGGGGTGCTCGCCCTCGACACCCGCCCCGTCCCCGGCCTGGCGGACGCCGTCACCCGCGCCTGGCTCCGCCGGACGGCCGGGATCGTCCGCGGTGCCGGGCCCCGTGGCCGACCCGCCGCGAACCGGCCCCGGAAGCCCGTGCAGAACCCCGCCTCCGCAGTCCCCCCGGTCAGGGGCTCCACGTGACGGCGCCCGCCTCCGGCATGAACCTCCCGGCCCGGTGGAACGCGAACCGGTTTTGCCCCCAGGAATTCATGCGCTACCGTTCAGCGCATGGTCCACCTCGTCGTCCGGCGCCACGTCGACATGATGCGCGTCGCCTCCGCGATGGTGCGCTGTTCCTGTTCCCGTTGATGACGGTCCCGCCGCCACGGTCCTTCTTCGCACGTGCGCCGGGCGGGACCACCGATCGCCCCGCCCCGACCAGTCCCCTGCTTGCACTCGCGGGTCCCGGCCGGACCCGCGCGGCGGATCGGCGGCACCCCGACCGAACCGATTCGACCCGGGAAGTCCTCCGTACCATGAAGCTTGTTCACAGCATAATGGAACGAAGACCTGACAAGGAGAAACACTCTCGCGAACAACTCCTGTGAATAAGACTCCATTTCCCAGATGCCTCAAGGAACCATCATGCCCGGAATTCATTCCTCCATCACCGAACTCATCGGCGGCACCCCGCTCGTCCGCGTCCCCCATTTCCTGGCCGCCAACGGCGCCGAGGACGCCAACATCGCCCTCAAGCTCGAGTACTTCAACCCGGCCGGCTCGGTCAAGGACCGCATCGCCCTGGCCATGATCACCGACGCCGAGGAGAAGGGTCTGCTGAAGCCCGGCGGCACCATCATCGAGCCGTCCAGCGGCAACACGGGCATCGGCCTGGCCGCCGTCGGCACCGCCCGCGGCTACAGGGTGAAGGTCGTCCTGCCCGCCAGCCTGTCGGTTGAGCGCCGCGCCCTCATCCAGGCCTACGGCGGCGAGGTCATCCTGACCCCCGGCCCCTTGGCCATCAAGGGCTCCATCGCCTACGCCGAGCAGTTGCACGAGGCCGATCCCGACTCCGTCCTGCTCGGCCAGTTCGACAACCCGGCCAACCCGGCCATCCACCACAGCACCACCGGCCCGGAGATCTGGGCCGACACCGACGGCGCGATCGACATCCTCGTCGCCGGCATCGGCACCGGCGGCACCCTCTCGGGCGCCGGGCGCTACCTCAAGGAGCAGAACCCGAACGTCCGGGTGATCGGCCTCGAGCCCGCCAAGAGCGCCGTCCTCAACGGCAGGCCCGCCGGCCCCCACGGCCTGCAGGGCATCGGCACCGGTTTCGTCCCCAACACCCTCGACACCTCGGTCTACGACGAGGTCCTCGACATCACCGACGAGGACTCCATCGAGCAGGCCCGCCGTCTGGGCACCGCCGAGGGCATCTTCACCGGCATCAGCTCCGGCACCGCCCTGGTCGGCGCCCTGCAGGTCGCCGCGCGCCCCGAGAACAAGGGCAAGCTCATCGTCGCCATCCTCCCGGACTCCGGCGATCGCTACCTGTCCACCGCGCTCGGACAGTTCCCCGAGCTCGAGGTGCATGACGTCGAGCCCTGAGGCCGGACGATTCCTCACCTCCTTCGCGCGCCGTCGGCGGGAGCATCACCCTCCCCGTCGGCGGCGCACTGCGTCCCGGCCCCTCGCCTCTCCGCCGGGCCGGCCGGCGCCACCGCGCAGCCCCTGCGATCCCCCGGGCCTCCCGGCCCAGCGCTCGGCCGCACTCCTGCCGGAGCCCTGCGGACCCGTCATGTCGCCGATCACGGTGTCCAGGAAGTCCCCGAGTGCCCTTGCCGCGCCCCAGCCGGAGTCCTGCGGACCCGCGCTCCGGGCCTCCCGTCCGGCCCGCAGACGCAACGGCGATCCGCGGGCGGCCGGGAGGCGGCGCGCCGTGGGGCTTCCCCCTCCACACAAAAAGTGATATCACTTTGATAACAGTTTTCGAGAGGGGAGACCGTCATGAGCACCGACCGGATCACCGAACCCGTCCCCGCCGACCCGGCCTACACCGAACGCGTCACGGGGGTCGACATCACCGAGCACGGGGCCCCGTCGATCAACGGCGGGCTGGGCCTGCTGGTCGTCCTGGTCGTCCTGGGCGTCGGGGCGCTCCTGCTGGCGCAGAGCCCGGTCCCAGGCATCGTCCTGGTCGTCCTGGGGGCGCTGCTGGCGACCGGCATCACCATCGTGAACCCCGGCGACGCCAAGGTCGTGCAGTTCTTCGGCCGCTACCTGGGCACCGTGCGCCGCGCCGGCCTGATCATGACCGTGCCCCTGTCGACCACCAAGAAGGTCTCGGTGAAGGTGCACAACTTCGAGACCCACGAGATCAAGGTCAACGACGCCGACGGCAACCCGGTGGACATCGCGGCCATCGTCGTCTGGCAGGTCTCCGACACGGCCAAGGCGGTCTTCGCCGTCGAGGACGCCGAGGAGTTCGTCGCCGTGCAGTCGGAGTCGGCGCTGCGCCACATCGCCGGCGCCCACCCCTACGACAACGCCGAACCGGGGCAGGAGACGCTGCGCGGCTCCACCGAATCGGTCGCCGCCGAGCTGGCCGACGAGGTCGCCGCCCGCATCGTGATCGCCGGGCTGACCGTCATCGAGACCCGCATCAGCTCGCTGTCCTACGCCCCCGAGATCGCCCAGGCGATGCTCCAGCGCCAGCAGGCGGCGGCGGTGATCGCCGCCCGGGAGAAGATCGTCGAGGGCGCGGTGTCGATGGTGAGCAACGCCCTCGACCGCCTCGAGGGCCAGGACATCGTCCAGCTCGACGACGAGCGCAAGGCGGCCATGGTCTCGAACCTGCTCGTCGTGCTGTGCTCCGACTCCCGGGCCACCCCCGTGGTGAACGCGGGGACCCTCTACACCTGATGCCCGAGCACTCATCGGGCGCCGGGCGCAAGCAGGTGCTCGTCCGTCTCGACCCGGCGGTGCACGACGCGCTGCTGCGCTGGGCCGGCGACGAGATGCGCTCGGTCAACGCCCAGATCGAGATGGTGCTGCGCGATGCGCTGCGCGGGGCCGGACGCCTCCCCTCCGACGCCGGACCGATCCCCAGAAGAGGGCGCCCGCCCAAACCGGAGCGGCACTGAGGGCGCGAGGCCCGTCCTGCGGCCCCTCGCCGAGGGAAGGACGCGGGTTCCGGAGCAGCGGGTTCGGACGCGGCGCCGAGAGCCGGACGGTCAGGGGACGATGCCCTGGGCCGGCAGCCAGTCCCTGGCGATGTCGGCGCTGGAGCGCTGCTCGACCGTCGACCGGCGGTTGAGCCCGCGCAGCTCATCGGTGGTCAGCCGGGCATTCACCCGGCCGATGACCTCCGCCGCGGCGTCGTCGATCCTCGACGAGACGAGCGGGGTGACGCGCTGGGGCAGGATGAGGTTCTGCGGGTCGGCCAGGACGACGAGATCGTTCTGCTCGATGGCCGGGTCGGCCGTGTAGATGTCGGCGGCCTGCGCCTGACCCTCGGTGAGGGCCTTGACGGTGAGAGGGCCGCCGGAGTCCTCGACGCCGAGGACGGTGATGTCGATGCCGTAGGCGTCCCTGACGCCATCGGTGCCGTAGGGACGAGTGGCGAACTCGGAGTTCGCGGCCACGGTGACGGTGCCGCCGATCCTGCCCAGATCACCGATCGAGCCGAGCGAGTACTGGTCGGCCGTGGCGCGGGTGACGGTGTAGGAGTCCTGGTCGGAGGCCTCGGCCGCGTCGAGGACGCGCAGCCCGGCGGGCAGGGCATCGGCCAGGGCCCGGGCGATCGCCTCGGCGTCGGAGGCGGTGCTCGACTTGTCGTAGTACTGCAGCAGATTGCCGCCGTACTCGGGGATGAGGTCGATCGAGCCGGACTCGAGCTCGGGCAGGTAGAACTCGCGCTGGCCGATCTGATATTGACGCTCGACGGTGCGATCTGCGTTCTCGAGCGCCTGGGCGTAGAGCTCGGCGATGATCTCGTTCGAGTAGTACTGCTGCGAGGCGACGACGATCGTCGAGCCGCCGCCCGTGGAGGACGAGGAGCCCACGGGGTTGTCGGACGAGCAGGCCGCCAGGGCCATGAGCCCGCCCGCTGCGAGGAGGGAACGACGTGCGATCTGCATGGGAGGGCCTTTCCGCACCGGGGTGCCCTGGGCCACCGGAATGCTCGGGATCACCGGGGTGCTCTGGATCGATCGGCTCGCGGGTCACACTAGGGCCCCGGTCGGGGCCGAACAATCACCCCCGCGGCCTTCCACCATGCGGTTTCGCCGTCGGCGTACTCCCCGGGATCCGCGGGAGCCGTCGCGGGCCGCTCACGGCTCGGAGCGCCAGAGCGCCCGGGCCGTCTCGGCGGGGCCGTCGAGCTCGGTGAACCCGGCGTCGACGATGCTCACCGGGCGGGGGCGGGCGGCCCACTCGTCCGGGCCGGGCCAGCGCACCTCGACCCGGAAGCCGTCGGCCCGCCATGATGCGCGGCGGGCCTCGTCGGCGGTCTCGTAGAGGCGCTGCGCGGCATGGGCGCACTGGGCGGCGAGCTTGCCGCTGGTGATCCGCTCGAGCGGGGTCGCCTCGACGATGGCCAGGGCGTCGGCGCTGGAGCTGACGCGCTCGGGCGGGAAGCTCGTGCCGCTCACCTGGAGCTTGGCGAGGGCCCGCGGCAGCGGGCGCACCGGGCCGGGCGGGAGGGCCCGCACTCGGGCCGGGCCGAAGCCGTCGGGGCCGTCCTGGGTGACGAGCACGCCGGGCAGCGCCTGCACGTCGTCCCAGCGCTTGCCGTCGGCGCGGCGCACGAGCTTGCGGATGCGCCCGCCGTCGACCCAGCGGCGGACGGCCGCGTACCAGGGGCCGCCGGGGGCGCAGCGCTCGTCGTCGAGCAGGCCCACGACGGCGCGGGCCGCGGCCTCGCAGACGTCGACCTCGCGGGCCATGGCGTGCTTGTCGCGCAGGACGACGAGCTGCATCGCCCAGGGGATCTCCTCGGGCCCGGAGGGGCGCTCTCCTGCGGACAAGGCGGTGGGCTCGGCGGTCATGCATCCCAGGGTAGGGGCGGGCCGTGACGGCCGGGCACGCCCGGCGCCCACCGGTCCTGCCGCTGTTCGTCGTCGGATTCATCACCGTGATGGCCGTCGCGACGACCGGGGTCGTGCCCGCCGCGCAGCCGGCCCGGATCAAGGTCCTCCAACAGTTCCTGCTGACCACGGCCACGTTCGCGCTCGGTCTGGGCGTGCACGTCAAATCGCTCATGAGGCTGGGTCTGCGCCCGGTGCTGCTCGGCCTGTGCAGCACACTGGTGATCCTGGCCGTCGTGCTCGTCGGGATCATTCTCGGCGCCGGCGCCCGGGTGCGACCCGACACCCCGCGGGGACGACCCGCCTCCGGGAGCCGATCGGGTCGCGCGACCCGACGGCGGGACGGGCGATGCCGTCGTCTACCTTGAATCCGTGAGCACCCGGGCGCTGTGGAGCGCTGACCGTCCCGACACCGTCATCGAGGGCGACAACCTGCCCGTCCTGCGCGGGCTGCCGGACGGGGCCTTCCAGCTGGTCTACATCGACCCGCCCTTCAACACGGGGATGACGCAGAAGCGCCGCGCCGTCACGACGCACGTCGCCGAGGGAGGGTCGCGGCTGGGCTTCCGAGGGCACAGCTACGAGACGGTCCGCGGCACGGTGCTCGGCTACAACGACGTCTTCGAGGACTACTGGGACTTCCTGGAGCCCCGCCTCGAGGAGGCCTGGCGCCTGCTGACGGACACCGGGACCCTCTACCTGCACCTGGACTACCGGGAGGCGCACTACGCGAAGGTGCTCCTCGACGCGATGTTCGGCCGCGACTGCTTCCTCAACGAGATCATCTGGGCCTACGACTACGGGGGCCGCGCCAAGCGCCACTGGCCGGCCAAGCACGACACGATCCTCGTCTACGTGAAGGACCCCCGGAGCTACTGGTTCGACTCGAACGAGGTCGACCGCGAGCCGTACATGGCGCCCTCGCTCGTCACGGCCGAGAAGGCTGCGCGCGGCAAGCTGCCCACCGATGTGTGGTGGCACACGATCGTCTCCCCCACGGGCAGGGAGAAGACGGGCTACCCGACGCAGAAGCCCGAGGGAATCCTGCGGCGCATCATCGCGGCGAGCTCCCGCCCCGGCGACTGGGTGCTCGACTTCTTCGCCGGCTCCGGCACGACAGGAGCCGCCGCGGCAGCGCTGGGCAGGCGATTCCTGCTCATCGACGAGAACCCCGAGGCCATCGCCGTGATGCGGGCCAGGCTGGGCGAGACGGTCAGCTACGTCCGGGGGCCGGGCCGGGCCCGGGAGGCAGCGGCCCGAGGCCGTCCGGCCCGTTCCGGCCGCGGGGCGTGAGGCGGACGCCGCGGGAGGGCACGACGGGGCGGCTGGCGCGCTGGGCGTGGCGCTCTTCGGCTCCGTTGCGGGCGGAGCGCGGGACGCAGGACTCACCGCACGAGTGCCCGGCGTTCGGAGACCCGCCGCAACCAGAATGGCTGTCAGGGGAGTGACGGACGCCGCACCGCGCTCACGCCTCCTCGATGCACATGTGCTCGGCCAAGGCATCGTGCAAGCTGGGGACGAAGCAGTCGGTGACCTCGAACGAGTCGAGCGGCTGCATCAGCTCGAACGAGGGATGCCAATCTTCTCGCCAGGGACGAAGCGGTACATTCGAAGACCGCCACCGAACGACAACATGCGATTCTCCTCGTCGTACCCTGCCGAGGCGCTTCCGTCGAAGGGGACGGGAACCGCACGTCCATCCAAGTCGCGGTACTGACCCGCAGACCAAGCGCCCGCGGGTGAGAAGAAGCAGTAGAATTCCTCGACTGCGATGCAGGCTGATTCAGACTTGCGCAAACCCGGAGGGTTATTAAAAACTAACTCCTTGTCAAGGAAAGACCCTAGTCAGGCATGGGTCCGACAAGGGTTTTGAATAGGCCTCCCGTGCTGTCGGTCAGAACTTGGCGCCTATGGCTGGCATGAAACGGAACCGTGTTTTTCGTGGGTTCCCTGTGCTGTTTCGGATGCGGTGGGGGCGTGCGGGTCGGGGTCGCCCCGGAGGAGACCGCCGTCCTGGTCTGGTGGAGGAAGCGGCCCGGCAGTCGCGTGCTCGCCGGGATGAAGGCCGAAGCGGTCCTGCACGCCTCCCGTGGCGTCGATGCGGGCATCATCGCAGAGACGGTCGAGCGGACGGAGAGGACCGTGCAGGAACGGCTGGCTGAGTGGCGGGGCACCAGGATGTGCTGGGTCCCGGCCGGGCACGCCGGGAACCAGGGGGACGGCGCCGGCGGCGGTCCCCTCGCTGACGGTCCCGGCCGGGCATGCGGGGAACCAGGACGCGGCGGAACCCGCCCGCACCCAGAAGGAAGACCTCAAGGCCATCCTCGCCCGGCCGCCCTCCCGGACGGGCGTCCACGCCGGGTTCCGGGGCGCCCCGGCCCTGCGTGACGTCGTGAAGATCCTGTTCGACGGCCGGTATGGCCGTCATGGAACAAAATCGTTTCTGGTTTCGCGGGGTGGGAGGTGTTCGAAGTCGTAGTCGACGGCGCGGCCGGTGACGTGTGAGGCGGACGCGCCGAAGGTTTCTTCGGGGGTCTCGTGCTGAATGTTCTCGATGTTGTTCTTGGCCGCGTTCCAGACGTGCTCGACCGGGTTGTGATCGGGCGCGTACGGCGGCAGATGGATCGGCGTGATGCGCTCCAGCAGCTGACCCGGCTCGTAGAGGCCGGTCAACGCTTTCGCGTGGTGGAATCGTGCGTTGTCCAGGACAACCGCGATCTTCCCTGTCCCGGTTTCGCGTTGGAGTCGTTCCAGAGCCAGGATTGTCTGCTCGGTGTTCTGGTTCCCCTCGATCGGGTACAATTTGACTTTTTTGCTGGTCAGCGAGAGGGCGCCGAAGAAGGACTGGGACGTCTTCCGCCGGTCCACGGACAGCTTGGTACGCTGCCCCTTCGGGAGCTGCATCCGGCGGGTCTCGGCCTCGTGCTCCAAGCGCACCTCGTCTGCCGTGTAGACCTCCCAGCCGGCGTCCAACAGGGCATTGACTTGGGTCTTCACCTCGGCCATGCGTCTGGTGATGGCTTTCTCGTCGCGGTGCTCGTCGAACGGGTCCGGCAGCTCGAAACTCAACCCGCAGAAGCGCAGGAGCAGCTGGTACGAGGGGTCCGACTGGTGTTCGGCGTCGGACAGGGTCTTCACGACCTCACGTATCGCCGGGACGTCCCAGAACTCGGCGTGGACGCCCGCCTAGGAGGGCGGCTGGGCGAGGATTTTCTTGAGTTCTTCCTTCTGGGTGCGGGTGGGTTTCGCCGCGTTCTGGTTCCCGGCGTGCCCGGTCAGGACCGAACACATCCTGGTGGCCTGCCAGTCGGCCGGCCATTCCTGTGCGGTCCTCTCGGCCCGCTCGACCATCTTCGCGATGATGCTGATACTGACTCCTTCGGAGGCGTACAGGATCGCTTCTGCTTTCGTCCGCACCAGCACATGATTGTCGGAACGCTTCTTCCACCTGATCAGGACGGCTGTTTCTTCCGGGGTGACCCCGACCTGCATGCCTCGATCATATCCGAAACGGCACAGGAAATCCACGAAAAATACGGTTTCGTTTCATGCCAGCCATAGCCACAAGAAACCAAAAAATACTTTTGAATAATCCTCCGGGAATACCTTCACCGAGCCTCTCGCGAGGACCGGCTCCTCGGAGCCTCAATGGAGCCCGGTCATGAAGACCAGGAATACGTGCTCGCCCAGAAGCCCCAGGGCGGCACCGTACGGCCTCAATGGAGCCCGGTCATGAAGACCGGGAATACGCGGAGCGGGTTCACGGTCTTGGGTAGGGGGACGGTGCCTCAATGGAGCCCGGTCATGAAGACCGGGAATACGCCCCACACGAGCCACAGGCCGCCGCCGATGATGGCGCCTCAATGGAGCCCGGTCATGAAGACCGGGAATACGCACGGGGCCGTCCGGGTGAACGTCGACCTCAACCGGCCTCAATGGAGCCCGGTCATGAAGACCGGGAATACTGAACAGGGGCTCAGGGCGCGTAGCTTGGAGGCATCGCCTCAATGGAGCCCGGTCATGAAGACCGGGAATACACCGAGCAGGCCCAGCGTGCCGGCCTCAGTGGGCGGCGCCTCAATGGAGCCCAGGTCATGAAGACCGGGAATACCGGCGTACGCCTGGACTACAGCCGCGGCCTGAGACCGCCTCAATGGAGCCCGGTCATGAAGACCGGGAATACCCGGATGAGAGAGGAATGAGATCATGATTATGAGTGCGCCTCAATGGAGCCCGGTCATGAAGACCGGGAATACACGGCTGCCGTGGCAGGGGCCGCCCACGAGGCAGCCGCCTCAATGGAGCCCGGTCATGAAGACCGGGAATACGCGGATGCGGGTAACGCTACGGATATCATTTGGGTGCCTCAATGGAGCCCGGTCATGAAGACCGGGAATACCTGCGGTATTGACCCGGCGATCCTGCTGGCCTACACGCCTCAATGGAGCCCGGTCATGAAGACCGGGAATACCCGCTCCGTCTACTGCCGCATCTACCAGCACTACGACGGGCCTCAATGGAGCCCGGTCATGAAGACCGGGAATACGGGCTGATGCGGGCGGCGAAGAAGTCCACCGGGGAGCCTCAATGGAGCCCGGTCATGAAGACCGGGAATACGTGGCCACGCGCATGCGGGCGGACGTCAGTCAGGCGCCTCAATGGAGCCCGGTCATGAAGACCGGGAATACATGCCACGGCCGGCTCGCAGAGCTCGCCATAATTCGTGCCTCAATGGAGCCCGGTCATGAAGACCGGGAATACCCTACTTTTGAGCCGACCCACTCATTGGCCTTACAATGCCTCAATGGAGCCCGGTCATGAAGACCGGGAATACCAGGACAAGAGGGAAAAACAGTCACCGACCAAAACGCCTCAATGGAGCCCGGTCATGAAGACCGGGAATACAAGGTCGCCCTGAACCTGTTTGTTGCGCCTGACGTGCCTCAATGGAGCCCGGTCATGAAGACCGGGAATACCCGGACAATGCAAAAAGGATATTCCGCGCGGCGGTGGCCTCAATGGAGCCCGGTCATGAAGACCGGGAATACCCGGACAATGCAAAAAGGATATTCCGCGCGGCGGTGGCCTCAATGGAGCCCGGTCATGAAGACCGGGAATACGTCACGGCCAGCCGCGCTGGCACCAGCATCG
This sequence comes from Propionibacterium acidifaciens, assembly GCF_003798325.1. Taxonomy (NCBI): domain Bacteria; kingdom Bacillati; phylum Actinomycetota; class Actinomycetes; order Propionibacteriales; family Propionibacteriaceae; genus Propionibacterium; species Propionibacterium acidifaciens. Next base: position 807,709 of record NZ_CP033719.1, read on the forward strand.
CGATAAGGCCTCAATGGAGCCCGGTCATGAAGACCGGGAATACCTCCTCAGCCCAGCTGAGCAGAGCCTCGACCCAGGAGCCTCAATGGAGCCCGGTCATGAAGACCGGGAATACGTCCCGCATTTCCTCTGGGCTTCCCGTCGAGAAGGCGCCTCAATGGAGCCCGGTCATGAAGACCGGGAATACCTGTAGGCGTCGCCCCAATTCGCGAACACCCCATCGGGCCTCAATGGAGCCCGGTCATGAAGACCGGGAATACCCAACTGGTCTCGTAATCTGGCGAGTCAGATGTTGTCGCCTCAATGGAGCCCGGTCATGAAGACCGGGAATACCTTCCGCGCGATGCTCTCGAGCTCTCTGGGGATGCAGCCTCAATGGAGCCCGGTCATGAAGACCGGGAATACTTCGAGGCCCCGAAGCCTCCGGTCTCCATTTCCTCGCCTCAATGGAGCCCGGTCATGAAGACCGGGAATACTTCCCGTTCTGCCTGGGGACGGTCAACCCGCACTGGCCTCAATGGAGCCCGGTCATGAAGACCGGGAATACCGGACCGAGCGCCTTGATCGCCTGCTGCACGTTCGTGCCTCAATGGAGCCCGGTCATGAAGACCGGGAATACCCACGCACGCCAGTACGACGCCCACAACCTCGGGAAGCCTCAATGGAGCCCGGTCATGAAGACCGGGAATACGCGGGCCCGACGGGCGACGTCGTCTTCACTTGGCCGCCTCAATGGAGCCCGGTCATGAAGACCGGGAATACCCGTGATGACATGCCAGATGGTGTGGACGTCATATTGCCTCAATGGAGCCCGGTCATGAAGACCGGGAATACGCGGGCCCGACGGGCGACGTCGTCTTCACTTGGCCGCCTCAATGGAGCCCGGTCATGAAGACCGGGAATACCCGTGATGACATGCCAGATGGTGTGGACGTCATATTGCCTCAATGGAGCCCGGTCATGAAGACCGGGAATACTTCCGCGCGATGCTCTCGAGCTCTCGGGGGATGCAGCCTCAATGGAGCCCGGTCATGAAGACCGGGAATACCGGCTGCCGTCCCGGATGATCGGCAGCCCCTCGATCTCGCCTCAATGGAGCCCGGTCATGAAGACCGGGAATACCAGCGTCTCGTCCTCCAGCGGTGACCAGACCGTCTCGCCTCAATGGAGCCCGGTCATGAAGACCGGGAATACCCGTCCGGAGCCGTGAACCGTTTGAGCACGACACGCCCGCCTCAATGGAGCCCGGTCATGAAGACCGGGAATACGCGAATGTTTCTTCGCAACGCCGACGATGATCTGTTGCCTCAATGGAGCCCGGTCATGAAGACCGGGAATACCCGGGACGCCATCAGGCTCATCATCGAGTCCAGGGAGCCTCAATGGAGCCCGGTCATGAAGACCGGGAATACGTACAGGTCATCCCCGCTCCGGTACACCTTCGTGTCGCCTCAATGGAGCCCGGTCATGAAGACCGGGAATACGGGGGGTTGCGAAGCTCAAGGCACAGGTCATCGGACAGGCCTCAATGGAGCCCGGTCATGAAGACCGGGAATACGTCGGCCCAAGCATCGCGGATGCGGGACTCAAGACGCCTCAATGGAGCCCGGTCATGAAGACCGGGAATACCAGCGCACCCTTGCACCCCCAGCGCACCCCCAGAGGAGCCTCAATGGAGCCCGGTCATGAAGACCGGGAATACGAGGAGGGCTGACCGATGGCCAGGATCAGGACGATGCCTCAATGGAGCCCGGTCATGAAGACCGGGAATACGCCCATCGCACATGGAACCGTCATTGCGACAGCATCGCCTCAATGGAGCCCGGTCATGAAGACCGGGAATACGAATAGTTGCCATCGCAGTACCCATTGAGAAGTTTGCCTCAATGGAGCCCGGTCATGAAGACCGGGAATACAACCAGCTGATCGAGGACTTCTGCATCCCACGAGAGCTGCCTCAATGGAGCCCGGTCATGAAGACCGGGAATACAAGGACGTCCACTACAGCCCGACCGCCAACAACGCCAGCCTCAATGGAGCCCGGTCATGAAGACCGGGAATACCGGGGCGAGGCGGGTGTGGCCGAGAAGATCCTCCGCGCCTCAATGGAGCCCGGTCATGAAGACCGGGAATACCCGGGAGGAGGGGACGGGCCGGCAGCAGCCATCGGGCCTCAATGGAGCCCGGTCATGAAGACCGGGAATACTGGGACAACAAAGCGCCATGCGTCGTCACCGACGAGCCTCAATGGAGCCCGGTCATGAAGACCGGGAATACTGGGCCCGCATCTGACCGCCCCCACAGGAAAAGAGCGCCTCAATGGAGCCCGGTCATGAAGACCGGGAATACGTCTACGGGGCCCCTCGTATGCGCCCCCCCAGAGAGCCTCAATGGAGCCCGGTCATGAAGACCGGGAATACGAAGACGCCGCCCTCGACCCGCGGGCCGCCCGCCTGCCTCAATGGAGCCCGGTCATGAAGACCGGGAATACTCGTCACCGCCGCCGCCCCCGGGCTCGCCGTATGGGAGCCTCAATGGAGCCCGGTCATGAAGACCGGGAATACTCGTGGCGAAGAGGGGCGCCCTGTTCATGGTCTGGTTGCCTCAATGGAGCCCGGTCATGAAGACCGGGAATACGTACCGTCCCGGACGGTCTCCCCGTCGGTCTTGCAGCCTCAATGGAGCCCGGTCATGAAGACCGGGAATACTCGAGGACTCCATCTTCGGTCCTCCCGGCGAGATGCCTCAATGGAGCCCGGTCATGAAGACCGGGAATACATGAAGTTGCCGGCGGCCACCAGGGTAAAGTACAACGCCTCAATGGAGCCCGGTCATGAAGACCGGGAATACCCGGGTTGCAGTGACAATTCTGTCATCGTCCATGCTGCCTCAATGGAGCCCGGTCATGAAGACCGGGAATACGCGCCTGCGCCGCCGCAGCATACTTCTCGGACACAGGCCTCAATGGAGCCCGGTCATGAAGACCGGGAATACCCGCCGTCCAGGACGGCGCCGTCACCATCACCCTCACGCCTCAATGGAGCCCGGTCATGAAGACCGGGAATACTGGGAACTCGTCGACGAGGCAGACTACCCCGCCCGGCCTCAATGGAGCCCGGTCATGAAGACCGGGAATACCCGAGACAACAACATCACCATCGACCGCTTCACCAGGCCTCAATGGAGCCCGGTCATGAAGACCGGGAATACCAGCAGTACGCCGACAAGGCGAAGTTCATCTATGAGCTGCCTCAATGGAGCCCGGTCATGAAGACCGGGAATACCGTGGCCGAACTCGACCAGGTCGAACGGGAACGGCGCGCCTCAATGGAGCCCGGTCATGAAGACCGGGAATACAGAGAAAGGACTCATCATGTACCGATACGATTACCGCCTCAATGGAGCCCGGTCATGAAGACCGGGAATACCCGCGAAGAAACGCGATTCTCTGGAATGGGAACAAGCCTCAATGGAGCCCGGTCATGAAGACCGGGAATACTTGGACGGTGGTGACCGTGGAACTCAGCGAGTACGCGCCTCAATGGAGCCCGGTCATGAAGACCGGGAATACATGGAGGGTTATGCAAAACTGTTTTTGAAGAATTCTAGGGCGATGATGGCCGTGATGGTTTCGGGGAAGGTGTGCAGGGGTCTTCGGTAGCCGGTGTGGAGTGTCCGCCAGGTTTTGAGGTTGGCGATTGCTCGTTCACCCGGGGCGCGTAGCGTGTTGATGGCCTTGTTGTACTGTTTCTGGGTTTCTGTGAGTTCACCGCCGGCAGGTTTTCGTTCCGGGGTGATCATGCCCAGCCCGGTGTAGCCCTTGTCGGCCATCGGCGGGGGGTCGGGGAAGTGGTCGAGCAGGCCGGTGTGCCGGATGGCTTTCGCGTCGTGGGTGGAGCCCGGGGCCGGGTCGGACACCCAGACCAGCCGACCGTCCAGGTCGCAGGCGACCTGGAGGTTCAGGCCGGTGCGGTGGTGCTTGCCCGAGTACAGGCCGGACTGGTCCCGCCAGTTCCAGCACGGCACGAGGGTGCCGTCGACGAGCAGGGTCCGGGACGAGTCGAGGTCGTCCACGGTGGGGATGAAGTCCTCGAGGGCTTCGGCCAAGCGGGGCGTCCACCGGCAGATGGCCCGGGAGACGGAGGACTGGTCCACGTCGAAGGACTCGGCGAGCTCGGCCTGGGTGCGGTTACGTCGGTGATAGACGAGGGTGAGTCTGATTTCCTGTTCGGTGGTCAGCGCCCGGGGCCTGCCTGTTCTCTGCGGGGGACGAGGGTGGGTCTCGATGAGGATCGTGCACAAGGCTGCCATTGCGGCCGCGGAGAAACCTGTTGTATGATACACGTGAGGACCTGTTTTGAGATTTTCGGCCATTGGTTGCTTTATTGTCTCAGGGCAGGTCCTCATTGTCTGTTCCGACACGCCCGGGAGCGGGAATCACCGAAGATTAAAATCAGGAGTTTTGCATAACCCTCATGGAGCAGGCACCTGATGGAGCAGGCACCTGATGGCCTCAATGGAGCCCGGTCATGAAGACCGGGAATACTTGAAGCCGTCCTGAACACGGACATGGCGGACTACGCCTCAATGGAGCCCGGTCATGAAGACCGGGAATACGCGCACCCTTGCACCCCCAGCGCACCCCCAGAGGAGCCTCAATGGAGCCCGGTCATGAAGACCGGGAATACGCGCACCGGCGGGTACAGCCAGCTGGCGGTTCTGACGGCCTCAATGGAGCCCGGTCATGAAGACCGGGAATACGCACCATCAGTTATGCGACCGGGAAGGATATTCCCGCCTCAATGGAGCCCGGTCATGAAGACCGGGAATACGTCCAGAACCTGCGAGGTGTAGCCGAAGCCGCCGGCGCCTCAATGGAGCCCGGTCATGAAGACCGGGAATACTGGGTCTTTCGGGTTGGGGTTGGCCGGCCGCTGGGGTGCCTCAATGGAGCCCGGTCATGAAGACCGGGAATACTCGGCGTCGGCGATGCGGCGGGCGCGGATGCGGCGGCCTCAATGGAGCCCGGTCATGAAGACCGGGAATACTCGACAGGCCATCACGGAGCTGACTGCTTCCATTGCGCCTCAATGGAGCCCGGTCATGAAGACCGGGAATACCTGGTCGAAGATCCCGGTGGCGGCCTTCGGGGACTGGCCTCAATGGAGCCCGGTCATGAAGACCGGGAATACTACGCCGGCGACGACCTCCCCGAACGGGGACGAGACGCCTCAATGGAGCCCGGTCATGAAGACCGGGAATACTCGGTGGTGTCCATGCCCCGCAGCCTAGCATCTGCTAGCCTCAATGGAGCCCGGTCATGAAGACCGGGAATACATGCCCGGTACGGTGGACGACATCGTGTACGAGGAGCCTCAATGGAGCCCGGTCATGAAGACCGGGAATACCCGCACTCCCGGCTGATCATCCAGTCTCAACAGAAAGCCTCAATGGAGCCCGGTCATGAAGACCGGGAATACCGGCCTGCTCGGCGAGCATGCCCCACTCGGCCGGGCTGCCTCAATGGAGCCCGGTCATGAAGACCGGGAATACGTCGGGAGCACCCGTCAGGGTGCGACCGTATGTAAGCCTCAATGGAGCCCGGTCATGAAGACCGGGAATACCACCTGCCCCGACACCGTCGCATACGGCCAGACGAAGCCTCAATGGAGCCCGGTCATAAAGACCGGGAATACACGAGGGCATCCCCGTCGCCGTCGTCGACACGCCGCCTCAATGGAGCCCGGTCATGAAGACCGGGAATACCTGCGCCGCCTGCACGCGCGCGAACAGGCGCGACGCGCCTCAATGGAGCCCGGTCATGAAGACCGGGAATACGCACATCCTCGGCGCCGGACGCCAGACCATCGACCGGCCTCAATGGAGCCCGGTCATGAAGACCGGGAATACCCGGAACAGGGGAACAGGGGAACAGGGGAACAGGGGCCTCAATGGAGCCCGGTCATGAAGACCGGGAATACTGGCCGATCTCGGTACGCGCGGCACGGCGCGTCTGGCCTCAATGGAGCCCGGTCATGAAGACCGGGAATACCCGCGCTGCGAGAAGCGTTGGAGCGGATCCTTGACCGGCCTCAATGGAGCCCGGTCATGAAGACCGGGAATACGTGACAATCGTTCGTATGTGAGCTACAACAGCTTCTAGCCTCAATGGAGCCCGGTCATGAAGACCGGGAATACGGGCTGCGGGGGTGTGCGGTACGGAGGCGCTCCCAGGAGCCTCAATGGAGCCCGGTCATGAAGACCGGGAATACGCCGGAGTGGCTGCTGGCCTTGGCATCGGGTACGGCGTGCCTCAATGGAGCCCGGTCATGAAGACCGGGAATACCTCCACGTCTGCCAGCGTACAGGCCTCGACCCCTGGGGCCTCAATGGAGCCCGGTCATGAAGACCGGGAATACATCGAGGAGGCATGATCGTGACCAGCCAGCTCGCAGGCCTCAATGGAGCCCGGTCATGAAGACCGGGAATACTGGCCGCCCCGCCGCGAGGACCGGGACATGACCATCATGCCTCAATGGAGCCCGGTCATGAAGACCGGGAATACCAGCAAAACCCCGTAGTGTCTAAGACACACCGGGAAGCCTCAATGGAGCCCGGTCATGAAGACCGGGAATACCACGAGCCGGCGAGGTCACCACCTCCACGCAGGCCGGGCCTCAATGGAGCCCGGTCATGAAGACCGGGAATACCTACTTGACAAGCACAAACAAGACTTATCCACAGGCCGCCTCAATGGAGCCCGGTCATGAAGACCGGGAATACCGCCGTGTCGGACAAGACGCCTGACACGAGAGAAAGGAGCCTCAATGGAGCCCGGTCATGAAGACCGGGAATACCATCGCGTTCATCGCGGTCATTGTTCTGCTGTGGAAGCCTCAATGGAGCCCGGTCATGAAGACCGGGAATACCGTCCGCTCAGGGCGGCACCGGCTACATCACCGACGGGCCTCAATGGAGCCCGGTCATGAAGACCGGGAATACCGGGGATCAGGCGCGTGTCGGCGGTCTGGGACTGGCTGCCTCAATGGAGCCCGGTCATGAAGACCGGGAATACCCGGCATCTCTTCCGGATCGGCGTCTGGCAGCAGCCTGCCTCAATGGAGCCCGGTCATGAAGACCGGGAATACCGTGCCGAAGGAGGCGCTGGACCGTGTGGATGTGTCGCCTCAATGGAGCCCGGTCATGAAGACCGGGAATACCGACTACCGAGGAATCACCCTACGCAACGAGGATGGTGCCTCAATGGAGCCCGGTCATGAAGACCGGGAATACCGGGTATGCACCCAGTATATGCGTGTGTGTGTGTGTGGGCCTCAATGGAGCCCGGTCATGAAGACCGGGAATACCATGCACCCAGTATATGCGTGTGTGTGTGTGTGGGCCTCAATGGAGCCCGGTCATGAAGACCGGGAATACCGGGGTGCGGCTGCGGCGGATGTCGCGGAGGGCGCGGCGCCTCAATGGAGCCCGGTCATGAAGACCGGGAATACCGGGGGCGTCACCGGTACGCCCAAACCATGTAAATTCGCCTCAATGGAGCCCGGTCATGAAGACCGGGAATACCGCCCGCCCGACGCGCCGAGCCCGTCAAGCATCGTGATGCCTCAATGGAGCCCGGTCATGAAGACCGGGAATACCCAGCGAGATCGTCAACGACACGGACGGTCTACTCGTGCCTCAATGGAGCCCGGTCATGAAGACCGGGAATACCATGACCACCCACACCACCATCGAGCAGATCGCAGAGGCCTCAATGGAGCCCGGTCATGAAGACCGGGAATACCCGCCATGGGGCCGCAGTGGGCATGTCACAGTGCTGCGGCCTCAATGGAGCCCGGTCATGAAGACCGGGAATACCGCCCGCCCGACGCGCCGAGCCCGTCAAGCATCGTGATGCCTCAATGGAGCCCGGTCATGAAGACCGGGAATACCCAGCGAGATCGTCAACGACACGGACGGTCTACTCGTGCCTCAATGGAGCCCGGTCATGAAGACCGGGAATACCATGACCACCCACACCACCATCGAGCAGATCGCAGAGGCCTCAATGGAGCCCGGTCATGAAGACCGGGAATACCCGCCATGGGGCCGCAGTGGGCATGTCACAGTGCTGCGGCCTCAATGGAGCCCGGTCATGAAGACCGGGAATACCCCGGCGAAACCCCGTAGCATGTGAGACACGCCGAGAAGCCTCAATGGAGCCCGGTCATGAAGACCGGGAATACCCTTCTTGTCCGGCATCTGCCACGCGTTGCACGGCAGGCCTCAATGGAGCCCGGTCATGAAGACCGGGAATACCCACCGACAGGAGACACCATGCCGATTAGCACCACCATGCCTCAATGGAGCCCGGTCATGAAGACCGGGAATACCCTGTCGTCCTCGTGGGTCATCGACCCGGCCAAGCAGGCCTCAATGGAGCCCGGTCATGAAGACCGGGAATACCGCAGCTGTAAGACAGGGATGCCGGACGAGGTGAGCTGGCCTCAATGGAGCCCGGTCATGAAGACCGGGAATACCGGGTCCTCGACGCCGTATGCGCCAGCACAGACCCCGCCTCAATGGAGCCCGGTCATGAAGACCGGGAATACCCAGCCCCTGCCGGTCACCGTCGAGCCCGGTCGAGATGCCTCAATGGAGCCCGGTCATGAAGACCGGGAATACCGGGTCCTCGACGCCGTATGCGCCAGCACAGACCCCGCCTCAATGGAGCCCGGTCATGAAGACCGGGAATACCCAGCCCCTGCCGGTCACCGTCGAGCCCGGTCGAGATGCCTCAATGGAGCCCGGTCATGAAGACCGGGAATACCGTCTGGGAGCGGGACCTCGCCGACATCACCGACGGCGCCTCAATGGAGCCCGGTCATGAAGACCGGGAATACCCGGCGGAACACCCACCAACACCAACAAAAGGGAGGCGCCTCAATGGAGCCCGGTCATGAAGACCGGGAATACCCGACGTCCAGGTAGCGGCTGTTCCAGCCGGGCGGCGTGCCTCAATGGAGCCCGGTCATGAAGACCGGGAATACCCCGCCGCAGCCGCCTTCGTCGAGGCAGGGATCGCATTGCCTCAATGGAGCCCGGTCATGAAGACCGGGAATACCGTCCGCACATAGCAAGCCTCGCACAGCGCCGGGTAGCCTCAATGGAGCCCGGTCATGAAGACCGGGAATACCGGGTCCTCGACGCCGTATGCGCTAGTACAGACCCTGCCTCAATGGAGCCCGGTCATGAAGACCGGGAATACCCCGCTGACGTCCATGTTGGCTTCTACCGCCTCGCGGCCTCAATGGAGCCCGGTCATGAAGACCGGGAATACCCACGCGTCGAAGCGGCATCCTGCCACGTCAGCTGCACGCCTCAATGGAGCCCGGTCATGAAGACCGGGAATACCGACGGCGCAGGGGGCGTTGAACGCTGTGATGTCGATGCCTCAATGGAGCCCGGTCATGAAGACCGGGAATACCCCGACAGGAGTCAGAGATGACCATCCACACCACGGAGCCTCAATGGAGCCCGGTCATGAAGACCGGGAATACCGTCGGGGACGGCATCCTCCTCGTCTGGATCGCCCCAGCCTCAATGGAGCCCGGTCATGAAGACCGGGAATACCCGGCGTCCGCCGCGTGTCGGCCATCTGGGACTGGCTGCCTCAATGGAGCCCGGTCATGAAGACCGGGAATACCGGGGAATACTGAGAAAGGACCCACGCCATGGCATTGCCTCAATGGAGCCCGGTCATGAAGACCGGGAATACCGAGTTGCCGGTAAGTGCGGCGTAGGCGGGGGGTGGAGCCTCAATGGAGCCCGGTCATGAAGACCGGGAATACCCGCCCACAGACGTCTCTGTACCGTCAGGCCTAGTCAGCCTCAATGGAGCCCGGTCATGAAGACCGGGAATACCGGCTCGCTTGCTTCGGTGCCGTTGGCTACCAGTGTTGCACACTCTTGCGAGGACTGCCACTCGGCACCCCCAGCCGATGGGAGGGAGCGCCGGCAGGGTAGACAAGAACCAGCCCTGACTAGGGCGCGAGCACTGTCGGGTGACCCAATCGGCACCAGAGCGCTCGCTAGACAATCTGGGATCCTCTCGTGGGGAGCTGCCTGCGGTGTCCGACGAACGTGAACCGGTCCCCGCTGGGGTCACCCAAGTCGACGATCACCACCGAGTCCACAGCCAAGTTCATGATATCCTCACCATCCGCACGCAGATGAATGAGTTCAGTCCTGTTCAAGTCGCAAACGAAAACAGAGTACTGGAGACGTTCACCGTTGGCCTCCATCAACTTGCAGATTCGACGAAGTCGCGCCGGATCACGAATATCATAGGCGATCAGGTATCTTCTTCTGTTCGTCCTCATCTGGTCATCATCGCCGTGTACTGATCGAGCTCTCCAAGCATGACCGCACCCAGCATCCGGGCCTGGATGTCCATGACACGCCGATACGACGCTTTGTACCCGAACTGTGGATGGGTCACCTCTTGGTCGAGCCGCCGCTCATAGGCCCTCAGGACGGCCTTGCGGCCATCAGCCTCAAGCATGCACCCTCCGGCGCGGAACTTGAAATCCCGAGGACCGACCTCACCATTGTTCAGCACCTGCAGCACAACGCTCTCAGCGATCAAAGACCTGAATTCTTCCGCCAAGTCCAGAGCCAGAGCAGGACGCCCGAACCGAGGCCTGTGGAACATGCCATAATAAGGATCAAAGCCAACCGCCTCAAGCGTCACCGTCAAATCCTTGATGAGCAGAGAATAACAGAACGATAGAAGCGCATTCACTGGATCCCCGGGAGGACGCCTGGTGCGTCCACCCTCACTGAAACCGGAAACATCAATTCGCACGTTCTCACCGAGAAGCGAAATAAAGTTCTCGAAGTAGAGACGTGCCGCAGTACCTTCGATTCCCAGCAGCCGCTGAGGAGAGTCAGCCTGCATGGCTTGAAGAGCCAACGACTTCAGCTGACCCCCGACATCGTCGACCACGCCGCGAGAATTACGGCGCAGCATTGTGCGACTATTACGAATCTTCCCGGAAATCATTCGACGGGAAATCTCCAGTCTTCTCAGCTCCGTGGCGCAGAACTGCGCGATCCTGAGATCGACGTTCTTCCCCGGCAGCCCTTCAGCAATTCCAGAGAACCATCCCCCGTAGCTGAACCACAGCACTGGAATGTCCCGTGACATCAGTGCCCGCACGGCTTGAGCCGATACCGTCACATTCCCGAAGACGCAGACCTGGCTGATGTCGATCAACCGATAGCTGACTTCCAACTCACTCTTGAGACGAATCTCCAGCCGCTCATGGCGAACGCCGATGACAGCTCCTTGCACGGTCACGTACACGGGACGACCCTCCAGAACCGGCGCCATCAGACGCTTCAGTGGACGCCGTTGCGCAGGAGGAACGCGCAGAGATTCCAGCTCGTCAGGAAGACAGATCCCCACCAGCGAGCACCGCGGGCACCTCGGGCTGTCATGCAGAGGCGGTGGCGCCACGGGGTCGGCTGCCACCTCCCATGCCCGCTTCACGGTATCGGTGATCTCCTTCAGCGCGGCATCGTCCACCATGATGTGCACGCGTTGCCGGGTCTCGGCATACCAGATCTCGGCCCGCTCGACGACATAACCGGCCTCTTGGAGCAGCAGCGCTTGGACCAGTACCTGCACACGATCGCTCGGCCAAGCCTCACCGTTCTTGTCAGGATGGCCCTTCTTGTAGTCGACCGGCACGACAGTACCGTCGCCGCCGTCCTCCACCAAGTCCATCCGCGTGGCCATGCCGAGCCGCTGCGATGACAGCGAGACTGATCTGGCAGCCCTCCCGGCCAACGCCTCGGACTCGTCGGGAAGATTCCCCGTCTCCTGGTCGACGACGCGATGCAGGTAGCGGCCCTCCTCGACATCATCACTGGTTGCGAACTCCTGTTGAACCCATTCCAAGTGGAACAGTCTGGGACAGTACACGAACTCGTTCAGCATGCGGGCCGGAAGCGTCTCAGGCAAACCCGGAAGGTCGGGTCTGACGGTACTCATGGCAGCGGCACCAGGACGCCAGCAGACTTACCGCCCTCCGCCTTGCGGCGGTGGGCTCTGCACACATGGATCACACCCAACGTCCGGAGTGCGTTCTGGTCGATGTCATCCCAGTCCCCCTCGAGCGCAGGGTGCTCGACGAGCGCCTTGACAGCCGCCAGCCCCAGCGGTTCGCTCCACAGAGGAAGTCTGAGCTCCTCCTCATGGCGGCGCTCTTCACTCACCGTGTGCCAACCGCTGGTCCGCACGCGCGGACCAGCGGCAGTCGTGATCCACAAGGGGTATGACATCAATGCCAACCACGTTGCTCCCGGGACACCGCGCATCTCCGCTTTTCCACGACCGTCCTCACTGCTATCCCAATTAGCCCTGTGATCCAAGTACTCACCAGTGACCCCCGAAACACGTCGCCAGCCGACCAAAGCCTGACGCAGGTAGTCCGGAGTATCGCGCACCAGTTCCAATGGCTTCTGCAGCATTGTGGCCATGGACTGCTTCCCTGAAGGCGCAGCGTATTGGCTTATCGCCCCACGTCCCGAAGGATCGACAACGAGGTCCGTTACCAGACCTGAAATCCATGCCCGCACTGTTGGAGCCGAGGACTGATCCCTGCAGAGCATACCGGTAAAATGTCGTAGCTCGCCCAGTTCCAAGCGCAGACGATCTGGCGCCGCCCCCGGGGGAGGAAATCCTGGAGGACCACCGGGCACTACCACACCCTCAGGCATCGACTCAATGATCTGGGCAAGTCGGGCCACGATGTCGTCGACCGACGGCATCGAGGAGTGAAGCACCGGCGCACGGTCCGCGGCGTCCCAAGACAGCAGGGCATGATCATCAACGAAGTCGCGGATCAGCCGAAGAGTGCCGATGGCGGCAAGGATGGCGAGCGGCGAGTCACCTACCAGAGCGGGGAATTTGACGTCATTCATGATCCCTCCGATGAAACAGTCATGTCTGCGCACCGCACAATGGTCTCCAGCAGGGCGAGACCCCACCTGCCGTATCTGGCGTTGAGTTCAACGAATCTGTCGGCGTCTGCCAACCGGACTCCAGTGGGAAGTGAGACGTGGACGTGGACGTCTTCCACGTCGGCGTCCACGGTGTGCGTTCCCGGGTCGTCGACGGGTGGCAGCAGGGGCCGGTCATGGCCGTGGTGGCTGGCAACCAGATGGCGCAGCAGGTCCTCATCGCCCGGGTAGAGCTCCTCCAGGCTCTGCAAGTGCGCTGCGACGATGGTCTCGGACCATGCCTCGTGTCTGGCACCCCTGGGAAGGCCGCTGAGCCGTAGGGCACGAAGGCGTTGAGCCCTGTCGTCTTGGGGCATTCCCGATTTGGCCAGCGGTTCCTCGGCCAGCTCGGCAGCGATCTCACTGCCACCGAAGAGCATGGCTTGGAACCGCCGGTCGACCTTCCCCAGATCATGCCAGCGTGCGGCATCAACAATGACGCGGCTCAGTTCCTGCGGCAGACCGAGATTGTCAGCGATCTGCCCGCTGCGAGCAGCAACCGCCTTCAAGTGGTCGGCCAGGCTCACTCGCCGATTCAAACTGGAGCTGTCAGCAGGAGTCCCTTCGTCCACGCCCTGCCATGCCTTTCGGGGCGATGACGTGTGGAGAAGCGGGGGAGTCGAAGCGTCGTCGCCGTCAAAGACCACAGCCCCTTGGGAGAGGGCCTTCCGCAGGTCGGTGAGGTCTTCCGCGGTCCAGGGGCTGCCGTCAGCGGGGACGATCTCACCGCTGAGCCATTCACGGACGGTCTCGACCAGGTGCTGCGCTACTTCTTCGCGCTCTGCCGGGTCCTCGGCGTTCAACCAGGCTGCTCTCGATTCCGCCAGTACCGGCGGGGATTCCAGCCCCAATCGGTCGCCGAGCCCGGGGTCGAGTCGGAGCACGGCACGCCCACGGCGCAAAGACGCTAGTTCGGCAACGTCCCTGACGCTCTCGTGATCCACCGGGTTCCATCCGAACCGGTCAAGACCGCCGTAACGGCTGGGCACGACAATGGCGTCCCCAGGCCGCAGGGCCGCGGCCGCGACCCACTGCCAGTCGGCATCGGCCGCGCGACGAAGCACCCGAGCGTCTGACTCGCCCTCGCTGAAGGGGATGTCGCCGAATTCGTCGACGTCCGCCATGACCGACGGCTTCTTGTTGAGAAGCCAGTCCCTCACCGCCCGCAAGGAGAGCTCGGCGCACTCCTCGCTGCGAACGGGCAGCGCATCGACAGCGGCACCCGCCTCCCGGGCCGACAGCAGTTCTCCCATGGCATCGACCAAGCCGTCTCGCCACGCGACGGTGACCTGGGCGGTGGCCTTCTTGATGCCGTGCAGGTAGGGATCGAGCGGCGGATCGTTCGAGGGAGCGGGACCGGTGCGAGCCCACGCATCGAGTTGCGCCGGAAGGAGCACCGGCAGAAGTGGGGGCTCAGCGGTCAGGCCGCTGGGCACATCCACGTGTCGCAGGGCCAGCGGTGACACATCGAGCCTATCGCAGGCAGCAGCACGCAGGAATGCGGCCGTTCTGCTCTTGGCCTGACCGTAAACCGGAGGTTTCTCGGCATTGTCCTCGACGACCGTCACCGTGGCGTCCGAGAAGTCTCCGCGCCGGTTCACCCGTCCGAACCGTTGCACCAAGGCGTCCCACGCAGCGGTCTCGGTGACCATGTCGGTGGCGTCGAGGTCGATGCCCACCTCGATGGTCTGGGTCGCAACGAGGATGACCGACACCGGCGTCTGCTCACGTTCGGCTCCGAACAGTTCGGTGACTCGCTCGGCGATCCGCTCGCGATCCAGCGGACGTGACCTGCCCATGAGCAGCATTGTCTCGGCGACACAGGATGGCTTCTTCCTGGAGATCAAAGCGTCGTGCACCTCACGTGCCCGGTTGACCGTGTTGCACACGACCAGCACCCGTGCCCCGGGCCTACTCGCCAGCTCAGCAGCCCGCCCAGCCACCTCCTTGACGATCGTCTTCTCGCTGGAATCGACGAAACTGAGCGTCTTGGCGGCCCGCAGCCGCCGATCCGCCGTCACGTTGAGACGATGAGCCTCCTCGTCGAACTGGGCACTCCACCCATCGGACTGCTCGACTGCTGTGGCACTCAGGTGGACGATCGACGTGCTCGGAAGACCGAGGACCTCACTGGAATCCAGCTCCGAGGCCGACGCCAACGCCGCCGTGAAGGCCTGAGCGAGGTGCGCCTCATCGATCATGATGACCGAATCCGTTCCCACCAGAGCAGCGTCGATGGGACGCCGCCGAGCACTGACCCCGTAGCCGCGGAAGAACAGTCGACTCCCCACCTGGTCAACGGTGCCGGTAACGATGGCTGGAAGATCGGGGCGCGACAGCCACGCCGCGTCCCACGTCGTGCCCCCGCGCATCTTCACCACGCGCAGTGCAGGATCGCCTTCACGAGCGGACGAAAGGCTCCGTAGTCGCTCGGCGGTCTCCCAGCAGATCGTCCCTCGCTCCGCCTCATCCAGGGCATCGGCGATGAGCCGGCCGTGCTGCTCCGCCTGGTCGACGACGATCCTCCGATCCACCACCATGTAGATCCGGCGGCGCCCCAGGCCAACCGGCGCCTCGCCGCCTGCGCTCATGGCCAGCAGGAAGACGGCGATGTCCAGCATCGAGGTCTTGCCCAGACCCGTCGGTGCGTCGACGAGCGCGGGCCATGCACCCCTTTCGACGGCCTCGGTCACCACCTGGGATTGCCAGGGGAAGGGCGGGTGGCCGTGCACCTGGCGCATGAACGAATCAAAGTCCCCGACGTTCATCGTTGCTCTCCCCCCTTCTCCGGGGCGAAGAGCCCGACCCCGAAGTAGCGGCCGGCGCCGGCGAGAACCGGCCCCTTCACCGGCTGGTCGAACATGACGCGGGCATGGGTGTAGAGACGCCCGCGGCAGCGCTTCGGCAGTTCATCGGGCCTCAAGCGGATGGCCCCCTGGGTCATCGGCTGCTTGCTCAGCTCGACCTCGCGGGGCGCCGGGAGGCCCGCCTGGACGAGGGACGTGGTGGCGGCCGAGGCCAGGTCGCGGTCCTTCGGGTAGCGGTCCAGCACCAGGGGCGTCACCGACACCCAGGTGTGTGAGGGCCCTGTCCACCGCGTGACGGTGGCGCTTCGGGGCAGCGGGTCGTTCGGGGAGTACTGCAGCTCGAAGCTCCCGTGGATACCAGGCACGTAGAGTGACACGCTGTGATTCGGATCACTGCCGAGGATGCCTCGCAGGATGCGCCGCCGCTCGGCCCGGTCCAGCCCGGGGATGGCCACGGCGAGGGCCATCAGTTGCCCGTCAGCATGCTCGTAGCCGGCGAACGGGAGCCCGAGGTAGGCGACGTGCGGCACCCCGGGAAGGCCGTGGCCGTGCAGGGCCGGCGGCAACGGCTCCTCGGTCTGACCCATCACCTTCCGACGGAGCGCCTCCGTGAAACGCCCGACGAGGCTCCCCGGCGGACGCCGGCCGACGAACCTGAGGACGACCAGGTCGGGGTAAGGGGATTCGACGGGTTGCCGGCCCGGAACCTCTTCCTCGGCGCCCGCCTCCCGGTAGGAGCGTCGGGACCGTGCCCCGGCGGCCTGCCAGGCGGGCTGGTCCGCCTCGTGGAGTGCGTCGAGTTCGTCGAGGTAGCCGGGGTAGGGGACTCTGATGCTCGCCGTCCCGGGCCCTTCCACCGGTTCGTAGGTGGTCAGCCCGGGCAGCGGTTCCGGATCCCTCACCCGGCTGAAGATGAGGATGGCCGGGGACGTCGATCGTCCGAGGTACGGCACCCGGCGGGCCAGCCTGTCGAGGCAGGCCAGGGAACCGTCGGACAGCGCATCACCGTCAGGCCAGTCGAACTGGACGCGGGCATCGTAGGGAAGGCTGCCGAAGCGCTGGCGGAAACCGGCGGTTCGAGCAGGATGATTCTGATGCGTGCCCTTCCGCTCCCGAGCATTCGTCACCACATAGCCTCTGGCGCGGTATTCCCCTGCCGCAGAGGCATGGATCAGCGGAGGCGAGAGCCGCTCCAGCTCGGCCAGCGGAGCCAGTTCGTCATCGGCCGCCACTGCCCGCAGGGCCGAGAAGACCCTGGCCGGGTGCGGCGGCCACTCCGCCGCATGGGGGTCATCCCCGCCGCCGGCGTCATAACGCCCGCTCAGCAGCGTGATGTCCAGACGGATGGGCATGTCATTCCCCTGCCGACTCGGCCTTGGTCAGGCTGAAGTCGAGGGCCTCGGCCAAGGGCTCGGACGGGGTGAGTTCCACGGTTTCCAGGTGCAATGGCACCCCGGCCGCCTGGGCCGCGCGAAGCGCCTCGTCGTAGAGCTGAACGGCTCCGTGCGGGGACAGGGAGAACTGCTCCGTCGTTCCGCCACGGCCGATCCACTCCAGTGTCTCGGACTGCGTCACCAGATCGCAGCCGCTGCGCAGCCACAGCCCCGCCTGACCGAAGGCGAGCCGGTCACCCAGCAGCCCGAAGGCGGCGAGCAGGACGTGAGCGGCATCGACGGCTGCGCGGTCGAGGGAGCCGAACCGAATGCGGCGGGTGGCGGTCAGGCTGAGAACGGCGGTGCGAGTCGCCTCGGTGATCGTGACGCCGCCGTGCGTGGTACTCGGGGCGATGTTGCCATGCCCGATCTCACTCAGCTTGGAGTCCTTCTTCTTGTCCGCCATCGGCGAGTACGACCACTCGTCGCCCTCGCCCGTGCGCGACCCGGTGAGGTTCGCCGGGTCCATGCGCCCCGCCCTGCGGACGCCCACCACGGGATCCCAGCCGATCATCTCGCTGCTGTAGATCCGCGGGAACTTGGCCTGCCTTCCCTTCCGATGGCTGTTCCAGCCGCCGTAGACGAGCGTGCCGGGGTCGTATTCGAGCAGCGCCGTCGCATCCGTCAACGAGGAGTTCAGCAGGGCCCGTCCGATCTCGGTGCTGTCGAACTTCGCCCCGTCGAGCCGCGAGTCGCGCCAGTAGGCGTCGAACGCCCGGTGCGGCGCATCGAGCCCCG
Source organism: Propionibacterium acidifaciens (assembly GCF_003798325.1). NCBI lineage: Bacteria > Bacillati > Actinomycetota > Actinomycetes > Propionibacteriales > Propionibacteriaceae > Propionibacterium > Propionibacterium acidifaciens. The sequence goes on from NZ_CP033719.1 coordinate 825,755, forward strand.
TGAGCTCGAAACTCGACGCGCCCCTGTGAACGAGCCGAAGCATCGGCACGCGCACAACACCTTGGCGCCATGCCGCAGCCGTGGCCTCCTCACACCTGTTCGCCTGTGCAGGCACCTGGTCCAGGACCGTCGCCCTGCGGACCTCGCCATCACGATCACGCACTCGCTCCTCCATCAGGTATGGCGAAGGATCCGTCGCCGTGGTGGGGAATGTCGGAGGGAACACCCGACTTCCGGGCCCTCCGCTGGGCTGATAGGCAGCCACGATGCGAGCAGCCGCCCACTCCGTGTCCGACAGCTTCTCCTGCAAGGTGCTGAGCGTGAGCTCCGTCATGGTCTTCCCTTTCTCACTGGCCAAGCGCCCTCGAAGCTGGCTCCCCCGCGACCTTCCGGCGGAGGAGCGTCCGAGCGCAGAACGACGCACACAGCTGTCAACGCTGACTGCGCGAGGGCACGTTTCTTTCATACACGCCATGCTCGCGGGCACCACTGACATTTTTCGTGTCCTGCCGGATCCGCCGAGCCGCATCGCCCCACCGGGCCAGCAGAGGAACCGCTCCGTCGACCAGAAGGATCCGCAGCACTACCCTTGTGCAAGCACAATCACCGAGACCAACTGGGAACGGGCCCACCTGGGAAGACGGGGCAGGATCATCGGCTCGCCCAGTCGAGCACCCCACTCACACACGGCGGCCCGAGTCACGTCCGGCCGGGTGACCAAGCTCCTCGACCCGTGGGGACGAAGAGGAGAACCGACGGCGCGAACCTGAAGAAGGCCGTCGGTGTCGACCTCGGGCCTCGGTCCGAGGAGAACGGAGGGGGAGGACTGCTCGATGAAGCACATCTGCATGTACGTCCAGGACACCATGGCCGACTGGGAGCACGGCTATCTGCTGCATGGCGTCTCGCTCCAAGGAGCGACCCCGACGCCAGTTTGCACCATGAGCTTCGCAGCTGATGCGCGCGATGCCGTGACCACGGCGGGCGGAATGAGGATCATCCCCGACGAGACTCTCGCGGAGACTGATGCGGAGGGCATCGACGCGTTCGTCCTGATCGGCGGGGACACGTGGCTCTCGGAGGACAGGCACGCCGCCCTCGACCTTGCAGAAGCCGTACTGGCCGGGGGAGGAATCGTCGCGGCAATATGCGGCGCCACCCTCGGCCTCGCCAGTAGGGGTCTGCTCAACAACCGCAGACACACGAGCAATGCACCAGAACTCCTCGCTGCGATCACCGCGTACCGGGGCAATGACCTGTACGAGGGAACGCCCGCCACCGCGGACCGAAACGTCATCACCGCGGGCTCGGCCGGCTCCCTCCTGTGGGCCAAGCTGATCCTCGAGGAGTTGGAGCTGTACGGCAAGGACGTGCTCGATGCCTGGTTCGACTACTTCAGAACGGCGGACCCGGCGCATTTCACGCGGATGACGAGGGCTCTGGAAGCCGAATAGCTCCGGGAGAGGGAGGCGGCCCGGCCGCCTTCACCCCGCCCGGGTCGGCCCGCGGTTCCGCACCGCGCCCCTCCCCCGCTCTCACAGGAACGCGATCCCGACGCACACGACGGCCAGCAGCGGCAGCACGCCCTGCTTGAGCGCCGCCGGGCGCTTGTCGGGCGAGCCGGCGAACAGCACGACGGCCGCGGCGAGCATCGACCCCGCCCCCGCCAGCATGAGCGCCGCGCCGGCACCGTGCGCGCCGCAGGCCGACAGAGCCACGCCCAGCCCGGTGACGACGGCCAGGAAGAGGTTGTAGAAGCCCTGGTTGAAGGCCATCTCGCGGGTGGCCAGCGCCTCCTCCTCGCTCATGCCGAAGGTGGCACGGGTGCGCCCGCTCGTCCACGCCAACGACTCCATCGCGAAGATGACGACGTGCAGCAGCGCCGCGAGCACCGCGAGAACCGAACCGAGACGAGCATGAGCTTCCTCTCTGACGGAACGGCCGCACGACCGCGTCCCCCGGGGTACAACGCCGCGGGGCCGCCGCCCATTCCGAGCCGGCCCGGCCCGGCCGATCGGACCGGCCCCGCTCCCCCGCGTGGTCCGCCGCCCGCCGGCGCGCCCCCGTCTCAGGGGCGGTGGACGGCGGGGTCGCCCCGCCCGCCCTGCTCCACCGGCATGCTCCAGCGCCCCGCGACGACGTCGATGACCAGGCCGACCACCGCGAAGACGGCGGTCGGCAGGATCCACCCGGTCTGGTCGTTCCAGAGGCCGGTGCGGGCGAGCAGCCTGCTCGGCGCGGTCCAGCCGAGGTCGGACAGGGCTGAGACGAGGCCGAGCGCCGTCGAGCAGACGACGCCCCACCGGTAGGCGGCGCGCAGATGTCCCGGTGCGACGACATCGACGAGCGTCACGAGGACCAGGGTGATGGTGATCGGGTAGAGCAGCAGGGTCAGCGGGGAGACGACCGTGAGGATCGCCGCCAGCCCGAGGTTGGCCAGGACGAGCGAGACGAGGGCGGCGGCCAGCACCTCGCGGGTGAAGCTCACCCTCGGCCACAGGTCGTTCGAGAACTGGCCCCACGCGCTGAGCAGGCCGACGGAGGTCGTCAGGCAGGCCAGCAGCACGATGGCGGCGAAGACGACGACCCCCGCCGTGCCGAGCGAGGAGGCGGCGGCGCTGCGCAGCAGAGCGGTGCCGTCGCCGGCGTCGCCGACGGCGCGCGTCCCGAGCAGCGCCAGCCCCACGTAGACGACGGCGAGCAGCAGGGCGGCGATGATGCCGGACCAACACGTCGCCCTCATGATCGAGCGCCGCGTCGTGATGCCCTGCGATCTCAGCGAGGTCATGACGACGATGCCGAAGACGGTCGCGGCGAGCATGTCCATCGTCATGTAGCCGCGGGTCAGGCCGGTGGCGAACGGGCGGGCGGCGTACTCGCCGACGGCGGTGCGGCCCTGCACGGGCATGCCGATGAGCACGACGGTGCACAGCACGGCGATGAGCACGAGCAGGGCGGGCGTCAGCCAACCGCCGACGCGGTCGGCCATCCGGGACGGCCTGAGCGCCAGCAGCACCGACACGGCGAAGAAGACGAGCACGTGGACGGCCAGCGCCGGACGGCCGGTCGGCAGGCCGAGGAGCGCGAGGACGGGCCGGGTGGCCAGCTCGTACGAGACGGTGGCGACCCGCGGAACCGCGTAGAGGGGCCCGATCGACAGGTTCACAGCCAGCGGCATGAGGACGCCGAAGCGCGGGCCGACGCGCCCCGCGATGCCGGTGATGCCCTCGCCCGAGGTCGACACGGCGATGACGCCGACGAGCGGCATGAGGACGCCTGTGGCGAGGAAGCCGAGGACGACCGGGACGAGCCTCGAGCCGGCCGAGGCGCCGAGCGCCGGCGGGAAGATGAGGTTGCCCGCCCCGAAGAACAGGGCGAACAGCATGAGTCCAGTGGTCAGGACGCGACCTGCGGGGCCGGACTTGGTCGGCACGGGATTCTCCTCGAGCTCGTCGGCGTGAACCCGTAAAGGGTAGGCGCGACCACCCGGTGAGCCGAAACCGGCGCATTCGGCGGCCTCGCCGCTCCGGTTCGGGCGGGCGTCGTTCGTCGATCTCGAGGACGGCTGTCTCGCCGCGCTCACTCCCGTTGCCTTGTTGGTGGCCCCGTTGGAAGGGGTCACGGTCGCCGGGCCCGGCATGACTCGCCGTCCCTGTCGCACGAATGGTCCCGGGGTGTTGTCGCCCCCGTCCCGGGCTGACGTCGTCACCGTCGACGTCGTTCGTCCGAGGCCCTCCATGCCGCGGGCCGGGCGCGCCCGGCGATCTCACACCTTCCGTCCGCCGGCCTCACACCTTCAGCTCGAGCAGCGACTCGATCCGGTCGACGAGGATCGGCGCCATCGTGCGCGCGTAGGAGCCCGAGATGTGGTTGTCGTCCAGGTAGACGTGGACGTTGCCGATGATCGTGCGGCACGTGCCCGCAGAGCAGTACAGGTCGGTGGGGTCGATCTCGTGGAAGCCGGGGATCGTCAGCAGCTGCTCGGCGGGGTCTACCGGCGCCAGGTGGTCGCCCTGGGCGAAGGAGCACCCGCCGTGCGTCGCGTCGTCCGAGCACTCGTAGAGGTCCTGCACCGAGCGCGGGTTGTCGCGGAAGCCGACGACGGTGATGCCGAGCGATGTCAGGTGCTCGACGAGTTCGGCCACGCCGGGCCGCAGCCCCTCGGACGGGAAGTCGGGCGCGGACACCGTCGTGTCGAGCATGACGAGGTCCGGCGGGTCCTCGTCGAGGAGCGTCATGACGACCTCGTTCCTGGTCCGGCAGTCGCCCTCGTAGTACTCGGGCGGCCCGAAGGAGCAGCCCCCCATGAGGTACTGCGCCACGCCGAGGCCGTGGCGCTCGGCGAACAGCTCGGCGGTGGGGATGATCGTCTGCTCGGCGTGGGAGTCGCCGACGACGACGACGGCCGGCCCGTTCCCGTCGGGCGCGGGCATCGAGCTGCACAGCGTCTTCGTCCGGCCGAAGAGCTCGCGCTGCCCGGCCGGGCAGGGGCCGGGCAGATCGGGCACCCAGTTCTCGTGGATCGCCAGCGGCCCGGGAATCGGCCCGGCGGAGCCGTCCTGCCAGCCCTGCTCGGCGACCGCCCCGGCGCCCGGGTGCTCCGGGTCGTCGGCGTCGTTGTTGCGGGCGGCGGCCCGCTGCGCCTCGCGTTCGTTGTCGAAGGCCTTGTCCGCGACCGCCAGCGGGAGCAGGCCGACGGCGAGCGCGACGAGCACGAGCGCGGTCTTCTTGAGCACGACGTGCCCGCCGCCCTTCGGGAAGCGCTGGACCGGCCGGTCGACGAGCCGCGTCATGAGCCAGGCGAGGGCCAGCGAGGCCGCGATGAGGGCACCGCCGCTGCCCGCGTCGAGTTGCGCGCGCTCGGACTGGGCCAGGAAGAGCACGACAACGGGCCAGTGGATCAGGTAGACGCAGTACGACATGTCGCCGAGCGCCGCCAGGGGGCGCCACGACAGCAGATGCTGGACCGAGCCGGGGGTCGGGGACTCCTCGACGAGCAGAATCGCACTCACCGCGAGCATCGGCGCCGCGGCCATGGGCCCCGGGTAGTGACCGATCGGCACGACGCAGTAGACGACGAGCGCGACGAGCCCCGCCCAGGACAGTACCCGGGCGGCGATCCCGCGGGGCCTGATCCACGGCGCGGCGGCGGCGATGGCCGAGCCGAGCGCGAACTCCCAGAGGCGGGCGCGGGTGTCGAAGTAGACGGTCGGGTCGTCCGGCGCGGACGCCAGGAGCCACCACAGCGATGCGGCCGCAAGCACGGCGAACGCCCCCGCGACGATCCTCCGGGGTCTCACGTGCAGCGCCCCGGCCAGCAACACGCAGCAGGTCATGAGCAGCGGCCAGGCCAGGAAGACCTGACCCTGCATCGACATCGACCACAGGTGCTGCAGCGGCGAGGCGACTCCCCGGTCGGCCGCGAAGTAGTCGGCGCTCACGACGGCGAGCCGCCAGTTCTGCCAGTAGGTCACCGAGGCGACGCCCTGCGTGATGAGCTCGTCCCAACGGGTCTGGGGAAGGATCAGCGCGGAGGCGCCGAGGGTGGCCAGGACGGTCACGACGAGCGGCGGCAGGAGGCGTTTGAAGGTGTTCGCCCAGCGCTCGGCGAAGAAGGGCATGCGCCCGGCCTCCGTGCGCCGCACGAACGAGCCCGTCATGAGATAGGCCGAGATCATGATGAAGGCGTCCACCCCGACGGGAGAGCCGACGCGCCAGGCGTGGTAGGCCAGCACCTGCATCATGCACACGGCCCGCAGCCCCTGGATGTCCTTGCGGTGACGCCCGCCGTCCCCGGCTGGGGCGCCCGGGGACGCTCTGCGGCCGGCGTTGTCATCAGAGCTCATCGTCCGCCGCACCCACTCGCTCGGTCATCGCCAGGTCCTCCCGGGTGCGCCGGGCCCGCAGGTGGCGGGTCCGGGACGATCGCCCGGCTGGAAGCACAATGTAGCGGAGAGCCCGGTCCGCCCCCGACAACCGGTGGTCACGACGCGCGGCACCGTGGCTCAGGCCGGCTGGAGGAACGCATCGACCCGATCGGCGAGCTCGGGCGCCATGGCCCGCGAGTAGGTGCCGGTGATGTGGTTGTTGTCCATGTAGACGTAGACGTTGCCGATGATCGTGTAGCACTCGTCCTCGTAGCAGTACAGATCGGTCGGGTCGATCTCGATGAAGCCCGGGATCGAGGTGAACTCCTCGGCCGGGTCGAACTCGGCGAGGTACTGACGCTGGCTGAAGGAGCAGCCGCCGGCGACGGTGTCGGCGGGGCGGCGGTTGGAGCACTCGTACAGGTCGTCGGCCGAACGCGGGTTGTCGCGCACACCGACGACGGTGACCCCGAGGGAGGTGAGGTACTCGATGGCGGCCTGGACTCCGGGGCGCTGGATCTCGTCCGAATGGTCCTGCATCGTCTCGGTGGACTGGAGCATGACGATGTCGGGCGGATCGTCGGTGAGCAGGTCAAGGACGGCCTCGTTGCGCTGCACGCAGGACGCTCGGTAGGCGTCCCAGATGCCGAAGGCGCACGAGCCGGTCAGGTACTCGGTGACCTGCCAGCCGTGGCGGGAGGCGAGCTCGGCCGCCAGCGGGACGATCGTCTGCTGGGCGTGCGAGTCGCCGACGACGACCACCCTCGGCGAGTCCGCGTCGGCTCCGGGCAGGACCGCGCAGTTGGTCTTGGTCCCGGCCAGGAGCGCGTCGTGGTCGGACGGGCAGGCCTCGGGGAAGGACGGCACCCAGTCGTCGTGCAGGGTGAGCGGCCCGGGGATGGGCGAGGTCGTGTAGTCCACGGGTTCGGCCGTGCTCAATGCGGTCGGGCCGGGGAAGCGGGGGTCGCCGGAGGCGTCCATGACCGTGGCGCGCTCGACGGCCCGCCGGTTGTCGAGCACGGCGCGGGTTCCGTACAGAGGGCCGAGGCCGAGGGCCAGGGCGACGGCGACGATGAGGCCCTTCCTCACGGCGAGCCGGTCGCCGGTGGGCCGGTCCTGGGCCGGGCGATCGACGTAGCGGCGCATGAGCCAGGCCAGGACGAGGGACAGCGCGATCGCCCCGAGCGCCCGCCCGGTGCCGAGCTGGGTGCGCCTGAGGACGGACATCGTCAGCACGAAGACGGGCCAGTGGATCAGGTAGACGCAGTACGACATGTCGCCGAGCGCCGCCAAGGGGCGCCACGACAGGAGCCGCTGGACACTGCCCGGCACCGGGGGCACTTCGGCGAGCAGGATCGCGCTCACCGCGAGCATCGGCGCCGCGGCCATGGGCCCCGGGTAGTGGCCGATGGGTTCGACGCAGTAGACGACGAGCACCATGAAGCCGGCCAGCGACAGGACGCGCGCCAGGTTGCCGCGGGGCCTGATCCACGGCGCGGCGGCGGCGATGGCCGAGCCGAGCGCGAACTCCCAGAGGCGGGCGCGGGTGTCGAAGTAGACCGTGCGGCCGGCGGGCGCGTCGGCGACGAGCCAGTGCAGCGAGACAGCCGTGAGCGCGGCGAATGCAGCGAGGATCACCGGGCGCGGCCTGATGTGCAGCGCCCCGGCCAGCAACACGCAGCAGGTCATGAGCAGCGGCCAGGCCAGGAAGACCTGACCCTGCATCGACATCGACCACAGGTGCTGCAGGGGCGAGGCGGCGCCGCGGTTGGCGGCGAAGTAGTCGGCGCTCACGACGGCGAGCCGCCAGTTCTGCCAGTAGGTCACCGAGGCGACGCCCTGCGTGATGAGCTCGTTCCAGCGGGTGCGCGGCAGGATCACCATGGACGCCACGATGGTCGCGAGGACCGTTGTCACCAGCGGGGGCAGCAGACGCTTGAAGGTGTGGGCCCAGCGCTCGGCGAAGAAGGGCATGCGCCCGGCCTCCGTGCGCCGCACGAACGAGCCCGTCATGAGGTACGCGGAGATCATGATGAAGGCGTCCACTCCGATGGGAGAGCCGATGCGCCAGGCGTGGTAGGCCAGCACCTGCATCATGCACACGGCCCGCAGCCCCTGGATGTCGCGACGGCGGGGCCTCGTGGCGCTGTTCTGCACGGGTGCCTCCGGGAGCGCGCCCACGAGCAGGGTGACAGAACTGCGGACCACTCAGACACCAATCTCTCGGGGCCGGATACGGCCGCCCGCGGGCGACCGCGCGGCGCTTCAGGGGGTGACGCCGCTCCCGGATGCTCCCCCGACTCTAGCGGACGCACCGCCGCCGGCTCGACCGCAGGCGGTTCGCGGACGCGCGGAGTGGGCGCGCGGAGCAGGACGACGGGTCTGCGCCGGCCGGGTCGCGACGTCGGACGCGCAGCAGACGTGCGGGGCCGGGCGTGAACCTGCAGCGGGATCCGGATCGCCCGGACCCAGGCGATCCGCGGACGCGGAGAAGAGCACGCACCACCGGCCCCGGCCGATCACCATGTCGGAGGCGGTTCGCGGACGCGCGAGGGGCGGCCCGACTCCCCCGCAGCCCACCCACCACGAGGGGGAGAGGCAGAGCTTCGGCCCGTGGACGATCCCGGTGTCGCCATGCCCGTCCTCCACCGCTCGGCGACAGGGGCGCGGGGCCAGGCTGCACACCGCACACCGCACCCCCGCTCTCCTTGCGCTCGGCGACAGGGCTCAACGCAGTGCGTCTTCGGTGGACGCTCTGGAGCATCCTCCTCCCGCGTCCGGCGACTGCACGCCGAACTTGCACTGCGCAGCCGGGCGGAACCCAGCACTGATCGGCGCATCCGCCATCACCGCCGTGCTCGACACGATCATCCTCGTCGACGTCACGCGCGGGGACCTGCTCGCAGCGGGCACGCAGGCACCGCTGCGCTCCGCCGACGCGATCCACCTCGCCACGGCGCTCCGACTCGGCGTCGACGAGATCGTGACGTACGACATCGGACTCACTCGCGCAGCAGAGGCGGCAGGCCTCCGCATCGTCGCCCCGGCGTGACGCGACCACCATTCAGTCACCCCGGGGCGGACGTGGGCCGCGCGCCGGGTTCACGGCGTGTTGCGCCTCGTGGATCCCTGCGGTCCCGGTCTTGAGGGTCTCGTCGCGCACGCTCCTGGCCGACGGCGGGCGGGACCGGGCCGCGTGGAAGGCGGACGGGGCGATCCTGACCCCGGCGCCGGTCAGCGGCTCGCGGATCGGCCAGGCCCGGGGATCCGCTCTGCTGTCATGGATGGAGGAGTCGATGACCCCTACCGGCGGCCTGGCTCCGCCCGGGCCGGAACACGCGCTCGTCTTGCGCAGGATCTCGTCGGCCCGCCCCAGCCCGCGGTTCCCGGCCTCCAGGGCCCGGATGCGCCCGGGGCATCGGCCGTGGTGGTCCCGGCCCTCCCACCGGCGTCGATCTCGGCCCTCCTGACCCGGGCCCGCAGCGCCTCGGGATGGACCCCCGGCTCATCGGCGACCCTCTTGACCGCCCCCTTGGGCCCGTCAGGATCCCGACGGGCCTGCACGGCCATCCTCGTGGCCCGCCCACGCAACCCGGCGGGACACTTCCTCGGGCGCACCCATGACAGTGACCCCTCCATGCATTCACTGCCCCCACCAAACCCGGGACGCAGCATCACTCCAGGCTGGTTGTCGGGTTCGGTTGGGTCTGCGGGGGTGGTCGGCTGGTGGGCGGTGGGGTTTTCCACAGGTCTTCCGGTGGTGGGGCGGGCATGGGACGATGGCGGTGTCGTGTGCTTCCCGCCCCCTGTGGAGGTTGTTCCGTGAGTCGGCGATGGTGCCGGGCTGTGGTCCTGGGTGTGTTCTGCGCGGTGGTCGTGGTGTCGGCGTGCGGCCGACAGGGGTCTGCCGGCCCGGCGTCGTCGGCGTCGTCTGTGTCGGTGTCGGCGTCGTTGTCCCAGGACGAGTTGTACGCGGAGGCCGAGCGGGTCTACCGGGCGTATTTCGAGTTGGAGCAGCGGGCTTTTCTCGAGGGCGGGGTCAATGGTGTCCCCGTCGAGATGAACCAGTACATCATGGGTTGGTACGCGAAGTCGGAGAACACGGTCCTCGCCCAGATGGCCGAGCGTCGTGTGCGGATGCAGGAAGGGACGCGGTCGCAGTACACGGTCCTGGAGCAGGTGCCCGATGACCCGCCCTCGGATTCCCTCGTCTCCCTGAGCGTGTGCATCGACTCCACGGCGAGTCCCCTCGTCGACGCCGACGGGAATTTCGTGGCCGGCGGATACGACTTGAGCAGAGTGTTTTTTAAATATGATGTCGACGGCAAACTAAAGATCTACTCCAGCAACGAAGGAACGACTGATTCATGCGAAGAAAACTGACTTTCAGCATCATTTTAGCGGGGTGCAGTCTCGCCCACGTCGTGTTTCCCGCCATCACCTACGGGTGTGATTCTACCTCATGTTCTGACGACACGCGATCCAGGTTCGATGGTTCTGTGTCGACGTCTGATTCTGGTTCTGATTATTCGGTGTCGGCGTCGGATGCTTATCGGTCTGCCGGTGATGCCGCCGGTGCCGGTGGGTTCGTTCCGGTGGTCTCCGAGGGGCCGGGCGGGCAGTGGGCCCCGGCGGCGGCCGGGGACTGGGCCCCGGCCGGCTCCGGGGGCGGTGGGGATGATCGTGTCGAGGAGTGCCGCCGGCTCGTGGCCGATCCCGACCCGGCCGTCACGACCAGCTGCCTCTACCCGGTCTTCCGCACCACCGGCCCGGACGCCCCAGCCGGTGGCGCCCCGGCCGCCGGCCCGGCCGTGGACCCGGCCGAGGCCGCCCGCCGGGCGGTCGCCTCGCTCACCCTGACCGAGCCGGGCCTTCTTCTCGACCCGGACCCCGCCGCCAACGAGTGGGGCGCCACCGCTGTGGGGTTCCACACCTGGTTCCACGCCCCCGACCCGGGTGTTCTCCGCACCAGTGCCACCGCCGATGGCCTGACCATCGACATCACCGCCACACCCGGCATCCTCACCGTGGACACCGGCGACGGCCGCCGTCAGGCCTGTCGCCGTACGGTCCCGTACCGCAACCCGGACGGGGTCAATGCCCCGTCCCCGTACTGCGGGCACGCCTGGGAACACACCGGCGAGTACACGGTCACAGCGACCCGTACATGGGAGATCACGTGGTCTGCCGCCGGCCGGTCCGGGACCGACACCGTCACCCGGCCCGCCGGTGCTCGTGCCGTCACCGTCATCGAGCTCGTCTCCGTCCTCACCGAACCGGACCGATGACACCCGAGAGCACACGGACCGGGACCATGCGCGGGGCCCCCCGCAGCTCCAGCCGGGCGACCCCACCCGACGCCTCGAGGCCTGCTCACGGTGCCCGCGGATGACACTGCGACCAGGAACGACGATCATGATCCAACCCCTGTGGACGAGTCTCTGGGAGATACCGGACAGAAGAATGGAGTGGTTGGTGTTTTTCGGGCGGTGGGTGGAAGTGATCGTGAGGTGGGGTTGGGTCGTGTCGGTGCCGGGATGCGGTGCGGGGTTTGAGGGGCGGGTCGTTCTCGGGATCGTCCCGGGGGTCCGGGCCGGTGGCCGGGGTGGCCGGATCGTACGGTCTTGTGGCGCGGGCGGTCGGGGGCCGGGTCGCAGGATGGCGGAGGGAGTACCCCGGTCTCGGCGCTGATGCCGTGACCGCGGAAGGGCACGCCGGGATCGGACGTCTGAGGGCGGGGCTCCGGGAGGCCCGCGTGGGGAACGGGTTCCTGGAGGGAGCGGTGGTCTTCTTCGCCCGGGGGTCCGGGTGGGCGTGGGACGCCGCCGCATCCGCCGCGGAGGAGGCGACCGCCCCGTCCGGTCCGTGTGCCGGTGGGTGGAGGTATCCGGGTCCGGCTGCTGCGCCCGGCGGAGCCGTCCCGGGTCCTCGACGGCCCGGCGGGGGAGGACCCGGCGGCCGTCATCGTCGGGTTCTTCGACGAGTCTCTGAACGGGCCCACCGGTTGCCGCCGGGTCCGCGCGGGGCCGGCCCGAGGCGGCGTCGAGGCCTCTCGCTCGGCGTGGTCCGCGGGATCGTGGTGGCGGCGGGTCCGGTTGCCCGTCGGCCTCGGGGACGGGCCGGGACGGATCGTGCCGGCGCCGGATCTTCCGGGCCGGCCGGGCCGGCTGGCCGGGGCGTCGTCGCCGCCGCGCCCGGGATGAGACGGGTGGGCGGCATCGCGCATGGTCCGGCCCGGCGGGGATCCGCCCACCCGGCGGTCGTCGTGGATTGCTCCCCGGGGGAGGGGTCGTCGGGGGCGCGATCGCCGGTCGCATGCGCGCCGGGCTCGTCGCCGGGGCCTCGGCCGTGGCCGTGCCGGGCCCGTCCACCGATCCGTGGTGTTCAGGGTCCTCCACTCGGATCGGGGGGCTCGATGCACGTCGGCCGGATGCACGGGATTCATGGCCGGCCGCGGGGTCCTCCCGTCCGTCGGGCGGGCCGGCAGCTGCTGTGGCACTGCCGCCGCCGAATCGTTCACCGCGGTCTCGGGGAAGGAACTCGTGAACCGTGGGGTCCACTCGGCCCGGGACCATGCGATCCGGGACGTGACAGCCCGGACCGGGTCACGATGCGATCACGAGCGTCTCCACTCGGCGATCGACCACCGGACCCCCGACCAAGCCGACACAGAATGGAGACAACAACACAAGGCAGCAGCCCGAGACCAACCATCAACCACTACCTGAAAAACCCACATCACTCCACATCACGACCTATGGCCGTCATGAAACGAAACCGTATTTTTCGTGGATTTCCTGTGCTGTTTCGGATATGATTGGGACATGCAGGTTGAGGTCACCGGGGAAGAAACCGCCGTCCTGATCAGGTGGAAGAAGCGCGCGGACAATTATGTGTTGGTGCGGATGAAAGCAGAAGCGATCCTGTACGCTTCTCGAGGCGTTGATGTGAGCATCATCGCTGAAATGGTTGAGCGCAGCGTGAAAACCATCCGGGAGTGGCTGGCCGGTTGGCGGGACAGCAGGATGTGCTCGGTGCTGACCGGGCATGCGGGGAACCAGAACGCGGCGAAACTCACCCGTGCCCAGAAGGAAGACCTCAAGGCCGTCTTGGCCCAGCCGCCCTCACAGTCCGGGATTGATGCCGAGTTCTGGGACGTCCCAGCGATACGTGACGTCGTGAAGATCCTGTTCGATGTCGAGTACGAGTCAGATTCTTCGTACCAGCTGCTCCTGCGGTTCTGCGGGCTGAGTTTCAAGCTGCCGGACCCGTTCGACAAGCACCGCGACGAGCAGGCCGTCACCAAGCGCATGGTCGAGGTGAAAGCCCAGGTCAAGGACCTGTTGGACGCCGGTTGGGAGGTGTACGCGGCAGACGAGGTGCGCCTGGAGCATGAGGCCGAGACCCGCCGCATGCAGCCCCCGAAAGGACAGCGCACCAAACTGTCCGTGGACCGGAAGAAGACGTCCCAGTCGTTCTTCGGTGCTCTCTCGTTGACCAGCAAGAAGGTCAAGTTGTATCCGATCGAGGGGAACCAGAACACCGAGCAGACAATCCTCGCGCTGGACCGACTTCAACGCGAAACCGACACCGAGAAGATCGCGGTCGTCCTCGACAACGCCCGGTTCCACCACGCCAAGATGCTGACCGGTCTCTACGAGCCCGGCCGGCTGCTGGAACGCATCACCCCGATTCATCTGCCACCGTATGCGCCCGACCACAACCCGGTCGAGCACGTCTGGAACACGGCCAAGAACAACATCGCGAACATCCAGCGCGAGACCCCCGAAGAAACCTTCGGCGCGTTCGCCTCATACATCACCGGCCGAACATTCGACTACGACTTCGAACACCTCCCACCCCGCGAAACCAGAAACGATCTTGTTTCATGACCGCCATACAACCAGTCTTTCGACATCGTCAACCAGATCAAGGTGGACGACGTTGCCGCCTTCCTCACCTCCGAGGAGGCGAGCTCCGAGCAGATCGCCGAGGACAACGGCCTCATCGACAGGGCACGGACGCAGGCCGAGAACCTGCTCACGGCGCACGTGGCGACGGCACGTGGCGCACGTGGCGACGGCACGTGGCGCACGTGGCGACGGTGGTGTCGAACACGCAGTATGCGGACTACTCGGTGGACGTCGACTGGGATGACTGATCGGGACGCGCAGCGCCGAGCGTGACCCCTGCAGACCTACGTCCGGGCCGTACCGACATGTCTGCGGCCATGAGCAATGGTCACCACGTCGAGCTCGAGCCGGGTGCAAGTGCGCAGAAGCGACGCGCCTGGCGGCATATGCGACCGGCACGTCGCTGCGCGCGTCGAGGGATGCGGACGCCTCACCGGGGACGACGCGGCGTCACGAAGACGCCCAGCGCCGCGGCGAATGCGATGACACCGGCGCCCAGCAGCACCCAGAACGAGGTCTGGACGCCCGCCGTCGTTCCGGCGACCGGATCTGCGGGGCTGGCCGCCTGCGCCTCGTTGACGAGCGAGGCCGCCACGGCGGTGCCGATGGCTCCGCCGAGCTGCTGGATGGTGTTGAACGCGGCATTGCCATCCGCCTGGAGCTCGTCAGGCAGGCTGCGCAGCCCGTTCGTCATGGAGTTCGAGACGGACAGCCCTTGACAGACCGGGATGAGCAGGTAGATGAGCGCCAGCCGCACTCCGGAGCCGTGGGCGCCGAGGGCGGCGAAGAGCCCCAGAGCCAGCACCTCGATGACGGCACCGGCGAGGATGGGACGCATCGCCCCTAGGCGGTCGAGGATCCTGCCGCCGAACGGGGTGAGGGCCGCGCCGATGATGCACCCGGGCAGCAGCAGACAGCCAGCCGCGAAGGAGCCCATCGACCCGACCACCTGGGCGAAGTACGGGATGAGGTAGCCCAGCGCCAGCACGACGGCCTGGATGAGCACCACGTAGAGAACGCTCAGCGTGTAGGTGCGGTCGGCGAAGACGCGCACGTGAAGCAGGGGCCGCTCGGAGCGCCGCGACAGCAGAAGGAAACCGGCGAGGAGCATCAGGGCCAGAGCGAACAGGCCGAGCACCCTCGGGCTCGTCCAGCCGCTCGTCGAGGCGGCATTGGCGGCGACGACGAGCGCGACGAAACCGGCCGCCATGAGCAGGAACTGGACGGGACTGAAGGGCACCCTCCTGGTCTCACGAGACTGACGGATGGTCAGGGCGCCGAGGACGAGGGCGAGCACGAGGAAGGGCAGCAGTACCAGGAAGATCGAGCGCCAGCCGAAGGCGCCGATGAGGAATCCTCCGAGCGAGGGACCGACGGGGGGCCATGGCGGTGATGAGGGTGGCGACGCCCATCATGGTGCCCAGCTGGGCCAGCGGCACCTGCTGCAGCACGATGGTGAACATGAGGGGCAGGGCGATGCCCGTGCCGAGGCCCTGCAGGACGCGCCCCACGATGAGCAGGACGAACTGCGGGGCGGCCGCACACACGAGCGTGCCGACGAGGAAGGCGACCATGGCCACGACGAAGAGCGTCCGGATGCGGAATCTGCGGATGAGGAACGATGAGATCGGCATGATCGCCGAGAGCACCAGCAGATAGCCGGTGGTGACCCACTGCACGGCGGCCGTCGTCACGCCGAACTCGCGCATGAGTGCGGGAAAGGCGATGTTCATCGCGGTCTCGACGACGACACCGGCGAACGACATGACGCCGACGGCGACGATGGAGATGACAAGACGCTTGTCGAGACGTCGTTCGAACTCCGGCACGGTCCTTCTCGATCCTCCCCCGGTCCCGCGGTCATCGACGGCGCCGACAGCCGCGGAGACGCCAAGGGCCATGGGTATCACGGTCTTCCGGACGGGGCAAGGACGCCCCCCTGGGGCGGCGTTCTCCTCGGTCCGGACTCCGTCACCGGCGGGATCGGACCGACCGCCCCTCGGAATGCTGATGCTCTGTCCCGCGCCCCGCCCAGGCGCTGCAAGACGACCGCCACCTACTCCTCCTGAACGCACGCGCCCCATCGCCCGCCATGATGGTGACGAGTCGCCGAACGACGCGATGGGCACCCGGTTCTCGAGGACGGCGGGTCCGTGGACCCTACCGCCCCGGGCCGGTGGCCCTCAGGGCGCGCACCGACGACTCGGGCAGGAGACAGGAGAACCATGAGCACCATCCCAGCGCGCGCCGCTGGCGCCATCGCCCTGGCAGGCCGGCCGACCGCGAGGATCGGCTACGGCATGGGGGCGCTCACCGGGGCCGTCTCGGCCGGGCGCCTCACCGGCGATGCCGCCGTGTCGCTCCTGCGCCACGCGAGGGAGGAGGGCGCCCAGTTCTTCGATACCGCGGAGTTCTACGGGCAGGGCCTGGCCAACCAGCTGCTGGCCAGGGCATTCGGATCGCACCGGGACGAAGTGGTGTTCACGACGGAAGTGGGCGCCCGGCCCGTGCCGGGAGCCGTGCCGATGACGGCGGCGCAGCGTCCCGACGAGCTGCGGCAGGCGGTCGAGGCGAATCTGCGCTCGCTGGGGACAGACCGGCTCGACCTGGTTCATCTGCGGAGGATGGACATGCCGCCCGGCCTGGTTATCACCGATCCGCAGCAGCTGGTGGACCTGGACGACCAACTCGCCGCGCTGGAGGCTCTTCGCGAATCGGGGACGATCGGCGCCATCGGCCTCAGCCACGTGTCCCTGGCACAGCTGGAGCGGGCGCTTCCCGCGGGCATCTCAGCGGTGTCGAACATCTACAACCTGCTCGACCGCACCCACGAACCGCTCCTCCGCCTCGCCGAGACGGGCGCCATGGTCTGGGCCCCTACTTCCCGCTCGGGGCGGAGGCTAAGCCGGGCTGCTCGCCCACAGCCCGCAGTCGCTGGTCATCGCCGGCACCTCCTGCGTCGACCATCTCGACGAGAACATCGCCGCAGCGACCCTGCGACTGCCGCCGGAGGTGCTCGCCCGGCCCGATGCCGCGGTCTCTCGGCCATGAGTCACCGCCCAGCATGCAGCTCGCAACGCGTCCCGCCCCGAACACGTCGGGGCGACTCACTATCGTGTGAACCGTGACAATGCAGAAGCAGGACGCCGCATCGACCGAGCGGGCCAGCGGCTGGCATGACGATCCGATCAAGGGGAAGGCCGAGGACAAGCTCAACCGGGCTCCCGTGGCCGAGCGGCTCACGGACCTGATCACGAGCAATCATTCACCAGAATCAAGCATCGTCTACGGACTCGAGGGGCCGTGGGGATGCGGCAAGTCGTCCGTCATCGCCATGCTCACGGAGCTGCTCGAGGACAGGAAAGGCTGGAGGGTCGCCTTCTTCACGCCGTGGGCAACAGCTGGAACCGACGGGATGATCTCTGAATTCTTTGCGTCCATGTTGAACGCCGTCCCAAACAGCGATACGGCCAGACGTGAAGGATTCCGGAAAATTTTCGCGAACTGCATGATGGTTGCGCGACCGGTCATGCCACTCATCCCGAAGGTCGGCACCGCCCTCAACAGCGCTGTCAAGGTCATCGAGGACAGCCTCGAAAAATCATGGAAACAGTGCTTTGATGAGCTGTCGAAGGAGCTTCAAAAGCTCGGGATCTCGATACTGGTCGTCGTCGACGACATCGACAGGTTGCAGGCCGATGAACTGCTCGACCTGCTCAAGGTCGTGCGACTGCTCGGCCGGTTCCCGGGCGTGGACTACCTGCTCGCCTACGACGAGCAGAGCCTGATCGAGATCCTCCGATCGCCCGATGGGAGCGGCCTGTCCCAGGCCAGGGCCCGCTCGTTCATGGAGAAGATCGTGCAGTACCCGCTCTCCCTTCCCCCTCTGCTCACGGGGCAGATCATAAAGATATTGACCACCCGATTGAATGAACTGCTGTCATCCGGTCGGCTGGGCGCAGGTCTTGACGACTCACGCATGGGAGGCATCATCGGAACCACGATGCCGTCCCAGCTCAGGACCCCACGAGCGATCGAGAGATTCCTCGCCCAAGCGAACGAGGAGATCAAACTCCACGACCCACGGGAGATCGATTGCGTCGACCTACTGCTCGCCGCTTTCCTCCGGGTCCAGTTCCCAGACGTGCTCTCCCGACTCCAGGACTGGAAGGAACGTCTCACGGCCGACGATCCCCCCAAGGAGGGGAAGGCTGCGTGGAACCCTCTTCTCGAATCCTTGGAGGAGCGGGACAGACAGGATGCGCTCTCCACGCTGGAGGCGATCTTCCCAGCAGTCGCAGGAGGAGGAGTCATGGAGGGAAGTTCTCCACGATTCGCGAATCGCTTGTACTTCGACCGCTATCTGGCACAGGCGATCCCCGACGGAGACGTTCCGGACGCAGATGTCAGGGATGCGCTCGAAAGGGCTGCCAATGGCGAGCAAGAAGACCTTACGAAACTGCTCCATGTCGCCGACGACGACCGCTCATACAATGTGCTGACCAAGATTGATTCATGGTATCCAGAAATCTCTATGATGCCCTATCATGACGAACCCATGGGTCCGGCGACTCCAGCCCTTCTGAGGGCATCCATGGAACTTCTCTCGGCATGTCCGGATGACACGAATCCATTATTAAATAAGAGGTTCATAATGCTTCGTCGTTGGGCGATCAAACTCCTTCTCCTGCTGGCGGACAAGGAATCACCCGATGACCTACGTGAAGCATTGACAGCCTGCCAGTCCTTGGACAAGAGAATAGAGATAATCAAGTTGATAGCAGGAGAATCTGAGCGCATTCGCCTCGAATCAAACTTTTCAGACATACTCGAGAGTGAGACCGAAAAACTGATACCCGAGCTGCTCAAGAATCTTCGAGACCGCGACGGCGCCGACACCGATGTGAAAATGGCGTACCTCCTGACCCATGTGCGCAAACACTCGCCTTCGACGCGCGACGAACTCGTCAAAGGAATTCGGGAGGGGATCGAGAACGGCGAGTTCACACCGGAGGACGTCGCAGCGCGTCTGGTCGGCCGCAGCCCTTCGCGCAGGGGATACGGGAACCAGTGCTCAGCTTCATTCGCCGGACAGTTGTTCACCGAGCTCACCGGGATACCAGCTCGAAGCACTGACGACAACGATTCCTCTGAAATATCGATGGACGACAGTTGGGAGGGCCGTAGAAGATTCGCCGCCCAGTTCATCGAAGATACCAGGGAAAGACCTGATGAGGTTGTCGATCGCAGCACTGGCTGATCTTCGACCGCATGGTGCAGCCGACCGGGCAGGAGGCACCACCACGAGGATGGACGGTGAGAATCATCGACAGGGACCACTGGAGTGAAGTGGGTTTCTCGGACAGTGGTGAATGTCTGGTTCAGGCTGTCTGGTTGTTGCGTCTCCATTCGGTGTCGATTTCGTTGGGTGTGCGGTAGTCGATCGCCGAGCGGGGGTCGTTTGTGATTGTATGGCCGTCAATTGTGAAGAGCCCCTTTTCTCAGCGGGTCCGCTGGGCGCGCAGGACGATGTCCCTGGTGTGGAGGGCCCCCGCTCCCCCGCTGACACGCCGCTGGCGCGTCTGATTGGTCAGGATCGTCCAGCCGTCGTCCAAGACGCGGAGGACATGCTGCGGCATGACGACGCCGCCGAAGTCGCCGTGATGCCCGTGGGGTGAGCCGGACACGTCGTGGTGGATGAACAGCAGCGTCCCGCCGGGGGCGACCAGGCTGGTCAGCAGGCGTTCCGCCGCTCGATCCGCTGTGCGTCCCAGCGCCGGGTACTGGGCCGAGACGAGCTGGAACGACCCGGGGTCCAGGTCTGCGTCGAGCAGGCCGGCATGCAGCCACTCGACGTCCACTCCGGCCTTCGCCCCGTTGGCCCGGGCCCGTTCGAGGGCGACGATCGAGACGTCCAGCCCCGTGGTCCGCCAGCCCTGCGAGGCGAGCCAGATGGCGTCGGCCCCCTCACCGCAGCCGACGTCGAGGGCACGGCCGGGTGCGAGGCCGGCCGCCTCGTCGACGAGTGCGCCGTTGGGGTCACCGCTCCAGACCCGCCCGGACTCGCCGTAGCGCGTGTCCCAGTACGCGGGGTCGCTGGGGTCGGGGGCTGCCTCGTCATGAGCAGTGGGGCTGGCGTGACTCACGCGGCGAGTCCAGGCGAGCGATCACCTGATCTCCATGGCCGGAGACGTTGGGCGAGGGCGTGGACGTGCACAGGATGCATGAGCGGGCACGTCGCATGCCTGTTGCGCCGAGGAAGAAGGCATCGTGGGGGCCGTCCGAGGATGCCCACTGGCCGTGGCCGTCCTCCAGATCGTCCCGACGCTCGTCGGGCTGGTCCAGCTGCTGCTCGCGCCGCAGTGGTACGCACCAATGCTCGAAAACACGGTGTTCGCCGGCCAGTGCGGCCGGTGAGCAGCACTGACGGCTCAGTAGTGGTAGCGCGCCTGCAGGATGATCAGATCATCGCCGTCGACGAGGTAGACCAGACGATGCTCCTCCGTGATGCGCCGAGACCACGCGCCCGGCGCGCCGTATCTGAGTTGTTCCGGTCTGCCGATGCCGTCGAATGGGTCGCGCAGGCATGCGTCGATCAGCGTGTTGACACGCTTGAGGATCTTGCGGTCAGCCGTTTGCCAGTGCTCGTAGTCCTCCCACGCAGAATCGACCCAGACCAGGCGCATCTCAGGCGTCCTCACCCGATCGATCGAGTTCATGCACGACAACCTCACCGCCCCGGGCGCGCTCGCAAGCGTCCAGCAGACGACGGGCATTGGCCGGAGAGCGGAACAGGTAGGCCGTCTCCTGCCATTCCGCGTACTCATCGGCGGGCATCAGGACGGCATTGCCATGACGAGAAACGATCTCGACCGCATCACGATCCGCATTCACCCGCTCGATGAGCGGGAACAGTGTCCTGCGAGCCTCACTGGCACTGATCGACATGAACCCTCCTCGCGATCGCTCGTACCGGATCACGGTACCACTCCGAGGCGGCGATCATCGGTGGATTCAACCGACCTGGACGAACGCGTCAAGAGCGGAGAGCAGGACCTGCTGGTGCTCGGGTCCTCGGGTTCGCCCTCACTCACTTCTTGCCCCCAGCTGCAAGCCCCGTCCTGAACTCCACCACGTCGCCGTCCTGCATGACGTAGTCCTTGCCCTCCAGACGCACCCTCCCGGCGGCCTGGCACTCCTTCTTCGAGCCGTACTCGACCAGGTCGTCGTAGCTGACCACCTCGGCCTTGACGAAGCCCTTCTCGAAGTCGGTGTGGATGACGCCGGCGGCCTGCGGGGCGGTCCAGCCCTTGTGGATCGTCCAGGCGCGGGACTCCTTCTCGCCCGCCGTGAGGAAGCTCCGCAGGCCGAGCGTGTCGTACCCGACGCGGGCCAGCTTGTCGAGGCCCGGCTCGTCGACGCCCATCTCGGTGAGGAACTCGCGGGCCTCGTCCTCGTCCATCTCGACGAGTTCGGCCTCGAACTTCGCGTCGAGGAAGATCGCCTCGGCAGGGGCCACGAGCTCGCGGGTGCGGGCCTTCAGCTCCTCGTCGGCCAGCTCGTCCTGGTCGCAGTTGAAGACGTAGATGTACGGCTTGGCGGTGAGCAGCCACAGATCGCGCAGCGGCTCGAGATCGAGCCCGGCCTGGAAGACGCCCCTGCCGGCGCCGAGCACCTCGTAGGCCTCGCGGTAGGCGGCGGCGCGGGGGCGGGACTCCTTCTTGATCGCCGCCTCCTTCTCGATCCTGGGCAGCACCCTCTCCATCGTCTGCAGGTCGGCGAGCACCAGCTCGGTGGTGATCGTCTCCAGGTCGGAGGCCGGGTTGATCGAACCGTCGACGTGTGTGACGTCGGCGTCCTCGAACATGCGGGTGACCTGGCAGATCGTGTCGGCCTCGCGGATGTTCGCGAGGAAGGCGTTGCCCATGCCCTCGCCCTGGCTGGCGCCCTTCACGATGCCGGCGATGTCGACGAAGCTCACCGTGGCGGGCACGAGACGCTGCGAGCCGAACATCCTCCCCAGCACCGCCAGTCGGGGCTCGGGCACCCCGACCACGCCGACATTGGGCTCGATCGTCGCGAACGGGTAGTTCGCCGCGAGCACGTCGTTGCGGGTCAGAGCGTTGAACAGGGTCGATTTACCGGCGTTGGGCAGGCCGACGATTCCGATGGTGAGTGCCACGTCCGCCCAGGTTACCCTTCCGCCGCCCCTCCGGCGCCGATCAGGCCCCGGCCCAGTGGGCGCGGAGCGCCGCGCACAGATGCTCCGGATCGCTCGTGCCGCACATCTCGCGGGTGGAGTGCATCGACAGGATCGGCACGCCCACGTCGACCGTCGGAACGCCCAGCCGCTGGGCGGTGAGGGGCCCGATCGTCGTGCCGCAGGCCACGTCGTTGTTCGAGACGAACACCTGGTGCGGCACCCGGGCGGCGCGGCAGGCGCGCTCCCACAGCGCCGTCGAGATCGCGTCGGTGGCGTAGCGCTGCTGGGCGTTCACCTTGAGGGCCGGCCCCCGGTTCATCGCCGGCTGGACGAGGGGGTCGTACTTGGCCGTGTGGTTGGGGTTCACCGCGTGCGAGGCGTCCGCCGAGATGCACGAGCTGCGCGCCAGCAGGGCGCGGCGGGCGTCGACGCCCAACCCGTAGCCGTCGGCGATGCGCGCCAGAACGTCGGACAGGAGCGGGCCGGCCGCCCCGGAGGCGGTGCCCGAGCCGACCTCCTCGTGGTCGAAGGCGACGAACAGCGCGATGTCGCGGCCCGGCCGGGTCTCCCCGATCGCCCGGTAGGCCGGATAGGTCGACGAGAGGTTGTCGAGCCTGGCCGAGGCGAAGAACTCGCCCCCGATGCCGAAGACCGCCGGAGCCTGGGTCGGGACGACGCGGATGTCGCCGAAGGCGACCTCGCCCGCGGGGACGCCCGCCCGGGAGCACACCCACTCGACGATGTCCGGTTCGTCGCCGAGCCCGTAGCTGGGCACGAGCTCGTACTGGCGGTCGATCGTCAGCCGCTCGTTGACGCCGCGGTCGAAGTGGGGCGCGATCTGGCTGACGCGCAGCACCGGGCCGGTGGACACGAGGCGCTCGACGCCGTCGAGGGTGACGACGCGCCCCGCCAGGCCCAGCTCGCGGTCGAGCCAGGAGTTGAGCAGCGGGCCGCCGTAGACCTCGACGTTGGCCTGCTGCCAGCCGGCGCGGACGAACGACGGGGAGGGCTTCAGAGTGAGCGCCGGCGAGTCGGTGTGCGTGCCGACGATGCGCACCCCCGCGTCGTCGTCGAGCCCGTCGGGCGCGACCCAGGCGACCAGCGCGCCGCCGCGCACGAGGAACCGCCGGCCCGCGACGCTCCCCCACTCCTGTCGCTCGTCGAGCCGCGTGAAACCGGCCTCGGCGAGGCCCTGCGCCATGACGGCGGCGGTGTGGTAGCTGGTGGGGCCGGCAGTGATGAACTGCGCGAAGCCCGTCATGAAATCCGTGGGATCGGCCATGGCCCCATTGAACCAAGCCGCGCCGGCACAACCCGACCGCACCGGCGGATCGTCCTCCGGCGGGGGCCATTCCGCCCCCGCCGCGAATCGCGACCCGACGAGCCCCTTCGGGAAATCGTCAGTGCCCGCTGGAAAAGTTCGGGCCATGGACGCCACGACACTCATCTGGGCCCTCATCCTGATCGCCGTCGGCCTGGCGGTCGGCTTCCTGCTGGGCCGCTCGCAGGCGCGTTCGCAGGCGGGCGAGCAGCGGACCGAGCTCGCCCGAGCGAAGGCCGAGCGCGACGCCTCCGCCGCGCAGCTCCAGGCGATCACCTCCGACCGCACGTCGATGGCCCACGAGTTCCAGCGCCTGTCGGCCGCGACCGCCGAGCGACAGGCGGTCAGCGTCGACCGCACGGCCAAGGCCCGGCTCGACCAGACGAGGAGCCTTCTCGAGCCGATCAGCACGAGTCTCCAGGCGATGAACGACCGTCTGCTCCAAGTCGAGCGCGACCGGGCCCAGGGGGCCGCCGACCTGCGCCGCCAGGTCGAGACCGTCGCCTCCAGCAGCGAGTCGCTGCGCAAGGAGACCGCGGCCCTCGTCACGGCCCTGCGCCAGCCGCAGGTGCGCGGCGCCTGGGGCGAGACGCAGCTGCGCCGCGTCGTCGAGATCGCCGGGCTGGTGGAGCGCTGCGACTTCGACACGCAGGTGGCCGTCGCCACCGACGACGGCGGCCTGCGCCCCGACATGCGGGTGGCGATGGCCGATGGCAGGGCGATCTTCGTCGACGCCAAGACGCCGCTGGGCAACTTCATCGACGCCTTCGCCACCGACGACCCCGACCAGCGCACCGCCCTGCTCGGCCAGTACGTGAAGAACGTGGTGACCCACATCAACCAGCTGGGCGCCAAGAACTACTGGCGGCTCGACGCGGGCAGTCCCGAGATGGTGATCCTCTTCCTGCCGTCGGACGCGCTGCTCCAGGTCGCGCTCGACGAGCGCCCCGATCTGCACGAGTACGCGGCCGCCCACTCGGTCTTCCTGGCCAGCCCGTCGATCCTCATCCCCATGCTGCGCGCGGTGCAGCACGGCTGGAAGCAGGCGGCGTTCGCGCAGTCGGCCCGCCGGGTCGCCGCCCTCGGCAGCGAGCTGTACGAGCGCCTCGCGACGATGAGCGGCCACCTCGACAAGCTGGGCCGGTCGCTGGCGACCTCCGTCGAGGCCTACAACAGGACGATCGGCTCGCTCGAGCAGCGCGTGCTCGTGAGCGCCCGCCGGATCAACGAGCTGCAGGGCTCCGACGGCGAGCTGGAGAGCCCGCGCGCCGTCGAGACGAGCCCGCGCGTCATGACGGCGCCCGAGCTGGTGTCCGACGAGGACCGGCGCCCCGGCAATCCGAAGGCGTGCTGAGGATCATGGGGATGATCATGAAGGAGACCGGCGGCCAGGACCGGCGCTCCGGCAATCCGAAGGCGCGCCGACCGAAGGCGCGCCGAGGGGCCCGACGGGACACCGACGCGAACCAGGAGGACCCTGCGCCCCCGCTCCGATCAGAAAAGAGGCGGCGGGGTCACGGAGGCGGCGACCGTGGGCGCAGTGAGCACGGACCGTGAGCACAGGGCGTCATGCGCCGGGACGCGCCGAGGAGACCCGGCCCCCTCATCCTCCCCCCCCCCCCCGGACAGTGCTCGGCCGGCGCCCGAGGAGTGCGCCGGCCGAGGCGGGAGCGGGCAGGCCGCCCGTCGGCGAGGCGGCCCGAGAGCGCAGTCAGGCCCAGTCAGGCCCCTGTGACGGCGGGTTCGGAGGGCGCGGCGGGCCGATCCTCGGCACCCGACGCGTCCGCGACCGGCCCGACGGCCCGAGGCGCCAGCGGGGAGCGGGTCCTGCGGCCGGGCCCGCCGGCGCGGCACGCGCGCAGCTCCGGCGGCAGGGCGAAGCTCAATGACTCCTCGACCAAGCGCTCCTCGTCGGCCCTCGGGTAGCCGAGCTCGGCCAGCCGCTCGAGCACGCCGTCCACGAGCCGCTCGGGCACCGAGGCACCCGAGGTGATGCCGATCGTCGTCACGTCCTCGAGCCAGGCGGGGTCGATCTCGCCCGCGTTGTCGACGCGCTCGGCCCGCCGCGCGCCGTTCTCGAGGGCCACCTCGACCAGCCGCACCGAGTTCGACGAGTTGCGCGAGCCCACCACGATCACCAGGTCGGAGTGCCCGGCGATCTGCTTGACCGCGCCCTGGCGGTTCTGGGTGGCGTAGCAGATGTCGTCGCTCGGCGGGTCGATCAGACGGGGGAAGCGCTCGTGCAGGCGCTCCACGGTCTCGCGGGTCTCGTCCACGCTGAGCGTCGTCTGGGTGAGCCAGGCGAGCGGGGCGCCGGGGTCGATGTCGAGCTCGTCGACATCGTCGGGGGTCTGCACGAGCGTGATGTCGTCGGGGGCCTCGCCGGTGGTGCCCTCGACCTCCTCATGGCCGGCGTGCCCGATGAGCACGATCGGCACGCCCTGCTTCGCGAAGCGCCTCGCCTCGTGGTGCACCTTGGTCACCAGCGGGCAGGTCGCGTCGATGGTGCGCAGGCCGCGCTCGACGGCCTCGGCGCGGACGGCGGGGGAGACGCCGTGGGCGGAGAAGATCACGAGCGAGCCGGACGGCACCTCGGAGAGCTCGTCGACGAAGACGGCGCCCTCCTGCTCGAGGGTCTCGACGACGTGCCTGTTGTGGACGATCTGCTTGCGCACGTAGACCGGCGCCCCGTAGACGGCCAGGGCCCTCTGAACGGTGACGACGGCGCGGTCCACGCCCGCGCAGTAGCCGCGGGGCGCCGCCACGACGACGCGCTTGGCTGGCTGGGAGGCCGACGCATCACTCATGCGGCCAGTCTACGGGCCCCGTCATCCGGGCCGGCCCCGGATTCTTCACGGCTGAGGGCCCGCCGAAGGAGGCTCGGCACCCTGGCCGTCGTCCACGTGCCGAGGGCTCGCCATCGGGCTACGAGCTCCCCCGCCGGGTCGGGCCGGCGGCCGCGTTCCGGCGCCCGTGAGCGGAACTCGCCGATCCTTCCGGAGTCCACGCCGACAACCGCTGCGCCCCGACGCCCGGGACCGGGACCCCTCGCCTCCGGGAGCCCTCGTCGGGGCGACCGGCGGGAGGACGGATGCTCCCCGGACACCGAGGACGACACGGCCATGCGGCTCAACCGACACCATCGAGACGACCGACAGGAGAGCAGGTACCCCCGGAGCCGCCTGCCGCCCGGCGCCCCGGACCGTCGGCTGCGCCGACTACCGTGAGGGGCATGCCTGGAACACCGACCGAGCAGGGCCCGCGCAACAGCCCCGAGACCGCCCAGCCGCTGGGCGCCGTCGTCGGCATGCTCAAGGGCTGGGTCGAGCGCTGCGGATGGGTCTGGGTGAGCGCCCAGATCATCGAGCTGCGCCGCCGGGCCAACTACAGCATGCAGTTCCTCACCCTGCGCGACACCTCCCTGGAGGTCTCGGCGCAGGCCACCGCGACGAACGCCGTGCTCGACGCGGCCGGGCCCCTCACCGAGGGCACCACCGTCCTGGCCTGCCTGCGCCCGCGCGTCTGGAACAAGACGGCCCGTCTGTCGTTCGAGTGCTCGGTCATCCGGATCGCCGGCGAGGGCCGGCTGCTCGCCGAGCTGGAGCAGCGCAAGCGCGCCCTGCAGGCCGAGGGCCTGTTCGACCCGGCCCGCAAGAGGCCCCTGCCCTTCGTCCCGTCCCGCATCGGCCTCATCACCGGTGCCGGCTCGGCGGCCGAGCGCGACGTGCTCACCAACACGCTGCGCCGCTGGCCGGCCGCCCGGTTCGAGGTGCGCCATGCGCTCATGCAGGGCCCGCGCAGCGCAGCCGAGGTCGCCGCGGCGCTGGTCGAGCTCGACGCCGACCCGCGGATCGACCTCATCGTCATCGCCCGCGGAGGCGGCTCCCTCGAGGACCTCCTGCCCTTCAGCGACGAGGGGCTCGTCCGGGCCGTCGCCGCGGCCGCCACCCCGGTGGTCAGCGCGATCGGTCACGAGCCCGACACCCCGATCCTCGACCTCGTCGCCGACCTTCGGGCCTCGACCCCCACCGACGCCGCCAAGCGCATCGTCCCCGACGCCGCCGACGAGCAGCGGTACGTCGCCGAGCTCCTGGGCCGGGCGCGCACCGCGATCGACGCCCGCGTGAGCTCCGAGTACTACGAGCTGGGCCGGCTCGCCTCGCGTCCGGTGCTCCGCGACCCCGGTTCGGCGCTGGCCGGCCACGTGCAGCAGCTCGAGATGGCGCGCCTGCGGCTGCGCACCACGATCGACCGCATCGTCGCCGAGGAGTCCCAGGCGGTCGACCATGCGCTGGCCCAGGTGCGGGCCATGTCCCCGAAGGCCACCCTGGAGCGCGGCTACGCGATCATCGCCGACTCCGACAACGCCTCGGTCGCCTCGGTCGGCGACACGGAGCCCGGCGAGCAGCTCATGGTCTTCCTCGCGGACGGCCGGCTGGTCGTCGAGGTGGACGACGCGATCCCCGGCCCCCGGCCGGCTGATCCGGCGGGGGACGCGACCCGGGCCCGCGCCCCTCGTTGAGTTCCCGCATCGGATGCGACAGTGAATGGCGGCACGTGAATGGGGTGGCACGGCCCGCGCGCCCGCGGCCCGCGTGGAGGCACGACCCCCGGGCCACGACCAGCCCGACAACACGACCAGTGGAAGCAGTCCCGACGGGCAGCGACGGGCGGGACCGACGGAAGGAGAACCCATGGCGGACGAGAAACCCAGCTACGAGCAGGCCCGCGCCGAACTGGCCGAGGTCGTTGCGAGGCTCGAGTCCGGCGGTGTGCCGCTGGCCGAGTCGATGCAGCTGTGGAAGCGCGGCGAGGAACTGGCCGCCTACTGCCAGGCCGAGCTCGACGGGGCGCGCAGGCTCATCGACGAGGCGCGCCGGACGGCGCAGCCCGACGGCGGCCGGCCCGACGACGAACCCGCCGCGCAGGACGGCTGATGTGCGGGTGTTCTCTGCCGGGTGGGGTGCTCTTGTGCTGGTTGCGCGGGGGTGCTTGTTCGTTGCCGGGTGTCGGGGTCGGGGTGCGGTGTGTCGTGCGATGCGTGGTCGGTCTGGTGTTCGCGGGCTGGTCACCGCGGTTCCCGGTTCCGGCGGGGACGGTCGAGCGGGGGCGAGCGGGGGTTCGGGGTCGGGCGTGGCCCTGTCGGGTTGCTCGTAGGCGTGTCGCTGGTGCGCCCTTCACGGTGCAGCGGTCCTGTCCGGCGGGCCGGGCGACGGGATCATGGGGGTGCATTGCCCGGGTTTCGTGGAGGCTCGGTTAGTTGGTTCCGGCCTCTGTGAGGACCGGGTTCCTACGCCCTGACCCATCAAGACCCGGAAACCCGCCACCCCCACAGAGCCCGAGCCGGCACCCCGGGATCGGCCCCTCGCGGCCCCGCGCCGGTGGTCCGCCTCCATCGAGCGACCGGCCGGACGCAGGCCCCGGGAGCGTCCTCCCGCCAGGGTCCGGGCGACCGGGGCCCGGGCGGGCGTCGCGGCCGGGCCCGAGGACGGTCCCTCGGAGGACGGCCCCTCGGTCGAGAATGTTCCCGTCCTCCTGCGACGGGGCCCCTCCGCACGACCGTCGAGCACTGCGCGAGGAACCCCGCCCCCCATGGCCGTGGTGCTCATGGGCATGAACGCGGGGACGACCTCTCAGTCGAGAATGTCCTCGTCAGGATCGACGTCGTCCGCCGAATCGGCCTCCGCGCGGTCCGGGCCGGCCGGCTGCTCCGGGGGGATCCGCCCGCCGGCCTCGTCGTCCCGGGCGGTGGTCGTCACGGCGACCGCCCCGGAGTCGAAGTGACGCTCGAGGTCCTCGTCGAGCCTGTGCGTCGACACGGGGCGGCGGGTCTGCGGGATGAAGCCCGGGTTGTGCCACACGAGCCCGCTCGGCACCCGTTCGGCACCCTGCTCGGGTCTCGGGTGGCGCCAGTCGACGCACTCCGCCGCGCCGTCCGCCCCGGCCCGGTCGTCCGCCGCGACCGCGTCGCCGGCGGCCTCCTCGTCGTTGTCGGTCCCGTCGCCGCCGGTGGTGTCCCGCGGCTCGTCGCCGTTGATGACCATTGCTCCCTCATTGCTCCTGTCCGCGGGGAGCCCCTCCGACTGGGGCGGCCCCATCGGGTCTCATCCACAGTAACCGAGGGGCGGACTCACCGACAGGAGGCGAGCCAGATCGCGACGAGATGGCACCCGGCGCCGAGCACCGTGCCGGTGTGGAAGAACTCGTGGAAGCCGAACCATGCGGGCCAGGGGTTGGGTCTCTTGAGGGCGTAGCACACGGCGCCCGCCGTGTAGCACAGGCCGCCCGCGAGGAGGAGCCAGACGACCGCCGGCCCGCCGGCCCGCCAGAACTGGGGCAGCCAGAACAGGGCCGTCCAGCCCATGACGACGTAGAGCACCGTGTAGAGCACGCGCGGCGCGTTCATCCACAGGTTGCGGCAGGCCACCTCGGCGACGGCGCAGCCCCAGATGAGCGACAGCAGCACCGCCCGGGAACCGCCGTGCAGCAGCAGGACGGCCAGGGGCGTGTAGGTGCCGGCGATGAAGATCGCGATGTTCGAGTGGTCGAAGCGGCGCAGCACCGCGCCGACCCGCCCCGACCAGTGCCCGCGGTGGTAGACGGCCGAGTTGCCGAAGAGCATGAGGCCGGTGAGCAGGTAGATCGCCTCGCTGACGCGCCCGGCCAGCGAGTGCGTGACGACGATGAGCGCGAGCCCGGCCAGCAGCAGCAGCGGGGCCGTGACGGCGTGCAGCCAGCCGCGCAGGCGGGGTTTGGACTCGGAGGGGGGCGCTGCACGGACGATGCCGGGACGGGACTGCAAGGGCATCTGCTCATCACCTGGGATCACCTAACCTACCGTACCGTAGGTTAGGGTCCCGGGGAAGTCTCCTCCCCTGTCGATCACCTGATCCTCCCCCGACGCCGACAGCGGCCCCGTGGCGGCTTGTAGTCTTGGCCCATGGCGCGCCGGGACATGGTGAACAGGGCGATCGATCGCCTCAGCCCTGAGGGTCTCATCTACACGACCTACCAGAACCGGCTGCGCGGCGCCCTCGACCCGCGCTCCCTGCCCCGCCACGTCGCGGTCCTCGCCGACGGGAACCGCCGTTGGGCCCGACTCAACGCCCCCGGACGACCCCTGGAGGTCGGTTACCAGGCCGGCGCCGCCAAGCTGTGCGACTTCGTCGGCTGGTGCGACGAGATCGGCATCGGCACCGTCACCCTGTGGGTGCTGTCCACCGAGAACCTCCAGCGCTCCGCCGACGACGAGCTGAACCCCCTCATGGAGGTCATCACCCGGCTCACGGACGACCTGGCCGCCGCCCCGGGGCACCGCGTGATGATCGTCGGCGACCTCGACCTGCTGCCCGCCACGATCGCCGAGCGCCTGCGCAGCGCCGAGCGCTCCAGCGCCGGGCACTCCGGCACCCAGGTGAACATGGCCGTCGCCTACGGGGGCCGCCACGAGCTGCGCGACGCCGTCCGCTCGCTGCTGGCCGCCGAGGCGCAGCGGGGCACGACGCTGGAGGAGCTCGCCCGCACCCTCGAGGTCGACCAGATCTCGGAGCACCTCTACACGCGCGGCCAGCCCGACCCGGACCTGCTCATCCGCACCTCGGGAGAACAGCGCCTCAGCGGCTTCCTGCCCTGGCAGAGCGCTCACTCGGAGCTGTACTTCTGCGAGGCGCTGTGGCCCGACTTCCGCAAGATCGACTTCCTGCGCGCCCTGCGCTCCTACCAGCAGCGCGAACGCCGTTTCGGCAAGTGAGGCCTTGTGGCCACTGGGATGCCTCGTGCAGCGGTCTCCGGGCCGGCACGCGAACGCCTCTTCGGCACGTGAACCGTCCGGCCGGGCCGCCGGCACGAGCGACCCGTCGGGGCCGGCGGCCCGCACGCACCCTCAGGGCACCCGCCCCTCGGACGGGCCGTCCGGGCGGTCCGCTCCGGTCGGGCCGGGCGTCGCGGGCACGCCCCGCCCGCTCCGGGCCCCGGTGGCCCGTGGGCTCAGATGACCCACGTGTCGGCCGGGTCGGGCGCCTGCGCGCCGGCGCGCAGGCCGGCGAACAGGTCCGTCTCGGGCATGAAGGTCGGCACCGCCGAGTAGACCAGCTGGTAGTCCTCGGTGGGCCAGACGCGCCGACGGATCTCGACCGGCACCTGGAACCAGGCGCCGTCGGGGTCGATCTGCGAGGCGTGGGCGCGCAGGGCGTCATCGCTGCGCTCGAAGTAGTCGCCGCAGGGCACCCGCGTCGTGATGCGCTGCTCGTAGTCGAGGTTGCCCCAGCGGGCCAGCCGCTCCGCGTACGGGTGCCCCAGACCGGCCGCGGCCATCGCCTCGTCGAAGGCCGCGAAACGGGCCCGGTGGAAGCTCACCTGGTAGTAAAGCTTGCTGACCTGCCAGGCGGGCCCCGACTCGGGCAGCGCGTCCGGGTCGGCGGCCATGCGGAAGGCCGCCATGGAGACGCGGTGGCACTGGATGTGATCGGGGTGCGGGTAGCCGCCGTTCTCGTCGTAGGTGGTCATCACCTGGGGACGGAACTCGCGGATGACCCGCACGAGCGGGGCTGCGGCCTCGACGGGATCGGTCAGACCGAAGCAGCCCTCCGGCAGCGGCTCGTCGGGGCTCTCGGGCAGGCCGGAGTCGATGAAGCCCAGCGAACGGTGCTCGACGCCCAGGATCGCGCGCGCGGCCTCCATCTCGCCCTGGCGCACCTCGGGCATGTTCTCCCAGACCTCGGGGCGGTCCATCTTGGGGTTGAGCACGCTGCCGCGCTCTCCGCCGGTACAGGTCGCGACCATCACCCGGGCGCCCCCCGCGATGTACCTCAGCGTCGTCGCGGCCCCCTTGCTCGACTCGTCGTCGGGGTGGGCGTGCACGTGCAGCAGACGGAGCCCCTCGTCCGCCCCTTCTCGACCTCCCGGCACTGGCATGATCCTCATTGTGCACGCTCACGCTCGACGCACCGAACCGTGTCCACAGCCGTCATAGGATGGAGCAATGACCGACAAGCAGACGATCTGGATGACGCAGGACGCGTACGACAAGCTCGCCCAGGAGCTCAACCGCCTGAAGGGGCGGGGCCGTGCGGAGATCGCGAAGAAGATCGGCGCTGCGAAGGCCGAGGGCGATCTGTCGGAGAACGGCGGCTACCACGCCGCGCGCGAGGAGCAGGGCCAGATGGAGGCCCGCATCCGTCAGCTGGAGCAGATGCTGCGTACCGCCGATGTCGGTGGCGCCCAGGAGGAGCCCGAGGAGGTCGCCGCGGGGATCACCGTGACGATCGCCTACGACGGCGACCCCGACGACACGGACGTCTTCCTGCTGGGCAGCCGCGAGATGCTCGGGGCCGACGACTCGCTGGACACCCAGGTCTTCAGCCCCCAGTCCCCGCTCGGCGCGGCCGTGCTGGGGCACCGGGCCGGCGACGAGGTCTCCTACGAGACGCCCAACGGCCGGCAGATCAGCGTGACGATCGTCAAGATCGAATCGCGCGCCTGAACCGCCGGGGCCGAGCAGCCGGGCCACCACCTCGGAGCGCGCTGCGCCCCGACCGACCGCCCTCGCACGCACGACGGTGGTCTCGTCGACGATCTACTCAGGGACTCGTAACCGACCGGTCACCGCGCACGGCGCCGCCGCGTGCGCAGGGGCGGTGTCGGCCTTCCGGCGCCGCAGCACGTCATGGAGGTGGAGCGCCGCCGTGCGCGCGTGGGACGTCCGCCATACCGAGCGGGTTCGTGCACCGCCCGGCCGTGACCCGTGGTCGGGACCCCCATGGTCCCGACCGACGCACCGGAACCGCTGCCGCATGCTGGTCGGCATGCCGCCCGGACGCTGCAGAACGAGTCCCCCGCGGCCGGAATCACCGCCCGATGGGCGTCTCCGAGCCCTCCGCGCCGCCGTCACGGGCGTCCTGGTGCGCGGCCTGCACCTCGCGGACCCTCTCGACGACGAGGCGGGCGCCGTCCCGCAGCCGCTCCCCGCCGACACGCAGCCAATCGCCCGCGGTCGGCCTGTCGGCCTCCTCGGGGAAGGCCACCGGGTCGCGCACGACGATGCGACTCATGACGCCCGACAGCTCCGTGCGCGCCTGCCCCCGACCGACGACGTACTCGTCGAAGCGGTCGCCCCTGCCGCCGGGCCAGCGCACCGCGCCGAGCTGGTTCCTGGCTCTCAGCGCGGCGTCCGCGCCGGCGGTGAGCTCGACGACGAGGCCGCCCGACTCGACGCGCAGGACGTTGGCCCCCCGGCTGAGCGGGCCGCTCACGACGGCCGAGCCGGCCTGGAAGAGGCCGTCGTTCAGCTGGGCGACATCGCTCAGCCTGGTGAGGCCGGCGCTCACCCGCACGCGCCCCCAGTGCGGGACGCCCCGGCCCACGAGGGAGCCCCCGGAGAGCTGGGTGTTCACCTGGATGTGCGGATTGACCCTCACCACGAGGGCCGCCCCGAGCCCGAGCTGCTTGAGGTCGTCGGCGCTCCGGGGCGGGTGGATGGGCGAGAAGCCCCTGACGCTCGGCCCGAGGTGCCCGGTGGCCAGGATGTCGAGCCCGTCGGCGCGCCGGCGCAGGGTGTGCTGGCCGCTCACGACGACGGTGTCGACGGCCTCGTCGCCGATGACGCGCACCCGCTGGCCGGTTGCGCGGATGGTGACCGCGTTGATGCCGCCGCTGCCGGTCAGCTCGGGGATGGGGCGGGCGCTCACGGCGCCGGGCAGCGCCTCGGGTTCGTCCTCGGCCCGCTCCAGCGCGGCGATGCGCCGGGAGGCCTCGGCGGTGTCGATGGCCCCGCGGGCCAGTTCGGACAGGATCGCGTCAAGCTCGGGGGAATCGCTCATGGCGTCAATATAAGGGATCGGCCGACCCGGCCCCGACCGTCCCGCCCCGCGGCCGCACCGTTCAGGGGTCGTCCGGGGGCGCCCCGTCCTCGGGGCCGGCGGGGGCCTCCCCGGCCCGCCCGACGGCGCTTCCGCCTGCGCTCGTGGCGTCGTCCCCGATGCCCCCGGCGGTGTCGCCGGCGACCCGTTCCTCGGCGTCGAGCACCTCGTCGGCGGTGGTCAGCTCGTCCTCGGCCGTCTCGTCGGGGTGCATGGCGCGCAGCACGCCGGTGACGAAGGCCACGATGGGGATGGCGAAGACGCCGCCGACGATGCCGGCCACCGACATGCCCACCGCGATGCCGACCAGGACGGCCAGCGGGTGGATCGAGACGGCGCGGCCGAGCAGCAGGGGCTGGAGCACGTGGGACTCGAGCTGCATGACGGCCACGAAGATGGCCAGCATGATGACGGCCTTCCAGAGGCCGAGGGTGACGAGCGTGACCGCGACGGCGACGACGCCCGAGGTGATGGCGCCGATGATCGGCACGAAGGCGCAGACGAAGGTGAGGGCCATGATGGCGAGCCACAGGTTCGAGCCGAGGGCCGCGGCGCCGATGCCGGCTCCGATGCCGTCGACGGCGGCCACCGCGATGGCGGCCCGCACATAGCTGGACAGCGAGGCCCAGCCCGAGACGATGGCCGGCATCACCGTGAGGCGGCTGGCGCGCGTCATGAGCCGCACTCCCCCGTCGACGAGGCGCGAGCCGTCCTTGAGGAAGAAGAAGGTCGCGAACAGGGCCATCGCCGCGCCAGCGAAGAACCTGCCGATGCTCGAGCCCGCCGTGGCCGCGGCCGCGGCGAGGGTCGCGCGCGAGTGCTGCACCCAGTCGGTGGCCTGCGAGACGAGCGAGTCGATCTGCTCGGCGTTGATGTGCAGCGGGCTGTCGGCCAGCCAGCCCACGAATCCCCGCGCGCCGGCGATGGCCTGGTCGACGAGCTGCGTCCACTGCGTGGCGATCTGGGCCCCGACGAGGCTGAGCAGGCCGAGCACGATGAGCGCGACGAGCAGGAGGCAGCCCAGTGAGGCGAGCCACCTCGGCCAGCGGTGCCGGACCATGCGGGCGTTGAGGGGCTGGAGGGCGGCGGACAGGAGCAGGGCGACAGCCAGGGGGATGACGACCTCGGACAGCTGGGAGCCGAGCCACCACAGGAGGGCGACGAAGGCCGCGGCGATGAGGATCCGCCAGCTCCACGCGGCGAGGATGCGCAGCGGACGCGGCACGAAGCTCTCGACACTGGCGCCGCGCAGCGCGGTGAGCTGCTCCGCGGTGAGCGTGATCGAGTCGGACGCCCGGGGGTCGGGGTCCGGCCCGGGCCCGTCCTCGCGCCCGTGGACGCGCCCGCGCGCGGAGACGCCGAGCCGCGGGATGCGCCCGCCGAGGCCCGTGAGCGCGTTGCGACGGTGGCGCGAGCTGCTGTCGCCGGTCGAGACTGCCATGTCGGCCAGTGTGCCATGCGGCGCGGACCCGATCGGGGAGCCATGCGGCGAGCCCTCGCGCCAGCGTCCGGGCCCGGATGCGCGGGGCGACGAACCGGGCCCCGGCTCGGATGATCATCCCGGGTGCGCGCCGCTACCCTGTTCTGTGATGCGCGGGCGCCCGGACCGCGCAGGAGGAGGCATCATGGCAGTCCACCCGATCAGCGAGCTCATGGCGCCCGACTGGGCACAGGCCCTGGCGGGCCAGGAGCAGCAGATCCACGCCATGGGCGAGTTCCTGCGCGCCGAGATCGCCGCCGGACGCGGCTACCTGCCCGATGGGGACCGGGTGCTGCGGGCCTTCAGCAGGCCGCTCGCCGACGTCCGGGTGCTCATCGTCGGCCAGGACCCCTATCCGACGCCCGGGCACCCGATCGGCCTCAGCTTCGCCGTCGGGCGCGACGTCCGCCCGCTGCCGAAGAGCCTCGCCAACATCTACCTGGAGCTCCAGAACGACCTGGGCATCGCCCCGGCCCCGCACGGCGACCTGACCGGGTGGTTCGAGCAGGGCGTCCTGCTGCTCAACAGGTGCCTGACCGTCCAGCCCGGCCGTCCCGCCGCCCACCGCGGCAAGGGCTGGGAGCAGGTCACCGGCGCCGCCATCGACGCCCTCGTCGCCCGCGGCGGCCCGCTCGTGGCGATCCTGTGGGGACGCGACGCCCGGTCGCTGGCCCCGATGCTCACCGCCGGCGGGATCCCCGTGATCGAGTCGTCCCATCCGAGCCCGCTGTCGGCCCGCTCGGGTTTCTTCGGCTCGCGACCCTTCAGCCGGGCGAACCTGGCGCTCGCCGCGGCCGGGGCCCCGCCCATCGACTGGGACCTGAACGGACGCTGAGGCGGGCACGGGCCCGCCGCGTCGGCCCGGGGCCGGGGCTCGGGCGCCGGTCGTCGTGCCGGAGCGCGCCGCCCGGCGCGGGAACGCAGTCGGGCCCCGCAGCGCCGCCGCCGCGGGGCCCGTCGGCCGTCCGGTACCGGGCGTGCTCACCCGACGGCCGCGATGAGCGAGTCGAGCAGGGCGTCCAGCTCGCCGGCGCGGCGCTCGTTCGGGACGAAGCCGTTCTCGGTCATCTCGGCGAAGATGTTGATCGACAGCTGGGCGCGGATGGCCTTGGCGTCGAAGTTGCCGAAGATCTGCCGCCAGTGCTCCACGGCGCGCACGGCGCCGTCGGCGCCGTAGCCGACGAAGGCGACCGGCTTGCCCAGCCACTCGCCGCCGAGGTGGTCGACGGCG
This sequence comes from Propionibacterium acidifaciens, assembly GCF_003798325.1. Taxonomy (NCBI): domain Bacteria; kingdom Bacillati; phylum Actinomycetota; class Actinomycetes; order Propionibacteriales; family Propionibacteriaceae; genus Propionibacterium; species Propionibacterium acidifaciens. Next base: position 862,626 of record NZ_CP033719.1, read on the forward strand.
TTCTTCAGGCCGCCGGGCACCGAATGGTTGTACTCGGGGGTCACGATGACGAAGGCGTCGCAGGCGTCGACCGCGTCGCTCCATGCCTGGACGGCCGGGTCGTCGTACTTCTTGTCCGCCATGGCGGGCAGGTAGGCGCCGTCGAAGACGGGCAGGCCGAAGGACTTCACGTCGATGAACTCGACGTCGGCGCCCCCGTGGGTCCTGGCCCTCTCGAGCACCCAGTTCGCGACGGGCTCGCCCGCGCGCCCTTCCCGGACACTGCCGAGCACGATACCGATCCTCATCCTGTTCTCCCCTTCACTCTTTCACTCCTGGGGTCCTGTTCGCCCGGGCACGGTACGACCGGCCGATGGCACGAAGCTAATTCGTCGAGACATGAGTCAAAAGCTCTGGGCCTGTTCTTCCTCCACGGGCTGACGAGAGAATAAACGCGGGCAGCGCGCACATCGGAGCGCACGGCACGGTGCACGGCACGAGGAGCGCCCCGGCGGGCGGGCCGGGGCGGCGCAGGGCCCGTCGGTCGGGACCCGTGCCCGGCGCATGCCGCCCGAAGGCGCGGCGCGGGAAGCACCCGAGGGCGCGGTACGGGAGACGCCCGAGGACGCAGGGTCGGGCGCAGGCGACGGGCGCCCGGTCCGGAGTCGGGCGCCCGTCGCCCATGGAACCGCCGGGCGGGGACCGCCCCCGGCCCGCCCGGCGGTGCCCCGTCGGCCCCATCACCGGCCGGCGGCGGTGCGAATTCTCCCTGCCGCCCAGCAGCCCCTCACTGCCCGAGCAGGCCGAGGATCGTGCGGCGCAGCGCGCGGAAACCGGGATCGTCCCGGGCGCGCGGGCGCTCGAGCGCGACGGGCAGGTCGGCGATCACCCGGGCCGGGCGCGGCGAGAAGACGACGACCCGGTCGGACAGGAGCAGCGCCTCCTCGACGTCGTGGGTGACCATGATCCCGGTGAAGCCCCGCGCCTCCCACAGCCTCGCGATGTCGTGCTGGAGAGTCGAGCGGGTCAGCGCGTCGAGCTTGCCGAGCGGCTCGTCCAGCAGGAGGATGCGCGGACGGTTGACGAGGGCGCGGGCCAGCGAGGCGCGCTGGGCCATGCCGCCGGACAGCTCGGACGGGTAGGCCCGGCGGAAGCCGCCGAGGTCGACCATCTCGATCATCTCGTCGACGCGCTCGCGCTCGTCCGGCCGGTCGGCGACGCCGCGCACCTGCGGGCCGAGCCCGATGTTCTGCTCGACGGTCAGCCAGGGCAGCAGCGTCGGGTCCTGGAAGACGACGCCGCGCGAGGGGTCGGGGCCGTCAACCCGGTACCCGTCGGCGAAGATCTCGCCGCGGATCGGCCGGTCGAGTCCGGCGATGAGCCGCAGCAGGGTCGACTTGCCGCAGCCCGAGGGGCCGACGAGCGAGACGAACCGGCCGGGCGTGACGGACAGCGAGACGTCGTCGAGCACGGGCAGCGGCCTGCGGTGCGAGACGAAGGCCTGCACGACGTTCAGGGCGTCGACGGCGCCGCCTCCGGCCGTGGCGGCGCCCCCGGGGCCCGTGCTCTCGGGGGCCGCGCCCCCTGGGATCGTGTTCACCATCGGGTCAGGTCCTTCTGCCAGGACAGCACGCGGTTGCGCACTGCCAGTTCGGCGGTCAGCAGCGAGCCGCAGATGATCACCATGAGGGCGATCGCCGCGTACATCGCGGGGTAGGCGCTCCAGCCCTTCTTCCAGTTGATGTACCAGCCCAGGCCGGAGTTCACGCCGAGCGTCTCGGCGATCGTCAGGGTGACGAAGGCCGTCGGCAGCGCCATGAAGACGCCGGTGAAGATGCTCGGCAGGGCCGCGGGCAGGGAGACCCTGAGGATGAGGAAGCGGGTGGAGGCGCCGAGCGTCTGGCACACGTCGAAGTACTCGCGGGAGACCCCGCGGATGCCGGCGCTCGTCGTCACCGCCATCGGGAACCACACGGTGAGGGAGACGAGGAAGACGGCCGCGCTGAACGAGTTCGGGAAGGCGATGAAGACGATCGGGATCCACGCCAGCGTCGGCACCGGGCCGATGTACTTGACGATCGGGTCGAGCCAGTAGCCGGCGCGCCTCGACCAGCCCATCCACAGGCCGGTGGCCAGGCCGACGACGCCGCCCACGGCGACACCCGCGGCGAGCAGCAGGAGCGAGTTGCCGACCGAGCGGGCCAGCAGGGCGCGGTCGGACCAGCCCTCGGCGATGATCTGGCCGGGGCTCGGCACGTACGGCGGGCGCAGGGCGCCGGTCTTGGCGGTGAGCAGCTCCCAGGCCAGGACGACGACGGCGGTGGCGATCCACCACGGCGCCCAGGCGCCGAGCCAGCGCGAGGACGCCGCCCAGACGCGGGAGCCGAGCCATGCGGCGCCGAGCCCGGCGGTGAACGCCACGGCGAGCCAGAACGCCTGGGCCTCCCCCTTCACGAGATAGGCGCCGGTGGAGGGCACGAGCGCGACGACGATCGCCACGGCGGCCCACAGGGCGACGGCGGCGCCGGCCAGGGCGTGGTCGACGCTGTGCGGCCGGTGCCGCCGGACCAGCTCGGCGACGACCTGCGGGTCGGCGACGAGGGCCGCCTCGCGCTCCGACGCCGTGCCCGCCGCGTCCGCCCCGGGCGCGGTGCCCCGGCGCTCCGGTCCGACTGCGCTCATGCTCACCAGTCCAGTCCGAGGGTGTCGAAGGCCCGGTCGGCGAGGGCGTCGGTGTCGACGTCCGGGTCCAGGTAGCCGGTCCGCTTGAACTTCTCGATGCCCGGGGTGAGGGCGTCGCGCAGCTTCGTGACCGAGGGCTCCCAGCGGTAGCTCCGCAGCAGGGTCGCGACCAGGTCGACGTCGCCCGCGACGTAGCCCTTGTCGATCTCGAGGTGCGCGACCTCGTCCTCGTTGCCGGCGACGTAGCGCGAGCCCTCCGCCCACGCGGTGACGAGCTCACGGGCCACGTCCGGCTCGTCCGCGACGAGGTCGCCGTTGAGCGCGGTGCAGCAGCAGTAGGCCTGGGCGTTCGCCCCGGTCATGTTGGTGGCCAGCTCCCAGCCGTAGCCCTCCTGGATCGGGCGGTAGGCGATCGGGTCGCTCGTGGCGATGGCGTCGACCTCGCCGTTCTTCAGGGCATCGGCGACGAGTGGGGTGTCGTAGACCCTCCACTGCACCTCGCCGGCCTCGGCCGACGGGTCGATGCCGGCGTCGACGAGGTCGAGGGAGAAGAACATGGTCGCCGAGCTGGACAGGCTGGGCACGCCGATGGAGCGTCCGCGCAGGTCGGAGATCTGCTTGACGTCGGAGTCGTTGCGCGCGAGGAGCCGCAGGCAGCCGCTGTGCAGACCGGCGATGAACTTCACGTTCTGGCCCTGCTCGACGGGCTTGAGCCAGCTGTAGAAGATGCCGCTGGAGGCGTCGTAGGTGCCCGAGCCGACGGCGGCCTTGATGTCCTCGTCGCCGACGGTCTTGTGGAGGCCGACGTCCAGGCCGTGCTCGGCGAAGAAGCCCTTCTCGAGGGCGACGATGGCGGGGGCGTCGCAGACGTCGCCGCCGTAGATGAGGGTCAGCCGGCGGGCCTCGGCCGATGCCGAGGCGTCCGCGGCGGCCGCGGACCTGCCGTGGCGGTCGCCGAGGACTCCCCCGGCCGCGCCGCCGAGGACGAGACCGCCGACGGCGCCGGCCGCGATGCCGCCGATGAGGCCGCGGCGGGAGAGCCGCCGCGAGTCCCCGGCCCGCCGGGTGGTTCCGGTCTCCTGGACGACGGCGCCCGACGGCAGGACCCTCCCGGTCCCGTGCGCGCCGTCGGCGGGGTTGTTCGTTCCGGGCATTCGTCTTCTCCTGGTCTTCTCTGACTGCGCACGGCCGGGCCGTGCCGGGGCTGATGGGTTCGGGGCGCACTCGTCCCGCGGGACGGGTACGGTGATGGTGCTGCCGGTGCGGAGGCCGCTCGACGCGGGCCGGGACGCGGCGCCCGAACGGCCCGGGCCGGGCGTCGGCGGCGCGTCAGACCGACGCGGAAGGGCTCACTGGCGCACGGCGATCGGAGCGCAACAGTCGACCACGGGCGCCTGGATCCGGCGTGCCGCGGGTCGGCAGATGGTGCGCTGTGCCATGTACTGCTCCTCAGGGCGGAAGGACCGGCGGGCCGGGAAATCGGCCACGATCCGGCGCCGCAGCGGCGGCGCCCGACGGCTCCGGCCGTCGTCACGGGCCATGGTAGGCACGGGGAGGACCTCGGGCAACACCCCGCCCGACCCCGGCGCGCCGGTTCGCCGACGGTGGAGCGGCTCCCGCAGACCGCGGGCGGCCCGCACCGTGCGGGCCGCGCGTCCGGGAGAGGGGGCCGTCGTCCTCGGCATCGGACGGGGAGGCGCGGGACCGCGCGGCCGGGGCGGGGGCGGACCGGCCCGATCCCACTGCGGGCCGCCGACGGGTCTGACGCGACGGGGCCCGACAAGGGACAATTGACCCCATGGACTCAATCGACCTGTTCAAGGACGCCTTCACCAGGGTCGCCGAGGAACTGCCCCGCCAACTCGACGGGCTCCCCGCCGACTCCCTGCTGCGCCGCGCCCACACCACCGGCAACCCGATCGCCTGGCTCGTCTGGCACATCGGGCGCTGCGAGGACGCCCAGATGGCCGCCCTCGACGACCGCACCGAGGTCTGGGACACCGGGTGGCGCGAGCGCTTCGACCTGCCCTACGGACCCCACGACGGGGGCTACGGCCAGAGCCAGGAGGAGGTCGACCGGTTCACCGTCGCGGACCCCGGGCTCCTGCTCGGCTACTACGCGGCCGTGCACGAGCAGACCCTCGACGTCCTCGAGGCCGAGCGCGGCAAGAGCCTCGACCGCATCGTCGACGCCACCTGGGATCCCCCGGTCACCGCCGGGGTGCGCATCGTCTCGGTCATCAACGACATCACCCAGCACCTCGGCCAGATCGCCTATCTGCACGGCCTGCCCTCGGTCCGCTCCAACGTCCCCGCCCCCGGCTGGCGGCAGCCCTGAGCGGCCCGGGCCCCGGCGGGCCGGTCGTCCGCCCCGGCGCGGCGACGCGCCAGCATAATGGGGTCATGGATTCAGTTGACCTCATCAGGGACGCCTTCGCGCGCATCGCCGACGAGCTCCCCGGCAAGCTCGAGGGCATGTCCCCCCGCTCCCTGCTCCACCGCGCCCAGAAGCAGGGCCACTCCGTCTCGTGGCTGGCCTTCACCATGGCCCGCCGCCAGGACGAGCTGTTCGCCCGCATCGGCGACACGGCGCAGGTCTGGGACGACGGCTGGGCCGAGCGCTTCGACCTGCCCGAGTCCGCCGAGACCGTCGAGGACGAGGACTACCGCGTCGTCGACGCCGCGCTGCTGAGCGACTACTACCGGGCCGTCTCCGCAGCGAGCGCCAGGGTGCTCGAGTCGGGGGCCGCCGAGAACCTCGACCGCGTGCTCGAGGGCGGCAGGAGCGTGGGCTCCTCGCTCGTCGAGCTGCTCAACGAGATCACGAAGGACCTCGGCCAGATCGCCTTCCTGCGCGGCCTCACCGATTCGATCAAGGCGATGCACGCGAAGCGGCGGACCGAGCAGGACGGCTGAGCGGAGCCGGTCAGCCGCCGGCCCTGGTCCGGCGGGAGCTCTCGCTCATGTAGCGCTGGTGGATCGCGCGCACCTGCGCGGTGAAGGCGCACGTCTCGATCGTCCGCGACGAGATCGGCGGCAGCGAGTCGAGCAGCCGCGACAGCGCATCGTGCGCCCGCGCCGCGGCCGGGTCGCCGCCGGGAAGGCGGCGCCAGCACGAGGCCATGACGTCGAAGCCGAAGAGGTTGACCTCCTCCTGCACGTCCTGCCAGCGCGACAGCGTCTCGGGGTCGTCCGGGCGCTGGGACGAGAGGATCTCCGAGGCCCGGCCGAGTTCGAAGACCATCGTGCGGCGGTCCTCGCGGGAGGCCCGGGTGACGAGCCTGCCGGCCGACAGGTCGGCCAGCACCCGCTCGATGCACCGCAGCGTGCGCCGGTACTGGCTGCGCACGAGCAGCACCGGAGCGCTGCGCCCGACGAGCCAGATCATGCCGGTGGCGGCGCCGGCACCGATGACGGTCTCGACGACGCGGTCGCGCATGAGCACGGCGATGTCGGCGCGCGAGACGACGGGCGTCATCATGAGCGAGAAGATCGTGATGCACACGACGGCCACCGCGTAGTTGCGGGTGACGATGACCTCCAGGCCGTAGATCATGACGACGACGATGCCCACCCGGACCCATGGCGCGGGCTGGAGGGCGACGATGCCGACGTAGCAGAGCACGCCGACGCCGGTCCCGATGACGCGGTGGGCCGCCCGGATCGTCAGATCGGCGCGCGAGGCGCCCATGTGCAGGACGATGAGGCTCGACAGGATCGCCCAGTAGGCGTGGCCGACAGGCGAGGCGATCATCATCGTCGAGGCCGCGAGGACCGCCGGGGCGGCCCGGGCGGCGACGAGCCGGGGGCGCGAGCCGCGGTCGGCGGCGGTCCTCAGCAGGTAGCGGGCCGACGGCCGCCCCAGCGGCACCCGCCGGAAGTTCTCCCCGATGTCAAGGCTCGAGGTCGGGAAGGACTCTCCGCGCAGCACGTCGACGAGGTTCAGGTGGATGCCCATGAGCCGCTCCTCGATGTCGCGGCGGGCGGCGGTGCGCCCCGTCAGGCGGCGCCGCCCGGTGCGCAGCACGTGCCAGGCGTTGTTCACCGCGAAGACCGCCTCCGAGCGCATCCGGTTCGCCCGGCGCGCGAGGCACCCGTCCGGGCGGTCGCGGTACGCGCTGACCGCCTCATCGGCCTCGTCGACCGCCCCGCGCTCCGGCGCCAAGAGATCGAACGACAGGATGACCACCGAGGTCAGCGAGGCGATGAGCCACGACAGGCCGGTGACCCTCAGCAGCGTCGTGAGGGCGTAGCCGTGGCCCGTCATGTACGCCGAGAAGGCCGCCGCGAAGATCGTGTTGATGGGCCCCGGAGGCCCGGTGAGCAGGGCGTGCCAAGTCCACACGATGACGAGGGTGAGCAGGCCGAACAGCGGGGGGATGAGCCACGTGCGGGGGCCGACGAGGGCGCCGACGCACTCCATCGCGAGGGTCGCGGGCCCGACGACGAGCAGCATCCTCACGCGGTTGCGCAGGGGCGCCTCGCGGCCGGTGTGCGCGGCCTGGGCGCCGATGAGGCCCATCGAGCCGAGCGAGGGGCCGAAGATGAGGCAGGAGACCACCAGCCCGGTGGCGACGGCGGCGCACCAGCGGGCGGCCCGGGCGGCGCGTCCGGGCTCGGGGTGCACGACGACGAGGCTGCGCCCCAGCCTGCCCGCCGATCGTCTCGCCCTGCTCACCCGGGTGAGTCTAGGGGGACGCCGGCCGGCGCCGTGACGGCCGGCACATGCCGCCCACGCGGCTCGGGGCGACGGGGGGCCCGCCGACGCGCAGGCGCGGCAGGTGGGCCCCGCAACGAGCGGCGGCGCGGCCCGCCCGGTGCTCGACCGGACCGACCGCGCCGCGGGGACTGCGATGAATCGACTAGAAGCAGTCGCTCTCGATGCGTTCGAGGGCCGCCTCCCAGCGGCCCTGGAGGTACGCCGGGTCGACGCCCTCGGCGAGCCTCGTGTGGGTCACCGTGAGCTCGGTGTGCCCCTCGTCGGGGGCCGCCACCCGCAGGTCGACCAGAGAGGCGGGGGCGTCGTCGTTCTTCCGCCACCAGAAGCGGACCTGCTCGCGGGGGTGGAAGCTCCTGATGACGCCCGAGCGGCCGTCCGCCGCCTTCCACGCCTGACCCTTCTCGCCGAGCATGGCGCCGCGGCCGAGCAGCGCCTCGGAGCCCTCCTTCGTCATGAGCACGCCCCACACCCGCGACAGCGGCTGGGCGATGGTGCGCGTCACGACGACGCCGTCGGGAGAGGACTCGGGCGCCTCATTCTTTGGCTGTTCCGACATGGGAACCTCGATTCATCCGATGGTCTCTTCATGTGGGCCGGATCGGCGCTCGGCTCGTCCGCAACGCTGCGACCCGACGTACCCAAACCCTATTCCGATGCGCATCCGGGCGGAAGCGGAGGGGGCCGGATTCGGGCCGGCCGGACGACCCCTCACGACTCCCCCGCCGTGCCCGGGAGGCCCCTCGCGTCAGGCCCCACGGGCCCCGGCTCCGGGCCCGTCCCCTCCGCCGGAGGGTCCCCCCACGGGGCCCGTCCCTCCGCCCCAGGGCGTCCCGCCCCGGCGGCCCGAGACGGAGGGCTCGTCGGCGAGCCAGAAGCGCAGCGGCGCGGACACCGCCCGCGAGATGCCGATGCGCGGCCCGACGAGGATCCGCCCCGCCGGCCCGCCGGGCGCGGTGAGCCCGAAGAGGCCGTCCGGCCCGCCGAGCAGCAGGCCGTTGTCGGACAGGTCGAGGCCGAGCGCCCGGCCGAGGTTGCCGGGCCCCCTGGCGAGGAGCGCGTCGGGCCGGTCGGCGGGCAGCCCCCGGCGCTCCCGGGCGTCGGCGGCGCCGTCGACGACCTCACCGGCGCGCAGGAGCACCGCCGAGGCCCGCCCCGCCGGCGAGCAGACGATGTTGCCGGCGCGGTGGATGCCGTAGCTGACGTAGACGTAGATGCTGCCGGGCGCCCCGAACATGACGGCCGCCCGCCCGCGCTCGCCGCGGTGGGCGTGCGAGGCGGGGTCGTCGAGGCCCAGGTAGGCCTCGACCTCGGTGAGGCGCACGGCGACGGATCCCCGCCGGACGACCGCCCCGAGCAGCTGCGGGGCGACCTCGTCGGCGCGGGCGCTGAGATCGATCACGGCCCCAGTGTGGCACCCCGGCGCCCCGGCGCCGTCCGGCGCGTCCGCCGCGCGCCGGGCAGGACGACCGGGCCTCGGGAAGTAGCGTGGGGGCCATGTCCAGCCGTACCGCCCGAGCCCGCGCGGTCCTGTGCGCCCTCGTCGCCGGGGCCCTCGCCCTGGCCGGCTGCGCCCGTGGGGCGGGCAGGACCGGCCCCAGCGGCTCCCCCGCGCCCACGAGCACGGCCTCGCAGGCCAGCCCGGGCTCCGCGCCCGACCCGGCGTACGACCTGACCCGGCCGGGCAGGGCCCGCCAGGTCATCGGCTTCCTGCGCCACGCGAGCGGCGACCGCCCGGTGCTGCGCATCGAGGTCACCGCGGCGGCGGCGAACCTCACCTACCTCACCGAGGACGACAAGGCCGAGACGATCGGCTACGCCAACGGCGCGATCTCCCATCTCGACTCGACGATCAAGTACATCGACCAGGCCCGGTTCGACCCCGACGACTTCGCCTTCGACGACGTGGCGGCCCTCTTCGAGACCGCCGCCGAGGTCTCCGGCTCCAACCAGGACCAGGACCTCCAGATCAACGAGTACGACCACGGCAATGTGCTCATGACGGTCACCACGACGCCCGAGTCGAGCACCGTCTTCTTCCGCGACGACGGCTCGGTCATCAACGAGCTCGACCTGACGCGCGCAGCCGACATCGCCGAGGCGCTGGCCGACACCGTCCAGAACTCGCCGCAGGTGCTCTCGGTGACGATCAAGGCGGACGCCCTGAGCGTGCGGGTGCGCACCGACGAGGCGACCGTCGAGGAGCGCACCCGGCGCGCGGGGCTGCCGACGATCGTCTCGACGATCAAGAACAGCGACAAGAACCCGTCGTTCGACTCCTCTCTCATCAGCCCCGAGACGATCGCCCGGCTCATCGCGCAGACGGCCGGCCAGGGGGGTCGCAGCCCCGCCCCCGACGTGACCGTCACGATCAACGTCGAGTCGGGCAGGACCGAGCCGCTCATGCGCTTCCAGGCCGGCGGCACCGAGATCGTGACCGACATGAGCGGCGCGGTGCAGGAGAAGTAGCCGCACGGGGCGTCGTCCCGCGCCCGGGGAGCCGGCTCCGTTCGCAGAGCTGGTCCCCGCCGCCGCACGGCGTCGTCCCGCACCGAGGAGACCGGCTCGACTTCCCCTCGTCGATGAGACAGGTCGGCGTCCGTCGTCCCGCGCCCGGGGGCCGGACATGACGACCGGGCTGCGCCTGTCGGCGGCCCGGGGCGTCCCGGGCCCGGGGGCCGGGGGTCGGCGCTGGGGGACGACGGCCGCGCTCCGCGCCTCGCGGCGCGGGCGGCCCCTCACCGCGCACCCGCTCGACGGCGGTTCCGTCCACCGGACGCCCCGGCCGCGTGGAAGAATTGGGCGGTGCGCATCGTCGGGGTTCATCGTCTGTCGGAGGGACCCGTCGTCGACGTCACCGTCGGCCATGGCCAGGACCCTCGCCAGCTGCTCTGGCGCAGGGGCTGGACGGTGAGCGACTGGATGTCGGCCTCCGGGTGCGACGACGGGATCGTCATGACGGCCCGGGTCGCCCAGCGGGGCGCGGGCAGCCGGATGCCCCGGCGCCACGCCCACCGCGTCCACGCCCTGCCGCGCGAGAACGGCGTCGAGCCGGTGCCGCGCCAGCGCGTAGCCGCCTATGCGATCGTCCGCTCCCCCCTCGGCGTGCTCGGCACGACCTGCAGCCGGCGCACCGCCGTGCCCGGGCGCTGGCAGCTGCCCGGCGGCGGCGTCGAGCCCGGCGAGACGCCCAGTGAGGCGGTCATCCGCGAGGTGCTGGAGGAGGCCGACCAGCGCATCCGGATCCTGCGCGTCGTCGACCTCCAGTCGAACCACTGGATCGGCACCTCCCCCGCCGGCGTGCTCGAGGACTTCCAGGCGCTGCGCATCATCTACACGGCCGTCTGCGCCGAGCCGAGGCCCCCGCGGGTGCTCGATGTCGGGGGCACCACCGAGTCGGCGCGCTGGGTGTCGGTGCGCCACTGGCGCGCGCTGCCGTGGACCTCGGGCGCGCGATCGGCGCTCGACAAGCATCTCGGCAGCATCGGCGGCGGGCACCCGGGCGGAGCCCGCTGAACGGCACGCCGGAGCCCGCCAACCAGCCCGTCGGGCGGTGCGCGACGGGCCCGGCCCCTTCCTGCGCGTCGTGATCTGTGATGGGCTGTCCGTACCCGGGCCCGCACCCAGGAGCGGCCCCCGGTGCGACGCGGGAGCCGGCGCCGGGCTCCCCGCGGCACCCCGCCGACACGGCGCAGGATCCCAGGAGGACCACCGATGAACCGTACCGAGACGCTCGCCCGGGTCGGCTCGATGCAGCAGCTCGCCTTCGTGCGCTCCATGCGGCAGGAGGACGGCCGAGCGGCCGGCATGCGCACGATCGAGGTGAAGAACGGGCCCCTGTGCTTCACCGCCATGGCGGACAAGGCGCTCGACGTCGCCCGGCTCGAGTACCGCGGGCAGAACCTCACCTTCACCTCCAAGCCCGGCCTCAACGGCCGCAACCCCTTCGACACCCACGGTCTGGAGGCGCAGCGGTCCATCATGGGCGGGCTGTTCTTCACCTGCGGCTTCGAGAACATCGGCGCCCCCTGGCGCGACCCCCAGGGGCGCGAGTACCCCATGCACGGGCGGCTCCGCACGAGCCCGGCCGAGCACGTCGGCCACGACGCCGCCTGGGAGGGCGACGACTACGTCCTGTCGGTCCACGGGGAGGTCCGCGAGGCCGAGCTCTTCGGCGAGAACCTCCTGCTGCGTCGCCGTCTGAGCACTCGCCTCGGCGAGCCGGCCCTGGAGCTCGTCGACGAGGTCGTCAACGAGGGCTTCCGCGACGAGCCCATGATGCTCATGTACCACTGCAACATCGGCTGGCCGCTCCTCGCGCCCGGGGCCGAGGTCGTCATCCCGAGCCTCGGCGCGGAGCCCCGCAACGAGGACGCGGCGGCCGATCCGACCCCCTGGTCGGGCGTCGAGGAGCCGCGCCCCGAGGTGCCCGAGTCGGTCTACCTGCACACCCTCGCCGCCGCCGACGACGGCTCGACCTTCGCCGGGGTCGTCAACGACGGGCTCGGGCTCGCGCTCGTCGTCGAGTTCTCGACCCGGGAGTTCCCCTGCTTCACGCAGTGGAAGTCGATGGCCTCCGGCGACTACGTCGTCGGTCTCGAGCCGTCGAACTCCTCGGTCCACGGCCGCGGGTACCACGAGGCGCGCGGCGACCTGCACCGCCTGCCGGCCCAGTCGTCCGAGACGAAGCACCTGCGCTTCACCGTCCTGGACGACCCGGCGGACATCGCCGCGCTGCGCCGGCGGCGCGACGCCCTCTGCGGCCGTCCCTGAGGCGTTCCGGCACAGGGCGTCCGTCCCCGGGCGCACGGGGACCCCGCCCGAGGGAACACGGTCGAGCGCCTCAGGCGGACGCGCCCGGGGACGCAGCGGAGGGGCCCCTCCGCTGCGTCCCGTCTCCGGTCAGTTCCGGAGGAAGCTGAGGATGCGCAGGATGTTCGTGTACAGCCACACGAGCGTCACCATGAGGCCGAAGCCGGCGCGCCAGGACTCCTTGGCGGGGGCGCCCATGCGGACGCCGCGCTCGCACTCCTCGAGGTCCATGAGCAGGCACATGACGGCCAGGGTGACGCCGATGCCGGCGAAGAGCCAGCTCAGCATGCCTGCGCCGGAACCGATCTCCGTGAGGCCGAGGCTCCCGCCGAGGAGGACGACGACGAAGTTGACGAGGGCCACGACGGCATAGGCGATGACCGACAGGACGACGATCCGGCGCAGCCGCCCGGTGACGCGCACCCCGAGGTAGCGGTAGGCGGCGAGGACCACGGCCGTCGCCGCGAGGGTGCCGAGCACCGCCTGCGAGACGATGCCCGGGTAGAGGTACTCGAAGACCCTGCTCCACGCGCCGAGCATGAGGCCCTCGGCGACGGTGTAGACCATGATGGCCGGCACCGAGGTGGAGTGGCGCACGGTCACGACGACCGACGTCACGACGGCGACGAGCGAGGAGACGATGGCCACCGGGTAGAGCAGCGCGGTGGGCAGGAAGAGCCAGGAGACGGCCGCCGCGGCGAGCAGGACGACGAACAGCGTGCCGGTCTTGGCCAGCACGTCGTTGATCGTCATGACGGCCGGGGCCTGTCCCTGGGGCGCGTAGCCGGAGGGCTGCCCCCAGGCCTGGGCGCCGTACACGGGCTGACCGTACTGCTGGGGGCCGTAGCCGTGGCCCGGCCGGGCGTACTGCTGGGGGCCGGGGTTCTGGAAACCGGTCTGACGGTGGCCGGGGGTGAACGCGTCACTCCTGCTGAGGACGGGGTTGGTGCTGCGCACGACGCTCCAATCGGTCGACTCGCCCTTGGGGCCTTTCCTCCAGCGTAGCGGTCCGCGCCCGGAGGGGAAGGGGCGCTCGCCCCCGGAGCGGCCCCGTGACGGCGCACCGGCTCCTCCTCACCCGTCGGCGGGGCCCGGCGCGGCGAGGATCTCGTCGACGGCCGCGGACAGCCGATGCAGGCGCCGTCGGACCACCGCGGCCGACCCGCCCCCCTCGATCGCCAGCCCGGCCACGAGGCCGAAGCCGGCATCCATGAGCAGCTCGGCGGCCTGCTCGACGCCGAGCGAGGTCGAGAGCCGCCCGCAGCGCATCCAGGAGCGCACGATCGCCGTGACGAGCGCGCGGATCCGGGCGAGATTCCCCCCGAGCATCGTCCGCACGACCTCGTCGCGAGCGGCCTCGGCCCAGGCGTTCACCGCCAGGCGGACGTCCTGGACGATCATCGCCTCGTCGGCGCCCGGAGGCAGGAGCAGCGACATGGCCTCCCGCAGGACCCCGTCCGGCGGGGCCGGGTCGTTCCTGCCGGCCACCTCCTCGAGGTAGCCGATGAGCGGGCCGAGGCGCTCGGCCGAGACCGCATGGATGAGCTGGGTCTTGCCCTCGGGGTAGTAGCGGTAGACGGTGCTCGACGAGACGCCGGCGGCGGCGATGATCTGGTCCATCGTCACGGCGTGGAAGCCGTCGTCGGCGAAGCAGGCGCGCGCGGCCCGCAGGATGCGCTGCGCCTGACCGTGCCGGTACTCCTCGCTCACCCGTGGCATGGCCTGATCATAACGGCGGCCGCGGGCACGCCATCGGGCGCCACGTGACCCGGGGCGATCCCCGAGCAAACAAAAACGATCATTGTCATTTGACTCGCGGCGACCTATTGTTACGAAAACGCTCGTTTCGATATAGGAGTTCTCATGACACTGATCCTCGACACCGACGCGACCCGGACGGCGCCTCCGACGCCGCGACGGCGCGTCCTCGTGAGCGCCGTCATCGCGCAGCTGATGGTCGTGCTCGACATGACGATCATCGCCATCGCTCTGCCCGACATGCAGGCGGACCTGGCGATGACACCCGCTCAGCAGCCGTGGGCGGTGACGGCCTACACGCTGGCCTTCGGCGGTCTCGTCCTGTTCGGCGGGCGGGTCGTCCAGGCGCTCGGGCTGCGGGCCTGCTACGCGATCGCGCTGAGCGGCTTCGCCCTGGCGAGCCTCGCCGGCGGCCTGGCGCCGTCCTTCGCGGTGCTCGTGACGGCCCGGGCCGTCCAGGGGGCCTTCGCCGCACTCCTCGCCCCGACTGTGCTCGCCCTGGTGAGCAGCACCTTCCCCGACCACCGGGCGCGCGCCAGGGCCTTCTCGGTGCTCGGCGCGACCGGCGGGCTGGGCGCGGCGGCCGGCCTGCTCATCGGCGGGGCCCTCACCGACGCCCTGAGCTGGCGCTGGTCGCTCTACGTGAACCTGGCGATCGCCGCCGCGGCCCTGCTCATCGGCGTCCGGCAGGTGCCCGCCGCCGCCCGCGAGCCCGGGCAGGACCGCGTCGACGACGACCTGCTCGGGCTGCTGCTGGGCTGCGCCGGCATCTTCAGCATCGTCTTCGGACTCGACCGCGCCCAGCAGCACTCGTGGACGGCGCGCGAGACGATCGCCTGGCTGGGCGCCGGCGTCGTCCTGCTGGCCCTGCTCGTCCTGTGCGAGCACCGCGCCGAGCGGCCGGTGCTGCCGCTGTGGATCCTCGCGAGCCCGGCGCGCGCCGCCTCGTACGCCGCCCAGTTCTTCGCCGGCGCCGCCCAGATGGGCGGGCTGGTCCAGCTCACCGCCTATCTGCAGCGCCACTTCGGCTACTCGCCGCTGCGCACGGGTGTCGCCTTCCTGCCCATGGTCGGCACCGTCATCGTCACCGCCCTGGTCGTCGGCCGCCTCCTCGTGCCGAGGCTGGGCGCCCGGGTCCTTCTGCCGACGGGTCTGCTCGTGGAGGGCCTCGCCCTGCTCGTTCTCTCCGGCGTCTCGTTCGACGCCGACTACACGCGGATCGCGCTGCCCGGGCTGCTCGTCATCGGCGTCGGTGTGGGCATCACCACCCCGGTCGCCTTCAACAGGGGGACGGACGGCGTGCCGGCCGAGCGCTCCGGGCTGGCCTCGGCGGTGCTCAGCGCGAGCCAGCAGATCGGCTCGTCCTTCGGAGTGGCGCTCCTGGCGGCGCACATCGCGCACGCCGCCGGCGACTACGCGTCCGAGCACGCGGGCGAACTGCAGCAGCGGGTGACCGAGGCGCTCGCCGGCGCCCGGGCGACGCCGGACAGCGAGGCGGGCCGGGCGATCATCGCACGGCTGCGGGAGGACCTCGTCGCGCATGCCCAGGTCAGCGCCTGCGCCAGCGGCTTCGCCCTCCTGGCCCGGATCCTGCTCGGCGCCGCGGCGGTGCTGGCCGCCTGCGGGCTCGTCCGTGCCCTGACGGCGCGACGCCGGCGCGCGGGCGCCGTCACAGACGGCGGGCCTCGGCCAGCACCTCGTCCAGCATCGGGGCGGTGAGCCGGCCGGTGAAGGTGTTCTGCTGGCTGGGGTGGTAGGAGCCCAGCAGCGTGACGGCCCGCCCGTCCGGGGCGGACAGCCGGGCGGCGGCGCCGTGCCCGAAGCGCGGCGCGGGGCGGGGCGCGTCCCAGCCGATGCCGCGGACCACGCGCAGCACCGCGCCCCAGGCGACCTGACCGAGGGCGAGGACGACACGGACGGACGGCAGGAGCTCGATCTCGCGGGCGAGCCAGGGCGCGCAGGCGTCCCGCTCGGCGGGCGCGGGCCGGTTCGCGGGCGGAGCGCACCGCACGGCGGCGCCCATCCTGGCCCCCACGAGCTCCTGCCCGTCGCCGGCGGACTGCGAGGAGGCCCTGCGCGCGAGCCCGGCGCGGTGGAGGGCGGCCCAGAGCCAGTCGCCGGATCGGTCGCCGGTGAACATGCGGCCGGTGCGGTTGGCCCCGTTCGCGGCCGGCGCGAGGCCGACGATGAGGATGCGCGGGCGCGCGTCCCCGAAGCTCGGCACGGGCCGGCCCCAGTAGGGCTCGTGGGCGAAGGAGGCGCGCCGTCCGACGGTGGCCGCCGATTCGCGCCAGGCGACGAGCCGCGGGCAGGCGCGGCACACGGAGACGGCGGCGTCCAGCTCCTCGAGGGTCGCGGCGCCCGCGGCGAGGCGGGCCGCCCCGGCGGCGTCGCGGGCGACGGGGGTGCCCGGCCGGGCGGGGTCCCCCGGCCATCCCGTCCCCGGCGGGACCGGGGACTCGAAGCGGACGCCGGTGAGCGGGTGCGGGTCGGTCATGAGGACACCGTAGCCCCGGACCGGGACCCCGTCCCCGGGCCGGCGCCGGAGGGCCCGGCCCGGCCGTGCCCCCGACGAGAGTCGAACTCGTACTGGGGCGGGTTTAAGCCGCCTGCCTCTGCCATTGGGCTACGGGGGCCCGCGCCCAGACTACCGACCGGTGGCTCCTCCGGGGCCCTCGTCGGCGGGCCGGTTCAGCGGACGGCCGGCCCCCGGCCGTCCCCGTCCGAGAGCAGACCGAGGGCCACGCCGTCGAGGATGTCGGCCTCCGAGGCGATGAGTTCGGCGGTCCCGACCCGCCGGACGACCTCGTCGACGATGAGGGCGCCGGCGCACAGCACCTCGGCCCGCTGCGGCTGCACCGGGCCCCAGCAGGTGATGTCGGCGACCGTGCTCGTCAGCAGGCGCTCCGCGACACGGTGGACGGCGGCGGCGCCCATGGCGGCGCCGTGGACGCGGGCCCGGTCGTAGCGGCGCAGCCGCAGCGCGAGGGCCGTCATCGAGGTGACGGTGCCGGCGACGCCGATGAACGAGCCGATGCCGCCGAGATCGAGCCCGGCGCCGTCCAGCTGGTGGCGCACAAGCTCGCGGGCCTCGCCGACCTCGCCGGCCGTCGGGGGGTCGCCGTGCAGGATGCGCTCGCGCAGGCGGCGCGAGCCGACGTCGATGCTGACGCCCCGCTCGACGGCCGTGACGCTGTCCTGGCAGCAGGCGGCCGTGCCGCGCACCAGCTCGGTGGAGCCGCCGCCGCTGTCCATGACGAGCACGGGGTTCCTCGGGCAGCGGATGCCGTTGACGGCCCCGGCGAAGCTCAGCTCGGACTCCTCGACGCCGCTGATCACCTCGGGCTCGATGCCCATGCGCGCGCGGACGCCGGCGAAGAACTCCTCGCGGTTGACGGCGTCGCGGGTGGCCGAGGTCGCGACGAAGCGGGTCCGGGAGCAGTCCAGGTCGGCGATGATCTCGGCGTACTGCTCGCAGGCCCGGAAGGCCCGTCGCAGGGCGTCGGGGGCGAAGCGCCCGGTGGCGTCCACGCCCTCGCCCAGGCCGACGAAGGTCAGCCTGCGGTCGAGCTCGCGCAGGAAGCCGTCGGCGTCGAGCGTCCCGACGAACAGGCGCAGGGTGTTGGTCCCGCAGTCGATGGCCGCGACCCTCATGACGCCGCCTCCCCGGCGGGCGCGCCGTGTCGGGGGCAGGGCTCGTCCCAGAACGGGCCGAGCAGCTCCAGGGTCTCGTCGCCGAGGGGGTTGACGCCCGGGCCCGCCGCGAGGGCGTGGGCGAGGAGGGCGTGCAGGCACTTGACGCGCCGAGGCATGCCACCGGCGCTGATGCCCTCGAGCTCGGGGACCTCGCCGTGGGCCCGACGGTCGGCCAGGTAGGACTCGTGCGCGCGCCGGTGGGCGGCGGCGAGCTCCTCGTCCTGCCCGAGGCGGGCCGTCATCGAGGCCATGACGCCGTCGGCCTCCAGGCGCGAACAGCCGACGACGGCGCGCGGATCGGTGAGGTAGTAGAAGGTCGGGAAGGGCGAACCGCCGGGGAGCCGCGGTTCGGTCGCGATGACGCCCGGGCATCCGCACGGGCTGCGCCAAGCCACCGCCACGAGCCCCCTGGGGGCCCGGCCGAGTTGATCGGCGATGATCCTCAGATCCTCATCGCTGAGAGGTTCGGACTGACGCACGACACAATTCTTCCACGGGGCGGGTAACCCCCGCCCCGGCAGCGCCCCGCGCCGGGGCCGGCTCGGCGGACGCTTCGCGTCGTGAAGCAGACACCGCCCCGCGCCGGGAGGCCAGACCCGGCCTTCGCTGCGACCGCCGGTCCACGCGGCAGCGCCCCGCGCCCGGGAGGCCGGGAGCAGCCGCCGTGCCGATTGCCAGAGCCTCCGAACCACCGCCCCGCGCCCGGGAGACCTGGACGGTGACGGAGGCGCTCGCCCCGCGCCGCAGCTGCAGCACCCCGCGCCGGGAGACCGGGTCAGCCGCCGGGGGTGGGCGCGGCGCCGGCCCCGTCCCCGGTGACGATCTGCCCGTCGTCGGCCGTCGAGGGCGCGCCGGTCGGCGTGTCGGCCTCGTCGACGGAGTTCCAGAGGCGCTCCCACCAGGGCTGGTCCTCGGTGGTCGAGGCGCCCGTGCGGTCGATGCTCGAGCCGCCGCCGTAGGGGCTGCCGTTCTCGTCGACGACCTGGAAGCCGACCTCGCCGGGCAGCACCCAGCCGAGCCGGGCGCGGGCCTGGGCGCGCACATGGTCCGGGTCGGACCAGCGCTCCTGCTCGTCGAGCAGCTCGTCGATGTGCTCGTCGCTCGCGGCGATCTGGGCGCGGGCCTGCGCCATCTGCCGGCGCTGGTTCAGGTAGACCGTCAAGTTCGAGACGATCGGGACGACGACCATCGCCCCCGCGAGCAGGACTGCGACGAGCCTCCTCGTGAGGTGGATGCCGCCGTGACTGTCCTCGGGCTCGACGACGCCGTCCTCGCCCGAAGTGGCCTGGGGCCCGGCCTGCACCTGGACGCGGTCCCGGTCGCGCGAGGCGCGCCGGGCGGTGCGCCGGGCGGTGCGCCGGGCGGTGCGACGCGCCGGGGTGTCGCCCGCCGTGGGACGCCCACTGAAGGGCTTGCCGGATCGTGGGGAAGCCATGTCGACATCCTAGTGCCCCGGCATCCCCGACCCGGCGCGCACGACGGCGCGCCCGCAGGGCCCCGAAGAGCACGCCGGAGAGCGGCGCCCGTCCCGAACGCCCACACCAAACCACCCGCGCACGATCCACGAGCAAACCCCACCAACCGCATCACGGAGCACAGGACACACACCCGGACCGCACCCGAGCAGGCCCCCGGACACGACGGAGGGCGGCGCCCCGACGGGGCGCCGCCCTCCGTGCGATCGTCGGACGAGCTCAGCAGCCGTTCACCACTGGTCGGGGTTGAACCGCGGGAAGGCGCCGGCGCCGGCGTACACGGCCGTCTCGTCGAGGTCCTCCTCGATGCGGATGAGCTGGTTGTACTTGGCGATGCGCTCGCCGCGGGCCGGGGCGCCGGACTTGATCTGGCCACAGGCCAGGGCCACGGCGAGGTCGGCGATCGTCGTGTCCTCGGTCTCGCCGGAGCGGTGGCTCATCATGGTGTGGAAGCCGTTGCGGTGGGCCAGGTTGACCGCGTCGATGGTCTCGGTGAGCGAACCGATCTGGTTGACCTTGACGAGCAGGGCGTTCGCGGAACCGGTGTCGATGCCCTTGCCGAGACGCTTGACGTTGGTGACGAACAGGTCGTCGCCGACGAGCTGGACCCTGCCGCCGATGCGCTCGGTGAGCGTGGCCCAGCCCTCCCAGTCCTCCTCGTCCAGCGGGTCCTCGATGGAGACCAGCGGGTACTTCTCGACGAGCTCCTCGAAGTACTCGATCATCTCGGCGCTGCTGCGCCTCCTGCCCTCGAAGGTGTACGTGCCGTTGTCGTGGAACTCGCTGGCGGCGCAGTCGAGGGCCAGGGCGACGTCCTTGCCGGGCCTGCAGCCGGCCTTCTTGATGGCCTCCTCGATGAGGTCGAGGGCGGCCGCATTGGACTCGAGGTTCGGGGCGAAGCCGCCCTCGTCGCCGAGGCCGGTGCTCAGGCCCTTGTCCTTGAGGACGGACTTCAGCGCGTGGTAGACCTCGGCCCCGATGCGGAAGGCCTCGGCGAAACTGGAGGCGCCGATCGGGGCGATCATGAACTCCTGGATGTCGACGTTGGAGTCGGCGTGGGCGCCGCCGTTGAGGATGTTCATCATCGGGACGGGCAGCACATTGGCGGTGGGGCCGCCGAGGTACTTGTACAGCGGCAGCTCCGCGGAGTCGGCCGAGGCCCTGGCGGCGGCCAGGGAGACGCCGAGGATGGCGTTGGCGCCGAGCTTGCCCTTGTTGTCGGTGCCGTCGAGCTCGATCATGGCGGCGTCCAGCTCGCGCTGGTCGCTGGCCTCCATGCCGAGGACCTCCTCGCCGATGGTGTCGACGGCATTGCTCACGGCCTTCTGGACGCCCTTGCCGCCGTAGCGGGCCTTGTCGCCGTCGCGGAGCTCAACGGCCTCGAAGGCGCCGGTGGACGCACCCGACGGGACCGCCGCGCGGGCCGAGGAGCCGTCGTCGAGGACGACCTCGACCTCGACGGTCGGATTGCCGCGCGAATCGAGGATCTCGCGAGCCTCAAGGAATTCGATAACTGCCACGGGTGTTGACCTTTCAGTGTTGGGCGAGCCCGCGCACAGCGGGTTCTCGCCGCGGGCTCTCGCTCTCGCGGTGCCAATCCTATCCGTTCGGGCCCTGCGCGGACCATGCCCGAGGCCGCCCTCCGGTCCGGCCCCCGGAGGCCCCGGAGGGCGCGATGAGCGGCTCACGCCGCATCGACGGGCCGACGCCGTTGTCGGAGCCGCGTCGGACGAGCACCTCGGGTGGACCGGGCCGCTCCCCCGCCGTCCGGGCCCGCGTCGGGAGGTTCCTGGGCGGCGGGGCGGAGGGCGTCGTCCGCGCGAACCCCGTACCCGCCGGAGGGGCCCGGACCGGCTCGGGACGGGGCGCTGCGCGGGGCCGACGACGAGCCGCGGACGGACGAGGGGAGGGAGACGTCCGGGCTCCGGACGAGGGAGCGGCGGACCGAGCCCCCAGACCCCGGGTCCACCCCCAATCCGAAGACGCCTGCCGGACTTCCCCCAGGGCCCCCGGGTTCAGGATCCATGCTCAGGTGACAAGGAAAAGCATCCCCGAGGAGTGATCGTATTGTCTGGGCAAGCCGCTACCGCGGGCAGCAACCCCTTGGACCCGGCTCGGCGGAACGGCTCCCTGAGCATCACCTCCGCCATCACCGCACAGAAGATTCCGGACTGGCCCGAGACGGCTTTGACGGGTACCTCCGAACCAGGACGGCGCGCCTACGTGGTGGGACTCCCCGAGGAGTGCAGCGTGGCCCTTGTCCGTTACAGCGACGACCAGGACGAGAGGACGGCTGTACCGGCTGACTCATGGCCCGCTCGCATCACGGAACTGGGTGTCACCGAGGTCTGCATCGATGACCACGGAATGTTCCGCGCAGAACCCGGGTTGGCATCGGACATCGAGAACCTGGTGCACCACGGCATGCAGGTGGTGGTCACCGTGGCCGATACCATGGATGAGTTCGATCTCGTGACGCGTCTCAGTCACTTGGAACCAAAACTGCTGACTCGGCGCGGAACGCCTCCTGACAGCCCGTGGCGCATCCTGCAGGAGCAGACCGGCCACGCGCTGGACGCGCACCGGACAGTGATCGAGACAGTGTGCGGTTGTCACCCCGCCTTGGCACAGCTGTTCCTGACCGCACTGTGCCGCACCGGGGAGGACGATCCCTTCCCTGCGTCAGCGATCATCGAAGCTCTGGCAGAAGCCGTCACGTATGTCGTGAGGACCCAGTTCGCCCGACCTCGGGATCAGGCGGTGTTCCTGCTGTGCCTTGCGCTGCGTGCAGACCCGGCGACCACCCCGAAAGGCTGTTGTCAGTACCTGGAGGCCGCGGGCTCACGCTCCATCCGTTCCATGGCGCAGGTCCTCTCGTCGGAGCCCGTGCCTGCGGAAGTGACCGTCGCCCTGTGGCAGCAGCTGCGCGTGCATCTCGACGCCTCGACCTTCGCCGTCGCCCAGCGTGCCCTCCTCGCGCTGCTCAGCAACAGCCCGCCCGGCGATGTGGACCATCTCGGGCCGCTCGAGCTGCTCGCCTCGGGCGAAAATCCTCGCGTGACCCACGAGGTGGCGGACCTGGTTCGGCGAGTGGCTGACGCGGCTGGCACGGAGGGCAGAAGATGCATCGTGCAAGCCCTGCCAGAGCTCGCCGGCGACTCGTCAGCGGGCGAAGCGGCCGCCCGACTGGCCGTGGTCTGCGCCGACACCGATCTGGGAGCTCTCGGGGCGGCGCTGAGGGAGCTCGACGCCAGCGGAGCCGCACCCGACGCCGCGTGCACCGCGCTGTCCCCGCTGGTCGCGTTGGAGCATCCCGTCCTGGTCGCGCGCCTGGCCGAAAGAGTTCTGGACCGACTTGGCCGGGATGATCCCCGTGCCGTCACGGCGGCGCTCTCGTGGATCATGACATCACCGACGACGACGTGCGCCGAGCCCATGCAACGCCTGCGCGTGCTGCGGCGCATCGTCGCCATGTCCCACGACGACGGCCCAACTGCTCCCGTCATCCGCGCAGGGGTGGCGAGTCTGCGCGCCTTCACCCGACGTTCTACGAGCCGCTATCTTCGGGGACTCGTCGCACGACAAGGACTGTCCTCAGGCGGACTGCCCCTCATCGCCTGTTGCCTGGCCGGGCTGACCACGTGCTTCAGTGATCGCGCTGATGATGCCGCAGTGTGGTGCTGGCGGGCCAGAGCCCTGGTCAGCCCTCACGGCGCCGATTATGCTTGGACGCTCATCGTCCATTCCCTCATCGCCTTCCACCGACAGGACACGGCGCTGGCCGGCGAGCTGCTGTCACGCGCCGCCGAAGCAACCGCGGCCCTGCACGCCTCAGCCGTCACGCAGTTCTGCGGGCTCGCGATTCAGTATCTCGAGAAGGACTCCGCCGGCGCGGACCGGCACCCCGCGCCGGACGACGGGATCCATGTCATTCTTCACGTGTTCGCCACCTACTGCGCCGCGAACCTCGATCAATGGGGGAGCAGCGTCCAATCAGCCATCGACAAATACTTCGCCGTCGGTCGTGCTCTTGCATCGGCCGAGCTCACGAATCCGTTGCTCCTGAACTGGAGACAGCGGCTCCGAGTCATATTCGTCGCCTGTCATGAGGATGCGATGGCCGAGTGCCTGCAGAACGACATCCATGCTGCGCTGGAATCGTGGCGCACCGTGAACTCGTCCTCGGATGCCATCATCCCCCACGAGGACGACGGCACCGGCACGGATGACGGCGACGGATCGTTGGCGCTCAGCACGAGTGAGTGGCGAGTCGTCGAGCGCGTCATCGCTGGATGCACCAATGCGCAGGCCGCCGAAGCGCTGTACCTGAGCAAGCGCACGGTGGACACTCACCTGCGAAACATCCATCGCCGTCTCGGGATCTCCAGTCGAACCGAACTGATCAAGATCGTCGGGGCGAGCCGCCAGGAGCCTGCGCCCGCTCGACGACCGGATCAGGCCGACAGCGGGTCCGAGGAGGAGCGGAGCCGGAGGCGCTGACCGGCGGGCCGGGGACCCGGTCGCTCCCAAGCCACTCGAACAGGCCCGGTGGGGCGAGGAATTCCCCCACCGGGCCTGTTCGAGTGGCTCCTGAGAAACGGCCTCCACGAGGCCTCACTTCACACGCTGGCCCCGCCACCGGAAGGTGAGAACAACGAGGATGACGCCGCCCACGGTCCATGCCGCCAAGGCTCCGCACACCAAGCCCAGATTCCAGTTCCCACCCGGTTCAGCCGACGCCAGTGAGTCGGGCAGGAACACGAAACGCAAGCCCTTGGCCATCCACAGCAGGGGGAAGGCACTGGCCGTGCACCGCAGGACGGTCGGGATCATCATGAGAGGGAAGAACACCCCGGAGATGAACTGGAGAATCATGAACGGGGGCGTGGCGATGGCCGCTGCGGACCTGGCGTTGGGAATCAGCGCCGTGTACGCAATACCTGCCAAGGAACAGGAGGTGACCCCGAGCAGAACCACCCATGCAAAAGTCAACCAGCGTCCGGCATCGGATGGCATCGGCAATCCGTAGAGCACCATGCCCAGCACCACGAGGATGGCCGTCTCGATCAAGGTGGTGACGATCGTCTTCACCGTGATTCCGATGAAATACGCGGCTTTCGGCATCGGCGAGGCGGCCAGTCTTCGGATGAGGCCATTCTCACGGTCGAGACTGACGCTGATCGCCAAGGACTGGAAGCTGGTGCTCATCACGCCGGCTGCGATGATACCTGACACGAACAGCAGTCTGTAGTCGGTGTCGGTGCCCGGCAATTTGCCGGTGAACACCGCTCCGAACACGAGCAGCATCAGCACGGGGAGAGCCATGGTGAACACCAAGGACTGCCAGTTCCGGAAGAATGACCGCAGCTCGACCCGGGAACGCGCCAAGGCGCCCGGCAATGTTCCGGGAAGCCCAGCCCGTGCGGCAGTGTCCTCATGGACCGTCATGATCTGCATCGCCTCGTTCATCGGTGATCCTTCGTCTGTTCGACCATGTTCAGGTAGATCTGTTCAAGACTGGGCTGGCTGACCTGCAGGCCAGGGATCTCTGCAATGCCCTGCCGCTTGGCAGCGTCCAGTAACAGCCTCAACAATGCCGTTGGCTCATCGGTCGTGTACTCACAACGGTGAGGCTCGGACCCGAGTCTTTCCGCCAGGTCCGAGGGCACCTCGACAAGAGGATCAAGCGCGTAGGAGACTCGGTACCGGCGGCCGGTCATTCTCGCCAGTTCGTCCAGAGTGCCTACATGGAGCATCCTGCCGTGCACGATGATGCCCGCCCGCTGGGCCAGCTCTTGGGCCTCGTCCAAGTAATGAGTGGTGAGCACCGTCGTCACGCCCTCGTGCGTGAGCAGACGCACGAGGTCCCAGGCCTCCCTGCGGGCCTCCGGATCGAGTCCTGTGGTCGGCTCGTCGAGGAAGACGAGCCTGGGTCTGCCGACAACGCCGACAGCCACATCGAGTCGACGGCGCTGGCCCCCCGACAACTTGTTGGTGAGTGTCGTGGTCTTGGCGCCGAGACCCACCATGTCGATGAGCTGCCCGGTGGGGAACGGGTCCGGGTAAAAAGCACTGAAATGATCAATGACCTCACGCACCGTGAGGTCTGCGTAACTCGCCGTCCCTTGGGGCACCACCCCGATCCGGGCCCGCCACTCGCGCTCGTCATGCTGCGGGTCCTGCCCGAGCACGCTCACTGACCCGCTGGTGCGGCGTTGCGCGCCCGTGAGGATGTCGATGGTTGTCGTCTTACCGGCGCCATTCGGACCGAGGAAGGCGAACACCTCCCCACTCTCGATCCGCAGGTCGAGGTCGTCGACGGCGACGAAATCACCGTAGACCTTCCGCAGCCCGCTGACGGTGATGGCACTCTGCATCACAAGCTCTCCTCTGCACCCGACCATGTGTCGATGGGTGGACGGGAAGGCGGCGACTCCCCGTCCACCCATCAGAGTATTTCAAGCTCGAGGCCCGGACTTCTCCAATGGTCGTCATGGGGAGCTACGCACTGCGCCGGCACGGATACGCATGCCTACGCAGCCAACCGTCCCGGAGCCCTCCGGGAACCCGCTCCCGGCGGCGACCCCGAAAACCATGCCGGATGCTGTTGTCGGGGGCCGAGGAGCCGGTGACACGGGCGGGCCGGGCCCCGAGATGCCCCGAGGGCCGCCGGGGCGGGCGGAAGAGCCTTCGGGAGGATTCCAGAATCGACGGGCACGTCGGAGGATCCGCGGTCAGGGCTCCTCCGCCGCGCGGATCTCGTCCTCCCAGGCCCGGGTGGCGTCACGGACCGCCTGGTCGATGTCGACGCCGCTGGCCTGGGCCCGCTGCACGAGCCGCAGGACCCGGACGCCAGCCTCGACGGAGGTGATCGGCTCCGCCGCGAACGGCACCCCGTCCGGGCCGCCGTTGTCGAGGCGCTGGGCGGTCTTCGCGGCACGGGCCAGCGTCGGCAGGGACCCGGCGATGCCGTCCAGGCACGAATCACGGTGCTTCACGGCGCGCTTGCGCAGCTCCCAGGCCGTGTCCAGGTCCTCCGGAACGCCCTCGCCGGCGAAGACGTGCGGATGGCGGGCGAATACCCGGACATACGCTCGCGGTCAGCCAAGACGAGCTGGACCACCGCGATCGCGTCATACTGATCCTCACCAGGCGAAACATGGAACGGGCGCTCGAGATCACTGGGCTGTTGCTCGTTCGACCGGGGCCCGTGACGAATTGATGATCTTGTTGTGCTGCTTCTGCCGGTCCATGAGTTTCGCCCCCTGCTGGTCTCCATACGGGGGGTTGTCATGCCCGGTCCGATGCAGCCCTCGTCGCCCAGTGGCGGCGTGTCCGGGGGATTGTCGAGGAGACCGGTCAGTTGAGGGGCTCTCGCGTCGTGGGTCGATCCGGGGGCCGGGTCGGGCACCCGTACGGGTCTTCCGGCCGGGGTGCAGGCGACCCGGAGGCCCGGCCCGGCTCGGTGGTGCCTGCCCGAGTGCGGGCCCGGCTCGTGCTTCCGGTCCCGGCACGGCACGGGAGTGCCGTCCACGACCAGGGTCCGGGCCTGGTCCGGGTCGTCTGCGGCCGGCACGAGGCCCGACCGGCCCCGAACGACTCGGCCAGCTCGGCTCGGGCGCGGTCGCGCCGCAGGTGGGCCGGCGCGGCCCCGATCTCTTCCGCCTGGCTCAGTGCCGGTGGCCGCCCGGTGGTCCGCGGGGTACGGGGGTGATTGTGGACGAGAGCCTGTGGGAGGACTACGATCGCCTCGGCCGGCGGGCCTGTTGCACGATCCATGCGAGAACCCGTCCTGAGAACATGGGATGCTGGATGACCCGATTGTCCCAGCGGCAGGTCCTCACCTTCCACCAGGACACGCCCGTACCGGCAGAACAGCCAAAAGAATCAACCCCTCAAATCAGGGTTTTGAACAACCCTCTGGCCAAGGTTCATTCGTCTTCTGATAACAGGAAAGGGGTGAGGACCAGTGCCTGTAACCGTATCCCACGTCGGAGTGACATTCAAGAACACGACTGTACTCACCGACGTCACCACCGAGTTTCCGGACAAGGCCATCACTGCGCTCCTCGGTCCCAGCGGATCCGGGAAAACGACGCTGATCCGTTGTCTGGTCGGGGCCATCCGTCCAACGACTGGAAAAGTGATGATCAACGAGCTTCCAGTGCCCCATCGCAGTCTGCTGGAAAAAGTGGGCTACATGCCTCAGTCAGACGCCGTCTACACCGATCTTTCCGCGCGCGCCAATCTTGAATTCTTCGCCGGCCTGCACCGACTCTCCGGAGCGAGACGACACGACCGCATCGCGAACGTACTCGAGATCGTCGGCCTCGGGGAGCATGCAGACGAGCGTGTGGGGAATTTCTCGGGCGGCATGCGACGACGCCTTTCACTCGCCATCACCTTGTTACCCGAACCGAGTACCCTCATTCTCGACGAACCCACCGTAGGAATGGATCCGGTTCTCCGTCGCTCCGTTTGGGGGTCCTTGCGGCGGCTCGCAACCGACGGGCAGACCGTTCTCATCTCAACGCACGTGATGGAAGAGGCCCGCAGATGCGATCGGGCCGTGCTCCTCCGGGACGGAGAAAAAGTAGCGGACGGCACGGTCTCCGCGCTCGAGGCGTCCAGCGATGGCGAAGGCCTGGAGCATTACTTCTTTCGAAAGGTGCACTGATGGGAACAATGGCCCGCCGACTGATCCGACAGATCAAGAATGATCGGCGTTCGCTTGGGATGATGTTCATCTCCCCACTGGTGATCATGACCCTTCTTTATCTTCTCATGGGAGAGCCGCGCATCGACATCAAGATCGGAGTCGTCGGCCACGTCGCGCCTTCAACAGAGACAGCCCTGCAGCAGGCGGGTACTGTCACTCAAGAGGGCGCCGGACTGGACATTGACAGATCGCTGGACGACGGAATCTATGACGCAGTGGTCGTCGTGGACAACCGTGGCACATCGATCCATCTTCTGCAGGAGAACACCGCCTATGAGAATAAGATCCGGAGCGCCTTGGTGTCCGCACAGCAACAGCCCCCGACCACGGAGAGCATCAGCACCTTTTATCTCCATGGAACCTCCTTGGACACCACATTCAAGCGACTCGCGCACACCCTGTTGGGTATCATGTCATTCTTCCTGACATTCATTGTCGCCGGTATCTGGTTTGTTCGCGAGCGCACACAAGGAACTTTGGAACGGATGATACTGACCCCCATCACCCGACTCCAAGTAGCCATGGGTTATGTGCTGGGGATCGGTCTCTTCTCCGTTGTGCAGGCGGTTCTTCTGCTGTTCTTCACCCGTTATGCTCTGGGCGTTCAATTCATTGGGGGCTGGAATTTCGCGCTGGCCCTTCTGATCATGGTGATGCAGGTCGTTGTTGCGGTTGAGATCGGTGTGTTTGCCTCAATCTTCGCCAACTCGGAATTCCAGGTCGCACAATTCATCCCCGTAGTCGTCATCCCGCAGGTCTTCTTCTCGGGCATCATTCCCGTGGAGACGATGCCGTGGGGGTTCGACAAGGTCGCACTGGTCATGCCCATGTACCACTCCTGCTCCGGGCTGCAGCGCACCCTGGTCTATGGACAAGGACTCGGATCAACACGGATCAACCTTCTGGTCCTGCTCGGCATGCAGCTGGTTCTCATGATCGCCAACGCTCTGTTGCTGAAGCGTTATCGTGCATTGTGAGGAGTGCTTGGTCCACGACGAAGATGCATGCAACGCCCATCGCCCTGAACACCCGTCGCCCTGGAGGCGCCGAGCGGAGGATTCGGCGGCCCCCATCCCCCTGGCAGGAGATCCGGTGAAACACCCTGCGACGTGACCTCCGGACGGACCCGAGGCGACCTGCTTCCGGCCGCGCGACATCATCATCGATCGCCACCGAGGCGCACTGCTCATGCCCCTCTCCGCATCACCCGCCAGCAGCCAGCGCCGGTACCCGGTCAGGGCTCCTCCGCCGCGCGGATCTCGTCCTCCCAGGCCCGGGTGGCGTCACGGACCGCCTGGTCGATGTCGACGCCGCTGGCCTGGGCCCGCTGCACGAGCCGCAGGACCCGGACGCCGGCCTCGACGGAGGTGATCGGCTCCGCCGCGAACGGCACCCCGTCCGGGCCGCCGTTGTCGAGGCGCTGGGCGGTCTTCGCGGCACGGGCCAGCGTCGGCAGGGACCCGGCGATGCCGTCCAGGCACGAATCACGGTGCTTCACGGCGCGCTTGCGCAGCTCCCAGGCCGTGTCCAGGTCCTCCGGAACGCCCTCGCCGGCGAAGACGTGCGGATGGCGGGCGATGAGCTTGTCGGCGGTCGCGGCGGCGACGTCATCGATGGTGAACAGGCCGTCCTCCTCGGCGATCCTCGCGTGGAGGACCACCTGCATGAGGACGTCGCCGAGCTCCTCGCGCAGGTCGTCGTCCGAGCCGACCTCGATCGCGTCGACGAGCTCGGCCGACTCCTCGATGAGATGCTTGACGAGGGTGCGGTGCGTCTGGGCGGCGTCCCACGGGCAGTCGGCGCGCAGTCGGTCGACCACCCGCACGAGCCGCTCGAGCTGGGCGCCCCGCGCGCCGGTGTCGCCCCGGTCGGCCCGCTCCCCGGCGGCCATCAGCCCTCGCTGCGCCCGGACAGCGAGCCGGAGCCCATGACGGTGAGCTCGTCGGCGTCCCAGGCGCCGTAGCGCGGGTTGATCTCGATCCGGAGGCCGGAGGCCTGATCCCTGGCGCTCTGCTCGCCCTCCAGCGAGACGTAGGCGGTAAGCCGGACGATGCCCATGAAGGCCTCGCTGCAGTCGGCGGTGCTCGTGAAGAGATCGGCGTTGCGCAGACCGGCGCGGGCCTTCTGGAGGTCGGCGTCCGAGACCGTCGCATTGGCCCGCTCGATGAGGGCGTCCGCCACGAGGCCCTGGGCGACCCAGGAGGCGACGGCCTGGCGCACCTCGCCGTCGGGGTACTGGTCGGACGTGCCGGCCCCGTCGAGGGCCGTCCGGCAGCCCTCGGCGAGGGCGTCGAGGTGGTCCTCGGTGACCCTCCGGCCGTCGACGACCATCGCGGTGCCGGCGCTGGGCGCGCAGCCGGCGAGCAGGGCGAGGGCCAGGGCCGGCAGGCCGAGACGGACCGGACGGGGCAGTCGACGAGAGGTCATCGGGGTCTCCTTGCAGCGCTGGGTTCGGTGCCGGGGCGGATTCGGCCCGGCACCGCGGGTCGGACGGGATCGGTCTCGTCGCCTCGGGCCGGGACGGACGGAGCCCCCGTCGGCACGAGTCTAACGGCTGCCGTCGGCCCCGGCGCCCGCCCCGCCCGTCCGCGGCGGGTCGGGGGCGAGGATCGCGGTGACGACGTCGCCCGCCCAGGCGATGAGCTCCTCGTCGGTCACCATGTGACCGCCGATGGGCGCGGTGCGGGGAGCCGGGACGAGCAGCATGTTCGCGGCGTGCTTGACGACCGCGCCCGGGTAGAGGCGGTTCAGGCGCAGCTGCCGGCTCTCGGGCAGGGCGATCCCGGCGCCGTCGGGACCGCTTCGCCCCGCCAACGGGGCG
Source organism: Propionibacterium acidifaciens (assembly GCF_003798325.1). Taxonomy (NCBI): domain Bacteria; kingdom Bacillati; phylum Actinomycetota; class Actinomycetes; order Propionibacteriales; family Propionibacteriaceae; genus Propionibacterium; species Propionibacterium acidifaciens. Next base: position 893,285 of record NZ_CP033719.1, read on the forward strand.
AAGCGGATCTGGTTGCCCTGGGCGACGACCTCGGTGAGGCCGACTCCGCGGCACAGCAGCCGGAAGGAGGCCACGGAGAGCAGCAGCTCGGCCGGGCGGGGCGGCGGGCCGTAGCGGTCGACGAGCTCGGCGCGCAGCTCGTCGAGCTCCCGCTCCGAGCGCACCTCGGCGATGCGCTTGTAGACGTCGAGGCGCAGACGCTCGGAGTCCACGTAGTCGACGGGCAGGTGCGCGTCGACGGGCAGCTCGATGCGCATCGGCTGCTCGGCCTCGACGGGGCCGCCTGCCTTGAACTCCGCGACGGCCTCCCCCACGAGGCGCAGGTACAGGTCGAAGCCGACGTCGGCGATGTGCCCGGACTGCTCGTCGCCGAGCAGATTGCCGGCGCCGCGGATCTCCAGGTCCTTCATGGCGATGGCCATCCCGGCGCCCAGGTCGGCGTTGGCGGCCAGGGCGGCGAGCCGGTCGTGGGCGGTGGCCGTCAGCGTCTTCTCGGGCGGGTAGAGGAAGTAGGCGTAGCCGCGCTCGCGGCCCCGCCCGACGCGCCCGCGCAGCTGGTGCAGCTGCGACAGGCCCATCCGGTCGGCCCGGTCGACGATGAGGGTGTTCGCGGTGGAGACGTCCAGGCCGGCCTCGACGATCGTCGTGCACACGAGCACGTCGGCGCGGCGCTGCCAGAAGTCGACCATGACCTTCTCGAGCTGCTTCTCGCTCATCTGGCCGTGGGCGACGGCCACCCGCGCCTCCGGCACGAGATCGCGCAGCCGGGCCGCGACCCGGTCGATGTCCTGCACCCGGTTGTGGACGAGGAAGACCTGGCCCTCGCGGGCGAGCTCGCGGCGGACGGCGGCCACCACCTGGCCCTCGTCGTGGGGACCGGCGAAGGTGAGCACCGGGTGGCGCTCCTCGGGCGGGGTGGCGATCGTGCTCATCTCGCGGATGCCCGTGACCGCCATCTCGAGGGTGCGGGGGATCGGGGTCGCGCTCATCGACAGGACGTCGACGTTCACGCGCAGCTTCTTGAGGGCCTCCTTGTGCTCGACGCCGAAGCGCTGCTCCTCGTCGATGATGACGAGGCCGAGGTCCTTGAAACGGATCCGGTCGGACAGGAGCCGGTGGGTGCCGATGACGACGTCGACCCGGCCGCTCGCCAGGCCGTCGATCGTCCTGGCGCTCCGCTCGTCGGACTGGAAGCGGCTCAGCTGCTCGACGACGACGGGGAAGCCGGCGTAGCGGTCGGCGAAGGTCTGGGCGTGCTGCTGGACGAGCAGGGTCGTCGGCACGAGAACGGCCACCTGCTTGCCGTCCTGGACGGCCTTGAAGGCGGCGCGCACGGCGATCTCGGTCTTGCCGTAGCCGACGTCCCCGCTGACGAGGCGGTCCATCGGGACGATCTGCTCCATGTCGTGCTTGACGTCGTTGATGCAGGCCAGCTGGTCGGGCGTCTCGGTGTGGAGGAAGGCGTCCTCCATCTCGCGCTGCCAGGGGGTGTCGGGCCCGAAGGCGTGGCCGCGGGTCGCCTGGCGGGCGGCGTAGAGCTTGATGAGGCCCGCGGCGATCTCGCGCACGGCCCGCTTCGCGCGGCTCTTGCGCTGGCGCCACTCGGCGCCGCCCATCCTGTCGAGGGCGGGCGCCTCGCCGCCGACGTAGCGGGTGACCTGGTCGAGCTGGTCCATCGGCAGGTAGAGGCGGTCGCCCGGCCTGCCCCGCTTCGAGGGGGCGTACTCGATGACGAGGTATTCGCGGGTGGCGCCGCCGACGGCGCGCTGGGTCAGCTCGACGAAGCGCCCCACGCCGTGCTGCTCGTGGACGAGCGGGTCGCCGGGTCGCAGCTCGAGCGGCTGCACCTGGTTCCTGCGGCGGGCCGGCATGCGGCGGGAGCCGTGCTCGGCCTGCGGCTGGCTCGACAGGTCGCCGCCGGCGATGAGGGTCAGCTCGGCGGCCGGGACGCGCAGCCCGTTCCGCAGCGGCGAGGTGATGATCGTCACCTGCCCGCGCGGCGGCTCCTCGGCGAGCTCGGCGGCGAGGTGGGAGCCGATGTCGTTGTCGGCGAGCAGCTCGTGCATGCGCCGCGCCAGGCCGGGGCCCTCGACGGACAGGACGACGCGCCAGCCCCTCGCCAGGTCGGCGCGGACGGCCTCGACGACGGCCCCCGTGTCGCCGTGCCAGGGGCCGACGGGCTCGACGCCCGGGCCGACCGGGCCCGACTCCCCGCCGGGCCCGGCGACGCCGTCGGGCGAGCCGGCGAAGGCCGACAGCCCCCACCAGGACCTGCCGCCGTCGAGGACGTGCTCGCGCACCTGCTCCAGCTCCCGGTAGGTCGAGGCGGCCAGGTCGATGGGGGCGCGCCCGCCGGAGGCCGCGGCCGCCCACGAGGCGTGGAGGAACTCCCGGCTCGTGCGCACGAGCTCGTCGGCGCGGGTGCGCACGAGCTCCGGGTCGGCGACGAGGACCATCGTGTCGGCGGGCATCGCATCGGTCAGCAGCTCGAGCTCGGGCACGAGGGCCGGGATGAGGGCCTCCATGCCCTCGCACGCCTGGCCCTGGGCGATCCGCTCGAGCATCTCGGACAGCTCGGGGTGGTCGCCGGCCAGGGCCGCGGCGCGGGCGCGGACCTCGGGCGTGATGAGCAGCTCGCGGCAGGGCACGGCGGTGAACTCGTCGAGGGTCCCGTCCATGGAGCGCTGGTCGGCGACGGTGAAGAAGCGCATCTCCTCGACGGTGTCGCCGAAGAAGTCGACGCGGACCGGGTGGTCGTGAGTGGGGTCGAAGACGTCGACGATGCCGCCGCGCACCGCGAACTCGCCGCGGCGCTCGACCAGGTCGACGCGGTTGTAGGCGGCCGCCACGAGCTCGGCCTCGAGGCGGGCCGGGTCGTGCTCGGCGCCGGCCCGCAGCCGCACGGGCGCCAGCCGCGACAGGCCCTTGACCTGGGGCTGGAGGACGGCGCGGACGGGCGCGACGACCACCCGCGGCGCCGGGGCGTCGTCGGCGCCGGCCAGGCGGCGCAGCACCGTGAGGCGCCGCCCGACGGTGTCCGAGCGCGGGCTGAGGCGCTCGTGGGGCAGGGTCTCCCAGGCCGGGTAGTGGGCGACAGCCTCCTCGCCGAGCAGCCCGGCCAGCTGGTCGAGCAGCTGCTCGGACTCGCGGAGGGTGGAGGTGACGACGAGGACGGTCCGGCCCGTCCGGCCGGCGAGCCCGGCGACGAGCAGCGGCCGCACCGCCGCCGGGGCGGTGACGTCGAGGGCCCGCGTCCCGGCCCGGGCCCGGGCGAGGAGGTCGGCCGCCCCGGGGTCGGAGAGGACGGCGTTGAGCAGGCCGGAGAGGTTCACCCGTCAATCCTAGGCGGGCGCCCGGAGCCGGCGCGGCGCCTCAGCTCGTGGGCGACGAGCAGCAGCGCCACCCAGATCGGGCCGACGACGAGCGCGATGCGGTAGCTGGGGCTGAGGGCCATGAGCGCGACGACGCCGGCCAGGAAGGCCAGCGCGATCCACGTGGTGACCGGGTGGCCGGGCATGGGGAAGTCGGAGCGCTGCCCGTCGGCGGCGAGGCGGGCGCGGAACTTCAGGTGGGTGACGAGGATGAGCACCCAGGTGATGACGACGGAGATCGTCGCGACGGCCATGATGTAGACGAAGGCGCGGCCCGGGAACAGGTAGTCGAGGAGCACCGTCGTGCCCGTGCAGGCGGCCGAGACGAGCACGCCGAGCCACGGGGAGCCGTGACGGTTGGTGCTCGCCAGGGCATCGGGAGCGTTGCCCTGCTGGGCCAGCGAGTAGAGCATCCGGCCGTTCGCGTAGAGGAACGAGTTGAACGCCGAGACGGCGGCGGTGAGGACGACGACGTTGAGGATGTGCGCCGCCCCGGCGATGCCGAGCCCGGAGAAGATCGTCACGAGCGGGCTGCCCGCGCTGCCGAGCCGGTCCCACGGGTGGAGGGTCACCATGACGGCGATCGTGCCGACGTAGAAGATGAGGATCCGGCCGACGACGCCGTTGATCGCCCGGGGGATCGTCCGGGCGGGGTCGCCGGCCTCGCCGGCGGTGACGCCGATGAGCTCGACGCCGCCGAAGCTGAACATGACGACGACCAGGCCCAGCAGGACGCCGCGCAGGCCGTGGGGGGCGAAGCCGCCGTGCGCCCACAGGTTGGCGACGCCGATCGGCGGGCCGCCGATGCCGGTGCAGATGAGCAGCAGGCCGCCGACGATCATGCCGCCGATGGCCACGATCTTGACGAGGGCCAGCCAGAACTCGACCTCGCCGTAGGCCTTCACCGTCACGAGGTTGACGGCCGTGACGACCACGAGGAAGACCGCCGAGCTCACCCAGGCGGGCACCTGGGGGGCCCAGAACTGGACGTACTCCCCCACGACCGACAGCTCGGCCATCGACACGACCGTGTAGTCGAACCAGTAGTTCCAGCCGGCCACGAAGCCGGCCCGGGGGCTCCAGTACTCGTAGGCGTAGGCGCTGAACGAGCCGGGCCGGGGCCGGTGGACGCTCATCTCGCCGAGCGCCCGCATGATGAGGAAGATGACGGCTCCGCCCACGAGGTAGCACACGACGACCGCCGGGCCGGCCTGGCCGATCGACTCGGACGAGCCGTAGAACAGCCCCGTCCCGATCGCCCCGCCCAGCGCGATGAACTGGATGTGACGGTTCCCCAGGCCTCGGCGCAGGCCCGCCCCGGAGCCCCGCTCAGCCACGGTTCCGCGCCCCCGTCCTCATCCGGCGAGCCACGAGCAGGACGACGAGCCAGACCGGCCCGACGACCAGGGCGACGCGGTAGCTGGGGATGAACGCCATGAGCACGACGAGCATCGCCAGGAAGGCGAGCACGAGGGCGCTCGTCCACGGGAAGCCGGGCATCGCGAAGCCCGCCGGGGCCTCGCCGCGGGACCGCAGGCGCGCCCGGAAGCGCATGTCGGTGATGACGATCATCGTCCAGTTGATGACGGCGGCGATCGTCGTCACCGACATGACGTAGAGGAAGACCGTGTCGGGGAACAGATAGGTGAGCAGCACGGCGACGGCGGTGACGGCCGAGGACACGAGGATGCCGAGCCACGGGGAGCCGAAGCGGTTGGTGCGGGCCAGGGGGGCCGGCGCGTTGCCCTGACGGGCCAGCGCGTGGAGCATCCGGCCGTTCGAGTAGAGGCCGGAGTTGTAGGCCGAGACGGCGGCGGTGAGGACGACGACGTTGAGGATGTGCGCCGCCCCGGCGATGCCCAGCCCGGAGAAGATCGTCACGAGCGGGCTGCCCGCGCTGCCGAGCCGGTCCCAGGGGAAGAGCGCGACGATGACCGCGACGGTGCCGACGTAGAAGATGAGGATGCGGCCGACCACCTGGTCGATGGCCTTCGGGATGGTCCGGCGCGGGTCGTCGGCCTCGCCGGCGGTGATGCCGATGAGCTCGACGCCGCCGAAGCTGAACATGACGACGACCAGGCCCATGAGCATGCCCTGGACGCCGTTCGGGAAGAAGCCGCCGTGCGTCCACACGTTCGACAGGCCGATCGGGCGCCCGCCGTTGCCCAGGCCCGTGCAGACGAGGAGGACGCCGCCGACGATCATGGCGATGATCGCCACGACCTTGATGAGGGCGAGCCAGAACTCGATCTCGCCGTAGGCCCGCACGGTGACGAGGTTGACGGCCGTGATGACGACGACGAAGACGGCCGCGCTCACCCAGGCGGGCAGGCCGGGGAGCCAGAACTGCACGTACTTGCCGACGACGGTCAGCTCGGCCATCTGGACGCCGATGTAGTTGAACCAGTAGTTCCATCCCGACACGAAGCCCGCCCGCGGGCTCCAGTACTCGTAGGCGTACTGGCTGAAGGCCCCCGAGGTGGGGGTGTGGACGCTCATCTCGCCGAGGGCGCGCATGACGAGGAAGATGACGGCCCCGCCGACGAGATAGCAGATCATGACGGCCGGGCCGGCCTGGCCGATCGACTCGGACGAGCCGTAGAACAGGCCCGTCCCGATCGCCCCGCCCAGGGCGATGAGCTGGATGTGGCGGTTCTTGAGGCCGCGGCGCAGGCCCTCGTCCTGCGGCAGCTCGCGGACGCCGGGTCCGCCCGCCTCGTTGCTCGATGACATCGGTTCCTCAGTCGTTGTACCGGTTCTGCGCGGCCCCGAGGCCGGCGGTGATGATCGCCTCGACGGCGTCGGCGGCCCGCCCGACGGTGACGGCCAGGTCCTCGCGCTCGCCCCGCGGGACGCGGCCGAGCACGTGGTCGGCGCCCGCCCGGTGGCCCGGCGGCCGGCCGATGCCGAGGCGGACCCGCAGGAAGCCGCCCGTGCCCAGGTGGGCGCGCACGGACCTCAGCCCGTTGTGGCCGTTGCCGCCGCCGCCCGCCTTGAGGCGGATGCGGCCCGGGTCGAGGTCGAGCTCGTCATGGACGACGATGACGTGGTCCGGCGCGACGCGGTGGTACTCGGCGAGGGGCCCGACGGCCCGGCCCGAGTCGTTCATGAAGGTGCGGGGCTTGACGATGAGCAGCGCCTCGCCTCCGGGGACGCCGATCCCCGCGGCGCCGATGCGCGTCGTGGCGACCTCGGCGTGCATGCCGCGCGGCGCGGTGAAGCGCTCGCCCGCGCGACGGGCCAGCTCGTCGGCGACCATGAAGCCGACGTTGTGGCGCGTCCAGACGTACCGCGGGCCGGGATTGCCCAGGCCCGCCACGAGCCAGGTCATGGCGCCTCCTCGTTCTGCGTGCTCCACCCGCCCCGCGCGTTCCGCTCCGCCCGTCGCCCCGCGCGGCCTCCGGGCGGGGACGGGCGGACAGGACGAGGGGCGGGACCCGCGTGCAGCGGGCCCGCCCCCGTCGGTCACGGGCGGCGTGGGCTCACTCGGCCTCGGGCTCGCCCTCGGTCTCGGCCTCCTCGTCGCCCTCGCCCTCGGCGGGCTCGGGCAGCTCCTCGGCGGCCGGGGCCGACACGGACAGGACGAGGGCGTCGGCCGGGTCCTCGAGCTCGGCGCCGGCGGGCAGGACGATCTCGGCGGCGGTGACCTGGGCGCCGATCTGGAGGCCCTCGACGGAGACCTCGACGTGGGCCGGGATGTTCGTGGCCTCGGCCTGCAGGGCCAGGTGGGTGCGCTCCTCGTTGACGATGCCGCCGGGGGCCGGGACGCCGACGAACTCGATCGGGACCTCGACGGTCACCTTCTCTCCGCGCGTGACGAGCAGCAGGTCGACGTGCTGGAGGAAGCCCTTGATGGGATCGCGCTGGACCTCCTTCGGCAGGGCCAGGCGGTCCTCCGAGCCGGCGACGCGCACGGTGAGCAGGGCGTTCTCCTGGCGCAGGGCCAGCAGGGCCTCGTGCCCCGGCAGGGTCAGGTGGACCGGCTCCGTGCCGTGGCCGTACAGGACCGCGGGGACCTTGTCGGCGCGGCGGATGCGGCGGGCCGCGCCCTTGCCGAACTCGGTGCGCTCTTCGGCGTCGAGGATGATCTCGGCCATCTCGTTCTCCTTCGTCGTGGCGCGGGGCGCCTGTGATCTGCACGCGGGCACGGGGACGGGCGCCCCGGACGCGTGGCCCGGATGGACGAGGAGGCGTCGTGCGCGACCGCGCACGGAAGGGGACCGGGCGCCAGTCGATCACGGCCCTGCGGCCCTCGCCAAGCGACGCGGGCAAGTATAGCCGCCGGCGCCGGGCTCAGGCGTTCCCGCCCCCGTCGGCGAACAGGCTGGCCACCGAGCCGTCGCGGAAGACCTCGGTGATGGCGCGGGCCAGCAGCGGGGCGATCGACAGCTGGGTCATCCGCGGGACGTCGACGCCCTCGGCCAGCGGCAGCGTGTTCGTCACGACGATCTCCTCGAACGGCGTCGCGTTGAGGCGCTCCTGGGCCGGGCCCGACAGGATCGGGTGGGTGGCGGCGGCGATCACCTTGGCGGCGCCGTGCTCGATGAGGGCCTGCGCGGCCTGGCAGATGGTGCCCGCCGTGTCGATCATGTCGTCGACGAGCAGGCAGGTGCGCCCCGCCACCTCGCCGACGACCTCGTGCACCTTCACCTCGTTGGCGGTCGTCGGGTCGTGGCGCTTGTGGATGATGGCCAGCGGGATGTGCAGGCGGTCGCTCCACTGGTCGGCGAGGCGCACGCGGCCGGCGTCGGGGCTCACGACGACCATGTCCTGGCCCGAGTACTTCTTCTCGACGTAGTCGGCCAGCACCGGCAGGCCGGTGAGGTGGTCGAGGGGGCCGTTGAAGAAGCCCTGGATCTGGGCGGCGTGCAGGTCGACCGCCATGATGCGGTCGGCGCCGGCCGCCGAGAACAGGTCGGCCATGAGGCGCGCCGAGATGGGCTCGCGGCCCAGGTGCTTCTTGTCCTGGCGGGCGTAGGGGAAGCAGGGGGCGACGACGGTGATGCGCCGGGCCGAGGCGCGGCGCAGGGCGTCGACCATGATGAGCTGCTCCATGATCGCCTCGTTGACGGGGGCCGGGTGCGACTGGATGACGAAGGCGTCGCAGCCGCGCACCGACTCGTTGAAGCGCACGTAGATCTCGGAGTTGGCGTAGGTGATGAGGCGCTGGGGCGCCAGCTCGACCTCCATGAGGTCGGCGACCCGCCGGGCGAGCTCCGGATACGCCCTGCCCGAGAAGAGCATCAGGTGCTTCTCGTCGTTGCGCTTGACCCCGGTCATCCCGTTGGTTCCCCCCGCCCTCGACTGTCTCGTGCGCCGCCGGCCCCGGCCGGGCTCAGTGCCCGCCCTCGGCCTTCTCGGCGGCGTCGGCCTCAAGTACATCACGGCTCGCCTGGACGGCCGGGTGGATTCCACCCTCGTGGGCCGCCGCCGACCGGTCGGCCTTGGAGCCGGGGCGGGTCCTGGCGACCCAGCCGTTCGAGACGTGCAGGTGCGAGCGGGCCACCCCCAGGGCGCCGGCGGGGACGTCCTGGGTGACGGCCGAGCCGGCCGCGATGAAGGCGCCGTCGGCGATGTCGACCGGCGCGACGAGCACCGAGTTCGAGCCGATGAAGACGTCGTCGCCCAGGTGCGTCGTGGACTTGTGGGCGCCGTCGTAGTTGGCGAAGATCGTGCCGGCGCCGACGTTGACGCCCTCCCCGAGGATCGCGTCGCCGCAGTAGGTCAGGTGCGGCACCTTGGAGCCGGCGCCGATGCGGGCGTTCTTCGTCTCGACGAAGGTGCCGATCTTGCCGCCGGCGCCCAGCTCGGTGCCCGGACGCAGCCGCGCCCAGGGGCCGACGTCGGCGTTCGGGCCGATGACGGCCAGCTCGCCGTGGGTGCGGATGACGTGGGCGTTCTCGCCGACCTCGACGTCGCGCAGCGTCGTGTCGGGGCCGACGACGGCGCCGGCGGCGACGCTCGTGGCGCCCAGCAGCTGGGTGCCGGGCAGCAGGGTGACGTCGGGCTCGAGGGCGACGTCGTCCTCGATCCAGGTGGTGCGGGGGTCCGCGATGGTGACGCCTTCGCGCATCCAGTGCTCGCAGATGCGCCGGTTCATCTCGGCGTTCATGGCCGCCAGCTGGACGCGGTCGTTGACGCCCTCGGTCTGCCAGACGTCGTCGATCCGGTGGGCGCCGACGCGGCGGCCGGCGGCGTTGGCGAAACCGATGACGTCGGTGAGGTAGAGCTCGCCCTGGGCGTTGTCGGAGGTCAGTCCGGACAGGCCCTCGCGCAGGGTGGCGGCGTCGAAGACGTAGATGCCGGAGTTGATCTCGCGGATGACGGCCTCGTCGGGCGAGGCGTCTCGCTGCTCGACGATGCGCTCGACGGCCCCGCCGGAGCGGACGACGCGCCCGTAGCCGGTCGGGTCGTCCACGACGGCGGTGAGGACGGTGACGGCGTTGTCCTCCGCCTCGTGGGCGGCGACCAGCTCGGCCAGCGTCGCGCCCGAGAGCATCGGCACGTCGCCGTAGGTGACGACGACGACGCCGTCGAGGTCGTCGGGCAGCACCGACAGGCCGGCGCGCACGGCGTCGCCGGTGCCGTTCTGGTGCTCCTGCACGGCGATGGAGACCTCGGGGGCGAACTCGGCCAGGTGGGCCTGCACCTGCTCGCGCTCGTGGCCGACGACGACGACGAGCCGGTCGGGTTCGAGGGAGCCGGCGGCCTGGACGGCGTAGCTCAGCAGGGGGCGCCCGGCCACGCGGTGCAGCAGCTTGGAGGTGCGCGACTTCATGCGGGTGCCCCCGCCCGCGGCGAGCACGATGACCGCCGAGACGCCGACGCCGTCCGGCCGGCCTGCGCCCTGCGGGAAGATCTGCGGATCAGTGGACATGATTCCTCCTGGGCCCCCGGCCCGACTCGTGGGGGACGGCCCGACGACCGCCCGCGCCGGCCTCCCGCGGCCGTCCGCCGGAGGCGTCTCGACCGGAGCGCCGTCGCGCTCCCTGGGCAGGAGTCGAACCTGCGTCGCTGATCCTGATTCAAAGTCAGGCGGGCCCTGCCGGCAGACCAACCAGGGAAGGATCGCCCATCGGCGACCGCTGCCAGTGTAGGGCCCGGCGGGTGAGCGGGTCGAACGCCCCGTCGGGCGCGGCGGCGGCCCGCCCATCCTCTAGGCTGGGGTTCCGTGAGCACGGACAACCCTTCCAGCACTTCCACGCTTCCCCCCTTCGGCCCCGGCCAGCACCTGCTGAGCGTCAACCAGCTGGACCGCGCGTCCCTCGGCGCCCTCCTCGACCTCGCCGAGGCGCTGCGCCCCGTCGGACGCGGCACGCGGGTGTGCCGCGTCCTGGAGGGGGCGAACCTCGGCAGCCTCTTCTTCGAGCCCAGCACCCGCACGCGCCTGTCCTTCGAGTCCGCCTTCCACCGCCTCGGCGGCTCGGTCGTCTCGACGACCGGCTTCACCTTCAGCTCGATGGCCAAGGGCGAGTCGATCCACGACACCGCCCGCGTCGTCTCGGGCTACTCGGACGCCCTCGTCGTGCGCCACCCCGACACCGGCTCGGTGGCCCGGTTCGCGCAGGCCTCCGTCGTCCCCGTCATCAACGCCGGCGACGGCTCGGGCGAGCACCCCAGCCAGTCGCTGCTCGACGTCTTCACCATGCGCGCCGAGCTCGCCGCCCGCGGCAAGTCGATCGACGGCGCGACGATCGCCGTCCTCGGCGACCTGCGCTACGGCCGCACGGTGCACTCGCTGCTGGCGATCCTCGGCCTGTTCGAGAACGTGAGCTTCCGGGTCTTCGGCCCGCCGGCCCTGGCCCTGCCGACCGAGTTCTTCGACCTGGTCCACGCCGGCGGCAATGCGATCGTCGAGTGCGACTCGGTGCAGGAGGCCATCGCCCCGGCCGACGTCATCTACTGCACCCGTGTGCAGAAGGAGCGCCTCTCGGAGGAGGACGAGCAGCGGGTCCACCTGACCGGCGATCTGCTCAACCGCGCCATCCTCGACGAGGCGGCCCGCCCCGAGTCGATCATCATGCACCCGCTGCCGCGCGACTCCCGGCACAACTCCTTCGACCTGTCGCCCGACGTCGACGGCTGGCCCGGCCTGGCGGTCTTCCACCAGACCGACAACGGCCTGCTCATCCGCATGGCGATCTTCTCGACCACCCTCGGCGTCGCCGACCGCGTGCTCGACGACCTGCGCCCGGCGAGCTGGCTGAGCACGAAGTGACCCCGCCCGCGCCGGCCTCTCCCACCGCCCCCGGCGTCGGCCCGCCCGTAGACTTCGACCCATGAGTCGCGCCGAACCGGGCCGCAGGCGCATGCGGATGAGCAGCAGTGAGCGCCACGAGCAGCTGCTGGGCGTGGCCCGCGCGCTCTTCGCCGAGCGCGGCTTCGACGGCGCGAGCGTCGAGGAGATCGCCTCGCACGCCGGGGTGAGCAAGCCGGTCGTCTACGAGCACTTCGGCTCGAAGGAGGGCCTCTACGCGGTCGTCACCGACCGCGAGCTGCGCACCCTCGACGACGCGATCATGACCGCCATCGCCAAGCCGTCGACGAGCTACCGCGCGGTGATCGAGCGCGGCACGATCGCCCTGCTCAGCTACATCGACGAGCGGCCCGAGGGCTTCCGCATCATCTCCCGCGACTCCCCCGTCGGCTCCACGAGCGGATCGTTCGCCCTCATCCTCGACCACATCGCCGACAAGGTCGAGGACCTCCTGCGCCCCCCGCTCGTGCGCCGCGGCTACGACCCTGCGCTCGCCGGCGTCTACGCGCACGGGCTGGTGGGCATGGTCGGCTCGGCCGGGCTGGCCTGGGTCGACCGCCGCGAGCCCGACAAGGAGCGGGTCGCCGCCGAGCTGGTCAACCTGGCCTGGAACGGCCTCGCGAGCATGGAGCACGCGCCGAAGCTCATGAGCCGCACCGCGCGGGGGTAGACGGGCTGTGGCGCCTCGGCCGGTGGCGCGGCGGTCCATGGGCCGCACCGCGCGGGGTGGGTGACTGCCCGGATCGAGCAGAACCTCGCCCGCCCCCCATGGGCCGCACCGCGCGGGGCGGGTGGACGGGCCCCGGGCAGGGTCGGCGCCCCTCCGGTATCGTGCTGACATGATCCCGACGACCCCCCGCCCGGGGGCGCTCCGACGCACCCCGACCGCCGCGCTGCGACTGCTCCTCGTGCTGGCCCTCTCGGGCGCGCTGTGGCTCGTGCCCCGCCCGGCCGCGGCCTGCGCCTGCGGCGCCGTCGTCGACAACGCCGACAGCCACGTCACCGGCGAGACGAGCGTGCTGACCTGGGACGGTTCGCGCGAGACCATCACGATGGTCATGTCGATGGACGCCGGCGCCGACGACCTCGCCTGGATCATGCCGGCACCGGCGGGCACCGGCATCGAGCTGGGCTCCACCGACACCATCGTGGATCTGCGCAACGACTCGCTCCCGCGCATCGAGCACGTGAAGGACTGGACCCCCAGGCTGCCCGACGGCGACTCGAGGAGGGCATCCGACCCGGTCGACGGCTCTGAGGACGCGGTGCGGGTGGAGTCGAGCACGACGGTCGGCCCCTTCGACGTGGTGACCCTGTCCGGCGGCGACGCGGGCGCGCTCACCACCTGGTTGGTCGACAAAGGCTACCCCGACCGCTCCGACCTGGTCGGGCCCTTCCAGGACTATCTGGACCAGGGCTGGCGCATCCTCGCGGTGAAACTGACCCCGCAGGCGGCCGACGAGAGCTTCGACGAGGCCCTGCCGCCGATGAACCTGAGTTTCGACACGACCGAGCCGGTCTACCCGATCAGGCTGAGCTCGATGGCCGCCGCGGACCAGTGGGTGAGTCTGTACGTCGTGGCCGCCCACCAGATGGACATCAGCCGGCAGGCCGCCCCCGCCGAGCCGCTCGAACGGCTCTTCTCCGGCCGGGTGAGGGCCTCCGACGCGGGCCTGGAGACCGGTTTCGACGGCTCGGACCAGGTCTGGCTGAGCGCCTACGGGGGCCGACTGAGCCCCGGGGCCATCACGGACGACTACGCCTTCGCCCGGGCCACCTCCGACTCGCCGTACCAGCGCGTGCACACCGTGATCGACACCTCGCCCGGGGAGCACCTGGGGCTGGTGATCCTCGTGACGCTCGGGCTCACCGCAGTCCTCGTCCCCGTCGTGATCACCGTCGCGGTGAGCACGAGGAGGCGCGGGGCCGGCCGCTAGCGCGGCCCCTGACGACGAACGGTCAGCAGCGCTCGCAGCTGCCGGACGAGCTGGTCGCGATCGACGGCCAGGCCGTCGAGCATGCGCGACTCCACCGCGACGAGGCTCTCGATGGCCGCGTCGACGCGCTCGAGACCGAGCGGGGTGAGCTCGATGGTCCTGCTGCGCAGGTCGTGCGGGTCGGCGTGCCGGGTGATCATGCCGCGCCCGGCCAGTCGGTCGAGACGGTTCGTCATGGTGCCGCTCGTGACGTGGTTGTCCCGGATGAGGTGGCCGACGCTGGCGCTGTACGGGGCGCCGAGCTTGCGCAGCGCCGACAGGACGTCGAACTCCCAGACGGTCAGGTCGTGCTCGGCGTAGGCGCGGGCCCGTTCCTTGACGAGGATGGCGGCCAGGCGGGAGATGCGCGACCAGATCTCGAGGCTGGAGACGTCCAGCTCGGGGCGCTCACGGCGCCAGTCCGCGACCAGCTCGTCGACCTCGTCCTCGTCGCCCCGGTCGTCGTCCATCCGGTCCTGATTCACACGGGTATTCTCCCGCAGTCGCCGGCGGCTCACGGGCGGTCTCGCGAGAGCCCGGCGGATCGGCATCAGGACGCCGTGCGCCGCCCCGGCGCCCGTTCCACGGGTCGTTCCCGCAGCACGAGCACCGCGAGGACGAATGCCCCGCCCCCGTTGCGCCGCGCCTCGGGTCGGGATCGGCGCAGCCGCCGCGGTCGCCCCCGCCGACGCGGCTCCGGGGCGGTCCCGCTCAGCCCCGGTCGTGCACGGTCACCGCATGGCCGTCGGGGTCGGCGAAGGCGGGCGCCAGGCCGAAGAGCCCCTCCGCGGGCCCGTTCAGGATCGGGGTACCGGCCTCGACGAGCCTGGCGTGGAGCCCCTTCACGCCGTCGCAGTGCATCCACAGCGCGACTCCGAGACCGGGACGCCCCTCGTCGAGATCGACACCGGGCAGGGGCTCGCGCACTGCGAAGGGAACGGGCGAACCGGCGAGCGCCACGGCACCGGATGGAGCCCTCGGGGCGCGGCGAAGGCCGAGCACGGTCTCGTAGAACTGTGCGGAGCGCTCCGGATCGCGCACCTGGAGAGCGATGGAATCAGGACCTGTCACTGTCATGGGCATGGACCTCCGTCTCGTGAATGAATGTCGGGGTTCTGACATCTGTTCGCCCCGGTGCGTCGGGATGCTCACACGAATCGAGGAGAACCCGGACTCGAGAACCTGGTCGGTTACCGCCTGAAGCAGACCCGGGCGGTCCTGCGCTCGCGGATGGACGAGGCGCTGCGCCCGTTGGGACCCACGACCCCGCGGTACGTCTGCCTCGAGCTCCTCGCCCGCACGCCGGCGACGTCCAGCTCGGAGCCGGCCCGCGGCGCCTTCGTGACCAGGCAGACGATGAGCGAGCTCCTCCGGGGACTCCAGTCCCGCGGACCCGTGGCGCGGGCGGAGCGCCCCTCCGGCGGACGGGCGCTCCCCGTCGAGCTCACCCCCGATGGGCGGCGGCTCCTGGACCTGGCCTCGGAGCGCATCGGCGAGATCGAGCAACGGATGGTCTCCGGGCTCACCGTGGGCCAGCGCCGCGCGCTGCACGAGGCGCCCGTCCGGTGCGCCGAGGCGCTGGAGGACTAGAGCGGCGCCGGCATCAGCGGGGGTCGCCGCCGACAGGGCCCAGGGCGCCGGGCGCCGCGCCCGTGGCGGTGCGCACGGCGGTCACCTCGGGAGAGGGGCCGAGCACGGCGGCGACGGCGCGAGCGGCGTCCCCGTCGGCGCACAGGAAGGCGCAGGTGGGGCCCGAGCCCGAGACGATCCCCGCCAGGGCCCCGGCGGCCCGGCCGAGCTCCAGGGTCGCGGCGAGCCCCGGGTAGAGGTCCAGGGCCGCCGGCTGCAGGTCGTTGACGAGCAGGCCCGCGACGGTCGCCGCGTCGCCGCGGGCCAGGGCCCCGATGAGCTCGCCGGGCCGACCCCGCCCGGCGTCCATCGGGGTGCTCGTCCCGGCGGCGACGCGCTCGTCGAAGCGGTGGTAGACGGTGGGCGTCGACAGGCCCCGGCGGGCGACGGCCAGCGCCCAGTGCAGGGTGCCGGCGCACTCGAGGGGCTCGAGCCGCTCGCCGCGGCCGGCGCCGAGGGCCGTGCCGCCGAGCAGCGCGAAGGGGACGTCCGAGCCGAGCTCGGCGGCGAGCTCGAAGAGCTCCGCGTCGCCCACGTCGAGGCCCCACAGGCGGACGGCGCCGACGAGGGCGGCCGCGCAGTCGGCGGAGCCCCCGGCCATCCCGCCGGCGACGGGGATGTCCTTCTCGATCTCGAGGTGGGCGCCCATCCGGGGGCCGCCGAAACGGTCCCGGACGGCCCTCGCCGCGCGGACGGCGAGGTTCGTCTCGTCGTCGGCGACGTGGCGGGCGTGCTCGCCGCGGGTGACGACGCTGATGCGTCCGGGCCGGTCGGTGAGGCGCATCCGGTCGCCGAGGGAGACGGCGTGGAAGACGGTCGAGAGCCGGTGGTAGCCGTCCTCGCCCCGGGCGGCGACGCGCAGCGTCAGGTTGATCTTGGCGGGGGCTCCGACCCGCACCCGCCGGACCTCCGGGCGCGGCCGGGGGGTCGGTGCGCCCCGGGACGCGCCGCTCATGGCGCGGGCTCCTCCCCGGCGCGGGCGGGACCGGCCCAGCCGGCGGCGACGAGCCGCTCGGCGATCGCCGCGAAGTCCCCGATGGGGAGCTGCTCGCCGCGGGCGGTCGGGTCGAGGCCGGCCGCCCCGATGGCCGCCGCGGCGGCGGCCGAGCCGCCGGCGAGCCCCGACAGGGCCGAGCGCAGCATCTTGCGGCGCTGGGCGAAGGCCGCGTCCACGACGGCGAACACCTGCTCCCGGGTGGCTCCGGAGGCAGGCGGCCCGCCCCGGGAGATCCGGACCAGACCGGAGTCGACCCGCGGCACCGGCCAGAAGACGCTGGGCGGCACGGTGCCGGCGCGCCGCGCCGTGCCGTACCAGGCGAGTTTGGCGCTGGGGGCCCCGTAGACCCTCGACCCGGGGGCGGCGGCGAGGCGCTCGGCCACCTCGAGCTGGACCATGACCAGGCCCGCCCGCCAGGATCGCGACAGTGCGAGCACGTGGAGGAGCACGGGGACCGCGACGTTGTAGGGCAGGTTCGCGACGAGCCGGGTGGGCGCCGGGCCGGGGATCCCGGTGAGCGCGAGGGCGTCCGAGGCGACGACCCGCAGGCGGCCGGCCGCCTGCGGCTGGTGCTCGGCGACGGTCGCCGGCAGCTGCCCGGCCAGGCGCCGGTCGATCTCGACGGCAGTCACCGAGGCGCCCGTGGCGAGCAGCCCGAGGGTGAGCGAGCCGAGACCGGGACCGATCTCGAGGACGGTGTCGCCGTCGTCCACGCCGCCGAGGGCGACGATGCGGCGCACCGTGTTGGCGTCGACGACGAAGTTCTGACCGAGCGCCTTCGCGGGGCGCAGCCCGAGCCGTTCGGCGGCGGCGCGGACCGAGCGGGGGTCCAGCAGCGCGGCCATCTCAGGCCCCTCGCCCCGCACGGGCGCCCCAGGGCCCGTAGGCGGCGAGGGTGTTGGCGGTGAGCCGGTCGCAGAACCGCCCCAGCGCCTGCTCGTCGTCGACGTCGACGCCCCTCGCCCCGGCGACGAAGCGCACCGTGACGGGCAGCAGATAGGGCGCATTGGGGCGGCCGCGCAGCGGCACGGGCGTGAGATAGGGGGCGTCGGTCTCGACGAGGAGGCGGTCGGGCGGCGTGACGGCCAGGGCCTCGCGCAGGGCGGTGTTGGGCTTGAAGGTGACGGCCCCGCCGAAGCTGAGCCAGACGTCCCGGCGGCCTGCGCCCCCCGCCAGGGCGGCGCGGGCGAAGTCGGCGTCGCCGCTGAAGCAGTGCAGGACGGTGCGCTCGGGCCATCCCTGCTCGTCGAGCACGCGCAGGACGTCGGCGTGGGCGTCGCGGTCGTGGATGACGAGGGTGCGGCCGGTGTCGTGCGCGATCCGGACGTGGCGGGCGAAGGCCCGGCGCTGCACAGCCCGGCCGGCCTCGTCGCGGGTGCGGAAGTAGTCCAGCCCGGTCTCGCCGACGGCGCGGACCCGCTCGTGCGCGACGGCCAGCTCGGCGATCCGGTCGATCCCGTCGTCGAGCCCGTCGACGCCGGCCGCGGCGGCCAGTCGGGCCGCGTCGTTGGGGTGGATCGCCACGGCGGCGGCGACCTGCTCGTGGTCGGCGGCGAAGCGGACGGCCCAGCGCGAGGCATCGAGGTCGCAGCCCACCTGGACGAGGCGGTCGACGCCGACGGCGGCCGCCGCGGCGAGGTTGAGCTCGGCGTCCAGCCCCGAGCGGTCGGCCGTCGAGTCGACATGGGTGTGGTCGTCGATGCAGCGCCCGGGCAGCGGCGCCGGCATCGACGGCAGGTCCAGGCGCGCCAACTCGGCGGCGATCTCGGCGGGGTTCACGGGGCCATTGTCGCGCACCCGCTCGTCGGCGCCGCGCCGGGGCCAGCCGCTCACGAACCGTTCCGGGAGGCCAGGGCGGCCTCGTAGAGGGTCCTCCTGCGGACGCCGGTCTCGGCGGCGACCCGCCCGACGGCCTCGCTGAGGCGCTCGCCGGCGTCGATGCGCTCGTCCACCCGGACGAGGGCCTCGTCGAGACCGCCGTCGGGGTCGGCGGGACGGCCCGCGATGACGATCGTCGTCTCCCCGCGGGCGTGCTCGGCGGCCCAGTCGCGCAGCTCGGCGAGGGGCCCGCGGATGATCTCCTCCCAGGGCTTGGTGAGTTCGCGGCACAGGACGCCGGGGCGGTCGGCGCCGAGGGCGTCCGCGGCGTCGGAGAGGAAGCCGGCGAGCCGGTGCGGGGCCTCGAAGAGGACCATGGTGCGCTCCTCGGCCGCCAGGACGGCCAGGCGCCTGCGCCGCGGGCCGGCGGCGCGCGGCAGGAAACCCTCGAAGCAGAAGCGGTCGCAGGCCAGGCCCGAGACGGCGAGGGCGGTCGTCACGGCGGAGGGGCCGGGCACGCTCGTCACCCGGATGCCCGCGTCGACGGCGGTCCGCACGAGGCGGAACCCCGGGTCGGAGACCGACGGCATGCCGGCGTCGGTGGCCACGACGACGACCGCGCCGTCGGCGAGCTCGCGGAGGAGCGGGCCGGTGCGCTCGGCCTCGTTGCCCTCGAAGTAGCTGACGATGCGGGCGTCCGTCTCGACGCCGGTGCGGGCCAGGAGCGTGCGCAGCAGCCGGGTGTCCTCGGCGGCGATGACGTCGGCCTGTGCGAGGGCCCGGCGCAGCTGCGGGGAGGCCTGGGTGGCGTCGCCGATGGGCGTCCCGGCCAGGACGAGGGTGCCCGGCCCGACGAGGCGCTCGGCGGACCCGCTCATGTGCTCACTCACGCCCCCGACGATAGCCGCCCCCGGCGTCGCCGACCGCCGGACGGGCGGGCCGGTCGCGGCCGCCGGAGGGCCCTCGGCGTCAGTCGGCGGGCAGCCCCGAGAGGGTCATCGACAGGCCGGTCCCGATGCTGATCGCCGAACCGGTCGCGGTCTGCTCGGCGCGGCGGGCCCGGCCCTCGCGGGTGATGACGTAGCTGCGCCCGTCCACGACCTCGAAGCTGAGCAGATCGCGGTTGCGCCGCCACGCGGCGACCTGCGCGAACCGCACCGGGGCGCCGGTGTCGTCGGTGACGGTGAAGCGGCCGTTCTCGGCCTCGACGCGAATCGTGCAGCCGAAGTTGGGCGTGATCCGCGCGACGGTGAGCTGGGTCTCCTCCCAGGCGACGTCGACGCGGTGTCCGCCGACGGCGCGCAGGCCGCGCGCCGAGCCCTTCGGCCACCGGGCGGGCAGGGCGGCGAGCAGGCGGATGACGCCGGCGTCGCCGCCGACGAGCATCTCGGCGAGGGCGCCCGGCAGCACGAGGGAGGCGGGCAGCTGGAGGACGGCGCCGGGCATCTGGGGCTCCCGGCCCAGCGCCAGCAGCGACGCGGAGCTGAGCGGTCCGGTCAGGCGGGTCAGCGCCCGGGTGGCGAGGACCTCGTCGCCCAGCCGGGCGGCCATCGCGAGGATCCTGGCCTGGCCCGCGGCGGTGCGTCCGGCACCGCGGGAGATCTCGGCGTCGAGGGTGCGGCGCGCCGCGTCGAGCATCGTCGGGTCGGTGTGGTTGATGCGCCTGCCGGGGAAGAGGCCGTACAGCTGGGTCAGGGAGTCCGAGCCGGCGCTCGGGGCACCGGCCCGGCGCTCGGGCCACTGGGCGATGAGGCCGTCGACGACGGGGACGGGGGCCAGCCGGCCGAGGGCGTCGCGCACCCGGGGGGCGAGCGCCGCATCGAGGCCGCACGGCTGCTCGCCGGCCAGGGACAGGTAGTGCTCGAAGACCTCGGCGATGACCTCGCGGTCGATCGTCGAGCCCGCCGCGACCCGGAACTCCCGGGCGGTGCCGCGCAGCGTCTGGCCGGGGGCGGCCGAGGGGCTCGCGATGAGCTCGTCGTCGGGGCCCGTGACGAGCAGGTCGAGGGCGAAGCGCACGGCCATGCGGTGCACCTGGAGGGCGTGGGCGGTGTCGCCGGTGAACAGGGCGTGCTCGTACAGGCAGGACGCCAGGGCGGGCAGCGCCCCCAGCCAGTGGCCCCGCCGGGCGCGGGCGATCCGCGCGCTCGTGGCGCGCCACAGGTCGACGCGCTCGAGGACGACGGCGCCGGAGAACCCGAAGTCCCGCCAGGCGCGGTCGCGGCCGGTGCGAGACAGCTCGTCGGCGAGGCGCCGGACGGGGGCCGCGCACTCCGACAGGCCGACCCGTTCGGCCGACCAGTAGCTCAGCTGGAGACCCATGTCGGTGCGGTAGGCCTCGCCGGCCGGGCGCGCATGGGCGTTCCACAGTCCCTGGGCGTGCATGGGCTGGGAGTCGGCGCGCGAGGACGAGACGAGCAGGTACTTGCCCAGGTGGAAGGCCAGCTCGTCGACGTCGGCGCGCCAGGAGTCGGACAGGTCCAGGTCGCTGCGGTCGAACAGGGCGCGGCGGTCCGCGACGTGCTCGGCGTGGAGTTCGGCGGTGCTGCGGCCCAGCGCGCGGCGGACCCGGTACCTGGCGACGTGCTCGACGGCCGAGGTGTCGCCCGAGGGGCGCCGGTTCCAGGCGGTGAAACCACTCTCGGCGGCGACGACGAGGCGCGGGCCCTCGTCGGTGGGCTGGACGGCGGCGGCGACGGCGAAGGCCATGCCCGCGGGAACGCTGCCGTCGTCGGCGGGCGGCTCGACGCCGTAGCGGACGGGCTCGCCGGCGCGGGCGTCGGCGGGAACGCGGGAGGACAGGGTCAGCCACAGCACCCGCCCCTCGCGCCAGGTGCGGACGGCGCCGCGGTGGGGGCTGCTCAGGTGCGGGGCCCTCAGCGGGGCGGACGGGCCGCCCCACTGGACGACGAGCACCTCGGCCGGGGCGCTGATGAAGGTGCGCAGCTCGTTGCCGCGCACGGTGGTGGTCATGGTGGCGTCCCGCAGGTCGAGCTCGCGGCCGTAGCCGCGGGTGCGCAGCCCGGGCGCGTAGTCCCAGCGCAGCACGCCGACGGGCTGGCTGGTCTGGACGGCGGGCGCGACGGCCATCCGGGCGGCGATCCCGTCGGCCTGCTCCAGGTTGCCGGCGGCGATCGCCGCGCGCAGGGCGGGCAGGAGCGCCGCGCCGTCGGCGTCGGCGTCGTCGCCGGCACCGGGGCCGCCCGACCAGAGGGTGTCGAGCGACAGTTCGAGGACCTCGGCGCCGATGCCGCCGTGGGCGACGGCGCCGAGATGGCCGTTGCCCAGCAGGAAGGCGTCGCGGGGGTTCGCGGCCGGTTCGTCGAGGACGATCCGGTACCGGGCGTGCGGGTCGGCCCCCGGGGGCGCGCCGGCCCCCCGACGCTCGGAACCGCTGCGACTGGTCACGTCCGACACTCCTCCATGGTGGGCCGGCGCCGGCCCGTTCCCAATCCTCCGGGGCTCCCCCGGGCGCCGGGCCGCAGGTTCACGGGCGACGACAGGGGCAGGCACATTATCGACCATCGGACCCGGTGCCGACCATCGGGCCCACGAGGGCGGGCGCGGCCCGCGCGCCCGGGGCCGACGATCCCCTCGGCAGCCCTGCGACACATGTCGCACCACGCGGCCCGCGCGCCCGGGGCCGGCGGACGGGTCCGGGCCCCGGATCCCTGTGCGGCATCAGCCGCGTCCCGACGCCGGCGGGGACCCACCGCCGGCGATGCCGGCCCGGCGCGCTGCACGGCCTCGGAGCCGTGCGGGCCGGCGCCGGCGCAGGGGCAGTGGGGCCGGTATCGGCACGGCGACGGTGGAACCGGCGTTTAACATGGGGCGCGTGAGTTCACTCCCGAGCCCGGCCCCGACGGGCGCCGCCCCCCTCGATCACGGCCTGCGGTCGGCGCTGCCGTCCACCATCGAACGGCTGGAGGAGGCCGCCGTCCTCAGGCTCGACGAGGCCCGCAGCTGGCTGGTGACCGCCGCCCTCGTCGTGCTCGGCCTCCTCACCCGCGTCGTCGGCATCGGGACGCCGGCGCACCTCGAGTTCGACGAGACCTACTACGCCAAGGACGCCTGGACGCTGTTGCACCTGGGCTACGAGGGCACCTGGGGCGCGGGGGCTGACGACCAGATCGCCGCGGGCCATGTCGACGGCTGGACGAGCATCGGCTCGTTCATCGTCCATCCCCAGCTCGGCAAGTGGCTCATCGCGGGCGGCGAGCGACTCTTCGGCATGACGCCCCTCGGCTGGCGCTTCGCCTCGCTCGTCTTCGGCTGCCTGCTCATCGGGGCCGTCGTGCGCATGGCGCGCCGGCTCGGCCGGTCGACCCTCATCGGTGCCCTGGCGGGCTTCTTCATCATCGTCGACGGCCTCAGCTTTGTCATGAGCCGCATCGCGCTGCTCGACGTCTTCGAGGCCTTCTTCACCGTCGCGGCCGTCGGCTGCTGGCTGGCCGACCGGGACTGGTTCCGGCACCGCCTCGCCGAGCACCTGCGTGCGAACGGCCTGCTCAACCTCGGCGGGGGCTACGGTCCGCTTCTCCTGTGGAGGCCCTGGCGCCTGGCCTGCGGCCTGCTCCTCGGCGCCGCCTGCGGCTGCAAGTGGAACGCCGTCTACGTCCTCGCGGTCCTCGGCGTCCTCAGCCTCGTCGACGACCGCCGCGCGCGTCTGACCGCGGGCGCGGGCCGGCAGGCGATCCGCAGTCTCTGGCGCGACGGCCTCTCCGCCGTCGTCCACCTCGCCGTCGCGGCCCTCGTCGTCTACGTGGCCACCTGGACGAGCTGGCTGCTCTCGGACGGCGGCTACGACCGCCAGTGGGGCGCCCAGCACCCCGCCGACCGCGTCACGCGGCTGCTCGGCGACGGGCTGGGCAGCCTGTGGCACTACCACTACGACATCTACGCCTTCCACACCGGCGACTGGATCGCCTCGCAGACCCACACCTACGACGCGAAGCCGCTGGGCTGGCCGGTCATGGCGCGCGTCATCGGCATCGACGCGGTCAACGGCATCCAGCCGGGCGAGGACGGCTGCACCGCGGTCAACGACACCTGCCTGCGCGTCGTCTCCGGCGCCGGAACGCCCTTCCTGTGGTGGTTCGCGTGCCTGGCGGTCGTCGTCGGCCTGTTCCTGTGGATCGGCGGGCGTCAGTGGCACTACTGCGTGCCGATCGTCGTGGCCGCGGCCACCTGGCTCATGTGGTTCCCCAGCTCGGACCGCCCGACCTTCTTCTTCTACGCGATCATGCTCATCCCGTTCACCGCGACCGTGCTGGCGATGGTGCTGGGCCGGATCCTCGGCCCCGCGGACGCGCCCCCGCCGCGACGGCGCCGCGGGGCCCTCATCGTCACGGCGGTGACGGTGCTCATCACGGCGAACTTCCTCTTCATCTACCCGATCCTCACCGACGCCCTCCTGACGCGCCGCCAGTGGTTCATGCGCATGTGGTTCACCACGTGGATCTGATCGCGCCACCCCGCACCCCCGTTCCCACTCCCACCTCCCCTCATGCGTTCGCACCTCACCCAGGCCTTCCCACCTCGGACATGTCCCGGGTGTCTGCGCAGACGCGAGGCGGGAACGCGCAACGGGAGCGAAGACCGCACGCGGGACGAACGCGCAACGAGCGCGAACCAGCCACACGACGAACCGCAACGACCACGAACCGCAACGATCACAGGACGCACGCCCCGCGGCGCCCACCGGTCCCCCGCACTGCTGCGGGCCGCGCGCATCGTCCCGGCGGGGGGACGAGGAGCCGGGCGCGGGCGACGGAGGGGGCGGGCGGTGATCTGGAGGCTGCACGGGGACGGCGGGCCGAGGCCGGGCGAGGTCGTCGCCCCGGGCGAGAGGCTCGGCTGGGGCAGGACGATCGGGCTCGGCGCCCAGCACGTGGTGGCCCTGTTCTCCGCCTTCGTCGTCCGCACCCACGACGTCCGCGTGTGGATCGCCCCCTCCGTCTTCGCCTGGCTCGGGGTGGCGACCTTCTCGCTCATCTGCTGGGCCATGACCATCGACGTCATCAACGACACCGAGGTGCGCTTCGGCGACCGTCGGGACGGCACCGTGTACGCCACCTGCTCGTGGCGCGCGAGCTCGGTCAGGCCGGCTCGGAGGGCCTGACCGGTATCCTCCTGCCGGTGGTGGGGTACGCGAAGGAGACCGGCTTCGACTCCGAGGTCACCTGTGAGTATGGACTCTGGCTGGTCTGGGATCGGCTGGTCAGGATGGGTGCAGGTCGTGTCGATCCGGGTGTGACTCTCGAGGCTATTGGCCCGCTCGCGGTGCCTTCCAACGGCATCTACAGCATCACGTGCCCGGTGCCCGGCGGCGCCTTCGTCGTCCTCTTCCTCGCCCTGTGGTTCCTGTACCCGCTCGACAAGGAGCGCGTGGACGCCAACGCCGCCCGGCTCGCCGCCCGGCGCGAGGCCGAGGGCGCCGCCCGACCGTCCACGGCCGCCCCGCCGCCCATCCACCGGATCGAAACGAGGAATGATGCTCTACCCCACCACCACCGACTCCCGAACCGTCATCGACCTCGGCGGCATCTGGGACTTCGCGCTCGACGACGGCACCGGCTTCGACGACCGGTGGTGCGCCGCCCCGCTGGCCGATGCCATGACGATGCCGGTGCCCGCCTCCTACAACGACCTGAAGGAGGGCGTCGACATCCGCGACCACTGCGGCTGGGTCTTCTACCAGCGCACGGTCCAGGTGCCGGCCGCGCTGCGCGGCCAGCGCGTCGTGCTGCGCGCCGACGCCGTCACGCACCACGCGAGGGTCTACCTCAACGGCGAGTTCCTCGGCGAACACCGCGGCGGCTTCCTGCCCTTCGAGGTCGAGCTGGACGGGCACCTCGCCGCCGGCGACAATCTGCTGACGATCGCCGTCGACAACGTCATCGACCACACGACGCTTCCCGTGGGGGGCACGGGCGACATGCTCGGCGGAGGCCCCGGGGCCGCGCTCGCCGATTCCCCGTCGGGCTCGCGGAAGCAGAACCACCCGAACTTCGATTTCTTCAACTACTGCGGCATCACCCGCCCGGTGCGCCTGTGCGCGACGCCCCGGGAGTACATCGCCGACATCGCCCTGACGAGCGACGTCGAGGGCCTCGACGGTGCGAGCGGAACCGCCGCCAGGGCCACGGTGCACTACGAGGTCACGACGGTGGGCGACGGCGAGTGCACCGTCGAGCTGCTCGACGCCGACGGCGCGCGGATCGACGGGGCCCGCGGCACGAGCGGCGAGCTCGTCGTCGAGAGCCCGACGCTGTGGCGCCCTGGCGCCGGCCACCTCTACCAGGTGCGGGTGCGCTTCGGCGAGGACGTCTACACCGAGCCGTTCGGCATCCGGACGGTCCGCATCGACGGCACCCGCTTCCTCATCAACGAGCGCCCCTTCTACTTCAAGGGCTACGGCAAGCACGAGGACACCTTCCCGGCGGGACGAGGCATCAATCTGCCGATGAACACCCGCGACATCGCGCTCATGGGGTGGCAGGGCGCCAACAGCCTCCGCACCAGCCACTACCCGTACTCCGAGGAGATGATGCGCCAGTGCGACGCCGAGGGCGTCGTCGTCATCGACGAGACCGCGGCCGTGGGCATCAACCTGAAGTTCGGCGGCGGCGCCGCCTTCGGCGGTGAGCGCGTCGAGACCTTCGACCCCGAGCACGGCGTACGGACAGGGCAGGCGCACCGGGAGGTCATCCGCGATCTCATCACCCGCGACAAGAACCACGCCTGCGTGGTCGTCTGGAGCATCGCCAACGAGCCCGACTCGGGCGCCCCGGGCGCCTACGAGTACTTCAAGCCGCTGTTCGACCTGGCCCGCGAGCTCGACCCGGCGAAGCGCCCGTGCACGCTCGTCTCGGTGCAGATGAACGACGCCCCGCGCACCGACTGCTCGGCGCGGCTCAGCGACATCATCTGCCTCAACCGCTATTACGGCTGGTACTTCGGCGGACCCGACCTGGCCTCCTCCGAGGAGGGGCTCCGGGCCGAGCTCGCGCAGTGGGCCGGGCTCGGCAAGCCGCTCATGCTGACCGAGTTCGGCGCCGACGCCGTGGCGGGCCTGCACGACACGACGCCGGTCCTGTACACCGAGGAGTACCAGGTCGACTACTACGCGATGAACTGCCGGGTCCTCGACGAGTTCGACTTCGTCGTCGGGGAGCAGCTGTGGAACTTCGCGGACTTCGCGACGAGCCAGTCGCTCCTGCGCGTCCAGGGCAACAGGAAGGGCGTCTTCACCCGCGATCGGAAGCCGAAGCTCGCCGCCCACTGGTTCCGCCGGCGCTGGTCGGCGATCCCCGACTTCGGCTACAAGGGCTGAATCGTCGCCGACCGCCGGGCGGGGCGACGCCCCGCCCGGCAGCGGGCACCGGGGCGGGCCGGACGCTCCGACGGGGCCACCCGCATGTCAGTCGAGCAGATCCGTGACCACGCCGAAGGCATCGCGCACGCGGCGCAGTTCATCCCTGCTGACGCCCTCGCCCCGACCGCCGCCGGCGAGATCGCGGTACTCGTAGGCCGCTCCGGTCTCGGCGTACTCGATCTTGTCGCAGGCGCCCAGCGGCGATGCATCGCTGCGGGCCATCAGCCCGTGCTTGGCCCAGATCACGATGACGTGCTCCCGCAGACCCCGCACGGTGTTCTCCATGAGTTCCTGCGAGCCGGGAACCATGAAGGGCAGGAACTCGACACCGGCGGGCAGCTGCACCAGTGTCTCGGGCTCCCAGCGCAGGAGCGCATGGTTCATCGACTCGGTGGACCGGTATTCCGGAATGTGGCTGAGCTGCACCAGGTGCGGCGGTTGGGCATGGATCACGGCGTGCAGACTGAGGCCCCGCCGTCCGACATGGTCGGCGTGCACGGCCAAGTGGGAGTTGAACTCGCTCGTGGGCCGGACGAAGTTGCCGTCGGCCAGGTAGTGCAGTTCGCCCGAGGCGCCGTCGGCGCCGATCACGACCGCTCCGACGTTCTCCCGGGGCGCCTCGGCCACCTCGCGCAGACGGCAGCCGGTACCGGTGACCAGCACCGTGCAGCCGGCCAATCCGGGCGCGGTCCAGGGCAGCTCGATGGTTGTGACATCGGGGAAGAGGGGATCCAGGTCGACCTGCCAGGCGAGGCAGACGGACAGGTTCCCGGCGCCCGACTCGATGGCGTCGATCTCGTTGAGGCGGCGCCCCGCGGCCCCCATGCCGGCGAGCACGTCGGCGAGATTCCTCGGTCGTGAAGTGGTCATGATCGGTTCGCCTTTCCTTGGGTGAGTGATTCGAGGGTCTGGGAGGCGGCGCGCCAGGCGGCGAGGGCCTCCGGGCAGTGGGTCGGTTCGTATCGGGTGAGCGCGCAGGATGCGGCGCCCACGGCACGCAGCCGGTCCAGGCCGCCGGACAGGTCGCCGACGGCCCGTGCGCAGACCAGCAGATTGCCCAGCGCGGTGCCCTCCGCGGGGCCTGCGACCACCGGCAGACCGGTGGCGTCCGCCGTGGCCCGGCAGAGCCGGATGTTGCGGGAGCCGCCGCCCACGACGTGCACCACGTCGACCGTCCTTCCACTGTGGCGGCAGGCCGCCCGGACCGCCGCGCGATAGGCCAGCGCGAGGGAGTCCATGATCGTGCGCACCACCTGGGCCCGGGTGCGGGCGGCCGGTTGGCCGGTGAACTCCAGAAGAGCATTGATCCGCTCCGTCATGGGCCCGGGGTCCAGCAGGGTGTCGTCGTTGAGATCGACGATCCTGGCCAGCGGCGGCTCCTCGAAGGCCTCTGCGAGCAGCGCCGTGAGGTCCTGCAGCTGTCCGGTCTCGTCCTGCCACTGAGCGATGCAGTGGTTGAGCGTCCACATGCCCGAAACATTCCGTAGATAACGCACGGTGCCGTCGACACCGAGTTCGTTGGTGAAGTTGTCGGCCCGGGAGGCCTCGGTGAGGATCGGTTCCGACAGCTCCAGTCCCACCAGCGACCAGGTGCCGCTCGAGATG
Source organism: Propionibacterium acidifaciens (assembly GCF_003798325.1). Lineage (NCBI taxonomy): Bacteria > Bacillati > Actinomycetota > Actinomycetes > Propionibacteriales > Propionibacteriaceae > Propionibacterium > Propionibacterium acidifaciens. The sequence goes on from NZ_CP033719.1 coordinate 921,315, forward strand.
AAGGCGAAGGCGTCCCCGCCGGCCGGGACGCCGACCACGGCCGATGCCGTGTCGTGGGAGCCGACCGTCACGACCGGGGTGGGGGCGCCCGATGCGGTGGCCGCCTCCGGGAGGATCCGGGGCAGTACCGGGCCGAGCACAGTCCCCGGCTCGGACAGCGGGGTCAGCAGCCGACGGATGGCCGGCCCCTGGTCGAGTGCGTCGAGCACCTCGTCCGACCACTGTCTGCCGACTGGGTCGAGCAGCCCGGTGGTCGAGGCATTGGTCACCTCGGTGCGCGCCACCCCGGAGAGCCAGTAGGCCAGCAGGTCGGGCAGGAGGAGCAGACGATCGGCGCGGGCGAGGGCCCGACTCCCGGTGGACGAGAGGAGCTGGAAGACGGTGTTGAACTCCTGCACCTGGGTGCCGGTGCGCGCATAGAGGACGGCCGGGTCGATCTGCTCGAAGACCCTGGAGGGCACCCCCGCGGTGCGCCGGTCGCGATAGCTCACGACCGGCGCCGTGAGGACGCCGTCCACGTCGAGAAGCCCGTAGTCGACCCCCCAGGTGTCGATGCCGATCGCTTCGAGGGGGCCCTGCGCGGCGGCCTTGGAGAGACCGGCGCGCACCTGGGCGAACAGCTCGGTCGCCTTCCAGCACAGGCGCACCCCGCCGGCCTCGGGCAGGGGCACGGGATCGTTCCGGAAGCGGTGCACCTCACAAGTGAGGAGGCACCCCTCCGTCAGCTCCCCCACGATCACCCTGCCCGAGCCGGCGCCCAGGTCCACGGCGGCGTAGCGGCCCATGGTTCAGGCGCCCCAGCCGGCCTGCGCGCCGCCGATGCGTTCGGCCTCGATCCTGGCCTGGTACCCGGAGGCGAGATAGGCGGCCAGCGGGTCGGGTGCCAGGCCCTTCTCCTCGCGCAGCTCGGCGAGCAGAGGCCGCACATCGGTGTTGTAGGCGTCCATGAGCACGCCGTTCGCAGCGAGGACATCGCCGGCCAGCTGGGCCGCCGTCAGTGCCTCGCGGTCGACGAGCAGGGCCTTGGCGGTGGCCTCCTGCACGTTCATCACGGAGCGGATCTCGCCGGGGATCTTGTCCTCGAGATTGTGGCACTGGTCGAGCATGAAGGTGACCCCCGAATCAGGTCGCAGCGCGTCGGCGCGCACGATCTCGTGGAGGATGCGGAACAGCTGGAAGGGGTCGGCCGCACCCACCATGAGGTCGTCGTCGGCGTAGAACCGCGAGTTGAAGTCGAAGGCGCCCAGCCTGCCCGCCCGCAGCAACTGCATGACGATGAACTCGATGTTGGTGCCCGGCGCGTGGTGCCCGGTGTCGAGCACCACCTTGGCCCGGGGACCGAGCGCCTGGCAGTGCATGAGCGAGGTGCCCCAGTCGGGCACGTCGGTGGCGTAGAAGGCCGGTTCGAAGAACTTGTACTCCAGGACCATCTGCTGGTTCCTGCTGAGTGCCGCGTAGATCTGGGCGAGCGAGTCGTCCAGGCGCTCCTGGCGGGCCCGCAGGTCGTCCTGCCCCGGATAGTTGATGCCGTCGGCGAGCCAGACCTTCAGGGAGTCCGAGCCGGTTGCGCCCATCACGTCGATGCAGTCCAGATGGGCTCTGATCGCCTTGGCCCGGATGCTCTCGTCCGGGTTGCACAGCGAGCCGAACTTGTAGTCGTCGTCCTGGAAGACGTTCGAGTTGATCATGCCGATCCGTACGCCGAGGGACTCGGCGTGGACCTTGAGCGCCTCGAAATCGTCCACCCTGTCCCAGGGGATGTGCAGCGAGACGCGGGGGGCCGCGCCGGTGTACGCGTTCACCCGGGCGGCGTCGGCGAGTTTCTCGAACGGGTCGCGGGGGGTGCCCGCCGTGGTGAAGACCTTGAAGCGAGTGCCCGAGTTCCCGAACGCCCAGCTGGGCAGTTCGATGGTCTGCTGCTCGAGCAGGCTCCGGGCCTGCGGGTCGAGGTCGGACAATGACACCATGGTTCTCTCCTGGATTCTGGGATGTGCGGTTCCTGAGATTCGCTTCGCCCCCGGGGCCCGCCCGGGGGCTCGGGCGGGGCCGGATGGCACGCCTAGAGGCCCCGGGCCCCGCCGTCGACGTTCGAGACGACCTCCCCGTACCGCTCGATCTCGATCTCCTCGAGGGTGCGCCCCTGTGTCCGCGGGGCGCCGACGGTTCCGATGACGAGGGAGGCGAGAAGGAAGCCGATGAGGATGAGGCCATCGATGAGCAGGCCGTTCTCCCCCGCGAGGATCACCGGGAAGATGAGCGAGATGAGCCCGCTGGCGAGGCGCACCGCGAAGAACACGATGCCCTGGGCCCCGGAGCGGTAGGGCGTGGCGAAGAGTTCGGGAGACCACACCGAGTAGAAGGCCTGCGCCGAGGGCCCGGCGGACAGGCCCCAGACGATGGCGTACCCGAATGCGGTCCACGCCGAGGTCGGCGGTCCGAACACCAGGATGATCCAGGCGACGAGGGCCATCGCGCCGCCGATGCAGTAGTGGACCCGGTAGGGGATCCGGTCGACCAGGGCCATGAAGAAGACGGTCGCGACGATGACGAAGCCCCACGAGAGCATCGAGAAGAGATCGGACTGGAGGGCCCTGTAGCCCATGGACGACAGGATCGTCGGCAGGAAGATGCCGTTCTGACTGGCGGCCTGGTTCCAGAAGGTGTAGATGCAGGCCAGGAAGACGAGTGCCGTGATGTTGACCCTGCGGCTGAACAGCGCCTTGAACGAGGCGAGGACCGAGGGCGGCTTCGCCGTGGCGCCGCCCTTGGCCTGCTGCCACGCCTCGGACTCGTCGAGGCCCTGCCGGATGTACCAGGTGACGAGGGCGATGACGACGAGGTGGGCGAAGATGAGCCGGCTCCCCAGCAGGTGCAGCGGCGTCAGCGCGGCGGCCAAGCCGTATCCGATGAAGGGGCCGAAGGACCAGGCGAGCTGGGTCGTGCCGATGTGACGTCCCCTCCTGTCGGCCGGCGCGAACTCTGCGATGTAGGTCCACCCGGCCGGGACGGAGGCGCCCACGGCCAGGCCGATGATCACGAAGCCGGCGAAGAGCATGCCGAGGTTCGCGGTGACCGTGATGATGAGGCCGCCCAGTGCGTAGACGAGCAGGTCGTAGGTGTAGATGAACTTGCGGCCGTACTTGTCGCACAGCGGCCCCCCGATGAGCGCGCCGATCGCGGCGCCGAACGCGTTGGAGCTGAACGCGGCCAGCAGGCCGGTGATCGTCCCGTCGTCGTTCGGGAAGTAGGCGGCCTTCCAGAAGCCCAGTGACGTCGCAATGGCGATGATGGATCCGGAGTCGATGTAGTTCGACATGGAGACGGCGATCGTCGCCTTCCAGCCGGTGATGTGGCGCTTCGGCATGTCGCGCTCCTTCGTGTGCTGATGGGATCAGGCGAGGTGGAAGTACTCGTCCAGGAGTTCGGGTGCGCCCCCGTTCGGCGGGACGAAGTACTGCGCCATCTCGGCCTGCCACCGGGCGTTCACCTCCTCCCGATCCATCGCCGCCATGGCGGCGGTGACGTCGTCGGACTCGAAGTAGCCCACCACGAGCCCGTCCTCGGTCCTCAGGAACAGCGAGTAGCGCCGCCACCCCGATCGGCTGAGCGCCTCGCGCATGGACTCCCACACGTGCTGGTGCGCCTCCACATACTCCGGAAGGAGCTCCGGGCGGCCCCGCAGCAGGAAGCAGGCGCGTTGCGGCGAACGTGCCGCGCTGGTGGACAGTCGATCAGTCATCTGGACTCCCTCGTTCAGATCCTTCCGGGGCGGACCGCCCTCGGATCGACGATGGGATGAGCGTAGATCGAATCGTTTCAAACCGCAACCTCTCCCCATTGACCGTAGCAACTTCATAGAAGAAAAGGCCAGGCAAAATAATTCTGTATCGTTTCATACACTCACGGAGGAGGTTCGGCCCGAGGCTGTCCCGACGCTCCGCAACGCTCATGACGGCGCCGGGGACGCCTCGTTGGCTAGGCTCATGCCGTCAGGCGGGGACGAGGCGCCCCGCGGAACGTCTCCTGCACCGAAGGGCATCAGTGACCGAACCGACCGCCCGCCAAGTCGGCATCAAGGACGTCGCCGCGCGCGCAGGCGTCTCGGTGGGCACGGTGTCGAACGTGCTCAACCATCCCGGAGCCGTCTCGCAGGAGCGCCGCCGAGCCGTGGAGAGCGCCATCCGGGAACTCGGTTACGTGCCGAACCATGCGGCGCGACAGCTCAAGGTCGGCCTGTCGACCATGCTCGGCCTGGTGATCGTCGAGGCCTGCAACCCCTATTACGGCACGATCGGTCTCGGGGCCGAGCAGGCCGCGGCCCGGGCCGGTCTCGGGCTGTTCAGCGCGAGCAGCGAGCAGAACGCCGAACGCGAGGCCGACTACCTGCACCGCTTCGAGCAGCAGCGCGCGCGGGGCATCCTGCTCGCGCCGGTCGGCATCGAGCTGCAGACGGCGCGCGAGGTCGCCGACCGGGGCACCCCCGTTGTCCTGCTCGACGCGGACGACCCGCACTTCTGCCGCGTGGGCGTGGACGACTACGTCGGAGGTCGGCTCGCGGCGCAGCACCTCATCGACCTGGGACGGCGCCGCATCGCCGTGGTGGGAGAGCCGAGCCGGCACCCCCAAGTGGTGCGCCGTCATTACGGCGCCCTGGCGGCGGCCGAGGAGCGCCCGCGGGTGCGGATCGACTTCCTGAGCACACGCGACATGACCATCCTGGAGGGCCGTCGGATCGGCGAGCTGCTGGCGGCCCGCCCGCGGACCGAACGCCCCGACGCCCTCTTCGCCACGAACGACCTGTTGGCGATTGGCCTGCTCCAAGCCCTCACCATGGCGCGCACCTTCCGCATCCCCGAGGACATCGCCATCATCGGCTATGACGACATCGACTTCTGCACCAACGCCGTGGTCGCCCTGAGCTCGGTCGCCCAGCCGGCCCCGCGGATCGGCGCGACGGGGGTGGAGCTGGTCGAGGAGGAGCTCGAGGAGACGGTCGGGCACGAGCACCGCCGGGTCCTGCTCCCACCGACCCTGATGGCCAGGGCCTCCACCCTCGGCGAGTGACCGGCTCCGCCCGAGAGGCGACGGCGAGGGGCCCGACAGGCGGAGGGGCAGCCGCACCGGTTCGTCCGCGCACCCGGCCTCGCAGGCGCACGGGATCCGGGTCCCACCGCATCGTCCCCGACGCGCCGCCGGGCGCCTCAGGGCAGCGGCAGGAACGGCGCGAGCGAGCACCCGGCCCACCACGTGGCGGCCGCGAGCACCGCGCCGAGGCACAGCACCCAAACGGCGGCGGGAACGTGCGTCCGGGCCGCCAGGACGCCGGGGTCCTGGGAGCGGTCGCCGTGTCGGGCGACGTTGACGAGCTGGCGCCATGCGCCGGCGAGAAGGAAGACGCCGAGTCCGAGGACCGCGGCGCCCACCGGCGCGGAGCCGGCGAACCACCAGAGGGCGAGGTCGGCGGCGAGCGCGCCGAGCAGGACCGTCACGGTGTGGGCCGAGCGGGCGCGGACCAGCACGAGCAGGAGGACGACGGCGATCCCCACGAGCACGCCGCGGGCGTACCCGCCCGTCGCGGCGTGGACGATGGCGGCCCCGACGACGGCGGGCATCGGGTAGCCGGCCAGCGTCGTGAGCACGAGACCCGGCCCGCGGGTGGCGCCGCTCGTCGTCGTGGCGCCCGACATGTCGGGATTGACGGTGAAGCCGGCGAACCGGCGGCCCGCGGCCAGGCCGACGAGAGCGTGCCCGAGCTCGTGGACGAGCGTGACGACGACCCGCAGCACCCGCCAAGCGGGGCCGAGGAGGACGGTCGCCAAGGCCGCGGCGACTGCGACGGCTGCGGCCGTGGCGTGCGGCGACGGCCCGGCGTGCAGGCTCGCGCCGAGCTGCTGCCAGATCCGCGTCGCCACGTCGTCCACGGAGCAATTGTGCCCGCTGACGGGCGCCCGGCGGGACCCGATGCGGCGCGGGCGGTCGGTCCGCGACGGACCCGATTCGTGGCCGGGGAACGGCCCCGACTGCACGAGTCCGCTTCCTGCGCCGGCTTCGCGGCGAACGGCGACACGTCCGGGCCCCGGCTGCCCGGGCCCGCCCCGGCCCCGGGCGCGCGGCGCCGTCGGTCCTCGTCCTCGCCCATCCGGCACCGCGCCCTGCACCGCGCAGACCGCCCGCACCATCCGTACCCTTGGGGGGTGGAGCTGCTCAACTTCGTCGGCGTCTTCGCCTTCGCCGTCTCCGGCGGGCTCGTCGGGGTCCGCCGCCGCTTCGACGTCTTCGGCATCCTCGTCCTGGCACTGGTGACGGCCCTGGGCGGCGGCGTGATCCGCGATCTGCTGCTGGGCATCGATCCCCCGTCGAACCTGTCCAACGTCCCGTTCATGCTCACGGCGATCGTGGCCGGCCTCATCGCGTTCCGGTTCTCGGGCAGCCTCGACCGGATCCGCAAGCTCATCCTCATCGCCGACGCGGCGGGTCTGGGCGCCTTCGCCGTCTCGGCGACGATGCTCGCGATCCGGCACGGCCACCCCGGCATCGAGGCGATCCTCGTGGGCACGATCACCGCCATCGGCGGCGGCATGATGCGCGACGTGCTCGCCGGGCTCGTGCCGAGCGTCCTCACCCAGGACGTCTACGCGCTGCCCGCGCTGCTCGGCTGCGCCGGCACCGATCTGTGCGTGCGCATGGGGGTCCTCAACCCCATCACCCTGTGGACGCTGGTGGTCCTCGTCCTCGGCCTGCGCGTACTGGCCCTGCGCTTCCACTGGCAGGTCCCCAAGCCGAGGCGCCTCACCCGGGACGAGCCCAATCGTCCGGGACCGGGGTCGGCGCCATGAGCGCCCACTCGGCGCGCGCGCAGCAGCCGCCGTCATCCGCGGAATGCCCGAGCCCGGTCAGCTACTCACTCCGCGCACGCGCAGCAGCCGCTTCCGGGCAATCGGGCGGCACGGTCGGGGCGTGCACTCACTCCGCGCACGCGCAGCAGCCGCGGTGCTTCGGCCCGCCGCCATGCACGTGGAGTCCCTAGGATCTCGGCCGCGAGCCCTGGACCGGCGGCGAACCAGCCGACGAGCCCATGGGGACGAAGGAGAAGGATCCAGGCCTCCGGTCGCGCTCGCGGCCGAGGCCCTCGGCCTTGTGCAGCCCCCCGCGCCGGGGAGTACTGGTTGCGCCGTCTGAGGGACGCCTCGGAGGATCATGGGAAGGAGATGCTGCACGCGCCGCCGGACGAGATTCTGTCAGAGCCCCGGCGCAGCTGCATCGAAGAGCTGCTCAGGACGAACCGAAGGAGGATCCTCGATGCCATCGGCTCATGTACTGGACGCACCGATCCCGACCGAGGCACGACCGCGCCTCCGGGCCCTTCGCCTCATCTGGCAGGATGCAGTCGACGGTTCATCCATGTCGCGACCCTCGACCAGATCGAGGCGGACTCCTTCGCGTTCCGCTACGAGGAGGGGGCTCGGCACGACAACTTCGTCCTCCTGGCCGAGTTCCCGGATCCGGCTCGCACCTACTCGTTCACCGGGCTGCCGGCCTTCTTCCTGAACAGGGTGATGTCCCCGCGGCGGGCCTCGTACCCGACCTACTGCCACTGGCTCGGGCTGGCCGAGTTCCCCACCCCGGTGGAGTTCCTGGCCCGCAGCGGCGGCGGCCGCGCCACCGACACCTTCCACGTCGTCGACGGCCTCATCCCCGTGAACGGGCGTGTCGAGGGCCACTTCCTGGCCTCGGGCGTGCGGTGCGTCGAGGGCAACGGATCCCTGAGCCGCCTCGCCCCGGGCGATCGGCTCCGGCTGCTCCCCGAGCCCGACAACACCGTCGACTCCGAGGCCGTGCTGCTGACCGACGCGGGAGAGGATCCGGTCGGCTACGTCCCGGACTGGCTGCTGGGCGACGTCCACGGCTGGGGCCTCCCGAACACCGCCGTGCGCGTGGCGCAGGCGAACGCCGAGGCCCCCGCGCATCTGCGGCTCCTGTGCCGGATCGAGGCGCATCCGTCACGGGGCTGAACCCACGCCCCGTACAGCCATCGGCACGGTCGCCATCCCCGTCATGGCGTGGTCATGGCGAGCAATCATGTCACGTACAGCCCCCGATGCAGCGCGCACCGCGGGTTGAACGGGTGCCCGCAGCCGGCGCAGAAGGGCGCCGCGGAGTAGCCCCCGTACGAGCTCAGATGCCCGCAGGCCCCGCACAGCACCGTGGCCGGCGCCGCCGGGTCGGCCCGCCCGAACGGGTGGTCGGCCAGCGCCCGGTGGCACTCGTGGCAGGCCCAGAACCGCCCGCAGGTCTCGCACCGGTGCGCCACGACGTCGCGCTCGGTGCGCCAGTGGGCGCACCGGCCCCGCTCGTCCACGTCGACACCCCGGATCACCGTCATGACCCGATCCTGCCACCGGCGGAGAGCGCCGGGACGCCGTCCGGAACGCGGATCGGTCCGAGCTCCACGGCCGTGCACCGGCGCCGATGATCCGACGCCCGACCGACGGCGTCGGGTGTCGGGAGCGGCCCTCGGCAGGGGCCCCACGGCACGGGCACCCCTGGACGAGGCACGGACCAAGGGCACGGCTCACGGCCGGTACCGGCCGACCACGGGCAGCTTCTCGAGGATCCGCCTGCCGTGCCCGGACCTGACGAAGTCCTCGGTGGCATCGGTGCCGGCGCGCACCCCGTGGTGCGACCCGTCCTTCCATGCCGGCGACGAGCCCAGGTCGTAGACGACACCGTTGACGGCGATCCAGCACTGCGCCCCGCCGGTGCAGGCGGCCTGCGCCAGCTGGTCCGCCGTGACGTCCACGGTGTCGAGGGTCTGCCGCTCGGCGCTCGTGAAGGGCCGGTCCAGTTTGGTGCGGTCCCCGGCGTTCGACGGGTGCAGCAGCATCCAGGCGACCGCGAGGGCCACGAGCACGAGGACGACGATGATGATCCAGCGCATGAGACGACCCCTCCCCTTTTTTGATACATCATGTCTCATGAGAGAAAAGATACACTGTGTCTCATGGCTGTCGATCCCCGGCCCCGACGCCGGCTCAGCGAGCAGGAGACGCGCGAGCGCGTCCTCGACCTGGCGGGCGAGCGCCTCGTCGAGCACGGGCTGTCCGTCGGGCTGGACGCCGTCGGCATGGAGCGGATCATCGCCGACGCGGGCGTCTCGCGGGCGAGCGCCTACCGCTGCTGGCCGCACCGGGAGGGCTTCCTCGCGGACGTGCTCGTCCACGCCATCGGCCGCACCCGGCTCATCCCCGAGGACGACGACGACATCGATCGGCTCCTGGGCGTCCTCGAGGCGCGTCGGGACGAGTTGGGCACCGAGCAGGGTCGGCGCGACGTAGTCGTCGAGGCGCTGCGGATCTCGTTGGACGCCGACATCCGCCGCACGCTCGCCTCGCCGAAGTGGCGGCTCCTCCTGGCCCTGTCCGTGACCCACCGGACGTTGCCCGACGAGGGGCTCCGCGACGTCGTGGCCGGCTCCCTCGCCGAGCTGGAGCGCGCCTTCGTGCAGCGGCGCGCGAGGATCTACGCGGCGATGGCGGAGCTCATCGGCTACCGCCAGTGCGCGCCGTGGAGCGGGGACGAGGGGTTCATGATGCTCTCGGAGCTGGCCGGGCTGACCATGCGCGGGGTGCTCTCGCGCGCGCTGAGCGATCCCGACTGGCTCGACCGGCGCACCGGGCTGACCCTGTTCGGCACGAGCCGTCCGGCGCCGTGGTCGCAGCCGGAGATCGCCATGATGACGGTGCTGCTCACCCACCTCGAGCCCGACCCCGCCGTCGAGTGGACCCCGCAGCACATCGCCGCGACCGAGGAGCAGCTCGCCGCGATGGCCGCCGAGATCAGTGACGCCGGGGCCGCGGACTCCCCCGCCCCGTCCCGGTGAGGGCGCCGGCGGCCCCTCGGGAGGCGAGAAGCCGCCTCATGACACGCTCGATCGACGACTGTCCGGAACAGTCGGGCAGCCCCATGAGCAGGCCCCTGCCCTCCTGGAGGGGCACTCCACCGCGTGGTGCAGGAGGCCCGCACCCCGTTCCGCCCCGGGTCATGGCCTCCCGGGCGATCACGTCCGGGCCGGCGGATGCAGCAGTGCCGGCCCCGGTGGATGTCGTGGACGGGGTCGTGGCCGCCGAGCAGCTCCTCGCGAGGGTCCCGGCCCCGATCCGGAACTCGGAGGATCCGCGGGGGTACGGGGGCAGAACCGGCCCGAGGGCGGGTGGGCGGTCGCCCGTGCGGGAGACCGCCACCCGCCCTCCCAGTTCCGCCGGGGAGCGCGTCGTCAGAGGTCGTAGTCCTCGAAATCGAGCACCTTGTCGCCCACGTCCTCGTACTTCCCGATCCGCCAGTCGCCGTTGATCATGTCCCACACGATGGTCTCGGCGAGCTCCGAGAACTCCTCATCGAGGATGTGGTGATCGATCGCGATCAGGTCCACCTTCTCCGGGTCGAGACGCTCGTGGAGCTCCTTCCACATCAGTGTCGCCCTGCGCGACCACCGCGGGTACTTCTCGTCCGGCTCCCAGACGGGCCCGTCGCCGTTGCCCTCGGCCCAGCCGCGGTCACGCGTCGCGATCTCCTCGGACTGGTCGTAGGCGGACCACCCCCGCATGGGGATGATGAAACAGGTCGGGCCCGTCGTCCTGTTGAGGCGCTCCGCCATGTACGCCGAGAGCTCGACGATCTCGTCGAGGGTCGGCACCATGATGGTGACGCCCTCGTTGTGGACGTACGGCTTGTCCGACCCGTGCGGCCCGCGGCGCTTCCCGGTTCTGAAGTCCTCCAGGTACTCCGGGGCGAACTGGGCCATTCCGTTGTAAGCGGCCTGATCGAGACCGCCCGGCGCGACGACCTGCGGGATGCCGACGTCGGAGGCGGCCGTCATGCGCTCACCGTCCCACGTCTTCGGGATGCCGTAGAAGGAGTCGTACATGTTGTTGGTGAGCTCGCCCGGAGTCATGTCGACGACGGCGGTGATCACACCGGACCGGATGAGGTCCTCCATCGTCGCCCCCACTCCGACGGCGTGGAACGTCCCGCAGTCCCAGCCCTTGCTCTCGAAGAACCTCGTGATGTGGAGCTGGGTGGGCGTTGTCGTGCCGTAGGAGGTCACCGCGGCGAGGGGCTTCACGTCGGGCGCCTCGTTCGGCACCTTCGCCATGGCGACGACGGCCGCGCACGCATTGGAGACGATCCGGTACGTCACCGCGTTGATCCCCTGCTCCGCCGTGGGCGACGCGATGAAGATGTCCTTGTTCCCGAGCCACATGGACACGTCCGCACTCGCCATGTCCGTGAGCATGATCTTCGGGACGCCGAACGGCAAGGCCCTCATGACGCGCGTCACGGTCGTGGTGCCGACCGAGCCGGCCCACGAGATGATGCCGTCGAGCCGCCCCTCCTCGACCAGTCTCTGCGCCATCGCCGCGCCCGCCGCGCCGACCGTCTCGATCGCCTCGGACCGCGGCGCCGTGAACACGGTGCTCGCCTGCTCGACGCCGACTGCCGCGAGCACCTCCCTCACCGGGATGTCGGCGAAGTCCACCGACGCCCCGAGCGACAGGTCGAGGATCAGCGGATCGCCGCCGAACCCTCTCACCTTCTCCGCGAGGAACCTGATCTCGTTCCCCTTGGTGTTGCACATTCCCGCACATACGATGACGGGTCTCTCACCACTCATGGCGATGCTCCTTCGCTCGCGTTCCTGCTGGTCGTGGCTCAGTGGATCTGAAGAGCCCGCTTGTACTCCTCGGTGATCGCGAGGATCGCCTTCTCGATCGGAACGCGCTCCGCCGCGGACCCTCCGATGAATCCGTGAGCAGCCGTGTTCCGCATGACGTGCGCGGCCTCCTCCGGCCCCTCGATCGGGCCGCCATGGGCGAACAGGATCACGTCCGGGTTCACGGCCAACGCGGTCTCGAACATCTCCTGGCTGCGTTCCGTCGCCTCCTCGAGCGTCACCTCGGACTTCGCGCCCGTCACGCCGCCCACGGTGGAACCGAAGTGCGTGGCGATCGCATGGGCGCCCGCCTCGGCCATGATCCTGGCCTCATCGGGGTTGAACGCATAGGCGAGCGCGAACATGTCCTCCTCGGCAGCGGCCTCGACGAACTCGACCTCGCGCCTCCACCCGATCCCGATCTTGTCCATCTGCTGCACGGTGGCATCGCCGTAGATCATGATCATGAAGGGGTTGATCCCGCTGATCCCTGCATCGCGCAACCGTCGCAGGTGGTCCCTGTGGGGGAGCAGGGGATTGAACGCCCCCGACAACGAGAGAATGGGCGTGTCCTCGATGTTCGCGACGATTTCCGGCGCGAGATCGAAGATCACCTGGTTGACGTCGGAGTTGGGCATGAGCGCGGCCAAGGAGCCCTGACCCTTCAACCGCCAGTAGCTCGTTCCTGAGATGACGATCATGTCCGAGCCGCCCATCTCCTGCAGCTTGGCCGTCAGACCCGAGCCGCAGTTGGGGACGAAGAGCGGCCTGCCCCCGGAGATCTCCTTCCGGAGGCGTGCGACCACTTCGGTCGCCGTGTACACCTGTGCCATTTCCCTCTCCTTCGAGTCACTGGCGGATGGGTTTCATCCCGACCCGGGACCAGGCAGGATCCCGAGGTCGGACAAGAATGTGGCGGCGTTCCGGTCACGAACCGCGACGACGTCCTCGACGACGAGCGGGGTCGATCCGGCCGGGGCGTCCCCGACCAGTTCGACGAGTTCGTCGATGACGGCGAGGGTCGTGTCCTGCGAGTAGAGCGGGAAGTCGGACCCGAGCAGCACCTGTCCCGTCGAGCCCGCCCACGACTTCGTGAGCTCGAGGAGCTGGCGAAGCTGGAACGAGCGGGAGCCGGGGTCGCGCCCGATCAGCGAACTCACGTCGACATAGAAGTTCCTGTGCTTCCGCAGCAGTCCCGCGACCGTGCTGAAATCGATTCGTCCGGCGTGTCCGAGGATCACCGGGAGTTCGGGGAAGGAGCATCCGATCTCGTCGAACCGGGTCGCCCGCGTGAAGCCGTCACGGCAGGGAAGGACCCCGATGTCACCCGCATGGTGCAGGACGGGGAGCCGGTACTCCTGCATGGTCTCGTAGATCGGCCAGAGCAGCGGATCGTCGACCGCGATCTGCTGCATGGACCCGTGCAGCTTCAGCCCGCGCGCACCGCGCTCCTCTATCTCGGCACGGAGGTCGCCCACGGGGTCGTCCGCCCGGGGATCGACCGCGCAGAATCCGATCAGCCGGTCGGGTGCCAGCGCCACCTGTTCGGACACGTAATGGTTGATGCGGTCGAGCTCGTCCGACCCCATGTCGCGGCTGTGGGCGAGCGCCACGGTCACAGCCGCACCGATGCCGTTCTCGTTCATCGACTCGAGAAGGCGTGCGGCACCGGAATCGACACCACTGCCCGCACCGCGCCCGTCCGCGTAGGAGCGCAGGAACATGGGAACGCCCTCACCGGCCCACATGTGGGTGTGCACATCGACGCGCATCAGATTCCGCCTTCCTTCCGGTACCCGAAGGCTGCCAGCGCCGCCGCCAGTTCCGGGAAGCCTGCGGCGTACTCGTCGGTCGGGATGTTCGCCTGCCATGCCTCGATGGCCCGCAGAATGGAACGGACTCCCGCCGCGGGGCCATCGGGATGACCCTGGACCCCGCCTCCGGGGGCGAGCACGACATCAGGGCCGAGCTCCGAAAGATAAAGCTCGACCACACCCGCATGAACCCCGCCTCCCACGACGGGCATCGTGGGCCTGAGCCCATCCATGGGCAGAGAGAGCCTGTTCACGACCTCGAGGTAACTCGAGCGCGTCATGGAGTACCCCCCGTACGGGGTGTTCACCACTGCGAGATCCGCCCCGCAGAGCCGCGGGAAGAAACCCGCGGCGAGGCCAGCGGTCATCCCGGACCGAGCGCCCTCCGACCACATTCCCGAGCCCGCGTAGTGGCCCAGCACCGGGACTCCCACCGTCCGCGAAAGTTCAGCAAGCATTCCCAGGCCGACAGAGCCGTAGGCGACCATCACCGCCCGCGCACCGGCATCCACGGCCCGACGAGCATTGTCCAGCAGTACGGTCCCCTGCGCGGTGACGTTCGGAATGTAGAGCGTCTGCCGGCCGGTCACCTCCGCGGCCCTCTCCGCAGCACGCGTGAAGGCGGTCACACGTTCGACCAGCGGCGAGAAGTCGGTGCTCCCGAGCAGTTCGTCGTCCTTGATCATGTCGGGACCACCGAGCGCCGTCTCGTAGAAGACCGCCGCCCCGGCGTCAGGACTGAGCCCGGTGCAGGGCTTGATCATGTTCAGGACGAGTGGGCGGTCGAACACGCCCGTGAGCTCGCGGATCCCAGCCGTGCCGAAGCGGGGGCCGCCGCAGGCGTCCACCAACTCCGGGGGGAGCTCGAGATCCACCAGCTTCGCCCGGATGGAGGTCGAAGCATCATTGCCCAAGAACGTCGTGATGAGTTGGGCGAGGTCAGAACCGAGATTCGCGACGGGGATCGCGATCTGGATCAGGTAAGACACCTCGTCGGGAAGCTGGTAGGTGAGATCCGCGGCCGGCACGGCGACGATGGAGGCGACCCGGCCCTCGTACAGTCGGCGCATCTCATCGGTCGCGCCCGGGACCTCCACCCACGTCCCGAGGCTCTGTCCGACGGCGAATCGCTGGGCGAGCGGCACCACGTCCACGCCGCGTGGAGCGACGAGACAGTACGTGGCGAGCACATCGTGCTCGCTCCTCGCCTGCGCAGGAAGGACGAAGCGCCCGCCCGTCCGACGAGCCGCTTCAGCAACCACCCACCCCATGTCACCCTCGCTTCCCGGTCGTCGACCACACAGCATCGGTCGTCACCCTCCAGCCAAGTCCTAACACTCTGAACTATACAACGTTCATCCGTAACGAGACAAATGCCCAGGTCAACCACAGTGTTCTGCACATCCATCCAGGCAAACAGGCACGAACCTCGCGGAAGCCCGACTCTACCCGGACGGTGACGTATCTTTTATAAGTTGACATTCCACGCATGATGGACCACACTTGTAACAAGATGCATCGTGCGTCATTCAAGCATCGACGAAGGAGTCGAGTGGAGTGGGAACGACGGAGCGAATGCCGAATGGCTGGCCGTACCCCTCGCGGTGATGTTCAGTCTTCCGTTCGGGCTGTGGCTGGGGGACTACGACCTTCCTCTCCGAGTGGCGTTCGTCGTGTGGGGCGAGTGCTTCGTTTTCGGGGGCAAGCTCGCCGGACTGCGCCAGCTCATCCCCGCGTTCACCATCGGGGCACTCGCGGCCGGCATCGTCCAGTCGTTCGCGATGGCGCTCGCCGATCCCTTCGGCACGGCGGAGCTCGTGACCGCCGGAGACCTCGCGGTCGCCGTGGCCTACTCCGCGGGCTTCGGCATCGCCGTCCACATCATGCGGTTCGTCCGTGTGCTGCGCGACGGGACGCCGGCCTGCTTCCAGGGGATCGCCATCACCCTCGCCTGCATCTTCACCGGGCAGGGGCCGGCTACGTCGGACCTCGGACAACCCCTACGCCCTTCTCTGCGGCGCCGTGATCGTGTCGGTCCTGTCATGCCTGCTGGGCTCGGCCGTCGGCTGGGTCAACGTGGCGCTGAACGGGCCGCCTGAGCAGGAGTGAGAAGGACCGCCGATGCGTGGCGTGACGGTGCTCACGCGTGTGAGGACCGTCACGCCACGCATTCGCCCATGAGCGACAATGGGTGTGCGGTGGCGTGCCGCCGCGGTCGTGAGGAGAGCGTGAATGGGCATGATGGACGAGGACGAATCGGTCGCGACGCCTCGGGACGTCCCGACGGGGGATCCCGTCGGAACGACTGATGACGGGCGTCCCGAGCAGGCCCCCTCGCTCAAGCAGGTCGACCGGCAGGATGCCATCACGGAGTTGGTGCTGTCCTCCGGCTCCGTCAAGATCAAGGACATCGTCAGCCACTTCGGCGTTTCCCGCATGACCATCCACCGGGACCTGGATGCCCTCGAGGCGCGCGGGATCCTGCGGAAGTCGCGCGGCTCCGTGACCTCCGTGTCCTCGAGCCTGTTCGAGGCATCGACCGACTATCGCATACGGCAGTCCGTCGCGGAGAAGGACGCCATTGCCCGATGCGCCCTCGAGCTCGTCGAGCCGGGGCAGGCCATCGTCCTCGACGACTCCACAACGGGTCTCCATCTCGCCAGGATGCTGCCGCAGAAGGCCCCTCTGACGGTGATCACGAACTTCGGGCGCGTGATCAAGGAGCTGAAGGGAAGGCCCAGCATCTCCCTCATCTCGACCGGGGGCGAGTACTACCAGTTGTGCGATGCCTACAAGGGGGCGGTCGCCCTCTCCGCGCTGAGTCAGATGAGTACCGACATCTACTTCATGTCCACGCCGGCGATCACCAACGGAGCGTGCTACCACCAGAACCCGGAGCTGGTCCTCGTGAAGAAGGCGATGCTGGAATGCGCCTCCACGCGCGTCCTGGTGGCGGATCACACCAAGTTCCGGCGCCGCGCGCTGCATGCGATGTGCAGTGTGGACAGTTTCGACCTCGCGATCGTGGACTCGGGAACCACCTCGGACGAGATCGGCATGCTGCTTCGGGCCGGGGTCGAGGTGCGGGTCGCGCCGGTTCGCAGCAGCCCCAAGAAGTACGACGGCGAAGGTGCAGCCGTCTAGAGCAGGAGATGACTCGTGAACGCCAGCAGCAGCCGGGCGCCGTCCTCGTGCACCGCCTCGTGCGATCGCGGTCGACGACCCCGCGTGGTCCTGCTCGGCACCGCGGGCGGAACCACCACATGGTCGCCGCGGGCCGATGGTCGTCCCGCTCGTCACGGCATCTCGACGGCCGTCGTCGTCGGCGATCGCATCTACGTCGTCGATCAGGGGGCGGGGTCGACCCGACAGCTCACCATCGCGGATCCGCTGGGGCGCGGCCGCGGTTCCGTCCTCCGCGATCTCGGAGCGCTGCTCATCACCCCCCTCCACTCGGACCACATCGTCGACCTCCCGTGTCTCCTGCACTGGGGCCGCGAACAGGGATGGCCGCCCGAACCGGTTCCGTTGATCGGGCCGGGACCGCTGCCCCTGTCCACCCGGGCATACGCGGGGCGACGAGCCGGCATCGCCACCGGGGGCGCCGTACGCCCCGGAACTGCGTCCCTCGTCAAGGGACTGGTGCATGCTTTCCGGGCGGACACGATCGACCGGGTTCTCGGCGCGGGCCGTCCGCCCCTCGAGGATCTCGTCCGAGTCCGGGAGGTTCCCGTTCCAGGCAGGGATGAGACGACCGCCGGCTCCGCACCGGTACTGGAGGACGCGAACGTCCGGGTGTCGGCGACTCTCGTCGAGCACGGCGACATGGCTCCGGCGTACGCATACCGGTTCGACTTCGACGGGGGAGCCGTCGTCATCAGTGGCGACACCGGGCCCTGCGATGCGCTGGTGGAACTCGCCGTCGGCGCGGACGTCCTCGTCCACGAAGCGATCAGCCCGCACTTCGCCGCATCGAGATTCGGTGCGCCGCCCTACGATGCGGCGCAGCAGCAGTCGCTCGACCACGTCTTCGCGAAGCACACGTCGGTGAGAGCGGTCGGGGACATCGCCGCCCGGGCCGGCGTGCCGACCCTGGTACTCACCCATCTGGTGCCCGGGGACCTGCCGGCGGATGCCTGGCGGGACGCTGTCACGGGTTTCGACGGACAAGTGATCGTCGGTGAGGATCTGGACGTGGTGCCGGTCCAGGAAGAACGTCCCCCACGTCTGAGGGTCCGACGACCTTCTGGTCGGTGATTTGGCGGAGGGTGCCGTGGAGTGATATAGGTTTTCAGACAGTGGTTAATGGTTGGTTTTAGGCTGCTGCCTTGTGTTGTTGTCTCCATTCTGTGTCGACTCGGTCGGGGTCTGGTAGTCGATCGCCGAGTGGAGACGTCTGTGATTGCATCGTGACCCGGTCCAGGCTGTCACGTCCCGGATTGCATGGTTTCGGGTCGAGTAGACCTCACGGTTCACGAGTTCTTTCTTCAAGATCGCGGTGAATGACTCAGCGACGGCATTGTCACAGCAGCTACCGGTCCGCCCGACGGACGGGAGAATCCCGCGGTCGGTCATGAATTTCGTGTATTCGGCCGACGTGCATCGAGCCCCTCGATCCGAGTGAAAGACCGTGACACCACGGATCGGTGGACAGTTCCGCACGGCCATGGCCAAGGCCTCGGTGACGAGTCCGGCGCGCATGCGACCGGCGATCGCGCGCCCGACGATCTTTTTCGAGAAACAATCCATGACGACCGCCAGGTAGGCGAATCCCTGCCAGGTTGGAATATACGTGATGTCGCCCACCCGTCTCATTCCGGGCGCGGTGGCGGTGACGTCTCGGCGCAACCGGCCGGGCCGGCCTGGAAAGTCTGGCGCCGGCACGGTCGTCTTGGCCTGTCCCCGGGGCTGACGGGCAACGGGACCTGCTGCCGCCATGATCGCGGACCATGCCGAGTGAGACCATGACGCCGCTTCGGGCCGGCCCCGCGTGGATCCGGCGGTAACCGTAGGTCTGTTCGGACTCGTCGAAGAACTTGACGATGATGGCCGTCAGGTCCTCCCTCCGCTGGGTTGTCGAGGACTCGGGTCGGTTTCGCCAGGCGTAGTAGCCGGACTTGGATACTTTCACCCACCGGCACATGGACTGGATGGGTATGGCCGTCATGAAACAAAATCGTTTCTGGTTTCGCGGGGTGGGAGGTGTTCGAAGTCGTAGTCGAATGTTCGGCTGGCGATGTATGAGGCGAACGCGCCGAAGGTTTCTTCGGGGGTCTCGTGCTGAATGTTCGCGATGTTGTTCTTGGCCGCGTTCCAGACGTGCTCGACCGGGTTGTGGTCGGGCGCGTACGGCGGCAGGAAAACAGGGGTGATGCGCTCCAGCAGCCGGCCGGGCTCGTAGAGGGCGGTCAACGCTTTCGCGTGGTGGGATCGGGCGTTGTCCAGGACGACCGCGATCTGCTCTGTCTCGGTTTCGCGTTGGAGTCGTTCCAGCGCGAGGATTGTCTGCTCGGTGTTCTGGTTGCCCTCGATCGGGTACAGTTTGACTTTTTTGCTGGTCAGCGAGAGGGCGCCGAAGAAGGACTGGGACGTCTTCTGCCGGTCCACGTACAGCTTGGTGCGCTGCCCTTTCGGGAGCCACATGCGGCGGGTCTCGGCCTCGTGCTCCAAGCGGACCTCGTCTGCCGTGTAGACCTCCCAGCCGGCGTCCAGCAGAGCTTTGACTTGGGTTTTCACCTCGGTCATGCGTCTGGTGATGGCTTTCTCGTTGCGGTGCTCGTCGAACGGGTCGGGCAGTTCGAGGCTCAGCCCGCAGAAGCGCAGGAGCAGCTGGTACGAGGAGTCCGACTGGTACTCGACATCGAACAGGATCTTCACGACGTCACGTATCGCTGGGACGTCCCAGAACTCGGCGTGGATGCCCGTCTGGGAGGGCGGCTGGGCGAGGATTTTCTTGAGTTCTTGTTTCTGGTCGCGGGTGAGTTTCGCCGCGTTCTGGTTCCCCGTATGGCCGGTCAGGACCGAGCACATCCTGGTGGCCTGCCAGTCGGCCAGCCATTCCTGCACTGTCCTCTCAGTGCGCTCAACCATCTTCGCAATGATGTCGATTCCGACTCCTTCAGAGGCGTACAGGATCGCTTCTGCTTTCATCCGAACCAGCACATGATTGTCGGAACGCTTCTTCCACCTGATCAGGACGGCGGTTTCTTCCGGGATGACCTCAACCTGCATGTTCCAATCATATCCGAAACGGCACAGGAAATCCACGAAAAATACGGTTTCGTTTCATGTCAGCCATAGTTGCCTTCTTCGCGGTGGATGCGGCGGTGTTCCGCGCTCACCCGGACTCCCGGGCGAAGAAGGCCGCCGCTTCTTCCAGGAACTCGTTTTCCATGCGGGCTTCCCGGAGCTCTGCCTTCAGACGTTTGATCTCGGCGTGCTCTTTCGCGGTCATGGCATCAGCGCTGAGGCCGGGGTGCCCCCCGCCATCCTGCGACCCAGTTCCCGACTGTCTGCGCCACAAGACCGTACGATCCGGCTACCCCGGCCATCGGCCCGGACCCCCGGACGATCCCGAGAACGACTTGTTCCTCAAACCCCGCACTATATTTCGGTGCCGACATGATCTAATTCTACCTCACGATCATTTCACCCACTGTCCGAAAAACACCAAGCACTCCAAACAAACAAACCCTCGGCGCATCCGCCCCATACGTCACCGGCCGCGCCTTCGACCACGACTTCGAACACCTCCCACCCCGCGAAACCAGAAACGATCTTGTTTCATGACGGCCATACCACCGGGCTCGGGCTGCCAGCGTCGTGCCGCTGAGGAACCGGCACGCTACCTCCCCCGGAACACGGGCTCGCGCTTCTCGAGGAATGCAGCGACACCCTCCTGCGCGTCCTGGGTGGCCAGCGCCTCGGTCGCGATCTGCCACTCGACGTGGAAGGCGTCTCGGAAGCTGAGGTTGTACGCAGCACGGACAGCCTCCTTGATCTTGCGCAGAGCAACCGGCGCGTTCTGCGCAATCCTGGCAGCGAGCCCCATCGCGCGATCGCGCACCTCTTCCGGCGGCACCACGCAGTTGACCAGGCCCAGCCGAAAGGCCTCCTGCGCGGAATAACGCCGGCCCGTGAGAAGCATCTCCATGGCGTGCGCCCATGGGATCTGCTGGGGCAGCCTCACGTGCGCACCGCCGTAGGGGACCAGGCCGAGGGTTGCCTCGGGCAGGGCGATGACGGCACGCTCGCTCATCACGCGCAGATCAGTCCCCAGTAGCACCTCCGCTCCCCCGCCGATGGCTGCGCCATTGACCGCTGCGATGATGGGCTTCCCGACCTCTGAGAAGAGCCGCTGCTCAGGGCTGTAGGCATCGTGGCGCTCCCCGACCCCCCGCTCGTGACCGAGCCGCAGGTCCCGGCCCGCGCAGAAGGCTCGGTCGCCCGCACCGGTGATCAGCAGTGCCCGTGCCGACTCGTCCCGGTCGTACTCCTCGGCGATGGCAACCAGATCATGGATCATCGCGGTCGAGAGCGCGTTGTGCACCTCGGGGCGGTTGAGCGTGACGACGACGACCGGGCCGTCCTTCTCGCACAGAATCTCCCTGCTGTTCATCCCTTCCCTCCGCTGTGCTCCGCTGCACCTCGGCCAGCCTCGGGCACGGCGACGCCCCACTCCTGGAACACCTCCGTCTGGTGCTGCCCAGGGCGGGGCGGGGCAGCGACCGGCTGCGCCATGGAGCATGAGAACCGAGGGGCAGCGGCGGGCACCGCGGCACCGGGCTGGGCGAACACGCCCCTGGCTCGCAGGTGCGAGTCCCGTCGAGCCTCGACCAGGCTGCGTACGGGAGACACGCAGGCGTCCACACCGCTGAAGAGCCTCTCCCACTCGGCCTGCGAACGTTCCCGGAACCGCCTCGCCAGACGCTCACGCAGCTCAGAGTGCATCTGCGGATCCTCGCGGTTCGGCGGAACCTCGATCTCCAAGACCCTGCACATCTCCTCGAAGAAGCGCTGCTCCAGCGCACCGACCGCCATGTGCTTTCCGTCAGCGGTCTCGTAGACCGTGTAGTACGGCAGGGAACCGTCCACGACGTTGCGGCCTCGCCCCTCCTGCCAGAACCCGGCAGCAGCAAGCCCATGGACCATCGTGCTCAGGTGACTGACGCCATCCACGATCGCGGCGTCCACCACGTCCCCGCGGCCCGTCCGGCGTGCGCGGTGGAGGGCAGCAAGTACACCGACCGCCAAGTACATCGCGCCCCCGCCGAAGTCTCCGAGCAGGTTCAGCGGCACCACGGGGCCGCCATCGGCCGGGCCGATCGCACTCAGCAGCCCAGTCAGGGCTACGTAGTTGATGTCGTGCCCCGCGGAGGCCGACAGGGGCCCGCTCTGCCCCCACCCGGTCATCCGCCCGTAGACCAGTGCAGGGTTGGCCTCATGGCACGCAGCGGGACCAACCCCAAGCCGCTCCGCGACCCCAGGGCGCCAGCCCTCGATGAGGATGTCCGCCCTGCTTGCGAGTGCGACCACCGTCTGTACGCCGGAGGAGGACTTCAAATCCACCTCCACCGACCGGCGGCCGGCGGCCAGCGGATCTGCCTCGGCGAAACCGGCGAGGGAAGTCAGCGGCGACGGCACGCCCCCCGGCCGGTCCACCCGCACCACATCCGCCCCTAGCTGGGTCAGCAGGAGCCCGCAGAAGGGCACCGGACCGATGCCCCCCAGCTCCAGGACACGCACTCCGTCCAACGGGCATGGGCCGGAAGTCTCCGGCTGCGTCTCACGGCGCATGCACATCACGCCTCACGACGACGACGGTACCGATCACCACGGCGACCACCGCGAGCAGGACCAGCAGGAGCAGCCCTCCGCCAGACACATCTCCAGCCAGTGGGTCCTCTGCCAGAGCCCACTCCCAGGGCGAGAGGCGTCGCAGATCATCCGTCCCCTCCACCAGGGGGGCCAGCGAGCGGAGCATGTAGCCGCCGACGAGGACGACGAGCGGCACGCCGAGACTGACCGCCGGCGGAGCACCACACGCTGCGAACCCATAGGTGAGGCAGGCATGGAACACGGCGAACAACAAGGTGACCAGGGTGATCGCCAACAGCCCCCTCCAAGGGACGTCCACCTCGAAGAACTGCCGGCCCACCACGACCGCGGCGAACAGCGCCAAGGAGGTCCCCAGGACCAGGAGGCACGCCGCCGTGAGGCGAGCGAGCAGAATCGTCGCCCGGGACACCGCGAAGGTGAAGAGCACCTCCAGACGCCCGTCGTACTCGTCCCGACTCACAGAGGAGGACACCGTGGCGATGCCCGCCACCGCCAAGAGCAGGGGCACCAGCATCGCGTACAGGTTGCCCATGAGATACCCGCTGGGGGTGGTCATGTCCGTCATTCCGAGGGAGGCGGCAAGGTCAGGTGGCAACCCCTCCGAGAAGCTCGACAAGGCATCGTTGTCCTTCATGGACGGCCAGACCGTCACGGTCAGCAGCCCGAGCAGGAAGATGGCGACGACCCAGACCATCAGGGTACGGCGCTGAGTCCGCAACGAGTGCCGGGTCAACCTCAGGTATGAAAGTGACATCTGCTGAACCTCCTCTAGGCCGTCTCGGCGGCCGGCATTGCGCCGGACCCCTGCGAGTAGAAGGACATGAACGCCTCACCCAGGTTTGGTTCGGGCGCCAGGATGCTGTCGACTGGCAGGCGGACCAGCTCCTGCAGCAACGGCTTGACCGGACCGCGCCAGACGATATCAATGACGTCGCTGGAGAGCAGTTCGGCCGACTGCAGCCCCGGAAGCTGCTTGATCGACTGCGGGATCACTGCCGGTGCGTTCAGCCGGACCCGCACATGACGATCGGAGCGCTGGAGCAGCTCCGACATCGGACCGCGTGCGAGGATCTGACCGGCACGGATCACCGCCACCGAGTCTGCGACGGCCTCGATCTCGGAGAGGATGTGCGAGGACAGCAGCACCGCCTGACCGCGGAACTTGCACTCGTTGACCATGGTCTGGAACTCCTCCTGCAGCAGGGGGTCCAAGCCGCTCGTCGGCTCGTCCAGAATCAGCAGGTCGGGCCGGCCCATGAAGACTCCGACGAGCCCGATCTTGCGCTTGTTGCCAGTCGAGAGGTTGCGGGTGGTGCGGCTCGGGTCCAGAGCCAGCCTCTGGCACAGCTCGTCCCGATAGGCAGGATCGACGTCAGAACGCACCCGCGCCCAGAAATCGAGCGTCTGGGCCACGGTCAGATGGCTGTCCAAGTGGAGCTCGGCCGGCAGGTACGCGACCCGCCGCCGCACCCGTGGCGTGGCAAAAGGGTCCTGACCGAGGATCCTGACGCGGCCCTCGGTCGGCCGGGTGAGGCCCATCATCATCCGGATGGTCGTGGTCTTCCCGGCTCCGTTCGGTCCGGCATAACCCAAGAACTGCCCGGGGTACACCGCCAAGTCGACACTGTCGACCGCGGTGAGGTCACCGAACCGCTTGGTCAGGGAGACGCACTCAAGAAGAGGAGTGGTCATACAGAGATCACCTCCGAGGAGACGTGGTAAATGGGCAGATCCTGCCCCTTGGCACTGGCATAGAACTCTGTTCGACCATTGACGCCGAGCTTGCCGTAGATGGTGCTGAGGTTGTTCTTGACGGTCTGCTCCGCTAGGTGCAGCTCCTGCGCGATCTCCCGGTTGCTCCACCGCCTGCACAGCAGGACGAGGATGGTGCGTTCACGCCGAGTCAGATCGGCCGGTCCGGGCTCGTTGGGAAGGGCGTTCCCCGGCGTCGGGGCATCGAACCGCCAGGCCTGATAACCCTCCAGCACCGAGGCGATGGCGCTGACCAGGCTCGAGACGCACGCCGTCCGCTGCACTATCCCGTCCACGACCCGCGAGGTAATGGCGGCGAGGATCGTGTCCGGGTCCTGGTCCTCGGCGAAGACAAGAGTCGATGTCCCCTCCCAGGACCGCTTGGCGAACCTGCACAGGTCCAAGCCGTCGAGGTTCCGCTGCAGGTGCAGATCGGTGAGCACGAGATCGAAATGCTGCTCCCCGGCGAGACGGCCGAACTCCTCCTCCGATGACGCTGAAAAGACCTGCCAAGTGGGCCACTGCTTCTCGAGCACACTCATCGCCCCGATCCGCGCTGTCGGCCGAGTATCGACCACCGCAGCAGCCACCACCGTGTCCTCCCGACGTCTCATCGAAGTCCTTCGACCGCTTCCCACGCCCTGCATGCATCGGCTCCTCGTGCTGGCCCGGTTCCGCTCACCACAGACATCCTCCCGAGGAAACGACACGACGAACAGGGGGTTTACCCCCAATCCTGAAAGGAGCAGGGCCCAAGAACGACCGCCGCCCCGCCACCGTCCACACTCCGCGCCGTGCGCTCTCCCCCTGCCCCCGTTCCCCCGTCAGCCTCGTTGCCCTCGATCAGGCTGCCCGGTCCAGACCGGACCTCGCGACGGTCCGCTGATCGTGATGCTCCATGACGCCGGGATGGACCACCACATGTCCGACCCACAGATCCCCGCCCCTCGTCGAGGCGGGCTGCCGCAGCCTCGTGCTCGACCTGCGCGGGCACGACGGCCGCCCGGGTGCGAGTCCACCGAGCCGGTGGACCTCGTCGGAGACGTCCCCCACCTCCTCGACGAGATCGGGAAGGATCGGGCGCGGTGATCGGCCACTCCCTAGAAAACTTCGTGGCACAAGAGCTGGCTCGGCGCCCCGAGAGGCTTTCGACATTTGCTAGAATGATAATGATGTCACTTTTCTGGCGCCTGTATCTTCCTCCGCTGGTGACATGCCTCATTGCGGCAGCGGTCGTCATCGTCGCGGTCTGGAATCAACCGGGCAACGTCACGCTGGGGCTGGCGCTGACGGCGCTCGGCTCACTCGTCGCGCTCACGATCTCCGCGCTGCTGGTCAGCAGCAGCCTCGACCCTCTGCGCGAGCTGCACACCGCCTTGCAGGAGAGCACCGAGCGGCCGAACATGCCCGTGCGCGTCTACCGTGACGACGAGGTGGGCCGACTGGCGTCCGAATTCAACCTGCTCGTGACCCGCATGGGCCGGCAACGGCATCACGCGGCCCTTCTCGCCCTTGAGGCTCAGGAGTCCGAGCGGCGCCGCATCGCCAGAGAGCTGCACGACGAGGTCGGTCAGAGCCTTACCCTCGCGCTCCACCAAGTGCGCTCCGCAAGCATCAACGGCTCTGCTCTGCACGCCCCCGACCCGGAGATGAGTGCGCTCAGCAGTACCCTCCGCGAGACGCTCGACACGGTGCGGACGATATCCACCCGGCTCCGTCCCGGCTCGCTAGACGACCTCGGGCTCGTCCCCGCGCTGCGCGAGCTCTGCCACCGGATCAACGAGACCACCGACCTCCAGCTCACTTGCAGCCTGCAGCGAAGCCCCAGCCCCAGACGTTGGCCGCCGAACACCGAGCTCGCGCTGTACCGGATCGCCCAAGAGGCAGTGACCAACGTCGTGCGCCATGCACACACGACACGAGCGACCATGGTTCTCTGCGAGCACGCAGACCGACTGCTGTTGAGCATCCGGGACGACGGGACCGGCCGGACCGGCACACCGGGCAGCGGACAGCAGGGCATGCAGGAACGCGCCGCCATGATACACGGTGAGCTCTCGATCGTGGCCATCCCCGACATCGGTACGAGCGTCGAAGTGCGAGTTCCTCTCCCGCCCTCATCCGGATCTGTGAGGACCGAGCCGTGACCGCCGCGAGCGGACCCGTCCGCATCGTCTTGGCCGATGATCATGCCATGCTGCGCCAAGGCGTCCGTCTGATGCTGGACAATGACCCTCGGCTGGAGGTCGTGGCTGAGTGCGAGGATGGGGCGCGGGCGGTGCAGGCGGTACAGACCCACCGGGCCGACCTGGCGCTCCTCGACGTCTCAATGCCGGGCCTGTCCGGTTTCGAGGCCAGCCGGATGATCTCCGCCGCGTCGCCCCGCACACGGGTTCTTCTCATGTCGATCAACCAGAGCGATCCCTATCTCTTCGAAGCACTCAGGGTCGGAGCCTCCGGCTTCGTGCACAAGTCGGTGAGCGGCGAAGACCTCGCCGAAGCCTGCCTCGCAGCCTTCAGGGACGAGCCGGTCCTGTTCACCGGCACGATCCGCACCCTGCTCAAGCAGCACCTCATCAACGGTGACCACGCTATCCTGACCGAGCGCGAACGCGACGTCCTCGCGCTCATCGCGGAGGGATGGTCTGGACGGCAGATCTCGGAGGAGCTCTTCCTCAGCGAGAAGACGGTGGAGCGTCATCGGAGCCGGATCCTGACCAAGCTGGGCCTCACCAACCGGGTGGAGCTGACACGCTATGCGATACGCGTCGGTCTCATCGACCCCTGACGGAGCTGCGAACCAGCCGAGCCGGGAAGCCGCCCGCGTCGATCTCCAGGGTGGTTCCCGTCATCGACGTGCTCTCCAGAGCGAAAGCGACAGCAGAAGCCACCTCCTCCTCCGGCACGAAGCCGGGAAGCGCCTGGTGGTCTGCGAGATCTTGCATGTACCGCCGATACATCGGCTCCGCGGTGAAACGGCGGGCCAAGGCCTCTCCGTCCACCACTCCGGGCGCCACCGCAAGCACCCGGATACCGAGCCGGCCCAACTCGAAGGCCCACGTGCGAGCGAGCGAGGAGATCGCCGCCTTTGTCGCCGAGTACGCCCCTTGGCCTGCCGACCCATGCCGTGAGCAGCTCGACAGGAGCACCAGAGTCGAGTCGCCCGCCTCTGCGAGCAACGGCGCGGCGCTGCGTGCGGCGTTGAAGGTGCCAGTCAGGTTGAGGTCTACCAGCTCCCGCCACGCCTCTGGATCGTGCCGCTGCCAGCCTGTCGGGGTGCGCCGCAGTAGGGGCGCCGAAAGGTTCCGACCCGCGGTCACGACGCAGGCGGACACCCCTCCCTCCTCGCGGAGCCTGTCGAAGGCAGAATCCATCTGTCCTGCGTCGGTCACGTCACCGAATCGCCACTCGACTCCCCTGCACCCGACGTCAGCCGCACGTCGCACCAAGCGTCCGCCGACCTCCTCGTCGCGTGACAGGACGACCACCTGCCAGCCCTCACGAGCGAGGCGAAGGCTGGTGGCGGCGCCGATCCCTCGGCTACCACCCACCACCACCGCGCGGCGAGCGGCGTGTCTCTCCGGCATGGCCCGGATCACATCCTCAGCAGCATGGCCCCGGAGTACCAGCCGGAACCGACAGACGGGGCCAGGACCAGGTCCCCGGCCCGGAGATGGCCACTGCGTCGAAACTCCGAAAGACTCGACGGGATCGTGGCGCTCCCGGTGTTGGCCCGGTGCTGGTAGTTGGTGAGCACCTGCTCCGGGGGAAGCCCC
Source organism: Propionibacterium acidifaciens (assembly GCF_003798325.1). Taxonomy (NCBI): domain Bacteria; kingdom Bacillati; phylum Actinomycetota; class Actinomycetes; order Propionibacteriales; family Propionibacteriaceae; genus Propionibacterium; species Propionibacterium acidifaciens. The sequence goes on from NZ_CP033719.1 coordinate 949,205, forward strand.
AGACGGCCGTGCAGGCTCTCCAGCACCTGGGCCGTCCCGGAGTGCGGGACGGCCCAGTCGATATCGGGCAGGCCAAGCCCGCAGCGCTCGAGCACCTCTGTCGCCCGGGCGATCATGGCTCCCGAGGCCACCTCGGCGACGTCCTCGCGACTGGTGATCCACTGGCCCTTGCCACGAACCGTGACCACACCAGCGAGCTCTCCCTCCGAGCGCAGAGCGACGTCCAGCACGGTGCTCCCCTCTGCCGCGCCGGACTCGAGCACCACCGCGCCCGCACCGTCGCCGCAGACGAGCTCACCGCGGCTGCCGGGACGCACCCTCTGACTGAACCGGTCTGCAGCCACCAGGAGCACCACCGAGCTGGGGTTGCTCCGGAGGTGCTCTCCTGCCAGTCGCAGGCCGAGCAGGAAACCCAGACAGGCTGCGTTGAGATCGAAGGCCAGGGCCCGCGAGGACCCGAGCCGCGCGGCGACTGCCGGCGCTCGGGCCGGCAACGGGATCGGGTTCGTCCAGGAGGAGAGGATCAGCAGGTCGACCTCGTTCGGCTGACGACCCGCATCCTGCAACGCTTGCCGCCCAGCAGCCAGGGCCAGTTCCTCCACTCCCTCGCCCGGTGCGCACACGTGCCGTGAGTTCGGGACCGCGTGACCGACCACTGCCTGTTCCGGATGTCCGGGACGCAGCGCCGGAAATCCATCGAGCGCCCTTCGATCCTCGGGGAAGTAGTGCCCGTACCCGGTGATCACCAGCGGGTCCGACCCGGTCGGCCGTCCTGGCTCAGGCATGCCCGTCACGCCACACCCCCGCTGCCGTCGCTCCGGAGTAGCTGAGCACCATCCCCGCCCAGCTGAACCCGCGACCTACGCTGCAGGTCAAGACGCTGTCCCCCGGGCGGATGACGCCCCCGTGGACGGCCTCCGAGAGGCACCCCGGAACTCCGACGCTGGAGGTGTTCCCGCGTCGACTGAGGTTGGTCACCACCCGCTCCTGAGCGATGCCCAAGCGCTCGACCACCTCGTCGATCAGGTTGATATTCGCCTGGTGCGGGACGAACCAGGCGATGTCTTGCACCTGCGTCCCCGCCTCGGCGGCGGCGGCCCGCGCCGCATCCACCAGGCAGTCGGGGGCGAAGGCGCTGACATCTTTGCCTCGCATTATCACCGCACCGGTCGGATCGATGTCGAAGGCTCCGAAGTGCCGACCGTCAGACCCGATGACGCCGGCGCGGAGGTCGTTGCAGGCACCCGATGACGCTCGTGTCCAGACCGCAGCTGCCGCACCACCGCCGAAGAGCACGCTGTTGCGGTAGTGAAGGTTGAGGATCGGACGGGGGCTCTCCGCACAGGCCACGACGGCCGTCTGGGCATCGCTGGCCCCCAGGAGGGCCTGGACCACCAGGCTGGCGTGCAGGAAGCCTGCACACGCGAGGGCCGACACGTCGAAACAGGCCGCCTTCGTCATGCCCAGCTGTGCCTGGAGCGGCAGGCTGAGGTCGGCGTAAGAGTTCTCGCGCGTCGTCGGGTTGGTCGACGGGCGAGCCGTCGCCGTGGTCCCGATGAGCAGGTCCACCTCGGAAGCCTCTGTTCCGGCATCGGCAAGCGCCATACGGACCGCTCGCGCCGCCAGGTCCATGTGGCGCTCGTCATCTCCGGCCCAGTGCCGTGCGGAGACCCCCGTGTGCTCGACGATCCAACGATCATCGATACCGAGCCCCTCCTGTTCCTCGAAGAAGCGATTCGTCACCGGCTCTCCCGGGAAGTAGTGCCCGATCCCTGCCAGCCTCACGGGGACGTTCGAGCCCATTCTCATGATCCACTCCTCGGCTCGCTCGTCCTCGATCTCGTTCCTGCCTGCAAGGCGCGCAGGGCCTCCAGCTCCGCGCGCGAGGGCTGGGCCTCCTGCTCCAGATCCGGTCCTGGTCGCGTGGGCCAGGCGGTGGTCCTTCGCAGCGCCTCGGATGCTGCCGCCTCCCGGGTCGGGACCTGCGCCCCGCACCAGCTCGCCAACCTCAGGTCGCCCTCGGGAGACCGCCGGAAGCGCCCCAGCTCCGTCACCAGCCCGGTGACACGCTCCCCAGGACAGGTGACGAAACCCACCTCCGCCACCAGCCGCTCGCGACCGCCGCGCGCCACCACCAAGGTGTCGGTGCTGGTCACGATGTCGTTGGCGCCCCCGGAGCCGACGAGGAACTCGCCCGTCGCGCGTCGGCTCGCGTTGAGCCGCCCCTGCGGGTCGATCTCCGCGGCCGACAGCACGGCGAGGACACCCTTCCCGCCCGAGACCAGCCCACCCAGGACTTCCAGCGTCCCGGCCCAGACCCTGCTGCGTTCGACGTGGTGCTGGCTGAAGAGAAAGCCATCCCCTTCCGCAGGGCGGTAGTCCACCATGCCCAGCTCGGTGAGGAGCGTGATCTCGACCCCCTCGGCCCGCAGCTGCTCGGCCGCCAGCCAGCAGGCGAGCTGGGCCGTCCCGATGCCCGTGAGGATGGAGCGGTAGCCACGAGAACGGACCAACTCGACGATCTCTCGTGCCGCCACCACCACCGTGAGCTCGCGCAGGCTGTACGAGAAGCCTTTCGCCGTGACTTGGCCATCACCGGCCTCTCCAGTCCCGTCCTCGTTCAGGAGGAGCTCGCGAGCCCGCTCCTCGCCCAAGGCGACCAAGTAGGCCTCCTGGTCTTGAGGTCTCTCCACCCACCGGTGATACCAGGCCTGACGGGTCTCCTCTGTGCCACACGCATCAGCCAGGTCCACCAGGAACTCGGAGTCGTCGAGGTAACCAGCGAGACCCACCTCAGGAAAAGCCGGTAGCCCCTGCGGGTGCGCGCCCATCGGGCAGACGGCTATCCCGAGCACCCGTTGAGCAGGGATGCTCCACCCACCGCGGGGCGCTTGGTCGACGATGATCTCCACGGTTGCCAGGACACCGCGTCGAGCAGCCAGGCTCCCCCATATCCCCTCACCGGAAGGCCCGCACAGGTACAGGTTCCCCGCGCGGTCCGCGCAGTGAGCATGCACCAGCGTGACGTCAGGGCGCAGTGCGGGCAGGGTCCGTGGCGCTGGCCCGACCTCCGGGTCCGGATCCAGGTCTGACCCGACGAGTGCGGGCACCGCGATCTCTGTCAAGCCGCACGCTCCTGCCAGGAGCTGAAGGTTGAGTGAGAGCAGGCTTGTCTCCTCCACGGGGTAGGGATCGCCCCACGGAAGCCGGTTGTACATCGCGTTCGGTCGGGGAGAAGGGATCGTGTCACCGACGAACGCGGTCCGAGCCCGCCCCACGACGCCGGCCATCGTCAGGCAGTGCCCCATCGCATGGATCGCGTTGGCGCTCACCGTCAGGCTCGCTCGGCCCGCCAAGGTCCTGGCCAGCACCCGGATCAGTGCGTTGGGACGCGACATGGTGGAAGCGAGGTGAACATGATCCTCCGGCTCGATCCACCGAGCCACGAGTTCATCAGGGGTGCAGAACTCGGCCATCTCAGACCCCCACCCTGCGCATCAAGGTCACTGAGCTGAGGCTCCCGATCGCGAAGGCGAAGGACAGCGCGTTCTCGATGCTCGTCTCGCGCGGACCGCCGGTGACGTGGTCCTGGGGACACTCGGGATCCGGTTCGGCGCAGTTGGCCGTCGGCGCGATCACCTGGTTCTTTATCATCAGCGCGGTGGCCATGCAGTTCAGCAAGCTCGAGGCACCGAGAAGATGACCGAAGACCGGCTTGATCGAGGTCAGCGGCGGCGAGGTCCTCGGGTCCTCTCCGTAGAGACGGGTGAGCGCACGCGCCTCTGCGAGATCGTTCAGCCGGGTGGCCGTGCCGTGTCCGCAGACGTACTGGACGTCACGCGGGGTCTTGCCGTTCCGCGCCAACAGCTGCTCGACCATTTTCGCCATGAAGGAACCACTCGTGTCCATCCGAGTGGGATGGGCTGCCTCGCTGGCACTCATCACGTCCTCGATGACCGCATAACCCGACATGCCTCGAGCACGCACACGATTCTGGCGCTCGAGGACCAGAACCACCGCTCCTTCACCGAGGACAAAACCGTCCCGGTTGACGTCGTACGGCTTCATGGCCCCGTTCGGTGCTGCCACCGCCCGGGAGAGCACGCAAGTCTTCTCCGCGGAGTAGATGTCCAGCACGCCGGGCACGATCGGGAACTCGTGACCGATGACGATCGCTACGTCGTTACGACCGCTCGCGATGCTGTCCATTCCCAGCCGCAGGGCCTGGTGCCCGCCGATGCAGGCGTTGCTCAGCGTGAGCACCTCTCCCACGACGCCCAACCGGATGGCGGTCATCGTGGCTGGTGAGCCGGCCATCGACGCCAGGATCCCGTCGTGCGGCTGAAGGGCGCCGCCGCAGTCGATGCCGCTCGTGGTGTAGTGCTGGTGCCACCATTGGAGCGGCCCCCGGGAGGTCGACGCGTAGATCGCTGCCCGCCCCGGTTCAATCGTGGCAGAGATGGAAGGGGTCTCACCGCACAGGCAGGCGTCCCGCACCGCCATCTCGGCAGCAGCCATGGTGACCAGGATGTCTCTCGAGCATTTGCGCAGATGGCGCTCGGAGAGATCGGGGAGCAGAGCGCGATAATCCGTGTCCCGGGTCTGTGCAGCCAGCGCGGTGTGCAGGAGACCATCCGTCCCGGTGTAGTCGAACCGGTCGACCCCGCAATGCCCCTTGAGGAGATTCCTCCAGGCCTCTTCGCAAGAACCTGCGTTGGCCAGGATCGCACCCATCCCGGAGATCACGACGTGATCTCCCTCGTAGTTCCTCATCTCTGCCCCTTTCTCAGGTCCTCGTCCGCCCGGTACGGGAGGCCGAATCAGCCCGAACCATCGTCGAGACGCCCCGGGCGCCCGAGCCAGAGTCGAGACGTACTCGGAAATCCGGGCCGCGGTACTCCGGGTACCAGTACCCGGAGTACCGGGAAAGTCCTGGCGAGGTACTAGTCGTGACTGTCCGGGCGCGACCCTGATCGCCTAGGTTCGACGCGGAGCAGGTTCTGGCCGAGCCGAGATGTTTCGACTCCGAAGTAAGGACAGGGAGAGCATGCATCAGGGCAGATGGATCGGGAAGGGTCTCGAGCTCTGCGGCTTCGGACACTACTTCGCCCGGCGCCGCGTGGAGAACAGCGCGGTCTCCGGAATCAGCACCACGCCCGACGAGGTGAAGGTGCTGGGGCGTACCGGGGGCGTCACGGCGCACCACGTTGCGGACGACACCGAAGACGTCGGCTACATGGCAGCGCAGGCCGCTCGGGAGGCGTGCCGCGCAGCTGGGCTCGACCCGAAGGACGTCGACCTGCTCATCCTGAGCAATTGGACCGACCGGTGGTGCGCCCCGGAGTGGGCTCCACTGATCGCCATGCAGATCGGTGCCGACAAGGCCCTGGCCTTCGACATCTGCCAGGGTTGCGCTGGATTCGTCCACGGCGTCCACACTGCTGCGATGTACCTGTCCGCTGAAGACTACCAGCACGCAGTGGTGATTGGCTCTGAGCGCTTCTCGCGACGTGTCCGGCCGGGGTCCACCGGAGAGTTGGTGGTCAGCGACGCGGCAGGGGCCGCGGTGCTCTCCCGGAACGGCCGGGACGGGCTGATCGACTCGGTCATGCACACCACTGGTACGCTGGCCCATACCACCACGGTCGATCCCCGCACCGGTTGGGTCCGCAGCCAGCGCCAGCTCAACGACCTCGCCGTGATCGCGATCGCCGACGCGTTCCAGGAGATCTTGGAACGCAATGACTTGGGGCACGACGAGGTCGACTGGCTCATCCCGCATGCGGCGACCGAGCCTTTCCAGGAAGGGCTGCGCCAACGCTTGGCCTTCCCGCCCGCGAAGATCCTCAGCAACTTCTTCACCCGCGGAAACACCTCCAGCGCGTCCATCCCGTCGACGCTCTCCGAAGCTTTGGAGACGGGTCGCGCCCACCGCGGCGAGCTCATCGCCTCTCCCTCGCTGGGCGGCGGTGTGTGGTCCTACGGTTGCCTGCTCTATCGAATCCTGCCCGACGAGACGACGAGGGACTGATCCGTGAGCACCCACGAGACGAAGGAGACGCAGCAGTCGCCCCGGGACCGCGTCGTCGTCACCGGCATGGGTTTCTGCCTGCCAGGGCCCGGAACAGCGACCTGCACCAGCAAGGACGCCTGGCAGCAGATGTCGACAGGGGCGGTGAACCTCGACCACCACGGCAGATTCTTCGGGGTCGTCCCCGGCGACGTCCGGGACCTCGTCTCCGAGCGCTGCCCCGACCTGAAAGCCCGGTACTTGGACAAGTACAACCACGCTCAGCACTACGGGCTGGTGTCGATGCTGGAGGCGCTCGCCCAGGCCGAGCTGACCCCAACGAGTCCCGAGCTGAGCGGGGCCGCCGTCCTGACGGGGCGCCACGGCCTCGACGAGCCGGTGGTCGCGTACAGCAACGCCCTCGCGGCTGACTCGTCCACCACTGCCGAGGCCGCGCGCGACCTGATCGCCCGCACCATGCTCGCGGGCAACACGATGGACGTCTTCCTCGCCCAAGCCACGCTCCTGAGCAGCACCGGCCCGGCGTTCACGCTCTCGGCCTCGTGCGCGACCACCGGCATCCTGATCGGCTCGGCCCTCCAGCTGATTCGTACCGGAGAGTCCGACTTGGTGGTCGTCACCGGTGCCGATCACTACGACCCGGACCGGATGGCCCATTTCCAGGAGCTGGCCAAGACCGCCGTCGCAGACCTCGATGGTTCGTTCACCGGCGTCGTGGACGCTCTCCAGATGCGCCCCTACGACCGCGCGCCCGGGGGCCCGAATGTGGGGAACGGTGCCGCGACGATCATCCTCGAGCGCGAGACCAGCGCCCGCGAGCGCGGGGCTGCGCCCCTCTCGCGGATCACGGCTCAGAGCACCAGGCGCGGGCCTCTCCGCAGCGCCATGGCGGTGGACCTGAAGGGTTGGGGCGCGGTCGCCGCTGCCCGTCGCTGCCTGGCCGTGGCGGGGGCTACCCCGGACCAAGTGGACTACATCAACGGTGGCGCCGAAGGAGACCTCTCGCTGCAGAAGATGGAGTTCCACGCCCTGCGCGAGGTCTTCGGCGAGCGCGCCGCGACGCTCCCGGTCAGCTCGCAGGAGGCGTGCTTCGGCCACTCGGGAGCACCGCTGGGTGTCCTCGGCGTGGCCGCGACCACGATGATGCTCCAGCGGCAACAGCTCTGTCCGACCGCCGGATGCCGCGAGGTCGACCCGGACTGCACCTTCGACGTGGTCACGGGAGACGCGCCGCGGGATGCTGACCTGCGCTACGCGCTCTCGTTCAACTACGGCACCGGGATGGTCTCGAGCGCAGTCCTCGTGGAGGCTCTGTGAGCGGCCCTCGCATCGCCACGGACTGGGTGCCCGAGGGGATGGAGGAGCTCTTCTTCCTGCCCGACCCGATGGTTCCTGCGCAGGCGACCTGCTACTGGGACCTGGGCAACCAGCATCTCGGAGGCGGCTCGCCCAGGCACCGTACGTCCCCGAGCACGTTGCGCGCCCGTGCGCTCCGACTCGCGGACCACGGCGGGGGACGACTCGTCCTGATCAGCGACGCCATCGAGCACCTGCCGCCAGGCGAGGACAACTCGGACGCGGAAGAGCAGGAGGCGACGCTCCTCGAGGCCCGCAGGCTTGCCTCGTACCTGGCCCCCCGAGGCGTGAGGATCAACATCTGCCGAGTCGGGTACTGCCCGGCCCTCGGCCACCGGTTGCCCGAGGCTGAGCTGCGACACCTGCGCAGCTTCCTGGCGATCCGGCGAGACGTGACCCGCGATGATCTGGCAGCAACGATCCGCTTCCTGGCACAGGGCCCCGAGAACCTCGTCGGAGAAACCCTCACCCTCGACGGCGGGCTCTCCTGGCCGCTCGTGCGCGCGGGCAGCGGGTCCAGCCGTACCGCGGTCTTCGAGCCGGAGCCCGGTGGCCCGCGTCAGGAGGACGAGACCGTCCTAGTGACCGGGGCGAGCTCGAAGATCGGCCGCGCCATCGTGGAGCGGCTGGCCGACCAGGGATGTTCCCTCGTCCTGAGCGGCCGTTCCGAGGACAACCTCACCGAGCTGGCCGGCGCCGTGCGTGAACGTGGTCTCCCTTGCCGCATCGTCCCGGCGGACCTCTCCCAGCCAGGAGGAGCGGAGCAGCTCTGGGCCGAGCTGGCAGCGACACCCGTCACCGGCGTCGTCTACGGCGCAGGCGCCCTGCAGCTGGATCCCCCGTCCTCAGCGCATGAACGGCAGCAGCTCTTCCAGCTCAACCACCTCTCCTGGGCCACGCTGGCCGAGCTGGCTGCCGAGAGCTGGCGCGCCGCGGAGCGTCCCGGCGCCTTGGTCGCTCTCGGCTCGCTCTCCGCCGACACCGTCGCCGGACCTCGGCTCGCCAGCTACGCGGCGAGCAAGGCCGCCATGGTGCAGCAGACCAGCTACCTGGCTGTCACCTATGGGCGCTACGGCATCCGGGCCGGTGCAGTGCTTCCCGGTGGCGTCGCAGACACCACCATGGCCCGGGAGCAGCACGACAGCTACCTCGAGGCCGCCGTGGAACGAGTTCCCACCGGCAGATTCAGCACCCCGGACGAGGTCGCCGCCGTCGTCTCCTATCTCCTCCGCCCCGGCTCAGCGATGCTCGCCGGCCGTCCAGTCCGCCTGTGCGGTGGCGTCAGCACGTTGCGTCCTGCGCCCCCAGTCCCCCTCCCCCACGTCAAGGAGTACGCATCATGACTTCCCGGTCCAGCATCGCCCTAGTCACCGGCGCCTCCAGCGGCATCGGCGCCGCCGTGGCCCTCGAACTCGCCGAGGCGGGCCACGATGTCGCCCTCGTAGCCCGCCGTGGTGACCTCCTCGAGCGAGTCGCCGAACAGGTCCGGGCCCGAGGCGCCCAGGCTCTGGTCCTGACCACCGACCTCGCCCAGCCCGGCGCCACCCAGCAGGTGCTGGACTCCATGACGGGGCTATGGGGCCCAGTGAGAGTCCTGGTGAACAACGCGGCCGTCCCCCGCTCCGGACCGATCGCGAGCCTGGACCCGCGGCACTGGGACCTGTCCATGCGCCTCAATCTGACCGTGCCCTTCGAGCTCGCCCGTGGAGTCATCCCTGCGATGCGCCGCGCGGGAAACGGCTGGATCATCAACATCGGATCGGTCAGCGGACTCCAGGCTCACGCGTTCGCCGGTCCGTACGCAGTGGCCAAGCGAGGTCTGAACGCGCTGACCGAGCTGCTCGCCGCCGAGAACGGTGACGCCGGCGTCCGGTCTGCCTGCCTCTGCCTGGGATGGGTCGCCACGGAGATGGCTGCTCCACCGGAGAAAGTGGGCGTCGACCCCCAAGAACTGCTCGCCCCAGAGGACGTCGCCGCCACAGTGCGATGGCTCGTCGAGAGCCCGGTCAGGCTCACGCTCGGCCCGGTGCTGCGAGTCTCCCCCACCCATCCAGGAACAGCTCTGGAATCGGTCTGGCCACGGTTGGCGAGCGAGATGCACGCGAGCGGATCCCTCCATGCCTGAACCCGTGGTGGACGTCTGCGCGCTGTGGTTGGATCGGGACAGCTGGCGTGCCCTGATCCAGCGCCTGGCCGGGTTCGGCCCCCGCTACCTCACACGTTTCGCCCCGCTGATGACCCGGTGGGCCCAGGCTGACCCTGCCCTCGTCATCAGGCTGCTGGACGCGGGCGACCTGGATCGCGTCGTGGACGTCCTGGTCGCTGATTTGCCGGTCGACCTGGATCCGGCGCAACGCGCGGAGCAGAACCAGCAGGAGGGGATCACCGCAGAGGTCCTGCACGGCATGGCCGAGGTGCTTCCCGACGGCTCGACCGTCAACCATCGGTTGCTCGAGGCCAGTCGCGAGGTGCCGGGGGCCCAGGTGTGGGCCGGGATCTCGTTGACGGCTGACCAGCCCAGCACCATGCTGAGGCTCGTGGAGGAAGGCGCGCGAGGATTCACGGTTTCCCCCTTCGACGAGGCGATCAGCCCCTGCGCGTCCGCGTGCGAGTGGTTCTTCCGAACCGCGTCGGAGATCGGTGTGCCGGTGTGGCTGCACAGCGGCGCGCACCTGCGCTCCGACGTCGCGATGGACATCTGCTCCTGGCAGGAGTTCGACCGCCTTGCCGAGCGCTGGCCGGACCTGACGCTGGTCGCCGGACACGGGTGTTGGCCCTGGCTTCGCGAGATGGTGGCGGTGATGCAGAGACACCCTCAGGTGTACCTGGAGATCTCCACCCACCGGCCCGCACGCATGCCCAGGCCTGGCTCCGGGTTCGCACCCCTGATCGAGTTCGGGGGCAGCACCGTAGCGGGACAGGTGCTCTTCGGATCCGGGGGGCCCTGGGTCCACCGCAAGCCACGGCACCACGTGGCCGCGGAGGTCCACGAGCTGGGCCTCGACCCCCAGGTGGCTCGCGCCTGGCTCCACGACAACGCCACTCGACTTCTGCAGGAGGGCGCAGCATGACGTCCGAGGTACTCATCGTGGAGGACCGGGGACCTATCCGGGTGATCACTCTGAACCGGCCGGAGCGGGGCAACTCGCTCGATGCCCGCTTGGGCAAGGCGCTGCTCGAGACGGTGCGAGAGACCGCGCACAGCCATTCGGTCCGCGCCGTGCTGCTCACCGGAGCTGGACGCAGCTTCTGCAGCGGGGACGACATCGCTGGAGTACTCGCCCTGACCGGCGCAGAAGACCTGAGCGCGGCGGCGGCCGACGAGAGCGGCCAGTTCTACTACCCGCTGATCTGCAGCGCGCTGCGCGCAGCACCCCAGCCGGTGGTCGCCGCGATCAACGGGACCGTCGCGGGAGCCGGCCTCGAGATCGCCTGTGCCGCGGATCTGCGACTCTGCTCTGACACAGCCCGGTTCGGGGTGAAGGTGCTCTCCATCGGCCACGCAGGCTGTGCCGCCCTGCTACCGCGTGTCATCGGCTGGCCTCGGGCCACCGAGCTCTTCCTGACCAGCCGGTGGATGGACGCCGCCGAGACGCATCGCATCGGCTTGGTCAGCAGCGTCCACGCAGAAACAGAGTTGGTGCCGCACGCTCTGGCCCTGGCAGCGGACCTGGCCCGCAGCGCTACGGGCGCCATCGGCTGCTACAAGTCCTTCCGCGCCCAGACCGAGCACCAAAGTGCCGACCAAGCCGTGCTGTCGCAGCAGCAACTCCACGAGACCGTCCTGGCGAACGTCGACGACGCAAGTGAAGGACCTCGCGCTCGCATCGAGCGCCGTCAGCCACGCTTCACCGGTCGTTGAGCCCCCAAGGAGACCATCATGCTCACTTCACCGGAGCCCTCGTTCTTCCGTGGCAGGACCGCGCTGGTCACCGGTGCCAGCAGCGGTATAGGAGCAACCATCAGCCGCCACCTCGCAGCCGCCGGGTGTCGGGTGGGGATTCTGGCCCGACGAGAGGACAAGCTGATCGATCTGGCGAGCTCAGCCGAGCAGCAGGGCTGGGAAGTCCTGCCTATCGCCGGAGATGTGACGAGTATGGCCTCCCTCGAGCAGGCGCACAGCACGCTCTGCGCCCGGTGGGGACCGCCCGAGCTCGTCGTGCACGCCGCTGGCAGCGGACGCGACCAGGTCTTCCTGTGCGACCAGACGGAGGAGTCATGGACCGCCTCCATCGACATCAACCTCAATGGTGCATTCCGCGTGTGCCGGACCGTCCTACCCGCTCTGCTCGACCTCGGACGCGGCTCTATCGTGCTCATGTCATCCGTGGCCGGTCGACGCGCCCTGCCGGCGAACACTGCCTACTGCGCTGCTCGATTCGGCCTACGTGGCCTCACCGAGGCGCTGGCCCTGGAGGCAGGGCCCGCAGGCGTCCGCGTCAACGCGCTCGCCCCTGGGCTGACCAGGGCCCCCAGCGTCACCGACGAGAGCCTCTACGGGGGACAGTTCATGGCCAGCCTGCGCAAGCATCACGGACCGGAGTCCCTGACCTGGGAGCGTTACCTGCGCAGTGCGGTGGCGTCCACCGCACTGCGCAAGATGGTCGAGCCGGACGAGGTGGCTCAGGCCGCGCTCTTCTTGCTGGGCCCGGCCTCCAGCGCCATGACCGGCCACGTCCTGGATGTCGACGCAGGGTCGCTCTGAGATGTCTCCCACAGCCGCTCCCCCCTCGCGGTACATCGACGAAGCTGTCCAGCTGGTGGGCTCGGGGCCGCTCGCCGACGCCCTCGTGTCGTGCCTCGCCCCGCGCGCGAGCGAGCTTGCGGCACCCGCGCTCGTCCTCGTGCTGGCTGGTTCGGCGGCCGACCTGGATCCCCGCTTTGATGAGCACCTCGCAGCACTGGCGCAGAACGGTGGCGGCCGCGCGGTGGTCATCACCGAGGCCGACGAGATCGCTGCTGAGGCACTGGTAGGCGACACGCGTCGAACACGTGAGGAGGTCCTGCGCCACTGGCCGCACCGGACTGCCCGGCTAGCGACGTCCGGGGTCTTGCTGAACCGGATCTCCGTTGGCGCCTCCACCCTGCTCGGGCACGAGCCCATGCTCGTCCGCCGCGTTCAGGCGTGCAGCCGCGGCGCAGCCGGGCTCTCGGCGGGCGCGGTCGCCGAGGCCGTCCTGGCTCTCCTGCACCCGAGGAACACGTACTGCGTGGGCCAAGAGCTGCGCGTCGACGGCGGCCTCGGACTCCACTGGATCGCCCCAGCAGCCTCCATCTCCACGTTGCCCTCCCACCGCACCGTTCCTTCTGATCCTGCTCGTTCTTCTGATCCCGCTCGTGTCCTCGTCCTCGGAGCGAGCAGCGGCATCGGCGCAGCCATCGCCACAGCATGGGCAGCCCGCGGAGCCGAGGTGATCCTCGCAGCCCGCCGGGAGAAGGAACTCGGCGAGCAGCTGGACCAGATCCGCGCCGCGGGTGGGTCCGGACAGCTGTACTCCGTGGACCTCGGCACCCCAGGCGCGGCCCGCGCCGTCGTCGAACACGCATGGGAGGAGCTCGGCCCGATCGGCGGACTGGTCCACGCTGCCGGAGTCTTCGCGCTGACCTCCCGGGATGAGCCCACGCGGGCAACGCTGGACCGGTGCATGAGCATCAACTTCCTCCCCTACGCAGAGGCCGCTCAGACCCTCTGGGAGCGGTGGCGTGGTACTGGGACCAGCGGGTCGATCGTAGGCATCAGCTCGGTCGGCGGCTCTCGGGCGATGGTGCCGCACCTGCAGGCCTACGGGACCTCCAAGGCGGCGATGGACCACTTCACCCGGACCATGGCCCTGACCATGGCAGCCCAGGGCAGCCGCATCAACACCGTAGCGCCGGGGCTGATCCGGACCCGGCTGGCCAACGCCGTTGACGAGACCTTCCTCCAGTCCTGGCTCGCCCGCATCCCGATGGGACGACCGGGGACCACGACTGAGATCGTCCCCCTCGCCTCGTACCTGCTCAGTTCGCGATCCCAGTCCGTCACCGGACAGGTGATCGCCCTTGACGGTGGGTTCTCTCTGCCGAACCTACCCTCGGTGCAGCTCCACCGTCGCACCAGTGCCTAGGCCATGCCTGGCGCGGTTTGGAACGCTCCGCCCGCCAAACAGGCGAGACGAGTTCCGATCTTCACTACGTACGTGGAGCTAAGGGGATTCGAACCCCCGACCTTCTCATTGCGAACGAGACGCGCTACCAGCTGCGCCATAGCCCCTTGCCGCCGCGCCCGGAACGGGGCGCCGAAGCAGGATTGAGCTTAGCACCCGGCCCGGCCGGGTCCAAGCGCACCCGCGCCGGGCCGCCGCGGCTCACTCGCCCGCCGCGCGCCGGCGCTCGTCCTGCCCGCGGTCCTCGTCGCCCTCGGCCTGCGGGGGCTCGGCGGTGACGGGCACCTGCGGGGCCGCGACCGGCGGCACCGGGGCCGACAGGTCGATGGTGCGCACCGAGCGCGGCACCAGCGGCTTCGAGACGTAGGTGGGCGGCGTCACGGCGATCGGCTCCCACAGCGAGCCGATCGTCGAGGCCACCGGCAGCTCGAGCGAGATGGAGATCTCGGTCTCCTCGTCGTGCACGCCGGTGAGGTCGACGGTGTTGACCGCGACCGTGTCCTCCTGCCAGTCCTGGCAGACGGAGTCGAGCTTCCCGTCGATCATGGCGTCGACGGTGCGCACGCTGATGCGGCTCGTCACGACGAAGACGACGAGCAGGGCCACGCCGACGAGCGAGAGCCACCAGGGCGCCGAGGTGAGCGCCGCGATGACGACCGAGGAGACCATGAGGACCAGCGAGCCGACCAGGCCCAGACGGCGCCGGCGCATCGCGATCTGCGCGGCGCGGCGCACCTCGAACAGGACGGCGTCGCGCTGGAGCGGCGTGGAGATCTGGAGCGCCGGATCGATGGGCTCGCCGGCCCGGCCGTCCCTGCCGCGCCGCACGACGCGCATCGACTCGGTGAAGTCGCCCACGCCGGCCTCGTGCACGCTCAGGCGCGGGTCGCGGTGCAGCACGAAGCGCGGGACGAGGTACGCCAACCAGCCGGCGACGATCGCCAGCCAGATCAACCCCGTCAGACCCATGTGAGACAAGCTAGGGCCTCACGGCTCCGACGGTCGCCCGCACACGCCGCCGGTCCGTTTTCGGGTCCCTGTGAAAACCCTCACAGGGACGACTCGGGGTTCATCATCATGGCTTGTCAGAGGGTCGACCGGCGCGGGAGAGCAGCCGGGCCAGCTCCCCGTGCGGCGGGCGCTCCTCGGCAGTCCGCACGTAGACGTCGTGGTCGCACCAGTGGCCGGCGATGTGCAGATAGCGCGGCCGCAGCCCCTCGTAGCGCCAGCCGAGCTTGGCGACGACGCGGTGACTCGGCCCGTTCTCGGGGCAGATGCAGATCTCGAGGCGGTGCAGGCCGACGACGTCGAAGCAGAAGTCGGCGGCCATGGCCACGGCCCTCGGGGTGTGACCGCGCCCGGCGTGGCGCTCGTCGACCCAGTAGCCGATCGAGGCGAGCTGGGCCGCGCCGCGGGTGATGCCGGCCACGGTGACCTGACCGATCATCGGGGCCCTGCCGAGGGCGCGCCCGCCGGTCCGGCCGTCCTCGCTCAGCGCGAGGGCCCAGCCGAGGGCCGATCCCTCACGCCCCAGCCGCCGATAGCGGCGGACGAGTCGGGGGAAGTCGAGCGGTTCCTCGCCGGAGCCGGGCGGCAGGGTCGAGTCCCACGGGCCGGTCCAGTCGCGGTTGGCGGTGCGCAGCTCGGCCCACCGTCCGGCGTCCCGGGCGCGCAGCGGACGCAGCACGAGCCCGTCGTGGTGGAGGATCACCGGCCACGAGGGGCCGGCGACCATGGTGCTGCTCACCCGAGCGGTCGCCACCGGCGGGACGGACGGCCCGTTCACCGGGGGCCGAGCACCAGGCAGTCGAGGTGGTCGCCGTGCCGCGCGGACGAGACGCCCTCGTCGAGCACGAGGAGGCCGTTGCAGCGGGCGATGACGCCGAGGTCGCCGAGCCGCTCGGTCATCGGCAGCGCATGCGGGCCCTCTGGCCCGATGGTGACCCATGCGGGGATGTACTCGCAGAAGCCGCTGCTGCCGCTCACCGGCGCGTCGAGCCGCACCCGGGCGGCGACGCCGCCGGCGCCGGCGCCCATGAGCACGCGGATCATGGGACCGCCGAAGGCCACGTAGCCGGTGTAGGCGCTCGCGGGATCGGAGCCGAGCATGAGGACCGGCACCCGGTCCGCGCCGATGAGACCGAAGCCCTGGTCCGGTCCGGGGTGCAGGGCGACCGTCGAGAAGTCGATCGGGCCGAGCCCATCGAGAGCCTCGGCGAGCAGACCGTCGGCGCCCCTCTCGACGCCGCCGACGGTGATGAGCAGATCGGCGCGGATGAGCTGGTCGGTGACGGCCTCCGCGACGGAGTCCGCGTCCTGGGCGTCGGAGTTCTCGCGCCACACCTGGGCGCCGTCGGCGCGGGCCGCCGAGGCCACCATGAACGAGGCGGCGTCGCGGTGCTGCCGAGCCGCCACCTCGAAGGCCTGGCTGGTCGGGCCGCCCTCGCGCAGCGACAGGACGACGACGCGCGGGCGCGGGCGGCACAGCACCTTGTCGAAGCCGGCACCGCCGATGAGGCCGAGCAGCCGTTCGTCCAGCATCGTGCCGGGCGCGGCGATGACGGCGCCGTCGGCGACGTCGGAACCGACCTGGCGGACGTTGTCGCCGGCGTCGACCGAGTGGTCGACGAGGAGCCTCCCGCTGTCGACGACGGCCGCGTCGAGCGGCACGACGGCGTCGGCGCCCGGGGGCATGGGGTGACCGACGAGCACCGGCACGGCCGAGGCCTCCTCGTGCACGTCGGCGGCGACCGTGAGGACGACGCCGGTCCCAGGATCGACGTCGCGCACGTCGACCGAGATCACCGCGTAGCCGTCGCAGGCAGCCTCGGGCAGGGCCGGCAGGTCGCCGTCGGCGGTCAGGTTCTCGCACAGGCTGAGCCCGGCGGCGTCGAGGAGCCTCATGCCGAAGGGCATGAGCGGTTCGAGCATCGAGCAGATCCAGTCGCGCTGGCCCTCGACCGTGCGCGTCCCGTGCGGGCCCGGCGCGGGCGGGGGCGCTAGCTGCGCCGGGTCGGGCCGGGGCGGCTCCACCGTCACGGGCTTCTTGCTGCGACCGAACAGTGCCATGCCTCTTACGATATGTGCATGTCGCAGCTCGATCCGGACGGACCCACCGCGCGGCGCTCCCCCCTCGACGCGATCGCCGCCGGGGACGACGTGGCCGGACGCAAGGAGGCGGTCCGCAGGGCCGTCCGCAGGGCGCGCAGCGCGGCGCCGGAGGCCCGGCGTCTGGCCGCCGACGGGGCCCGTGCGGCGCGGGCGCTCGCGCTGGTCGACGAGCTCCTGGCACCCGGCTCGGTGATCGCCTGCTATCTGTCCACGGCCGAGGAGCCGGGCACGCTGGGGCTGGTCGAGTCCCTGCGCGCCGGGGGCCACCGGGTGCTCGCGCCCGTCCTCGGCGGGCTCCCCGACGGGAGGCCCCGCCACGACGTCGCCTGGGCCTGGTACGAGGGCCCGGAGGCCCTCGCGCCCGGCCTGTGGTCGATCCCCGATCCGACCGGCGAGGCCCTTCCGGCACGGGCGCTCGCGCAGGCCGACCTGGTCCTCGTCCCGGCGCTCGGGGTGGGGCTGGACGGCAGCCGCGTCGGCACCGGCGGCGGCTGGTACGACCGGGCCCTGCGGCACGTCCGGCCCGGGACGCCCTGCTGGGCCCTGGTCAACGACGACGAGGTCGCCGGCCGGATGCCGCGCGAGCCGCACGACCGCCCGGTGGACGGCATCATCACGAGCACCCGCGCCGTGGCCACGCCGGGTCCGTGACCGTCGGGCCCGCGGGTCCCGCTCTGCGACGAACGGCTTCGACCGCCGCGGGCGCGCACGTAGAATGACCTGCGGCCCGCGCACCCTGCCGGGCTGTGAGGACGAGGGAGCACATGCCCACCTATCAGTACCAGTGCAACGCCTGCGGCAATGAGCTCGAGGTCTTCCAGAAGTTCACGGACGATCCCCTCACCGTCTGCCCCAGCTGCAGGGGTCGTCTTCGCAAGGTGTACAGCGCCGTCGGCGTGGTCTTCAAGGGCTCCGGCTTCTACGCCACCGACAACCGCTCGCACGGCGCCGCCTCGGCCGCCGTCCCCGCGGCCTCCCACCACGACGCGGAGTCCGGCGGCTCGTCGGACGGGTCGGGCTCCGAGACGGGCGCCGCGAAGGCCGGCTCGACCGTCGCGACGGGCTCGGCCCCGGGCGACTCCGCCGCCTGAGACCCGACACGGGCCCGGACCGGCCCGATGCGCAGACGCCGAGGACGTGTTCCCAGGGCTCGGGCCCTGCACGGCCCGGACCGGCTCCGCCGGGGCCCGTTCCGGATCCCACCCGGAGAAGACCTGTGGACAACTGATCGTCCGGGGCGGCCCGCGAGCACACTGCGGGCATGAACGTCAGCAGCTGGATCTCCTCCGTCCTGCGGGCGGTGCGCTGGCACCGCCGCGGCCTCGCCGTCGTCGCGGCCGCCTGCGCCCTGGTCCTCGCCCTGGCCGCCCTGTCCCCCGGTTCCGGGCCGACGCGCACGGTGGTCGTCAGCGCCCGCGATCTGGCGGCGGGCGTCGTCGTCGGCGCCGACGACGTGACGACCGCCGAGCTGCCCGTGGGCGCGGTGCCGGCCTCGGCGCTGACCGATCCGGCCCAGATCGTCGGGCAGCTCCTCGCCGCGCCCCGCCCGGGCGGGGCGACGCTCCTGAACGAGGACGTCGTGAGCTCGTCCCTCGTGTCCGCCTCCGACGGCCTGTCGCTCGTGCCCTTCCGCATCACCGACGCGGCCATCGCGTCGATCCTCGAGGTGGGCGATCTCATCTCGGTCGTGACCCTCGGCCCGGACGGCCAGTCGGTCCCGGTCGTCGACCGCGTGCGCATCGCGGCGCTGCCGGCCCCGGCCGAGGCCAGCGCGATCGGCGGCTCCGGGTCGAGCGGCGCTCTGGTCGTCGTCACGGCGGACGCCGACCAGGCGGCGCTGCTGGCCGCGGCCTCGTCCTCGTACGAGATGGGCATCATCCTGGAGGCACCCTGACGGGGACGGGGCCGGTCCTCCCCACGTGGCGCGCAGCTCGGCACGGCAGGGGAGGCACCTGGCAAGGATGGGGGCGGCCCTCCTCGCGGGCAACGAATACCCTTGTCGACTGTCGTGATGTCATCACTCGGGCGAGGGGCCCGGCCCGATGCCGGGCCCCTCTAGACTCAGGGGATTGGGAACAACCCGCTCCCCCACGGCGTTGAGACCCGGGTGAGCACCTTCCTCTCGAAGGCATCCTCATCACGCCATGTCCATTCCCGTCCCGATCCATCCCCATTCCAGTCATCCCACGAGGAGAACCATGAAGGGTTTCAAAGAGTTCATCATGCGCGGCAATCTGATCCAGACTGCCGTCGCCTTCATCATCGGCACCGCGTTCGCCGCGGTCGTGAGCACGTTCACCAATGTCATCCTGAGCCTCATCGCCCTGGTGCTGGGCGGCAGGGAGCCGAACTTCGACAACTGGGCCCCGGGCGGCATCCCGGTCGGCACCTTCCTCACCGCACTCATCTCGTTCCTCATGGTGGCCGCAGTGGTCTACTTCGCGATCGTCAAGCCGATGAACGCTCTTGAGGCCCGCAGGAAGAAGGGTCAGGAGGACGAGGGCATCCCCCCGACCGAGGCCGACCTGCTCACCGAGATCCGCGACCTGCTCGCCGGGAAGAGGGGCGCCGAGCGCTCCGCCGGTGACGTCCAGGCCTGAGCCCGGAAGTCCGGACCATCGGGAGGGTCCCCGGGTCGCCGTCCCGCAGCGCCCGACGAGGAGTTCTCCCGATGGTCCGCTGGCCCCGATCGCCTCGGGGCCCGAACCCTCGCGCCTCATGGCCGAGCGGAGTCGCGGAACGACCTCCGGCGCTCAGCCGACCGAGCCGTGATGCGGCGGCCGCTCGGCCATGAGGCGCAGGTCTTCACGGTCGAGCGGGCGGGAATGGTCCCGCACGCCGGCCTCGACCGCGTCGAGGGCCAGCAGCGCCTCGCACCGGCCGACCCAGGCGTGCAGCTGGGCGGGGCCGATCCCCGCCCGGATGTCGTCGGACACGGCCAGGGGCCAGCGTCCGCCCTCGGCGCGGCAGGCATCGCGGAAGGCGCGCAGCCGCCCGGCCGTCCAGCCGGCCTCGTGCAGGCGCGAGACGAGCTCATCGGGCGTGTCGGCGCCGCGGGCCATGGCGCGTGCGGCATCAGCGCCGCCCAGGGCGTGGGCGGCGGCGATCACGAGCCGGGGAACCGCGCTCATCGCGCCCGCAGCACCGCCCCGTCAGGAACGGTGCCCCCCTCGGCGCCGAGCACGACGTCGCCGACCACCCGGACGTCGGAGCCGAAGCTCCAGTCGCCGGTGACCGTCAGCGAGTTCGCCTCGCGCAGGTGCACCGGGTGGGGGACGCGCCGGTCGAACTCGTCCACGAAGGTGTACGCGGGGCCGAGGTCGATGCCGGGGATGCGCCCCACCCGCGCCCTGAGCACGCCGTCGTCGCCGATCTCGTAGACGTCCGAGCGCAGCAGGAGCAGCTCGTTGGTCTTCTTGACCGGCACGAAGCGGTCCCGGCCGACCTTGAGGACCCTGGCGTCGTCGAACAGCTCGATGGCCGCGCCCATGGCGCTCTCCACCTGGATGACGGCGGGGCTCCCGGGGTCGGTCGGGTCGACGGTCTTGGTGTTGCGGATGAGCGGCAGGCCGAGGACCCCTCCGGTCTCGTCGAGCTTGGCCCTGAGGGCCTCGAGGTTCCACCACAGGTTGTTGGTGTTGAAGTAGCGGTGCACCGTCTCGTCGGTGAAGAACCGCATGTCCGCCTCGGCGGTCTGCGCGGTGTCGCGCAGGATGAGCCGGCCGTCGACCCTGCGGACGGCCAGGTGGCCGCCCTTGCGATCGTTGGGCGTGCGTTCGCAGACCTCGGAGCACCAGGGGGCGCCGGTGGCGGCGAACCAGCCGGCAATCCTCGCATCGGGGATCGCACCGAGATTGTCGGAGTTGGAGACCGTGGCGTAGCGGTAGCCCGCCGCGAGCAACCGGTCGAGCAGACCGCTGTCATGGAGGGACGCGTAGATGTCGCCGTGCCCCGGCGGGCACCATTCGAGCGAGGGGTCCGCGGGCCATTCGACCGGCGTGAGATCGCTCGCCAGGAGCTTGGGCTCCTTGCTCTGCAGGAAGTCGAGCGGCAGGCCGTCGACGGGGAGCCCGGGGTGCTTCGCCAGGGCGGCGAGGGTGTCCTCGTGGGTGTTGAAGGAGTCCATGAGCAGCAGCGGCAGGCGCGCACCGTACCTGCGGCGCGCCGACAGCGCCTGTCGGACGAGGATGTCGAGGAATGTGCTGCCGTCGCGCACCTCGAGGAGGGACTTGGCCCGGGCCAGACCCATCGAGGTGCCGAGCCCGCCGTTCAGCTTGATGAAGACGGTCCTGTCGAGGGCCTCACGGGCCTGCTGCTCGTCGACGCCGATGTCGTCGAGGGCCGGGACCTCGCCGACCGGCCGGATGGAGTCCTCGCTGATCAGGCCGGTGGCGCCCGAGGCGACCCGCTCGTAGTAGTGACTGAACACGTCGATGGCCGTGGGGCCGACGCCTGCGTCGGTCATCTTCCGCCTGGCCTGCTGAAGTCCCTGCTCGCTCATGCCCTCAGCCTAGCCAGAGCCGGACTGTCGTGCTCATGGCCCTGCTGGTGGACGCCCGGGCCGGGACCGGCGAACGGGAGGGGGGAACGAGGGGCGGAAGAAGACGACGCCTGCTGAGGAGCCGAAGCCGTCTGCCCACCCCCAGGAGACCTACAACAGCAAGGCGCCGCCTTCATCAGCGATCATATGACCGGCTGGGCGCAAGACAAGGAGCTGAGAGAAATCCTCAGGAAGTGTTTATGAAAAGCGGTTCCCCCGCGATGCCCCCCTCCGGCCCCTCCGGGGCGCGCCGCCGTCCGGCCCGCCGGGCGGCACCGGGATCCTTTTGTCCCGCCCCGGTCAGTGCGGCTAGGCTGAATGATGAGGCCCCGTAGCTCAGGGGATAGAGCAGCGGTTTCCTAAACCGCGTGTCGAAGGTTCGAATCCTTTCGGGGCCGCCGAAGCGGAGCGCAGACGCGCCCCGAAACCAACCACCCACGACGTCCCGCGGACGTCCCTCACCGGACGTCCGCGGGACGCATGCACGGGGTCGGGGCTCAGGCCTGCCCGGAGGTCTTCTCCTGACCCTCCTGGCCCTCGTACTCGCGGACCTGCGCGATGAGGCCGTCGAGCTGGGAGGCGTTGAGGGCACCGGCGTTGCGGTACAGCAGTTTGCCGTTCTTGAAGGCCATGAGGGTGGGGATGGCCTGGATCTGGAGCTGCGCCGCCAGCTCCTGCGCCGCCTCGGTGTCGACCTTGCCGAAGACGATGTCCTCGTTCTTGTCGCTGGCCGCCTCGAAGATCGGGCCGAAACGCTTGCAGGGGCCGCACCAGTCGGCCCAGAAGTCCACGAGCACGATGCTGTTGCCGGTCACGGTGCTCTCGAAGGTGGCCTCGCTCAGTGCGGTGGTGGCCATGGTCGTCCTTTCCACGAAGAGGCGCCTCGCTTCCGCCGAGGCGCTGACGCCTGTAGAACATGCCCGGTCACCGGGGTATTCCCGTCGGGCGTCCGGGCCCCGGTCAGTGGCGGGCCCTGACGCGCAACGAGCCCGTGTACTCGGCGGGGACGCGCACCGAGTGCCGGCCGTCCTCGCCGGTGAGCACGAGGTCCTCGCCCTGCGCAGTGAGGGTCACGACCGAGCCGGGGCGGATCAGGGAGGCGTCGAGCTCGGCCATGAAGCACGGATCGGTCTGCGGGTGCTCGTCGACCATGACGAAGACGACCTCGTCCGATCCGGCGGCCGCGGCGGTCCTCAGCTCCTGGCCGTGGTCGGCGAGGCGGTGCACCTTGCGGGCGTTCGCCGCGGGGATCGGGGTGCCGTACGGGCTGGTCTCGGGGTTGCCGAGGTACACGGCCATGCGTTCGGCGGCGGCGTCGCTCATGACGTGCTCCCAGCGGCAGGCCTCCTCGTGGGCGAGCGCGTAGTCGAGTCCGAGCACGTCGACGAGGAAGCACTCCGCCAGTCGGTGGTGGCGCATGACGTCGCGCGCCTCCTCGAAGCCGGCCCTGGTGAGCTCGATGGTGCGTTCCTCGGTCAGCCTCATGAGGCCGTAGCGCTCCATCCTCGCGACGGTCTGGGAGACCGTGGGACCGGCCTGGTGGAGCCGGTCGACGATGCGTGCGCGCCTCGGCTCGATGTCGGCCTCCTCCAGTTCGAAGACGGTGCGCAGATACATCTGGGAGGTGTCGATCAGCTCGCCGCTCATTCCATGCCCCTCGTTTCCTCACTTCGCGGTTCTCACAGGTTAACCGGCGGGGACCGGTGGTTGTTCCCCGCAGGATCAGTCTCGCCTTGAGCGAGCGCTCCGCGCCAGCACCCGGCGCCGATGGGCGGGTCGTCTCCTCCCCCCTGCGCGCCCTCGCCGCCCCTGCGGGCCCGCGGTCGGCACTGCGCCGGCAGACGCGGAGGAGCCGGGCGGGCTGCCGCTCCGGGCCCGTGGTGGACGGCACGGGCCCGGGACCGGCCCGGCGCTCCGCGGGCGAGGTGGAAGAATCGGGGGGGTGAGCGAACTCGTGATTCCCGCCGAGCTTCTTCCCGAGGACGGCCGTTTCGGCTCCGGCCCGGCCAAGGTGCGCCCCGAGGCCCTCGCCGCCCTGGCGTCCAGCCCGTTGATGGGCACGTCCCACCGAAGGCCGGGCGTGCGCGGTGTCGTGGCCCGGATCCGTGAGCGCCTCGCCGAGCTCTACCGGATGCCCGACGGCTACCAGGTGATCCTCGGCAACGGCGGCGCGACGAGTTTCTGGGACCTGGCCTGCGTGAGCCTCATCGAGCGCCGCTCCTCGCACGCCTCGTACGGCTCCTTCAGCAGGAAGTTCGCCTCCGCGGCCTCGCGCACGCCGTGGTTGAGACCGCCCCTCGTCACCGAGGCCCCCTTCGGCCAGGGCTGCCTCCCGGCCGTCGAGGACGGGATCGACGTCTACGCCTGGGCCCAGAACGAGACCTCCACCGGCGTGGCCATGCCCGTCGGGCGTCCGGCCGGCGCCGCCGACGACGCCCTCGTGCTCATCGATGCGACGAGCGCGGCCGGCGGCATCGACGCGGACCTGACCCAGGCGGACGCCCTGTACTTCTCGCCGCAGAAGAACCTCGGCTCCGACGGCGGCCTGTGGTTGTCCTTCTGCTCCCCGGCGGCGCTGGAGCGCTCGGCCCGACTCACCGCGGGCCATGACGGCCGCTGGGTGCCCGACACGCTCAACCTGACGCTGGCCGCCGCGAACGCGGCGAAGGACCAGACGCTCAACACGCCGGCCCTGGCCACGCTGATCCTGCTCGACGAGCAGCTCGGCTGGATGCTCGAGCACGGCGGCATGGGCTTCGTCACCGCGCGCACCGCCGACTCCTCGCGGCGCATCTACGAGTGGGCGCAGGCCTGCCCGTGCGCCCGCCCGTTCGTCGCCGATCCGGCGCTGCGCTCCCCCGTCGTCGTGACCGTCGTCTTCGACGGGACGGTCGACGCGCCGCTGCTGTGCCGCACGCTGCGCGCCAACGGCATCCTCGACATCGAGCCCTACCGGGCGCTGGGCACCGACCAGATGCGCGTCGGGGTCTTCGCCTCCGTCGATCCCGACGACGTGAGCCGACTCCTCGGCTGCATCGACTGGGTGCTCGAGCGCATCGTCGACTGAGACCGGCCCGCCCGGACGCGGTCAGCCCAGGCGGTTGTCCCGGGCCGAGCGACGGTAGACGAGGACGGCCGCGGCGAGCGCGACGACGAAGCCGAGGACGAGGGCGGCGACCGTCTTCTTGCGGCTGAGCGAGCCGCTCGACACGGTGGACTCGGCCGTCCTGCCGGCCTGCTGGGGCGTCGTGGAGGCCTGCTGCGCGGTCGTGCCCGTCGCGGTGGCGGTCGCCGTGGCGTGGGGCGTCGGCTGGGCCGGTACGGGCTGGGCCGCCGCGGGGACCGGCGCCAGCAGACCGACCGCGAGCACCGCGCCCGCGAGGACCGTCCTCACCCGACGGGCGCCCGAGGTTCCTGCGCTGTCCTGCGTGTCCACGTCGGCAACTTTATGCGCTGGACGCGCCGGGAGCCCGCAGACCCTCCGGGGCGGACCCGGACCGGGCCCCGAGCCGCGGCGCGGAAGGGCTGCTCAGGCGGCCCCCGAGATCGCCCTGTTGATGACGTCCGAGGCGAAGTAGACGACGAACAGCGCGCCGACCACCCACATGAGCGGGTGGACGTGGCGGGCCTTTCCGTGGAAGATCTTCAGCGCGATGAAGACGACGAAGCCGGCGCCGATGCCCACCGAGATCGAGTAGCTGAAGGGCATGAGCACGATCGTGATGAAGGCCGGGATCGCGTCGACCAGGTGATGCCAGTCGATCTCGCCGACCTGCTGCATCATGAGGAAGCCGACGACCACGAGCACCGGCGCGACGGCCTCGGAGGGCACCATGTTGGTCAGCGGCGACAGGAAGATCGCCAGCAGGAAGAGGACGCCGGTGACGATCGAGGCGACGCCGGTGCGGGCACCCTCCGCGACGCCCGCGGTGGACTCGATGTAGGAGGTGCTGGACGAGGTGGAGCCCAGGCCGCCGAGCAGGGCGGCCAGGGAGTCGGCGAGCAGGATGCCGCGCAGGTGCGGGGGCTCGCCCCTCTCGTCGAGGATGCCGCCCTCGGCGCCCACGGCCACGACGGTGCCGAGGGTGTCGAAGAAGTCGGCGAGCAGCAGCGAGAAGATCATCATGACGGCGCCCAGGACGCTGGCGAGGGTGAACCGTCCGTCGGCGGCGGCGAAGGCGCCGACCAGGTCGACGCGGCCGAGGAGCCCCAGGTCGGGGACGGTGAAGGCGGAGACGCCGGGCCAGGCCGGAACGTTGAGGGCCCAGCCCGCGGGATTGGTGGTGCCGTCGCCGAGGGTCGCCGGGATCCTGGCGACCGCTTGGACGAGCACGCCGATGAGGGCCGTCACGATGATGGCGATGAGCATGGCGCCGCGCGTCGAGCGCACGTACAGGAACAGCAGGATGAGCAGGCCGATGACGAAGACGAGCTGCGGGGTCGTGCCGAGCGAGCCGTCCAGGCCGAGCTGGACCGGGGTGCCCGAGCCGGGCGTGACGATGTGGGCGTCGACGAGGCCGACGAAGGTGATGAACAGGCCGATGCCCACCGAGATGGCCACGCGCAGCTCCCGCGGGACGGCGCGGAAGACCGCCTCCCGGAAACCGGTCAGCACGAGCAGGGTGATGATGATGCCCTCGATGACGATCATGCCCATCGTGCGCGGCCAGGTGGAGTTCGGGGCGATGACGTAGGCGCACATGGCGTTGAGGCCGAGGCCGGTGGCCAGGCCGATCGGGAACCGCCCGATGACGCCCATGAGGAGGGTGCTCACGCCGGCGACGAGCGCGGTCGCGGCGGCGACCATGGCCATCGAGTGGTTGACCGCCGCCTGGTCGACGATGCCGGCCGCGGCGTCGGTGTACTTGGGGGCCCCCGAGACCAGGTTGCCCCTCGAGTCGGCTGCGGTGCCGATGACCACGGGGTTGAGCGCGAGGATGTAGGCCATGGTGAAGAAGGTCACCATGCCGCCGCGCAGCTCCTGCCCGATGGACGAGCCGCGCGCGGAGATCTGGAACCAGCGCTCCACGGCGGAGGGGTTCTTCAGGGTCTTCTCAGGGGACAACGACGTCATGGCCGCCATGGTAACGGGGGTCCCGGGGCCGCCTCCGCGAGCGCCCGCGGACGCCGCCGCCTCGGCTCGTCCGGCCGACCGGCGCGTTCGGCCGACCGGTGGTTCAGTCGAAGAGCGCCCGGTCGATGCCGATCGTGTCGTAGACGGGCTCGGGCAGGTCGACGCCGCGCTGGTCGGCGACGACGTTCGAGTGGCCGCCGCAGCCGTGGTCGACGCTCACGACCGCGGCGTCGCGCGGGGAGTGCTCGTTGGTGCACACCCCGAAGAGCGTGCCGAGCGAGCCGGAGATGCGCTGGAAGTAGGCGCACTCGGCGCACTGGCCGGGGGCGTGCCGCGTCGAGGCGTTGTCGGGGCCGGCCTCGCCCGCGAGCCAGCGCTCCGCGGTCCGGGAGCGGCCCTCGTGGGAGAGGACGCGTTCGCGACCAAGGCCCAGGTCGGTGGCGATGGCGCGGACGGCGCTCCACTCGGCGGGGTCGTCGTCCTCGGTCATCTCGCCGCCGGTGAAGCCCGGCTCGAGGCGGGGATCATTGTCCGGTGTGGGCAGCAGGGTGCCGGGGGTGACGTCGCCAGGACGGATGCGGTCGGCCCACGGCACCCACTCGGCGGCCAGGAGCGCGTCGGCGCCGGGCACGAGGACGACCTCGTCGACGGTCGCCGTGCGGGCCCGCGGGGCGCGTGTGAGCGTGACGGCCCAGCGCCACCCGCGGTAGCCGTGGTGGGGGCACGCGAAGTGGTGGGTGAGGAGGCGCTCGCCCTCGGGCTCGCAGCCGAGGTACTCCCCCACGCCGAAGTCGCCGGCCTGGCGCTCGGCGGCGGCGTGCGCAACCTCGACGGCCGCGGTGAGCACCGTGTCGGTCTTGGGGGCGGTCGTTCGTGCAGCAGGCATTACTTCTCCAGCTCGTCCGCCACCCCGCGCAGCATGGTCGCGATCTTGGTGGCCTGACTCGGATTGGGATGGCGGCCGCGACGGTATCCGTTCGACAGGCCGTCGAGCAGCTTGATGAGGTCCTCCATCATGACGGCCAAGTCCTCGGGCCGGCGGCGGGAGGCCTTGGACAGCGACGGGGGCGGGTCGATCAGCGCGATGGACAGCGCCTGCTCCCCGCGGCGGCCCTCGATGACGCCGAACTCGACGCGCTGGCCCCTCTTGACGGCGGTGACGCCGGCCGGGAGGGCGTTGGAGCGGAAGTAGACCTCGCCGTCGCCGTCATCCTTCGTGATGAACCCGAAGCCCTTCTCGGAGTCGAAGAAACGCACCTTGCCGCTCGGCATCTCCTCACCTCATCTTCCTTCCAGGACGCCAGGCCCGGTGGCCGCCCGGCGCTCGCGCGGGCGCGCGGGACATCTTCAAGATTATCGAGAGGAGCAACCCCCACACCCCGCCCCGGGCCGAGGGGCGGCGCGGGCGTCCCGGCCCGGCCGTGTCGCGGGCCCGTAGAATCGCTGGCATGGCAGGGCAACGCATCTTCGACACTCTCACGCTGGACGGTGCTCCCCGTGAGGCGCCCGCCGCGTTCGCGCAGCCGAAGGCCGAGCCGCTCACGGAGCCCGCCCACGAGCCCGGGGTCGAGGTGAGCGGCGTCGTCGTCCACCCCGACGAGATCCGGCCCCCGGCCGTGCCGGGGCCCGCCCTCGAGTCACTGGCCCCCGCCGAGCAGGCCCCGCGCGATCCCCGGGAGCCCTTCGAGAGCCCGTCGATGCTCACCGGCCCGCGGTCGCGCGAGCACGATCCGCACGACCCGTTCGAGTTCCCCGACGACCCGGTGTCGTCGTCCCCGACCACCGAGTTCGCCCCGCCGGACGCCTCCAGCCTCGTCGTGCCGACGGCGGCGGGGCCCGGGACCGCCGCTGCCGGCCAGGGGGCCCCGAGCGGCCGGGGAACCCTGGACGGCGCACCGCCCAGGGGCTCCGCGCACCTGCTCATCCTGTCCGACGACGGATCGGCCGTGCCGTGCACCGCGGGGAGTCTGCTGCGCAGCACCGGCATCGCCGTACTGGTCTGCCTCGCCATCGGTTTCATCATCCGGCCCGCCGCGGCCGCGGCGCTCATCCTGGCGTGGATCCTGTCGACGACCCGCTCGCGCAGCCGCATGGCGCGATTCATCGGCATCGTCATCATGCTCGGCTTCGCGGCCTCCACCGTGTGGCTCGTGCTGTCCGACGGCCTCACGTTCCTGGACACGTTCGACTCGCTCGCGCGCTGGCTCTGCCTGGGTCTGGTGCTCGCCTGCCCGTGGATCACCCGCTCCGACCTGAAGCGGTGCGGACGCCTCGTCTCACCGGAGCAGGCCGCGGCCCTGCGGGCGGCCGGCGGCACGAGCAGCGCCCCGCAGGGACCGGGCGCGCAGCAGCCGCAGTGGCCGGCCGCACCGGCGCCCGGGCCGGTGGCGCCCGTCGCGCCGTCCCCGGGCACGATGCCGCCCCGGGGCGCCGTGCCGCCGAACGCCCAGGGCCCCCTGCCGCCGTACCCCGGAGGCCCCGGCGGCAGGGGGCCGACCTGGTGAGCGGGCCCCGCTCGCCGGCGGACGACACCAGTGGTCCCCGCAGCAGGCGCTCGAGCGCCTGCTGCGGGCGCGCCCCGACCTGGCCTGCCCGCCCCCTCTCCACCTCGCCGAACGGGTCTGCTCGCACGCCTCGACCTCGCGCGCCCCTCGAGGGCCTCGACGCCTGGACCTGTGCGTCGCCCGGACGATGGCGGCCCGTCAGGGCGGCGACGAGACGCCGACCGTCGGGCTCGCCGACTCCCCCGGTCTGACGGGCCGCGACGACGAGATCGCCGACGCCGTCACGCGCCTGACCGAGCTGGCACCCGCCTGGGGCGAACCGCCGGCCCTCACCTCGGCCACCCGCGCCGTCCTCGGCCCCCTGCCCCGATCCTGGTCGAGATGATCAGGCGGGCCCCAGCCTCGGCCCCCACCCGTGCGGGATGCCCCGCGTCGGCCGCGCCGCTGCGGCGGGGGCCGGCCGATGTCGGGCGTCTGGGGGAGGCTGAGCGGGCGCGCCCGGGTGGAGTCGGCGGTAGCGCTCGGCGTGCCGGTCCGGGGTGTCCGACAGCGACTGGAAGACCTCCGCGTAGCACTCGGCGCCGAAGTAGCCGAGCACCCCGGCAGTAAGCCGAGCACCCCGGCGGGGCGGGCCGAGGTAGGCGGCCCGGCCGCCGGGCGCCAGGATGAGCACCTCGTCGCACAGGTCGAGGTTGTCGGTGCTGCGGGTGACGACGAGCACCGCGCGCCCGCCGTCGGTCTGGGTGCGCAGCAGCTCCATGACGGACTTGTCCATGCCCGGGTCGAGCCCCGAGGTGGGCTCGTCGAGCAGCAGCGGCTCGGGCCGGGTGAGCGGTTCGAGGGCCACCGAGACGCATTTGCGCTGGCCGCCCGAGATACGGCTGATGAGCGTGTCGGCGTTCTCGGTCGGCCCGAGGTCGCCGATGACGCGGTCGACCTCGTGCTCGCGGACCTGCGCGTCGTAGTCGGCCGGCAGGCGCAGCTGCGCCGCGTAGCGCAGGGCCCTGCGGACGGTGAGCCGACGGTGCACGACATCGTCCTGGGGGACGACGCCGATGCGCTGGCGCAGGCTGGCGAAGTTCTCGTAGAGCTCGATGCCGCGGTAGACGACGCGGCCACTCGTGGCCGGTCGGGAGCCGGTGATGGCGCGCAGCAGCGTCGACTCACCGGCGCCTGACGGGCCGATGACGACCACGAGCGATCCCGACCGGACCCGGAAGCTCACCCGGTCGAGCAGGGTCTCGCGCTGCCCGTGGTCCTTGATGACGAAGCTCAGCTCGTCGGCGCTGAGCGCGGTGTGGGCGGGCTCGGTGGCGACGATGCGACCCCCGCTGATGACCAGCGTGGTGCGGCCGATGCCGAGCCGGTCGCCGTCGCGGAAGACGCTGCCGCCGGGGGCGGGCCGGCCGTTGATCCGGACGCCGTTGAGGCCGGAGAGGCCCTCGATGCGGTAGCCCTGCCGGGGTCCGCCGGTCAGGCGCGCATGGTGCCGGGAGACGAGCGGGTCGTCCAAGACGATGGCGTTCGAGGAGGCACGGCCGATGGTGATCGTCCGGCCCTGCACCGCCCGTCCGGCGACGACGAGCACGGTCTCGCCGGTGTGCCCGGCTCCGGTCGCGCCGGCGCGGTGGCCAGCGGGGTGATCGAGGACCGCGGAGCGCCCCCGGCGGTGCGCGTGACGGTGAGGGCCGGACCGTCGGGGGCGCCGAGAGTGAGCACGGCGCCGTCGCCGACGACGAACTCGTCGAGCCGCCGGCCGTCGACGAAGCCGCCGTTGGCGCTGCCCAGATCGCGGATCGTGACCGCGCCGGAGCGGTCCGCACCGATCCGCACGTGCCGCCGGGAGGCGGGCGGGCTGTTCACGACGATGTCGCAGCCGGGGTCGCGCCCGATCCTGATGGTCGAGCCCGCGACGAGCAGGTGGCGGACAGGCCCCGCGACGACGACGGCGACCGGCCCGTCGACCTGCGTCGCGGGTCCGCTCATCCCTGCCGCTCCTTCGCCTGGTGGTCATCCAGACCTTCACCCTGTCATCCCCGAGTCGCTCTACCCGTACTATGTCAGGGGCGCGGCAGGGCGCCCGCCTGCAAGGTCCGCGCTCCGCGGGCACCCGCTCCCGGCGGCCCGCCCGCGCGAAGAGTCCACCCACACGAAGAGGAACCGTGACGACGCACAGCCCCGACGAGCACCTGGGCAGCCGCTACACGCTGGTTTCCCACATCAACGACGGCGCGATGGGTGAGGTCTGGCGGGTCGAGGACGCGCAGGGCCGCCTCCACGCGGCGAAGATCCTGCGCCCGGGCATCAGCGACAACGCCGAGATGGTCAAGCGCTTCGTCTCCGAACGGAACCTGCTGCTGAGCGTGCACCATCCCAACGTCGTGGGGGTGCACGACCTGGTCGTCGAAGGCGACACCCTCGCGATCATCATGGACCTCGTCGAGGGCCGCGACCTGCGTCAGATCCTCAGGGCCTCGGGCACCCTCACCCAGTCGGACGCGGCCCTCGTGTGCGCCGAGCTGGCCGACGGGCTGCAGGCCATCCACGAGCAGCACATCGTCCACCGCGACATGAAGCCCGCCAATGTGCTCGTCGACGAGACCGGTAGCGAGCTCGTCCCCCGCATCACGGACTTCGGCGTCTCGCGCCTCGCCGAACCCGGACCGGGCGCCGTCAACCCGACGCTCGTCGCCGGCACGCCGCACTACATGGCCCCCGAGCTCCTCATGAACCAGACGCCGACGCCGGCCAGCGATCTCTACTCGCTCGGCATCATGCTCTACGAGCTGGTCACCGGCGTCACGCCCTTCGCCGACCGCGCCCCGGCCGCGGCGATGCAGGCCCAACTGAGCCTCGACCCCGGTCGTCCCGCCGGCCTGGACGACCGTGTCTGGGACGTCCTGGTCTGGCTGACCCGCAAGGAGCCCTTCCGTCGGCCGGCCAGCGCCGCCCGGGCCGCGCAGGCGCTCCGCGAGGCGAGCGACCAGACGCTGGTGCTGCCCGTGCTCGAGCCGCTGCGGACTCCTCCGCCGGCCGTCCCGGTCGACGTCCCGAACGCCATCGTCCTGGCCCCCGGGCGGGCCGCGACGATGCTCGACGGCGGAACCGCCCCGGGCTCCTCCGGCTGGGGATCCACCTCGGGCTGGGCCCCCGGCACAGCGGCCGGGGCGTCCGGCCAGTGGACCGGCGCCGGGGCCCCGTCCTGGCCCGGCGGCGGCGCGAACGGCCTGAGCGCGATCGGCTTCCCGGGCGCCCGGCAGGTCCCCCGCCCCGGCCCCCTCCAGGGTCCTCCGCAGCCGGCGCCGCCGACCCGCCGCAGGGGCGACATCACGACGGCGATCATCATCGTCCTGGCCGCGCTGCTCGTCGCCGCGGTCGTCCTCGGCATCGTCCGGGGGCACGGGGACTCCTCCGACGCGGCGCCCTCGTCGGTCCCGGCCAGCTCCGCGAGCCAGACACCCACGCCGACCCCCACGCCCACCGTTGACGAGCGCACCCAGGCCCTCGACAATCTGAACGACGCGCGCAGTCGCAGCATGCAGAACCTCGTGCTCAACGGGCGCTGGGTGCTCCAGCTCGACAGCAAGTACGAGGGCGTCTACGACCCGCAGCAGACGACGGCGAACGGCTCGCACAGCTTCGGGCTCCCGGACATCTACCAGCACTACCAGGATCTCGCGAGCTACGCGGGCAGCAAGGGCCTGCACAACATCCTGCTGCTCAAGGCCACCGATTTCGGAACCCAGGTCGCCCTGCCCGCCGACACCTGGGTGACGCTCGCGGACCCGGGCGGCATCGACAGCTACGAGGCCGGACTGGCCGTCTGCTCGACGCTCTACCCGACGCTGTCCGGTGACGACCTGCTCAACAGCTGCATGCCGCGCCAGCTCTCCCAGCCGCACTCCTGAGCCCCGTCCGACGGCCCGCGGGCCGCGCCGTCCGCCCGCCGACGGGCAGACGTCCGGGAGGCGCGGCGGATCGCGGAGGCTCCCCCGCCCGATGACCGTCCCGGCACCGCCCGGCTCGCGCCCGCCCTCACAGGCACCCGTCGGCATCGGCAGGGGCGGGCCAGCCGGCACGAGGGGGAACGGATGCCCCGATCGCGCGGGGCGTCCGGCGGACGGGCTCGACGGAGGGACGGATACTGGCCCCTGTACTGGTGGCCCCTGGGGCCCGCGCGCGGCTGCGGGCGGACGGTCCTCGCCGGCCGGCACGGGATCGGCCCCGGAGGCCCCGCGCGGGGCCTCCGGTGGAGGAGTGGTGCGACATGACGATCGTCTCAAGCAGGCGCTGCTCGTCCTCGGATGGCCGGCCGAGGCGACGCGCAGGACGGCACGGCGCGCTTCTGCACGGTCGTGGCCCGGGACGCGGCGGATGCCGACTTCGCGCAGCACCGTCAGCGCTTCCTCACCGAGCAGGACTGCACCTAACCGGATCATCGACGCCGAGGAGGCGCCGCTGGAGGGCCGGCGCTGAGCGCCCCGCCGCATGTCCGTCCCCTCAGCGCAGACCGAGGAAGGCCCGCTGCTCGGCGGTCAACGGGATTGTCGACTCCTCGACACTGCCCAGGTCGAGGAAGTCGCCCCGTCCGGCGTCCCAGAGCTCGAGGATCCTGCTGGGCCAGACGGTGCTGGCGGCGACCTCCTCGCGGGTCATCCACGCCGTGTGGAGCAGCGTCCGGCGCTCCTCGTCGGTGTAGCCGGAGGTGTCCACCTCGAAGCGCTCGGTGCGGACGACGAAGAACTCCTCGGTCTGCACGAGCACCTGGTCGGTGTAGCCGTGATGGGTGAGGCGACGGGCGACGGGACCGATGAGATCGGCCCCCGTCACGACGAGGCCCGTCTCCTCGCGCAGTTCGCGCACGCCGGCCTCGACGAAGCTCTCACCGGGGTCCAGGCCACCGCCGGGGGTGACCCACCAGTGCACACCGGGCAGGCCCGGGTCGGTGTCCTGCTCCAGGAGCACCCGCTCGTCTGCGAGGACGATGACCCTGGCGCCCCTGCGCCGGCGGATCACGCGCTCACCGGGCTCGACGGTGACGAAAGGACGGCGCTCGAGATCATCATCGACGTGCATGGCCCTCAGGCTAGCCCCTGCGGCGCGGCACCACGGCGCGCGCCTGTGGGTTTGGTTGGTGGTTGGTGGTGCTGTCGTGTCGTGTTCGGTCGGCTGCCCGGTTGTCTGGTGGTCCCGGTTGTCTGGTGGGGTGTCTGGTGCTGGTGTGGTTGTTGAATGGTTATCCCCCGCAGGGTTTCGGAGCCCCTTGTCGGGGGTTCCGTGTGCCTGCGGGGGATGGTGTGTGGTCCGGCGGTCTCCTACTCTCCCACACGCTCCCGCGTGCAGTACCATCGGCGCTGGAAGGCTTAACTTCCGGGTTCGGTATGGGACCGGGTGTTTCCCTTCCGCCATGGCCACCGGCACGGTCTCTGACACCGGACGGCGGAGCCCCCTGGCCGGGGTTTCCTGTCCGTGTGTCCAGAACAACACAGTGGACGCGAGCACCAGCAGTCACGGGCCCACCCCCTCTTCGTGGGGCGGGGTGCGTGGGGCAAGCCTCTCGGCCGTTTGGGATCGGTCAGCTCCACGCCTCGCGGCGCTTCCACGTCCGACCCATCAACCCGGTGGTCTGCCGGGGGCCTTACCAGCACGAGGCTGGGGAATCCTCATCTTGAAGCGTGCTTCCCACTTAGATGCTTTCAGCGGTTATCACTTCCCAACGTGGCCAACCAGCCATGCTCCTGGAGGAACAACTGGCACACCAGAGGTTGGTCCGTCCCGGTCCTCTCGTACTGAGGACAGCCCTTCTCAAGATTCCTACGCGCGCAGCGGATAGGGACCGAACTGTCTCACGACGTTCTTAACCCAGCTCGCGTGCCGCTTTAATGGGCGAACAGCCCAACCCTTGGGACCGACTCCAGCCCCAGGATGCGACGAGCCGACATCGAGGTGCCAAACCATGCCGTCGCTGTGAGCGCTCGGGCAAGATCAGCCTGTTATCCCCGGGGTACCTTTTATCCGTTGAGTTCTGGCGCTTCCACACGCCACCAGAAGATCACTAGTCCCGACTCTCGTCCCTGCTCGACGTGTCCGTCTCACAGTCAAGCCCCCTTGTGCACTTGCACTCGACACCTGGTTGCCGACCAGGCTGAGGGGACCTTTGGGCGCCTCCGTTACTCTTTGGGAGGCGACCGCCCCAGTCAAACTACCCGTCAGGCACTGTCCCTGAACCGGGTCACGGTCCGAGGTTAGACAACCAGAACGACCAGAGTGGTATTTCAACGACGACTCCACGGCCACTGGCGTGGCCGCTTCACAGTCTCCCACCTATCCTACACAAGCCGCACCGATCACCAATACCAAACTGTAGTGAAGGTCCCGGGGTCTTTCCGTCCTGCTGCGCGTAACGAGCATCTTTACTCGTAATGCAATTTCACCGAGCTCGTGGTGGAGACAGTACCCAAGTCGTTACTCCATTCGTGCAGGTCGGAACTTACCCGACAAGGAATTTCGCTACCTTAGGATGGTTATAGTTACCACCGCCGTTTACTGGGGCTTAAGTTCACCGCTTCGCCGAGAGGCTGACGGTTCCCCTTGACCTTCCAGCACCGGGCAGGAGTCAGTCCGTATACATCGTCTTACGACTTCGCACGGACCTGTGCTTTTAGTAAGCAGTCGCTTGGGTCAATTCACTGCGACTCCCGGCGCTGAGGGCCGCGCGGGCCCCTCACGCCTCAAGTCTCCCTTGTCCCGAAGTTACGGGAGGATTTTGCCGAGTTCCTTCACCACGATTATCTCGATCGCCTCGGTATTCTCTACCTATCCACCAGTGTCGGTTTGGGGTACGGGCGGCACAACAACTCGCTCACGAAGCTTTTCTAGGCAGCATAGGATCACTCGAACACGGACCCTGCTGACAGGGCCCCTCTCATCATCTCTCAGGCACACGACCAGCGGATTTGCCTACCAGTCACCCTACAGACTTGACAGCCTTACCATGACGGCTGTCGAGCTACCTTCCTGCGTCCCTCCGCAGCTTGTCTACTACAGACTCGGTTCACAGACTCGACGCCACCGGCACCCGAAAGCGCCGGAGACATCTCGCGTGCTTAGCATCACCCGATTCGACAGGACCGTTGCTGGGCCGGTACGGGAATATCAACCCGTCAACCATCGACTACGCCTGTCGGCCTCGCCTTAGGACCCGACTCACCCGGGGCAGATCAACTTGACCCCGGAACCCTTGGATATTCGGCGGACGGGTTTCCCACCCGTCAAAACGCTACTCATGCCTGCATTCTCACTCGCGCGCACTCCACGCCGGGTCACCCCGACGCTTCACGGCACGCACAACGCTCCCCTACCCATCCACACGCCCGGCACCGGACACAAGGCCCGGCACCCGGCACACGCGCGGACGCCACAGCTTCGGCGGACGGCTTGAGCCCCGCTGAATTGTCGGCGCGGAATCACTTGACCAGTGAGCTATTACGCACTCTTTCAAGGATGGCTGCTTCCAAGCCAACCTCCTGGTTGTCACCGCAACTCCACATCCTTTTCCACTTAGCCGCCCCTTGGGGGCCTTAGCTGATGGTCTGGGCTGTTTCCCTCTCGACGACGAAGCTTATCCCCCGCCGTCTCACTGCCGTGCTCCAACTTGCCGGCATTCGGAGTTTGGCTGATTTCAGTAAGCTGATGGGCCCCCTAGACCATCCAGTGCTCTACCTCCGACAAGGAACACACGACGCTGCACCCAAATGCATTTCGGGGAGAACCAGCTATCACAGTGTTTGATTGGCCTTTCACCCCTACCCACAGCTCATCCCCCAGGTTTGCAACCCTGGTGGGTTCGGGCCTCCACGACGTCTTACCGTCGCTTCACCCTGGCCATGGGTAGATCACACCGCTTCGGGTCTAGAGCATGCGACTGGACCGCCCTGTTCGGACTCGCTTTCGCTACGGCTACCCCACACAGGTTAACCTCGCCACACACCACTAACTCGCAGGCTCATTCTTCAAAAGGCACGCCGTCACCCCCACGAAGAGGGCTCCGACGGATTGTATGCGACCGGTTTCAGGTACTATTTCACTCCCCTCCCGGGGTACTTTTCACCGTTCCCTCACGGTACTGGTCCGCTATCGGTCACCAAGGAGTATTTAGGCTTGACGGGTGGTCCCGCCGGAT
Source organism: Propionibacterium acidifaciens (assembly GCF_003798325.1). NCBI lineage: Bacteria > Bacillati > Actinomycetota > Actinomycetes > Propionibacteriales > Propionibacteriaceae > Propionibacterium > Propionibacterium acidifaciens. Next base: position 986,149 of record NZ_CP033719.1, read on the forward strand.
TCACGCGGAATTTCAGGGGTCCCGCGCTACTTGGGACGTGCCCAAGGAAGACGATGTCATACGTGTACGGGACTGTCACCCACTCCGGTACGGCTTCCCAGCCGCTTCCACTTCAACACCGCTTTGTCACTCCCCGCCCTCCTGACAGCTCGGGCAAGAACACTCCCACAACCCCGCACGTGCAACGCCTGCCAGCTGTCCACACACGCACGGTTTGGCCTCCTCCGCTTTCGCTCGCCACTACTCACGGAATCACTGTTGTCTTCTTCTCCTGTGGGTACTGAGATGTTTCACTTCCCCACGTTCCCTCACACCCCCCTATACATTCAGGGAGCAGTCGCCGGCCTCACGACCGGTCACCTTCGAGGTTCCCCCATTCGGAAATCCCCGGATCAAAGCTCGTCCACCAGCTCCCCGGGGCTTATCGCAGGTCACAACGTCCTTCATCGGCTCTTGGTGCCTAGGCATCCACCGATCGCACTCAGTAGCTTGTCGAACACACATGTCAATCGAAACTACAAAGATGCTCGCGTCCACTATGAAGTTCTCAACACACGCACGGAACCGCACGCCGCACGGGACGAACCCGCCCGACACACGACCGCCGACGAAGAAGCCACCGCACGGCCGCTCCCTCACAACCCAACAGCGTGCCCCCAGCCAGCCCTCCACAAAAAAACAAGCCCGACCCGCACCACCGGCACGAGCCGGCGCACGGGCCCCGCACCCACCAGGAAACCCCAGCAGACACGAGAAGACAGGCATCCTTAGAAAGGAGGTGATCCAGCCGCACCTTCCGGTACGGCTACCTTGTTACGACTTAGTCCTAATCACCAGTCCCACCTTCGACGGCTCCCCCCACAAGGGACAGGCCACCGGCTTCGGGTGTTACCGACTTTCATGACTTGACGGGCGGTGTGTACAAGCCCCGGGAACGTATTCACCGCAGCGTTGCTGATCTGCGATTACTAGCGACTCCGACTTCATGGGGTCGAGTTGCAGACCCCAATCCGAACTGAGACCGGCTTTCCGAGATTCGCTCACCCTCACAGGCTCGCAACTCTTTGTACCGGCCATTGTAGCATGCGTGAAGCCCTGGACATGAGGGGCATGATGACTTGACCTCATCCCCACCTTCCTCCGAGTTGACCCCGGCGGTCTCCAACGAGTCCCCAGCCGAACTGCTGGCAACATTGGACGAGGGTTGCGCTCGTTGCGGGACTTAACCCAACATCTCACGACACGAGCTGACGACAGCCATGCACCACCTGTGAACCGGCCGAAAAGGCACGCCCATCTCTGAGTGCTTCCAGTACATGTCAAACCCAGGTAAGGTTCTTCGCGTTGCATCGAATTAATCCGCATGCTCCGCCGCTTGTGCGGGGCCCCGTCAATTCCTTTGAGTTTTAGCCTTGCGGCCGTACTCCCCAGGCGGGGTACTTAATGCGTTGGCTACGGCACGGATCACGTGGAATGCGACCCACACCTAGTACCCACCGTTTACAGCGTGGACTACCAGGGTATCTAAGCCTGTTTGCTCCCCACGCTTTCGCTTCTCAGCGTCAGGAAAGGTCCAGAGAACCGCCTTCGCCACCGGTGTTCTTCCCGATATCTGCGCATTCCACCGCTCCACCGGGAGTTCCATTCTCCCCTACCTTCCTCAAGTCAACCCGTATCGACAGCAAGCCCGAGGTTGAGCCCCGGGATTTCACTATCGACGCGATCAACCGCCTACAAGCTCTTTACGCCCAATAATTCCGGACAACGCTCGCACCCTACGTATCACCGCGGCTGCTGGCACGTAGTTGGCCGGTGCTTCTTCCCCCACTACCGTCACTCGCGCTTCGTCATGGGTGAAAGCGGTTTACAACCCGAAGGCCGTCATCCCGCACGCGGCGTTGCTGCATCAGGCTTCCGCCCATTGTGCAATATTCCCCACTGCTGCCTCCCGCAGGAGTCTGGGCCGTATCTCAGTCCCAATGTGGCCGGTCGCCCTCTCAGGCCGGCTACCCGTCAAGGCCTTGGTGGGCCACTACCCCACCAACAAGCTGATAGGCCGCGAGACGATCCCTGACCGCAAAAAGCTTTCCAACAACCCGGATGCCCGGGAAACTGAATATTCGGGATTACCACCTGTTTCCAAGTGCTATACCAAAGTCAAGGGCACGTTCCTCACGTGTTACTCACCCGTTCGCCACTCGTGTACGCCCGAAAGCGCCTTACCGTTCGACTTGCATGTGTTAAGCACGCCGCCAGCGTTCGTCCTGAGCCAGGATCAAACTCTCCGTAAAAACCACCGGACCAGACCCACGAAGAACCCGGCCCGACAAAAACAACAAGAGAACAACCCCGACCCCATCCAGAAAAACGGACAGGACAGAAAAGTCCACTCAAAGAAAAACCATGCCGGCCCACAACAGGCCAACACAGAAAACACTGACTGAAAAACACGCTGTTGAGTTATCAAGAAACAACCGCACAACACAACCAGAACCACACAAGCCCCAGCCACGCACACGGCCCGAACAACCCACCAAAAAGCAGGCCACCCGAATCCCCACTTCACACCACCGCGAAACGGTGACTCGAGCAAGTCTAGTCGATCTCCCCTCAGGATCAAAACCGCTCTCCGGCTCCTCGGGAGGAACGGGAGGTGCGCCTCACGGCGATTCCCCGTCGACCGCTTGTTCTCTTGTCACCGCCGACAGGCGGCTCGACTACTGTAGACCCGGTCCGATCCGGAGTCAAAACCGGATCCTCTCCGCGTCCGAGGGCCGAACCGGCGTCAAGCCCCCTCGTCGAGAACGATGGGGCCCGTTTCCGACGGCCCTCTTCAGGTGTCAGCCGCCGTGCGGCAGCTCGAGGAACACTACCCCCGTCGACCTGGACGCGCAAATCGGGTGGCCCTGCGGCGACGGGACCGCCCGGCGGAGCGGCCGACGAAGGCGGTCGTGCCCCTTCTCCAGCGACCGGACGGGACCGATCGGACGGACACGCGCGCCACGACGGCGACTCGGACGGGGCCCGTCCGTTCTCGGCCGGAACCGGACGGTGCCCCACGAGGAACGGCCACGGCGGCATCCGGCGGGGCCCGAGGGGAACCGCGGAAGCGGGCGGCCCCGGGAGCGACGGTCCACGAACGGGCAGCGCCCCCGGAGTCCGAGCGAGCGGTCCGGTCGGGGCCCCGGGCCCCGACGAGCACGACCGCTCCCCGGCAACACACGGAGGGCCCGGGACGAGCGAGCGCGGCCCCGACGGAACGGGCCCCGACGAAGAGGATGAGAAGGGTGAGGGGCCGGCCTTCCGGCCGGCCCCTCACCCGGGACCATCGTCCGGGGCGCCGTCGCGGGCCCCGGACGAGGATCTCAGTACATGCCGCCCATGCCGTCGTCACCGGCCGGAGCAGCGGGCTTCGGCTCGGGCTTGATGGCGATGACGGCCTCGGTCGTCAGGAAGAGCCCCGCGATGGAGGCGGCGTTCTGGAGGGCGGAGCGCGTCACCTTGGCGGGATCGATGATACCGGCGGCGACCATGTCGACGTACTCGTCGGTGGCGGCGTCCAGGCCCTGACCCTTGGGCAGGCCCTTGACCTTCTCCGCCACGACGCCGCCCTCGAGGCCGGCGTTCACCGCGATCTGCTTCAGCGGGGCCTCGGCTGCGGTGAAGACGATCTGGGCGCCGATCATCTCGTCGCTCGTCAGGTCGGCGGGCAGCTCGGCAGCGGCGGCGCCCTGGATGAGGGCCACACCGCCACCGGGAAGGATGCCCTCCTCGACGGCGGCCTTGGCGTTGCGCACGGCGTCCTCGATGCGGTGCTTGAGCTCGGAGGCCTCGACCTCGGTGGCGGCGCCGACCTTGATGACGGCCACACCGCCGGCGAGCTTCGCCAAGCGCTCCTGGAGCTTCTCGCGGTCGTAGTCGGAGTCGGAGTTCTCGATCTCGGTGCGGATCTGCTTGATGCGGCCCTGGATCTGGTCCTTGTCACCGGCGCCGTCGACGATGGTCGTGGCGTCCTTCGTGACGGAGACCGAGCGGGCGCGCCCGAGCATCTCGATCGGCAGGGTGTCGAGCGAGAGGCCGACGGTGTCGGAGACGACCTGGCCGCCGGTGAGGGTGGCGATGTCGCCGAGCATGGCCTTGCGGCGGTCGCCGAAGGCCGGCGCCTTGACGGCGACGGACTTGAAGGTGCCGCGGATCTTGTTGACGACCAGCCCGGCGAGGGCCTCGCCGTCGACGTCCTCGGCGATCACCAGGAGCGGCTTGCCGGTCTGCTGGACCTTCTCGAGGATGGGCAGCAGGTCCTTCAGCGAGGAGACCTTCCCGTCGACGATGAGCACGTAAGGATCGTCCAGGACGGCCTCCATGCGCTCGGCGTCGGTGACGAAGTAGGGGCTGATGTAGCCCTTGTCGAAGTTCATGCCCTCGGTGAGCTCGAGCTCGAGGCCGAAGGTGTTGGAGTCCTCGACGGTGATGACGCCTTCCTTGCCGACCTTGTCCATGGCCTCGGCGATCTGGTCGCCGACGGCGGGATCACCGGCGGAGATGGAGGCGGTCTGGGCGATCTGGTCGCGCGTCTCGACGTCGATGGCCAGCTTGCTCAGCTCGGCGCTGATGGCCTCGGTGGCCTTCTCGATGCCCCGCTTGAGCTCGATCGGGTTGGCGCCGGCGGTGACGTTGCGCAGCCCCTCGCGGACCATGGCCTGGGCGATGACGGTGGCGGTGGTGGTGCCGTCGCCGGCGACGTCATCGGTCTTCTTGGCGACCTCCTTCACCAGCTCGGCGCCGATCTTCTCGTAGGGATCGGCGAGCTCGATCTCCTTGGCGATGGAGACGCCGTCGTTCGTGATCGTGGGAGCGCCCCAGGCCTTCTCGAGGACGACGTTGCGCCCCTTGGGGCCGAGCGTCACCTTGACCGCATCGGCCAGGGTGTCCATGCCCGACTCGAGGCCGCGACGGGCCTCGCTGTCGAATTCAATAAGCTTTGCCATGTTCGGTGGGAATCCTCCCGCGCCGGTCGCCCGGCGCTTCGTTGTCCGCGCCGGCGAGCCAGCGCTTCATTGTCAGTGTGAGGCGGATCGACGATGCCCGCGACGGACGGCTCTTGCGAGCCTCACCCCCGATCCCCGAGTGGCACTCAGCCACACCGAGTGCTAAGCACATTCTTAGCACTCGAACCCATGGAGTGCAAAAGTCTTTCATCACCGGGCTGAGCGGTTCCGGCTCAACCCGTGACGCCCCTCGGCGGCCAGTGCCGCGGGATGGACCGCGCGGGGTCGCGGACGCACCCGCCCACTGCCGCGAGGACGGGCGGGGCCGGGCGGGCCGACCCGCTTGGTCAGCGGGCCAGGCGGTGGGCCGAGCGCTCGCGGTGCCGCTGCTCACGCAGGCGGCGCAGGCGCTTGACGAGCAGGGGGTCGTGCTCGAGGGCCTCGGGGCGGTCGATGAGCGCGTTGAGGATCTGGTAGTAGCGCGCCGCCGACAGGTCGAAGCGGTCACGGATCTCCTGCTCCTTGGAGGAGCGGGCCGTCCACCAGGACTTCTCGAAGTCGAGGATGGCGGCATCGCGCCCGGACAGGACGCCCGACTCACTCTTCTCGTGCACCAGCTGGGACATGCCCCGATCCTATCCCATGGAATGACACCGATGTCATTCGTGGTCTGCCCGGGTAATGCCCTTGCCGAGCCCCGTTCCCATGGCGGCGGGCCCGGGTCCGTGACACGATGGATCCGATCGTGCCCGGCACGACGACCCCGGAGTCGGTCGGTCCGTGCGCACCACACCTATGCGGGAGAGAGTGAAGAGGACACCCATGCAACCACTGACGGGCACCGTGAAGAACTATGCCTGGGGCTCTCCCGACGCCATACCGGCCATCCTCGGCACCGAGGCCGACGGGACGCCGCAGGCCGAGTACTGGCTCGGCGCCCACCGGGGAGGGCCGGCGGCCATCGGCGGCACGACCCTGGACCGCCTCGTGATCTCCCGCCCCGGAATCCTCGGGGAGGCCGAGCAGCGCTTCGACGGGCAGTTCCCCTATCTCCTCAAGATCCTCGCAGCCGCCCAGCCTCTGAGTCTGCAGGCCCATCCCTCGGGCGACCAGGCCAGGACCGGCTTCGAGTCCGAGCAGGCCCGGGGCGTCCCCCTCGACGACCCCACGCGCACCTACAAGGACACCTGGCCCAAACCCGAGATGCTCGTCGCCCTCGGTCCCTTCGAGGCCCTGTGGGGCTTCCGCGACCCGCTGCGCACCGCCGAGCTCTTCGACGCGCTCGAACCGCGCGAGTCCCTCGAGCCGCTCATCGGCCCCCTGCGTCACAGGGGCGCCGAGGCCGGCCTGGCGGAAGTCTTCCTGGAGTGCCTGTGCCCCGACGAGGTGCACCGGGCGATGATCAACGGCGTGCTCAGCGCGGCGCTCGATCACGCCGAGGACCGCGACGAGGTGGGCGGGTTCGCGCGCCTGGCCCTCACCCTCGACGAGTTCTACCCCAGCGACCCGACGATCCTGGCGGCGCTCCTGCTCAACCACGTGCACCTGAGCAAGGGCCAGGGCCTGCACGTACCGGCCGGCGTCCTCCACGCGTACCTGAGCGGCACCGGGATCGAGATCATGGCGAGCTCCGACAACGTCGTGCGCGGCGGCCTGACGCCGAAGCACATCGACGTGGACGCGCTCGTCTCGCTGCTGCACTTCGCGCCGAGCGAGCCCGACATCATCACGCCCTCGCCCGTCGGGGCGGGCGTGTGCCACTACCCCACCGCCGAGCCCGAGTTCTCGCTGTGGCGCGTCGAGCTGGTGCCCGACCGTCCGGCGGTGCTGCCCGGCGACGGGCGCGCGCGGATCCTGCTCGTCATCGAGGGGCACGTCACGATCCTCGACGAGCAGGGCGCCGAGCTCGGCGGGATCAGGCAGGGCGAATCGGTCTTCTTCGAGGCCTCCGAGCGGGCCGTGCTGCGCGGCAACTGCCTGGCCTTCCTCGCCGCCTCCGGCGACCTCGGCTGAGCATCCGGCCGGCGTCGACTGGCCGTCCCCGCCCCCGGGACGGCACAATGGTCCTGCTCGTGCGGCGGCCCCGCTGTCGGCGCCGCCGCACGAGCACGCCGGGCCCGAGGGCCCGGCACCGCCTCCGTAGCTCAGCGGCCAGAGCATTCGCCTTGTAAGCGAAGGGTCGAGGGTTCGACTCCCTCCGGGGGCTCCCCCCTCCGGCCCCGCCATGACGTCCGGGCGCGCGGAACTCCCCGCGGCAAGGATGGGTCTGGTCCTCGTCGGCCAAGTGACGTCCGGGGCACGGATTCCCACTGTGGGCACTCGTGCCGTGGCCCGGTCGGATCGGTGACGCCCGGGGACGCGCGGACTCCCCGGCTTCCGAGCTCCCCGGCGCCGGCGCGTTCCAACGGGGCCGTCCTGGCGGACTCCCCCGCATCGAGCCGGCCCGCCGAAGACCAAGTGACCAGAGGAACCGGGAAGGGGCTCCCCCGCGCGCCCGAGCCGACCCCGGTCCGGTCGGCGGCCGCTGCCATAATGCATGGCAAAACTCTTGGCGAACGAGACACAGGGAGCCCTCATGTTCACCCGCATCGGCCTCGCCGTATCCCGGCACCCGGTGGTCGTCCTCGCCGTCTGGGCACTGCTCCTCACCGTCATGACCGGGCTCGCGTTCCAGGGTCTGGGCGCCGGCGGTCTCTTCGAGAGGCTGGCGAGCGCGGAGGCCACCACCCCGGACACCGACTCCCACGTCGTGTACTCGATGACCCGTACGGACGGGGAGGGCGGGGAGAGCATCACCGTCGTCGTGAGCGGGGTCGACGTGGCGGGCGACCCGGCGAGCGCCGCGGCGGCGGCCTCGGCGGTCCGCGGCGAACTGGCCGGCCTCGACGGCGTCGCATCCGTGACGGACGCCTTCACGATGCCCGACCCCACCTCCCAGCAGGCCCGGGCGCTGCTGTCCGCCGACGGCGACGGCTTCGTCGAGCTCGTCGAGCTCGACGAAGGGCTCGACGACCGCGCCTCGCAGACCGCCAACGACCGGGTGGCCGAGACCGCCCGCGACGCCTGCCTCGACGCGCTGCGCGCCCACGACGCCGGCGCGGACGCGCACGCCGTGTCGGCCACGCTGATCTCCGACTCCATCACCGGGCTCGTGGAGAAGGACCTGGTGCGCGGCGAGTCGGTGAGCCTGCCGGTGGCGCTCGTCCTGCTGGTGATCGTCTTCGGCGGCCTTCTGGCGGCGGGACTGCCGCTGATCGGGGCGATCGTCTCGATCCTGGTCGGCATGGGCGCGCTGTGGTGCCTCACCTTCGTCCTCGACATCAACTCGTTCACCCTCAACGTCATCTCGATCATCGGCCTGGCCCTGTCGATCGACTACGGCCTGCTGCTCGTGAGCCGCTACCGCGAGGAGATGGCCGCCCGGCTCGCCGGGGCCGAGCCGCCGCGGGGCGCCGTCATGGGCGGGCTCGTCCGGCAGGTCGTCGTGCGCACGGTCGCCACCGCGGGGCGCACCGTCTCGTTCTCGGCGCTCACCATCGCCTGCTCGATCGCCGGCCTGTTCGTCATGCGCTCCCCCGTGCTGAGGACGATCGCCGCCGGCGCGGTCGTCGTCACCCTGCTCGCCGTGACGTGCACACTCACGCTCGTGCCGGCCGTCATCACCCTGCTGGGCCGTCGGCTCGTGCGGCCCAGCGCGCTGAGCAGGGTACCGGGCGTGCGACGCGTGCTCGCCGCCGTGGGCGACTCCTCCTCGGACGACGGAGTCTTCAGCCGCCTGTCGCGCCGGGTCGTGGCGCACCCGTGGGCCGTCATGGTCGTCATCGTGGCGCTGCTGGCCCTCATGGCCACGCCCGTCGGCTCACTGCGCGTGCGCAGCAACTTCACCGAGTACATGCCCGCGAACTCCTCCGTGCGCACCGGCTACGACATCGTGCAGGACGACTACCCGGCGCTGGCCACCCCGACGATCAGCATCGTCGCCCAGACCGACACGACCGGAGCGGCCGGACTCGTCTCCGACATCCGGGCCATGGACGACGTCACCCATGTGACGGCCGCGCCGCTGCCCGGCCACGAGGACATGACGCTCATCAGCGTCCTCATGGACGTCGACGACCCGGTCGGCCAGCAGGCCGTCGACGCCGTCGACCGGATCCGCGCGATGACCGCCGACCACCCGTTCTGGGTGGGCGGGGCGGCGGCCCAGCAGACCGACTTCATCGACTCGATCGAGCAGGGGGCGCCCTGGGCGGCGCTCATCATCGTCGTGGCGGTCCTCGTCCTGCTGTTCTGCATGACCGGCTCGCTCGTCGTCCCCCTCAAGGCGCTCGTCATCAACGGCTTCTCCCTCGTCGCCTCGCTCGGCGCCACGGCCTGGCTCTTCGAGGGCGGGCACCTCGGACTGCCGAGGACCTCGGGACTTGAGACCTTCATCGTGGCCTGCCTGGCCGCCTTCGGCTTCGGCCTGGCGATGGACTACGAGGTCTTCCTGCTGGCCCGCATCAGCGAGTACTGGCGGGCCGGGTACGACAACGACGAGGCCGTGGCCCGCGGGCTGCAGCGCTCGGGCCGCATCATCACCTCGGCCGCCGCGATCATCATCGCCGTCTTCCTCGGCTTCGTCTCGGGCGAGATGATCGCCATCAAGCAGATCGGCGTGGGCCTGGCCATCATGGTCGCCGCCGATGCGACGCTCGTGCGGCTGCTGCTCGTGCCGGCGACGATGACCGTGCTCGGCCAGTGGAACTGGTGGGCGCCGAAACCGCTGGCCGGGCTGTACGCGTACCTCGGTCGGCAGGGGTGAGCGATCAGCCGGATGATCGGCGATGACCGGCCCTCCCGTCCCCCGGGAGGGCCGGTGACGGCCCGGCCGCCTCCGGGGCCCCGGAGCTCGCAAGGCCGAGATCAGGCGGGTCCACGTCGGCGCGGGGCCCGCGCCTGAGGGGCTCGTCAGGCCCTGCTCAGCGCCCGGCGAGCCGGCTGGCCCAGCGCCACAGGGCGCCCCCATTGCCCTCCTGCCCGGTCTGCACATAACTCAACGCATTCGGGTTGCGCAGCACGGACTCGACGTCACGGCGGCCGCGGTCCGAGCCGGCGATGAGCAGCCGGTCGCCGAGGGCCAGCTCGTGCTCGGGCCCGGGGCGGTCGATCGTCCGGTTGCCGCGGCGGGCCATGAGGACGACGGCCTCGCTGCGCCAGCCGCGCGAGCTCGGGTCGGTGAGCAGCTGGCCCACCGTGACCGGGCCCCCCTGCTTGAGCACCGCGCAGACCGCCTCGGCCCCGTTGCGGCGCAGCACGACGTCCCACAGCTCGGGGATGCGCCCACGTCCGTAACGGGCCAGACGGTCGCACAGCAGCTTGCACTCCTTCTCGGAGTACTGGCTGATGCGTCTGAGGTACTGACCGAGCAGGGGCGTCGTGATGCGAGCCAGGAACTCCTGGGCGACGATGTGGCTCGGCACCATGCACAGGTCATCGGTGAAGGTGTCGAACAGGGGCGCGTTGGCCGTCTGGTTCTGGCGCGTGACGACGAAGATCCCGGGGTTCAGGTCGCGCGCCGTGACGGCGATGGCGAGGTTCTTCGTGTCGGAGGCGTTGCCGGCGACGATGCCGTCGGCCTCCTTGACGCCGGCGGCCAGCAGGGACTCGGAGTCGATGCCGGAGCCCCGCACGTCCACGCCGCCCTCGTCGTAGTGGGCGACGTCGATGACCGTCACGTCGATCCCGGCGCCGCGCAGCTCGTCGACGACGGCGTGGCCGAAGCGCCCGAAGCCGCACATGATCCACTTGCCGCGCGGCGGCTGGTGGGGCTCGGGCATCGACTCCCCCTCCAAGCCGATGAGGGTCTCGCGCAGGCGGTAGCGCTCGGGGGCGGTGATCGCCGAGGCGAGCTGACGGGCGAAGCGCTGGAAGGGATTGACGACGAGGTCCCCGCCGAAGACCCCGATGTGGGTCTCGGCGTCCCGGTTGCGGATGCGGGCCAGGACGGCCACCCTGGGGGCGAGCAGCCGGGTCGTCACGGCGACGGCCTGGTTCTTCTCGTCGTCGTCGGTCAGCGCCATGACGCCGCGGCAGTGCGGCGAGACGAGCCCGGCGTTCGACAGCACCTGGGGCTGGGAGGCGTCGGCGGCGATGAGCGGCGGGTCCTGGTGGAACTCCTCGAGGCGCAGGCGTGCCAGGCGGTCCTCGTCCCGCTCGATGACGACGAAGCGCAGGTGCAGCCGGTCGAGGCCGTGGCAGACGAGCATGCCCGTCTCGCCGGCGCCGACGACGATGTAGAAGGGCTCGCGGATCGAGTAGATCTTGCGCGTACCCCGGGCCTGGCGCAGGGCGTTCTGGAAGGCGTCCTCCTGGAGCAGGGCGAGGATGTTCACCAGCGAATAGGACCATCCGATGACGGTCGCGTAGATCGTGCCCAGCATCCACATGCGCTGCGCGGTGGAGTAGGCCTGGGGGATCTCTCCGAGACCGATCGTCGTGCCCGTGAAGCTCACGACGTAGAAGGCGTTGAACATGCCCATCGGGTCGGCGGGCCCGCCCTGCGCGTCGACGCCGGGGATGAGGCTCAGCCCGAGGGTGCACACCGCATAGATGCCGATGAGCAGGAGCAGGGGGAAGCGCATCCTTCGCAGGATGAGGTAGAAGACGTCGGTGAGCGCCCCCTGGCGTCGCTGCCGGGTCGAGCTGGCGGGCATGGCGTGATCAGCGCCTGATCTGGATGATCTCGCTGATCATGAGGACGACCGAGACGAGGTTGGCCAGCAGGGCGCCTCCCGACATCGAGACGATGAGCGAGATGTGGGCGGGCGTCATCGTCGTCGCCACGACCTGGGTGGCCCACACCCAGATGACCGCGGCGACGGCCAGCTGCAGATCGGCCACGAGCGAGGTGGCCAGGTGGACCGCGCCCAGCTGGGTGCGGTCGCCGAACTTGAGGACGGTGGTGATGAGACTCACGACGAGCGCGGCCGCCAGCTCGTAGCCGTTGTGGAGGGCCGGATCGTCGATCCGGCCCAGGAAGAAGCCGAGGTTCAGTGCCGCGGCAAGGGTGACGAAGAAGCCGAAGACGACTTTTTCCAGGTTCATGGCACTCCCATCTGACGCTCTGGCACACACTATTACGAACGGCTCGGTGCGGGCGCCGGAACCCGCGCGGGACGGCGGCGCCGCGCGCCACAATGGGCCCATGGACATCCGGATCGTGCGCGCGGACATCACCACCGTCGCGGCCGACGCCATCGTCAACGCCGCGAACCCCTCGCTGCTGGGCGGCGGCGGGGTGGACGGGGCCATCCACCGGGCCGGCGGGCCCGCCGTGCTCGAGGCCTGCCGAGCGCTGCGGGCGACGAGCCTGCCCGACGGGCTGGCCCGCGGGCGGGCGGTCGCGACGACGGCCGGACGGCTGCCGGCGCGCTGGGTCATCCACACCGTCGGCCCCGTCTTCTCCCGCACGGAGGACCGTTCGGGGATCCTGGCCGACTGCTACCGCGCCGCCCTGGCGGTGGCCGACGAACTGGGGGCGCGCAGCGTCGCCTTCCCCCTCATCTCCGCCGGCGTCTACGGGTGGCCCCCGGACGACGCGGCGCGCATCGCGGTGCGGACGCTGGCCGCGACGCCGACGGAGGTGGACGAGGCGATCCTCGTCGCCTACGGCCGGCGGGCCCAGGAGGACTGCACGAGGGCGCTCGCCGAACTGAGGGACTGAGGACGCGGGAATCAGTTCCTGGCACCCTGGGCCCTCGCCCTGCGCCAAGAGCTCGTGAGGGCGGCGACGAGAACGACCACGACGAGCGCGATCGACACGTAGTTGGCGATCCTCGCGTAGCCGGCGAGCAGCGAGGTGATGGGCGCGCCCACCAGGTAGCCGATGGCGGTGAAGCCGAGCAGCCAGATGAAGCAGGCGGCGCAGTCCATGGCGACGAAGCGGCGGACGCTCATCCGGTTGGCGCCGGCCAGGACGAAGACGACGGCCATGAGGGGCAGCGGAACGGGCAGGTAGGCGAGCAGCATGCCCACCCAGCCGGCCCGGTCGGCCCAGCGCTCGACCTTCTCGTACCGGGTCCGGGCGCGCTCCGAGCGACCGGCCCAGACCTCGATCATGCCGCGACCCCACAGCTTGCCGGCCCACCAGTAGACCCAGTCGAACTTGCAGCTCATGACGGTTCCGGCCATCAGGACGAGCACCCATGGGATCACCAGGCGGTAGTCGCCCTCGCGCACCAGCGCGCCGAGAGTTGCGCTGCCGGTGCGCGAGCCGGTCGCCGCGACGAGCGCGGGGATGCGGCTGGGGGCACCGAGCAGCCAGGCGCGCAGCGGCATCATGGCGAGGCTGAAGACGCCGAGGGCGCCCATCCAGACCAGACAGGAGATGTCGGACCTGCCGGGCCGGTGCTTCCAGGGCATGGCGGGATCGTCCCACCACTCCTGCGCTGCGCCGGGACCGCCAGCGAAGGCGTCGGCCCCGTGCAGGGCGACGGCATCGCCGGACGCGTCCTGGACGGCGTCCTCAGCGCCCTGGGGCTCATGACTCACATGATCAAGGCTACCCGCGGGCCCGAAACGAGCGCCCCCGCAGGCGGACAGGGGCGGCCCAGACCCGCTCCGCACCGGACCGGACCGGAGACGAGGATTCGACCGGTTCGGAGAGGAACCGATGGCGGCGGGCGGATGTCACTCCGGTTCCGCGATCGCGCGCACCTGCTCGAACCATGCCGCATCGAGCCTCCAGGCCTCCCTCTCAGCCTGGGCCGGCAGTCCGATCTCGCGTGACAGCAGGGTCCACCATGTGGCATCGGCGATGCTCCGGGCCAACTCCCTGCGGTCGGAGCCCGAGCCGACGGAGGCACGTGCGCAGGCCCTGATGTCCTCAGCGATCGCAGCGGTCCAGGCGATCCTGATGAAATCGTCGAGCGACCATCCGGGGGAGGAGCTCAGGACAAGGCCCCGGTGCGGGCTGCCAGGCAGCCCGGCAGGCAGACCGAAGGCGTCGAGTCGTCCCATTTCGAGCCTCGGGTACCACAGCGCAGGACCGGAGCAGTCCGCCATGGCGAGCACACCGGCATCGGTGATGATCTCGGCGCCCAACAGGGCCAGCAGCCCGTCGTCTCGGTTGACGGAATCCTGCTCGTTGTGCACCGTGAGGGTGAAGCCCGTGTCCGAACAACACCCGATGCATGTGGTCACACCCGCGTGAGTCGAGACATGCTCGATCCTCGGGCTCCCGCCCTGCACGAGCCGACGCAACAAAGCCGCGGCCGGCAGCAGGGTCTGGGACGAGGCACTGATGCGAACCGATCTGATCCGTCCGCGCATCCGTCCGGCGACCCTGGTGACCATTGCCACTGCCGGCAGGCGCAGGTAGAGATTCCCCACGTGCAGGATCACCTTGTTGCGAGTGGCACTGGCCAGCAGATGCTTGATCTCATCCGCTCGGACGGGCTGCTCGAGAAGAACATTCCAGCCGCTGTCCATGAGCTTCTCGGCCAGTTCCGTACCATGACCGCCCAGAGCGGCGCTGCGTAGAACGACCGAGGCCACGGCGTCGCTCTCACGCGGCACATGCTCGACTCCGGTCCAGAGCGGGACGCCGTATGCACGCGCCAAGGTCTTCGACCGTTCGCTCCCCGAAGCGAAGAGCCCGGCCAGTTGAAGATCATCGGCCCGATCGACTGCACAGGCATGGACCGCCCCGAAGGTCGATCCGCACACCAAGACCCGATTCACAGCTCGCCCTCCTCCTGCTCCTCGACATCATCGAGCAGCCGGGCCCCCGCCCTCGTGAGAATGTTTTTCAGATGGTCGCCGGCCCGTTCCCCGAGCAACTCGACGGCGGTCGTCGAACGCGCCGGGCCGGGATCGGCCGCTGCTTCCACAGCACAGGCAACAGCCGTCCACGCGCAGATCCCGGCGATGCTGGGAGCCTCGATGAGGATCCTCTCACCGGCCCCTGCAACGTGGACGATGACTTCGGAACCGCCTTCCAGAACGGGCCTGAGCGAGGCGGCGGCGAGACTCGCCGAGGCTTCCTCAGCATCCATTCCGACAGCGCGGAAGAGGGCCTCGCGGAGGGCACGGCCGGCCCATGCGTTCAGCCAGCGAATCGGAGCCCCGAACAGAGCATCGACAGCGCGAGTGTCCTCGTCCTGGAAAGCCACCAGATCAACCTCCGCGTCGACACCAGGCATGCGGGCGTCCCGCTGGACCTCGGTGCCGACGCTTCGGCGGGCGCCCTCGAGGATGTCACGGGCGGAAGTGCGACTCAGGGCGCCGGCCAGCAGCGCGTGGTACTCGACGCCACCACCCCGATGGTCAAGCAGCAGCGGCGCAGCGGTGAGGATGCCCGGCAGGGCTCCGGCGCAGCGTACGTGCAGACTCCTGCCTCCAACCAGTGCGTGACCGACCCCGACAACCGGCGTTCCGGCGTCGAGTATGGCGGCTACGGTGGATTTATCTGCTCGGGAGGGGGAGGCGTCGATGACCACGTCGACGGCCCCGGCCAGGGCCGCTCCGAGATCCTCGTCCACTCTCACCTGGCCGGGACCAGGAGAGCGGCGTACCCCGGCCAAGGTCTCATGCCCTGCGGTCTTGAGCGATGCCAGGATGCACCGCCCAACCCCTCCCGAGGAACCGAGCACACCGATCCTGCTCACAGTTCGCCCTCCTCGAAACCCTCGCCGTTGTCATCGGCTCCGGCGATGGCCAAGGATTCGGCGATGCCCTGCACGGTCGGGGACTCCAGTATCCGGCGCAGGGACAGCCGCACTCCGGTGCGACGTTCCAGCTCCACCACCAGCCGGGCTGCGGAGAGCGAGTCGCCGCCATGGTCGAACAGGGAATCGGTCCGGCTGATCCCGCTGGCACCGAGCAGCGACTGCCAGCACTCGGCGACCAATGATTCCAGGCCCGCGCCCGGGGCCTCCCCGCCGCCGAGTGCTCCGGCGCCGCCGACTCGCAGGGCGGCCATGACGGTCATCCGGTCGACCTTGCCATTGCGCGTCATGGGGACGGCGTCGATGATCTCGCACAGCCGGGGCACATATGGTGCGGCCAGACGCTCAGCAAGTTGAGCGCGGAGCCGCTCTCCGTCCAGCTCCTCGTCCTCGCCCGGACGCTGCAGGACGAGCCCGTACACGGTGCTCCCCTCCACCGAGATCGCCGCAGTCGGACGCAAGCCAAAACGGACGGCCAGCTCGGCCCACTCGTCGAGATCATGACAGTGCCCCCGCATCGGATCGGACGCTCTGCTCCCGTCGGGGCCGAATCCGTCCTCGAGCAGTACTGCCGAGAGCAGGGCTTCGGGGGCCAGGCGTCCGATCTCAGTCATCACCAGATGCCCACCGGGACGCAGGGCCCTCACCGCGCGGCGCATGGCCCGTTCGGGCCGGGCGAAGGTGTGCATGCTGAACGGGGCGAGGACCAGATCGAACCCCCGGCCCGCCCAGACCTCGGACTCGCCGGTAGGAACCAGATGATCGCGATCCGCCTCGATGCCGCCAATGCGTCCGGCCAGCTCATGAGCAACGGCGGTGGACGCCCACAACCCAACGTACGACGCGCTGGACCCATCGATGATCTTGCGGGCGCTGCGAAGCATCCACTCCAGCGCGCATGCGGACTCCTCCTGGTCATTCATCTGAGCCATGACATCCGTGGCCCGCTCCGTCCCGAGGTCGGCCAGAGGACGGCGCCGGGCCAGCACATCGGCAAGCAGCTCGACAACCGGGATGTCCTCGACCAAGAGCCGGCCGATCTCCTGACCGGCGAGCCACGCCTCCCAGAACTCCAGGACACGAAGGGTGCCGTCGTCGCGGTGCGTGCGAGAAATGACTTCACGCAGCACAGCCGCAACCCGAATCGCCCTGGCAGGCAGACCGAAATGACTCGGGCTGCCTTCCGCGTGCACCGGATCGACTTCGACCCGACCGGTCTCCCCTCTGAGGGCTGCCGTGGTCGGCACGCAGGCCAGGGCGAGAATCGCCCCGTCCTCGCCCTCGATCACACCGGCTACGGCACGTTCGATCCCCGGGAGGGATTCCGCGGCGGCCTCCACCTCTCCCGTGGCAATGCGATGGCCACGCACCTTGACCTGATCGTCGAGGCGTCCCAGGATCTCGAGGAGACCGCCGGGGCGGAAGCGCCCCAGGTCGCCTGTCCGATAGCTCCTCCGGCCCGCACTGTCGACGCGGAAGCCGCCCTGGTCCTCGCCGACATAGCCTTCTGCCACGCCGCAGCCGCTGATGGTCAACTCGCCGACGACCCAGTCCGGGCACGGCTCTCCCTCGGCAGTAAGCACATCGAAGCGCTGACCCGGCAGCGGATGCCCGTACGGCACACTGTCCCAAGCCGGTGACTGCTGGCGCCAGGACTCATCACCAGTCGGCTCGAACCAGTTCGACCAGATGGCGCACTCGGTGGCGCCGCCCAGGGCGACGAGCATGGCCCGCGGTGACGCCTCGATGAGCCTGCTGTCAAGATCGAGCGGCACCCGGTCGCCCGAGACGAGGACCGGACGCAGGCTGGTCAGATCACCCGGCCCGGCCGACACGAGCAGCATCTCGAGCAGAGTCGGCACGGTGTTCCAGTAATTCACCTGATGCTCACGAACCAACCGCGCCCAGCTCTGCGAGTCTCGACGGTGCTGCTCCCCTACCAGTACGAGCAGCCCTCCCGAGCCCAGGCAGCCGAACAGGTCGAAGACCGAGAGGTCGAAGTCGACGGCCGATACAGCGAGACCCCGCCAGCCCTCCCGCGGCTTCCAACGGGCGTGCACCGCGTCGATCGTGGCGGCAGCGGCTTCATGCGAAAGGACCACGCCCTTGGGCTCGCCGGTCGAGCCCGAGGTGAAGATCGTGTACGCGGGATCCTCGGGCCGGGCCGGACCGGGCCCCCACGACGTGGCAGTCGGTCCAGCACTGCCTTCGAGACGGAGCATCCAGTCGTCGTCGATGACCGTGCGCAACCCGGTCTGGGCGATGATCGAGTCGACCCGCCGACGCGGGTGATCCGCACTGACCGGTACGTAGGAGCCCCCGGCCATGAGGACGCCGTAGATCGCGGCCACCCGTGACACCGGATCGGACAGTCTGATCATCACCTGTTCCCCAGCCCCGACGCCTTCGTGACTCAGCACCGCGCACACGCGTGAGGCACGGTCCATCAGGGCGCCTCTGGAGAGGATCCTCCCGTCCGGACCGACAAGCGCCGGTTCGTCGGGGACCGTTCGGGCCAGTGCGACAAGATCCGCGTGGAGGAGGCGGGGCTCCGTCTCTGCCGGCTCTTCGAAGCATCGGCGGGTCTCACGCTCCCGTTCAGTGATGGCCGCAGGCGGGCTGGTATCCCAGCTCTGTTCCGAAGCGAAGTCGAGAAGTGCCTTCTGATGAGCCATGGCGCTTTCGATGAGGCCCTCGGGGAAGAGACCGACCACATGGTCCCAGTTGATACGCACACCGCCCTGTCCGTCGTCGCTGATCTGATGGTCGAGCCAGACCTGGGGCGTGGCGGATGTTCCTCCGGTGCATTCGCGGAAGAGGCCCCTGTCCCCGCCGAAGGTCTGCTCGATGCCCAGCGCCGAGGTGAACACGACCGGAAAGGCAGAAGTGGCTCCGGCTTCCTGGGCGAGGCGCCCGATGGCCCCCATGCCGACGCTGAAGTTCTCGAGATCATGGGCCAGTTCATGCGAAACGTCCTTCACCCTGGTGGCCCAATCCTGTTCGCCGCTCGCACGGTACGCGGCGACAACCAGCGACGTGAAGTCGCCGAGCACGCGATCGATCTGGGGGTGAACCTCAGGGCGATCAAACACGGTAACCGCAACAGAGACGGCCGACTGCCCGCTGAAGGCGCGCATCGCCTCGCAGAAGGAGGCCAGGACGAGAACCGACGGAGTGACCGCCTCCCGGCGACAGCGCTCCCGCAACAGCTCCCACTGCCCGGCGTCGATCTGGATCGTACGGCGTTCGATGCCGGGCACGCCGAGCTCTTCGGGACTACGCGCCAAGGGCAGAGCGGGGCTCGGGGGGAGTTCGCGGGCGTGCTCCCGCCAATAGGTGAGGGCCGCCGAGCGGCGCTCACCAGAGAGGGCCTCGTCCTCGAGGTACCCGACGACGTAGTCGCGGAAGTCGATCTCGGGCGGCGCCTCCAGCTCATGACCCGCATAGGCCGCGTCCACCTCGCGTTGGAAGATGAGCACGGAGGCGGCATCCATGACGATCGAGTCCGTGGTCACGCAGATGTGCGGGGAACCGTCGAATTCGAGCACTCGCACATCGAATAGCGGCCACCTGTCGGGCTCGAAGGCGCGGCCGGACAGCTCACGGCGCATGCGCTCGGCCTCGGCGCCGGCGGATCGCACGACGCGGTAAGGCCCCACCTCGGCCAGAACCCGCTGGCTCGTCCCCTCGAATACGGTGCGCAGCATCGGGTGCCGGGCCACGACCGTGTCGATGGCCCTGCCGAGGCGCTGCTCGTCAACCTCCTCCACGCGGTATTCCCGGTAGAAGATGCAGTCCACGCCGCCCAGTGTCAGCTCGGGATCTCGTCCCACGAGGTAGGCGCGTTGCACTTCGGTGAGCCCGAAGGGCTCGTACGCGTGATCAGCATCGTGGGCGAGTGCGGACGCCTGATCCTCCCGGATCCCCTGCGGGGGAACGCAGGTTTTCGCGTAATCGCCCAGTCTCGGGTGGGTGAAGACCTCGGCGAGACTCGTCGTCCAGCCCTCGCGACGCATTGCGGCAATGACCCTGGAGGCGATCAGGGAATCGCCGCCGAGCAAGAAGAAATCATCGTCGGCCGAGCGGACCGGGACGGACAAGTACTCGTACCAGTACGCGGCGACAGCAGCCTCGAGCGGACCGAGTGGACTCCCGGCGATCGGGCCCCCGTCCGGGTGCTCTGCCATGAGCCTGGCGAGCACGGCCTCGCGATCGACCTTGCCGTTGCGGTTCAGTGGCAACTCGTCGAAGAAGGACAGCAGCGTACACGGCCACGGGATCTGCTGTTCCTGCCAACCGACGAGCTCGTCGACGGTCAGCCGTGCACCGGGACGGGTGACGACCGCTGCATACATCTGACGGGTGCGTCCCTCGGAAGCGACAACTGCGACCTCCATGACTTCGGGGTGAGTCGAGATCGCATGCTCGATCTCTTTGAGTTCGATGCGGTGCCCGTGGACCTTGACCTGCGTGTCAGTGCGCCCCAGGAACTCGATCTCACCGGACGGGAGCCACCGACCCCGATCCCCGGTCCGATACCAACGAACCCCCTCGACAACCACGAACTTGGACGCGGTCAACTCCGGATCCGACTCATAACACCTGGCCAAAGAACCACCCGAGATCACGATGTCACCGGCTACCAAGTCCGGACGCGCCCGCCACGAACCATCCACCACATCCATGCACTGACCCGACAACGCCACCCCATACGGAATCGAGGAGCCCACCTCATCCCCCGCACGCAACACATGAAAATTCGACCAGATACCAGCCTCAGTCGCGCCACCCAACGCGACCACCCGCATCACCGGATTGTGAGCCCACAACCTCACCCCCAGATCAACCGGAACCCAATCCCCCGACACCAGGACCAGACGCACAGAAGACAACCGCCCAACCGGCGCAGCCTCCAGAACCATCGACAACTGAGCCGGCGCAGAATTCCACACACTCACCCGGTACCGGGCCACGAGATCGGCCCACACGACCGGATCCGCATACCGCCCAGCAGGCGGAATCACCAACGACCCGCCCCGGCCCAGCACGCCGAACAGATCGAACACCGACAGATCAAAACCCAACGACGACACCAGCAACGCACGATCATCCGCGGTCACAGCCCACCGGGCCACCACATCCGCAATCGTGTTCATCGCCCCCTCATGCGTCATCACCACACCCTTCGGCTCACCAGTCGTCCCCGACGTGAACACCACATACGCATCGAGCGACGAATCCAACGAGACCTCGACCCCGAACGGATCCTCGAGCACCGGAACACGAGCCAACCACGACTCATCCACCACGACACGAGCCCCGCAGATCCCGGCAATGCGCTCACGCCGAGCACGCGGATGCCCCACATCCACCGGAACATAACAACCACCAGCCGCCAGCACCCCCAGCACCGCGACGACCTGACCCACACCACGAGGACAGGAGACCAACACACGATCCCCCGGCCGAAGACCCCCGCCCCGCAGCACCGCAGCAACAGCCAACGCCCGCCGAGCCACCTCACCGAAACCATGCTCACCCTGCTCATCAATCACCGCGACCCGACCAGGATCAGCCCCCGCCACCTCGAAGAACCGCCCATGAAGACAACACCCCCCACCACCAACAAACGAGGAGCTCGAATCCCCGGAAACACGGTTCAACGCCGCGACGCGGTCGCGACGAACCGACAGCTGAGTCTCAGGAACCACCGCAGGCCCGTCGGCAGCACCATTCCTCGCGATCGAATCGAGCCACGTGGTGAAGGCGGCGAACATGGCATCAACGGCCGAATCATCGATGACGTGCTCGCGCACATCCCAGTTCACGCACAGGCAACCGCCGAGCACCGAGACCTGACAATCGACGAGGACAGTCGGCCCTTGCGACACGACCCAGCTGGGCGGACCGAAGACCTCCATGAAGTCCGGCCCGAACAACTCGCCGATACCGATGGCCGAAGTGAAGACGATCGGCGCAGTGCGCCGTTCGACACTGGAGCGGTTGAGATCACGAAGCACCTCGACGCCCGAGTAATGGCTGTGGCCCAGCGCATCGGCAACCTGCACGGCGTTGATCCGCACCTTCTCAGCCAGCGACTCGTCGCCCCCGGTGCTCAGGTCGACCAGTAGGCTGCCCGTGAAATCACCCACGATACGCATGACATCCGGGTGCAACTCCTCCCTGCGGAAGACCGGCATGTTGATGACCAGATCGCGGTTCTCGCTCCAGGCTCCGATCACCTCACCGAAAACCGTGAGCAGCAGGACTGTGGGGGTCACGCCCAAGTCAGCTGCGAGCCCTTGCAAAGCTGCCCACTCATCAGCCTCGAAACGGTGGGCCAGTCGGCGCGAATGCAACGGGGCACCGAGGTCACCAGCTGGCAACGAGGGCGCCTCGTGCATCCTGTCGAGGCGCTCGAGCCACCACTGCCTGTCGGCTTCACGCGCGGGATCACCGCCAGCCGCCATGGCGGTGATGTATTGGGCATAGGTCATGCCGGGTTCATCCCACGGCTCATCCGGGTTCTTGTAAAGTGCGGCGAGCTGTTCGAGCGCCATCTTGAAACTCAGCGCATCGCCGACCCCCATGTAGAGCTTGACGAAGGTCCTGCTCCGCCCCTCCGGCAGCAGAGCGAGCCACACCTGGAAGACCTCGCCGCGGTCAGGACGCATGTTCTGTTGCGCCCTCTGCTCACGGATCTCCTGCAGCCTGGCGGTGAGCCCGGCCTCGTCGAAATCGCGCAGGTCATCCACTGGCAGGGCCCAGTCATCGGGTAGCGGGCGAACGTACTGGGCACCGTCGGCCGTCACCACCGCACGCAGCATCGGGTTGCGCTCATACAGCAGCCGGCAGGCGTGCTCCATGCGTCGCGGATCAATGGCAGCGCCATCGAACTCGTGGTAGAAATGCGCGACAACCGACTCCGCACCCTCATCGATGTGCTGGCCCGCCCAGTACGCCTGCGACATCACGGACAGGGCGAACGGCTGTGCATCATCGACCTGCGCCGGCACGGGGGCCGGCGCCCTCCCAGGATCGACCCGGCAGGGCTCGGAACCGTACGAGGCCAGCAGCCGACCCAAGCCCGCAACGGTGCGCGAGGCAACCGCATCCGCATAGGGGACCCGCACGCCGGAAACCGCCAGGAACCACTCGAGCACCGCCATCAGGGCGATCGAGTCGACCCCTATGGCCGTCAACTCATCGTCCCAACCGATCTCCTCCGGGTCCGCGTCCAGCTTGCCCGCCAGCAACTCTCTTACCTTGTCAGAAGCATTTTGGATCAGTCCTTCAAGAGGCACGGGATGATCACCCACGGGGACTCCTCGGTATCGGCGTACAAAAGTGATTAGGGAAGTCTGTCCTAATATAGTATGCAGCAGGTAAGACTCGTCCATGTATTTGAACAATTGATGAATCCTCCCGAAGGAAGGGCACTCCATGACGCATTCGATCGATCACCTCGTAGCCGCCGCCCGGGCGTCCGGCATCAAGCTCTGGGAGGAGAACGGCTCGCTGCGGTTCAGGGCCCCGGCGGGCGCCATGACAACCGAGCTGAGAGACCGGATCAAGGCCAACAGGAAGGCCATCATCGACACACTACGCGCGGAGAACGCGCCCGTCCTCCGCGGGGACCCGGAGCATCAGTACGAGCCCTTCAGCCTGACCGACATCCAAACCGCCTACCTGCTCGGCAGGTCGAGCAGCTTCCAAGGCGGCGGCACCGCCTGCCACGCCTATCTCGAGATCGACATGGGCCCCATCGACGCCGCCAGCTTGGAAAATGCATTCGACAGGCTGATCGAGCGTCACGGCATGCTACGGACCAGCTTCCACCGGTCCGGCTATCAGCAGACCCATCCCCGCCATGAGATCCGACGCCGCCCGATCACCGTCGTTGACACCGCGCAGCTCCCCCGACTGCGCGATCGGCTCTCGCACCAGATCCTCGACGCGGACCATCCCCCTCTCATGGAGCTGGCGATCAGCCGTGGTGAACGCCCCACCGATGATCGACTCCACCTGTCGATCGATTTCCTCGTCGCCGACTGGACCAGCATGACCCTCATGATCGATCAGCTCGTCGCCCTGCACGCTGATCCGCACGCAGACCTGGGCCCCGAGGGCCCGAGTTTCCGGGACTACGTCGTCTCGACGGAGCTGGACGAGGACAGCCCCCGGGCTGCGCAGGACCACCGGTTCTGGGCCGATCGACTGAAGAACATCCCCAGGGCCCCGGAACTGCCAGCACCGACCGCAACCGGACTCGACGGCCCCGTCTCCTTCACTCGTCACGCGCACGCCTTGGACGTCGATGCCACGTGCAGGTTCATGGATCTGGCCCGCAGCATCAACGTCTCCCCCGCCGCCTTGGCCATGAGCGGCTACGCGAAGGTGCTCGGCGAGTGGGCACAGGATCCCGAGTTCACGCTCGTCGCCACGCTGCTGGACCGCCAGGCCCTGCACCCCCACATTGA
Source organism: Propionibacterium acidifaciens (assembly GCF_003798325.1). Lineage (NCBI taxonomy): Bacteria > Bacillati > Actinomycetota > Actinomycetes > Propionibacteriales > Propionibacteriaceae > Propionibacterium > Propionibacterium acidifaciens. The sequence goes on from NZ_CP033719.1 coordinate 1,010,326, forward strand.
TGCCCTGGTCGGAGACTTCACCTCCACGGGCCTGGTGCGTGTCAGTCGGACGGACACGACAGATGCAGAACGCGCCCGCACCATTTCCCAGGAACTCGCTGATGTGCTCGACCATCGCGCCTACTCCGGTGTAGCGGTCATGCGCGATCTCGCTCGTCTGTCGGGTGGCACACAGCTGACATTCCCCTATGTCTTCACAGCTGCCATCGATACAGCGTCCGGCCGTCGCGCCGGGCAGTCACTGGCCTGGCGCATCACCGGCGGCATCACACAGACCCCTCAGGTGTTCATCGATTGTCAGGTCTCGGTGCTCGGCGGTTGCCTGTGCGTGAACTGGGATGTGCGCGATGGCACGATCGAGCCCTCAGTCGTCGACGCGATGTTCCGGCGCTTCACCGTTTGGTTGACGGGAGAGGCCGGCGAGACCCTCTCGGGAAGCGAAGCCATGCACGGTCGGGCGCTCGGCATGGCGCGTGCGGAATCGCCCTCGTTTGTTGGTGGTGGGGGGTGTTGTCTTCATGGGCGGTTCTTCGAGGTGGCGGGGGCTGATCCTGGTCGGGTCGCGGTGATTGATGAGCAGGGTGAGCATGGTTTCGGTGAGGTGGCTCGGCGGGCGTTGGCTGTTGCTGCGGTGCTGCGGGGCGGGGGTCTTCGGCCGGGGGATCGTGTGTTGGTCTCCTGTCCTCGTGGTGTGGGTCAGGTCGTCGCGGTGCTGGGGGTGCTGGCGGCTGGTGGTTGTTATGTTCCGGTGGATGTGGGGCATCCGCGTGCTCGGCGTGAGCGCATTGCCGGGATCTGCGGGGCTCGTGTCGTGGTGGATGAGTCGTGGTTGGCTCGTGTTCCGGTGCTCGAGGATCCGTTCGGGGTCGAGGTCTCGTTGGATTCGTCGCTCGATGCGTATGTGGTGTTCACGTCGGGGACGACTGGTGAGCCGAAGGGTGTGGTGATGACGCATGAGGGGGCGATGAACACGATTGCGGATGTGGTGGCCCGGTGGGCTGTGACCGCGGATGATCGTGCGTTGCTGGTGTCGTCGTTGGGTTTTGATCTGTCGGTGTTCGATCTGTTCGGCGTGCTGGGCCGGGGCGGGTCGTTGGTGATTCCGCCTGCTGGGCGGTATGCGGATCCGGTCGTGTGGGCCGATCTCGTGGCCCGGTACCGGGTGAGTGTGTGGAATTCTGCGCCGGCTCAGTTGTCGATGGTTCTGGAGGCTGCGCCGGTTGGGCGGTTGTCTTCTGTGCGTCTGGTCCTGGTGTCGGGGGATTGGGTTCCGGTTGATCTGGGGGTGAGGTTGTGGGCTCACAATCCGGTGATGCGGGTGGTCGCGTTGGGTGGCGCGACTGAGGCTGGTATCTGGTCGAATTTTCATGTGTTGCGTGCGGGGGATGAGGTGGGCTCCTCGATTCCGTATGGGGTGGCGTTGTCGGGTCAGTGCATGGATGTGGTGGATGGTTCGTGGCGGGCGCGTCCGGACTTGGTAGCCGGTGACATCGTGATCTCGGGTGGTTCTTTGGCCAGGTGTTATGAGTCGGATCCGGAGTTGACCGCGTCCAAGTTCGTGGTTGTCGAGGGGGTTCGTTGGTATCGGACCGGGGATCGGGGTCGGTGGCTCCCGTCCGGTGAGATCGAGTTCCTGGGGCGCACTGACACGCAGGTCAAGGTCCACGGGCACCGCATCGAACTCAAAGAGATCGACTCACTCGCGACGCGTGCGCCCGACGTCGCCCGAGCTGTCACCGTCGCCCACGCGCCTCGGGCGGAGAGACCGAGAGATCTGGCTCTCGCCCTGTTCGTCGTTCCCGATCCCGATGCGCGGGACTGCGAGTTCGACGAGTACATGTCCACCTCCATCGCGTTGGCCCGACGGGTCGCGGCCGGACACGCCGAGTCCGGGAGCCGGGAATTCCTGGAGCGGAGCGTGGCAGCACTGGCCCAGCGCTTGGCCGCTTATTTGTCCCGGCAGGAGCGCCACACGATGACCTGCTGCGAATTCGCCCGGGAGTCTCCTTTCTCCGGCGCGGTCACACCGGTTATTCATGGCTTCGACTACCAGTACCAATTGTTCGTCCCCGACCCGGCTGTTCACGCCGGACTCGGCCCCGACATGCGTTTCGAAGCGCACGAGTGGCATGAGTGGGACGGGACCGTCCCCCGGGATGAGCAGCTGGGCAGGGCGAACCTCATCATCATCGACGCCGCCGACCCGGCATCACTTCTCCGCGGGCTACCGGTCGGCACGGCCGGCGTGGCCTGCATCGTCGTCACCACTGCACAGGACTCGGTCGAGCAGGTGCGCACCGCGCTGAGCACGACCGGGGTCGATGCCGTGCACATGATCGGCGAGGCCACCGACTCGATGACTCTGCTTGTCGGAACGATCGACCGCAGTCGCTCGGAGCTGGTCGAGCAGCATGTGCGCGAGCTGCTCGCCTCGAATCTCCCTTCTGGCTGGATACCGGCCAGCATCTGCGTCCGCACCGAACTCCCTCTCACCGGCAACGGCAAGATCGATCGGGAGAAACTGATCACGATCGCAGACGGACTGCATGCGGGCGCCGCGTCCCGAGAACTCCCCAGCGAAGAATCCCGGTGCCTCGACTTGTGCCGTTCAGTCCTGCGCCGTCCCGAGCTGACCAGCACCGACAATCTGTTCGCGCACGGCGCGGACTCGCTCGTCATGGCCCAGCTGGTGACGGCCGTCCGCGAACAGCTCGAGCAGGCCCGAGGCCTTCCCTTCGACGCCGTCCTGCGCGCCCTCATGGACGATCCCCGCCCCATCGGTCTGGACTCCTTCCTGGCCAACGCTTCGGCGGCCTCTGGAGGTCCCGCCGAAGAACGGCCGGCCCTCGAACTCCCGGAGGATTCCGAGCACGGCATCGCGCTGATGCGGATGGCCGGCCCGGCCCAAGGCGGGCTACTCACGGTCATGGCGCCCGGGGCGCTGCTGGACTCCGCCTATTTGCAGCCCCTGGCCGAGCAACTGGCCGACGGCCCCGTCATCGGAGTCAGGTCGTCCGTCCCGGATTGGTATCTGACGCTCGATCCCGCGAAGACCTTCTCCGAACTCGCGCAGGCCATCGCACCACTCATCACCGATCTGGTTCCCGAGCAGGTGCGGGTCGTCGGGCACAGCATCGGGGGATTCATTGCCGCAGCCATCTCGGGAGCACTTGCCGATCTGGGTGTCGAGACGCGCGCACCGGTCGTCATCAACGCAACGCCACCGACCCTGGCCGGGAATGACCCCATGCTCAAGGACATGTTCTTCCTGTCTGCCCTCGGCCTGCCCCCCGCGATCCTCGGCCTGCAGCCCGAGGACCTGATGTCGATGGCCTCTCTGGTCAAACGGCCGAGCGGCTCCGAGGGACCGATCGACATCCCGGCGATGATCGAGGACGCCGCGACGGGCGAGCCGGCCCTGACCGGAGCCATCGAACGCCTCCAGAACTTCTACCGGATGAGCGAGGAACAGCGCCTGGCCGGTTATGCGAGGAACCATCGCCGCCTGACCGGCGAGACCATCGACCAGCAATGGCTGTCATCCGAACACGCGCTCTTCTCACACAGCTACGAGGCCTCCTTCGCTGGACCCCCAGTGCTCCTCACCAACATTCATCTGGTCACCTCCGCACAGGACAACTCGTACATGCCGGGTGTGGAGGAACAGCGCACCGCGTTCTGGGACTCCGCGACCGTGGGCGAAGTGCGGCACTACAGCACTCCGGGAGATCATTTCAGCTGCGTACGGCCGCCTCTGGTCAAGCGTCTGGCCGAGACGATCCTGCGCATGGAGGAGGGATGCTGACACGCACCGCGCTGCACCGGTTCACACGGCCCGGGCACCCCACTGTCAGTGTCACGGTCCTGCCCCATGCGGGCGGCAGCGCCTCGTACTTCCGATGCTGGGTCCCCGCCGCTCAGCGGCTCGGAGTCGAACTGACGGTCGTGCAGTACCCGGGCCACGAGGAGCTCTTCTCCGAGGCGCCAGCCAGCACACTCGAAGAAATGTCCTTGATCGTGGGCGAAACCATTCGGAACGAGGCCGAGCGCACCGTGCTCTTCGGCCACTCGATGGGCGGGCTGCTCGCCTACGAGACTGCGATTGCGCTGGCCGGTCAGGACCGTGAGTTGCTGGGGCTCCACATCTCGGGGAGCAGGGCACCCGACCAGCCGGTGAGCAACCCAAGGCATGAGCTGCCCGACGAGAGGCTGGTCGCCTCGATCGCGGCGATGTCCCCGGACGAGCCCTGTCCGCTCGAGGACGAGCAGCTCGCAGCCGTGCTGCTCCCGCAGGTCCGCCTGGAGATGAGATTGGCCGAGACGCACCACCGGGCGCCGCTCCCGCTGGCCATACCGATCATTCTCCACATGGGGACGGAAGATCCTGATTTCAGCGCCGAGGACGCCCCCGCTTGGGAGCGGTTCACGTCGTCCGGCACCGAGTTGCTGGCCCATCCGGGACATCACTTCTACCTGGGCAGCGAAGCAGCAGCCGGCGAGATCCTCGAATCCATCATTGCTCGAATCCCCCGAGAAGCAGAAGACGAAAGGAACACCCCTTGCAATTCCTGAAGGACATCATCCGCTCCTGGTCGGAGAAGGCCGATGAGCCGGCCGTCATCGATGACACCAGGACGCTCACCGGCCGTCAGGCCGCTGCCGCAGCCAAGGCGACCATCGACATGTTGACCGAACACGGCACTGCCCATGAGGACATCATCGCCTTCACCGGGTCCGACACCCTCGCAAAATTCCCGATGAACATCGGCATCCTGCTCGCGGGCCGTGTGACCTCCGCCCTGGCCCCCTTCGCCTCCGCCCCGGCACGACAACACATGCTCAGCGAGTCGGGCGCCAGGCTAGTCCTCGTGGACGCCAAGACCCGTCACATGGCCGAGGATGTGATGACTGCCGATTACCGAGTTCCGATCGTCGAGGAGGAGTCCTTCATCGACTTCTCCCAAGAACTGTCCCCGGCCGAGCTGACTCCCTACGCGGAACGGATCTGCGGCGAGGACTGGATGACACTGCGCTACACCTCGGGCTCCACCGGCGAGCCCAAGGGCATGTACCTGCGTGCGCAGAGCACCGAGGACATGACGTACAACTACATCAGCCGCTGCGGTGGCGTCGGCATCACAGGTCGTTTCCTCTGCACCATGCCGCTGTCCTCACTGGAAGGCAACGGCATGGCCCAGATGTTCGCAACCGCGGGTCTGGTGCCCTGCGTCTATCGCGGCCGCGCAACACCAGCTGGTATTCTCAGCGAGCTGGAACGCTACCGGATCACCGACGTTTTCCTGCCATCCAGTCAGCTCACCGCCATTGTTCGCGATCCCTCCTTCGAACTCACCGATCTCTCCCACCTGCGCACGGTCGTCTACGCCGGACAGACGATCAGCCCCACCGATCTGTCCGAAGCCATAGCCGCCATCGGCGGGGACAAGCTGGTGCAGGTCTACGGACAAACGGAATCAGGCATGCTCTCCGCACTCGACAAGGATGACCATCAGTCCGGGGATCTTGAAATCTTGAGCAGCGCTGGAGTCATATTCTCGCCCGCGGACGTCGAAATTCGTGATGACAATGGCCGGGTCGTCCCCGACGGGGTGTCCGGTGAGATCTATGTACGGGGAAGCTACATCAACGCCGAGCGTTGGACACCCGAACGCACCCACGTCACAATCGTCGCGGAAGACGGTTGGATGGCCACCAGCGACTTGGCCCGTCGCGTGAACAACCGCCTGTGGATAACCGGCCGCAAACGCGACATGGTCCTCTATCGCGGCTACAACGTTCCCACCAGGCCCATCGAAGAAGCCCTGGTCGAGTACCCCGGTGTACGCGATGCCGTCGTCCACCCTGTCGAGGATTCCTATGCCGGGGAAGTGGTCTTCGCCTGGCTGCGCCTCAAGGACGGGGCCACCATCGACAAGGAAGCCGTCGCCGACTTCATACAGGAACGGGTCAGCAAGTGGTCCAGACCGTCGTACATTCAGTTCGTGGACGCTCTGCCACAGCGTTCTGCGCTGAAGAAGACGGACAAGGTAACCTTGCGCGAATGGGGGGAGGAGCTGGTGCGCACCGGTGCAGTGGAGCGCCTCCCCCAGCCGCAGACAAGCTGATCGGCCCGCCGCACGCACCGCACGGGGTCATCTTCGACGACAGACAGGTTCATACAGGTTCTCTTGCGCGAATGTGGGGAGGAGCCGGTGCGCACCGGTGCAGTGGAGCTCCTCCCCCCATTCGCGGACAAGCCGCCCGGCCCGTCGCACGGCAGCGCACGGGTCATCTTCGTCGAAGGTTCTTCCGCAGCAGCACACCGACGCTCAACACGAGCAGCCCTCCGAACCAGGCCAGGAAGACAATCAGATGTCCGCCATCGAAATCACCGGTGACAGCATCGTGCACGAGCTGGACGACTGCTGTCATCGGTGAGGCGTCGACAAGCGGGCGCAAGGCCTTCGCATACATCTCGCGCGGCATCATGGCCGTGTTGAAGAACATGGCCGCCATGATGAGCGGAGCGAAGGTGATCGCGCCCTGCGGGGTGTCGACGAGATAGCCGAGCATGACTCCCACTGCACCCGCCACCACCGCGATGGCGAACAGGATGACCAGGATCAGGATCAGGCTCGTCGCGTTCCCGTAATCGGCGCCGTAGAGAAATCCGGTGAGAAGTGCGACCAGAGCCGAGACGAATGCCCGGAGCCCCTCCGCGAGGATTCGACCGACGAAACCCGAAGATGATGGACCGGGCATCGTCGCGAGACGGTCGGGGAGCCCTTGGTGACGTTCGTGGACAGTGTCACCGGCTCCCATGAGGGCACCTGTGAAGGCCTGGGAGACGCCGATCATGATCGCAATGCCGGTCATGTTCACCTCACGTCCGGTGAACTGCTCGATCATGCCGCTGAACAGCACATCAATCATGACGACCATGATGAAGGGCATGCCGATCATCGAGCCGAGCAGCGATGGTGAGCGGAGCCAGCGTTTGAGGAGCCGGCCCGCATGAACTGGCACGGAGCCGAACCAGTTGGCTCTTCCGATCATCCGGGACCGAGTGCTCACGACTTCCTCCTGAATGCTCCGATGACCCACACCGAGCCGAGGAGCAGCCCAGCGCTCAGCCAGGCCAGGGCCTCCCAGCCGGCTCCGCCAGGATCTGAACCGTTGAGCAGGGCGCGATTCGTGTCGATGAGCGGAGAGAACGGCATGTGCTTCACTACGGGCTCGAGCCAGTCCGGCAGAGTCGTCACCGGGATGAACGCCGTCGAGAACATGAGGACCGGCACTTCGATGCCCTGGATGAGGCCCGCGAGCTGCACGGGTCTGGCTGCGCGCAGGCAGATGCCGGTGAAAGCGAGACCGAGCACGACGCCCATCGCCAGCGCGACGAGGAAGGCCAGCAGCAATCCCCGAAAACTGTCCGGTCGCGCACCACAGAGAAGACCGAGGACCACGACGGTGAGCAGCGAGAGGATCGAGCGCAGCACGTCGGTGGCGATACGACCGCCAATCGCCACGCCAGCATTGATCGGCATGGCCCGCATCCTCGACAGGAGACCGCTCTCCGCATCGACGGCCAGAGCCATGGCCGAGCCGCCGGCGGTGAACATGACTGCCTGGAACATCGAGGCCGCCATGAGGAAAAGAGCGTAGTCGAAGCCCGAACTGCTCGCCGCATGGCCGAAGACGGCCCAGAAGGCGAGCATGAACATACCCGGAATGACGAAGGCCGACACGATGGAGGCGCCGTTGCGACTAAGCCGCACATTGTTGCGCCATGCCGCCCCGGAAAAGGCCCGCCAGCTGCTGGGCCGCATTGTCCGCGATCGCTGTGCACTGGATCCGAGGACTGCCGTCATGATTCTCCTCGCGCTTCTTGGAGAGCCGGTCCCCCGGAGGCCTCGGATGCTTCATCCTTGGTGAAGGCCATGCCGAGGAACACGTCGTCCAGTGACGGCGGGTTCAACGCGGCCGACTGCACCTCGACCCCCTCTCGGCGCATGATGTCAAGAGCATCGGTCAGATCATCGGCTCCCCGCGCAGCGGTGAACGAGAGCGCCAAGCCCTCGACGGTGAATTTCTCGACCCCGAGCGCAACAGCACCGGGCAGCAGCTCCGTCGCCGCCCGGTACGCCTCCTGAGCGCTGTCGAAGGTGATCGAGCAAACGGGTTTGCCGAACTGCTGACGAAGGTCGACCGGCGGGCCCTGGAGCACCTTCCGACCCTCACGGATGAGAATGATGTCGTCCGAGAGTCGTTCAGCCTCGTCGAGATACTGCGTGGTGAGCAGGATGGCAACGCCGCGATCACGCAACCCCTCAACGGTTTCCCAGAGCTCGCGACGGGAAAGCGGATCAAGCCCTGTCGTGGGCTCGTCGAGGAAGAGCAGGCGAGGTTCGACGATGAGTGAGGCCGCAATGTCGAGACGTCGACGCATGCCCCCGGAGTACTTGCTGACACGCTGAGCAGCCGCGTCGGCGAGTCTGAACTGCTTGAGCAGGTCATCGGCCCGGGCCCTGGCCTGGCTATGGCCCATACCGTGCAGCCGGGCGAAGAAGATGAGATTCTCCCGCCCGCTCAGTTCACCATCGACGGCAGCGAACTGACCCGTCAATGAAATGTTCTCGCGCACCCGTCGAGGCGCACGGACGACATCGTCGCCGCAGACCCGTACACTGCCCGAGCTCGGCAGCAGGAGAGTCGAGGCGATGTTCACCAGGGTCGTCTTGCCGGCACCATTGGCGCCGAGCAGGGAGACCACCTGATGCTCCAGCACATTGAAGGTCAACCCCTTGAGGACCTCCGTACGCCTGTTCCCCCTGCCGAAACTCTTGTGAATGTCTAGGACCTCGAGTATCGCATGCTCGATCTGCGGTGCTTCCTCAATCATCTCTGTTCAGCCCATTCTTCCCGGTCTCAGACCTGGTCCTCGTCACGGATAAGATCGAATGTGTCGGGCACGCAGTGCCCTGCGACCGACTTCTCATGGAGGTATCTGCGCAGCGCCAGGGGACGCAACCAGCCGCCTTCTTCGTCGGGGACCAGATGGATGGTGGCCTTGATCGCCTGGCCGAGCACCGGGTGCGCCACCCCCTCGACCGAGGCGTGGCGGATCTGTGGATGCTCCTCCAGGAGAGTCTCCACATAGCCGGGGAAGATCTTCTCACCGGCACGGTTGATCTGCGCCTTGCACCGACCGACGACGCGGAACTCGAGAGGCCCGGCAGGGCCCGCGGCCCGTTCGATCTCCACCAGATCACCGCTGTGGTACCAGCCGACTGAGTCGAAAACACCTGCCGCCTGCGGCGGATCATCGATGAAGGAGGGGACCGTGTAAGGGCCTCTACTGAGCAACTCCTGGCCTTCGGTGCCGTCCGGTGCGACAACACGGGACAAGAGGATCTCGTCCTGCTCGGACAGCGGGACGAGCCGATGCGCACGAGGCTCGAGGACGCGGTCCATCTCAAGGGGCGAGTAGGCGACCAGTCCCTCGGCCGTACCGAAGACCTCTTGCACATGCGCTCCGAACCTGGTCTGCGCTGCGGCCGCAAGGTCCAGATCCAGCGGAGCGCCACCGACCAGTACCATGCGCAGGGAGCGGAGCGGTTCGGGGTCCCGCCCGGCCTCCTCCGACCACAGGCCCAGCAACGAAGGAACAAGCGGTATGTGCGTGCACCCGTGCGCGTGCACCAATGGTACGCAGGTGCTCGGCGAGGGGTCGGGGGCGAAGACGACGGTGCCGTGCGCCATGAGCGCGCCGAGGACCCCCGGTGAGGCCATCGCGAAGTTGTGAGATGCGGGTATGCCGATGAGCATGACCGTGTCGGGTCCGACCCCGCAGCGGCGGTTCGACAGCTCGACGGAGCACAGGTAATCCTCGTGCGTACGCCCGATGAGCAGACACGCGGCGCAGCGCGCCCCGCCCAGCTGGACGAGCGCAGGATCACTGGGAAGCATCTGATGGAGAGCCTCGCCGGACTCGGCGTCAGCCGCATCGACAGCCAAGCCGCCCGGTACCTCCACCTCATGCACGACAGGGGACGGACCGCAGGCGGGCAGAAGCCCGATCGCATCGTGCACCGCACGGTGCAGGGAGGGGAAGCGCCCGTCATCGGCCACCGTCACCACATGGTCAGCACGAGAAGCCTCGATGATCTCGATCAGTTCCCGGGCGCGCAAGGACTCGGTTGCCATGACCGGCAGGGCACCGCACTGCACGAGCCCCAGGAAGCACTCGAGCCAACTGACCGAATTCGGCAGGTACAGGACGACTGTCTGGCCAGCCGCTATCCCCTCGCCGCGCAATCTGCCCGCCACCGCCAGGCACCTCTGCCAGAGTCCGGCATAGTCGAGAGAGCGATGCTGATCGACCGCGGCTGGTTTTCCGGGCACCCTGACCGCCGCCTCACGCACGAGGCCGGTGATCGTGGAAGATGACCACAGCCCAGCGGCGCGGTACCGTTCCGCCCTTTCCGCCGGGATCTCCGGAACAGCGAGATTCCATGTCGTCACGTAGCCCTCCCACCCGACAGCAGGGCACGGTCGTTCTTGCCGACGGCGGTGGTCGGGATCGCACTGACGATCTCGTACCGATCCGGGTGCTTGAAGGCGGCCAATCCGCTGCCCTGCACATGGCGGCGCAGGTCGATCTCACCGAGCGCAGAACCCTGGCGGAGGATGAGGAAAGCGACTATGCACTGGCCGGTCAAGTCATCGGGCCGCCCGGTGACTGTCGCATCGATGACATCATCCAGTTCGAGCAGGACGTTCTCGACCTCCTCACCCAGGATCTTCTCGCCAGCACGATTGATCACCTGCACTGCACGACCCTCGACGACGAGGTTCCCGTCCGGACGGACCCGCACCAAGTCCCCCGTCCGGTAGTAGCCTCGGTCATCAATGCTCTTGGCCGTGGCAGCGGGGTTCGCATAATAACCACTGATCGTGTATGGCCCGCGCGTACGCAGCTCACCCACCTCGCCCTGCGGCACCGGACAACCATCAGAATCCGTGACGAGCAGTTCATCGGCGCTGCACATGGGCCTGCCCTGTGTACCCAAGCGCACCTCGTCGTCATCGTCCAAGCGCGTGTAGCAGACCAGCCCCTCGGCCATGCCGAAGACCTGCTGCACCCGACCGGGAAACGCCTTCTCGACCCGCTCGGCAGCGGAAACCGTGAGCTTCGCCCCGCCGATCTGCACCGTACGCAGGGATTCTGGAGCGGGTCGGTCTCCGAGCGCATCAACCCAGATCATGGCCAGCGGCGGGACAAGAGCAACCATGGTCACGCCGAACCGCTCGATGAGCGGTAGGCAGATGTCGGGCGACGGGGCAGGGGCCAGAACGACAGTTCCACCGGCCAGGAGCACGCCGAGCGCCCCCGGCGAGGAATTGGCGTAGTTGTGCGCCACCGGTAAAGCGGCCAAGAAGACCGTGGAGTCATCGACACCGCAGATCCTGTCGGACAGCTCCAACGTGAGAAGATACGGGTCGATGGCCCTGGCGATGAGTTTGGGGACACCCGTGGAACCGCCCGAGACGAGAAGGAACGCGGCATCTTGCGGATGAACGCCCCAACCCGAGCGATCCGCCGTCTGACCGGACGATGCTGAAGTGAGAGCAGCAGGATCAGTCCACAGCTCAAGGGTGCGCCCTTCACGGGCCAGCCGATCGGCAACGTTGCGGGCAATCGTGGCGTGCGCAACGCCGAGCCAGGTCTCGACAGTGACGACACCCACCGCAGCAGTGGAACGGGCGAAGGCCTCGAGCTCGGTTTCACGGTGCCCCGGCAGGGCCAGCAGCGGCATGGCCCCCAGCCGCAGGAGACCGAGGTAGAGCGGGTAGAACTCAATCGTGTTGGGCAGATGCAGGATCACGCACTGGCCCGGCCGAACACTCGACGCAGCGAAATTCTCGGCCACGGCATCGATCTGCTCCCACAACTGCGCGTAGTTCAGGGACCTCGCCCCATCGGTGAGGGCCACCCGGTCCTCATGATCACGCACGACCCGGGCGAGGACGTCGTCGAAGGTGAGCCCGCGCCACAGCCCCTGCCGTACATAATGCTCAGCGCGATCGGGGGGCATCGGGCAGAAACCGGCTCGGGGTTGCTCGAGAGGAGCCCACTGGCGGGATGCGGCCGAGGTCTCCACCGACATCGCGAGCCCACCGCGCTCGGCGTGCCCACCATGCCAGGCTGCGAACTCGATCTGACGAACCGAGTTCCGCGAAGACTCTCCGACGACGATGGACTCCCAACTGGCCAGCGTCTGGTCGGTCATCATCGCGATGAAGTCGGAGGGAAGACCCGCCGCATCGAGACGCTGCACCAAGGACATGACGCGCAGGGAGTCCATGCCATAGTTCATGAGCGGCTCATCGGGATCGATCTCCCCGATCTCGTCGACGGTCGCATTCAGCAGCTCTGCGATGAGAGCGTGCAGCTGTGCGATCTCACCGGGACGATCCATCGCCTCGCCCTCCTGTTCTGCGCTCAACGGACCTCCCTGAACAGAGCAACAATGTTTTTAGGTTAACCTTACCTACTCTGGCATTCCGGACAACGAGTTGGCAAACCTGGACCAGGACTGGCCCCGTCACCGAGCTGCCTCCAGCGCTCGACCGCGCCGCGCCAGGACGCCGAGCCAGCAGGCGGCCGCGACCCCGGCGACGCAGGAGGCCGCGAAAGCGAGGAAGACCGCACCCGCGGGGCTGGCGAGACCCTGTCCGCGGCCGGCCCTCAGCAGCAGGAACGAGCCGATCACCGGGGCGGCCACAGCACCGAGCCGACCGACCCCCAGGGTGACGCCGAGCACCGCGGCGCGCAGCGACGGTCCGACGGAGTCGGCGACGAGGGAGTTGACCAGGTTCTGGGTCGAGGGCGAGAACATGCCCAGCAGCGCGACGAGCACCATGAGGGGAACGCCGGAGAACAGCCCAGAGGGCACCAGCACGAGACAGACCGCGCAGGCCGTGCCCGAGACGACGGTCAGCGCCCAGGCGCCGTAGCGCATGGCGAGCAGCCCGGTGAGCGCGGAGCCGATAACAGCGCCGATGTTCAGCACGAGTGTCAGCTGAAGAGCGCCGTCGAGCGGCACCCTGATCTCGGTCATCAGCTTGGTGAGCCATGTGACCAGCCCGTAGAAGGAGAGCAGGAAGAAGAAGGTGGCCAGCGCCCCGGCGATGGCCGGTTGCACGACTCCCCTGGTCACGACGCCCCGCCGAGCAGTGACGTCCCTCGACGGTCGCGGCGGGGGATCGGCTGCGCCGGAGCGCATGACGCCAACGACGACCGGGAGTACCGCCGGACCCAGCAAGGCCCCCACGGCGAAGAGCACCCGCCAGCCCGTCCAGGAGACGCACAGATACGACAGGCAGGTGGCGATGATGCCACCGGCCGGGATGCCGCCCATGACCAGGGAGATGCACAGCGGGCCGAGGCGCAGGCCGCTCGCGGACCTGGCCATCGCCATGCAGATCGGCATCACCACGCCGAGGGCCGTTCCTGCGACGAGCCGCGCCGCGCCCAACCAGCCCGCGTTCGGAGCCAGGCCAGCCGCGAGCATGGCTCCGGAGAAGACGAGAATCCCCCAGCGCAGCACCCGGAGCTGCGTCAGTCGAGCAGCGAGCCGGCCCACGGTCAGGCCCCCCACGAGCATGCCGCAGAACACCGCCGAACCCACCAGGCCGGCCGCCCCCGTCGTCATGCCGAGCCCCCGATCGGCCGTCAGGAGGGGCAGGACGCTTCCGTAGACGCCCAGGTCATAGCCCTCGACGGTCATCGCGGCGGCCGCCGCCAGCACCACCCGCCAGCGCACCGCCCCGGCGACCCCCTCACCGGACCCGGGGAGCACCGGGCATGCGGCCTGACCACGTCGATCGATCATTGAAACCCCTTCTGAACCGGTCGAACCACTCGCATCGGAGACATCAAGCAGACAGTGGCCGATGACACCGGACAGGAATAGGTTAGACTCACCTAAGCGATAGGTTAGACTCACCTGAGATTGTTCAGTCTCTCAGACAGACAGATGGACGTGATGACCAGCACACCAAGGACGCTGTCACCGGTTCTTTGTGATGTCGTCCGGACGACATCCCCGGTCAAGCCCGACCTGCGGGCCGGTTTCGTCATGATCGCGTCGATGGCCGTCGAGTCGACCATCATCGGCCCCCTTCTCGGCTCCGTGCTGGCCACTGCCTTCGTGCTCGCCCTGTGCCTCGTGCTCGGCATGGGCCGGAGGACCTGGAGGCCGGCGGCCGCCTACGCGCTCATCGTGGCCGCGCAGCAGTTGTGCGTCGCCGGTGGCGCCATCCCCCTGGTGCCCTTCTTCGGCATCGCCCTCACCCTCGTCGTGAAGGCCTACCCGATCTACGTCACCGCCTGGCTCGTCCTCCGCAGGCTGCCGATGAGCGAGGTCATGGCCACTCTCGACCGCATCCATGTCAGGGGCACCCTGCTGGTCGTGCTCATCGTCATCTACCGCTACGTGCCCACACTCGTGGGCGAGATCCGGGTCATCCGCTCCGGCGCCCGGCTGCGCCACACCCAGCCGGGCTGGAAGCGCTGGTCGCGCCACCCGGTCGCCCAGTGCGAGCACCTCGTCGTCCCGGTGCTCATGCGCACCGGGCGGATCGCCGACGAGCTCTCGGCCGCCGCGGTCTGCAAGGGGCTCGACCCCGACGCCCACCGCACCAGCATGGTCGCGCCGCGCATCCAGCCCGTCGACGTGGCGCTGGCGGGCGCCTGCGTCGCAGTCGTCATCCTGCTGAAGCTGCTGGTCGGCTGAGATGGGTGTCGAGTTCGAGCGCTTCAGCGTCGCCTACCTGGGTGACGACGGCCCCCTGCCCCCGGCCCTGGACGGCATCGACCTGCTGGTTCCCGACGGCCAGACCGTCCTGCTCACCGGCCCCTCCGGGTGCGGCAAGACCACCGCCCTGCGCTCGATCAACGGGCTCGTCCCCGGCTTCCACGAGGCGCAGGTGAGCGGCCGGGTCCTCGTCGACGGCTTCCCCGTCGCACAGCACACCACGGCCGAACTGGCCTCCCGGGTCGGCTACGTCTTCCAGGACCCCCGGTCGGAGTTCTTCACCTTCGACGTGCGCAGCGAACTCGCCTTCCCCTGCGAGAACGCGGGCGTCGAACCGGACGAGATCGCCCGACGGATCGACGAGACCGCGGCGGCGGTGGGCATCGAGGAGCTGCTGGGCCGGGGCCTGTCGAAGCTCTCCAGCGGCGAGAAGCAGAAGGTCGCCATCGGCGCCGCCCTCATGCCGCGCCCGCGCATCCTGCTCTTCGACGAGCCGTCCGCCAATCTCGACACCGAGGGCCTGGCGATGCTGACCGAGGTGATCGGCTCGCTGAAGGCCCGGGGCGTGACCGCGCTGGTCGCCGATCACCGGCTCAGCTACCTGGACGGCGTCCTCGACCGTGCCGTCATCATGGACGCCGGACGCATCGTCGCCGACCTCGGCGCCGAAGACATCGCCGCCAAGGATGCGCAGTGGTTCACCGACCAGGGCCTTCGCCAGTTGCGCCCGGAGGCCGTCGAGTCCTGCCCGGCAGCCGGGCCGGTCCCCGGCGACGGCCTGCGCATCTCCTCGGCCGCCTTCGCCTACCCCGGCCACGACATGCTGTGGAGGATCGACGACCTGTGCCTGCCCGCCCGCGGCGTGGTGGGCATCACCGGCACCAACGGCTGCGGCAAGACGACGCTGGTCCGGGTCATCCTCGGCCTGCTCGCCTGCCGGGGCGCCCGGATCCGGCTCGGCGACGCCGACTGGCCGCGCCGCCGGCGCACCCGCGAGAGCGCCTACGTCATGCAGGACGTCGAGTACCAGCTGCTCGGCGAGTCGGTCCGCGCCGAGCTGCTCATCGGCCCCGAACCGGGCGAGCGGACACTCCGGCTGGCCGACGAGCTGCTGGCGAGGATGGGCCTCAGCGCCCTCGCCGGGCAGCACCCGCTGACCCTCTCGGGCGGCCAGAAGCAGCGCCTGGGCATCGCCCTGGCCTGCATGAAACAGGCCCCGGTCATCTGCCTCGACGAACCGACCGGCGGCCTCGACGCGGGCAGCATGCGCGCCCTGTCGGAACTGCTGCGGCAGGTGGCCGCCGACGGCGCGCTCGTGCTGGTCATCACCCACGACACCGAGTTCGCCGCCGAGACCTTCGACCACGTGATCCGCATCGACGACCACAGGATGCGCCTGGAGACCGTCACCACCCGCACGCGCCCAGGCGCCGCACGCACACCTTGAGAGAACGGAGACAACCGATGAGTCAGAACGATCCCGCCGCACCCCAGGGCACCACGGCCGCCCAGCAGGCCGTGCAGCGCAAGAACTCCAAAGTCCGCGACTACGTGACGATGGGCGTCTTCATCGCCCTGTACATCGTGCTGTTCATGTTCTGCGGCATGATCATGGCCGCCGTGCCGATCATCATGGTGCTGCTGCCGGTGATCTTCGGCCTCTTCGGCGGCCTGATCTTCACCGTCCTGCTCGGCAAGGTGCAACGCCCCGGTTCCTTCCTCATCACCGGCCTCGTCCTCGGCCTGTGCCTCATCACCATGGCGCCCGGCGGTTCCATGTGCTACATGACGATCCTCGGCGGCATCATCGGCGAGCTCATCCACTCCAGGCTCGGGCGCCGCTCCTTCCGCTCGATGACCCTGGCCTACAGCGCCTTCATCGCCTGCTACTCGATCGGCGAGTACATCCCCTTCGTCTGGATGAAGCAGGCCTACCTGGACCAGTACGCCGACAACGCCGCCCTCGAGGTGGCCCGCGTCGGCACGAACCTGCTGAACCCGCTGACGATGGCCCTGTTCTGCGTACTGGGCGTCGCGGCCGCCGTCATCGGCTGCTACTGGGGCCGTGCGCTGACGCGCAAGCAGTTCAAGCGCGCCGGCATCGTCTGACCGGCACGGTCACCACCAGCCGCCGAGGAGGAGGCATTCCATGAGCGCACAACCGGCACCGGACGCCGGGCAGCCGCCGCCGAGGAACATCTGGGAACTGACCGCCAGCGCGCACCGTTCGATGCTGCTGGGCGGCCTGGTCGCCTTCGTCGGCTCGGCCCTGAAGATCGTGCCGTACGTCGGGCTGGTCGAGATCGCCCGGGGGCTCCTGTCCGGCGCCCCGGCGGCGCGACTGTGGGGCTGGGTGATCGCGGCCGTCATCGCCATGATGGTCCACGGCGTCGCCTACACGGGGGCCGTCGGCGCGAACCACCGCACCGAGGCCGGGCTGCGCTACCAGCTGCGCCGGCGCCTGGTCGACAAGCTCAAGCGCGTGCCGCTGGGCTGGTTCAACGACCGGTCCAGCGGCGTGGTCCGCAAGGCGATCACCTCGGACACCAGCTCGGTCCACTCGCTCGTCGCGCACCTGTCGGGCGACCTGGCGAACACCCTGGGGGTCGTCGTGGTGGGCTTCGGCTACCTGCTGTGGCTGGACGCCCGCTTCGCCGGCGCGCTCATCGCCGGCTGGGTGCTGCTGCTCGCCCTGTGCATGCTGCCGAGCCTGCGCGCCATGGGCAGGAGATTCGAGGACTACTCGGCCGCCGAGCGCGAGCTCGCCGCGGTGACCGTCGAGATGGTCGACGGCATCAAGGAGGTCAAGAACTTCGGCATGACCGCCACGGTGTTCGGCCGCTTCGACGCGGCCCGCAAGCGGCACGCCGACGTCTCGATGGAGTGGATGAACGCCGCGGGGATCGGCATGGCGATCGTCGGCGCGGCGATGCAGCCGGCCACGACCCTGGCCCTGACCGCGGGCACCGGCTACTGGTTCGTCCGCATGGGCTGGGCGCAGCCCCTGACGGTGCTCGCCTTCGCCCTCGTCTGGGTGGGCATCCCCGAGGGCCTCCAGGCGCTGGTGCAGATCTTCCAGCAGGTCTATGCGGCGACCCAGGCGGCCCGGTCCACGCTCGACGTGCTGTCCACCGGGGAGCTGCCCGAGCCCGACGCGCCGGCCGAGTTCACGGCCGACCGTTCACTCATCGAGCTGAAGAACGTCTCCTTCTCGTACGAGCCCGGCACGCCGGTCATCGAGGACGTCAGCCTCACCTGCCGCCCCGGCACCGTCACCGCGCTCGTCGGCCCCTCCGGCGGCGGCAAGTCGACGCTGGCCAAACTCATCGCCCGCTTCTGGGACGTCGACTCGGGCTCCATCAGCGTCGGCGGCGTCGACGTGCGCGCCCAGACGAACCAGCAGCTCATGAGCTCGATGTCGCTCGTCTTCCAAGAGGTCATGACCGCCACCGACACGGTCGCCGGGAACATCGCCCTGGGCAGGCCCGACGCCACCCGCGACGAGATCGTCGCGGCGGCACGGGCGGCGCGCATCCACGAGCGGATCATGACCCTGCCCGAGGGCTACGACACGACGCTCGGCGAGAACGCCGGCTTCCTGTCCGGCGGCGAGGCCCAGCGTCTGACCATCGCCCGCGCCTTCCTGGCCGCTCCCCCGATCCTCATCCTGGACGAGGCCACGGCCCAGGCCGACGCCCACTCGGAGCTGGAGATCCAGCGGGCCATCACCGGCCTGGCGCAGGGGCGCACGGTCGTGATGATCGCCCACCGCCTGTCGACCATCCGCAGCGCCGACCAGATCGCCGTCGTCGACGACGGGCGCATCACCGAGACCGGCACCCACGACGAGCTGCTGGCGGTCGGCGGGCAGTACGCCGCGCTGTGGGCCGCGCAGAACCAGACCATGGCAGGAGTCCACGATGCTTAGCCGGTTCAACTCCTTCTTCGACCGGCCCTCGACGATCCACCTGCTGGTGACCGGCTATGTCGTCGCGGCCGTCCTGCAGGGCCTGGCCTTCAGCGCGCTCATCGGTTTCCTGCGCGCCCTCCTCGGGCCCGACCCGGGGCAGGCGTGGGGCCCGATGTGGCTGCTCGTCGGCTTCGGCGCCGCCGCCTTCCTCATCCAGGCCGCCACACTGATCCGCGCGAACAAGGTGAGCGCCTACGACGTCTGCGGCAACGCCGTGGCCAGGATCGGTTCCCACGTCGTGCGGCTGCCGCTGGGCTGGTTCGATTCGGGTTCGGTCGGGCGGGTCTCCTCGGCCATCTCGACCGAGACCGACAACCTCTCGCACCTGACACCCATCGTGCTGCCGCAGTTCATCTCCGGGATCGTCACCCCGCTGACGGTGCTGGTCGTCACCCTCTGCTACGAATGGCGCCTCGGCCTCATCATGCTCCTCGTGGTGCCGGTCGTCGCCCTGCTGTGGAACTGGGCCTCGCGGCTGCTCATGGCCGAGCACCGGCGGGCCCCCGCCATCGCCGCGCGCACCGCCTCGGTCGCCATCGAGCACGCCCACCTGCAGCCGGTGCTGCGCGCCCAGGGCATCTCGGGCACCGCCTGGCGGCCCCTGGCCGAGGCCCTGTCGGACGAGAACGACGAGATGAACGCGATCATGGCGGCCCAGGGACGCCCGACCATCGCCTTCGGTCTGCTCGCCCAGGCCTTCTTCGCCGCCGTGCTGGCCGCCGGCCTGGGCATCGTGCTCGGCGGCGGCCTCGACGCCGCGGCCTTCGTCGCGATCGGCGTCATGGCCGCCCGCTTCACCACGCCCATCTCGCAGTCGATCTTCTACGCCGCCGCCCTGCAGCAGGACATGGTCAGCCTCGACGCGATCGAGCAGATCGTCGAGGCCCCGACCCTGCCCGAACCGGCGAGCCCCGGGCACCCGGCGGGCACCGACATCCGCCTGGACGACGTGACCTTCGGCTACACGACCGGTGACACGCTCTTCGAGCAGTTGTCGCTGCAGGCCGCCGAGGGGCGGATCACCGCGCTGGTCGGCCCGTCCGGCTGCGGCAAGTCGACGGTCACCAAGCTCATCGCCCGCTTCTGGGACGTCGGCTCCGGCCGGATCACCGTCGGCGGCGTCGACGTGCGGAACATGGACTCGGCCGAGCTCATGGACATGGTCTCGATGGTCTTCCAGGACGTCTACCTGTTCGACACGACGATCGCCGAGAACGTGCGGATCTCGCGTCCCGGGGCCACCGACGAGGAGCTGGCCGAGGCCATCGCCCGGGCGGGTCTCGAGCCCGTCATCGCCGCGCTGCCCGATGGGCTCGACACGCGGGTCGGCGAGGGCGGGCTGAGGCTGTCCGGCGGCGAGCGCCAGCGCGTCTCGATCGCCCGCGCCTTCCTCAAGGACGCCCCCATCCTCCTGCTGGACGAGATCACCTCGGCGCTGGACGCCGAGAACGAGTCGGCCATCACGCAGGCGCTCGCCGAGCTGGCGGCCGGACGGACGGTCGTCGTCATCGCCCACCGCCTGTCGACGATCATGGCCGCCGACCACGTCTACGTCCTGTCCGGACGCGAGCGCGGCATCCCGACCCGCATCGTCGAGCACGGCTCCCCGGCCGAGCTGGCGGCCGGGGACGGCATGTTCGCCGAGCTGGTGCAGGACTTCTCGCAGACGGCGCGCTGGAGCGTGCGCTGAATCCCGGCCCGGGACGATGGGGCCCGGGCGGGCCCCTGGCGGGCTCTCCCGCCCGCGATCCCGTCGGGCCGGGGCGGGGGGCCCGGCCCACTCGGTGAGACGGCCCGCCTCAGCCCTCGTAGCCGCCGGCAAGCCAGCGCAGCGCGTAGCCGACGTGGAGTTCGGCGCCGATCGGCAGAGCGGCCTCGTCGAGCGCGAACTCGTAGGTGTGGTGCGGGTGGCTCGTGGCGGGGGTGCCGCCGGAACCGACCCGGGCGTAGACGCCCGGCGCGTGGTGGAGGAAGACCGCGAAGTCGTCGCCGCCGGCGCTCCTGGGGTTGTCCGTGATGACCCGCTCGACGCCGGGCACCTCGAGGGCGACCCGGGTGGCGAAGCGCGAGGCCTCGGGGTCGTTGTCGAGGACGTCGGCGTAGACGGTGCGGGTGAACTCGGCGGTCGTGTTGTGGGCGCGGGCCGTGGCATCGGCGATGCGTTCGAGCGAGGCCAGCACGGTGGCGCGCACCTTCTCGTCGAAGGCCCGCACGGTTCCCTCGAGGTGGGCCGAGGAGGCGATGATGTTGTAGTTCTCGCCCGAGGCGAATGTGCCGATGCCCACGACGGCCTCGTCGAAGGGGCTCAGCTCGCGGGCCACGATCTGCTGGGCCTCGACGACGATCGAGGCTCCCGCGACGAGCGCGTCACGGCACAGGTGCGGTTTGGAGACGTGACCGCCCCTGCCGTGGACATCGATCGAGAAGTGGTCGACGCTGGCCCACTGCGGGCCGGCGGTCGTGCTCACCGTGCCGACCGGAAGGTCCGAGGCGAAGTGGAAGCCGAAGACCTGGTCGAGGCCCTCGAGGGCGCCCTGCTTCTCGAAGATGAGGCCGCCGGCGCCGATCTCCTCGGCCTGCTGGAAGGCGAACTCGATGGTGCCGTCGAAGTCGGCGCGGTGCGCCGCGAGGACCTCGGCCGCCGCCAGCAGGGCGCTGACATGGCCGTCGTGGCCGCAGGCGTGGTTGGCCCCGACCGTGCTGGCCCACGGCGCGCCGCAGTCGTCGCGCAGCGGCAGGGCGTCGATGTCGGCGCGCAGCAGGATCGTCGGCCCCTCGTCGGCGCCGGTGAGAGTGCCGAGCAGGCCCGTCTCACCGACCCCGACGTGGTCGATGCCCAGCGAGTCGAGGCGGTCGGAGATGTACTGCGCCGTGCCGAACTCCTTCAGGCTCGTCTCGGCGTGCTGGTGAAGATGGCGGCGGTCGGCGATGATGCGCGGGGCGAGCGCCTCGATCTCGGCGTGGATGCGCTGCTGGTCGAAGACCATGATTCCTCCTGCTCGCCGAGTCCGGAGCAACGGGCCGCGCCGGCCCGGACCAACGGCGTCCTGCTGTCGTCGGCTGTTCAGGCGGCCTTGCTCTGCGAGGCGGTGGCGCTCGGGGACGCCGAGGGGGCGCCGTCCCACACCGGGAACTGCGAGCCCTTGTAGACGTCGGCGATCGTCCGGGCGACCTCGTCGGACTGGAAGTACCGCACGACCGTCCGGTAGGTCTCGTCGTCCACGTCGGAGGCGCGGGCGGCGATGACGTTGTAGTACGGTTTGGAGGCCTCGCCGACCTCCTCGCGCAGCAGCGCGTCGGCGCTCGGGGTGAGCCCGGCGTCGACGGCGATGTCCGCGTTGATGGCCGCCAGGTCGGCATCGTCGAGGGAGCGGGCGGTCTGGGCGGCGTCGAGCTGGGTGATCCGCAGGTTCTTCGGGTTGCCGGTGACGTCGTCGAGGCCCGGGGTGAGCCCGGCGTCCGGGTTCACCGTGATGAGCCCGGCCTTCTCGAGCAGCTTCAGCGCCCGGCCGCCGTTGGAGACGTCGTTCGGGATGGTCACCGTGGCGCCGTCGGCCAGATCGCCGACTGAGGAGACCCTGTGCGAGTACAGGCCCATGGGCTCGATGATCGTGTAGCCGATCGAGGTGAGGTCGGTGCCGTGCTCGCTGTTGTAGGTGTCGAGGTAGATCTCGGTCTGGAAGCTGTTGAGGTCGACCGAGCCGTCGCTCAGCGCCTGGTTCGGCTGGACGTAGTCGGAGAACTTCACGAGCTCGACGTCGATGTTCTCGTCGTTCTTGAGGTTCTCCGCGGCGGTCTCCCAGGGCTCGTTGTTGTCGCCGTAGACGCCGACCTTGACGGTCGCCCCGTCCTTGCCGGAGCCGTTCGAGCCCGTCGACGAGCCGGAGCAGCCGGCCAGCCCGACGGCCACGACCAGGGCCAGCCCTGCCGCGAGTGCGCGCTTCATGAGATTCTCCTTCACTGCATGGTTGTGTTCGGGATGCCGTTCAGGCGGCCTTGCTCTGCGAGGCGGTGGCGCTCGGGGACGCCGAGGGGGCGCCGTCCCAGACGGCGATCTGGGAGCCCCTGGTGCTGTCGGCGATCGTCCGGGCGACCTCGTCGGACTGGTAGTACCGCACGACCGTCCGGTAGGTCTCGTCGTCCACGTCGGAGGCGCGGGCGGCGATGACGTTGTAGTACGGCCTCGAGGCCTCGCCGGTCTCCTCGATGAAGATCGCGTCGGTGCTCGGGGTGAGCCCGGCGTCGACGGCGATGCCCGAGTTGACGACGGCAGCATCCGAGTCGTCGAGGGAGCGGGCGGTCTGGGCGGCGTCGAGCTGGGTGATCCGCAGGTTCTTCGGGTTGCCGGTGACGTCGTCGAGGCCCGGGGTGAGCCCGGCGTCCGGGTTCACCGTGATGAGCCCGGCCTTCTCGAGCAGCTTCAGCGCCCGGCCGCCGTTGGAGACGTCGTTCGGGATGGTCACCGTGGCGCCGTCGGCCAGATCGCCGACCGAGGAGACCCTGTGCGAGTACAGGCCCATGGGCTCGATGATCGTGTAGCCGATCGAGGTGAGGTCGGTGCCGTGCTCGCTGTTGTAGGTGTCGAGGTAGATCTCGGTCTGGAAGCTGTTGAGGTCGACCGAGCCGTCGCTCAGCGCCTGGTTCGGCTGGACGTAGTCGGAGAACTTCACGAGCTCGACGTCGATGTTCTCCTTCTCCTTCAGCGAGTCGGCCGCGGTCTCCCAGGGCTCGTTGTTGTCTCCGACGACGCCGACCTTGACGGTCGCCCCGTCCTTGCCGGAGCCGTTCGAGCCCGTCGACGAGCCGGAGCAGCCGGCCAGCCCGACGGCCACGACCAGGGCCAGCCCTGCCGCGAGTGCGCGCTTCATGGAGTTCTCCTTCGTGCGGAATGGGGATCGGTCGTCAGTGGGTGACGCGCTTGACCAGGAGATCGGCGATCGCCTGGGAGACGTAGACGAGGACGAGGATGATGAGCGTGCAGACGACAGTGACGTCGTTCTGGAAGCGGTTGTAGCCGCGGGAGATCGCCAGGTCGCCCAGGCCGCCGCCGCCGACGATGCCGGCCATCGTCGTGAGACCGATGAGACTGATGATCGTCAGCGCCGAGACGCGGATGATGCCCGGGCGCGCCTCGCGCAGGTAGACGCGGAAGATGACCTCCATCGGGCTGGAGCCCATCGCCTGGGCCGCCTCGACGACGCCCGGGTCGACCTCGAGGACGGCGTTCTGGATCTGCCGGGCGTAGAACGGCACGGTGCCGATGACGAGCGGGACGAGGGCGGCGGTGGTGCCGATCGTCGTGCCCGTCATGATGCGGGTGAGCGGTCCGACGAGCGCGATGAGGATGACGAACGGGATCGAGCGGAACAGGTTCACGAGCTTGTCGAGTACCCAGTACAGCCGCGGATGGGGCCCGATGCCGCGCCTGTCCGTGACGACGAGGACGGTGCCCAGGACGATGCCGAGCACGCCGGCGATGAGGGCCGAGACGGCCGTCATGTAGAGGGTCTCGACGGTGGCGTCCCACAGGTCGTCCGGCCTCTTCAGGACGTTCGGCAGCAGGACGTGGGCGACGCGTCCGAGCCAGTCGGTCATCGGTGGTCCTCCTCGTCACGGCCCCCGTCGACGTCGGCGGCCTCGGCCGCCGCGCGCTCTCGGATGGACTCGATCTCGGCGTCACTGTAGTTGTGCACGCGTACCCCGGAGCCCGCCAGCCAGCCCTCGGCCGCGTCCAGGTCGGGCTGGGAGCCCGACAGGCCGAGCAGTAGGTTGCCGACCGGCGTCCCCGAGATGACCTCGACGTTGGCGAACAGGATGGTGGCGTTCACGTTGTAGTCGCGGGTCAGGGCGGCGACCACGGGATCCCCGGTGGTCGCGCCGGCGAACTGCAGGGAGACGAGGCGGTCCCCGCTGCCGTGCCTCACGAGGTCGGGGTGGGTGATGACCGTCGTGATCCCGGCCTCGACGTGGTTGGCGGTGTCGATGAAGTCGCGGGTCAGCGGCTCGTGCGGGTCGGTGAAGACGTCGACGGTGGAGCCGCGCTCGATGATGCGGCCCTCCTCCATGACGGCCACGTGCGAGCAGATCTGCTTGACGACGCCCATCTCGTGGGTGATGAGGACGACCGTCAGTCCGGTCTGGGCGTTGAGTCGGCCGAGCAGGTCGAGGATGCCGCCGGTGGTCTTCGGGTCCAGGGCGCTGGTGGCCTCGTCGCAGAGCAGCACCGAGGGGTCGTTGGCCAGGGCCCGGGCGATGGCCACGCGCTGGCGCTGGCCGCCGGACAGCTGGCTCGGGTAGGCGCTCGCCCGATCAGCCATGCCGACCAGGTCGAGCAGCCCCATGACGCGCTCGCGCACCTGCGGCTTCGTCCGCCCGCCCCCCCTGAGCGGGTAGGCGACGTTGCCGAACAGCGTGCGCGAGCCCAGCAGGTTGAAGTGCTGAAAGATCATGCCGATCCGCTTGCGGGCGCCTCGCAGCCGGACCGCGGAGAGCCCGGTCATCTCCTGCCCGTCCACGCGCACCGAGCCCGACGTGGGCCGCTGCAGCAGGTTGATCGTGCGCACGAGGGTCGACTTGCCGGCCCCCGAGTAGCCGACGATGCCGTAGACGTCGCCGTCGTCGACCGTCAGGTCGACGTCGCGGACGGCGCGGATCGTCTCCCCCGGGCGGTGGCCGGGGAAGGTGACGTTGACACCGGTGAGTTCGATCACCTGGATTGTACCTCCCGTTGCCGGCCGCAGTGCGGCCGTGATGGATGAAGCGGAGAAGAGGGGGCCGGCGGCGCACTCGCACCCTCACCGGACGAGGATTCGCGAGGACGGGCGCATCGGGCCCGGACGCCATGCATCGCTGCGCTCGGGCCTCGGCGGCCGGCGCGAGAACCGGGGTTCAGCGGACGCGACACATGGCGCTGGTCATTCGACGACCAACGACGACGGTGCGCATCAGGGAGAACTCCACGGACCCATGATGCCCGAGACCGCCCTCCGTGGCAAGCGGGCCCCGCGGGGATGGGCCCGGCGGGGCGTCGCGGAGGCGGGACGCGGGGAGGATGTGCGAGAATGAGTACGGGCGAGGACGTCCTTCGTCCTCTCTACGACGGATCGTCGGGCACGTTCCTGCCCGTGGAAAGGATTTGGTGGCGATCATGGCCACTGTCAGCTTCAAGGATGCAACCCGCGTCTATCCCGGCGCCGACCACGCCGCGGTGGACAAGCTCAACCTCGAGATCGGCGACGGCGAGTTCATGGTGCTCGTCGGCCCCTCCGGCTGCGGCAAGTCGACGTCGCTGCGCATGCTGGCCGGGCTCGAGGAGGTCAACTCCGGCTCGGTGTGGATCGGCGACAAGAACGTCACCGACCTGGCGCCCAAGGACCGCGACATCGCCATGGTCTTCCAGAACTACGCGCTCTATCCCCACATGACCGTCGCCGACAACATGGGCTTCGCGCTCAAGATGAAGGGCGTGCCGAAGGACGAGCGCGAGGCGCGCGTCCTCGAGGCCGCCAAGCTCCTCGGCCTCGAGGCGCTGCTCGGCCGCAAGCCCAAGAACCTGTCCGGCGGTCAGCGCCAGCGCGTCGCGATGGGCCGCGCCATCGTCCGGGACCCCCAGGTCTTCCTCATGGACGAGCCGCTCAGCAATCTCGACGCCAAGCTGCGGGTGCAGACCCGCACCCAGATCGCGGCCCTGCAGACCAGGCTCGGCGTCACCACCGTCTACGTCACCCACGACCAGGTCGAGGCCATGACGATGGGCGACCGCGTCGCCGTCATGAGGGACGGCGTGCTCCAGCAGGTGGACCGTCCGCTCGCCCTCTACGACAGTCCGAAGAACCTCTTCGTCGCCGGCTTCATCGGCTCCCCGTCGATGAACCTGCTGCCCGCGACGGTCGTGGACGGCGGCGTCGAGATCGACGGGCACGTGATCGCCATGCCGCGCGAGGCGACCGAGCGCGCCAGCGACGCCGACGTCGTGCTCGGCATCCGACCCGAGAGCTTCGAGGTCTCGACCACCGGTGAGGGGGTCACGATGGCGATCGGCGCGGTCGAGGAGACCGGCGCGGACTCCTACCTCTACGGCACCCTCGCCAACGACCCGGACGACCAGCAGGTCGTCGCCCGCGTCACGACCCGCACTCCCCCGCCCCGCGGCGACCGCGTCGTCCTGCACGTCGAACCGACGAAGGTGCACGTCTTCGACAAGAAGTCCACCGAGCGGATCTCGTGACCGCCCGCGGGGCCCGAACCGGAAGCGCCGTCCCGCCCGTGGACCGGGCCCCGGCCGGGCGGACGAGGGGCTACCGTCGGAACCGGCGCCGGGGCGCGCCGGCAGGACGATGAGGAGGCACCGCACATGAGCCAGGACGGACAGCTGTCCCCGCTGGCCCGCGCCGTGCGCGCGGGCTTCGACACCGACTCCCAGTACGGTTCGGTGACCCCCGCCCTGTACCCGAGCACCAACTACCGCTTCGCCGGGATCGGCGAGGACAAGCCGGCCTTCGACTACTCCCGCTCGGCGAATCCGACGCGCGCCCTGCTGGCGCGCACGCTCGCCGACCTCGAGCACGGCGCCGACGCCACCGTCACCGGCTCGGGCATGAGCGCGATCACCGCGACCGTCGAGGCCCTCGTCGGCCCGCACGGGCGCGTCGTGGCCCCGGCCGACTGCTACGGCGGCACCTGGCGGCTGCTCGACCACCTCGCGGCGCGCGAGCGCATCGAGGTCGACTTCATCGACATGTCCGACCTCGGGCGGGCCCGCGCGGCGCTGTCCCGCCCGGCCGAGCTGGTCCTCGTCGAGACGCCCTCGAACCCGCTCATGCGCATCACCGACATCGCCGCCACCGCTGAGTTGGCCCACGCCCGGGGCGCGCTGCTCGTGGCGGACAACACCTTCTGCTCGCCGGTCCTGTCGAACCCCCTCGACCTGGGCGCCGACGTCGTACTGCACTCCACCACGAAGTTCATCAACGGCCACTCCGACGTGGTGGGCGGCGTGGTCGTCTCCGGCACGGCCGGGCTCGGCGAGCAGGTGCAGCACTGGGCCAATGCCCTCGGTCTGACCGGCGGCGCCTGGGACTCCTGGCTGACGCTGCGCGGGCTGCGCACGATCGACGCCCGGGTGCGCGTCCATGAGGAGAACACGGCCGCCGTCGTCGAGCAGCTGGCGGACAGCGACGCCGTCGCCCGCGTCCACTACCCGGGCCTGCCCGGGCACCCCGGTCACGCGCTGGCGGCCCGCCAGCAGCGCGGCTTCGGCGCGCTGCTCAGCTTCGAGCTGGCCGGCGGGCTCGACGCGGTCAAGGCCTTCTCGAGCGACCTGCGGGCCATCGACCTGGCCGAGTCCCTGGGCGGCACCGAGTCACTGCTGGCCCACCCGGCGACGATGACCCATGCCGGCATGACGCCGCAGGCGCGCGCCGCGGCCGGCATCACCGACTCCCTGCTCCGCCTGTCGGTGGGCATCGAGCCGATCGCCGACCTGAGGGCCGACCTGGCGGCGGCCCTCGAGCGCGCCGCCCGGGCCTGACCCCGTTCCTCAGGCGCCGGTGGCACACTTGTCCCGTGCCACGATTCCTGTCAGCGAAGCCGGATGCCCGGCTCATCCCCCTGCCCTGGGACACGCCGCTGGCGCAGTGGCCGATCGAGCACCTCGTCGCGTTGCCGCGGGGCATCTCGCGCCACGTCGTGCGCTTCGTCACCGTGGACGACCAGGTCTACGCGGCCAAGGAGGTCGCCGAGCACCTGGCGATCCACGAGTACCGGCTGCTGCACGACCTCATGCGCCTGGGCACCCCCTCGGTCGAGGCCGTGGCCGTGGTGAGCGGGCGCGTCGGGGCCGACGGCGAGCCGCTCGACTCGGTGCTCATCACCCGGCACCTCGACTTCGCGCTGCCCTACCGCTCGCTGTTCAGCCCGGGCGTGCGCCACGACACCGTCCTGCGCCTGCTCGACGCCATGGTCGTCCTGCTGGTCCGGCTCCACCTGCTGGGCTTCATGTGGGGCGACGTCTCGCTGTCGAACATCCTCTTCCGCCGCGACGCCGGCGCCTTCGCGGCCTACCTCGTCGACGCCGAGACCGGCGAGCTGCACGACCGGCTCACCGACGGCCAGCGCGCCCACGACCTCGAGATCGCCCGGGTCAACATCTTCGGCGACTTCTGCGACTTGGAGGCCGGCGGGCTGCTGGACGAGTCCCTCGACCCGCTCGGCCTCGTCGAGACGATCGAGTCGCGCTACCACGAGCTGTGGAACGAGCTGACCGGCCTCGAGGAGTTCTCAGGCTCCGAGCTGCATCGCATCGAGTCGCGGGTGCGGCGCCTCAACGCCCTCGGCTTCGACGTGGCCGAGCTCGACATCCAGACGAGTCCCGACGGGCGGACGGTCTCGATGCAGCCGAAGGTCGTCGACGCGGGCCACCACTCGCGGCGCCTCATGCGCCTGACCGGCCTCGACACCGAGGAGAACCAGGCCCGGCGGCTGCTCAACGACCTGGACACCTTCCGCGCCCGTCGGCAGCTCCAGGAGGTCGACGAGGCGGTCGTCGCCCACCAGTGGCTCACCGAGTGCTTCGAGCCCGTCGTCAACGCGGTCCCGGCCGAGCTCCAGGGCAAGCGCGACCCCGCCCAGCTCTACCACGAGGTCCTCGACTACCGCTGGTACATGTCCCAGCACGAGAACCGGGAGGTGCCGCTGCTGGAGGCCACCGCCGGCTACATCAACGACGTCCTGAGGACGCTGCCGGACGAGGCGATGAGCGGCGACGCGATGGTGCAGGTCGAGGGAGGGGGGCGACGGCTCGCCAATCCCTACGACCCCTCGATGGGCTACGCCGATGAGGACGACGAGGACGAGGGGCCCGCCCACGATCCGTGGGAGGACGCCGCCGCGCAGGCCGACGCCGGCCCGGACGGCGTCCTCGACATCGACGCGCTGCGCGAGAAGGGCTGACATGCCGGTTCCTCCAACCGCGCGGCAGGGCAGGGCGCCCCGGGCCGATTGCTCGGGGGCACCTGTTCGTTGATCGGCGGGCCGGGTGGGCGCGGCATGTCGTGCGACGCGTGGTCGGTCCGATGTTCGCGGGCCGGTACCGCATGACGCTGTTCCGGTGGGGCGTTCCGGCTTCTCCGACGTCGAGCACGGCCCGGTGGCCGCGCACAGCCCTTGCGCCGCTCGCCCCTCACGCCGCAGCAGTGCCCGGCCCGGACACGAACAGCGGAATCCGTGGGCCCGACCGGGCGAGGCTCAGGGCTCGATGTCCTCGGCGCCGGGCCCGTCGTCCTCGTCGTCCCAGAGCTCATCCTCCGCGTCCCGGTCCCCGACGCTGCGAATGACCGTCCTCATCCGGGTGAGCTGGTCGGCGCTGACGGCGATGAGACCCGGCTGGTCGCCGGCCAGCAGCGTGTAGCCGCCCAGCGGGTCGGCCGCCGCCCCGACGAGCGGCGCCTCGTCGACCGCGGGCTCGGGCGCGGTGACGTAGGGGTCGTCGCCGGCGGCATCGGTGTCGACGGGCTCCGGCGGGCTCACGCGCGGCACCCCGCCGATGGCCTCGCGGACCCGCTCGCCGATGCTGCTGGTGCGCGGGTTGTGCTTGCGCGTCTCGGCCATGGGTCCTCCTGGCGTGCTCCTGGGCGGACGGCGCGCCGCCCGCGGTGACGGGCAACCACCCTAACCGGGCCGGGCCCGGCGGGCGCCGCCGGGCCCGCACGTCGGACGGCGGCCCCGGACGAGACGCAGGCCGGGCCCGCCCCTCGGGGCGGTCCCGGCCTGCGTCGATCGGTCGGCGGGTGGGACTCAGCCCTGGTCCTCGACCAGCACCACGTAGAGGGTGCGGGGGCCGTGGACGCCGTCCACGCGGGACAGCTCGATGTCGCTGGTGGCCGAGCCGCCGGAGATGAAGGTCAGCGGGTGGCCGGCTTCCACCGAGGGGCGCAGGTCCTGCACCGACTCGGGGACGTCGGAGACCACCTGCGAGGCCCTGATCACGCAGACGTGGCGGTCGGGTACCAGGGACAGGGCGCGGCGGCCCTGGTCGGCGGTGTGGTCGAGCACGATCGTGCCGGTGTCGGCGATGCCGGACGCCGCGGCGGTGACGACCGCGTCGGTGCCGTCGAGAGTCCCGTGCGTCAGCTGCGGGTCGTCGACGCGGACCTCGAAGCCCGCCGCCGTCATCGCGTCCTGCCAGGACTTCTCCAGCCCGGACGGGACGACGACCGACTCCTTGGCGCCGGTGGCCCTCAGGCCGGTCACGACGGCCTCGGGCACCGCGGCCGGCTTGGCGCGCACGACGGTGGCCGAGTAGTCGATGACCTTCTGCTCGAAGGTGCCGACGACATCGTCCATCTCGATGCCCAGGCCGTAGGTCCAGTTGACGGGCTGGTCCTTGACCGGGTCCCTCTCGGTGATGTCCACCGTGGCCCGACGGATGCGAGCGAGGATCTCCTGCTTGGCGTCCATGGTCACTTCTCCTCTCCGCGGTTGGCCTTCCACCAGTCGCGGAACGTCTGGCTTGGGATGTGGTCGATGTTGCGGTAGTCGAGCCAGCGGTTGGCGACCGGCACCGGCAACGGGCCGATCTTGTGCGGGCCGAGGATGCGGCTGGCGGAGCGGGAGGCGTACATGACCGTCTCCCAGTGCTTGTAGTCGCCGAGCACCCAGGCGGCCGCCTTCATGATGACCTTCTCGCCGTTGACATCGACGTCCTTCGAGAGCTCCTTGCGCTCCGCGTCGGCGACCCGGTTGCGCAGGTGGACGATGATGTCGGTGAAGGGGATCTTGACCGGGCAGACCTCGTTGCACGCCCCGCACAGCGAGCACGCGTAGGGCATGGTCCGGTCGACCGGGTCGTCGATGCCGCGCAGCTGCGGGGTCAGCGTGATACCGATCGGGCCGGGGTAGACCGAGCCGTAGGCATGACCGCCGGCGCGCTCGTAGACCGGGCAGACGTTGATGCACGACGCGCAGCGGATGCAGCGCAGCACCTCGCGGCCGACGGGGTCGGCCAGCACGTTCGTGCGGCCGTTGTCCATGAAGATCACGTGCTGCTCCTGCGGACCGTCGTTCGGGGTGACGCCGCTCCACACGGAGTTGTACGGGTTCATGCGCTCACCGGTGGCCGAGCGCGGCAGCAGCTTGAGGAAGATCTCGAGGTCGTCGTAGCTCGGCAGGACCTTCTCGATGCCGACGAGGGAGATGAGCGTGTCGGGCAGGGTCAGGCACATGCGGCCGTTGCCCTCGGACTCGACGATGACGAGCGAGCCGGTGTCGGCGAGGACGAAGTTGGCGCCCGAGACGGCGACCCTGGCGCGCAGGAACTTCTCGCGCAGGTGCAGGCGGGCCGCGTTGGCCAGCTCGGGCGGATTGGACGTGACATCCTCGGGGCACGGGCGGCCGTAGTTCTTCATCTCGCGCAGGAAGATCTCGCGGACCTCGGCGCGATTGCGGTGGATGCCCGGTACGACGATGTGGCTGGGGCGGTCGTGGCCGAGCTGGACGATGAGCTCGGCCAGGTCGGTCTCCCAGGCCGCGATGCCCTGCTCCTCGAGGTACTCGTTCAGGTCGGTCTCCTGGGTGGTGATCGACTTGATCTTCACGACCTCCTCGACGCCCTTGGCCTTGGCGATGTCGCCGACGATGCGGTTGGCCTCGTCGGCGTCGCGGGCCCAGTGCACCTGGACGCCGTGCGCGGTGAGGGACTTCTCGGCCTCCTCCAGGTAGTGGTCGAGGTGACGGCCGACGCGGTTCTTCACCTCGTAGGCGGCCTCGCGGATGTCCTCCCAGTCGGGGGTCTCGGACACGCGCAGGGCGCGCTTGTTGCGGATGGTCGTCGTGGCGTTGCGCATGTTCTTGCGCTGGACGACGAGCTTGAGCTCCTTCTTGACGGCCTTGGTGAACTTCGGCTGGCCCAGGAAGGTGCCGCCGTGCTCAGGGGCGGGAGTCAGGCGGGCGACGCCGTAGTTGCCCTCGGTGATGCGACGCAGTTCGGTGGTCATGGCACTCAGTCCTCCTCTGTGTTGGCCAGGACCTCGACGAGGTGGATGGTCTTGACGCCGGCGTTCTGCCGGGAGAGGACGCCGCCGATGTTGAGCAGGCAGGAGTTGTCCCAGCCCACGACGTACTCGGCGCCGGTCTCGCGGATGTGACGGGCCTTGTCGGCCGCCATCGTGGAGCTCATGTCGGGGTTCTTCACGCAGAAGGTGCCGCCGAAGCCGCAGCACTGCTCCGCGGCGGGCAGGTCGACGGTCGTCATGCCCCGCACGTTCTCGAGCAGGCGGTAGGGGCGGTCGCCCAGCTTGAGCAGGCGCATGCCGTGGCAGCTCGGGTGGAGGGTGACCAGGTGCGGGAAGTAGGCGCCCACGTCGGTGACGCCGAGCACGTCGACGAGGAACTCGCTGATGTCCAGCGAGATGCTGCTCGTGTGCTCGACGTCGCGCATCAGGCCCTGGTCGCCGGCGTGCTCGGCCAGCATGGGGTGCTGGTCGCGCACGGCGGCGATGCAGGAGCCCGACGGGGCGACGACGTAGTCGTAGTCGCTGAAGGCCTTCACGTACGACTCCACCATGTCCATCGACTCCGTGAAGTAGCCGGTGTTCGTGGTGATCTGCGCGCAGCAGGTCTGCTCCCTGGGGAAGTGGACCCTGCAGCCCAACCGCTCCAGCAGCTTCGTCATGGCGATGCCGGTCTGCGGGAACAGGATGTCGTTGATGCACGTGATGAACACCGCGACGTCCAGACCGGCGCCGGGAAGACCCGGTGCACCGGCCCGGGTGCCGGGCGAGGTGGTGGTGGTCATGGAAGAACCTCCGTTGACGATGATGGGCGAGGAATCGGTTTCAGGGGAGCAGCCAGCCGAGGACCGGGGTCGACATGAGGCCGGCGATGATGCACATGAACACGATGAGGACGATCGAGTACTTGAACACCTTGCGGAGAATCGTGGACTCGCCGCCGGCCAGGCCGATGGCGGTGGCCGCGACGGTCAGGGACTGGGGCGAGATCATCTTGCCGACGACACCGCCGGCGGCACCGGAGCCGACGAGCAGGGAGCGCATGGCCTCGAGGTTGGCGGGATCGCCGATCTGCTCACCGATGCCCGACTGCAGGCCGGAGAACAGGATGTTCGCCGAGGTGTCCGAGCCGGTCACGTAGGTGCCGATCCAGCCGAGGATCGGGGCGAGGAACGGGTAGACGGCGCCGGCGCCGGCGATGAACAGGCCGAGGGCCATCGTCTGGCCGGAGTCGCCCATGACGTAGGCGAGGGCGACGACCAAGCCGATGGTGATGAGCGAGAACTTCATCTTCTTGAGGTTGACGAGCAGCTCGCCGAACAGGTCCCGGATGGAGACCCTGTAGATGATGCCCACGAGGAGGGCGACGATGAGCAGCAGGAAGCCCGGCGTGCTCAGCCACGGCCACGTGTAGCTCTGGTGGGCGCTCGCCTTCCCGGTGGTGCTCAGCAGCTCGCCCAGACCCGGCCAGGCCATCTTGACGTCGGCCTTCTTGAGCAGCGCCTGGACCGAGGGGACGGCGGCGATGCCGAAGATGACGATGACGAGGATGTAGGGCACGAGGGCCATGACGATGCGGCCGGCGGTGAGCTTGTCGCCGCCCTCCTCGGTCCTGCCGGCGGGCCCGGTCTCGAGGGAGGGGTCCATCGGGATGCCGATGCGCTCCGCGGCCTCGGCTCCGCCCCTGGGCTTCCAGAAGCGCAGGAAGACCATGGCCAGGCCGACGGAGATGACGGCGGCGAAGATCTCGGTGAGGTTGTACAGGCCGGTGCCGGCGACGATCCACTTGACGGCGCCGAAGATGAAGCCGACGAACAGGCCGAAGGGCCAGCACTGCTTGATGCCCTGCCTGCCGTCCATGATGCCGAGCATGAGGAAGGGCACGACGAGGCAGAGGATGGCGCAGATGCGGGCGGTCACCGGGGCGACCTGGGAGACCTCGAGGCCGCCGGTGCGGGCGGCCATGAGGACGGGCAGGCCCACGGCGCCGAAGGCGACGGGGACGGTGTTGGCGACGAGCGCGGTGACCGCGGCGCGCAGCTTGCCGAAGCCCACGGCGATGAGCATGGCCGCCGCGATGGCGACGGGGGCGCCGAAGCCGGCGAGGGCCTCGAGGAGACCGCCGAAGCAGAAGGCGATGAGGATGCCCAGGACGCGCGGGTCGTCGGAGATGAGGAAGAAGGTACGCCGCAGGTCGTCGAAGCGACCCGAGATGACGGTGACCTGGTACATCCAGATGGCGGCCAGCAGGATCCAGCCGATCGGGAAGAGGCCGTACAGGAAGCCCTCGACGCTGGACGAGACGGCCATGGTGACGGGCATGTGGTACGCGGTGATGGCCACGACGAGGGCCAGCGCCCATGAGGCGAGGCCGGCCCAGTGCGCCTTCCAGCGCAGTGCGCCGAGGGTGATGAGCATGCAGGCGATCGGAATGAGAGCCACGAGGGCGGAAGCCCACTGGTGGCCAAGTGGGTTGGTGCTGGGCGTGAACGCTTCGAGCAGTACCACGAGAACCCCCCGTTCGATGTTCTTTGGACGATGAGTGATGAATGCCTCTCCGGCGAGACGGCCACCATTCTGGGACGACAATAGGTCCTACCAATTATCGGGGTCAAGAAACCTTTTCCGACAAGGAAGGACTCCGGGACCGCCGCGGCCCGGCGCCGTCCGGGGAGGCCTCTGCGGCACCGTCCGCGGTCTTGACACGTCGGCCACAATGGGCCCATGCCCAGGACACGCGACGCGGGGGTCGGGCTGGACCGGCCCGAGCGCTGCCACGACTGCGCCATCATGCAGGCCAAGGGCATGTCGGGCTTCGACGTGGCGCTGCACCACATCGAGTCCGAGATCCTCGCCGGCAACTACGTGGCCGGCACGCAGCTGCCCCCCGAGCGGGAGCTCGCCGCGCGGCTGTCGGTCGGCCGCGGCGCCGTCCGCGAGGCCATCCGCGTCCTGCAGGCCCAGGGCATCGTCGTCTCGGGCACGGGCCCGGGCAACGGCACCCGGATCCGCGCAACCCCTGGCGACGCGCTCGGCCGGATGTTGCGCCTCCAGCTGGCGCTGGACATCACCTCGGTCGAGGACCTCACCGAGACGCGCATCGTCGTCGAGAAGGCGGCGACCGTCGCGGCCGCCCACCACGGGCCGAACGCGGCGCTGCGCCGCGCCGGGCTGCTCGTGGAGCGGATGGAGCGCCGCACCGACCCCGACTCGTTCAACGAGCTCGACACCTCCTTCCACATCGCCGTCATCGAGGCGAGCGGCAACCACATGCTGTCGATGCTCTCGGCGGCCATCCGGCACACGCTGTCGGCGCCGATCCGCCGCGCCGAGGAGCGCCTGGACGACTGGGACGAGGTGCGCTCCGGGCTCGTGGCGGAGCACCGCGCGATCCTCGAGGCCGTCCGGGTGCACGACGCGAACCTGGCGTCCGAGCTCGTCGAGAAGCACATCCGCCACTCCTACGAGGTGCTCCTGCCCGACGGCGCCGCCCCCGCCGAAAGCGGCACGCACGGCTGACCCGCCCCGCCCGGGGCTCTCGTGGGGAGCCCGGGCGCTCGGTAGACTGCCGGCGTGTCCTTCCACGTCTATGACGAATCCACCGGCGCCGTCGTACCCTTCACCCCGCTCGTGGAGGGCAGGGTGTCGATCTACCACTGCGGCCTCACCGTGCAGAGCTCACCGCACCTGGGGCACATCCGCAAGGAGGTCGTCTTCGACGTCCTGCGCCGTTGGTTCACGGCGAGCGGCTACGAGGTGAGGGTCGTCGCCAACATCACCGACATCAACGAGAAGATCTGGGCCCGGGCCGCCGAGGCGGGCCTCGAGTGGTACGAGCTGGCCTACGCCGTCGAGCTCGAGCTGCACCGCGCCTACTCCGCGCTCGGCTGCATCCCGCCCAGCTACGAGCCCCGGGCCACCGGCCACATCACCGAGATGATCGAGCTCACCCGGCGCCTCATCGACCGGGGCCACGCCTACCCGGCCGACGACGGCTCCGGCGACGTCTACTTCGACGTGCGCAGCTGGCCCGAGTACGGCTCCCTGTCGCACCAGCGCCCCGAGGACATGTCCTCCGACGAGTCGTCCGACGGGCGCGGCAAGCACGACCGCCGCGACTTCGCCCTGTGGAAGGGCGCCAAGCCCGGGGAGCCGGCCACCGCCGGCTGGCCCAGCCCGTGGGGCCCCGGCCGGCCCGGCTGGCACCTCGAGTGCTCCGCGATGAGCCTGAAGTACCTCGGCGAGAGCTTCGACATCCACGGCGGCGGCCTCGACCTGCGCTTCCCGCACCATGAGAACGAGCAGGCCCAGTCCCGGGCCGCCGGCTACGGCTTCGCCCGCTACTGGATGCACAACGCCTTCGTCACGATGGCCGGCGAGAAGATGAGCAAGTCGCTCGGCAACGGCACGATCGTCACCGAGGTCACCACGCGCTTCCCGCCGCGCGCCGTGCGCCTCTACCTGGCCCAGCCGCACTACCGCTCCACCATCGAGTACTCCGAGGGATCGCTGGCCGAGGCCGCCGCCCAGCTCGAGCGCATCGACGCCTTCTGCGCGCGCGCCGGCGCCGCGGGACCCGTCGCGTTCGCCGTCGACGACCTGCCCACGGCCTTCGTCGAGGCCATGGACGACGACCTCGGCACGCCGGGCGCCTTCGCCGTCCTCCACGAGACGATCACCGCGGGCAACAGGGCCCTCGACGCCGGGGACCGGGGGGCGGCCGAGGAGGCGCTCCGCCGGGTGCGCGCCATGCTCCACGTCCTCGGCCTCGACCCGCACGACCCGGAGTGGGCCGGGACGGGCGGCGCCGACCCGGCCGTGCTGGACGGGCTCGTCCGGCTCGTGCTGGAGCAGCGGGCCGAGGCCCGCGCCCGCAAGGACTACGCATCGGCCGACCGGATCCGCGATGCGCTCGCCGGGGTCGGCGTGCGCATCGAGGACACGCCCGACGGGCCGCGGTGGAGCGTGAACCGCTGATGGCGACGACCAAGGGATCCGGCGGCAAGGGCCGCCGCAGGCTGGCCGGCCGCGGGCCCACGCCCAAGGCGGAGGACCGCGTCTGGCACAAGGCCCGCAGGGCCAAGCAGGAGAGGCTCGCCCGTGACGTCGCCCGGCCCCGGAGGCGGGCAGGGGCGAGCGGCCCCGGAGTCGGGGCCGGTTCCGGACGCGGCGCCGGCCCCGACTGGGTCGTCGGCCGCAACCCCGTGCTCGAGGCGCTGCGGGCCGGGCTGCCGGTGCGCCGCGCCTTCGTGGCCGAGGGCTCCGAGCGCGACGACAGGCTGCGCGAGATCTTCGCGTTCGCCGCCGGGCACTCGCTCACGCTCCTCCAGGTGCCGCGCACCGAGCTCGACCGGCTCACCGGCGGGGTCGCCCACCAGGGCGTGGCCGTCCAGCTGCCGGAGTTCGAGTACGCCGACCTGGCGGAGGTCATGGCCGCGGCGCTCGGCCGCGACGACGACCACGGCCTGCTCGTGGCCTGCGACGGCATCACCGACCCGCACAACCTCGGTGCGATCATCCGCTCGGCCGCCGCCTTCGGCGCCGACGCGGTCGTCATCCCCGAGCGTCGCAGCGCCGCGATGACCGCGGCGAGCTGGAAGTCCTCGGCCGGCACCGCCGCGCGCATCCCGGTCGCCCGGGTGAAGAACCTCAACCGGGCCCTCGGGCAGATGGCCGACGCGGGCTTCACCGTGGCGGGCCTGGCCGGCGAGGGCGACACCGACGTGGCCGGCGTGCCGGGCGCGGACGGCCCGCTGGCCCTCGTCGTCGGCTCTGAGGGCCAGGGCCTGTCGCGACTCGCCCGGGAGCACTGCGACGTGCTCGTGGCGGTGCCTGTCACCGACTTGGTCGAGAGCCTCAACGCCTCGGTCGCGGCGGCGATCGCGCTGTACGAGGTGAGCCGGTCGCGCGGCTGAGGGAACGCCCCTCGACAAAAGATGCGCAGACACGGGATGCGCATCGGGCAGATGCACGACGTGCGATCCAGTCGTGCGGCGGGGAGCCCCATGTCGCATCGTCTGCACCGGCGGGGCCGTTCCGCCGCCGCGTGCGCCCGGGGCTTGCCGCCTCGTACGTGCGCGTGCGCCCGTCACCGCCCTTCGCCGCCGCCGCGCGCCCTCATGACCGACCCGGCCGGGGCGCTGCGGAATGGCTCGTCGCCGCGCTGCACCTGCTCGGGTCGGGGATGGGCTGAGGCGCGGGCGCCGGGCCCCGGTGCAATACTGGCCCCTCAACGGGGATCGCGGGCCCGCCGCGGCCCCTCAGCGCGGAGAGGACGCACCGTGGACGACGCCACCACAGCCGAGAGCCCCGGGAGGCTGGCCGACAAGGGCGATGCCGGGTACGACAAGGCCCTGAAGAACCGCCATCTGCAGATGATCGCCATCGGAGGGTCGATCGGCACCGGCCTGTTCCTGGGCGCCGGCGGCCGCCTCGCCCAGGGCGGCCCGGGCCTGGCGATCGCCTACGCGATCTGCGGCGTCTTCGCCTTCCTCATGGTCAGGGCGCTCGGCGAGCTGGCCATCCGCCGCCCCTCCTCGGGCGCGTTCGTCTCGTACGCCCGCGAGTTCCTGGGCGAGAGGGGCGCCTACGTCACCGGCTGGTTCTTCTTCCTGGACTGGGCCGTCACCGTCATGGCCGACATCACGGCCGTCGCGCTCTACCTGCACTACTGGTCGCTGTTCCGGCCGGTCCCGCAGTGGGTGCTGGCGCTCGTCGCGCTGGCGATCGTCTTCGTGCTCAACATGCTCAGCGTGCGCATGTTCGGCGAGGCGGAGTTCTGGTTCGCCCTCATCAAGGTCGCGGCGATCGTCGCCTTCATGCTCATCGCCATCTGGGCGATCATCGTCGGCGCCCCGGTCGCCGACACGACCGCCGGCTTCCACAACATCACCGACGGCGGGGGCTTCTTCCCGCTGGGCATCGCCCCGGTCTTCGCGCTGACGCTGGGCGTCATCTTCGCCTTCGGCGGCACCGAGATGGTGGGCGTCGCGGCCGGCGAGGCGGCCGAGGCCAGCAGGGTCCTGCCCAAGGCGATCAACTCGATGATCCTGCGCATCTTCGTCTTCTACGTCGGCTCGGTCATCCTCATGGCCCTCGTGCTGCCCTACACCGCGTACTCGTCCAACGAGTCGCCGTTCGTCACCTTCTTCTCCGGCATCGGCATCCCGCACGCCGGGGACATCATCCAGGTCGTCGTGCTCACCGCGGCCCTGAGCTCGCTCAACGCCGGCCTGTACTCGACCGGCCGCACGCTGCGCTCGATGGCCGTGGCGGGCGAGGCCCCGGGCTTCGCGGCCCGCCTCAACCGCCACCACGTGCCCTACGGCGGCATCATCATCACCTCGACGCTCGGTCTGTTCGGCGTGGCCCTCAACGCCTTCCTCGCCGAGGACGCCTTCGAGATCGTCATGAACCTAGCCGGCATCGGCATCGCCGGGACCTGGGCCATGATCCTCGTGACGCACCTGAGCTTCCTGCGGAGGGTGAGGGCCGGGAAGGAGCAGCGCCCGGTTTACCGCATGCCCGGCGCGCCGTTCACGAACTACCTGTCGTTGGCCTTCTTCATCGTCGTCGTCGCCTCGAACCTGACCTCGGCCTCCGGACGCTGGACGCTCGCGCTGTTCGCCGTCGTGGTCGTCGCCATGATCGGCGGCTGGTTCGCCGTGCGCGGCAGCATCAGGGCCGACCTGCTCGAGAGCATGATCGCCGACGGGGACGAGGAGGGTTGAGATGCGCACGCACATCCTGTACACCGGCGGCACGCTCGGCATGGTCGAGACCCCGCAGGGCCTCGCGCCGGGCGCCGACCTGGCCGGCTGGCTGGACCGCCTCCTGGACGGCACCGAGATGGCCGGCACGGTCGAGATGACGAGCTTCGAGCACCTCATCGACTCGTCCAATGCGACGCCGGACGACTGGCGGGCGATCGTCGAGGACCTGTGGGCCCACCACGACTCGGCGGACGCCTTCGTCGTCCTGCACGGCACCGACACGATGGCCTACACCTCGGCCGCCCTCTCGTACGCGCTCACCGGCTTCGGCAAGCCGGTCGTGATGACCGGCGCCCAGTACCCGCTGGGCGTCGTCGGCACCGACGCGGCGCCGAACGTGACCGGGGCGCTGCGCGCCGCCACGAGCGGCAAGGTCGGCGGGGTGGCGGTGTTCTTCGGCCACAAGCTGCTGGCGGGGGCCCGCGTGACGAAGACCTCGTCGTGGTCCTACCAGGGCTTCGACTCCCCGGCCGTGCCGGCGCTGGCGCTCACCGGGGCCCCGTGGCAGTGGACGCCGCCCGCGGAAGGCGCCACCGGCTGGCCCGATCCCGCGCCGTACCGCCGTCACGACGTCCTCGTGCTCGACCTCGTGCCGGGCGTCACCGCGGCGCGCCTGGCCGCGGCGCTCGACCCGCCGCCCGAGGCGGTCGTGCTGCGCGCCTTCGGCACCGGCAACGTGCCCAGCGAGGAGCCCGGGCTCACCGATCTGCTCGCCCGCACCATCGCCTCCGGCGTCCCGATCGCCGTCGCCTCCCAGTGCGTCCAGGCCGAGGTGCTGCTCGGCCACTACGAGGCCGGCTACGCGCTGGCGCAGTCCGGCGCCATCGGGGCCCACGACATGACCCTGGAGGCGCTCTACGCCAAGCTCGTCTTCCTGCTGTGCCAGGGGCTCAGCGGCGCCGGACTCGTCGAGGCGATGGGCCGCAACATCGCCGGGGAGCTCACGACGGACCCCGACCAGCCCCTCACCCAGTAGCCGCGCCGAGGACGGCGCCGCGGCCCCTCCGGCCTCCGCATGCGCAACGCCGGAGCGCCCGGCTCCAGCTCATCGAATTCGCGTCGGCACATAGGTCTTCAGCCCGTTGAGGACGTGGGCCATCCGGCCCTCGTCCAGCGTCTTGACCGGCAGCCCGGTGCTCATGGCGCGCAGCTGGATCTCGCAGACGTACTCCAGGTAGGGCAGCAGCGAGAAGGCCTTCCGCAGGCTCGGGCCGATCGTGACGGCCCCGTGGTTCGACATGAGCGCGCCGAGGCGTCCCTGCAGGGCGGCGCAGACGTTGCCGGCGAGCTCGTCGGTGCCGAAGCGGGCGTACGGCGCGACGCGGATCGGTCCGCCGAACATGCCCGAGTAGTAGTGCGAGCAGGGCACCTCGTCGACGACCAGGCCGAGCGCCGTGGAGGCCGGCGCATGGTTGTGGGTGATGGCCGTGGCGCCGGTGCCCTTGTAGACGGCCAGGTGCAGGGGCAGCTCGCTCGACGGTTCGAGCTCGGCGTCGACGGCGGCGCCTGCCATGTCGTGCACGCCGACCATCTCGAGCGTCAGGTCCTGGTAGTCGATCGCCGACGGGGAGATGACGACCCGGTCGCCCACCCGGACCGAGACGTTCCCCGCGGTCCCGACGACCAGGCCGAGCCGCTGCATCTGACGGCAGGTCCGTACGACGGCGCGACGTTCTTCCCCGAGAATCATGGTCCTCCCTTCCTCGGATCAGCCCAGCTGATCCCTGTCGGGGGCAACGAGTTGGTTGCCCAGCAATTTTGTGAATGCCTCGAAGTCGGCGACCCGTTTCAATTCGGAGAAGAGCCGCGGATCGTAGAGGAGGCTGATGAGCGGCTGGTAGAACTGGATGAACTCGTCGTAGTCCGCGCCGTTGATGGCGAGCATGAAGACGAGGCTGACCTCGGCCGTCTCCCATGGAATGGGTGAGGACGGGATGAGCACGGCGACCTTCGTCTCGTACGCCATGAAATCCATGGAGTGCGGCAGCGCGAATCTGCGGGCGAAGGCCGTCGGGGAGTAGGATTCGCGCAGCAGGACGCTGTCCTCGAACTCGTCGGGGACACATCCCTTGTCGTGCAGGGCGCCGGAGAGGAAGTGGATCGTGCTCTCCGCGTCCGGGAAGGACTGGCCGGCGAAGAACAGGTCGGGGTCGAGGAATTTCGAGATGATCGCCGCCATGCGTGCTCTCATCTTCGCGGAGAACTCGCGCAGGATCGCGGCGTCGATGGCGGTGCAGTCCAGATCCGACAGCACGGCGCTGATCCGCACGCTCGGGTGCGCGCCGGGCGCCTCGTCGGTCGCGGTGATGACCATGTCGCAGGCGATGTCGTCGGCCTCCCGGTTGCTCGCCACGACGTCGACGATCCGCAGCCGGTCGGGGAACCGTTCGACGAGCTCGGCCAGCAGCCGGTCCTGGAGCGCGTGGTACCGCGGGCAGACCACGACGGCCGAGACGGCGCGCTCGTTGGTCGTCGGCTGTGCGGCGTGCAGTCCCAGGTAGATGACGAGCAGGCCGATCTCGTCGTCGGAGAAGCTGATGGACAGCGCCTTCGAGAGCCTGTCGGCCAGGTAGACGGCCACGTCGTACAGGAAGGGCGAACGGGCCCGCAGTGATTCCTGCAGGTTGTTGCGGAAGTAGGGCGGCTTGCGGGGCCGGGCCACCAGGCGCAGTACGTGGTCGTGGATGCTCCGGGACAGTCTCCCGTAGTCGGCGTCGAGGTTGAAGTGGTTGATGGTCTCGTCGAGACAGGCCCGGACGGCCTCGGTCGTGCCGCTCTCGTCCGTGCTCGGCCCCCCGCCCGGCGTGGCCGTCCCATGGTTGAGGGCAAGACCGAGGAGGGCACGCACGTACTCGCGGTCGGACGGGGCGAAGATCCTGTCCGGATAGGCCTTCTCGAGCCCGGCGAGCAGCCGCTCGGTCAGCTCGTCCGCCCCGGGGCCGCTGGCGTGCGGGAGCTGCGAACCGGCCGGCGGGTGGTCGAAGCGTTGCAGGCAGATCGCCAGGCCGACGACGGTGTTCGAGAGCCGGATGTCATTGATGTCGGCCCCGGACTCCTCGACGGCTGCGCGCAGTTCCCGCGCGACGACGCCCAGATCGACGTCGGGCAGGTAGCGGCTCATCTTCTCGGCGCGGCCGACGGCGACGTCCATCGCGTTGTGGACGAGCTCGCCGAGCAGCCGCCGCAGGTCGAGCTCGTCGCCGATGAGCTCGACGCGGGCCCCGGCGGTCTTCAGCAGGAGCCCGTACTCCGCCGCCCTGGGGACCAGGCGCTGGAGCGCGGCCCTGGTGACCGACTCACTGAGATAACAGTCGCGCATGATGTCGTAGACATCGGTGACCGGGGAATTGAAGAAATACAGCAGAATGCGTTCCTGGTGCCCGAGTTCCGTACCCAGCAAGGAATTCCTGGCGACCAGGTCGTTGTAGATGGGGCGGTTCAGCAGGTACCCCTTCGGGGACGCCTCGATGACATCCGCCTTGGCCATGCCGTTGATCCTCGAGATGTCGTAGCGCAGGGTCCGGGGACTGACTCCCAGCAGATCAGCCAGTTCACGGCCCGTGATGACGTGGTCGAGCTCGCTGAGCAATTCGATGAGAAGAGACTGACGCTCGGAGAAAAGAATCATCTCTGACACCTCCAGGTGCCAGCACCATAACAGCGCACCCGGCGGATCCGGCACCTGGTTCCTGCCGTCCAGCTGGGCAGGGCGGCTTGCCACGGGTCAGGCAAAGGGTCGTTGCAACACATGCGGCAGAAGTCAAGTGCCCCCGGCTCGGGGTGCACGCAAGACTGAACTCGTCCCGGGGAAACTCGGACCGGCCACCGGAGACCGGCCCTCAGCGCGGCGACTCACCACCGGGCGAGCGCCGCAGGACAAGGAGGAGCTCATCGATGAGTGACGTGATGGACGCGGCCGTCATGCACGGCCCCGGCGACATCCGGTTCGAGCAGGTGCCGAGGCCGCAGTGTCCTGGCGGGGGCTTCGTCCTCAGGGTCGACGCGGTCGGCCTGTGCGGCTCCGACATCAGGAACCTGACGACCGACTCCCGCAGGGGGGACTACCCGCACATCTACGGGCACGAGGTCGTGGGCACGGTGGCCGAGGTGTCGTCAGGGGTCACCGCGTACGAGCCCGGCCAGCGCATTTACGTCTATCCCGAGGCGCACTGCCTGAGGTGCGACTACTGCCGTGCCGGCCACCACGAGCACTGCACCGACGTCGAGT
Source organism: Propionibacterium acidifaciens (assembly GCF_003798325.1). Taxonomy (NCBI): domain Bacteria; kingdom Bacillati; phylum Actinomycetota; class Actinomycetes; order Propionibacteriales; family Propionibacteriaceae; genus Propionibacterium; species Propionibacterium acidifaciens. The sequence continues at coordinate 1,055,124 of NZ_CP033719.1, forward strand.
CGTACACCACACGTCCCGGCGGTTTCGCCCAGTACATCGCCTACACGGCCAAACGGGTGGAGCGCGGCGCCACCTTCACCCTGCCCGAGGGCGTCGACCCGGTGCGCGCGAGCCTGGCCGAGCCGCTGTCGAGCACCTACGCGTGCGTCGAGAACATCAACGTGCGGCTCGGCGACACCGTGGCGATCCTCGGAGCCGGCCCGATCGGCGTCTTCCTGGCGGTCCTGTCGAGGATGCGCGGCGCCTCGAAGATCATCCTCATCGACGTGGCCCAGGAGCGTCTGGACAGGTCCTTGGCCTTCGACATCGACCACCGCATCGACTCGGACACGGTCGACCCCGTCGAGGAGGTCAAGCGCCTCACCGGCGGCCTGGGCGCCGACAAGGCGATCTCGGCCAATCCGACGACGGCCGGACAGCAGCAGGCGCTGGCCATGACCCGGCCCTGCGGCGCAGTCGTCTTCTTCGGCGGGGTCCCCGAGGGGGCGCTGACCGAGATCGACTCGAACGCCGTGCACTACAACAGCCTGTTGATCCGCGGCCACTACGGCGCGAACAGCATGCAGGTGCAGCGCGCCTTCGAACTCGCCATCGACCCGGTGTTCCCCGCCGAGAAGTTCATCACCCATGTCCTCCCGCTGGGCAGCATCGACGAGGCGATCGACCTGGCCCGCTCCGGCGAGGCCCTCAAGGTCGTCCTGCAACCCAACCCCGAGAAGGAGTGAAGCAATGAGCAAGGAGATCAGGATCCTCATCGCCTGCGGCAGCGGCATCGCCACGAGCACCGTCGCCCAGGAGAAGGTGAAAAGGATCCTCGCCGAGGCGGGGATCCCGGCCAGGATCACCAAGGGCACCGTCTCGCAGATCCAGTCCTTGGCGAACGGCGTGGACGTCGTCATGGTGACGACGAAGTACCCCGGCACGATCGACAAGCCCGTCGTGCAGGTCTTCGGTCTCATCTCGGGCATCAACGAGGACAAGGTGGCGCAGCAGGTCGTCGACGTCTGCCGGGCCGCCCTCGACGCCTGAACCGCTCGCACGAATTCTGATCGGAACGGAGGAGAACAACCATGCTCAGCGTCGTCCAGGGGATCATGAACCTCGGTGCGGCAGTGATGCTCCCCATCGTCATGTGCATCCTCTGCCTCATCTTCCGCATGGGCATCGGCAAGTCGGTCCGCGCCGGCCTCATGATCGGGATCGGATTCTCGGGCCTGGTCATGGTGATCAATGCCCTCATGGCCACCGTCGAACCGGCCATCGGGTACTACCGCGGCCTGCAGGGCGGCGGGTTCACCACCGTCGACGTCGGCTGGGCCGCGGTCGGCGCGGCCTCGTGGGCGGCCCCCTTCGCGGCGCCCGCCGTCCTCATCATCGTGGTCATCAACATCATCATGATCGCCTTGAAGTGGACGAACGTGCTCAACGTCGACATCTGGAACTACATCCACTTCCTCATCCCGGGCTCCATGACCTACGCCCTGACCGGGAACCTGTGGATCGGGCTGGGTATCGTGCTGGTCCTGGCCGTCATCACGCTGCTGCTGGCCCAGGTCATCGCCCCGTACTGGCAGGAGTACTACGGTTTGGAGGGCACGACCTGCTCGACCCTGTCGTTCATCTCGTTCGCCTGGCCATTCGGCATCCTTCTCAACAGGCTCATCGACCGCATCCCCGGACTGCGCAAGATCGACCTGTCCATGGAGAAGGTCGGCGCGAGACTCGGTTTCTTCGGCGATCCGGCATTCATCGGTGTCATCGTCGGGGTCTTCCTCGGTCTGCTCACACGTCGGGGCTGGCAGGGCGTGCTCACCATGGGCATCGGCATTGCCGCCGCACTCGTGCTGCTGCCGCGCATGGTCTCGGTCATGATGGAGGGCCTGAGCATTGTCGGCGATGGCGCCCAGGAGTTCATGAAGCGTCATCTCGGCAAGGACAGGGAGCTCAACATCGGCATGGACATCGCCTTGGCCCTCGGTGATCCGGCCGCGATCACGACGACCGTGCTCATGATCCCGCTGTCGATAGTGTTCGCCTTCATCATCCCGAACATGACCTACTTCCCGGTGGGCGTGCTGACGAACATCGTCTACATGGTTCCGCTCATCTCGCTGGCAGGCAAGGGCAATCTGTTCCGCACGGTCACGATCAGTGCATTGTTCCTGTTCATCGTCGAATGGCTGGCGAACATCTTCGCCCCCGAGGCGACCGCCATGATGTCGACGATGGGCGTGGATGTCAACGGCATGGTCACCGATGCCTACTTCGGCTTCAGCCTGCCGAATGTCATCATCGCAACCCTGCACCAGATCTTCGGCTGACGGACATCGTCGGGCTCGGGGAGCAGTGTTCCCCGAGCCCGACCCGGAGAAAATCATTGACATCGAGATGAAGGATTCCACCATCGTGACTGTTTCCATCCCCTCAGAGCTCGTGCACGTCGGGCTGTCGGTCGCGGGCCGAGAAGAACTCTTCACGACCATGGCCGCGCAGCTGGAAAGACTCGGCTACATACGCAGCACCTTCCTGGAAGGGCTGCTGGCCCGTGAGAGCAGGTTCCCCACCGGGCTGCCCATCAGCGGCGGCGTCGCCATCCCCCACACCGACCCCGAGCACGTCCGCTCCAGCTGCATCTCCATCGCCACCTTGAAGTCCCCGGTTCCGTTCGGCCAGATGGGCGGCGACGACGAGGAGATTCCTGTACGGCTGGTGCTCATGCTCGCCCTGCACGAATCCGACGATCACTTGACGGTGCTTCAGCAGATGATGAAGAACCTGCGGAACACCGACTTCGTCGAAGAGCTCCTGGCCTCCGATTCGACGCCGGGCATCGTAGAACGCACCCGGGCAGTGCTCGACCCCTGACCGGACGGACAACACCCCGACGGGCCATCCGATCTCCCCAGGTCACCGCTCGACCCTTGGCCGAGCAGACACCGCAGAACCACCCGACCCGTACCCGAGAACTTGTTCACAGGACCCTTCAGCAGAAGCGCCACCCTTGTCATGGCCGTGTCTGTCGGCGCCGTGAATGAACCTCCGAAACACCGAACGGAGAACATCATGACCATGACACCCCAGGAGAAGATCGTCCAGATCGCCCACCTCATGTTCGACCGGCACCTGACGGACCTCGCAGGCGGCAACATCTCGGTGCGCGAGGGCGACACGATCTACACGACCCCCCGCTACGCCGGCGCCCGCCGGCACTGGGACCTGCAGCCCGAGGACATCATGGCCGGCTCCCTGTGGGACGAGCAGATCTTCGACAACCCCCGTTTCACTCGCGAAGGCGTCTCCCATGTTCACGCCTACCGTCATTTCTCCGAGGCCACCGCGATCATCCACGCGCACTCGCCGTGGACGCTCCCCTTCGCCACCTTCGGCCTGCCGATGGAGGCCGTGCTCAAGTCGACGCAGACCTTCGGCGCCCTTGAGATCATTCCCGAGGTCGAGCCGTACTCGGAGGAACAGTCCGACGAGATCATCAGGCTCGTCGACCGCCACCGCGAGCGCATCGGCGAGCACGGCGCGCCGGTGCTGATTCCTGGGCACGGCGTGTTCATCATCGGCCTGGATCTCGACACCCTCATCGACTCGGTCGAACGGCTGAACACCAACGCCATGGTGCTGCTGGCCAGACCGCTGGTCGAGCAGCTGCGCGCGGGGAGGTGAGGTCATGGCCCGCTTCGTCACCGCCACCCTCAACAGCGCGATCGACCGGATCATCCGGATCGAGCGGTGGACACCAGGCATCGACATGCGCGGTCCAGCAGTCGTCGAGTGCCTGGGGGGCAAGGGCATGGACAGTGCCGTCGCCCTGACCTGCATGGGGCAGGAGGCCACCGGGGTGGTCAACGTGGCCGGGCCGGCCGGCGACCGGGTGATCGCCCTGGGGCAGGGCTACGGCATCGACGTGCGCCCCGTGCGAGTCGGCGGCTCGACGCGTGAGTCGCACGTCGTGGTCGAGACGGCGACCGGTGAGATGAGCCACATCACCTGCGGGACGCTCGAGACCACGGCCACCGGTTTCGAGGAGTTCGCCAGGACGCTGCGGCGGGCACTCGACGGCGCCGCCTTCTTCATCGCTTCCGGCAGCCTGCCGAGGGGCCTGGGGCCCGAGGCGTACGAGCAACTCGTCGACCTGGCCGGCGAGGCCGGGGTGCCCGCCCTCGTGGACTGCTCCGGGCAGGTGCTCGTCGAGCGCGCAACGGCGACCGATGCCGTCGTGAAGTGCAATGACGACGAGTACGCCGAGGCCTTCGGCCTGGCGTCCGCATCCGGTCATGGCATCGAGGCCGTGGTGACGGACCTGCGGGAACGGCTGTCCCGGTCGGGCTGCTCGGCGTTCATCGTCACCTGCGGGGCGGAGGGCCTGCTCATCGCGACGAAGGACCAGATCGTGCGGGCCGTCGCCCCACGGCAGCTCGCGGTCAACGCCGCAGGAGCCGGCGACTCGGCTTCGTCGGCCGTGGCCTGGCGCCGGGCGCTGGGCGACGACTGGACCGGGACCGCGCGATGGACGGCAGCCGTCTCGGCCGCCGCGGTGCTCACCCTGCGAACGGGCGAACTGGACCTCGAGGTGGCGGAACAGCTGCTGCCTCGGGTCTCCGTCGCCGTCCTGTGAGGAACAACGACTGAGAGGACCACGATGACCGCAGCCATGACGTCCATCGCCGTGACGGGCGCGGAGAGTCTCACCGCCGTCGAAGCCCCGGTGCCTGCTCCTGGCCCGGGGCAGGCGCTCGTCCGAGTGGCCTACTGCGGCATCTGCGGCTCCGACGTGCCCCGTTACTTCGATGGCGCGGTGCACGCCTTCCCGCAGGTACTCGGCCACGAATTCTCCGGGGCGGTCGCCGCAACCGGCCCGGGCTGCAGCACACCGGTGGGCACGCGCGTGGCGGTCGCCCCGCACATCCCGTGCGGGCGGTGCGGGCAGTGCCGTGACGCCAACCCGACGCTGTGCGAGAACCACTCGTTCATCGGTTCCCGCGGGCCGGGGGCGATGGCGCAGTACGTGCTCGCTCCGGCCGAGAACCTGGTGCCGGCCGGCGTGCTCTCGCTGAGATCGGCGGCACTCGTCGAACCACTGACCGTGGCCCTGCACGCGGTGGACCAGGCGGACGCCGGTTCCGGCATGCGCGCAGTGGTGCTCGGCAGCGGCGTGATCGGCCTGATGACGGTGCTGTCGCTGCGCGACAGGGGTGTCGACGACGACATCACCGTCGTCGACATCAACCCGTGGGTGCTCGACGTGGCCCGCACGATGGGTGCGAGCCGGACGATCAACTCGGCGGAACAGGACGTGGCAGAGGCCCTCTCGGGCGAGCCCGCCCCCGAGCTGGTCATCGAGACGGCCGGCGCTGCTGCCACGATCCGTCAGGCCCCCCGGCTGGCGGCCGGGCGCGGGCGGATCGTCCACGTCGGCAAACCGACCCGGCCGTTCGAGATGGACGTCGACGCCTTCGAGCAAATCCTGCGCAAGGAGCTCACCGTCAGGGGGTCATGGCTGTCGTACTCCAGCCCGTTCCCGGGCCGGGAGTGGACCGATGCGGTGCGGGTGCTGGCGAATGCCCCGGCCCCGCCGGAGAGCATCGTCACCCACGAGTTCGGGCTCGACGAGGCGGCGGCCGGTTTCGAGGTGATGCGCGAGACCGGCGCCGAACGTCTGAAGGTGATGTTCCGCGTCTTCGGCGAGGACGTCTGATTCCGCGCGCCCATGGTGCGGCGAGCCACCGCCCCTCGACCAACGATAGCTTTCGATGTATCGTCGGTGGCGTGATCCGGCTGTCCCAGAGCCGGACGAGGAGAGGAGCCATCATGTACTCGACATTCCCCACGGGTGGGCGTCCGGGGCGCCGGGGCCGCCGCGACGACAGAATGTCCCCCTTCGAGGCGATCGAGGAGCAGCTGAGGGGTCTCGCCGCCCCGCGGGGCGGACGCGCCGGGCGCGGCGACGTCCGGGCGGCCGTGCTCGCGCTGCTGTCCGAGGAGCCGATGCACGGCTACCAGATCATCCGGGAGATCACCGAGCGCAGCGCCGGCGTGTGGAAGCCGAGCGCCGGGTCGGTGTACCCCACGCTGCAGATGCTGGCCGACGAGGGGCTCGTCGAGGTGAGCGAGCAGGACGGCAAGAAGGTGTACAGCCTCACCGAGGAGGGCCGCAGCCAGGCGGAGGCGGCGAGCGGAAGGCCGGCGCCCTGGAGGACGGCGGCCGAGCAGGACGTCCCCGAGTCCATGGTGCTTCCGCGGGCCACGATCCGTCTGGTGCAGGCCGTCGCCCAGGTCGCGACGAGCGGCACGGCGGTGCAGGCCCGCAACGTCACCGATGTGATCGACGAGGCGCGCCGGAAGATCTACACCATCCTTGCCGAGGACTAGTGGAGGGCCGAGCCCGGGGGCCGGCGCCAGCGGAGGTCGCATGAGTGGCAGCAGAAGCCTTCGGGCCCGTTACCGGCGCATCCTGGGCTACTTCGCGCGGCTCACCGCGCAGCTGTGGTTCTTCGACGCAGTGCTGCCGCGCCTGGGGCTGCGCAGACTGGCCGAACGGGGCCGCGAGAAGCGCCTGCGCACCGCTGCGGTGCGCTTCCACGCGCTGGCCGCCGAGCTCGGCGGGCTCATGATCAAGCTCGGCCAGTTCATGTCGACCCGCCTCGACGTGCTGCCGGCCACCGTCACCGACGAGCTCTCCGGCCTCCAGGACGAGGCGCCGCCGGTGCCCCTCGACGCGATCCGGCGGGTCGCCGAGGCGGAGCTGGGCCTGCCCCTGTCGGAGGCCTACGAGGAGTTCGAGGCCGAGCCGCTGGCGGCCGCCTCGCTCGGGCAGGCGCACCGGGCGCGGCTGGCGCGCTCCGAGGCCCGCGACGTGGGCTTCCGGGACGTGGTCGTGAAGATCCAGCGTCCCGCCATCAAGGAGGTGACCGACGTCGACCTGGCGGCCCTGCGCAGGGCGGCCGGCTGGATCGCCCGCTACCGGCCCATCGCCGAGCGCACGGACATGCCCGCACTCGTCGAGGAGTTCGCCCGCACGACCGCCGAGGAGCTCGACTACCTCAACGAGGCCGGCAACGCCGAGCGCTTCGCCGAGTCCTTCCAGGACAGCCCCCAGGTGGGCTGCCCGTCCGTCGTGTGGGAACGGACGAGCCGGCGCGTCCTCACCCTGTCCGACGTGACGGCCATCAAGATCAGCGACGTCGAGGCCATCGAGGCGGCCGGCATCGACCGCAGGGAGGCCGCCTTCGCCGTGGCCGACGCCTACATCGAGCAGGTCTTCAACCAGGGCTTCTTCCACGCCGACCCCCACCCCGGCAATCTGTTCATCACTCCCCTGCCGCCCGCCCAGGCCGCCGAGGCGGGCCGGGGCTGGCGACTCACCTTCATCGACTTCGGGATGATGGGCGAGGTGCCCGACAACCTGCGCGACGAGCTGAAGGAAGTCGTCGTCGCGGTGGGACTGCGCGACAGCCACCGGCTGCTGGGCTGCATGAAGAACCTCGGCATGCTCCTGCCCTCCGCCGATCTGGCGCTTGTCGAGCGCGCGGTAAGCCAGCTCTTCGACCGCTTCGGCGGCATGAGCCTGGCCGACATGCGCACCGTCGACCCGAAGGAGTTCGTGGCCTTCGGCATGCAGTTCCGCGAACTCATGGCATCGATGCCGTTCCAGCTGCCCGAGAACTTCCTGCTGCTCATCCGCGCGGCCTCACTCATGAACGGGCTGTGCGTCGAGCTCCACCCGCAGTACAACCTGTGGGACTCGGTGGAGCCCTACGCCCGGAGTCTCGTGGAGGGCACGCCCGGCTCGCAACTGGGTGTGGTGCTCGATGAGTCGAAGTCACTGGCCTCGCTCGTCGTCGGGTTGCCGCGACGCATCGACCGTGTGCTCACGATGATCGAACGGGGCCAGTTGAGCGTGCAGACGCCGGACGCGCTCCGCGAGATCCGCCGCTCCGAACGGGCCCAGGGACGGGTCACGGCGGCCGTCGTGTTCGCCGGGCTGCTCGTCGGGGGCATCGTGCTGCGCGGCAGCGAACCGACCTGGGGCGCCGTCATGATGGCACTCTCACTGCTACCACTGGGCAAAGCCCTGCTCGGCGGACGAGGACCCCGGCCCTGACCGGGGCCACGGGAGGCGCCGCGACCGGCATGGGCGGGATCACAACACCCCCGACCGGGCCTCTCGGGCCGCGACGACGGACCATGGCGGGCCGACAGGACGCCCTCACCCCACGTGGAGGTCCCGTCGCGCGTACACGATCACGGCGACCATCAGTGCGACCAGGGCGAGGCCCGTGAGGATGGCACAACCCTGGAAGTCGACCAGGGCGTTCCCGGCGGGTGAGTGCTCGAAGGGACCGACCCCGATGACACGGTCCGGGGGATCGACGGCCTCGCCCGGGAGCGAGACGAAGGCAGCGGCCCCCAGATGAACCAGGCCGCGGGGAAGAATCTCGTGCCCAGGGCGACCAGCAGCGTGGCGAGCGCCACGACCAGGGCGACGGCGGGCCACTGCCCCAGCACGTCGCGCCATGCCGCGGCGGACAGGTTGGCCTCGCCCCCGAGCTCGCTCTCGGCAACCAGACCGACAACCAGCGCAGTGGTCGCGCACAGGACCAGGGTCACCGGCAGTGACCATCCCGCGCGGGAGAGCACCACCTCCCAGCGCCGACGGCCCGTTGCCAGGACGACCTCGGCGCGTCCCGAGCGCTCGTCGGCGACGACGGCCTGCAGGACGAGGATGCCCGCCACGGCGATGAGCGCACCCATCAACAGCCCTCGGAAGTGGACATGGCTGAGGGCCGGGTCATCACCGCCGAGCGAGGCTCCGAGCACGCCGCCGTCCAGCGGGGCCGACCGCGCCCGCCCGACCGCTCCGCGCCCCATGCCGGTGAGCAGGGCGGCCGCGACGCCCGTCCCGAGCAGCCACGTCAGCCCCGAGATCCATCCCGGGCGGACGGCCAGGCCCCACGGTCCGCGCACCCGCATCCGTCGCGACGCGCCGCCCCGGGGGCGCGGCAGGGCCGAGCCGTACTCTCGTCCTCGTTGCAGCAGCAAGGCCGGGACGCGCAGGAGCAGGCAGACGCCCAGCCAGGCGCCGAGCACCCAGAAGCGCCGGTCCGTGAAGGGGGCGACGACGTCATGCAGCCCCAGGAAACCGAGATCACTGGCCAAGGAGTGCTCGACGGCGGCCTCACGCAGGACGGCCGAGGGGAAGCTCGTCCGGTAGGAGGCCCGGAGCGGCCCCGCACATGGCGCCCAGCACCACCAGCCAGGCCAGCACCCGGAGCACGGTGTCGCGGATGACCAGGCCGAAGAGCCCCATCGTGCCCCCACCTCGTAGTGCCGCAGGAAGAGCTCGTCGAGGCCGGCGGGGGTGCAGGTGATGTGCTGCTCGCCCCCGAGGCGAGCAGGGCCTGCAGCACCACGGGCGCCTCCACGGCCTGGGCCTGGACGGTGAATCGGCCGCCGTCCAGCCGCGCCGAGGGCGGCATGCCCGTCGGCATCTCGCGGCTCGCGAGCGAGGCGGTGATCGTCGAGGCCGCCAGGTGCTTCATGGCCTGAACCTCCCCGCTGTCCACGAGCCTGCCGCCCTCGGTCATGACGCCTGCCTCTCGCCGAGAGCGGCCTTGAGGTGGCGCCGAACCGCTTCTCCCAGCTCCCTCCGTCCGTGGGAACTGGTCGCCCCGAACAGGTCATGGACCTTGTCGATGTCGCCCGCAGTGAGCTCACGTGCCATGGAGCCCGCCCGCTCCCCCAGAGCCGTCACCATGCGGGCGACGATGTGCCTGGCCGTCTCCTCGATCTGCTGACGTCCATCGCGTCGAGGCCGCGTCCGCAGGCCGCCAGCGCCTCGGCCGTCGTGGCCGGGTCCAGGTGAGCGAAGATCAACTCGGCGCCCTCGGGCATCCCCCCGGTAGCAGGCCAGTTCCACGAAGTCCCTCTCGGCTCGGATCGCGCGTGCGGTCCGCTCGTCGGGGGGCATCAGCCCCCATGCGTGCGCAACACGTCGCCGCCGCGTCCGGCATGGGCGTCAGCGCGTGCCCCTGCTCGGCGGCGTCCAGCAGCACGCGGAGTCCGCGTCGCTGCTCCTGGAGCCCGAGGATCTGCTCGTCGATCCCCGCCAGGGTGCTGCGCAGGTCGTCGACCACGCTCGCCGGCGTCGCGTCGAGGATCTCCCCGATCGCGAACAGCGGGAGACCGGCGCCCAGCAGCCACCGGATTCGCCCCGCTCGGCCACATGCTCGAGGGTGTAGTCGCGCCAAGCGTCCCGCGTCTCCGGCACGTCGAGCGGCCGACAGAACGGTGGCGGCGCACTGCCCTGACGGTCGTCCCGGTCAGCTCGGCAAGCCGTCGTATCCGCATGAGCACAGTGCCGCATGCGACGTCGCGTCGCACTCGAGCAGTGAGACGTCATGAACCGTCCCGATACGTCCGGAGGCCCCGGCATGTCCGGAGACTCCGTTCCTCGGGAGGACGGGGTCATGCCGGGGAGTGCGCCGAAGGGGTGCCCGGTCGAGCCGGGTGAGCGGGCGATCCGGATGGTCGCTGAGATCCGGGCCGGTCACGAGTCGGAGTGGGCGGCGATGTCGAGGGTCGCCGGGCCGCTCGGCGCCGGGACCCCGGAGGCGGTCCGGAAGGGGCGCCGGCGGGCGGGGGTTGATGCCGGCAGCAGACGATCATCGGGGCCGGGGCACGGGCAGACATCTCGTCGGCGTCACGGTCCGTCATGGGCGACTTCGCATCATCATCGCGGGAGTCGCGCACCGTGACCAGCCGAGCAGCAGCCCTCCCGCTCACCCCGACCGCCCGGGAATCAGCGTGCCGCAATCATTGCGGCCAGCATCATTCGCATCGCCAGAACCCGAGCGATCCATGACGACACACCCCGGACGACCACGGAACAGATACTGACGAGGATCGGAGACCTGGGCAGCACCACGAAGAGCGGACCCGGTCGGGAAGACGAACCGAGGAGAACCCTGGGAAGCGATCAACCGTCACGGGGCGCGGCAGTGTCGGGAATCGCGCCGCCTCGGAGCCGGCGGCGAAGCTGTTGGCAGCCCGCCCGATGTGCACAAAAGAAGGCCCTCCGCTGCTCGTTCGTGGGGTTCACGATGCCCTGCGAGGACGTGCTCAGGGCGCCGGTCACGGAATCGGCGTTCTGCCCGATGCTGTTGGACGCGGCTCACCGGCCCGTTCGTGCTCGTCGCCACAGGCTCGGCGGCCTCGGGAAAGGGCGCCGCCATCGCCCCCGGGTCGACGCCGGACGACTCCGTCCGCCTCGCATGGTCCGACGGGGCCGCACTCCGCATCGAGAACTTCACACCCACGGCACGAACTCCTCCGTCGATGAATCCTCCCCGCCGGGGCGTGCACGATCCCTTCCGAGTCGGACGCAACGGATCGCACGTTCCCGCCCTCGCGCCCTTCCCGAGAGCGCCCGGACCCCGACATCCGCCCCCAGACAACCCCGAGGCAACACCCTGAGACCAGTTCTCCGGAGACCGTGCAACCGCTCGCCAGAGGGCCGGTGGGCGTCTCCGCCCCGGCGGCCGCCCCCCGCGGGGAGCACGGGCGCGCGCCCCGGGCGGGCGGGCACCGGTTAGTCTGGGGAGGTCCCCCCAGGCAGACCAGGAATGAGGTCGTTCATGCCAGTCCCCGTCCCCACCATCGTGTGCGGACGCTGCGGCACGCCCTTCATCGGGACGGCCGTCTGCGGCAACTGCGGCCATCCGACCGCGACGAGCCGGCCCCTCGACACGGGGGCATGGCGCGCGCAGCTGCGCCCCGCCGAGCGGGGACGCGTCCTGGGCGCCGCCGTCGCCGACACCCTGTGCCTCGTCGTCCCGACCGCCGCCTTCGCCGTCGCGACGGCGCTCGGCGGCTGGCACGCGTGGGCCGTCGTCCTGGTCTGCCTCGTCATCCTCGGCCTGCTCGTCGCCCTCGGCCTGTGGTGCCTGCGCGGCTGGGGGCGCTTCGCCGGGGGCGCCCTGCTCGGGTTGCGGACCCTCGACGGCCTCACCGGTCTGGCCCCAGACCGCTTCGTGACCCCCGACCGGCTGCTCGTCGCCGACGCCCGCAACGGCGCCGACCCCCTGGTCATCGCCGTCCCCCGGCCGGCCGAGCCGGGCACCGGCGCGGGGCCGGCGCCGCAGCCCGCGCCCGTCCGGGCGCCCCAGCCCCCGCCGGCCCCGCGCCCCCACGACTGCTTCGTCGCGGCCGGCCAGAGCCTCACCCCGCTCACCGGCACCCTGCTCGTGGGCCGCTACCCGGTGCGCCAGCTCGGCGCCGAGCCCCTGCCCACGCTCGAGCTGCCCGACTTCACCCGCACGATGAGCCGCACGCACGTCCTGCTCGAGAACGAGAACGGGCGCCTGTGGGCCACCGACCTGGGGTCGGGCAACGGCACCCGCATCCAGCGCCCCGGCGAGCCGTCGGTGACGATGACGGCGCGCCTGCGGATGCCGGTCGTCCTCGGCACACGCATCGACTGCGGCGAGCAGAGCCTGCTCATCACCGATGGCAGGAGGGCCGCCGCATGATCGACCGCGACAAGATCCTCGTCGAGGCCACCCGTACCCGCCGCCAGCGCCTCATGTCGGCCCTCACCTTCGGCGGGCTGCCCGACCGACGCACCGTCACCGACAACATCGGCCGGTTCGTCGGCTCGGCCGTGCTGGCGGCGGCGATCGGCGCCGGCTGCCTCGGCGGCTCGTTCATCGTCGACACGCTGCAGGAGCAGAGGATGACGACCACCTCCAACGACTACCGCTCGGCCGTCCAGGGCGCGGCGGAGCTCGAGGCGGGCGCCACGGCCGACCCCCGCACCGGCTACCCCCTCGACGCCGACACCGGCTGGGCCGTCGCCCCCGACGGGACGGCCTACGACCCGAGGAGCGGCTGGCAGGTCGACACCGGCACCGGACGGCTCATCGACCCCACCACGAAGTACGAGATCGACCCCCAGACGCTGCAGGTCCACCCGAAGGAGCGCCGCTGATGGACTACACGCGAGTGACGGTGCACGGTTCGGCGCACCGCGGCGATCTCGTCGTGCCCAGCTCCGAGCCGCTCATCGCCGTCCTCCCCCGTCTGCTCGAGATGCTCTCCGAGACCTGCCCGGGCGGCGCCGGAGTGGCGCTCACCACCCCCGAGGGCTTCCAGCTCGACCTGGAGCGCTCGCTCGCCGAGCAGGAGGTGCGCGACGGCCAGCTCCTGCTCGTCGTGCCCGCCGACCAGACCCCGCCGCCCCCGCAGGTCTCCGACCTGGTCGGCGCCCTCGCCGAGCGCCGCGGCTCCCACAGCGGACGCTGGACGACGGGCACGGCGCGCCGGTGCGCGGTGCTCCTCGAGGCCCCGCTCGCCGGGCTCGCCGCCTGGCAGCTCGGCTCGTCCTTCCCCGCCGCGACGGCCACTGCGACCGTCATCCTCGTGCTGCTGGCCATCATCGCCTGCCGCATCTGGCGCGCCTGGCCGGCCACGGCGGTCGTCTCCGCGGCCGCGGGCGCCTCCGCGATGGTCGGGGCCGGCGCCGTGTCCGGCCACGGCATCGCCCAGTCCCACCCGGCCCTCGTCCCGGTGGCGACGGGCCTGGCCTGCGCCTGGCTCGTCATCGCCCTCACCGGCGGGCTGGCCGGCGGGAGGCGCCCGATGCTCGCCACCGGGGTGGTCGGGGCCGTCGGCTCCGAGCTCCTGCCCCTCCTCCTGGCCGCCGGCATGGGCGCCCCCGGGGCGGGCGCCGTCATCGCCACCGCCGCCGCCTTCGGGCTGGGCCTGGTGCCCGCCGGAGCCCTGTCGCTGTCGGGCCTGACCGCCCTCGAGGACGACGCGGTCGCCGGCCGCCCCCCGGGCCGCCGCATCGCCGAGGAGGCCATCGACGACTCCTTCCGCGCGATGACCGGCCTCACGCTGGCGCTGTCCGTCCTCGCCGCCGGGTCCCTGTGCCTGCTCGTCGGATCGCACCCCTCGCAGTGGGGCTGGGGTCTGGCCTGCGCTGTCGGCGTCATCGTCATCTGCCGCGCGCGCTTCTTCCCGTTCACCGCCGAGGTCATCGCGCTGGCGGGCGTCATCGTCGCGCTGGTCGCCGCGCTGCTCGTCCGCATGCCGGTGACCGCCCCGGTGCGCGGAGCCGTCATCGCCGTCATCGCGGCGGCGCTCGCCCTCGTCCTCGTCAAACCGGTGCCCGAGCACGTCGAGGCGCGGGCGCGCACCTGGGCGAACCTCGTCGAGCTGGTCGCCGTCATCGCCACAGTGCCGCTGCTGCTGGGCTACTTCGGCGTCTTCTCCGATCTGCTGGAGGTCTTCTCCCGATGATGGCCACCGCACTGCTCGTCCCGGTCTCCGGGGCCCACCTCGACTTCCTCCTCGACGCCGACCGGACCCTGCACGACGCCGTCCCGCTGGCGCGCCGCATCGCCATCGTGAGCGCCGACGGCGGCACCGGGTGCTCGACGATCGCCGCCTCGGTGGCCACGACGATGGCCGGGCGCCGCAGCGGGCCGGTCATGCTCGTGGACGCCGGGCGCAACGGGCCGAACGCCTGCACGCGCGCCGGCCTCACCGACGAGGCGCGCCGGGCCGCCGCCGAGGAGCTCGCCGCGGCCCGCGCCCGCGACGCCGACGGCGGGCCCCGCCCGCCGGCCACCCTCGCCGAGGCCATGACCGGCCTGCCCCGCACCGCCTCCGGGCTCGCCTGCCTCGACCTCACCCGGGAGGGTTCCCCCGGCTGCCTCGGCGTGCACGGCTGGGCCGATGCGCTGGCGCCCGTCGCGCGCTTCCCCGACTTCGTCGTCACGGACTTCGGCGTGCGCGACCGGGACGAGCTCGGCACGATCGCCGCGTCGAACCACGCCACGTGCATCGTCGCCGGCACCTCGCGCGAGCGCCTCACCCGCGCCATCGCCCTGGCCGCCCGGCTCGCCGACGAGGGCGCCGCGCCGCTCGTCTGCATCAACGACGTCGCCGGCGGCGCCAGCAGGCGCCAGCTCCGCCTGCTGAGCCGGGCCCTGGCCCGCCCGGCCGTCCTCGTGCCCCACGACCCGGCGCGCCTCGGCCCCGAGCCGGCGCGCAGCGCCGTCCTGGCCCAGCGCAGCCGCAGCGCCGTCCTGGCGCTGACCACAGCCCTCATGCGGGCCTGCCGACAGGGGCCGCCCGCGGACGGACGGGGGCGACCGGCATGAGTCTGCGCATCGTCCACCGCCCGGCCCGCATCACCGAGCCGCCCACCCGGCCCAGGCCGCGCACGATCTCGACGCCGCCACCCGCCGGCGACGCCCCCAGCGGCGGCATGTCCACCCAGCTGCTGCTGCCGATGGTGGGGGCCCTCAGCTCCACGCTCATGATGGTCGTCATGCGCGACGGCCAGCCGGTGTACATGCTCATCGCCGCCGTCGTGCTGCTCGTGGCCGTCATCAGCGGCGTCGTCATCACCTTCAGCAGCCGCGGCCACGCCATCCGGCAGCGCGCCCACCAGCGCGAGCTCTACCTCGACTACCTCGAGGGCATGCACGCCGAGCTGGACGCGCAGGTGCAGCGGGCCCGCGAGCAGGCGGTCACGAGCTGCCCGACCCCCGGCGGGCTCATGTCGATCATCACCGACCCGACACGCCTGTGGGAGCGCCGCATGAGCGACCCCGACTTCCTGTCGCTGCGGGTGGGCACGGCCGACCTGCCGTGGATCAGGCTGGAGATGGACGGGACGGCCTCGCCCATGAACCCGGCCGACCCCGTGCTCTCCGGGGAGGCCGAGCGGCTCGTCGCCGAGCACCGGGTCATCGCCGGCATGCCCGTCCTGCTGCCGGCCGACGCGGCGGGCGACATCTCCGTCATCGGCGGCCGCGACGAGGTGCTCGACGCGGCCAGGTCGCTGCTGTCGCAGGCGGCGGCGCTCCACTCGCCCGACGACCTGCAGATCGCGCTGGCCTGCCCGCGCCCGCGCATCGACGACTGGGCCGGCGTCGATCAACTGCCGCACATGGTCAACGCCCGTCTCTTCGACGGGCCCGTGCCGGCCCGCCGCATCGCCCCGGACGGCGCCGCCCTGGCCCGCGTGCTGGGAGCCGAGCTGACCGACCGCGTCGCACAGGCCGGGCTGAACCGCCGCCCGATGAGCGCGGCGCCGGCGCACACGCCCCGCATGCTCGTCCTCATGGACGAGTGGGGCTCCACCGCCGTCCCGCTGCCGCTGCCCGACAGCGCCTTCTCGGCCGCCGATGCGGGCATCACCGTCATCCACCTGCTGTCGGACCGGCTGCACGAGCCGGACGACGTCTCGGCCCGTCTCACACTCGACGGGACGGGCGCGCGCCTCGAGCTCGTCGGTTCCGGCGCCGAACCGGTCGAGGCCATCGCCGTCGACCGCACGAGCCCGGCCCGCATGACCTCGCTGGCCCGCACGCTGTGCCCGTTGCGGCTGCGTCCCGAGGAACGCGACGAGGAGCAGGAGACGCCCGCCATGAGCGTCCACCAGCTGCTCGGCATCCGCACGCCGGACGACATCGACAAGAACACCGGCTGGGCCCCGCGCCCGCCCGCCGACTTCCTGCGCGTACCGATCGGCCTGGACGACCAGGGCGCCCCCGTGCTCCTCGATCTCAAGGAGAGCGCCCAGTTCGGCATGGGCCCGCACGGCCTCTGCATCGGGGCCACCGGCTCGGGCAAGTCCGAGATGCTGCGGACCCTCGTCCTGGCCTTGGCCATGACGCACCCGCCCGAGGACCTGTCGATGATCCTCGTCGACCACAAGGGCGACGGCGCCTTCTCGCCCTTCGCCGATCTGCCGCACCTGGCGGGCCTCATCGACAACCTGGCCGACGACCCCCACCTGACCGAGCGCGCCCGCGCAAGCATCCAGGGCGAGATCGTGCGCCGCCAGCAGATGCTCAGGGACGCCGGTCACCCGGCGTCCATCGCACACTACCGGGAGGCCCGCCGTCAGGGCGCCGCGCTGGCGCCGATGCCGCACCTGTTCGTCGTCATCGACGAGTTCGGCGAGCTGCTGACCGCCGAGCCCGAGTTCGGCGAGCTCTTCCTGCAGATCGGCCGCATCGGGCGCTCCATCGGCGTGCACCTGCTGCTGTCGAGCCAGCGCATCGAGTCGGGCAGGCTGCGCGGCGGCCTGGACACCTACCTGTCCTACCGGCTGGGCCTGCGCACCTTCTCCGAGAGCGAGTCGCAGGTGGTCCTCGACACGAAGGACGCCTTCCACCTGCCCGCCGCGCCCGGCTACGGCTACCTGAAGGTCGACACCTCGGTCTACCGGCGCTTCCGCGCGGGCCGCGTCTCCGGCCCGGTCGCCGAGGACGAGGGGTCCGCCGGAGACCAGCCCGAGGCCGCCGAGCCCTTCGCGCTGCCCGTCTACAACACCATCGCCGCCGGCCGCAGCGGCGACGACAGCGACGACTCGCCCCGGCTCACCGAGCCCGAGGTGGGCCAGAGCCTCGTGGACGCCTGCGTCGCGCGCCTGCGGGACGACGCCCGCGCGGTCCGCCCGGTGTGGCTGCCGCCGCTGCCCGACCGCCTGACCCTCAACGACGTCCTCACCCAGGCCGAGCCCGACCCGGGCCTGTCGGCGGTGATCGGCCTCCTCGACGACCCCGCGCACCAGTCCCAGCAGCCGTGGCGCCTCGGCCTCACGAGGAGCGGCGGCCACGTCGCGGTGATCGGGGCGCCCGGCTCGGGCCGCTCCACCTTCCTGCGCACACTCACCGCCTCGCTGGCGCTCACGCACACCCCTCACGAGGTGAGCGTCTACGGCATGGACCTCACCGGCGGCGGCTTGGCCCGCCTCGAGGGCTTCCCCCACGTCGGCGGCGTCGCCACGCGCGGCGACCACGACCGGCTGCACCGCCTCGTCGAGGAGCTCACGGGCATGCTCGCCCGGCGCGAGCGACTCTTCCGGGAGCACGCCATCGAGTCGATGACGCACCTGCGCCGGCTGCACGGCCAGGGCGGTCTGCGCGAGCTGCCGAGCGCCGACGTCGTCGTCCTCGTCGACGGCTTCGGCCTGCTGCGCACCGAGTTCGAGGAGCTGGCCGACCAGGTGAACGACCTCATCGTGCGCGGCGGCAGCTACGGCATCCACGTCGTCATCGCGCTCGGGCGCTGGAACGAGCTGCGCGTCAACCAGCAGTCCCGCTTCGGCACCCGCCTGGAGTTCCGGCTCAACGACCCGATCGACTCGGTCATCGACCGCAGGCTCTCGCAGACGATCGGCACCGAGCAGCACGGCCGCATGCTCACCGACGACCGGCGATTCGCCCAGCTGTGCCTGCCCGTCCTGGACGACACCGCCGATGAGAACCTCGGCGATGCCCTGTCCGAGCTGGCGCAGCGCGTGGCGGGGGCCTGGGGCGGCCCCGCCGCGGCGCCCATCCGCCTGCTGCCGACCTCGCTCGACCCGGACCAGCTCACCGGCCCGGAGCAGGAGCCCGACGCCGTCCCCTTCGGCATCCGCCAGGACTCCATGGAGGACGCCTTCTGGGAGCCGCTCGACGACGACCAGCACCTGCTCGTCCTGGGCGACGCCCGGTGCGGCAAGTCGACCCTGCTGCGCACGCTCGCCCGCGGCCTGACGAAGCGGTTCAGCAGCGACGAGCTGGTCATCGCGGTCATGGACCCGCGCGGCACCGTCCCGCCGGCCATCCCCGAGGAGTACCTCGCGGGCCACGCCAGGAGCAACCGGGACGCCGCCGGCCTGGCCGCCTCGATCGCCCGGGAGCTGGAGTCGCGCTCGGCGATGAGCCCGGCCGAGCGGGCCGGCTCGCCGCGCGTCGTCCTCATGGTCGACGACTACGACATCCTCAACGCGGGCGGCTCCGAGCCGCTGCACCCGATCGTCCCCTACCTCCCCTCGGCGAGGGACCTCGGCTTCAACGTCGTCCTCACCCGCACGGTGGCCGGCGTCACGAGGGCCATGTACGGCGAGACGATGCAGGCCCTGCGCGACACCGGCGGCACGACCTTCCTCATGTCCGGCGACCGCTCCGAGGGACAGATCATGCCGCGCGTCTACGCGCAGGCCATGCCGCCGGGGCGGGGCCAGCTGCTGCGCCGCGGCCGGCGACCGGTCGTCGTCCAGGCGGCGGACGAGCCGCGCACCGCGTCGGGCGAGCGCCGGAGGGGTGAGGCGGCATGAGCACCAGGTCCCTTCTCGTGGCGGGCACCGGCGGGGGCGCCGGGACGACCGTCGTCACCGCGCTCGTCGTCGCCCTGCTGCGCTCCCGCGGCATCCGGGTCGTCGCCTGCGACCACTCGGACGGCACGCTCGGCGGGCACCTCGCGGACGACGAGGGGCCCGCGACGCGCCGCATCGCCGGCGTCGACGAGGTGCGGGTCACCGATGCCGGCCGCATGACGACGGCCATCGCCGACGCCCTCGAGGTGCCCGACTTCGCGTTGTGCCTCGTGAGCGGCTCCGGCATCGCCCAGGCGGAGGGCGGGCGGGCGGCCCTCGCCGGCCTGCTCGAGCGCTTCGGCCCCCAGGCCCGCCGCCGGATCCTCGTGGTCGCGAACACGACGGCCGCCGCGCGGCGGCGCGACGGGGAGACCGCGCGCGCGATCCTGCGCCCCGACATCGAACTGCCCCGCTCCCCCGTCCTCGGCGCCGACGGGCCGGTCCGCCCGGACCCGGCCGACCGCGTCCTGGCGCCGACGCTCGAGCTGGTCACCACCCGTCTGGGCGAGCTGCTCGCGCTGCAGGCCCCGCCGGACGAGGGCTGGCCGACCGGGATCACCCGGACGGTCCGCGACGGCGCCCGGCCCTCCCCGGCCCAGGGGACGGCGCCCCCACCGGAGACGACCCGGGAGCAGACGGCCCCGCCGACGTCGGCGGGGCCGGAGCAGACCGCCGGGTTCACGACGCGGCCGGCCCCCGCCCCGACCCAGTCCGCCACGGCCCCGGAGCGGCCGACCATGCCGCCGGCGCGCTCCCCCCGGCCGCAGACCGCACCCACGCCGGTCGAGCCCCCGCCGCCGCAGGCGTCCCGGCCCGAGGCGCGGCCCTCCGCGCCGCAGCAGAGGTCCGCCGAGGGCGAGCGGCGGCCCGACCGGACGCTCCGGCCCGTCCCGGCCCAGGGGCGTTCGGCCCCTGCGGACGACCGGCCGGAGCCGAACGCGCCGACGGGCCAGCAGCCCTCCCGGTGGCAGGACCGACCCGCCGACACCGGGGCGCGCTCCCCCCGGCCGCAGACCGCACCCGCCGGGCCGCAGGCCGGGCCGCCACGGCCCGAGGACGAGCCGGAACGGCCCGCCGCGCAGCTCCTCCGGCTCGACCCCCGGCCCGCGCCGGCGGACGAGCAGCCGGCCCCGGGGGCGGGCCGATCCGCCGCGGCGCAGACGCGCCCCGACGGCCCGCAGTCCCCGTCCCCCAGGCCCCTGACGCAGCCCCACCGCCCCGTGTCCCCGGCCCCGGCCCCGCAGGCCGGGACGGGTCCGGCCCGCGCGGCCCGCGCCGCGCCCGAGCCGGCCGAGCAGCAGGATGACGCGGCGCTCACCGGTCAGGAGCGCCCCCGCCGGATGAGTGCGCTCCGCTAGATTTGGGGCTCGGAGAGCATCTCCGGGGCGGGGCCGGGCGAACGGATCCGGCGCGCGCACCGGACCGAACCACCACCCGAGGAGTCCCAGTGACCGGAACCGACGTCATGCAGCAGGCGAGCATCGCCTACCAGGCCATGCTCGAGGTCGTCGAGGCCTCCGAGCCCGCCATCGCCGAGGCCATCCGCCAGGAGCTGGCCGATCAGCGCAACTCGCTGAAGCTCATCGCGTCGGAGAACTACGCCTCGCTCCCGACGCTGCTCGCCATGGGCACGTGGTTCTCCGACAAGTATGCCGAGGGCACCGTCGGGCACCGCTTCTACGCCGGCTGCCGCAACGTCGACACGGTCGAGGCCGTCGCGGCCCGGCACGCCGAGGAGCTCTTCGGCGCCGACCACGCCTACGTCCAGCCCCACTCGGGCATCGACGCCAACCTCGTCGGCTACTGGACGATCCTGTCGCACCGCGTCGAGACCCCCGGCCTGGCCGAGCTGGGCGCCCGGACCGTCAACGACCTGTCGGAGCAGGACTGGGAGGACCTGCGCCGCCGCCTCGGCTCCCAGCGTCTGCTGGGCATGAGCCTCGACGCCGGCGGCCACCTCACGCACGGCTTCCGGCCCAACATCTCCGGCAAGATGTTCCACCAGCGCAGTTACGGCACCGACCCGGTCACCGGGCTCATCGACTACGACGCCGTCCGGGAGCAGGCCCGGGAGTTCAGGCCGCTCATCCTCGTGGGCGGCTACTCCGCCTACCCGCGCCGCGTGAACTTCGCGACGATGCGCGAGATCGCCGACGAGGTCGGCGCCACCCTCATGGTCGACATGGCGCACTTCGCCGGCCTCGTCGCCGGCAAGGTCCTCACCGGCGACGAGGACCCCGTGACCAACGCGCAGGTCGTCACGACGACCACCCACAAGTCACTGCGCGGCCCGCGCGGAGGCATGGTGCTCGTCGACGACGAGTTCGCCGCCGACGTCGACCGCGGCTGCCCGATGGTGCTCGGCGGCCCGCTCGGCAACATGATGAGCGCCAAGGCCGTCGCCCTGGCCGAGGCGAGGACGCCCGCGTTCCGGCAGTACGCCGAGGGCGTCGTGGCCAACGCCAGGGCGCTCGCCGAGGGCCTCCTGCGCCGCGGCGCCACGCTGGTCACCGGCGGCACCGACAACCACATCGTGCTCCTCGACGCGGCCACCAGCTTCGGCCTCACCGGGCGCCAGGCCGAGTCGGCGCTGCTGGACGCCGGCATCGTCACCAACCGCAACTCGATCCCCCGCGACCCGAACGGCGCCTGGTACACCTCGGGCATCCGGCTGGGCACTCCCGCGCTGACGAGCCGCGGCTTCTCCCCCGACGACATGGACAAGGTCGCCGGGCTCATCTGCGAGGCCCTGACGGGCACCAGGCCGGCGACCACGAGCGCGGGCGCGCCCGGCAAGGCCAAGTACGACATGGCCGACGGCCTGGCCGCGCGCGTCCACGCCGAGGCCGATGAGCTGCTCGGCGCCAACCCGCTGTACCCGGGCCTGGAGCTGTGAGCCCGGCCCCGTCGCACCGAGGCGATCGGCCCGCCGGGGCGGGTGACGGGCGGCAGGGGCGGGTGACGGACCCGCGTGCCGCCGGGCCCGGGGCGAGGATGCGCGGGGCGCACACAGTGCGGACCGGCCCCGCGCCGCGCCCCGCTGAGGGATAAAGTCGTTCTGACAGGCGCGAAGAGGCGCCCGGCGCACACCTCACGGAGATCCCCATGATCTGGATTCATCTCGTCATCCTGCTCGTCTTCCTGTTCGCGGGATCGCGGCTGGGCGGCGTCGGCGTCGGCCTGGCGGGCGGCGCGGGCACCCTCGTCCTCATCGCCACCGGGCTGTCCACCGACGTCGACAAGGACGTGCCGTGGACGGTGATCGGCATCATCATGCCCGTCATCTGCACCATCGCAGCCCTCCAGGCCGCCGGGGCGATGGACCATCTCGTCCACCTCACCGAGGTGATGCTGCGCAGGCATCCGAAGTACATCACCTACCTGGCGCCCCTGTCGACCTTCCTCCTGTCGCTGCTGTGCGGCACGGGACACACCGCCTACTCGGTGCTGCCGGTCATCATCGAGGTCTCCAAGGAGAACAGGATCCGGCCCTCCCGGCCCCTGTCGATCGCCGTCGTCGCCTCGCAGATCGCCGTCGCCTCCTCACCGATCTCGGCCACCACGGCGGCCCTGCTCACCTCGGTCGAGAAGATCGGCGTCGGCTACCTCCAGATCCTCGCGATCACGATCCCCACGACCTTCCTCGGCTGCGTCGCCGGCGCCGTCGTCGCCTCGCGCCAGGGCTGCGAGCTCGAGGACGACCCGGTGTACAAGGAGCGCGAGGCCAAGGGGCTGGTCTCCCACAGCTCCGCCTCGACGCTGGGCGCCGACTACCGGCCCGCCAAGGGCGCCATCTCCAGCCTGTGGATCTTCCTCGCCGCGGTGCTGCTCATCATCGTCTACGCGACGATCAGCTCCAAGCAGCTGGGCATCATGAGCGACCCGCCGATGGACGCGACCTCCGCCATCATGCTCATCATGCTCACCTGCGCCGCCGTGATCTGCCTCGTCTCCCGCCACCAGGTGGCGCAGATCGCCACGGAGCCCACCTTCCGCGCCGGCATGAGCGCCGCCATCTGCATCATGGGCGTCGCCTGGATGGGCAATGTCTTCTTCCACGCCTACGAGGGCACGATCGTCGACGCCACCGGCGACGCCCTCCACGCGGTGCCATGGCTGTTCGCCGTGGTGCTCTACTTCGCCTCGCCGATCCTGTTCTCGCACGCCGCGACGACGAAGGTCTTCATGCCGATGGCCGTGTCCATCGGGCTCGGCGCGACGACGATCCTGGCCTGCTACCCGGCCGTGGCCAACTACTACCTGCTGCCGAACTACCCGACCACGGTCGCCGCCATCGAGATGGACGACACCGGCTCGACGAGGGTCGGCAAATTCGTGCTGAACCACCCGTTCGTCGTGCCGGGAACCGTGTCGATCGCCGTCATCGTGGCACTCGGCTTCCTGTGGGCGCCCATCATCCTGTGACCGGCCCGGACCACGGGACCGAGGACGGCCCCGCGCGGGTCCGCACCTCGCCGTGTTCAACCTCGTTGACCCCGCGCAAACGGGGACGGCCCCCGCTCGGGTCGGCACCTCGCCCGGTCGTGCGAACTGCCCGGCCCGGCTCGAACGGCCCCGCAGGCCATGCCGAGCAGGGACGCCCACGTCCAGTGGACGCCATCCGGCGCCATGCCCAGCAGACGGCGCCCGCGCGTGACGGGGCGGACCTCGCCGCGGCGCGCCGCGAGGCGGTCCACGCCGGCGACCAAGCGCGGGGCCAGGGCCGCGACGCCGATGCCCACACCCTGCTCGAGCATCCCGGAGCCGCTGCGGAGACGACCTCCCCCACGCCCCTCCGACGACGCGCCGCACGTTGTCAGACCGTCCGTCCGATCCTCGCCGAAAGGCCGCATGCCATGACGCCCGGATTCCGCCCCCCTCGCAGACGACGAGACAGCGCTGCTCGAACGAGCGGCTCCGGACGACCTCAACTGGTGCGGGGAGCGGTTCACCGTCCCCGACCTCCACGCCAACGCCGGCTTCGCCCACTACACGACCGTCGACCCGGCCCGGGGCGACTTCGGAGTCGTCGCGACGGTCGATGGTGCGCCCGTGGGGGTCGTCCGGGCGGTCCTCCTGCCCGGCGGCCGGGGTACGGCTTCGTCGACGACGCGACCCCCGAGGTCAGCGTGTGGGTCGACGCGCCCTTCCTGGGCCGGGGGATCGGGCGGCGGCTGACACGGCAGATGATCGGCGAGGCGCGCGAGCGAGGCCTCGCCTCGCTCTCACTGTCGGTGGAGCAGGGCAATCGGGCCGAACGCCCCTACTCCTCCGAGGGCTTCGTCCCGGTCGACGGCCGAGAGGACGCCGGAGTCATGGTCCTGGGACCGGCCCGCCGGCCGCACCGATCGGGGACGCCGGCCACGAGCATGCGATGGACGGCCGGTTCCCGCAGGTCGGGTGGAACCGGAGCGCTCCACGACTTCCGTGCACTGCGAGGCCAGTCCGCGACACCGATGGACAGGCCATGACCAGGGGTTGCTTGCGCCGCTGAGCCCCCTGCGGACAGGCCTCCACGGCCCCATGGGGATGGATCGGCCGGTGAGCGGCGGGCGGCGGGGTGCCCGTGGACCCGCCCGGGATCGCGTGGCAGACTCGTCCACCGTCGTCTCCGCCCCGCGAGGGATGCCCGATGACGAGGCGGGACGATGGAATCGAGTCATGGTGAACCAAGCGATCCTGTCCGTGGTCATCGGCGGCGCCCTGTCCCTCGCGCTGTCGGCGCCCCTGGTCATCCACCAGTACCGCCGCTTCGGTCGCTTCTCGGCCGGCCGGGCGGCCTGGTCCGTCGGCGCCGTCGTCTACCTCACGGCGCTCATCGCCTACACCCTCTTCCCGCTGCCCGACATGTCGGCCGAGTACTGCGCGCACCGCCCGCACGAGTTCCTGCTCGACCCGACGGCCTACTTCTCCGACATGGCCCGGCACTTGGCGGGCCAGCCGCTCCAGACGGCCCTGGCCAGCTGGGACGTGCGCCAGATGGTCCTCAACGTGGCGCTGTTCGCGCCCCTGGGCCTCCTCTGCGGCGACTTCCTGGAATGGGGCGCCCTGCGCAGCCTCGCGACCGGCTTCGGCGTCTCGCTGGCCATCGAGCTCACCCAGTACACCGGCAACTGGGGCCTCGCGCCCTGCCAGTACCGCGTGGCCGACATCAACGATCTCATCACCAACACGGTCGGCACCGGCGTGGGCATCGGCATCGCGGCCCTGACCCCGCGCCTGGTCGCAAGCGCCGACCACCTCGCGGCGCACCGCGGCGAGGCCCGCCCCGTCACGCGCGGGCGCCGTCTGCTGGGCATGGCGCTGGACGGCCTCTACTGGACGTGGGCGGCCCTGCTCGGCATGGCCTGCGGGGCCGTCGCCTGGACGGGCGTGCACGGCCTGCCGATGAACACCCGCCTCGTCCACCCGGAGCAGGTCGTGCCCTGGGGTCTCGTCGGGGCGATGGCGGCCGAGCTCGGCGTCATCGTCGTCCCCGCGCTGGTCGGCAGCGGCGCCTCGCTCGGCCAGCGCACCGTCTACCTCCGTCCTGCGCCCGCGGCCCGTCCGCGGCTGGTCGCCCGCGCCATGGCGGTCGGCGGCCTCCAGTGCCTGCTGACGGTGCCGCTGCCCGCGCTGGCGTGCCTGTGGGCGACGGCCGCGGTCGTCGCCGCCCTCGTCGACGTCCGCGGCATGAGCGGCCTGCTCACCGGCTGCCGTTTCGTCGACGCCCGGGTCGGCACGACCGAGCAGGGCCCCGCCGCCGAGCCGGCCGCCGAGCCCGCCGGCGCGGGCGGACGGTGACGGACCCGCGGGGAGAGGCGCCCCTGGCCGGTGACGCCCGGCTCGACGGCCGGGATCGCTCAGCCCCGCGAGTAGAGGCGCCCCTGCATCGTCGTGACGAAGTTGCGCAGCGAATCGGGCAGGTCGGACAGGTTCCAGTCCTCGGGCGCGCGGTACCAGGACAGGTCCTCCGGGTCGGGCACGCCGGGGTCGTCATCGGCCGCGGCGAGCGCGTCGAGCCAGCGGCCGAAGCCGCCCAGGACGACCGCGTACGGCAGCACCGAGGAGATCTGGTCGTAGGCGTCCTGCTTAGCGAACGAGTCGGTGGGCTCGGTGGTGAGCTCCATGGCCAGCAGCTCCAGCCCCCGGACCACCCGGACGCCGGCCAGCGTGCGGCGCGGCATCCTCTGGGCGGTGTAGATGAGGCCGAGGCTCACGATGGTCAGCGACAGGCCCAGCAGGCCGAAGGTGGTGAGGGCCGCGAGCAGGACAGTGGCGGCGAGGGACAGGACGAGCATGACCCAGCCGGCGATGCCCCAGCGGCTCCGGGCCGCGTCGGGCCGGCCGGAGAACCAGCCCTTCGCGACGACGTCGTCGTAGAGGTCGTCCTGGATGGCGTGGACGACCGAGCCCATCGCGGGGGCGAGCTCGGAGACGCGGATGGCGGCGGCGTCCTCGGTGACGAGGACGTCGAGCAGTTTCCGCTCGTAGGGCCGCAGCTCGTCGGGGCCCGACGACTCGCCGGAGGGGCTGGTGCGCTCGAGCAGCCAGTCGGTGGGCCTGTTGGGGCCCTCGTCGGGCAGCTGGGTGATGCGCAGGTGGCCGCGGATGGCCAGGTCGAGGACGCTGGCGGTGAGGTCGACCGGGTCGACGTGCTCGTCGACGACCGTGCCGATCTCGCCGGGTCGCACGTCCTCCTCGAGCGAGAAGCGCACCTGGCCGGCGGCGACCGGCTTCCAGCGGGCGACGACGGAGGTCGCATTGGTGGCGTTCACCTGGTCGCGGCCGAGCTGGCGGTGCAGGCCCCACAGGAGGGCGGCGCCCAGCACGAGGGCGCCCAGGCCGACGACGAGCTGGAGCGGGCGCACGGTGAAGGCGCGGTCGAGGCTCCAGCGCTGCGCGAGGACCTGGTCGGGCGAGACGGCCGAGGCCGGCACCTTGACGGTGAGCTCGAGGACCTGGCCGGCACCGAGGGCGCCGTGGGTGAAGACCGGCCACGGGTTCTCGGCCGTGCCGCCCCGGACGCTGGCGCAGCTGGTGAGCGCGGCGGGGGCGCCGGCCTCGCAGTCGACGTCGGCGAGCGCGGCGGGCGTGTCGGAGTCGACGGTGAACCTGCCGTTGACCTCGCCGACGCCGATGGACAGGCCCTGGACCATGCGCCACTGGACGGTGGTGAGGGTGTCGGCGCCCTTGACCTCGGCGCCGGCCAGGGAGGCTCCCCGCACCGTGTAGGCGACGGTGATGCGGTCGCCGCTCGCCTGCGAGGCGTCGACCGTGATCACCCGGTAGTCGCCGTCGTCGGCGCCGGAGACGCCCACCCGGGAGCCGCCCGCGTCGACGGTGACGTCGGTGATCTCGTAGGAGTAGACGGTGTCGTTGAGGCCGTCGCGGGTGGTGGCCAGGCGCTGGGTGAGCTGATCGGGCAGCGCGCCGTCGTCGAAGACGAACTCCTCGGTGACCCGCAGCGAGCCGTCGCCGGAGACGACGGCGGAGACGTCGAGCGAGGAGGCCCGGTCGTCGGCCCGCGCCGTGCCGGGCACGAGCGGGCCGAGCCCGGCGAGGACCGCGGCGAGCGCGGCCGCCGCACCGCGCCGCACGGAGCGCGCGACGCGGGCGTTGCGGTTGTGAGCCATGGGGGCACCTTTCTGCTCCGCCGATCCGTTCGGCGCTGCGTGGACGACCCGGCGCGCGGGTGCGGGACGGGCCGGGGGCGCCGCCCGGGACGGCGGGGAGCCCCGTGGAAAAACTATCCCACGGCGGGGCCGGCGCCGGGAGGAGCACGGCGGGAGGCCTCGGGGGCCGAGGCCCGGCGCCCGGCCGGCGGGCGTCCGTTAGTCTGTGGCCTGTGAGTCAATGGGGTCAGCCGAACCAGCAGTGGCCGGGCCAGTCCTGGCCCGCACCGTCCGGACGCGCGGGCTACGGCCAGTGGCCCGGCCAGGACGGCCGGTTCGGCCAGCAGGCGGGGCCCTTCGGCTACGCGGCGCAGCAGGGCGGACCGTTCCCGCAGTACGGCGGCGCGCCCGTCCCGCCGAGGCGTCGTCGGCCGAGCCCGTTGAAGTTCCTCGCCGCGCTGTTCGGCACCTTCACCATCATGGTGCTCGCCTACGTCCTCCTGAGCTACGGCGGCAACGGCTCGAGCTCCGACGGCTCCAGCGGCTCGCGCAACGGCAGCTACGCCAACGAGGACTACGAGGTGCCCCCCGCCGACACGAGCCCGTCCGAGATCCCCCAGCCCGAGACCTATTCGGAGGCCACGCAGTGGATGGAGGACAACCCCGTCTACGGCGCCTCGGTCGCCGAGCCGGTGCGCTGCGACCTGGATGCGCTCGACATGTCCACCGCGACCGATGCGCAGCTCGAGGACCACCTCAACGAGCTCACCGCCTGCCTCATGCGGGTGTGGGGCCCCACCCTCCGGGACGCCGGCTACGAGGCCGTCCGCCCGACCGTCACCGTCTACGACAGCGAGATCTCGACCCCGTGCGGCGACATGCCGATGGGCAACGCCGCCTACTGCATGGTCGACCAGCAGGTCTACTACGCCACCGACCTGGCCGAGGTCGTGCCCGACGAGCTGAGCGGCGTGCCGTACACCGCCGACGCCGTGATGGCCCACGAGTTCGGCCACGCCGTCCAGGCCCGCACCGGCATCCTCTACTCGGAGAAGGCGTGGGAGTCGAGAGTGGGCTCGTCCCAGGCCGACGAGTTCAGCCGGCGCACCGAGGTGCAGGCCGACTGCTTCGCCGGCGAGTTCATCGGCTCGGTCTCCGAGTCGCTCGCCCTCACGCCCTCCGACACCGACGGCCTCTCGCAGATGTTCTACGCCTTCGGAGACGACGTCCTCACCGGCGACAGCTCCTACAGGGGCAGCCACGGGCACGGCACGAACCGTCGGGAGTGGTTCCAGGACGGCCTGGACGACCGCTCGCTCGCCACCTGCAACGCGTTCACCGCGGCCGACTCGCGAGTGAGGTGAGCCCGGGCCGGGGTCGTTCGCGCGGGCGGTGGAGCACGGGAGCACCGACGCGGCGGACTGCGCGGAAGGGCCCCGAGCATCGCGGGCGAACGAGGGGCGACGGGCCCGCTCCCGCCGGGCCATCAGGGCCGGCCGGGCCGGATCGCTGCGCCGGACGAGCCGGACCGCTCACTCCCGCTGCGCACGGACGATGAGCGCGGTCGCGACGGCGGCGACGCCCTCGCCGCGACCGAGCGCGCCGAGGCGGTCGGTCGTCGTCGCCGAGACCGACACCGGGGCGCCGAGGGCCTCCGAGAGCACCCACTCGGCCTCGGCGCGGCGGGCCGTCATGCGGGGGTGCTGTCCGATGACCTGCACGCCGGCGTTCACCGGGCGCCAGCCCGCCGACGCCAGGCGGCGGGCGGTCTCCGCGAGGAACGAGACGCCACTCGCGCCGGACCACCGGGGTTCCCGGGTTCCGTAGTTGGAGCCCATGTCGCCCAGCCCGGCGGCGCCCAGCAGCGCATCGCACAGGGCGTGGGCGGCGACGTCGCCGTCCGAGTGGCCGGCCAGGCCGACGGGCTCGTCGGGGAAGTGCAGCCCGGCGCAGTGCATCTCGACGCCCTCGCGCAGGGCGTGCACGTCGGTGCCGATGCCGGTGCGGAGGCCGGACGGGTCGATGGTCATGCGTCCTCCTGGCACAGGATGTCGTCGCGGCGCGCCCGGAGGCGGGCGCACGGTGCTCAGCGGCTCCGGTTCCCGACCTCGCTCAGGAGGCGAGAACCTCGTCGAGCATGACCTCGGCGCGCTCCTCCTCGACCTTCTCGGCCAGGGCGAGCTCGCTCACGAGGATCTGGCGGGCCTTGGCGAGCATGCGCTTCTCGCCCGCGGACAGGCCGCGATCCCTCTCGCGGCGCCACAGGTCGCGGACGACCTCGGCGACCTTGAGGACGTTGCCGGAGTGGAGCTTCTCGACGTTGGCCTTGTAGCGGCGCGACCAGTTCGCGGGCTCCTCGACCTGCGGGGCGCGCAGCACCGAGAAGACCTTCTCGAGGCCCGCCTCGTCGACGACGTCGCGGACACCGACCAGGTCGAGGTTGTCGGCGGGGACGCGGACGACCAGGTCGCTCTGGCCGAGGATGCGCAGGACCAAGTAGAGCCGGTCCTCGCCCTTCACCGTGCGCGTCTCAGTGGACTCGACGACAGCCGCCCCGTGATTCGGGTACACGACGGTCTCACCGACTGCATAATCCATGTGTACAACCCCTCTCCTGGGGAGCATTCTACCACACCACGGAATTCTCGGTCCGGGAATGAATCCCCGGACCATTCGGAGCAATTCCTGGAATGCCGCGCCAGAGAAGGGCCGATGAATTCCATGAGGTTCGCCCACGGCGTGGGCGCACATGACCCCGATGAGGGGAGGCGCTCCTCGACGGGCCGTCCCGGGCCCGCTTCGACGAATTCATCGGGGAGATCCCCTCCGAGGGGCTTCCGCAGGAGGCCCGGCGGGAGACGCGATCCCTGGTCAGGCCTGATTCATCGAGGCTTATTCACAGCACGACAGGACGAAGACCTGACAAGGGGAGGCGCCCCTGCGGACGACTCCTGTGAATAAGCCTCACTGGTGCCGCGAAGAGGCCTCCGAGAATTTGTAGCCGAGGCCGCGCACGGTGACGAGGAGCACGGGATGGGCGGGGTCCCGCTCGATCTTCCCGCGCAGCCGTTTCACGTGGACGTCGAGCGTCTTCGTGTCGCCCACGTAGTCGGAGCCCCACACCCGGTCGATGAGCTGGGCCCGGGTCAGCACGCGCCCCGCGTTGCGGATGAGTTCCTCGAGCAGGTCGAATTCCTTGAGGGCCAGTTTCACCGCCCCGCCGCGGACCGTGACCTCGTGCCGCGTCACGTCCATGCGCACGCCGCCGGACTCGAGGACCTCGGGGACGGGCCCCTCCCCGTGCCGCCTGCGCAGGACGGCGTGGATCCTCGCCACCAGCTCGCGGTGGCTGAACGGTTTCGTCACGTAGTCGTCGGCGCCCAGCTCGAGGCCGAGCACCTTGTCGATCTCGGCGTCCCGGGCGGTGACCATGATGATCGGCACGTCGGCGCGGCGGCGCAGGGTGCGGCACACCTCGGTGCCGCTCATGCCGGGCATCATGAGGTCGAGCAGCACGAGGTCGGCGCCGTGCGCCTCGAAGTCGGCCAGCCCGAGCCGGCCGTCGGCCGCCCGACCCACCTCGAAGCCCTCGCGGGAGAGCATGAAGGCCATCGCCTCGCGGTAGGACTGCTCGTCCTCGATGACCAGGATCCTCGTCATGCGACCTCCTCCCGCCGCCCGGCGCCGTCACCGCGCCCGACCATGTCGTCGTGCCCGGTGCCGTCATTGTGCTCGACGGGGTCCACGAGCGCGGGCAGTCTCATCGTGAAGGTCGATCCGCGGCCGGGGCGGCTCCACAGGCGGATGCCGCCGCCGTGCGCCACGGCGACGTGCTTGACGATCGACAGGCCCAGGCCGGTGCCGCCGTTCTCGCGCGAGCGCGCGTAGTCGACCCGGTAGAAGCGCTCGAAGATGCGCTCCTGGTCCTCCTCTCCGATGCCGATGCCGTTGTCCGTGACGGCGATGTCGACCCAGCGATCGCCGTCCTCGTCGACGTCCCTCACCGTGACGGCGACGCGGGCCCCGGGGTCGGAGTAGCTGATGGCGTTCTCCACCAGGTTCGACAGCGCCACGCGGAGCTGGTGCCGGTCCCCGATGACGCGCAGCCCCTCGTCGCCGGCGATCGAGAAGCTGATCCGGCGGGCCTGGCAGGCCTCCCTGGCGCGCCCTGCGGCGGTCTGGACGATCTCGTCGATGTCGACCGGCGCCGCGTCGCCGAGCGGATCGTCAGACTGCAGGCGGCCCAGCTCGATGATCTGCTGGACGAGCTCGCCCAGGCGGGTGCTCTCGACGAGCATGCGGCCGGCGAAGTGGCGCACCGCCTCGGGCTCGTCGGCCGCCTCCTGGACGGTCTCGGCGAGCACTTGGAGGGCCCCGACCGGGGTCTTGAGCTCATGGGAGATGTTGGCGACCAGATCGCGCTTGGACTCGTCCACCCGGATGAGGGCGCTGCGGTCGTCGCCGACGACGAGGACGGCCTCGCGAGCCAGGGGCCGGATGCGCACCTGGAGCTGGCGGGAGGGGGCGTCGTCGGCGGCGCCCAGCATCACCTCCCGGTCCGCGCCCTCGCCGGTGCGCCGCGCGGCGCGCACGGCCTCGAGCACCTCGGCGATGCCGATGCGGGTGCCGCGCACGAGCCCGATGGTGCGGGCCGGGGCGTTCGCGTAGAGCAGTTCGTCGTGGGGGCCGGCGACGACGACGGGCTGGCGGAAGGCGTCGAGGACCTCGGGCACCTCGGGATCGACCACGGGCGGCGGCTCGGCCATGCGCACCCTGGCCCGGTGGCCCCAGGCGAGGACGAGCGCGAGCGCCGCTCCCACCATCGCGCCCAGCACGAAGCCGAGGAGCACTGTCACCACGGGACCCACGCGTGGAATTCTACGGGAGCGCCGTGGCGCCGCGCCCGGCCGCCGTCTTGGCTGCGCCCGCGGGGAATGCGAGACTGGCGGGGTACGGCGCGACCGAGCGGGCGGCCCGACGCGCGGAGGAGGGATGATGGCGGAGTCCTACCACTCCGAGCTGGACGAGATCGTCCACGAGCTCGTGACCATGTCGGACTCGGTGCGCGTCGCCGTGCGCGACGCCACCAGGGCCCTCCTCGAGGCCGACGCCTCCATCGCCGAGCGCGTGATGAGCGGGGACGCCCGCATCGATGCCATGCACGACCGGCTCGAGCACCGCTGCTTCAGCCTGCTCGCCCGCTCCACGCCGGTGGCCGGCGAGCTGCGCACCATCGTCGCCGCCATGCAGGTCATCGCCGACATCGGCCGCACCGGCGACCTGGCGGCCCACGTCGCCGAGATCGCGCGCATGCGCTACCCCGAGCACGCCGTGCCCGAGCCGCTCGTGCCGAACTTCACGCGCATGTCGCAGGTCGCCCAGGAGATGGTCGGCAAGGCCGGCCGCACGCTGCTGGAGCGCGACACCGACGCCGCGGCGACCCTGGCCGGCGAGGACGACGAGATGGACGAGCTGCGCAACGAGCAGTTCCGCCTCATCGCCTCGGACGACTGGACGTTCGGCGCCGAGACGGCCGTCGACACGGCCCTGCTCGGCCGCTACTACGAGCGCATCGCCGACCACGCCGTGGCGATGGGCGGGCGCATCATCTACGTCATCACCGGCGAGGCGCCCGAGGGCGAGGACTGGCCCACCACCTGAGGGCGGCGCGCCGCCCGTCCCACTCCGACGAGCAGGAGCGGCGGGGACGAGAGCGGGCCCCGGCCCCTGAAAATGGCTCACGGGAACCCGATGAGCCAGGGGCCTCAAGAATCCTGCGGTCCCTCCCCACGAACCGGCACGGGCGGCCGGCCCGGACCCACGCCCCACGGGTCGCATCGCAGGCGCAAGAACCAGCCGCGCAGTCGTCTCCAGGAATTCTCACAGTCCTCGATGCCCTCCGAATCGTATTCAACCCCGCATCGGACGGCGAGCTCCTTCAGCGCAGAGATCTCGGAGGAAACGATCCTCCCGTCCACAGCAGCGGCCACCACGGCAGCATCGTGGAGAGCCTTTTTCGCGCCCTCGAGGGAGTCGATCCTCCTCCACACCATCGATTCATCGAGCTCGACGGGCTCGCGGAGCTCCTTCAGCAGGGACTCGTCGCAACCCGCCTTCTTCATGGCTTCGGTGACGTGGTGAAGAAGCAGGAGCTCATCATCCTTGGCGCACCCGTCCACTCGCATGACCAGCCAGAGCACCCAGACCAACTCCTCGCGTGCATCCGTACTGGAGACCAGACGCGAGGCCGCCTCGCGGATTCTGGCCTCCTTCCTGAGGATCTCCTTGGCCTGGTCGCCCACGACCCTGGTCGTCCAGCGGTTCACAAGGACTGCCGTCGGCACGCCCACAATGGGAATGCCGAACTTGATGATGTTCCGTTGAAGCAGGTGCTTCCCGACGATCGGCAGACCCTTGACCATCGCCAATCTCTGTCCACTGAACATCTTCTTCAGGACCGGACGCACCACGGCGGGCGTGAACTTGAGAGTCGCGTTGCCACCCGTCTCGCCGACTCTGATCGCGAAGGCGATCCTGACGGGTTTCCACATGTCATCAGGATCCTCGATGTCGAGAGGGACTCCGTGGAGAACAGCGATGTCATGGGCCATGCGCAGTTGAAGATACGTCGTGTACGACATGTCCACCACGAAGCCGACCCCCACCCGTCGGAAGAGTCAGCGGCGAAGCCGCACCCCCGGACCCGATGGTCGCCGCGACCGCACCGTTGTAGGCCGCGGCGCTGAGGCCGCCCTCAATGCCGGCATAATTGGCCGCCATCCGGACACGAGCGTCGACGACAGCATCAGCCGAAAGATCAGGGTACTTCTCCCGGAAACATGCAGCATCCACCTCCTGCACGTACCCGTCGAGGGAGAACGCCAACAGCTTGACGAACCATGTACCCTGACGCGGATCGCCCATCGAGAGGTTTCCGACGAATCCCCGGATCCGTTCGATCTCCTTTCTGACGAAACTCTCATCAGCCTCGGCTGACCCATCGTGGATGTCCTGCTCAGCGCTGAACCTCATCATGCCCTCCATCGAGTGTCGACGACAGAGGATTGGAGCATGGGACCGATGCTCCAGGTCCCCGGGGCCGGCCCGTTGCACGTCGCGTGCGGTGCGCTTGACGCCGAGGCCTGTTCCCAGGAAACTGGCCCGAGGAGGACGTCCCCCCGGCCAGAACGCCCTCCTCGAGGATCGTGAATGCTCCTCATGACCTCCCACGAGCAACGTCGGACGCGGGCGAGCAGATCGGGATCATCCACGAACGGCACCCCAACCGGATCCCCGTGAATCGGTCTCGCCGCATCGTGTCCTGCCGGGTGATCCGGAATGCGGATCCGCCGACGTCTCGGGTCCCGCGAGCGCATCGCCCCACCGCGAGGACGCAACGAGGAGCGGAGGCCCGCCCCGAGGAGCCCTCCGGAGGCGCCATCCATTGTCGCAGCCTCGTCCGCCGGTGTCGTGGCCACGCCTCGCGATGCATGACATGGGGGCCGCCATCCCCCCGGGCCCCTCAGGACTCGCGCGGCCGGAACTTCCGCTCGCGCTCCTTCTCGATGACTTCTCGCTCCATCTCGACGATCTGGTTCTCGAGGTACTGGCCGCCGGGGACGTGGCGCAGCACGCGGCGGCCGCTGTGACGGCCGAGCGTCGCGCGCGCCTTCCACAGGGCCTCGGCGATCGTCATGTCGGCGGGCTCGGTGACCTTCATCGACATGCGCGAACCGGGCACGAGGACGACCTCGGCGCCGGCGAGCTCGGCGCAGGAGACGTCGTCGGTGAACCGCTCGCCGGCCGCGGCCATGCGCTCGTGCGCGGCGAGGATGACGTCGAGGGGGAAGCCCTGGGGCGTCTGCACGGCGCGCAGGGTGGAGCGGTCGATCGGGGCGCTGCGGCCCGGATCGTCCACGGAGCGCATCGAGTCGACGACGTCGACGACGGGGGCGACGGCCTCGGCGCCGCCCCGGACGGCCCCGATGACGGCCTCGACGACATGGGCGGGCACCATGGGCCGCACGGCGTCGTGGATGAGGACGACCTCGGCGCCGCTCAGCTCCGGGTCGTCGCGGATGAATCTCAGCCCGTTGCGGGCGGACTCCTGACGGCTCGCACCGCCGGGCACCTGGACGACGGGGATCGGCAGGGCCGCCTTCGTCAGCCCCAGCTCCCTGGCCGCCTTGTCGTTCACGACGACGACGGCGTGCGTGCAGCCGCCGGCGGCCATGGCCTCGATCGACATGTTCATCAGCGCGTGGCCCGTGATCTTGAGCGCCGGCTTCGACACCGACCCCCCGTACCGGACCCCCAGGCCCGCACCCAGGATGACGGCGACCACCGGCTGTGACATGGCCATGAGTCTGCCACAGGACGGGCCCGCCCACCGGCCGCACCGGCGATCACGGCCCGGCGAGGAACCGCGTCTGCACACAATCCCGCTATTGCAAAACTTTGTGCGTTGTGAGAACATCGGGTCGTTCATATGCATACTTTCTCAATTTTATGCAACTTTTTGCACACATGGAAAGGCAGGACCATGAGCGCAGCAACGACGCAGCCCGTCACCGGACCGTTCCTCATCGTCAACCCGAAGGCCCACCTCGGCGGCTCCGAGACCCTCCGGCTGGCCCTGCTCACCGACGAGCTGGCCGCCCGGTTCGACATCGACGTCCTCTTCACCGCCCAGCACGTCGACCTGCGCATGGTCGCCGGGCGCACCGGGCGCCTGTGCGTGACCGCCCAGCACATGGACCCGATCACCCCGGGCCGCGGCATGGGCCGCATCCTCCCCGAATCGCTCGTCGAGGCGGGCGCCCGGGCCGTCGTCCTCAACCACGCCGAGCACCCGCTCCCGCTGGCCGTTCTCGACGCCACGATGGAGAGGGCCCGCCAGGTCGGCCTGGCCACGGTCGTCTGCGCCGACACCGACGCCCAGTGCCGGGCCGTCGCCGCCATGGGCCCCGATGTCATGATCTGCGAGCCGACGGCCTCGATCGGCACCGGCCGGATGGACGCCGGCGACTACGTCGAGCGCACCACGCGGATCGTCAAGGACGCCGACCCGGGCATCCTCGTCATCCAGGCCGCCGGCGTGACCGGCGCAGCCGACATCGCCCGCGTGCTCGACCAGGGCGCCGACGGCTCCGGGGGCACGAGCGGCATCGTCAAGCACCCCGACTGGCGCCGGGTGCTCACCGAGATGTTCACGGCCCTCGCCGCGCACAGGGACGCCCTCCCCTGAACCCGGCCCGGCAGGGGCCGCGACCCGCCTCACCCAAGGAATCCTCATGATCATCGGTCTTCCCGCCGCGCTCGAGTACGCCGAGCGGAACGGCATCGGCCTCGCCGCCATCAACACGCCCTTCTTCGAGGGACTGCTCGGCGTCATCGACGTCGCCGAGCGCACCGACGTCCCCGTCATTCTGCAGTTCGCCCAGGTGCACGAGTCCATCGTCGCCATCGAGGACATGGGCCCGGCGATGGTCGAGCTGGCCCGCCGCTCCAGCGCCCCGTTCGTCCTGCACGTCGACCACGGCTTCGACATCGACTACATCCGCAAGGGCCTCGACATCGGCTTCACCTCGGCCATGATCGACGGCTCGAAGCTCGCCTACGACGAGAACGTCCGCGTCACCCGCGAGGTCGTCGAGCTGGCCGCCGAGCGCGGCGCCGGCGTCGAGGGCGAGATCGGCGTCATGACCGGCAACGAGAACGGCGACCCCGACCAGGGCGTCGCCGACGCCGCCCTGTACACCGACCCGCAGGCGGCCGCCGACTTCGTGCGGGCCACCGGCGTCACCGCACTGGCCGCCTCGTTCGGCACCGTCCACGGCGTCTACCGGCGCAAGCCGAAGCTGAACTACGAGCTCATCACCCGGCTGCGGGAGGCGACCGGGGTGCCGATCGTCATGCACGGCGGGTCGGGGCTGGAACCGCAGGAGTACCAGGAGTGCATCCGTCACGGCGTGCGCAAGATCAACTACTACACCTACTCGGCGAAGGCCGCCTACGACGCCTGCCCGCCGCTCGTCGAGGACCCCGACGTCATCCTCTTCTCCGATCTCGCCCGGGCGGCGCGCAGAGCCGTCGAGGAGGACGCCCAGAGGTTCATCGACGTCCTCAGGGCCACGGCCTGAACCCCCGGAACCACGAGGAGGAGCACCATGACCGTCTTCCACGCAGCGCTGGCCCTGGAGTCCCACGGCGGGACGCCGAGCTTCCTCGACGTCACCGGCCAGGTGCGCGGGGCCATCGCCGCCTCGGGCATCGGCAACGGCATCGTCGCGGTGATGAGCCCCCACACGACCTGCTCGGTGTACTACGACGAGTGGGCGCACGACACGGTCGAGGACGGCTCGGACTTCCTCCAGCACGACCTCAACCGCGTCCTGGGCCTCATCTGCCCCGATCAGACGCGGTTCCCGCCCTCCGACGGCTACTCCTACCCCGGCACCAGGCACTTCGAGGAGGTCGAGAGCTGGCCGAGCGCCGAGGAGTACCTGCCGGGCGGCGACCGCAGCGCCCTGCTCAACGCCGACGCGCACCTCAAGGCGTCGATCGTCGGCTCCTCGCAGACCTTCCCGCTCATCGACGGCGAACTCGGGTTCGGCGTCACCGGCTACATCTTCTTCGTCGACTGGGACCGCGACCGGCCCCGCACACGGACCTGCCGGGTCACGGTCATCGGCGAGTGAAAGGACGAACCCCTGCCATGAAATGCAAATAATTGCATTCATTTGACCTTTAATTGCATATACTGTGGCGCTCATGTCACCATGAGCCGAGTCGTCCGGACCCGGTGCCGAGTCCGGCGACCGACCGGTTGGCGTCCAGTCCATCGAACACCGCTCCCCACGCCGTCGGCCCGGCTCACCGGGCAGACACCGCCGTCCAGAGAATCCACCGAAGTGAGGCCAATGATGTCCACCCGTGAAGCCGTCGTCGCCGCCACCGAGGGCCTGCACGCCCGCCCCGCCGCGACCTTCGTCCAGGCCGCCAAGAAGTGCGGCGTGCCCGTCCAGATCTCCATGGGCGACAAGGGCCCGGTCCCCGCCACCTCGATGCTGTCCGTGCTCGGCCTGGGCGCGCACTGCGGCGACACCGTCGTCCTGAGCGCCGAGGGCGAGGGCGCCGAGGCGGCTCTCGATGCGCTGGTCGCCGTCCTCGCGGAGGCGCAGTGATGCCCGAGCCCCGGGAGTACCCCGGCATCGGGGTCGGCTCGACCGCCGCCGTCGGCCCGTGCGCACGGTTCGCGGCACCGCCCGCGGCGCCGGCCGACGAGCCCGTCCCGTCCGGGGCCGAGGCGATCGCCGCGGCGGGCGCCGCACTCGCCGAGGCGCTCGAGCAGGTCTCGGCCGAACTGCGGGCCGCGGCCGCCGAGCACCCCGGCGAGACGCTCGGCGACGTGCTCTCGGCCACCGCCGAGATGGCCGACGACCCGGCCCTGGCCGACCGCGCCGCCCAGATCATCGCCGAGGGCAACGGCCCGGCGAACGCCATGACGAAGGCCGTCGCCGAGTTCGCCGCGACGCTCACCGGGATCGGCGGCTACCTGGCCGAGCGCGTCACCGACCTGAACTCGGTGCGCGACCGCACGGTGGCCAGGCTGCTCGGCCCGGCGACGCCGGGCCTGCGAACGATCGACGAGCCGGCCGTCGTCATCGCCCACGAGCTGACCCCGGCCGACACCTCGAGCCTCGACATGACGAAGGTGATCGCCCTCGTCACCGAGGTGGGCGGCCCCACCTCGCACACCGCGATCATCGCCCGCCAGCTCGGCCTGCCCTGCGTCGTGCGGGCGGCCGGTGCCACGCAGATCCCCGAGGGAGCGCTCGTCGCCGTCGACGGCGCCCGGGGCTCGGTCGTCGTGGCCCCCGACGAGGCCACCCGCGAGGCCATCGTCCGCCGCATGGAGCGCCACCGGGCGCTGGCGACCGACACCGCGCCCGGCGCCACGTCCGACGGCCACCCGATCCAGCTGCTGGCCAACATCGGCGGCGTCGCGGACGCCCGGTCGGCGGCCGGCAAGGCGGTCGAGGGCGTGGGCCTGTTCCGCACCGAGTTCGTCTTCCTCGACGCCGCCGCCGAGCCGGGCGTCGCCGAGCAGGCCGGGATCTACCGGGAGGTCCTCAAGGCCTTCACCGGCCGCAAGGTCGTCGTCCGCACCCTCGACGCCGGCGCCGACAAGCCGCTGGCCTACGCCAACCCGGCGCACGAGTCGAATCCGGCGCTGGGCCAGCGCGCCTACCGTCTCGTCCGCTCCGTGCCGCACCTGATGGAGCACCAGCTGAGGGCCCTGGCGGCCGCCATCGACGACTGCCCCGACACCGAGGCGTGGGTCATGGCGCCGATGATCTCCACCGCCGGCGAGGCCGCCGACTTCCGCCGCCGCGCCGACGAGGCGGGGCTCGGCGCCAGGGCCAGGATCGGCGTCATGGTCGAGGTGCCGGCCGTCGCGCTGTGCGCCGACCAGGTGCTGCAGCACGTCGACTTCGTGTCGATCGGCACGAACGACCTGGCCCAGTACACGATGGCCGCCGACCGCGAGCTCGGCGCGCTGTCCGACCTCATCGACCGCTGGCAGCCCGCCGTCCTCAGGCTCGTCGAGGCCACGGCCCGGGCCGGCGCCGCCTCCGGCACCCCGGTGGGGGTCTGCGGCGAGTCGGCCTCCGACCCGCTCATGGCGCTCGTGCTGTGCGGGCTGGGGATCACGTCGCTGTCGATGTCGACCCCGGCCGTGCCCGCCGTCCGCTTCGCCCTGCGGCACACCTCGCTGGCGACCTGCCGGGCGATGGCGCGGGCGGCCATCGACGCCCCCGACGCGGCGGCCGCGGTCTCGGCCGTCCAGGAGCTGCTCGACCCCCGGGTGAGGGAGGCCATGTCCCTCGACTGAGGACCTCGCGCGATGGAGCGCACCCGGCGGCGGCACCCGTCCGTCGCCGCACCAACCACACGCAGACAAGGAGTCATCGTGGACGACAATCCCGTGATGAAGGCGATCACCTGGTTCGCCGAACACTTCATCGGGCTGTTCAACGCCTCGGCCGAGCAGTTCCTGAGCCTGGCCTCCGGCATCCTGCCGCTGCTCATGGTCATGCTGACCGCCATGTACGCGATCACCACCTGGATCGGTGAGGAGCGCGTCAACCACGCGGTGCGGTGGGCCGGCAGGTACGCCGTGACCCGCTACACGGTCATGCCCTTCCTGGCCATGCTGCTGCTGACCAACCCGATGGCCTACACCTTCGGCCGCTTCCTGCCCGAGCGCTACAAGCCGGCCTTCTACGACGCCGCCGTGTCGGTCTGCCACCCGATCACCTCGCTGTTCCCGCACGCCAACGCGGGCGAGGTCTTCGTCTGGACCGGCGTCTCGGCCGGCGTCACGGCGGTCGCCCCCGACGAGTACGCACTGCTCGCGGTCCTGTACTTCCTCGTCGGCCTGGTCGTCATCCTCATCCGCGGCTTCGCGACCCAGTGGATGACCGCCATCCTGATCCGCCGCGGCGGCCACCGGGAGACCTTCACGAAGTACGACGAGGCGTACGCCGCCGGCCAGATCCAGGGAGGCGTGGCATGAGTCACCAGAGCGTCAAGGTCGTCAAGGGCAACGGCGGCTGGGGCGACGACATGATCCTGACCCCCACCGACGAGAAGAACATCGTCCTGTCGGTGACCGGCGGCGGCATCCACCCGGTCGCGGCGCGCATCGCCGAGCTGAGCGGCGCCGAGGCCGTCGACGGCTTCACGAACAGCGTCGAGGACGACAAGGTGCTGGCCGCCGTCATCAACTGCGGCGGCACCGCCCGGATCGGCGTCTACCCGAAGAAGCGCATCAACACGATCGACATCTACCCCGGCTCGCCGACCGGACCGCTGGCCAAGTACATCACCGAGGACATCTTCGTCTCGGCGGTGGGACTGGACCAGATCGGTCCGGCCGACGCCGAGGCCGTCGACCGGGCCGCTGCGACCGCGACCGCGGCCCAGGCGGACGAGGCGGCCGCGGCGCGGGCCGGGACCGAGCGCCCGAGGACCGTCTCGCAGCGGCAGGCCGACAAGGGCGGCTTCATGTCGGTCATCGTGAAGTTCGGCAACGCGGTCGGCTACATCATCAACACGCTGCTGTCGTCGGGCCGCCAGGCGCTGGACATCATCCTGAAGACCGTCCTGCCCTTCATGGCCTACGTCGGCCTGCTCATGGGCATCGTGAACTACACGGGCGTCTCGGACCTGATCGCCCACGCTGTCACGCCGCTGGCCGGCAACCCGATCGGTCTGGTCCTGCTGGGCATCATCGTCGCCCTGCCGTTCCTGTCCCCGGTGCTCGGCCCCGGCGCCGCCATCGCCCAGGTCATCGGCGTGCTCATGGGCCAGCAGATCGGCGCCGGCGCGCTGCCGGTGCAGTACGCGCTGCCCACCCTGTTCGCCATCGACGGCCAGGTCGGCTGCGACTTCGTCCCGGTGGGCCTGTCCCTCGGCGAGGCCCAGCCCGAGACGATCTCCGTCGGCGTCTCCGCCGTGCTGTTCACCCGCCTCGTGACCTCGCCGGTGGCGGTCATCATCGCCTACCTCGCCTCGTTCCTGCTCATCTGACCGACACCCCCGGGTGGGGCGGCCCGGCCGCCCCACCCCTACCCAGGAGGAGGGACAATGTCCACCCTGTGGAGCGCTGACATCACCGCGATCGGGCCCGACGCGAGCGACATGATCGACGGCGGCGTCGTCATCCTGTTCGGCGAGCCCGTCCC
The DNA here is from genome assembly GCF_003798325.1 of Propionibacterium acidifaciens. NCBI lineage: Bacteria > Bacillati > Actinomycetota > Actinomycetes > Propionibacteriales > Propionibacteriaceae > Propionibacterium > Propionibacterium acidifaciens. The sequence continues at coordinate 1,097,642 of NZ_CP033719.1, forward strand.
CGAGGCGCTGGCCGAGGTCAGCATCGTGCACCGCACGACGACGGCCCCGACCCGCGACATCACCGCGGGCGATGTCCTCCGGATCGCCGGCCGGGAGTACACCGTCGACGCCATCGGCGAACGCGCCTGCGCGAACCTCACCGAGCTCGGCCACGTGGTCATCTACGTGAACCAGCCCGAGCAGGAGCTCCTGCCGGGCGCCGTCCTGGCGACCGGCCCGCAGCTCGTCCCCCCGGCCGTCGGCGGCACCGTCGAGTTCCTCGAGGCCTGACCGCCATGAACGCCCTCGACTGGCGGTTCCCCGCGATCCTCGTGGCGGCCATGATGCTCGGGCTGCTGCTCACCTGGGTCCAGATGCGCTCCTACAACGCCGAGCTCAACCGCGCCCTGCGAGCCGTCCGGGGCGAGCACCTCGTGCTCGTCTCCGGCCGCGGCCGCTCCATCGGCGGCGGGGCGATCGTCATCGCGATCATCGACGTCGCCGCCCGGCGCATCATCCGGGCGCGCGCCCTGGCCGGTCGGAGCGTCTTCGCCCGCTTCCACGACGCGCCCGGCCTCGTCGGGGACCTGGACGGGGCCGTCGACCGGGTCCGGGGCAGGCAGCTGAGGGCGGCCGTCGAGATGGCGCTGGCCCAGGTCGGCGCCTCCGCCCCGGCGGTCGGGCCCGCGTCCACCACCACATCCACCACGAGCAACGCGCCCGTTCTCGCAGCCGGGCCACGGCCGCTCCGCAGGCGCGTCCCCCGCACCACCGTCCCGAACCCGGACAGGGCCCGGGACGCATGAATCCCGAAAGGAAACCGACATGGGTTACACCAAGGCTCTTCTCGAACGCCAGCAGGAACTGGGCCGTCCGGTCCGGGTGGGCGTCGTCGGCGCAGGCCAGATGGGCTCCGGCCTCATCGCCTCGATCGAGCGCGCGCCGGGCCTGGCCGTCGTCGCCGTCGCCGACATCGTCATCGACAAGGCCGTCTCGGCCCTGCGCAACGCCGGCCGCGAGGACGTCGTCGTGGCCGACACCGACCTGGCGGCGGCCGAGCAGGCCATCCGGGACGGCCGGGCCGCCGTCGTCTCCGACGGCCTGCGGATGCCCGGGCTGCCCGTCGACATCGTCGTCGAGGTCTCCGGGGTGCCCGGGATCGCCGCCCAGATCGCCTACACGTGCATCACGCATTCCACGGACGTCGCCCTCATGACGGTCGAGGCCGACATCACCGTCGGCCCCCTCCTGTCGTCGATGGCCAACGCCGGCGGCTCGGTGTACACCGTCATGCGCGGCGACGAGCCGGTCGAGTGCCTCAAGCTCGTCGAGTACGCCCAGGATCTGGGCCTCGAGGTCGTGTGCGTCGGCAAGGGCAAGAACAACGTCAACATCCCGCACGGCATGCCCGAGGACAACATCGAGGACGCCCGCCGCAAGGGGATGAACCCGCGCATGCTCACGGAGTTCACGGACGGCACGAAGACCCAGCTCGAGATGACCGCCCTGTCGAACGCGACGGGCATCCCGATCGAGGTGGACGGCATGCACGGGCGGGAGATCCCGCTGGCCGAACTCGCCACGAAGCTCGTCCCCAGGGCCGACGGCGGCATCCTCGAGTTCGACAAGGGCCCGTGCGTCGAGTACGTCACCGGCGATGTCGCCCCGGGCGTCTTCTGCATCGTGAAGTCCACCTCGGACGTCGTCACCGCCGAGCTCGACTACCTCAGGCTCGGCCACGGTCCCTACTACCTCCTCCACCGTCCATGGCACATCGCCTCGATCGAGGCGCATCTGTCGATCTACGAGGCCGTCACGACCGGGCGTCCGGACTTCCAGTCCACGCACGTCACGACCGAGGTCGTCGGCCGGGCCAAGACCGATCTGGCGGCCGGCCTCACCTTCGAGGGCATGGGCGGGCACCACTTCTACGGCTACGCCATGCCCGCCGACAAGGCCCGTGAGCTGAATCTCGTGCCGATCGGCCTGCTGCAGCACTCGAAGCTGAAGGTCGGCAAGAAGGTCGACGAGATGATCTTCTACGACGACATCGAGCTCGACCGCGCCCGCCCGCTCGTCGCCATGCGCTTCCTCCAGGACGCCATGGTCGCCCGGGGCGTCCTCGGCTGACCGACGCCCCCCTCGCCGAACCGGCCGCCCCGCCGACGGGAGAAGGCCCTCGTCGGGGCGGCCGGTCGTGTCCAACGGTCCTCGCCGGGGACGATCCTCTCCCTACAATGATGGGGCCGGGACCCGCACGGTCCCGGCCCCATCGTCCATGCCGGACCTCCCCACCGGCGCCCGAGCCCACGGGGATGAGGAAGAGCCCATGCCTGCCAAGAGAGACCAGCAGCTGCTCATCGACGCCGCGCGGCTCTACTACGTCGACGGGCTCGACCAGGGCCAGGTCGGCGAGCGGCTCGGCCTCTCGCGCTCGAGCGTCTCCCGCATCCTCCACGAGGCGCGCTCCAGCGGCCTCGTGCAGATCCACATCGTCGGGGACGACCGCACGGTGCGCGACGGCGAGCTGGAGCGGCGCCTCGTGCGCACCTTCGGGCTGCGCGAGGCCCTCGTCGCCGACACCTCGACCAGCGCCGACCCCGGCGCCTCGGTCGCCCGGCTGGCCGGCGAGGCCTTCCCCCGGCTGGCCTCGGGGGCCTCGCGGATCGGCTTCAGCTGGGGCCTCACCGTCGCCCGGTTCATCGACCTGCTGCCCGACACCCGGCTTCGCCCCGACACCCGGATCGTTCCGCTCGTGGGCGGCATGCCGACGCTCGACAGCGCCCCCTCGGGCAACTCGCACCTGCAGATCCTCGCCGACAAGTGCGGCGCCGTGGCCGGGCGCTTCGACGCGCCGGCGATCGTGGAGTCGGCGCTCACCCAGCAGGCCATGATGAGCGAGTCCTCGGTGCAGGCCTCGCTGGCCGAGGCCCGCTCCTGCGACCTCGGCTTCGTCGGCATCGGGAACTACGAGGTGCAGACCTCGCGGGCCGTCATGAGCGCCATGCGGCTCAGCTTCGAGGAGAAGTCGGCCGTCGAGGCGGCCCACCCGGTCGGCGACATGCTCGGCCGCTACTTCACGATCGAGGGCGTCCCCCTCGGCCCGCCCGCCTCGGAGCGCGTCATCGGCATCGACCTGGACGACCTGAGGCGCATCCGGACGGTCATCGGCCTGGCCACCGGCAGGGCGAAGACCACCGGCACCCTCGGCGCGTTGCGCACCGGGGCGCTCGACATCCTCGTCGTGGACGACGTGCTCGCGCAGGCGCTGCTCGCGGCGAACCACTGACCCCGGGCCCGGCGATGCGCCCGGACGGCAGGCGTCCCGACCGCGCCGACGCCCCGCGCCCGGTGATGCGCGCATTCCCGGGCATCCCTCCCCGGGGCGCTCGGGACAACGCGCGCGGCACGGTGCGCGTGCTCGGCGACTTCGAGCGATTCCCCGCGTCCCTCCCCGAGCGCTCGGGACGGGCCCCGCGCCCCGGAGGGGATGCGCGTCGCACGGGCGCGGGCCGGACGAGCAGGGGGCGGGGCCGGTCGGCGCCCGCACCGCCGGCCCCGCCGGAGCGCCGCGACCTCGGCGCTACTTCCTGCCCTGGTTGGCGACGGCCTTCTGACCGGCCTCGGCCGCCTCGGGGTCGAGGTAGCGTCCGCCCTCGACGACGGGCCGCAGGGCGTCGTCGAGCTCGTAGAGGAGCGGGATGCCGGTGGGGATGTTGAGGCCCGAGATGGTCTGGTCGTCGATCTCGTCGAGGTGCTTCACGAGGGCGCGCAGCGAGTTGCCGTGGGCGGCGACGAGGACCGTGCGCCCGGCCCTCAGGTCGGGGACGATGTCGGACTCCCAGTAGGGGAGCATGCGGGCGACGACGTCCTTGAGGCACTCGCTGAGCGGACGCTCGGCCTCGGGCACGTCGGCGTAGCGGGCGTCGTGGAACTGGCTCCACTGCCCGTCGGGGTCGATCGGGGGCGGCGGCACGTCATAGCTGCGGCGCCACGCCATGAACTGGTCCTCGCCGTACTTCTCGCGGATCTCGGCCTTGTTGAGACCCTGGAGGGCGCCGTAGTGGCGCTCGTTGAGGCGCCAGCTGCGACGCACGGGGATCCAGTGGCGATCGCACCGGTCGAGCGAGAGACAGGCGGTGTGGATCGCGCGACGCAGCAGCGAGGTGTGGACGACGTCGGGCAGCAGGCCCTGCTCGGCGAGCAGCTCGCCGCCGCGAGTGGCCTCGCCCACGCCCTTCTCGTTGAGATCGACATCGACCCAGCCGGTGAACAGATTCTTCGAGTTCCATTCGCTCTCGCCGTGGCGGAGCAGGATCAGCTTCGAGGTCATGGCCCGAGTCTAGCGGCCGGGCCCTCGTCCGAGACCCCGAATCGGGGCGTCCACGACCCGGGACGGACCCTCGGCCCGTACTACCCTTGGGATGAATCATGGCGCGGCGCCCCCGGCGCGGCGCCATCGGCACGCGACAGGCAGCGGGGAGAGTCATGACGCAGGGCGAGATGTCGCCGGTGACACGCTCCACCGGCCACGACTCCCCGGGGCGCCCCCGCGACCCGCTCGTCGAGCCGCGCGCGCTCACCGCCGCCCTCGAGATCTACGGCCAGCACGGCTGGTCCGGCTTCACGATGGGCCGCGTGACGATGCTGGCCCGCGTGGGCAAGTCGTCCATCTACCGCCGTTGGCCCGACCGCGTCGAGCTGCTCACGGCGGCCTTCGAGCGCACGGCCCTGCTCTTCGAGCTGGACGACAGCCGCGTCGCCGGGCTGCCCTTCCAGGAGCAGCTGCTCACGATGGTCCAGCGCCGCCTCTACACGTACACGACGCCGACCGGCACGGCGATCATCCGCCTCCAGGTCGAGCACCACTGCGGCCCCGACGAGGTCGGCGAGATCTGGAAGGGGACGCTCTCGCGGTTCCGCAACGGCCTGCGCATCCTGCTGGGCGACGCCCACGTCACGAGCAGGCTGCGCCCCGAGGCCTCGCCGGAGCTGCTCGCCGAGGCGCTCGAGGGCAGCATGATCATGCACGCCCTGGCCCCGCCCTTCCCGGGGGCGGGCGCCGCCAACATCAACGAGCAGTCGTTCGCACTCGTCAAACAGGTCGTGGGCCCCTGGCTGACCGATCCGATGACGCTGCCCGCCGGCGCCCGCCCGCTGCCCCCGATCATCGGGGCGGGCGGGCGACCGGCGTGAGTCCGGCGCAGGACCGGGCGCCCGCCCGGACGACCGACCCGGATCACCGGGACGAGCGGGCGGTCGGTGCGGACCGGACCGCGCGGGGCGTGCCACGATGAGGGCATGAGTACCACGAAGACAGCAGTCGTCACCGGAGCATCCAGCGGTATCGGCGCCGCCACGGCGCGCAGGCTCGCCGCCGAGGGCCTCCACGTCCTCTGCGCGGCGCGCCGCCTCGATCGCCTCACCGCCTTGGCGCAGGAGATCGGCGGCACCGCCGTGGAGTGCGACGTCACCTCGCCGGAATCCGTCGCGGGCCTCGTCGAGGCGGTCGGGGGCCGTCTCGACGTGCTGGTCAACAACGCCGGCGGCGCGTTCGGCGTCGACCGCGTCGAGGACGCCGACATGGCCGACTGGGAGCGCATGTACGCCATCAACGTGACCGGTTCGGCGCGCGTCATCCAGGGCCTCCTGCCCGCGCTGGAACGGGCCGAGGGCACGATCATGGTCGTCACCTCGACCGCCGCGGAGTACCCCTACCCCGGCGGCGCCGGCTACTGCGGGGCCAAGGCCGCCGAGCGCAACATCGCCGGGGCGCTGCGCCTCGAACTGGGCGGCCGCCCGGTCCGCGTCCTCGAGATCTGCCCGGGCATGGTCCGCACCGAGGAGTTCTCGCTCGTGCGCCTGCGCGGCGACCGATCCGCCGCCGACGACGTCTACGCCGGCGTGCCCGAGCCCCTGCTCGCCGAGGACATCGCCGACGCGATCGCCTGGGCGGTCACCCGCCCCCCGCATGTGAACATCGACCGCATGATCATCCGCCCCCGGGCCCAGGTGAACAACTTCACGGTCCACAGGGACCAGTCCGAGCGGGGCTGAGCGCCCGCGGCCCGTCCCCCGCGTCCGTCGGCGTCGTGCCCCTGCGACGCGCCGAGCGCCCACCACGGCCCGGGATCCCCGAGGATCGGCCGACGGTCGTCCCGTCCGGCGTGACGACCTCCCGGCGGGGCGCGGAGCGCGGGGAGTCCCCTCGGAGCCCGCCACGACGCGGTACGGACCGGGGCGAGGAGGGGGCGGGAGGCATGAACAACGGAGGGGCCCCGCACCGGTTCGGTGCGGGGCCCCTCCTCCGCCGCGGCTCGGACTCAGCCGATCTTGATGAGACCCTGGCCGCCCTGGACGGCCTGGCGGACCTCGACGAGGATCTTCTCGACGGTGCCATCGGTGGGGGCCTGGATCTCGGTCTCCATCTTCATGGCCTCGAGCGTCGCGACGACCTGACCGGCCTTCACCGCGTCGCCCTCCTCGACGAGGATCTTGGACACGGTGCCGGCCAGCGGCGCGGGGATCTCGCCCTCGCCGGCCGCGCCTGCGGCGCCTCCCGAGACCGGGGCCGGGGCCGAGGCCGGGCCGCCGGCGCCGCCCCCGAACAGGATCGTGCCCATCGCATTGTTCTGGGTCTTGTCGACGTCGACATCGACGTCGTACGCGACGCCGTTGACGGTTACCTTCAGCTTCATGTCAGTCTCTTCCGGATCAACGAATGGAATGGTTCTGAAGAGCCCTGCGGCCCTGGCGGACCCAGTTCGGGCTCGGGGCGAAACGAACGGCCTGGACCGATCCGTCGTTGCCGAGATAGGCGGACACGGCAGCCGAGATGGCCACCAAGACGTCCTCCGGGACCCCCGGGCTGGCCGCCTTCAACGAACGCACCTCGGCCTCGAGAGCGGACAGACGCTTGGTGAGCGTCGCGATCACGAGGTCCTTCTCACTGTCAGACATGTTCAACTCCTTCCGATCAGCAGGGCATGTTGCCATGCTTCTTGGCCGGACGGGGCTGACGCTTGGTGGCGTACATCTCCAGCGCGGCGGCGATCTTGCGGCGGGTGTCGGCCGGATCGATCACATCGTCGACCTGGCCTCGGGCTGCGGCCACGTACGGCGTGTTGAACGCATCGCGGTACTCCTCGATCTTCTCGGCGCGAATGGCCTCGGGATCCTCGGCGGACGCGATCTCCTTGCGGAAGATCACGTTGGCGGCGCCGTCGGCGCCCATCACCGCGATCTCGGCGGTGGGCCAGGCGTAGACGGCGTCGGCGCCCAGGTCGCGGTTGCACATGGCCAGGTAGGACCCGCCGTAGGCCTTGCGGAGCACGACGGTGACCTTCGGTACGGTGGCCTCGGAGTAGGCGTACAGCATCTTCGCGCCGTGGCGGATGATGCCGCCGTACTCCTGCTGGACACCGGGCAGGAAGCCGGGGACGTCCACGAACTGCACCAGCGGGATGTTGAACGAGTCGCAGAAGTTGATGAACTCGGCGGCCTTGTCGGAGGCGTCGATGTCGAGGCAGCCCGACATCACCTTCGGCTGGTTCGCCACGACGCCGACCGTGCGGCCGTTGACGCGGGCGAAGGCGGTGACGATGTTCGTCGCCCAGCCGGCCTTGACCTCAAGGTAGTCGCCCCAGTCGACGATCTCGGCGATGACGTCCCGGACGTCGTAGCCCTTCGTGCCCTCGATCGGGACGATGTCGCGCAGCCCCTCGCACGGGGAGACGTCGTTGTTCGGGTTGACGAACTCGGCCTCCTCGGTGTTGTTCTGCGGCAGGAAGCTCAGGAGCTTGCGGGCGATGAGGACCGCCGCGTCGTCGTCCTCGGCCACGAAGTGGATGTTGCCACTGGTGGTCATGTGGGCGTCGGCGCCGCCGAGCTGGTCGGCCGTGACCTCCTCGCCGGTGACCGACTTGATGACGGCGGGGCCCGTGATGAACATGTGGGCCTTCTTCGTCATGATGATGAAGTCGGTCAGCGCCGGTGAGTACGAGGCGCCGCCGGCGCAGGGGCCGGCGATGATGGCGATCTGCGGGACGACGCCGGACAGCTTGACGTTCGCGAAGAACATCTTGCCGTAGCCGGACAGCGAGTCGATGCCCTCCTGGATCCGGGCGCCGCCCGAGTCGTAGAAGAACAGGAACGGCGTGCCGGTGACCAGCGCCTGCTCCATCGTCTCGACGACCTTGGTCGACTGGGTCTCGCCGGCCGAGCCGCCCATGACGGTGAAGTCCTGGGAGGCGACGTGGACGGGACGGCCGAAGATCGTGCCGCGACCGGTGACCACGCCATCGGCGGGCACGACGGCCCTGTCCATGCCGAACAACGTGGTGCGGTGCTTGCGGAAGGCGCCGACCTCGTCGAACGAATGGGAGTCGAGCAGATTGTCGATGCGCTCGCGAGCGGTCTGCTTGCCGCGCTCGCGCTGCTTCTGCAAGCGGGACTCGCCGCCGCCGAGCTCGATGGTGCGGCGCTGCTCGGCGAGCTGCTCCACACGCCCGGCCATGGTATCGGCCAGCTTGATGTTGTTGTTAGCCATGGTTGGCGATCACCTTCACGCGGGCTCGACGGTGACCTCGTGGCTGGTGCCACCGACGGTCACGCTGTAGCTGATGGGGCCGGAGACTGCTGCCGACGTGGTGCCCTCGGCCTCGGCCTTGAGCTGGGCCTCGGACAGGCCGACGTTCTTGGGGCCCTCGGAGCGGTGCTCGAAGAAGGTCGGGGCGACCCCCGGGAACAGCGCGTAGGTGAGGACGTCCTCGTCGGTGCCGTTGAAGCCTGGGAGCTTCGAGGCCTCCTCGACCTGCTTGTCCCACTCGGGCTCGAGCAGATCTGCGGGGCGGCAGGTGATCAGCTTCTTGCCCGTCTGCTCCGCGGCGAGCTTGGCGATGTCGGCGTCGCGCTCGGCGGGGCTGGCGCCGTAGTAGCCGAGCATGAGGTCGGCGAACTCGCCGGTCATGCGCTTGTAGGGGCCCATGAGGACGTTGAACACGGCCTGGGTGCCGACGATCTGGCTGGACGGGGTGACCAGCGGCGGGTAGCCGGCGGCCTCCTTGACCTTCGGGACCTCGGCCATGACCTCGTCGATGCGGTCCTCGGCGCCCTGGGCGCGCAGCTGGGACTCCATGTTGGAGAGCATGCCGCCGGGGATCTGCGAGCTGAAGATGTTGGTGTCGACGAGCGTCTTCGACTCGAAGTTGCGGTACTTCGGGCGGATGTCGCGGAAGTGGTCGCGGATCTTGAGGAGGCGGTCCATGTCGAGGCCGCTGGTGTAGCCGGTGTTCTCGAGCATCTCGACGACCGATTCGGTCGGGTTGTGGCCCGGGCCGAGGGACATGGAGCTGATGGCGGCGTCGACGACGTCGGCGCCGGCCTCGATGGCCTTCATGAGCGAGACCAGGGTGACGCCCGTGGTGGAGTGGCAGTGGACGTTGATCTGGACGTCCGTGCCGTAGGTGTCCTTGATGCCCTTGACGATGTCGTAGGCGGGCTGGGGCTTGAGGAGCGCGGCCATGTCCTTGAAGGCGATGGAGTCGGCGCCCATGTCGAGGAGCTGACCGGCGAGCTTCACGTAGCCCTCGGTGGTGTGGGCGGGGCTGATCGTGTAGCAGATGGTGCCCTGCGCATGCTTGCCGGCCTTCTTGACGGCGGCCATGGCGTGCTCGATGTTGCGCGGATCGTTCATGGCGTCGAAGACGCGGAAGACGTCCATGCCGTTCTCGGCCGACTTCTCCACGAAGCGGTCGACGACCTCGTCGTTGTAGTGGCGGTACCCGAGCAGGTTCTGGCCCCGCAGCAGCATCTGGAGGCGGGTGTTCGGCATCAGCGTGCGGAAGGTGCGCAGACGCTCCCACGGATCCTCGTTGAGGAAGCGGATGCAGGAATCGTAGGTGGCGCCGCCCCAGCACTCGACGGACCAGTAGCCGGCCGCATCGATGTCGGCGCAGGCATCGACCATGTCCTCCATGGCCATACGGGTGGCGAACAGACTCTGATGGGCATCGCGCAGCACGAGCTCGGTGACACCGATCTCGCGCGGCTCGGAAACCTCAATTTCTCGCGGACTCATGGGCTCATCCTTCCACGTCCCGATCGTTCCGGCAGCATCGGGGCCCCGCTTGCGCCGAGCGGCGGCCGGGAGCGGGCGCCCCGGCGAGAGGAGTCGCGCCCGGTCGTCCGGCGACGCCGCGCCTGGCACGGGGTCGCGTCCGGTCGGGGCGATGCGGTGTACTGGGGTCATGATCGTCGAGCTCTCCTACATCCGTTCCAGCGACACCGACTCGGTCGGCAGAACAGCGGCCCGCCTCGGTGAGCGCCTGCGCAACGGGGTCGAGGTGGCTCCGGGCTTCGTCGTCACGGCCGACGACCTGGCCGAGCTCGCCGAGCGCGAGCAGCTCCCGGCGCGGCTCGAGGGCGCGTCCCCGGAGGAGGCCGCCGCCATCGCGGCCGAGGTCATCGGGGCCGCCGAGCTGCCCGCCGATCTCGTGGACGACCTGGCCGGAAGCATCGCCGCGCTGGGCCGCGACGCCTGGGTGAGCGTCCAGGCCTCCCCCGCCGGACGCGACCTGGGCGTCAGCCGCGAGGTGCTCGGCCCGGTCCGGGGAGCCGACGCGACCTGGGAGCTGGTCCGCAGGGTGTGGGCCTCGCTGTGGACGCCCGAGGCCGTCGCCCGCCGCGAGGAGAAGGGCGTCGCCGACGCCCAGGACGGGCTCGCCGTCCTGGTGCAGCGGGCCGAGGCCCCCGCCGAACCGGTCGGGGCCGAGCGGCCCGCCCAGGAGGAGCTGCCCGTCGAGGAGCCGGACGCCGAAGAGGCGGGTTCCGAGGAGGCGCACGAGGCGGAATCCGCCGAGGAGGTCGTCGCCGAGGCCGAGCGGATCGAGGACGAGGCCAGGGTCGTCGAGAGCGCCGAGATCATCGCCGACGAGGCGGAACCCGCCGAGGCCGCCGAGGTGATCGTCGAGGAGGCCGAGGCCGCCGAGACCGCCGCCCGGGAGAGGCCGGCGGGGACCGCCGCCGCCGGGGGCTCGACGGCGCCGGACGACGACGCGGAACCGGCCGGGCCGGAGGGGCCCGCGGGAACGGAACCGGAGGGGACCGGGGCGGAGCCGCGGGAGCCCCGCGGGGCCGGACCGGCCGAGGACGGGATCGTCGAGGCGGAGGTGACCGCCGCGGGAGCCCCGTCGGAGGAGACCGCCGGGGGCGAACCGGCCGGGCCGGAGGAGCCCTCCCCCACCACCGCCGTCGAGGCCGGGACCGTCGGGGAGAGGGCCGACGGGCGAACGATCGGCGGGGCCGCCGAGGAGCCCCCCTCCGGGGAGCCCGGGGACGGGTCCGGTGCGACCGAGGCCCGCGGTTCGACGAGCGCGGAGGGCGGGAGGCCCGCCCGGGACGATCCAGGGCCGGCCCGTCGGCGGAGGACCGCCGCCCCCCTCATCATCGGCGTCCTCCTCGCCATCGCGGTCCTCCTCGCCAAGCGGCGGCGGCACCGCTGAGGGGCGGTCCGCCGACGGCACTCCGGCGCGGACCCGGGCATCCGATCCGTTGCCCTGAGTGCGCACCGGCGGAGGAAGGAAGCCGTCGCCCGCATGACCCCTCCCAACGGGGCCACCAGCAAGATAACGGGACGGCCTCGTCGGCGCCGCTTCGGTGCGCACCGGGACCGCCCGGCGGCGCACCGGGACTCGGGGCTCAGCAGCCGGTGTCGCCCCGCCTGCGGCGGCGCAGTCGATCCCAGTGGTCGAGGCGCTCGCGGACCAGGCGCTCGACGCCGTTGCCGGTCGGTTCGTAGAAGCGCTCGCGCTCGTCCGGGGGCGGGTAGCCCTCGGGCATGTGGTCGGCGCCCGAGAATCCGTCGGCGGTGTCCGGGTCGTACTGGTAACCGGCCCCGTAACCGAGGTCCTTCATGAGCTCGGTGGGCGCGTTGAGGACATGGGCCGGCGGACGGAGGGAACCCGTTCGCCGCGCCGCGGCCCGCGCCCGGGCGAAGCCCCGGTGGATGCTGATCGACTTGGGCGCGGTGGCCAGGTGAACGACCGCCTGGGCGATGGCGAGCTCGCCCTCCGGGGAGCCGAGCCGCTCGTAGGCCGTCCAGGCGCCCAACGCCGCTTGGAGCGCGCCGGGGTCGGCGAGACCCACGTCCTCGCTGGCGAAGCGCACGAGACGGCGGGCGACGTAGAGCGGGTCCTCGCCGCCGGCCAGCATCCGGGCCAGCCAGTACAGGGCGGCATCCGGGTCGGAGCCCCGCATCGACTTGTGGAGCGCGGAGACGAGGTTGTAGTGCTCCTCGCCGGACTTGTCGTAGGAGGGGACGCGAGTGGCGACGACGGCGGCGAGACCCGTCTCGTCGAGCGGTGCGGACGACGGCGCCTCGAGGAGTTGCTCGACCATGCCCAGCAGGTGGCGTCCGTCGCCGTCGGCCATGGCGATCAGCGAGGCGCGAGCGCTCTCGGTGAGCGGCAACCGCCTGCCGGTGAGTCGCTGCGCGCGCTCGAGGAGCTCGGCCAGGCCGACGCCGTCGAGGCGGTGCAGGACGAGGACCTGGCAGCGCGACAGGAGCGCACCGTTGAGCTCGAAGCTGGGGTTCTCGGTGGTCGCGCCCACAAGCACGACCGTGCCGTCCTCGACGTAGGGCAGCAGGCAGTCCTGCTGGGCGCGGTTGAAACGGTGCACCTCGTCGACGAACAGAAGCGTGCCCCGGCCGCCCCGGCGGCGTCTCCCAGCCGCGGCAAAAATCCTCCGCAGATCGGCCACCCCGGAGAAAGTCGCCGAGACCTGCTCGACGTCGAGTCCGACGCGCGCGGCGAGCAGCCGGGCGATCGTCGTCTTGCCGCAGCCGGGAGGGCCCCACAGGATGATCGAGGACAGCCGACCGGCCTCCACCATCCGCCCCAGCGGGGCGTCGGGGGCAAGCAGGTGGCCCTGCCCGACCACCTCCTCCAGGGCGTGCGGACGCAGCCGGTCGGCCAAGGGACGGTCCGGGACGGGGCGGCCATCGCCCGTCGCCGGGGCGTCGAAGAGTGCGGGGGCGTCCTCGGTGCTCATGCTTCCAGGCTACGGCGGAGCCCCGGCACTCCGGCGGGACGAGGACGAGCGATCGGGCCCGCCGAGATCCGTCCTGCATCCGGGGGGAGCCCGGAGGAGGCGGTGGGCTGGAACCGGCCCCGAGCGAAGACCGTCCTCGCATCCGGGGAACCGGGGCCGCGGCCACCCGCGGCAGCGGCTCGGGCCCCGATGGCCGGCCCGAGGGCCGGGCCGGGGTGCTGCGCGTCCGCGCCCGGAGGACGCCGTGGTGCGCCTCGGACCCCTGGGGACCGAGCCGGGGTGCTGCGCGTCCGCGCCCCCGGAACACCCCCGGGATTCGGAAGGAATCACTTGTCACCGCGGTTTCGATGACTCTTCGAGGGCTACTGTGACCCCTGGCGGGTGTACGCGCTGCCCGCACCAGGACAGTCCCCTTATCCCAGTCCAGGAGCCCCTCATGGGACTTGAAGAGATCGCCGTCGTCTTCGCCGTCTCGGACCCCGGCCAGAATCCGAACACCCGAGCACGGGAGACGCAGCTGCTCACCTACTTCCACGCGATGGCCGTGGCCTTCTCCTCCGTGCGCCGGTGGAACCCCGACCTGCGGCTCACGCTCGTCACCGGGGCCGACGTGCCGGCCGAGGTGCGGCCCGTGTTCGAGCGCTGCGGCGTCCGCACCGAGGACGTCCCCTTCGGGCACCGGGCGCCGGAGGGCTTCATGAACACCTTCTCCGGCTGCCTGTACCTGCTCGACGCCCTGCAGCTCGCCGCCCGGCACGACGTCCTGTTCATCGACCCCGACGTGCTGTGCGTCGACGCCCTGACCGGTCTGGACGAGGGCGCCGCCGGACGCCTCGGGGCGCTCGGGCTGGAGCTGCGCCCCGACGAGGCGATGAACGGCCTCACCATCGCCCAGAGCGATGAGCTGCACCGCCTGCTGGGAGAGCCGGAGGAGCCGTGGACCTACTACGGGGGCGAGGTCTACCTGGTGCGCCGGGACCTCGTCGGGCCCCTGCGCGAACGGGTCGAACGGGCCTGGCGCCTCGCGCTGGAGCGGCACGCGGCGGGACTGCCGCACTTCGTCACCGAGGAGCACCTCCTGAGCTACGCCCTGCGCGGCCTGCCCACCACCGATCTGGCGCCCTGGTGCCAGCGGATCTGGACGACCTCGCGCGTGCGCACCGTCACCGGCCGCGAGGACCGGCTGAGCCTGTGGCACCTGCCGGCCGAGAAGGACTTCGGCTTCCAGCGGCTGTTCGGCGTCGTCAGCGACGGGGGCTCCTGGTTCTGGCGGGCCCCGCGCGGCGAATTCGTCGCCCGGGCGGGCAGGGAGCTCAACCTGCACCACCGCAGACCGGCGAAGTTCCTGCGCGACGCGGCCGGGCAGCTGGTCAACAGGGTCGCGGGCGCGCGCTGAGCCCCGGTCGGTGCGGGCCGGGGACCCCGCGCCGGGAGCCCCGCGCCGGCGGCTCGCGCGATGCGGCCGTCGACGGCCCGCGGACACCGCGCCGGGCGGCCCCGGGCTCGCTGACCCGGGCGGGCCGGCTGAGCGGTCGGGTGGCGGGCCCGTGACCGGGTCGGGGCCGCGGCGAACCGGGCGGGCCCGGCGCCGGGTCCGCCGACGCACGGCGGGGACGACGCACGGCGGGGACTCAGCAAGACGCCCTGCGGCGGGCCCCGGCACAGCCCCGGCACAGCGCCCTGAAAGGCCCCACCCAGGCACGGACGACCCTAGTCGAAGCGGGTTTCAGGGGCGTATGATCACGGCATTGGAAGAACCCCTCCCGCACCCCCTGCGGGGTCGGTCGCCGTGCCATCGCGAAGCGGTGGAGCGGCCCGGCGAGAAGAAGACCATGTCCGATCACATCCGCGCCCCGGAGCAGCAGGCAGGGCCCTTCGGCTCCCCCTCCTTCCCCAGCGCCGTCGGCCGACCCGCCGGTCCCGGGTCACCGAGCGTCGGCCGACCCGCCGGTCCCGGGTCACCGAGCGTCGCCCTGCTGACCCTGCACGCCGTCCGGGACTACGGATCGGTCCTCCAGACGCTGGCGACCCAGGTGCTCCTCGAGAGCGCGGGGGCGCGCTGCACGGTGCTCGACTTCCGCCGCGAGAACGCCGGTGACGACGCCCTCCACCGCCTCGCCGGGAGCCGTCACGGCCGGGGACCGCTCATGCGACGGGCGTACGGACTCGTGCACGAACGCGAGGCCCGCAGACGGGCACTGGTCTTCCAGGACTTCCTCGCGCGGCGGATCAACCTCACCCGGAGGCACTACGACTCCTACGAGAGCCTCCGCGGCACCGCGGACCAGTACGACTCCTTCTGCGTGGGCTCCGACCAGGTCTGGAACATCGCCCGCAACCTGGACAACCGACCGTTCTACCTCTCCTTCCTGCCGCCCGGCGTCCACCGCTTCTCCTTCGCGTCCTCCCCCGGGACGCCGACGCTGCCGGCCCTCGAGGAGGAGCGCGCCGTCCGCGCCCTGTCGGCCTTCGACGCGCTCTCGGTCAGGGAGCCCTCGGCCCGGGACTACCTCGCCGGCCTCGGCCTCGACGTCCAGCAGCACGTGGACCCGACCCTGGCGATCCCGCCGGCCTACTGGCGGGGTCTCGCCTCGGACGCCGTGCTGAACCACGAGTACCTGCTGGTCCACCAGCTCAACCGCAACCCGCTGCTGACCCAGGCGGTCTCACGGCTGGCCGCCCGCACCGGCCTGCCCGTCGTGCGGATCGGCCACTGGCCGACGGCCCGCATGCCCCTCGCCCGCCGGATCGTCCTGCCCACCGTCGAGGACTTCCTCGCCCTCATCAGGGACGCCTCCCTCGTCGTCACCGACTCCTTCCACGGTGTCGCTCTCTCGCACGTCTTCGCCACGCAGTTCATCGCCGCGCCGCCCCCGCAGTACGGCGGCTGCCTCGCCTCCGTCCTCGGCCTGCTGGGGACGCGCAGCAGGCTCATCCGCTCCGCGAAGCAGACGGACGTCCTCCCCCTGCGCTTCGGCCCCCTCCTCTTCGACCGCCGCAGGCTCGGCGACGAGCGTCTGCGCGCCGGTCAGTACCTGCGTTCGTGCCTCGCGCCCCTGCGGGCGCCCCGTCCGGAGGCGTCGTGACCGCCCATCCGCCGACCGTCGCCGTCGTCATCGCCCTGCAGCCGCTCCGGAGGGCCGGGGCGCGCGACGAGGAGCCGGACGCCGGGGCCTGCCGGCCGGCCCGCACGACCGCGCCCCGGCACGCCATCGACGTCGCGTGCATCGCGGTGCCGACGGCCCTGCCGGTGTTCCGCGCGTGGCGGATCGGACCGACACGCGGATCGGAAAGCGCACCGTGCACTGCAATGCATGGGAACGGAAACGCCGAGTGCAACAACCTGAAATCCATGGCGGGGCACGAACACGCGAACAGGAGAGGGCCAGAACCGAAGCAAACTGGACGACGACTCACCGAGGCCTGTCCGCAGGGGCCCACTCGGAAGCGTTCCTCCTCGTCATGCCCCCATCCGTCGATGTCGCGGGCAGGCCTCGCCGCTACGGGAATCAGAGCAGCCCCTTCTCCTCCGCCCACCGGATGAAGGCACCCGGCTCGAAGGGGACCCGGTACTTGCTCCGCACAAGATCATCGGCCACGGCCGAGACCGTCTCCCTCGTCAGCAGACCCTGACGGACCGCATCGCACAGCACCCCAGGGTGCGACGGACCTTCACCGATCCAGTTCTCCTGGCAGCCTTGCAGGCCTCCTGGTCATCGATGACAGCAGTCCGGTGATGAGCCTCGGCAGGGGCGAGCACCCCGCACTCCCCCACGTCCCGGCCATTGTCGCCCACGAGCGATCCGTGGCATTCACCGAAGGCGATGAGCTCGGCATCCGACTCGATCGC
Organism: Propionibacterium acidifaciens; assembly: GCF_003798325.1. Classification (NCBI taxonomy): domain Bacteria; kingdom Bacillati; phylum Actinomycetota; class Actinomycetes; order Propionibacteriales; family Propionibacteriaceae; genus Propionibacterium; species Propionibacterium acidifaciens. The sequence goes on from NZ_CP033719.1 coordinate 1,114,522, forward strand.
CCTGACCTCGATCCGGTCCTGGGCATGCACATGCGTCAGACCGGGCTGCTGCTCAGACCGGGCTGCTGCGCCGCCCCTCTCCCGAGTTCTGCATCGACCACGTCGGGGATCATGATCCGATGCTCGGGCGCCAGCATCTTCAGCACCCCGAGCCATCCGGCCTTCGCGAAATGGCTGAGCGGGCCGGTGTCGACGACCCATGTCACGACACGACGCCCCACAGGGCATCCGGGTCGAGCTCGCGCCTGGGGGCGAAGTCGTCGGCGTCGAAGAGGCCCCTCATGAGCCCGAGCGCACGCTCGATGGTGATGTCCTCGGCGTCGTAGGCGCCGATCACCGCCTTCGTGAAGGCCGGAGGCAGGCTGGTCCCCTCCAGATCGTGGGGAACGTGGAGGTTCAGCTCAACGATGTCCGCCCTGCGCGTCCGTACCTCACGGACGGCATCGGACTCCGCGCCGTCCACGAGCCCGAGCTCCCCGAGACGCCCGGCCAGAGTCGTCATGTCGACGCGGAACCGACTCCCGGTCCGCACCGCGGCGCCCCGGAGCCCGAACCCCCGCGCCTCCTCCCAGGCGCTGCGAAGAGCCTCTTCGGGAAGAAGCACCGCACGGGCGGCCCTGTCCATGCGGTTCTCGTGCCTGTCGGCCTCGGCCCGCGCGTCGACCCGGAAGTCCGTCTGGTACTGGTCGTCGACCATGAAATGGGCCAGCTCGTGCGCGAGCGCCAGCCTGCGCCGCCCGACCCCGACCGCGGACGAGCCGTTGATGAGGGCGATGCCGTGCCCGCCCTGCACCATCGACGCTGCATCCGCATCGACCCGCCCGAGATCGAGGGAGAAGGCCGACAGGCCGAGCCGCTGCCCGACCCCGACCAGGTCACTGACAGGACCGTCCTCGACCCCCGCGAGAGCACGGATCCTCAGCCCCAGCTCCTCCGCCTCGGCGGACGTCCCGGGACGCGCGAGCACCGTCGGCCGGTCGTCCAGCTGAAGACGGCCGAGCTCCTCCAGCAGCGCCACGTCGCCGGACAGCGTCTCGAGTTCGACGTCGATGGGACGCACCGCCGCGAGATCCTCGGGGTCGGTGCCGCGGTGCCGCACGATGGCGGACGCCCGTGGAGTCAGGAACCACTCGACACGGCGCCCGAGCTCCCCCGCGATGTCGAGGAGCTCCAGCGCGGTGACGCGCCGCTCCCCCTTCTCGATGCGCACCAGGGCCGTGCGGTCGATGCCCAGCGCCTGGGCCAGCTGCGTCTGGTTCAGACCCTTCGTCATCCTCGCCTCGAGGATGCGCCGTCCCACGTCGGCATGCTCCATGTGTGCGGTTTTGACACATCGGGGCCGCGGATGAAACCCCTCCCGGATGCCTCCGTCGCTCCATCCCGCTCACCCGTCCGGTTGGCCCAGCTGTTCCGCCCGACCGAACAACGGGGGCTGCGGACCGGGGCGGGCCGCGGCGGCCCTGCGCAACTGGTACGACGCGGGACCCGGCGAGGACCTGCTCCCTGTGCGCCAGGACATCGACGGCCGCTACCACTGGGCCGAGCGGGCGCGCCGACCTGCTCCCTGTGCGCCAGGGCGTCGAAGAGCTCATCGGCTGGCTGTCCGCGGTCGAGGGCGCCCGTCCGGCCGCGAAGACCCGCTCTCAGGCCCCTCGCGAGTAGACCCCCGCCTCAGCACGGTGCCCACCGGCGTCCAACTCGCCGTCACAGGTGACAAGCGGGACGCCGAGGCCTTCAGCCAGAGCCAGATATGCCGCGCCACAGCTGGTGCACTGGGCGCGCAGGGCCCCCTATGCGGTCAGCAGCGGGCGCCGCCCGTAGCGCGTGATCGTGAGATCGGCACAGGCACGGCGAGCCTCCCCGGCGCGGTCGAGGCCCAGGGCCCCGCCACGGACCAGGCCGCGCAGGGCGGACAGCACCTCGATGTCGAGAAGATGGGGCACCGCGAGCTCCCCCTCGAGCTCCCGCCAGAGACCGGGGCAGGATCCCCTCCGACAAGCTGTCCCGCCACGGCGGACGCGTCAACGACGATCACCGGCGGCTCTCCCGCACGGCATCGACGATCTGAGCCGTCGACTGGTCACGATCCCGGCGCCTTCTGGCCCCTCAGGCCTGCGCCGCCGCCCGCGCCGCCACCGCCATGGCCCGCTCCAGGTGCTCCAGGTCGTCGTCGGTGATGGCGGTCGAGCAGAACCACGCCTCGAAGCCGCTCGGGGGGAGCCAGACGCCCTCGTCGAGCGCCGCGTGGAAGAACCGGGCGAAGGCCTCGTGGTCCTGCCGGGAGGCCGAGGCGAAGTCGACCACCGGCTCGTCGGTGAGGAAGAAGCTGAACAGGCTCGTCACCTTGTTGAGCCGGTGGGCGACGCCCTCGCGCGCCAGGGCGGCCGAGACGATGCCCGACACCCGGTCGGCGATGTCGTACAGCTTCTGGTAGGCGGCGTCGTCCATGAGCTCGAGGGTGGCCAGGCCCGCCGCGCAGGCCGCCGGATTGCCCGAGAGCGTCCCGGCCTGGTAGATCGGGCCGACCGGCGCCAGCCGGTCCATCAGCTCGGCGCGCCCGCCGACCGCCGCCAGCGGCATGCCGCCGCCGATCACCTTGCCGAAGGTGAACAGATCGGGCGTCCAGCCCTCGAGCCGGCCCTGGAGGCCCCAGCCGCCCGTCGGGCTCACCCGGAAGCCGGCGAGCACCTCGTCCTGGATCATGAGCGCCCCGTGGCGGTGCGCGATCTCGTACAGGCCCTTGTTGAAGCCCTCCGGCGGCACGATGACACCCATGTTCGCAGGCACCGACTCGGTGACGACCGCCGCGATCTCGTCGCCGCGCTCGGCGAAGACCCGCTCGACCAGGTCGAGGCGGCCGTAGGGCACGGTGAGCGTGTCGGCGGCGATCTCGGACGGCACGCCGGGCGAGTCGGGCAGGCCCAGGCTCGCCACGCCCGAGCCGGCCGCCACGAGGAAGGAGTCGGCGTGCCCGTGGTAGCAGCCCACGAACTTCACGAGCAGCGGGCGCCCCGTCGCGCCGCGGGCGATGCGGGCCGCCGTCATGACGGCCTCGGTGCCCGAGCAGGTGAACCGGATCCTCCCGATCGCCCCGGCCATCCGCTCGACGACCTTCTGCGCCAGCCGCAGCTCGACCTCGCAGGGGGCCCCGAAGCTCGTCGCCCGGGCCACCTCGGCCTGCACCGCCGCCACGATCGCCGGGTGCGAGTAGCCGGCGATGAGCGGCCCCCAGCTGTTGACCAGGTCGAGGTACTGCCGCCCGTCCACGTCGGTGATGCGGCTGCCGCGGCCGCTCGCGGCGAACACGGGCGCACCGCCCACCCGGCCGAAGGCCCGCACCGGGCTCGAGACGCCCCCGGGCATCACCGTGCAGGCTTGCGCGAACAGTTCCTCGCTACGGGTCATCAGGGCTCCTCGGGTTCCTCCGCCGCGCGCCGGCGGCGGTTCGTGATCGGATTCCGACGGTTCGGTTCTACCGCGCCAGCCGACGGGCCGCCTCGGTGGCCCAGTAGGTGACGATCATCGACGCCCCGGCGCGCTTGACGCCGGTGAGGGCCTCCATGATGCAGCGCTCCCGGTCGATCGCGCCGGCCCGGGCGGCCAGCTCGATCATCGCGTACTCGCCGGAGACGACGTAGGCGGCCACCGGCACGTTCGCGATGCGCACCGCCTTCGCCAGCACGTCGAGGTAGGGCAGGGCCGGCTTCACCATGACGATGTCGGCGCCCTGGGCCAGGTCGAGCTCGATCTCGCGCAGGCCCTCGACCGCGTTGGCCGGGTCCTGCTGGTAGGCGCGCCGGTCGCCGGTCAGCCGGCAGTCGACAGCCTCGCGGAACGGCCCGAAGAAGCCCGACGCGTACTTGGCCGAGTAGGCCATGAGCGCCGTCCCGGTGAACCCGGCCCCGTCGAGGGCCTCGCGGATCACGCCGATCTGGCCGTCCATCATGCCCGACGGGCCGAGCATCGTGGCGCCCGCCTCGGCCAGCGTCACCGACATCCTCGCGTAGAGCGGCAGCGTCGCGTCGTTGTCGACCTCGCCGTCGGCGTCGAGCACCCCGCAGTGACCGTGGTCGGTGAACTCGTCGAGGCAGACGTCGGCGATGACCGGCAACTGCGGCTCGGCCTCGAGCGCCCAGCGCACCGCGTTGGCCAGAACCCCGTCGGGGTTCCAGGCCTGCGAGCCCATCGGGTCGCGCTCGGCCGGGGTGCCGAAGAGCATGACGGCCCCCACGCCCGCATCGGCCGCCTCGTGGACGGCCCGCTGGAGCGAGGCCCTCGTGTGCTGGCGCACGCCGGGCATCGAGCCGATCTCGCGGGGGGCGTCGAGGCCCTCGACGACGAACATCGGCTCGATGAGGTCGGCCGGGTGCAGACGCGTCTCGGCCACGAGCTCCCGGATGGCCGCGGTGCGGCGCAGCCTGCGCGGACGCTGGACGATGCGGTACTGGCTCCCGCTCACGGAGTGACCCCCTTCACGGCGGGCGCTGCGCCGCCGGGGTTGGGGCAGCAGTCGTCACCGCCGCAGTCATCGTCGCCCCTGCGGTCCTCTTCGGCAAGTCCCCGGGCGACGAGCTCGGTCAGGCCGTCGAGGAAGACCGGCTCCGTGCCGACGGTCGGCACCCGCCGGAAGTCCATGCCGTGGCCCCGGGCGGTCTGGGCGGCCTCGTTGTCGAGGTCCCAGATGACCTCCATGTGGTCCGACAGGAAGCCGATCGACACGACGACGACCCCGCCGACGCCCTCGCCGGCGAGGGCGTCGATGACGTCGTTGACGTCCGGCGTCAGCCAGGAGTCGCCGGGGGCGCCGCCCTGCGAGGTGTAGCAGAGCCGCCAGTCGGGCCGCAGCCCGCCGTCGGCGAGCCGGGCGAGGATGCGGTCGATGACGTCCCGGTGCTGGGCGAGGTAGGCGCCGCCGCCCACGCCCGAGCTCTCGGCGAGCCCCGTGGGCAGCGAGTGCGTGGTGAACAGCACCGTCGCGTCCGGGTGCGCCCGCACGACGGGCTCCAGCAGCCCCGCCTGCGCGTCGGCGAAGGCCGGCATGTCGTGGAACGGGTTGATCTTCGCGACCTCGAGGAGGGGGGCGCCGTCCGGGCCGGAGGGGATCGCCGCGGCGAGGGCCTCGCGGTAGGAGCGGCAGCCCACGTACGACGAGTAGACGGCCGGCACGAGCGCGAGGACGCGCCGGTGCCCGCGGGCCGCCAGGTCGGCGAGCACCTCGTCGGGGAAGGGCGCCACATGGGCGTGCGCCACGGCGACCGGCACGTCGACGCCCCGGGCGCGCAGGCGCGCGCCCAGCTCGTCGGCGAGCCTCTGGTTCTGCCCGTTGAGCGGGCTGACGCCCCCGAAGTGGGCGTAGTGCGCGCTCACCCTGGCCATCCGCTGAGGCGTGATGCGCCCGCCGGTGATGTGCCTGAGGAAGGGCCCGACCTGCTCGGCCGAGGCCGGGCCGCCGAAGCCCAGGACGAGCAGGGCGTCGTAGTGGGTGGTCATCTCATGCTCCCTTCGCTGCCGGGACGGCTGCCCCGGATCCATCGGCCGGGACCGTCCCGGCCTCGGGCGCGCCGGAGGGCCCCTCGCCCCGCGCGCGGCCGGCCGCCGCGTCGAGCACGGCGTCGGCTCGGGCGCGGCCGTCGGCGACGCACTCGGGCAGGCCCACCCCGTGGAGCGCCGAGCCGGCGACGGCCCACGTCGGGCGGTGCGCCGCGAGCCAGCCGTCGACGGCGGCGACGCGGTCGAGGTGGCCGACCGTGTACTTCGGCATCACCGCGTGCCAGCGGTCGATGCGCGTCACGGTGGGCTCCCCGTGCACGCCGAGCAGCGGGCGCACGTGGTCGAGCACCGCCGGCAGCAGCTCGTCGTCGGGCGCGCCGGTGAGCGGGCCGCGCTTGTCGGGGATGAACACCCGCACGAGCGCCTGCCCGTCGGGGGCGCGGCCGGCGTACTTCACGGAGCTGGTCGTCACCCCGGAGACGGGGCCGGGGTCCACCTCGAGCCAGCCCTGCGAGTCGGGGGGCCGGTCGAAGTCGTCGACGCGGAAGCCGAGCGAGACGACGGTGGTCGAGGCCAGCGGGATCGCGTCGAGGACGGCGGCCGCGTCGGGCGCCGGCCCGGCGAGCAGGAGGGCCGAGCAGGCGGCCCCGCCGGCGAGGACGACCGCGTCGGCGGGCACGAGGGAGCCGTCGGCCAGCTCGACGCCGGCGTCGGTGAGCCGGGCCGCGGCGGCGCCGGCGCGCAGCTCGACGCCGCGGGCGCCGAGTCCCTCGACGAGCGCCTCGACGACGCGGCCCAGGCCGCCGCGCAGGCTGCGGAAGGGCGAGCCGACGGCGCCGCGGGCAGTCGCGCGCCCGCGCCGCGCCGCCCGGCCCTGCGCAAGGGAGGCGACCATGAGGGAGCGGTGCTCCCGCTCGTTGCGGCGCAGCGACGGGAGCACCGCGTCGAGGCTCAGCTCGTCGACCCGGGCGCCGTAGATGCCGCCGACCATGACCTCGGCGTAGCGGTCGACGATGCCGTCGCCCAGCCGGGAGCGCAGGAAGGCGCCGATGGAGACGTCCCGGCCGTCCCGGAGCCGGCGCGGGATGACCAGGTCGAGGCCGGCGCGCAGCTTGTCGGGCCAGCCGAGCACCCGGGTCGTGACGAAGGGCCACAGCCTGGTGGGCAGCACCATGCCCATGCCGGCGGGCATCGGGCGCAGCGCCCCGCGCGCCAGCAGCGCCGCCCGGCGGCCGCCGCCGGGGGCGATGACCTCGTCGGCGATGCCGAGCTCGTCGAGCAGCCGGGCCAGCGCCGGCCGGTAAGCGACGTACGAGTCGGGGCCGCCCTCGATGACGAAGCCGTCGCGGCGCTCGGTGACGATCTTGCCGCCGAAGCGCCCGGAGGCCTCCAGCACGGTGACCCGCGCACCGCGCGCGGCGCCCTGCCAGGCGGCGGACAGGCCGGTGATACCGCCGCCGACCACGACGAGGCGCGGCCCGGCGCAGCCGTCGTCGTCCGCCCCGCTCACGCCCCGACCCCGCTCACGGCCGGGCGTCCCGCGTGGACACCCGCCCTCGCCTCGGCCGGCTTGTAGGGGCACAGCGGGTCGGACTCGAGGGGATCGCCCGTCCAGGCGTAGGCCCGCGAGCGCGAGCCGCCGCACCACTTGCTGAACTCGCAGAGGCCGCAGTCGCCCTTGAAACCGTCGGGGCGGCGCAGGGCCCGCATGAGCTCGGTGTCGCGGTACAGCTCGACGATCGAGTGCTCGCGCACGGAGCCGACGCTCATCGGCAGGAAGCCCGACGGCATGACCTCGCCGAGATGGGAGATGAACATGATGCCGTTGCCGTCGCGGATGCCGAAGCCCCGCGAGGCCGGCGAGTCGAGGATCTCCTGCTCGGTCCGGCCGGCGCGCAGCATCTGCTGGGCGGCGATGCGCCGGTACTGCATGGCCTCGGTCGTCTTGATGCGGAAGGGCGCGTCGGGGCGGCGCCTGTTCCACTTGATGAGGGTGCGCTCGGCGTCGCCGGGGCTCATCTCGCGCAGCTGGGCGCCGCGGCCCACCGAGATGAGGAAGAACAGGCTCCACTGGAACAGCTCGTAGCCCTTGAGCAGCTCGTAGGTGTCGTCGAGGTCGGCGACGGTGGTGTCGGTGACGAGCGTGTTGATCTGCATGGGCATGCCGACCTCGTTGGCGTCGGCGAGGGCCCGCAGGGTGGCGTCGAAGGTGCCCGGCACCTGGCGGACACCGTCGTGGTGGGCCGCCGTCGAGCCGTCCAGCGACAGCGACATGGCCTGGACGCCGAGGGCCGCCATGTCGGCGATGCGCTCCCTCGTGAGCAGCGGGGTGACGGCCGGGGACAGCGAGACGCCGATGCCGCGGTCGCGGGCGCCGGCGATGAGCCCGTCCAGGTCGAAGCGGCGCATCGGGTCGCCGCCGGTCATGATGACGTGCGGCATGGGGCTGCCGAAGTCGGCCACCTGGTCGAGGATGCGCAGCGCCTCGTCGTGGGTGAGCTCGCCGGGCGGCGGCTCGAGCTGGGCGCTGGCGCGGCAGTGGCGGCAGGCCAGGGCGCAGGCCGTCGTGAGCTCCCAGTAGATGATCATGGGCGCGCGGTCGTAGGCCCAGTCGACGGGCTTGACGGAACCTATTCCTGCGGGTCGAGGCATGGTCAGTGCCCCTCCTTCCTGTGGGGGCCGGCGTGCACGGCGTCGACGATGCGGGCGAGCACCTGCGGGTCGGCGTCCTTGGGGACGCCGTGCGCCAGGTTGACGATGTGGGCGGGCGCCCGGCGCCCCTCCTCGAGGATCCGTGCCAGGGCGGCGTCGAGGTCGGCGAGGGGCCCCGACAGCAGGGCCGGGTCGAGGTTGCCCTGCAGCGGGGTGGCCCCGCCGAGGAGCTCGTCGGCCCGGGAGAGCGTGAGATCGCGGGCCACCCCCATGACGTCGGCGCCGGCGTCGCGCATGGCGCGCAGCAGCGCCGCCGTGCCCGTGCCGAAGTGGATGCGGGGGACGCCGAGACGGCCCATCGCGCGCAGCACCCTGCCGGAGGCGGGCTGGACGTGGGCGAGGTAGTCGTCCTCGGCGAGCTCCCCGACCCAGGAGTCGAAGAGCTGCACGGCGCTCGCACCGGCGAGCACCTGGGCGCGCAGGAAGGCGATGTCGAGCTCGGCGACCCGGTCGAGCAGCCGGGCGAAGACCTCGGGCCGCTCGTGCATGAGGGCCCTCGTGCGCTCGTGCCCGCGGGAGGGGCCGCCCTCGACGAGATAGGAGGCCACCGTGTACGGGGCGCCGGCGAAACCGATGAGCGGGGTGGCGCCCAGCTCGGCGACGGCGAGGCGCACCGCCTCGCGGATGGGCTCGAGGGCCTCGTCGGTCAGGGCGGGCAGGGCGTCCACGTCGGCCTCGGTGCGCACCGGCCGGTCGAGCACCGGCCCGACGCCGGGGACGATGTCGACGCCGACCCCGGCCAGCCCGAGCGGGACCATGATGTCGGAGTAGAGGATCGCGGCGTCCACCCCGTAGCGGCGCACGGGCTGGAGGGTCAGCTCGGCGGCGAGAGCCGGGGTCAGGCAGCTCTCGAGCATCGTCGTGCCCTCGCGGGCGGCGCGGTACTCGGGCAGTGAGCGGCCGGCCTGGCGCATGAACCACACGGGCGTGCGCTCGGGGCGCTCGCCGCGGGCGGCGCGCAGGAAGGCGCTCCCGGCGATGTCGGCCCGCCGGCTCGGATGCTCGGGGCCGAGTTCATCAGCGGCCCCGCCGCTCGGGCCGGGCGCGCCGAGGGCGGCGGCCACCTCGACGGCCAGGGCCGTCGGGTCGGTGGCCGTGCACTCGACGACGTCGAGGCCCAGCGCGCGGGCGGTGGCGCTCGTCGTGGGGCCGGCGCCGAGGACGAGGGTGCCGGCGGGCACGCCGTCCGGCCCGGCGAACCCGGCCAGGGCCCGGGCCGCGCTCGAGGAGCGCAGCAGGACGGCGGAGTAGGCGCCGCGGGCCAGGGGCCCGACGCTGGCCGGCGGCTCGGGGCGCGCGACGGTGGTGTAGACGGGCAGCCGGAGGACGCGCCAGCCCCCGGCGCGCAGGCCCTCGGGCAGCTCGGCGCGGGCGATCGCGCTGCCGGGCAGGAGGGCCACCGGGTCGACGGCGGGCACCGGCAGGGCGCGCAGCCGGGGCAGGACGGTGCCGTTGAGCAGTTCGACGAGGGCCTCCGCGTTCGGCGCGGTCTCGGCCCGCTCCGCCAGCGGCCCGGGCAGGGCCCCCCGGGTGCCGCGCCCCGTGACGAGGACCCGTATCCGCTGGTCGAGGGCCGACGACAGCGCCCGCTCGAGGGGCCCCCTCCCGGCCACGGACTCGAGATGCCCCCAGGTGCGGGGCGAGGTGATGATGAGGGCGGTCTGGGGGCCGGCCGCGGCGAGCAGGCCGACGAACCGGTGGGCCGGCATCGGATCGTCGCAGGGGCGCGTCACGAGATAGGGGTCGGTGGCGCTGGCGATGCCGTGGTCGTCGAGCGCCCGGGCGTCCCGCTCGTTGCCGTCGGGGCGGATGAGCAGGACGGGCCTGCGGTCCGGCTGACTCATCGGGCGACCTCCAGGAGTTCGGCGGCCGCCCGGGCGCCGGCGGCACGGGCGGCGGAGAGGGCGTCCTCGCCGAGTTCCGCGTCGATCTCGACGTGGGCGTGGTCGACGCCCAAGTGGTCCGTGAGATCGGCGACGAGGCGCAGCCCGGGGCCCTCGAGCTCGCAATACGCGCCGACGGCGGTGGTGCAGGTGGCGCGGACGCCGGTGAGCACCTGCCGCTCGGCGGCCACGCGCAGGCGGGCGCCGGGGTCGTCGACGAGGCCCACCGCCTCGGCCATCGGGTGGTCGGCGCGCATCTCGACGGCCAGGGCCCCCTGCGCCGGCGCGGGGACGATGATCCGCGGATCGACGAGCTCGGCGATCTCGTCGCCGCGGCCGATGCGCTCCAGACCGGCGGCCGCCAGCACCGCGGCGTCCACCTCGCCGGTGCGCACCATGCGCACGCGGGTGCCGACGTTGCCTCGGATCGGGACGATCCGCAGGTCGGGGCGGGCGCGCAGCAGGGCGCTGGCCCGGCGCGGGCTCGAGGTGCCGACCCGTGCGCCGGGCGGCAGGGCGGCGAGCCCGGAGCCGTCGCGACTCACGAGGGCGTCCTGGGCGGCGGCGCGCTCGGGCACGGCGACGACCCGCAGGCCCGGGACCGGCGCGAAGGGAAGATCCTTGAAGGAGTGGACGGCGACGTCGACCCCGCCGTCCGTCAGCACGTCGCGCAGGCGGGCGGCGAAGGCCCCCGGACGCGGCGGGGCCGACAGCGGGATCGACAGATCGTCCCCCTCGGTGCGCACGCGGACGAGCTCGGTCTCCGCACCGGTGAGCTCCTCGATCCGCCCGGCGACCGTGAGGGTCTGCGAGACGGCCAGCTCGGAGCCGCGCGTGCCGAGGCGCAGCGGCCCGCCGGTGCCGGTCACCGGTCGACCTCGATCCCCAGCAGGGTGAGCGCCGCGAAGAACTCCTCGCCGCGCCCCTCCTCGGCGAGCTGGTTGCCGCGGACGGTGGGCGTGTGGAGCATGACGCCGGCGAGATGGCGCAGCGAGCGCTCGACGGCGGCGCAGACCTCCTCGGACTCGCGGGCCCGCACCCGGGCGATCTCGCGGTCGACGAGGACGCCCACCTCGGCGCGCATGGCGGCGATGGCCGGATCGGCGCCGCGGGAGCGCTCCTTGGCCAGGTGCCGCGCGACGCCCTCGTCGACGACCTGCTGGGCCTGCTCGATGACCTCGCGCTGGGTCTCGTCGGCCCGGTCGCGCACCTCCTCCAGACCGATGACGCGGACGCCGGGCAGGGCCCTGGCCTCCTCGGTGAGATCACCGCCGAGGGACAGGTCGAGGACGGGGAACGCGCCGGGCGCGGCCAGCTCGGGGCGTCCGGCGAGCAGTGGCCCGGCGCCGAGCACGGCGCCGTTGCCGCTGCACGTGACGACCAGCTCGGCCTCGGCGACGGCCCCGGCGAGCCCGTCGTCGTCGAGCGGGACGACGTCGTGGTGGGCGGCGAACCGCTCGGCCCGGCCCGAGGCCGACCAGCAGCTGATCCGGCCGGCGCGGCGCGTGCCGAGCTCGGCGAGGACGACGCGGGCGAAGGCGCCGGTGCCCACCAGGAGCACCCGCCGGCCGCGCAGGCCGCCCGGCAGGCCCGTCATGTCGAGGCCGACGCCGGCGACGGAGCGGCCAGCGGCGCCGAGCGAGGTGCGGCTGGCGACGGCGCGCGAGCTGGTCAGCGCGTCGTGGCAGAGGCGGTGGAGGCGGCCGGTGCACTGGCCGCGCTCGGAGGCCAGCTCGTAGGCCCGGCGCAGCTGGCCGGCGACCTGCTTGTCGCCGATGACCGCGGCGCGCATCCCGGCGGCCACCTCGAAGACGTGCTGGACGGCGGCGTCGCCGACGTCCGCGCGCAGGCCGGACAGGGCGCGCTCGTCGACGTCCGGAGCGAGCTCCCGGGCCAGCTCGCAGACGCGCTCGCGCAGCCGCCCGGGCTCGAGGGAGTCGTCCGTGTCGCAGATCAGCTCGAAGCGGTTGCACGTGGACAGCAGGACGGCCCCGGCGACATCGGCCTGCCGGGCCATGAGGACGCGGGACAGCCCCTCGCCGTCGGACAGGGTGGCCAGCGCCGCCAGCGGGGCGGTCCGGTGATCCACACCGATGACTTGGATGCGCACGCGGGCATAGTAGGCCCTGCCGGAACGAGAACGTGAGTCCCGAAAATGACGACAGCCCGTCGCATCCGCGGGGCACGGGCGGGAACGCCCACCGCCTGTGCCGCGGGTCTGTGCCCCGCCCGTACCGGACGATCCATCCCGCGGGGCGTCAGAGCCGCCCTCGGCGGCGCCTTTCCCGCCGCGGGCGCGGGACCAGCGACGTGACACCGAGAAATCCTTCATCATCGGTACCCTTCCCGCCGCGGGAGCGGGATCGGCGACCACGAGGAGAACATGCTTCGGCCGCCCGGCCCCGATGATGACCTGTGGGCCGGGGGACGACCGCCAGTCCGCCCCCGGCACGGAAAGCGCTGCGGACAGGTCTTCCGCCGCGGGCGATCGTCCCGCGGGCGCGGATCGTGCGTGCGCACCCTGGACGGCGCCGGACGCCGGCATCGGCCATACTGGGGGAGCGGCCTCCCGCCCGTCGTCGCGCCATCTTCAGGAAGGCATCATCCCGTGTGCGGTTTCATGACGTTCATCTCCACCGACGCCCTGCGCGCCGAGCGCGTCGACCAGGTGCGGGCGGGGATGGCCCTCCAGCGGCACCGCGGCCCCGACGACACCGAGGTCTGGCACGACGACCGCGCGGTGCTGGGCTTCAACCGCCTGTCGATCATCGACATCGAGAACTCCGGCCAGCCGCTGCGCTGGGGCCCGCCCGAGGACCCCGACCGCTACTGGATGGTCTTCAACGGCGAGATCTACAACTACCTCGAGCTGCGCGCCGAGCTGGCCTCCTCCGACGGCGCCGTCTTCCACACCGAGGGCGACGGCGAGGCCATCGTCGCCGGCTACCACTACCACGGGGCCGACTGGGTGCAGAGGCTGCGCGGCATGTTCGCCTTCGTCATCTGGGACGCCCGCGAGCAGCGGGCCTTCGGCGCCCGCGACTGGTTCGGCATCAAGCCGCTGTACACCGCCGCGACGCCGGACGGCGTCGCGTTCAGCTCCGAGGCCAAGAGCCTGCGCGAGCTCACCGGCACCGCACGGGTGAGCGCCCGCGCGCTGCAGCACTACCTCGTCCTCCAGTACGTCCCCGAGCCCGAGTCGATGGACGCCGGGCTCACGAGGATCGAGTCCGGCTGCTCGTTCACCGTCGAGGACGGCCGGTTGGAGCAGACCCGCTACTTCCACCCGGTCTTCGACTCCCGGCCGGTCACCGGCCCCGAGTCCCGGGAGGCCCTCTACGACCGGATCGCCGCCGTCCTCGACGACTCGGTCGCCAAGCACATGCGCGCCGACGTGACCGTCGGCTCGTTCCTGTCCGGCGGCATCGACTCGACGGCGATCGCCGCCCTGGCCAAGCGCTACAACCCCGATCTGCTCACCTTCACCGCGGCCTTCCGGGCCGAGGGCTACTCCGAGAACGACGTCGCCGACGAGTCGGCGAGGGCCATCGGGGTGGAGCACATCACCCGCTGGGTCACCGAGGAGGAGCTCACCCGGACGCTGCCCCTCATCATCTGGTACCTCGACGACCCGGTCGCCGACCCGGCCCTCGTGCCGCTGTACTTCGTCGCCAACGAGGCCCGCAAGCACGTCAAGGTCGTCCTGTCGGGCGAGGGCGCGGACGAGTTCTTCGGCGGCTACACGATCTATCATGAGCCCGTCTCGCTGGCCGGCTTCGAGCATCTTCCGATGGCGCTGCGCCGCGGGCTGGGGGCGGTCAGCCGGGCACTGCCGAACGGCATGCGGGGCAAGGACATGCTGCGCCGTGGCGCCCTGCGGCTCGAGGACCGCTACTACGGCAACGCCCGCATCTTCCGCGAGGAGCAGCTTCCGGGTCTGTTGCGCACCTACGACCCGTCGATCAGCTTCCACGACGTCACCGACCCGCTCTACGAGGCCTCCCGCTCCTGGGACCCGGTGCAGCGGATGCAGCACGTCGACCTGTTCAGCTGGCTGCGCGGCGACATCCTCGTCAAGGCCGACAGGATGACGATGGCCAACTCGCTGGAGCTGCGCGTGCCGTTCCTCGACAAGGAGGTCTTCGAGATCGCCCGCCGCATCCCGATGAGCGAGAAGCTCGCCGGCGGCACGACGAAGTACGCCATGCGCAAGGCGCTGGAGCGGATCGTCCCCGAGCATGTGCTGCACCGCCGCAAGCTCGGCTTCCCGGTGCCGACCCGCGTCTACCTCAGGGGGGACTCCTACGCCTGGGCGCGCGACATCATCGAGAGCTCCCCCACCGACGAGTTCATCGACCCGAAGGCGGCCATGAGGCTGCTGGACGAGCACCGCGCCGGCGTCGCCGACCACTCCCGCCGCGTGTGGACGATCGTCTGCTTCATGCTCTGGTACGACATCTTCGTCGCCGGCACGGTGACCCCCGAGGTGCCCCGGCCGCAGTACCCGGTGCGCCTCTGAGCCCGCGCGGTCGACGCCCTCGCGCCACGGCCCCGGCCGTCCCGCGCTCCGACCCACCGTTCGCCCCCGGCCGTCCCACGCCCGGCCATCCCGCACCCCTCACCCGTCCCACGCCCCGGCCCACCGTTCCCACCTCACTTTTGTGCTCGCACCTCGGACATAACCCGGGTGCAAACCAAAAAGTGAGGTGCGAACCAATGACGGGGACGGGACGACGCGCGCCCCGGACGCGAACCGGACGAGCGGGCCGGCGGGGGCCGGGCGCCGCGGGAGCCCACGGGGCATTCGTGCGATCTTTTTCCCCGAACCGGAGAACCGGCAGCAGAACGATCCGTTCACAACAGCGGATGCCCGAAATAGCGTCGATTCCGCAACCACCCGGGAACCGTCGGAACGGAGTCGTCAATGTCGAACACATGGCTGGATCTTGATGACAAGGTCGTCATCGTCACCGGAGGCGACTCCGGCATCGGCAGGCACATCGTCGAGGGCCTGCGCTCGGCGGGCGCGCAGGTCGCCTGCCTCGACCTGACCGTCGAGGACGGCGTGGACGTCTCCGGCGTCCTCGACGTCGGCGTGGACATCACCGACGCCGGGGCCGTCGAGGCCGCCGTCGCCACCGTCGAGGAGCACTTCGGCCGCATCACCACCCTCGTCAACAACGCCGGCGTCAACCAGCCCCGCCTGCTCGTCGACGCGAGGGGCGAGGCCCCCCAGTACGAGCTGGACGAGAAGTCCTTCGCCTTCATGTTCGACGTCAACGTCAAGGGCGCCTTCCTCATGGCCCAGGCCGTCACCCGCCGACTCGTCCGGGCCGGCGCGGGCACCATCATCAACATCACCTCCGAGGCCGGCGCCGAGGGCTCGAAGGGGCAGTCGGCGTACTCGGCGACCAAGGGCGCCCTCAACGGCTTCACCCTGTCGTGGGCCAAGGAGCTCGGCCCGCTGGGCATCCGCGTCGTGGGCGCGGCCCCCGGCATCCTCGAGCCCACCGGCCTGCGCAGCCCCGCCTACAACGAGGCGCTCGCCTACACGCGCAGCACGACCGTCGACCGGCTGTCGCCCGACTACAGCAGGACCATCCCGTTGGGCCGGCCCGGCACCCTTGACGAGGTGGCCGATGTCGTGTGCTTCCTCGCCTCCGACCGCTCGGCCTACATCACGGGCACGACCGTCACCGTCACCGGAGGCAAGTCCCGGGGCTGAGCCGTCGCCGACCCCGTACGATCCGCGCCGGTCCACCGCCGGCCCGACCCATGCACCGTTGCACGAATCGCTCTCATCACCAGGATCATCGTGAACAGACGAGCAGAGATACTCCTCCAGCTGGAGCGACATCTCTCCGCCGATCCCGAGGCCCTCCAGGACCGTCTCGGGGTCGGCGCGAAGACGATCACGAACGACGTCCGCGAGCTCAACTCCGTCCTCGACCGGGTCGCCCAGGTGCGTCTCGACCGGGGCCGCTACCGCCTGTGGGTGATCGACCGGGACCGCTACGCGCGGCTGCGCGCCGAACTCGTCGACGGCTCCACGTCCTTCAACGATCCCGGCACCCGCTGCGGGCACATCACCGCCCGCCTGGCCCGGGCCGCAGGCCCCCTGCTCGTCGACGACCTCGCCCACGAGATGTCCGTCGGACGCTCCACCGTCCTCGGCGACCTGGGCACGCTGCGCGAGCGCGCCGCCGCCTACGGCATCACCATCGTCGGGCGCCCCAACCGGGGCATCGAATGGCACGGCGACGAACTGAGCGAGCGGCTGTTCATCCTCGACCACCACTACCCCGCGGTCTACTCCGGCTACCCGCTCGACGAGAACCTCGTGGCGGTCGTCGAACGGGTCGTCGAGGACTTCTCGATCTCGATCCTCGCGGCCCAGGAGATCACCCGCTGGTACACGGTCATGCTCGACCGCACGCTCACCGGCCATCCCCTCGAGACGCTGCCGGCGGAGTACGGGGCCGTCCGCGCCAGCAGCGCCCACGCCTTCGGCGCGGAGCTCATCGCCGCGGTCGGCGCAGAGCTGCAGCTGCCCGTCCACCCGAACGAGGCGGTCTTCATGACGCTGCCGGTCATCGGCATGCACACCCCGCACGACGAGCGCCGCCTCGCCCGGTTCCCCACCTCGGCAGAGGTCCGCCCCCTGCTCGACGTGATCCTCGCCGAGATCGCCGCCGAGATGGGCATCGACATCCCCTCCTCGGAGATGCTGACGAACTTCGCCCACCACCTGGCCTTCATGGTCAACAGGCTGCGCTTCGGCATCCGCATCCCCGCCGCGCCCACCAGCGATCTGCGCAGCGCCTACCCCGTCGCCGCGCAGATGGCCGCCATCACGGCCGGGATCATCGACCGCGAGCTCCGCCTGCGGCTCCCCGACGAGGAGATGCAGCTGCTCACCGGGTACTTCCAGGTCTTCATCGAGGAGCACCGCACGCTGACCAGCCCCGACTACCGGGTGGGCGTCGTCACCCGCGGCGGCGGCGTCTCGGCCCGGCTCGTGCAGCTCCAGCTCGCCACGGTGATGGCCCCGTCCACGCGCTACGAGCTGCTCAGCCTCGACGAGGCGGACGAGGACGGCCTGGACGGCTTCGACCTCGTCGTCGCGACGACCGACCGGCCGCTGCGCACGGACGCCCCGCTGATCCGCCTGACCGAGGTCTTCGACCGCGAGGAGCTGCTGCACCACATCAACCGGCTGCGCTTCGACAAGGGCGTCGACGTCCTGCTCGGCGCCGGCACCCGCTCGCTGCTGGCCGGTCTGCTCACCGCCGAGCGCTTCGTGGTCCTCGACCCGGCCGACGACCACGAGGAGCTGCTCGCGAGCATGCTCGACCGGCTCGTCGCCGCCGGAGAAGTGCCGCCCGGCTTCCGCGAACGCGTCCGAGAGCGCCAGGAGCGGGCGTCGATGCTCCTCAGCCCGCAGGTCGCCTTCCCGCACGCCACCCTGCCCGAGGGCTCGGACCGCATCGTCCTGGCCGTCGGCGTCGTCCCGCGCAGCGGGGACTCCGACGGGTTGCGCCTCCTCATCCTGCTCGGAGTGCCCGACAAGGGCGACTACGACGACACGGTCCTCGTCGACATCTACGACGAGGTCATCCGGCTGGCCGCCGACCGGCCCGGCCTCGACCGGATCTGCCGACTCACCTCGTACGAGCAGTTCTTCTTCCACATGACGAACGATCCGGCCCACCTCAAGGAGAACTGACATGAACTACTGGTTCGTCCTCACCGCGCTCGGCGCGGCCTGTCTGGCCCAGATGCACCTGGCCGCCGTGCAGATGAAGGACTTCTCATCGTCCTACGGCGCGCTGCGCAGGCGCGGCAGGGTCGCGATCGGCAAGCGCAAGAACGCCTTCAGCGCCGGTGCCATCGCGATGCTGCTCCTCGACGGGGACGGCACCGTCATCGACGCCAGGGCCATGTCGGGCCTGACCGTCATGGCCCGGTTCAAACCGTTGGACGGCGTCACCGGGCGCCGCATCGACGACTTCGACCCGGCCGCGCTGCGCCGCTGCCCCAGGGGACTGCGGCTCGCCGTGGCGAACGCCCAGGAGAACTGGGCGACGGCCCGGAACGGGGGCGTGCCCGAGGATCCGCCCGGCCCGCTCGGCCGGCTGCTCGAAAGGCTTCCCGGCCGCGCCGGGACGGGACGGGCCCGCCGCCGGGCGGGCTCCCCCGGCCGGCCCGCCACCACCGCCACGGCCCGCAGGAGAGTCGTGCGGTCGACCCCACCCACTCGACTGGAAGGAGTGATCTCATGAACGTCATCGTCAAGGCGGCCGAATGGTTCATCGGCCTGTTCCAGGAGGGCGCCAACACCTTCATCGGATGGATGGGCACGACGGTCCCCCTCGTCCTCGTGCTCATCATCTTCATGAACTCCATCATCGGCATGATCGGCGAGGACCGCATCAACGGCCTGGCCCGGCACGCCGCCGGCAACCCCGTCACCCGCTACATGGTTCTGCCGTTCCTCGGCGCCTTCATGCTGGGCAACCCGATGGCCCTGTCGCTCGGGCGCTTCCTGCCCGAGTTCTACAAGCCCTCCTACGCAGCGGCCGGAATGCAGTTCTGCCACACCAGCAACGGCGTCTTCCCGCACATCAACCCGGGCGAGCTGTTCGTCTGGCTCGGCATCGCCAACGGCATCGACCAGCTCGGTCTGCCGACGATGCCGTTGGCCATCCGCTATCTGCTCGTCGGCCTGCTCATGAACTTCCTGGGCGGCTGGAGCACCGACTTCATCACCCGGTGGGTCGAGAGGCAGCAGGGCGTCAGGCTCCGCCGCGAACTCCGGGCCGCCGCGTAGCCGCGCGAGAAGAGAGGAACCCTTCACATGACACACCAGGCAATCACCATCACGCGCGGGAACTCCGGCTACGGCGGCCCCCTGACCGTCAGCGCCAGCGGGACGAGGAACAAGATCGTCTACATCGTCGGCGGCGGCGCCAAGCCCGAGGTCGTCGACCGGATGGAGGAGCTGTCCGGGATGGAGTCGGTCAACGGCTTCGGCACCTCGGTCCCCGACGAGGAGACGGCCGTCGTCGTCATCGACTGCGGCGGAACCCTGCGCTGCGGGCTCTATCCGAAGAAGGGCATCCCGACCGTCAACGTCATGCCGACCGGCAGGGCCGGCCCGCTGGCCCAGTTCATCAACGAGTCCATCTACGTCTCGGCCGTCGGCCCCGACCAGGTGAGCCTCGCCGACCCGGGCGCGACCCCGGCCGGACGGGCCGCGGTGCCGGACGGCGCCGAGAGCACGACTCCGGCCGGGCCCGCGGCACAGGACGCCGACGACGCCGTGCACTACTCGTCCGACATGAAGGTCTCGGAGGCGCTGGCGCAGAAGAGGAGGAAGAACCTGCTCGAGAGAATCGGCCTGGGGGCGGGCAGAGTCATCGCGATCTTCTACCAGGCCGGCCGCGACGCCATCCAGACGATGATCACGACGATCCTGCCGTTCATGGGCTTCGTCGCCATGCTGATCGGCATCATCAAGGCCTCGGGCCTGGGCAACTGGTTCACCCACTTCCTGACCCCGCTCGTCGGCTCCGGCCCGGGTCTGCTGGTGCTCGGCCTCATCTGTTCGCTGCCGTTCCTGTCGCCGCTGCTCGGCCCGGGCGGGGTCATCGCCCAGATCATCGGGACCCTCATCGGCGTCGAGATCGGCAAGGGCGCCGTCAGCCCGAGCCTGTCCCTGCCGGCCCTGTTCGCCATCAACACCCAGAACGGCTGCGACTTCATCCCGGTCGCCCTGGGCCTGGCAGAGGCCGAGGCGGAGACGGTCGAGATCGGCGTCCCGGCCGTGCTCTACTCGCGCTTCGTCAACGGCGTGCCGCGCGTGGCGGTCGCCTGGCTCGCCTCCGTCGGCCTCTACGCGGCCTGACCCCGCCGGGACGCCCCGGCGCCCCTCACCGACCCGACCGACCTCATCCACCCGATCGCATGCTGCGCCCGGCGCAGCGCAACGACAAGGAGACCGACATGGCTCAGATCTACACCACCACCGTCAGGGGGATCGGCCCCGAGGCCGCCTCGTTCGCGGAGCAGGGCATGTACGTCCTGTTCGGCGACGGGGCCCCCGCCTCACTCGCAGACTTCTGCTTCACCATCGACATCAACCGGTCCGCCGACGACATCAGGCCGGGCGACCGGCTCGTCATCGACGGCACCGCCTACCCGATCACCGCGGTCGGCGGCCTCGTCCGCAAGAACCTGGACGGGCTGGGCCACATCACGCTGAACTTCGACGGCGCCGCCCGGGCCCAGCTCGAGGGCACTCTGCATGTGCAGGGCGAGGCCCCTGCGCTGACGATCGGTTCAACGATCTCCATCGAGAACTGAGCCGATGATCGGCAGATCCGTCACCATCGGCGACCCGCTGGGGGTGCACGCGCGGGCGGCGGCGCTCCTGGCGCGAACCGCCGGGCGCTTCAAGTCGTCGGTGTGGCTGAGCTGCCACGACGGGCGGGCCTCGCTCACCAACCAGCTCAGGGTCATGGCGCTCGGCATCGGCCCCGGTGACGAGGTGCTCGTCCTCGCCGACGGCATCGACGAGGACGAGGCCCTCGAAGCCGTCGCCGCCCAGCTCGGGCTCCGCATCGACCCCTCGAACGGGTGAGGGGGCGCCCACCGACACGGGCGCCCCCACCATTCCCACCTCACCTTTGTGCTCGCACCTCGGACATAACCCGGGTGCGAACCGAAAAGCGAGGTGCGAACCGACGGACGAGGTACGGGCCGACGGACGAAGTGCGGGCCGATGGACGAAGCGCGGAGGACCCAAGAGCCGAGCCGGTCAGAGACTCCCCGTCCCCTCATCCTGGTGGTGGCCCCGTCGGGAGGGGCCACGGCCGGTCGCCGGACCCGGCATGACGTACAGCCCCTGTCGCACGAACGATCCGGGAAGTGCCGCCACGCGCAGCACGGTGAGAACGGTCTCGCCGTCCGCGGCCCTGGAAACCACGAACGATCCGGGAAGTGCCGCCACGCCCTGTTCGAGAGCGCCGATCACGTCCTCGCGGCCCGGGAAGCCACGAACGATCCGGCACGAATGATCCGGGAAGCGCCGCCACCGGGCCTGACGGCGCCAGCCGACCGCTGACAGGTACACTCCCTGCGGAGGATCGCCCCTCCTGACGGAGGACCGCTCCCCTGTCGGAAGGCCCCGTTCATTCCTATGCTTAGGGCAGCCTGAACTTAGGAGCCCGCCGTGTCCACCGTATCCTGCACCGCCCCGGATCCTGCACCCCGCGGGGAGGCGCCCGACCTCGCCCGCGTGGAGCATCTGACGAAGAGCTTCGGCCGGGACGGGGCACGCACCACCGTCCTCGACGACGTCACCCTGGAACTGGGCAGGGGCGAGATCTGCGTGCTGCTGGGCCCCTCGGGCTCGGGCAAGTCGACCTTCCTCAACCTCGTGGGCGGCCTGGAACCGGCCGACTCCGGGACCGTCGCCGTGGACGGCGAGGAGGTCACCGCGCTGACCGGTCGCCGCCTGGTGGACTACCGACGCCGCGAGCTCGGCTTCGTCTTCCAGTTCTACAACCTGATCCCCGATCTCACCGTGCGCGAGAACATCGAGGTCTGCGCCTGCCTCGTCCCCGAGCCCCTCGACGTCGACGGGCTCCTCCGCGACCTGGGCCTGTGGGAGCACCGCGACAAGCTGCCCCGCCAGGTCTCCGGCGGCCAGCAGCAGCGCTGCGCCATCGGACGCGCCCTGGTGAAGAAGCCCGATCTGCTCCTGTGCGACGAGCCCACCGGCGCCCTCGACCACGAGACGAGCAAGGAGGTGCTCGGCGTCCTCGAGCGCGTCAACCGCATCCACGGCTGCACCATCGTCATCGTCACCCACAACGACGCCATCGGCGCCATGGCGCACCGCACCCTGCGGCTGCGCGACGGCCGGCTCGTGCAGAACGAGGTCGCCGAGCATCCGGTGGCGGCGTCCGAGCTCGAGTGGTGAGCGCCGTGACCGGATCCCCCGCCGCCCGCCCGCGCAGCCCGCTGCGTCACCGGTTGCCCCGCCAGCTGCGCGCCAACGCCGGCCGCTGGGCGGCGATCCTGGTGCTCCTGCTCGCCGTCTCGGCCACCGGCACCGGCTATCTGTCCGCGGCCGCCTCCATCACGAAGACCACGCACACGCTCCGCGCGGACTACGCCGTCGAGGACGGGCGCATCACCACGGCCGCGGAGCTCACCGACGAGCAGTCCCGGGTGCTCTCCGACGCCGGCCTCGAGATGCACGACAACCGCTCCCGCGACACGCCCCTGGTCATCGACGCCGCCCACCTGGCCGACGGCGAGGACCCGGACGCGACGGTCACCCTGCGCCTCCACACGCCGCGCGACGGCTTCGACCTCGAAGCGCTCCACGAGGGCGCGATGCCCGCCGCCGACGACGAACTCGCCCTCGACACGACCTTCGCCAGGGCGCACCGGCTGGGCGTCGGAGACACCGTCACCGCCGCCGGCACGAGCTGGACGATCAGCGGCCTCGTCACGCTCCCCGACTACACGGCCCTGTTCAAGACGAACTCGGGCATCGTCATGAACACCCTGACCTTCGGGGTCGGCACGGTGACCCCCGAGGGCTGGAAGCGCCTGGACGGCGTCGGCGGCGTCCCGACCGCCTTCACCGGCTCCTTCTTCCTCGACGACGCCCTGTCGGCCGACACCACCGCGCACGTCGGCCTCGACGGCTCCGCGCTCACCGACGGCGACGGCACCCTCACCGCCGGCGAGCGCCACGACGTCGAGACCGACGCGGCGGCCCGTCTCGTCGCCGCCGGGGCCCGGGTGACCTCGCTCATCGACGCGGACGACAACATGGGCATCACCTACGGGATCGACGACGTCGACCACGACTCGGTCTTCATCACCTGGCTGCTCATCGTCCTCGTCGTCGTCGTGGCCTTCATCGTCATCGTCATCTCCTCGGCGACGATCGAGTCCGAGAGCTCGGTGATCGGCACGCTGCTGGCCTCCGGCTGGCGCCGCGGCGAGCTGCTGCGCCACTACCTCGCCCTGCCGGCGCTCGTCGGCGCGACCGCCTGCCTGGCCGGCAACATCCTCGGCCACACGGTGCTGACCGCCCCGATGCGGAGCATCTACTACGACATGTACAGCCTGCCGCCCTGCACGGCGAGCTTCTCGGTGCGGGCCCTCCTGCTCACGACGGTGCTGCCGCTGGTCCTCCTCATCGGCATCACGGCCCTCGGCCTGGTCCGCGCGCTGCGCCGCACCCCGCTCCAGTTCCTGCGCCACGAGCACCGCCGCCGCGGACACCGCGCGGTGCACCTGCCCGCGCGGCTGCCCTTCCGCACGAGATTCCGCCTGCGCCTGCTGCTGCAGGCCAGGGCCGCCTTCGCCACGCTCTTCGCCGGCATCGTCCTGTCCAGCTTCCTCCTCATGGCGGGCCTGTCCTTCCTGCCGATCGTCGACAACTACACCGAGGACACCATCGCCGATCTGCCCGCCGCCTACACCTACGCGCTGAGCGCGCCGGTCGACCCGGCCGACGCGGGCCCCGACCCCGGCGCCGGGGCCTCGGCCGAGCGCATCACCACGACCGTCCTGCGGGTCGAGCGCCGCTGGGACGCCGGGCCGATGGACGTGCAGCTCCTCGGCGTCGACCCGGACTCGCCCCACCTCGGCGGCCTCGACGTGGCCGACGGCCGCGTCGTCGTCGGCGCGGGTCTGCTGGACAAGACGGACGTCCGGGTGGGCGACGAGCTCACTCTCACCGACAGGTACACGGGCACGCAGTACCGGTTCACCGTCGCGGGCACCCGGGGCAACAGCACCGATGTGCGCGTCTACCTGTCGCGCGCCGAACTCAACGGGATGCTGGGCGAGGCGCCCGACGCCTTCAACGGCTATCTGTCCGACAGCGCGCTCGAGCTGCCGTCCGAGGCCGTCGCCTCGGTCATGACCGAGCAGGACGTGCGCACCGCCGCCGACCAGGTCTCGGCCTCGGCCTCCACGATCATGCGGATGGCCGCCGTCCTCGCGATCCTCGTCTTCGTCATCGTCGTCCACCTGCTGACGAAGACGGTCATCGACCGGGGCGCCCGCACGATCTCCCTGCTCAAGGTGCTCGGGTACCGCGACGACGAGGTCTCGGCGGTCTACGTGCGCACTGTGACGCTGACCGTCATGGCCTCCCTGCTCGTGAGCCCCGTGCTCGTCGTCCGGTTCCTCGCGTGGGGCATCGCGCGGGTCTTCATCGGCTACGACGCGAACTTCGTGCTCGCCGTGCCCCCGGTCATGGTGGCCGAGGAGATCGCCATCGCCCTCGGCGCCTATCTGCTGGTGGCCGCCCTCCACCTGCTCCACGTGCGCCGGATCCCGCCGGGCGAGGCGCTGCGCGTGCAGGAGTGAGCGCGAGGACAAACCGGACGCCCGGCCCCGCCGAGGCCGGGCGTCCTGCACGCGAGCCGCCGGCCCCGGCATGCGCAGCCGGCTGCGCGCCGGGCCCGGCGGCCGCGCGGCTGCGGACCCGGCTTGCCCATGAGACCTAGTCTGGAAGACGTCATCCCTTGTCCCGGGTGACATGCCCTTCTTCCATGATCAGAGGAGACCACCACATGGACGAGACCATGCGCGGCGTCATCATGCACGCTCCCGGCGACGTCACCGTCGAGGACCGCCCGGTCCCCCACGTCGTCGAACCGACCGACGCCGTCCTCAGGGTCGAGATCGCCTGCATCTGCGGCTCCGACCTGTGGCCCTACCGCGGCCTCCAGCCCGTCGAGGAGTCCCCGATGGGCCACGAGTACATCGGCACGGTCGTCGAGGTCGGTTCCGAGGTGAAGAACGTCGCGGTCGGCGACTTCGTCGTCGGCTCCTTCTGCCTGTCCGACAACAGCTGCGAGATCTGCGCCTCCGGATACCAGTCCCGCTGCGTCAACGGCGGCTTCATGGGCGACACGCAGGCCCAGTACACCCGGGTGCCGCAGGCCGACGGCACCCTCGTCGTCGTGCCCGGCGGCAGACCCGACGACCCGGAGCTGCTCGCCTCCCTGCTGGCCGCCTCCGACGTGCTCGGCACCGGCTGGTTCGGTGCGGTCGCCGCCGAGGCCGGCCCGGGCCGGACCGTCGCCGTCGTCGGGGACGGCGCGGTGGGCCTGTCCGCGGTGCTCGCCGCGAAGACGCTCGGCGCCGAGAGGGTCATCGCAATGTCCCGCCACGAGGACCGCGCGGCCCTGGCGCGCGAGTTCGGCGCCGATGTCGTCGTCGCCGAGCGCGGCGACGAGGGCGCGGCCAGGGTCAAGGAGCTCACCGGCGGCCTGGGCGCCCACAGCGTCGTCGAGGCGGTCGGCAACCAGGTGTCCATGGATCAGGCCATCGCCTGCTGCCGCCCCGGCGGCAACATCGGTTTCGTCGGCGTCAGCCACGACCAGCAGATCGACGGCGGCGCCCTGTTCTTCTCCGAGGTGCACCTGCACGGCGGCCCCGCACCGGTGCGTCGCTTCCTGCCCGACCTCATCGACCGGATCCTGAGGAAGGAGATCGACCCCGGCAGGGTCTTCACCATGCGCCTGCCGCTGGAGCGGGCGGCCGAGGGCTACCGGGCGATGGACGAGCGCCGCGCCATCAAGGTGCTGCTGGAGCCCTGAGGCGGGGACGACGAGGACGCAGCCGCGCCGGGGCCCCGGGTCGGGGCGACGGCTGAGAAGGAGAACCGTGAGCCGCAGAGGAATCGTGGTCGCCGTCACCGCTGCCGTGGGCGTCCTGGCGCTGCTGGCGGGGGCCCTGTTCCTCCTGCTGCCGCCCGGGAACGGGGACACGAGCCATGTCAGCAGGCGGGTGGTCGACGCCGGGGGCCGCAGCCGGCAGGACATCGATGCCGCGATGGACGCCGTCGAGCGGGAGTTCGCCGGAGGCTACGAGGACTGCACGCTGACCGATCTGTGGTTCGACGGGAGAGCGGACCGCGAGCCGGAGTACCAGGACGAGTACGGCGCCGAGAACGTCCTCGTGCTCGATTCGAGGTTCACCACGGGGCGCCGGGCGCATCCCTCGTTCACCCGCACCACGAGGTGCAGCTGGGAGTGGATCCTCGTCAGGGACGGCGCCGGATGGAGGGTGGCCGACGCCGGCCAGGGCTGAGGACGGCGGGCGCCCGGCGGGATCGTCCCGTCGGACCGCCCGGACACGTTGTGGTCGGCAGCGGTCCGTAATCCTGGGGAGCCCTACTCTTGGGGGCGAGGAAAGGACCCGGCAATGCCAACACTGCGCTCACGCATCACGTACGAGGGGCGCCCGATGGCCGGTGCCCGCGCCCTGTGGCGCGCCACCGGCATGGGCGACGACGACTTCGGGAAGCCGATCGTCGCCGTCGCCAACTCGTTCACCGAGTTCGTGCCCGGGCACGTCGGGCTGCGCGAGGTCGGCCGGATCGTCGCCGACGCGGTGAAGGAGGCCGGCGGCGTCGCCAAGGAGTTCAACACGATCGCCGTCGACGACGGCATCGCCATGGGCCACGGGGGCATGCTCTACTCGCTGCCCAGCCGCGAGATCATCGCCGACTCCGTCGAGTACATGTGCAACGCCCACCAGGCCGACGCGCTCGTGTGCATCTCCAACTGCGACAAGATCACCCCCGGCATGCTGCTGGCCGCCCTGCGGCTGAACATCCCGACCGTCTTCGTCTCCGGAGGCGGCATGGAGTCCGGCAGGCCGATCACCAACGACGACGGCACGACGAGCTCCCGGCTCGACCTCATCCACCCGATGACCGCCTCGGCCGACGACTCCGTGTCGGACGCCGAGCTGGCGCGCATGGAGGCCAACGCCTGCCCCACCTGCGGGTCCTGCTCGGGCATGTTCACCGCGAACTCGATGAACTGCCTCACCGAGGCCCTCGGCCTGGCGCTGCCCGGCAACGGCACGACGCTGGCCACCTACAGCGCCCGCCGGGCCCTCTTCGCCGAGGCGGGCCGGCTCGTCGTCGCCAACGCCCGCCGCTGGTACGACGCCGGCGACGATTCCGTGCTGCCCCGCTCGATCGCCACCCGTGAGGCCTTCGCCAACGCGATGACGGTGGACATCGCCATGGGCGGCTCGACGAACACGATCCTCCACCTGCTGGCCGCCGCCCAGGAGGCCGGCGTCGACTTCGACCAGGACGACATCGACGAGCTCTCGCGCCACGTGCCCTGCCTGTGCAAGGTGGCCCCGAACAGCAACGTCTTCTTCCTCGAGGACGTCCACCGGGCCGGCGGCATCCCGGCGATCCTCGGCGAGCTGCGCCGCGGCGGCCTGCTCGACCTCGGCGTCCACTCGGTGCACCACGACTCGATGGCCTCCTTCCTGGACGACTGGGACGTGCGCGGCGGCTCGGCGCTGCCCGAGGCCGTCGAGCTGTTCCACGCCGCGCCCGGCGGCGTGCGCACCACCGAGATGTTCGGCTCGACGAACCGCTACGACGAGCTCGACACCGACCCGGTGAACGGCTGCATCCACGACATCGCCCATGCGTACACCGCCGACGGCGGTCTGGCCGTGCTGCACGGCAACATCGCCGTCGACGGCTGCGTCGTGAAGTCGGCCGGCGTGCCCGCAGACCAGTTCGTGTTCAGCGGCCCGGCGCACGTCACCGAGTCCCAGGAGGAGGCCGTCGAGCACATCCTCGGCGGCAAGGTGAAGGCCGGCGACGTCGTCGTCGTGCGCTACGAGGGCCCCAAGGGCGGCCCCGGCATGCAGGAGATGCTCTACCCCACGAGCTATCTCAAGGGCGTGGGTCTGGGGCCGCAGTGCGCGCTCATCACCGATGGCCGTTTCTCGGGCGGCAGCTCGGGCCTGTCGCTGGGCCACATCAGCCCCGAGGCGGCCGCGGGCGGGGCGATCGGCCTCGTGCGCGACGGCGACATCATCGACATCGACATCCCCGGCCGCACGATCAGCGTGCGGGTACCCGACGAGGAGCTCGCCGCGCGCCGCGCCGAGCAGGACGAGGCCGGCTGGCGGCCCCGCCACCGCGACCGCGAGGTCTCGAACGCGCTGAGGGTCTTCGCCCTGCTCGCCCAGAGCGCCGACAAGGGCGCCGCCCGCCGCAGGCTCGACTGATACGTGGGGGTCCCCTGTCAGATGGCAGGGTCAGGCGCCCCGTGCTGGTTGCATGGGGACGCCTGACCGTTGCCGGGTGTCGGGGCGCGGCGTGTCGTACGACGCGTGGTCGGTCTGATGTTCACGAGTTGGTTATCCCAATTCCCGGAAGCCTATTCAAGACTCTTGACAAACCCGGCTCTGACTATGGCCGTCATGAAACAAAATCGTTTCTGGTTTCGCGGGGTGGGAGGTGTTCGGAGTTGTGGTCGACGGTGCGGCCGGTGACGTGTGGGGCGGATGCGATGATGGTTTCTTCGGGGGTCTCGTGCTGGGTGGTGGTGGTGTTGTTCTTGGCGGTGTTCCGGACGTGCTCGGCCGGGTTGTGGTCGGGCGCGTACGGCGGCAGATAAACCGGTGTGATGCGCTCCAACAGCCGGCCCGGCTCGTAGAGGCCGGTCAACGCTTTCGCATGGTGGAAGCGGGCGTTGTCCAGAACGACCGCGATCTCGCCGGCCTCGGTTTCTCGTTGGAGCCGGTCCAGCGCGAGGATCGTCTGCCAGGTGTTCCGGTTCCCCTCGATCGGGTACAGCGTGACCTTCTTGCTGGTCAGGGAGAGGGCGCCGAAGAAGGACTGGGACGTCCTCTGCCGGTCCACGTGAAGTTCGGTTCGCTACCCCTTCGGGGAGCTGCATGCTGCGGTTCTCGGCTTCGTGCTCGAGGTACTCCTCGTCTGTGGTGTGGACCTCCCAGCCCTGGTCCAGCAGAGCCTCGACTTGGGTTTTCACCTCGGTCATGCGCCGGGTGATGGCCGGCTTGTCGCAGCGCTTGTCGAACTGGTTCTCGGCAGTTCGAGGCTCAGCCCGCACAGGCGCAGGAGCATCTGGTAGGAGGAGTCCGTCTGGTGTTCGGCGTCGAACAAGGATCTTCACGACCTCACGTATCGCCGAGACGTCCCAGAACTCGGCGTGGACACCAGACCGGGAGAGCGGCTGGGTCAGGATGGTCTTTAGTTCTTGCTCCTGCGCGCGAGTGGGTTTCGCTGCGTTCTGGTTCCCGGCGTGCCCAGTCAGGACCGAGCACATCCGCGTGCCCCGCCATTCCTGCACTGTCCTCTCAGCGCGCTCAACCATTTTCGCGATGATGTCGATTCCGACTCCTTCAGAGGTATACAGGATCGCTTCGGCCTTCATCCTGACGAGCACGTGACTGCCGGGCAGCTTCATTCATCTGATCAGGACGGCGATTTCTTCCGGCGTGGCCTAAACCTCATATCTCTATTGCATCCGAAACAGCGCAGCAAACTTATAAAAGGGTTTCGCTATAAATGGGATTCGTTTCGTGTCAACCATACTTGCCGAAACAGGTGAGAAATTCACCAGCCGATACCATTATTGCGTAGACTTCGTCATACGGATGAACCCAAACCGACCGCCGGCAATCATCCATCGATTCCATCAACGCCATATTCGGCTTTAAGAAATTCTGTAGAAAATTCGGCATAAGAGACAAAATCTTCCAGAAGCATCGGCCAGAAATAATCTGCACGGGAAAAAGCGGGTGGATCGACAGGTTTTAAAGTTTCGGCAATCTCTTTTGCTTTCAGCTGTATGAACTCTGAATCATCGTCATCTGAGTAATAGGGGTACGAGTCTGCGAATACGTTAAGAAAATAGATAAACGACTCAATACTTGAATTGACGAAAACATGTGAAGTTACCCGTCTCTTCCACACGCCATTGTTGTTCTCTTCTACGTAAATGTCGTATGGCGGTGTTCCAATTATTAAACACGTAGAGTCTTCCGTCTGACTAGGCTTTGCAGCACGAGTGAAGACTCCATAAACTTCATTGGGAATCCTTTCTAATTCAGCGAGAGGGCAAAATTTTTCCCATTCGGGGTTGATGCAAGTAGAGCTCCAAGGAGTTTTATCTATAATTAGGGTCACAATCATCTCCCAAATAATCCTCGTACAGCATTTCCCAAGGCCTGATTTGAAACTGTTTGAACTCCTGCATCACCAGAGGTCCATGGGAATGAATATGTTATTCCTGGTGGGTTTTTCATCTTGTTTAACTCATCCATACAGCTGGAGCAAGGGCGTCTTTCTGTGTAAAGATCAATGATTCTATCGCCATATTGATTTATCGCATTGGTTTCAGCGTGGCCTCCACCTCCAGATCTAGCTATGGCTGTCATGGAACAAAATCGTTTCTGGTTTCGCGGAGTGGGAGGTGCTCGAAGTCGTAGTCGAAGGCACGGCCGGTGACGTGGGAGGCGAGCACGTCGAGGACTCTTCAGGGGTCTCGCGCTGGATGTTCGCGATGTTGCTCTTGGCCGCGTTCCAGACGTGCCCGGCCGGGTTGTGGTCGGACGCGTACGGCGGCAGATGAATCGGCGTGATGCGCTCCAACAGCTGACCCGGCTCGTAGAGGTCGGTCAATGCTTTCGCGTGGTGGAAGCGGGCGTTGTCCAGGACAACTGCGATCTTCTCTGTCTCGGTTTCTCGTTGGAGCCGGTCCAGGGAGAGGATTGTCTGCTCGGTGTTCTGGTTGCCCTCGATCGGGTACAGTTTGACCTTCTTGCTGGTCAGGGAGAGCGCACCGAAGAACGACTGGGACGTCTTCTTCCGGTCCACGGACAGCTTGGTGCGCTGCCCTCTGGGGAGCCACATACGGCGAGTCTCGGCCTCGTGCTCCAAGCGGACCTCGTCCGCCGTGTAGACCTCCCAGCCTTGGTCCAACAGGGCCTTGACTTCGATCTTCACCTCGGCCATGCGCCGGGTGATGGCTTTCTCGTTGCGGTGCTCGTCGAACGGGTCGGGCAGCTCGAGACTCAGCCCGCACAGGCGCAGGAGCAGCTGGTACGAAGAATCCGCCTGGTACTCGACATCGAACATGATCTTCACGACCTCACGTATCGCCGGGACATCCCAGAACTCGGCATGAACACCAGACCGGGAGGGCGGCTGGGCCAAGATGGCCTTGAGTTCTTCCTTCCGGGTGCGAGTGAGTTTCGCCGCGTTCTGGTTCCCGGCATGCCCTGTCAGCACCGAGCACATCCTGGTGGCCTGCCACTCGGCCAGCCATTCCAGCACTGTCCGCTCCGTGCGCTCAACCATTTTCGCAATGATGCTGATATTGACTCCTTCAGAGGCATACAGGACAGCTTCTGCTTTCATCCGAACCAGCACATGATTGTCGGAACGCTTCTTCCACCTGATCAAGACGGCTGTTTCTTCCGGGATGACCCCGACCTGCATACCTCAATCATATCCGAAACAACACAGGAAATCCACGAAAAATACGGTTTCGTTTCATGTCAACCATAGTTTTGGATAACTCCCCAATCCATTACAAGACCGGTGGGGGTTAGTCCGTTGCGGCGTCAACCCCATATTCATCAAAAAGAAATTCTGTAGAAAATTCGCCATACGATTCAAAGTCCTCTAGGAGCCCAAACCAAAAATCTGTATCGCGAGAAACAGCTTTATCGATACTCACTAAAGCTTTCTTGATTTCACCTTCTTTTCTGCGTATGGACTCTATTTCAGTGTCGTCTGTATAATATGGATAAAATTGGGCAAAAGTTTCGAGTGACCAAATAAACTTATTTACATCCGAATTGATGAATTCGGGGCTATCGATGCCACTTCTCATAACAGATCCATCCCCCTCACAGATATAAATGCAACGATTCGGATTTCCAATCACCAATCTATCTGGAAAATCTCCACGGATCACAGGCTCGTCAATCCGATCGAAAACGCCATATACCCTTTTAGGAATTTTTCTAAGAGTTTCGTCGGGGCAAAATTTTCCCCAAATATCCTGAGCCCTGAACCCCCATGGGCTTCTGTCGATCATCGCTACCATAACAGTTGTTACCTCCCGAACAGATTTCGTACGGCATCGCCAAGTGCGCTATTTGTCGTATCTCTAATTGCTTGTGCAGTTTCATTTGCTCCTGATGTCCACGGATAAGAATACGTTGTATCGATATTTCTTCCTCGGAGCATTGGATCACATCGAGACGAACAGGGTTGACGTTCAGTGTACAGCTCGACAATTCGATCACCATATTGTTTGACAGCCCCCTGCTCGGCGTGCCAGTCTTTATTAGAGCGAAAAACTTCAATCGGACCATCTGGTCCATCGAGGCGAGTCGCTGCATATGGCCGTCATGAAACAAAATCGTTTCTGGTTTCGCGGGGTGGGAGGTTTTCGAAGTCGTAGTCGAATGTTCGGCTGGCGATGTATGAGGCGAACGCGCCGAAGGTTTCTTCGGGGGTCTCGTGCTGAATGTTCGCGATGTTGTTCCTGGCCGCGTTCCAGACGTGCTCGACCGGGTTGTGGTCGGGCGCGTACGGCGGCAGGAAAACAGGGGTGATGCGCTCCAGCAGCTGACCCGGCTCGTGGAGGCCGGTCAACGCTTTCGCGTGGTGGAATCGGACGTTGTCCAGGACGACCGCGATCTGCTCTGTCTCGGTTTCGCGTTGGAGTCGTTCCAGCGCGAGGATTGTCTGCTCGGTGTTCTGGTTGCCCTCGATCGGGTACAGTTTGACTTTTTTGCTGGTCAGCGAGAGGGCGCCGAAGAAGGACTGGGACGTCCTCTGCCGGTTCACGGACAGCTTGGTGCGTTGTCCTTTCGGGAGCCACATGCGGTGGGTCTCGGCCTCGTGCTCCAAGCGGATCTCGCCTTGCGGTGTGGGCCTCCCAGCCCTGATCCAGCAAGCTCTTGACTTGGGTTTTCACCTCGGTCATGCGTCTGGTGATGGCTTTCTCGTTGCGGTGCTTGTCGAACGGGTCGGGCAGTTCGAGGCTCAGCCCGCAGAAGCGCAGGAGCAGCTGGTACGAGGAGTCCGACTGGTGTTCGGCGTCGGACAGGGTCTTCACGACGTCACGTATCGCTGGGACGTCCCAGAACTCGGCGTGGACGCCCGTCCGGGAGGGCGGCTGGGCCAGGATGGCCTTGAGTTCTTCCTTCTGTGCGCGGGCGGGTTTCGCCGCGTTCTGGTTCCCGGCATGGCCGGTCAGCACCGAGCACACCCGCGTGGCCTGCCACTCGGCCAGCCATTCCTGCACTGTCCTCTCAGTGCGCTCGACCCTCTTCGCGATGATGTCGATTCCGACTCCTTCAGAGGCGTACAGGATCGCTTCTGCTTTCATCCGAACCAGCACATGATTGTCGGAACGCTTCTTCCATCTGATCAGGACGGCGGTTTCTTCCGGGGTGACCTCAACCTGCATGCTCCAATCATATCCGAAACGGCACAGGAAATCCACGAAAAACACAGTTTTGTTTCATGGTGGCCATAATGTCAGCTGATATAAAACTTTCCTCAACCGGTGTAAAAACTTTCCGGTAGAGTGAATGTTGAATGTGCTATTTTTCCGTTGTTGATGAATAAATCTATCTGATGAGTTTCTTCATTATCGACTGTTGCGTGAAGTAGATTTCCTGATGCTTCTCCGAGTGAAACCCCTTCAAGGGCAAGTCGATGACTTCTCCATCGAACTCCATTTTCGTCCAGGCATAGAATCCTCAACGGAGTGGTAACGACCACGACATTCTCTTCTGGATAAGAGCGAATATCCTGGATTGATCCGCTAGCTGCTATCTGTTCAAAGCTTGCTGGGTCATCCACGTTGCCGAGAAAAAGAACTCCTCGGATCACCGCTGCTAGTCTTCTTGGATTGGGCATGGCGACAAGTCTAGTCAGTGTCTTTCTTCCCATGTCTGGGCATATGAAAGTTGCAACCCAAGTGTTCCCGCGATGGTCGTCGATGAGAACGCTACGTCGAGTGGAGAATGGTGACTCAGTGCCAATAATATATTCGGTTCTACCGTCGGCGAAATCGATAAGTGTAGCGTCGAAATCAGAGTCAAAATTTTTTTCGTTCATCGATTACCTCGTATTGAAAAATCGGTGCATGATAACTTCGGTTCTCTCGCTTACTGATGGCCTTGTTGCAATTTCATATATTCCTGGATGGCCATTAATCTCTCCGCTTAATCGATACATGACATTGTCATTACTTAGGTTGGGTACATCTTTTTCCCAGAAACCTGGGGTTACTTTTCTTTGACCTTGCAAAATGATTTCTTCATCGAAACTCTGAGGGAAATTATGAAATGAATCACCCGCTTCAGCAGAACGATTAAGAACTCGACTCGAGTATATGTAATTCGTCTGACTGGCGTGCTCACCCACGTTTTCGGCGGCGTCTGTGCCGATGGTGGACAGTTCGTGTTCGCCGGTGGTGCGGGCGGCTTGTTCGGCTGCTTCGCGTCCGGTGGTCTCGGCCACTTCGCGTCCGGTGGCCTCGAGGGCTTCGCGGCCGGCTGTTTCGGCTGCTTCGCGTCCGGCCGCGGCTCCTCCGCCGCCGGGGACGGGGATGGCGCCGATGGCGGCCTCGGTGCCGACGCGGGCCCAGTCCACGGACCCGTTGGTGGCTTTCTGCTGCGCGATGCTGATCCCGCCCGAGGTGAGGGCCCCGGACAGGCTCATGAGCGCGACCCCGGCGGGCCCGCCGACGCCGGTGCACATGAGGGCGACACCGGCCACGACTGCGGCCCCGGCTGCGATGTATTCCCAGTTGTCCTTCAACCAGTCCCCGGCGGCCGCGACCCCGGTCTTGTGGGCGTCGCGCCAAGCGTTCATGTCGGCGTCGCTGAGCGGGTGCAGGCCGGACGGGTCGGTGAAGGCGACCGGGTTGTTGGCGGCGTACGCGTACGGGTTGCCGGCCCAGCCGGCCCCGGTCGTGGGGTCCTGCGGGTCGGGGCTGAGGAAGGCCCGGGTGGTGGGGTCGTAGACGCGGGCGCCCAGCAGCTCGAGGCCTCCGGGCAGCACCAACTCACCGGCCCTGCCCAGTAGCAGCCCACCGCCGGCGGCCGGGGTGGTGTCGAGTGGGGTGCCGGCGCCGGCGGCCCACGGGTCCGTGCCGCCGGTGGTGCGGGTGGTGCGCCAGCCGGGGGTCTGCCAGCCGGCGCCGGTGGTGGCGGTGAACCCCGGCACGCTGATCATGCTGGTGTCGGCGGCCGACAGCAGGGACGGGAACCCGACGGCGGTGTCCCAGTCCAGGGGCCGGCCGTCGAGGGCGGCGAGTTCACCGAGCGCGTCGGTGAACAGTGATGTGCGGGCCCGTTCCAAGGCCGAGTCGATGGTGACGGTCTCGAGGCGGGCCAGGGGCCCCCACCCGTAGGTGCGGATGGTGCCGTCGGCGTGCTCCTCGCGGACCCTGCGGCCGGCCGCGTCATAGGAGAACCAGACCGACAGGCCCTCCCCGCCGTCACCATCCCGGCCGTCACCATCCCGGCTGGCGTCCCGGCCGCCGTCATCCCGGCCGGTGTCCCGGCCGGTGGTGTCCACCCGGGTGAGTTGTCCGGCCGCGTCCCAGGTGTAGTCGACGCGACCGCCGTCGGGGGTGGTTTCGGCGACGAGTCGACCTGCCGGGTCCCAGGTGAAGGCGGTGGTGCCGCCGTCGCCGGTGGTGGCGGTGAGCTGGTTCGCGCCGTCGTAGGTGTAGGCGGTGTGGGCCCCGTCCCGGCTGGTCCATGCGACCCGGCCCTGTTCGTCGCGGCCCACGGCCGTGTGCGACACCACACCGCCGTGGCGGACGATGTGGCCGGTGACGAAGCCGTCGGTGTGCTCCCATTCCTGGCGGGTACCGCCGGCGGTCGCGGCGACCATCCGCCCGGACGGGCCGTACTCGTAGACCACCCGCCCGAACGCTGAACTGGTGACCTGGGTGAGCCTGCCCGCCGGGTCGTACCCGTAACGGACAGACCGGCCGTCGGGGGTGCGCATCCACGCCCTGCGCCCGTCGGCGTCATAGCCCCAGGACACGGCCCGGCCGTCCCGGGCCCGCTCGACGAGCCGGCCCGCATGATCCCACCGGACCGTGTGGGTGACACCGCCGGTCTCGGTCACCCGCATCAAGCGGTTCACGAAGTCGCGCACGACTCGGTGGTGCACGGCCCCGTCCCAGGACAGGGCCTCGAACCGGCCCGTGCGGTCGTAGGACCAGCCGGTCACATGCCCGTCCGGGCCGGTCTGGGACGTCTGCCGGCCCGCCGCGTCGTACTCGCCGACCGTGACCCTGCCCAACGGGTCCACCAGCTTGACCACCCGGCCGAGCTCGTCGCGTTCGTACCGGGTCACCCCGCCGGCCGGGTCCGTGACCTGCACCAGGGCCCCGGCCGTGTCGTAGCCGTACCGGGTCACCCCGCCCGTCCCGGAGACGGCCTCGACGAGGTTCCCGGCCCGGTCGTACCGGAACCGGCGCCGCCCGCACACCGGATCGGCGAGACCCGTCACACGGCCCGACCGGTCATAGGCGTACCGGGTCGTGCCGTACCCGGGGGCGTGCTTCACGGTCACGCGCCCGCACTCGTCGTAGGACCACCAGGCCCGCTCCCCACCAGGGCGGGCCTCCTCCACAAGCCTCGAATCCCCGTCATAGACGAAACAGGCCACCCCGCCCGCCGGGTCGGTCACCCGCGCGAGCCGGCCGCAGACGTCGTAGCCGTACCGGGTGACAGCCCCCGACGGCCGCACCACAGCGTTGACACGCCCGGCCGGGTCCCGTACCAGCCGGGTCGTGTTCCCCTCGCCGTCGATGAACTCGACCGGACGCCCGCACCGGTCGTACCGGGTCACCCGGTCGGCCCCGTCATCACCGGTCGTCACGGTGACCCGGCCCAGCCCGTCCGTCCGTACCGCCCCCGACGCGGCCCCGTCCGACACCGTCCGGACCCGCCCCCGGTTGCTCGTGACCCAGTCCACACGCACCCCGGTCGGATCCACCGTCGCCGCCAGCGCACCATTGACGTCGTACTCGCGGCGCCACGCGCCGCCGGCCGGGTCCACCGTCGCCACCAACCGGGACAGCCCGTCATGCACATACCGCCACCGGGCCCCGTCCGGCATCACCGTCTCGGCAAGATTCCCCAGATCATCCCACCGGGACGTCACAACCTCGCCCAACGGATCCGTGAATGTCTCCCGCTCCCCGTGCCCGCCGTATCCGTACCGCCTGCAACACCCGTCCGGGTCCACCACCGCGGACAGCCTGCCGCCGGTCGTGTGTTCGTACCGCCAGAGCGCCCCGTCCGGGTCCTGGCGGGAGGCGAGCCGGCCGGCCTCGTCGTAGCGGTACTCGGTGCGATGCCCCAGCGGGGTGACCGCCGCGACGACCCGGCCCGCCCCGTCACGGGCCAGTCGGGCCGTGTCCCCGTCCGCGTTCATGGCCGACACGAGGTCGCCGTGCCCGTCGTAACCCAGCCGCACCCGCACCCCGGCCGGATCCACCACCTCGGTCAGCAGGTTCTGGTCCCAGACCAGGCGGGTCACCCCGCCCTCCGGATCCGTCACCGTCGACGGATTCCGGCCGGCCCCCTCGTACTCGTACGAAGTGACCGACGGCCCCGACCCACCGGCGCTGCTGGTGTTTCCATGGCTGCTGCTGGTGGTGTCGGTGACGGTGACCTGCACGACCCGGTCGGCCTCGTCCCATTCGTAGTCGGTGCGGGCGCCGGACGCCTCCTGGCGTGTGATCAGCCGGCCTCGCGCGTCGTACCGGCACACGGTGGTCCGGCCGTCGCGGCCGGTGATCTGGACTCGGTTGCCCCACTGGTCCCAGCCGATGGACTGGCGGTTCCCGTCCGCGTCCACCATCCCCACCAGGCGGCCGGTCTGGTCGTGGATCCAGGTGTTCGCCCGGCCCCCGTCCTCGTCGGCGACCTGTGTCACACCGCCGGGCAGGTAGGTGTAGTGGGAGAGGCGGCCGAACCGGGACCGCTGCGATGTCACCTGCCCGTGCTCGTTGTAGGTGTTGGCGGCCTCGACCACACCATCCGGGTCCGTGACGGTGGCGATGAGACCCTGTTCGTTCCACCCGTAGCGGCGGGCCCCGCCGGCGGTTCGGGCTTCCAGGAGTCTGCCGGCCGGGTCGTAGCCGTAGTCGACGCGGCGTCCATCCGACGCGGCCAGGGCGGTGATCCGCGTGTGGTGGTCGTTCCATTCGATGGTGACGGCCCGGCCCCGCTCGTGGGTGAGGCCGACCAGCCGGTCCCCGTCCCACCGGTGATCCACCCTGGTGCCTGGGCCACGAGACACCGAGACGGGCCTGCCGGCCCGGTCGAACACCCACCGGCCACCCGCATTGTCCGACACCACGAACACCCCGGCACCACCAGCGGCGCCGGTGGTGGGGGCGTCGCCGGGGGTGGGGCCGGTGGTGTCGGTGGTGGTGTGGAGCCAGTAGGTGTCGTTGTGGGCCCGGTCCCAGCCGTTGCCGAGTCTCGGGAACACGACATGCCGGCCGGAGGGCTGTACCCACACCGCGCCGTCCTCGGTCACAAGCAGCCGTTGGTCGGCTGTGGAAGCCCAGCCGGGCCCGAAC
The DNA here is from genome assembly GCF_003798325.1 of Propionibacterium acidifaciens. Lineage (NCBI taxonomy): Bacteria > Bacillati > Actinomycetota > Actinomycetes > Propionibacteriales > Propionibacteriaceae > Propionibacterium > Propionibacterium acidifaciens. The sequence continues at coordinate 1,153,085 of NZ_CP033719.1, forward strand.
GCCCCGATACCGGCCGACAGGGAGTTGTACACGCGGTCGAACCCGAGGGACGCGCACCCGCCGTCGAACGACAGGTCGGTCTCCGGCTCCACGAAGTTCCCGGTCGTCGTGTTGACCGGGTCGTCCGCATACCCCGACGTCTGCGGGTCGCCCAGGATGGTGGGGGCGGTCACGTCGACCGGCCGGCGGGTCCGGGCCACGCCGGCGGCCTGCAAGGACGCGTCGAGGGCCGCGTCCGAGACCGCCGAGATGGCCCCCGAGCCGCCGGCGGCCTCGAACGCGGCCGCGACCGTGTCGACCCAGCGGGTCTCGTTCGTGTTGTTCGCCCCGAACGAGGCCAGCGCGGTCGTGATCCCCGACGTGTCGATGCTGCACCACGAGCACCTGTCCGCGAAATCAGACAGCGCCCCCTCCAGGGTGCCCTTCTGCGTCGTGACCGTGTCATTGGCGCCGGTCACATTCGACGAGTACGTCCGCAGATCATCGGGCCGGGCCGAGGACACGCCCCCCGCCTGGCCCGGGGCGGGTTCGGACCAGGGTGTGGTCGTGACCTCGTGGGGCTGCGGCAGCGGTACCTGGGCGGGTCCTGCGGGGGGCTTGTCGCCGTTGGACACCCAGTCCCAGCCCCTCTTGACAATGTTCTCCCGGTCCTGCCGGTCCGCCCACTCCTTGGCCCGCCTCCTCCGCTCACGTTCGGCCTGGGCGGCCTCCTTCAGCTTCTGCACCTCGGCCACCAGGTCGTCCAACGCCGACGCGATGTTCGTGCAGTCCGTCGAGGCCATCCTCGCGTTCGTGTCGAACACGTCCGCGTAGTGGCCCTCGAAATCCGTCGACGCGGTCGACGCCCACGACGACCTCGAGGCCGCCTGCCCCGTCAGGGTGCCCGACAAGACCGTCGCCGCCGACTTCAGGGTGTCGGCCGTGGCGTCGTCGAACGCCACCGGCTCGTCATAGGCTCCCAGCCTGCCCGAGTACTCGGCCACGACACGATCCTCCCCACACAGGTACAGACAGGCCGACACCGGGGGCGGGCGGCCACACCCCACCGACGCTAAACCCCCACACCAGGCGAACACCACCCCGACAGGGGCCGGCCCGGCCCGGGTGGGGAGGGAATCAGGGAGACCCCCTCAGGGGGCGGGGGATCCGAAGCCCCACAGAGACACAGGACACGTACACTGCCCGAGAACCTGTAGGGCCCCGTGGACGAGCAGGTTCTCCAGCCGATCCGCACCCGGCACGGTCAACAGCCCCGTCCGAACTGCGCAGTCAGAACCCAGCGTCATCAAGTGAAGATCCCGGCCGAAAGGCACGGGGACGGAGTCCCGCAGGACCCTCCAGACCTCCCGACCAGCAGCGTTCACCCGGCCGATCGCTCCCCAGGGCTCCCTGCACGGCCCCGAGGCCGGCAGGCGCATCGGCCCCGGGACCGGACCGGGATCACCCGGTCACCACATCCCCCGCCCGGCTCCGAGCGCCAGCCTGAGGGCCAGCAGGACCATCACCACGCCGATGACCAGGTCCAGGCCCCGCCACAGCCCCGGGCGGGCCAACGGTCCGGACAACGCGCGGGCCCCGAAGCCGAGAGCGCAGAACCAGCAGGCCGAACCGCTCACGGCGCCGGCGGTGAAGAGCCACCGCAGCGCGCCGTGCTGGTTGGCCAGGGAGCCGATGAGGACCATCGTGTCGAGGTAGACGTGCGGGTTGAGCCAGGTCATCGCGAGCGTCGTGAGGACCACCGGGCCCAGCCCGGGACCGGCCTCGCCGCAGGCCCTGAGCGCCTCGTCATCGGGACGCAGCCCCGCGCGGAGGCTGACGAACGCGAACCAGCACAGATAGACCACCCCGGCCCGGGTCAGCGCGGTGAGCACCCATGCCGCGCGCTCCACGACGAACCCGATGCCCAGCGTGCCCGCGCTCATGAGGACGACGTCGGAGGCGATGCAGACGCCGACCACCCAGCCCAGGTGCGCCCGACGCAGCCCCTGCCTCAGCACCCACGCGTTCTGGGCGCCGATGGCGACGATGAGGCCGAGCCCCGTGACGAGGCCGGTGAGGTAGGTGTCCACCCCATCGACCCTAGCCGCGGAAGAAGGTGACTCCGTTCCCGGCGGGACTGCCACCCATCCCGGACGCGGATCGGGGCCGGCCCCGAAGGACCGGCCCCGATGGGTCTCGTGCGCCGTGTCAGCCCTGGTGGGTGCCCACCGAGCCGAGCTGCTGGCAGGCCTCGACGATGCGGGCCGACATGCCGGCCTCGGCCGACTTGCCCCAGCTGCGCGGGTCGTAGGTCTTCTTGTTGCCGACCTCGCCGTCGATCTTGAGGACGCCGTCGTAGTTCTTGAACATGTGGTCGGCGACCGGACGCGTGAAGGCGTACTGGGTGTCGGTGTCGATGTTCATCTTGATGACGCCGTAGCTCACGGCGTCGGCGATCTCCTGCGGGGTGGAGCCCGAGCCGCCGTGGAAGACGAGGTCGAACGGCTTGTCCTTGCCGTACTTCGCGCCGCAGGCGTCCTGGATCTCCTTGAGGATCTCCGGGCGCAGCTTCACATGGCCGGGCTTGTAGGCGCCGTGCACGTTGCCGAAGGTGAGGGCCGTGATGTAGCGGCCCTGCTCGCCCAGGCCGAGGACCTCGAGGGTGCGCATGCCGTCGGCGACCGTGGTGTACAGCTTCTCGTTGATCTCGCCGGTCACGCCGTCCTCCTCGCCGCCGACGGCGCCGACCTCGATCTCGAGGATGATGTGGGCCTTGGAGGTGCGGGTGAGCAGCTCCTTGGCGATCTGGAGGTTCTCCTCGACCTCGATGGCCGAGCCGTCCCACATGTGGGAGTTGAACAGCGGATCCTCGCCGCGGTCGACGCGCTCCTGGCTGATGGCGATGAGCGGGTTGACGTAGCTGTCGAGCTTCTCCTTCTGGCAGTGGTCGGTGTGGAGGGCGACGTTGACCGGGTAGTTCTTGGCGACGACGCGGGCGTACTCGGCGAGGGCGACAGCGCCGGTGACCTTGTCCTTGATGGTGGGGCCGGAGGCGTACTCGGCGCCGCCGGTGGAGATCTGCACGATGCCGTCCGAACCGGCGTCGGCGAAGCCGCGCAGGGCAGCGTTGAGGGTCTGCGACGACGTGATGTTGATCGCGGGGTAGGCGAAACCGCCCTTCTTCGCGCGATCGATCATCTCGGCGTAGACCTCAGGAGTTGCAATGGGCATGGATGCTTCTTTCTCTTGCTGTCATCCGAACGAACCGGACTGTCCGGGCCCGCAGGCCGAACGGTTCAACCTGGCGGGCACGACCCGCGGGCCGTGCTGGTTCCGATTCTTTCAAACACCGTCACCGCTTGGGAACCCGTCCCGGCCCGCGGCGGAGGATTCCCGGTGCCGAGCAGGGGTCACCGGCCCTGACCGGACCAGATGTCATCGCAGACGATCATGTCGAGGTTGAGGCGCCCGCCGGAGTAGGCGTAGAGGCCCCCGTCGATCCCGCCGGGCAGGACGTCGAGGATGCTGAACGGCACCGCCCAGTGGGTGCCATCGGTGCGCTCGACGCGCAGCTCGGGGCCCGGGGTGTCCCAGCGCCGCACGCCGCGGACGGCGGCCACCTCGCTCCAGGGCAGGTACTCGACGCGGTCGACGTGGCGCAGCACGAGGCCGAGGCGCTCGATGCGCATCACCTGGCCCGGCACGAGCGCCTTCAGGGCCCGGCGCAGGTCGTGCCGCCGGATGATCCGGACGAGCAGCCGGCCGAGGGCGTAGAGCGTCGGCGTGCACATGAGCACGACGACGAACAGCCTTCCGGGGCTCAGCGGGAACAGGGGCGCCGACGGAAGATAGGACATGAGCAGGGAGCCGGTGATGGCGGCGCTGATGACGATCGAGAGGATCAGGCCGACGAGGCCCTTCCGGGCGAGGGCGGCGCGCCGGACGAGCAGATCGGGCACGACCGACACCGTGAAGGCGGTGTGCACGGGCCGCGCGACGGCGCCCGGGTCGGTGCTCACGTTGATCTGGCTCACGCGGTCAGTCTAATCGGCGCGGACCGGCCGCCGCCGGACCGTGGTGTGCGGCCCCCTCCGGTCGTCCGGCGATCGGCGCGGCGCCGGGCGCCCGGGGGGCCGTGCGGCCCGCGCAGCCATCTCAACTTGCCGGAAGACGTGCGGCCCGCACAGCCGGAGACCGTCACCGGGACCGCCCGGAACCGCCGGTGGGCCGGCCGGTCGGGTCGGACACTCCCCCGTCGCCGCCTCCGGCGTGCTGGAGCGCCCAGTGGTACATCGCGATGGCCGCAGCGGCACCGGCGTTGATCGAGCGGGTGGAGCCGTACTGGGTGATCGAGACGAGCACCGCGCAGGCATCCGCGAGCTCGTCGGTCAGGCCGCCGCCCTCGGAGCCGAACACCAGGCAGCACCGCTCGGGCAGCCGGACGCCCTCCAGCGGCACCGCGCCGGGCAGGTTGTCGACGCCGATCATCGTCAGCCCCTGCGCACGGCAGTGATCGACGAGCGAGGCGACGTCGGGGTGGTGGTGCACGTGGAGGTAGCGGTCGGTGACCATGGCGCCTCGGCGGTTCCACCGGCGGCGCCCGACGATGTGCACCCCGGCGACGTTGAAGGCGTTCCCGGTGCGGATGATCGAACCGATGTTGAAGTCGTGGGCCCAGTTCTGGATGGCCACGTGCAGCGGGTGACGCCGCGCGTCCAGGTCGGCGACGATCGCCTCGACGCTCCAGTAGCGGTAGCCGTCGAGCACATTGCGCCGGTCGCCCTCGGCGAGCAGCCGGGGGTCATAGCGCCCGCCGGTCGGCCAGGGCAGCGGGGCCGGCCCGACACCGACCCGCGGGACCGTCGGATCGGCGGACCCGGCGTCCGCGCGTCCCGCCTTCCCACGGGGAGGCTCGAGGTCGCTTCCGGGATTTTCCACGCCGCCCCAGGTTACCCTTGTGTGGTGAATCTCATGACCCTGCTCACGCTCGTGCCCATGATGCCCTCCTGGATGGACCCCGCGACGATCATCCACGCCCTCGGGAACGGGGCGCTGTGGGGCGTCTGCCTCATCCTCTTCGTCGAGTGCGCCATCTTCCCCGTCCTTCCCGGCGACTCCCTGCTCTTCACGATGGGCATGTTCATCGCGATGAACCCGCCGTCCATCACCTTCGGGACGATGTCCAAGCCGCTCGTCTACGTCGTGGCGTGCGCGATCATGACCGTCTTCGCGGTCGGCGGCAACATCGCCGGCTATCACATCGGCAGGACCGTCGCGCCGTGGCTCTTCAAGCCGCGCGACGGCTTCATCGGCAGGGTCTTCAGCCCCAGGCACCTCGACGACACCCACGACTTCTTCGAGCGCTACGGCTCGAAGGCCCTCGTGCTCGGCCGCTTCGTGCCCTTCGTCCGCACCTTCGTGACGATGGTCGCCGGCGCCGCCGGGATGACCTTCCGCCACTTCATCTCGTGGACGGCCGTCGGCGGCGTCCTCTGGGCCTGGGGCATCACGCTGGCCGGCTGTCTGCTGGGCAATGTGGCGTTCATCGGCAACCACATCGATCTCATCCTCGTGCTCATCGTCCTCGTCTCGGCCATCCCCATGGTCATCGAGTGGTGGAACGGCAAACGCCGCGAGGCCAGGGAGGAGGCCGCCGTCGAGGAGACCCTGGCCGACCTCGTCGAGTGACCGCCCGGCCCGGGACCGTCCCCGAGCGGGAGCCCGCACCCCGCCAAGCGCCCTGCGGGGCCGGCCCGGCCGCAGTCGCACCCCGAGCGGGAGAGGGCTCTCGCGGCACGCGCCCCTCGGAACGAGGCGGACCCGCCGGGGGCGCGGACTCCATCGATGCCCGGACCCATCGAGGCGCACCCCCGCGGACGGAGGAGGGCCCCGGCACCGGATGGTGTCGGGGCCCTTCCGTCGTGCCGCGCGGGTCATCACCGCGCCGGCGCCGCTACTGCTGGGCGGGGGGCTGGAAGCCCGGGCCCCGCGGGTACTGCTGGGGCTGCGGGGCCCGCGGGTACTGCTGGGCGGGGGGCTGGAAGCCGGGCGCCTGGTTCTGCTGACCCTGGGCGATCGCTCCGGGCTCCTGCTGCTGGACGGGCCCGGGGGTCTGCTGGGTGTTGCCCCGGGTGCCGAGCTCGCTGAAGTCGACGTCCGGGTTGGCGCGCATGGTCGGGTCGTCCACCTGGAAGTAGGAGGCCTGGGTGAAGTGGAACATGCCCGCCACGATGTTGGACGGGAAGGACTCGACCTTCGTGTTGTAGTCCCCCACGACCGCGTTGTAGTAGCGGCGGGAGTTGGCGATGCGGTCCTCGGTCTGGGAGAGCTCGCCGACCAGCTGGCGGAAGCCGGCGTCCGCCTTGAGCTCGGGGTAGGCCTCGGCGGTGGCGATGATGGTGCCCACCGCGCCGCTCAGCTGCGACTCGACGGCCACGCGCTCGGCGCTCGGCGCGCCGCTCGTGTCGAGGGTCCGGGCCTGGTTGCGCAGGGCGATGACGTCGGCCAGCGTGGTGCGCTCGTACGCGGCGTAGCCCTTGACCGTCTCGACGAGGGACGGGATGAGGTCGTAGCGGCGGTTGAGCTCGACGTCGACCTGGCGCCAGGCCTCCTGGAGCTTGTTGCGCAGGCCGACGAGCTTGTTGTACGGGCCGATGAAGAGCACGACGACGATGGCCAGGAGAACGACCAGGAGGATGATTCCGATGATCATGTCAGAGCCCCAAATCCTTTGCTGAGTAGACGAAACGGTACTCGAGACCGGACTCGGCCATGGCCTCCGCGACGGCCCGGCCGGAACGGTCCACGATATCAGCGACACCCACGACCGTGGCACCGGCCTCGCGGAGCGCCTCGACGGCGGTCAGCGCGGAGCCTCCGGTGGTGGAGGTGTCCTCGACGACGAGCACGCGGCGCCCGGCGACGCCGGGGCCCTCGATGCGCTTGTGCAGACCATGGGTCTTGGCCTCCTTGCGGACGACGCAGGCGTCCACCGGGCGGCCCGCCGCTGCCGAGGCGTGCAGGATCGCTGCGGCGACCGGGTCGGCGCCCATCGTGAGGCCGCCGACGACGTCGAAGTCCCAGCCGGCGACCAGGTCGAGCATGACCCGCCCGACCAGCGGGGCGGCCGCGCCGGACAGCGTGATGCGGCGCATGTCGATGTAGTACTCGGCCTCCTTGCCGCTGGACAGCACGACGTGCTCGTGCACGACGGCCTCGTCGACGATGTGGCGCAGGAGTTCTTCGCGGTCGCTCATGGCACAGAGCCTATCCGGCCCGGGCGACGGAGCACGGCCCGGCGAGGAGCGGTGCTCCCCGCTCAGGCCTCCGATCCGGCCCGGCGCCTCGCGCCTCCGACGGCGGACGGACGAGACCCCCGGCGTGGCATGCCGGAAACGCGTGCGGGCCCAGCGCGAAGGGGGCGCGAAGGGGGGAACGAAACGACCTTCGGCGCCCGGATCGATCATGACTTTCTGAGGGTGGGCCCAGCGCGAGCGGGGAGCGACACAGTGACAGCCCGCGTCGGGCGCACGAAGGGCCGTCGGCCCCGCGCGAGCGGGGAGCGACGAGCTGCCCCCCCATCGTCTCGTGAATCTCGTCCGTCGTCGGCCCTGCGCGAGCGGGGAGCACGCCCCCGCCATCATGGGCCGGTAGGACGGCCATGGCCGCCGGGCGTGCACACCCGAGGACCTCCTCGCCGGTGCCGCTTGACAGTGACGTTGCGTCACCTGCTGGGGTGGTCCCATGCGCATCAAGGAGATGGCCGACCTGGCCGGCACGACCCCGCGGGCCGTGCGCCACTACCACCAGCTGGGCCTGCTCGACCTGCCGCCCACGGTACGGGGCCGGCGCGACTACGGCGTCGAGCACCTGGCCAGGCTGCTGCGCATCCGTTGGCTGGCCGGTGGCGGGCTGCCCCTGCCCCGCGTGGCCGAAATGCTCGCCGCCGACGAGTCCGGGACCGACCGGGACTCGGTGCTGCGCGATCTGCGTTCGGCCCGCCTGAGCATCGATGAGCAGCAGCGGGCGCTGCGCGAGCAGGCCGACCGCATCGACGGGCTCATCGCCCGGGTCGCCGACGGCGGGACGCTCTCACCGCTGCCCACCGTGCTCGCCCGTTTCTACGACGACCTCGAGCGCCGGATCCGCGCCACGGGGCGAGCGGCCTCGGACGGCGGCCTGCAGGTCCTGCGCACCGAGCGGAGGCTCACGATGATCCTCGCCTCGCGCGGCATGGTCCCGGCCGGCGTCGGCCCGTACGTGGAGGAGTTCGACGGCGACGAGCGCGACGAGTGCGTCCGCCAGGTCATCGCGTTCGCCCGCCTGGACGAGACGGGCGAGGCCGGCGCCCTTCAGCTGGCCCAGGACACCTGGGATCTGACGCTGCGCCACAAGGAGCAGGCCCTGGCCGTCCTGGACGACCTGCCCGGCGGACCCCTCGGGCGCGCCTTGTGGAAACTCACCGAGGTGCTGTCGAGCGCCAGCTATCCGCAGAAGAACCAGCGCATCTTCACCGCCGGATTGCTCGACCTGATGCTGGCCGACCCGGACTTCGCCGCGACGATCCGCCGCTCGGCGGGAAGGGAGGATCTGTCGCTGTGACGACGACGATCACCGACGACTCACCCGTCCGGGTGCGCTCCCTCGTCAAACGTTTCGGCCGCCTCACCGCCCTCGACGGCCTCGACCTGGAGGTCGCCGCCGGGCAGGTGCACGGCTTCCTGGGTCCCAACGGGGCCGGCAAGTCGACGACGATCCGCATCCTGCTGGGCCTTCACCGCCCCGATGCCGGCAGCGTGCGCGTGCTCGGGCGCGACCCGGCCCGCGAGGCCTCGTCCATCAACCGCGAGATCTCCTATGTGCCGGGCGACGTGGCGCTGTGGCCGAACCTGACCGGCGGGCAAGTGCTCGACGCGCTCGCCGGGCTGCGCGGGCGCCGCGACCGCGCCCACGAGGACGAGCTGGTCGAGCGCTTCGATCTCGACCCGAGCAAGAAGGTGCGCACCTACTCCAAGGGCAACCGGCAGAAGGTCGCGCTCGTCGCCGCATTGGCCGCTCCGACGCGGCTGCTCGTCCTCGACGAGCCGACCAGCGGTCTCGACCCGCTCATGGAGCGGGCCTTCACCGAGGAGATCGCCTGCGCCGCGGCGCAGGGGCGCACCGTGCTGCTGTCGAGCCACATCCTCGCCGAGGTGCAGCGGCTGTGCTCGGCGGTGACGATCATCAAGCAGGGCCGCGTCGTCGAGCACGGCGACCTGGAGACCCTGCGCAGGCTGGCCCTCACCCGGATCGAGCTGCGGGCCGACGGCCGGACCCTGGGACGCGTTGCCGCCGAGCTGGACGAGCGGGGCGTCCTGGCGGATCGGACGGACGAGCTGCTGTCCGTCCAGGTGGAGTCTGCGCTGGTGCCCCGGGTGATGGGGGCCGTCGCGACCTGCCGGGTGACGGACGTGAGCTGCGGGCCGGCCGGCCTGGAGGACCTGTTCCTGCGTCACTACGAGGACTCCCGATGAGCGCCACGGCGCATCCGGCCCCGGCCCCTCGCGGTGCCGGGCCGCGCCGGGCCATGACATGGCCGAGGAGAACCGGCCCCCTGCAGGGGCTGGGGCCGTCCCTGCGTCTGCTGGTGCGACGTCTGCGGGTGCAGGTGCTCGCCTGGGCCCTGCCCCTGTGGCTGCTGCTCGCCGTCACGCCCCCGGCCTACGAGGACGTCTACCCCTCGTTGCAGGAGCGGGAACCGCTCGTGGAGAGCATGCGCGACACGGCGGGCACCCGGCTGCTCTACGGCGCCCTGCCGCTGCCCGGGCGGATCGGGCAGCTCGTCCAGTGGGAGACGGGCACCTACCTGTTGATCTGCGTGGGCCTCATGGCGACGCTGCTCACCTGCCGGGCGATGCGCGCCGACGAGGACGACGGCCTGGTCGAGGTGCAGCGCGGCAGCGGCGCCGGCCATCTGGTGCCCTTCATGGCGCCCGTCCTCGTGGTCTGGGGAGCGGTCGCCCTGGTCGCCGGCGGGGCGGGCCTCGTCCTCACCGGCCTGACGAGGATCGTGTCGGAGCTGACGGTCTCGGGGGCCTGGGCGCTCGCCGGGGCCGTCGCGGCGACGGGCTGGGCCTTCGCCGCGCTGGCGGCCCTGTCCAGCCAGCTGTGCCGGCAGGCGGGCCCGGCCCGCGGGCTCGCCCTGACCGCGCTGGGGTGCTCCTTCGCGCTGCGGGTGCTGACGGACGAGTCCGGGGCCGGCTGGCTTCGCTGGTTCACGCCCCTGGCCTGGCGCGATCTCGTGCGTCCCTACAGCGACGATCGCGTCTGGCCGCTCGCCGTGTGCGCCGGCATCGCCGTGCTGCTCGAGGCCGCGGCGGACGGGCTGTTCGCCCGCCGGGAGTACCTGGGCGGCTGCCTGCCCGACCGCGGCTCGTCCCGGAGGCGGTGGCGGCTGGGCGGGTACGCCGATCTGCAGGCGCGTCTGGCGCTGCGCAGTGCCGTGGCGTGGTCGGTGACCGTGGCGGCGACCTCCGCCCTGTTCGGCGCGATGACCGGCAGCGTCACCGGCCTGCTCGGGCCGGACTCGGCGACCGGCTCCTACGTCGGGAGGCTGGCGAGCGGCAGTCCGGTCGAGCAGTTCATGGGTCTGCTCACCGTCATGACCGTGCTGCTCGTCGCTGTGGCGGGGGTGCAGCGGGTGACCGCCCTGGCCGCCGACGAGCGGGCCGGGTTCGTGGAGTTCGAGGTGGCCGCCGGAGTCTCCCGCGCCCGGTTGTTCCTGGCGCAGGCGGGCGTGGCCGTCGTGGAGTCGGTCGTCCTGCTGGCGCTCTCGGGCGGGGTGCTCGCGGCCGTGACGGGCACCCAGCTCACCGACGATCACGCCGTGGGCCGCGCCCTCGTGTTCACGGTGAGCCAGGCGCCCGGCGTCCTGGCGGCGATCGGCATCGCGCTGGCGCTCGTCGGGCTGGCGCCGCGTCTGTCGGCCCTGTCCTGGGCGGTGCTGGGCTGGAGCGTCTTCGCGCAGTTCTTCGGCGCGCTCGTCGGGCTGCCGGACTGGGCGCAGGAGCTCAGCGTCCTCGGCCACCACCTCGATGTCATCGGCGACCCGGACTGGACTCCCCTGGCCGTGCAGACGGCGATCGGGCTCGCCGGCATGCTCGCCGGCCTGCTCGGCCACCGGCGCCGCGATCTGGCCCGGTGAAGACGAGAGGGGCGGGCCGGTGCCGATCCCCGTCCCTGGACTGCAACCACAGCGCCCACCCCCGCGCAGTCCACGGGCCGGCGCTCACAGACGCATCCAGGGACGTGGAACCGGGCGACCACACCCTGTGGAGCAGGCCGAGAGGGGACCAGGCCCCGGGCGCACCCCGGTCTGGCCGCCTCCGCGGCCTCAGCCGGCGCCCCCGCCTGCCGCCCCTGCCGCCCCCGCGGCTTCAGCCGGCGCGCGGCGGAAACTGCGGTGCACGAGGACGAAGACGAGGACGAGAGCGAGGATCACGCCGCCGGCGACGATCGGCAGGATCGGCGAGATCCCGTACATGGCGGTGCCGGCCGTGGGCGAGACGACGTAGGTCAGCCCATTGGTCGCCCCGATCAGGCCGGCGAGGCCGCCCTGCTCCTCACGGCTCATGAGCAGGGTCGGGCCGGCGGTGTAGCCGGGCATGGCGATGCCGACACCGGCCCCGATCACCGTCACCGCGACGATGAGGAGCGCGGCCCCGCCATTGACGGCGAGCAGGGCGAAGCCGACGGCGCCCGTGAAACTCCCCACCCGCAGCAGAGTGGGGGGCGACCACTTCGAGCGGGGCACGATGATGCTCTGCGCCAGCACCATCCCGACGCCGGCGGCCAGAAGCGCCCCGCCGGTGACGAGACCGGTCGTGTTCGCGTCGAGGCGGAGGCGGTCCTGCACGAGGAAGCCGGTGACGACCTGGATGAGGCCCAGGGAGGTGAACATGCCGAAGCCCGCGACGAGGAAGGGCCAGACCCGGGGATCGGAGGGCCGCACATGCGTCGGCTCCGCGACCAGCTCGGCGCCCTCCTCGCGGTGCAGGGCGACGAGGACGACGAGCAGACCCGCGAGCAGGAAGACCGGCACCATGTCGACCGAGACCATGAGCGAGATGCCCGACAGCAGGCCTCCCACGAGGGCGCCGGCTATCGAGGCCATGCCCTGCGAGGCCCCGACGCCGGCCATGCCGCGCACGCGCTCCTCCTCGTTCGAGGTGACATCGGCGACGTAGGCCTGGGCCGTGGGCATGATCGCTGCGAGCGCCGCGCCGAAGACCAGCCCGCGGGTCAGGACGAACAGGCAGAACAGCGGCGTGCCGCTCAGGGCCCCTCCCACCCCCAGGGCGGCGATGAGAGCGAAGAGGGCCATGGTCGTGGCGCAGATCCCCAGCGCCGCGACGAGGACCGGCTTGCGCCCCCAGGACTGGGATCGACGCCCCCAGGACTGGCTGGTGAGCACGACCATCACCGCTGCGACGCTGATCGTGAGGCCTATCTGCCACTCCGCCAGCCCGACCTCGCGCGACAGTGGTGCGATGACCGGGTTGAGCGTCGTCTGCCCCAGATAGGCCAGGAAGACCGCCGAGAGGACGACCCCGACCTGCGAGGAACTCCTGCCGCGCCGCTGCTTCCGCACCGTCTGCGAGGCCGACATGGCCCACCCCCTCCGACCCGCCGCCGGGCGGGCTTCGCATCTGCTCGATCGGCGTCGGGACCGGGCTCCGGGAACCGCAGGGGAGCAGCCCTCCGAGCCCCTCCGACGAACTGAGGACAGCCTATGTGAACGATGTTCTAATTACAATCCGGGCAGACCCCGGAAGAACCGCTGAGAGAACTGCAGACGAAGGAGGAGCACCTGGTCAATCCGGCATTCCGGACTCGAGCCAGGCCTCGAGCCCGTCCATCAGCCGCTCGAGGACGTAGCGATAGTAGCGGTCCCGGGCCGCCTCGATCTGTTGCGCCGAACCGGTGAACTGTCTCAGCAGATCGCGACTCACCTCGCAGATGCCGGCGCTGTCGGCCGCAACCGCATCGAGCGAGCGGATGAGGCCCGCATGATCGCGGGGAGCGTCGCCCTCGTGCAGGACGCGATCGTCCGCCGCGGCGATCGTCATCACCGCCATGTTGGCCAGGGAGCTGCAGGCGAGTGCCGCATTGCGCCCGAAACCCGCCCGCCGCAAGGAGGCGATCCCCGCGTCGATGACCGGGGAGAGGCCCGTGAGGACCGGGCCGTGCAGGAGCATCCACCGGGCCGTGCCCGGATAGGCGGCCAGGACGGGCCGGATCGGGAAGAGCGCCTCGCGGAACCACTGGCGCCACGGCATGACCCGCGTCGGCAGGCCCACGAGGGCCAGGACCCGCTCGACGACATGCTGGCTGAGCAGCTCGCGCCCGCCCACATGGTGGTAGATGACCGAGGGGGCGACCCCCAGCCGCTCCGCGAGATCGCGCAGGGACCAGGCCGTCAACCCGGCGCCTCGGGAGAGCTCGACGGCGGCATCGATGACGGCGCCCGTGTCGAGCCCGACATGGTAGGAGTCCCGCCTCCCCCTCGCACTGCGGGCATCGCCGCCCTCGTCCGTCATCATCACCGTCCCGACCACCGTCCCGGTGGCAGCCAGGCTACTCCGGCGGATTCGATTCTCGTCCCTGACCAGCAGCCGCAGCGCTCACCCGCGCACAATCCACGAGCAGACGCTCACGAACGCATTCAGGGACGCAACCGGGCGGGGCCCGAGCCGACGCGGCCCCGTCCGATCCACGCCGGCCCCTCAGCGCTCGACCCTGCCCGCGATGAAGTCCTCGGTGGAGGCCATCGCGTACTCGTCGTGGCGCTGCTCGGGCGGCGACTTCATGAAGAAGGACGACGGCGACAGCAGCGGGCCGCCGATGCCGCGGTCCAGGCCGATCCGCGCGGCGCGAATGGCGTCGATGACCACACCGGCCGAGTTCGGGGAGTCCCAGACCTCCAGCTTGTACTCCAGCGCGACCGGGGCTCCGCCGAAGTTGCGGCCCTCCAGCCGCACGAAGGCGAACTTGCGGTCGTCCAGCCAGCCCACGTAGTCGGACGGCCCGATGTGAATGTCCTTGTCGGCGAACTCCTTCTCGACGTTCGAGGTGACGGCGCGGGTCTTGGAGATCCTCTTCGAGACCAGCCGCTCGCGCTCCAGCATGTTCTTGAAGTCCATGTTGCCGCCGACGTTCAGCTGGTAGGTGCGGTCGAGAGTGATGCCGCGCTCCTCGAAGAGCCGGGCCAGCACACGGTGGGTGATGGTGGCGCCGATCTGCGACTTGACGTCGTCGCCGATGACGGGCAGGCCCGCGTCGGCGAACCTCTGCGCCCAGGCCGGGTCGGAGGCGATGAAGACCGGCAGGCAGTTGACGAAGGCGCAGCCGGCGTCGATCGCGCACTGGGCGTAGAACCGGTCGGCCTCCTCCGAGCCCACCGGCAGGTAGGAGACGACGACATCGGCCCGTGCGTCCTTGAGGGCGCGGACCACGTCGACCGAAGGCTCGGCGGACTCCGTCACGGTCTCGCGGTAATACGTGCCGAAGCCGTCGAGGGTGACGCCGCGCTGCACCCGCACCCCGGTCGGGGCGACGTCGGCGATCCGGATGGTGTTGTTCTCGGACGCGCTGATGGCGTCGGCCAGGTCGAGGCCGACCTTGGCGGCGTCGACGTCGAAGGCCGCCACGAACTCGATGTCCGAGACGTGGTAGTCGCCGAACCGGACGTGCATGAGCCCGCCCACCGTGCTGGTCGGGTCGGCGTCGGCGTAGTGGGTGACGCCCTGCACCAGCGACGACGCGCAATTGCCCACGCCGACGATGGCGACACGGATCCTGCTCATCCGTCCTCCTGGCCGGTCAACGGCGCCCGCTCGGGGCGATGCTCCCGACTCTAGTCGTTGGGCGGCGGGTACATCGTCCCAATCCCGACCCGATTCGCCGCCCCGATCGCGGTCGGGGCCGGTCGCGGCGGGTTCGGGCTGGGCGGCGGGCGTCCGGACCGGCGGGCTCGCCCCGACCGGGGTCGCGGTCCAGCGCGGCGTCACCCTCGACGGCTCCGGCCCCCAGGCGGGAGGGCTCGTTGATGGCCCACATGAGGGTGTGAGTGTCCAGCAGGCAGTCGCTCACGCCCCCTCCCAGGCGTCCAGCTCCTCCTCGGGCAGCTCGTCGAAGAAGCTGTCCGGCAGTCGGTAACCGCCGAATCCGAGTTCGCGCTCACCGGAGTCGGCCGGAACCAGGTGCGCGATAGTCCGCGGTCCCCGGGCGATGGCGATCGTGGAGCCGCGCTCCACCTCCGCCAGCAGCGCGGACAGGTGCGTCTTGGCCTCCTGAACCTTCACCGTTCTCATGCGACCAATGATCCTTCATCTGACTTCGGTTGGTCAACCGCCTTGGTCGACCGCGCGGCGGTCCGGGCCGGACCGATGCGGTGCCGGCGACTCCGGCCCCGCCGCCGGTTCGTCCGCCCGCGTCCGCGGCGGAGCGGGGGCGCCGTCATTCGGGGATGTCGATGGCCTCGCCGTCGGCGAGCAGGGCGGATCGGGCCGCGCCCTCGCCCCGCAGCGAGTCGACCACGCGGCGGGCCACGCTGAGCCCGTCCGCGTTGAGCAGGCCGTCGTGGACGCCGACGACGAGTTCGGGGCGCACGGCGCGCACGTAGCGGATCAGGTCGGCGGCGCGCAGCCACGGGGCGTCGGCGGGGGTGACCAGGGCCGTGAGGCGCCCCGGCGGGGCGGGGTGCTCGTCGCCGGTGACGAGCACCCGCTCGTCGATCAGGTAGGCGCGGTTCTCCGGGCCCGGGATGGTCGGGTGCACCTCGGCATGGCGGCTGCCGGACACCTGGACGGTCAGGGCGCCTATGCGCAGCGTCGCGCCCGCAACCGCCTCGTGCAGGTTGTCGCCGACCGCGCCGCTGGAATCGCCGAGGTCGCCGAATGCATCCCCCGGCATCCAGACGGGGACGCCGCGGCCCAGGGCCTCCTCGACGAGCTCCGGGTCGAAGTGGTCGAAGTGCCGGTGGGTGATGAGCACGGCGTCGATGCCGTCCAGGTCGGGGCGGGGCCCGAACCGGCCCGGGTCGAGCAGGAGCCTCGTGCTCCCGTCGTCGACCGTCAGGCAGGCGTGGTGGATCTTCGTCACTCGGATCGGGGTCGGCACCCCGGCAGGCTACGCCGCCCGGTCCGGGGCGGCGCGGCGCGACGCCGCATTGTCCTCCCGGCGAACCGCCCGGGCGCACCGCCGCGGATGCGGGCCGGGCGCGACCCTTGGGCTCGGGCCGGTCCGCCCGGGGCCGGGTGAATGACGGGGCGCGACGGGATCGGCCCCCGGGCTCAGGCCGGTCCGCCGTTCAGCCGGGCGATGGTGGCGGGCGTGATCGCATAGGCGCCGACGGCGTCGCCCGCCAGGTCCGCGACGGCGCCGGGCCGGACGAGGACGGCGCCGACGGCGGCCAGGGCGGGCACCAGGCCGGGAGGGTCGCGCAGGACCGGGGTGAGGACCTCGCGGCTGCCCCGCAGGGGTCCCCGGCCGCACAGGGCGCGGCCCAGTGCCCCGACGACCGCCCGGCGGGTGCCCCGCGTCTCGGCGGCCCCCAGCGCGAGCGCCATGGTCGAGCGCGTGCGCACCCCCGCCCGGGCGATGAGCGGCGCGCGGGGCAGCGGCCCGCCCGTGGCCAGGGCGATGGTGAGGGACGGCAGGTCGACGCCCGCCGCGGCGGCGTTGCCGGGCTCGGTGGTGCGGGGGTTGCACTCGATGAACAGTCTGCGCCCGCCGCGGTCGGCGAAGTAGTCGCAGGTCAGGCCGCCGTGCCACTCCAGCTCCCGGCCCAGGCGGACGACGGCGTCGACCGCGCCCGGGTCCGCCACCGACAGCCGGGACGCCGCGGACCCGCCCGCGCCCAGGCCGATGCGCTGGGAGCAGGCCGCCGCGATGAGCCGGCCGCGGTCGAACAGGGCGGCGACCTGCCGGTAGGCCCCGGCGGCCGGCGCCTGCACCATGACCTTGACGGGAGCCCTCTCGGGAGTCCTCCCGGTTGCCCCGGCCCGTGCTTCCCCGGGACCGTCTCTTCCGGAATCGTCGGAGGCCCCGGCGGTCCCGATGCCCCCGGCGGTCCCAGCGGTCCCGGCGCCCCCGAGGGCCCGCCAGGCCGAGACCGCCTCGGCGCGGGTGGCGGCGCGGCGGACGCCGCGGCCCGCCGTCGAGTAGGCGGCCTTGACCCACACCGGGTACCCGACCCGGTCCAGGTCCGCCTCGCAGCCCACCTCGTGCCAGGCGGGCTGGGGGATGCCGAGCTCGTCGCACAGGGCCGCGAAGGAGATCTTGGACTGCACCCGCTCGAACGCCCCGGCTCCGGCGACGGCGAGCCGCCCGCGGGCGTGCGGCAGGTACCGCTCGCCCGCGGCCAGCAGCCACGCCTGCTCGTGGGTGGCCAGCAGCGCGGTGCAGCGCCCCGCGGCGAGCAGGGCGTCGAGCGCGCGCAGATAGCCCACGGGGTCGTCCCCGGGGGCCGGGACCGGGCGCACCGCCCGGCACCACCTGCTGAAGGAGGCCAGCGGGCGGCGGGTCGGGGAGGCCACCTCGACGTCGATGCCGCGAGCGCCCAGCACGGCGACGAACTCGCGGGCCGTCAGGCTCGACCCCTCCGACAGCAGCACGCGCTCGCGCGGCGTGCGGGGATTCCGGCGCGTCCGCCCCCGGGGTCGGCCGCTCAGCGCTCGACCCTGCCCGCGATGAAGTCCTCGGTGGAGGCCATCGCGTACTCGTCGTGGCGCTGCTCGGGCGGCGACTTCATGAAGAAGGACGACGGCGACAGCAGCGGGCCGCCGATGCCGCGGTCCAGGCCGATCCTGGCGGCACGAATGGCGTCGATGACCACACCGGCCGAGTTCGGGGAGTCCCAGACCTCCAGCTTGTACTCCAGCGCGACCGGGGCTCCGCCGAAGTTGCGGCCCTCCAGCCGCACGAAGGCGAACTTGCGGTCGTCCAGCCAGCCCACGTAGTCGGACGGCCCGATGTGAATGTCCTTGTCGGCGAACTCCTTCTCGACGTTCGAGGTGACGGCGCGGGTCTTGGAGATCCTCTTCGAGACCAGCCGCTCGCGCTCCAGCATGTTCTTGAAGTCCATGTTGCCGCCGACGTTCAGCTGGTAGGTGCGGTCGAGAGTGATGCCGCGCTCCTCGAAGAGCCGGGCCAGCACACGGTGGGTGATGGTGGCGCCGATCTGCGACTTGACGTCGTCGCCGATGACGGGCAGGCCCGCGTCGGCGAACCTCTGCGCCCAGGCCGGGTCGGAGGCGATGAAGACCGGCAGGCAGTTGACGAAGGCGCAGCCGGCGTCGATCGCGCACTGGGCGTAGAACCGGTCGGCCTCCTCCGAGCCCACCGGCAGGTAGGAGACGACGACATCGGCCCGTGCGTCCTTGAGGGCGCGGACCACGTCGACCGAAGGCTCGGCGGACTCCGTCACGGTCTCGCGGTAATACGTGCCGAAGCCGTCGAGGGTGACGCCGCGCTGCACCCGCACCCCGGTCGGGGCGACGTCGGCGATCCGGATGGTGTTGTTCTCGGACGCGCTGATGGCGTCGGCCAGGTCGAGGCCGACCTTGGCGGCGTCGACGTCGAAGGCCGCCACGAACTCGATGTCCGAGACGTGATAGTCGCCGAACCGGACGTGCATGAGCCCGCCCACCGTGCTGGTCGGGTCGGCGTCGGCGTAGTGGGTGACGCCCTGCACCAGCGACGACGCGCAATTGCCCACGCCGACGATGGCGACACGGATCCTGCTCATCCGTCCTCCTGGCCGGTCAACGGTGACCGCTCGGGGTACTCGTTTCACACGATTCTAGGCGCCGGCCCACGGGCGGGGCATCCCACCACGGTCCGAGAATCGGCCCGGCCCGATGGGGACCGTGCGGTCGCGCCCCGCGCCCCTCCCCCGGCGACGGACGACGCGGGGCGGCGCGCGAGGACGACCCGCTCAGTCCCCGGACCACCTGCGGGGCAGCCCCGGGACGGGCACGAACCACAGCCTCAGGGACGAGGGGCCCATCAGGGAGAAGCCCGCGAGATCGTCGGGGATCAGTCGTCTCGGGCGATAGCAGCCCCTCGCCTCGCGCAGCGCCCGGCGGGGACGATTCGCCCACCACCAGTCCGGGACGGTGCCCGCCCGGACCCTGCGGGGGGCCGGCATGACCCGCTGCGGCGAGTAGAGCTGCCTGGCCGCGGGCTCGGCCTGCTCCCGTGCGGCCAGGTCGCGGACACCGCCCGGACCCCATGCGCGCAGACGCCTCTTCCCCGAGGCCGTCTTCCCGGGGGCCGCGGCATCGCCCGTCCCGGAGGCCGCCGCCCGCGCGGGATGGGACCTGGTCGGCTCATGCCCCGCGTTCCGCGCACCATCCGTCTCCGGCCCGTCGACGCCGCCGGGACCATCCGGCTGCGGCTCCTCGCCACGACCATTCACCGCGCACATCCCCACCAGACTCCTGTCGAAACCCACCGAACAGATTACGGCGCCCGGCGCCCCAGGAGCGGCATCCGGATCGGGGGGTCGCGGAGTCCGTCGCGCAGTTCCCGGGCGGGCCCGTCAGCCCGCCGTCCCGGCGTCCCGCCGCTCGGCCCGGCGCCCGAGGTCCTCGCCCTCGATGGCGGCGGCGATGAGCTCGGGAAGGCGTCCGGCGTGCAGCCGCGGGCGCGCCCATCCCCGCCAGCTCGGCGGCCGCCTCGTGGTCGGAGTGTGCGGCGCCGGCGAGCGCGATCGCCGCACTCGACGCCTCCCGGCTCCATCGAAGAGCCCCGTCAAGGCTATTGTCGGCTCATGCCAACCGGTCATCGCCCCGGCGCCGAGCAGGTCTGGCCGACGCGTTCTGCACGGATCCGGAGCGGGGCGCATGAACCGGGGCCGGAGCCGTCCTCCGCCCGTCCAGGCGGGGCCGGGCACGACTACTGGAACCACAACGTCGCCTACCACCGATGGATCATCGATGCGGTGGCGCGGCACGGCCGCTGCCGTGTGCTCGACGTGGGCTGCGGCGAGGGGCTCCTGCTGCAGCACCTCGCTCCCCTGGTCGCGAGCGCCACCGGCGTCGAGAAGGACGAGATCTCGGTCGGTCGGGCCGGGGCCCGTCTGGCCGGCGAGGCGAACACGCTCCTCGTGCACTGCGACTTCGAGCAGTTCGTCCCGGATGAGGACGGTTACGATCTCATCACCTTCGTGGCGAGCCTGCACCACATGGACCCGCGCGCCGCCCTGACCCGCGCGGCACGGATGCTCAGACCCGGCGGCGAGCTGCTGGTGGTCGGTCTGACCGCCAACCGGAGCCCGCTCGACTGGGCCTTCAGCGCCCTCACACTGCCCGTCGCCAGGTTCGGCTCGCTCGTGCACCACGAGACCCGCGACATCGGCGTGCCCGTCGCCGGGGCCCGGGAGGACCTGCGGGAGATCCGCCGGATCGCCCGGGAGGTCCTGCCCGGCGCACGGATCAGGCGGGGCCTCTACTACCGCTATCTGCTGCGCTGGACCGGGCCCGCCGGATGATCCGCCCTCGGGCCCGCCCGCCGGCGCCCGTGCGGGGAGCGGGGGGACGGGCCTGAGCAAGGTGGCGACGGACGTGAAGCGGCGCCGGACGCGAGCGCCGCGGCACCCGGGGCGGCTCCGGGCATGCGTCCGGCGGAGAGAAGTCCCCCGGCGATCCCCCGGATACGGGCCAGCCACTGCGGGCTGCCGACCCCGCGGCCTCTGGCACGAACCTCTGGGCGGTTCTCGGCGAGGAGCCCGGCAGCGACGGCTACTCCTCCAGATGCGCGAAGCCGACCGAGCGGTCCCCGGTGGGCAGCAGATCCTGGTTGGCGGTGAGCGTCATGACGGCCCGGCTCGGCAGTTGCTCGGGATGGCCGGGCACCGCGTCGAGCACCCAGTCGTCGTCCGACTGGACGGTCAGATCGCGCGGGGCCACGTCGACGACGTAGGTGTGGCTGGCCCGGCAGACCTGCACGACGATCTCGTCGCCCACGTCGAGCGAGAGCAGGCCGGCGAAGGGCCGGCCGTAGCCCGCCCGATAGCCGGCGACGGCGAAGTTGCCCGTCCGACCCGGCTCGGCGCTCGCGGGGTACCAGCCGACGCCTCCGCGCAGCGACTGGCCCCCGACACCCTTGCGGATCGGCACCTCGACGCCCAGTGAGTCGATGGACAGCGAGCCGACGACCTCGCCGTCGGCGGCCTCGCCGATCGTCCTGTCGGTGCAACCGTTCCGGTAGTCGGCGAGTGCAGCGGCTTGGCGCGGGCGGGCCCAGACATTGGAGCCCCAGCCGATCCACACGGCGCCCGCGGCGACGGCCACGACGACCAGGACGAGAGCGGCGATCACCCAGAACCGCCATGCCCGCTTCCCTCTCCGGCTCTTCCGAGGAGCGGGCTGCTCGGGCGCGGACTGCCCGGACGGGTATCCGGGCTCGGCCCGCCCGGATGCAGTCTCGAACCATTCCCGCCCCGGGCTGACCGGTTCGAGCCCAGCCTCACCGGGCTCGGGTTCGGGCCGTTCTCGCTGGGATTCACGCTCATGCCGCTCGGGCCGGGGCCGCTCCTCCGGGGATTCGGCCTGCTCGGCCCCGAGCTCCTCCTGACCGGATCCGTCCTGCCCCCGCTCGAGTTCGGGCTGCTCGGGCTCGGGCGCGGGCTTCTCCTGGCCCGTCTCGGGCTTGGGCCGCTCGGGCGTGGACTCGTCCTGCCCCTGACCCGCCTCGGGCTGTCCGGCCTCGTCCTGACCGGACGCGAAGTCAGACCGCTCCTGCTCGGGCTCGGCCTGAACCGACTCGCCCCCCGCACCCTCGCCCTGCCCGGACTGCTCAGAAGCAGAACCAGACCGCTCCTGCTCGAGAGCATCCTGCCCGGACCCGGGCTGCCCCTGACCCGCCTCGGGCTGTCCGGCCTCGTCCTGACCGGACACGGAGTCAGACCGCTCCTGCTCGGGCCCGGACTCGGGCCGAGCCGACTCATCCTCCTTCTCCCCGGCCGCACCCCGCCCGGACCACTCGGTCTCGGACTGCTCGGGCTCGGCCTGAACCGACCCGCTCTCCGCACCCTCGCCCTGCCCGGACTGCTCAGACGCAGAACCAGACCGCTCCTGCTCGAGAGCATCCTGCCCGGATTCGTCCTGCTCCTGACCCGCCTCGGGCTGTCCGGCCTCGTCCCGCTCGGACACGGAGTCAGACCGCTCCTGTTCAAGAGCGCCCTGCCCGGATTCGTCTTCGTCCTGTTCGGGCTCGGGTCGAGCCGACTCGCCCTCCACGCCCTCGCCCTGCCCGGACCGCTCAGACGCAGAACCAGACCGCTCCTGCTCGAGAGCATCCTGCCCGGATTCGTCCTGCTCCTGACCCGCCTCGGGCTGTCCGGCCTCGTCCCGCTCGGACACGGAGTCAGACCGCTCCTGTTCAAGAGCGCCCTGCCCGGATTCGTCTTCGTCCTGTTCGGGCTCGGGTTGAGCCGACTCGCCCTCGCCGGCCTCCTCCTGCTCGGGCCCGGCCCGAACCGACCCGTCCTCCCCACCCTCGCCCTGCCCGGACCGCTCAGAAGCAGAACCAGACCGCTCCTGCTCAAGACCGTCCTGCCCGAGCTCATCCGCCAGGGACCCGTCCTGCTCGGACTCGACATGCTCGGGCTCGGGCTCGGACTGCCCGGGTTCTGGTTCAGGCCGATCCTGCCCGGAATCGGTCTCGGGCTGCTCGGGCTCGTCCTGCTCGCGCCCGCTCTGCTCGTGGTCGGCCATGACCCCAAGCTTAGGCTGAACGCCCCGGCAGCGGCGGGCCGCCGGGCCACCGCTCGGCCGCCCGCCCAGCCGCAGCCCCGACGGACGGGAGAAGTCTCGGAACGAGCGCTGACGAACGGAAACCGCAGAATTCGGCGCCTCCAGCGGTCGCAGGATCAGAAGCCCACCTCAGGACCAGGGACCCCGCAGGGCCCGCCGCCGAGGCGGTCACGAGCAGACGGTCACGAGAAGTGCGTCCTCGCGTCGTCGGGCACCGGGCTCGGCACGGGTGCCGCGTCGTCGAAGGGCTCGGCGCGCCCGCGCCACCGCCGCAGCCGCTCGCCGTGGATCCAGCGGTACGGGAAGACGGCCGAGCCGCTCCTGCGGACGAGGCCGTCCATCGGCAGGGGCCGGTTCGAGGCGAGCACGACGAGGTTTCCCATGCGCCTCCCCTTGAGGATGGCCGGTTCGGAGCTGAGGGCGAGTTCCCCGAAGCGTACCGCCGCCCCGGCCAGCACAGTGCAGGTCCAGCCGAACGGCCTGACGTCGGTGATGTTGAGCGCGACGACGCCGTCGGGGGCCAGCACGCGGGCGTACTCGGCGAAGGCCTGCGCGGTGACGAGCTCGCCGGGCACCGACAACTCGGCGAAGGCGTCGACGATGATGACCCGCGCGTAGTCCGCGCGCATGGCGCCCAGCCCGGTGCGGCCGTCCTGGGGGCGCACCTTGATGCCCGAGCGCGGCGGCAGCGGCAGCCTGGCGCGCACCTCGGCGGTCAGCTCTGCATCGGGCTCCAGGACGATCTGCGGCGAGGTCGGCCGGGTGTGCGCGACGTAGCGGGCCAGCGTCATCCCCGCGCCGCCCACGTGGACGACGCGGAAGCGCTCACCGGCCGGCGCCCAGAGGTCGAGGAGCTCGCAGATGCGCTCCATGTAGGGGAACTCGACGTGCGCGGGGTCGGCCGGGTCGACGAAGGAGTGCTCCACCCCGGAACCGGCGACGACGAAGGCGCCGGGCACGTAGCGGTCGGGCACGACGTGGAGGGCGGAGCCACCCTCTGACCGGTCGGTCATCGCATCCCCCTTCCCGCTCGCGCCCCGGCCGGCGGAGCGTCGGATGCCTGTGCGCACCGGGGCACCGGGGCACCGCCGGTGGTCGCGCTCCGATCACCGGGGCCCGGCCAGGCTACGCCCCGACGGCGTCCGACGTTCGCGGCACTGGCGACGGAGCCCCCCGGCTGGCACGATGGGCCCGAGGCGCCGCAGGGCGCTCCGCACTCGTCAACGAAGGGAAGCATCATGGCTCTGGACGACTTCGCGAGGAAGGCCGAGGACGCGCTCCACGGCGACAAGGCCGAGCAGGTCAGCGACAGCATCATCGACAAGGCCCGGGAGGCCGCGAAGAAGGTCACCGGCGGCGGATTCGACGAGAAGATCGACGAGGCCGCGGACAAGGCCGACAAGGCGATCGGCGACGAGTGATCGTGTGAGGGGGAGGGGCCGCGCCCGGCGGGGTGCGGCCCCTCCCTCATTCCCCCGGCTTCCCCCGACGCGGCGTCGACTCCGAGACGGTGTCGGCGCAGGAGCAGCCCTCGGATGCGCGGCCCCGCACCCGCCGCGGCGCCTGGCACCGTTCATCGTCCCGGCCACGTCTCGGGACGGCACGCGCCGTCCCCGTCCCCGGCGATGTGATGTGAGGTGGACGCTCGGCACGTTTCCCCATGGGCCGTCCCGCACCCGGCGGACGCCGAGACGGGCCCGGCGGGATCATGCGGGTCCTGCGCCGTACGCCCCCTCGGCGCCCGGCGGACGCAGGGGCGGGGCGCCCACCGGTCGGTGGGCGCCCCGCCTCATCCCACAGGGGACGCGTAACAGGAGGGACCGCGCATCAGCCCTCCTGCGAGCCCTCGCCGGTCGTCTCGGCGATGCGCAGGCCGGTGCCGGCCCCGTCCTCGTCGAAGCGGACCGTCTGCCCGTCGGTGACCGCCCCGGACAGCATGGCGCGGGCCAGCTGGTCCTCGATGGTGGTCTGCATGAGCCGGCGCAGCGGACGGGCGCCGTAGACCGGGTCGTAGCCGGTGGACGCGAGCCAGTTGCGGGCCGCGTCGGTGGTCTCGACCGTGATGCGGCGCTCGGCCAGGCGCCTGTTGAGCCGGTCGAGGTTGATCCCGACGATGCGGTCGAGGTCGTCTCGGCTCAGCGCGTCGAAGAGGACCATCTCGTCGAGCCGGTTGAGGAACTCGGGGCGGAAGGCCTCGTGCACGACGGCCATGACCCGCTCGCGGCGCTCCTGCTCGCTGAGCGCCGGATCGGCCATGTACTGCGAGCCGAGATTGCTCGTGAGGATGAGGATGACGTTGCGGAAGTCCACCGTGCGGCCCTGGCCGTCGGTGAGGCGGCCGTCGTCGAGCACCTGGAGGAGGATGTTGAAGACGTCCGGATGGGCCTTCTCGATCTCGTCGAGCAGCACCACCGAGTACGGGCGGCGCCGCACAGCCTCGGTGAGCTGGCCGCCCTCCTCGTAGCCGACGTAGCCGGGCGGGGCGCCGACCAGGCGCGAGACGGTGTGCTTCTCCATGTACTCGCTCATGTCGATGCGCACCATGGCCGTCTCGTCGTCGAAGAGGAACTCGGCCAGCGCCTTGGCCAACTCGGTCTTGCCGACGCCGGTGGGTCCGAGGAACATGAACGAGCCGGTCGGTCGGTTCGGGTCGGAGATGCCGGCGCGGGCGCGCCGCACGGCGTCGGAGACGGCCTGCACGGCCTTCTTCTGGCCGACCAGGCGGGCGGCCAGACGGTTCTCCATGTCGAGCAGCTTGGCGCTCTCGCCCTCGAGCATCTTGCCGACGGGGATGCCCGTCCACGCCGAGACGACCTCGGCGATGTCCTCGCTCGTGACCTCCTCGGAGACCATCGAGGTGCGCTGGCCGTCCTCCTCGGCCGCGGTGGCCTCGTCGAGCTGCTTCTCGAGGGCGGGGATCTCGCCGTAGAGGATCTGACTGGCACGGGCCAGGTCGCCGTCGCGCGTGTAGCGCTCGGCGTCGGTGCGCAGGGCGTCGATCCGGGTCTTCAGCTCGCCGACCCGGTTGAGGCCCTCCTTCTCGGCGGCCCAGCGGGCCTCCAGGCCGCGCAGCTCCTCCTGGGCGTCGGCCAGCTCCTGGCTCAGGTGCGCCAGGCGGGCCTTCGACGCGGGGTCGTCCTCCTTCTCGACGGCGAACTGCTCCATCGTGAGGCGGTCGACCTGGCGGCGCAGGTTGTCGATCTCCTCGGGGCTCGAGTCGATCTCCATGCGCAGCCGGCTGGCGGCCTCGTCGACGAGGTCGATGGCCTTGTCGGGAAGCTGGCGGCCGGTGATGTAGCGGTTCGACAGCTGGGCGGCGGCGACGAGCGCCGAATCGGTGATGCGCACCTTGTGGTGGGCCTCGTAGCGCTCGCGCAGGCCGCGCAGGATCGCGACGGAGTCCTCGACGGTGGGCTCGCCGACGTAGACCTGCTGGAAGCGGCGCTCCAGGGCCGGGTCCTTCTCGATGTGCTCGCGGTACTCGTCGAGCGTCGTGGCGCCGATGAGGCGCAGCTGACCGCGGGCGAGCATCGGCTTGAGCATGTTCGAGGCGTCCATGGAGCCCTCGGAGGCGCCGGCGCCGACGACCGTGTGGAGCTCGTCGATGAAGGTGATGATCTGGCCCTCGGCCTCCTGGATCTCCTTGAGGACGGCCTTGAGGCGCTCCTCGAACTCGCCGCGGTACTTGGCGCCGGCGACCATCGAGGACAGGTCGAGCGAGACGAGGCGGCGCCCGCGCAGCGAGTCGGGCACGTCGCCCTTGACGATGCGCTGGGCCAGGCCCTCGACGACGGCGGTCTTGCCGACGCCGGGCTCGCCGATGAGCACCGGGTTGTTCTTGGTGCGGCGGCTCAGCACCTGGGCGACGCGGCGGATCTCCTGGTCGCGACCGATGACCGGGTCGAGCTTGCCGTCGGAGGCCTCCCTGGTGAGGTCGACGGAGTACTTGTCGAGCGCGCTCTCGCCTCCCTCGGCCTCGGGGCTCGTGATGCGCCGTTCGCCCCGGCCGTCGTTGAAGGCCTTCTCCAGGCCGTCGGCGCTCACGCCAGCGCCGGTGAGGATGGTCTGGGCCTCGCCGGGCACGGAGGCGAGGGCGATGAGCAGGTGCTCGGTGCTCACGTACTGGTCGCCCATCCGGTCGGCGCGGTTCTCGGCGTCGGCCATGACGCGCGCGAACGAGCCCGACAGCTGGGGCTGCGAGACGGACGAGCCGCTCGTGCTGGGGAGCCTCTTGACGGCGCGCTGGGCCTCGGCGTCGATGCGCGCCGGGTCGGCGCCGACGCCGGTCAGCAGCGGGCCGACGGAGTTCTCGGGCACCATGAGCATGGCATGGAGCAGGTGCACCGGCTCGGCGGTGGGGTTGCCCTCGGTGAGGGCCAGCCGCACGGCGGTGGTGACCGCGTCGCGGCTCATGGTGGTCAGTTTCTCGGTGTCCATGAGTCCTTCTTCCAGGGGCATTGACTGAGTTGAGTCTACCTCGCTCAACCTTTTCCGGGGGCGTTCTATTCCTTCCGGGGTCCGATTCCACGGGTCGGGCGCCCCCGACCGGCCTCGCCCGACCGGCCTCGTCGTGGGATCCCGGCCGGTCGGCCCGCACGGCGGGAGGGGCGCGACGGACCGGCGGGTTCTTCGAGCAGCTCGCGTCGCTCGGGGTCGACAGGCCCCCGGGCCGTGGAAGGGGCGCGACGGACCGGCGGGAGGGGCGGGCCGCCGACGGTCCTCGCCGCAGCGTCCGCCCTGTGAAGGCGCGGGGCCGGATCCCGCGTCGCAGGACGGAGGGCGCCACCGGTCGGGCCCGACACGGGCGCGGACACAGGCGGGCCGTGCCCTGGAGACGCCGCCGCGGCGCACCCCGGGTCGAGCACGGCGGCGTCCTCATGGCTGGGATCGGCTGAGCCCTCGTGCCCGGTCAGCGTCCCCGGTGTCGGGCCCTGGCCCTCGCCCGCCGGATTCCACGGCGGCGCCCCCGCTCCTCCTCGCGGTCCTGACGCCGGGCCTCGCCCGCCGCCGCAGCGCGCGACTCCTGCTCGGCCCTGACCGCCTCCTGCGCGGCGGTGCTCGCACGGGGCCTCGCCGCCTCCTTCGCCGCCTGCCGCTGCGCCCGCTTCGGGTTCATCCGTCCGCGGGCGCCGTCCCGCCCCTCGCGAACCCAGGGGGCCCTCGCGGCGCGCTCGCCGAGGGCGCCGCCGTGGGCGAGGAGCCACTCGTACAGCTCGGCCTCGCCGGGCTCGGAGCCGAAGGCGACCCTCGCGGCCCTCACCCATCCGTGGTCGTGGTGCTCGTAGACCCCGACCCAGAACCGTCCGGTGAAGTAGACGGTGAAGGTCGTGGACGGGGATGCGGTCGTGGGCATGAGGTCTCCAGGTGCGCCGAGGCGGACCCGGTGACGCCGGATTCTCCACGAGAGGAGCGACGGGCGCCCGCAGGCGCCGTCCGGACTTCCCACCGGACCGTGCGATTCGCGCACCAGGAACTGATGGCACGAGGATACGCCGGCCCCGACCGGGCGCGCGGCGCCCCCGCTCCCACCGCGATGACGTCCCGCGGGGGAGGCCGGCGCGCGGCGCCCGGCCCGCCGGGGCCGAGGACGAGGGGTCGTGGCCCTGCGCGTGAGATGATGGCGCAGTCCGTTCCGGCTCCTCGACCCCTGGAGGCTCATCAATGGTGCAGCCCGGCACGGCCCCCGGGACGCCCCCGGCCGGCGGGCCGGCGCGTCTTCGTCTGCTCGACGAGCCGCCCTCCTGCGACGGGCGTCCGCTCACCGGGCGCGCTGCGGTGCTCGTCCACGCCCTCGCCCTGGCCGAGGGCTCCCCCGTGGGCCAGGACGAGCTCGTCGAGGAGCTGTGGCCCGACGTCCCGCCCGGACACCCGCACCAGTCGCTGCAGACCGTCGTCTCGCGCGCCAGGGCCCTGCTCGGCACCGACGCGGTGGCACGACGCGGCGCGGGCTACGCGCTCGCCCTGGCCCCGGACGACGTCGACCAGGCCCGTCTGCTGTCGCGGGCCGGGCGGGCCGTCGCCGCGCTCGAGGCGCGGGACCCGGCGGCCGCGGTGGCGCTCACACGAGCCCTGCCCGCGGTCCCCGACGGCGGGGACGACATCGGCTCGCCGCGCGGGGCCGTGCTCGCCAGGGCGCGCACCGCCCTGGCGGACTGCCTCCGCGCCCGGGCCCTCGGCCTCGACGCCCTCGGCCGCTACGGGGAGGCCGCGCCCCTCCTGCGCGAGCTCGCGGCGGAGCTCCCCGGCGACGAGGCGCTCCTGGCGGCCCTCGTGCGCTGCGAGGCCTGGACCGGCTCCCCCGCCGCTGCGCTGGAGCGCTACGAGAGCCATCGGCGCCTGCTCGACGAGCGCGGGGCCGTCCCGGGCCCCCTGCTCAGGGCGGCCCACGAGGCGGCCCTGGCCGCGGAGAACCCCGTGAGGCAGGGGCTGCGGCCGCGCACCGGGCCGCTCCAGGGACGTGAAGCCGATGTGCGCGCGGTCGCCGACGCGGTGGCGGGCCGCCGTCTCGTGACGATCACGGGTCCGGGCGGAGTCGGCAAGACGAGCCTCGCCCAGGAGGTGGCCTCGCGCTCGTTCTTCCCGGTGGTGAGGGTCCTCACCATGACGGCGCTCGCCCCGGGGCCCGCTGAGCCGTCCGGGGCCCGGTCCGGTGCGGACCGGGCCGATGCGGCCCGGCGCCTCGCGCAGGGGATGCTCGGCGCGATGAACCAGCGCCCCCGGGCCGGCGAGGACCCCCGCGCCGCCCTCGCACGGGCCGTGGCGGCCCCGGGCACCTTCCTCGTGCTCGACGACTGCGAACAGCTCGTCGAACCCCTGGCCGACCTCATCGGGCCGCTCCTGCAGGCCCGGCCGGGCCTGCACGTCCTCGTCACGTCCCGGCGGGTGCTGGACCTGGCCGCCGAGCACGTCCACCGGCTCGCCCCGCTGACCGTCGAGGCCTCGAAGGCGCTCTTCCGGGAGCGGTCACTCGCCGCGCGCCCCCACCAGGAGCTCGACGACGCGGACCTGAACAGACTGCTGCCCGCCCTGGAGGGCATACCGCTGGCCATCGAGCTGGCCGCCGCGCGCACGCGGATCATGTCGGTCGGCCAGGTCGCCGACCGGCTCGTCGGGAGTCTCACGGGTCCGGGCGGCCCCCGGGACCTGCCCGAGCGCCAGCGCACGCTCACGGCCGTCATCGAGTGGTCCCTGCGCCTCCTGTCCGAGGAGCAGCGCCGGGCCCTGTCCCGCTGCGCCCTCCTCGGGGACGGGTTCACGCTGGACACGGCGGAGGCGGTGCTGGGTCCCGAGGCGGCCGTCCTCGTCGACGCCCTCGTCGCCCACTCCCTCCTGGACGTCGACACGGCCGAGCCGCCGCGACTGCACATGCTCGCCTCGATGCGCGAATTCGTGCTCGACGCGCTCCGCGGCGACCCGGACGAGGCGCCGGCCCGGGACGCGGTGCGCGGATGGGCGCTCGGTCTCGCCGAGAGGGTCCTCGCCCCGGCACGGGCGGACGGCGAGGTCCCAGGGGGAGACGGGCCCGCCGAGCTCCTCCTGGCCGAGGAGGCGAGCCTCGTGCTCCAGCTCGGCCGCGCCGCCGGCGACGACGGGAGCCCGCCGGCGTGGGAGGACGCCCTCGTGCTCGGGGCGGCGCTACTGGCCTGCTGGTCGTCGAGCTGGTGCTACAGCCAGGTCGCCACGTGGATTCCCCGTCTCCTCGGGCCGGCGGCCACGCCCGCGCCGGACATGCGCGGCAACACCGCCCGGATGCTCATCCTCCACCGCGCCACGACGAACGCCTGGCTCCTGGGGCCGCTGCCCGAGTCGGTGCGCTCGCGCATCCCCGAGGCCTTCGCCGGCGAGGGCGCCTGGCTGGCGGGCATCCGCCGTTTCGTGCGCACTCCCCCGGACGAATGGCCGGCGCTCGCCGAGGACGAGGACCCGTGGACCGCCTGGGCGGCCGGCTGCCGCGTCGTCATGGACCTGGAGAACCGCGGCGAGCTCGCCGCGGCCCTGGCCCTCAACCGCTCCCTGCTCGCCCGGATGCGGGCCGACGGGCTGCCGGGCGGGCAGCTCCTCGAGCTGGAGCTCGACGGCCTGCGCCTCGTACTCGAGACGGGCGACTACGCGGCGGCGCACCACGAGTGCACCCGGCTCCTCGACGAGGTCGGGAGCACGGCCCTGCGGGGCATCCACGTCGAGGCGCTGCGGCTCCAGCGCGCGTGCTGCGAGGTCTACCTCGACCCGAGCCCGGAGAGGGCCGATGCGCTCCTGGCCAGCGGCTCCCGCCTGCGGGTCCCCGGCATGGCGGCCTTCGTGACGGCCTTCCTCAGCGGCGAGATGGAGCTGCTGCGCGGCCGGCCGCGCGAGGCTGCCCTCACCCCCAGGGCCTTCCTCGAGCGCATCGGGGCCGATCCGGCCATCCCGGCGGCCAGCCCGTGGGAGGTCTACGGCATCGCGACCTGCCTGGTCCTCGACTGCGAGCTCGACGAGCGGACGGCGGCCGAGCTCGAGGCCCCGGCGATGCGGCGCCGCGGCCTGCGCGCGCTGGGGCGGATCCTCCAGGACCCCGCCGCCAGCCGGTTCGACCTGCCGACGACGTCGGCGCTGGCCTGCGCGGTGGGGCTGTCCTGCGCCCTGGCCGGGCCGCCGGGCGAGGTGGCCGGGGCGCAGCTGCTGGCCGTCGCCCTGGCCTGCGGGCCGAACCAGACCTCGCGGCTGCTCTCGCGGCCCGAGCTGGAGCGCCGGGCGGGCCGGATCGACCCCCGGGCCCGGGAGCGGGGCCGGCGCCGGGCCGGCCGGGTGCCCCGCGAGGGGCTCGTCGACGAGATGCGGCGCCTGAGCGGCGAGCTCGTCGGCCTGCTCTGAGCCCGGTGCCCGCCGGCCGCGACCGGCACCCCCCGTCAGACCCGCCCCGTCGACCCCCGGCATCAGCGCCGGCATTCGACGCCACATGCCCGCCGGACCCCATCAGATCCGCCCTCGTCGACCCGCCAGAGCCCATCGGGCGCCCGCCCGCGGCCGCCCGATGCGGCCCAGCCGCGCCGACGGGGCGGGCGCGACGGAGGCCCTCCTCGGCCGCTCGACCTCGGCCGCTCGAGGGGGAGGACCCGGTTCCCGGGCCCCGCGCACCGGACGCCTCGCCCCCGGCGCCTCCCGTTCACGCGCCGCTCATGACGCGCTCGGCCTCTGGTAGCGCCGCACGGTGAGGGGCGCCGCGACGACCACGATGACGAGGCAGCCCAGCACGGCCCACCGCAGGTCACCGGCGGTCCCCGTCCCGGCCGTCCCGTCCAGGGCGTAGCGCAGGGCGCTCACCGTGTAGGAGACCGGATTGTGCTCGGCGAAGACCTTCAGCCAGTGCGGCAGGGTGGCGATGGGCACCATCGCATTGGACAGATAGCACAGGGGGAACAGGAGGATCGTGTTGAAGCTCGTGACCGCCTGCGTCGACGGGAAGAGCGTGCCCAGCAGGAGGAAGAGCCACGAGATCGCCCAGGCGCAGCCCGTGGCCAGGACGACCGCGCCGAGGCCGCCCCACCAGCCGCCGCCCGGCCGGTAGCCCATGACGACGCCGGTGACGAGGGTCAGGGCGCTGCACACGCCGTAGCGCAGCAGATCGGTCGTCATCGGGCCGAGCAGCGGGGCCAGCCGCGACATCGGCATGGCGCGGAAGCGGTCGAAGACCCCCTTGTCCATGTCCTCGCGCAGGTCGACCCCCACGCTCTGGCAGGTGGTGAGCACATTGGTCATGATCAGCCCGGGCACGAGGATGGGCAGGTAGCTCCGCACGTCGCCGCTGATCGCGCCGCCGAGCAGCTCGCCGAACATGACGGTGAACAGGACCGGCTGGATGAGGACGTCGAAGAACTCCGCCGGGGTGCGCAGCATCGTGAGCCACGAGCGCCACGCCATGGCGGCGGTGTCGGACGCCAGGCGGGACTCGGCGAAGCGGCGGGCTCGCGGGCGGCGGGTGCGGGTGGTCAGCAGGCCGGACGGGGGCCGGACGATGGTGCTCATGCGATCTCCTCGGTGTCGGTGTCGGTGTCGGCGGCGGGCGCGTCGTGGGCGTCCGGGGCGGGGTCGTGGCGGGTCAGGGCGAGGAAGACCGAGTCGAGGCTGGGCCGGTCGACGGAGACGGACACGGGGGCGAGGCCCTCCTCGCGCAGGGCCACGAGCACGTCCGTCGCCGCCGCGGAGGCGTCCTCGGGCAGGGGGACGTGCACCCTGCCGGCGGTGCGACTGGCCGGGGCGTCCTCCCCCGTGAGCGCGGTGATGATCCGGACCGCCCGCTCCTCGTCGGCGGGGGCGGGGAACGTGAGGACGAGCGTGGAGGAGCCCACTGCGTCCTTGAGCTCGTCGGCGGTCCCCTCGGCGATCATGCGCCCGTGATCGATGATGCCGATCCGGTCGGCCAGGCGGTCGGCCTCCTCGAGGTACTGGGTGGTGAGCAGGACCGTGGCGCCCCGGGCGACGAGGCCCTCGACGACGTCCCACATCTGCTCGCGGGTGCGCGGGTCCAGCCCCGTGGTCGGCTCGTCCAGGAAGATCAGGGGCGGCGCGGCGACGAGGGAGATCGCCAGGTCGAGGCGACGGCGCATCCCGCCCGAGTAGCCGTGGACCTGCTTGCCGGCGGCGTCGGCGAGGGCGAAGGCCGCCAGGAGCTCGTCGGCCCGGGTGCGGCAGTCGCGGCCCGACAGCCCGGTGAGTCGGGCGAACAGGCGCAGATTCTCGGCGCCGGTGAGGTTCTCGTCGACGCTCGCGTACTGGCCCGCGACGCCGATGGCGCTGCGCACCCGATGGGGCTCGCGAAGCAGGTCGTGCCCCATGACGCTCGCCTCGCCCGCGGTGGGGCGCAGCAGCGTGGTGAGCATCCTCACCACGGTGGACTTGCCCGCGCCGTTGGGCCCCAGGAGCCCGTAGACGGTGCCCTCGGGCACCCTCAGGTCGAGGCCGTCGACGGCGATGAAGGACCCGAAGCGGCGCCGCAGGCCTCGGGCCTCGATCGCCAGGGGGGCGGGATCGTGCGGGGAGCCGTCCGGAACCGTGCCCCTGGACTGCGTGATCGGTGTTGTCGTGCTCATGGCCCCCACACTGGCCGGCACCGCTTTCACGGCGCTTTCACCCCGCTTCCACCGGGCGCGGGCCCGGGCCGGGGAGCCCGCCGGGACGATGCCGGTCAGCGCTTCGGCCTCCTCGGGCGCGGGCCCGGATTCCGCCTCCTCGGCGCCGAGATCTGCTCGGCCGCCCCGCCCGCGGGTCCGGGCCGGGGAGCGGCCGTGGAGGAGCGGCCCGGTCGCCAGTACGCTGACTCTGGCGGGGCGCGCTGAATCGGGCGGAGCGCCGTCGCCGCGTGGAAGGAGCACCGATGAGCGACACGGCACCGGGGAGCACCGCATCAGTCGCCACCGGTCCGCCGGCCGGGGCGCCCGCGCTGGTGGACGTCGGCTGGCTCGCCGAGCACCTGGACGAGCCGGATCTGGTGGTGCTCGACGCCACGATGGGCCCGGCGCCGTCCTCGCCGCGCATCCGCGGCGCCCGATGGTTCGACCACGACGTCGCCATGGCCGCACCGGGCTCGGGGCTCCCCCACACCCTGCCCTCCATCAGCCGCTTCCAGGAGCAGGTGCGCCGCCTGGGGGTCGACGAGGCCAGTCGCGTCGTCGTCTACGACGGCGCCGGGATCTTCTCCTCGCCGCGGGCGCGGTGGATGCTGCGCCGGGCCGGCCACCGGCGGGTCAGCGTCCTCGACGGCGGCCTGCCCGCCTGGTTGGACGCCGGCGGCCCCACCGGATCCTGGCCCGCCGGAGCCGATCCCCACGAGGGGCCCGAACCGGGCGACTTCACGGCGAGCGGCTCCTTCGAGCCGGCCGTCATGCCGATGGAGGAGCTGGCGGGGCTGCTGGCCGATCCGGGCTTCGTCGTCGTCGACGCCCGCTCCCACGAGCGCTTCACCGGAGCGGTGCCCGAGCCGCGCCCCGGCCTGCGGGCCGGGCACATGCCCGGCGCCGTCAACGTGCCCTTCACCGAGCTGCTCGTGGACGGGCGCACCATGCGCGGGCCCGCCGAGCTGCGTGCGATCCTCGACAGGGCGGTCCCGGCGGACAGGCGGCCCATCGCCTCCTGCGGTTCGGGGGTGACGGCGACCGTCGTCCTGCTGGCCCTGGAACTGGTCGGGCGCGACGACGGGCTGCTCTACGACGGCTCCTGGTCGCAGTGGGGCGGCTCCGACGGCGGCGAGGTCGTCACGGGCGAGACCTGAGGAGCCGCGCCGGGGCGGGCACCGCCCCGGCGCCGTCGGTCACGAGCGGCCCCTGACAGATCCCATGGATCGATCCGAGCCGCGCCGAGTCATCGGACCGACCGGTCTCGCGTCCCGAATGCGTCCGTGAGCGCTCACCCGCGGACTGCGCACGAACAGACGCCCACGACAGCGGTTCAGGAACGAAAACCGGCGCCGAGGCGCCCTTCTCCCGGTCCCGGCGGCGGGCTGCCGGGACCGCCCTCCCCCGATGGCTGCGACCCCACCGCCCCGCACCGGGACGGCGAGGGGGCCGGCGGAGCTTGCGCCCTGCCGGCCCCCTCGCCGAGGATGATGCGGTTCAGGCGGTGACCACCGCCGAGGCGTCCTGCCCCGCGACCGCCTCCTTCCTGCGCCAAGCGATGCCCTTGAGCAGGGTGACGAGCAGCCCGGCGACGACGGCGCCGACGGCGATCGCCAGGACGAAGGCCCAGAAGCGGTCGATGGCGAAGAACACGAAGATGCCGCCGTGCGGGGCCTTCGAGGCGGCGCCGAGCGCCATCGACAGCGCACCGGTGACGGCGCCGCCGGCCATCATCGAGGGGATGACGCGCAGCGGATCAGCGGCCGCGAACGGGATGGCGCCCTCGGAGATGAACGAGGCGCCGAGCAGCCAGGCCGCCGTGCCGTTCTCGCGCTCGGCCGCCGTGTAGTACTTCGGACGCAGGGCCGTCGACAGGGCCATGGCCAGCGGCGGCACCATGCCGGCGGCCATCGTCGCGGCCATGACCTTCATCGAGCCGATGTTGACCACGTTGAGGTTCGTCGTGGCGAACAGGTAGGCGGCCTTGTTGACTGGCCCGCCCAGGTCGAAGCACATCATGAGGCCGAGGACGATACCCAGGATGACCGCCGAGGCCCCGCTCATGCCCGACAGCCCGTCGTTCATGGCGGTGGTCAGCCAGGCCAGCGGGCGCCCGAGGACGACGTACATGAGGCCGCCGGCCACGAACGAGCCGACGAGCGGGATGATCACCACCGGCATGAGCCCGCGCAGCCAGCGCGGCGGGTTGAGAGTGGTGAACCAGTAGGCGACGAGACCGCCGACCAGGCCGCCGACGATGGCGCCGATGAAGCCCGCTCCGGTGAGCGAGGCGACGGCGCCGGCGACGAAGCCGGGCGCGATGCCGGGGCGCTCGGCCAGGCCGAAACCGATGTAGCCGGCCAGAGCCGGCAGCAGGAAGCCGAAGGCCGCCTGGCCGATGGCGAAGAGCACGGCGCCGATGTAGGTCATGACCGGTGAGCCGCCCAGGGCGTGGCCGGTGGCGTCCGGCAGGTTCGCGAGGCTGTTGCCGAGCGCGATGTTCAGGCCGAGGGCCTGGTTGCCGTCCTTGACACCGAGCTCGTAGCCGCCGAACAGGAAACCCAGCGCGATGAGCAGGCCGCCGGCCGCGACGAAGGGGATCATGTACGAGACGCCGGTCATGAGGGCCTGCTGGATGCGCTTGCCCCAGCCGAGCTGCGACTTCTCCTCCTCGGCGTCGGCGCCGACCGCCTCGGCGGCGTGCACCCGGTGGGCGTGCGGGTCGTCGATGGCGGCGACGGCCTCGGCGACCATGGCGTCGGGCTCGTTGACGGCCCGTTTGACGCCGGACTCGACGACGGGCAGCCCGGCGAAGCGGCTGCGGCCCTTGACGCCCACATCGGTGGCGAAGATGACGGCGTCGGCCGCCTTGATGACCTCCGGCGGCAGGGGCTCGTAGCCCGAGGACCCCTGGGGCTCGGCCTGCAGGTCGACGCCGGCCTTTCTCGCCGCCGCGGTGAGGTAGTCAGCGGCCATGTAGGTGTGGGCGATGCCGGTGGGGCACGCGGTGACGGCGACGATGCGCGCCGTCGAGGAGCCGGGGGCCTTCTCCGCCGGGGAGGAGGCCCCGGGGGCCGGCGCGGGTGCCGCGGCACGGGCCGGCGGTTCGACGACGTCGCGCACCAGAGTGACGATCGCGTCGGCGTCGGGGGCCTCGCGCAGCGCCTGGACGAAGTCCTCGTGCACCATCGCACGGGCCAGTTTCGTGAGCAGCTTCATGTGCTCCTCGCCGCCGTCGGTGCCGGCCGCGATGAGGAAGATGATGTCGGCCGGGCCGTCCTTGCCGCCGAAGTCGACGGGGCGCGAGAGCCTGGCGAAGCCGAGCGAGGACCTCGTGACGGCCTCCGAGCGGCAGTGCGGGATGGCGAAGCGTCCGGGCATGCCGGTGGGGAACTTCTCCTCGCGGGCCAGCGCGTCGCGCGTCAGCCCCGCGGCATCGGCCCGGCCGGCCCCGCCGATGATGCCGGCGAGGGCGGTGATGACCTCGGTCTTTGTCGAGCCGAGATCGACGTCGAGGGCGACGATCTCCGGCACGATGATGGATTCGGACATGAACGATTCTCCTAACCAGGGTGCGACCGACGGACGAACCGGATCGGGGCGCACCCACAGGGATCGGGTGCGGTCTGGACACGCCGCGCGGCGGCGGCTGACGGTGTCGCCGGAGGGGCGGCGATGCGGCGGGCGGCGCCGCTCCTCCGGCGGGGCCGCGGGTCAGACGGCGGTGACGCGAACCTGCACGCGCGCCGCCAGTTCGGGGTCGGGAATGGTGGATCCGGGCAGACCGGCAGCGGCCGTGCCCCAGGCGACGGCCCTCGCCAGGGCCGCGTCATCGTCGGCGTCGGCGGCCAGCCCGATGAGCAGGCCCGCCAGCGAGGAGTCCCCCGCGCCGACGGTCGACCGCACCTCGATGGGTGCGGCGAGCCCGTGCCAGGCGCCGTCCGCGGTGACGAGCAGGGCGCCCGCACCGCCGAGCGTCACCATGACGCGCTCGATGCCCTTGGCGACGAGGCCGCGGGCGTTCTCGAGGACGACGCCGAAGTCGCCGTGCGAGGCGGCCTCCTCCATGGCGTCGCCGTCCCCACCGCAGATCCGGGCGAGCTCGGTGGAGTTGGGCTTGATGAGGTCGGGGGCCGCCTGGGGCAGCGCACCGGCCAGGGCGGCGAGCGGGGCGTCGGAGGTGTCGACGGCGATCCGCGCGCCGCTCGCGCGCAGGGCGGCGACCATCCGCGCGTACCAGTCGACGGGCAGGCCCGGCGGCAGGGAGCCGCTCATGACGATCCAGTCGGCGCCGACGGCGGCCTCGCCGACGGCGGCCTCGAGGCCGGCGCGCTCGTCCGCGTCGAGCCCGGCGCCGGGCTCGTTGAACTTCGTCGTCGTGCCGTCGGGCTCGGTGACCGTCAGGTTCGTGCGCACCGGGTGGGCGACGGGCACGCTGAGGTGGTCGATGCCGGCGGCGGCCATGCCCGTGAGCAGCGGGTCGTGCTCGGGCGCGGGGACGACCGCCCGGGTCGGCACGCCGGCGTTGCGGAGGGCCCGGGAGATGTTGACGCCCTTGCCCGCCGCGACGACCGAGATGTCGGACAGGCGGTGCACCTGGCCGCGGACGATGGGGGACGCCAGGGCGGCGGAGCGGTCGAGGCTGGGGTTGGCGGTGACGGTGACGATCATGCGCAGACCACCTTCAGGTCCTTGTTCCGGATGACTTCGAGTTGACGCTGCGGGATGCCGGTGTCGGTGACGAGGACGTCGACGTCGTCGAGGGCGGCGAAGCGCACCGTGGACTCGGCGCCGATCTTGCGGGCGTCGGCGAGCACGACGACGGTGCGGGCCGCGCCGATCATGGCGGTCTTGGTGGCCGCCTCGTCCATGTCGGGCGTCGACAGGCCGTGCTCGACGGACAGGGCGTTGGTGCCCATGAAGGCCACGTCGACGCGAAGCCGCTCGAACTCGGCGGCGTTGCCGACGGTGGCGGACGTCGTGCCGCGCAACCGCCCGCCGATGAGGCGCACCTCGCAGCTGGTGCGCGCGCCGACGAGCGCGGCGATGGGGGCCGAGTTCGTGAAGACGACGTGGTGCGAGCCGGCGGGCAGGCGGGCGGCCAGCCGCCCCACCGAGGAGCCGGCGTCGAGCAGGATGGTGCCGCCGTCGGCCGGCAGCTCGTCGACCGCCCGGGCGGCCATGCGCTCCTTCTCCTCGACGGCCGAGGCGTCACGGGTGTCGAGCGGCGCGTCGCCCAGCTGGTCGAAACCAGCGGGGATCGCGCCGCCGTGGACGCGCCGCAGCAGGGACCGGGCGGCGAGCTGGTCGAGGTCGCGGCGGATCGTCTCGGGGACGACGCCGAGCTGCGCGGAGGCCTCGGCCACCGAGACG
Organism: Propionibacterium acidifaciens; assembly: GCF_003798325.1. NCBI lineage: Bacteria > Bacillati > Actinomycetota > Actinomycetes > Propionibacteriales > Propionibacteriaceae > Propionibacterium > Propionibacterium acidifaciens. The sequence goes on from NZ_CP033719.1 coordinate 1,192,323, forward strand.
CGGCCGCTCTGGCGCGCATGCTCGACGAGCCACCTGTGGCGCTCCTGCGGGTACATGGCCCACCTCCCGTCATTGGGATCATCGCCGGTGCGGGGCCGGGGCGCCCGCACCGAGGGACACGCATCGGCCCGCCTCGGGGAGCGACTGCGCCCGTGGCCGCAGCCCCGTGGACGACGACCCGGCATCCCCGCCGGCCCCGACGAACCGAATGTTACTATACGTTGGATTCTAGTGCCTGGTTCGAGAGAAAGCCAGCCTTTTTCCGACATGAACTCACTAATCCCAACACAGGGGCTCCGAGATGGGCACTCCGGCTCCGGCACCGACCCGTTGCCTCGTTGGTCGCCCCGTTCGCACGACGCGAGCCGGCCCGGGGCATCACCGCCCGTCGTCATGCCCGGCCCCCGCGCGCAGCGGGCCCCGGCGAGATCATGCAGGCCGCCGCGGAAGGCGCGGACCGGCCCCCGCGCGCAGCGGGCCCCGGGCCTCGCGCCGACCATCGTCCCCGGGCCCCGTTCGCGCGCGGCGAGGCGGGCGCCGTCCTCCGCCTCCGGGGTCCGGCCGCGCCGGGACGTAGGATCGAATGGTCCGCAGCGCAGTGGCCCGGCCGCCGCGCCGGTCCCGCCGCCCACGGGCACCCCGGAACCGACCAGTCAGGGCCAGGATGATCGACTTTCTCGCCGCACACCCGCTCGTCACCATCATGGGCGTCCTCGCCCTCGGGGCGCTGCTCGGCCAGATCAGGTTCGGTCCGCTGCGCTTCGGCGCGGCCGGCGCGCTCTTCGTCGGCCTGCTCGTCGGCATGCTCGACCCCCGGCTCGGCGAGGGCATGACGCTCGTGAGGCAGCTCGGCGTCGTCCTGTTCTGCTACACGGTCGGCCTCTCAGCCGGCTCGACCCTCCTGTCGGACCTGAGGCGCCAGTGGGCGCTCATGGTGGCGAGCATCGGCGCCCTCGTCGTCATGGCGGCCACGGGGCTCGCCGCGGGCCGGGCCCTCGGCCTGACACCCGCCCACGTCAGCGGGCTGTTCGCCGGCGTGCTCACCTCGCCGGCCATCGACGCCGCCCAGCAGGCCACCGGCAACTCCCCCGACACGCTCTTCGCCTACGCCGTCTCGTACCCGACCGGCGTCGTCGTCGCCATGGTCGTCGTCGTCGTGGTCGCCACGCGGCGCTGGCCGGGCCGGCGCGACAACGTCTCGATGGCCGAGGCCGGCATCAAGGCCGTGAGCACCAGGGTCACCCGCGACGCGCGGATCGAGGAGATCCCCGGCTGGCCGTCGAGGATCCGCATGAGCTATCTGCTGCGCGACGGCCAGATGCGCGTCATGAGCCGCACGGACGAGCTGCACGCCGGCGACGAGGTGCTCGTCGTGGGCATGCCGGCCGACGTCAACGCCGCGGTCGGCTTCCTCGGCTACCGCACCCGGCACGTGCTCACCGAGAACCGCCGCGATGTCGACTTCCGCCGCTTCGTCGTCTCGAACCCGCACCTGGCCGGGCGCGCCCTGGGTGACCTGGACGTGCGCGAGCAATGCGACGGCATCGTCACCCGGGTGCGCCGCGGCGACCTGGAGATGCTCGCCACCGACGACCTCGTCCTGCAGCCCGGCGACCGGGTGCTGGCCGTCGTGCCCCGCGGGCGTCTCGGCGACGCGCAGGACTTCTTCGGCGACTCCGAGGCGGGCGTCTCGCAGGTGGACGCGCTGACCCTCGGCATGGGCATCGCCCTCGGCATGCTCGCCGGCGCCGTCGCGGTGCCGCTGCCCGGCGGTCTGCGCTTCAGCCTCGGCGCCGCGGCGGGCCCCCTCGTCGTCGGCATGGTCCTCGGCGCCCTGCACCGCACCGGGCCCTTCCGCTGGGACCTCCCCCATGCGACGAACCGGATCCTGCGCCAGCTCGGCCTCATGATCTTCCTCGCCTGCGTCGGCCTGGCCACCGGCCCGGCCTTCTCGTCGAAGCTGCTCACGTGGGACTGCCTGCGGATCGTGCTCGTCTCGGCCGGCTCGCTGGCCCTCGGCGGCGCCGGGCTGCTGCTCGCCGCGCGCCGCCTCGGCCTGTCGGCGCAGCGGGCCACCGGCGGCTTCGCGGGCTTCGTCGGCCAGCCCGCGGTGCTCGGCTACGCGAACTCGCTCGTCAACGACGAGCGCATCGACTCGGCCTACGGGGCGCTCTTCGCGCTGGGCACGGTGGTCAAGATCCTCCTCGTGCAGCTCATCGCGCTGGCGTGAGCGCAGGAACCGGCCCGGCCACGGCGCGCGGGGCGGGCCCGCCGGGTTCGACGGCCGCCAACGCGCGCATCGCCGCGGGCCGCGGTCCGCGGCGATGCACGGGCAGAACGCCCCCGGCCCAGCCGCAGCCGGGCTGCGCGACCATGACGCGAACAACGCACGAGCGGGGCGCCCACCGGCCGGTGGGCGCCCCGCTCCGTCCGGCGCTGTGCGAGGAACGGCCGGCGCGTCAGCCGCCGCTGCCGTCGACGACCTGGTCGCCAGGGGGGGCCGGCTGGGCGGGCACGGCGTTCCAGTTGTCGAAGGTCAGGTCGCTGGCGCCGTCGGTCATCGACAGCGGCAGGCTCGTGGCCGGGTCGAGGACGAACTCCGTGTTGCGGCCGTCGGTGAGCACGATGGTCTGCGCACCGTCGTCGGTGGTGCCGAAGCTGGAGCGATCGACCGCGCTCGTGTCGAGATCCTTCAGCACGAGGTCGACGAGCGAGCGGGGGATGGTGGACTGGTCCAGCTTCGAGGCGCTGTCGGCGCCGACCTTGACCCACTTGTCCTTGATGAGCTCGTACTTGTCGTCGGCGAGCTTGTTGGTGACCTTCCAGTAGGTCTCGTTGCCGCGCACCCAGGTGGTGCCGTCGGCGACGGAGACCTCGGCGAACGAGTCGCCCTCGGTGAGGGCGGCGTACAGGTTCGAGCCGTCGACGGCGCCGAGGGCGTCGATGGTGCGGGTCGTCCCGGACTGGTCGATGCGCTGGACGTCGACCACGTGGACCGACGAGGCCTGCGCGATGGCGTCGTTCATCTGGTCGAGGAGCGTCTCGGAGGCGACGGTCGGGGTGGGGCTGGCGCTGGAGGGCGTGGCCCCGCCGGCCGAGCCGTTCTTCTCGGAGCTGCACCCGACGAAACCGGTCACGGCGAGGACCCCGGCCATGAGGGCCGCCGCGCAACGCGTCTTTCTCATACTCCTCCTCGACGGATGGGATCTCGTGCCCCGATCCTCCCACATCCGCCCGCGGGGGCGCCGCGGGCCGCCCGGGGGATCGTCACGGCATGAGCGGGTGGAGGCCCGACGCGAGGAGGCGCTTCTCGCCGAGCCCTCGTGACCGGCCCTCTCAGTCCCGGTACTCGCGCACCCGTCGGCCGCGGATGTAGCCGACGAGGGCGAGCAGGACGATGAAGGCCAGGGTGCCCAACGTGAGGGCCTCGAAGGAGGCGTACGAGACGCCGGAGGCCTGCGAGAAGTCGTAGCCGACCCCGAGGAGCGTCTCGAGCGTGCCGGGGAAGATGCTCACCCACGAGCCGAGCGCGACGAAGGCCGTCGTGACGAGGCACAGCGCGCAGAAGACCCAGTCCGGGCCGGGCACGCGGAAGGGCCGCACGACGTCCGGCTCCGAGACGCGCAGCTTCATGGCGGCCGGGATGACGATGAGATAGCTGAACAGGTAGGTCGTGATCGAGACGCCGAGGACGACGTTGAAGAGGGCGGCGCTCGAGCCGGTGAGGCTCATGGCGGCGATCATGAAGGACGTCGAGACGACGCCCGAGAGCAGGTTGACGCGGACCGGGGTGCCGAGCCTGGGCTGGAAGCGGCCGAAGAAGCCGCCGAAGAACGAGCCGTCGGCGGCGGCCATGGCCTGCATGCGGTCGGACATGATCATCCACGCCGCGCCCTGGCCGATGTTGGCCAGCGTGAACATGACGACGGCGATCGTCATCATGACGGGGGCGGCCGGGCCGTAGACCGAGAAGACGGTGGACACGGCGGCGAGCAGGCCCGAGATGCCGTCGATGCGCCCCGGCGGGATGACGAGGAGGATCGTGAGGACGGGGATCGTGTAGAAGACGCCGGCCATCGCCGAGGAGCGCAGCACCGAGACCGAGACGTCGCGCTGGGCGTCCTTCATCTCGCCGGAGGCGCTCGAGGAGCTCTCGAAGCCGAGGAAGGCGAACAGCAGCAGCGGGATGAGGGTGATGAAGCCCTCCCGGGTCGGGGCGAAACCGCTCCGGGTCAGGGGCTGGACGCCGTTCTCGAGGGCGTGGACGACGGCCGTGGCGACGAAGAGGCCGATGAAGCCGAGCTTGAAGAAGGCGCCCACCGTCGGGATCCACTTGGCCCGCGACAGCGACAGGATGGCTGCCAGCACGGTGATCCAGATGAAGCAGATCTTGAACGCGTAGTCGGGCCCCGAGCCCTCCTCGAAGTGGACGAGGTGGGTGCGGGCGGCCTCGGCGTTGAGGAAGGCCATCGAACCGCCGACCCACACGGGCTGGGTGATCCAGGTGAGGGCGGAGGCGACGGCGGCGACCGGGCGGCCGAAGGCCCGGCGCGACCACAGGTAGACGCCGCCCTCGCCGGGGAAGGCCGAGCCGGTCTCGGCGAAGACGAGGGCGTAGGGCACGAGGAAGAGGGCGATGAGGAAGACGAGCCAGGTGAAGGTCTGGGGGCCCTCGGCCGAGACCGAGCCGAGCATCTCGAGGCCGACGACGGCCGAGAAGATGAGGAAGACGATGTCGAAGCGGCCGAGGGTGCGCTGAAGGCGCCCGGTCTGCCGCTGCGCCATGCGCGTGTCGGTGGAGTGATCGTTCTCGGCCACTGCTGCCCCTCCCGGTCGCGCACCCAGCCGGTGCGTCGTCCCGCCGTGCTCCGCCCCGAGCCTCACGGGGTCACGCGCAGCATCGTAGGCCCTCGCCGGGCCGCGTGCCGCCGCCGTCCGGGCCCGCGGGACGAGCCGGGGAAGATTCCGAGGACCGAAGTCATGGAGGACCTCGCGGCCGATCGCGCCGCTCAGCACATGAGCCGTGAGCGGATCAGGTCACGGTGCAGCTGGGATGACCGGAGAAGCTCAGCGTGCGTCCCGGACGCCGTCAAACTCCCCCTGTCCATGACGAGGACCCGGTCGGAGTCCACCACCGAGGCGAGCCGATGAGTGACAGATATCACGGTGCAGGGCCAGTCAATGGATCGCAATGCATATCAAGAACAATCTCCTCACTCCCCCCGTCCAAGTGCGATGTGACCTCATCCAGCAGGAGCCGGGCGTCGCCAGCACCGATGTCCGGCCGGCCGGGGACGTGCGGATCACCCGTTCCGGCGACCGGCTGGATCTCGACGCCTCGGCGAGCACCGACCCTGACGGCACCGTGACGAGGGTCGACTGGTATGTCGAGCGCCAGAGCGGCGAGGAGCTCGCCGAGGGGGCCAGGAGCACGATCCCGCTCCCGGCCGATGAGCCCGTCAGCGTCACCGCCGTCGTCACCGATGACCGGGGGATGACCGATTTCGTCAGCGACGTCGTCCCGGCGACGGGCGACGACTCGACCACCGGTGGCGGGCGGCGCACCATGGTCCTCAGGGGAGGCCCCCAGATGCCCGTCACCAGCATCGACACCGGCGCCCTCGCCCAGGACGGCGGCACCGGCTCCACCGTGGCGGACGCGCAGCAGGTCGACACCGACGCCGACGGGGACCAGGATCTCGTCATCACCCTCGACGCAGACGGCGACGAAACCGCTGTGCATCACCGGACGGATCACCGACGGCTCGAGCATGTGCGCCTGCGTGCCGACCGGCTGAGCCCGGCCGGGCCCGCGGGGCCGGGACGGCTCCGGGCCATCCGTTCCGGGCCGTCCCGAGGGAGGCGCGGGTCGGGGACGCCCCCGAGGGCCCGGCCCGTGAGGACCGCACGGATTCCACGGCCGCGCAGAGCGCTGCGACGAACCGAGAGCCCGGCCCGTGAGGGCCCTCCTCATCGCCGCGACCTCGCCATGGTCCCGTGGGACCGGCCCGGGGACGAACGGCGCACACGGGCCCGAGGGCAGGGAAGAGCACGCCCCGAACGGGCCCCGTCCCCGGACAGGCAGCACCACGGCTCGGGCTCCCACGGACGGACCCGTGCGCCCCGCAGATCTGCGGGGCGCACGGGTCTCGGCATGGTGGTACGGTCCGTCGACCGGCCGGCTCAGGGCTCGACGGTGACCTTGATCGCCTCGCCTGCTGCCACGATGTCGAGGGCCTCGAGGGCGTTCTCGAGCGGGACGTGCCGCGTGATGAGATCGGCGACGGGCACCTGACCCGAGGCGATGTACTCGAGGGCGCGCTTGTTGTGCTCGGGGGCCGAGCCGTTGGCGCCGTGGATGTGCAGCTGGCGGTAGTGCACGAGGTTGGAGTCGCAGGTGATCGTCGGATCGGTCTTGGGCAGGCCGCCGAAGAACGAGATGCGCCCGTTGCGCGCCGCCATCGCCAGCGCCTGCTCCTGCGCCACATTGGCCGGGGTGGCGGTGATGATGACGTCGGCGCCGCGGCCGTCGGTGAGCTCCATGACCCTGGCGACGACGTCCTCGGTGGAGCCGTCGATCGTGATGTCGGGGTTGACGGCCCGGGCGGACATCTCCAGCCGCTCGGCGTTGATGTCGATCATGACGATCGTCCCGGCCCTGTGCACGCCGCGGGCGATGCGGGTGTGCATGCAGCCGATCGGGCCGGCGCCGAAGATGACGACGAAGTCGCCCTCCTCGATGCCGAGCTGCTCCTGGGCGTTGATGGCGCAGGCGAAGGGCTCGGCGGCGCTGGCCTCGGCGAAGCCGACGCCGTCGGGGATCCTGGTGAGGCCGTCGACCCTGAGCACCTGGGCCGGCACGATCATGTACTCGGCGAACCCGCCGTCGTACTGGTAGCCGACGCTCGTCTGGTTCTCGCAGACCTGCATCCAGCCCTTGCGGCACTCGTGGCACTCGCCGCAGGGCACGGCGGCGATCGACTGGACGCGGTCGCCGACCCGCCAGTCACCGGCCACCTCGGCGCCGATCCCGACGATCTCGCCGGCCACCTCGTGGCCCATCGTCGTGACCCGGGTGATGTTCTGGTGCCCGTTGCGGCGGATCTTCACGTCGGTGCCGCAGGTGGAGCAGTTCCGCACCCTGATCTTGATCTCGTCGGGGCCGCACTGCGGCTCGGGAATGTCCTCGAGACGCACGTCCTCGGGAGCGTGGAAACGAAGTGCCTTCATCTGTTCAGTCCTCCTCCGGGGCCAGGATCTCCTGGACCTGTTCAACAGTGGTGGCGGTGCGCAGCTGCTCCGCCCTGGTCTTGTCGGCCAGCACGCTCGCGAGCGCCGACATGATGCCGACGTGCTCGTCGGAGGCCGAGGCTATCGGGATGGCCACGTAGCACGTCCGGCCGTCCCAGTCGACGCCGTCGGGGAACTGGAGGAACCCCAGTGCGGCGCGTCTGATGTGGGCGCGGGCCTCGTTCGTGCCGTGGGGGATCGTGACGCCCTCGCCCATGTAGGTGGACACCTGGCCCTCGCGCTCGATCATGCCGTCGACGTACTCGGGGCCGGCTGCGCCGACGTCGACGAGCGCCTGGCCCGCCTGACGGATGGCGTCCTGCTTGTCGGTCGCGTGGAGACCGAGCCTGATCGCCCCGGCCGGCAGGATGTCGCGGCCCAGCGACTTCTTGCGCCGCACGGCCCGGGCGGCGGCGACCGCCCCCGCGGCGTCGCCGTCACCGGTCGTCGGCGCGGGCCCACCGGACTCGGCAGGCGCCTCGCGAGCAGCCCTGATCCGGTCGGTGACCTCGGTGAAGACCGGGTCGCCGACATAGTTGACGAAGGGGATGACGGTGGCCCGGGGCGACTTCGCCCGGGCCCGTTCGACCAGGCCCTCCTGGGTGAGGACGACGGTCGCGCCGTCGGGAATCTGGTCGATCGGCGTGTGGACGACCTCGACGCCGTAGGGCGCCAGCCTCTTCTTCATCGTCGAGGCGACCATGACCGAGGAGCCCATGCCGGCGTCGCAGGCCACGACGAGCCTCGTGAGGGCGGCGGCGTCGAAGTCGCCGGTACCGACGGCCTCCCTGTCGACCCCGGCGGCTGCGGCGGCTCGGGCCTCCTGGGCCTGCTCGGCGGCATCGGCCGCGTCGTCCCTGCGCCTGTCGGGGCGGATGAGCGCGGAGGCGACGAGGAAGGAGACGGCAGTGGCGACGAGGAAGTCGATGATCATCGGAAGGTAGCCGGTCCGCGGGCACATGAGGAACCAGGCGATGATCGAGCCGGGCGAGGCCGGGCCGGACAGGCCGGCGCCGAGCAGCGTGCCGACGGCCAGACCGGACATGGCGCCGGCCATGGTGGCGAGGATCGTCTTCGGCTTCATGAGCACGTAGGGGAAGAAGATCTCGTGGATGCCGCCGAACAGGTGGATGATGACGGCGCCGGGAACCGACTGACGGATGCGCCGGGAGCCGAAGGCCCAGTAGGCCAGCAGGAGGCCCAGGCCGGGACCGGGGTTGGACTCGACCATGAAGAGGATCGACTGGCCCGCGGTCCGCACCTGCTCGGTGCCCAGCGGGGTGAGGATGCCGTGGTTGATGGCGTTGTTGAGGAAGAGCACCTTCGCCGGCTCCACGAGGACCGAGGCCAGCGGCAGCATGTGGTGGCCGATGAGGGCGTTCACGCCGGCGGCCATCCAGCCCATGAAGAGGTCGACGAGCGGGCCGACGCCCTCGTGACCGAGGATGGCCAGGACGAGGCCGAGGATGCCGAGCGAGAAGTTGTCGACGAGCATCTCGAAACCGGAGGGGACCCTGGCGTCGAGGAAGCCGTCGATCCTCTTGAGCAGCCAGGCGGCGAGCGGGCCCATCACCATGGCGCCGAGGAACATGGGGATGTCGGCGCCGACGATGACGCCCATCGTCGCGATCGCGCCGACGACGGCGCCCCGGGTGCCGTGGACCGTCCTGCCGCCCGTGTAGCCGATGAGCAGCGGCAGCAGATAGTTGAGCATGGGATCGCTCAGCGTCACGAGGTTCTCATCGGGGATCCACCCGGACGAGATGAACAGGGCCGCGACGAGGCCCCAGGCGATGAAGGCGCCGATGTTCGGCATGATCATGCCGGCGAGGAAGCCCCCGAAGCGCTGGATGGAGGCGCGGGCGCCTCCGCCCTCGAGGTTCTTGTTGACCGTGGCGTCAGGTAGGGACATGTGTGATCTCCCGGTGGAACGTGCCGCGAACGGCAGGATCTGCGTTGATCTGCGTTTAAGTCTAGTTCTGTTGTGTTACGTTGTCAACACCTCAGCGAGAACGGGTTTCATCGTGACGAAACCAACATGATCGGGCACATGTCGTGTGGGGTGTCCCCCTCAGCAGTCGGCCGGCGCCACCGGCTCCGGTGACGACGGCCCCGGATCATCTGTGCGACGGGGACAGCGAGTCATGCCGGGCCCGGCGACCGTGACCCATCCCAACGGGGCCGCCGACAAGGCAACGGGACGCCGAGGGGCCCGGGGAGCAGTCCCGCTCCCCGGGCCCCTCGGGAACCCGTGCGGCCGGCGGGCCGCTCACCTCTCGATGGCGCGCGGCCTCGGCGAGCGACGGTAGCGGCTGTAGTCGACCTCGCCGCCCGGGCCGGCGAGGAAGACCCGCTGGACCTCCTCGCGCACCTCGGTCAGCTCCTCCATGAGCTCGGTCATCTGGTCGAGCCGGCGCTGCATCTGGTCGAGCTCGTCGCGCATGTCGATGATGCGCCGGATGCCGTTGAGGTTGATGCCCTCCTCCTGCGACAGGTGCTGGATGAGGCGCAGCCGCGAGATGTCGCGCGGCGAGTAGCGCCGCCCCCGCCCCTTGGCGCGGCGCGGCACGACGAGGCCCATCCGGTCGTAGCCGCGCAGGGTCTGCGGGTGCATCCCGGCCAGGGACGCCGCCACCGAGACGGTGAAGATCGGGGCGTCCGGGTCGATGACCTGAGGCAGCCTGTCCCCGCGCATCGTCCTCACCCCTTCGCCGCCCGCGCGGCCATGCCGGCCCTCGGATCGGGCTCGGCGACCGCCCTGACGTAGTCCTCGAGTGCGGCGCGCGCGGCGTCCGACAGGTGCGCCGGCACCTGCACCTCGACGGACACGAGCAGATCGCCGCGACCGCCCTTGGCCCTGCCGATGCCCTTGCCGCGGACGCGGAAGGTGCGCCCGTTGGGCGTGCCGGCGGGGATGCGCAGCCGCACCCGGCCGCCCTCCAGGGAGGGCACCTCGATCTCGGCGCCGAGCGCGGCCTCAGCGTAGGTGACCGGGACGGTGACGGTGAGGTTGTCGCCGCTGCGCCCGAACAGCGGGTGGGCCGCCACGTGCACGAGCACGTAGAGGTCACCGGGCGCGCCGCCGTTCTCGCCCTTGCTGCCCTTGCCGCGCACGCGAATGCGCTGGCCGTCGGTGACGCCGGCGGGGATGCGCACCTGCATGGTGCGCTGGCTCCTGGCCCGTCCCGACCCGTGGCAGCTCGTGCACGGATCGTCGACGATCATGCCGCGGCCGCTGCACGTGGCGCAGGGCTCGGTGAGCCCGAAGACGCCCTGGGCGCTGCCGGTCCGCACGCCCGAGCCCTGGCAGTTGGGGCAGACGCGCGGAACGGTGCCGGCCCTGGCGCCGGTGCCGCGGCAGGCCGGGCAGGCGTCGTCCGAGACCATCTGCATGCCGACGGTCGTGCCCTTGACCGCCTCGCCGAAGGAGATCGAGACCTCGCCCTCGACGTCGGCGCCGCGGCGGGCGTGCCGGGCGCTCGTGCGGCGGCTCGCCCCGCCGGTGAACAGGCCGCCGAACAGATCACCGAGGCCGCTGTCGCCCATCCCCCCGGTCATGTTCCGGAAGACGTCGTTGACGTTGGCGCCGCCGGCCCCGCCCGGACGGTTGAAGTGGAAGCCCCCGCCGGCGCGCAGCTCGTCGTACTCCTTGCGCTTGGCCGGGTCGGACAGCACGTCATTGGCCTCGGAGGCCTCCTTGAAGCGCTCCTCGGCCCTCCTGTCGCCCGGATGCTGGTCGGGATGGTTCTCGCGGGCGATCCTGCGGAACGCCTTCTTGATCTGCTCCGGCTTGGCGTTCTTGGAGACGCCGAGGACCTTGTAGTAGTCCTTCTCGAGCCAGTCCTTCGTGCTCATCGTCGCGCCTCCTCACCGCGTCTCGTGGAAGTGGTCATCCCGCGCCCCGTTCCTGACGGGCCGCTGCCCTAGTCGCCCTCCGGTTCGTCGCCCTCCGGTTCGTCGCCCGCCGGCGCGTCCCCCGGCGCCTCGGACGGCTGCCCGTCGGACGACCGCCCCGGCCCGTCGTCGCCGTCGGGCTCGCCGGTGGGCACGGCGACGACGACGCGCGCCGGACGCACGACGGTGCCGCCCAGCTCGAAGCCCTTCTGCATGACCTCGTGGATGCTCATCTCGCCGTCGCCGGGCACCGGCACCTGCATGAGGGCCTCGTGGCGGCGCGGATCGAACTCCTCACCGGGCTCGCCGAAGGCGGCGAGCCCGTGACCGGCCGTGACCCTCGTGAGCTCGTCGGCCACCAGCTTGAAACCGCCGGTCAGCTCGCCGTGCGCCTCGGCCTGGCCGATGGCGTCGAGCACCGGCATGAGATCGCGGACGATCGACTCGACGCCCTGGATGCGGGCGACGTCGCGGTCCCGTTCGACGCGCTTGCGGTAGTTGACGTACTCGGCCTGCAGCCGCTGAAGGTCCTCGGTGCGCTCGGCCAGCTCCTTCTGGGCGACGGCCAGCGGGTCGTCCTGCTGGCCCTCGTGCCCGTCGGCGGGCACGGCGGGCTCGGCGGCGGCACTCCCGGCGGTCCGCGCGAGGAACTCCTCGGGGGTGAGACCGGCGAACTCCTCGCCGACGCCCTCGGCGGGCTCGTCCGGCTCGGCGCCCCGGTCCGGGGTCTTGGTCATCGTGTTCGCTCCTCGTGGCGATGGCACCGGGTCGGCGCCCGGTGCGGTGCGGCCGTGCGGGACGGCCCCCGCACGACCAGTGGATGCTCTTCGATTCTGCCCGTCGCCGGCCCCGTCCGTGGGCCCCGGCGAGCAGCCGCACCGTGGAGGCCGTCCGGGTGACGGGACGGCCTCCACGAGCAGCCATCGTACGGGCGCCGGTCCGACGCTCCGGCATCACCGGCGCGTCGGCCCCGGCGCCGACGATCACTTGTCGTCGTCGACGATCTCGGCATCGACGACGTCGCCGCCGTCACCACCGTTGTCGCCGCCGTCGGACGACGAGCCGCCGGACTCGCCGGAGGGCGCCGACGCCGCAGCGGCCTGCGCGGCCTGGTACATGGCCTGGCCCATGGCCGAGGCCTTCTGGTTGAGGTCGTCCATGGCGGCCCGCACCTCGTCGTCGTTGTCGGTGCCCTTGAGGGCCTCCTTCAGCTTCCCGACGGCCTCGGTGACCGGCGCCTTGACGTCGTCGGAGATCTGCTCGCCGTTGTCGGCCAGCAGCTTCTCGGTGCGGAAGACCAGCGCGTCGGCCTCGTTGCGCATCTCGACGGCCTCGCGGCGCTTCTTGTCGGCGGCCTCGTTGGCCTCGGCGTCCTTGACCATGCGGTCGATCTCGTCCTTGCTCAGGGCCGAGCCGCCGGTGACGGTCATGGACTGCTCCTTGCCGGTAGCGGTGTCCTTCGCATAGACGTGCACGATGCCGTTGGCGTCGATGTCGAAGGTCACCTCGATCTGCGGCATGCCGCGCGGGGCCGGCATGAGGCCGGTGAGCTCGAAGTTGCCGAGCGACTTGTTGTCGCGGGCGAACTCGCGCTCGCCCTGGTAGACCTGGATCATCACCGAGGGCTGGTTGTCCTCGGCGGTGGTGAAGATCTCGGAGCGCTTGGTCGGGATCGTCGTGTTGCGCTCGATCATGCGCGTCATGACGCCGCCGCGGGTCTCGATGCCCAGGCTCAGCGGGGTGACGTCGAGCAGCAGCACGTCCTTGACCTCGCCCTTGAGCACGCCGGCCTGCAGGCTCGCGCCCATGGCGACGACCTCGTCGGGGTTGACCGACTGGTTCGGGTCCTTGCCGCCGGAGAGCTCCTTCACCAGGTCGCGCACGGCCGGCATCCGGGTGGAGCCGCCGACGAGGATGATCTGGTCGATGTCGCCAACGCCGGTGCCGCCGTCCTTGAGCACGGAGCGGAAGGGCTCGCGGCAGCGGTCCAGCAGGTCCTGGGTCAGGCGCTGGAACTCGGCGCGGGTGAGCGACTCCTCCAGGTGGAGCGGGCCGGCCTGGTTGGCCGTGATGTACGGGATGTTGATGTTCGTGCTGGTGGCCTGCGACAGCTCGATCTTGGCCTTCTCGGCGGCCTCCTGGAGGCGCTGCTTGGCCATCTTGTCGTTGCCGAGGTCGACGCCGTTCTTGTTCTTGAACTGGCCGATGAGCCAGTCGACGATGCGCTGGTCCCAGTCGTCGCCGCCCAGGCGGGCGTCGCCCTTGGTGGCCTTCACCTCGAAGACGCCGTCGGAGATGTCCAGCAGCGAGACGTCGAAGGTGCCGCCGCCGAGATCGAAGACGAGGACGGTCTGCTCCTGGTCGGCCTTGTCGAGGCCGTAGGCCAGGGCCGCCGCGGTCGGCTCGTTGATGATGCGGTCGACGGTGAGGCCCGCGATCTCGCCGGCCTCCTTGGTGGCCTGCCGCTCGGCGTCGCCGAAGTAGGCCGGAACGGTGATGACGGCGTTCGTGACGTCCTCGCCCAGGTAGGCCTCGGCGTCGCGCTTCAGCTTCTGGAGCACGTAGGCGCTCACCTGCTGGGGACGGTAGGTCTTGCCGTCGACCTCGGCCGTCCAGCTGGTGCCCATGTGGCGCTTGACCGAGCGGATCGTACGCTCGGGGTTGGTGACGGCCTGTCGCTTGGCGACGTCGCCGACGAGGACCTCGCCGTTCTTGGCGAAGGCGACGACCGACGGGGTGGTGCGGGCGCCCTCGGCGTTCTGGATGACGGTCGGCTCGCCGCCCTCGAGAACGGCGATGACCGAGTTGGTGGTGCCGAGGTCGATACCTACTGCACGAGCCATTGTTGTTCCTCCACTAGTGGGACGGCCTGCGCCGTCCTCCTCCTTGCGGGCCCCGCCTCCCGGCGGCGCCCCGATGACTGTTGAATTGTCCGGGCCGGCTGCGCAGGGTGCTGTCCGCATCCGGCCCGCAAGCCTCGTCCGCTCTCGCGGTGCGCCCTTCCGAGCGGCACCTCATTGAGTGTAGCGCACTCAACTCATCTCATTGAGTCCACCTGGCTCAACCGTTTCCGGGCCCCGGTTATTCCGGAGCGCGGAGCCGATGGGGCCCCCGTCGTCGGCTCCCCCGGCCTGTCGGGCCCGGGGATCGATGGGGCTCCCCGGCCGGGCCCGGGCGTGCCCCGGCGGAGAGGAACCATCCCCCTCCCCACAGGGCCTCCCGTCGCCACGGGCCCTCACCAGAGCCAGTCGGGCCCGTCGGAGTGGGAGCCGGGACGGTGCAGCACGGCGTGGTCGAGGCGGACGCGGATGTCGGGCCCGTCGACACGGCCCCAGCCATCGACGACGAGACTGTGCCCGTGGTGCACGAGCGGCGGCCAGACGAGGGTGACGAGCGGCTCGGCGGCGACCCGGCGCAGACCGGCCGGGTGCGGCGACTCGACGACGATCTCGACGCCGGCCGGCGTCGTCTCGGCGTGTGCGTCGACGGTGAGCACGCGCGACCAGGAGCCGGACCGCGGCGTCACCATGACGGCCGCGCCGAAGCGGGCGAGCACGCCGGCCAGGGCCTCGCCCGGGACGGGAATGGTCATCGTCGACTCCTTCGGCGGGTCCGACCCGGGACGGCGCCCGGGGTCGTCCGAGCCGGGCCCGGGTCCGCGGCACGTGCGCGCAGCACCGGCACGCGGCGCTCCTGCCACGGACGGCCCCGCAGCCGGGCCCCGCGAACAGGCCCCGTCCCGAACATGCCTCCCAGCGTAGCCGGGGCCCGTCGTCGAGGGCCCGTGGACAGGCCCGTCCGGCTCCGATCGGGCCGGGATGCCGGGTCCGCGAATGCGTGGCACGATGTCGAGCGCGGATGCGCCACGGCCCCGGAGCCGCGGCCCGAACGGGAGGTGCGCCATGGCGGACCCATGGGAGCTGTACGGACGACTCATCGGCGGGGTGCCCGAGGGCATCACCGTGACGAGGGCGCTGGTGAACCGCTGGACGGTCGTCGGCACCGACGCGGGGACGATGGGCGTGGCGATGACCTACCGGGGCGGGCCGACCGGGCCCGAGCCGGCGGTCGTCGGGGCCGGGCTGCACGAGGTGGCCGCGCTCGCGACGAGCTGGGACCTGCGCCTGGCGAGCCTCGGGGTCGCCGCGCTCAACGCCTGGTACGCCCGGCCCGAGCGGCTGACCGGTCGTCCGGGACTGGCCTGGGACGAACGCGCCGAGGCCGGCGCCCGACTCGTGCCGGTGCTGGTCGGAAGCCGCAGCGCGGTCATCGGGCACTTCTCCTTCGTCGAGCAGCTGGGCGGGCGGACCGTCGTCCTGGAGCGGCGCCCCCGCGGCGACGACCTGCCCGATTCCGCCTGCGAGTACGAGCTGCCCGGCCGCGAGGTCGTCGCGATCACCGGCTCGGCGCTGACCAACAAGACCCTTCCGCGCCTGCTCGAGCTCTGCGCCGGGGCGCGGGTGCACCTGGTGGGGCCGAGCGCTCCCCCGGCGCCCGAGGCCTACCCCGCCTGTGTCCGCGAGATCGACGGGGCGGTCGTCGTCGACCCCGACCGATGCTTCCGGGACGCCGGGATGGGCGCGCGCCGTCTCACCGGTTCGCCGGCGCTGCGGCGGTTCGCCCTGCCCCTGCTCGCCGAGCGCTGACGCCGCGCCCGCCCCGAACGGACTCAGCGGACTCACCGTGCGAAGAATGCGCGATGACAGTCGATCTGCGCGCAGTGAACGTCTCCGCACGACGAGACAGGACGCAGGGACGACGCCAGCGCCCGACCGATGCCGTCACCGCCCGGGCGGGAGAGGCCCCGGGCCCCGCCCCGAGACGTGCACGCTCGCGCACGTGCGCCGCCCCGGGCGGAGGAGGAGCCGAGGAGCGCTGCGAGCCCGTCCGGATCGGGTCGTCGCGCCCGCCGGAGCCAGCTCGCCCGGGCCCTCGTCCTGAGACGATCCGGGTGGTTCACTCGATGCCATGAGCGCGTACCCGCAGATCACCGGCGTCCACCACATCGGCATCACCGTCACCGACCTCGACACGAGCGTGACCTGGTACACGCGGGTGCTGGGCGCCCGGGAGCTGCGACGCCTCGACATCGGCCCCATGACGAAGGCGCTGGTGCAGCTCGGCCCGGTGACGCTCGGCCTCGTCAGCCACGGCAGGACCGCGGCACCCGGCCCCTTCGACGAGCACCGCGCCGGCCTGGACCATCTGAGCCTCGCGGTGCCCGACACGGCCGTGCTGCGCGCCTGGGAGGCCCGGCTCGGGAGTGCGGGCGTGGAGAACAGCGGCATCGTCCGCGGAGCCACCGGCGCGCTCATCGCCTTCCGCGACCCGGACAACATCGCGCTGGAGTTCTACACGCTGTCCTGACGGCCCCGACCGAAGCGGTCCGAGCGGACTCTGCGAGCGGACTCGCTGTGCGGAGCATGCGCAATGACGATGAGGGTCGAAAAGGGAGAGTCCTCCGAGCGTCCTCGTTCTCCGCGCGGCGGAGCGCCCGTGGGCCCTGCGAACGGGTCATCCGGCATCCGGGCGACCGCCCGGCGTCCCGAAGGCGGGCGGGACCCGGTGCAGCGCTCCTTCCTCGTTCTCCGCGCGGCGGAGCGCCCGGCCCGGGCGGGACGGGACGACGGTGAGAAGGGCACTGACGGGAGCGGGCGCCCCCGAACCCGCGACCGGCCCCACCAGTCCGTTCCCTAGTCAGTCGTTCCATGCCGTCATGCGCAATCACGAAAGCAGATCAGAGGCGCGGGGACTTCCCGGGAGTCGCCTGGGGGCTCGGACCCCGCGGGTGCAATAATCCCGAGTGCACAAGCCCCTGACAGCGACGGGAAGCCGGTGGGAGTCCGGCACGGTCGCGCCACTGTGAGCATCGACGAGATGCGAGCCAGAGAACGTCCTGCTCGGGGCCCTTTCCGCGACGGGACGCACGATCCCGAGAAAGGAATGACTTCATGCACATCGCTGAAGGCGTTCTCCCCCCAGCCCAATGCGCCATCTGGTACGCGGCGGCCGCTCCGTTCGTGATCCACGGGGCGGTGAAGGTCGTCAAGGAGGTCAGGGAGCACCCCGAGAACAAGCTCCTGCTCGCCACCGCCGGCGCCTGCACCTTCCTGCTCAGCTCCATCAAGCTGCCGAGCGTCACCGGCTCGAGCTCGCACCCCACCGGCACCGGCGTCGGGGCGATCCTGTTCAAACCGCCGGTCATGGCGTTCATGGGCGTCATCGTGCTCGTCTTCCAGGCCCTGCTGCTCGCCCACGGCGGCATCACGACCCTCGGCGCCAACACCTTCTCCATGGCCATCGCGGGCCCGTGGATCGGCTACTGGGTCTACCTGCTCACGAAGAGGCTGCACGGGCCGAACGCCCTGGCGATCTTCCTGTGCATGGCGATCAGCGACCTCGCCACCTACTGCGTGACGAGCTTCCAGCTGGCCTTCGCCTTCCCCGACGCCTCCAGCGGCGTCGTCGGCGCGGCCCTCAAGTTCCTCGGCATCTTCGCCGTCTCGCAAGTCCCGCTGTCCATCATGGAGGGCTTCCTCGGCATCCTCCTGTTCCGCTTCCTGGTGAGGGTCGCCGCCCCGCAACTGGCCGGTCTCGGCTTCGACATCGGCGCAGGCCGGGCCGGCGCCGCGGCCGTCGCGAAGGAGGACTCCCATGTCTGAGACCACCACGAGCAGGACCGGCGCGGCCGGGACCGCGGACACCGGATCCAGCGCCCTGACCAGCTCGAAGAAGTGGGTGACCTGGGCGCTGCTCGGCGCCGTCGTCCTCATCTTCCTCATCTCGCTCGTCGTGGGCAACAAGATGGCCTCCGACCCGGACGAGGCCTTCGGCGGCACGGACGACGCGGCCACCGAGGCGGCCGAGCAGGCCGGCGCCGAGCCCTGGTTCAAGCCGCTGTTCGAACCGGCCGGTGAGGTCGAGTCGGGCCTGTTCGCCATCCAGGCGGCCATCGGCTCGGGCATCATCTTCTTCTGCCTCGGCCGCATGAGCGGCAGGCGGGTCGCCGGCAAGGAGGCGGCCGCCGAGGCCGGCTCGTCCGACGCCGCCAGGGTCGCCGACGCACAGGTGGCCGCCGACGCCGCCCTGGACCGGACGACGAACGAATGACCCGGGCCCGATGAACAACCACTCCCACCACATCAACGCTCTCGACGACGCCGCCTGGGACTCCCCATGGCGGCGTCGCCGCGTCGGTGAGAAGGTGCTCTGCTCGATGGGCCTGGTGCTCACGGCGCTCCTCGCGCCGGTCTGGCCGGGCACCGTCCTCGTCTCGGTCGCCGCCGTCGCCTTCATCCTCGGCTCGGCCCGCATCCGCCTCCACGTGCTGGCCGAGGCGATGAGCGCCCCCCTCGTCTTCCTCGTGCTGGGCGGCGTCTCGGTGCTCCTGGCGGTGGGCCGGACGCCCACGGACGCCTGGTGGAGCCTCGGAGCGCTGAGCATCGGGCCCACCTCGTCGGTGCAGGCCCTGCGCCTGTTCCTGCACGGCATGTCGGGCACCCTGTCCGTCATGGTTCTCGCCACCACCACGCCGATGGTCGACCTGCTGACCTGGCTGCGCCGCTTCCACGTGCCGGAGCCGCTGCTGGAGATCGCCAACCTGACCTACCGGCTGCTGTTCGTCATCCTCGACACGATGCTCACCGTCATGGAGGCCCAGCGCTGCCGCCTCGGCGACAACCCCGTCGGCCCCATGCACGGACTGCGCCGGCGTTGGGACAACACGGCGGCCGCCATCGGCGCCATCGGCATCCTCGCCTGGGAGCGCGCCGGGCGCCTCAACGAGGGCATGAGCCACCGCGGCTTCGAGACCACACTGGCCACCCTGCCCGTACGGCGCCGGGCCTCGCCCCGCTTCATCGTCATCACCCTCGCCGTCATCGCGGCGATCTGGGCACTCAGTCTGGGGGGCACCGCATCATGACCGCACTTCTTCAGGCCGATCACGTCGTCGCCGGCCACCCCGGCCGCCCCAGGGTGCTCGACGGCGTCACCCTGCACATCGAGCGGGGCACCCGCCTGGCGCTCCTCGGGGCGAACGGCTCGGGCAAGACGACGCTCATGAGCGTCCTGGCGGGCTCGCTGGAGCCGGCCTCGGGCCGGGTGCTGCGCGAGGGCGAACCGCTCGACTGGTCGCGCAAGGGGCTGCGCGAGCACCGCCGCCACGTCCAGATGGTCCTGCAGGACCCCGACGCCCAGCTGTTCAGCGCCGACGTGGCCCAGGACGTCTCGTTCGGCCCGATGAACCTGGGTCTGCCCGTCGACGAGGTGCGCGAGCGCGTGGACCAGTCCCTGCGGCTGCTCGGCGCCGATCACCTCGCCGAGCGCGCCACCCACCACCTGTCGTACGGCGAGCGCAAGCGCGTCGCGACGGCCGGCGCGGTGGCGATGCGCCCGGACCTGCTGCTGCTGGACGAGCCGACTGCCGGCCTCGACCCGGCCGGTGTGCGGCAGATGCGCGAGGCGCTCGACCGGCTCACCGCGGCCGGGGCGACGATCCTCATGGCCACCCACGACGTGGCGCTGGCCCTGGACTGGGCCGACGAGGCCGCCGTGGTCTGCGACGCCGCCGTGCGCCAGGGCCCGGTCGACGAGCTGCTGGCCGACTCCGGGCTCATCGCGCGGGCCCACCTGGAGAAGCCCTGGACGCTCGCGCTGGCCGCGGCGCTCGGCCTCGACCGGCGACCCCGTAACCTTGAGCAGGCGATCGCCATGCTCACGGACGAACGGCCCGCGGGCGCCCACGACGGGGCAGCGCGCTGATCCTGCCGGACCGCGCGCCGATCGTCAGGAAGGACAGATGGACATCACGCTGCAGCCCGGCACCGTCACCCTCGTGGGCGGCGGCCCCGGCGACCCCGACCTCATCACCGTCGCCGGGCTCAAGGCGATCCGGCAGGCCGATGTCGTGCTCTACGACCGGCTGGCCCCGGCCGAGGTCCTCGACCAGGCGCCCGCCGACGCCGAACGCGTCCCGGTCGGCAAGGTCCCGCAGGGCTCCTACGTGCCCCAGGAGGAGATCAACCGGCTGCTCGTCGCCCATGCGCGGCGCGGCCGACGGGTCGTGCGACTCAAGGGCGGCGACTGCTTCGTCTTCGGCCGCGGCGGCGAGGAGTGGCAGGCCTGCGCCGAGGCCGGCGTGCCGGTGCGCGTCGTGCCGGGCGTCACCTCGTCCACCTCGGGCCCGGCGCTGGCCGGCATCCCGCTGACGCACCGTCACCTGGTGCAGGGCTTCACCGTGGTCTCGGGCCACGTCTCGCCGAACGACCCCCGCTCCGAGGTGCCCTGGCGCGAGCTGGCCCGCAGCCGCACGACGCTCGTGATCCTCATGGGCGTCGCGCACCTGCGCGACATCGCCCCCGAACTCATCGCCGGCGGCCTGGCGCCCGGCACGCCCGTCGGCATCGTCTCGAACGCCTCGCTGCCCGACCAGGCCTCGTGGACGACGACCCTCGGCGAGGCCGCCGCTGCGATGGAGGCCCGCCGGGTGCGGCCCCCGTCACTGGTCATCGTCGGCGAGCTGGCGGCCATCGACCTCGACCACCCGGAGCGCCGGGCGCCGAGCGACCACTGAACCGGCCGTACCCCATCGCGACCGGCGCGGCCGTCCACGGCCACGAGGCCGCCCGCCGTGTCCCGGGCCGGGGCGGCGCATGGAGTGATATAGGTTTTTCAGGCAGTGGTTGATGGGTGGTCTCGGGCTGCTGCCTTGTGTTGTTGTCTCCATTCAGTGTCGGCTTGGTCGGGGGTCCGGTGGTCGATCGCCGAGTGGAGACGCTCGCGATCGCATCGTGACCCGGTCCGGGCTGTCACGTCCCGGATCGCATGGTCCCGGGCCGAGCGGACCCCACGGTTCACGAGTTCCCTCCCTCGAGACCGCGGTGAACGACTCGGCGGCGGCATTGCCACAGCAGCTGCCGGCCCGCCCGACGGACGGGAGAACCCCGCGGCCGGCCATGAACCCCGTGCATCCGGCCGACGTGCATCGAGCCCCCCGATCCGAGTGGAGGACCCCGACACCACGGATCGGCGGACAGGCCGTGGCCGAGGCCCCGGCGACGAGCCCGGCGCGCATGCGACCGGCGATCGCGCCCCCGACGACCCCTCCCCCGGGAAACAATCCACGACGACCGCCGGGTGGGCGGATCCCCGCCGGGCCGGACCATGCGCGACGCCGCCCACCCGTCTCATTCCGGGCGCGGCGGCGGCGACGCCCCGGCGCAACCGGCCCGGCCGGCCCGGAAGATCCGGCGCCGGCACGATCCGTCCCGGCCCGTCCCCGAGGCCGACAGGCAACCGGACCCGCCGCCGCCACGATCCCGCGGACCACGCCGAGCGAGAGGCCTCGACCCCGCCCCGGGCCGGCCCCGCGCGGACCCGGCGGCAGCCGTGGGCCCGTTCAGAGACTCGTCGAAGAACCCGACAACGATGGCCGCCGGGTCCTCCCCCGCCGGGCCGTCGAGGACCCGGGACGGCTCCGCCGGGCGCAGCAGCCGGACCCGGATGCCTCCACCCACCGGCGCACGGACCGGACGGGGCGGTCGCCTCCTCCGCGGCGGATGCGGCGGTGTCCCGCGCCCACCCGGACCCCCGGGCGAAGAAGACCACCGCTCCCTCCAGGAACCCGTCCCCCACGCGGGCCCCCCGGAGCCCCGCCCTCAGCCGCCCGATCCCGGCGTGCCCTTCCACGGTCACGGCATCAGCGCCGAGGCCGGGGCGCTCCCCCCGCCATCCCGCGACCCGGCCCCCGACCGCCCGCACCACAAGACCACACGATCCGGCCACCCCGGCCACCGGCCCGGACCCCCGGACGATCCCGAGAACGACTTGTTCCTTAAATTCCGCACTGTATTTCGGTGCCGACATGATCTAATTCTATGGCCGTCATGAAACGAAACCGTATTTTTCGTGGATTTCCTGTGCTGTTTCGGATATGATTGGGACATGCAGGTTGAGGTCACCGGGGAAGAAACCGCCGTCCTGATCAGGTGGAAGAAGCGCGCGGACAATTATGTGTTGGTGCGGATGAAAGCAGAAGCGATCCTGTACGCTTCTCGAGGCGTTGATGTGAGCATCATCGCTGAAATGGTTGAGCGCAGCGTGAAAACCATCCGGGAGTGGCTGGCCGGTTGGCGGGACAGCAGGATGTGCTCGGTGCTGACCGGGCATGCGGGGAACCAGAACGCGGCGAAACTCACCCGTGCCCAGAAGGAAGAACTCAAGGCCGTCTTGGCCCAGCCGCCCTCACAGTCCGGGATTGATGCCGAGTTCTGGGACGTCCCAGCGATACGTGACGTCGTGAAGATCCTGTTCGATGTCGAGTACGAGTCAGATTCTTCGTACCAGCTGCTCCTGCGGTTCTGCGGGCTGAGTTTCAAGCTGCCGGACCCGTTCGACAAGCACCGCGACGAGCAGGCCGTCACCAAGCGCATGGTCGAGGTGAAAGCCCAGGTCAAGGACCTGTTGGACGCCGGTTGGGAGGTGTACGCGGCAGACGAGGTGCGCCTGGAGCATGAGGCCGAGACCCGCCGCATGCAGCCCCCGAAAGGACAGCGCACCAAACTGTCCGTGGACCGGAAGAAGACGTCCCAGTCGTTCTTCGGTGCTCTCTCGTTGACCAGCAAGAAGGTCAAGTTGTATCCGATCGAGGGGAACCAGAACACCGAGCAGACAATCCTCGCGCTGGACCGACTTCAACGCGAAACCGACACCGAGAAGATCGCGGTCGTCCTCGACAACGCCCGGTTCCACCACGCCAAGATGCTGACCGGTCTCTACGAGCCCGGCCGGCTGCTGGAACGCATCACCCCGATTCATCTGCCACCGTATGCGCCCGACCACAACCCGGTCGAGCACGTCTGGAACACGGCCAAGAACAACATCGCGAACATCCAGCGCGAGACCCCCGAAGAAACCTTCGGCGCGTTCGCCTCATACATCACCGGCCGAACATTCGACTACGACTTCGAACACCTCCCACCCCGCGAAACCAGAAACGATCTTGTTTCATGACCGCCATACCTCACGATCATTTCACCACTGTCCGAAAAACACCAAGCACTCCAAAGATGGTTGAGCGCACTGAGAGGACAGTGCAGGAATGGCTGGCCGAGTGGCAGGCCACCAGGATGTGCCCGGTGCTCACCGGGCACGCCGGGAACCAGAACGCGGCGGAACCCGCCCGCGCACAGAAGGAAGAACTCAAGGCCATCCTGGCCCAGCCGCCCTCCCAGGCGGGTGTCCACGCCGAGTTCTGGGACGTCCCAGCGATACGTGACGTCGTGAAGACCCTGTCCGACGCCGAACACCAGACGGACTCCTCGTACCAGCTGCTCCCGCGCTTCTGCGGGCCGAGCCTCGAACTGCCCGACCCGTTCGACGGGCACCGTGACGAGCAGGCCATCACCCGGCGCATGGCCGAGGTGAAGGCCCAGGTCAAGGACCTGTTGGATCAGGGCTGGGAGGTCTACACGGCGGACGAGGTCCGCTTGGAGCACGAGGCCGAGACCCGCCGCATGTGGCTACCCAAGGGTCAGCGCACCAAGTTCCACGTGGACCGGCAGAAGGTGTCCCAGTCGTTCTTCGGTGCCCTGTCCCTCACAAATAAGAAGGTGAAGCTGTATCCGATCGAGGGGAACCAGAACACCGAGCAGACGATCCTCGCGCTGGACCGGCTCCAACGAGAAACCGAGACCGGCAAGATCGCGGTCGTCCTGGACAACGCCCGATTCCACCACGCGAAAGCATTGACCGGCCTCCACGAGCCGGGTCAGCTGTTGGAGCGCATCACGCCGATTCATCTGCCGCCGTACGCGCCCGACCACAACCCGGTGGAGCACGTCTGGAACGCGGCCAGGAGCAACATCGCGAACATTCAGCGCGAGACCCCCGAAGAGACCTTCGGCGCGTTCGCCTCATACGTCACCGGACGCTCCTTCGACTACGACTTCGAGCACCTCCCACTCCGCGAAACCAGAAACGATTTTGTTTCATGACAGCCACAGAAACGATTTTGTTTCATGACAGCCACAGAAACGATTTTGTTTCATGACAGCCATATGAGCTTCGGTCTGATCTAAAAGGTGATTTCCGTGGTTGACACAAGCGAGAATATCGTCGCCCCCCTGAGTTGCACGCCTCAGCGTTGGTTTGAGCTGTTCGGGGTGCGTCGGGGCTTGTCGGCGTGATTTGCGTGGGCGGTCGGGAGGCACTAATGGTCTCGATGGGATGGTGGCTCATGCGCCCGTTCGCGCGGAAGGTGAGGACCGCTTCGGGGCGCCTGCCGTGCAGATCGTGGAGAAGAAGCACGGGCGGCGTCGTGTCGTGGAGCATCCGGGCCCGACTCGTACGGAGGCCGGCCCTGCCGCGTTGATGCCGGTGGGACGGGAGGAACCGGCTGTCAGGGATCAGCCTGACCTCGGTTCCGATGACCCCTTGGACGACCGGTCTCGATCACGCGGCGGCGCGGCCGTGCAGGGGCAGGCCTCCCGGTTGTTGGTCGAGACGATTCGCGGGGCCTGGGACCGGCTCGGGTCCTGAGCGGTCGAGGACGAGGCGTTAGTCGAGGGCCCTGGCACCGCCTGGCCGACGGTCCGCCCGGCCCGGCCGGGGCTCGCATCCCTGGTCGCACGCTGAACCGCACCGGCGGTGTCCCGCTCAGTGCGACCGGGGGCGATCGGCCCGGATGTCCTCGACCAGCGCGTCGATGACGGCCCCGTGGTCGTCGGTGGGCTCCCCGCCGAGCACGGCGGCCCAGGCGGGCACGATCTGCTCGGCCGAGTACTTGTGGCCGAAGCCCTCCGGCACCCGGTAGCACACGGGCATGTCGCAGGCGATCTGCCAGAAGGTGACGAACGGCACCCAGCGCATGCGCGACATCGTGCTGCCGGGGGCGCGCAGGCCGTCGAACCACTCGGGGCGGCGCCACAGCAGCCGCGTGCCCCACCACACGACCGGGTCGGTGTCGTTCTGCAGGTAGACGATGCGCGGGAACGACCAGGGGCCGAGCCGGCGGCCGAACTCGGTGCGGGTGAGGTGCTCGGGCCGACCGGCGAAGCGCACGTGGCGGCCGCCGTCGACGACCGGCACGACCACGGTCGAGCCGGGGTCGCGGGCGGCGCTGAGCCCGGACTTGAGCGGGGTGAAGTCGGGCGCGCCCATCCAGACGGCGCCGTCGGCGCGGGCCAGCAGGTCGTCGACGTCGGCGAAGACGCCGTTGGAGCCGAAGGCGCCGAGGGACTCGCCGGAGAGGTAGACCCTGGGACGCCGGTCGGCGGGCAGCGCGGCGAGGCGCCGCGAGATGGCGTCGAAGAGGATGCGCGAGGCGACGACGGGGATCTGCTTGTCGGTGAACAGGGTGATGGCGCTGGGCAGGCCCGAGTACTGCATGCCGATGGTGCAGCAGTCCCCGCCGGTGAGGTACTCGAAGGCCGAGGCGCTCCACTCGTTGGCGCTGCCGCGTCCGGTCGTCGTGACGATGCACAGGCTGCCCCGGCTCCACGCTCCGGTGCGGTCCATCTCGGCCAGGACGGCCTCGGTGACGCCGCGCAGGCTGCGCGAGCCCATCGCCGCGTAGGCGCGCAGCGGGTCGAGGGCGGGACGACCGGTCACCTGCTCGATGCGCGCGGCGTCGGGCCCGCCGGTGACGAAGATCTTGCCCTGCAGCCCGAGCGTGGACCACGCCTCGCGGGAGGCGGGGCTGCCCGAGCGGGTCGGCGAGGCGGGCTGGGCCATGCCCTCGGGCGTCGTGAGGTCGATGCGCTCCGAGGCGGTGCGGCCAACCTCGATGACGCCGCGCAGGATCACCTGGTCGAAGACGACGACGATGGTGGCCAGCACGACGAGCGTGGCGACGAGCCGCTCGGCCACCCGCCAGGCGATGCGCCCGTGCAGGTGCGCGCCGACCCAGTCGATGGCCGCGGCGGTGGCCCGCCACTGGGCCTCGAGCAGCAGGAAGATGCCGGCCCCGGCGGCCGCCGAGGCGAGCTGCCAGCCCGCCGTCGGCTCGTCCGCCCGGCAGGCGCGGGCGGTGCGGCGCTGGGAGCGCAGCGCGGCCAGCGGGACGCCGACCGCAGCGGCCGCGCCGACGGACAGCGCCGCCGCGGCGAGGGCGCGCCGGCCGGCCCGGGGCCGCACCGCCGGGTCGGGGCGCACGCCCAGGACGTCGCCGAGCAGACCGGCGGCCCGGCCCGCGATCATGCCGACCTGGTAGCCGAAGACCGAGGAGACGGCCGCGACGACCCCCTGGAGGAGCCAGGTGCGCGGCAGCAGGGACGGGGCGTAGGCGGCGACGTATCCGGCCAGCGCGCCGACCGCCCCGCCCGCCGACGGGGGCCCGGCGGACGGCCGGGCCGGGTGCGGCCGGTGGACGCCGAGACGGTTCAGGTGGGGACGGTTCAGCCGCATGGGGAACAGTCTAGAGAGCGGCCCCGCCCGCGCAGCGCGCGAGCGGCCGGCGCGGGACGACCGGGCGGGCGCGCCGGGCCCGCCGAGGGATCGGCGGTGCGGCTCAGTGGAAGTAGGGGATGATCAGCCACAGCCCGAACAGCAGGATGGCCGCGCAGCAGCCGACGAGAGCGGCCGCGCCGGCCCGCATGGCCCCGGCGGGACGGCCGGCCTGGGCCCTGGCGTGCGAGAGGTCCATGAGCAGCGCCGCGCACGAGACGACGCAGACGACGAAGACCGTTCCGATGAGCGTGACGATGCTGACGACGCCGAGGGCGCCCCAGTCGATGCTCACGAGGCGACTCCGCTGCCGGCCAGGTGCTGGCCGGGCCGGGGGTCATCATCGCCGCCGGGGGCCCGCCCGGCCGCGCTCTTGAGCACCCTCTCGGCCTCGTGGGCGACGGAGCCCTCGACGACGACGGGGAGGTCCTCGACGACGCGCCCGCCAGGCTGCCGGGCCGGGGAGGGGACGGCCCGGGGGTCGTCGTTCACGTTGCCGTGATGGACCTTGGTGCGGTTGGCCCGCGTGAGGATCGCCCCCGCCGCGATGACGAGGGCCACGGCGACGACGCCGATGCCGACGATGCCGCGCCCGGCGAGCCAGCCGGCGACGGCGCCGACGACCGCGGCGCAGGGCAGGGTGGCGAGCCAGGCGCTGGCCATCTGGCCGGCGACCGACCAGTTGACCTTGGCGCCGCGTCCGACGCCAGAGCCGAGGATCGAGCCGGTGCACACGTGAGTGGTCGACAGGCCGAAGCCGAGGTGGCTGGAGGCGAGGACGGCGACGGTCGAGGCGGTCTCGGCGCAGAAGCCCTGCGGGGCCTCGACGGCGACGAGGCCGCTGCCCATGGTGCGCATGATGCGCCAGCCGCCGGAGTAGGTGCCCAGGCCGATGGCGAGACCGGCCATGCCGATGACCCACCAGTGCGGGTGGGTGCCGGGGGCCTGCATGCCGGCGGCGATGAGGACGAGCGTGATGATGCCCATCGTCTTCTGGCCGTCCGAGGTGCCGTGGGCCAGGGCGAGCATCGACGACGAGATGCGCTGACCCATGCGGTAGTAGCGGCCCGCATGGGTGACCGAGTGGTCGGTGATGCGGTAGGCGCAGAAGGTGGCGACGCCCGCGGCGACGCCGGCCACGGCCGGCGCGACGAGCGCCGGGAGGATGATCTTGGAGACGATGACGCCCCAGTGGACGCCGCTGTGCCCGGCGGTGACGAGGACGGCGCCGATGAGGCCGCCGAACATGGCGTGCGAGGAGCTCGACGGCAGGCCGAGCAGCCAGGTGACGAGGTTCCAGATGATGGCCCCGGCGAGGCCGGCGAAGACCATCGTCGGAGTCACGAGCGCGTCGTTGACGATGCCGGAGCTGATCGTCCGGGCGACCTCGGTGGACAGGCAGGCGCCGACGATGTTGAGGACGGCGGCCACGGTGACGGCGATCCTGGGCCGGAAGGCCCCGGTCGCGACGGCGGTGGCCATCGAGTTGGAGGAGTCGTGGAAGCCGTTGGTGAAGTCGAAGACCAAGGCGGTCACGACAACGATCACGACGATTGCGAGAGTCATCGGAGCTCACGCCCGTCGCTGCAGTCGTTCGCAACTGCTCTCATACGCACCTCACGCGATCGTAACGGCCCGCCCCGGGGTCGGACCGGTCGCCCTGGGATCTCCCGCCCCACAGGTGGAGCACCTGCGGGGCTCGGGCGGCGCTCGCCGTCGGATTTGATTCTTGCGCATCACCGGGCCCGCACCCAGGACGAGGTGGGCCTGTTCACCAAGTGTTCACCTTGGGTGCTCGTCGCACCGGACGTCCGCCGCATGCCCGTCGGGCCGGTCCGGCGTCCACGGGCGGCGCCCGCACCGGAACGGATGGTTCACAGGAAACGAAAAGGAAAGACATAGACGAGCCGGCGGCCGAACTGCCACAGTAGGGTCATGCCAGGTCCACAGTCCCCGGAGGTCATCTCCCGTCCCGACGGCACGCCGATCCGCGTGCTCGCCGTCGACGACGAACCGAGCCTCACCGAACTCCTGTCCATGGCGATGCGCTACGAGGGCTGGAACCCCAGCACCGCGGCGAGCGGCTCCGAGGCGGTCCGCGTCGCCCGCGAGGTGCACCCCGACGCCGTCGTGCTCGACCTGATGCTGCCCGACTTCGACGGGCTCGAGGTGATGCGCCGCATCCGGGCCGAGCAGCCCGAGATCCCCGTGATCTTCCTCACCGCCAAGGATGCCGTCTCGGACCGCATCAACGGGCTGACCGCCGGCGGCGACGACTACGTCACCAAGCCCTTCAGCGTCGAGGAGGTCATGGCGCGGCTGCGCGCCCTGCTGCGCCGCAGCGGCGCGGCCTCCAAGCGCTCCGAGTCGGAGCTGATCGTCGGCGACCTCGTCCTGGACGAGGACTCGCACGAGGTCACCCGCGGCGGCGACGAGATCCACCTGACGGCCACGGAGTTCGAGCTCCTGCGCTATCTCATGAGGAACCCCAGGCGGGTGCTGTCGAAGGCGCAGATCCTCGACCGCGTCTGGAACTACGACTTCGGCGGCCAGGCGAACGTCGTGGAGCTGTACATCAGCTATCTGCGCAAGAAGATCGACGCGGGCCGCGCACCGATGATCCACACCATGAGGGGCGCCGGGTATGTTCTCAAGCCGGCTGTCGGCTGAGCCCCGGCGCTCCGCGCCCTCGGCGCCCGACGACCCGGCGGCCCCCGTCGATCCCCCGAGCGGCGGGGCCGGCGGGCACACGGCCGACGAGGAGGAGCAGCCCTGGCGCCCGATGGGCCGGGGCACGCTGAACTACAAGCTCGTTGTCCGGCTCAGCGCGATCGTCGCCGCCGTGGCGATCATCCTGAGCATGTTCAGCGCCCTCATGGTCCATCACATCCTCGTGCAGCAGGTGGACGCCCAGCTCACCGAGGCGCTCGGCCTGCCGAGCACGAACACCGGGGGCCAGCCGTCCGGGGCCTCCCAGCCCTCGAGCGGGCCCACGCCCGACGAGCAGAGCCGGGGCGACTCGGCGACCGACTCGATCTTCGGCACGAGCGACGTGCCGCTGGGCGGCCTGCCGGTCGGCGCCGTCGTCGTCCTCGTCGACACCGAGGACAACGTCCAGGGCATCGTCGAGGACGTCGACCGGCGCAACACGGTCAACACCTCCGACGCGGTGAACACGAAGATCACCGAGGTCCCCACGGACGGCAGGTCCCATGACGTCAAGCTGCCCGAGCTGGGCGGCTACCGGGCCATGTCCCGCTCGGTCATGGTCGCCATCGTGAAGGAGGACGGCAGCACCTCGAGCGTACGGGGCACGCTCTACGTCGGCATCCCGATGACCCAGTGGACGCATGCGATGCAGCGGCTGGTGCTGGCCGAGGGCATCGTCGTGGCGCTCGCCATCGTGGTCTCCGGCGTCATCGCGACGGCCGTCGTCCGGCAGACCCTGGCGCCGCTCAACCGCCTCATGAAGACGGCCAACAAGGTCTCCGAGATGGATCTCGAGACGGGGCTGGTCACCCTGCCCGACCGGCTCGACGACCGCGACCTCGACCCGCGCAACGAGGTCGGCCGGGTGGGCCGCTCGTTCAACCGGATGCTCGACAACGTGGAGGACGCGCTGAAGGCGCGCGAACAGTCCGAGTCGAAGGTCAAACAGTTCGTCGCGGACGCCAGCCACGAGCTGCGCAATCCGCTGGCCGCCATCCGCGGCTACTCCGAACTCAGCCTCAAACGGCCCGACCAGCTCAACGAGAGCACCGCGTTCGCCATGACCCGCATCGCGAGCGAGTCGCAGCGGATGGGCTCGCTCGTCGAGGACATGCTCCTGCTGGCCCACCTCGACGCCGGCCGGGAGAACGAGCTCACCGACGTGGACGTCAACGAGGTCGTGCTCAACGCGGTCTCCGACGCCCAGGTCTCCAGCCGGGACCACACGTGGCGCCTCAACCTGCCCGACGCCCCGCTCATGGTGCGCGCCGACGAGTTCCAGCTGCACCAGGTCTTCACCAACCTGCTGTCGAACGCCCGCAAGCACACCCCGGCCGGCACGATCGTCACGACAACGGTCCGCCTCGACGGGCGCGACGCGGTGATCACCGTCGAGGACAACGGCCCCGGCGTGCCGCCCGACCTCATCGATCACGTCTTCGAGCGCTTCGCGCGGGCGGACATGGCCCGTACCCACTCCGAGGAGGGCTCCACCGGCCTGGGCCTGGCGATCGTCGCCTCGATCATGAACGCCCACCACGGCACCGCCACCGTCGACTCGCACCCCGGCTACTCCTGCTTCACGCTGCGCATACCGCGCATCCTCGGACCGGGCGAGGCCGCCGCCGAGGCCCCGCGTCCGGCGGCCCGCCGCGAGGAGCCGCGGACCGGCCCGGCCGCCAAGCCCTCCCGGTCCCGGGGCTGGCAGAGCCCCTTCCGCGGTCGGCGCTGAGGACCGTTCGCGCAGCGCGGCGCAGGCGCTCCGGCCGGGAGGACGGGCAGAACCCGCCTCCGCGAGCGGCGCCGGCCCCTCCGCCGGCCGCACCGAGTCGGGCCGCCTCGTCGTCATCCGCGGGGAGTGCGCCCCGTCGACGACCCGCCGGGGCGAGCCGCGGGACAGCCCGTGCCGCCGCTCCCCGGGCGGCCCCGGCCCGCCGCGCGGAGCCCGTCCTGGACGGGGTCTACCCTGGAGGCGGGACCGTCCACGACGGACGGCCCCGCAACGGGCGGAGCATCTCGGGGGCGAGCACATGTCGCAGTTGATCCCATTCACCGAGTCGGGCGAGGACGACCGGGAGCGCCCCGGCACCGCGCTCAGCACCATCCTCCACGACCGTGGCGGCCTCGCCGGTCTCGCCGACGAGGTCCTGCGCTCGCGTGCGCTGCACGTCGCGCTGGCCGTGACGCCGGCCGTCGTCGCGATCGTGCAGACGATCGTCACGCGCGGGCGGCGGCACTGAGGAAGTCCCGCACCCGCCCGACGTCCGGGTAGGGGCCCCGGGCCCCGGCCCGCAGGCGGCGAGGGCCGAGACCGCCCCGGCGAGCCGCGCGCCGTCCGCCAGGGGGATGCCGCCGGCGAGGCAGGCGCTCGGTGCTCACGCGCAGGTCGGCGTTGAGCGAGCCGACGACGCAGACCGCGGCGTCGGACCGGAGCCGGTCGAGCACGCGCAGGCAGGCACGGGCCTCCCGCGGCCCGGCGCCCTCCCCCGCCCCCGGCACGGCTCAGCCCAGCGGCACCGAGAGGTTGATCTGCTCGCCGTCGCCCAGGTCGAGCGTCGTGCCGACCGGGACGAGGATGGACTGGCCGTTCTCGAGGCGCAACGGGTTCGCGTTGGGCATGTAGATGATCGTGCCGTTCGTCGAGTTCATGTCGGTCACGAGGATCTGCCCGTCCTTCGGCTCCAGGTGGACGTGGGACCGCGAGATGTCGTGGTGCGGGCTCGGCACGCGCATCGTCCCGGCGGTCATGCCGCCGGGCGGCTGCGGGGAGCGGCCGACGAGCAGCGGGCCGTCCAGCGGCTGGGAGAGGCCGCTGAGCGTGACGACCTGCGCGACGGCCCGGGGCCGGGAGGGGGCCCAGTCGGCGCGCGAGGGCTCGGAGTCGTCGTGGGGGCCGACCGCGTCCTGGCCGAGGGTGCGCTCGGCCCCGCCGGCCGGGGGCCCGGCGAGGGGCGGCTGCTCGGGGGCCTGCTCCTGCGGGGCCTGCGGCGCCTCCCCGGGGCCGCCGAGCACCTCGGTCTTCTCGTACATGAAGGAGTCGTCGCGAGGGCGCTGCGCCATCCAGTTCATCGGCGCGGCATCGGTGGGCTCGTCGAAGCCCTGCTGCTCGTAGGAGGACTCGGGCCGGCCGTAGGGTCCGGAGGCGTCCCCGGCGACGGCGTCGAAGCGCTCGGTGGCGGCCGCTGCGGGGGCCGCCACCTCGGCGGGCGGAGCCGGCTCGGGCGCCGGGGACGGCACGGCGCCCCAGTCGCGGTGGTGGTCGGCGCCGAGCGCCGAGCCGGTGAACGCCGCGGCGCCCTCGTCCGGGACGCCCGGCCCGACCGGGTGCCACTGCTCGCCGGAGGATCCGGCCCCGGTCTCGGCGGGCCGGGACTCGGCGACGGCGACCGGGGGCAGGCCGTCCAGGTCGACGAGCAGCCCGGAGCACTGGGCGGCGCCGACGACGAGCGGCAGCTCGGGGCCGTCGGAGTCCTGGCCGACGTCGACGTGGACGCGACCGGTGGCGATCTGGGACTCGCGCCATGTGATGACGCCGGCGCCGTCGACGAGGGAGGCGCCCGTGTCGGCGTCGAGCACGCGCACACCGCCGCGGACGAGGGTCCGCATGACGCCGTCCTCGAGGAACAGGACGGCGAGATCGGCGATGCGGTCCAGGCCGCGCGCGGCGAGCCGTCCGACGAGGGCCGACACCGAGGCGGCCCCGACGATGTCCTCCCACAGCCCGTTGATGAACTCGTCGGCCTGGCCGGGCCGGGCGTCCAGCATCACCAGCGAGCTGGGGCCGGACAGCACGAGCCACGATCCGGGCCGGTAGCTGACGCGCCAGCCGCCCAGCGCGGCGGGTGAGGGGTTCGGTGCCATCACGGCGTCGTCGACCTGCTCAGTCATGCGTCGTCCTTTCGTGGGTTCCGCCTCTTCGGCGGCTTGCCTTCATTGTGGTCCGACACCCCCGGGGCCGGTCAACAACCCGCGGGCCCGCGGCGACAACGGTCGATGCGCCGAATCCCCGGCGCCGACCGCGCACGCGCCGCTCGGGGCGGACACGGTCGGGGCCGGGGGCGCGCGCCCCCGGCCCCGACCGTGTCGGTCTCCGCGCCCCGCGGCGACCGTTCGGTCAGCTCGCGGAGTCCTGCTGGGCGAGTTTCGCCTTGGCCGCGGCGAAGCGGGCGATCGGGACGCGGTACGGCGAGCAGGACACGTAGTCCAGTCCGATCGTCTGGAAGAAGGCGATCGAGTCGGGGTCGCCGCCGTGCTCGCCGCAGACGCCGGTGCTGAGCGACGGGTTCACCGAGCGGCCCTTCTCGACGCCCATCCGCACCAGCTGGCCGACGCCGTCGACGTCGACGGTGGCGAACGGATCGCGCTTGACGACGCCGGAGCTCTCGTACCAGCCGAGGAAGCCGTTCTCGGCGTCGTCGCGGCTGATGCCCAGCGTCGTCTGCGTGAGGTCGTTCGTGCCGAAACTGAAGAAGTCGGCGTACTGGGCGATCTGGTCGGCGCACAGGGCCGCGCGGGGCAGCTCGATCATGGTGCCGACCTTGTAGTCGAGCTGCTTGCCGGCCTTGGCGAGCTCGTCGTCGACCGCCGCCACGACGATCTCGCGCTGGGTCTTCAGCTCCTGCTGCAGGTGGACCAGCGGGATCATGATCTGCAATTGCACCGTCTCGCCCTCGCGCTCGAAGACGGCCAGGGCGGCGCGGACGACGGCGCGGGCCTGCATGTCGGGGATCTGCGGGTAGAGCATGCCGAGGCGGCAGCCGCGGGTGCCGAGCATCGGGTTCTGCTCGTGCAGCTTCTTCACCTGGGCCAGGGTCGTGCGCTCGGCGGCGAGCTCGCCCGGGTCGGCGCCGGTGAGCTCGAGCTCCTGCACCGTGAGGGCCTGGGTGACCAGGTCGGGCATGAACTCGTGCAGCGGCGGGTCGAGCAGCCGGACGGTGACCGGCAGGCCCTTCATCTCGGTGAAGATCGCCTCGAAGTCGGCCTGCTGCATCGGCAGGATCTTGTCGAGGGCGCTGCGGCGCTCCTCGTCGTTGGTGGCGAGGATCATCTCGTGCATGGCCGGCAGGCGGTGCTCGCCGAAGAACATGTGCTCGGTGCGGCACAGGCCGATGCCCTCGGCGCCCAGCTCACGGGCCTTGGCGGCGTCGGGGCCGTTGTCGGCGTTGGCCTCCACACCGAGGTCGCGGATCTCGTCGGCCCAGCCGACGACCTTCTGGAAGTCCTCGCCCAGGCGCGGCGGGATGAGCGCGAGAGGCCCGTTGAAGACCTCGCCGGTCGAGCCGTTGACGGTGATCTGGTCGCCCTCGTGGATGACGACGTCGCCGATCGTGACGGTCTTGGCGTCGGGGTTGATCTTGATCGTCGTGGCGCCGGCGACGCAGGGCTTGCCGAAGCCGCGGGCGACGACGGCCGCGTGGCTCGTCATGCCGCCGTGGGCGGTGAGCACGCCCTGGGACTGGAGCACGCCGTGGATGTCGTCGGGGGTCGTCTCGAAGCGGATGAGGATGACGGGCTCGCCGGCGGCGCCCTTCTCGGCGGCCGTGTCGGCGTCGAAGACGGCCGCGCCGACGCCGGCGCCGGGGCTGGCGGGCAGGCCGGTGACCACCGGGGCGGCCGAGTGGTTCGGGTCGATGGCCGGGTGCAGGAGCTGGTCGAGCTGC
This sequence comes from Propionibacterium acidifaciens, assembly GCF_003798325.1. Lineage (NCBI taxonomy): Bacteria > Bacillati > Actinomycetota > Actinomycetes > Propionibacteriales > Propionibacteriaceae > Propionibacterium > Propionibacterium acidifaciens. The sequence goes on from NZ_CP033719.1 coordinate 1,227,320, forward strand.
TCGGGCTCGATGCGGCGCACGGCCTCCTCCTTGTCGATGAGGCCCTCGTCGACGAGGTCGGCGGCGACCTTCAGCGCGGCGGCGGCGGTGCGCTTGCCGTTGCGGGTCTGCAGCATGTAGAGCTTGCCGTTCTCGATGGTGAACTCCATGTCCTGCATGTCGCGGTAGTGGGTCTCCATCGTGCGCATCGTCTTGATGAGCTGGTCGTAGGCCTCGGGCAGCACGTCGCGCAGCTCGGACAGCGGACGCGGGGTGCGGATGCCGGCCACGACGTCCTCGCCCTGGGCGTTGGTGAGGAACTCGCCGTAGAGGGCCTTCTCGCCGGTGGACGGGTTGCGGGTGAAGCAGACGCCGGTGCCGCTCGTGTCGCCGCGGTTGCCGAAGACCATCTGCATGACGTTGACGGCGGTGCCGAGGTCGTCGGGGATGTGGTTGGCCTTGCGGTAGACCTGCGCGCGCGGGTTCTGCCAGCTGCGGAAGACGGCCTCGACGGCGCGGAACAGCTGCTCGCGCGGGTCGTTCGTCCAGTTGCCGCCCAACTCCTCGTTGGAGATGCGCTTGAACTCGGCGGTGAGCTCCTTGAGGTCGGCCGCGCTCAGGTCGGTGTCGGACTCGGCGCCCTTGGCCCGCTTCATGGCGGTCAGCGCGTCCTCGTAGACGTGGGAGCTGAGGCCCTCGACGACCTCGCCGTACATCTGGATGAAGCGGCGGTAGCAGTCCCATGCGAAGCGCTCGTTGCCGGACTCGGCGGCGATCGCGTCGACCGACTCGTCGGAGATGCCGAGGTTGAGGATCGTGTCCATCATGCCGGGCATCGAGACGACGGCGCCGGAGCGGACGGAGACCAGCAGCGGCTTGGTGGAGGCGCCGAGCACGCGACCGGCGCGCTGCTCGAAGCGGGTGAGGGCGTCGGCGATCTGCCCGCGCAGGCCCTCGGGCCATTCACCGTTGTTGTTCATGGTCTCGATGCAGGCCTGGGTGGTGACGGTGAAGCCGTCGGGGACCGGAACACCGAGACGGGTCATCTCGGCGACGCCGGCGCCCTTGCCGCCCAGGAGCGGTTTCATCGAAGCGTCGCCCTCGGACAGGTCGTAGATGTACTTTTCGCTCACTGCGCAATCTCCTTCGACGTGCATCTGCTGTGACATGCGTCTGCGTGGGTGGGGAGGAAACCCCGACAGGGCAACTCTAGGCCCTGATGCGGGTTCGGGCCACGAGCCCGTCCGGCCGGGACGTCGGCCCCCGGGGCGCCGGCGGCTCAGGGCGCCAGCTTCATCGACCCGGCCGGACGGCGCAGATGGGCGCCGGCGCGGCGGGCGCGCTCCTCGACGATCTCGATGACGCGGGCGGCGGCCTCCTCGAGGGCGAGCCCGGTCGTGTCGATGACCGGGCAGCCGAGGGAGCGCTGGACCCGCCCGACCTCGTCGAGTTCGTCGTAGATGCTCAGCAGGTCGGAGTAGCCGTCCTTCTGCCCGAAGCCGCCCAGGCCCTTCACCCGTCGGGTGCGGATCTGGAGGAGGCGCTCGGCGTCGATCGTCAGGCCGACGATGCGCCAGCGGTCGATGGTGCGCAGCTGGGCGGGCGGGGTGATGCCCGGCACGATCGGCACGTTGACCGTCTTGTAGCCGGCGTAGCCGAGGTAGATGGACAGCGGCGTCTTGCCGGAGCGGGAGGCCCCGACGAGGCAGATGTCGCACTCGCGCAGCGAATCGGGCATGACGCCGTCGTCGTTGCGCACGGCGAACTCCATGGCCGAGATGCGGTCGAAGTAGTCGGCCTCGACGCCGACCGGGCGCATCGGCACCTCGTCGGCGTCGGTGCCCGCCGCGGCGGCCAGGGCGTCGAGGGCGTCGCCCATGAGGTCGGCGCAGGGGATGGCCTTGTCGGTGCAGAACCGGGCGACCATGCCGCGCAGCTCGCCGTTGACGAGCGTGTAGAAGACGGCGCGTCCGGCCTGGCCACGCTCCGGGTCGACCGAGGCGCTGATGGCGTCGAAGACCTCGAGCATCTGCTCGGCGTTGTGGACGCGGGCGTGGCGGACGATCTGGAACTCGCGGGAGGGGAACTGCATGCGCGCCGCCCGGGCCAGGCGCGCCGCGGTCTCGCCCGAGGAGTCGGCGATGACGTGGATCTCCAGTGCTGCGGCCATGCGGGAAGTCTACGGTTGTGGGGCCACCGGGCCGGTCCGGGCGTCATCGCCGGCCGCCCGGACCCGTATGACTGCTCCGGCCGGGCAGCCAGCACATGGACGCCGGCAGCCGGTGGGCCCGGCGACCCTAGACTCGTGCCCATGGCGGTTTTCGAGCAGCACACGACCCTCAGCACGCAGTACCCCTTCGCCTACGCGCCGGTCTTCAACGCCGCGCACCAGGCGATCGAGGGCCTGCGGTACAAGCTCGTGGCGTCCGACCCGGACCGCGGGACCATCAGGTTCTCCACCGGCATGAGCCTCGCCTCCTGGGGCGAGAGCCTCGAGGCGCGGATCGCCCCGGTCGACCCCCAGCAGAGCGCCACAGCGGTCCAGCTGACCTCCAGCGGCGCCCTGCCGACGCTCATCGGGCAGGGCCGGCGCAACCGCAAGGTCATCAACCGCTTCTTCGAGGAGCTCGGCCGGGTGCTGACCGGTCAGGCGGGTGCGCCGGCGCAGGGCTGAGGGGTGCGGGCCCGACGACCTTGACTCATCTTGTGGGCCTCATGTTGCATGACAGCCCACAGCCATGTAGCATCACTGTCATCAACACGGACCCCTCTCACGCATCACCGGTTGTCACCACCGATGCGCGATGGGTTCGTTTTCACGTCCTGCGATTAGATTCTGGACGCCACGATGAAGTACGACAAACCCCACCTGAGCTATGACCAGCAGCTCGCCCTGATGCGCGATCGTGGTCTCGCCGTCGCAGATCATCCCCGCGCCATCCAGGGCCTCAAACGCATCGGATACTACCGCTTGTCCGGCTACACTTTCCCCCTGCGGACCCTCGAAGAGAATCCGCAACAGGCCAAGGGGAAGCAGCAGAAGCGAGGCGAGACCTTCATCGAGGGAGCTTCTTTCGAAGACGCCGTCGCACTGCATGATTTCGACCACAGGCTTCGAGGAATTCTCTTGGACGGGCTCCAGCAACTCGAGGTGGGCCTGAGGGTCAAGATCGGTTACACCTTGGGGAAACGGGGCGCCTTGGCCCACCTCGATGAGTCTGAGCTCGACCCAACAGCCCAGAATCCTCATCGCCGGAAGAGGAACAAGTCGCGGTACGAGGTGTGGCGTGAAGAATATGACTCTCTCCAAGAGAAGGCGAAGAACGGGAAACAAGAATTCGTCATGCACTTCACCGAATGCTATGACGACGAAGTGCCGATCTGGGCAGCAGTCGGTTTCATGACGATGGGATGCCTCATTTCCTTGTACAATTTGCTCAACAAGAAGGACAGGAGGACCATTGCGCGGTCACTCGGAGTCAAAAATTCAAACGTGCTCGTGGGGTGGCTGAACCCGCTCAACATCTTGAGAAATCAGTGCGCTCACGGCAATCGAGTGTGGAATCGCCCGATACCCTTCCAAGCCGACAAGCTCAATCTGGAGATGCTGACGAACCCAGCACTGCTGAGACATCTGGCAATCTCACCGAAAGCACCCGTGGACCATCGGGTGTATTTCCACGCTGCAACCACCGCTTATCTTCTTCGCGAGCTCACCCCGGACTCGACGTGGCCGCAGGACTTCGTCGCAGTCATGCGGACCTTCCCCTCCTCAGTGAGCGAGAAGTTTCCCCTCTCCCCCGTGGCCTCGATGGGGTTCATCGAGGGCTGGGAGCACGAGAAGCTCTGGAAGCCCGCCCAGAACAGGATTCGGCACCGCTGAAACACCCCACGACGGCCCTGCGCAAACCAGTCAGTCCTCGTTACACGCACGCTTCAGGAGTGCACGCCTGGAGGGCTGCGCAAGACCCATGAGGACCTCGATCTCCATCCCCGCACTTCAGGAGGGTTATTCAAAACAGCGCGTCGTCAAGGACGAATACCTATGGCCGGCATGAAACGAAACCGTATTTTCCGTGGATTTCCTGTGCTGTTTCGGATATGATTGAGGCATGCAGGTTGAGGTCACCCCGGAAGAAACAGCCGTCCTGATCAGGTGGAAGAAGCGTTCCGACGATCATGTGCTGGTTCGGATGAAAGCAGAAGCGATCCTGTATGCCTCCGAAGGAGTCAGTATCAGCATCATTGCGAAAATGGTTGAGCGCACGGAGCGGACCGTGCAGGAATGGCTGGCCGAGTGGCGGGCCACCAGGATGTGCTCGGTCCTGACCGACCATGCCGGGAACCAGAACGCGGCGAAATTCACCCGCGCTCAGAAGGAAGAACTCAAGGCCATCTTGGCCCAGCCGCCCTCCCGGTCTGGTGTTCACGCCGAGTTCTGGGACGTCCCGGCGATACGTGAGGTCGTGAAGATCCTGTTCGACGTCGAGTACCAGGCGGACTCCTCGTACCAGCTGCTCCTGCGCCTGTGCGGGCTGAGTTTCAAGCTGCCCGACCCGTTCGACAAGCACCGCAACGAGAAAGCCATCACCCGGCGCATGGCCGAGGTGAAGACCCAAGTCAAGGCCCTGTTGGACCAGGGCTGGGAGGTCTACACGGCGGACGAGGTCCGCTTGGAGCACGAGGCCGAGACTCGCCGGATGTGGCTCCCGAAAGGGCAGCGCACCAAGCTGTCCGTGGACCGGAAGAAGACGTCCCAGTCGTTCTTCGGTGCGCTCTCCCTGACCAGCAAGAAGGTCAAGTTGTACCCGATCGAGGGGAACCAGAACACTGAGCAGACGATCCTCGCCCTGGACCGACTTCAACGCGAAACCGAGACAGAGAAGATCGCGGCCGTCCTGGACAACGCCCGCTTCCACCACGCGAAAGCGTTGACCGATCTCTACGAGCCGGGCCAGCTGTTGGAGCGCATCACACCGATTCATCTGCCGCCGTACGCGCCCGACCACAATCCGGTCGAGCATGTCTGGAACGCGGCCAAAAGCAACATCGCGAACATCCAGCGCGAGACCCCAGAAGAAACCTTCGGCGCATTCGCCTCATACGTCACCGGCCGAACATTCGACTACGACTTCGAACACCTCCCACCCCGCAAAACCAGAAACGATTTTGTTTCATGACGGCCATAGCCAGAGCCGGGTTTGTCAAGAGTTTTGAATAAGCCTCATGATGTCCGGAGCGAATCGTTCGCCGGGGCGGTCGCGCCTACTGAAGTCGAAGACGATCTCTCATGACGGCCCCACCCACCAGACCCGTTCCCACCTCACTTTTTCGTTAACACCTCAGACATATCCCGGGTGCGAACACAAACGCGAGGTGGGAACACGAATGCGAGGCGGGAACACAAACGCGAGGTGAGGGGCGGGGACCGGTGCTTTCTCGCTGGTGCCGTCAGACGGTCATGCGCGGTGCGGCCAGTGCCGGATCGGAGCAGGGACTGGTAGCGACCCTGCCAGTAGGTGGTCCACTGGGAGGGGGGTCGGTCGCGGACGCCAGGTACGTCCGCCCGGGGAAGGTGCGCGCGTGGGTGTTGCGCCCGCCGTCTGCGGCTGGTTCGGCCTGACCGGGTTGAGGCGTCGGCGTGCCGGGTTCGCCTGGGCGCCGCCCCTTGGGCGCGGGCCGGCTGGTGCGGGCCGGGTCTGGTCGGGTTCTGCGAGGCCGGCCGGTTGCGGGGTTTTCCACAGGCCTTTCGGTGGCGGGGGTGGGTATGCGACGATGATGGCGTCGTGTACTTCCCACCCCCTGTGGAGGTCGTTCCGTGAGTCGGCGATGGTGCCGGGCCGTGGTCCTGGGTGTGTTCTGCGTGGTGGTCGTGGTGCCGGCGTGCGGCCGGCAGGGGTCTGCCGACCCGACGGCGCCGGCGTCGTCGGCGCTGGTGTCGTCCGCGTCGGCGTCGTTGTCGCAGGACGAGTTGTACGCGGAGGCCGAGCGGGTCTACCGGGCGTATTTCGAGTTGGAGCAGCAGGCTTTTCTCGAGGGCGGGGTCAATGGTGTTCCCGTCGAGATGAACCAGTACATCATGGGAAAGTACTCGCTGATGTTCAGTGGTGCTTTGGCGCAGATGGCGAAGAACGGTTGGCGAATGAAACCCGGAACTCGCGAACAGATAGCTTCTCTCAAATGGGCGCCAGAGATAACCCGCGAAGATTCGCTGGCGACATTGCAAGTGTGCATTGACTCCAATGACAGCCCTCTGATTGATTCGAGTGGCACCGTTATCGGCGGAGGACTGAATCTCAATTCAATGTTCTTCAAATATGACACTGATGGAGACCTTAAAATATATGGCGGGAACGGTGAAGGGGTTGACTCATGCGAGATTTACTGAGGATAGGATTAAGCGTCATCGTGCTTGGCGTCGGTTTCACCGCAACTCCAACGGGGGCTCGGGGATGCAGTGTTGGCGACCCGTCCTGCTCGAGTGAAACAATGGACTGGTTCAATGAGAACATGTCGATGTCTGATTCTGGTTCTGATTATTCGGTGTCGGTGTCGGATGCTTATCGGTCTGCCGGTGATGCCGCCGGCGCTGGTGGCGGGTTCGTTCCAGCGGTCTCCGAGGGGCCGGGCGGGCAGTGGGCCCCGGCGGCGGCCGGGGACTGGGCCCCCGCCGGCTCCGGGGGCGGGGGTGGCGGGGTTGATCCTGTCGAGGAATGTCGCCGACTCGTGGCCGATCCCGACCCGACTGTCACGACCAGCTGCCTCTACGCGGTCTCCCGCACCACCGACCCGGACACCCCAGCAGGTAGCGCCCCGGCCGCAGGCCCGGCCGTGGACCCCGCCGAGGCCGCCCGCCGGGCGATCGCCACGCTCACCCTGACCGAACCGGGCCTTCTCCTCGACCCCGACCCCGCCACCAACGAATGGGGCGCCACCGCAGTGGGATTCCACACCTGGTTCCACGCCCCCGACCCCGGCGTCCTCCACACCAGCGTCACAGCCGACGGCCTGACCATCGACATCACCGCCACACCCGGCATCCTCACCGTGGACACCGGCGACGGCCGCCGACAGGCCTGCCACCATACAGTTCCGTACCGCAACCCGGACGGAGTCAACGCCCCATCCCCGTACTGCGGACACACCTGGGAACACACCGGCGAGTACACGGTCACCGCGACCCGTACCTGGAACGTCTCATGGACCGCCGCCGGCCGATCCGGGACCGACACCGTGACCCGACCCGCCGGCACTCGTGCCATCACAGTGATCGAACTCGTCTCCGTCCTCACCGAACCAGACCCATGACAGCATGGGTTGTCCAAAACCAGCGCACTGCCAAGGGAAAACACCAGGCCGGAATCAGATTCGCCAAGAGCCTTGAATGAGCTTCCCGGGGGTGCGGGGGCGTGCGCGGGGGCTCCGCGCACTCTTTTCCGGCCAAGGGACTTCATCGGCGCCTCGAGACCTGTTCACAGCGTCTTCAAGGCTTGTTCGCGGGAACCTGTTCACGGAGGCTCAGCGAGAGACGCAACCCATAGCCATGACCTGGAGGGTTATTCAAAATCCTGATTTGAGGGGTTGGTTCTTTTGCCTGTTCCGCGGTTGCGGGTGTGTCTTGGTGGAAGGTGAGGACCTGTCACTGGGACAATTGGATCATCGAACACGCCAATACTCCCAGAACAGGTCCTCGCATGGACCGTGCAACAGGCCTGCCGGCCGAAGCAATCGCAGTCCTCTACCAGACCCTCGTCCACAATTACCCCCGTCCCCAGCAGACCACTGGGCGGCCACCGGCACTGAGCCAGAAAGAAGAGATCAGGGTCACTGGCCTACCTGCGGCGCGACCGCGCCCGAGCCGAACTGGCCGAGTCGTTCGGGGCCGGTCGGGCCTCGACCTGCCGGGCCATCCGCCGGTGGACGGCCCGTCTTGTCGAGGTCCTCGAGGACTTCGTGCCCACCGCAGACGACCTGGACCAGGCCCGGGCCCTGATCGTGGACGGCACTCTCGTGCCGTGCTGGGACTGGAAGCACGAGCCGGGCCTGTACTCGGGCAAGCACCACCGGGCCGGGCCGGGCCTCCAGGTCGCCTGCACCCTGGCCGGAAGACTCGTCTGGGTGTCCGACCCGGCCCCCGGATCGACCCACGACGCGAAAGCCCTTCAACTGACCGGTCTCCTCGACAATTTCCCGGACACGCCGCCACTGGGCGACGAGGGCTGCATCGGGCCGGGCATGACAACCCCGATACGGAAACCACCAGGGGGCGAACCCGTGGACCGGCAGAAGCAATACAACAAGATCATCAGTTCGTCACGGGCCCCGATCGAACGAGCAATCGCCCAACTCAAGACCCGGCGGACACTCCACACCGGCTACCGCAGACCCCTCCACACCTTCCCGCAAACCATCACAGCAGTCACCGCACTCCAATTCCCCAAGAATAGTTTTGAATAACCATCCAGGTGTTTCCGTTGGTTGTGGCAAGGTTTTACATGAGCCTCAGCGTCTCTCGGAGAACAGCTTCGACAAAAGCTGTTATGCAGTGAAGCCGCCGGAGAGATCAACGAAGTGCCGGTTACCGAACCCGTAGTCGAGCATCCTGCGCCGGTGCATCTGGTGGACGGCGACCCCTGGCGCCACACCTAGCCGTTTGGCAGTCTTGGCGATGTCCTGATCTCGTGTGAGCCCCCTGAATGGTTTCATCCCGGACTCGCCGAACAGGACGTCCAGGGCGAACGCATTGGCCGCCTTTTCCGCAGCGGTGTTGCGCTTCTTTTCGTTGCTGTACTCCAGATGCATCTCGCCGCGGGGGTCCTCGAGGACGTGACCGAGCTCATGGAACAGGGTCCAGACGACGAAACCATCCTTGCACCGCCTGCCGGTCTGCTGAATGACGGGCACGCGCTTGTCGATCCACCGGGTTATGCCGAACAGCGGGAACTTCTTGGGAGGCTCGACCACCAGGAAGACCACACCGACGTCGGCGAGCAGGTCAGCCATGTCCTTGAGCATCGTGGCGTCGGGAGTCGCTGCCCGCTCGCGCAGCCGTGGGAGGGCCGCGCGGAGCCTGTCCGGATTGTAATCGTAATCACGACCGCATTCGAAGGCTTCCGTGAGCTCCGCAGCCCGAAGCCAAGCCGTCATGACCGTCCTTTCGAGCCGTGCACCGGATTCCCGTAGCGCAGCCAGCGCGTAGTCACCCGTCGAGGCTGTCTCGTACAGCTGCTCATACGCCCCCCATGTCCCGCAACGATGGAAGGCCAGAAAATCGGACACAAGCCTGCCCGGCGTGCGTCTCGTAGCCTTCGTCGCTCCGATTTCGCGGAGATAGGCGGCGGCGTTGGGGGCGATCTCACCAACGTGCGTCGCAAGATCCTCCTGGTCTGCGATCCGCGCCACGTCAGCACGATAAGCCGCTTCATATCGTAGCCACGAATCCACCGGAATACCCGTGAGCCGTTCCAGACGGACCGCGGTATCACTGGTGACCGGTGCACGCCCATTGACAATCTCGTTGACCTGCTTGCGACTGCACCCCACGAGCTCGGCGACACGCTGCTGGGACAGGTCCTGCTCGTCGATCCATTCCCCCAGGTACTCGCCCGGAGCAACGGCGTAATTCGTTGTTGCTGTCATGGCGACCCTCCTCAGTGGTAGTCAGCAATATCGACGACTGTCACGACCACCGCGTCCTGCTGGTTCTGACCCTCCGGCCTGATCAGCAGACGGTAGTTGGCGCTGAGCCGGCCGGCCCACAGGCCTTCCAGGTCGGCCCTGAGCGGATGCCACTTCCCGAGCGGATCGTGTGTCGGTAACTCCCCGACGTTCTCCGTCTCCAAGGCCTTGATCCGCAGCCGAAGACGATCGGCGATGTCGCTGCGCTTCCTTCGCATCTCGCGTTCATCCGTGTACAGCTTCTCAAGCCTCCTGCCCTCATACCGAACCTTCAAGAACTGTCACTGATCTCGTTACATCTCAACGTCGGCGCCCAGGTTACCACTCCCGCACGACACTGCAAATCGTTCCTGCTGGCTCCACCTGCCACGGGACTCAGTACCTCACCCGCTCGTACACGGATGGTTCGAGGACGCGCAACCGGTCCTCGACGCTGCGGGCGAGCAGGGGCTCGTCCAGCCGCAGGCCGAGCTCGATGGTGCGCCGTCCGGCGCTCTCACCCACGGGGGTCCCCGAAGAAGGCGAGCCCGGCCCACTCGCCGGGCAGTGGCACGACGAAACGGCGGTCGAGGAAGCGGTTGGCCCGCTCGCAGGGGGTCTCCGAGGCCATGACGCAGCAGTGGCAGGCGGCGCCGTGCAGGAAGTCCTCGGGGTCCTCGGGCACCCGCCGGGCGCACACCGGGTCGGACGAGCAGCGCATGAGCCCGCGCAGGGCGGCGTCGAGAATCTCCCCCAGCCGCGATGGGTCGCTCAGCGCCACCAGACCACCGAGCGTGCCGTCGGAGTCGGAGGCGGTCGTCGTGATGAGCAGGCCCGCCGCCGCGGGCCGGTCCTCTGCCTCCGGCCAGGCGTAGAGGCGTTCGCTGAGGCTGGCGGCCCCGTAGCCGGAGTGCATGATCCTATCGGAAGGGTCCGACATCACGGCGCAAGCTCAAGCGTGGCGCGGTCAACGCGGAGCATGTCGAAGGTGTCGACGCACGGGACACCGAGGGCCGCTCAGGCATCGGGGATCTTCACTCGCTTGCGCGAACCATTCCCCGTTTTCTCGTGGGTGACGACTGTACAGGAATGCGCACTCGCATGAGCGACGAGCATGAAGTCGGCTGCATCTGCGGCAAAAGCATTGAGCGCGTCGTCCGTGAGATTCTGAGATCGAGCCCATCCAGACAGCCCCGGGAAGACCTGTGCAGTCCTGTCATCCAAGGGAAAGAAAAAATCGCGATGGTCTCGCGCCCAATCAGAAAGCTCATCTTTTCCTTGGAGCAGTTCCTCTCGAATCCCCTCGATGCTGCACACGACGTCCCTACTGCAAGCTTTCTCCAACCAGTACCAGAAGCCAGGGGCGATGTCGAAGGAGTAGTAGCGGTTCTTCGCCTCGATGAGGACGTTGGCGTCGACGATGAACATCATGCGACTTTCAGCTCTTCGGCGAGGCCCTCGAAGGTCGCGTGCTTCTTCGTGCCGAGCAGCTGGTAGGCCTCCCGGTAGCTGGTGGATCCTTCGCGAGTGCTGGAGATGACGGCCTTGGCGAACTGACGGCTCAGTCGCAGAGGCTGGGTTCTGTAGTAGTTGCCCCCGCCGCTGTCCCCGTTCTTGTCGTCGACGAGGCGCATGACCCGCCCGTGCTCGGCCCGGTAGCGTTCGGTGTACTCGTCCCAGGTCAGGAAGCCGGCGTCGAAGATGCGCTTGAGCACGACCAAGGTGCTGATCTTGTAGCGCTTCGCCAAGCGGTCGAGTTCCTCAACGGTCATCTGCCTGCCGTAATCAGAGCGAAGGTCATCGAGCGGGAGAAGAACCTCGGCTGCCACGCTGTTGCACCACTGCTCCTCGGTTTCGCTCTCCCGGGAGTCCATGGCTGCCTCCGACAGTGCGCTGCGTCCGAGCCAGATGTGCGCCAGCTCGTGAACGAGGGTGAACAGCTGCGCTGCCTTCGTGTCAGCGCCGTTGACGAAGACCAGAGGCGCCAGCGGACCGAAGAGCGCGAACCCGCGGAACTCCGCCGGGTCGAGCCTGCGGTGCGTGTCGGCACCCACCACCCCGTTGACCATGACGAGGACGCCGATGTTCTCAATGCGGTCGATCAGGCCACGCCGAGCCTCCCCTTTGTCGGGGAACGCCTGACGCTCCTCAACACCGAAGTCGAGCCTTCCAGCGATGTCTAGGGCAACCTGGGTTGGCGGTGCGTCAAGCGTCGCGGACCCGACGAATTTGAGCCGCTCTGCCCCGTTGTCGGACGCATAATCGTGGTACCAGTTCTGGCGCCTCTAGCACAGGTAGATCGTGTCGAGAAGGTCCACCGAGGGGCGAGAGACCCCGGCGTTGCCGATGGTGCGCATGTCCGGGATTGGCACCGGTTCGTCCGGGGGTTCCGACAGGAACAGGCTTCCGAACGGCGCATGGGTGGCGGTGGCGAACTTCTTGAGCTGCTTGAGGGTCGGGCGCTTCTCGCCCGTCAGCCAACTGCCCAGCTGCGGGGCGCGCCTTGCCGCCGTCGTCTCGTCCCAGCCGGCCCGCTCGACCGCCCAGCGGAGCAGCGCCGGAGCGACATCGACATGGACGACCACCAGACACCTCCTGTTCCGGCGGGCTCGGGATGCTCTGGGCCCGGCGCGAACGTTCACCGCACCGAGAGCCGCACCCTTTCAATGGTTCCATCGCTTCCAATGGTTCCGCTGCCACCTCTGCCTCCAAGTCAAGCATCACTTCTCGTAGCCGCACCTGGGAACTCGCCCAACGGACAACACCGGGCCCGTCCGGCCAGCACACGACCCCCTGCGCGAGCCGGACGCCGCAGCCCGGGCGTCCCCCGCCTCGACTTGACCGTCAATCCCTCATAAGCCGGGTGGCATGCCACCGCCCGAACCCGATGCCGCTCGGATCCAGCGCTGGTGCGACAACCGGGTCCCGGCCCCGTTCCGCAGTCGGGTGCGCGTCGTGGCCGAGGTCGCCGACCGGCGCGTCACGACCAGCCAGTCGCGGCCGCCCTGGGACGGCGAGGGCGACTGGATCTCCACGCCCGTCGCGCGGTTCCGCTGTACCAGGGCCACCGGACTGTGGAGCCTGTACTGGGCCGACCGGAATTCGCGCTTCCACGAGTACGACCGGTTCCAGCCGACCCGGGCGGTGCAAGGGCGTCCTCGACGTCCTCGACACCTGCCAGGACCCGATCCTCTGGGGCTGACCCGGCCCCGCCTCACCCCGCCCCGGTGCGCAGCCAGCGGCCCGTCCGGGCGCGCAGGGTGAGCGTCAGGGCGCGGGCGGCGAGGAAACCGGCGTAGGCCGTCCACAGCCAGACCAGCCCGGCCGGCCCGCCGGTGCACCAGTGGGCGACGGCCGCGAGCATCGGCAGGTGGCAGGCCGCGACGAACAGGCCGGCCAGCGCCAGGTAGCGGGTGTCGCCGGCGCCGATGAGCACCCCGTCGAGCACGAAGACGAGCGCGGCCAGCGGCATGATCGCGGCGAGCACGACGAAGGAGTGCATGACGAGTCGCTGCACGGCGGCGTCGGAGGTGAACAGCCGCGCGAGCCAGGGCCGCACGGCGACGAGGACCAGACCGAGGACGGCGGCCTGCACGCAGCCCCAGCCGAGGGCGCGCGCCATGACGGTCCGCGCCCCGGCCGTCCCGCCCGCGCCGAGCCGGTGCCCGATGAGGGCCTGGCAGGCGATGGCCAGCGAGTCGAGGGCGAAGGTGAGGAAGGAGTACAGCGAGTTCGTCACCTGGTGGGCGGCCAGCGTCAGCGAGCCGAGCCCGGTGGCGACGACGGTCGTCGCCGTGAGCGAGAACCACAGGGTGGCGGTGCGCAGCACCAGCCAGCCGCCGGCCGAGGCCGCCGCGCCCATGCCGCGCGGGCTCGGGCGCAGCCCCAGGCCGAGCCCCCGGCAGCGGCGGACGATGACCGCCACGAGCACGATGCACGACAACCCCTGGGCGGCGGCCGTGGCGGTCGCCGAGCCGGCGATGCCCAGGCCGAGGCCGTTGATGAGCAGGGCGTCCAGGCCGATGTTCGTCACATTGACGCCGATCGCCACGGCCATCGGCGTCCGGGTGTCCTGCAGGCCGCGCAGCAGCCCGGTCGAGGCGAGCACGACGAGTTGGAAGGGCAGCCCGGCCGCGACGATCCGCAGATAGGTGACGGCCGCGGCGGCGACGTCGGAGGCCGGCCCGTACCAGCCGACGACCGTCGGGGCGAGCCAGGCGAGCAGTGCCGCGAGGACGACGCCGAGCGTCCCGCCCAGGGCCATGCCGTCTCGTCCGGCCTCGTAGGCGGCCCGGTCGCGCCCGGCACCGAGGCGATGGGCGACGACGCTGGTCGTCGAGTAGGCCAGGAAGACGCACAGGCCCGTGATGACGCCCAGCACGTTGCCTCCCAGCCCCAGCCCGGCCAGCGGCACGGCGCCGACGTGCCCGATGAAGGCGGTGTCGGCCATGACGAGCAGCGGCTCGGAGACGAGCGTGGCGAAGGTGGGCAGGGCCAGCGACAGCAGGTCACGGTCGGTTCTCGTCCACAGGGCCACGGACAGGCAGGCTACCCGGCCGCGACGCAGACGGAGGCGCCCCCCGGGCGCGCGGGCGCACGTTCGCAGCACGCCGGGATCCAGTTCGGCTCCACGAGACACCCGCGGGCGCGCGGACGCACGGCCGCCGCCGGCGGTAGCCTCGCCCGTGCCCTGAAGACGCCCGCGGGCGCGCGGACGCACGCCGAGCTCCGGGGCTGGAGGGACGACCGCGTCGGAGGCGTCCCCCGGGCGCGCGGGCGCACGAGCCGCTCGACATCGAACACGGCCGCAGCCGGAGACGGCAGACGGACCGGAGACGGCAGACGGAGACGCCCACGACCGGCGGCCCCACCTGCCCCCTGACGCGGCCCGGGGCGACGTCGGCCTCATCGGCGTCACGGGCCCGCTGCACCTCATCCGGGCCGCACGGGGGTGAAACACAATCGTTACAAATATCTTGACGTCAAGACATGAGATGGCTTCTCAACCGGCGTGCGCTGGTGCCATATTCGGTGGTGTCACCGGCGAGGAGCCGGACATCCGAAAGCGACAAGGAGCCACGCCAATGCGCGAAGCCGTTCAGTCCATCTACGACGGGGTCCTGGACCGCAACCCCGGCCAGCCCGAGTTCCACCAGGCGGTCAAGGAGGTCTTCGAGAGCATCGAGCCCGCGCTCGAGCGCAAGCCCGAGTACCTCGACGCCGCGATCCTCGAGCGGGTCACCGAGCCCGACCGCCAGATCATGTTCCGCGTGCCGTGGGTCGACGACTCCGGCAAGGTCCAGGTCAACCGCGGTTTCCGCATCGAGTTCAGCTCGGCGCTCGGCCCCTACAAGGGCGGCCTGCGGTTCCGCGAGAACGTCAACCTCTCCATCATCAAGTTCCTCGGCTTCGAGCAGATCTTCAAGAACTCCCTCACCGGCCTGGCCATGGGCGGCGGCAAGGGCGGCTCCGACTTCGACCCGCACGGCAGGTCGGACGCCGAGGTCATGCGCTTCTGCCAGTCCTTCATGACCGAGCTGTACCGCCACATCGGCCTCAACACCGACGTCCCCGCCGGCGACATCGGCGTGGGCGGCCGCGAGATCGGCTACCTGTTCGGCCAGTACAAGCGCATCACCAACCGCTTCGACGCGGGCGTCCTCACCGGCAAGGGACTCGACTGGGGCGGCTCGCTCGCCCGCACCGAGGCCACCGGTTTCGGCACCGTCTACTTCGCCGACCGCATGCTCGGCACGAAGAACGACTCCTTCGACGGCAAGCGCGTCGTCGTGTCGGGCTCGGGCAATGTGGCCATCTACGCCATCGCGAAGGCCCAGGAGCTCGGCGCCACCGTCGTGGCCTGCTCCGACTCCTCCGGCCTGGTCGTCGACGAGAAGGGCATCGACGTCGCCCTCCTCCAGTCCGTCAAGGAACAGCGCCGCGAGCGCATCAGCACCTACGCCGACGAGCGCGCCTCCGCCACCTTCACGCCCGCCGGCAAGGGCGGCATCTGGCAGATCAAGGCCGACATCGCCCTGCCCTGCGCCACCCAGAACGAGCTGAACCTGGACGACGCCAAGGCCCTCATCGCCAACGGCGTCCAGGTCGTCGCCGAGGGCGCCAACATGCCCTGCACCCCCGAGGCCTTCCACGCCTTCCAGTCCGCCGGCGTCCTCTACGCCCCCGGCAAGGCCTCCAACGCCGGCGGCGTCGCCACCAGCGGTCTCGAGATGCAGCAGAACGCCGCCCGCGAATCGTGGACCTTCGAGAAGACCGACGCCGAGCTGCACGCGATCATGGACAACATCCATGACACCTGCCGGGCGACGGCCGAGGAGTACGGCCATCCCGGCGACTACGTCGTCGGCGCGAACATCGCCGGCTTCACCAAGGTCGCCGACGCCATGCTCGACTTCGGCCTGGTCTGATCGGCGCCCGCGCAACCGTTCCGACAGGAGGCGGCCGTCCACCGGGCGGCCGCCTCCTGCGTCGTGCCGCCGCCGGACGCCCTCGCGGCCCCGAACGCGGCCGACAGCCCCGACCCGCGGATGACGCACGGACAACCGCTCGCACCGCAGTTCCGGAACACCACCGTGCCGCTCGCGGCCCCGCAGGACGGATAAATTTGCCCCCATGGATCCTGTCGAGCGCCTCATCGCCGCCGAATCGCCCGAGCGCGCCGAGCACGTGCTCGTCGTCAACGCCCCGGGCCTCGCCGAGGCGGCGCGGCGGGCCGCGCCGCGGGTGAGCCTGTGGTGCGACGACCGCCGCGATGCCGGCACGGTGCCGACCGGGCTGCTGCTCGAGGACTTCGACGAGTCGTCGCTGGCCGGCGTCGATCTCGTGTGGCTGCGCCTGCCCAAGGCCCTGTCGGCCCTCGACGACGACGCCGAACGCATCGCCGCATGGGCCGACCCGCGGGTACGGGTCGTCTCGGCCGGCCGTCAGAGGGCCATGACGCACTCGATGAACGACGTGCTCGGACGCCATTTCGACACGGTCTCGGCCTCCCCCGGCGTCGCGAAGTGCCGGGCCCTGCGCGCCTCGGGGCCGCGGAGGCGCCGCCTGCGCTGGCCACGCGAGCGCACCCACCCCGAGCTGGGCATCGGCGTCATCGCGCACGGCGAGGTCTTCGCCACGAACCGGGTGGACGACGGCACCCGCCTGCTCGCCGAGCTGTGCCCCGACATCCACGGCGACGAGCTGCTCGACCTGGGCTGCGGCTCGGGCGTCCTGGCCACCCTGCTGGCCCGCGCCAACCCGGGCGCACGGGTCCGCGCCGTCGACGTGAGCCGCGCCGCCGTCGCCTCGACGCTGCTGACGGCCGAGGCCAACGGCGTGGCCGTGGAGGCGCACTGGGCCGCCGCGCTGCACGACTGGCCCCCGGAGTGCCTCGACGTCATCGTCACCAACCCGCCCTTCCACCGCGGCATCGCCAAGGACTCCGAACCGGCCCTGGCCATGTTCGACGACGCCGCCCGCCTGCTGCGCCCCGGCGGGCGGATGTGGTGCGTCCACAACTCGCACCTGCCCTGGCGCAGGCGGCTGGCCGAGAAGGTCGGCCCGACGGTCGTCGTCCGGCAGAACCCCTTCTACACGGTCACCCGCTCGGTCGCCCGCTGAGAACCGTCCATGCTCCGGGGAGCGGTCGCCCTCGCGGCGGACCTCCGCCCCGCGGCGACCGCCGGGGCCGCGCCGCCCGGTCCCCGACGCGACGACGTCCCGGACCCCGGACTTCGGGACTCCCCGTCGCGCCCGGATCGCCGTTATCGTGCGCCCGTGACCGGGTCGAGGAACTGGAAGAAGCGGTGGCTGCCGAATCAGCACGGCGCCTGGGCGATGCTCGTCGTCCCGTTCGTCGTCGGCGCCCTGACCCGCCAGCGCGCGACCGGCCTGCCCCTGTGGTGGATCCCGCTGGCCGTCCTGTGGATCGTCGGCTACTGCCTGTTCGCGCAGACCGTCACCTGGATCAAGACGCCGGCCCGGCGCCGTGCGGGCCTGCGCACCCCGATCCTCACCTACCTCGCCGTCTGCGCGGCGAGCGGACTGGCAATCCTGGCACTGCACGGGCTCTGCCTGGCCGTCTGGCTCGTCGGCTTCGTGCCCCTCGTCGTCGTGGCGCTCGCGCTCGTGCGCAACCACGAGGAGCGCTCGGTCACCTCGGGCATGACGACCGTCGCCGCGGCCTGCCTCATGTTCTACGTGCTGCGCTGCGGCGGCTGGCCGCCGCTCGCCCCGGGCCTGCACGACGGCCTGACCGGCCTGCTGCTGTACGGCTACTTCGCCGGGACGGTCCTCCACGTGAAGTCCCTCATCCGGGAGCGGAACAACCCGGCCGCCGCCCGCAACTCGGTTCTCTGGCACGCGGCCTGGTTCGCCGCTGCCGTCGTCCTGTGCGGGCCCTGGCTCGGCACCGGCTCACCGTGGTGGATCGTCTTCTTCGCAGTGGCCCTGGCGCGCACGACGGCCATGAAGCGGCTCCAGGACAACGGCCTCCCCTTCCGACCGGGGACGCTGGGGGTCGTCGAGATCGTCCTCAGCGCAGCGGCCATCGCCTGCGGGCTGACCTGAGGAGCCGCCCGGCCCACCGGCCGCGGGGGGACGTCACGGCCCCGGACGTCTGGAAGGCCCGCCCCGCAAGTCGGAGAGGAGCGCGTCGGCGGGGCATCCCATGCCCCCGGACGTCACGCCCCACTCGCCCCGTGTCGCCGGGGCCCTGAGCCGCGAAAGGTCGCGGACGCCCGAGGGCCTGCACGAGTCCCCTCTCATGCCATCCGGCCGAGCGCTCCGCCTGACATTGCCCGGCCCCGGCGCAGGCCCCGGCCCCGCGTTCCTGCACTCCGTCCGCGGGAGCGCACACCGGATCCGCTCCCCACCCGCCCCGCCGGGCCTGCACGTCATCCCGCGGAAACCACCGGACGGGTCGGACGGTCGACTCTGGCCGGACAGCCGATTACGGTGGTGGCATGACCGCAGTTCCCGCACCGATGCTCAGACTCAGCAACGCCGTCAACGGCGTCGTCGAGATCCCGCAGTTCGGCTTCGGCACCTACAGGGTGCCGCCCGAGGAGGCCGAGCGTGTCGTCTCCGAGGCGCTCGAGGCCGGCTACCGCCACATCGACACCGCCCAGATGTACGGCAACGAGGCCGGCGTGGGCCGCGCGCTCGCCGCCAGCGGCATCGACCGCGACGAGCTGTTCGTCACGAGCAAGCTCGACAACGGCAACCACGGCCACGACGACGCCCTGCGCTCCCTCGACCGAAGCCTCACGGAGCTGGGCCTGGAGCGCCTCGACCTCTTCCTCGTCCACTGGCCGATGGCCGCGGTGACGAACATCGTCGAGACCTGGCGCACAATGATCGAGATCCTCCAGTCCGGCCGAGTCCGGGCGATCGGCGTCTCGAACCACCAGGCCGAGCACCTGCGCGAGATCACCGACGCCACCGGCATCGCCCCGGCCGTCAACCAGATCGAGATCAGCCCCTACCTCACCCAGGAGCCGCTGCGGGCCCTGCACGCCCAGATGGGCATCGTCACCGAGGCCTGGTCGCCGCTGGCCCGCGGCAAGGTCGCCTGCGACCCGACGATCCTGGCGATCGGCGCCGAGCTGGGCCGCACGGCCTCCCAGGTCGTCCTGCGCTGGCACATCCAGCGCGGCGACGTCGTCTTCCCCAAGTCGATGCACCGCGAGCGCATCGTCGAGAACGCGCAGCTGTTCGACTTCGCGCTCTCGCCAGCCCAGATGGACGCGGTGAGCGCCCTCGACCGCGGCGAGCGCCAGGGAAGCCACCCCGACATGGTGCAGTGGACGGAGCGCCCCTGAGACCGAGCGCCTCACGAGCAGGGCGCCCCTGACCCGCCCGTCCGGGAGCCGCCCCGGGATGACGGCACGCGGGCACGGCTCGCGCAGCCCCGGACCCGCCCGTCTGGAGGCCGCAGGGCGATCTGCCGACCGGTCTCGCCGGCAACTACCCCGGGCTCGCCCGTCCGGGAGCCGAAGCAGCCGGGTGGGGATGCCGGTGTTGGCGAGCCATCCGGACCTGTCCGTCTGGGAGCCGCAGGAAGTCGAGGCTCAGGCGGTTCCGCTTCCGCAACCCGAACCCGCCCACCAGGCCGGATCCGCCCACCCAGGGCCCGCCAAGGGTGGGCGGACCGGTGGGCGCGGGGCCCGCGGTGGCGAGCACGCTGGCCGGCTGGCCCGCGCGCGGTCGGGCCGATGGGCGCGGGCCCCGCTAGCCTTGGTCGCATGCCGCGCTTCGAACCCTTCCACGCACTCCGTTACGCCCCGCAGACCGACCTCGACGCCGTCATCGCGCCGCCCTACGACGTGCTGAGCGACGCCGATGTCGAGGCTTTGAAGGCCCGCGACCCGCACAACATCGCCTGGGTCGACGACCCTCGCGGCGACGACGACCGCTACGAGCGGGCCGCCGCCACCCTGCGGCGGTGGCTCGCCGAGGGCGTCATGGTGCCCGACGAGCGGCCCAGCTTCACGATCTACCGGATGGCCTTCACCGACGCCACGGGCGCCGACCGCGTCATCTCCGGCGTGCTCGGCGGCCTGGAGGTCGTCGACGAGGGCGCAGGCGGCGTGCTCCCCCATGAGCGCACGACGAAGAAGGCGGTCACCGACCGCCTCGACCTGACCCGGGCCACCGCCACGAACGGTTCGCCCGTGTGGGGGCTGTCGCCGGCCCCGGGGCTCACGGAGGCCCTCCGGGAGCCGGCCGAGCCGGTCGGCGGGATCGTCGTCGACGGCGTCCGTCACACCGTCGAGCGCGTCACCGATCCGCGGCGCATCGCCGCGATCAGCGCGATCATCGGCTCCGACGACGTCCTCATCGCCGACGGCCACCACCGCTACACGATCTCGCGCAGCTACCGCGACGAGGTCCGAGCCGCCACCGGCCGCACCGACACCGACGCCGAGCTGACGCTGACCTTCGTCAACGAGCTCGTGGACGACCAGCTGTCGATCGAGGCCATCCACCGCCTGCTCGACGGCGTCGCCTGGGACGACCTGGTCGCCGCGCTGGAGCGCTTCTTCACCCTCGAGCCCCTCGACGGGGAGCCGACCCCGGCCACCCTGGCCGCCATGGTCGCGCAGGGCCGCCTCGTGCTCCTGCCCCCCGACGGTCGGGCGAGCTGGCTCATCGCCCGGCCGGGCGCCTTCGCCGGCGTCCGCGCCCTCGACGGCGCCTGGCTCGAGCGGGCCCTGGACGGCACCGGCGTCGTCCTCGGCTACCAGCACGGCCTGGACGAGATGCGCAGGGTCGTCAAGGATCACGCCGCCGGCATCCTCATCCGCCCGACGGGCCTCGACGAGATCATGCGCACCGCCCGCGAGGGCCTGCTCATGCCGCCGAAGTCGACCTTCTTCACCCCGAAGCTGCGCACCGGCTTCGTCATGCGCCCCACCGCCTCGCTGAGCTGAGCGGCGAGTGGCCGCGCCGGGCCGACGTCGTCGCGCGGGTCCTCCGCCCTGCCGCTCATCGCGACGGTCCGTCACGATAAGGTCAAGGCGACGGCCAGTGCGCCATCGGGCGTGCGCGGCCACGGACCAGGAGAGGAACTATGACTGACCGCATTGCCAACGCACAGCTGCGCGGCAAGGTGATGAGCGCGGACGAGGCAGCCGCCCTCATCCCGGCCGGAGCCCAGATCGGCTTCGGCGGATTCACCGGATCCGGTTACCCCAAGGAGCTCCCGAAGGCTCTCGCCGCCCGTATCAAGGCTGCGCACGAGGCCGGCGAGGACTTCACCGTGAACGCGTTCACCGGCGCCTCCACCGCCCCCGAGCTCGACGGCGTGCTCGCCGAGGTCGACGGCATGGGCTGGCGCATGCCGTACCAGTCCGATCCGACCCTTCGCAAGAAGATCAACGACGGCACGATCCGCTACACCGACATCCACCTGTCGCACTCGGCCCAGCTCGTGGCCGAGGGCTTCTGCGGCAGGCTCGACTTCGCCGCCGTCGAGGCCACCCGCATCACCGAGGATGGCAGCATCGTCCCGACCTCCTCGGTGGGCAACAACAAGACCTACCTCGACATGGCCGAGAAGGTCATCATCGAGGTCAACTCCTGGCAGTCCCTCGAGCTGGAGGGCATGCACGACGTGTGGAACGGCTACCTCACGCCGCCCAACCGCCCCGCCATCCCGATCACGAACCCCGGCGACCGCATCGGCGACGCCTTCCTGACGCTCGACCCGGGCAAGGTCGTCGCGGTCATCGAGACCGAGGACCCCGACCGCAACTCGCCGTTCAAGCCGATCGACGACGACTCGCGCGCCATCGCCGGATATCTGCTCGACTTCTACGCCAACGAGGTCGAGCACGGCCGCATGCCGAAGAACCTGCTGCCGCTCCAGTCGGGCGTGGGCAACATCCCGAACGCGGTGCTCGACGGCCTGCTGAAGTCCGATCTCGAGAACCTCACCAGCTACACCGAGGTCATCCAGGACGGCATGGTCGACCTCATCGACGCCGGCAAGCTGACCGTCGCCTCCGCCACGGCCTTCTCGCTGAGCCCCGAGTACGCGCACAAGATGAACGAGGGTGCGGAGAAGTACCGCAGGTCCATCGTCCTGCGCCCGCAGGAGATCTCGAACCACCCGGAGGTCATCCGCCGTCTCGGCGTGCTGAGCTGCAACGGCATGATCGAGGCCGACATCTACGGCAATGTGAACTCCACCCACGTGTGCGGCACCCGGATGATGAACGGCATCGGGGGCTCGGGCGACTTCACGCGCAACGCCTACATCTCGGCGTTCGTCTCCCCGTCGACCGCCAAGAACGGCGCCATCTCGGCGATCGTCCCGATGGCCAGCCACGTCGACCACACCGAGCACGACGTCATGGTCATCATCACCGAGCAGGGCCTCGCCGATCTGCGCGGCCTGGCCCCCCGCCAGCGGGCCCGGAAGATCATCGAGAACTGCGCCCACCCGGACTACCGGGCGCAGCTGACCGAGTACTACGAGGCCGCGCTGGCGTCCTCGAAGGCCAAGCACACGCCGCACGACTTGGCGCACAGCTTCGACTTCCACCGCAGCTTCCTCGAGAACGGCACGATGAGGCTGAGCTGACGTCCTCGGCAGTACGAGGGGGACCGCCCGTCGGGTGGTCCCCCTCGTACTGCCGACGGCCGCCGCCGGCGCAGTCCGTCCGCCGTGCCCGGCGGTGGCATAGGCTGGGCGAGGGCCGCGGCCCGACCGGCCCGTCAGACGAGAAGCAGACGAGGTGAGCCCCGAGCGATGAGTTCCGACCAGAGCAGCCCGGACGCGCGGACGGACGAGTGGGCCCACTCCCCCGCACCGGCCGCCCCCGCCCCGGCGCCCGACGGCACGAACGAACCGCAGGGCATCGGGCTGGCCCCCGACCATCGTGTCGAGACGCTGCCCCCGTTGGAGGAGATGCACCACGGCGTGCCCGTGTCGGCCCGCACCGGGGAGCCGCACCGCACGGGTGCGCTCGTCGCGCTCCAGTGCTGCTTCTACGCAGCGGCGGGGGCGAGCGGCCTCGGCTACGCCCTGTACTGGTGGCGCGCCATGCACGTGGCGGGCTTCGACCGCTCGGCGTGGATCGTCGGCTGGCTCGACCCGAGGCCCGGGGGCGCGGGCTCCATCGCCCTCGTCCTGGCGCTGGCGGCGCTCGTCGTCGTGATGGTGGGGGCGCCGTGCGTGGCGGCCTACCAGGCGTGGACGGGCGAGCGGCTCGCGCGGCGGCTGTCGCTCGTCGCGCTGGCGGCCGCGTGCCCGGGCGCGCTGTTCAACCCGCTGGCGTGCGCGGCGATCCCGCTGGCGGCCGCCGGCGCGGTGCTGGCGCGCGCCCGCGGCATGACGGACTACCTCGACGCCTGGGAGGCGCTGCGCGCGCCGGCCCCGAGGAGCGAGGACACCGGCGGGCCCGTCTTCTACGGGCGCCTGCCCCGATTCCAGTGAGAGGGGAGAGCCCGTGGCCGACCAGGTCCGGAACGCGCTCGGACGCATCGCCCGCGACGTGCTGCGCGCATCCCTCGGCGAGGCGGCCCGTGGCCCGCGCAGGTGCCCCGGGCTCGTCCCGGCCCCGCGCGCCGGGCGGACGGGGGTCCACGGGACCGCGGCGCAGCAGGGCCCGCGCCCGACGAAGGGCTACCCCGGCGACTACGACCGCAGGCCCCAGCTGAGCTACGACCCGCACCCCGACCGGATGGCCGATCCCGGCGAGGTCGTGTGGACCTGGGTGCCGTTCGAGGAGGACTACTCGCAGGGCAAGGACCGGCCGGTGCTCATCGTGGGGCGCGACGGCGACTGGCTGCTCGGCCTCATGCTCACCAGCCAGGACCACGACGACCGGGCGGACCGGGAGCACCGCGAGGGCCGCTGGTGGTGCAACATCGGCTCGGGCGACTGGGACTCCCGGCATCGCGACTCCGAGGTGCGCACCGACCGCATCCTCCGCGTCGACCCGGACAACGTACGGCGTCTGGCGGGCAGGCTGGCGAAGGACCGCTTCGACGTCGTCGCCGCCGAGGTGGACAGGCACTGGAACGACTGACGCGCCCCGCCGACGAACCCAGCGGAGGGCGGAGACGGCCGGTGTCGGAGCCCCGGACGGATGCGCTAGAGTGTGGGCCAGCCTCACGGCATCGCGGGCGTAGCTCAATGGTAGAGCGCCAGCTTCCCAAGCTGGACACGCGGGTTCGATTCCCGTCGCCCGCTCCATCCCCTCCAGGGTCCGGGTTCTCCGGGCCCGGCGCCCTCACAGCCCGGCGACGAAGCCGCCCAGCCGCTCCAGCCCCTCGGCCAGCTCGTCCCTGCCGGCCGCGTAGGACAGGCGCACGTGGGTGTCGCCGGTCGCCGGGCCGAAGTCAATGCCGGGGGTGAGGGCCACGTGCGACTCCTCGAGGGCCCGCTCGCAGAAGGTCCACGCGTCCAGCCCGGTGCCGCTGACGTCGAAGTAGGCGTAGAAGGCGCCGTCGGGGCGCACGGGCACCGGCAGCCCGATCCGCTCGAGCCCGTCGAGGACGATGCCCCGGCGGGCCAGGAGCTCGAGCCTGCGGTCCTCGCACGCGGCGAGCGAGGAGGGCGTGAAGCACGACACCGCGGCGAGCTGCGTCGGCGTCGAGGCGCACAGGAAGAAGTTGACGGCCAGGTCGTCAGCCGGCCCGACGAGCGCCTCGGGCAGCACCAGCCAACCCAGGCGCCAGCCCGTCATGCCGAAGTACTTCGAGAACGAGGACACGATGACGGCGTCCGGATCGGCCTCGAGGGCCGTGCGGGCGGACGAGCCGTCCGGAGCCGGATCGGCCAGCGACAGGTAGATCTCGTCGACGATGCGCCAGGCGCCGCGCTCGCGGGCCGACCCGCAGACGGCCTCGAGCTCGTCGAAGGCGATGGTGGTGCCCGTCGGGTTCGAGGGCGTCGCCAGCTGCACGGCGGCGGTGCGCCCGCTCCAGGCCGCCTCCATGACGGCCCGGTCGAGCTGGTAGCGCGTGGCGGGGGTCGTCGGCGCGAGCGCCACGCGGCCGCCGAAGGCGTCGACGAGCTCGCGGTTGCACGGGTAGCAGGGGTCGGCCATGACGACCTCGTCGCCGGGGTCGGTCGTGAGCGCGGTCGCCAGCAGCAGGCCCGCGGAGGCGCCGGCGGTGATGAGGATGCGGCGCGGATCGAGGTCGACGCCGTGGCGTTCGCGGTAGAGCCCGGCCACGGCCTCGCGCAGCGCAGGGAGCCCCGCGGCGGGCGTGTAGGGCAGGGGGCGCCCGTCCATCGCCTCGCGCATCGCCTCGTGCACCCCGGGCGGGGCGCCGAAGGAGGGCTCGCCGAGGCTCAGCTTGGCGACGCCGATCCCCTCGGCCTCCAGCTCACGGGCGCGCGCCCCGATGCTCATGGCGTGGAAGGGCCGGGCGGACAGGGCCCGCTGCGCGATCGTCGGCGTGGTCATGACGGCTCTCCTTGCTCGGCGTCCACCCCCGGGCTGCGGTGGACCGCGGCATCAGGCTAGGCCGGGCGCCCGGGCCGGTCGAGCGCGGGTCCGCCGAATGGTCCGCTCCGACGCCCCCGACGGTTCTTCCTCGCCCCGGGGGTGGCGCCGCGATCGCCCCGGCCGACCGCGAAACCGCTCCACGGTTCCCTGTCCCGCGCGGTCGCCCGCCGCCTCGTGGCGGTCGCCCGGCGCCGTCGAGACCTCGCCCCGGGCGGTGACGAGCCGCACGAGCCCGACGAGGGGCCGGGATGCTCGCCGTCCGGCGCGGGGAGCGGCGTGCACGACGTGTTCCGCCTCCGAGGACCGACGAGGGGCCGGGCCCGCGGGGGCGGCAGACGGGTCAGGGCCTTCTCAGCCGGGCGAGCCCCAGCGTGACGCCGCGGATGAGCAGGCCGGTGGAGAGGAGCGTCACCCCGCCCTTGAGCACGGTGCGGGCCAGCGGCTTCGACAGGGTCGAGCCCTTCGCCGAGGTGGCGGAGGCCGTGTCGGCGGCCGCCGGGGCGGACGCGCTCGGCGCGGCGGGGGACGTCCCCCCGGCCGGGGGCGCCAGGGTCGGCGGCGGCATCGGGGCCGGGCTGGACGTCTCGGACGGCGTCGGGCTCGGCGTCCCGACGGGCGATGCCCCGTCCACGGTGACCCTGTGCGTCAGGGTGACGCCGTTGCTCACCATCGTGATCGTGGCGGTGCCGGGGCCGACGGCCCGCATCGTGCCGTCCGGGGCGACCGTGACGACCTTCTCGTCCGAGGAGCCGTAGCTGTCGACGATGACGGGCAGGTCCGTGGCGTTCAGATACGAGACGGTCGCCGTGAGCCGCCCGCTCCGGCCGACGTCGAGCGAGTCCGAGCCGTAGGCCACGTCGGCGGCCCGGTCGGCGGGGATCGCGACGGGGACCAGATAGGTGCCCGAGGACGCGGAGGGCCGGTCGGTGGCGGACGAGCAGGTCTGCGCCAGCCCGGCCTCGCCCATCGAGACGCCGGCCGAGGTGAAGCCGTAGCAGGTGTAGCCGGGATCGAGCAGGGTGTGCAGATGGCCGGCCACCTCGGGGCCGGAGTACCTGCCGTCGTTCGCCTTCAGGCTGTCGTACTCGCCGGACCACGAGCCGGGCCCGGCGCCGTCGATGGCGCTGTCGATGTCCCGGTACTCGGTGATGATCTCGCCGTTGCTCGTCGTCCCGCTGCGCTGGGCGGCGGTGAAGGTCGAGGAGCCGGCCGTCCGGTCGTGGCTCATGCCCGTGATCGAGTTCTCGGCGGCGCGCTGGATCGCGATCATCTCGAGCTCCTGGCTCCAGGTGAAGGCGTCGGCGTAGGCCTCGGCCGAGTCGTAGCCGGCCTTGGCGGCGTAGTCCTTGAGCGTCTCGGAATGCCCCAGGCTGCCCTCGAAGGGCAGGCTCGGGTCGTTGTACATCCTGATCCGCAGGGCGCGCAGCGCGGCCTGCGCCCGGTCGTGCACGGCCTGCTGGTCCACCGTCACGGCCGCCCCGACCTTCAGGCCGTCCTCGAGCGAGACCCCGGTGTCGAGCACGGGGGTCTGCGGGTCCACGGGGTCGGCGACGGCCGCCGGGACGGGGCCGCCGACGCAGGCGAGGACGATCGCCAGCGACGCGAGGACGGCCGAGGGCAGGCGGGAGCGGCTTCTCGAGAAGCCGCGGCGAGGGAAGGCTGAGGCCATGGGGGTGCTCCCTGTGCTGCGGAAGAACATGTCCGTCTGAGAATTTCTCAGTAATCTATCATATTCCGCAGACTGTGCGTGACCGACCCCGGTTCACGGGCCACCGCGGGCGCGGCTGTCCGTAGACCACGGCCGGTCCGCACAATGCGGACGGTCTCGACCCCACCGCGGGCGCGGCTATCCGCGGGACGATCATCGGGGCCCGCCCTCCCGCGAGGAGAATTCGCGCCCACGGCTGGGGGCGCGCAGCACCCCGAGGAGGACGCACACGAGCAGCAGCTGGGTCACGCCCAGTCCTCCCCACAGCGCGTGCGGCCAGCCGAAGGAGTCGATGACGAGGCATTCGGCGCCGATCCAGCAGGTCATGACCAGCCCGGCCGCAGCATGGGCGAGGACGGACCAGCGCGAGCCCCGCGCCTGGAGCCAGAGCGCCGCCCACTGGAAGCCGCCGACGAGCACGCCGAGGAGGACTGCCGCGAGCTGTTGGCGGCCGGCGAAGAAGGTGCCTTCGAGCTGGGGCGCGAACCACTACGGCACGAGCAGCAGCTCGACGAAACCGACGAGCGTCGAGACGCCCTGGAGGACGGCCACCACGGCCATGATCCGGCGGACACGACCCTCACGGGTCGTACCCGCCATCGTCATGCGCACCACCACACGTACATGGAGTGCCCGCTGTCGACCGCCTGGCGCGCGAGAAGACCGAGTTCGCGCATCACCTCGAGCAAGTCGTCGGGATCGATGAGTCCGTGGAACTCCTCGATCTGCGACCAGGGCCCCGCCGCTCGGACGAGGTCCTCGTCCGAGGCGCCGGCGAGGGCCGCCTTGACCGAATCGGAGACGGTCAGGACGAGGACCTCGTACTCGTCCTTCTGCGCCAGCAGCGTCGAGATGCGCTTGTCGGCGGCCAGCTCGTCGTAGGGGATTCCGCTGAGGATCTCGGCCAGCTTCGTCAGCGTGACCACGGGTTCGATCTTCGTGTCGACCACGGGGAAGGCGTCCTGCCCCTCGGCGTCGCCGGCGGGCTCGACCGGACCGGAGGGCCAGTCGATGACCTGCGCCGCCTGCTCATCGTCGGGGGCAACGAAACAGCTGATCAACATGGGATGCATCGTATCGGCTGCGAGTCCGGCGGCGGGCCCGGCGGCGGGCCCGGCGGCGGGCCCGGGCCGACAGAAATCCCCGGAAGGGCGCGGACCGCATGACCCGGAGGCCGGGGGCGCACCGGGCCCACGCCGTCCGGCGCCGTCGACGGGCGCCCGAGAAGCCCATCATGGTTCACACCCCGCGGTAGGGCCGAGCACCGGTCGGGGCTCAGTCCGATCGGGGACGCGCGTCACCGGACCGGCGCCCGCGGCGCGGGTCCTGGGCCAGCAGCTGCGAGACCCGTCCGCGCGAGACGTGCGTGAGGAAGGCGATGTCCGTGACCGACAGGCCGAGGTCGCGCAGTTCCCCGACAACGGCGCGCACCTGCCGTGCGGCGTCCGCCTCGGCCCGCTTGGCGTCGGCCATCGCCCGCCATGCTCCGACGACGCGCATCATGAGCTCGTCGTCGATCCGAGGGGCCGTGATGACGCGCACGTCGGGGTCGTCGGTGATCGAGCGGACGGGCTCCCAGGCCCGCTCCTCGAGGCGCTCCAGCGTGGCGCACTCGCCGACCGCGACGACCTCCGTCTCGGGGCCGTCGGGGTTCGTGCGGCGCTCCAGTTGCACCCACCATCCCCTCCCCTCGCGCGGCACGGCCCGGCCGATGTAGGTCCGGTCGA
Organism: Propionibacterium acidifaciens; assembly: GCF_003798325.1. Lineage (NCBI taxonomy): Bacteria > Bacillati > Actinomycetota > Actinomycetes > Propionibacteriales > Propionibacteriaceae > Propionibacterium > Propionibacterium acidifaciens. The sequence goes on from NZ_CP033719.1 coordinate 1,256,359, forward strand.
CCGGCAGGTCCGCGAGCGGTGCTCTTCCGGCGCCTTCGGCGTTCATGACGATTCCCCCCTCTCGAGCCCGGGAAGACCCCGTACCCCGTACCATTGTATTTACCGCCCCTTGCCACTTACTATCAAGAGCCTCTTGACAGTAAACGGCAGGGGCCCGGCCGGTCAGGCGCCGACGGGCCTGGAAGAATCCCCGACATGATCGAACCCCTCCGTCTCGACAACGTCATCCTCGCGGTTCCCGACCTCGCCCGGGCCGTGGACTGGTATCGGGAGCGGGTCGGACTGCGGCCGGTGGTCGTCCGCGAGGAGGTGGCGGTCCTCCACCCGGCCGACGGCGGCGCGGGACTGTGCCTCCGGCTCGACCCCGACGACCCCAGCCACTCGACCGTCTGGTTCGAGGTGGACGACGCCCGCGCGGTCGCCGCCGGGCTCGGTCTCGAGGCGTTCCGGATCGCCACGGGCTGGAGCGTCGAGATGACCGATCCGTGGGGCAACACGGTGGGCTTCACCGACTATCGGGGCTGACCCCGCATCCGACCGGAGCCACAGTGCGGGACCTTTTCATCAGGAGTCGTTCGCACGAGCGTTCCCACTTGTCAAGCCTCCATCCTGTCGTGCCGTGAACAAGCTTCCCAGTCCACCGGGCTTATATTCATGAGAGATCCGGCGAGAGGCGCAACCCCGGATAAGAACTTGGTTCACTGATGCCGGGAACAAGACTCATCGAGCCCGGCCCGCTGCCGCCCGCAGGGGCATCCCCGCGCACAGAGGAAGCGGTGGCTGGACGCGCTGAGGGACACGGAGCACACGGGGGCATCCCCGCGCACAGAGGAAGCGGCCCGCCGCCGAACCCGGAGGCTTGTTCAAGACCCCATCCGGTGGAGTCCTCCGACCAAGGTCCTCCTGGCATCGCCCGGGTTCTGAATGGGTCGTCCAGCCGCCACGGCGCCTCCGCATCATCGTTCGGACGACCCCACCCCGGCACTCCCCTATCGAGGATCCCCCACCCCGAACCAGCGACTTCAGCGTCCATGTCGCCCCACATGATCAGTGAAGATCCCGGAAATGACGAACGGTACCCTGACGATGAAGCCCGGAGCGGCGCCTCGTCGTCATCCCGTCACCACCGATGCCGCATCAACTCACTCGGATCATCACCATCTGACACGCCCTGGGTGCCCGACTCGCCAGATCCCCCGCAAATCCCTGAGCCGCGATGAACCGATTGACAGTACTACCAACCGGTCTTATTTTTAAAAACATGGCGCGACCACTGGTGTTCCGCACACAATGATCACGAAGGGAGGTGAAACGACATGAAGGTAGAACCTGCCGCCGTACTGGAATTCAAGCCATGCGCCGCCTGCTCAATCGCTGGCGCCTGTCTGGTCGATGGACCTATACCCGATTTCGAGTTAGCAGCCGTCGAAGGGCTTCTTGGTCGGGCGTGTTCAGTGGTCTGTGTAAGCCTTCGTTGAAGGACTGATACTGATGACTGTGACTGATGAGATGACTGGTCGCTCTGGTGGGCGCAGCGTGGTCGAGGACCTTGCTGCTTCTGGTGGCCTGGATGAGCTGTTTGAGCGGATCGATTCCGGCCAGGTGGAGCTGACGGGCAGCGACGGGCTGTTGCCGGCGCTGCTCAAGGAGACCCTCGAGCGCGGGTTGGCCGCCGAGCTGACCGAGCACCTTGGCTATGAGAAGGGCGAGCCCACCGCGGTGGCCCGTGGCAACGCGCGCAACGGCACCACGGCCAAGACCATCAGCTCCGAGGTCGGCTCGTTCGAGATCGAGGTTCCCCGCGACCGCGCCGGCACGTTCACGCCCCGCCTGGTGCGCAAGGGCCAGCGGCGCATGGACGGGCTGGACGCGATGATCATCAGCCTGTACGCCGGCGGGATGACGGTGCGCGAGATCCGCCACCACCTGGACTCCACCCTGGGGGCAGAGCTGAACGCGGGGACGATCAGCAACATCACCGACGCCGTCGCCGACGCCGTCCTGCAGTGGCAGAGTCGCCCGCTGGAGGAGTTCTACCCGGTGATCCACCTCGACGCGATCCGCGTCAAGATCCGCGACCAGGGGCGGGTGTCCAACCGGGCGGCCCATATCGCAGTCGGGGTGGACATGGAAGGCATCAAGCACGTCCTGGGGATCTGGGTGCAGGCCGACGAGGGCGCTTCCTTCTGGGCGCATGTGTGCGCCGAGCTCGCCAACAGGGGCGTGAATGACGTGCTCATCGTGTGCTGCGACGGGCTGACGGGCCTGGCCGAGGCCGTCGAGGCGACCTGGCCCGACTCGGTGGTCCAGACCTGCGTGGTGCACCTGATCCGCTCCTCCATGCGGTTCGTGGCCTACCAGGATCGCAAGAGGGTCGCCGCCGCCCTCAAGCCGGTCTACACCGCCGCCAGCGAGGACGCCGCTTCATCCGCTCTGGCCGAGTTCGCGGCCTCGCCGCTGGGGGCCCGCTACCCCGACACGGTGGGAGTGTGGGAGAGGGCGTGGGAGCGGTTCACGCCGTTCCTGGCGTTCCCGCCGGCCTTGCGCCGCGTCATCTACACGGCCAACAGTATCGAGTCGCTGAACTACCAACTCCGCAAGGTCTCCAAGAACCGGGGACACTTCCCCAACGACACCGCCGCCGTGAAACTACTGTGGCTGGCGATCTGCAACATCGAGGACAAACGCGCTCTCGAACGCGAACGAGACCGAGGCAAACCCGCCGGCAAGCGCAGGGCCAAGCCCCGCCTCGTCGAGGGCCAGACCACCACCAACTGGAAACAAGCCCTCGCCCAGCTGACCACCGCCTACCCAGACCGCATCAACCCCTACCTCTAACCAACCCCGCTTACACAAAAACATTGACAGGCTCTCTTGGTCTAGCCCCTTGACCCTGCTTTGAACAAAAGCAAGACACAGAACACCGTACCGCGGATCACCGTGGCCGCGCCCCATGAGAGACCCACTCAAACAAGGAAGACATGTTGGTCAGACAAAGATTACGTAATTTCATTTTATGAATCAACTGACTAGATATTTTGTTTGGCTTGTGGCAAGACTTGCATGAGTTTCAACATTTTCCATCAAGAGCAGCACAAATATGACTCTGAATCAGAATGAGTCCTTAACACCTTACCCCGCTCGAATGGAATCAATATAATTTACTGACGAAACAGAGTGAGACATGTCAGCTCAGACACTGCCTATTCAGCTGACGGGCAGGCCTATCCTCCACCAGCACAAAAATGGCTATTGGGTCACCAATGAACGCATAGTAGATGGCAAGCCCCATCAACATCAGTGCAATATCAATGTGACAGGTAAACTTCTGCTTCAAGAAATCAATGGGGAGCGGAGTCTGCCTGAGGTGATCAGCAATTTTTGTACGAAATATGACCTTAACCCAGCAGACGCTTCACCATGGATCATCAGCTTCATCAAGCAAATGACAGATGAGGGCGTCACGAAGATATCCAACCAAACCACTGCGCACACCAAGCTCGTCGTCATCGGGTCTGACGACTCAATATTCCCAGTACACGCATCACTTGAAGTAACCGACAAATGTAACTTGGAATGTTCTTTCTGCTATTTTTCCGCCGGACCAAATAATAAAAATTCCATGAGCCTCGTCACAGCCATCCGCATTATGGACGAGCTCCGCACAAACGGCACAACCATGATCGACCTCACCGGCGGTGAATTTTTCCTCAATCATGATGCCGCTGAGATCCTTGAATACGCTTGCAGGAATTTTGCCCATATCGGCCTTCTGACCAATGGAACACACATACCGCAAGCAGCACTTGACATTTTAACCGAACACAAGAATAAGGTCTTTGTCAACGTTTCCATCGATTCAACAAACCCGGAGCTGCACAATCGTATCCGCGGCGCCCGCAATGCATTTGAACGGTCAGTCGCTTCAGTCAAGCGCCTCACCTCAAATGGGATCAAAGTGCGCATTGCATCAGTGATTTTTCAAGACAACATGTGGGAAATCGAGTCCTTGGCTAAACTCGCCATAGAGCTTGGAGCCTTCTCCTTCAGCTTTAACTTTGTCGAAGGCTTCGGAAGAGGAGAAGGTTTCAGAAGAGAACGAATGATTCCACAGAGTTCCGAATACGGTGCTTATCTGAGAAGAATCCTGAAAAAATATGAGTCGATCATTCCAATTATCAAGGGAGAGGAGGGCTCTGACAGCATCGGAATCAATTGTGGCGCCGGTACAAATGGAATAACAATCTCAGCCGATGGATCTCTTCGACCATGTCCTCTTTTCCCCAAGAATTCGAGGTTTGGAGATTTTCATGAAACTTCTCTGACGGATATCTTTGGAACCGATATTTACAATCGGCTTCTTGACGTACCAGCACCTTCATCAAAAACCGGATGCCCGACAGACTGTCCTCACTATTATGAGTGTCATATGTGTTTTCTCAGAGGGTTGCAGCAAAACATTCACAGATCATCAAATGATTACTGCAAATGGGTTACTTTAAACAACCTTTATGATCTGGTTGACCTCATCCGCCCGAAACCGGTCGCTCTTGACCTCCCCTCCCTCCCACTGCCCCCTCGATCAGAAAAGATCGACTAGGACCATTTTATCCCAGTCTCACATCCACACCAAGAGATAGAATGAACCTATCTACATGACTCACAGCTCGAGCAAACTTGCCCCTAACCATAATCATCCTCACCTGATGCCAACAAAGCTATCTTCACGGAATCTACTACGAGGATCCTTCGACCCACCTCGGGATTTTTCACCATTGAAACTGCAACTCGATACTCACGAATCCTACGAAATACCCAAGAGGCGAGAAGGCTACAATGTCAAAACGGATCCCCATACCATTAATTTTGGAAACGTTAGGAAACTTTGGCTTTGGACTTTTTGCCGTTAGAAGCAACCCCGCCCAGGCTTTTGGAGCAGCACCGCCCTTTATTCTTTTAGGTACAGCCGCAACGCTTGCGTCGATAGTGTTCACTTCCGTTACAAGCATGGGAGTAAGAAGACAGGAACTCTTGGCAAAGACATCGTACTTGGAATTGCTCAGGAAACACTTTCTACACTGCCTTTCCGCTCAAATATTAGCTCTGATTATAATTTTTACATTTCTCAAATCAATGCCAATCATGAGCCACTTGAGCCCGAGAGTCAAACTGCCGACCATGGCGTTTGAAGTCATGTTGCTCATACTCATGCTCCAGAGAATGCGGCTGAGCCTCTTTAAACAGCTCTTCGCCGGACTGATTTCAATCACCATCCTAGCAACCTCAACGCTGCCCGAACTAATAGCATACGCCTGTTTGACCCCTTGCTTTCTAGTAATAACTTGGCTTTCCGAAAAATTATCGTCTTTTGGATTAGCCATCCATGTTCTCTCATTGCTTTGCCTCGCATCATCTGTAGTAGCTTTGATATTATCAGTGATCCAAGCGCGCCTAAGCGGGAGTGAACTACTAGTTGGGATGGCGATTGTGACCCTAGGGGCCTATAGCACCCTAGTCACACGTGGATTGGTCCACCAAGAAAGAAGGACTTGATGCAATGCCGAAATTAAACCATTCTTACCTGAAGGCTGTTTTTGCTGTTGTGTTTATCGTTTCGGCGATGAAGAGTGTCTCGTCTCATGACCTGGCCATCGGAATTATTTTTGCCTTGGGAGGCATTGCTCTTGGCTTTGTAGCTGCAAGGGACCGCTTAGGGAAACGGCCCGACGACGACCCATCACCCGCGGCGTCCACGACCATGGATGAGGACTGAACCGATGAAACCAGGCTCCCCCCTGCTGACGATCGAGGGCCTTTCAGCGTGGTACGAACGCGACCGCCCAGTGCTCAGGGACGTCCGCATCGAGATCGCCCCCGGAGAGGTCATCGGCCTGCTCGGGGCCAATGGCGCCGGGAAAACCACGCTCCTGCTGACGATCAGCTCGGTGCACCGAGGAATGAGCTGTGAGAAGTTTCTTCTCAACGGGATGCCGACCACCCCGCGAAGTGAACTGTTCAAGCGCCAGCGATATCTGAGCCTGACCGAGGAAACATCCTTCCCGACCTGGGATCTGCCCTGCTTCATCCGATTCATCGAACGAGCGTACGGGATGCCGCACGACACCGCCCGGCTCGATTCCCTGGTGCGCGGGTTCCGCTTCGAAAGCTATTTCACGACCGTCTTCTCCGAACTGTCGAGTGGATCACGGAAGAAGGCGAACCTGATAGCCGCGTTCTACGTCTCGACGCCCCTGCTGCTGCTCGACGAACCAGTCGACTTCCTGGACTTCACGGCGACCGAGTTCCTGTACGAATCCATCTCGGCGGCACGGGACGGGGGACGGTCCGTCCTCCTCAGCTCGCACATCGCCGAGTCCTTCACGAGATGCAGCAGCGGCGTCCACGTGTTGAAGGGCGGTGCGCTCACCGGCCCGTTCCCGACGCCGGAGGATCCCCATGACGTGGCCTCGCTCATCCAGTAGGACGAGCGCTCTCATCGCGGTCCGCGGGCAGTTCATCACTGTTCGCTCCGTGCTGTGGGGGGCCTCCCTGAGTGCGATCGCCGTGTTCCTCGCCCTGAACATCGGCATCCGGGTGGGAACGGGAATCATCGTCGCATCGCTGTGCGTGGCCCTGCTGGGAGCGGCGTCGACAATCAGCAGAACCTGGATCGGCACGCAGAAATGGCGCATCCTCAGGGCCTTCCCGATCGAGGAGGCGACCCTCGTCCGCCAGACGGTCCTCGTCGCCGCGGGAGTCCTGACGCTCGACGTGGCGTGCCCGATCATCCTGTTCTCGGTGTTCTCGGCCGACAGCCCCGACGCCGAGAAGACCTGGTGCACCGTCCTCTTCGGGATGGGCGCGGCAGTGGTGTCCGTGCTCTCACGGTCGGCGTCGAGGGCCGTCGTCCGGCTCGCCATGCTGCTGGGCCTGATCGTCTCGGCCGCCCTCTGGATCGTCCACGACGGCATCGGAACCCTGCTCGTCCTCGTTCTCGGAGCCGTGGGCCTCGCGGCGGTCCACGACGTGGGCGCCCTGCACGGAACCGCGCGGCACGCGACCGCCGATCCGAACATCCTGCTCGGCGAGCTGCGGTCCAGCACCATGACGCTCGTGGACTCGATCGGTCTTGCCGTCATGAGCGCGATCTTCACCTTCACAACGGCCGATCAGGGTCTCATCACGCCTCTGGGCATGGCCTTCGTCACCGCGAACACACCGCTCAACTCATTCTTCTCGAGGAATCCCAGCACCTATTCGGTGATCGTCGCGGCTCCCGGATCGAACGCGATCTTCGCACGGTATTACTCGAGCGCCTGTGTCTTCTACGTGCTGAGCGGGATCCCCGCTGCCATCATGCTGAGCCGCAGTGGAGTCCCCTTGCCGATCCTCCTCGCGGAGCTGATCTCGTGCGCGGCAGCGGCCGCGCTCGTCGCGGGAACGCTCGAAAGATACCGCCCCATCACCTCGTGGAAGTCGGAGCGGGAGGTGCTCCGCCACCCCCGGAAATACCTCCCACCCGCTGCCGGACTGGCGGCGACGACGCTCGTGATGCTCGTGGGCTCGCCGGCATGACCGCGCTGGATCTGCTCGCCCGGCCCCGGCCGGGGCGTCTTCGCAGACACCGCGGACGGGTCCTCCCGGACCCGCAGGCCCCGGCGGGTGCAGGGGACGGTTCGGGCGGGGGCCGCTCGTGACGACGGTCCGGCGCGGGCCCCGGCGGATGCAGGGGGCGGCGGCCCGTCCGCCACCGATGGGTGAGCGATGGATGAGAGTGCCATCGTCCCGGCCCACGGGAACGACGGCTCCGGGACCCGCGCGCGAGCGCCTATCGTGATGACATGCGAACGTCCACGCGTCATCCCTCCAAGCTGTCCATCGTCGGAGCCGGGGCGGTCGGCACCTCGCTCGCCTACGCCGCGCTCATCCGCGACTCGGCGAAGGTCGTCGCCCTGTACGACATCGCCACCAAGAAGGTCGAGGCCGAGGTGAAGGACCTCGCGCACGGCACCCAGTTCACGAACTCGGTCGTCATGGGCGGGGACGACATCACCGCGGTGCGGGACTCCTCCATCGTCATCATCACCGCCGGGGCGAAGCAGAAGCCGGGCCAGACCCGCCTCGACCTGGCCGCCACCAATGCCAGGATCCTCTCGTCGATGATGCCCCAGCTCGTCGAGCAGGCTCCCGAGGCGCTCTACGTGCTCGTGACGAACCCCTGCGACGTGCTCACCGTCGTCGCCCAGAGGGTCTCGGGGCTGCCCACCGCGCAGGTGCTGTCGACCGGCACCCTGCTCGACACCTCGCGCCTGCGCTACCTCGTCGCGCAGAAGGCCCAGGTCGCCCAGCCCAATGTGCACTCGATGATCGTCGGCGAGCACGGCGACTCCGAGTTCCCGCTGTGGTCGAGCGCCCGCATCTCGTCCGTGGCGATCCGCGACTGGACGGTGGCCGGCGAGCGGGTGTTCACCCAGGAGGTGCTCGACGGCCTGGCGCACGAGGCGGCCTTCGCCGCGTACGAGGTGATCGAGGGCAAGGGCGCGACGAACTACGCCATCGGCCTCGCCGGGGCCCGGCTGGTCGAGGCCCTGCTGTCGCCGACGCGCAGCGTGCTGCCGGTCTCGAGCGTCCTGGACGGCCAGTACGGCATCTCCGGCATCGCGCTGAGCCTGCCCACCCTCGTGAGCGAGCACGGCATCGACCGCGTCCTCGAGGCGCCGATGAGCGCCGACGAGGTGAGCCTCCTGCACGCCTCGGCCGAGCGCATCCGGCAGACGGCCGCCTCGGTCGGTTTCTGACCGGCGCACCCCGCGTTCTTCATGCGTCACCCCGTGAGGAACGCGGGCTCCGCCCCGTCGTTCGGGCGCGCGGACGCGCGTCTCGCGGCACCGGCCGAGAAACGGTCCGGCATCCCACGGTCCCCGCGCGGGCGGCGCGGGCGGGCAACAGACGGAAAGCCCGCCGCATCGGCCGGGCGGATCGGCGACCATGATCCCCGGGCGGCGACGGAGCCCCCGCGAGCGAGGAGGACCCCATGCAGATCACGCCCTACGGAAGCGTCCTGGCCGATGTCACCGGCGGCCGGATCGTCGGCCTCGTCGAGAACGACGGCATGAAGATCTTCCGGGGCGTCCCGTACGCGGCGGCCCCCTACGGCGCCAACCGCTTCCGGGAGCCCCGGCCCGTCGAGCCGTGGGACGGCGAGCGCGACGCGACGACCTTCGGCCCGAGCACCTACCAGATCGAGCCGCTCTTCCGCGGCCACGGCTTCAACTACCGCTCCATCATGGGTCCCGGCTGGCGCCCCGGCGACGAGACGCTCAACCTCAACATCTGGACGCCCGGCGAGGCCGGCGACGACCTGCCCGTCCTCGTCCACATCCACGGCGGCGCCTTCCTCACCGGGAACGGCGGCCTGCCCGCCTACGACGGCCGTCACCTGGCCGAGCGCGGCGCCGTCTACGTCTCGATCCACTACCGCACCGGCACCGAGGGCTTCGCCGCCTTCGAGGGGGCCGCCACCAACCGTGGCCTGCGGGACCAGATCGCCGCCCTGACCTGGGTGCAGGAGAACATCGCGGTCTTCGGCGGGGACCCCGGCCGCGTCATGGTGCACGGCGAATCCGCAGGCGGCATGAGCATCGCCCTGCTGCTGGCCAGCCCCGCCGCCGACGGCCTCTTCCACCGCGCGATCATCCAGTCCGGTTCGTCCCCGATGGCCGAGGGCCCCGAGCGGGCGGCCGACCGGGCGCGTCGGATCGCCGAGGCCCTGGGCCTGGCCCCGACGGCCGAGGCGCTGTCGGCCGTCGACCAGAGGACGCTGCTCGACACCGCTCTGCCCGCCCTGGCCGAGCACCACGACGACCAGTGGGGCACGCTCGCCCTCGGCCCGTGGATCGACGACGACATCGTCCCGGTCGATCTGGACGCCGCGATGCTCGACCGCCCGGTGCGCGGAACCGTCTGGGGCACCAACCGCGACGAGGGCAATCTCTTCCTCATCACGCCGGACTCGATGGCCGCCGCCACCGAGGAGACGCTGGCCGGCTACCTGCTGGCCTCCCACGGGGCGGTCGAGCCGCTGCGCACGATGCTGCTGGGGCGCACCCGCATCCACGAGCCGGGCATGGCGATGGCCCAGCACCTCACGTGGACGATCTTCACCGGGCCCACGATGACCGCCGTGGACCAGCTGGCGCGGGCCGGGCGCCCCACCTGGCTGTACCGCTTCGACTACGCCTCGCGCGCCGACGACGGCCGCGCCCAGGCGGCCCACATGACCGAGTTCCCGTTCGTCTGGGACAACCTCGACAGCCCCGCGCACCGCCAGATGACCGGCCCGAACCCGCCCCAGCGGCTGGCCACCGAGATGGCCGACGCCTGGGTGCGCTTCGCCGCCACGGGCGATCCGGGCTGGCCCGCCTTCACCGACCCCGAGCGCATCGGCCGCGTCTTCGACACGACGAGCCGGGACGAGCCCGGGCTCGACCAGGAGCTGTGGCGCGCCTGGACGGGCCGGGACTGAGCGGACGGGACGCATCCGGCTGTCAACCGTTGCCAGGATCCGGCAACTGTCGGCAATGCCGGGCGGGGGCGGCCCCGCACCGACAGAGTAGGGGCAGTCACCGGTTCGCGGACGACAGCGTCCCGACCGGCTGAATCCCCTGGGCCACGGCGCGCGGCCCGCACGGCCTCGACGAGGAGAGCCACCGAGCATGAGAACACTCGACAGGATCAGCACCTTCACGCCGACCGGAACGGGTCTGCGGGCCGAGATCGAGGGCGGCTTCACGCTGCGGCTCGACATCCTCGACAACGCCCTGGCCCGGGTGCGCGTCCTGCCCTCCGCGGGCCCGGCCGTCCCCGTGACGTGGATGATCACCCCCGGCCGGGGGATCGGCGAGAGCACCGGGCTGGACCCCGAGCACCTGCTGACCCCGGCCGAGGACGTGCCGTGGGCCGGCCGCGACCGCGCCGACCTGAGCGGCTTCCCCTGCCCGGCCGTCACGGTCGAGGAGATCGAGCTGGGCGCCGACCGCCCCGCCGTCACGACCACGGGCAGGAACGCCACCGACGAGATGGCGATCTTCGACCGGCCCCGCCCGGGCCAGCACCGCATCATCGTCACGAGCGGCGATCTGCGCGCCGTGGTGCAGGACATCCCGCTGCGCATCTGCTGGCAGGTGCGCGTGGACGGCGGGTGGACGACCATCACCGAGGACCGCCGCACCGGCGGCTACGAGGTCAACCCACGGACGGGTCGGGTCGCGCACTACATCATGCGCGAGCCCGAGGACCGCTACTACGGCCTCGGCGAGAAGGCCGGCGACCTGGAGCGCACGGGCCGCACCTTCGACATGCGCTGTCTCGACGCGATGGGCTACGACGCGGCCGACACCGACCCGCTGTACAAGCACGTGCCCTTCATCATGACCCGCCGGGCGGGCGTCGGCGCCGTCGGCGTCCTCTACGACAACCAGACCGCGGCCGTCTTCGACATGGGCCGCGTCAAGGACAACTACCACCGGCCCTTCATCTCCTGGACCGCCGAGGGCGGGGACATCGACTACTACGTCCTCCTCGGCGCCCGTCTCGCCGATCTGACGCGGGCGATCGTCCGGCTGACCGGCGACAACGCCTTCCTGCCGCGCTGGGCGCTGGGCTACTCGGGCTCGACGATGCACTACACCGACGCCCCGAACGCGTCCGAGAAGCTGCTGGAGTTCCTCGACCTGCTGGACGAGCACCGGATCCCCTGCGACTCGTTCCAGATGTCCAGCGGGTACACGAGCATCGGCCCGAAGCGCTACGTCTTCAACTGGAACCACGACAAGTTCCCCGACCCGAGGGCCACCTCGGCGGCGTACGCCGACAGGGGCCTCCATCTGGCGGCCAACATCAAGCCGGCCCTGCTCGTCGACCATCCGCTGTTCGACGAGGCCGCCGGGCGGGACGTCTTCATCACCGACGCCGAGTCCGGCGAGCCCGAGCTGAGCCTGTTCTGGGGCGATCGGGGCGCGCAGGTCGACTTCACCTCGCCCGCCGGACGCGACTGGTGGAAGGAGAACGTCCGCAGCGAGCTGCTCGAGATGGGCATCGGGTCGACGTGGAACGACAACAACGAGTACGAGGTCTGGGACGACCGGGCGCTGTGCGCCGGCTTCGGCCGGCCGATCCCGCTGGCCCTCGTCCGGCCGGTCCAGGGCCTGCTCATGATGCGCGCCTCGGGCGAGGCCCAGCGCGAGTTCGCCCCCGATGAGCGCCCCTATCTCATCTCGCGCTCGGGCATGCTCGGCATGCAGCGCTACGTCCAGACCTGGAGCGGCGACAACTACGCCAGCTGGCGGACGCTGCGGTACAACACCCGCATGGGCACCGGCTTCTCGATGTGCGGGGTGTTCAACGTCGGCCACGACGTCGGCGGCTTCTCGGGCCCCGAGCGCCCCGACCCGGAGCTGTTCGTCCGCTGGGTGCAGAACGGCGTCATGCACCCGCGCTTCACGATCCACTCCTGGCACGACGACGGCTCGGTCAACGAGCCGTGGATGCATCCCGAGGTCACGCCGCTGGTCCGCGGCGCCATCGAGCTGCGCTACCGCCTCATGCCGTACCTGTACACGGCGCTCTACCTGGCCTCGCAGCGCCGCGAGCCGATCATCGCCCCGACCTTCTACGCGGACGAGTCCGACGAGTCGCTGTTCGTCGAGAACGACGACTTCCTGCTGGGCCGCGACCTGCTCGTGGCGAGCGTCGTCGAGGAGGGCGCGACGACCCGCGCCGTGCGTCTGCCCGACGTGCCCGGCGGATGGTTCGAGTACGACACCGGGGTGCACCACGCCGGCGGCCGGACGGTCACCGTGGACGCCCCGCTGGAGCGCCTGCCGCTGTTCGTCCGCGCCGGGGCGGGCATCCCGCAGGCCGAACTGCCCGCCGGCGACGGCATCGTCACGACGGCCTCACTGGCGGCCACCCGGCGCCGGGTGGTGCTCTACCTGCCGGAGCGCGTCCAGGACGCCGAGGGCTTCCTCTTCGAGGACGACGGCGTCTCCGACGCGTACCGCACCGGCAGGGGCCTGTGGCTGCGCTGGCGGGTCGAGGCCGACGCCGAGCAGGTGCGCGTGCGCACCGAGCGCGCCGGCGGGTTCGTCCCGGCGTGGGGCGAGGTCGAGTTCGTGCTGAGGCCCGGTGACGACCGGCAGGTCGTCACCGTCTGAGCAGCGCGGGACGACCGGTCGCTCCTGGTTCGCTGTGCGGAGATCGTCCGTCATTCCGCGCGGTCCGCACAGTGAATCCTCCACGGCCCGCGCCCGGGCCGAGCGGTTAGGCTGTGGTCGTGCCCGTGCCCGAGTCCGTCAGTGCGATGCGCGTCAGCGACGCCGACCGCGGTGCCGTCGTCGACCTGCTCACGAGGGCCCACGCCGAGGGCCGGCTCGACCTGGCCGAGCACTCCGATCGCACGTCCAGGGCCCTCGCGGCGAAGACGGTCGCCGACCTGGGATCGCTCATCGAGGACCTCGCGCCGGCCCGCATCCGCGGTGCGTCGTCCCTGGCCGCGAGAGCGCCGGGCACCGGCCCGATGCGGGCGACGATGAGCAGCACCCGTCGCGAGGGCGTCTGGACGGTGCCCCGGACGCTGCACGTCTCGGCGTTCATGGGCGAGGTGAGGATCGACATGACCCGGGCGGTCTTCACCGTCCCGGTCGTCGAGCTGGACGCGAGCGTCATCATGGGCGAGGTGAAGCTGATCGTCCCCGAGGGCGTCAACGTCATCGACGAGAGCACCCACATCATGAGCGAGTTCAAGGTGAAGGGCTCCCTCCGGCCCGCCCCGGACGCCCCGACGATCGTCGTCAGGGGCTCCTCGGTCATGGGCGGCATCACCGCCAAGGCGCCCCGCTGACCCGCCGCCGGGCGACGGCCGCATGGTCGTGCGCTCGCCCGGCGAGGCGACCGCTCTGCTCCTCCCTCCGACGGCCCGCAGGTCCGTCACCTCATGGCCGCAGTACGTGACGATCCGGCGAGCGGCCCACTCATCGGAATGACCCTCCACGACGACTCGCATGGGCGGTCACCTGCGAGCGGCCTTGACGAGGCCCGCCAGGTCCCCCGGGCTGATCAGTGCTGAGGCGATCTCCGAGAAGGGGATCTCCGCCTCGATCTCGGGTCCCGCATCCTCGATCTGCGACAGCAGGCTCGCCGTGGTGCCGTCATCGGTGACCCGCAGCACGAGGACCTCGTCCTCGCCGACCCCCTCGTCGTCGAGGAGTTCCGGCGCGTGGGTGGAGAGGACCACCTGCATGGACGTGCCGCGTTGGGCGGCCGCCGGGAGCGAGGCGAGTCTGCGGACGATCGCCGTGTCCAACGACAGTTCCGGCTCCTCGAGCAGGAGGATCCCGCCATTGGCGGGGGCGCTGACGATGGTCCGCAGCAGGCCGATGAGCCGTAGCGTGCCGTCGGAGAAGTCGGTCTCGTCCTGCTCGGACGGGTTCCTGCGCCAGTTGCGGTACCCGGCGATGAGATGGGGCCGGCCGGTGCTGTCCACCTCCAGCTCGAGGCTCTCGAAGCCCGGCACGGCGGACACGAGAGCGGTCGTGATGCGCCTGAACCAGGCATTCCTCGTGCGCGACGGCGTCGCATTCATGTCCGCGATCATCGAGCTTCCGAACTCCCGCGCACCCAGGTCCGCCCCGGGCCGGCCGTGCCTGATGACCCGGGGCACGAGGTGGAAGTAGTTGACCTTCGCGAAGTACTCCGCGATCGGCCGGAAGCCCTGGTTCGCCGATATCTGCTCCAGATGGGTCTGCGTCAGCAGCTCGCGGTCCCGCTCGTCCCGGTCATCGGGACGCGACAGCAGGGGCTGGCCATTGCGGGTCACGATCTCCCGGACGATGATCGGCCTGTTGCGGCCGCCCTGCTCGCCCTTGACGGCGAGCTCGTAGCGTGTCCTCGCCGTCGGCCAGATCGATCTCCAGGGCGAGTTCGCCCCTGTGGTTGTTCCTGGCGAAGAGACAGCGCGTCTTCGACAACCCGCCCCGCTTCTCCAGCGCGGCGGCGAGACCGCCGCCGCGGCGGGAGACATCGCCCAGGAAGCGGAACAGATCGAGCAGATTCGACTTCCCCGCCGCGTTGGGCCCGACGACGAGGAGCCGGCTCCCCCCGGCGAAGTCCACATTCTTGAAGTTGCGCCAGTTGTGAGCGGCGACGTGAGTGATCCGCATGGGTCAATCCTTCCACCCGGACGGCGATGCCGCCGTGCAGCCGTGGCTGGATGACGGCGCGCCGACGCACCGCCCGGGCGGGGCATCCGCCGACTGACGAGCGCCCGCCCTCGCCCGCGGGGATGCGGCCCCGGACGCGCCGGGGCGGCCGTCGCACGATGGCGATCGGCCGCCCCGCCGGCACCCGGGATCGTCCCGGAGCCGCGATCAGCCCCGGTGGGCCTTTCGCGCCGACCAGGCCGAGGCGACCATGTCGTCGAGGCTGTTGCGCATCGTCCAGTCGATGTCTCGGGCCGCGAGCTCGCCCCTGGCGACGATACGAGCCGGGTCGCCGGGCCGCCGCGGCGCGATCTCGGGAGTGAAATCGATGCCGGTGACGCGGGCGATGGCCTCCATGATCTCGCGCACCGACGACCCGGTACCCGAGCCGAGGTTGTAGGCGGGCTCCAGCCTCCGGCCAGCCATCATCGCCTCAGCGGCCGCCACGTGGGAGCGGGCCAGATCGGCCACATGAATGTAGTCGCGCACGCAGGTGCCGTCGGGGGTCGGGTAGTCGTCGCCGTTGATGCGGGGGGTCCTCCCGGCCAGCAGCATGTCGAAGACGATCGGGAACAGGTTGTGGGGGCTGGCATCGTAGAGGTCGTCCGAGCCGGAGCCGACGACGTTGAAGTAGCGCAGGTTCACCGACTGCCAGGCCTCGTCACCTGCGGCCATGTCCCTGTTGAGCCACTCGCCGATGAGCTTGGTCTCACCGTACGGCGACTCGGCATGCAACGGGGTGTCCTCGGTCACCGGGTCGGTCTCGGGCGTGCCGTAGACCGAGGCGGACGAGCTGAACACGTAGCGGTGGACGCCGGCCTCGCGCATGGCCCCCAGGACGCTCACCGTTCCCGTGACGTTCTGCGTGTAGGTGTGCAGCGGGCGCGAGACCGAGACGCCGGCGTACTTGAACCCCGCCAGGTGGACGACGCCCTCGCAGGAGTACTCGGTGAGCGCGCGCCGCACGAGCGCGGTGTCGAGGATGCTGCCCTGGACGAACGGCACGTCCCGCGGGACGAAGTCCGCGAAACCACTGGACAGGTCGTCGATGACGACCGGCTCGATGTCGGCCTCCCGGAACGCGCGCACGATGTGCGAACCGATGTACCCCGCCCCACCGGTGACGAGCCAGCTCATGGATCCTCCTTGTACCCGACGCGCCGCCTCGGACGAGGGCGCGCATGTGCTTCACCGCAGCCTATCGGGCCCGCCCGGCGCGCCCCGCCCCGCCCTGCCCCTCGCCACCGGGCGAGCGCGGTCGGCGTCCGAGCGGCGGCGTCAGCACGGCATCCGCCCGAAGATGATCCGGTCGTCGAGCAGTTGGTAGAGCTGCCCGGTCTCGGCGAATCCCGCCGCGCGCAGGGCGGCGAGGTGGAAGTCGGGATCGACCTTGACGACCGTGTGCTTGTCGGCCCAGACCCTCTCGCGGTCGGCGGCCTCCCGCTCCCAGCCGGGCATCCCCGTGGCGGCGCCCCACCACTCGTCCCAGCCCATCGCCCCGTCGGCGCAGGCCCTGCGCTCGAAGGCGTCGCGGCTCTCCCGCGCGCGGGCGTTCAACCAGGGGTTCCGCACCCCGTCGTAGCCCAGGTGATCGGCGTTGAGGAACAGGGCGCCGGGCCCGAGCAGGCCGGGCAGCCGCTGGTAGAACGCCACCAGCGCGTCGGGATCGAGCCAGTGCAGGGCCGTCGCGCTGAACGCCGCGTCGTACGGGCCGGGGGGCAGCACGGCGACGAGGTCGGGGTCGACGAGGTCGGCCTCGACGAGCCTCAGCCGGTCGCCGAAGCGGTTCGTCTCGCGGGCGAGACGCAGCAGCACGGGGTCGCAGTCGACGGCGACCGCCTCGCCGTCCGGCAGCGCCTCGAGGGCGGCGGAGGCCAGGCTCGCGGGCCCGCAGGCCAGGTCGAGCAGGCGCAGTGGACGTCCCAGTTCGGCGCGCAGCGCCACGAGCGCGTCGGTGATCATGCGGGTGCGCAGCCCGCGGAACTCGATGAAGGCGGTCTGCTGCTCGTGCCATGCGGCGAGCAGTTCATCCGGTGTCATCGGCACTCCTCCCATCGGTCGTCCCCGTGGTCGTGTCCGCGGGGTCGAAGAGCAGACAGGGCCTGCCCCGGTGATCGATCCGTTCCACATGGAGGTGGTAGATCGGGGCGATGCGCTCCGGGGTCAGCACCTCGCCCGGCGCCCCGGCCGCGACGACGCGCCCGTCGGCGAGCAGCGCCACCCGGTCGCAGAACCGCGCGGCCAGGTTGAGGTCGTGCAGCACGATCACCGTCGTGCAGTCGAGCTCGCGCACCAGCTCGAGCAGGGAGAACTGGTGGTGCAGGTCGAGGTGGTTGGTCGGCTCGTCCAGCAGCAGGTGCGTGGCCTGCTGGACGATCGCCCGGGCCACCATCGCCCGCTGCCGCTCGCCGCCGGAGATCCGCGTGATGAGCCGGTCTGCGAGCCCGCCCAGGTCGACGCGGGTCAGCGCGGCGTCCACGAGCTCGGTGTCCCCGGCGTCGCCGTAGTCGAGCATCGAGCTGGACGCCAGGCGCCCCAGCGCGACCGAGTCGCGCACGCTCAGCGGCAGCGCCGTCTCGCTCTCCTGGGCGACGACCGCCACCTGCCGGGCGATCCGGCGGCGCGTCATCCCGGCGATGTCCGCACCGTCGATGAGCACCCGTCCGCCGGCCGCGGCGAGTGCCCGGTTGAGCGAGAGCAGGAAGGTGGTCTTGCCCGAGCCGTTCGGCCCGACGATGCCCACCACCTCGCCGGGGCCGACCGTCAGGTCCACGTCGTGGCAGATCGTCCGGCCGCCCCGGTCTATGGTGACGTGCTCGGCTTGGATCACCGGGCCTCGCCGATGAGCTGCGACAGCCGGACCGCGCCCTGCACCGAGAGCGTGTTCGGCGGGTCGGTGAGGCGGAAGGGCAGGTAGAGCACGTGCCCGTTCTTGACGGCCTGCAGGTCGGCGGAGCCGCTGATGCCGTTGAGGGTCTCTGTGAGCTGTTCGGCCGTCGTGCCGGAGTCGCCCATGAGGATGAGCCACTGCGGGTTGCGGGTGAGCAGGTCCTCCATCGAGGCGTCGAAGACGCGCTCCCGGCTGTCCTCGTAGCTGTTGCGCAGGCCGTTGGCCTCGAAGATCGGCTGGATCATCGAGGAGTTGCCGTAGGCGTAGAAGACGCCGGAGCCGGGCGTCAGGTACAGGGCGGCGGCGCTCTGACCGGCCGCCGGGCCCTGTTGGAGGCCGTCGATCTGGCTGTGGATGTCGTCCATGAGGGCCGGCACCTTGTCGGTGACGCCGAAGATCGTGGCGGTCTTGGTGATCTCCTGCTCGACGTCGTCCCAGCTGGCGCGGTCGAGCGTCAACTCGTCGCAGAAGGCGTCGGGCGCGTAGAGGGGGATGCCCGCGTCTCGCAGCGCATTGCGGTCGGCGCCGCTGTCGTAGCCGATGACCAGGTCGGGGTGCACTGACAGGATCGCCTCGGTCGAGACGACGCGGCCTCCGGTGGAGTTGCCGCTCGACTCGATCTCGGGGATCCGGTCGATGCGCGACTGCAGATCGGGGTCGGCGTCGGCGAAGCCGGGATCGCCGGCGCGGGCGACGACGTGGTCGAGCAGGCCGAGCGAGTCGAGGATCGAGGCGCTCGTCCCGCCGATGACGACGACCCTCTCGGGCGCCTTGTCGAAGGTGAGGCTCTCGGTGCAGCTGGTCACCTGAGCGGGGAAGCCCGCGGCGGAGCCGGATCCGCCGGCCGACGACGCGGCCTTGTCGGCGGCGGACGAGCCGCAGCCGCTGAACACCATCGCCGCGGCGAGCGCCGCGACTGCGGGTGCGAGTCTTTTCATGGTTCCTCCCTTGTGGAATGGGCCGATCGGTTCACCAGGCGGTTCTGCTGCGGCGAATGATGAGGACGAGGAAGGGGGCGCCGACGAGCCCCGTGATGACGCCGAGCGGCAGCTCGGTGGGCGAGAAGACGATGCGCGCCGCGGTGTCGGTCCACACGCAGAACAGCGCCGCGGCCAGCGCCGTGCCCACGACGAGCAGGCGGTGCGAGTGCCCGATGAAGGACCGCATGATGTGCGGGATGATGAGGCCGATGAAGCCGATGCCGCCGGCGCTCGCCACGGCGATGGCGACGGCCGCCGAGACGGGCAGAAGAAGCCAGATGCGGGCCCGGCCCGGCTCGACGCCGACGGACTGGGCGGTGCGGTCGCCGCTGGCCAGCGCGTCGAGCACCGGCCCCAGGACCGCCATGGCGATGGCGAGCAGGCCGGCGGTGACGACGAGGCGGGGCAGGTCGCCGACGCCGATGCGGGCCATCGAGCCGAGCATCCAGAAGGACACCGACTGGCCCGCCTCCGCCGAGTCGGCCGAGAAGATGATGAGGTTCGTCACCGCCTGGAAGCCGAAGCCGACGGCCAGGCCGCCGAGCACCAGGTGCAGCGGGCTGTGGGTGCGTCCGGCGACGGCGAGCACCGCCGCGGTGGCCAGGGAGGCGCCGCCGAAGGCGAGCAGGCCGACGAGACCACCCGAGGAGACGCCGAGGGTGATCATCGCGAGGGCGGCGCCGGTGGAGGCCCCCGAGCTGACGCCCAGGACGTACGGCTCGGCCAACGGGTTGCGGACGATCGCCTGCATGACGACGCCCGACACCCCGAGGATCGCCCCGACCGCCATGGACCCGATGATGCGGGGCAGCCGGGTCCGCCAGACGATGGCGTCGATCGTGCGGTCCCACGTGATGTCCACCGGCAGGCCCGGGACGTGACTCGCGATGACGCCGAAGACGTCGTGCAGGGGCACGGCGGCCGGGCCCATCGCGATGGTGAGCGCAGGCGTGATGACGAGCAGAGCGCCGATGAGGACGATCCGCCGGATCGCCCGGCCGCGCCTCGCCGGGACGACGGGCGCGACCCCGGCGGGAACGGGCAGCACCGCGCCGGCGGTCCGGTCCGCGACGGCACGGCCCATGATGCGCTCCTCGGCGGGACTCGCCCCCGGGGATGCGCGCACGGCAGGGCCTGCGAGCCCCCGCGGGGCACAGCGTGAACCGACGGCGGACACCGCCGGGCCGGCAGGTCTTCGGGCTCATGGGCACTCCGGATCACCCCGGCTTCCTCGACCGCTGCTTCCCGGACCCAAGAGCCCAGTGCACTCGACGCAGCCTCGTTCCCATTGACCGCTGCGGGACAGCTCCGGACTCGCACCGGATTCCCTCTTACGACGATCCGCCGACGCGCACCGGCGACGACGAACCGAACCAGCGGACGTCACATTAGCCACGGCCCGCAGACCGCCATAGCCGAACAAGAAGTGAGAAGCTCACCCGGCCCCCGACGCCCAACAGCCACGACCGACGACCACCCCGAAGACGCTTGACAGACGCCCGGCGAGCAGTGAGAAGCTCATCCTGCCTCCCGGCGCCCACCAACGGCGCACCGCGGAAGACCGGGCAACGGCTCAGGATGGCGGCCGGAGGCGGCCCGTGGCGAGTCCGCCCCGCGGAACGCCGGTCCCGCGGCCCATCAGTGCAGCGGGAGACCGGCCCCGCAGAACACCGGTGCAGCAGACGCCGGTGCAGCAGACGCCGGTGCGGCGGCCCGTCGCCGGCGCGGTGTCAGCCCCGCGGCACGAGGACCGTCGTCGTGCCGCCCGTCTCGTCCACGAGCAGGCCGTCGACGGACGACGTGACGCGCGGCAGGTCCTGGCGCTTCGCGCCATCGGCCGCGTAGACGGCCCAGGTGTCGCCGTCGCCGGCCCGGCCGCGGCGGGTGTAGGTGCGGGCCAGCAGCACCGAGCCGTCGGCGCTCACCAGGTCGACGGAGTCGGCGTCGATGCGGCCGCGCGAGGGCAGCGTCCTGATGCCGGAGCCGGAGCGGACGGCCACGACCCGCCCGGTGGCGTCGACCCCGATCCGGGTGGGCCGGGAGCCCCCGGCGAGCAGATCCTCGCGGGAGTAGAGCAGACGGTCGGAGCCGTAGTCGGGACCCCCCGAGGAGGTGATCCGGCCCTGTTCGGAACCGGTCAGGTCGCGGACCCTCCGGGCCCGCTCATCGCCGGCGTCGTTGGTCGTGAAGCCGTTCCACGCCCACCCGACCGACAGTTCCTGCCCCGAGTGCTCGTACTCGGTGGGTTCGAGCGAGAAGGAGCCCGTGGACAGGTCGACGACGGCGACCTGCGAGTCGGCGTACGAGACGCAGCCGAGGTGGTCGACGAGGAAGCGGCACTGGCCCCACCAGGGCAGGTCGAGCTGCCAGTCGAGGGCGCCGTCGGAGCCGATCGCGCGCACCTGCTCGGTGTCGGAGCCGGCCGCCCCGGTGACGATCAACTCGCCGTCGTGCACGCCGCGGACCTGGAGGAAGGAGAGGGCGTCGGTGCTCTCGTGGACGACCCGCTGCTGCCCCGTGGCGATGTCGACGCCGACGATCTGACCGGTGCCGCCGTTGCGGCGCGCGCAGTAGGCGGAGCCGTCGAGCACGGCGTCGCGGCCCATGCACCGCAGCCCCGTGACCTGCCACCGCTGGGCGCCGGTGGCCGCGTCGAGGCCGGTCAGCGGGGCGGTGCCCTCGTCCTGGCCCGCGCCGGCGCTGCGCTGGACGAGCACCGCCGCCCGGTCCGAGGACACTCCCAGCACCGTCTCGTCGGTCGTCCAGGAATCGTAGCCGTCGGCGTAGCCGGGGTCGAGCCAGTCGCCGACCCGGCCCCGCGGGGAGTAGCCGGCGTCCCGGACGGCGAACTCGGCGGTGCCGGGGCCGCCGAGGAGGATGTCGGCGACGAAGCCCACGACGAGGACGAGGACGACGGCGAGGACGACGGACAGGACCCGCAGGATCCGCAGGACGCGTCCGCTCAGGCCGCGCCGGGCCTGCTCCATCGGCGCCTGGGAATAGTCGAGGAGGCCCCGGCGCGGGCCGTTCGGAAGACGAGGGGGCAGCACCCGGGGCGGCGGCTCCGGGGCGGGGGACTGCTCAGGGTCGTCCTGTGCGCCCTGCTGCTGCGCCATGCTGCATTCTCCAGTACGGGGTGAATCGGGTGAGGGGGGTGTGCACCATCAAACCAGCCCGCTCCGGACGACCACACGCGGGACCCGCACCTTCTTGGGAATCGCCCGAACGCGACGGGGACGATGAGCGGGTCCGCGCGCCGGCGCGCGGACCCGCTCATCATGGGGTTCGACCGGACGGATCACCCGTGCGCATACAGTCTCAGCAACCGCTCGGCCTCGGCCCCGGCCTTCTCACCGGCCGGTTTGAACCACTTGCGCGAGTCGACCAGGTCGGGGTTCGCCGCCAGGGTCTCGCGCACCGATCCGGTGAAGATCCTGTTCAGGTGCGTCGAGACGTTGATCTTGACCATGCCGGCCCCGATGGCGGCGCTCATGCCCGCATCGCTGACGCCCGAGGAGCCGTGGAGCACCAGCGGCACCGGGGCGGCGGCGGCGATCGCCCGGATGAGGTCGGTGTCGAGGGCGGCCGTCCGGGTGACCATCGCGTGCGAGGAGCCGACGGCGACGGCCAGCAGGTCGACGCCGGTGTCGCCCACGAAGGCGGCGGCGTCGCCCGGGTCGGTACGGACCGAGGGGTCGTGGACGCCGTTCTTGCCGCCCACCTCGCCGAGTTCGGCCTCGACCGTCACGCCGGCGGCGTGGCAGAAGTCGACGACCTCGGCGGTCGTGGCGCGGTTGACGTCATCGGGCAGCTTCGAGCCGTCGTACATGACCGAGGTGAACCCCAGCTCGACCGCCTCGTGCACCAGGTCGACGCTCTCGGCGTGGTCGAGGTGGACGACCACCGGCACCCGGGCGGCGCGGGCCGCGACGAGCGTCCCGGTGCCGATCGGGGCCAGTGAGCCGTGGTACTTCACGGCGTTCTCGCTGATCTGCAGGACGACGGGGCGCCCCGCGCGGGTGGCGGCGTCGATGAACATCGTGGCGTTCTCGAGATGGATGACGTTGAAGGCTCCGAGGCCCGTGCGCTCGTTCTGACAGGTGCGGGCGATGCTCGCCAGGTCAGTCAGCATGTTCGTCCTCCGTGACTGTGATGCGCGAGAGCATCTCGCGGTA
Source organism: Propionibacterium acidifaciens (assembly GCF_003798325.1). NCBI lineage: Bacteria > Bacillati > Actinomycetota > Actinomycetes > Propionibacteriales > Propionibacteriaceae > Propionibacterium > Propionibacterium acidifaciens. Next base: position 1,279,661 of record NZ_CP033719.1, read on the forward strand.
CGTGTTCAGGTCGACCTCGCCGGCGACGGGGCTCAGGACGGCGGCGCCGGACAGGGCGACCGCCTTCGGCAGGGACTGCACCAGCGCCTCGGCCCGGCCGACGGCGTCGGCCGCCGAGCCCTCGTCCAGGCCCGCTGCGAAGGCGGCGACCGCCGCGTCCCCGGCTCCGGTCGGGTTGCCCGACAGGACGCGGGCCGGGGCCGCCGTCCAACGGATGGGGCGGCCGGCCAGGAGCAGCAGCATCCCGTCGGCGCCGAGCGAGACGACGACGGCCGAGGCGCCCTCGTCGAGCAGCGCCCTGGCGCCCGCCACCGGGTCGTCCAGGCCCGTGGCGGCGGCCAGCTCGTCGCGGTTCGGTTTGAGCAGGTCGGCGCCGGCCCGCGCGGCCGCGTGCAGCAACGGCCCTGAGGTGTCGACGATGATCGGCCGGCCTGCGGCCCGGGCGGCGGCGATGACCCCGGACAGGTCCCCGGGACGGGAGCCGGGGGGCATCGAACCGGACACGACCACCGGCCCACTGCCGTCGGCAAGCAGCTCGGCCTGCCGCGTCCAGTCGCCGGCGGTGACGGCGGGGCCCGGCTCGTTGAGCATCGAGGTGTCCTGGGCGTCGACGACGGCGATGGTGCGGCGGGTGGTGCCGTCGATGGGCACCCAGCGCTGGGCGATGCCGGGGTCGATGCGGGTGAGCAGGTCGGCGACGGCCCGCCCGTCGCGGCCGCCGAGGAAGCCGCTGGCCTCGGCGCGGCGGCCGAGTGCGGCGGCGACGCGGGCGACGTTGACGCCCTTGCCGCCGGGGCGCTCGTGCACGGCGCGCACCCGGGTCGTGCGGTGCAGGAGGAGCTCGTCCACCTCGTAGGTCACATCGAGTGCCGGATTCGGCGTGATGGCGGTGATCATCTCAGTGCCCGCTCAGCCGGTAGAGCAGCTTGAGCCGCAGCCCGCCCGGGTCTTCGATGTCCTCGAAGGCCCGGGCGCCGTCGGTGAGCGCGTACTCGCCGGTGACCATCGCCTCGGCATTCACCGCGCCGGAGGCGATGAGACCGATCGCGGCCGACCACTCGTAGCCGGGGAAGGGGGCCGAGTAGCTCATCCACGAGCCGGTCACGGCGAGCTCGCCGCGCAGGATCTTCTCGAAGGTGCTCGGCCCCAGGACCAGGTCGCCGTGCCCGGTGCCGACATAGGACACCTGGCCGTCCTTGGCCACCAGGTCGAGGGTCATCGCCTGGGTGACGGGCGAGCCGGCCGTCTCGATGACGATCTCGGGCGCCTCGTCCGCCACGAGCTCCTCGGTGTCGGTGCCGGCCCGGGCCCCGAGGCCGGCGGCGATCCCGACCTTGGCCGGGTCGATGTCGCAGACCAGGACGCGGGCGCCCTTGGCGCGCAGCACCATGACGGTCATGAGTCCGACGACGCCTGCGCCGAGGACCATCGTCAGGGCGCCGGTGCGCACCCGGGTGCGTTCGACCCCGTGGACGGCCACCGTCAGCGGCTCGACCAGGGCGGCCGCCTCGAGGGACATCGTGTCGGGCACGGGCAGGGCGTTGCGGGCCGGGGCCACCACGTAGTCGGCGAGGGCGCCCTGGCGGCGTGAGCCGATGAAGCCGTAGTCGGTGCACAGGGCCGGGCGGCCCTTCTGGCAGTACGCGCAGTGCCCGCACGGCACGAGCGGCGCCACGGCGACGCGCTCGCCCACTGCGTGGTCGTCCACGCCGGGGCCGAGTGCGGCGATCTCGCCGGAGAACTCGTGGCCGAGCACTTGGGGGAAGGCGTGCACCCCTCCCTCGAAGTAGCGGGGGATGTCGGATCCGCAGATGCCGCACCAGGCGACGCGCACCAGCACCTCGCCCGGCCCCGGCTCCGGGACGGGCAGGGCGACCAGGTCGAGCCGGCGCACCCCGGTCACGGACAGCGCCTGCATGGTCTTCGTCTCGCTCATCGGGCGACCTCGGTTTCCGGTTCGGGCTCGTCGGCGCGGTAGAGGGTGCCGCGGCGGTACTTCACGAAGGTGTAGACCCAGCAGAAGACGTACAGGGCGGCGATGACGGCGAGGCCGACGCCGACCTGGCCGCTCAGACCGCGGGCGAGCAGATAGGTGATGGGGTTGCCGCCCTGGTCGAGCGAGGCGACCTGGGAGGCGTCGCCGAGCTTGTCGGTGACCCGCGCGAGCTCGGTGGTGAGCGGCACCATCCGGTTGGCGATCCAGATCGTCACCGACATGATGAGGGTGCCGCTGAACAGGGTGCGGAAGATGTTGCCCTTGTGGATGCCCACTGCGATGGCGACGAAGAAGCCGATGGTGGCCAGGTCGCCGAACGGCAGGACGCGGTTGCCGGGCATCAGGATGGCGATGACGATGGACAGCGGCACGAAGATCAGGCTGGCCGAGATGACCTGCGGCTGGCCGAGCAGCAGGGCCGGGTCGAGGCCGATCTTGTAGTCGGCGTTCTTGAAGCGCTTCTGCAGCATGTCGCGGGCCGCGTCGGCGATGGGCATGAGGCCCTGCATGATGAGCTTGACGACCATCGGCATGAGCAGCATGACGGCGCCCATCTCGACGGCCAGTTGCAGCGAGTCGCCGATCGGGTAGCCGGCGAGCAGGCCGACGACGAGGCCGAGGAGGGTGCCGATGACGATGGGCTGACCGAAGAAGCCGACCCTCTCCTCGAGGGTCTCGGTGTTGATGGTGACCTTGCGCAGGCCGGGGATCCTCTCGATGAGGTCGTCGATCGGGGCGGCGAAGACGCCCATGACGGCCGAGGTGCCGTGCGGGATGGCGACGCCCTCCAGGCCGAAGTAGTCGTCGGTCACGGCGCCGTACATGTCGCCGAACTTGTAGGCCAGGGCCGCGTGGACGACGACGCCCAGCACGCCGAGCCAGAAGTTTCCGGTGGCCAGCTGGACGATGATGCCGGTGAAGGCCATGTGCCAGATGTTCCAGATGTCCACGTTGAGCACGCGGGTGGTCCGGGTGAGCAGCATGGCGATGTTCACGGCGATGGCGATGGGGATCGAGATGATGCCCATGGTCGAGGCCCAGGCCATCGGTGAGGTGCCGGGCCAGCCGAGGTCGACGATCTCGAGGCTGCCGCCGAAGTTCTCGGCCATGGCCCCTGCGGCCGGGCCCAGCTCGTCGTTCAGCAGGTTGATGACCAGGCTGATGCCGACGAAGCCTGCGCCGATCGTCAGGCCGGCCTGCAGCGACTTGCCGACGCCGCGGCGCAGGATGAGACCCAGGGTGAAGATGATGATGGGCAGCATGACGTTGGCGCCCAGGTCGACGATGTACTGGATCGCGTCGAGGAATGCATTCATTGGGATCATGGTGGAAGTCCTTGTGACGGCCCAGAGGGTCCCCGCAGAGCGCACGGCGGCCGGGGAAGGGCCCCGGGCGGTTCGGGGCGGGGTTCCCCCGCTGGGGCTGCGACTGGCGCAGCGGCGGCCTCGGAACGGCGGCCCTGCGGGGACACGACGGGCGAGGAGGGGCCTCGGCCCTTGGCGCTCAGCCCTGGAGGATCTCCAGGATCGTGGCGTCGGTCTTGTCGGCGCCGATGCCGGAGATGAAGGCGATGCCGTGGACGACGGGCGTGCCGTAGTCACGGGAGACCTTGGCGGTCGTGACGATGAGGTCGGCCTCGGCGGCGCGGCTGCCCAGCTCCGAGATGCGGCACTGCTGGACGTCGGCGTCGATGCCGTTCGCCTTGCACAGCCCGCGGACGTGCTCGGCGGCGACGGTGGAGGTGGCGACGGCGCCACCGCAGGCGACGAGGATCTTCTTCATGATGGTTCTCCTTGTGAATTGTTGGGATCGGGTTGGGACACCGGTCGGCATGGTGGCCGTCCGACCCGACAATGGGCGCACGAACGGCAGCGATGGGCATCCGGCGTGCGGATCAGCGTCGGGAACCGCTGATCCGGGAAAGGGGTTGCGATTCGGTTGGGATCAGGCGTCGAGACCGAAGGCCTCGGACGCGGTGTCGGCGATGACCTGCGGGTCGGTCGTCGACCGGATCGTCTCGAGGAACTCAGGCCTCTGGATGCTCTTGACGATCTTCTGGAGCACCTCGAGGTGCTCGCCGGCGCTGGCCAGGGCCAGCATGAACACGGTGGAGACCTCGACCCGGTCGTCGGCGTCACCACCCATCTCGCGGAATGCGACGGGCTTCGCCAGGGTCGCGATGACGATCGTGTCCTGGTTCACGTGGGAGGCGTCGGTGTGCGGGATGGCCACGCCTCCGGGCACCGGCAGGCCCGTGGGGCAGCCCTCCTCGCGCTCGGCCAGCGCCGCGATGTAGTCGTCCTTGACTCGGCCGTCGGCGAGGAGGGCGCCGCCGAGCTCCTCGAAGACGTCCTGACGGGTCTCGGCGTCGAGCTCGGTGAAGACGTATTCGGGGTCGATGAGGATGCTCATGTCTGTCCTTGGGTCACGTGGATGGTGCAGTGCGAGGATGCGAGGAGCGAGGCGAGCTCGCCCGCCGGCTCACGGTCGGTGACGAGGTCGTCGAGGTCCTCGATGGAGGCCGCGCTGAGGGTCGCCGTGCGGTCGAACTTGGAGTGATCGGCCACGAGGACGACCCGCTGGCAGTGGTCGGCCGCCAACTGGGAGATCGCGTTCTCCACGGCGTCGAAGTTGGTGACGCCGCTGCGGGCGGCGACACCGGCGCAGCCGAAGAAGCCGATGTCGAAGAACAGCCCCTGCATCGCCTTGTCGGTCAGGGGGCCGCCGAGCGAGTTCTCGTTGCGGCGCACCTGCCCGCCGGGAACGACGAGCCGGACGCGCTCGCACGGCAGGAGCGCCGTGATGATCGGCAGCGAGGCGCTGATGACCATGACATCGGGGTCGGAGGCGGCGATGCGCTGGGCGATCTGGAAGGCGGTGGTGCCGTAGTCGAGGTAGATCGAGTTGGCATCCGCAGCCAGACGTGCGGCCTCCTCGGCGATGTCGCGTTTGGCCTGCGCGTTGATCGTCCTGCGGCTCTCGTAGGCGGATTCGCGATTGGACGCGGCGACCGCCCCGCCGTGGACGCGCTCGAGAAGACCGCGCGCGTCGAGCGTGAGGATGTCCTTCCGGATCGTCTCGGCCGAGACGCCGAGCTCGGTGCTCAGCTCGCCGACCTTCACGGACCGCCGGGCACGCACCTGGGCCAGGATCGCCTGACGGCGCTGCGTGGTCTGCATTGGCCCTCCTCGTGCTCCGTTGCCCGGCGTGGTCTCATCATACGCATGATTCCCAATCATTCGCAACCAACTTTCCCATCAATTCCCAATATTTTCCCCAAGGGACCGATGTCAGGGTATCGGTACCGGCGACCCGCACGAGACCGTGACCGACGGAGCCGAACCGGTGACCGCGACTCGGACCCGCCCGCCCCGGCAGGCGCCGCTGCCGCTTCTGCGATCCCGGAACGACGGCGACCCCTCGCTCGCGGAGCGGCCCACGCCGGTCTCGTCCTCGACCCCATCGCCGCGACGATCCCTCCGGCCGCACCGGGGAGAGCGGGCTCCGGCTCGCCTGCCGAGAACGGGCACGTGGCTCGCCTGCCGAGAACGGGCACGTAGCTCGTCCGCCGAGGACGGGCACGTAGCTCGTCCGCCGAGGACGGACACGTAGCATGAGCCCATGTCCTTCACCCTCGGAATCGACATCGGCGGCTCGGGCATCAAGGGCGCCCCGGCCGACCTCGACAAGGGCGAATTCGCTCTGCCCCGCCTGCGCATCCCCACGCCTCAGCCGTCCACGCCGCGGGCCTGCGCGCAGGTCATCGGCGAGATCGCGGATCACTTCGGCGACGAGGCCCCCGGCCCGGTCGGCATCACGGTCCCGGCCCCGGTCATCCACGGCGTCACCCCCTCGATGGCGAACCTCGACCAGAGCTGGACCGGGTTCGCCGCCCAGGACTTCCTCGCCGAGCAGCTGCACCGGCCGGTTCGGCTCGTCAACGACGCCGACGCCGCCGGGATCGCCGAGATGCGCTTCGGCGCGGGCCGCGGCGAGAGCGGCCTGGTCGTCATGACGACGCTCGGCACCGGCATCGGCACCGCCCTGTTCTACGACGGCGTGCTCATCCCCAACAGCGAGCTCGGCCACATGGAGGTCGACGGGCACGACGCCGAGACGCGCGCCTCGTCCGCCCACCGCGAGCGCGAGGGCCTCAGCTGGAAGAAGTGGGCCAAGTCGTTGCAGCGCTACTACGCGGCACTCGAACGGCTGCTGTGCCCCGACCTGTTCATCGTCGGCGGCGGCGTCAGCAAGAAGCACGACCGCTTCCTGCCCCTGCTCGACCTGCGCACGCCCATCGTGCCGGCGCAGCTGCGCAACGAGGCCGGCATCATCGGGGCGGCGCTGGCCGCGGCGCAGGACTGAGGCGCGGCCCCCTCCCGCCCGACGAGGCGGGAGGGGGCATCCGCCGGCCGGCGGGCGCCCCCTCCTCCCGTCCTCCGCCCCCGACCCCTGCAGGCCGCAGCCGAGGCGCCGACCGCGGGCCCTCCGCTCCCGTCTCCGCCCGAGGACGCCGGGGGGACGCCGCCGCGCGCCGTGTCGGCGCGCCGTCGGCTCGAGCGGCGCACGGCCGGGGCCGCGCGCCCGGCTCATGCGAGGGAGCGCGAGGACTCCCGAGGGATGAGGGTGGGGACGGCCACGGCCCGCGAGGGCCCCTCGGCGTCGGACGCCAGCAGGCGCAGCGCCTGGGTCGCCACCTCCGGGAAGGGAACCCGCACCGAGGTGAGGGGCACGGGCAGGGCCGTGGCGACGGGGGTGTCGTTGTAGCCCACGACGGACAGGTCGTCGGGGACGGAGCGCCCCAGCCCGCGCGCCGCGCTCATCACGCCGAGGGCCAGGTCATCGTTGGCGGCGAACACGGCCGTCGTGTCGGGATGCCCGGCCAGGAGCGCCCGGCCCTCCGCCTCACCGGCGTCGTACCCGAAACCGCTCGGGCGCACCAGCCCCTCGTCGACCGCCACGGCCGCCTCCGCCATGGCCCGCCGGTGGCCGGCCAGCCGGCCCCGCGCGGTGGACGCGAAGACCGGCCCCGGCAGCACCCCGATGCGCCGGTGGCCCATGTCGAGCAGATGCCGCGTCGCCAGGTACCCCCCGAGCTCGTCGTCGCAGACGGCCGAGGGGCTCACCCCGTCGGTACGCAGCACCAGCACGTGCGGGACCCCTCGGGCGCGCAGCGAGGCGGTGAGGGCGTCGTCGAGCCTGCTGCCGGCGAGCACCAGACCGTCGACCCGGCGGGCGAGCAGCTGCTCGGCGGCCTGAGGCTCCCGCCCGGGGTCGTCCCCGCACACTGACACGAGCGCGAACTGACCGAGCTGGGCGGCCTCGGCGTAGAGCGCCTCGAACATGAGCGCCATCACCGTGTCGGACAGCCGGGGCACGAGCACGCCGATGGTGCCGCTGCCCCCGCGCCGCAGCGACGACGCGGTGATGTCGCGCTGGTAGCCGAGATCGGCGGCGGCGGCACGGACCCGCTCCGCCGCCGCCGAGCGCGAGAGGGGAAGGCGCTCGTCGAGGGCGCGCGAGGCCGTCGACACGCTCACCCCCGCCTGGGCCGCGACGTCCCTGAGGGTGACTCGTCCATCCATGACCGGCCTCCTGCGACGGCTGCCCCCGCATCATAGCCGCCGGGGAGGACGCCCGACCGGGCCATGACTCCGGCCCCGGGGCGTCCGGCCGCCCTCACCGCACGATCGCGGCGAGGCCGAACCCGAAGAGCACGGACAGGCCCGTCGCCACGAGCCCGGGGATCAGGAAGGGGTGGTCGAAGAAGTGCCCGCCGAGATGGGTCGAGCCGGTGTCGTCGAGGTCGACGGCCGCCAGGAGCGTGGGATAGGTGGGCAGGATGAACAGCGCGGAGGTGGCGGGGAAGCAGGCCACGACGGTGGCGGGCGCAATGCCGATCGCCAGCGCCGTGGGGAACAGCGCCTGGGTGCTGGCGGCCTGGGAGTAGAGCAGGGACGAGGCGACGACCACGACGAGGGCGAAGAGCCAGGGGCTGCCGGCGAGCAGACCGCCCAGGTGGCCCTGGATCCAGTCCTTGTTGGCGGCCATGAAGGTGGTGCCGAGCCAGGCGACGCCGAGGATGCAGGCGCAGGCGTTCATGCCGGTCCGGAAGATGCTCGACCCGGGGACGGCCTTCGGGCTCGCCTTGCAGCACACCAGGATGAGGCCGGCCGCGGCGAGCATCACGCAGATCCGGCACTGCCCGGCGTCCATGACCGGGTCGGCGATGAGGTGCACGCGGTCGGAGATGATGATCGAGTAGACCAGCACCACGACGAGGGCGATGACGAAGATGAGCACGGACAGTCTCGCCCCGGCCCTGAGGGTCACGGCCTCGTGGCTCGCGGGCCTGACCGTCCCCTCCCTCAGACGCTGCTGGTACTCGGGCACCCGGTCGAGGCGGTCGTTGCCGCGGGCCTTGTCCCAGAGCATGAACAGCACGGCCGTCACCATCGTGCCGAGGAGGGTGGCGGGGATGGAGACGAGGATGAGGTCGACGAAACCCCACCCGGTGCCCGTCTTCTGCAACTGGCCCGACAGGAAGACGACCGCGGCGGAGATCGGCGAGGCGGTGATGCCCAGGAGCGAGCCGGCCACGGCCACCGACAGGGAGCGGGTGGGGCGGATGTTGTTGTCCTTCGCGACCTCGACGATGACGGGCATCGTGGCGAACGAGACCTGCCCGGTGCTGGCCATGAAGGTGAGCAGATAGGTGACGAGAGGGGCCAGGACGGCCAGGTACTTCGGATGGCGGCGCAGCAACCGGTCCGTGAGCATCACGAGGTAGTCGATGCCGCCGGCCACCTGCATGGCGGAGGCCGCGTAGATCACCACCATGATGAAGACGATCACCTGCATGGGCAGGTCGCCCGGGTGGGCCCCCAGGAGGCCGAGCACGACGACGCCCGCACCGCCGGCGAAGGCGATGCCGATGCCGCCGATCCATGCTCCGAGGGCGATGAAGACGAGCAGCACGAGGAATTGAACGAGGACCATGACCGGCCTCCTGCCGGGATGATGCGTTGGTGCGTGCGCACGGGGCGCGGGCTCCGTGCGCCGGGGCCCCGCCGGCCCCGACAGCGCTGACGGGGCCACGGGCGGAGGAAACGGGAGAAGGTGAGAGGCGAGGGGCCCGGACGGCCCCGGGCCCGGGAGCGGCGGGTGAGCGCAGCGGTGCGACCACCCGCCGCCCGGGGACTCAGGCGGGGATCTCGGCCCTGCCGAGCCCGGCGGCCCTCAACGCGTCCGCGATCTCCTCGTGGGCGCCCGCGGGCAGCGGCTGCAGGGGCGAGCGCACGGTGGCGGTCTCGAGCACGCCGCGGGCCACGAGGGCCTCCTTGAGCGCGACGGTGCCCTCCATGTGCGAGCCGCGGTGGTAGATGGTCCTCGTGACGGGGAAGAGCCGGTCGTGGACGGCGCGGGCGGCCGGGTAGTCCCTGGCCTTGCCCGCGGCGAGCAGCTTCACGAGCAGTTCCGAGGCCACGTTGCCGTACCCGACGAGGCAGCCGTCCACGTCGAAGATGGTGTGCAGCAGGTACTCGTCGTGGCAGGTGAGGAACTGCAGATCGGGGTTGGCCTTCCTGATGATCGGCACCTCGGTGTCCCAGCGCACCATGTTGCGCACCCCGCACTTCTCGGCGAAGACGCCGGGCTGGGCAGCGATCTCGAGCTGGGTGTCGAGGTCGTAGCAGGCCTTGGTGACGTCGGGGTACTGGAACAGGATGCACTCCAGACCGGCCTCCTCGTAGATGGCGCGGTAGCGGTCCTGCGGCGCCCCCTTCTGGAAGCCGAAGCGCAGCCAGCCGTGCGGCGGGTAGACGAGCGCCGCCTTCGCGCCGGCCCTGACGGCGCACTTGGACTCCTCGACGGCGACGGCCGTGCCCTCCAGCGAGATGCCGGCGACGACGGGCAGCCGGCCATCGGTGGAGGCGACGAAGGCCTCGATCACCCTGCTCTTCTCGTCCTGCGACAGGAAGGTCCCCTCGCCGGCATGACCGAGCACGACGAGCGACGTCACGCCGTCGATGCTGCCGAGCCAGCTCCCCAGGCGCTTGATGGCGGCGTAGTCCACCTCGCCGTCGGGGGTGAAGGGCGTGACCGGGGCCGGATTGATTCCACGCATGTCAATGGGCATTGTGCTCCTCCTCGAGCGATCGACGTCCCGCTGGGATCCATCCTCCGAAGACCGTGACGGAATCGTTTGCGGGAACGTTTTTAACATAGCGTCCGCAAGCCCGTCCCGGCAAGAGCCGGTGGCGAACCGATTCGCCGTCGGGTCATCCCAGAGCCCTCCCGAACCGGAGCCCGGCAAGGGCGAGGACTGATCCGTGGCAGTGAGAGACGCAACGGCTCCCGGCCGGCGTCGGCGCAGGCCTTCTGAGGCGCCCCGTGCCGACGGGGCGGGCGCGGCCCGCCCCTCAACCCGACGACTGGCCCTTTTCCGACCCTCTTCACCGGTGAGGCGGGGCGAGTCAGGGCCCCACGGTCGAGCGCCTCCCGGGTCCCTGTGCCGGTGGAGCGAACTCCTTTGGCCACCAGGCTTCGCCGAGCTCGGGCCCCGTGCCGGTGGAGCGGGCGCGAGCACTGTCCCGGACGACTGCGCCGCAACGATGGGGCCGTCATGATGAGCACGGTGTTCGCCGCGGGGACAACCGTCCCCGCCTCGGTCCCAGTGACGCCGTCCGCCCCTGCACGGGGCCCATGGGGCCGGCAGCGATCCGCCGTGCGCGCTGTGCGGGGGATGAGCGGGAACGCCAAGCCCCGGGTCCCGCAGGCCCGACTGCTACACCGCATGGAGCACGTCTCCACTGGATGAGCAGGAACGTCAAACCCCGGTCCTGTGAGAACTGGTTCGTCTGGCGCCGGTGGTTGCCAGCCGGGTCGGTCGATGGCCTGGTCGTCGATGCCGTGAGGACGGAGGCGCTCCAGCGGGACAGGTCGGCGCCCTTGGGGAAGTGCGCCGTTGGGGAAGTACTGGCGCAGGAGCCCGTTGGTGTTCTCATTGGTGGGGCGCCGCCAAGGGCAGTGAGGATCGGCGAGATAGACCCTCGTGCCCGTCCGAAGGCGCACGTGACGCACGCGGAGAGCCGCAGAGAGCTCTTCGCCGCGGTCACAGGTGATGGTCTTGCGCGGCTGCTGGGGCAGGGCCGTGAACGAGGCGGCCAGCGCCGACGGTTGCGGGCGGCGTAAAGGGTTGACGAGGCGATCTGCAGCCCTGGGCCGGTCCAGGACCCGGCAGATCGGCTCGACCACAGGCTCCGCCCTGTTGTCGTCGATGAACTCCACCGGCGGTCAGGCCCCGCCCGGGCGAACCATGCGCTCGCTCTCCGCAGGATCCTTCAGCCCGTGAAGCCCGCGCGGGCCTTCTTCCCCCACTCCCCGTCCCGCTGAGCGTCCTTGCTCGTCGTCCCGGACCCACGCCCCGTCGGTCTCAGCTCCTCCAGCTCACGCGCGAAGCGCCTCTGGGCGGACGCCCGAGCCGTTAGCAGCCCTACGGGACCGCGCCCCTGAACCCCTCAGGGTCCCGACACGCTTCCATGGCCATCCGCGTGACCCACTTCCGCAACCCCTGACATTTCCCCGATGCACCCGTGGCAGCGATACGCCCGTACGCCCACCAACCCCCACCAGACCCGGAGCAACACAGGCACTGACGTTCCCGGACGTTTCACGTGAATCATGTTCCACGCGAGTCATGTCGGAGCCTTGACGGCGAACTTGGGCGCGCATACAATGCGATGAGTTCGTTGTCGCGATCAACCAAACCACCAGCCGAATGGGGGTCGTCGAGATGAGGACTTGTGCGCTCGCGCGCCGTGCTCGGCCCCTGCCACTTCCATCTCCACCCCGCAGCGTCGTCCGACGGATCCCCGTCCCTTCCTCGATCAAGGAAGTGTAGCCGTGTTCATTTCGGTCAGCGGAGTGTCAAAGAGCTACGGCAGGGGTTCCAGCTATGTGAAAGTTCTCGATGATGTCGAGCTCGAGGTCGATCAAGGCGAGATCATCGTGGTCCTCGGAGCCAGCGGATCAGGAAAGTCAACCCTCCTCAACTGCATCGGCGGCCTCGACCAACCCGATGAGGGCCGCATCGAGGTGGCTGGCAAGGAGATCACAGGCCGATCGCGGCACGATCTTGCCGAGTACCGACGCAGGAACGTCGGCTTCATCTTCCAGCTGTACAACCTGATACCCAACCTCACGGTGGAAGAGAACATCCAAGTGTGCGAGAACTTGACGGACGATCCTCTCCAGCTCGACGAACTCCTTGAGATGCTGGGAATGAAGGAACACGCCCGCAAGTTCCCTTCCCAACTGTCGGGAGGTCAACAGCAGCGCTGTGCGATCGCCCGGGCCCTGATAAAACGGCCACAACTCCTTCTGTGCGACGAACCCACTGGGGCGTTGGACTCCCGCACCTCAGTCGATGTCCTGGAGCTTCTCACCCGGGTCAACACCGAGACCGGCGCGACGTTGTGCATCGTCACTCACAACAGCGAGATCGCCACCATGGGTGACACCGTGATCAGGTTGCAGGACGGCAGGATCATCGAGAGGCAGCACAACGACACCCGCACCCCTGTGAAGGAACCGTGATGTTGAGCACATGGTTGCGTAGATCCTTTCGTGAGATTCGACAGAACGCGCTGCGCTATGGCGCGGTGTTTCTCTTGGTCGCAGGCGCTACCGGCGTCATGCTCGCGATCCAGACCTCCTCCGGATCGGTGATCACGACCGTCGAGGGCTTCCGATCCGCGGCGAACATCGAGGATGGCGAGTTCGAGACGCGGGCCGCGCTTTCGGACACCCAGCTGGCATCGCTCAAGGATCGGGGCGTCACCTTGGAGGCGCAGCCGTGGACGGACTCGGGTGGGCCCGCCGACAGCACGGTTCGTCTGCAGCCTGTTCGCGACACGATCAACAAGATCCAGCTGAGCGAAGGGCGTCTTCCGGTGTCCTCCGATGACCTCGTGCTCGAGAAGCTGTATGCAAACGCGCACGGACTGGTGACAGGCGACTCCATCCAACTGGCGGGCAGGACCTTCACCATCACGGGGATCGGATCGACCCCCGATTACTCGTATGTCATCCCCAGCGTCACCTCGTCCTCGACGACGCCCGAATCATTCGGTACTGCCTTTGTGACTCATCAGGGCTTCGACGCGGTCGCGACCGGCAACCAGGCCCCGACGTACAGCTACGCGTACCGGCTCACCGACTCGACGACCTCCGACGAGCTGAGGAGCCAACTGCTCGAGATGACCGTCGAACCCGACGAGATCTCGAATCCGGCGCTACGCGACACGGTCGAGGAGCAGCAGGACAAGCGCACAAGGCTCGGCGACGCCGTCAAGAGCCTGGCGGAGGGGGCTCGCGCTGCAGCGGCCGCCTCTCCGGGCGCCAGCGAGTCGCTGCAAAGCGTAAGCGACGCCCAGGACGGTTTGCAGAAGTACCTCGACGAGACGGCGACCGTCGAGATCCCGATGCTGGCAGACTTCCAGCCCGCCGACACCAACCCGCGGATCATCACTGTGACAAACGACGCAGCCGTCAACAGGACGACCGCCCTCTTTGCGGGCGTCCTCGTTCTGCTCCTCGCCGCCTACGTACTGACCGCCTTTGCCATCGACAATCTCGAGCAGGACAGCGCATCGATCGGCGCACTGTCAGCGATAGGGTTGCGGCCGCGCGAGCTGATGTTCCAGTACCTCATGCCGCCCCTCGTGGTCGTCATGCTGGCCTGCGTCGTCGGGACCCTCGTGGGCAGTCTGGGGGCACAGGCCTTCAACGATTTCGCCCAGCTCACCGCCTACTACTCGGTGCCATCCCCCTCGCCGCAGCTCGACTTCGTCATGCTGCTCATCGGGCTGGTCGCAGCACCTGTGTTGGTGGCGATCGTCGTCTCAGTGCAGCTGCGTCACAAGCTGTCAACGAGTCCCTTGGACCTGCTCCGCCGCACCCCGTCCCAGAAGGTGGGAGGCAAGGGCCTGTCCCTCACCGGGTGGTCGTTCGGGTCGAGATTCCGCACGCGTCAGGCGCTGCGGGAATCACGATCGTACGTCATCATGGCGGTCGGACTCCTGCTGGCGGTGATTCTCATGGTGTTCGGGTTCGGCATGCAGAACAGCATCAGCGCGTATGAGTCGAGGGTCAGCAACGACCTGAAGTTCGACAACATGTACATGCTGCAGGTGCCGGAGACCGACGTGCCCGAAGGTGCGGAGCCGGCCTTGGCAACGAGCCTGGCATTCGGGGACGAAGCGCAGGCAGATGTGACCCTCCTCGGGGTGTCAGAGAACAGCCGCTACTTCGATTTCACGCTCGATGAAGCCTCGGAAAATGACGTGGCGGTCTCTGATGGGCTGGCCAACCGTTATGGTCTGCAGAAAGGCGACACGGTGTTCCTCACCGATCCGGTCAAGGGCGCCTCCTACCGTGTGACCGTGTCGCAGATCGTCCCCTACGCAGCGGGGCTGTACCTCTTCCAGCCGATCGCGGACACCCGCAAACTGCTCGGCGAGGCCGACGACTACTACAACGTTGCCCTCAGCACCCGATCTCTCAACTTCAGTGAGGGACGAGTGGGGGAGACAGTGACGCGCGCAGACGTGGTTCGGGGAGCTGAGGGGACGGTGAGGATGACAACTCCGATAGTGTCTGTTCTGGTGATCCTTTCGATAGCCGTCTTCTGCATCGTACTCACACTCTTCATTCGGATGATGATCGACCGCGACACCTACAGCATCGCCCTGATGAAATCGTTCGGTTATCGCGAAGGGGAGATCGCCAAGTTGTATCTCAACAACTACACTTCGGTGGCGGCGCTGTCGCTGGTGCTGGGCATTCCGCTGGGGCTGGTCTCCCTCACCCCCGTATGGCGAACCATCATCTCGTCCATACCGATGGGCGCCCCGTTCCAACTCGGCTGGACAGCGGCTCTCACGATCATCGGGATCATTGCGCTCTCTTACGTGGTCGTCTACATCGGTGCCAGGATCAAGCTGGCCAGGATCGAGGTGACCGAGATCCTCAGGGACAGGGAGTGAGCCTGGCTTGGAACTACGGCCCCCAGCCCCGCTGCTCCTTCGCCAGTGATCGCGGCGGGAGCAGCGATCGGCCGCTCGTACTTCACTCGTCGCGTTGCCGGCTATTCGTAATATGGCCGTCATGAGACGGGGCCGTGTTTCGTGGGTTCCCTGTGCCGTTTCGGATGCGGTGGGGGCGTGCGGGTCGGGGTCGCCCCGGAGGAGACCGCCGTCCTGGTCGGGGGGAGGAGGCGTTCCGGCAGTCGCGTGCTCGCCGGGATGAAGGCCGAGGCGGTCCTGCACGCCTCCCGTGGCGTCGATGCGGGCGTCATCGCTGGGATGGTCGAGCGGGCGGAGAGGACGGTGCAGGAACGGCCGGCCGACTGGCGGGCCACCAGGATGCGCCGGGTCCCGGCCGGGCACGCGGGGAACCAGGACGCGCCCGGAAGCAGGAACCCGAGACCATCCTGGCCCGGCCGCCCTCCCGGACGGGCGCCCGCGCCGGGTTCCGGGACGCCCCGGCGATACGCGACGTCGTGAAGATCCTGTCCGACGCCCGGAGGCTTATTCAAAACCCTTGTCGGACCCAGTCCTGACTAGGATCTTTCCTTGATGACGAGTTGGCTTTGAACAACCCTCAGGGTTAGCCGTTCGATCGAAGAGTCAATGAATCTTCTTCAAAACGTGCAGAACCAAGTCTCTGATAGTCATCGATGCCTCTTGGTGGTGTGGATATTGTGGGGTGTCAAGGCCCGCTTGTCCCTCGTGCGCACCCCCTCGAGAAATCCTTCATCTTCAGCGGAGCTCAGGGCGGTGACATGTCAAGGAGCGAACAGGAACGCGACTTGGTCTTGCGGTACTAACCCGGGAGATCCCCCTGTGCGCCCGGACCCGGACGAGCCGTTCTGCAGCCCCCGTCGAACATGGTGCGCATCGCCCCGCACGGGCCGGACGCTCACCCCAGCCGTTCGCCCGGGCGCAGCCCCGCCTCCTCGGCGGCGGCACGGGCCGCGGCGAGCACGTCGACCACGGGCCTGTTGAGCCCCGCGGCGAGGGCCCGCACGTCGTCGAACTCAGGCTGGGCACGGACGATGGTCCCGTCCCGGTGACCGATCTTGACCCACACCGCATGGCCGTCGACGGCGACCGTGCGCCAGTCGCGGGCCAGCACGTCGCGGACCACCCCGCTGTAGCGGCGCACACCGAAGGTGCTCGTCAACGCCATGATGCGGGTGCTCAGGGCGTCGGCGCGCCCGGGCGCGCAGAGCACGTGGAGGACGTGGGCCGGGCGCCCCTTCTTCATGAGGGCGGGCTCGGCCCAGACGTCGAAGGCGCCCTCGTCGAGGAGAGCGGCCAGCACCTCGGGCCACACGCGGGGGTCGAGGTCGTCGACGGTGGCGGCGAGCTCGCAGACCCCGTCGGAGCCGGCCGGCCGGGCGTCCTCGTCCCCGACGAGGACGCGCACCACATTGGGACGCCCCGGCGTGTCCCTGCTGCCGGCGCCGACGCCGACCGCGCGGGTGGTCATGGCGGGCTGGGGGCCCGGTCGTTCGGCCAGGACCGCGACGAGGGCCATGCCGGTCGGGGTGCAGAGCTCTCCGGGCAGCGGGCCCTCGGCCCCACCCTGCTCGTGGTGACCCGCGGCGTGCTCGGCCGCGTGGCCGCCGCCGTGGTGGTGCCGATGCGCGTGGGCGTGCTCGTCGTGACCGGGATGATCGTCGCCCTGCTCGTAGTGGGCATGCGCCGGTCCGGGATGCCCGTGGTCATGCGCCGGGTGGCCGTGTCCCGGCGCGGGGTGGTCCTGGTGCTGCCCGTGGTGCCCGGCCGGGACGACACCGGCCGCCGTCGGCCAGCCCAGCGCGAGCTGCGCGACGGCCGGCACCGGCACGGGCATGAGCCCGTGGGCGGCGCGGACGCTGCCGGCGCCGACGGCGACGGGCGTGGCGACGACGCGGTCGACGCCGAGCAGGCGCAGCCCCTCGCAGCAGGCGACGACATCGGCGATCGAGTCGAGCGCGCCGACCTCGTGGAAGTGGATCCGCTCCGGATCGACGCCGTGCACGCGGCCCTCGGCGCGGGCGATCGCCTCGAAGACGGCCAGCGCGCGCCTCCTCGTGTCGGGCGCCAGCGCGGCCTCCTGGAGGGCCGCCCGGATGCTCGTCCAGGTGCGCCGCGGCGGGTCGTCGACGAGCACCTCGACCTCGGCCTTGACGGCGCGGATGCCCCCACGGACGGTCGGCGCCGCGGTGAGCCGCACCGAGCCCGGCACGACGGCCTCGACGGCCGCCTGGAGGGCGGCGAGCTCGGCGCCGGCGTCGACGAGCGCGCCCATCATCATGTCGCCGGCCATTCCGGCGGATGCGTCCAGCCACAGGGTCGTCATCGTGCTCTCCTCACTGATCGGCTCGTGTCATTGACCGGTTCGTTGGTCGTCCGGGTCGAGGTTCGCATGCGCGATCTGCGCGGCGAGGTGCCCGGCGCCGTATCCATTGTCGATGTTGACCACCGCCACCCCCGGCGCGCAGGCGTTGAGCATGGCCAGCAGCGCGGCCAGGCCCTCGAAGGACGCCCCGTAGCCCACCGAGGTGGGCACGGCGACGACGGGCGCGGCGACGAGCCCGGCGACCACCGAGGCCAGCGCGCCGTCCATGCCCGCGACGACGACGACCGCCGCCGCCCGCTCGAACAGCTCGCGGCGGGCGAGGACCCGCTGCAGCCCGGCGACCCCCACGTCGACGAGCAGCTCCACGCGGCAGCCCAGGTGACGGGCGGTGAGCCAGGCCTCCCGGGCGACCGGGATGTCGGAGGTGCCGGCGCAGGCGACGACGACGAGCCCGCCCCTCGGGGCGGGGGGCTCGCCCGGCCAGGCCAGCAGACCGGCCCGCTCGTCCCAGCGGGCCCCGGGCAGCACCGCCGCGACGGCCTCGGCGCGCGGGGCGTCCATGCGGGTGAACAGGGCCGTCCGCCCGTCGGCGCGCCCGCGCAGCGCCGTCGCGATGGCGACCAGCTGCTCCACCGACTTGCCCTGCCCGTAGACGGCCTCGGGGATGCCGCGGCGGACCGCGCGACCGGCGTCGAGCTCGGCGACGCCGGGCAGCCGGTCGACGGCCCGCCCGTCGGGCCCGGACTCAGTCATGACGCCCCGCGGCCACGAGCGGCAGGGTGAACGCGCCCGACTGGATGCCTGCCAGGTCGAGCGTCACGAAGCGGAACCCGGCGGCCCGCACGCCCTCGACGAGACGGCGGCGCAGCGCGGCGTCGGCGAGACGCCCGAGCTCGTCGGCCGGCACCTCGATGCGGGCGACGGGGCCGTGGTGGCGCACCCGCGCGTCGCTGAAGCCGGCGGCCAGCACGACGTCCTCGGCCGCGTCGATCCGGTGCAGCTTCTCGGCCGTCACCGGATCTCCGTGCGGGACGCGGCTGGCCAGGCAGGGCGCCGCCGGCTTGTCGGCGACCGGCACCCCCCAGGCGCGGGCGAGGGCGCGCACCTGCGTCTTCGTGGCGCCGCAGTCGGCGAGGGGGCGCAGCACCCGGTGGGCGGTCGCGGCCCGGGCGCCGGGACGGTCGGGCCGCATCCGGTCGTCCGCGTTCTCCCCGTAGGCGACCGCGGCGAGCCCGTACTGCGCGGCGAGCTGCTCGTCGATGACGGTGAACAGCTCGTTCTTGCAGAAGAAGCAGCGGTCCGCGCCGTTGTCCGCGTAGCCGGCGACCTCGCCCTCGTGGGTGACGACCTCGACCAGGGGCACGCCGATGGACTCGGCCGTGGCGTGGGCGAGCCGGCGCTCCCGGGAGGCCAGCGAGTCGGAGACGGCCAGCAGCGCGAGCACCCGGTCGGCCCCGAGGGCCCGCACCGCGGCGGCGCACAGCAGGGCCGAGTCGACGCCGCCGGAGTAGGCGACGCCGAGTCGGCCGGACGGCAGCGCCTTCCGCAGGTGCGCGATGAGCCGCTCCGCCATCGAATCCGCGCCGTCGCGCGGGGGAACCGGTGCCGTGCTCACATGCGCTCCGGGGCCTCGATGCCGAGCAGGTCGAGGCCGGTGGCCAGCACCCTGCGGGTGGCCGCGCACAGGCCCAGGCGGGAGGCGAGGACCTGCCCCGTGCTCCTCAGCACGGGGCAGTTCTCGTAGAAGACCGAGTACTTGGTGGCGAGCTCGAACAGATAGGTGCACAGCTTGTGGGGAGCCAGCTCGTCGGCGACCTCGTCGACGGCCTCGCCGAAGCGGGTCAGCCACAGGGCGAGCTCCTGCTCGGCGGGCTCCTCGAGCACGGTGACCGGGCCGCTCGTGCGCCCCTCGGCCTCGGCACGGCGCAGGATCTGGCAGACCCGGGCGTGCGCGTACTGCAGATAGGGGCCGGTGTCGCCGGTGGTGGCCGTCATGCGCGCGGGGTCGAAGACGTAGTCCTTCTGGAGGGCGTTCGACAGATCGGCGTACTTGATCGCGGCCAGGGCGATCTGGGGGGACGCGTGCTCCTCGGCCTCGTCGAGCAGGTCGTCGAGGTGAACGGCCGTGCCCTCGCGGGTGGAGAACTTCTTGCCGTCGGGGCCGAGCACCATGCCGTAGCCGACGTGGCGGGCCTCGACGCCCTCGGGCAGGTAGCCGGCCCGGCGGGTGAGCGCGAAGACGAGGTTGAAGTGGCGGGTCTGCTCCGAGCCGACGACGTAGACGAGGCGGTCGGCGTGCAGGTCGTCGACCCGGTGGCGCACGGCGGCCACGTCGGTGACGTCGTATCCGTAGCCGCCCTGCGAGTTGCGGAGGATGGCCGGGGCTTCGTAGCCGTCGACGAAGGCGACGAGGGCGCCCCCGTCGCGCACGGCGATGCCGCGGGACTCCAGGTCGTCGCAGATCTGCGGGAGCATGTCGTTGTAGAACGACTCGCCGTCATAGTCGGCGTCGGTGAGGCGCACGTTCATCCGCGCGTAGGTGCGGTTGAAGCCGGCCTTCGACAGGCCGACGAGCGCGCCCCACATCCCGCGGGTGGGGCCGTCACCGGCCTGCAGGGCGACGACCCGGTCGCGCGAGCGATCGGCGAAGTCCTCGTCGGCCTCGATGTGCGCATTGGCGCGCTTGTAGAGCTCCTCGGCGCCGGCCAGGTCGAGGGTCGACAGGTCGAGCCCCTCGTCGAGGGCCTGCTCGATGAGCATGCCGAACTGTCGGCCCCAGTCGCCGATGTGGTTCTGCGGGATGACCGTGTGGCCCTTCGCCGCGAGGACGCGGTGGAAGCAGTCGCCGATGATCGTCGAGCGCAGATGCCCGACGTGCATCTGCTTGGCGGCGTTCGGCGCGGAGTAGTCGATGACGACGCGCTGGGGCCGTTCGGCCTGGACGATGCCGGCGTGCTCGTCGGCGTACTGGTCGTTGACGGCGGCGGCCAGCACGTCGGGGCGCAGGCGGAAGTTGATGAACCCGGGGCCGGCCAGCTCTGGGGGCTCGCACAGGTCCGAGACGTCGAGCCGGTCGATGATGCCGGCCGCGAGCTCGCGCGGCGGGCGCCCCTCGGTCCTGGCCAGGCGCAGGGCGACGTTCGACTGGAAGTGCCCGAACTGGGGCCTCGTCGCGGGCCGCAGTTCGGGATCGGCGCCGGCAACGGCCTCGATGCGGGCGGCCAGCTGGGACGGCAGAGACGACATGGGCCCCATTGTCCCACGGCCCGGGGACCGCCCGGCCCCGCCTGCAACCGCCTCGCCGCCGGGCGCGGCGGCCGACCAGGGCCCCTCGCCCGTCCCTCGACCGCAGCTGCGGCGACCACCCGCGCACTGTTCACGGGCGGACGCTCACAGCCGCATTCGGGCAACGTCCGCACCGGAGCCGAGGGACCGGGCGCCCCGGATCGGTGCGACCGGACAGCGCCCGGAGGGCGCGGCGTCGATGGCGCGCATGCCGGGAGGGACCGGACCGGGCCCTGCGAGACGGGGCCGGGGTCAGTGCCCGTGGCGGGCCAGCGCGTCGGTGACCGAGGTCTCCCTCTCCCCCATGATGGTGGCCTCGCGGCGCCTGAGCAGGTCGACGGCGAGCTTCACGTTCGACCCGAGCTCGCGGACGACGCCCCGGCGCCAGGTGCTCGTGCCGTGGGGCTGCTCGTTGCCGACGCCGATGGCGTCCAGACCGAGCATCCGGCAGGTCGTGACGGCGCGGGCGATGTGGTAGCTCTGCCCGATCACGGTCACCGAGGAGACGCCGAAGATGTCGCGCGCCCGGTAGCAGGAGTCGTAGGTGTCGAGCCCGGCGTAGTCGGCGATCACGTCGTCCTCGGGGATGCCGCGGTCGATGAGGTAGTCGGCCATCGCGCTCGGTTCGGAGTACGAGGTGGTGCGGTTGTCCCCGCTGACGAGGACGACGCTCACCGAACCGGCCCGGTAGAGCGCGATGGCCTCGTCGAGACGCCCCGACAGGTACGGCGACGGCGTCCCGTCGGACGTCAGACCAGCCCCCAGGACGAGGGCGACGTCCCGGTAGGGCGCCTCGCCCGCGCTGACGACGCGGTCGCGCGCGACCGTGCGCACCCAGGCGAAGCAGCCCACCACGACGACGACGGCCAGCACGATGACGGTGCCGATGAGCCGGCGTAGGAACTTGATCACCGTGAGGCTCCTCTCGAGGTCGGGCTGTTCCCCGTGGGGAACCCCTCCGAGGCTACCCGCGCCCGGGGCGGCTGCCGGAACCTGACCGGGGGCCGGGCGCCGCCGACCCCGGCGGCGCCCCGAGCCGAGGCGGACAGCGAGTCCTCCAATGATGCTTCGAGGCTTGCTCGCAGCACCCATGGACCCAACCATGACCAGGGGTCATACCTTTCGCCGAGCCTCCTGCGAACAAGCCCTCCCCTCGGAGGCGGCGTCCCGGGGCGGGCCGGCCGCACCTTGTCAACCGACCGCACCTTGTCAATGCTCCGGCCGCATTGCAGCGCGTCCCCGGGCCGGGGCGAGCCGACCGGCGACTAGCGGGGTCGTCGCTCGGGGTGCAGGAACCACTCGCGCAGCGCGGCGGTGCGCTCGGCGACCTGCTCTGCGGTGCACCGGGCCAGGGGCGGGCCGCCGCAGTGGCGGCGCAGCGCGGCGTGGACGTGCGAGTGCGGCACCCCGGTGGTGCGGGCGTACTGCGCCACGAGCGAGTTCAGCTCCTTGCGGGAGGCCTCCAGCGCCTTGTGCAGACTCACCTGCTCCGGCACCCTGGCCCGGCGGTCGGCCTTCTCGTGACGGCGCACCTGCCGGCGCTGCCGCTCGCGCAGCAGCGCGCTCACCTGGTCGGGTTCGAGCAGGCCCGGCAGGCCCAGGTAGTCGGCCTCGTCCTGGCTCGTGGCGTCGGCGGGCAGCCCGTAGGCCTGCGAGTCGTACAGCACGTGGTCGAAGGAGGCGTGCGCCTCGAGCGCCTCGAACTGGCCGAGCAGGTCGTCGCCGGCCCCCTCGGCGCGGTCGGCCTCGGCGATGAGCGCCTCCTCCGGCGCCCACAGGTCCCCCTCGTCGGTGCGGGGCCGGCCGATGACGTGGTCGCGCTCGCGCTCCAGCAGAGCGGCGTGGGAGAGGATGATCGGCACCGTCGGCAGGAAGACGGTCGCCAGCTCGCCCCTGCGTCGGGTGCGGACGAAGCGCCCGACGGCCTGGGCGAAGAACAGCGGCGTCGAGGTGCTCGTCGCATAGACGCCCACGGCCAGGCGCGGCACGTCGACGCCCTCGGAGACCATGCGCACGGCGACCATCCAGCGCTCCGTGGACCGGGAGAATCCGGTGATGCGCTCGCCGGAGCTCGCGTCGTCCGAGACGACGAGGACCGGCGGTTCGCCGGTGATCCGGTGGAGGATCCGCTGGTAGGCGCGGGCCAGCTCCTGGTCGGCCGCGATGACCAGACCGCCGGCATCGGGCATGTGGACGCGCACCTGGCTCAGGCGGGTGTCGGCCGCGCGGAGCACCGAGCCGATCCACTCGCCCTTCGGGTCGAGGGCGGTGCGCCAGGCCGAGGCGGTGACGTCCTTCGTCAGCGGCGCGGCCAGGTCGGCCTCGACCTCGTCGCCCATCCTGGTGCGCCAGCGCATCGTGCCGCCGTAGGCCATGAAGACGACCGGGCGGACGACCTGGTCGCGCAGCGCCTGCGCGTAGCCGTAGGTGTAGTCGGCGTGCGAGTGGAGCGAGCCGTCGTCGAAGCGGTCGTATCGGATGAACGGGATCGGCGTGTCGTCGCTGCGGAAGGGCGTGCCGGTCAGGGCCAGCCGCCTCGTGGCCGGCTCGAAGGCCTCGGCGATCGCGTCCCCCCAGCTCAGCGAGTCGCCGGCGTGGTGGATCTCGTCGAAGACGACGAGCGTCCGGGCGTTCTCGGTGCGGGCCCGGTAGTGGAAGACGCGGGCCGCGACGCCGGCGTAGGTGACGACGACGCCGTCGTACTGGCGGCTGCGGCCCCGCCGACCGCCCCCGCCCAGGCCGGGGTCGAGCTGGATGCCGACCTTGGCGGCGGCCCGGGCCCACTGGGTCTTGAGGTGCTCGGTGGGACACACGACGATGACGCGCCGGACCGTACGGGCGCTGAGCAGTTCGGCGGCCACCCGCAGGGCGAAGGTCGTCTTGCCGGCTCCGGGGGTCGCCACGGCGAGGAAGTCGCGCGGCGCCGACGCGGTGTAGAGGTCGAGGGCGGCGCGCTGCCAGGCGCGCAGTCGGCCCGAGGTGCCCCACGGGGCGCGGCCGGGGAAGGCCGGAGACAGATGCTCGAAAGCCGAGGCGCTCACCGAGCCTCCCCTCGATCCGATCGTCCTTCCCTGCCAACGTCCGTTCCGGGACGCCTCGCGGACCGTTCGGCGGGTGCCGGGGGCACCGTCGGAGCCCGGACCGCAAGGCCCCTCATGCTAGTCGCCCCGGGCCCCGGGAGGGAGGCCCGAGGTCCGCGGACGGTCGCGGGCCCGCTCGAGGAGCTCCCACCCGGGCGGAACACCACCCCTCATGACCCCCGGAACGGACCCCGTTGACTTGGCAGACGCATTCCCGCGAAGGATAATGGATCCGTTCGGCTCCTCTCGGGTCCGCGCGGCCACACGGCCGGAGGTGAACGGATGAGTGTGAGAGAATTCCGGGCACCGTCTCACAGACGCTCCGCGACCAGTGCACAGTGCCGAGCGACCGGAACGCGCTGGGCTGAGGCTCGTACGAGGCGGTCCGCACGGGGCAACCGGCCTCGCGAACCGGCGGGCAGGGGCGAACGCGACGAAAGGCGAGCATGAGCGAGAACAACGGCCACAGCACCCCTCGGCCAGACGCTCAGAACGAGGCGGGCGGCCCCGTGCAGGGACCCGCCGGCGGCGAGGGCGCCGACGAGACCGTCGCGTTCGGCCCGGACGAACAGCACACCGTCGCATTCGGCCCCGCTGCCGACCAGACGATCGCCTACGGCCCGCCGGGGGAGCCGCCCTGCGAGCAGACCCTTCTCGACGCGACGGGACAGGGCCCCGGAGCCCCGGCGCAATGGCCGCAGCCCGACCCGTCGACCCAGTGGACCGGCCAGGCGGCCTCCCCCGGTGCGGGACAGCAGTCCCCCTGGGGCCCGCCGACCGACCCCTGGGGCCGACCCGTCCAGCAGAGCCAGCACGGTTACGGCCCCTATGGCCAGGGCGACGGCTATCCGCAGAACGGCTACCAGCAGGCCGCAGGCCAACCCGATCCCTACCAGTCGGCCTGGTCCGCCGGCACGACCGGCGCCGACCCCCAGCAGGACCAGAGCGGGTACCCGCAGAACGGCTACCAGGACCAGGGCCGGTATCCGCACGGCTACCAGCAGGACGCCGACTACCAGCAGCAGGCGAGCTACCAGCAGGACGCCCAGAGCGGGCCCTGGGCCGGCCCGTACCCCCAGGGCGCCGGCGAGCCCGCCTGGGGCGCCGCCGGCCAGTTCGGCCCCTACCCGCAGTCGAACCCGCAGGCCCAGGGCTACTACGACCAGTTCGGCCAGTGGATCCCCTACCAGCCGCGGAAGTCCCGGTCGACGTCGCGCGCCGTCGTCGGCATCACGATCGCCGTCCTCCTCGGGCTGGGCGCCCTGACGGTGGGCGGCCTCTGGGCCCGGAACGCGGCGAACCCCGGATCGAGCGGCAGCCCCTCGCACTCGCACTCGAACGTCCAGTTCCCGGTGCCGAGCCCGAGCTCGAGCGCCCCGACCGGCGAGCAGACCAACGCGAACGATGCCCAGTCGAGGGGCGTCGTGATCATCGAGAGCGAGCTCACCGACGCCACCTCGGCCGGCACCGGCATGGTGCTCAGCTCCGACGGCTACGTGCTGACGAACTACCACGTCGTCCAGTCGAGCACCACGATCTACGCGAAGGTCGCCATCACGGGCGGCACCTACGAGGCCACGATGGTCGGCCACGACGCCACCAACGACATCGCGCTCCTCAAGCTCACCGACGCGAGCGGTCTCGACACGGTGACGGTCGACTCCGACGCGGTCGCCGTCGGGGACTCGGTCACCGCGGTCGGCAACTCCAACGGGCAGGGCTATCTGTCGGCCGCCGACGGCGCGATCACCGACACCGCAACAACCGTCACCGTCGAGTCCGAGCTCGCCACGAGCGGCGAGGAGACCCTCACCGACGTCTACGAGACCACCTCGCAAGCCGTCCCCGGCGACTCGGGCGGCCCGCTGTACGACTCGGAGGGCGAGGTCACCGCCATGACCACCGCCGGCGAGCAGAAGAGTGGCTACGGCGCTTCGAGCACGACGCTGCGCAGCTGGGCCATCCCCATCGCGAAGGCCATGTCGATCGTCGACAAGATCAAGAGCGGCGACGAGTCCGGCACCGTCGAGATCGGCCCGAAGGCCTACCTGGGCGTCAACGTCCAGGAGAGCACCGGCGGCCTGTCGGTCTCCTCCGTCGAGGACGACGGCCCGGCCGCGCGGGCGGGCATCGGAGCGGGCGACCGGATCCTCTCGGTCAACGACACGGCCGTCGCCACCGAGAACGAACTGTCGACCGTGCTGGCCGGCCTTGAGCCCGGCGACGACGCGACGGTCGAGATCACCACGGCGACCGGTTCGTCCCAGACCGTCCACGTGACCCTCGGCGAGAGCCCCGTCAACTGACCACGCCCGGGCCGGCCGCCGGAGGGCGGGTCCGGCTGGTCATGTTCGCGGCCATTGCGCCGGGGCGGGCCGGCTCCGGTGAGGTTGGTGTCGGTGAGGCTGGCCACGGCTGTCACGTTCGCGGTCATTTTGCCGAGCGGGTCTGGCTGTGCGGGCCGGCGCGGGCGAGAATGGACGCATGACCGCACAGGATCGTTTACGCACCAACACCGCAATCAACCTTCGCCTGTCGCTCTTGGGCCTGCCCCTTCCGGACGATGCCGACGGCAGCGCCGAGACCGCCATGGTCGCGCCCCTCCTCGCCCGCCAGCGCGAACTGAGCCGGCGTCTCAAGCAGCAGCTAAGCGCTCCCGACAAGCGCATCCAGGCCTTCCTCGACGCCTACTTGGCCGACACCGGCCTGCAGCCGCAGCTGCCGCGCACCACCCTCGTCCTCGACGAACCGGGCCTGGCGCGCGGTCTGTCGCTGCCGGTGGACGGCGACGAGTTCCACTCCCCCGTCATCGAGTCCTACCGGCTCGTCAACGGCATCCTGCACAACCCGAAGAACGACCGACGCACGACCGCCGGCGTCTTCCACATCGCCACCGGCGGCCTGCCGATCCCACAGGACAAGATCGAGGTCGACAAGACGGTCTTCGCCCGCATCCTCGACGCGGCCCTCCAGGCCCCCGACGACGAGCTCATGCTGCCGTACACCGCGACCATGGACACCCCGGCCCACTGCTGGGTCTCGCTGCTCATGCGCCCGGTCGTCGTCCCCGAAGTGCCCGGGCGCACCCGCCGCCGCAGCTACGAGGTGCGCTTCATCGCACCGGGCGGCCTCGTCGCCAACCTCGACTTCGTCGAGGTCGTCTTCGGCAACGGCGGCGACCCGTACCTGCCCGAGAACGACGCCTCCCTCGACCCGGCCTCCTGGACCGGGACCACCGGCTGCGTCATCCTCGCCCCCCATCTGGTCGGCACCCTCACGAAGAAGGGCCTGGGCCTGCCCGCCTGGGACGACGCCACCGAGCGCCAGCGCCGCGACGGCCAGTGCTGGCGCGATCCCGACGAGCTCTACAACGACGGCAGGTCCTTCAAGATCTGCGCCCGCGACGAGCGCGGCGTCATGGTCACCGTGCTGGCCGACAACTACTTCGGCTACTGCAAGAAGGAGGTCAAGACCCAGATCTCCTACTCGGCGAATCTGCTCGGCTGCGCCGAGGAGGAGCACTCCGGCGGCGCCATCACCTACCCGGCGTGGAACCTGGGCGTCGAGTTCACCGACCGAACCCCCGACGAGTGGACCCTCGACGACGCCCTGGCCCGCGACCCGGACCGCTTCGAGGTGCAGCCCGAGGGCCACGCCATCGACCGGAAGTGGCCCAACATCGTCCTGCTGCCCGAGCACGCGCACTTCTCGATGCGCGACCAGCGCATCACGTGGACCCGCAACGGCGTCGAGCAGTCGATCAAGCTGCTCGCCGACAAGCAGTACCTGTCCCCCGACGGCTACCGCGTGCACGCCAAGCACCGCGAGATGGACGCCACCCAGTGGCACCTCATCGGCGTCTCGCAGGACCCCACGCAGTGCCACAAACCGGCCACCGTCTCGGGCGGCGGCAAGTCCGAGATCTCCAAGTCGATCGCCGACGCCTTCCAGTTCGGCAACGCCTACACCTACGACTTCGAGGCCGACATGGACGCGGTCGACGAGCTCTTCGCCGGCGACTACTCCAACCGTTTCGCCGACGCCTCCAAGAACGGCACCGACCACCGGCCCGTGCTGAGCACCGAGCGCAGCCTCGGCTCGGTCATCAAGCTGCTGACCCCCTCGCGGGCCTACACCGACGAGTACAACGCCTTCCTGCGCGGCATCCGCCAGGACGTCAAGGAACTGGCGTTCATCGTCAAGCGCTACCACCGCCCCGAGTGGGGCTCCGACTGGCGCTCGCACTTCACCGTCGGCATCATGAACGGGCGCCACGGCAACATGGTGCGGCTGGACGGGGAGAAGGTCATCGTCAACATGCTGCGCGTCGGCTTCGAGCCCGACGGCTCATGGCGGCTGTTCAGCCTGCGCCCCGACTTCTCCCCGGCGGTGAAGGTGCAGTCCGAGGACGACATCACGGCCAGCACCGTCACCCCGCCGTGGGAGGACCCGCAGGGGATCCCCCGCAAGTACGTCGAGAACTGCGAGATGCTGCTCTTCCAGCGTCCCGACGACGCCATCCACCGCGGCTACGACAAGCAGGCCGAACGCGATCTGTCGAGCGGGGACGACACCTTCATCTCGAACTTCGAGCCGCTCACCAGGGCGCAGGCCCGCGAGATGCTCACCGACGTGCAGGCCCTCAGCGAGTTCACCGAACCGGTCCAGGAACTCATCGCCCGGGCCGCCGCGGGCGCCGACGACGAATCCCCGGCCTTCTGGACCTGCTCGGACGAGTCGCGCCACCTGCCCGACGGCACCCGTTCGAAGAACCCGCGCTACCTGCAGAAGCGCCCGGTCGACGCGAACCCCGAGATGACAGCGGTGGCCGACGTGGCCAGCAGGCTCTTCCGCAAGCTGCCGATGGAGGGGCCGGCCCCACTGCCGATCGACCTGGTCGCCGCGGGCCGCCGCAACAACCCGCCAGAGGAGAGGATCCCGGCGCTGTGCGCCTACAACCCGCTGCACTACATGGAGCTGCCCGAGCTGTTCATGGAATTCATCAGCTCGATGACCGGCAAGTCGCCGTCCACGACGGGCGCGGGCTCTGAGGGCGCGCTGACGAAGGGCCCGTTCAACGCGCTGGCCCCGATCGTCGACCTCAACGCGGCGCTGCTCAGCTACGTGCTGACCGGCTACGACGGCTGGCTGAGCTCTGCCGGCTGCATCGGCCCGAACGTGCGCGTCGATCACGACATCACGATGCTCGTGCCCGAGCTGTTCAGCCACATGAAGCCGGCCGAGCGCGACGCCCGGACCCTCATCGAGCAGGGCTTCCTCGACAAGCTCGAGGACTTCGAGTTCAACGGGCGCACGGTCCACGCCTCGCGCCTCGGCTACCGCATGAACGACCGCCTCGCCACCACCTACTTCGGGCGCATCTTCCTGCACCCGGACGTGGTGTTCACCGACGAGATGCTGCGCCCCGAACTGCAGGACGAGCAGATCTACGCCGACTCGCTCGACGTGATCGTCCAGACCCACCAGCGCGTCGCCCAGCTGTACATCGACGACGGCACGATCTCGGAGGCGGTCCCGCCGCTGCGGGGCCTGCTCGAGATCATGGCCACCGGGAGCACCTCCGAGGGCTGGACGCTCGACTCGCCCGAGTTCCGCGCGCTGTTCGCCCGCGAGTCGGTGCTGGCCTCCGACTGGTACGCGGCCCGTCTGGACGCCAAGCAGGCCGAGGACCTGCGTCTCGTGCACGAGGGCATCGAACGGCTGCGCGAGTACACCGACCGTCCGGACGCCGTCAGCACGGCCGAGCGCATCGGCCTGCCGCAGCGTCTGGCGGACCTCGAGGAGACCGCGCAGCGCATCGCCTCGGAGGAGTACCGCGCCTCGCTCGTGGGCACGGTGGGCCGCCAGGTGGACTTCCACTGACCGGACCCCTCGCGGTGGGGCCGCGCGATGCGCGGCCCCACCGCCGCGTCCGCTCAGGCTCCCCCGGCGGCCGTCATGAGCGGGGCGAGCCCCTCGGCGCGGGCCGGGGCCCGGTCGTCGCCGCAGACGGCGAGCCAGTTGGCGAGCATGCGGTGGCCGCCCTGCGAGAGCACCGACTCGGGGTGGAACTGCACGGCCTCGACCGGCAGGGCGCGGTGGCGCATCGCCATGATGATGCCGTCGTCGGCGGTGGAGCTGACCTCGAACTCGTCGGGCACGGTGGCGGGGTCGACGGCCAGCGAGTGGTACCGGGTGACGGTCAGCGGATCGGGCAGGCCCGCGAAGCAGCCTCGGCCGTCATGGGTGATGACGCTCGTCTTGCCGTGGCGCAGCTGCGGAGCGCGGGTGACGGCGGCGCCGAAGGCGACGGCCATGGCCTGCAGGCCGAGGCAGACGCCGAAGACCGGCAGGTCGGCGCCGGCGCCCCGGATGACGTCGACGCAGACGCCGGCGTCCTCGGGGGCGCCGGGGCCGGGCGAGAGGAGGACGCCGTCGAAGCCCTCGCGCCAGTCGTCCCGGCCGAACCTCGGGTCGTCGTTGCGCCGGACGTCGACCTCTGCGCCGAGCTGGGCCAGATACTGGACGATGTTGTAGACGAACGAGTCGTAGTTGTCGATGACGAGGATCCGGGACATGCCCGAAGTCTAGGTCGGACGCCGACAGGGGACGCGCCGCTCCCGCGCACGAGCCGCCCGACCCGGGCTCGGCCAGGGGCACCCGGGCAGACCGCGCACGAGTGCCCGGGAGCGGTCCCCTGAGATGGTGCAGGGCGGGTCGAGCACTGCTCGCTGCCCGAGCGCGCCGGGCCCCGGGGCGGCCGTCCTCGGCGACGCCCGGTCGAACGCCGCTCCCGCGCACGAGCCGCAGCCGTGACACCCACAGCCGGGTGGACGGCCAAACGTCGGCCACTCCCGCACACGAGCCGCAGCCGTCCCGGCCGCCCGAGCCCTGCTCTCCCCGCCCCGGCACCGACGGCCCCCGGGCCGACCCACCGGCCTGCCCGGCACAGCCACCGGCCGACCCCATGCCGACGGATACCGCCGGGCCGGGTCGAGCGGTCCACTACTCTTGGTCGTGGTGCGCCCCTGCCGGCGCAGTCGTGTCGTCGTTCCGAGGAGAGCTCACCGTGCCCGAATCCAAGGCCCGCAAGAAGGCCGTCGACAAGAAGAGGTCGAAGAACAGGGCCAAGGAGAGGGCCGCAGCGAACAAGAAGCTCCAGTCCGTCCGCATCGCCGACCGCGCCTGGGTGCCCTACGTCTTCGTGCCGGTCGGTCTCATCGGGGTGATCTGGCTCGTCGTCTTCTACATCGCCGGCGCGACGCTCCCGTTCATGGCGGTGCTCGGCAACTGGAACTTCCTCATCGGCCTGGGGCTCATCGCCGCCAGCTTCTTCATCGCGACCTTCTGGAAGTAGCGTCACCGCGCCCCCTGCACACACGCCCCGCACCAAGGCACTCCCCGGCCCGGGTGTCGTCCCTGAATGCACGGGTGACGCCGACCTCTCCACATCACGGGCCACCTGCTCGAGGCGTCGTCCCTGAATGCACGGGTGGTGCGTCGCCCGTGCACAATCCGCGGGCGGCGCACCGCAGCCGCATTCGGATCCGCCGACCGGCGGATCGGGTCGACCGACCGGGCCGGACCAGCACCGACGGGATCGGGTCAGTACATCATCGCCAGCCCGGGATCGGTGATGAGGGCGGCCAGGTCGGCCAGGAAGCGCGCCGCCTCGGCCCCGTCGATGAGCCGGTGGTCGAAGGACAGCGACATCGCCGTGGTCCAGCGCGGCTCGATGAGCTCCTGCCCATTGCGCTCGATCACCCACGGGCGGCGGCGGATGGAGCCGATCGCCAGAATCGCGCTCTCGGAGCCGCTGATGATCGGGGTGCCGGCGTCCAGACCGAGACCATCCAGGTTGGTGATCGAGAAGGTGCCGCCGCTGTAGTCGGCGGGCTGCAGCCGGCCCGCCTTGGCCAGCTTCACCAGGCGGCCGAGCTCACCTGCCATGTCCTTCAGGTCGCGGTCCTGGGCATCACGGATGACCGGCACGAGCAGGCCGCGCGGAGTGTCGGCGGCGAAGCCGATGTTGATGGACTCGTGCACGGTGATCCGGTCCTCCTCGCCGGGCCAACTGGCGTTGATCATCGGATTGGTGCGCATGGCCAGGCAGACGGCCTTGCACCAGACGAGCAGCGGCGTCACGTGGAGGCCGGCGAAGTCGCGCCGGGCGCGCAGCGTCCCGACCAGCTCGACGGTGGCGCCGGCGTCGCACTCGACGAAGGCCGTCGTGTGCACCTTGGAGTCCTTCGAGGCGATGACGTTGCGGGCCGTGGCCCGGCGCACCGCGTCGACGGCCTGCGCCTCGTCGCGCCGGGGGCGGGAGCCGGCGCGCCTGCTCACCTCGTGGCGGCGCCGCCGCCGGACAGGGCCGGGCACGGCGGCCGTCGAGGCGCCGTAGCCGACCAGCAGCGGCGGGGCGGCGGGCCCGGACCGGGCCGGGGCATCCGGAGTCGGGACCTGGGCCGAGGAGACCGGGGGCTGAGCGGTCGAGGCCTGGGCGGTCGGGGCCTCCTGGGCGCCGTCCGGGTCCTGGACGTCCGAGGTCAGGAGCGCAGGGGCCTCCTCCTCGGCCGCGGCTCCGGGACCGGCCGGCGCAGGGGACTCGGCCGCGGAGGGCTCCGATGCAGAGGCCTCCGGAGCGTGGCCCTCTGCGTTCCCGGCCCGCCGCGCCGGGTCCTGCCCGTCGTCCCCGTCGGACCCGGAGCCGTCGTCGATGACGACGATGGGCGCGCCGACGTCGACCGTCTCGCCCTCCTCGACGAGGATCCTCGTGACGGTGCCGGCGAACGGCGAGGGCAGTTCGACGACGGACTTGGCCGTCTCGATGGCGAGCAGGTCGTCGTTGACCCCCACCTCGTCGCCGACGGCGACGTGCCATTCGACGATCTCGGCCTCGGTGAGGCCCTCCCCCGCGTCGGGCATGAGATATGCGGGCACGATGACTCCTTCGTGCGATGAGTGGGTGGTCAGTAGGCGAAGGACCTGTCGAGCGCGTCGAGGACGCGCTCGGCGTCGGGCAGATAGGCGCGCTCGGTCCTGGCGGGCGGGTAGTGGGTGTCCCAGGCCGCCACGCGGAGCACCGGGGCGTCGAGGGCGCCCCACATCTCCTCGTCCAGGCGGGCGGCGAGCTCGGCGCCGGGCCCGAGCGTGAGGCGGGCCTCGTGGACGACGATCACCCGGCGGGTGCGCTCGGCGCAGGCCCGGATGGTCGCCATGTCGAGCGGGGCGAGGGAGCGCAGGTCGACGACCTCCACGTCGCGTCCCTCCCCGGCGGCGGCCTGCGCGGCGTCCAGGCAGGTGCGCACCATCGGCCCGTAGGTCAGCAGCGCGGCGTCACGGCCGGGCCGCACGATCCTCGCCGAGCCCATCGGCAGATCGGGCCCGGACTCGTCCACCTCGCCCTTGGCGTAGTAGCGCGCCTTCGGCTCGAAGAGGATCACCGGGTCGGGGCACGCGATCGCCTGGCGCAGCAGCCAGTGGGCGTCCTGGGGGCAGGCGCAGGAGAGCACGTGCAGGCCGGGCGTGTGCATGAAGTAGGCCTCGGGCGACTCCGAGTGGTGCTCGGCCGCGCCGATGCCGCCGCCGAAGGGGATGCGGATGACGACCGGCAGGCCCTGCCGCCCGTGGGTGCGCGAGCGGTAGCGGGCCAGCTGGTTGACGACCTGGTCGAAACCGGGGAAGACGAAGCCGTCGAACTGGATCTCGGCGACCGGCCGGAAGCCGCGCAGCGCCAGGCCGATGGCCGTTCCGATGATGCCGGACTCGGCCAGCGGGGTGTCGATGACCCGCTGCTCGCCGAAGGCCTCGGAGAGCCCCTCGGTGACGCGGAAGACCCCGCCGAGGACGCCGACGTCCTCGCCGAGGACGAGCACTCCGGGGTCGGCGGCCATGGCCTCGTGCAGGGCCCTGTTGAGCGCCTTGACGACGGTGAGCCCGCTCATGCGCCGACCTCCTCGCCCGGGACGGTGGAGCCCGGGACGGTGGACAACCAGTCGAGGCACTCGGCCCGCTGCTCGGCCAGGTGGGCGCCCGGTTCGACGAGCAGATCGTCGAAGACCCGCTCGATGGGCGTGTCGACCAGCTCGCGGCAGGTGCGGCGCACCTCGGCGCCGAAGTCGTCGAGCTCCGCGTCGAGGGCCTCCAGCCAGGGCCGGTCGACGAGGCCGCGGGCGAGCAGGTGGGTCTGCAGCCGCTCGATCGGGTCGCGGCCGGCCCACTGCCGGGTGAGCTCGTCGCTGCGGTACCGGCCCGGGTCGTCGCTGGTGGTGTGCGCGCCCATCCGGTAGGTGAGCGCCTCGACGAGCACCGGGGAGCCGGCGCGCGCCCGTCCGAGGGCCCAGTCCATGACCGCGGCGCAGGCCAGCGGGTCGTTGCCGTCGACGCGGATCCCGGGGATGCCGAAACCGTGCGCCCGCTGGTAGAGCGGGATGGGGCTCTGGCGGGTGACCGGCTCGCTGATGGCCCAGCCGTTGTTGACGCAGCAGAACACCACCGGGGCGCGGCGGGCCGCGGCGAAGACGAGCGCCTCGTTGACGTCGCCCTGACTCGAGGCGCCGTCGCCGTAGACGGCGAGGGTAGCGGGCGCGGGACCGTCGCCGGCGCGCCCGAGAGCGACGCCCAGGGCGTACCCGACGGCGTGGAGCGGGTGGGAGCCGATGATGAGCGAGTAGGGCGCCATGCGCGTGGCCGCGCTGTCCCAGCGCGACAGGCCCGCCCCGCGCCACAGGGCGAGTATGTCGGCCGGGCTCACCCCCATCGCCAGGGCCAGGGACTGCTCACGGTAGGTGGCGAAGACCATGTCGGCCGGGTTCAGCGCGGCGGCGATCCCCGCCTGGTAGCCCTCCTGACCGACCAGCGGCGGCCACAGCCCGAGCTCCCCGTGGCGCTGCAGCGCGGCGCCCTCGACGTCGAACCGGCGGCCCCGGCGCATTCCGCGGAGCATCTCGACCAGGCTCCCGTCACCGCCCCGCCAGCGGAAGCGGGGGTCCTCGACGAGCTCCCCCTCGGGCGTGAGCAACCGCACCGGCTGCGTCGGATCCTCGATGTCCACCATCGTTCCTCTCACCGCACCACAACTTACGATCAAGTAACCTACTACCTGGTAACAAGGGGGGAGGGCGAGAGTCCCGGAATCCGGAACATCCCCTCCGCCTCGCCGGCCCGACCCCCAGGGGTCTACTCTGTGTGTCGAGTCGATCGCGCCCACTGATGTGGGCGCCAGGGAACTCCGGTGGAAATCCGGGACTGGCGCGCAGCGGTGAAGGTGACGGGGCCGGCACGAGACCCACTGGGGAGACCCGGGAAGGGGCCGGTCCCGGGTGATCCGAGTCCGAAGACCTGTCGGCTCGCCCGTCCGCTCGGCGTCTCGCGCTCACAGACGCCCCAGATGAAGGTCGAAGGTCCCGTGCCCCTCAGCGTCCCCCGCCGGTACCGGTCGCGCCGTGATGGCGGCGCCCTCGCCCACGCGCGGGGCGCCGCATGAGGACGAGGGGATCCGCCGCACCGGCCCGGCGCGGCGCCCGCGTCGCCCTGACGCCGGTCATCATCGGGCTCGTCGTCGCCATCGCGGTGAGCATCGTGCTGTCGCTGGCGTTCGGCTCCGAGCGCATCCCGCTGGCGGACGTCTGGGCGGTCGTGCGCGGGCAGCTGTCCGGCGACCCCGTCTCCTCCCCGTTCGCGACGATCATCTGGCAGTTGCGCATGCCGCGCGCCCTGCTGGCGGTGCTCGTCGGCGCCGGCCTGTCGATCGGCGGCGCGGGCATGCAGACCCTCGTGCGCAACCCGCTCGCCGAGCCCTATCTGCTGGGCATCTCCTCGGGCGCCTCGGTGGGCGCCACGGCGGTGCTCGTCTTCGGGGTGCTGGCCCGGTTCGGCGTCTACTCGCTGTCGGCCGGCGCCCTGCTCGGGGCGCTCGGCGCGGCGGGCGCGGTGTTCGGCGTCTCGCAGGCCCAGGGCGGCCTCACGCCGCTGCGCATGGTGCTGTCGGGCGTCGTGCTGTCCTCGGCGTTCTCGGCGGTCGCCTCGTTCATGGTCTTCCTCTCCGACGACAACCACGCGGCGACCTCGGTGATGTTCTGGATGCTCGGCTCGGTGGCCGGCGCCAGCTGGGAGAAGCTGCTGCTGCCGCTACTCGCGGTCGCCGTCGTCGGCACCGCGATGCTGGCCGTCAGCAGCTGGCTGGACGCCCTGGCCGCCGGCCCCGAGACGGCGGCGGCCCTCGGCGTGCGGGTCGGGGCGATGCGCGTCGGCCTGTTCATCGGGCTCGGCGTGCTCATCGGCTGCCTCGTGGCCGTCAGCGGCGGCATCGGCTTCGTCGGGCTCATCGTCCCGCATGCGGCGCGCATGACGGTCGGCTCGCTGCACCGCCGGATGCTGCCGATCGCCGCGCTGGTCGGTTCGCTGTTCCTCCTGTGGGTCGACGTCGTCTCGCGCGTCGTCGTGAGCCCCCAGGAGATCCCGATCGGCGTCGTCACCGGCGTGATCGGGGCACCCGTCTTCCTGGTCCTCATGGGGCGGCGCCGCTACGCGTTCGGGAGTCGTGACGCATGAGGGGCGGCACGAGGCGCACGCACCGCGGCATCGGGCCGATCCCCGAGATCCGCCTCGAGGACGTCGCCGCCCAGGTCGAGGGCC
Organism: Propionibacterium acidifaciens; assembly: GCF_003798325.1. NCBI lineage: Bacteria > Bacillati > Actinomycetota > Actinomycetes > Propionibacteriales > Propionibacteriaceae > Propionibacterium > Propionibacterium acidifaciens. The sequence continues at coordinate 1,316,066 of NZ_CP033719.1, forward strand.
ATGTCGTCGTGCGCGGCGTCAGCCTCACCGTGCCGCCCGGCACGAAGCTGGCGCTCGTCGGCACGAACGGCGCCGGCAAGTCGACGCTGCTGCGCGCCGCCGCCGGCATCGCCGAGCCCGCCGCCGGCCGGGTGCTGCTCGACGGACGCCCAGTGGGCGCCATGCGGCCCCGCGAACGGGCCCGCGTCATCTCGTTCGTCTCGCAGGAGGAGACCCCTCCGGACGACCTGCGCCTGGGCGAGATGGTCGCCCTGGGCCGCATCCCCTACCGGAGCCCGTGGTCGATGGACACGCACGGCGAGATGCACATCGTCCGCGAGTCGCTCGCCGCGCTCGGCCTGGGCGACCGGCTCGAGACGCCCTGCACGAACCTGTCCGGAGGCGAGCGCCGACGGGCCATGATCGCCCGCGGCCTGGCGCAGCGCTGCCCCGTCCTCATGCTCGACGAGCCCACGAACCACCTCGACATCGCCTGGCAGCTGCGCCTGCTCGACCTGCTCGGCTCCCAGCCGACGACGGTGATCGCCGCCATCCACGACATCGACACCGTGCTGCGCCACTTCGACCTCGTCGCCGTGCTCCACGACGGGCGCATGGAGGCCTCCGGCAGGCCCGCCGAGGTGCTCGATGCCGGGCTCATGGGCGAGGCCTTCGCCGTCGAGGCCATGCAGATCCCCCATCCGCACACCCATCAACCCCATCTGCTCATCAGCAGGGGAAAGGACACCCGATGAAGATCACCCGCATCGCACCGGTCGGGCTGCTCGCCATGGCCCTCGTCGCCACCGGCTGCGGCCCGAACGCGTCGTCCGGCTCGGCGGGCTCGTCGGCCGCCGGCACCGTGCAGCTCACCAACTGCGGCGAGACGAAGGAGTACCCGAGCCCGACGACGAAGCTGTTCGTCAACGACGGCAACATCATCTCGATCGCGCTGGCCGCCGGCGCCGCCGGCGACATCACGGCCGTGTCGAGCATGCAGCGCGACCGCGACGTGCTGGCCCTCAAGTACGGCGACGAGACCGTCGACGGCCTCAACCAGGTGGCCGACAAGTACCCGACGATGGAGAACATCGTCGCCGCGCAGCCGCAGGTCGTGTTCGCCGGCTGGGGCTACGGCTTCTCCGAGGAGAAGAACCTCACCCCCGACGGGCTGAGCGAGCAGGGCATCGACACCTACCTGCTCTCGGAGACCTGCCGTCAGGCCGACGGCAACCGCGGCACGATGGCCCCGTGGGACGCCCTCACCACCGACATCTCGAACATCGGCGCGATGACCGGCCACCAGGACGCCGCCGAGTCGGCCGTGGACGACATCACGACGCGCCGCCAGGGGCTCGAATCGGCGCCGCGGGCCGCCGACGAGCCGACCGCGTTCCTGTTCGACTCCAGCTCGGACACGATCTTCTCGTCGGGCTCCTTCGGCGCCCCGCAGGCGATGATGGACTCGGCCGGCGTCACGAACGCCCTGGCCGACGTGCAGGACACCTGGACGTCGGTGAGCTGGGAACGACTGGCCACCGCCGACCCCGACATCATCTTCTTCGTCGACTACCCGGGCCAGAGCTACGACGAGAAGGTCGAGGCGCTGCGGTCGAATGACGCGACGAAGAACCTGACCGCCGTCAAGGAGGGCCGCTTCGTCAACCTGCCCTACGCCATGTGGACCTCGGGCCCGCTCAACATCGACGGAGCCGAGTACATCCGCACGTCACTGGAGCACTACGGCCTCCAGCCGGCCTCGGACGTCCGGACGCACCTCGACATCACCCGACTGGCCGACCTGCCCGGCAACGACTGGCTGAAGTAGGCGGCCGGCCGGAGCGGGCCACCACGCCCCGACGGGCCACTGAGCCGGAGCGCGCCCGCCCGACCGGAACCGGCGGGCGGGCGCCACACCCGCCCGCCGGGGAGGCCGGCACGAGACCCGCCTCCCCGCATCGCGGCGGCCGTCGACAAGACGCCACGGGCATCATCCCACCCCACGGGACACCAACGAGCAGACGGCAGCACCCGGGTCGAACCGCCAGTACAGCGTGTCCACCCCCGGAGCCCGAAAACGTGGAACACCAGCCGCCCCGGACATGGCCGGGGCACTCTTCCGCCCGGCTTCCTACGAATGAGCCTCAATATTCGCTGATGGCGTGGTCGAACAGGAAGAAAAATGCTCTTGAATCTTCGGCTGCGATCAGATGAGCCATGCCGTCAGACCATGGACAACGACGGCGGCTGCTGCACCACCCGTCATGCCCCATTCCCTCTTGCCAGCACCGATGACAGCATCGACAACTTGGACGAGCGCGGCTGCGACGAGCAGCACCTTGGTCGGCCACTGGTCTGCGAAAACGATGAATGGCAACACTCCGGCAAGAACCCCGAGGGGAATGGCGCGAGCTGCGTACATGTTCGCGAAGAAACGTTCACCCCCAGCCACATGACGAGAGCCACTGAACATACCCGGCCGCACAAACGCAATGCAGGCTGCGACTACTGTGGACAGGGAGATCACTGCGTTGATGATTAGCAGTATCAACATCGGTTTCCTACTTTCTGCAAAGGTTTGCAATAGAGAAGATATCTGTCTGGGTAAAATTCCCGGATCGGACTGCGGGCAAGTGGGTAAGCAGAGTCTTACGGTCAACCTTTCCGTTAATAGGCAGACGTGGAATGCGGTCAATCAAGTAGATCTCGTCACACGCATCAACGTATTGGAGATTAGCACTATTCAACGCGGGCTTGGCGGCTATGTCTTGGGCTTCACGCGGCACAACGAAAGCGATTACGGATAGAGGAGTTGAGACATCAGCCGTCTCCAGCACAACTCCGGCTTCCTTAACACCTCGCCGATCGCCGCCCGCCACGAGAGCGGCGGCACGAAGTCACGATCGGACGTCTCCACCAGATCGTGGAGCCTGTCGCGCACCGAGGCGGGCACCCGCCCTGGCTTGTATCCCATCGGCGTACTTCTCCTTCTCGACGTGCCGCGGCCGCCGCCCCGGTAGCACTCAAGTCCTCGGGCGACCCGACCGACCAGAATGATAGTCTCTCACATATGGAATATGCTGGTGGTCTCGGATCCGAGTGACGCATCGGATCGCCGTCGCGGCCGGGCAGGGCGTCCGGGGTGCTGCGACCGAGAGGAAGTGGGACGTTGTGGGTGAGGACACGGGCCGGGCCCGGGCATCCGGGCAGGAGGCCTCCGGCCGCTGGGCCGGGCTGGTGTGTCTGTCGGTGGGCGTTGCGATGCTGTTCGTCAACACTGCCGCGGTGAACGTGGCACTGCCTGACGTGAGTGCGAGTCTGAACGCATCGATGGCGCAGCAGCAGTGGGTCGCCTCGGCCTACAGCCTGGCCTTCGTCGTGGTCCTGCTGATCGCCGGTTTCGGGGGAGACCGCCTCGGCCACCGCCGGGTGCTGCTCATGGGGCTGGTCGGCCTGCTCGTCGGCTCAGTCCTGGGCACGGCGAGCCCCGTCGTGGGGTGCCTCATCGCGGCGAGGGCCCTGATGGGCGCGGGCGCGGGGATGTTCATCCCGATGAGCCTGGCCCTGATCGCCGATCTGTTCCCCCGCATGGCGGACAGGGCGCGAGCGCTCACCGTGTGGACCATCGCCGGGACCCTCGGCGCTCCGCTCGGACCGGTGATCGGCGGCGGGCTCACCTCGTTGGCCGGGTGGCGGGCGATCTTCGCATTCGACGTCGTCGCATTCCTGGTGGTGATGGTGTGGAGCCTGCGCGTGATCCCCCGGTCGAGGCGGCCGGTCGCGTCCGCCACCGGCCTGCCGTGGCGGGGCGGGCTGCTCGTCACCGCGGGGCTCGGTCTGCTCACGGCTGGGCTCATCAACGCCCAGCGCGCCTGGATGAGCCTGTCGGCCTGCGGCTCCGCCCTGGCAGGAGTGGTGCTCGTCGTGGGGTTCGTGGTGTCCGACCTGCGCACCGGGCGTCCGCTGACCGATCTGCGCCTGTTCGCCTCGACCCCCTTCGCGATCGGGGGGATCGTGCTGGCCACCGTGAACTTCGCGGTCTTCGGGCTGATCTTCGTCCTGCCCGCCTATCTCGAGACGGTCCGCGGCCACAACGCGCTGGTGGGCGGGCTGCTGCTCATGCCGCTGGTCGCCGGCGCGATCCTCGGTTCGTTGCTGAACGAGCACGCCACGCGTCGGCTGAGCCCCGCCGGCGCATGCAGAGCCGGCCTGACCCTGCTGGCCCTGGGCGCTGTCATCATGGGCGCCGCGACCGTCCGAGGCGGACTCGTCCTCATGGGCGTGGGCGAAGCGCTCGCCGGCCTGGGCATGGGCGTCTGCCAGCCCGTCGCGCTGTCGTGGGGACTCTCCCAAGTCGACAGCGACCGGCGGGGCACCGGGTCGTCCCTGCTCAGCGTCCTCCAACAGCTCGGCTCGGTGCTGGGCATCGGAGTGCTCGGCACCGTCGAGGGCTCGATCTACAGCACTGGCCTGACTGCCTCAGGTGTTCACGCGACGCCCGAGGCCACGAGCTCGGTGACGATCGCCTTCCAGCAGGCCGCCCGCTCGCCGGACGCGGCCGGACAGGCCCTCCGAGAGGCAGCCGCCCGCGCATACACCACGGCGACGGACTTCTCCCTGCTCACCTGCTGCCTGGTCGCCGTCGGCGCACTCGTCGCCGTCGTGGTGCTCGTGCGCCGCGGTGACACCCGCACCGGGTGATGATGCGACTGTGACCGACACCGATGCGCAGAGTACCGCCACGAGGCCGTCCGCTGCGCCGACTGGCCGCGGCACGTCGACGAGGACCGTGGCCGCGCGCCGGGCCTGGCAGGAGCAGAAACGTCGTACCACGAGGGACTCGATCCGCCGGGCCGGTCGCTCCCTGCTCGCCGAGCACGACTACGACGCCATCACGGTGGCGCAGATCGCCCAGCGCGCCGGGGTCTCGCAGATGACATTCTTCCGGCACTTCTCGACGAAGGAGGACTTCATCATCGGCATGATGATCGATGACGAGACACTCCGGATGATCCGGGCCGTCATCGCCGAACAGCCACCGGGCACGCCGGCACTTCGCATCGGGCAGGACATCGCCCACGAACTCGTCCGGCGCCTCTCCGCCACCGAGCTGTCCCAGATGGCAAACTGGGTCCGACTCATCGCCTCGCACCCCTCGCTCCTCGCCGCGCTGCACGGGCACCGCACCCGCTGGGTCGACACCATCGAGACCCTGCTCCGCCCCGATTCGCCCCCGGGGCAGGACCTCGGCCGTCGGATGATCGCCCTCCTCCTCCTGGACCACCTCGTCGAGACCCTTTCCTGGTGGGCCGCCCGCACGGACCCGGACGCGCCCAGCCCCACCGAGCTCGCAGACCTCGCCGCCGAGGCGGCCCGCGCCATCCTCGACGCCACGCGGCCGAGCTGATGGCGCCCCGCACGGTACTTGTCGCGGATGCGGGCGAGGTGGGTGATGACCGTGTGACGCGACAGGCAGAGCTCCCGGACGACGACGTCCGAGGCGTAGCGCGCCGGGACGCGCGCCACCATGGCCGACAGCAGGCAGCGGGGGACACGGAGCATTCTCCCCAGAAAGGGCCTTCTCAGGAGCAGGTCTGACTCATTGGACAGCTCAATGATCTCTGCGGGCCCCGGCCATCGGCGTCCGGGCCCGCTCAGCCGACCGCGTCCGCCCTCGAGCCGGCTCGGGGGCCGGAACCCGCCCCGTCGCGCCCGTCTCCGGCGGCGTCGGCCTCCGGGACGGCCGCAGCGGCGGGGGCGGCCAGCTCCTCGGGGATCACGACGCCCTCGACGGAGACCCGGTCGAGATAGGCCATCGTGTCGAAGACGAGCTCGCGGGCGTTCTCGGGGTCTCTAGCACACCGCGAACACCGCTGTCCTCGCCGAAGGCAGACGCCTGCTCATCGCGGACCCGGCCCGCCTTGATGGTGTTCGCGTCATCGGGGTCGATGAGCACGTATGCGACACACCCGCCGGGGCGACAAGTACGTCACCGTCATCACCGCATCTCACCGGCGTGCATGAGGAAACCGGCCCGGCCAGGCTCCTCGACATGGTTCAAGGACGCTCCAAGGCCGTGTTCAAGACCTGGTTCGCCGAACAACCCCAGGCCTGGAGAGCCAGCATCAAGACCGTGGTCATGGACGGGTTCACCGGGTTCAAGACCGCCGCCGAGGAGATCTCTGAGGCCGTGCCAGTAATGGACCCCTTCCATGTCGTCCGCCTGGCCGGCGGACGCCCCGGACGAGTGCCGCCGACGCATCCAACAAGAAATCCACGTCCGACGAGGCCAGGCCGGGGACCCGCTCTACCAGGACCGCCGTACCCTTCACACCGCGCCGGCTGCTCACCGACAAGCAGAAAAACCGCCTAGACGCCCTGTTCGCCGATGACCGGCACGTGCAGGTCGAGGCCACTCGGGCCATCTATGGCCCCCTGAGACGGGGCCGTGTTTCGTGGGTTTCCTGTGCTGTTTCGGATGCGGTGGGGGCGTGCGGGTCGGGGTCGCCCCGGAGGAGACCGCCGTCCTGGTCGGGTGGAGGAGGCGTTCCGGCAGTCGCGTGCTCGCCGGGATGAAGGCCGAGGCGGTCCTGCACGCCTCCCGTGGCGTCGATGCGGGCGTCATCGCTGAGACGGTCGAGCGGGCGGAGAGGACGGTGCAGGAGTGGCCGGCCGACTGGCGGGGCACCAGGATGCGCCGGGTCCCGGCCGGGCATGCGGGGAACCGGGACGCGGTGGAACCCGTCCGCGTCCGGAAGCAGGAACCCGAGACCATCCTGGCCAGGCCGCTTGGAGCACGAGACCTGGACCCGCCGCACGCAGCCCCCGAAAGGGCAGCGCACCAGGCCGTCCGTGGACCGGCAGAGGACGTCCCAGTCGTTCTCCGACGCCCTCCCCCGACCAGCAGAACAGTCGCGCCGCACCCGACCGAGCAGAACCGGGACACCTGGCAGACGACCCTCGCACCGGACCGGCTCCAACGCGAAACCGAGGCGGCAAGATCGCGGTCGTCCCGGACAACGCCCGCCCCCACCACGCCAGAGCCCTGACCGGCCTCCACGGGCCCGGCCGGCTGCTGGAGCGCATCACCACGATCTTCCTGCCGCCGTACGTGCCCGACCACCAACCCGGCCGGGCACGTCCGGAACGCGGTCAGGAACGACACCGCCACCATCCAGCACGAGGCCCCCGAAGAAACCCTCGGCGCATCCGCCCCACACATCACCGGCCGAACATTCGACCACGACTCCGAGCACCTTCCCGCCCCGCGAAACCAGAAACGATCCTGCTCCATGACAGCCATAGAAACGATTTTGTTCCATGACAGCCATAGCAGCATTTCACTTACCCCAATGCAAAGAGTTATGGACATCTATACTATACTTGCCCACAGCAGGATTCATAAGCTAAGAATAGATTCCAAAACAATGAAATTTCAACTATAGAAGGAGGTATCTGCCTTCAAACAAGTTTTGATATGTCAGCATCTCACCGAGGGGGATATTTATTGATGGCTGGGGTACGTGGCCAAGGCAGACAGTTCGATATTGATGATGCCTTAGACAAGGCTATGGATATTTTTTGGCGAAATGGATATGAAGGAACTTCCATCGCCAAACTAACGACAGGAATGGGAATTACCGCTTCAAGCCTTTATGCTGCATTTCAAGATAAACAACATCTATTTGATCAAGTTGTCGAGCACTACCTGAATACAGAAGGTCGTTTCACGGACCTTGCCTTCAATGAAGAAGAACACGCCCTCCCCCTTATCCGACGAATCTTGTTTGAAGCTGCGGATAAATACTCCGACAAAAGTGGTCCGGGTGGCTGTCTTATTTCCTGCGCGGCAACTTGTGTTACAGATGCAAACCGGGACATCGAAAAAAAATTAGAGAGTCATCGAATCTCTAACATTAAGCGTATTAAAAATATAATAGATGCAGATCTTGAAAAGGAAGTCATCGTCTCGAATGTGAATGCTGAAAATATAGCGGAATTCATCGGAACTGTCCTGCAGGGCATGGCGCAGCGCGGCAGAGATGGCGCCTCTCTTCGCAACCTTCAATCGACTGCAAGAATAACATATATTTGCGTTGAATGTACGTTTAACGGATTTGATTATTGGAATTTAAACGATTCATCGCAAAGTAGGGTGGGATCTGAACACGTCGACCTCGAGGAGGCTGCGGGTGACGTATGACCGTAATGAAACAAGACTGCCAGCCCAGGTTTATGGCCGTCATGGGACGGGGCCGTGTTTCGTGGGTTTCCTGTGCTGTTTCGGATGCGGTGGGGGCGTGCGGGTCGGGGTCGCCCCGGAAGAAACAGCCGTCCTGGTCGGGGGGAGGAAGCGTTCCGGCAGTCGCGTGCTCGCCGGGATGAAGGCAGAGGCGGTCCTGCACGCCTCCCGTGGCGCCGATGCGGGCATCATCGCAGAGACGGTCGAGCGGGCGGAGAGGACGGTGCAGGAACGGCCGGCCGACTGGCAGGCCACCAGGATGCGCCCGGTCCCGGCCGGGCATGCGGGGAACCGGGACGCGGTGGAACCCGCCCGCGTCCGGAAGCAGGAACCCGAGACCATCCTGGCCAGGCCGCTTGGAGCACGAGACCTGGACCCGCCGCACGCAGCCCCCGAAAGGGCAGCGCACCAGGCCGGTCCGTGGACCGGCAGAGGACGTCCCAGTCCTTCTCCGACGCCCTCCCCCCGACCAGCAGAACAGTCGCGCCGTACCCGACCGAGCAGAACCGGGACACCTGGCAGACGACCCTCGCGCTGGACCGGCTCCAACGCGAAACCGAGGCCGGCAAGATCGCGGTCGTCCCGGACAACGCCCGCCCCCACCACGCCAGAGCCCTGACCGGCCTCCACGGGCCCGGCCGGCTGCTGGAGCGCATCACCACGATCTTCCTGCCGCCGTACGCGCCCGACCACAACCCGGCCGGGCACGTCCGGAACACGGCCAGGAACAACACCACCACCATCCAGCGCGAGACACCCGAAGAAACCCTCGGCGCATCCGCCTCATACGTCACCGGCCGCACCGTCGACTACGACTTCGAGCACCTCCCACTCCGCGAAACCAGAAACGATTTTGTTTCATGACAGCCATAGCAACCTTTTCAATATTCCTTACACGAAAACAAAGATGGAGCGTCCCAAGATCGAATATTGATGGCAGTCCGAGTTCGCTTGACTTGCACTCGACCAGTTTTACCGTGACACTCGGATCAAACTCAAATAGAGCTTTTCCACTAGCCGGTGGCCCAACCACTTGAGTGAACCAATCTGCTGCCACTTTAATGTTCGGCACAGCCAGAGAAATGTAATTTAGAGTGTTCATGGTATTAACAACACCTTTCCACGAAGGCCTCCCTTTTCAAAATCACGGTGAGCGGCAGCCGCTTCTGACAGGGGATACCTGCTCCCTACCGTAACTACTAAAGAATGGCAGGCCACTTGTTCAGCGATTGTTGCAAGCCGCGCCCCATCTTCCTGGACGTAACTCTTTGTCGGGATAATCCCGCGCTGAGGTTCAGGCTGCCGGTTGTCTGCGACTGACACGAACGCTCCTTTATCGTGTACTGCCGCAATTGTGCCGGAGATGCCAGCAGTATCAAGCACTGCGTCGAATGCATATCGTGGGATCTCTACAATATCTGAGTAAACCACCGTGATTCCCAACCTAGTCAGATCGTCACGGTCAGAGGAACGTGCGAGACCCGCTACTTCATGACCTCTTTGAAGCAACCACTGAGCGGCTACACGACCGACTGCTCCTGCTGCACCGGTCACAAGGACTCGGGAAGCTTGGGTCAAGTTGACCTTGTCAAGAAGTTGCGCAGCGGCCATAGCAGCCAATGGTACTGCTGCAGCTCGTTCAAGAGGAAGTTTCTCCGGTACAGACGCAAATAACGTTTCCGGAGCAACTACGAACTCTGAGTACGTTCCGCGTCTGCGCACAGATTGAGCGATCATGCCCATGACTGCGTCACCAACCTTGAATTTTGTGACATCAGCACCGGTAGCCTCGACCGTACCGCTAACATCCCATCCCAAAACAGCAGGAAATGTGAGATCAATACCAAGAAATCCCGAACGAGTCTTGATGTCAACTGGATTGACCGCAGCAGCCGCCACTTTGATCCGAATATCACATGAATTTATTTCTGGTTCTGGAAGATCCGAGTATGTAAGTTCATCGGCAGAACCTGTTCGATTAATAACAACTGCCTTCATCTTCATTCCTTTCAAACACAAATATCTGTCTGCCGAAAGATTAATTTTTGGACAACGCTTTAGCATTTTCTTCGGCTGCCATAAGCAGTAGACCACCATCAACATACATCGTTGCACCGACTACATATGACGCTTCTGAACTTAGAAGCCAAGTCACCGCATTGGCAATCTCTGCTGTCTCACCTGCTCTACCACTCGGAATAGCAGGTCGTAAAATTATGGAATTCTGATTTTCTTCATCAATGCCGTTCATTGGCGTTGCCGTCTCTCCCGGAGCAACGATATTAAGTCGAATATTAAACGGCGCGAATTCTAATGCTAGTGCTCGAGAGGCAACTGCAAGTCCCCCTTCGAGGCACAGTACAAGGCTCCACCTGAAATTGGAATCTTATCATGTACAGAAGTAATATTTACGATTGCGCCTTTGATTCCGTTTTTAACAAAATAACTCCCAGTCGCTGAGGTTAGAAGAAGCGGAGACTTAAGGTTGATTGTCAAGATCTCGTCTAATCTTTTCGCATCCAACGAAAAACCTGATGATCTGTCGTTGGCACCTGCATTGTTGACCAAATACCCAATCGGGCCATGCTCAGCAATAATGTCATGAAAACGGTTATTCACGTGACGAGGATGATCCAGCCCAATGAATATGGGGGTAGCCTCAATGTTACATTCTCTCCTGATCTCGTTGCATAGTTTCTGTGCGCGTTGACTTCCAGAATTATATCCCACGAGCCGCAGGAACATCTCCCATTGTTGCCAGTGTCGGGTTGCTAACGCTAAAAAGCTGTCGCGAAACAATGACATCGTAGGTGATCTCACGCTTCGCACGTACTGTCCACCTGCTTGATCCTTCACGAGTGACGTGGCGTTCAAGACCAGCTTCTTGAACATCGATCATGTCTAACTCCCATCTTCAGAACATGAGGCCACTGGGCCAGATGGACCCCATAGACCCCGCTGACCCGGTCTGCGCTGATCCCCCCTTACTCGAGCCAGACCTCGGTCTATCCGAAACTGAGTGTAGCATCATTCATGTAGTGATCGCTACATGAATAGCCTGGTGAGTCTCACCTCACAACTACGCGACGTGGCATGGAGAGAGACCACGACTCTGCTGGTGCCCCACCCGGCGGTACGCGCCTGGGTGTGCATGGCGTCGGCGGTGACCACTGTCCTGGTCCTAGTGGTGCGTGTGCGCCGGATCTTGACCACCTGGCGGGCACCGGGGAAGTCGATCCAGGCCGGGGCCACGACCGCTTGGACCGTGCGCGTGACTCGCCGCCCGCGTGAGTGGTCGGGTCGGGAGTCGCGTGGGACGTGTTTCCAGGGCAGGCGCTTCAGAGCGTGGTAGAGACTCGGCTGGTTGGCCTTCACGGTCAGGACGCCGTACTGGTCTGTGATCTGTTCGGCGGTGTCACTCCGGCTGTGGAGGGCGTCCATCGTCACCACGGCCCCTTCCAAGTCCATCAGGGCCAGAAAGCGCATCAGTCAGGTCCATTCGGAGAACTGCTCGGCGTTCGGGGCCCGCACGATGCACGTCGTGCCGGACCAGCCCCTGACCGCCACCGTCGAACCGGTCCACCGGTACACCACGGTACGGCCCCACCCCGCGATCGGGATGCTCACCCCCCATCGAGCACGAACGCGCCCACGGGACCGGGCATGGCCTCGAGGTCATCAAGGGCGGCAACCAGCCCCTACCCCAGACCACCGCAACCAGACAAACGAGCCCCCGCAAAACCCAAGGCTTGACAGCCAGGCCATCGGACTTCTTGCCCAGGGGCAGGGCCACGATCTTGACGAACCTGGTCGTCCGTTCCATGAGCATCGCCGCCGCCGAGGCCCCGTCCTTGACCTGTGACGGGATCACCCTCCCAGTGTCCGCGACTCCCGGCGGCCCCGCACGTCGTCAGGACGCTCCCCGGTGCCTTCCCCGTCCCGATGATGGAGGCTCCCCGCTGGCCGACCCTGCGACGAGGACGCCGACAGGTCCGGCCGCCGTAGCGGCATGATCCCGTGATGGGCCAGTTCTCCTTCCGGAAGAGACAGTGGATCCAGGCGTGCGGATGGTCTCGTGAGACACGACGGCACCTCCTGCCGGCGGGGACCGGGGTCTCACCTGCCGGCTCGCAGCCTCCAGATGGAATCTCCCGGCGGCCTGGACGGGTTGTGCGGGACTTCGCCAGATCGGCCAGGGCCCTGGCGCGCAGCACCGGCTCTGTCTCCAGGCGGCGGGGTCTGGGCCGGGACCGTCGGGTGGCTACCTGCTGGTCCGCCTAGCCGGGCCGATAGGCGCCCCTGCCACCGTGTCGGGCAATTCCCCGGGACACGACCGAGGGACACCGGCCCGGCCCGGATCAGCGATCCGCCGCACCGAGCAGCCCTGGGCCAGACCCTCCCCGAACGACTTGGCTGTCCGTCCTGGCCTGCAACCGTCTCAACACCAACCCCCTTGTCACAGGCACGAACACCGTTGCTTCAACACTATGACACCGCCCTGGCGGCCTCCGGGATCAGCTACGCGGCCAGAGCGACCACAGGTAAGTCGACGCTGACCATCCCACCGACCTCATGACGCACGTCCTGACGAATCAGGACACCTCGGGGATCATTCCCGTCGTACGCCGGGAACAGGAGAACACGGGCAGGGCTCTGGAGCAGGCCGGTCAGGCCGTCGTCTCGGCCCGGCTCTCCCATCGGGAGCAGGAGAGTCCGGTCCTCACCGACGGTGATCCGACCCCGGAGTTGCCCAGACGCGCCGCGGTCGAGTCCTCGTCCATCGCCGAGCAACTCCGGGACGTGGCCCGGCTCCACGACGAGGGGGGCCTCTCCGACTCGGAGTTCACCGTGGCGAAGTCACGACTGCTCGGGAACCTCTAGGACGTGCTCGGCAGGACACCGAGGTCCTCGGCGCTCATGCCCGGGGCCGAGACATCATCGAGATAGGCCGTCGTGTCGAAGGCGAGCTCGCGGGCGTTCTCGGGGTCGCCGCCGTCGCTGATCCGGCCGCCGGTCATCCGGTCGACGATGATGGCGAGGGCGCCGTCGCCGGTGACGTTGGTGGCGGTGCCGAAGGAGTCGAGGGCGATGTAGGTGGCGATCATGAGGGCCACCTGGGCGTCGTCGAAGCCGAGCATCGAGGACAGCAGACCGGTCGCGGCCATGATGGCGCCGCCGGGCACACCGGGTGCGGCCACCATCGTGATGCCGAGCATGAAGACGAAGCCGACCCACTGCGCGGTGGAGATGCTCACGCCCTGGGTGAGGGAGATCGCGTAGGCGAAGGCGAAGATCTTCGAGGTGGAGCCGGCCAGGTGGATCGTCGCGCACAGCGGCACGGTGAAGGAGGCGACGGCGCCGGACACGCCATTGCGCCTCGTCTGGCGCAGGGTGACGGGGATGGTCGCGGCCGAGGAGGAGGTGCCCAGGGCGGTGAGATAGGCCGGCAGCATCGTGGCGAGGGCCCTCACCGGGTTCTTCCGACCGTAGGCGCCGGCCACGCAGTACTGGACGCCGAGGATGACGACCTCGAGGAGCAGGACGACGACGACCACCCTCAGGAGGGTCTTCACGACGGCGAGGGCCTCGCCGGTGTAGGTGAGGTTGAGGAAGATGCCGAAGATGTGCAGCGGCAGCAGCGGGATGATGATCCGCTCGATGAGCTTCGTGATGATGGCGCGGAACTCGACGAAGCCCTTGCGCAGGACCCCGCGGGGGATCATGCCCAGCCCGATGCCGAGGACGAAGGACAGCAGCAGGGCGGTCATGACCTCGAGCGGCGCCGGCATCTCGACGGTGAAGTAGCTCTCCAGGGCGCTGCCCGGCTTCTTGACGTCGCCCAGCGAGGTGCTCGCCAGGAGGCGCGGGAAGACCTGCGCGCACACGAGATAGGTGATGAAGCCCGAGAAGAGCGTCGACGTGTAGGCCAGGGCCGCCGTGATGCCGAGCCACTTCCCGGCGCCGCGCCCGAGGTCGGCGATGGCCGGAGTGACGAGCCCGACGATGATGAGCGGGATCGAGAAGGTGAGGAACTGGCTGAACAGGTCGGAGAAGGTCGCGAAGACGCGGCCGACGCCGACGGGCAGCAGGTGGTTGCCGCCGATGCGCACCGAGCCCAGCACGAGGGCGAGGACGATGGCGGCGAGCACCCACACGAGGATGCCGCCCTTGGACAGGGCTCTGCGGAGCTTGGGCATGGGGAACCTTCCGGCGGCGGCGGCGCGGGCCGCCGCTCGCCACGGTCAGGGTTTCACACGCGCGGGCGCACAGTGCGCGACGGACGGAGAACGAGACACCCGGGCCCGCCCCCGAGCGCGGGGCCGAGCCATCTTTCGCGGCCCCTTGAACGAGCACCGGTGCTGGCCCGCCCCGAGCGCGGGGCCGAGCCCTCCGGTCCGGCGGGGAAGGCTCCACCACCCCGACCCGGTGCGACTGCGCCAGCTGGAGGTCTCGGGCCCGGCGGGGAAGGCTCCGGAATTCCGGAGCCCCCGGACACGGGGTCGAGCCCGACGAGGAGCGGGACGGTTCCGTCGTCCGCGCCCGGTCCCTCAGCCGCAGCGGCAGGCCGTCCCCGCGGAGCGGTAGTGAAGGTTGTGAAGCCGGCCGGCCCCGGGCCGGTCTCCGACAGCCGCGGATCGCGCCGACGGACGAGACATCCGGGCTTCAGCCCTGCGGCCGCAGCAGCGGGAAGAGGATCGTCTCGCGGATCCCGGCGTCGGTGAACAGCATGATGAGCCGGTCGATCCCCAGGCCGAGGCCGCCCATGGGCGGGCAGCCCTGCTCGAGGGCGGACAGGAAGTCCTCGTCGAGCTGCATGGCCTCGGGGTCGCCGGCCGAGGCGGCGAGCGACTGGGCGATGAGGATCTCGCGCTGGACGACGGGGTCGACGAGCTCACTGAAGCCGGTGCCGCGCTCCATGCCGCCGATGATGAGGTCCCAGGCCTCGATGCAGCCGGGCTTGGAGCGGTGGCGGCGGGCCAGCGGCTGGGCGATCTCGGGGTAGTCGCAGACGAAGGTGGGCGCCATCAGGTCCTTCTCGACGAGCTCGCCGAAGAGCTCGACGACCATCTTCTGCGGGCCCCAGCCCTCGTCGAAGGCGACGCCATTGGCCCGCGCGGCGTCGCGCAGCTCCTCCAGCGGGGTCTCGGGCGTGATCCGTCGGCCGAGCCTGTCGGACAGCCCCTCGTGGACCGGCAGCCAGGCCCACTCGCCGTCGAGGTCGATGACGCCGCGCCCGGTCTCGATCCGGTGGGCGCCGAGGGCGTCGGCGACGTCCATGATGATCGACCGGAGGGTCTCGGCGATCGTGAACTGGTCGCCCCAGCTCTGATAGGCCTCGAGCATCGTGAACTCGGGGCTGTGCGAGGAGTCGACGCCCTCGTTGCGGAAGACCCGGCCGATCTCGTAGACACGGTCGGCGCCGCCCACCATGACGCGCTTGAGGTGCAGCTCGAGGGCGATGCGCAGGTACATGTCGATGTCGAAGGCGTTCAGGTGGGTGATGAAGGGCCTCGCCGCCGCGCCGCCGTGCAGGGTCTGGAGCACCGGGCCCTCGACCTCCAGGTAGCCCTGGGCCTCCAGCGACTCGCGGATGGTGCGGGTGATGCGCGCCCTGGTGCGCAGCATGGCGCGCGCCTCGGGACGGACGATGAGATCGTTGTGGCGCTGGCGCACGCGCGACTCCTCGGACAGCCCCTTGTGGAGCACCGGCAGGGGCCGCAGCGCCTTCGAGGCGAGCCGCCACTGGGCCGCCATGACCGACAGCTCACCGCGCCGGGACGCGACGACCCGTCCGCGCACCCACACGAAGTCGCCCAGGTCGACCTCGGACTTCCAGCCCGCCAGGGCCTCGTCGCCGATCTCGGCGCGCGAGAGCATGACCTGGAGGCGCTCGGCGTCGGCGTCGGGGGTGAAGCCGTCCTGGAGGGTGGCGAAGCACAGTCTGCCGGAGTTGCGGAGGAAGACGACGCGCCCGCCGACGGCCACCTCGTCGTCCGTCTCCTCGCCGGGCCCCAGGCCGGGCCAGCCGGCCCGCACCTGCGCGAGGGTGTGCGTCCTGCGCAGATCGACCGGATAGGGCTGGCCGCCCGCCTCGAGGCAGCGCCGGCGCTTGGCGGCGCGCACGCGCATCTGCTCGGGAAGGTCCTGCTCGGGCTCTTCGCCCCTGGGGTCGGTCGGCTGCTGGGAACTCACCCGAACAGGTTACCGTGGCACCTTCCGGGGGCTTCGGGCCCGTCGCAGCGCCCGGGTCCGGAGCGCCGGCACGGGCCGGGGCCGGCCGAGCCCCAGATGGGTCCAGCCGGCCTCGCGCCAGCGCCGGGCGTCCAGGGCGTTGCGGCCGTCGATGACGACCGGGGTCGCGACCCGGTCCGCCGCCTCGTCCGGGTCGAGGCGGACGAACTCGTTCCACTCGGTCAGGAGCAGGACCAGGTCGGCGTCCTCGAGGGCCGCCAGGGGCTCGCGGACCGTCTCGAGCCCCCGGTGGTGGCGCCGTACGGCGTCGAGGGCCCGCGGGTCGCACACGCGCACCCGGGCCCCCCGCTCGTGCAGGCGCCGCGCGACCTCCAGGGCCGGGGAGTCGCGGATGTCGTCGCTGTCGGGTTTGAAGGCGGCGCCCAGCACGACGACCCGCGCCCCCTCGGGGGAACCGCCCAGGCAGCGCTCGGCAAGGGCCACGACGCGATCGCGACGGCGCCGGTTGATGGCGTCGACCTGCTCCAGGAAGGAGACGGCCTCCCGGACGCCCAGCTCCTCGGCGCGGGCGACGAAGGCGCGGATGTCCTTCGGCAGGCAGCCGCCGCCGAAGCCGACGCCGGCGCGCAGGAAGGCCGCGCCGATGCGCTCGTCGTACCCGAGGGCCTCGGCGAGCGCCACGACGTCGCCGCCGGTCGCCTCGCACACCTCGGCCATGGCGTTGATGAAACTGATCTTCGTGGCGAGGAAGGAGTTGGCGGCGACCTTGACGAGCTCCGCGGTGGGGTGGTTCGTCACGATGCGGGGGACGCCCTCGGCGAGCAGGGGCGCGTAGACGGCGTCGAGCGCCTCCTGCCCCCGGCGGGCGAGCACCGGGTCCCCGGGCAGCCCGTAGACGATGCGGTCGGGGTGGAGGGTGTCCTCGACGGCACGGCCCTCGCGCAGGAACTCGGGGTTCCACACCAGGGCCGCCCCGCGCGGCGCCAGCGACTCGGCGAGGCGCGACGCGGTGCCCACCGGCACCGTCGACTTGCCCACGACGACGGCCCCCGAGCCGGCGGGCAGGGCCCCTCGGAGCGCCTCGACGGCGGCCTCCACGTGGCTCAGGTCGGCGGAGCCGTCATCGGACTGCGGGGTGCCGACGGTGATGAAGTGCAGCTCGGCGCGGGCGAGCTGCTCGGAGACCGGCGCGACGGCGAACCGCAGACACCCCTCTCGGGTGACGCGCTCGAGGAGCTCGGCCAGGCCGGGCTCGTAGAAGGGCGGCCGACCCGCCGCGAGGGCGCCGACCCGATCGGCGTCGACGTCGACGCCCAGCACGTCGTGGCCCAGCGCCGCCATGGCGGCCGCGTGCACGGCTCCCAGGTAGCCGCATCCCAGAACGGTGATCCGCATGATGTCCTTCCTTCCGTGGTGCTCGTGTCGGTGGTTCCCGCCCCGGCGGTGCCGACCGGGGCGCGGTGCCCGTCGCGGGCCCGCGGCGGTGCCGCGGCGGTCGACTCAGGGCGGCTCGGCCGACGCCAGGCAGGCCTCGACCCACTCCGGGAGCCACCAGTCGGCCGCCGGCCGGAACGCGTGGACGAGGGCCAGCCGCAGGCGGGCGGCCCGCCGGTAGCAGTCGACGCGCGCCGGGCGCGCGCCCGTCCGAGCGGCGAGCTCCGCCAGGTGGTCGCGGACCCGCCGGTGCGCCGGGGCGCCGAGGGCGCCCGTCAGCCTGCCCAGTTCGGCGTGCGCGAGCAGGTTCCCCACGTCGAGGGCGGCCTCGCCGCGGGCGACGGTGTCCAGGTCGAGGACGCCGAGCTCCCGCCCGTCCCAGAGCAGCTGCCCGTCGTGCAGGTCCCGGTGCAGCAGCGCCGGCGGATCGGCGGATGCGACGAGCTCGGCGCACACCCGCTCCACGGCCCGGCGCAGCGCGTCGAGGCGCCCCAGCGCCCCGTGCTCCCCCGCCGCGGCGAGCCAGCGGGCGAGCACCGCGACCTCGTCGGCCCCGGTGTGCCCGGAATCGGCCAGATCGGGGCGCGCGGCGATCCGCGGCCAGGCCTCGGCGAGCCGCGCCCAACCGTCGAGACCGTCGTCGCCGAGCTCGTGAAGGCTTCGTCCGGCCAGCAGGGAGAGCTCGACGCGGGCGTCGGTCGCGGCGAGCACCCGGGCGACCCGCAGCCCGGTGCCCTCGCACGGCCCGCCGAGGCGCCGCGAGGCCGCGACGAGCGGCCGGGCGCGTCCGGGCCGCAGCAGCTTGACCGCACGGTCGGCGCGCAGCACGACGGCCCGCCGGTGGAGGCGGTGCACGACGAGCGCCCCGTCCGGCGGCGGCACCAGCTCGGGCAGGCGGGGGTCGGCGGCGTAGTCGGCGAGCTCGACGCGCCCGTCGGCCCCCACACGGCCGGCGCGCAGCAGCCCGTCGTCGCCGCGCCGTTCGAGGACGACGGCGCCGCGGCGCCCCGGCCATGCCCGGACGACCCCCACGAGGCCGCGCAGGGCCGCCAGCGCCTCGCTCGTCATCGCAGCACCTCCTCGAGCCGGTCGAGCCGCTCGCCGACGAGGGCGGGCCAGTCGGGACGGGCCCGCCGCAGGGGCTCGGCGACGCGCAGCAGCATGGCCCGGGCCCGCGCCGCGCGCAGCTGGGGCTCCGGCGGGACCGTGCCGCCCGCCTCCCGGTAGCCGGCCAGGAAGGCCCGGCCCTCGGCGCCGCCGGACGTCGTGAGGTAGGAGCCCAGGTCGACGGCGGCGGGCGCCAGGTGGGCGCGGTCGAAGTCGGTGAGCCAGGCCCCGCCGTCCCGGTCGGTGAGCACCTGGTCGGGGGACGCGTCGCCGTGCACGAGCACCGTCGGGCCGGTCAACGGCGCCGGGGCGCGCGCGGCGAGCCGGCGCACCCGATCGGCCAGCCCGGGGTCGAGCGCGTCGAGGACGCCGGCGTGGGCCGCCGCCTGGCGCTGCGGGTCGACGGCCCTGCGGGCCAGCGCCTCGCGCAGCCCGTCCGGCAGCCGGCCCGTCGAACGGTGGAGCGCCGCGAAGAGGGCGCCGGCCCGACGGGCCGCCACCGAGTCGGGCCGGACGCCCAGGTCGGCGTCCCCGGTGCGGCGGAGCACGGCCAGGCTCGGGTCGGCGCCGTCGTCGAGCCGTCGGGGGACGGCCAGCCGGTCCGACACGAAGGCGTGGAGGCCGGCCCCCAGCGGGTCCGGGGCGGCCGTCACCCGCACCACCCGGTCGCCGTCGCGGGCGACGAGGCGCCGGAACGGGTTGTAGCGCAGCGCCGCGTCCTCGGGGCGCCCGGCGAGCAGCCCGCCCCGGCCGGCCCGCGCCAGGGGGCGGCGGAGCCGGGGGTCGGCGCGGATCTCGCCGTGCTGGAGCACCAGCCCCGCCAGCCCCCCGTCCAGGGGACGGCGGGCGGTGACCAGTCCGAGCCCGGCGGCCCTGCGCTCGGCCTTGACGGCCTTGGACAGCCCGTCCGGCCACAGCACCCTGGCCCAGCCGTCGGCCAGGCCGGTCCCGGGGTCCGTCAGGGCCAGGACGACGGACGAGCCCGGCTTGACCCGGATGCGCGCGGCGCGCACCTCGCGGCCGACGAGCTCGCTGAGGCGGGCGGCGTCGAGGACCTCGGCCACGACCCGTCCGGTCGACGAGGGCCGCCGGCCGGCGGTCATGGCGGCCCCCCGACCCTCGTCCCGTCGCGGGCGTGCCCGCCGGCGGCGACCCAGTCGCGGAACGCCCGGCTCGACGCCATGAGCTCCTGCGGGGGCCCGTCGAGGACGATGCGCCCGTCCTCGATCCACACGACGCGGGTGGCGCGCAGGGCGACCTCGGCGTCGTGGGTGACGGCCAGGGTGGTGCGGCCCGCCACGAGACGCTCGATGGCGTCGAGGACGAGGGCCGCCGAGGCGGGGTCGAGCCCCGTCGTGGCCTCGTCGAGGATCACGACGGGAGCGTCGCGCAGCAGGGCCCGGGCGATGGCCACACGCTGCCGCTGGCCGCCGGACAGGGTGCCGCCCCGCTCGCCGACCACCGTGTCATAGCCCTCGGGCAGCTCCATGACGAAGTCGTGGACACGGGCGGCCCGGGCGGCCGCCTCGACCTCGGCGTCGTCGGCGCCCCGGCGCCCCAGCCGGATGTTCTCCCGCACCGTGCCGGTGAACAGCACGGCCTCCTGGTGCAGCAGCGAGACGTTCGCGCGCAGCTCGTCCAGGTCGAGCTCGCACAGCGGGTGCCCGTCGAGGCTGACCCGACCGGCGGTGGGGTCCTGGGCGCGCACGAGCAGGGACACGAGGGTCGACTTGCCGGCGCCCGAGGGGCCGATGAGGGCGACGATCTCGCCGGGGGCGGCGGCCAGGCTCAGCCCGTGGAGCACCTCGGCGCCCTCGTAGCCGGCGTGCACGTCGTCGAGACGCACGAGGCCGTGGGCCCGACCG
The DNA here is from genome assembly GCF_003798325.1 of Propionibacterium acidifaciens. Taxonomy (NCBI): domain Bacteria; kingdom Bacillati; phylum Actinomycetota; class Actinomycetes; order Propionibacteriales; family Propionibacteriaceae; genus Propionibacterium; species Propionibacterium acidifaciens. Next base: position 1,336,886 of record NZ_CP033719.1, read on the forward strand.
ATCCGCACCGGGTGGGCGGGGGTGACGATCTCGGGACGCACCGCCATGAGGTCGGCGACCCGCTCGCCGGAGGCGGTGGCCTGGGCGATCCTGCCCGTGTACTTGGCCATGTCGCGCAGCGGTTTCATCGTCGTGCGCAGATAACTCGTGAAGAGCACGAGGTCGCCCAGGCTCATGGCGCCGGCGAGGGCGCGCAGCCCGCCGCCGACGAGGACGACGGCGGTGGCGACACCGATGATCCCGTCCGTGGTGCGCTCGAGGCGGGCGGACAGCCGCCGGGAGGCCACGCCCGAGCGCAGGGACGTCCGGTTGGCCGAGCCGAAGCGCTCCGCGATGAGCTCCTCCAGCCCGTAGGCCTGCACCACCTGGATGGCCGAGAGGGACTCCTGGGCGGTGTTCGCCAGGTGGCCCTCACCCGTGCGGGTCCTGCGGGCGGCCACCGCGATCCTGCGCGAGTTGCCGGCGGAGACGAGGACGAACAGGCCGATCGCGCCGAGCACCACGAGCGACAGGAGCGGGTCGAGCACGGCCATGACGACGACCATGACGACGAGGGTCACGACGTTGGCCACGAGGGGCAGGCCGGCGGTGATCACGACGTCCTGCATGCGCGCCACGTCGCTCACGATGCGCTGGACGGTGTCGGCGCTGCGGTTGCGGGCGTGGAACTGGAGGGAGAGTCCCTGGACGTGCCGGAAGATGCGGGCGCGCAGCGAGCTGGCCACCCGCGAACCGGCCAGGGCGAAGGCGACCGTGGCCAGGTAGTTCGTGAGGGCCCGCAGTGCGGTGAGCGCCACCTGCGCGGCGCCCAGCCACAGCAGCAGCCCGAGCGTGGCGGGCCGGTGCGAGACGTCGGCGCCCAGCGACGCCGAGACTGAGTCGACGACGTGCTTCATGGGCCAGGGCTCGAGGACGCGGAAGCCGACCTCGGCGAGCAGGGCGATGACCCCGCCCGTCAGGAGCCCCTTGTGGGCTCCGGCGTCCGGGGCGAGCAGCCGCAGGGTGCGGGTCAGCGCCCGTCTCCTGATCCGTTCAGCCATGGCCCGCCTCCGCCACGCCGGCGAGCCGCATGATCCGTCCGACGACGTCGGCCCAGGAGTGCCGTGCGACGGCACGGGCCCGACCGGCCCGGCCGAGTGCGGCGCGGCGGGCCGGGTCGGCGGCGAGGGCGTCGATCGCCGCGGCGAGGGCGGCCGGGTCGGACGGCGGCACGAGGACGCCCAGCCCCTCGAGGACCTCGGGCAACTGGCCCGTCCGCGAGGCGACGACGGGCAGGCCGGCGGCCAGGTACTCGTAGACCTTGAGCGGGGAGAAGTACTGGTCGTCCTCGTCGTCGGTCCTCGGGTAGGGGGCCGCCCCGATGGCCGCGCCGGCCAGGTGGGCGGGCACGTCCTCGGGGGCGACCGGGCCTCGGAAGTCGACCCGCAGGACGAGCCGGCCGGCCAGTTCCTCCAGCCCGGCGCGGCGGGGGCCGTCGCCGATGATCCGCAGCCGCCAGGGCTCGCGGGCCAGGGACGCGGCCCGGAGCAGGTCCTCCACCCCGTGCCAGGGCTTGAGGGTGCCGACGAAGACGACGACGGGAACGCCGGGCCCGGGCGGGGCGGGCACGATGCGGCGCACGTCGACGCCGTTCGGCACGGTGCTGACGCGGGCGGCGCCGGTGCGGGCGAGGACCCACCGGCGCACCGGCTCCGAGACGCACACCGTCGCGGCGGCCGCACCCGTCTGGGCGCGCAGCGCGGCGAGGGCGCCGGCCTCGTCGACGAGCAGCCGGTGGGCGCGCTGCTCGTCGACGAGGGGGGCGTTGACCTCGAGGACGCCGGGCGTGGCGGCCGCCTCGTGGAGCCGGGCCAGCACCGTCGAGAACAGCGAGTAGCGCTCGTAGACCAGGTCGACGCCGTCGGCGAGCAACCGGCGGACGACCTCGTCCGAGGCCCGGCGCTGGGCGCGTTCGCGCCTCTCGGCGTCCTCGGCCCCCGACGCCGGCCCCGCCTCCTCCGGAGCGGTCATCGGCAGTTCCACGACGGGCAGCCCGGCGAGGTCGGCAGGCGGCCGGTCGCCGCGGCGCGTGGTCCACACCGTCACCTCGTGGCCGCGGGCCAGCAGCTCGCGCACCACCTCCTGGACGTGCACCGAGGCGCCCTTGGTGCCGAACACGGGAATGCCCGGGTCGATGCTCACATAGGCGATGCGCATCAGCGGTCGCCCCCCGTCGCGCCGGACTCCCAGGACGACAGGACCGCGGCCTGCCGGCGGCTGTCGAAGTCCTCCTCGATGAGCGCCCTCGCCCTGCGGGCCATGCCGGTCAGGTCGAGGCCGCCGGCGGCCGCGCGCGCGAGGGCGCGGGCGAGCGCGCCGACGTCCCCGGGCTCGAGCAGGATCCCGGTGTCGCCGTCCCTGATGACCTCGGGCAGGCCCGAGACGGCGGTCGCGATGACGGGCGTGCCGCAGGCCATGGCCTCGAGCACCACCGTGGGGAGGCCGTCGATGTTGCCGTCGAGGGCCTGCACGCACGGGGCGACGAAGAGGTGCGCACCGGCGAGCAGCCGCCTCACCTCCTCCTGGGTGAGGGGCCCGAGGAGGCGCACGGACCCGGTGAGGCCGCGCCGCTCGATCCGCTCGGCGAGCTCGGCGGCCAGTTCGCCCTCGCCCGCGATGGACGCGTCGACGGCGACGCCTGCGGCGCGGGCCTCGGCCAGCGCGTCGATGAGGTCGGCGAAGCCCTTCTTGGGCACGAGGCGCCCCAGGGCGACCACCCGCAGCGGTGAGCCGACGGCCGGCGGGTCGCCGTAGGGGAAACGCGACAGCTCGAGGGCGTTGTACTGCAGGCGCACCCGGGCCCCGGTCCCGGCCAGGACCCTGCTCAGATGGGCCTCGTTGAACGCGCTGATGGCCACGACGCGGTCGGCCCCGCCGCAGATGCGGCGCAGCCAGGACGCGTCGACGGACTCGTGGAAGATGTCCTTGGCGTGGGTGGTGATCGTGTAGGGCACGCCCGTCAGGCGCGAGGCCAGCCAGGCCATGCGGCCGGCCAGGGAGGCGAAGTGGGCGTGCAGGTGGGTGATGCCGTCGTCGAGGACGGCCTGCGCGAGCGCCACGCCCTGGGCGACCTCGTCGCCCGGCAGCTCGGCGATCTCGGGCAGCAGACGGGCGAGGGGCCCGCTCAGCGCCGGGTCCCGGGCGGCCCCGGCGATCCGCCCCCACAGGTCGGCGGCCCCGCCGGGGCGGGGGACCCAGCTGACCCGGGCCCTGACCCGAGCGATCTCGGGGTGGAACCGCGAGTCGGTCGTCGGGCGCAGGGCGTAGACGTGCAGCTCGTCGCCGAGCTCCTCGCGGGCGAGCATCTCGGTGACGACGAAGGTCTCGGAGAAGCGCGGATAGACCTTGAGGACGTACCCGATCCTGGCCCGCGCCGCGCCGCCACCCGTCGATGCCGCGGCGGCCGGGGTCGGCGCCGGCTCCGGGCGCCCGCCCAGGAGCCCGACGGCCCGCCGGCCCGCCTCGGCCAGCCCGTCGAGGACGAGGCCGGAACGGTCCACGCGCCGCCCCACCGCGGCGGCCGCCCAGCCGCCCAGGGCCTGCGGGTCCGCCCGGCCGACGGGCAGGACGTCGAGGGCCCCGGCGGCGGCCAGCGCCCGTGCCCGGATGAGCTGCTCGACCCGGGGCTCCTCGCGCGGCACGACGAGCGCGGGCGTGCCCGTCGCGAGGATCTCGCACGCCGTGTTGTAGCCGCCCATGGCGATGACGGCGGCGGCCTCGCCGATCCGCTCCCCCAGCCCCCGCCACGACCGGAGGACCCGCGTGCGCGGCCCGGCGAGGGCCTCGACGGCGGCGAGGCGGGCGTCGTCGAGCTGCGGCCCTGCGACGACGACGTGCTCATGGCCGTCGGGCACCGTCATCCGCGCGGCGGCCCGCAGCAGTGCGAAGCCGTCGGACCCGCCCCCGGCGGTGGTGAGCACGAAGGGGCGTCCGACCGGCTCGGCGCCGCGGTCGAGGCCGCGTCGGCCGTGGGCCAGGTAGCCGGTGAACCGGACCCGCCCGGCCAGGGCGTCGGGCACCTCGCCGTCGGCGACCGGGTCGTGGACGGCGGGATCGCCGTAGACCCACACCTCGTCGAGAAGGGCGTTCAACTCCGTCGGGTCGCCGAGGGCGCGCCACTCGGCGGCGGCGACGGCGGGATCGTCGAGCACCTCGCGCAGCCCGAGCACGACCCGCACGCCGGGGCGCTCGGCGCGCAGCCGGTGCAGCGGACGGCGCAGCTCCCGCTGCACCCCGTAGACGTGACGGTCGATGATCACCAGGTCGGGGGCGTGGGCGAGCAGGGCCGCCTCGACGAGGGCCGAGCGGAGTCCGACGAGCCGGCCCGTGGAACAGGCGAGCCGGCGGGCCTCGTAGCCGGCGGGGCCCTTGGCGACGCCGGGGATGGTCAACCAGTCGAAGCCGGCGGGCAGGACGCAGTCGTCCCCCATGGACAGCCCGGTGACGAGGAGCCCCGAGAGGGGACGGCCGGTGGCCCCCGGGACGGCCCGGGAGAGGGCGTGGGCGAGCGCCAGGTTGCGGCGCACGTGGCCCAGCCCCTGGGAGTCGTGGCTGCAGAGGAGCACTCGGATGGTCGTGTCGTCCACGGGGATGTTCCGATCGGTTCCAGGCACCGGAGGCCCCGACGGTGATGCGTTCCGGGGCTCGGCGCGCATGGTGCGGCGCCGGAGTGCGGTGTGCGTTTTCAGGAGTGGGCGGGGCCTGCGCCCTCGGCGCGGCCCGGTACGGGACAGCCGGTTCCCGACCGTCGGCGTCCACCTGAGCGGGCGGGCTGCTGTCGTGCACGGTCTCGACTTCTGCCGTCGGCCCCCGATCGGTGCCGACGCCCGCCCTCGGTGGCGGGGTGACCGACTATAGCAAGGGCCCTCGGGGGGTCAACCGGCATCGGCCCGGGGCCTCGAGCGGGGAGTGCGGGCCACCGGTGCTCGCCCACACCGATGACCCGCACTCCTCGAGCGATTCGCTGAGGCTAGCCTAAACCATTCCCTCCGGGAAGGGAAGGCCCGCCAACGCTCCCCGTCACGAGCATCCTCGTCAGACCCGACTCACCCCTGGGGATCGACGAGAACGAGGGCCATGCGGCAGTCGGTCTCGGCCCTGACCGAGTGCGGAGTGTCGGGGGCCATGTAGAGGCAGTCGCCGGCGCGAAGCAGGTTGTCCTCGCCGTTGAGGCGGAAGACCAGCTCCCCCTCGAGGACCTGGACGACGGCGGCGCGCGACGAGGTGTGCTCGCTGAGCGTCTGGCCGGCGCCGAAGGTGAACTGGGTCACCTGGAGGAGGTCGTTGTCCACGAGAATGCGCGAGACGATGCTCTCGGCCACGAGGGGCAACTCGGCGACGATGCCGGTCCTCACGACATTCTCGGTACGGGTGGTCTGTCCGTCGCCCATGGGGCTCTCCTTCTGCTGCTCCCCGCCCCGGCGCCTCCCGCCGGCGGGCGCCCGGGGCGCTGCCTCACATGCCGAGGCAACCCTAACCAGATGTTTTCCAAAACGGAAGCCTTGGTAAACGGGCCATCGCCCGTCCCCCGATTCCACCGTGCGCGAACGGACCCGGCCCCGGCGGGCGGGACCGGCGACGGACCCGGACGCCCCCACTTGAATGAGTGAGCACTCACTCATACTCTCGCTGTCTGTGAGCAGAGCAGCACCCATGCCCCCCGAGGAGCGGCGCCGGGCGATCATCGCCGCGGCGCGCCCGCTCCTCGTCGCCAACGGGGGCGGATTCACGACGAAGCAGGTGGCCGAGGCGGCCGGGATCGCCGAGGGCACGATCTTCCGCGTCTTCCCCACGAAGCAGGCCCTCTTCGACGCCGTCATCGCCGATGTGCTCGACCCGACCCGTACGACGAGGGCACTGCGGGCGCTGCCCGAGCACGGCAGCCTCGTCGAGCGCATCACGGCCATCCTGGCCCTGCTCTACTCCGACATGGACACCGTCGAGGAGGTCTTCATGGCCGTCCACGCCATGCCCTCCGACGACTTGACTCCCCACAAGCCCCCGATGAAGAACTGTGACGGCCGCCCCACGCGCTCGGACGACCTGCGAGCGGCCATGGCCGTGGCGCTGGCCCCCTGGGCCGACGAGCTGTCCGTCCCGCTGGAGCAGGCCGCGGCCTGGCTCCGCTCGGTGGCCATGGCGACCTCGCACCCCTTCCTCAAGCAGGGCGCCGACTTCCCCCCGGAGCTCGCCGCGCGCCTGCTCGTCCACGGTCTCGAGAGGGATCACGCATGCTGACGAAGCTCATCGGGCGTTTCGGCGGCCGGTACAGGGGCTGGTTCGCCCTCATCGTGCTGCTCCAGGCGGCCGCCTCCGTGGCCTCGCTCATGCTGCCCAACCTCAACGCCCGCATCATCGACACCGGCGTCGCGTACGGCGACACCGCCTACATCTGGCGCACCGGCGGCCGGATGCTCGCCGTCGGCGGCGCCCAGGTCGTCGCCCAGTGCCTGGCGGCGGTCCTCGGCGCCCGACTGGCGATGGGCATCGGACGCGACATCCGCGCAGGCCTGTTCCACACGGTGCTGAACTACTCCAGCCAGGAGGTCGACCACTTCGGCGCCCCCTCGCTCATCACCCGCACGACCAACGACGTGCAGCAGGTCCAGCAGCTCATCCTCATGACCTGCATCATGATCCTCGGCGCCCCGTTCACCATGGTCGGCGCCGTCATCATGGCCCTGCGCGAGGACATGGGCCTGTCGTGGATCGTCGCCGTGGCGGTCGCGGTCCTCATCGTCCTCGTCGGGGCCATCGTCCGCCAGATGACCCCGGCCTTCCGGAAGAACCAGAGGAGCATCGACCGCATCAACCAGGTCGTGCGCGAGCAGCTGAGCGGCATCCGGGTCATCCGCGCCTTCGTCCGCGAGCGCCGCGAGCGCAAGCGCTTCGACACGGCCAACCGGTCGCTCATGCTCCTGGGCTTCCGGATCGGCGCCTTCTTCTCGCTGCTCATCCCGATCGTCATGCTCATCATGAACGCCTCCACCGTGGGCGTGTGGTGGTTCGGCGGGCTGCGCGTCGACAGCGGCGACATCCAGGTGGGCCAGATCACCGCCTTCATGACCTACATGTTCCAGATGCTCATGAGCGTCATGATGGCCGCGATCATGATGATCCAGCTGCCCCGCGCGCAGGTCTGCGCCGGGCGCATCATGGCGGTCCTGCGCACCCGCTCGACCGTCGTCCCCGCCGATCGGCCCGTGCGGAAGCTGGCCGAGACCGGCTCGATGGAGATGACCGACGTCGAGTTCAGCTACCCGGGCGCCGAGGAGCCCGTGCTCCACGACATCAACATCTCGCTGCGCCCCGGCACGACGACGGCCGTCATCGGGTCGACCGGCTCGGGCAAGACGACGCTGGCCAACCTCGTGCCGCGCCTGTACGACGTGACGGGCGGCTCGATCAAGCTCGACGGCGTCGACATCCGGCGCCTCGACATGGACCTCCTGTGGAGCCGCATCGGCCTCGTGCCGCAGCGGCCCTATTTGTTCAGCGGCACGGTGGCCTCGAACCTGCGCTACGGCAGCCCGGAGGCCACCGACGACCAGATGTGGGCCGCACTGGCCACCGCGCAGGCCGCCGACTTCGTCGAGCAGATGGACGGAGGCCTGGAGGCCCCCATCGCGCAGGGCGGCTCGAACGTCTCCGGCGGTCAGCGCCAGCGCCTGTCGATCGCCCGGGCCCTCGTCAAGAGGCCCGAGATCTACGTCTTCGACGACGCCTTCAGCGCCCTCGACGTCGCCACCGACGCCCGCCTGCGCGTCGCGCTCGCGGCCGAGACGCGGGACGCAGCGGTGCTCATCGTCGCCCAGCGCGTCTCGACGATCCGCGACGCCGACCAGATCATCGTGCTCGACTCCGGACGCATCGTCGGACGCGGCACCCACGCCGAGCTGCTCACCGAGTGCACGACCTACCAGGAGATCGTGCACTCGCAGATGAGCGCCGAGGAGGCCGCCGCATGAGCCGCACCGCGAGAAGACGCGGCGGGACGAGGGCCAACGAGCGCCCCGACTACGCCAAGAACGTCCAGCGGGGCGGGGGCCCCGGCACGGGCCGGGTGCACGAGAAGGCCGTCAACTTCGGGCCGTCACTGCACCGGCTCGTCGGCGAGCTGTCGCCGCACCGCTGGAAGGTCCTGCTCGTCATCGTCATGGGCTTCATCGGGGTGGCCTTCAACGTCTACTCCCCCCGACTGCTGGGCCGGGCCACGAACGTCGTCTACGAGGGCTTCATCGGCAGGATGCTGCCCGCCGGCATGACGAAGGAGCAGGCCATCGCCGCCCTCGAGGCGGCCGGCAGGACCGACCAGGCCCAGATGATCTCCGGCCTGGACGTCGTGCCCGGCCAAGGCATCGACGTCACCCGGCTGGGCCGCATCCTGCTGGTCTGCATGGCGCTCTACGTGCTCGCCGCGACGCTGCAGTTCCTGCAGGGCTACATCCTCAACCGCGTCGTCCAGCGCTCGGTGTACTCGATGCGCGACCAGGTCAGCGACAAGCTCGACCGCCTGCCGCTGAGCTACTTCGACGCCCAACCCCGCGGCGAGCTGCTGAGCCGCATCACGAACGACATCGACAACATCCAGCAGACGCTCCAGCAGACGCTCTCGCAGATCCTCAACGCGGTGCTCCAGCTGGTCGGCGTGCTCGTCATGATGCTCACCGTGAGCCCCCGGCTCACGCTCATCGCCCTGTGCGCGATCCCCGTCTCGCTCGTCGTCTCGGTGCTCATCGGCCGGGCCTCGCAGAGGCGCTTCGTGGGCATGTGGACCGCGACCGGCGTCCTCAACGGCCAGATCGAGGAGGCCTTCACCGGCCACTCGCTCGTCAAGGTCTTCGGACGGCGCCGCGAGGTCGAGGCCGTGTTCGCCAGGACGAACGAGCATCTCTACCGGCAGAGCTTCGGCGCCCAGGCGATCAGCGCGGTCCTCATGCCGGTCAACTTCTTCGTCGGGAACCTGACCTACGTGGCCGTGGCCGTCGTCGGCGGCCTGCGCGTGGCGAGCGGCCAGATGGCCCTCGGCGACGTGACCTCGTTCATCCAGTACTCGCGGATGTTCACCCAGCCGATCACGCAGGTCGCCTCGATGGCCAACCTGCTCCAGTCGGGCGTGGCGAGCGCCGAGCGCGTCTTCGAGGTCCTCGACGCCGCCGAGCAGGCCCCCGACGCGGAGGGCTCGCTCGAGCTGCCGGTCGCCGGGCACGTCGAGTTCGACCACGTGCGCTTCTCGTACAGCCCCGACAAGCCGCTCATCGACGACCTGTCGCTCGACGCCAGGCCGGGCCAGCAGATCGCCATCGTCGGCCCGACCGGAGCCGGCAAGACCACGATGGTCAACCTGCTGGAGCGCTTCTACGACGTCGACGGCGGCTCCATCCGCATCGACGGCGTCGACGTCAACGCCGTGCCGCGCGCCCAGCTGCGCGACCAGCTCGGCATGGTCCTCCAGGACACCTGGCTGTTCGGCGGCTCGATCCGCGACAACATCGCCTACGGCAAGCCGGGCGCCACGGACGATGAGGTCGTCGCCGCCGCCAAGGAGGCCTACGTCGACCGCTTCGTCCACACCCTGCCGGCCGGCTACGACACGGTCATCAACGACGAGGGGACGAACGTCTCCGCGGGCGAGAAGCAGCTGCTGACCATCGCCCGCGCGTTCATCTCCGATCCGTCGATCCTCATCCTCGACGAGGCCACCAGCTCCGTCGACACCCGTACCGAGGCCCTCATCCAGAAGGCGATGGGGCGCCTGCGCGAGGGACGGACGAGCTTCGTCATCGCGCACCGGCTCTCGACGATCCGCGACGCCGACATCATCCTCGTGATGGAGCACGGCGACATCGTCGAGCAGGGGAGCCACGACGAGCTCATCGCGGCCAGGGGCGCCTACTGGCGCCTCTACCAGGCCCAGTTCGCCGGGGACCGGGGGGCCGCCTAGGCAAGGAGGCGGTCCCCCGGAACCACCCGGGGCAGCGGGCGGCTCTCGCAACAAGAAGGGCCCGGTACCGAGCACCCTCCGGTACCGGGCCCTTCCCGCGTCCTCCGCGGACGGTCAGCGGGTCAGCAACCGCTCCAGCGACAGCGGCTCGCGTCCGGTCAGGGCCCGCACGTCGTCGGTGACGGCGGCGACCTCGCCCGCGGCGATGGCCGTGTAGGTGCTGACCCAGGCGTCGAGCTGCCAGTCGGGGACGCCGTAGCGGGCGCGCGAGGCGCGGGCCTGCTCGACGGTCTCGTTCCGGTAGCGCGTCGGCACGCCGGTCAGGCGGGTGACGGTCTCGGCGACCCGGGCGAGGCCGATCGCCTCCGGGCCGGTGAGTTCGTAGGTGGCGCCGGCGTGCGGGGCCGGGTCCGCGAGGACGGCCGCCGCGCTGGCGGCGACGTCGGACTGGGCGACCGCCGAGACGACGCCGTCCCCGGCGGGGCCGGCGATGACCCCGTCGACGGCCATCTTCGGCAGGAAGTCGAGGTAGAAGGAGTCGCGCAGGACGGTGAGGGCCATGCCGGAGGCGCGGAGGGCCTGCTCGGTGGCCCAGTGGGTGCGCGAGAGGATGAACACGGCGTCGGGCGCGGCGCCGAGGAACGAGGTGTAGACGACGTGCGGCACGCCGGCAGCGGCGGCGGAGGCGACGAACGCGCGGTGCTGGTCGAGTCGGTCGGCGCTCTCGGCGGCCGAGACCATGAGGAGCACGTCGAGCCCGGCCAGGGCCTCGCGGTTGGCCGGGTCCGCGTAGCCAGTGGTGGTGCGCACCCGCCAGGGGCCGCGCGGGGCGCAGGCGGCGTCCCGGACGATGAGGACGAGCTCGTCGGGCCCGTTCTCCAGCAGTCGCGCGACCATGCCGCCGATGCGGCCGGTGGCCCCCGTGATCCCGATGCGCGCCATGGCGCTCCCCTCCCGTCGTCGGACGACCGGACGGCGGCGACCCCGACGGGCCCGGGCCGCCGACCGCCCGCATGATCCCACATGCGAGCGGGCCCCACAAGCAGTTCCGGGCCCGCGGCCGGCCGATTCCCCTCAGGGCGGACCGGGCCCCGCGCGCCGGAGCGGACCGCCCGACCCGTCGGGGCTCCTCCCCGGCTCCGACTCCCCGGCTCCGACGACCCGGGGCGCATCCCCATCGGTGGACACGCCCGCTCCGCCGGGGCTCCTCCCCCGCGGAGGCCCCCACTCGGGCCCCGGGCCAGCGCGCGCGGCGTGCCGTTGTTGTCCGGGGAGGCTTGTTCACAGCACGCCAGAATAAATACCTGACAAGGGGAGACGCTCCCGCGGTCGACGGTCGACTCCTGCGACTAGGCCTCGGGGTTCATTGATCGGCCGCGGGTGCGGACCCCGGGTGCGCGCGGCGTGCCGGCGGCCTCCGGCCCCGCCCCGTCGAGGGGTCCCCCGCGCGGCTTGGAGCCGGTCGGACTCACCGGAACGTCGTGCGGTCCACGCGGAGGAGCACCGCTCCGTCTCCGCTCACCGTGGCGGCGGGTTCGGGGTCCAGGACTAGATCGACGCACAGCCGTTGGCCGTCGGGCCCGCGGGACTCGTAGGAGTACGAGCGGTTCGCCAGGTGCGTGCTCCCGGTCACGGCATGCACGAGCCAGGGGTTCTGGCGGCGCAGCCCTATCAGCCGCTGGTAGAGCCGGAGCATCCAGTCCCCCGTGGAGGGGAGCCGGGCGGGGCCGTCCGGGAACGCCGGACGGATCTCGTCGTCGCCGCCGGGCCCGTCGGTCTTCACGCCGCGCCAGGCGTACTCGTCGCCGTAGTAGACGGACGGGATGCCTCCCACGGTGAACAGGATGACGACGGCCAGGGCCGCCAGCTGGTCACCGATCCTGGTGGCGATCCTCGTGACATCGTGGTTGCCCACGAAGGTCATGGGGACGAACTCGTCCATGAGCCGATCGTGTCTCGTGAGACACCAGTCGAGTTCGAAGAAATTCCCGTCGAGCAGCGAGCTCCAGATGGCCTTCCACAGCTCGTACTGGGTCAGCGAGTCCATTTCGGAGCGGCGGATGATCTCCCTGTGGTCGCCGTGGATCACCTCGCCGACGAACCAGCTCGCGGGGAACTCGGCGCGGACCCGGGGCAGCACCCGGGCCCAGAACTCCGGGGGCACTCTGTAGGCGGCGTCAAGCCGCCAAGCCGACGCACCACGACGCAGCCAGTGGCGCATGACATCCGAGACGAGGTCGACGACGGCCTCGCTCTCATGATTCAACGCGGCAAGGCCGCGGTGACCCTCGAAGTCGGCGTATGTCAGTTCGCCGCCCGAACGATCGATCCGGAACATCGCCTCCTCGGGCCCTCCGGCCAGTGCCTTGCGGAAGAGCGGGTGGGCGGTCCCGACATGGTTGAAGACGCCGTCGAGCATGACGACGATGCCGCGCCGACGGCACTCTGCGATGAGCCGGTCGAAGGCCGCGTCGTCACCGAGCCGCTCGTCGATGGCGAAGAAGTCGGTCGTGTCGTAGCCGTGGGACTCCGAGCGGAAGACGGGCCCCAGGGCGAGGCCGTTGGCGCCGAGCGCGATGAGATGGTCGAGCCATGGGATAATCCGGTCGAGCCTCGGCACGAGGACCCGCTCCTCGTCCGTCGGACGGATCGGGGCGCCGGTGAAGCCCAGCGGGTAGACGTGCCACCAGATGCAGTGATCAATCCAAGTTTGCATGTTACTCTCCTCAGACTTTATTAGCCAATGACAAATGATGGCATGAAACAGAAATGCGTTTATCGTGCATTTTGGAAAAAATTAGACATCCATGATACCCGGAGGGAGAAAACAAAAATTCATTGCATCCCATCCATGTAATAGGTTTTGATAAATTGCAAAACCTTTCTTTACTTGAATGGGAAGTTTTTGATAGTACCGACGTTACCCCCAAACCACACCATTTTGAGACTGCTTCTATTCGCACCCATGCAAAAGAGAGCATATCTCGTTCGGAATAGGCAATATCAACTTGACTCTGAAGCTTAGACAGATGCACATCAAAAAAATCGTGAAGATACTCTAAATCGTACCTTTCATCCAGAATATCAACTCCCACAGGCGCTTTCCAGTCAACGGCAAGCGCAGCAGCAGAACCGGCATGCGAAAAACTTATAAATGGACTCTTGGTACGAGTCTCACCAGACACAATAAAGGGTTTCCCATATTTGCCCGTGCCAAATCTAATTTCTTCATTAGGTATACCAAGGATATATGATAACACCATCCTGCGCAAGGTATGACTCCAGTAATACAAGTTTGAATCTTTTTTTAGATAAAACTTCTTGCACTGTGTCGATTCGCACTCATCAAGCAAACCAGGGAATCGTTCATCGACGGGAAGATTGAGAACATCAGAAAAATCAATAAACCATAATGAAATTATTCTCATCACTAGTTCGCCCTGACTGCAAAGTGAATACCTCTTACCGAAGTAAAGCTTGACGTAAATGAGTCATCGCCTCGCCGGAGCAAGGCGTGTGGTCTTCGGTGAGGGGATGGTTCGGGTGCGTGGTGTGGCGTCGAGTGCTCGTTGGTGCGAGGAAATCTCGGAGATCTCTCGGGATGTCGCGGCTGGGTTGCCGGGATCGGACGATCGGACGGTTGCCGGGCCGTGACGGCTCGTTGATCAACAAGGAGATCGCCCGGTGTGGGAGCCGAGGGGGCTACCGGGCCCGGGCGGTCCGGCAACGAGCCGTGCCACGACGAGCCCGGCCCAAACCGCGCACAGTAGAGACCTACCCACATCTGACCCGTGCGGTACCCAATGGGCTGGAACAGAGCCAGTCGCCACGCCGCCAAATCAACGGACGACTGGCACGCGAACACCTTCACCGGCCAGACCAGCAGGTGCCCGCCGAAGCGATCTACCAAACCCTGTAGGCTCGCAGACAGTTGAGAACGTACCTGAACGGGGAGCCTGCGCCGTAATGACACGGCACAAGTGAACTGGGACCAACAGCGGGCGATGACCACAAGATGGGAGACGCTCCCAGACAAGGCCCTGATCACCCGGCGATCAGCCAAGACCGAGGACCGGGCAGTGTCGGGACGCTGGGAGAGCGACCTGATAAGGGAGCAGCCAACCGGCCAGCAGTCATCAAACCCTGGCCGAACACACCAGTCGTTTTCCCATCCTGCAACGCCGTACACGATCACAGCGCAACCGGGTCGCCGTACCGCCAGACCCGGGCCATAGGCCGGCCGCCGGGCCTGCTACACCGGTGGTTACCGACCTGGGACCAAGGCACCGAGATGGCTCGACACGCCAAATTCATCATGGACACCGCCGACACCTCGTTCTTCTGCGACCCCCACAACCCGCGACAACGCGGCAACAACGAGAACACCAGCGACCTCCTACGCCAGCACCACCCACCCAAGGACACCGAACCGTCCACCCACACTCGGCTCAACCCCAACAGCATCGCATTCCTTCTCAACAACCACCCTCGAAAAACTCTCGGAGCCGCCAAGCAAAAAGAAACCCTCGGAACCCTCGACAAACCACCCGCTGAGGCAGGCGAAACACTCACTAGCCGACACCACCAAGTCAAGTATTTTATAAAAGTAGAGACCTTAGAAAATTTCGAATATCTTCCTGCGCACCACTGAAGGGAACATGCCCACCTAAGTAGTGGCGAGTAACAACTGAAAATCCTGAGTTTCGCAATTCCGTAGCTAGTGAATAAGACCAGCGAGCTGGAATGACCCAATCATTCAAACCATAACCAATCCAGACACGAGGCTTCACAAGATCAGTGGGTTGCCGCTGTTTAAAATCATGTCGTGGGAAAAATAAGTTATCGCCTATCTTGTAGGGTGAGTAAAGAAGCGCACCTAAAAATTTATCTGGATGGCGCACCAGCTCAAACAACGCCAAAGCAGCACCTTGCGAAAAACCCGCAACAACAATCCTGACATTGCCGGTTTTCTTGATAAGAAAATTGATATAATCATCAACTCTACCGGCAGCATCCTCAACTTCAGCTCCACCCGATACTTCCAGATGATCAATTTCTTGATCAAACCAGGCATCAACAACTTCTCCTGTAATGCGAGAAAAATGCTGCATAGGGGCTTTCAAAGCTACCGAGCCTACTCCCATTTCACACAACCTTGAAGTCATCGCCACATCTAACATCGTCATGGGTTCTTCACCCATCCCATGAAGCCATACTACTATCGCATGAATATCATCTATATTTTGTGGCATAAGCATCGAAGAGGAAAGCAAATGATCTCCAAACAAGAGTGGCGTAAAATGAACTACTGACGCTAAAAAACTTGGCGTTTTTTTGAAGGTTCGGTAAACACCATCGAAGCATACTGCCCACCAAAACCAAACGAGTTTTTTAGCACGTTACGAACAGGAAGATGGGTGACTTCTGTTTGAGTGGCTAACGCACATTTTGGATCTGGTTCCAAACATGTAGGAATAGGAGGCACCACACCATCACAAATACTCAACGCCGAAGCAATGCTTTCGATGACTCCCGAAGCAGCGGAACCATGTCCAGTCATTGACTTAATAGCCGCGACAGGGAGAGATGGAGCGCGTTTACCAAAAATCGCATGAATAGATCTTGCCTCCATCAAGTCATTCAGTTTTGTCGACGTACCGTGTGAGTTAACCTCGTCAACAGCATCAGGAGACACTTGAGCCGACCGAAGGGCGTCCGACATAACACGCTCAATACACTTAGCCTCAGGGGCTGTCACATGCCCTGTTCCAATGGAAAGTCCCCAACCAGAAATTTGAGCATAACTCTGTTCTACCCCACGATTACGCGCATGCTCATCCGATTCAATAATTATAGCAGCAGACGATTCATTGATAACCATACCAGAACGCCTCCTATCGAAAGGCATAGAAGACTGTTCGACTGGCCCCTCCCACCTTGATAAGGCCATTAGTTGAGCATATTGCGAAAGAACATATGGAGTGTTTCTCGAAACAGCTGCGCAAACAATAACAACATCAACTTGATCAAGTATAATCATTCTTGCAGCTTCAGCAATTGCTCGAAGCCCCCCAGCGCACGTAGCTTCGATCCGCTTTGCGTTAACTGGCGTTGCCAGCATTCGAGAAACATTAGCTGGGAAAGATGAGAGATCCATAACTTCAGGTGGAGGGGTACTCTGCTTGATATCATTAGTAATACTAACGCAATTATTTTGAACTCTATCATAGCGGCTTGCAAGACCTCGCAAATGCTGAGAGTAATCACGCGGATCTGAACCGCTTGGCCCCGGCCACACACGTACCCAAATCATTCCAACGCGAGAACCAAGGAGAGGTTCAACCGATGCATCGTCTAGAGCCTGTTTAACAGAATCATAGAGAAGCACATCACTCCATGACCTCCCAACAGATCCAGATCGTGTCAATACTTTCTCGCGATCATCAGAAGACAATAGCCCAGAAACCCAACCGCATGGAAGTCCCTCAACATCCATACGGTCATCAATTCGAATTCCTGACCTACCAGCTAGACAAGACCTCCAAAACTCTGCGACAGAAACACCAATCGGCGTAACCACTCCAGCACCGGTGATCAATATAGCATTCATCAACATTCATCCCTTTTACGAATAACAGCCGCTCCAGCCGAAGGACAATCCCAGCCATGAGCCAAACTCGTGATCAACACAGAGCCAAGAGACTCACTAACTTGACGCGATTTCCCAAAAACAACATCTATATCACCAAGATATGGATCAATCCGTGAGGTTAACCCAATTGGAGGGATTAACTTTCCGCCGATCAGCTCAGCAGCAAGAGCGACATCAACTAATGCCGAACATTCAAGCGCGTTTCCAATAGTTCCTTTACTACTCGTTATCGGCGCTTTCGTAACGGATGAACCGATCTCTACTTCAGCTAGATCAAGTTGTCGAGCCCCTGCTCCATTTGCCCACCAAAGATCAACGCTGTCACCATCATTTTTCAAGGCGCTCAGCGTTGCCTTGAAGGATTCCCGAACTGATGGAGCAGTAGTTGTTGTTACATCAACGAGCTGAATCGGCCGCTTCTCACCTTGAGGCTGCCATAAATCGCTACGCTCAATAACAATTGCTGCTGCTGCTTCTCCAAGAAGAGATCCACATCTGTTTATATCAAAAGGCCCCACGCCATCAGCTACATAGGGAGCAAGTGGTTCAACTCTAGAGAAGGCATCCATTAGTGTTGCTGAGGGACTAACTGAAACGCCAACAACCATCACGCGATCAAGTTCCCCGGAAGTAACCAAATCAACTGCAAGAGATAAACCAGCAAACCCACCACAGCTTCCCTCTCCATAAACCGCAACATTCGATCCGTGAAAATCTGATATTTCGGAAACAAATTGTCCGATTTGTGAAGGAATCCCTTTGATATATGAATAATCGGGAACTTCATCATATAGAAACTCGGGCAAAGCCTTACTACTAGTTCTGCTTTCAGACGCGAGACGAGGCAACAGCGCCCCGAGCTCATCACTTGAACTCGTACCTGAGGTCATGACGATTCCGCTCCGCAATGGATCAACTGTGAACGGATAAGATTCCGTAAGTCTTAAATCTTTAATTGCCTCTTGAGCGACTGTTACCGCAAGATGAGATTGACGATTAGCATATTTTTCACGATTTAACCACGAAGGGCCATTGGGCCACGAAACGTTTTCAGGGGAAACACGTGCAACGATTTTCTCTTCATTATCAAAACACACCACTTGACTTTGACTAGAAAATCCATTTTCCCCCCTCTCCATTGCGTTTAAAACTTTCCGCGACCCTTTTCCCAGTGAGGTTATCAACCCGACCCCAGATATCACAACTTGATAAGTCATACCAGTTCTTTACCAATCCTATTCTCTGCTTAAATACTTCGCTTGCGACTACGCGAACTCATCGGCAGCATCCCCCAAAGACGGTATCCACCATCTACAGTAATTGTCTGACCCGCAATCCAACTCGCCTCTGGGAGACAAAGAAGAGCCACAGCATCAGCGCTGCTTTCTGCCGTTGTGGTTCGACCACCAGGCCATGGAGTCACATTGTGTTCATGTTCGACACCATACGCAAAATCAGGTCGAACTCTCATAACCCTAGTCTGAACCAAGCCTGGCCTAACACAATTCGCAACGATTCCGTGGGGAGCGAGCTCGTACGAAAGATACTTCGTTATAGCTTCAACACCAGCCTTAGCGGCTGCGAACAGGCCAGCCCGCTCGATAATTCGCGTTGTTGTCGAATTAGTGATGGTGATGAGGCGTGCTCCTTCTTGTTCTTTCATAAAAGCTAGCGCATATTTCGCGAGCAGCCATGTTGCCCTCGAATTTGTATCTTGGACAAACTGCCACTGTTCAAGACTCGCCTCGCTAAGTTCAACAAATTTAGTAGCAGCAGCATTTTGTATCAGGATGTTAATATGTCCATATAAATCACCTACTTCCTGAACCAATCTACTCACATCATTAGGATCAGAAAGATCAGCTCGGTGTAAGCTTGACTCAACACCATCCTTCTCCAAATCAGCCAAAATCCGTTTGGCTTCACGAGGATGATCCACATACCCTACCGCGACTGTTGCCCCCCAACTAGCAAGCTTTTTCGTAATCGCCGCTCCAATTCCTCTCGACCCACCTGTAATCAGTGCAACGCGACCATCAAGCGGCTTCCATGCATCACCCATGCTACGTAACCCTTCAGTTATAAAAACAGCCATCAATTACTTATCGCTTTTTCGTCGGACCAAGACACTCATACGACCAATCGCATAGGTCCGATCATCTTCATCAACTACCCTGCGTAGGCTAGAAATAAGACCCACGGAACTATTAATAACCGAGGAAGATTCAGTCTCTACCGTGAAATAAAATGGAATATCTGGATACAAGGGTCGAACAAAATCCCAGTGCATCGAACGGAGCCCTATAATTGCTGCTGCTGATCCATGCTCAACTACCCAACCAGATGTAATCGCATGGATATAACCACCTGGTATAATTCTGTGATCGCGAGAACCATCTGAATTCACCTTACCTGTATGAATCGGATGTTTTTCTCCCAGCATATCTAAGAGCTTATCTAATAGCTCAGATGTAAAAATGAGTGGTCCATAACGACGCAAGGAAGAATCACGCATATCTTCCCAATATACGAGTTCTTTTGACCTATAGCGCATACTAGATCTCTTCATACTTAGGCCTTCCGCTTACTACTTGTGTCACCCCTGTAGAAAGCTTCTCTTATCTTGGGTGAGGGCGCATGACGAGTCGTCCTCCGTCAACAGTAATAACTTGTCCTTGGACATAATCAGCTTCAGCCGAAGCAAGAAATGAAACTACTGCAGCAATATCATCGGGAGTCCCCCAACGCGAGCCATCGGTTCCAGCACCAAGCTTATCGACTAGGTTTCGCGTCATGTCAGTCATTATTTTTCCTGGCGCAACAGTATTTGCTCGAATCCCTTTTCTTCCGACTTCCATGGCTACCGCGCGAGTGAATGATTCCACTGCCCCTTTTGAAGCCGCATAAGCCGCTTGACCCGGGCCTGGAATTCTAGCAGAGTTCGATGAGATATTGATTATGTTCCCATGCCCTTGATCTAACATATAGGGCAGTACGGCACGGGTCATCAAAAAAGTGCCAGTAATATTTACTTTAAGAACTCTTTCCCACTCTTGAAGCGTTGTCATCATAATCAGGTGATCGTCACTAATTGCAGCATTATTAATCAGTAAATCAATTCCGCCCGCTGACGCAATAACGTCCTCTACGAGACTATTTACTTCCGCTTCACTGGAAACATCAACCTGATGTGTAGTTACCTTCCCTTCTTCCGAAGAAATCATCTCAGCAACTTGCTCTGCTGCCCTCGCATCACGCTCATATAGAATATTCAAGACCATGCCGCGCTTTGCTAATCGCTTACTTATTGCCGCTCCAATACCACGCGAACCACCGGTAACAATCGCGACACAGTCTTTATCTTCTTTATAAGAAGTCGTCAGCATGTCATCACCATCATCAATCTGCTGGCCCATCAGAAGTTAGTAGATCAATTATGGATTGGACAGATCCATGGTGCTCAGGCAAGCCTTCTGTCCATTCATCAAGATCAAACGGCTTTTCAAGCTTACGTCGAATTCGTCGTGACAGTTGAAGCAAATCCAATGAATCCAGTCCGAGCCTGTCAGGTATGGAATCAGCCGGATGAATTTCCACATCACGAAGGGATGGCTTAACGTCTTGAATCAGTTGAATCAACGTTTCTTCAATATTTGCATCTGACATTTCTTCTCCCATTTTTACTTGCTGTCACTGCCCTTCCAGCAGCGTGGACACCTGTACCTAGCGACGCAACACTTACACCGCATCCTTGCTGCTGAAAGGATACCTCGCCTGATTAGGGCGCGCAACGGGCCGCCTCGCTATTCGTCCGGACAGTTACGAGGACAGTCTCCAACTAACTCCCCGCCGAAGGCAGCGTAGATTCATGGAGGATGCTCTCACACTGCATTGTTTCATGCATATTGGACAAATTGAATCAAATCAGCTCTCTGCTCCGTTTAGCGAGTCACGGCGAGTCATCCCAGTGTGTCCGGAGAGTCCGTCGCTCCTTGGGGAGGATGGGGGCATGCCGGGAAGTGCGCCGAAAGGGTGCCGGCAAGTCGGGGTTGACGCCGGCCAGTGGCCCAAAGCGACGACGGAGGTGAAGCGACTGGAGCGTAAGAACGCTGAACTCGAGCGCGTCGACATGATCCTTAAGTCCGCATCAGTTTTCTTCGCAGCCGAACCTGACCGGTCACGGCGCTGATCGCGGGCCTGCATCGGACGAGCGCGTCGGTTCCCGAGGCGGCGACGGTCGACGCCGAGGTGTCGAGACGATCCGCGACCTGTTATGAGCACCATGGACACGTTGCCGATTGCATTATACACCGTGAAACGACTGATGGGCGAGCTCGGTCTAGACGGTGTGATCACGATCACTGCGCGCCGTGATCGCCTCGATGAACGCATCACAGCCATGGCCGCCGACAGTCCTTGGACCGACACCGTTCACCGCCTGGGTTGTCTGCGCGGGTATCCACCCTGACCGGGTTCGGCCTAGCGGTCGAGATCGGCGACTGGACCCGGTTCACCGGCAACTCGATCGGCTCCTACCTCGGTCTGGTCCCGTCGGAGAACTCCTCGGGCCAGTCGCGGGCGTTGGGACCGATCACGAAGACCGGCAACGGTCATGCCCGTCGGCTGTTGGTCGAGGCTGCCTGGCACTGAAATGGTCCGGGTTTGCTTCCTGGGCGTTTACCCTGTTTGTTGTTGTCGCTGACAGCTGGTGTTGTTGCCAGTAGTCGGTCTCGACCTCGGCTGGTGTGCGGTAGTCGAGAGCTTGGTGGAGGCGCTTGGTGTTCCACCAGTTTACCCACTCGAAGGTGGCGATCTCGACTTCAAGGACGTCGGCCCACCGGCGGGTGTGGATGATCTCGTTCTTGTATGAGCCGTTCACGTTCTCGGCCAATGCGTTGTCATAGCTATCGCCCACGGATCCGGTGGATTCCACGATTCCAGCGTCGACGAGGTGCTGGTGGTAGGTCAGGGACACATATTGGGAGCCGTGATCACTGTGATGGATCAGCCCGGCCGTAGACTTCGCGTTCCAGATCGCTTGATTGAGTGCCTGCAATGGCAACGCTTCCGTTTTCATGGAACCTGACAGGGCCCAGCCGACAATACGACGGGAGAACACGTCGGTCACGAACGCCGCGTAGACAAAGCCCTTGGCAGTTCGCGCGTAGGTGATGTCAGCGACCCACAACTGGTTCGGGCCCTTCGTGGTGAAGTCTCGCTGGACCAGGTCCGGACGAGTATCCACGCCCTTGCCTTTGCGTGTAGTGACGGGGTTCTTGCCTTTGCGTTTGCCTGCTACGCCGGCCGGAGCCATGATCCTGCGGGTCTGCTCACGCCCAATGATGACTCCGAGACGACGCAGGGCATGCCACATCTTCCGCACCCCATAGACCCCATAGTTTTCGGCGTGAATTTCACGAACCAGCTTGACAAGCTCACGATCTCGCACCTGGCGCGCCGAGGGCGCGCGAGTCTTCGCGTCCCGGTAACCACGCGAAGACAGGAAGCCCCCCTCACGCTCCTTGTTCAAGGTCGCACAAATGAACTCGACCGTGGAACGATCACGATACTCGTCGATGAACGCAGTCATTTCCGACGTTTCGGGTCGAGTTCCTTCGCGAAAAAAGCCGACGCGGCTTTCAACAGTTCGTTCGTGTCGCGTAGCTCTTGGTTCTCCCGGCGTGGCCTGGCGTTCTCGGCAATCACGTCTTCCTCGGCCCGTACGATCCGGCCCGTCTTACGAGCTTGTTGCAGCCATTGGCGGGCGGTGTGCCACGAGACCCCAAGTTTAGGCGCCACGACCTGGCACGCTTCCTGAATCGAGATCCCCTCGGCAAGGATCCGGTCCTCGACCAACCGGACAACCCGGTCCTTGGCGTCCTGATCAAATTTCTTTGGCATACCCCAGATTTTCCCATCCACTCGAACGGAAGAAAACCTGGACCATTTCAAGCCCTGCTACAAGGCCCACGCGTTCGAACGCGGCGCCTGCGCCCACATCAGCACCACTTATCGGTGATGATCTCACGTGGGATGTGTCGCAGAAGACGGGAGGGCGGCCCGCCACGACCGCCCCGAGGCTTGTCGGTGCGTGAGAAGAAAACCACCAAGGGACAGGCCGCGAACCAGCCATCACGCGGCCGACCCGGACCCGGATGCACGGCCTGTGCCGGAAGATCCACGCGGCGGCCAATGACGACCCTGAAATGGTCCAGGTTTTCTTCCGTTCGAGTGGATGGGAAAATCTGGGGTATGCCAAAGAAATTTGATCAGGACGCCAAGGACCGGGTTGTCCGGTTGGTCGAGGACCGGATCCTTGCCGAGGGGATCTCGATTCAGGAAGCGTGCCAGGTCGTGGCGCCTAAACTTGGGGTCTCGTGGCACACCGCCCGCCAATGGCTGCAACAAGCTCGTAAGACGGGCCGGATCGTACGGGCCGAGGAAGACGTGATTGCCGAGAACGCCAGGCCACGCCGGGAGAACCAAGAGCTACGCGACACGAACGAACTGTTGAAAGCCGCGTCGGCTTTTTTCGCGAAGGAACTCGACCCGAAACGTCGGAAATGACTGCGTTCATCGACGAGTATCGTGATCGTTCCACGGTCGAGTTCATTTGTGCGACCTTGAACAAGGAGCGTGAGGGGGGCTTCCTGTCTTCGCGTGGTTACCGGGACGCGAAGACTCGCGCGCCCTCGGCGCGCCAGGTGCGAGATCGTGAGCTTGTCAAGCTGGTTCGTGAAATTCACGCCGAAAACTATGGGGTCTATGGGGTGCGGAAGATGTGGCATGCCCTGCGTCGTCTCGGAGTCATCATTGGGCGTGAGCAGACCCGCAGGATCATGGCTCCGGCCGGCGTAGCAGGCAAACGCAAAGGCAAGAACCCCGTCACTACACGCAAAGGCAAGGGCGTGGATACTCGTCCGGACCTGGTCCAGCGAGACTTCACCACGAAGGGCCCGAACCAGTTGTGGGTCGCTGACATCACCTACGCGCGAACTGCCAAGGGCTTTGTCTACGCGGCGTTCGTGACCGACGTGTTCTCCCGTCGTATTGTCGGCTGGGCCCTGTCAGGTTCCATGAAAACGGAAGCGTTGCCATTGCAGGCACTCAATCAAGCGATCTGGAACGCGAAGTCTACGGCCGGGCTGATCCATCACAGTGATCACGGCTCCCAATATGTGTCCCTGACCTACCACCAGCACCTCGTCGACGCTGGAATCGTGGAATCCACCGGATCCGTGGGCGATAGCTATGACAACGCATTGGCCGAGAACGTGAACGGCTCATACAAGAACGAGATCATCCACACCCGCCGGTGGGCCGACGTCCTTGAAGTCGAGATCGCCACCTTCGAGTGGGTAAACTGGTGGAACACCAAGCGCCTCCACCAAGCTCTCGACTACCGCACACCAGCCGAGGTCGAGACCGACTACTGGCAACAACACCAGCTGTCAGCGACAACAACAAACAGGGTAAACGCCCAGGAAGCAAACCCGGACCATTTCACCCACCGACGGCCGGTTCACGACGCCCAAGCCCACACCAGTGCATGCGGGTACCCCCGCACCCCACCGACTATGACGTGACAAGCACAGTCTCCACGCCGGCAGGCACCATGCCGCCGGAGCCCACCGTCAAGTGGCCTGCACCCCACCCGGAGCCCGGCCCAAGTCCCGGACCAAGCGCCCAGCCATGCCCACGATGCCCAGGCCCCACCGAACCAAGCCTCCTCGACAACAGCAGCGGCCCTTCGAGCAATGATTCGACCATATCCTCTCCGATCCGGACATGGGACATGCCGGGCCGGGCATGACCACCCCTCCCCCCAAACTCCCGAGACTCCCCTCAGTCCAAAACCGACAAGAACGTCAACCAAGCCATCAACCAGATCAGGTGGCGGACCAAACAGGCCCCACCCACCTAAAACCCGTAACCCCCCAGGCCCCGCCACGGACGCTTCACCGAAATCTCCTCGGAAACCACCACAGCCGCGCCCGGAATCATGCCCACCCACACCCACACCCACACCCACACCCACAAGCGTCACAGAAAACCTGGCAGTCTCTCTCAACGGTCAACGTGGCGTTAACGGGGCATTACGGTGGGTCATGGAAAGGGTCCCCTCCCAGCGGATGAATGGTTTCAGCACCACCCATCGTGCCGGACAGAGACCCGTTCCCCTCCTCCTCCCAACCCCGACGTCCACAACGTTCTGATCCGCAACAGCTAAACACGGCCCTAACCGTAACCGCCCCAAAGAAAGCGCATAGAACCCTGTGCACACATCGACGTGCCTTCGCCTTCCCAAGCCATGATCCGAGATCATACCCCTTATACGGCCCGCAGTCCCGCACCGATATTACCGCTACGACCTGACACCCCATAAGAGCACTTCTAGGTTGCGACGGCATGTCACGCGTCCGTGGCACCCCTAGACAGATACTAAGTGTTCGCGTATTATGTCTTTTAGGGAAGAGTCCATCAAGATTCTGCAACTTACTACAGTTACAGAACTTTTAATCACGATAATAGCATACTAACCTCTTTTCAGATTATTAGTAATGAAATATCTCAGCAAAAGGCTAAAATGAGTAGAAAAAAGTCTCCACTTGACCGAAACTCATGCTGTCATGACCTCGCCGCCTGGCTCAGACGACAACGCAAGAAGTCGAATCTCACGTACCGTCAAATGGAAGCTAAGGCAGGAAGCTATTCAGCATCAACCTTTTCGCGCGCTGATTCTGGTTGTCACATACCTTCATATGCAGTCGTCGATGCATACACCGAGGCATGTGGTGCAAATAAAGAACACGCCAGACAGTTGTGGATCAAAGCGCTGCTCTCTTCTCCACACAAATACGGATTGCAGGTTCCTACTATTGATACTTGTCTTTACGCGGGCCAGCTAATACAACTGATGATCAGATTGCGGCTCACTTCTGGACAGCCTTCATTGCGAAAACTTGAACAGAATGCAAACAAAGCAGGAAGAGTACTCCCAAAAAGTACCCTCGCTGATGTCCTTAGGGGGAAAAGAGCACCTTCAAGAAAAATTCTTGAAGCCTTCATTTTTGCATGTGGAGTATCAGAGCAGGAAGCAGAGCTATGGGTTGACGCACTCAAACGAACCCAGAGGACTAGATGGATCCAAGACGAATTAAATAGGTAGTAACTAAATCTTATTAAGCTGAATTATTTTCGACTTTACCGCGACGCTGTTTCTCCTACCAATTTTATAACTTGAGACTTACTTAGATGAGAATTGCTTAAATTGTTGCTTCGTCAAGCACCTACCTTTCCGTACCGTATAATAAATAAGTTCTTCAGTAAGACACTTTCATCTGATCAATAATTTGAGCGGCGTAATAAAACGTCATGAATTTATCATCATCAAGCCCCGCAAGCATGTTACACAACAATTCATCTCGCAACTTCATATCAGCTTCCAAAGCTTCTCGTCCAGTGGGAGTGATATTTAATACACTTCGCCTACCATCTATCGGATCGATTGATCGCCTAATGAGCGCGTCACCCTCAAGTTCCGCGAGGGGTCGCGTCAATGACTGTAAGTGTTGGCTTTCTTCAAAAGCAATCCGAGACGGACTTCCATCTTTCTCGCGCGCTAAATTACTTAGAATCGTTATCTTATTATTACTTAACGCTGACTTACCTCGCTCTACCCGAAGCAGCCGAGCGAGCCGCAGTACCACCAATCTAAGCAAAGGAGCAACTTCTCTCACCGTAATCTTATTTTCCATGCAGTAATTGTATCATGTGACGACGTTCATTCCTGCCTTGTTTTATACAAAGTCATTGATTTAGGACTTATTTTATGTTTATGAGACTGACAAGAGATGGTCTTAAAGGCGGCGCGGAGACGATGGTGGTGGTGCTGCCGACGTTCTGGTCGATGCTCCAGCTGGGGACGTGGTGGGACCCTCCCGTCGACGCGATCGTCTTCGCCGTGATGCTGGGAGTCGCCCTGCCCCGCGCCCTGCGGACCGTCAACCGGTCCGAGCTTCCCGCCGCGCTCGGGATGTTCACGGCATCGAGCGGCGCGGCGATCGGGTGCGGAATGCTGCTGGCCTCCGACACGTGCCGGAGGGCGTGGGGCTGCGCCGCCTTCTCGACGGGCGTCGCCCTGCTGGTGTGGCAACGGCGCTTCGCCCCGACCCTGAGGCGACCGGGAGTGATCGCCTCGACGCCGTTCATCGCCGTTCTGGTGTCGCCGAAGAGCATCGACCCGACATGGGAGCTCCTGGGATGGATGCTCGTCGCCGCAGGAATGGCCATGACGTGGGCGCTGACCGTACGGGCGCTCAGCGGTCTGGCGGAGCCTCCGTCCCGCCCCGAGTCCCCACGTCGGCGAAGGGGCGGTCTGAGGACGAGCACGCGGATGGCGATCCACCTGGGATGCGCGACCGCCGCCTCCTTCGCAGCAGCGCAACTCATGGATCCCGATCACTTGGTGTGGCCCGTTCTCACCGCCCTGATCGTCCACAGCGCCAACCAGGGACGCGGCGATGTGCTCTGGAAGGGAGTCCAGCGCATCATCGGCGCACTCGCCGGGACCGGGATCGCCACCGTCCTGTCCACGTGGTCGAGTACCGGCGAGGCCACCACCCTGGTCGCTCTCTTCGCCACCCTCGCAGTGGCGGCGGCGGCGCGCGCCTATGGTTACGTCTACTGGGCGGCAGGCATCACCGCCGCTCTCACCTTCCTGTACGGGTATTTCGGCGAGTCCGCGAGCGAGATGCTGGGCCACCGGCTTCTCGGCGTCCTGGTCGGCGGGGCGATCGGCATCGCCTGCGCATGGTTCGTCCTCCCCGTGCGTACAGCCGACGTGACGCGACTGCGCATCGGCACCCTCCTGGCGCTCTGTCGCGACGCCCTCACCGCGATCGCCCGGGGCGTGACGGCCGGGGAACTCGAACAGCCCCTGGCGACGGCCGACCAGCGCCTCGCCAGGCTCGACGGCACGGTGGGCGCCGCGGGGCGTCTCGGTTCGGGGACCGCTCGGCGGATGCGGGGCGTCATGGTCGAGACGCACGCCCTGGCCTCCCGACTGCTCGAGGTGATCGCCACCGGCACGCCGATGGAGCGCGAGGAGCTGAGTCGGCTGACCCGCGAACTCGCCGCCGCGCGCCAAGAGCTCGCAGCCCTGGCGGGGTCCTCCCCGCGGGCGTCCGGGAGCCTTGAGCGGCCAGGAGAGGAGCGGCCGACGCCGACCGCTCGTCGTGCCGACCCCGGCGGGCTCAGTCCGTGAACGGTTCGAAGGCTAAATCAGTCGGGGCGCCCGGTCGCCGCTCGGCCGGCGTCGGCGACGAGGATCTCGCGGACGGCCTCGACGAGGTCCTCGGGCAGGGGCGCCGCCCGCCCGTGGACGATCCCCCGCACCCGGGCCTCGCGCAGCGCGACGAGCTGGTCGAGCGGGGAGCCCTCGGCGACGAGACGGCTGATGAAGCCCTTCGCCGTGTGCGCGCACTGGGCCGCGGCGAGCAGCTCGTGGACGCGCCCGGCGACGTCGTTGGCGCCCAGCACGGCGCCGGGCACGTGCGCGGTGAGGCCCTCGGCCGCCGCGGCGTCGCCGAGGTCGACCCGCAGGCCCTCGCCGCGGGCGGACCCGCCGACGCCGACGAAGCGCACCCGCCAGTGCCGTCCGGCCGGGATCGCGCCCGTCGCGCCGACGGCCGGGTGCACGGTGAGCGTGCGGGCGCCGTCGTCCCACTCGATGCGGGTGCGGGCGGTGGCGGGTTCGAGGGCCCCGTCGTCCTCGACGAGCTCGTAGGCCCCGTCGGCGCCCGGCACGACGAGCAGCTCGAGCTCGTCGGGGTTCTCGGTGGAGGCGCCGACCGCCAGCGGGACGATCGAGCCGGCGCGGGCGAGCACCGGGATGGCGTCCAGCCCCCGGCGCATCGTGAGGAAGCGGTCGCCCCGGTGGACGATCCCCGTGAGGACGTCGACCCAGGTGCCCGGCGGGAGCCAGACGCGGGCCGCGGCGGTCTGCGAGGCCTCGTCGCGGGGCCGGGTGAGGGGCGCGACGAGCAGGGCGCGGCCGAGCAGGTACTCGTCGAGGGCCTCGTAGGACTCGGGCCGGTCGCCCCACTCGTGGTAGACGGGCCGCACGAGCGGCGCCCCGGCCGCCCATTCCGTGTACAGATAGGGCACGAGCGCGTGGCGCATCCGCAGGAAGCGCGTCATGACCTCGCGGGCCGGGGCGCCGTAGTTCCACGGCTCCTTGCCGGCGAACGGGTCGTCGGTCGAGTGCAGCCGGTTGAACGGCGAGAAGACCCCGAACTGCAGCCAGCGGGTGGCCAGCTCGTCGTCGTGGACGCCGAAGATGTGCCCTCCGATGTCGTGGCTCCACATGCCGTAGCCGATGTTGGCGGCCGTCGCGGTGAACCGCGGCTGGAAGGCCAGCGAGGCCCATGTGGCGACGGTGTCGCCCGAGAAGCCCACCGGGAAGCGGTGCGAGCCGGGCCCGGCGTAGCGCGACAGGATGAGCGGGCGCCTGCCCCGGGCGGCCATGTCGGCGGTGTGCAGCTGGTTGAGCCGCCACAGCGGGTCGACGCCGTCGGGGCCGACCTCGCCCTGCTGCCAGTCGATCCACCAGAAGTCGACGCCCATGTCCTCCAGCGGATGGTGCACCTGCTCGAAGTAGGCCCTCCGGAACGCCGGGTCGGACAGGTCGAACTCGACGGGCAGGCCGCCGGACGGGTCCCGGCCGAGCGCCTCGCACACCGCCGGGTAGCAATCCTCGTGGGCGCGAATGCCATCGGCGGGGTGCACGTTGAGGGTGACGCGCAGGCCGCGCCCGTGCAACCCGGCCAGGAAGCCCGCCGGGTCGTCGAAGAGCTCGCGGTTCCACGTGTAGCCGGTCCAGCCGTGCCCGGTGGCGGGATCGACGTCGGTGACGTGCCAGTCCATGTCGATGACCGCCACCGAGAAGGGGATGCCCTCGTCGGCGAAGCGGTCCATGAGGCGCTCGTACTCGCCCTGCGTGTAGGCGTGGTAGCGGCTCCACCAGTTCCCGAAGGCCCAGCGCGGGATGAGCGGCGGGCGCCCGGCGATGCGGTAGAGGTCCTCGACGGCCCCGGCGTGGTCGGCGCCGTGGACGAAGACGTAGAGGTCGACGGCGCCGGGCTCCCTGGGCAGGAGCCGTTCGCCGTCGACGACGCACGAGGCCGAGTCGTCGAGCACCGACAGGCCGTTGCGGGTGGCGAGGCCCTCGCCCATGTCGATGGGCCCGTCGGCCCCGTCGAGGGTGCGGGCGGTGCCGCCGAGGTTCGAGGCCAGGCCGAGGGCGGGGCCGAACAGGTTCGGCAGCGGCAGCCCGTAGCGCCACTCCGACTGGTAGGTGCCGCGGCCCCTGACGCGCAGCGAGCTCGGAGCGGGCTCGGTGCCGTCGTAGTCGAGCTGGAAGGCGGCGGTGATGACCTGCGCCGCGCCGGGCTCCCGGCGCACCTGGGCGCGCACGGGCGCCCAGGGCCGCGCGGTCACCACCTGGGTGGGGCGGTCCTCGAAGACGCCCCGCGGGCTCCACTCGTAGCGCAGCAGATGCTCGCCGAGGACGCTGATGCGCCAGTGCTCACCTGTCAGCCGCAGCTGCTCGTACTCCGTCAACGGCATGATTCCCCCTTGTCATCCGACCTGCCGCGTTCCCGACCAGCCTAGTGGATGCGGCGTCGTCCGGGCGCGCCCGGACACCTGGGCGCATCCCCGGCCCCGCGGCGGCAGTCTCCGCACGGGATTGACATCACCCTTGGTGAGAGCGCACACTCGATGCATTGTTCCCCACCGCCCAGCAGGGTTGGTGGGGATTTTTCGAGGAGGAGCGATGACGCTCAACGCCGTGGTGGTCATGGACTACCAGAACGTCCACTTGACCGCCCACGACGTGTTCGACAGGCACGGGGGCAAGCACGAAGCCCTCATCCACCCGAGGCGCTTCGCAGAGGTCGCCATCCAGCGCAGGAACAAGACGCAGAGAGACGGACACCCCGCCGCCCTGCTCAAGGAGGTCATCGCGTTCCGCGAACTTCCCCACAGCCACTACGACTGGGAACAGAACCGTCGATGCTCGGCCCAAGCACGGCAGTGGCGGCTCGACGGAGCGACCGTGGTGCTGCGCGATCTCAAGTACTCCTTCAAGTTGACCGCTGAGGGGACCCCGGACATGGACACATGCGGGCACAAAGTACCCACGGGGCCGGGCCGGGAGAAGGGCATCGATGTCCTCGTCGCACTGACCTGTCTGCACCAAGCGCTGCTCCCCGATGTCGCTCTGGTCATCCTCGCCTCCAGGGACACCGATCTCGTGCCGGTGCTCAACACCCTCATCGACATGAGACGCGAAGACCCCGCCGTGGCCAAGGTCGAGACCGTGAGCTGGTTCAACAGGAACGCCCGCCGAGAGGGCAACCTCCCCGGGGGAAGTCTGAGGCCCGACCGAGGCAGACGCGTCTGGAACACCAACCTCGATCGCCGATGCTTCGAGGCGTCGCTGGACAGGAACGACTACTCCTGAACGACGCGTCGGGGCCGGCCCGGGCGGAGCGACGCACCGGCCCGCGCCTCACACCAGGAGCTGAAGGGCCTCGGCCACGCCGATGGCCAGGGCGGCCCCAGGACCACCCGCGACAGGTCGTGGCCGCGCCAGCCGAGCACCAAGGCGACCCCCAGGGCGACGAGCCCGGTGGTCGACGAGGGAGCGTCGGTGAGAACGGCGGGGAAGGCCATCGCCGACAGCACCGCGTAGGGCAGGTGGTGCAGGAAGCTGAGCATCCACTGGTTCGTGATGCGTCGCCGGATCGCCAGCAGCGGGACGGCCCGCATGAGGTGGGTGACGGTGGCCATGATCGCCACGCCGAACCACGGGTTCACGTCCCGGCCCCCCTGCTCGTCGTCGGGCGCGGGCACCGGGACGACGGTGGCGGGCACCGCCGAGATCACCAGGGCGGTGACGATGATCCGCCACCCCGAGGCCGGGTCGGTCCGCACCGCGAGCAGGGTGCTCAGCCCGGTGCCGCCCGCCACGACGCCCAGCACGGGACGCGCCCGGGCGGCGGCCGGGGTGACGATCGCCACGAACATGACGTACATGAGCAGGCCGAAGGCCGCGGTGAGCCGCTCCGGGAGCGCATTCCCCACCAGGCCGCCGAGCACCGTGCCGCTCGTCCACCCGAGGATCGGCAGCGCGCAACCGCTCGGATGGGAGACGACGGCGAGCCGGGCGCGCGACATCCCCAGCGCGTAGATCTCATCGGTGATCCCCAGGGCCAGCAGCGTGCGTCGCACGGCGCCGACCCCGGGACCCGGACGCTGGCCCAGCGAGATCGACATGAGAACGTACCGCAGGTTCACCAGGAAGACCCCCGGGGCGAGCTGCAGCCACGAGCCGCCGCCGGTGATCACCGCCACCCCGGCCAGTTGGCCGGAGGAGGAGACATTGGTGAACGAGATGAGCCCGGCCGTCGCCGGGGGGAATCCCGCCGCGGGCGCAGTACAGTCCGAAGGCCGTGGCCACGAAGAAGTAACCGACCATGATGGGGATCGAGTCCCCCATTGCGGTGAGGATCTCCTCGCGCCTGGTCACCGCGACACTCTATGCGCGCGGGCAGCCCGGCGTCGAGCCGCCCCACCCCTCGGGACCGACCGACAGGACGGAGCCGACTCGCGTCATGAATTCCCCGAGGAAGCGTTCGACGTCGACCTCCACCGCGACCCCGACCGTCTTCACGGGGTCCGACAGCCCCGCGAGACTGCCGATGGTGCGTCCTCTGGTCGGCCCCTCCAGATCGACCTGCATGGTGATGGGAAGCAGGGTGACCAGGCTCCGATCGGCGGCCACCGCGACGGCGAGCGGGTCGTGCAGACCGCAGCCGGCGATGTCCATGGCCTTCGTCTCGAAATCGATGTAGTAGTCCGTCATGTCCGCGTAGCAGCGACCGGCCTCCGTGCCAAAGTCGCGCCACGTCGATGTCTCGGCCTTGGTCAGGAGGGTCTGGTGGGTGACGTCCAGGCCGACCATGACCACCTCGGCCCCGGACCGGAACAACCGGTCGGTGGCCTCGGGGTCCTGGCTGACGTTCGCCTCCGTCCACTTGTTCACATTGCCCTCGGTGGTCAGCGCGCCGCCCATCATGACGATCGGCCCCATGGCGTCCTTGATCGTCGGGTCCTTCTCGAGAGCGGCGACGATGTTCGTCGCCGCGCCGGTCGGGATGCAGGTGAGGTCCTCGCCGTACCGGTGCGCCGATTCGATGATGAAGTCAGTGGCCGTCTGCTGTTCGACGTTGCGCCCGGCGGTGGGGATCTCGATCTCGCCGATGCCGTTCCCGCCGTGGATGAAGGCCGAGAGCTCGCTCGGGGTGAAGGAATCGGTGGTCAGCGAGTGGCCGACCCCGGCGAACACCGGGACGTCCGTGCGCCCCAGCAGTTCGAGAACGGCCAGTGAGTTGCGCACCGACCGTCCGACCGTGACGTTGCCGTACGTGGCGGTGATGCCGATGAGATCGAGTTCCGGGCTGCCGAGGGCATAGGCGATCGCGAGCGCGTCGTCGATCCCGGTGTCGAGGTCGAGGATGATCTTCTTGGTCATGATGTTCTTCCTCCGTTCGGTAGGTGTGTGTCAGCGGGCTCCGGGGGGCTTGTTCACAACTCGGCAGGTGCCAGGCAGGCCCCTCACCGCAGGACTCGTGGAGGCCTGTTCGCAGGGGCCCCGCCTCGACGCGTCCCCCTTGCCGGGTCTCCATCCTGTCGAGCCGTGAGCAGGCCTCCCGGAGACTCGTTCACAGCATTCGCGGTGAGCGTTCCGGGGTGCGCCGTCATGCCCGTCCTGGTCACCAGACGAAAAGCCCGACCATGCCCGCCGACAGCAGGGAGACGAGGATTCCCGAGAGGAGCATGCGGCCGACGTTCTTCGCGATGAGTTCATTGCGCTCCTTGTCGACGATGCCCTTGAAGGTGCCGATGATCATGCCGAGGGTGCCGAAGTTGGCGAAGGAGGTCAGGAACACCGTGAGGACCGCTTGGTGATGCGGGGGGAACGTGGTGACGACGTCCGTGACCAGGCCCATGGCGACGAATTCGTTGGTGACGAGCTTGAGACCCATGATCTGCGACATGTCCCATGCGGCCGAGGGGTCGAGCCCGAGCAGGAGTGAGGGGACGTACATGAAGACGCCGAGGATCGATTCGAGCGACAGCGGCGACCAGATGGCGCCGAGGATCTTGTCGATGAGGGCCGCGAGGGCCACGAAGGTGATGACGTTCGCCGTGACGATGAGGACGAGCCTGCCGCCATTGAGGATCGAATCGCCGAGGAAGGAGAAGAAGGGCTCCTTCCTGGGTCTGTTCGGATCGCGTGCGACGATCCTTCCGAACCGGGCGCCGAGCCCCGACCGCGCCGTCGCCGCGGCGGCGGGCCGGGACGCGGCGGGCTGGGGCGCCGGGCCCTGCTCCGAGGCGACCGCGGCCGGCACGGGCCGTTCCCCAGCATCCACCGTCAACCCGTCCTCGTAGGTGTAGATGACGTCCTCCTCCCTCGTGACGTCGACGGGGTAAAGCATCGACGTCACGATGAGAGCGTTGAGGCAGTTGAGCGGGACCGCGGTCAGGGTGTACTCCGCCGGCATCATCTGGATGTATGCGGCGAGGATCGATGCCGTCACGCAACTCATCGTCATCATCGCGATCACGACGTTGCGGGCCGGCGACATCTTCTGAAGCTGGAGCTTGGAGACGACGGGGGCCTCCGTGTTGCCGAGGAACATCATCTCGATGGAGTAGAAGGTCTCGAACTTCGGCCGGCGGGTGATGATGCTCAGGCCACGGCCGATCCACTTGATGACCCAGGGCAGGAAACCGATGTACGTGAGGATGTCGAAGATCGGCAGGATCAGCAGGATCGGGAGCAGCGCGGAGACCACGAAGTTCACCGGCTGGGGATTGAGGCCATCGGCGCCGACCCAGTTGGCGAGCGCGAAGTTGATGCCCGTCCAGGCGACGTCGACGAGCTCGTTGAAGGCCGCAGCGGCCCCTTGGACGGCGGCCCGGCCCCACGGGAAGCTGGTGAGGACCCAGGCCAGCGCCAGGTTGAGCACCGTGAGGATGCCGACGGACTTCCAGTCGATCTTCTTGCGGCCGTGCGAGAACACCAGGCCGATTGCGAGGAATGCCATGATGCCCATGGCGTCGAGTGCGAGATACATGTGAGACCCTTCGGGGGTTGTGCTGGTGAGGCTTGTTCACCGGGGCTCATGCAGGCTTCATTCCAGGAAGCCTGTCCATGGGAGCCCCAGCCGCGGTGCTCCCCCTGGCCGAGCACTCATCCCGTCGTGCTGCGGATGAGCCTCCGTGAACCCACTGCCCAGGTGCTCCGCTTGGGCCTGGTCAAGGTTCCGCACAGGTCTCACCGCATCTGCGGAACGAGTTCCGACCGGGGTTGCGATTGTTGTCGACCTCCTTGTGAACAAGATTCGGAGGCTTATTCAAAACTCTTGACAAACCAGGCTCTGATCAGATATTTCTTGATGACGCGCTAGTTTTGAACAATCCTCCCGGTGTACTGGGGTTTCATTCGGAATCCGACAGCCGCCGGGCGGAGTCCCCGGCCAGGCCGCCCATGGGGCGGGATTCCGAACGATGAGGCCTGTCCACAGGGGCTGGATCATGATCGTCGCCCCTGGGCGCAGCGTCATCCGCGAACGCCGTGAACAAGCCTCGGTCCTCCGGGGGCTGGACCGACCCCGTCCCCTCCATCAGATCTGCGGAAGCCTGCGTACGGCGTCCTCGACGACGTTCCAGAAACGATCGACGGCCAGGCCCGTACCGACCTTGGTCCGGCATTCCGGATTCTCTCCGGCCCGCAGGTCGACGACGGTCATGCCATAGGTGACCCACCCACGGATCTCGACGTCGAGCGGTGCCCGCCGGGTCTCGACGATCGTCGGGTCGATGACGTACGCCACGGCGCACGGATCGTGCGTGGGCGGATCGGGGAAGGCCTGCTGATTCCGGTAGGTGGCGCGGAAGAAATCCATGAGCCCGTTGACGACTCCCGCAAGCCTCGGGCTGGCGGCGCAGAGCCGCTCCTGGATCTCAGGGGTGCACAGCGCGCGGTGCGTGACATCGAGCCCGATCATCGTCACCGGCCACGTCTCGTTGAAGACGATGTGAGCGGCCTCGGGGTCGCACAGAATGTTGAACTCCGCCACGGGCGTGGCGTTCCCCGGCCCATGGGCTCCGCCCATCAGGACGACCTCCTTGACGCGGTCGACGATGCGCGGTTCGAGCCTGGCCGCCAGCGCGATGTTCGTCAGCGGTCCCGTCGGCACCAGGACGACCGTCCCGGGCTCGCGCGCCATGATCTCGTCGATCATCCAGCCGACCGCGTGCCGATCGGGGAGCTCGCGGGTCGGCTCGGGGAGCTCCACGCCGTCGAGCCCCGTCCGCCCATGGATCCCGGCCGCGTCGATCGCCTCACGGACCAGTGGCCGGCGGGACCCGGCATGCACGGGCGCATCGGGGCGGCCGGCCGCCTCGCAGATCGCCCGGGCATTGTATGTGACCTTGTCCAAGTCCTGGTTGCCACCGACCGTGGTGATGCCGATGAGATCGACCTCGGGACTGCCGAGCGCCATGAGGATGGCGATCGCATCGTCGTGCCCCGGGTCGCAGTCGAGGATGATTGCTGCTGCCACGATGAAACTCCTTCGTCCGCGTGGTTCGACCCGGCCGTGCCCCTTCCTCGGGTCGTCGGCCCTGGCCCCGAACCTCCCACTCGCCCGGCTCCCGGCGATCGATCGATGGTCGATGCGATGCGCGGTCTTGACGATCCGGTCGGCTCGTGCGATTGTTGTAGCACGTTTGGAAACGTTTCCACAAGGGGGTGGCGATGACGAATCCCAAGAACTCCGGCCCGTCCGAACCGACCGGCTCCCCGCAGGGCGCCGAGGCGACGCCGACGGACAGCGATCCCCGCACCCGGTCCCGTCCGACCATCAAGGACGTCGCCGCACGCGCCGGCGTGTCGCTCGGAACCGCCTCACGGGTCCTGACCAACCACCCGGCCACATCCCCAGCCGCACGCGAGAAGGTCCGTGCAGCCGCCCTCGCCCTCGGCTACCAGGTCAACCTGCGGGCCCGCTCGCTGCGGACCGCCAGGACGAATGCGATCGGCCTGATCGTGCCCGACATCCGCAACCCCTTCTTCGCCGGCCTCGCCCAGTCCATCCAGACGGAGGGCCTCGCAGACGGCTTCACGGTCTTCATCGCCTCCTCGCAAGAGGACCCGGACCAGCAGGACCAGCACCTGCGCACCCTCCTGGAGGAACAGGTCGACGGCCTGATCGTCGTCCCACTCGGCGGGATGACGCCGATGCTCGACCGGCTCAGGGACCAGCAGATCCCCTTCGTCACCGTCGACCGCACGCTCGACGGGCTCAAGGCCCCGTCCGTGGACGCCGATCCCCTTCCCGGCGTGTACGCGGCGGTGGAGGCCCTCAGGGATCTCGGCCACCAGCAGATCGTCTACGTCGGCTCCCTGCTCGGCTCCTCGACCGGGCGCGAACGCCTTCTCGCCTTCGACAACGCCAGCGATGCGCTCCTGTCCAGCACGTCGCGCATGGTCATCGCGGCGCCTCTGGACGGCGACGACTGGCTCCGCGAGCTCGACTCGTTCCTCGGGGACGGGGCCACCGCGGTCCTCTTCGGACACTCCCGGCACGCCCTCCGCGCGTTCGGCCACCTCCGTGACGCCGGAAGGGCCATCGGCGATCAGGGCATCTCGCTCGTCTCCTTCGACGACCTGGACGTCTTCAGCCTTCTCACCCCGGCCATCGCCGCCATCACGCAGCACCCGGAGCAACTCGCCGGCAGGGCGATGGCCATGCTGTCCGCCATGATCGACGGCGAACGACCGGGCTCGCAGCGGATCGAGACCTCGCTGATCCCCCGTGAATCCCTCGCCCCACCGGCCACCGGGTGACCATCCGCGGGAGCGCACCGGGCGGGAGCGAACCGCAGCCCCGGGGCCCGGACCACCGCGCCGGGCCCACAGCATCCGATCAACCACCGAACCGAGGGACCAATCATGGGACGCGTCATCGTCATCGGATCCATCAACGAGGACATCACGGTCACCGTCGACCGCCTGCCCCGCCCAGGGGAGACCCTGTCGGGCACATCGTTGACCCACCGCCTCGGCGGCAAGGGCGCGAACCAGTCGGCCGCGGCCGCCCACGCCGGCGCGCAGAGCCTCTTCATCGGCAGGGTGGGGGCGGACCAGTCCGGAGCAGCCATTCGCGCCGAGCTCTCCTCGCACGGGGTCGACGTGTCGCACCTGCTCGTCGACGACGACACCACCACGGGCATCGCGATGATCGCCGTGAGCGCCTCCGGCGAGAACACGATCATCCTGGACGCCGGCGCCAACGGGCGGGTGACGGCCGAACAGGCGCGCGAGGCCGTCGAACCGTCCCCAGGGGACGTCGTGGTCCTGCAGGGCGAGATCGGCGCCGAGGTCAACGAGCGGGTGATCCGCTGGGCGCACCGGGCCGGCGCCCGCATCGTCTTCAACATCGCCCCCGCCTACAGGGTGGCCCCGGAGGTCCTCGCCCTGGTCGACTGCGTCGTCGTCAACGAGACCGAGGCCGGGATCGTCCTCGGCCGTCCGGCGCCCCAGGACACGGACAGCGCCCTCGATGCGGCGGACGGGCTCGTGGGCCTGGGGCCCCGTTCCGCGCTCGTGACCCTGGGGGGGCATGGTGCGGCCTGGTCGGACGGCGACCGGAGCGAGCACGTGCCCGCCCTGGAGCTGGGCCCGGTCGTCGACACGACCGGGGCGGGCGATGCCGCCGTGGGCGCGCTCGCAGCCGCCCTCGCCGCCGGATCGGACTTCCCCGGGGCCGTCAGGGCGGGGGTGAGGGCGGGATCGACCGCCGTTCTCGCCGAAGGCGCGGCCGCCTCCTACGCCGGGATCGAGCCCCTGCAGGCCCCCTGAGGGACTCGGAACCGCGGGATGGACCCTGCTGGGAGGGCCCACCGGACCGGCCTGGCATCCTGCGGGCCCCCTGGGATTCGGAACCGCGGGATGGCCGCCGAGGGCGAAGCGACGGCATGGGGCGGCGGAGGATCAGCGGCCGGATCGCCGGCGGGGTTCGATGCTCCTCTCCGCTCACGCCGGGCGCCCGGTGGACCACGCGGGCCGCGCCATGCCGGTGACCGCGCGCCCCGCACCGAGCACCCGGGGACGAGCCGGCCACGACGGGGCCGGGTCGGACGAGCGCCGCATCCCGGCTCACGAACGTCGGCGCACAGATCGTGACCGGACAGCCCCGTCGAGTAACATATCGATTATCAACGCATCGATAGTCGATATGCTCTGATGGTTCACCCGACCAGCCGTCTCACCGCGGAGGCAGCCGTGGCCACGTCGACAGACGCCCGATCAGCGGACCGCCCGATGCGCACGGCGAGCAGCGATGACCCACATCCTGTGACCGGCGCGAGAGGAGACACCATGAACACCGACATGACAACCCCTACCGGCCCCGCTGCGGCCCAGCCGGCCACCGCAGGGCCCACGGCGCAGCACGCCCGCTTCACCATCCGGCACCGGGTTCGCGCCATGGTCGACGAGTTCTCCCCGGCGGGCGACAATCCCTTCCCCGGCACCGGCCGGATCAGCGCCACGCTCAGCGCCGCCGTCATCGCGCTGTGCCTGGCGATCCCCCCGTTCCTGGAGATCCTGACCCTGGTGCAAGAACACGCGCTGCTCGTCACCGTCGACGCGCCCTCGTCGGGCAGCGTGCCCGCCGGTTACGAGGGCATCGCCGAACCGGCCGGCGGGCTTGGCGCGCAGTATCTCTACGTGGGAGCCCCCGCATGGGCGCTCGCCGCCTGCGGGGTTCTTGCTGCGGCTTACGTTGTCCTCCTGTTCTGCTGCGCGATCGGCGTGGGGCGAGTGTGCATTGCCACCGTCCCCCGGGATGACGCGAACGGCACCGATCCGAATGCGCCCTGGCGTCGAGTGGTGCACGAGACGAGGCGCCTGGGCCGGAGCGTCGTCGCTGCGGCAGCGGCATGCGGCGGCTGCGCCTGGGTCGTTCCGTCGATCGCCGTGCCCTCCCCCGCCACGGAGGAATCGCCGCCCCTGGTGACCGCCGGCCACTTCAGTGGCGTGGCCTGGATCACCGCGTTCGTCATCGCCAGTTTCATGGCCTTCCTGGCCCATGCGCTCTCCCGGCTCCACGATCGCACCACCCGCCTGACCGCCGAGAGCACCGTCCTGCGCGAGCAGACCGAGGGGCTGGTATGACGACGACCGCCGCACGCCGGACGGCAGCGGACGATGCGGGACAGAGGGATGCTGCACCTGTGGTCGGCGATGTGAGTGCTGCCCCGACGTCCGGTCCGCACGTCGTCTGCCACCTGGACCGGCTCCTCGACGCGCGCGGCATGACGCTCGTGGAGCTCTCCGAGCAGGTCGGGGTCACCGTCGTGAACCTCTCGGTGCTGAAGAACAACCGGGCGAAGGCCATCCGCTTCTCGACGCTCGTGGCCATCTGCGGGGCGCTGGGCTGCGATGTCGGCGATCTGCTGGAGGTCACCACGGAGGCGGCAGAAGCGGCCGGGCCCGGCACCGACGGCTGATGGGCCCGTGCCAGGGGTGTGGCTGGGCCTCGAAAAGCCAGGGCTCGACCCCGGAGGCGCCGGGCATCTTGCAGACTCCAGCGCCCCACCCGCGAGCTCGCAGGCGATCTGCACCGGGCTCCCCCGGCGAGCCGATCCGAACGGACACGCAGCAGTGAGTTCCTCACGGATGGGCACCGAAGGGCCGGTCCTGAACGACGAGCCGGGGCCGGCCCGGTCGGGCCGGCCCCGATGTTCGCCGATCGCCCCGGCAGGGGCGCGCCGGGCCCGCGCATGACACCGGATCGGCGGGCCCGGCGGGCTCACAGGCCGTAGCGCCGCTTGGCCTTCTCGAGCGCCGACACGTAGCCGGAGCGCTCGTACTCGTCCACCGGCGCCTCGGCGGGCACGGCGAGCATGCCGCGGGCCCGGTCCAGCGTCAGCTGGTTGCGTCCGAGGTAGCGGCGCAGGCCGTCGACGAGCTCGGCGGCGTGGCCGGCGCCGTGCCGGATGAGCGCCGAGGTGGTCATGACGACGTCGGCGCCGGCCAGCAGGTCCTTGATGACGTCGGCCGAGGTCTCGACGCCGCTCGTCGCGGCGAGCGAGGCCCCGATCCTGCCGTGCAGGGCCGCCAGCCAGGTGCGCGGGAGCCGGCCCTCGTCCGTGCTCGACAGCTCGAAGCCGGAGACGACCTCCTTGCGATGGATGTCGATGTCGGGCTGGAGGAAGCGGTTGAACAGCACGAGCGCGTCGGCGCCGGCCTCGTCGAGGCTGACGGCCATGCGGCCGAAGTTCGAGAAGTACGGCGAGAGCTTGACCGCGACCGGGACGGTCACGACGTCCTTGACCGCCTGGAGGATCTCCAGGTGGCGCTCCTCGACCTCGGTGCCGCTCATCGACAGGTCGCCGGGCACGAAGTAGATGTTCAGCTCGATGGCCGCGGCGCCCGCGTCCTCCATGCGGCGCGCGGTGGCCGTCCAGCCGCCGGTGCGCGCGCCGTTGAGGCTCGCGATGAGCGGCACGGACAGGGCCTTCGCGCCCTGCTCGAGCAGCGAGAGGTACGCGCTCGTCCTGCCGAGATCGTTGCTCGGCGGGGTCGGGAAGAAGCTCAGCGCCTCGGCGAAGCTGTCGGCGTGCGCCTCGGCGGTCTCGACGAGCCCGGCCTCCTCGTGGCGCACCTGCTCCTCGAACAGCGAGAACATGACGATCGCGCCGACGCCGGACTCCTGGAGGTCCTCCATCGACTCGACGGACTGCGACAGCGGACCGGCCGAGGCGACGAGCGGCGAGTTGAGTCGAAGGCCCATGTAGGTGGTCGACAGCTCGGTCTCGACCGGCGTGTTGACCTGGGCGTTCATCTGGTCGGCGTCCATGAGCAGATCGGTCGCGCCGTTGCCGGCCGCCGACTTGGCGGCGGCGGACGCGGCGGCGGCCCTCAGGGCCTCATCGAATTCGACGGACATGTCAGACCTCCTTGCGGGCGTCGACGGCGAACATCTCGGCGGGCCGCGAGGCCATCTCCTCGTACTCCGCCCACCGACGGTTCACCTGCTCCTGGGCGATCGCGGTGAGGCGCTCGGCCTCGGCCGGATCCTTGGCCATGAGCATCTTGAAGCGCAGCTCGGCCTTGCGGTACTCCTTCAGCGGGATGCGCGGGCGCGCCGAGTCCAGCAGGAAGGGGTTGCCGCCGACGTTGCGGGTCTCGGGGTTGTAGCGGAACAGCGGCCAGTGGCCGGAGGCCACCGCCTTGTACTGCTGCTCCAGACCCAGCCGCATGTTGAAGCCGTGCGAGATGCAGTGACTGTAGGCGATGATGAGGCTCGGGCCGTGGTAGGCCTCGGCCTCGCGGAAGGCCTTGAGCGTCTGCTCCGGGTCGGCGCCCAGGGCCACGCGGGCCACGTAGACGTCGCCGTAGGAGACGGCCTGCATCGCCATGTCCTTCTTGTTCGTCATCTTGCCCGCGGTGGCGAACTTCGCCACCTGGCCCATCGGCGTCGACTTGGACGCCTGGCCGCCGGTGTTCGAGTACACCTCGGTGTCGAGCACGAGGACGTTGACGTCGCGCCCGCTGGCGAGCACGTGGTCGACGCCGCCCGATCCGATGTCGTAGGCCCAGCCGTCGCCGCCGACGATCCACACCGAACGGCGCAGCAGGTTGTCGGCGACCGAGCGCAGGTCCTCCACGCGCAGCCTCGTCGTGTCGTCGATCGCCGGGTCGGCGGCGACGGCCGCGAGCCGGCTCTTGAGCGCCTCGACCCGATCGGCCTGGGCGCGCAGCTCGGACTCGAAGGACTGGCTGGCGTTCAGCAGGTCGTCGACGAG
Organism: Propionibacterium acidifaciens; assembly: GCF_003798325.1. NCBI lineage: Bacteria > Bacillati > Actinomycetota > Actinomycetes > Propionibacteriales > Propionibacteriaceae > Propionibacterium > Propionibacterium acidifaciens. Next base: position 1,379,476 of record NZ_CP033719.1, read on the forward strand.
GCCGTCGTCGCCGATGAGCGGACGCAGCTCGGTCAGGCGCTGGCAGGCCAGCTCGTGGTGCAGATCGGCAGCCAGGCGCATGCCCAGACCGAACTCGGCGTTGTCCTCGAACAGCGAGTTGCTCCAGCTCGGGCCCCGGCCCTCCGCGTTCTTCGCCCACGGGGTGGTCGGCAGGTTGCCGCCGTAGATGGACGAGCAGCCGGTGGCGTTGGCCACCTGGGCACGATCGCCGAACAGCTGGGTGAGCAGCTTGAGGTACGGGGTCTCGCCGCAGCCGGGGCAGGCGCCGGAGAACTCGAACAGCGGCTCGAGGAACTGCGTGCCGCGCACCGAGCCGAAGTTCACGCGGGTGCGCTGCGGGTGCGGGATCGTCTGGAAGAACTCGACGTTGGCGCGCTCGTTCGTGCGGTCGAGCACGGACTCCAGGTTGATCGCCTTGCGCTGGGGCCGGCCGAGCGGGCGGACGGGGCAGGCCTCGACGCACAGGCCGCAGCCGGTGCAGTCCTCGGCGAAGACCTGGAGCGTGTAGCGGGCATCGGGCAGGCCGGCGGCGTCCAGCGGCATCGACTGGAAGCTCGCCGGGGCGTCGTCGAGCACGCCGGGCTCGTAGTACTTGGCGCGCAGCACGCCGTGCGGGCAGACGAACGAGCAGTTGCCGCACTGGATGCAGTTCTCCTCGTCCCACACCGCGATGATCTCCGAGACGTTGCGCTTCTCGAAGCGGGTCGTGCCGGACGGGTACGAGCCGTCGGCCGGGATCTTCGAGACCGGCAGGGTCTCGCCGCGCTCGGTCATCATGGCCGCGGTGACGTCCTTGACGAAGTCGGGAGCCGTGTCGGGCACCGGCGGCAGGTAGCCGGTGGTGCTCGTCGCCTCGGCGGGCACGTCGATCCTGTGCAGATGCTCGAGGGCCGCGTCGACGGCGGCGTGGTTCTTGTTCACGATGTCCATCGACTTCTTGGCGTAGGTCGCGGTGATCGAGTCCTTGATGGCCTTGATCGCGTGCTCGGCGGGCAGCACGCCCGAGATCGTGAAGTAGCAGGTCTGGAGCACCGTGTTGGTGCGATTGCCCAGGCCCACCTGGCGCGCCACGGAGCCGGCGTCGATCGCGTAGACCTGCAGGTCGAGGTCGATGATCTTGCGCTGCATCGGCGCGGGCAGCCGGCTCCAGACCTCCTCGGTCGGGTACGGCGAGTTGATGAGCACCGTCGTGCCCCTGCGCGCGAAGGCCAGCACGTCGATGCGCTCGAGGTCCGCCCAGTGGTGGACGCCGATGAAGCCGGCCTGGGTGACCAGATAGGGGGCCCTGATCGGATCGGGGCCGAAGCGCAGATGGCTCGTCGTACGGCCGCCGGACTTCTTCGAGTCGTAGACGAAGTAGCCCTGGGCGTAGATGCCCGGCTCGTGGCCGAGGATCTTGATGGTGTTCTTGTTGGCGCCGACGGTGCCGTCGGAGCCGATGCCGTAGAAGACGGCGCGCCGGGTCTGCGGGTCCTCCAGGTCGATGCTGTCGTCCCAGGGGATCGACAGATTCGTCACGTCGTCGGTGATGCCGATGGTGAAGCGGCGCTTGGGCTTGTCCTCGGCCAGCTCGCCGAAGACCGCCGCGCACATGCCGGGCGTGAACTCCTTGCTCGACAGGCCGTAGCGGCCGCCGATGACGACGGGCAGCTCGGCGCGCTCGCCGGCCGAGTAGGCCTCCGACAGCGTGGCGGCCACGTCGAGGAACAGCGGCTCGCCGTTGGAGCCGGGCTCCTTGGTGCGGTCGAGCACGGCGATGCGCCTGACGGTGGGCGGCAGCGCGGCGACCAGCTGGGCCGCCGGGAACGGGCGGTACAGGCGCACGACGAGCAGGCCCGTCCGCTCGCCCTGCTCGTTGAGCTTGGTGACGGTCTGCTGGACGGTCTCGGCGCCCGAGCCCATGATGACGATGACACGCTCGGCGTCGGGGGCGCCGAAGTAGTCGACCAGGTGGTACTGACGGCCGGTCATCGCCGCGAAGTCGTCCATGGTCTCCTGGACGATGCCGGGCACCGCGTTGTAGTACGTGTTGCCGGCCTCGCGGCCCTGGAAGTAGACGTCGGCGTTCTGCGCGGTGCCGCGGATGAACGGGTGCTCGGGGCTCAGGGCGCGCTCGCGGTGGGCGCGGATGAGGGAGTCGGGCACCATCGCGCGCAGCTCGTCATCGGTGAGCTGGATGCACGTGTTGAGCTCGTGGCTCGTGCGGAAGCCGTCGAAGAAGTGCATGAACGGCACCCGCGAGCGCAGCGTGGCGACCTGGGCGATGAGCGCGTTGTCGTGGCACTGCTGGACGCCGGTCGAGCACAGCATGGCCCAACCGGTCTGGCGGCAGGCCATGACGTCCTGGTGGTCGCCGAAGATCGACAGGCCCTGGGTGGCCAGGGAGCGGGCGGCCACGTGCATGACGGTGCTCGTGAGCTCGCCGGCGATCTTGTACATGTTCGGGATCATGAGGAGCAGGCCCTGGGAGGCCGTGAAGGTCGTGGACAGCGCGCCGCCCTGGAGCGCCCCGTGGAGCGCGCCGGCCGCGCCGGCCTCGGACTGCATCTCCATGACGCGCGGCACCTGGCCCCAGATGTTGTGACGGGCCTTGGCCGACCACTCGTCGGCCAGCTCCGCCATCGGGGAGCTCGGGGTGATCGGGTAGATCGAGCAGAGCTCGTTGATGCGGAAGGCCACGTCGGAGGCGGCGGTGTTGCCGTCGCAGATCATCTGGTTGCGCCGGTCGCGCTCCTCACGGGTCTCCTGGACGTCCTCGGCGGCGTCGCGGGCGCCCTCGGCGACGTCGACGGGCGAGGGCGTCGCGGTGGCGGCCTCGCCGGTGGGGATCGAGTTGTCGTCCGGCATGCCGCTCGAGCCGGGGATCGGGCCGCGGGTCTTGGTTGTCGTGCTCATGGCGATCACCTCTCCGGGATCATTTCGATGGCGTGGACGGGGCACTGCTCGTAGCAGGTGCCGCATCCGGTGCACTTCTCGTAGTCGAAGCGGTAGCGGTGGCCCTTGCCGAGCTTGATGATGGCGTCCTCGGGGCAGGAGCCGAAGCAGCCGTCGCACTCGAAGCAGTTGCCGCAGCTCAGGCAGCGGCGGGCCTCGAAGATGGCCTCGTCCTCCGTGAGGCCCTTGACGACCTCGCCGAAGTCGACGACGCGCTCGCTCGGGTCGAGCTCGGCCTGGACCTCGCGCGGGTGGTCGCCGAAGTACCACAGGTGCAGGTCGTCGAAGTGCACGATCGGGTGCTTGACCCGCGGAGCGGGGTTCTGGTGGTTGAGCCAGGTGTCGATCTGCTTGGCGGCGCGCTTGCCGTGGCCGACGCCGACGGTGACGGTGCGCTCGGAGGGGACGGCGTCGCCGCCGGCGAAGATGCCGGGCACGTCCGTCATGAGGGTCGCGGGGTCGACGCGCACGATGTCGCCGTTGAACTGCATGCCGGGGATCTTCCGGAGGAAGCCGGTGTCGGCGACCTGGCCGACGGCCATGATGACGGTGTCGGCGGCGAGCTTCTCGAACCTGCCGGTGCCGTGGGGCTTGCCGTCCTCGTCGAGCTCCATGATCTCGACCTCGATGCCCTCGGCGTCCATCTGGTTGATGGTGCGCAGCCAGTGCACCTGGACGCCCTCGCGCTCGGCCTCGTCGAGCTCCTCCTTGTGGGCGGGCATCTGGGCCTCGGTGCGGCGGTAGATGATCACCGCGTCCTCGGCGCCCAGGCGGCGGGCGGTGCGAGCGGCGTCCATGGCGGTGTTGCCGCCGCCGTAGACGGCGACGCGGCGGCCGATGATCGGCTTGTCGCCGCTGGCCACGTCGCGCAGGAAGTCGACGGCGTCGACCATGTGCCCGGCGTCGACGCTGGGGATCTCGACGCGGCGCGACAGATGGGCGCCGACGGCGACGAAGACGGCGTCGAAGTTGCCCTCCTTCTGCTCGGCCATGAGGTCGGAGACCGGGTGGTTGAGGACGATCCTGACGCCCAGCTCCTCGATGCGGGCGATCTCCGCGTCGACGACGTCGCGCGGCAGGCGGTACTCGGGGATGCCGTAGCGCATCATGCCGCCGGCCTTCTCGCCGGCGTCGTGGATCTCGACCTCGTGCCCGAGGCGCGCCAAGTGGTAGGCGGCGGACAGGCCCGCGGGCCCGGCGCCGATGACGAGGACGCGGTAGCCGGTGTTGTTGCGCGGGTGGTTGAACCGCCAGCCGTGCGCGATGGCCATGTCGCCCAGGTAGCGCTCGACGGAGTGGATCGAGACGGCCTGGTCGAGGTCGCCGCGGTTGCAGGCGGTCTCGCACGGGTGGTAGCAGACGCGGCCGTGGATGGCCGGGAACGGGTTGTCCCGCACGAGCTGGCGCCAGGCGTTCTCGGGATCGGTCTCCTTGACCAGGCGCAGCCACTCCTGGCAGTTCTCGCCGGCGGGGCAGGCGTTGTTGCACGGCGGCAGCAGGTCGACGTAGATCGGCATGCGCGTGCGGACCGGCCCGACGCGGCCGGAGCTGGTCGCAAGGTCGGGCAGCATGGTGATGTCGCGACGTTCAGTGGTCATGGCGAACCCTTTTCCTCTACCTCATCCTGAGCGGGACTCCACGTCGGGCGGGGTCTCAGCGGGCCCGGGCCGGACCCGTGCGGGCTGACCGCATCGGCTCCGACGCCGGCGACCGGATCGTCACGGGGCCGGGCGGAGCGCCCGGGCGCAAGTAACGGACCGGTTCAGTCCCAAAGTACCCCAGAAAGCGTCGGATGTAACCCCCGGGAGCGGGACCGGCGACTTTTTCCCCGGCGGATCCATGGTGTTTTCACTCCATCGGCTGAATCCGCCGCCGCGTCGCGGACCGATCCGGTCCCGGGGGCTCGGGGGATCTACTACTTCGTCCGCCACATCCCCATGAGGGACCGACCCGGCCGGGGGGCTCGGGGACGGCGCGGGCTCGCTGACGCTCTCGGGCAAGGCTCACCCGACTCTCGTCGAACGCCGGATCCGCAGGCGGCGGTCCCTGGCGGCGGCGAGCCTCACGCCAGCGGAGACGGGCCCATCTGGGAGATGACGCCGGAGGCGATCGTGCGCCGAGCCTCAGCCAGCGGCGACGGGCTCATCCGCCGAGAAGCGATCCAGACCCTGACGTTCGGACCGTGGATGTGTTCGGACCGTGGGCGTCGGCGAGCGGGCCACCGGGACGGACGAACAGCCATCGAGGCACCGAGGCGGCCGGAACGGGGCCGCACCGGAGCAATCGCCGGGGGGACTAGAGCTCCATGCGTCGGGGGACTAGAGCTCCATGAGCCTCGTCTCGGAGTTGTCCCTGATTTTCCCCCGGTCGCGGCGGCGTGCGCGTCCGGATGGCGTTCGGCCTGTGGCGCCTTGTCGGTGCCGGGGTTTAACGTCGGCGGGGTGTGGCCGCCCGCCCCCTGGTGCTGGCCTGTCAATGTGCCCTGTGCGGGAAGGATCATGCCGTGGCCGAGTACTCGGGCAGGCTGGGAGCCTACGACGAGCCGGTTGCGTTCGATGACGCCACGGCGGATGCGTTGAAGTCGGCGGCGGGGACGTTGTCGGGCACTCTGACGGGGCAGGCCGCCTCGCGGGCGGGGTGGGCGTCGGCGGCGTCGGCGGATTTCGAGGGCCATTACGCGGACGTGTTCGACGCGAACGCGAGGACGGCCTCGACGGACTGCACGAACATCGCATCGGCGTTGGATGATCTGGTGGCCGAGGTGCAGAAGCTGAAGGAGGCCGCCCAGGCCGAACGCGCACGGCGGAAGCAGGCCAAGGAGTGGGCCGACCGGCAGGACAAGGAGAACATCTTCAAGAAGGGCTGGGACTGGGCGACCAGCAGCGACAAGCCGCCGGCGGGCCCGGACCAGGTACCGCTGCCGGAGCCCCACGAGGTCACGACCACACCCTGGTCCGAGCCGGCCCCGGGCCAAGCGGGGGGCGTGTCTTCGGCCCGGCCCGATGACCTGCGGACGTACTCGTCGAACGTGACCGGCGCGAACGACACCGTCACGACCCAGAAGGGCGCCCTGGACGGGGCGATCGCCGACTTCGCCGAACGGTGCTCGTGGTGCGGCATCGACGCGTCCGGGATCACGGGCGCGCTGGCCTCGTTCGGGTCGAACAACACGAATGAGGTTCGGTGGGTGGACACGGTCGCGGCCGCGTTCGAGGCCGCCGGCGCCTCGGGGGTCGTCTCCACGGTCTCGGACGCGGCGATCGACGCGTCCCTGCAGGCCGCCGGGGTGGACCGGACCCGCCGGCCGGTCGACGTGACCGCCCCGAGCATCCTGGGCGACCCCCAGACCTCCGGGTATGCGGACGACCCGGTGAACACGACGACCGGGAACTTCATCGAACCCGAGACCGACCTGTCGTTCGACGGCGGGGCCGCGTCGTTGGGGTTCGACCGCGTGTACAATTCCCTGTCCACGAGTGTCGGGGCGTTCGGGCCCGGCTGGGCCTCCACAGCAGACCAACGACTGACCATCACCGACAACGGCGCCGTGTGGGTGCAGCCGTCCGGCCGGCACATCGTGTTCCCGAGACTCGGCAACGGCTGGGACCGGGCCGACGGCGACAGTTTCTGGCTCCACACCACCGGCACCACCGGCGAGGCCGGCCCCGCTGGCGGCACCGGCCCCACCGCCGAGGCCGCTGCTGCCGCAGACGCCGCCAGCAGGAACACTGCCGACGCCACCGCCGGGGCCGCTGCCGCTGATGGTGCCGACGCCGCCGCGGGTGTTCCTGGCTCCGCCGGCGGGGACTCCCCCACCGGCGGTGGCACCTCCACCGGTACCACCGCCATGGCCGCCGCTTCTGCTGCCGGGGCCGCCCCCATCACCGGTGACGCCCCCACCGCCCCCGATACCGCTACCGCGGACGCTTCCGTCACCGCCGGCGGGGCCGCTGCTGGTGGTGGTGGGTTCGTGGTGTCGGACAATGCGGGTGGCCGGTGGGTGTTCGACCGGGCCGGCAGGCCCGTCTGGACCGGCCGTGGCGCGGGCACCAGGGTGGACTACCGGTGGGATGGTGACCGGCTGGTGGGCCTGTCGCACGAGCGGGGCCGGGCCGTCCGGGTGGAGTGGAACCCGGAGGGCACCCGGGTCGTTGCCTTGGTGGCGTCGGATGGGCGTCGGGTGGACTACGCCTACGACCCGGCGGGCCGGCTGGTGGAGGCCGCTTCCGCGGGCGGGGCCCGCCGGTACGGGTGGAACGAACAGGGCCTCATCGCGCAGGTGGTGGATCCGGATGGTGTGGTCGAGGTGGTCAACGCCTACAACGGGCGGGGGCAGGTGGTGTCGCAGCGGTCCCGGTTCGGGCGGGTCTCGCACTACACGTACCTGCCGGGCGGTGTGACGCAGGTGGCTGATGGGGACGGGGGCCGGGCGAACACGTGGATCCACGACCGGCACGGACGTCTGGTCGGCATGGTCGACACCGACGGGGCCCGGCAGTCCATCGGCTGGGACCGGTGGGGCAACCGGACCCTGGTGACGGGCCGCGACGGCCAGACCACGGTGTGCCGGTATGACGGGCGGGGCCGGCTGGTCACGCGCCTGGAAGCCACGGGGCCCGCACCGACTACGAATGGGACAACCTCGACCGAATCACCCGAGTCACCGTCACCGACACCAGCACCGGCAGCACCGGCACCGTCACTGGCAGCGGCAGCGGCGGTGCCGCCGGTGCTGGTGGGTCTGGGCCGGCGGTCACTGTTTACGAGTATGCGGGCGAGGACCGGGACCCGTCGGTGATCACTGACCCCTGCGGCGGGGTGTCCCGTCTTGTGTGGGATCGGGGCCTGCTCGTCGGGGTGGTGGATCCTGCCGGGGTGGCGGTGCGGTTGGGTTATGACGGGCACGGTGACCTGGTGTCGTCGACTGACGGGGACGGGAATGCGGCCCGCCTCGAACGTGACGGGGCGGGCCGGGTGGTCGCGGCGGTGACCCCGCTGGGGCACCGGACCGTGTACCGCTACGACCGGGCCGGCCGGCTGGTCTCCCGCAGGGACCCGGACGGGGCGGTGTGGCGGTTCGAGCACACGGCCGCCGGCAGGCTGGCCGGTGTGGTGGACCCGGGCGGGGGTCGCAGGCGGTACGGGTACGGCGGGCACGGGGAGCGGGAGTCGTACACGGATCCGCTGGGCGGGGTCGTGACGTCCCGGTGGGATGATGCGGGGAATCTTGCCGGGGCGGTGCTTCCGGATGGGGCCGTGTGGCGGTACGTGCATGACGGCCTGTCCAGGTTGGTGGCGACGGTGGACCCGGCGGGTGGGCTGTGGCGGCGGGAGTACGACGTCGATGGTGCGCTGGCGGCGACGGTGGATCCTGCGGGGGTGCGCAGGGACTGGGTCACGGGCGGCCGGGGGCGGGTCCGGACGGTGTCGGACGGGGCCGCGTCGGAGTCGGTGACCACGGACGGGCTGGGCCGGGTGGTCGCGGTGACCGGCGATGACGGGGCCGACCGGGTGACCCGGTACGACCGGTGCGGGCGTCCGGTGGAGCGTGTGGACCCGGACGGGGCCCTGACCCGGCTGGTACGGGACCCGGCCGGGCGGGTTGTGGAGTTGGTGCGCCCGTCGGGGGCGGCCACCCGGTATGACTATGACGGGTGCGGGCGGCTCGCGCGGGTGACCGACCCGGCGGGCGGGGTGGCCTGTTTCGTCTATGACGGGGATTCGAGGCTTGTGGAGGAGGTCCGGCCTGGTGGGGAGCGGGCGTGGTGGTCCTATGACGAGTGCGGGCGGGTGACCGCCCGGCACGTGCCGGGGTACGGCACGACCCGGTACGCCTATGACCGGTCGGGCCGTGTGAGGGGTCTCGCCGATCCGGTGTGCGGGCGTCGCCGGTTCCGCTACGACGGGGCCGGGAATCTCGTCGAGGCGGTCTCCGGGACGGGCGCGGTCACCCGGTACGGCTACGACCGGCTCGGTGCGCTTGTCACGGTGACGGACCCGACCGGCGGGGTGACCCGGTACGGGCGCGACGAGCTCGGCCGTGTGGTCAAGGCGACGGACGCGCTGGGCAGGGTCACGGTCGGCGAGTACGACGCGGCGGGCCGGCAGACGTCCCAGACCGGCCCGGACGGGCATGTGACCGGCTGGTCGTACGACCGGACGGGCCGGTTCGAGGCCCTGTCCTGGGACGGGGTCGTGCACCACACGGTCGCCCGCGACTTCGCGGCCCGGACCATGACGGTCACCGAGACCGGCGGTGTCACGCACACGGTCCGGTGGGATCATGCGGGCCGGCTCGTCTCCCGGGCCCGGGACGGCCGGGCCGTCCGGTGGGGCTACGACCGTGATGGGCGCAGGGCGTGGATGCGCACCCCCGACGGCCGGTCCGTCCGCTACGGGTACGATCCGGCCGGCAGACTCGCCCGGGTCGAGTCCTCCGCGTTCGGGCGGGTGGTCTACGAGTACGGCCCGTCCGGGCGGATGACCGCCGCGACCGCCGAGGACCGGGCCGGCCGGGCGGTGCGTCAGGAGTGGGAGCACACCGACGGGTTCGTCACCGGCCACATCGTCCGCCACGGCGGTGTGGTGTCGCACACGGCGGTGGGCCGCGACGAGACCGGCCGGGTCGCGTGGACCAGCCGGGACGGGGCCCGCACCGCCTACACCTACGACGGCGCGAACCAGCTCACCGCCGTCACCGGCGACGGCGGCACCACCGCCTACACCTGGGACCGGGCCGGCCGACTGGCCACCGAAACCACGGCTGGTGGCGTCACCCGCCACTACACCTACGACGCGGCCGGCCAACTCACCCGGACCCGCCGGACCACCACCGGCGCCGGCGAGGACACCGGCCAGGATGCCGGCGGGGATGCCGGCGGCGGGGAGGGCCTGTCGGCGTGGTTCTCCTATGACGCGGCCGGCCGCAGGGTCCGTGAGGAGCACGCCGACGGCACCATCCGCACGTACGGGTGGGGGCCCCTGGCCCGCCTGGAGACCGTCACCATCGACTCGGCCCTGGAACACGCCCGCACATCACTGTTCACCGACGCGCTCGGCGAGCTCGCCGCCCTCGACGGCCGGCCCCTGGACTGGGACAGCGCCGCCGGGTTCCCGTCCCTGGTGTCGGCCGCCGGTGCCGGTGTCCTGTCCGTGCCGGGGTTCACCGCCACCACGGGCGGCGGCTGGCGGACCCCCGGCTGGCGCACCACCCGCACCACCAGCGCCGGCGGCGGTGACGTGTGGGCCGTCGGCGCCGGCACCCCACTCGACACCCCGGCCGGGCCGGCCGCCGGTGGGATGCTGCTGGGCGGGGCCGGGGAGCTGGTGCTGCCCGGCGGCCTCGAAGCCCTGGGCGCCCGCTTCCACGACCCCGCGACCCGGGCCTTCCTCAGCCCCGACCCCCAACAGCCGACCACCGGGGCCGGCTGGGCCGCCAACCCGTACGCGTACGCCGCCAACAACCCGGTCGCCTTCACCGACCCGACCGGCCTGCACCCCCTCACCGACGCCGACATGAACGCCTGGCGGGACCGGCACACGACCGGCCTCGCGGCCGCCGGGGACTGGCTGAAGGACAACTGGGAGTACATCGCCGCCGGCGCCGCGGTCGTGGCCGGTGTCGCGCTCATGTTCACCGGCGTCGGCGGGCCCGCCGGCGTCGCGCTCATGAGCCTGTCCGGGGCCCTGGTCTCCGGCGGGATCAGCATCGCCCAGCAGAAGCACGAGAACGGATCCGTGGACTGGGGCCGGGTCGGCGTCGAGGCCGCCATCGGCGCCATCCCCATCCCCGGCGGCGGAGGAGCCGCGGCCGGACGCGAAGCAGCCGCCACAGCCGGCCGCGAAGCCCTCGAGACCACCGGACGCGAAGCAGCCGAGCAGGCCGCCCGCACCACCGGCGAACGCGAACTGTCCACCATCGGCACGGACGCCGCCGAGAACCTCGGCGACGACACCGCCCGGGTCGCCCACGACGCCTGCAACGGGGCCGCCTGCTTCACCGGCGACACCCCCGTCCTCATGGCCGACGGCAGCTCGAAACCCATCCAGGACGTCCAACCCGGAGACCAGGTCGCCGCCTGGGACCCCGACACCGACACCACACAGGCACGCACCGTCACCCGCACCTGGACCCACGAGAACACCGAAACCCTCGTGGTGAGGCTCGAAGACGGCGGACAGGTCGAAACCACCACCGGACACCCCTTCCTCACCAAAGACCACGGCTGGACCCCCGCAGGACACCTCAAACCAGGCGACCAGCTCCACACCCCCGACAACACCTGGGTCACCGTGCAGAGCATCGAAGCCACCGGACACGCCCGCACCGTCCACAACCTCGAAATCGAAGACCTCCACACCTACCACGTCCTAGCCGGCACCACATGGACAACAGTCCACAACATGTGCACACCGAATCAGATTCTGCCAACCCCTGAAGTTCAATCACCTAAACTCCAAAACATCGTAAATAATCTCTATAAAGGGACTACAAATCCTGAACGCGTTGGCGACGGGACTACCATGGATGCCATTAGACACGAGATGGCGACAGGTGATGCAGTACACGGAGTAACCCATAGCATAAAAGGAAAAGAGTCGATAAGAGGTTTAACGAAATGGCTAGATAGAAACCCGAATGCAGATTGGCATGATCGATTAGTTGCACAAAGTCTTGTCGATGATTTAAAATCAGTACTGAAGGTGACGTGATGTCCGCTAAAACTGTAGCTTTTATTGGGGCTCTGTGTTTTAATTATCAAGAGCTTGTTCCAACCCTCCAGGATCATTTGGACGAGATGGAAGGAGAGATTCTTCCACATCTTGTCATGGCGGACATCATTCGTTGGATGTCGTCAAATTGCAATGATAATGCCCCATTGGTAAAGAATATTATTAACTGGATATCTGATGCCATCCAGAAGCATGGACAAGATCAGGAGATAATAGATCTTGTCAGCGTCAGTGGAATGGAGATGATCCCAGACCCTGGAAAGCCTGGTTCCATTCTACGAGATTGGCTACCCTCTACACTTAAAGAATTAGACCCGTGGAAGACTTAGCACGTTTTGGATGCATTCAGAACTCTTGGGGACTTATGCAAAAATCCTGACGTAACCCAAGTGAGACACCTACGGCTGACATGAAACGAAACCGTATTTTTCGTGGATCTCCTGTGCCGTTTCGGATATGATCGGGGCATGCAGGTCGAGGTCACCCCCGAGGAAACCGCCGTCCTGATCAGATGGAGGAAGCGTTCCGACAATCATGTGCTGGTTCGGATGAAAGCAGAAGCTGTCCTGTACGCCTCTGAAGGAGTCGGAATCGACATCATCGCGAAAATGGTTGAGCGGGCCGAGCGGACAGTGCTGGAATGGTTGGCCGAGTGGCGGGCCACCAGGATGTGCTCGGTGCTGACAGGGCATGCGGGGAACCAGAACGCGGCGAAACTCACCCGCGACCAGAAACAAGAACTCAAGAAAATCCTCGCCCAGCCACCCTCCGAGACGGGCGCCCGCACCGGGTTCCGGGACGTCCCGGCGATACGTGACGTCGTGAAGATCCTGTTCGACGTCGAGTACCAGGCGGATTCCTCGTATCAGCTGCTCCTGCGCCTGTGCGGGCTGAGTCTCGAGCTGCCCGACCCGTTCGACGAGCACCGCGACGAGAAAGCCATCACCCGGCGCATGGCCGAGGTGAAGGCCCAAGTCAAGAGCTTGTTGGACCAGGGCTGGGAGGTCTGCACGGCGGACGAGGCCCGCTTGGAGCACGAGGCCGAGACCCGCCGGATGCAGCTCCCGAAAGGGCAGCGGACCAGACCGTCCGTGGACCGGAAGAAGACGTCCCAGTCGTTCTTCGGTGCGCTCTCCCTGACCAGCAAGAAGGTCAAGTTGTACCCGATCGAGGGCAATCAGAACACCGAGCAGACGATCCTCGCCCTGGACCGGCTCCAACGAGAAACCGAGACAGAGAAGATCGCGGTCGTCCTGGACAACGCCCGATCCCACCACGCGAAAGCATTGACCGCCCTCCACGAGCCGGGGCAGCTGCTGGAGCGCATCACCCCTGTTTTCCTGCCGCCGTACGCGCCCGACCACAACCCGGTGGAGCATGTCTGGAACGCGGCCAAGAGCAACATCGCGAACATCCAGCGCGAGACCCCCGAAGAAACCTTCGGCGCGTTCGCCTCATACATCACCGGCCGCACCGTCGACTACGACTTCGAACACCTCCCACTCCGCGAAACCAGAAACGATTTTGTTTCATGGCGGCCATAGATTTAATGAGCGTGAAGAATTGGGCAGAATTCAAAGCAACGACGCTCCAAATAGCCAAAGCCCGTGCCGATTATATTCGTGAGAATCTATCGCTATAGTGCCCTTTTGTAGCCAACATGAAACGAAACCGTATTTTTCGTAAATTCCAGGTGCTGTTTCGGATGTGTTTGGGGCATGCAGGTCGGGGTCACCCCGGAAGAAACAGCTGTCCTGATCAGGTGGAAGAAGCGTTCCGACGATCATGTGCTGGTGCGGATGAAAGCAGAAGCGATCCTGTACGCCTCCGAAGGAGTCAGTATCAGCATCATCGCGAAGATGGTTGAGCGCACTGAGAGGACAGTGCAGGAATGGCTGGCCGAGTGGCGGGCCACCAGGATGTGCTCGGTGCTGACCGGCCATGCGGGGAACCAGAACGCGGCGAAACTCACCCGCACCCAGAAGCAAGAACTCGAGACCATCCTGGCCCAGCCGCCCTCCCAGGCGGGTGCCCGCACCGGGTTCCGGGACGTCCCGGCGGTACATGATGTCATGAAGATCCTGTCCGACGCCCGGTACCAGTCGGACCCCTCCCACCGGCTGCTCCTGCGCTTGTGCGGGCTGAGCCTCGAACTGCCCGACCCGTTCGACGAGCACCACAACGAGCCGGCCACCACCCGGCGCATGGCCGAGGTGAAAACCCAAGTCAAGGCCCTGTTGGACGCCGGCTGGGAGGTCTACACGGCAGACGAGGTCCGCCCCGAGCACGAGGCCGAGACCCGCCGCATGCAGCCCCCGAAAGAGGGCAGCGCACCAGAGCGGTCCGTGGACCGGCGGAAGACGTCCCAGTCGTTCTTCAGTGCCCTGTCCCTCATCAATAAGAAGGTGAAGCTGTATCCGATCGAGGGGAACCAGAACACCGAACAGATCATCCTGGCTCTGGAACGGCTACAGCGTGAAACCAAGACCGACCGGCTCGCTGTCGTCCTGGACAACGCCCGCCCCCACCACGCGAAAGCGTTGACCGGCCTCTACGAGCCCGGCCAGCTGCTGGAGCGCATCACACCGATTTATCTGCCGCCGTACGCGCCCGACCACAATCCGGTCGAGCACGTCCGGAACGCGGCCAGGAGCAACATCGCGAACATTCAGCGTGAGACCCCCGAAGAAACCGTCGGCGCGTTCGCCTCATACGTCACCGGCCGCGCCGTCGACTATGACTTCGAACACCTTCCACTCCGCGAAACCATAAACGATTTTGTTTCATGACGGCCATAGCGCGTCGTCAAGGTGAAATCTAGTCAGAGCAGGGTTTGTCAAGAGTTTTGAATAAGCTTCCTGGTCTCGGGCGGGATCAGCATCGCCCAGCAGAAACACGACAACGGCACCGTGGACTGGGGCCGGGTCGGCGTCGAGGCCGCCATCGGCGCCATCCCCATCCCCGGCGGCGGAGGAGCCGCGGCCGGACGCGAAGCAGCCGCCACAGCCGGCCGCGAAGCCCTCGAGACCACCGGACGCGAAGCAGCCGAGCAGGCCGCCCGCACCACCGGCGAACGCGAACTGTCCACCATCGGCACGGACGCCGCCGAGAACCTCGGCGACGACACCGCCCGGGTCGCCCACGACGCCTGCAACGGGGCCGCCTGCTTCACCGGCGACACCCCCGTCCTCATGGCCGACGGCAGCTCGAAACCCATCCAGGACGTCCAACCCGGAGACCAGGTCACCGCCTGGGACCCCGACACCGACACCACCCAGACCCGCACCGTCACCCGCACCTGGACCCACGAGAACGTCGAAACCCTCGTGGTGAGGCTCGAGGACGGCGGCCAGGTCGAAACCACCACCGGACACCCCTTCCTCACCAAAGACCACGGCTGGACCCCCGCAGGACACCTCAAACCCGGCGACCGGCTCCACACCCCAGACAACACCTGGGTCACCGTGCAGAGCATCGAAGCCACCGGACACACCCACACCGTCCACAACCTCGAAATCGAAGACCTCCACACCTACCACGTCCTAGCCGGCACCACATGGACAACAGTCCACAACAGCTGCACACCCAAACCAGGCTCGCAATATGATCAACCCATCGGACCCGTTCAAGAGGATGCCTGGAAGACCATTGACCATGTAGACCAAAAAGGTACACCGCTTCCCGGACATAAAGGAGGTCGCCCATGGATGAATTCGAATAATCAGCTGCCGTCGGCCGACAGGGCAGGCAACCCAATCTCCTATCGAGAATATGATGTCTCCCCAAATGTAAAAGGAACCCCTCGCGACGCCAAGAGAGTTGTCATGGGTGATGATGGTTCAGCCTATTACACTACTGATCACTATGAAAGTTTTATTGAAGTAAGAGAGAGTCCACGATGACAGCTTCGAAAGATTTCTGCGAAAGGATATCAGAGGTAGAACCAGATCGCTTCATCTTGTCGCTTGTTGCGAGTGAATCAAGAGCCGAGCAAATAATCATCGATTGCGCTTCTCTTGGAATGTACACCCGGGCTCTGCGGGGCCGCAAAATGCGTACGATGAACGATCTGTACGATGAATTTTCTTCCGCCTGTCAATTCCCTTTGTATTTTGGGGAAAACTTGATGGCATTCGATGAATGCTTGTCGAGTCTAGACAATCAAGATCCTGGAAAGGGTATCGCTCTCATTGTGGTGGAACCTGATCAAATCTTGATGAATTCACCCAAACTTGAGATTGAGTTGGAATTGTTCCTGTCATGTCTGATCAATGCTGCTACAGAGTGGGGAGAGAAGATTGATTTGGGAGAATGGTGGGATCGTCCAGCGCTTCCGTTCCACATGATTCTTGTAGGCACTCAGAAACAGCTCGATGCAGTTAGCTCGAAATGGCGGAATGCGAAGAGCAATTTGACAATCGATGGTTTGACTCTTATTCAAACCTAATTTTTATGAATTTATGTGCGATGACTGCCGCGATGGCCTCGGGGAAGGTGCAGAGTGATCTTCGGTAGCCGGTGTGGAGTATCCTCCGGGTTTGAGGTTAGCGATTGCTCGTCCGACTGGGGCGCGTAGTGTGTTGATGACCTTGTGGTATTGTTTCTGGGTTTCTGTGAGTTCACCGCCGACGGGTTTTCGTTCCGGGGTGATCATGCCCAGCCCGGTGCAGCCCTTATCGGCCATCGGTGGAGTGTCGGGGAAGTGGTCGAGCAGGCCGGTGCGGTGGTGCTTGCCCGAGTACAGGCCGGGCCGGTCCCGCCAGTTCCAGCACGGCACGAGGGCTCCGTCGACGAGCGGGGTCAGGGGTAGGCCCGGGTCATCCATGGTGGGGATGAAGTCCTCGGAGGCCTCGCCCCAAGCGAGGCGTCCACCGGCGGATGACCCCGGAGGAACGGAGGACCGGCCGACATCGACGGATTCGGCGAGTTCGGCCTGTGTGCGGTTGCGGCGGTGACAGACGAGAGTGACCCTGACTTCTCCTCACTGACTCATGACCGGTGGACGTCCAGTTGCCCGCTGAGCGAGGGGATATTTGTGGATCAGGATCAGGTGGAGGGCCGCCATTGCGGGCCGCAGAGAAACCGTTCACAGGTATCGACAGCCCATTTTCTGCGGAAATGCGCGCCTCGCGAGGGGTGGGAGTGGCAACGGACTGGGAATTGTTGCAGATTTACAGTAATGATTTCCCGGACCTTCAACTCTGGAAGGAAGGCGTATCCGTTCCAAACCCGTTTAAATAATATGGCTGACATGAAACGAAACCGTATTTTTCGTGGATTTCCTGTGCTGTTTCGGATATGATCGGGACATGCAGGTTGAGGTCACCCTGGAAGAAACCGCCGTCCTGATCAGGTGGAGGAAGCGTTCCGACAATCATGTGCTGGTGCGGATGAAAGCAGAAGCGATTCTGTACGCCTCCCGTGGCGTTGATGTGGGTATCATCGCTGAAATGGTTGAGCGCACGGAGCGGACCGTGCAGGAATGGCTGGCCGACTGGCAGGCCACCAGGATGTGCTCGGTGCTGACCGGGCATGCGGGGAACCAGGACGCGGCGAAACTCACCCGCGCCCAGAAGGAAGAACTCAAGGCCATCCTGGCCCGGCCGCCCTCCCCGGCGGGTGTCCGCGCCGGGTTCTGGGACGTCCCGGCGATACGTGAGGTCGTGAAGATCCTGTTCGATGTCGAGTACCAGGCGGATTCTTCGTATCAGCTGCTCCTGCGCCTGTGCGGGCTGAGTTTCAAGCTGCCGGACCCGTTCGACGAGCACCGCAGCGAGAAAGCCATCACCCGGCGCATGGCCGAGGTGAAGACCGAAGTCAAGGCCCTGTTGGACCAAGGCTGGGAGGTCTACGCGGTCGACGAGGTCCGCTTGGAGCACGAGGCCGAGACTCGCCGTATGTGGCTCCCTAGAGGGCAGCGCACCAAGCTGTCCGTGGACCGGCAGAAGGTGGCCCAGTCGTTCTTCGGTGCGCTCTCGTTGACCAGCAAGAAGGTCAAACTGTACCCGATCGAGGGCAACCAGAACACCGAGCAGACAATCCTCGCGCTGGACCGGCTCCAACGAGAAACCGAGACAGAGAAGATCGCGGTCGTCCTGGACAACGCCCGCTTCCACCACGCGAAAGCGTTGACCGCCCTCTACGAGCCCGGCCGGCTGCTGGAGCGCATCACCCCTGTTTTCCTGCCGCCGTACGCGCCCGATCACAATCCGGTCGAGCACGTCTGGAACGCGGCCAAGAACAACACCGCGAACATTCAGCACGAGATCCCCGAAGAAACCTTCGGCGCGTTCGCCTCATACATCGCCAGCCGAACATTCGACTACGACTTCGAACACCTCCCACTCCGCGAAACCAGAAACGATTTTGTTTCATGACGGCCATAAGAGGTGTTACAAACTGATTGCCAATTACCCTGACAGATGTTTCCAGATGTGGAAATATCAAGTGACTCACGGTTCACTCCTGATTATGGCTGACATGAAACGAAACCGTATTTTTCATGGATTTCCTGTGCCGTTTCGGATATGATCGGGGCGTGCAGGTCGGGGTCACCCCGGAAGAAACAGCTGTCCTGATCAGGTGGAGGAAGCGTTCCGACAATCATGCGCTGGTGCGGATGAAAGCAGAAGCGATCCTGTACGCCTCCGAAGGAGTCAGTACCAGCATCATCGCGAAGATGGTTGAGCGGGCCGAGAGGACAGTGCAGGAATGGCCGGCCGACTGGCAGGCCACCAGGATGTGCCCGGTCCTGACCGGGCATGCCGGGAACCAGGACGCGGCGGAACCCGCCCGCGCCCAGAAGGAAGAACTCAAGGCCATCCTGGCCCAGCCGCCCTCCCCGGCGGGTGTCCGCGCCGGGTTCTGGGACGTCCCGGCGATACGTGAGGTCGTGAAGATCCTGTTCGACGCCCGGTACCAGGCGGACTCCTCCTACCAGCTGCTCCTGCGCTTGTGCGGGCCGAGTCTCGAGCCGCCCGACCCGTTCGACGAGCACCGCGACGAGAAAGCCGTCACCAGACGCATGGCCTGGGCGACGACCCAGGTCAAGGCCCTGTTGGACGCCGGCTGGGAGGTGTACGCGGTCGGCGAGGTCCGCTTGGAGCACGAGGCCTGGACCCGCCGCATGCAGCCCCCGAAAGGACAGCGCACCAGGCCGGTCCGTGGACCGGAAGAAGACGTCCCAGTTCTTCCCCGGCGCCCTCTCCCCGACCAGCAAAAAGTCAAACTGTACCCGATCGAGGGGAACCGGAACACCTGGCAGACGATCCTCGCGCTGGACCTGCTCCAACGAGAAACCGAGGCCGGCAAGATCGCGGTCGTCCCGGACAACGCCCGCTTCCACCACGCCAAGATGCTGGCCGGCCTCCACGGGCCCGGCCAGCTGCTGGAGCGCATCACGCCGATCCATCCGCCGCCGTACGCGCCCGACCACAACCCGGTCGAGCACGTCCGGAACGCGGCCAGGAACAACATCGCGACCATCCAGCGCGAGACCCCCGAAGAAACCCTCGGCGCGTCCGCCTCATACGTCACCGACCGCACCGTCGACTACGACTTCGAGCACCTTCCCGCTCCGCGAAACCAGAAACGATTTTGTTTCATGACGGCCATTGGTACCATCAGCACAGACGCCGCCAAAAACATCAATACTTACCGTACGCCGCGCCGCGGAGTCGGTGACCGTGAAGCACTCGATGGTTTAGATCCCGCAGATTTCCAAGTCGGCGACAAGAGCGCATACGCCGGCGACGAAGCGGCGGCACGCACGTTCGCCGATCCACGAATCGGAAACTACGAGAACGGGTACACCCGATTCGACATGCACCCCGACTTCAAGAATGAATTCGCGCAATATAAATCACCTTACACCGAGGGAGGTCCCAGCAGTGTTCAATATGCAATACCAGCAGGCAAGATAGATCGTTTCAACGAACTGACCATCAACCGAGAATGGGTCTCGTACGACAAGATTTCGGGTAGTTGACCAACTGGGTCACTGACACTGGAGAAAGATATGAAGAAAACAGAAAAAATAGAAGCCCCATGGCTCGGTCCCATTGAGTGGTGCACAGTCATCGGGCACCATCCGTGGGGCCTGGACGTGAGGACCGACGACTCGGACATCATCGGTGTCATCGATCTAAGATTCATCGGGGATGACATCCTCTGCATCAATCCCGAGAACTGGCCTCCCGTCGGTGCGCGGCTGAAGGTTAGGCATCAAGTAGTCATGCCGAGCGGCCAGATTCGATACACGGCACGAGAAACTGATCTGGCTCTCCCCTCGACTAGACAGGAGTGGCTGGACAGTCCCGCAGGTAAAGCCTGGCTCGCCGATCAGAACAACGACCCAGAGTCAGCCTGACATCTGCAGTGCATCCAGGCCCCTCTGGAGTGATATAGGTTTTTCAGACAGTGGTTAATGGTTGGTTTTAGGCTGCTGCCTTGTGTTGTTGTCTCCATTCGGTGTCGGCTTGGTTGGGGGTCTGGTAGTCGATCGCCGAGTGGAGACGCTTGCGATCGCATCGTGACCCGGTCCGGGCTGTCACGTCCCGGATTGCATGGTTTCGGGTCGAGTAAACCTTACGGTTCACGAGTTCTTTCTTCAAGATCGCGTTGAATGACTCGGCGGCGGCATTGTCATAGCGGCTACCGGTCCGCCCGACGGACGGGAGAATCCCGCGGTCGGTCATGAATTTCGTGTATTCGGCCGACGTGCATCGAGCCCCCCGATCCGAGTGAAAGACCGTGACACCACGGATCGGTGGACAGTTCCGCACGGCCATGGCCAAGGCCTCGGTGACGAGTCCGGTGCGCATGTGACCGGCGATCGCGTGCCCGATGATCTTTCCCGAGAAACAATCCATGACGACCGCCGGGTGGGCGAATCCCTGCCAGGTTGGAATATGCGTGATGCCGCCCACCCATTTCATTCCGGGCGCGGTGGCGGTGAAGTCTCGGCGCAGCCGGTCGGGCCGGCCCGGAAGGTCCGGCGCCGGCACGGTCGTCTTGGCTTGTTTCCGGGGTTGACAAGCAACGGGACCTGCTGCTGCCATGATCGCGGACCATGTCGAGTGAGACCTTGACGCCACTTCGGGCCAGCTCTGCGTGGATCCGGCGGTAACCGCAGGTCTGTTCGGACTCGTCGAAGAACTTGACGATGATGGCCGTCAGGTCTTCCCTCCGCTGGGTCGTCGAGGACTTGGGTCGGTTTCGCCAGGCGTAGTAGCCGGACTTGGATACTTTCACCCACCGGCACATGGACTGGATGGGGCGGTTGCCTTCTTCGCGGTGGATGCGGCGGTATTTCGCGCTCACCCGGATTCCTGGGCGGAGAAGGCCGCCGCTTTTTTCAGGAACTCGTTTTCCATGCGGGCTTCCCGGAGCTCTGCCTTCAGACGTTTGATCTCGGCGTGCTCTTCCGCGGTCATGGCATCAGTGCTGAGGTCGGGGTGTTCCTTCCGCCATCGTGCGACCCGGTTCCCGACTGTCTGCGCCACAGGACCGTACGATCTGGCTACCTCGGCTATCGGCCTGGACTTCTGGACGATCTCGAGAACGACTTGTTCCTTAAATTCCGCACTATATTTCGGTGCCGACATGATCTAATTCTACCTCACGATCATTTCACCCACTGTCCGAAAAACACCAAGCACTCCATGCACCGGTGAGGGTGTCGACACAGATTCGACCATTGCTTTTCGCGAAGGCGATCAGCCCTTCAAGGGGTCCGTTCTGGCTGGTGATTCGACATGGCCGGTCAAGGACGCTGTACACGCCATGCAAATGTGTGGGTATCGTTCTCAGTCGTACGAGAATGTCCTGTGGGATATTGGCATCTGCGGCAATGGGCCAATCGAACCTGCCCACCTTGTCGCCGACAAGATGACCGGCGTCGCCCCACTACGGATCCTCCTGCTCGGTCCCCTCCGGCGGACTGATCCTCGGCCACGAGAGCACAGCCTCACGCTCGGCGAGATAAGCGTCCTCTCCAAGTTCCCTGGTGATGGCATCCGAGGGAATGCCGCGCAGATACGCCACTCGCCGACCAGCTTGCAGTGTGGACATGTATTCCCAGAGAGCATCTTTGGCCGACTCCGATGAATCGAATGATGCCTCGATGTGATCCAAGGACAGAGCAAGCTCGTCCATGATGGTGAGAACCTGTTTGATCTCGGACTCGTCAAAACGAATCATCTTCAGTTCACGGTGCATCATTTCCTCACGGTAGGGGTAGCGTTTCAGTCCCACGTCACCGACGACACAACTCTCACCGAGGCTTATTCACAGCCACAATGAACCAGACCATGGCTAGTGGTCGCATCTCTCGCTGAGCCTCTTGTGAGCAAGTCTCTCCGTACCCTGTCAAGGGATTCAGCAGCATGAACGGCGGGGCCGACAACCTGACCCGGTCCATCGCGAAGGAGGACCCGCGCCGCAGCTGGTGAAGCAGATCCGCGACAACAGCGACGCGTTCGAACCGGTGCTCGCCCGGCGGAGCCCCGCCGGGCGACCGTCACCCGAGCTCGTCGAGGGCCTTGTCCAGCCGGTCGAGCTTGCCGGTCATCTCGCCTGTGAAGCCGGTGCGGATATCGGCCTTGAGGACGAGCGAGACGCGCGGGCTCACTGCGGCGACGGCCTCGCAGGCGTCGTGGACGACCCGCATGCACTCGTCCCAGCTCCCCTCAATGTTCGTGAACATCGCATTGGTCTCGTTGGGCAGGCCGGACTCGCGAACCACCTTGACCGCGGCGGCCACCGCGTCGTGCACGTAGCCATGGGCGTCGTCGCTCGTGGTGGGGCTGACCGAGAAGGCGATGAGCATGGCACGAGCCTACGACCGCAGGGACATCCGCGCCAGGGGCACGGGGCGAGAGCCGCGGCCGAGTGATCTGACTCCAGAGACGCGCGCACCAGGGCGCGGGGCGGGAACGAGGCGAACCGCCCGGTCAGTACGGTGCCCGGTCCGCGCCAAGGGCCCGCCGGGCGGCGCCCCGCTCCCGGCCTGGCTCGACCCTGGACGAGCGGGCCCCGTCGTGAAACAGTGAGGATGACCGCGAGGAGGCCGTCGGGCCCCACAACCGCCTCCCGAGCGGCCCGGTCCGCATGCATCGGCCCAGCGCCGGTCCTCCCTTGGAGGCATCCCATGGCCACGTGGTTCTCGCATCCGTTCAACCGGACCGATCCGGCGCGCCGACGCACCGGCACGGCGGTCCTCGTCGGCATCATCGGAGGCTTCTTCTCCGCGATCGTCAAATTCGGCTGGGAGGTGCCCTTCCCGCCCCGCACGCCCGAGCGCAATGCCACGAATCCCCCGCAGACCATGCTCGAGCACTGGTTCGGCATGAGCTCCGCCCAGTCCCACACGACCGTGTCCTTCAACCTCAACGACACGCTGCCGATCTACTCGTTCATCGTCCACTTCGCCTTCGCGATCGTCCTCGCGATCTTCTACTGCGTCATGGCCGAGTACCTTCCGAGGATCAAGCTGTGGCAGGGCGCGGCCTTCGGCCTGCTCGTGTGGATCGGCGCGCACCTCGTCCTCATGCCGCTCACCGGGATCGTCCCCTCACCCTTCCCGTGGGTCGACGGCGGCCAGACCTGGTCGGAGCACTTCTCCGAGGCGCTCGGCCACGTCGTGTGGATGTGGTCGATCGAGATCGTCCGCCGCGACCTGCGCAACCGCATCACCCACGAGCCGGACGCCGAGGTGCCGCTGGCCGGCGCGACGCGCTGAACCGGCGCCCGACCGAGGGGCGAAGGGCCGCTGCGCCGGGGCTGCGCCGGGACCCCGCGGCTGATGCCGCTCCGGTCGTGAGCCCGAGGGGCCCGGCCCGCACCGCCGTCGAATCCGCCATCGACCGCCGAGACCGAGGTCGTGAGCGCGCGGGGGCCGGGCCCGCCCGGCCGCCGCTCCCCCGCCGCGGCGCTGTCGACCGGCAACCAGACCAACAATCGCGAGAGGAACGAGACCATCCCCCGCCCCCGGCGCTGTCGGCCGGCAAGCTGTCGGTCGGCGATCCAGGCCGGGCCCGCCCGGCCGTCGTTCCCCGAACGACCGCACCGGAGGGCTCTCGTCGGAGCGGCCCGGTCGGACCGGCCCCGGTCGGAAGGCGCGGCCGCAGGCGGCAGACCCGCTCCGCTCCCCTCATCCGCCGTGGCCTTCAGGTCCGCACAACCACCGGCCGCAGCGCCGTCTCGCGGTCGCAGGCTGCCACGAGGCCCGGGTCGTGGGTGATGACGAGCGCCCCTGCGCCCGCGACACCGGCCCAGACGTCATCCATGAGCGCCTCGGCCGTGTCGTGGTCGAGGTGCTCGGTGGGCTCGTCGAGGATGACGAGCCGGTCGCGGTCGCGGCCGACGAGCACGCGGGCCATCGCGACGCGGCGGGCCTCGCCGCCGGAGAGGGTGGCCCCCTCCTCCCCCACCTCGCGGTCGGGGCTCATGGCCGCCAGCCCGGCTGCGTCGAGCGCGGCGCGCACCTGCCCGTCCGTGGCGTCCCGGTCGCCGATGCGCACGTTCTCGGCGATCGTCGTGGCGAAGATGTGGGCGTCCTGGGCCAGGTAGCCGATGCCCGACGGGGCCGTGAGCGCGCCGCCGCGCGGGGGGATGAGACCCATGATCGTGGCCGCCAGGGTCGTCTTGCCGGTGCCGGACGGGCCGGTGAGCGCCACCCGCTCCCCGGGGGCCACGGTGAGGCCGATGCCGTCGACGATGACCGGGCCGCCCGGCCAGCCGATCGCCAGCTCGTCGAGCACGAGCTCGCGCACGCCGTTGTCGACGCCGATCTCGCGGTCGCCGCTGCCGACGGGCTCGGCGGACAGGAGAGCGAGGACGCGGCCGAGCGACGACCGGGCGCGGGTGAGGTTCTGGGCCCCCTTGATGAGGTCGTTGAAGCCCTCGTTGAGAGCGAGCGGCGTGAGGACGAGGACGGCGAGCTCGCGGGCGAGGAGCGTGCCGGCGGCGACCTCGTGCCCTCCGATGAGCAGCCCGCCGACCACCGCCGCCGCGCACATGAGCATCTGGCCCGCCGAGGCCAGGCCGCGGGTCCAGGCCGCGCGGGCCTCGGCCGCGGCCAGCTCGCCGTCGAGTTCGCGCAGCCCGGCCAGGGCGGTGCCGACGTCCCCGTAGGCGACGAGCTCGGGCGCGCAGCGGGCCAGCCGCCGCACCTCGTCGCCGAGGCGGCCGCGCAGGGGCGCCGCCGCCCGGTCGGCCCGCTCGGAGAGCCGCTGGCCGAGCCGGGGCAGGGCGAAGCCGGCGAGGACGCTCGTGACGAGCAGCAGCACGGCGTCCGCCGGTGAGAGCGCCCCCATGAGCGCGCTCGAGGCCGCTATGACGAGACCGGCGCCGGCGAAGGGCACGAGGACGCGCACGACGACGTCGAGGACGCCCTCCACGTCGGCGGTGACGCGCACGAGCAGGTCGCCGCGCCGGCTGCCGAGCAGCGTGGTGCGGGCCAGGCGGGCGAAGACGGTCTCGCGCAGGGCGCTCTCCATGCGCAGCGCCAGGTCGTGGCCGAGGAGGCGTTCGGCGTAGCGGAAGGCGCCCCGCCCGATGCCGAAGAAGCGGACGAGCACGGAGGCCGCGAGCAGGTGGAGCACGGGCGGGTGCTCTGCGGCGCGGGACAGCAGCCAGCCGGCCACGCCCATGAGGCCGACGGACGAGCCTGCCGCGCAGAAGGCCAGCAGGACGGAGCCGACGAACCGGAGGCGGCCGGCCGGGACGACCCCGAGCAGCGCGCGCACGAGCCGGCCCGGGGTGGTGACGCGCCGGGCCGGGGCGAGGACGGGCTGCGCCTCGGGCTCGGGGACCCGTCGGCGCAGGGCGTGCGGGTGCCCGGCGTCGGACAGGAGGAAGGCGTCCTCGGACCCGGCGGGCCCCTCGCCGCCGACTCCCACGACCCCCGCGCGCCCGGACACCTCGTCGCAGGACCCGCCCGTTACCCTGTTGGTGGTGTCGGCGATGGGGTGCCGGCAGCCGGGGCCCGGCTCCCCGTCGCCGGGGCCGGCGTCCGGCTCCGGGACGGGCCGCGGCGGGACGACCTCGACGACCCGGTCGGCCATCTCCAGCAGCGCCGGGCGGTGCGAGATGATGACGGCCGAGGCGCCGCTGGCGCGGACGGCCTCGAGGGCGCGGGCCTCGGTGGGCTGGTCGAGACCGGCCGTCGGCTCGTCGAGCACGAGGAGGCGCGCCCCGCCCAGCTCGATGCGCAGCAGGGCGCGGGCCAGGGCGACCCGGCGGCGCTCGCCGGAGCTGAGGCCCTCGCCCTCGTCGGCCACGACGCGGTCGAGGGCCAGCGCCTCCCCTCCGGCGCGGTCGAGGGCGTCGCGCAGCCGGGCGTCGTCGGCCTCCGGGAAGCCGATGCGGACGTTGTCGGCGATCGTCCCGCCCGGCATGGCCGGGTCCTGGGAGACGTAGGCGATGCGGGCCCGCCACTGGTCGGGGTCGACGCTCGCCAGGTCGACACCGCCGACGAGGACGCGGCCGCCGGTGGCGGCCCGGAAGCCCATGAGGACGCTGAGGGCGGTGGACTTGCCGCCGCCGGAGGGGCCGGCCAGGGCCAGCACCCGGCCCGGCTCGATCCGGCAGCTGAGCGGGGCGAGGGCGGGGCGGTCGGCGCCCGGGTAGGTGACCGACAGCTCGTCGAGGACCACCGGCACCCGCCCGGGGTCGGGGGCCGGGGCGGTGCCGCCGATCCGTCCGGCCTCGGCCCGCTCGATGACCTCGAACGCCTTGGCCGCGGCGGCGGTGCCGTCGGCGGAGTCGTGGAAGTGGACGCCGACCTGACGGATCGGCAGGTAGACCTCGGGGGTCAGGATGAGGACGAACAGGGAGGTGCGCAGGTCGAACCGGGCGTCGACGACGCGCATGCCCATCGAGACGGCCACGAGCGCGACCGACAGGGTGCTGATCAGCTCGAGCACGAAGGACGACAGGAAGGCCAGGCGCAGGGTCCGCATCGTCTCGGTGCGGTGGGCGCGCTCGGTGATGCGCAGGCCCTCGAGCTGGGCGCGGGCGCGGCCGAAGACCTGCAGGGTCGGCAGGCCCGCGACGAGATCGGCGAAGTGGTTCGACAGGCGGGCCTGCTGGGCGAAGCGCCGGTCGACCTGCCGCTGGGTGGCGATGCCGATGAGCGCCATGAAGACGGGGATGAGCGGGATCGTGGCGGCGATCATGAGCGCCGAGCGCAGATCCTGGGTGAGGATGGCGACGCCGATGACCAGCGGCACGCTGACGGCCATCATGAGCTGCGGCAGGTACTTCGAGTAGTAGCCGTCGAGGGCGTCCAGGCCCTGGGTGACGAGCGTGATGAGCGTGCCCGAGGGGGTCGAGGCGTCGTCGGGCAGCGCGAGACGGGCCCGCATGACGTCGGTGCGCAGCTGGGACTTCACCGCCGAGCAGGCGCGGTGGGCGAACAGCTGGGACAGCCAGTTCAGGCCGGCGCGGGCGGCGAGGACGGCCAGCAGCCCGGCGGCGACGGGCCCGATGCCGTCCATGGCTCCCGTGTCGACGACGCGGGCGACGCCGTCGGAGAGGAGGCGCGCCTGGGCCAGGACGAGGAGGGCCGTCGCCACGCCGACGAGGGCGACGGCGACGAGGAAGAACCGCGTCGCCTTGGCGCGCCTGACGAGGCGCGGATCGAGCGGACCCGGCATGGGCGGACCTCCCTGGTCATCGTGCGCCGTCGTCGGCCGGACGCCGGCACGGCATTTTTCACAGTACAACTCGTGAAAATTATGCCGCGATCGTCACCCCGGCCCCGCGCCGTCGACGGTTCCGGGGGCCGGCAGGCTCTCGCGAGGGTGGGACGTCACCCGCCCCCGCGCCGCCGTCGGTCCTCACGCCCAGATCGTGGTCGCGACCTCGTTCGGCTCGGTCTCGTGCTCGGGCAGCTCCCGGCCGCTGATCCGCCTGTGGAAGACCCAGTAGCTCCAGATCTGGTAGGCCAGCACGACCGGCACGACGCAGGCCGCGAAGATCGTCATGAGCCTCAGCGTGTGCGGCGAGCTGGACGCGGTGACCATGGTGAGGGGGTCCCCCATGTCCGCCGGGACGAAGCCGAGCGTCCCGTAGATCCTCGTGAAGATCATGACGAACAGGGCGACGATCGTCGCCCCGGTGAGGAGGAAGGCCCAGCCGTTGCGCTCGACGCGCTGGGCCAGGACCGCCACGGCCAGGGCGAGGACCGAGCCGAGGCCGGCGACCCACACGACGACGCCGGCCGCGGTGCCGAGGTAGGGGTTCCGTCCGGCGCCGTGGACGGTGCAGGCGATGACGACGAAGGCCGCCAGGACGGCCACGGTGACAGGGCCGAGGGTCCGCAGGAGCGCCATGGCCCGCTCGCGCACCTCGCCGTAGGTCTTGAGGGCGAGGAAGACGGCGCCGTGGGTGCAGAACAGCAGGACGAAGAGCGCGCCGCCGAGCAGACCGAACGGGTTGAACAGGCTCCAGAAGCCCCCGGTGAACAGGTTCGGGGAGCCGAAGGCCGTCGGGTCGGGGGCGACCGGCAGGCCACGGACGAAGTTCGCGAAGCCGATCCCGAGCACCAGCGAGACGACGAGGGAGCCGATGCTCGCGCAGGCGTCGAAGGCGTCGCGCCAACGGTCGTCGGGCATCTTGGCGCGGTACTCGAAGGAGACGCCGCGCGCGATGAGCCCGACGAGGACGAGGAACAGCGGCAGGTAGAGGGCGCTGAACAGCGTCGAGTACCAGCCCGGGAAGGCCGCGAACATGCCGCCGCCGGCGGTCAGCAGCCACACCTCGTTGCCGTCCCAGGTGGGGCCGATGGTGTTGATCATGACGCGGCGGCGCCCGGGATCCCGGCCCAGGACCGGGTAGAGCATGGCGACGCCGAAGTCGAAGCCCTCGAGGAAGAAGAAGCCCGTCCACAGGAGAGCGATCAGGCAGAACCAGACGACCTGCAGGGGGCTCGCGCCGAGCTCGATCTGCAGGGGGACCGCTCCGGTCAGCATGGTGGTCAGCATGTCAGTCACCTCAGTACGCGAAGGACATCGGACGGTCGGCTCCGTCCGCGACGGGGTCGACCAGCTCGGGCAGGCCCTCGCGGATCGTCCGGATGAACAGCATGAGCACGACGACCGCCACCGCCGCGTAGACGAGCGTGTAGAGGATCATCGTGAACAGCAGGTCGCCGGCGCCGTTGCCCGGCGAGACGCCCGCCGCTGTGGGCAGGACGCCGTAGACGAGCCACGGCTGACGGCCCATCTCGGTGAGGATCCAGCCGAAGGAGTTGGCGAACAGCGGCAGGAACGGCAGGCACACCATGACGGCGGTGAAGAATCGCCCGCCCCGGGGGACGCGCCCTGTGCGGGTGAGCCACAGCATGACGACGCCGACGAGGATGGCCAGGCAGCCGAGCCCGATCATGAGGCGGAAACTGCAGAAGTTCACCATGATGTTCGGCACGGGGTCGACGGGCATGCCCTTGAGCTCGGAGGCGAAGGCGTCCTGCAGCTGGTTGACCTCGCCGTCATCGGTCCGGTAGCCCTCGTCCAGGTACTGCTGGCGCAGGTCCTGGATGCCCTGGACGGTGGCGTTCGGGTCGTGTTGGGCGAGGACCGACAGGACATAGGGCACCTCGATGCTCAGCGCCTTGTGGTAGGTGGTCTGCTCGCCGTCGCCCTCGGTCGTGATGATGGCGACGACGGAGAACGGCGCCCCGTCCTCGGTCTCGGTGAGGCCCTCCGAGGCGGCCAGCTTCATGGGCTGGTAGCGGGTCTCGAGCTGGGCCTGCAGATCGCCGGAGACGAGGGTGACGAGGCCGGCGAACAGCAGCACCCAGGCGCCCAGCCGTGCGGACCTGCGCCAGGTGGCGGTGTCGGGCTCGACGCCGGCCTCGGCCTGGGCCGCACGGCGCTTGGCCGCCAGCCACCAGCCGCTCACCCCGAGCAGGAGGGCGCCGGCCACCATGAGGGAGGCGCCGAGCTGGTGGGGCAGGGTCGCGAGGAAGAACGGGTTGGTGAGCACGTCGGTGAAGCTCGCCAGTTCGGCGCGTCCGGTGGCCTCGTTGTAGACCGCGCCGACAGGGTTCTGCATCCAGCAGTTGGCGGAGAGGATGAAGGCGGCCGAGGCGGTGGTGCCGATGGCGACCAGGTAGATGCAGGCAAGGTGCAGTCCCCTGGGCAGGCGGTTCCAGCCGAAGATCCACAGGCCGATGAAGGTCGACTCCATGAAGAAGGCGACGAGCGCCTCGAGCGCGAGGGGGGCGCCGAAGATGTCGCCGACGAACCGGGAGAACTCCGACCAGTTCATGCCGAACTGGAACTCCTGCACGATGCCGGTGACGACGCCGGCGGCGAAGTTGATGAGCATGAGTTTGGCGAAGAACTTCACCAGGCGCAGCCACTGGTCGTCCTTCGTGCGCAGCCATGCCGTCTGCATTCCCGCCATGAGCCAGGTGATGCCGATGGTGAGGGGGACGAAGAAGAAGTGGTAGACGGTGGTGATGCCGAACTGCCACCGCGAGAGAACCTCAGCATCCATGGACGCAGGCTAGGGCCCCGCGACACCCTGACGCAAAGCTCCGGAACAGGGCCGTTCGCGTCCGGCTGACGGATTCGCCCCGGATGATCTCGACAGCCGTTTAATCATGGTCCCAGCCATGCAAAAGAATGGGTGACACGCCTTGTGACGAGGATTCCACCGGGGCGGTTCACCGGCCGCGAACGACGGCGGCCCGCACCCCGGGAACCGGCCGCTCCGGGGCGGCAGGTACGGGACCGGGGCACCGCGGGCGACTGCCCGCACTCGTCCACACCTCCGCCCGGATGGTGCGTGCGCAGCGGCCGGACGACCGACCGCCCGCACCCCGTGCCCGCGACCGACCGCGGGGCCGGGACGCCATGAGCCCGGGGCGGCTCAGGGCCGCGGGAGCAGCGGGGCGTCGTCGGGACCGACCAGGCCGACGGGCCAGGGGTAGTCCTCCGCCGGCCCGAGGTCCCGCTCCCACGGCGCCGGGCCGTCGAGCCCGTCGGTGATGCCCATGTAGACGCGGAACAGCTCGGCCGTGGCCCTGGCGTCCCCCAGGGCCGAGTGCGCGTGGTGCAGGCCGACGCCGGTGGCCCGGCAGCAGTCGGCGAGCTTGAACGTGGCCGGGCGGGGGCGCAGCAGGGCGCGTCCCAGGCGCATCGTGCAGGCCCGGGGCATCATCGGCCCCGGGAGCGGGACGCCGGCGCGACGCAGCTCGGCATCGAGGAAGGGCACGTCGAAGGAGGCGTTGTGGGCGACGACGAGACGCCCGCGCAGCTGCTCGACGAGGCGCCCGGCGATCTGCTCCATGGTCGGCGCGCCGGCGACGTCCTGCTCGGTGATGCGGTGCACGGCGGTGGCGCCGACGCTGCGCCCCGGCTGGACGAGCGTGCCCCACTCCCCCTGGCCCCGGCCGCGTCCGTCGAGCAGCACGACGCCGATCTCGACGATCCGGTCCCCCCGGCGTGGTGAGAAACCGGTGGTCTCAAGGTCGAGCACTGCGTATCCGGGCATGGAACGATTCTTCCACCGAACCGGAAGCCCCCGTCGCCCCTCGTCATCGCGATTTCGACGCACCGGGGCGATGGCATCGGCCGCCGCCGGGGCCCTTCGCGGCGCGCAACCGGAGGATGCGAGGAACGGACGGCTCCCCCTGAACCGGCCCGTTCTCATAAAATGAGCACGCCACAGGAGAGGATCGATCGTCATGAGTACACCCCAGCAACCAGGATCCGGCGGACCCGGGCAGAACGGGCCCTGGATGGACCAGCCGCCCCAGCCCGCCAACGGATGGCAGCCCGGCGGCGCCCCGCCCCAGGGCCCCGGCGGCCAGAATCCCCAGGGCTGGCAGCAGCCTCAGCCAGGCGGTCAGCCGCCCCAGCACGACGGCCAGCAGCCCCAGTCGCCCTACGGGCAGTCCGCGGCCTTCGCCGCGCAGGGTCCGCAGGGCCCCGCGCAGCCCGGCCCGGGCCAGCCGAACGCCTTCCCCGGCCAGCCCGCCGGCCCCCAGGGTCAGCCCGGCCCCGGCCAGCCGAACGCCTTCCCCGGCCAGCCCGCCGGCCCCCAGGGTCAGCCCGGCCCCGGCCAGCCGAACGCCTTCCCCGGCCAGCCCGCCGGCCCCCAGGGTCAGCCCGGCCCCGGCCAGCCGAACGCCTTCCCCGGCCAGGGCACCGCCTTCGCCGCCCCCGGCGCCGCATTCCCGGGAGGCCTGCAGACGGGCTCGGCGACGAAGCCGAAGTCCAGGAAACTCGCCATCATCATCGGCAGCATCGTTCTCGCGCTCATCATCGGCACGGTGATCGCCATCGTCCTCGCCGCCGGGGGATCCGACCAGACGAAGGCCAAGAAGACAGTCACCGATTATCTCACCGCCGTCTCCGAGGGCAACGCCAGCAAGGCCAAGGACTACCTGTCGAACAGCCTCGATGACACCTCGCTGCTCACCGACGACGTGCTGAAGGACTCGCTCTCGCGCGCCCCGATCTCCAACATCGTCGTGAGCGACGCGGCCCAGGGGCCCACCAACTACGAGTTCGACGTGCCCGCCACCTACACGATCGGCGACAAGGACGTCTCGACCACCTTCGAAGTCGACTTCTTCTCCAAGAAACCGGTCATCGCCACCAGCTCGTACCTCTCGTTGTCCTCGTTCGACGGCGTCACCGTCACGGTCAACGGCACCGCCCCCAGCAGCACCTCGCCGTACGTCTTCCCCGGCGACTACAAGGTCTCCACCGACCACCAGTACCTGACGATCAACGGCAGCGACATGCAGGCCTACGACCCCGCAGACGGCTACGTGAGCGGTTCGGACCTCGAGCTGGCCGTCTCCGACGCCGGCGTCCAGATGTTCCGCCAGAAGGTCATCTCCGAGGCCCAGGCCTGCCTGGCCTCGACGAAGATCGACCCCGGGTGCGGCGCGAAGCTGGCGGATCTGGACGACGGCTCGCAGATCAAGGAGGACTCGGTGCACCGCACCCAGGACGCCGAGAACGCCGCCAAGCTGCAGTCGGTGACCCCCGAGCCCGGCATCACGACGCCGACCGTCATCAAGGCCGATTACTACGATCTCGGCAAGATGGACATCACCGCCTCCTGCGGCAAGGACGGCAACTGGAGCAACTGCGAGCTGTACGGCTTCGGCTCCGGCTCGGGCATGTACTTCGGCTCCCCGTCCATCGACCTCAACGATCCCGACCTCAAGGTCGTCTGGGGGTGATCGGGCCCTCGTGCACCGTTCCGCGCACGGGGCAGTGCACTGACGCCTGCCCTTCCCCTGCTCCCACCTCACTTTTCTGCTGACACCCGGGACATGTCCGAGGTGAGAACGCAAAGGTGAGGCGGGAACCCGAAGGTGAGGCGAGAGCATAAAAACGAGGCGGGAACGCGCAGGTGGAACGCAAAAGCGGGGCGGGGACGAGGAGGACGCCGCGCGAAGGGCGCAGCGACCATGCTTCGCCTCCCCCGGCCCGCACCCCATGCCCCGGGCTGTGCCCTGACCGACCACGTCGAGTGCGATGGACAGAGCCCCGCACCCCATGCCCTAGGCTGTGCTCCATGACGAACCCCACGAAACCCGACGTCGTCCTGCCCTCCACCGTTCCCACCAGCCTCGTCGTCGAGGACCTCGTCGAGGGCGACGGCGACGAGGCCGCCAACGGCGCGCTCGTCGACGTCCACTACGTGGGGGTCGCATTGAGCACCGGCGCCGAGTTCGACTCGAGTTACGACCGCGGCGACCCGCTGACCTTCCGGCTCGGCGCCGGCCAGGTCATCTCCGGCTGGGACCGCGGTGTGCGCGGCATGCGAGAGGGCGGACGCCGTCAGCTCACCATCCCTCCGCACATGGGTTACGGCGCCCGCGGCATCGACGGCGTGATCAAGCCGGACGAGACCCTCGTGTTCGTCTGCGATCTCGTGGGCGTCCACTGAAGCCCGTTCACAGCGCCGATGAACCGAGTCATGCCATGACCAGGGGCTGCTCCTCGCTGGACCTCCTGCGAACAGGCCCCACCGGGTTGAGGAGGCTGACGAGCAGCGGGCGGGGGAGGGGCCCGGACGAGCGGTACGCCCCGCCGAACGGTCTGCGGAGAGCGCCCGGCGAGCCGGACGACCGACGCACGGCTGCGGAGCCCGGCAGCGGAACGACGGCCGATGCACGAGGACGCCGACGCGAGAACATCGCGTAAGAAAGGCTCGTCCTGATGGCAGCGGGATGACGTCCGTCGCTCGAGGACCCCGACCGTCCGGGGAGACGATCCGAAGAAGAAGCGGTGGGCTCGGCGCATCCGATCTCGCCGAGCCCACCCCGCCGCCCGATCATGGGGAGCCGGGCATGCCCCTGGGCCCGTCCCCACGAGCGGCGCTCCGCGCGGTGCGCGGAGCCGGGTTCCCCGATCCACAGGAGGGAACCTCATCTTGTGGGAGCCGGGCGTCGATCCGAGGCTCCGCGCCCGACCCACTGGCAGTGATGATGACTCGTCAATGCCGGGGCTTCCTTCGAGACTCCGTTGAGTCCTCTGTGAGAACGGGGCCCGTCGGCCCCGGACTCTCAGCGATGACGCAGCTGGGTGACCGTGGCCGTGCCGCCGTCGCCCCGCGATGAGTCCACGCGGGGATGAAAGGAGCGTCGAGGGCCGCGAACCGGTTCCCGGAGTGCTCCGCGGCATCGGGAGGGGGCGTCATGACGGTGGTGACCAGCCGGTGGGCGGGCTCGTCCGGACCGCTCAGGGCATTGACCCAGCCCTCCCCCGCGTCGACGTCGAGGGAGCGGCCCAGCGGAGCGGCCCAGCGGAGCGGCCATCACGGCCCCGAGCGTGATGATGTCGTGCAGGACGAGGGCCTCGGCCAGCGAGCGCACCAACGGCTCGCACGCTCCGATCCCCTTCTCGACCAGCCGGTGCTGCATGATCCGGCAGAGCCCGCCCAGCTGGTGGACGAACTCGTAGTCGTAACGCGTCGACCACGGCTCGGGAAGGGTCCGTCGGATGTGGCTCTTCCCGAGTTCGCCGAGACGGGCCCCTCAGGGCAGTTCGGCGAGACCCTCCAGGTCCTCGGTGAGGGAGCGATCGCAGGGATCGGCGCCGAGGGCGAAGCAGCGCGCAGCGTCCTCGCCGAGGGCCGCCACGAGCAGCGGTGAGCAGCCCTCCGCCAGGGCGGAGGGGATGTCGTCCCATTCCGGGAGGCCGAGTCGTCCTCCTGCGCCCCGCATGACGGCGTCGAGGGTCTCCGGATCCTCCCAGGCGCGACGGATGGCCTCCTCGTCATCGCTGTCGAGGGGGCCGAGCAGCTCGGGATCGTCCAGCCATGCGGGCCCGGAGCGGGCATTCGGCCGCTCCCACCCCAGCCCCAGGGCCCGCCACACCGCGGGCTGCCTGTCCTCCCGCACCCGGGTGCGCCCCCTGCTCGTGGTTGCGCCGACTCTGCTCGGAGACCCCGGCGCGCCGGGCCATCTCCCGGGTCGACGGACCGGGTTCCCCGCGCCGGGCTCGCATCGCCACGGCGATGTCCGGGTCGTCGGGTTCGTGATGCACGGATTTCATGCTCCTACGGCTCATGCCCATGCTCCTGCGCGGTCCTTCGGATGGTTCGCGTCTCGCCCGAGGGGTCCGACATGCCCGCGGGGCCCACGCCGGCCAAGAGCGCGCCAGCAGACGATGCGGGAGTCCCCGGGGGAGTCACAGGGAACTCCCCCGGCCGCTCGGCCAGCCCCGACGGCCCGGGCCGTCGGGGCCGCCGCGGCCGGCTCAGCGTTGCAGCATCCCAACGGCCTGCTCGCCCGTCCAGCTGTACTCGGTCATCTCGATGACGCGCGAGGGCGCCAGCTCCTCGCCCCAGCCGATGCCGGCGCAGGAGACGGCGACGGCGATGCAGGCGTCCTGGAGCCCGGGCACCAGCCACTCGGGCTCGGCCTGCTCGTTGACCAGCTCGTCGAACTCGTGGTGGTCGCCGGCGATGGCGGCGCGGACGGTGAGCATGGCGTAGGCCCGGGCGGCGACCTCGGACTGCTCCTGCGACTCCGTCACCAGACGCTGGCCCAGCACCGTGGCCACGAGGTGGGGCAGCTGCTCGGGGGTCAGGCCGGCGCCCTGCTCGGCGAGCCAGTCCGGCACGAGGACGGGCTCGCCGGAGTCGACGGCGGCGCGCATGCGCCTGCCCAGGTCGGTGAGCATGCTGCAGGCCAGCGTCAGGGCGCCCACGAACTGGCAGACGAAGGTGACGCCGTAGGTGAGCCAGTTGCTCTCGTCCGAATCGCCGATGCCCTCGCCGGCCTCGACGGCCCGCGCGTCGGCCAGCAGCACGTCCCTGTTGAGCCGCCAGGCCTCCTCCCAGGGGATCGTCACGGAGTAGGGCTGGTAATGGATCTCGCCGTTCTCGTCCGGCGCGGGCGCGGGCACGGGTTCGGCGTCCGGGTCGCCCCACCACCGCCCCGTGACCGGGTAGGCGATCTTCTTGTCGTGGCTCATGCTCATGGTCGGGCCCTTCACGTGCGGGAACTCGCGGGGTGCGGATCACCGGCCGCCGGGACGTCCGCAGCGCCGAGACTACCGGGCGGGTCCCGGTCGGGCCTCGGAGGGGCGCCGGCTTGCCCCCGCCGGCGGGCCGGGGGAGGCTGGACCCAGGGCACTCGGACGGCGCCGAGGAGGGCGGTCATGGACGAACGGATCATCACCATCGCGGATCATGCGCGCAGCAGCGAGGAGGCGGCGGTCAAGACCGTCCTCCACAGCACCGACACGAGCAGCACCTCGGTGTGGGTCGTCCGGCCCGGTCAGCAGGTGCGGCTGCACAGGCACCACCACGCCGGCGACGTGTGGGTCTGTCTGGCCGGCACCGGTCTCTACCATCCCGGGCCCGGCGTCGACGTGCCGCTGCGCGCCGGCCAGGTGGCCGTGGCCCCGAAGGAGGCCTGCCACGGGCTGACCAACACCGGCGACGAGGACGTCGTCTTCGTCAGCGTCTGCCCCGAGACGAGCGACTACGAGCCGATCGACTGATCGCCGCCGCCGGCCAGCGGCAGGGCGACGGCGAGGACCAGCTCGTCGTCCTCGAGGGAGGCCTCGACGGTGCCGTCCATCCGCGCCACCAGCTCGGCGACGATCGACAGGCCCAGCCCGGCGTGCGGGCCGCGCCTGGCCGGATCGGTGCGGTAGGAGCGCTCGAAGAGCCGCGCCAGCTCACGCGCGTGCACCTCGGGGGCCCGGTTGGCCACGACCAGCACCGCCAGCCCGCGATCGGCGGACAGTTCGACGCGCAGCCCGCCGTCGCCGTGCACGAGCCCGTTGGAGACGAGGTTCGTCACGACGCGGGTCAGCGCCGTCCGGTCGGCCATCACCATCACCGAGCGCGGCGGAAGGCTCACCCGCGGCGCGACGCCGCGCACGGAGAGGTGCGCCCGGTGGCCCAGCAGGGTCTGCGAGACGAGCGCCGTGGCATCGACCCGTTCGATGGTCAACTCGTGGTCGTCCGAGTCCAGCACGCTCAGCTCGAAGAACTCGTCGACCAGCCTCGACAGGTCGTCCACCCTGGCCAGAACCGTGTTCATGCGCTCCGGGGAGGCCTGCGGCCCGTCGCGCTCGAGGAGCTGCAGATAGCCCTTGACGGCGATCATCGGCGTCCTGAGGTCGTGGGAGATGTTGGCCATCTCCTGGCGCAGGCGCTGCTCGCGGCGCCGGGCGTCGGCCAGAGCCGACTGCTGGGCCTGCCTGGTGAGGTCGATCTGCGCGGCGAGGGCCTCCAAGGCGTCCCCGCTGGCGTCGACGACGAGGGGCTCGCGCGAGTCCGACTCCCTGCGCGCCTCCACCTGGTCGCCGAGGCGGCGGATCCGTGCCCGCTGCCGCCGGAGCCGCCATCCGAGCACGACCGTGACGGCCGCCAGCGCGGCCGTCACGGTCCATCCGAGCATGCCCCGATCCTGTCAGCTCAGCTCGCGCCGGCGCAGCAGCGCCGCGCAGCCCGCCAGGCAGGCGGGAACCGCCACCGCGACGAGGAGCCACGCATGCGCGAGGATCTCCGGTTCGGCCCAGGCGCGGGAGATGGAGAAGACGAAGTGCATGGGGTTGAGCTGCTGCACCGTGCCGATCCAGTGGTGATCCGCGTGCGACAGCGCGCTGAGGATGACGTCCGCGACCATGAGGGCGATGACCACGGCCAGGGAGGCGATGCGGCTCCCCGTGAGCACCGTGACGAGCGCCGCGACGAGCATGACCGTCAGGTAGAGGCAGAACTCGGTGCCGACGAAGCCGAGCCAGGTGCGGACCTGGGCCGCGGTGACCGACTGGTCGTAGTGGGCCAGGGTGAGGAGAAGGCTCACGACGTTGTGCACGAGCCACAGGACGGCCGTGAGGACGGTGACGATGAGCACCTTCGAGAGGAAGAGCCTCTCCTGGGACTGGCCGCCGGCGACCGCCAGCTTCGTGATGCCGTCGCGGTCATCGGCGGAGACGACCATCACCATGGTGAGCACCATGCCGAGGATCGCGAAGAGCCCGAAGCAGGAGGCCGTGTAGAGGAGCTCCCAGAAGGCGGGGTGCGCGGGATCGGTGAAGCCGAAGCCGTAGAAGCCGTCGATGAGGGCCACGCCGTCCTTGTGACCGATGACGCCGCCGAACGCGAAGGTGCTCCCGCCGTGCATCATGAGTGCGAAGAGCGCCAGCAGGAGGACGAAGCAGGCGGCCGCGATCCGGGCGAAGCGCGAACGGACGAAGCGGTAGGAGTCGGCGCGGACGATGTTGACGAACATCTCAGGCCCCCTTCACGAGCTCGGTGTAGTAGTTCTCGAGGCTCATGGAGCGCGCCTCGAGCGCGCCGACCGCGACGCCGGCGTCGACCAGCGCCGCGTTGAGGGCGGCCGCGTCCTCGAGGCGCTCGGCCAGGACGATCCCGCCGTCGCCGATCGTGTAGCGGCGCACGCCGAAGGACTCCTCGAGGACGGTGGCGGCCCGGGCCGGATCGTCGACGCCGATGCGCAGGCTCCGCTCGCAGCGGGCGTGCAGCTCGTCGGCGCTGATCTGCTGGACGAGCCGTCCGTGGTGGATGAACCCGTAATGGCTGGCGAACAGGTCGAGTTCGGCCAGCAGGTGGGAGGAGACGAGGACGGTCGTGCCCTGCTCGCGGGCCCGCCGGACGAGTTCGTGGCGGATCGCGATCATCCACGTGGGGTCGAGGCCGTTGACCGGCTCATCGAGGACGAGCAGTTCCGGGTCGCCCAGGAAGGCGCTGGCCAGGGCGAGGCGCTGGCGCATGCCGAGCGAGAAGGAGCGCACCTTCTTCCCGCCCTCGTCGGCGAGCCCGACGATCTCGAGGGCCTCGTCGGTCCAGTGGCGCCCGGCGAGGCCCCGCTGGACGCGCAGCGCCTCGACGTGCTGCCTGGCGGTGAGGTCGAGGCAGAGCGCCGGGACGTCGATGAGGGCGCCCGCGCGGCGGCGCTGCCTGTTCAGGCCCGTGGTCCGCCCGAACAGCGAGAGCTCGCCGGCGCTGGGGCGCGCCAGGCCGGTGAGCAGCCGGATGAGCGTCGTCTTGCCGGCGCCGTTCTGACCCACGAGGCCGTAGATCTGCCCGGTCCCCACCTCGATCGACACGTCGTCGAGCGCCTTGAGGCGCCCGTAGGCCTTGCCCAGCCCCTGCGTTCGGATGACGGTCTCCATCACTGCTCCTGATCCGGGGTTCGCCCCGCGCGTCCGCCCCTGCGGCGATGCCATGATCCTGTCGGGTCGACCTCAAGAGAATGTGAAGCCGGCCCTCAAGACTTCGTCAAGGATCGGGGGCGCGGCCCCGGCGCTCCCGGGGGAGCCGGGCATGCCGCTGAGGACGGGGGTGGGTGAAGGACGGCACCGGCGTTCCCGACAGGACGGACGACAGCGGCCCGTCCCCACGCGGCCGGGCCCGGGGCGGGCCGCTCAGGCCGGTCGCAGCGTGTAGCCGATCCCCCAGACCGTCCGTATCGGGTCGGCGCCGCAGGCCTCGCGGATCTTGCGCCGCAAGTTCGACACGTGCGTGTTGACGGTCCGCTCGTCGTAGCCGACCGACTCGCCCCAGACCTCGGCGTACAGCTGCGGTTTGGAGAAGACCAGGCGCGGGGCCCTCATGAGCACGGTGAGCAGGCCGAACTCGGTGCTCGTCAGGGCCAGTTCGCGCCCGCCCGCGGCGGCGCGGTGCTCCGTCTCGTCGAGCACGAGGCCGGCGGTCTCGTGGACGGTCCTGGCGGCGCAGGCCCCGCCCGCCCTGCGCAGCGCGGCCTCGGCCCGGGCGACCACCTCGTCGACGTCGAAGGGCTTCGTGACGTAGTCGTCGGCCCCCATGCGCAGCAGGTCGACCTTGCTGCGGGTGGTCTCGCGGGCGGAGACGACGATGACCGGCACCTGGGAGGAGGCGCGGATCGACGCCAGCACCTCGTCGCCGCTCTTGAAGGGCAGCATGAGGTCGAGCAGCACCAGGTCGGGTCGGGCGGTGCGGGCCAGCCGGATGCCGTCGGGGCCGGTGAGGGCGGACACGACGCGATAGCCCTGCTCGGCGAAGATCTCGCCGAGCAGGCGACCGGCCTGTCTGTCGTCCTCGACGATCAGCACCACGGGGTTCGCGCTCACAGGGTCATTGTCCCAGCCCTTCCCGGACGGCGGGCGGCGCGGGGCGGACTGGTCGCGGGTGTCGACCGGGCCCCGGGGCGGGGCTCAGCGCACCGGCCGGAAGCCGCGCAGCCGCAGGCTGTTCGTCACGACGAAGACCGAGCTGAAGGCCATGGCGGCCCCGGCGATCATCGGGTTGAGCAGGCCGAACGCGGCGATCGGGATCGCGCAGACGTTGTAGAAGAAGGCCCAGAAGAGGTTGCCCCGGATGATGCGCAGCGTGGCGCGCGACAGGGCGATGGCATCGACGGCGAGCATGAGGTCGTGGCGCATGAGCGTGAGGTCGCCGGCGGCGATGGCCGCGTCGGTGCCGGTGCCCATGGCGATGCCGAGATCGGCGGCGGCCAGGGCGGCGGCGTCGTTCACCCCGTCGCCGATCATCGCGACCCGGTGGCCCTCCGCGCGCAGCCCGTCGACGACCGCCAGCTTCTCCTCGGGCAGCACCTGGGCGTGCACCTCGTCGATGCCCACCAAGGCGGCCACGTGGCGCGCGGCGCGCTCGTTGTCGCCGGTGAGCATGACCGTGCGCAGGCCCAGCGCGTGGAGGCGCCCGACGGCCCGGGCGGAGTTGTCGGCGAGCTCGTCCGAGACGGTGAGGACGCCGCGCACGGCGCCGTCCCACGCCACGAGGACGACCGTCGCGCCCCGGTCCGAGGCGGCCACGGCCGCGGCGGTGAGGACGTCGGGGACCTCGAGACCCTCGTCGGACATGAGGGCGGCGCTGCCGACGAGGGCGTCCGCCCCGTCGAGGACGGCCCGCACGCCGCGCCCGGGGACGACCCGGAAGTCGCCCGCCGCGGGCGCGGGGCCCCGTCCAGCGGCCCGGGCGACGACGGCCCGGGCGATCGGGTGCTCCGAGCCCGCCTCGAGGGCGGCCGCGGCGACGAGCACGCGGTCCTCGTCCTCGCCGGGCGCCGCGGTGATCCGCTGGACGCTCATCTCGCCCCTGGTGAGGGTACCGGTCTTGTCCATGACGACCGTGTCGATCGCCCTGGCCCGCTCCAGCGCCTCGGGGCCCCGGATGACGACGCCGAGCTGGGCGCCGCGCCCCGTGCCGGCGAGCAGGGCCGTCGGGGTGGCCAGGCCGAGGGCGCAGGGGCAGCTGATGATGAGCACCGAGACGCCGGCGGTGATGGCGAAGCCGACGCCCGCGCCGGCGACGAGCCAGGCGCAGAAGGCGAGGAGGGCCAGCACGATGACGACGGGCACGAAGACCGAGGCGATCCGGTCGGCCAGGCGCTGGGCGTTGGACTTGCCCGTCTGCGCCTGCTCGACGAGGTGGGCGATCTGCGACAGCTGCGTGTCGGCGCCCACGGCCGTGGCCCGCACGACGAGGCGGCCGTTCGTGTTGAGCGTGGCGCCGACGACGCGGTCGCCGGGGCCGACGTCGACCGGCACCGACTCGCCGGTGATGACGTGGGCATCGATGGCCGAGGCGCCCTCGACGACCTCGCCGTCGGAGGCGATCTTCTCGCCGGGACGGACGACGAAGCACTGACCCACCCGCAGGGCCTCGATGGGCCGGGTGGTCTCGGTGCCGTCGTCGTCCAGGACGTGGACGGCCCTGGCGCCCATCGTGAGCAGCTCGCGCAGGGCCGAGCCGGCCTCGGAGCGCGAGCGGGCCTCGATCCAGCGGCCCAGCAGGATGAAGGTGATGGTGCCGCAGGCGGCCTCGAAGTAGACGGCGTCGAGCGAGTCGGCGCGCACCAGGTGCAGGCTGAACGGATGCTTCATGCCGAGCGTCCCGGCGTTGCCGAAGATCAGGCAGAAGGCGCTCCACAGGTAGGCGGCCAGGGTGCCGACGCTGATGAGCGTGTCCATCGTGAAGGCGCCGTGCCGGAGGTTGACCCATGCGGAGCGGTGGAATCCCCGGCCGCTCCAGAAGAGCACCGGGGTGGTGAGCGCGAAGGCGACCCACTGCCAGCCGGGGAACTGCCACGGGGTGACCATCGAGACGGCCATGACCGGCACGGCGATGGCCGCCGAGACGACCAGCCGACGCCTGATCGCCTCGGTGCGCGCCCTGGCCGCGGCCTCGGCGTCCTCGCTCGGGTCGGGCGGGCCGGCGTCGTAGCCGGCGGCGCGCACGACGTCGATGAGCGCCTCACTCGTCGTGCCGCGCGGCGCCAGGACGTGGGCCCTGGCGGTCGCGTAGTTCACCGCGGCCCGCACGCCGTCGATCCTGTTGAGCTTCTTCTGGATGCGCGCGGCACAGGACGCGCAGGTCATGCCCTGGACGTCGAGGTCGATGCTCGTGAGGGCCTCGCCCCGCTCGGCGGCGGGCGTGCCGACGGTGTCGGTCATGTCAGTGCCTTCCGTGCCCGCGACCGCGGGCGCTCCTCGGTCGGATCAGGCCTCGGCGACCCGGTAGTCGCCGGCCTCGTCGACCGCCTCGGCGATTCGGGCGAAGTCGATCGGGGCGTCGCTGGTGACGACCATGGAGCCGTCGGCGAGGCTGACCTCGACGTCGATGACGCCGTCGAGGGCCGAGACCTCCTCGGTGATGTGGTGGACGCAGTGCTCGCAGGTCATGCCGGTGACGGTGTAGGCGGCGGTGGTGGCCATGTCTTCCTCCTGGTTTCTCATGGGTGCCGACGGTGGGTGGACGATGGGTTGCCCGTCGGACCACGGGTCCGGGGGCGTCGGGCTCAGGAGCGGACGAGCCGGGCGATGGCGTCGGAGGCCTCGGCCAGCCTGATCTCTGCCTCGTCGCCTCCGGCCCGGGCGGCGCGTACGACGCAGGTGCTCAGGTGCTCGTCGAGCAGGGTCAGGGCCACGGACTGCAGCGCCCTCGTCGTGGCGGAGACCTGGGTGAGGATGTCGATGCAGTACTGCTCGTCGTCGACCATCCGCTGGAGGCCGCGCACCTGACCCTCGATGCGACGGAGTCGCTTGAGGTAGCCGTCCTTGTCGGCGAGGTAGCCGTGGTGGTGCCCGCACTCGGGGTCACGGCCCCGTCCGGGGTCGCCGTCGGACACGGCGCCGCCGGACGGGGCCGGCGCCGTTCCTGTGACGGAGAACCCCTTTTCTGTGTGTCCGTCCTGCGCGTTCATGGGGCTGAGACTAATACCCCACAGGGGTACTTTCAAGATACCCCCACCCGGTATCCGCAACGGTCTCGTGGAGCGGTACCGGTTGTCTTCAACAATTCAATCACCAGGGTCGGATGTTCCCTAGTGGACGCGCATGAAACACCCCTAGGGGGCGACCCTCTCGAAGGGGGTCGCCAGGGGTCCCTCGTTATCCACAGCAGGGGTGCCCGCCCGTGGACAACCCCGGTCTCCCCCGGCGCCCATAGCGCAGCGACGAGGAGAGCGCAAGTCGCCCGCCGACCCGCCGCAGCGCACAGAAAATCTCACAGTCGACGCACATCACCCCTTGTCAAATAGATTTACCCGCACACGATCCTGTGAGCGCACAGCACTGTGCACAAGCCGTCCACGGGACACGCCGGGAACGTCCACACCCATCCCGGAGTTGTCCACACGGCCTGTGGACAACTCCGTCGGAATCGGTCGGCCCGCGGTGGACTGGCACCCCGCGCAGCGCTAGCGTGAGGGGCCGTGCGGGTCGATCGACTCACCCGCGGAGGGCCTTCGGACGCCGCCAAGACGGGCCGGCGGGCGCTGCGCGGATCCGTGTCGGTGGTCATCCCTAGCGTGGTCCGCATCGCCGCTCGGAGGACGGAAGGGGAGGATCATGACCATCACGTCGATCATGAACGAGGCGCCGGGCCCCGAGGCCCTCGACCGCACCCCCCCGCAGGACATCGAGGCCGAGAAGTCCGTGCTCGGCGCCATGCTGCTGTCGAAGGACGCCATCGCCGACGTCACCGAGGGCCTGCGCGCCGACGACTTCTACCGTCCCAACCACGAGGCGATCTTCAACGCCATCATCGAGCTCTACGGCCACGGCGAGCCCGCCGACGCGGTGACTG
Organism: Propionibacterium acidifaciens; assembly: GCF_003798325.1. Taxonomy (NCBI): domain Bacteria; kingdom Bacillati; phylum Actinomycetota; class Actinomycetes; order Propionibacteriales; family Propionibacteriaceae; genus Propionibacterium; species Propionibacterium acidifaciens. The sequence continues at coordinate 1,423,717 of NZ_CP033719.1, forward strand.
TCGCGGCCCAGCTCGAGAGGACGGGCGAGCTCGAGCGGGTGGGCGGGCGCGTCTACCTCATCGACCTCATGCAGTCCGTCTCGATCGCCGCCAACGCCGGCCATTACGCCCAGATCGTCCACGACAAGGCCACGCTGCGACGCCTCGTCGAGGCGAGCATGAAGATCTCCCAGCTCGGCTACCAGGGCGCCGGCGAGGTGCCCGACATCGTCGACGCGGCCCAGCAGGCCATCTACGAGGTCTCCGACATCAACACCTCCGACGACTACCAGTCGCTGAAGGACCTCCTCGAGCCGACGATCGACGAGATGGAGGCCATCCAGTCGCACGACGACGCGATGTCGGGCGTGCCCACCGGCTTCGCCGAGCTCGACGAGCTCACCAACGGCCTGCACGCCGGCCAGATGATCATCGTCGCGGCCCGCCCGGCCGTCGGCAAGTCGACGCTCGCGCTCGACCTGGCGCGCTCGGCGGCCGTGAAGAACGGCCTCACGACCGTCTACTTCAGCCTCGAGATGGGCAAGACCGAGCTCGTCATGCGCCTGCTGTCGGCCGAGGCGGGGGTGCCGCTCAACCACATCCGCAACGGCAGGATGAGCGAGGACGACTGGCAGCGGATCGTCCGCAAGACGGGCCACGTGCAGGAGGCGCCGCTGTTCATCGACGACTCGCCCAACCTCACGATGATGGAGATCCGCTCCAAGGCCCGCCGCCTGCGCCAGCGCAACGACCTGCGGCTCGTCATCATCGACTACCTCCAGCTCATGAGCTCGGGCCGCAAGGTCGAGAGCCGTCAGCTCGAGGTCTCCGAGTTCAGCCGCCAGATCAAGCTGCTCGCCAAGGAGCTGCAGATCCCCGTCATCGCGCTGTGCCAGCTCAACCGCGGCCCCGAGCAGCGCAACGACAAGAAGCCGATGCTGTCCGATCTGCGCGAGTCCGGTTCGCTGGAGCAGGACGCCGACGTCGTCATCCTGCTCCACCGCGAGGACGCCTACGACCGCGACAGCCCCCGCGCCGGCGAGGCCGACTTCATCGTCGCGAAGCACCGCAACGGCCCGACGGCCACCGTCACGACCGCGTTCCAGGGCCACTACTCGCGGTTCGTCGACATGCAGCGCTGACGCCGCCCGCGGGTCTCCGCCGGGATCCCCACGGGGAGCGTGCTGTCACGAACCGCCGCCCGCCCCGCTCGCGGGCTCGGCACCGGCCCGTGCGGGATGCGCGCCCGAGATCCGGGCGCATCCGACATGCGAGCCCGGGCCGAGGGGTACGTCGTCGGACCGGGGGCCGCCGACCCGACGGCCGGCGGGAGCGCATCCGGCCCCGCGAGGGGCGCCCGCGGGCCATCAAGGGGTTGAACCCGGGTGGAACACTGTCTCACTGAGCAACCGCCACACGAGGCGCCGCGCCCTGCGGGCGGGCGCCGGAATCCGGAGAACCGATGAACACGACCGTCCTCGTCTTCCACCCGCACTTCGACCGCTCGCGGGTCAACCGGGCGCTGGCCGACGCCGCCGAGGGCGTTCCCGGCGTCCAGGTGCGCCGGATGTACGAGCTCTACCCCGACCTTCGGATCGACGTCGCCGCCGAGCAGGCCGTCCTGGCCGCCGCCGACCGCATCGTTCTGCAGTTCCCCATGTACTGGTACTCGTGCCCCCCGCTCCTCAAGCAGTGGGAGGACGACGTCCTCACCCACGGCTGGGCCTACGGCTCGACCGGCACCGCCCTGCGCGGCAAGGAGCTCCTGCTGGCCGTCTCGCCCGGCGCCCCCGCCGACAAGTACCGCCGCGACGGCGACTACAGGTACCGGGTCACCGATCTGCTGCGCCCCTTCCAGGCCACGAGCAATCTCATCGGCACCCGCTTCGTCACGCCGTTCGTCACGGCCGGCGCCATGTCGATCGGCGACGCCGAGCTCGCCGCCCGCGCCGAGGACTACGCCGCCTATCTGACCGCCACCGTCCTGCCGGCGCTCGGCGACCACGAGTAGTCGGGCGCCCCGCCCGTAGGATTGGGCCCATGACCGCCAAGGATCCCCTGTGGGAGCTGATCCGCTCCGAGGCGCGCCGCGACGCCGACGAGGAGCAGCTCCTCGCCAGCTTCCTGCACGCCTCGATCCTGGATCATGAGCGCCTCGAGGACTCGATCAGCTTCATCCTCGCCTCGAAACTCGGCAGCGAGACGCTGTCGTCCATGAGCCTGCGGCGCCTCATCGACGACGCCCTGGCCGGCGAGCCGGGCATCGGCGTCGCCATCCGCGAGGACCTGCGCGCGGTGCTGCGCCGCGACCCGGCGTGCCGCAGCTATTCGACGCCCCTCCTGTTCTTCAAGGGATTCCACGCCCTGCAGTCCTACCGCGTCGCCCACCACTACTGGGTGGCCGGGCGCACGGTGCTGGCCCTGTACCTCCAGAGCCGCATCTCCGAGGTCTTCGCCGTCGACATCCACCCCGGGGCACGCATCGGCAAGGGCATCATGTTCGACCACGCGACGAGCGTCGTCATCGGCGAGACCGCGGTGGTCGAGGACGACTTCTCGATGCTCCACGAGGTGACGCTCGGCGGCACCGGCAAGATCGGCGGCGACCGCCACCCGAAGATCGGCCGCGGCGTCGTCATCGGGGCTGGGGCCAAGGTGCTCGGCAGCATCCGCGTCGGCGAGGGCGCCCAGGTGGGCGCCGGCTCGGTGGTGCTCCGCGACGTGCCGGCCCATGCGACGGTCGTCGGCGTGCCGGCCAAGGTCGTGAGCTTCCCGATCGAGGACTCCCCCTCCGACAACGACCCCGGGGGCTGACGGGGGTGGCGGGGAGGGCGCGGGCCGGCGCCCGGTCAGTCTCCGTCGCGGCGCCCCCGGTTGGAGCCGCGCATCGCGGCGGACAGGACGCTCACGACGGCCAGGAGGAGCAGGGCCGGGAGGCCCTCGCCGCGGAAGGCGCCGCGCTGCCTCCCGATCGTCTTCCTCGCCATCGTCCTCCCCTTGTCGCGTCAGGATCCTTCGGTCGGGCAGGACCCCGCCGGCGCGTCCTGCCGGGACGCCCCGCGCCCGCAAGGCTAACGCGGCGGCGCGCCGGGCGGCGCGGCGGCCCGTCGGTACCCTGTGCGGCATGAGAATGATCCGCCCCGAGGGCCTCGGCGCCGTGACCGATGGCCTTCCCGACGAACCGCGCCTCGTCGCCCCGGGCGGCTTCTCGACTCCGCTGGAGCTGCTCGCCCTTCTCGACGCCCGGCTCGACCGCTGGGCCCTGTTCTGCGTCAACGCCCCGGCCGGCATCCCCTCGCACGAGGGCGTCACGCACGAGACGATCTTCCTCGGCCCGGCCATGCGCGCCTCGGGCCGATCCCGCTACTTCCCGATGCGGCTGTCCCTGTCGACGCGGCTGTTCCGCACCACCTGCCCGCCCGACGTGGTCGTCCTGCACACGACGGCCCCGCGCGGCGGCAGGGTCTCCATGGGCATCGAGGTGCAGGTCATGCTCGGCGCCCTCGAGGCCGTGCGCGCCCGCGACGGCATCGTCGTCGCGCAGGTGAACCCGCGGATGCCGTTCGTCCACGGCGACGGCGTCCTGAGCGTGGACGACATCGACTACGGCGTCGAGATCGACCACCCGATGATCACGATCCCCGAGCCCGTCCCGGACGAGGCCTCGCTGCGGCTCGGCGAGCTCATCGCCGCCCGCGTCGAGGACGGCTCGAGCATCCAGGCCGGCATCGGCGCGGTGCCCGACGCCGTGCTCGGCTGCCTGCACCCCCGGCGGGGGCTGCGCTTCTGGAGCGAGCTGGTCAGCGACGGCGCCATGCTCCTCGACCGCGCCGGGGCCCTCGACCCCGACGAGCCGCTCATCGGCACCTTCATGCTCGGCACCCAGGAGTTCTACGACTGGGCCGACGACAACCCGCGCGTCCGGCTGCGCCGCTGCGAGGTGACGAACGATCCCGCGATCATCTCGACCCTCCCGAAGGTGGTGAGCGTCAACACGGCCATGCAGGTCGACCTCTTCGCGCAGACGAACGCCACCCGCCGCGGCGACCGCATCTACTCGGGCACCGGCGGCTCGACGGACTTCCTCGTCGGCGCCCTGCACTCGCCCGGCGGTGAGGCGATCATCGCCCTCCGCAGCCGGCACCCGAAGGCGGGGGTCTCAACGGTCGTGCCGAAGATCGCCTCGCCGATCACCTCGCACCAGATGAGCGCCATCGCCACCGAGAACGGCATCGCCCAGGTCTTCGGCAACGACGAGGACGAGCAGGCCCGGCAGATCATCGAGCACGCCGCCCACCCGGACGCCCGCGACGAGCTGCGCGAGGCGGGCAGGGCGATGGGTCTGAAGGTCTGAGGGCGACGGCGGCGGTCAGGAGCGCTGCGGCGCCGAAGACCCCGCCCGCGGCGGCGGCGGCCGAGTGGAAGCCGGGAAGAAAGGCTCCGCCGGCGACCCCGGCGCCCAGGACCGCGACGCCGACGACGCTGCCGGTCTGGCGTGCGGCATTGACGACCCCTCCGGCGACGCCGACGTGCTCCGGCGGGGCGGACGCCACCGCCGCCGAGGTCGCGGCCGGCACCGCGAGGGCCGTCCCGAACCCGGCCGTGAAGGTCAGCGCCGCGACCACCGCGTAGGGGGTCTCCGCGGTGAGGAGTACGAGGCTGCTGAAGCCGGCAGCGCCGATCACCAGGCCGGCGAGCATGGTGGGGAACGCGCCCCACCGGGCGGCGCAGCGACCGCCCAGCGGTGACGCGACCACGGCACTGCACGCCTGGGGCGCCAACGCGAGGCCCGCCAGCCACGGCTCGTAGCCCAGGTACCGCTGGAAGAAGAGGGAGAGCACGAAGAGCTGCCCGAAGAAGCCGACGTTGAGCGCGAAACCCACCACCGCGGCCACGGAGAACCGGGCACGGGTGAACAGGGCGACCGGCAGCATCGGCTCCGGTCGCCGTCGCTCCACGACGGCGACCAGGGCGAGGAGGACGACCCCGACGATCAGTGCGCAGACCTGCCGCGGCGACCACCCCCGTTCCCCGGCGGTGATGACCGCATGGGTGAGCGCCACCAGCGCGAGCACGGAGAGCAGCTGTCCGGGCGGGTCCGCACGCCTTCCGCGCCTGCCTGCGGGCGCGGGGACCGCCCGCAGGGTCAGGAGGCACCCGACGGCGATGACGGGGAGGTTGGCCCAGAACACCGCCCGCCAGCCGATCGTCGACACCAGCGCCCCGCCGAGGACGGGTCCGATCGCCGCGGCAGCGCCTCCCGCGCCGCCCCACAGCCCGATGGCGCGTGCCCGTTCCCCCGGATCGGCGGACACGACCGACAGCAGCGCCGCGCCGAGGCCCTGGACGGCGCGGCCGACGACGAGGAGGCCGCCCGTCGGGGCGAGTGCGCACACGGCCGAGAGCACGGCGAAGACCACGAGGCCGGCGAGGTGGACCCTGCGAGCACCGAGACGGTCGCATGCGGCCCCGGCGGTGAGGAGGAACGCGGCGAACGTGAGCGCGTAGGCGTCGACGACCCACTGCAGGGAGCCCACCGTCATGCCGAGGTCGGCGCCGATCCCCGCCAGGGCGACATTGACGATGGTCGTGTCGAGCATGACGACGAAGAACCCGAGGAGGATCGCGGCCAGTGCCGTGCGCCGGGCCGTCGTGGTCATGAGTGCGCCCCCGGCGGGGCCTCGGCCGTCCGCCCGCCCGGGCCCCGGCCCCGGGTTCGATACGGCCGGTCCGGCGATGTCGGCGGCACCGGGCCCGCCCGGGACCCGGCCACCGCGTCCCCGGTGGAGACGCCCGTCGTCGTGCCCGCGCAGCCGCCGGCGGCCCTCGTCCATTGCGCTCACTCCCCTCGTCCGCGGATTCCATGGATCCGGTGCGTCCAGGCTGCGCCCGTGACTGTTCGGTCGGCGCCGAACAGTCACGGGCGCACACTGGGGGCATGGGTGCGCGCGTGTTCCCCGAAGCGGTCCCGGATGTCTCGGCCGTCGCCTCGGCTCTGGCCGACCCGTCGCGGGCGGCGATGTGCGCCGCGCTCATGGACGGGCGGGCATGGACGGTCGGGGAGCTCGGCAGGTACGCGGGCCTGGCCCGGTCGACCGCCAGCGAGCACGTCGACGCGCTCACCGCCCACGGCCTCGTCCGCGAGCTCCGCCAGGGCCGTCACCGCTACATCCGCCTGGCCGGGGAGGACATCGCCCGTGTCATCGAGAGTCTCGGCGTCGTCGCCGGCTCGTCCCTGCCCACTCCCCGCAGCCTCAGCGCCTCACGCGCGAACGCGAACCTCCGAGCGGGCCGCACCTGCTATCGGCACCTCGCCGGTCGGCTCGGGGTGCGCCTGGCCGAACAGCTCGAGGACCGCGGGCTCATCGACCCCTGCTGGCGGGTCACCGGCCGGGGCCGTCGCCTCCTCGCCCGGTGGGGCGTGCCCGCCGAGATGCTCGACACGGGCGGCCCGTGCATGGACGCCACCGAACGCCGCTTCCACCTCGCCGGCCCCCTCGGCACCGGTGTCTGCACGGCCCTGCTGGACAGGGGATGGCTCTCCCGCACCGGCCGCACCCGGGCCGTGCGGCTCACCCCCGCCGGACGGGCGGCGCTCGACGACGCGGGCATCCGGCTCGACCGCCCGACGGCCGCCCCCGAGGATCCCGGTCGCCCTCCGGCCCGGACGTGACCCCGGGGGATCGTGCCCGGTGCCCAGCACCCGCGCCCCGGCCGGGACGACGAGCGGCGCCGCCTGTGCGGGGAGGAGCCCGGGACCGGGATCGTGGGATGCCCGCGCGCCCCGACCGCCACGCCGCCCCGTCCGTCACGGCACGGCTCTCGGACGTCCGATAATGATCTGATAATGGGGGGACGCCCACGACCACGGGAGGAGGGCCCATGGACGACGTGCGGAGCGTCCGCGTCCTCGTGAGCGGCCTCGTCCAAGGCGTCGGCTTCCGCTGGTGCACGCTGCGGCAGGCCGACGCGCTGGGGCTGACCGGGTGGGTGCGCAACCTGCCCAGCGGCGACGTCGAGGTGTTCGCCCAGGGGTCGGCCGACGCGGTCGGGGAGCTCGTCGCATGGCTCCGCGAGGGCCCCGGTTTCTCACGGGTCACCGGGGTGCGGGTGCGCGAGGCGCCGCGGAGACCCGGACTGGGCGGGTTCACCGTGCGCTGACTTCGGCGGGCGAGGACGAGGAACCGGGCGGGCGCCGGCCGCCGGCACATCTGCCGCAGACCCCGTCGCACGCATGGGCCGGCCGCGTCATGGCCCTCGTCCACGACACACCAACCGTCCCTGGCCCCCGACTGCCGACGGGATCGCCGGAAGAACCCTGCAGCGCATCGGATCGGGCGGGCCGCGAAGCACGAGGGCACCGGGATCCCGTTCCGGGCGGAACGCCCCTTCCGCGGACCGTGCGCCTCGGCCCCTTCTCCCCAGGGATGCCCGCCGCCCCACCCGGAGGCCCGGGACGCCGGGTGGCACGAGGAAGCTCGTTCACAGCATGCGGCCGGGGCGTGACAAGGGGCACCGCCTCTGCATGGGGTCCGGGCGATCCACGAGGCATGGTGGATCGATCGCGGCTCCGACATCCTCCACGGCCACCCCGTCTGCCGGGCGCCGCCGACGAGGCTCTTCCGCGGCAGGACGGCCCATGCCATGGGCACAGCGAGCAGGGGGAGGAAGAACAGCCCGGGCACGAACGTCCGGGGAAGCGGTTCGACCTGGACGAGCGTGTTCACGTGGAACCAGGAGAGCGGGAGCCGTCTGTCGAGGACAGCCGACATCACCGGCGAGGAGGGGGAAGGCCACAAGGACGGGCAGCACCCCCGGGACCGTGGATCCGAGGACGACGATTCCCCGGACGGCGCGATCCGCGAAACCCATGACGCCTCAGAAGACGGTGCTCCTCCCGTCTGCCGATGATCGTGCAACCCAGGCATGCCCCGACGAGAAGTCCGGCCACAAGAATGCTCATCAGCGCGCCAGCCCACAGCAACGCCGTGACCTGATCACTCGACTGGACCACGAGCGTCGAGATCCCGCTCTCCGTCATCGCCTGCCGCATGGCGCCCTCGCCACCCAGCTCGTGCGCCGGGCTCTCGGCCGTGGGACCCGTCCCGTCAGGCCGAACCACGACTCCCGTCACCCGCCCGCCCAGGCCGGAGAGCTCCTGACCCGGCTCCTCGGGGACTCTCGCCTCTCCCGGCAGCGCCGAGGACATCGTGCCCACCAGCCGGACTCGGCAGGAACCGCCTGCGGCGCGAATCGTGAAGGAGTCCCCCGGGGCCGGATCGAGGTCGCGAGCGACCCCCGATTCGAGGACGGCATCGTTCTTCGCATCGACGTCGATGTCCCGGCCCTGCAGGATGCTCACCTCGTGCCAGTGGTTCGTGGGGTCGAAACCCTCCTGCGAGAAGAGTGTGCGAGTCCCCGCCGTCGCCCCCTGAACCACCGTCTTGACGCAAGGGGTCCGCTGCTGCCGCTGCACACCAATGATCACCCATCAGCGTCCCCGCCTCACCGGTGGTGACGGGTCTCCCGGAATCGACCATCACGTCCCACTCATGACGGGCCGCCGAGTCCGTGGACGTCGTCATCACAGTGGGGCAGGAGAGGAAGGAGGCGGCGGCGAGGCTGGATCCGGCCCCCACCGGCAGAACGGTGACGAGGGGCACGAGCGGGGTGCGCAGAGGATCTCCTGCCGCGATGCGCGGCGGAGGCCACGGTGTTCCGGTGGCGAGTCGGCTGAACCGGCCCGGCCGATGACCATGATGAGGGCGAATCCGCGCCATGGCCTCCTCGGGCGACATCGTGAAGACGACTCGCAGCGCCAGCGCGGCTCCCCCTGCGAAGATCACGGCCGCCGAACCGACGGGGACGAGCAAGGGGTCCATCACGAGCTCGGCCCTCGGAAGACCGACGCTCCCGGTGAACGCGGAGCACCAGCCGGCCGACGGCCTGATCGTCGATCGTCGCCGGCGCGGGGACCACCGAGACGGCCAGATCCCTCCGCCCCTCGACACCGGTGCGCCCCTTCGCGATCGTGTCGGGTGACCGCCGAGTCCACACCCTCCGCGGCGGGGAGCGAGGCGAGGGCGTCGGGGGACGCCTCGTCGAAACGGAGCTCCACGTCGGGCGGCTCGCCCTCCTCGTACCAGCCGTTCCGGCCATGGGCGATGGTCCCGTCCCCATCGCCGGGCAGGCTCCGCAGGAGGACGCCGGCGCGACGGCTGCGAGAGCGCGCAACAGCACCAGGCGCCCCGCCATCCCCCATGCGGAGCCGAGCGGGAACCTCGCCGAGGCCCACCGGGGACGTGGTGACCTGGTTCCGGATCCTTCTCGCTCCCTCACCACCTCGACATGCCCCGACGCGAGGCGCCGCCCGACGGAGGCGTGTCGTACGACCAGCGCATCATGCGTGGCCATGATGAGTGCGGTCCCGAAGGAGCGCTGCGGCTCGCGCATGAGATCCATGACCTGCTCCGCCGACCCCTCGTCGAGGGCACCGGCCGGCTCATCGGCGAGAAGAAGGCGCGGACGCTTCACCGGTGCGCGCCATGGCCACCCGCTGCTGCTCGCCCCGGGGAGCTGGTCGGGGAGCTTCTCGACGTACCCACCGATCCCGACGGCGTCGAGCATCGCGATCGACCGCCCGCGCCGTTCACGACGACCCACCCCGAGGGCCGTGGGCGAGATCCCCACGCTCTCCACGACGTTCAGCACGGGGGAGGATCGAAGTACTGGAAGACGAAGCCGATGCTCTCCGCCCGGGATCCCGCTCTCCGGGGCACGGGGAGTCCTCCGAGGCCCCGCCCGCAGACCGTGACGCCTCCCGAGTCGAATCCGTCGAGGGCGCCGAGCACGGTGAGAAGCGCCGACTCGCCGCTCCCCGGGACGCCGCGGAGGACCACCGCCTCCCCGGGTCCCGCCGAGCACGAGATCCCGTCGGGCACCGTCACCGACCCGTCGGCGACGGATGGCTCTTCGCCAGCCCCCTCGACTCGACCATCGCCTCCGATCCCGGACCGATCGGTCCGTGCTGCGCGCCCGCCCCCATCGGTCCCCTCGCTCCCGGACGCGTCACGGGATCGGCGGGAACGACCGCCCTCTCCCCGACCCGGAATCGGGCTCCCACGCCGTACCCGCCGTCCCCCTCACGATGGGGGGTCCGGCCCCGTGGGGCGCACGACGGGTCATGGGCACCAACGATGCGTGACCGGACGCCCTCGTCGCAGGACACGAGCCCTGCCCCCATCATCCTCCCCGCAGGCCCGCTCTCAGTCCTCCTGCCGACCCCGGTTCGCCGCCCAGAAGCGCTCGGCCTCGTCGCTGCGGCCCTCGCGGTCGAGCCAGGTCGCGCCGAGCGCCGCGAAGTCCCTGCGCAGTGCGGCGTCCTCCATCCGGTCGGCCAGCCCCATGGCCGCGCCGATGTCGGCGAAGGCACCGCGCTCGTCGTGGACCGCCAGGCGGAGCCGGGCGCGCAGGTCGTGGACCGTGGCGGCGAACCTCTCGTTGCCGTGGGCGAGGATCCGCTCGGGCGCGTCGCCGAGCTCGGCCAGGGCCCGGTCGGCGGCGTGGTTGCTCCCCAGCAGGCGCACCCGGTCGATCGCGATGTCGAGCATCGTCATCTCGGGGTCGATGTTCGTCCGCTCGGCGAACTCGGGGTCGGTGAGCACCCGCTCGCACAGCGCCTGTCCGGCGGCGACCGCCTCGGCATGCACGGCGAGCCCGGCGTCCAAGCCGTCGGCGTCGGCGGCGGACCACATGCGGCGGCGCTGCAACGCCAGCAGCTCCATGGCGTCGCCAGCGGCGCGGGCCTGCTCGACGCCCTCCGTGTACGCCCGCAGCGCCTCGATCGCGTCGCGCTCGCTCAGCCCGTCGCCGACGATCTCGAGCAGCTCCGCCGCAGTGGCGGCCCTGCCGAGCTGGATCGCGTCGTCGGCGCCGCGCCGGGCCAGCGAGACGGACCGTTCGGTCTCCCCGAGGCCGAGGCACAGCCGGGCGCCCATGCCGGCGATCTGGGTGCGCGAGTCGAGCATGGCGTCGGTGCCCCATCCCACATAGGGGTCGTCGGGGATCTCCAGGTCGGCCAGGGCGTGCTCGGCCACCTCGATCGCCTCGACGTCCCGGCCCTGCTTGAGCAGGAGCGAGCACAGGAAGCCCCGCGCATGGGTGCTCGCCTTCGGATCGCCCACACGCTGGGCGCAGGCGAGAGCGCGCTGGTAGCGGCGCTCGGCCGTGAGCCGGTCGCCCAGGAACTGGTGGATGCGGCCGCTGTAGCGCAGGGCCTGCGCCAACTGGTCGAGGGCGCCGGCGCTCTCCAGACGCCCCACGGCGTCGTCCACGACGGCGGCCGCCTCCTCGGCGCGGTCCTGCCTCCACAGCGCCTCGGCGCGGTGGTCGGCGAGGCGGCGCTGGAGCTCCGGGAACTCCCCCGGCTGCAGCAGCGCGGCGGCGCGCTCGCACAGCGCCGACGCGACGTCGGGGTCGCCCGAGCAGCACATGAGCACGAGGCCGACCCAGCGGCTGCGGAGCTTCGGAGCGGACTCGGCCGTGACGCCGAGCGAGTCGAGCTCGTCGAGACGGGCCCGGCGCGACGCAGGGTCCTCGGGATCGAACACGGCGGTGCCGATGACGTTGAGGATCTCCTCGACGTCGCCGCTGGCCCGCACCTGCTCGGCGAGCGCGGCGGCACGCTCCTCGTCGTGGGTGATGGCGCTCGCGATCGCATGCTGGAGCGCCGCCGCGCCCACGGTGTCGCCGGCCTGCTCCAGCAGCCGGATGGCGATCTCGGTCGCCTCGAGGCGCTGGGACTCGTGCACCGCCCCGGCGAGGTGGAGCGAATTCACCACGAGGCTCGCGACGCTCCGGAGCAGCTGCGGGTCGCCGCTCGACTCGGCCCGGGCGATCGCCTCGTCGCGGAGCGTGCGCCAGCGCGCCTCGAACGCCGCGGCGGCGTCGGAGCCGCCCCACCGCAGGATGCGGTCGAGCAGCCCCTCGAGGTCCTCCGGCCGCGCGGCGGCGATCTCGTCCGGACGCACCGCGCGCGGATGCGACGACAGGCCGTTGAGCGGCTCGGCACGGCGCGCATCGGGCGCCGTGCCCGTGGTCAGCGGCATCGGCGGCAGCGGGCCGGCATCGATGAAGTCCTCGCGCACCATGCGGCCCACGGAGTCGTTCCCGTTGCGGGCGTCGTAGGCGGCGGCGGTCTCGAGGGCGCGGGCGACCAGGTCGTCGTAGAGGCCCTGGTCGATGACGAGCTCGCTGCCGTCGTGGACGCGCAGCGCCTGCCCCGCCATCCCTTCGGCCAGGCAGGCGCCGACGAGCCGGGCGGCAGCGGCCCGCAGGAGCATCCCGGTCCGAGGGTTGTCGAACTCGCGCACCTGCTCCCAGCGGTGGGCCATCAGCTCCAGGCCACGGGCCAGGGCCCCGGTGCGCGCGCACAGCAGGACGTGCCTGTCCACGACGCCGGTCTTCCCGACGTCGTCGCGCGTCTGGCGCCAGGCGCGCAGGTGGTGCCCGGCGGCGTCGTCCATCCGGCCGAGCTCGGCGGCGCACAGGGCGGCCAGGCTCAGCGAGTGACAGGGCTCCTCCTCGCACGCGGACCCGCCCTGCAGCACGGGGGCGAGGAGTTCGAGGGCGCGCTCGTACCGGCCCCGGTCGTACCAGTGCTCGGCCCGGGCCCGGGCCGAGCAGGCCGGGCAGTCGCTCATCTCGCAGCGGGGCAGGGCGGTCCAGGCGTCGAACTCGGCCTCGGCGGCGGCTTCGCCGCGGGTGGCCGAGACGAACTCGTAGCGGCACTTGGCTACCGGTTCCGGGCCGATCCCGGCCGCCGTGTAGCGCCGCTGCATGTCGGCCAGCAGCGCCTCGACCTGGGCGAGGGGGATCTGCGGGTAGTCGGGGGCGTTGTCGACGATCCACTTGTTGCACCACAGGATGGCGTGGCGGTACTCGTCGGTGAGGGCCGGTGAGTCCGCGTCGTAGCGCTGCACGAGCCAGGCGAAGGGGACGAAGGACTCCGAGGGGCGCCCGCCGAGGGTGAGTGCCGTGACGAGCGCCAGGCGCACGGCGATGCCGAGCCGCTCGTCGCCGAGCTCGTCGGCCAGCCCCACGGCCTGCTCGAGCGGCCCGATCCGTTCGGCGTAGGGGCGTCCGATCATCGTGTCGTGCAGCCGGATGATCCGTTCGCGGATGTCCTCGTCGCTCATGCCGCTCCCCCTCCCGCCGGACTCCCGGACGGATCGTTCCACGGACCCGGGTCGTCCCGGTGGTCCTCGTCCCAGCGCACGGCCTCCTCGTGGCGCCCGTGCTCCTCGAGCCAGTCGCGGCCCTCCGCCAGCAGCCGCCGGTGCTCCCGCTCGTCGCCCCGCCCGCGGGCCAGGTCCTCCAGCTGCTCCGAGGCCCTGTGCATGAGCCTGGTCACCTCCACCGTCATGCCCATCGAACGCTGGCGGTCGGCCTCGGCGCGCAGGATGGCGACGGCCTGCGCGCCCTGGCCGGTCTGCCGGGCCGGGTCCGCCCGGCGCCGGGCCCGGGCGGCGCGCAGCGCGGGGAACTCGTCGTCGAGCAGACAGGCGTCCACGGGATCGGGGAGGTCGAGGATGCCGTCGAAGGCCGCTCCGAGGCCGAGGACCGCGCGGCCCATCCGCATACGGGTCATCGGCTCGCTCATCACGTCGATGCCCAGGGCCCGCAGCTCGGCCAGCCGGGCGCGCGCAGCGTCCGGGTCGCCGCCGTCGATCCGGGTGCGGGAGAGCGCGGTGACGAGGACGCGGGCCCCACCGCAGGCGCGGGTCCGGTCGAGCAGCATGTCGCCGCGCACGGCGTCCCCGTCGAGCCCGACCGCGAGCAGGTGCTCCAGGTCGAGCGCGCGAGCGGTGTCACCGGCCCGGGTGAACAGGTCGACCACGGTCTCGATGCGCTCCGGGTCGCGGGCGTCGGTGACGCCGAAATCGGCGATCCCGGTGTCCATCTCCAGGCAGGCCGGCGCATGAGGCGGCTCGCGGTCTCCCGTGGCCCCGGCCCACTCGATCGCTCCGGCGCGCAGCTCCTCCCAGCGCGTCACGATCGCCTGCTGCGCCTGCCAGCCGCCCCAGCGGGTCGCGTCGACGAACAGCTCGGCGAGACGGCGGGCGCCGGCGCGGGCCACCGCCTCGGGGGCGAAGGGATGACGGGACAGGCCGCTCGCCGGTCCCGCCTCGTGGTCACCGGTCATCGTCGCCCTCCAGGGCGCGTTCGAGCAGGGCGAGGAAGGAGTGGTCGACGGCCGCCAGGTCGGCCGCGCGCAGCCGGTGCCCAGCGGCCAGCAGGGCGCGGGCGTAGAGCGACTCGGCGGCCGGGGAGACGAGCTCGTCGTCGCCGAGGGCGAGCATCCTGCGCACGAGGGGGTTGTCGTCGTTGAGCAGCAGGCGGGGTCTGACCGGCGTCGGACGCATCGTCGCGAGCAGGGCCGCCCAGGTCTCGTCGGCGCCGGCGGCGACCTCGTCGGAGGCGGCCGCGGCGCGGGCCCGCCCGTCCTCCAGGTGGAGGGCCGGCATCGAGGACGGCGCGAAGGCCCGCAGCTCCACGTCGACGTCGAGCCGCCCCAGGGCCCGGCGGGCGCGCTCCAGCGCGGGCCGGGCGGCGCGCAGCCGTTCCTCCGGCACGGCGCGGATGTGCGCGTCGAGGTCGCGCGGCGACAGGGGTTCGGCCCGCAGCCCGGGCAGCACCCGTGGGGCGCGCAGGGCCAGCTCGGCGTCGTAGACGTAGCCGCCGTTGAGCACGTCGATGCCCTGGGCGGCGCCGACCGCGGCCATCTGACGGTAGTCGTCGACGGTGCGCGCCACGCGGATGACGTCGGTGCGCTCGGCGAGCTCGGGCAGGGTCGCCTCGCCGGTGTTCGTCTCGAAGCGCAGCACCGGCAGCAGGGTCTCGAAGAGCTCGTCGTCACCGAGCGCCATCGACTTGGCGGCGACCGAGTGCACGGCGAGGAAGCGGTTGATCCGGGCCGGGTCGGTGGCGGCCAGGCGCAGGATCCAGCGGCGGATCTGCCCGCCGAGGCTCGTGCGGACCGTCTCGTGGAGCTCGTCCTCGCGGAGCCCCTCGCGGCTGGCCGTCGGCGTCAGCCGGGTGGCGTCGACGACGGCCCGGGCGAAGAAGGCCCAGTCGGGCAGCAGACCGGGCACGTCCTCGGACAGGAGCATGCCGTGCAGGTGGACGCGGTGGCCGCCGCGCGAGCCGGCCTGCGCCTGCTGGTCGAGGATGACGACGACGCCGTCGAGACCGGCCTCGGGGACGGCCACCGGCAGCACGGCGAGGGGCTCGACGCCCAACTCCTCGCGGGCGAGGCGCTCGCACTCGCGACGTCGGGCGCGGCCCGCCAGCCGCCACGGCGGCGTCGTCGGGGCGATGGTCACCGGGGTCGCGTCGGGGCGGGCGCTCACGACGCGGTACGGCAGGTAGGAGCCGAAGGTCCTCGCCAGCCGGGTGACGCGCTCGGAGGTGAGCCAGTGGGCGGTGGCGGCCGTCGGGCGCAGCGAGACGCACGTGCCGGGGCCGGCGGCGAGCCAGGCGGTGCGCTCGTCGTCGAGGCCGGACGCCGGGACCGTCTCGTGGGTGCCGTCCTCGTGGCCGATCCAGCGGATCGCCGGCCCGTCGCCCTTGCGGGTGAGCACCTCGATGCGGTCGGTGACGACGAAGCAGCTCAGCAGGCCGATGCCGAAACGGCCGAGCATCGTCTCGTCGTGGCCGCGCTTCGACGAGCCGCCGATGGTGGCGAGGAAGGCGCGCACGTCGTCGGCGTCCAGCCCGACGCCCGAGTCGAGGCAGTGCATGCGCCCGTCGGAGGCGGCGTCCGAGCCGATGAGCTCGATGCCGGGGCGCCGGTCGCCGGGGCGGGGATCGGATGCGGTGAGCGCGTCGACGCCGTTCTGCAGGAGCTCGCGCACGAAGACGCGCGGGCTCGAGTAGAGGTTGTGGCCGAGCAGGCCGACCAGGCCGCGCAGGTCGACCCGGAAGGCGTCGTCGCTCTGGGTGTCGTTGCTGGGCACGTGGGCAAGCCTAGGCCCTGCCCCGCCCGGCGCGCCGGACGGCCGCGGAAGGGCCCGGAGGGGTCGGGGCCCTCGTACGCCCGCGGGGCGAGCCGCGTCCGGGCTCGTCAGGGCCCTCATCGTGCGGGGCGGGCGGCCCGCGCGACGGCCTCCGCGCCCCGGCGCGTGCGGGGCGGCGCCACGCCGGTGCGGGGCCCCGTCAGGGGGTCCCCGAGCGCCCCGGCCCGCGGATCGCCCCTGCCGCCGAACCGGCCCTATAGCCTGGGGGGGTGAGTTTGAAAGAGAACGCTCACGCCCCTGGCTTCGGCGATCAGGCTGCGGGCGGGCAGAGCACCGAGGCGAACCGGCGCGACGACCTCCTGGGACGACTGGAGCCGTTGGGCGTGAGCGGCAGCTACGTCAACGCCGCGGGCGCCGTCGTCGAGGTCCCCACGAGCACGCTCGAGCTCGTCGACGACCACTTCCGCGACGAGCCGCCCCCCGGCATCGGCGCCCCGCTCGTCTGCACGCCGGGCCGCCACCATCCCGAGCTCTTCGGCGATCTCGTCCTCGAGGGCGGCCACCACTACCGGGCCCACGGCGTCGTCGACGTTCCCGGCTACCACGTCCTGCACACCGATGACGGTCTGCGCCGCTTCGTCATCGCCGCGCCCGAGAGCCTGCGCTCCCCCGACCGCAGCTGGGGCTGGCAGCTGCAGCTGTACGCCGCCCGCTCGCAGGACTCGTGGGGCATCGGCGACTTCCGCGACCTGGGACGCATCTGCCGCATCGCCCATTCCCAGCACGCCGGCTGCGTCCAGGTCTCCCCGGTGCACGCCATCGCCCCGGTGAGCCATCCGCAGGACTCCCCGTACTCCCCGGCGAGCCGCCAGTTCCTCAACCTTCTCCACGTCGCGCCCGGCGAGGCCCCCGGCGCCGAGCGCGTCGACCTGTCCGATCTGTCGGCGGCCGGGCGGGCCCTCAACGCGGAGCGCCTCATCGACCGCTCCGCCGTGTGGGCCCTCAAGAAGGAGGCGCTGTGGCGCGTCTGGGGCGCCGTGCGGGACGAGGAGAACATCGAGTACACCGACTACCGCCAGCGCCGCGGCAGGGCCCTGCGCGACTTCGCCGTGTGGTGCGCCATCGCCGACGAGCTCGACAGCTCCGACTGGCAGGAGTGGCCCGCCGAGCTGCACCGCCCGGGCTCGGAGGCGGTGCGCCGCTGGGCCGGGGCGCACGCCGACAAGGTCTCCTTCTACGCGTGGTGCCAGTGGGTCGCCGACGTCCAGTACGCCGAGGCCTGCACCTGCGGCGTCGACGTCATCGCCGACCTGGCGGTCGGCTTCGACCAGGGCAGCGAGGACGCCTGGGCCTTCCAGGACTCGTTGTGCTTCGACTTCGAGATCGGCTGCCCGCCCGACACCCACAACATCGAGGGCCAGCGCTGGGGGCTGCCGCCGTTCAACCCGCAGGCGCTCGTCCTCCACGACTTCGGACCGTTCATCGAGATGGTCCACGAGGGGCTGCGCCACGCCAAGGCGCTGCGCATCGACCACGTCATGCAGTTGTGGCGCCTGTACTGGGTGCCGAAGGACGGCACCGCCGCGGAGGGCGTCTACGTCACCTACCCGGTGCACGCGCTGCTGGCCGTCCTCCGTCTGGAGGCCATGCGCGCCGGCGCCTGGATCGTCGGCGAGGACATGGGCACCGTCCCTGCCGGGGTGCGCGAGTCCATGACCGACATCGGCATGCTCGCCAACCGCTCGGCCATGCGCGTCGACACCGACGACTTCCCCGAGCTGGCCATCGGCACCTCGTCGACCCACGACCAGGTGACGGTCGCCGGGCTCATCACCGGCTCGGACGTCGAGGACCTGCGGCGCATCGGCAAGAGCGCCGACTGGGACCAGATCGAGCGCACCCGCCGCGAGCTCGCCGTCGACGCCGGCGTCGATCCCGGCAAGCCCGGCCGCCGGATCGGCGAGCAGGAGATCCACGACGCCATCATGGCGCGCTACCGCCGTCTCGGCTCGGCCCCGAGCAGGGTCGTCCTCGCGGTGCTCGACGACGCCGCCATGGTGCGGGGCCGGCCCAACATGCCCGGCACGGTCGGCGTCTACCCCAACTGGCGGCTGGCCCTGCCCGAGCCGGTGGGCCGCACGATGCGCAGCCCGATGGCGCGTGACCTCGTGCAGCTGCTCAGCGAGAACCGCTGAGGCGCCACGGCCCCGTCCCGCGGCTGGCTGCCACGACCGATGTCCGCCGGTCACGGGCTCGTGGTGGCTCCGGGGGGAAACACCCGATGTCGTGCCGACGACAGGCGGGTGTCCCGGGCAGGAACTGCCCGGGACACCCGCTCATCCGGCCGGTTGGACGACCACCGGAGGATTCATGGCGTGCGGACGGTGGCCTCACCGGGGTGGGCGGCGATCACCCGCGCCTTGTCCGTGGCGGCCAGGAGCTCGGGCGCCAGCTGATGATCGACGGACAGCGCGAAGCCGACCCTTCCGCCCTGCTGCCCCACCAGGTCGATCAGCCGTTCGAGCACTTCCCCACGTCCCCCGATCAGGTCGACCCGCTCAGGGGCCGCCGTCGTGAACAAGTCGACCTCGAGGTCCTCGTCGAAGTGGATGAGAAGACTCGCCACGAGCCGGTCGACGTCGTGACTGCCCAGAACCACCCAGGAATCCGGCGATATCGCCGAGGCCACCTTGGCGACGATCTCCTCATGGCCCCAGCCGAGTCGCCATTGCAGTCCCAGCTGACCGCTTGCCGGCCCGGGATGCACCACGATACCCTCAGGATCGTCGTCGAGGGCGGCAAACATGGTCGTCACGAAATCGTCCAGATCGGCGTCGATCGTCCATGCCCCTTGGACCCGGGCGAAGTAGTCATCGACGGCATCGCGTTCCATGACCATGACGAATTCGACCCGCTCGTTGAACTCGGCGAACAGTTCCGCGGCCGTCCGCCTGGGATCGGTGATCGAGGTCGGGGCATCGGCGAGGGGTTCCCCGTCGGAGAAACGCGCCTTCTGGACTCGGCCATGGTCGTGGATGATGACCAACCGGGGAGCAGCCTTCCCGGAATGCAGGATGAGGTCCTGGGCGGCGCGCCATTGATCGACGTCGATGTCAAGCATCTGCGCATTCGCGTGCAACATTGATGGTTCCTTTCAGTCCAGGGCGATGCGGAAGGCGTGGACGGTGTAGGGCAGGAGTTCGCACATGAGGGGTTCCGTGCTGGACAGCTGTTCGCCCGACCACGCATCCTGGCATGCCACGATGGGGGTCTCGGCCGTGACCGTAGCGGTCTGCGGCTCGTCCGTGGGGTTCGCGATGAAGACGACGACATCCTTCGGGTTCGCCGAATTCAGATGGATCGTCGAGCGCAGCAGCTGGTTGTCGACCGTCACCAGGGTTTCCCCGAGACCGGCCAGGACCCGGCCCAGTACAGCCGCCATGTCGCCGGGCGACGCGACGACGTGAACGCTCCCCTCGCCGAGCTCCGCCGATCCCGCCGAATTGCCGCCCAGGGCGTCGGAAAGGATCGTGCACGGCTCCATGTCGGCACCGAGAGTCGGGACCGTGGGCCCGATGATCAGCGTCCCGCCCTGACGAACGTAATCGACAAGGGTCCGCTGGGTCTGCGCGGAGAGGAACTCGAAGGTGGTGAGGACAACGATCCTGCGCTGCGCGAGCAGCTCGAGATCTGCCTCCGTGTCGCTGATGACGAAGCCGGCACGTGACCGCTCCAAGTTCTCGTACCAGGCCCCGAACCAGTCGCGCTTCGCCAGCTGGACGGGCTGCTGGAATCCGATGTCGCTCTCATCGACGGTGAGGATGTTCGGGTACTCGCTGAACGTGCTGGGGGTCTCCAGGAAATCGCCCGGGAACGATACGAGCACGCTGGCAGCCTCCAGCCTGTCATAGTCACGATTCGCCAGCAGGGCGACCGGGGCGAGAAGATCCATGTGCTGCCAGTCGAGGCGGTCGAGCATTCTGTTGGCCTGCCCGAAGACGTGGGCCTTGTCCTCCCGCACGGTGCCATCACGACGGATCGGGGAGTCGAGCCACCTGTCGCGTTCGACGAGCATGTACCTGCTGAACCCCTTGATGCCATGCATCAGTGCAGCCTTGGTGACGAATTCCTCATCACGCAGGTCCCCGGGGTTCAGGTACCAGGCCCAGACACCTGCGATGAACTCCGGGATGTACGGATACCGGCTCGACCCGGACACATAGCTCGTGACCGTCCTCACGTGCTGGAAGAGTTCCTTGCGGGAATAGACATCGAAGCCGACGAAATCGACAACCCGCTCCAAGGCGATGAGATTGAACGGCGTCGTGAAGTTGGACGAGGCACCGCCCGGCCCGAGCGGATGCGGGTAGTTGTGGAAGAGCGGAATCGAGGCCAGGCCACGCTCACGGAGCATGTCGGCGAGCCGAGCAATCGAGTCGACCAGATAGTTCTCCCGGTACTGCGCCCAGTCCAAGTAGACCGGCAGGTCGCCGGGCTGCCGTGCGCAGAACTTGCGCGGCGGATCCACGTCTTCCAGGGCGTCGTACCGGGTACGGTGGGCCTTGGAGATCCCGGCCAGGGAACCGTACTTCTCGGCGAGGAACGCGCGATACTTCTCGATCGAGGCCTCGGAGTAGTCCGACGAATAGTAGTTGAGTCCGAAGAAATAGGCCATCTCGTTGTCGACCTGGCAGGCGACGAGCCCGCCCCTCGGGTAGGCGTGCCGTGCGAGGATGGGGCAGATCGCGTCATACCACAACGCGGTCTCCTCGAAGAACTTGTCAGCGGCGTAGCTCAGGGCCGGGATCGGGCGGGGCGCCTGGGTGAGGACCACTCGCGTACCGCGTGCATTGCGGGCGTGCAGCGACTCATCGGCGAGGATACGCTGCGGGTACCCGAATCCGGTGAGTTCGGAATTGATCTGCGGCCCCGGCCGCACGACGATACGAAGGCCCTTCTCCTCACAAAGGCTCAGGAAGGCATCGATGTCGTTCGCGGGGTTGATCTCACCGAAATCAAACCTGCCGCGCTCCAGCTCATGGACCTCCCACGGGATGTAGATGGAGATCATGCGATAACCCATGGCCACGACGGCGTCGAGGATCTCTGACCACTTCTCCCGATCAAGCCGCCAGTAGTGGACGGCACCGCCGTAGAGCGCCCCGGGCTCACCCTCGATCAGGAATCTCTGGTTCGCCACCTCGAGCTGAGGCGTCTTTTCCAATGGAACGGTTCCCATGTTATTTCCTTTCACTTCTCTTATTTCTTGCTGCCCAGTGCCACGGCAAGGATGATGATGACCCCTCGGACGACCTGCTGCTGCGGGGAACTGAGACCTGCCAGAATCAGCCCGTTGTTGATGAGTCCCATGAAGAGTGCGCCGAACACGGTCCCGAGGACGGAGCCACGGCCACCCGCCAGGGCCGTGCCGCCAAGGATGACGGCCGCGATGGCGTTCATCTCGTCGCCTTGGCCCCACTGGTACCGTCCGGATTGCAGCCGCCCGGCGTACAGCATTCCGCCGAGCGCAGCGACGACCGCGGAGATCAGCATGACCAGGAATTTCGTTCGGACAACGCTGATCCCGGTGTAGATCGAAGCAGTCGGATTGGCGCCGACCGAGACGACATGACGCCCGAAGCGGGTCTTCTTGAGAACAAATGCGCCGCAGCCCGCCACGATGAGGAACCAGATCACCAGGCCCGGCAACGGTCCGATGTCACCGGAGCCAAAGGCCATGTTGTAGCCCTGCTTCAGGATGGGCTGGGGCGCAGAATCAGTGACCCATTGGGCCAGGCCGAACGCGATCCCCATCATTGCCAGGGTCACCAGGAATGACGGGATCTTCACGAAGGCCACCAGACTTCCGTTGATGAGACCGATGAGCATCCCGACCATGAGCCCCACGACGATTCCGGCAAGAATGCCCCAGTGGGAGATCGCCATGGCCGTGACCACGGAAACGAGTCCGGCCACCGAGCCGACCGAAAGATCGATTTCGGCATCGGCGATGACGAAAGTCATCCCCACCGCGATCACGCCCACGATGGCGCTCTGTCGGAGGATGTTCATGAGGTTTCCGCTGGTGAGAAAGCCCCGATCGTCAAGCACGACTGCGAACAGGACGAAAGTGACGGCGAACGCCAGGTATATGATGTACTGCCCAAGGTTCACCCGGCTCAACAGGCCCTTGGCCCGGGAATGTGTCCCCCCGATTGATGATTCGGTCATTGCTCAACTCCTTGTACCCACATCTCCAACGTGGTTTCGTCCGGCACCGCATCCGCCGGAAGACTGCGGATGATGGAGCCACCTCGCATGATGAGATACCGATCACTCATGGCGATGAGTTCTTGATACTCACTCGAAACAACAAGGACTGCACCGCCGTCTCGAGCAAACTCCCTCACCTGTCTGACAATTTCTGATTTCGTTCCGATGTCCACCCCTGCGGTCGGCTCGTCCATGAGCAGCAGTCGGGGGCCGACCCCCAGCCACTTGCCGATCACCACTTTCTGCTGGTTGCCGCCCGACAGCACCTCGACGGGCAGGTTCGGGCCTGCGCCCCTGATGCCGTAGGAACCAATCAGCTGAACTGCGCGATCCCGTTCGGCGGCCGCGGAGAGCAGACCGCCGCGCAGCACCGCCGAGAGATCCGGAAGAACGAGGTTCTCCTGGACGGAGTGCTTGAGTATGAGTCCTTGACGGCGCCGATCCTCCGGAATCAGCACGACGCCTGCCGCGATGGCGTCCCTCGGACTCTTCGGCGACATGGGTCGACCGTCGAGGACGACACTGCCCATGGTTATCCGATTGATTCCGAACAAGGCCTCAAGGAGCTCGGTCCGGCCGGATCCCATGAGTCCTGCCACCCCTATGACCTCACCGGCGTGCACCTCGAAGGAGACATCGTGCAGCTTGCGCTGCGCACTCACGCCGGTGACTTGCAGCAGCACGCCCCCGCACTGCCCCGTGGAACCAGCAGCAGTGAGGGCCACGGCCTTCCCCGCTATCCCCCGAACGATCTCTTCCTGGGTGGTCTCGGAGATCGGCCTGGTGAGCAGATTCGATCCATTCCGGAGAATCGTTATCCTGTCCGCTATCTCGTAGATCTCCTCCATGCGGTGGGATATGTAGATGATGCCGATGCCCTGCTCCCGAAGGTTCCGCAGCAGCTCAAAAAGCCGATCCGCCTCCTTCCTGGCCAATGACGCGGTGGGCTCGTCCATGATGAGCACTCGGGCTCTCCCCCGCAAGGCCTTGGCAATTTCGGTGAGCTGCCAATAGGCCGTGCCCAGGGACGCCAGCTCGGCACACGGATCCAGGTCGACCTGCATCCGCTCCAATATCTCCCGGGCGCCGGCAACCATCTCAGCATCCCGGATGAGCATTGCCGAGCGCGGCTCATCATTGAGGTAGATGTTCTGCGCGACCGTCAGCGTGGGGACCAGGGAGAACTCTTGGAAGACCATCCCGATACCCTGACGCCGCGCATCGGCGTACGTGTTCAGCTGGGCCGGCCTCCCCTGGATCTCAATCGTTCCGGCATCTTTCTGGTAGACGCCCTGGAGGATCTTCATGAGAGTTGACTTGCCGGCCCCATTCCCTCCCGCCAGCGCGTGTATCTCCCCTGCCCTCACTTCGAAGCCGACATCGTTGAGGACCTGCACGCCGTTGAAACTCTTGCGGATGCCCGACATCCTGATCAAGGTCGGCTCAGTGCAACCGGTCACAGTCATCCCTCCAGCGCCTGCCGCACTTCTTCGGGCGGATCGGTGTGATAGACGCTCCGCCAGGCATCAGCAACATTGTCCCTGGTCACCGCCAGCGGGCTCAGCGCAATGAAGGCCGGAATCGTCTGGCCAAACAGGGCCTTGACCGCTGCATTTGCCTCGGTGATCCCGGCATCATATGGACGCTGTGCGCCGAGTCCGCAGACATACTGGCCCTGGGCCATTGCGATAGCAACATTCTTGCCAAGATCTTCGGAGGCCACTCCAAGATCTGTCCGGCTTGCCGAACGCGCCGCCGCGATGACTCCCTCAGCGGGGACGTCCCACACGGCCCAGATGCCGTTCAGATCGGCGTTCTGGCTGAGGAGGGCATCGGCTTGTTTCTGCGCAGAGCCGGCGAGATCCGAACCACTGATGCCTCGCTCCGCAATGATCCGGATGTCCGGTTAATTGCTCGTGAGCGTCTCTTTGAACCCCTGGTAGCGCTGGTTCGTCACGAAGTAATCGGCTTCGTAATAGATGGCAGCGATCTTCCCCTGCCCGCCGAGGGTCTTCGCCATGAGATGCGCTGAGATCGCCCCGTTCCCGTAGTTGTCGGACGAGACGACACAGGCATAGTCCGAACCAGCGGTGAAGCCGTCCGGACAGTTGTCCATGAACACGACCTTGACGCCTTGGTCCACGGCCATTCGATATGCCGAGGCAGTCGCGACAGGATCGGTGGGGATGGAGACGAGGATGTTCGGTTTCTGGGCCAGGATCGTCTCGACGTCGGACACCTGCTTGCTGGGGTCCATGTTCGCGTCCGTGGTCGACGTGATCTTGATGCCGAGCTCGTTGAACCGCGACGTGAGGCCAGCGATCTGCGCCGCCGACCAGTCGTCACCGCTCGTGTGCATCGCAATCGCGGCGGTCGCCCCCATCGCTTTCACGGTGTCGATGTCGGAGTCGGTGAGGTCGACCTCCGAGGCGGCGGCGGCGCTCTCGCCATGCGGCCCGGTGGCACTCACGGCCGATTCCAGCTGACGGATCGCCTCATCGGCCTTCGCGTTGACCTCCGCATTCGTTGCCGTTGCCGTGCTCTCACCAGAAGACGTACATCCCTGCAGGAACAACGCGCTGATCGGAATACCAGCCGCAGCAAGCAAGACAGTTCGTCGTTGCATCGTCAATCTCCTTCGATCCACGTTGACTCACGGTTGACGCGTGCGCCGCAATCCTTTGATTGTGAACGTTTCGTCATCACATAGTGTGAACGTTTTGCACAGCCGTGTCAAGAGCTGCTCCCGCACGGATCAGCGCCGCTGATGCGTGGCTCGGATCCGCCCCGGGACGAGGCATCACACCTCTTCCCGTGGTGGGCAGCGGGATCGAGCACAAGGGCGGCGGTACGTCACGTGAACGCCATGAGTCCGCTCACCCGGCGCCCAGCGCACTGGTGGGACGTCCGGTGACTGACGAGCCGATGGGGGCCACGCCCGTCCCGTCGGCCCGACTCGCTCGGAGGACGTCCCGTTGCACCGCACCCCGGGACGCGACCGGACGTCGCGGCACGCCGGGCCGCGCCCCCCGGGTCACCGATCGGGAACTCACCCGGTGGTGCTGGACCGTGCGACGGCGGCACGGGGCCGTGCGACAGAGCTCCTCACCGTCAGCACCGGCGGTATGGCGACCGTGCCGGCGGGTTCGCCCTGGATGAGACGCAGGAGCATGTGCACAGCCTCCTGCCCCAGGCGGTTGAAGTCCTGCCGGACGCTGTCGAGCGGGGGGTAGAACTGGGCGGCGAACTCGCTGTCGTCGAAGGAGACCGCGCTGATGTCGTCCGGCACACGCACCCCGGCCTCGTAGAAGGCCCTCAGCATCCCCAGGCACATGAGATCACTCGCAACGAAGATCGAGGAGGGCAAGCCCTCGTCGAGCATGCGCCTACCCGCGGCGTAGCCGCTCTCCCCGGTCCAGTCGCCCTGGATGTGGGGTGGCGGCTCGATGCCCGCTGCGCGCAGCTCGGACTGCCACCCGCGCAACCGCACCCGGCCATCCAGCCAGCTGAGTTCCCCCGCGAGGTGAGCCACTTCACGATGTCCCTTGTCGAGCAGGCGACGTGTCGCGAGCCGCGCACCGTACTCCTGGTCCTCCGAGACGACGGCGACCCCTGGGACGCTTGACTCCCCGGCAGCGACCATCACGACCGGCACTGAGAACTTCGTCTCACGGACCGCCTCCGCCAGAGGCAGTTTGGGGGCGATGACCACGATGCCCGCGACGCCCTGATCGATGAAGTGCTGGTACGCGCGAACCGTGCCACGCGAGTCGGCCTCGGCAAGCACGAGGACATTCGCGGCGTAGCCCTCGTCCCTGGCCGCGTTCTCGACTGCCGCGAGAACGCCGGCCGGCCCGTAGCGCGTCGAGCCATCGGTGAGAATTCCGATGAGGCTCGACCTCCGCATGACCAGCGCCCGGGCTGCGGGGTTCGGGACGAAACCCGTGGACTGGATGATCCTCCACACGTGATCGCGAGTACGGTCGCTCACCCGTGGGTCGTCATTGATCACGCGTGAGACAGTCTGGTACGAGACATCTGCCAAGCGGGCAACGTCCTTGATGCTCATCCGTTCCGAGCGATGGGCCCGCGCGACGGTTGCCCTGGTCTTCTTGGGGTTGCTCACCTCGGAATTGTCCCACTCCAGTCGTGAGAACCGGCCGGCCCGGCCCGGATCTCCTGGCTGCAGCACGGCGCCCCGGCCCGAGGCGCGATGCTTCCAGCCGATCGCTCATGCGCACCGGGCGTATGAACAGGGCCGGTACGGTACGCACTCCTGCTGCACTGGCGTCCCGGCATCTCTTCGCAGCACCGGTCCACGTTCCTGGTTCTCGCCCGCACCGGGACGGAAGTACTGGCGCGCACCAGACACGGGCAGGAGCCGGTCGAGCTCGCGGATTCGAACCCCGACCTTCGAGCATCGAGATGACCACCGGCGTGTCGGCCCCGCCGCTCACTCCTCCCGCGTTCTCGTCCTGGCGGGCTCGTACCCGGCGCGCCACACGTACACGCCGATGAGCGCGGTGCCGCCCGCCATGGCGGGCGCCCACCAGGGGAAGCCGGGGTCGGCCGGCCGGCCCGCCGCCTCGATGTCCTCGGTCGGGGTCGGCTCGACGCGCTCCCCGGTGACGAGGATGCGGTGGGTGTTGATGCCGAGCGGCGTGCAGGTGACCAGCGTCACGAGGTCGTGACCGGCCTGGACGCTGAGGGTCTGCGTCTCGGTCGGCTCGACCACCCGGGTGTCGTTCACCTGGTAGGTGAGCACCTCGCCGAAGACCTCGATGACGAATCTGTCGCCGACCTTCACCTCGTTCAGCCTGGTGAACATCTCGGCCTGGGCCAGGCCGCGGTGGCCGGTGATCACCGCGTGGGTTCCGACGCCCCCGACCGGCAGCGACGTGCCCTTGAGATGGCCGAGCCCCTTGAGCAGGGTCTCGTCGGAGGTGCCGTGGTAGACGGGCAGGTCGAGGTCGATCGAGGTGATCTTCAACCGCGCCATGAGCCCCTGCGAATCGGCGGTGAGCATGGAGTCGTAGTCCAGGGAGTCGTCCGCGCTCGTCCCGTCGCCAGTGGGCACGTTCGAGCCGGCCTGGAGCATGGCGCCGGCGTTGAGCGCGTCGTTGTAGGCCCGGGCCCGGGCCAGCTGCTCGGCGGCGTCGGGCTCGGCCGTCGCGACGTCGGACGCGTAGTCGCTGACGACCTTCGACTGGTTGTACCGGGAGATCCAGCCGGCCACCGTCGGATAGGCGAAGACGACCATGCCGACGAGGGCGAGGAGCCCGGCCAGCAGCGAGAACGGGGACAGGCGCCACGTTCGCTTCGCCGTGTCCTCCGCGGGTCGTTCATCGGGCACCGCCGCGCCCCTCCTCTTCCCGGTCATGCTCTCCCCCGGTCGTGCTCTTCGCGGTCATGATGATGTGGTGGGGAGGCCGGGCCTCCCCACCACATCATCGTCCTCCCGGCCGGTCATCGGGCCGGTCGGTTCATCGGTCGCCTCAGGCGCTCGTCGCGTTCCGGCGGGAGCGGACGACCACGGTGGTCGCCGCCGTGAGGATGAGGACGGCGCCGACGACCATCATGAGCAGCCGGCCCTGAGCGCCGGTGAGCGGCAGGCCGGGGACGGCCTCCTTGGTGTTCTTGATGGTGGCGTCGTAGGCGACGCTGGTGTCGGTGGTGCCGGTCTTGACCGTCACCGGGGTGTCCTGGCCCAGCTTGACGAAGCCGGCCGGGGCGGCCGTCTCGACGAGCACGTAGCAGCGCTGGGTGGCGTTGACCGGGCTGTTCTTCGAGTCGGACACGAACAGGCCCGCGACGTTCACGACGCCGCTGTCATCGGAGGTGAAGCTGCTCTGGTTGTTCACCGTGATGGGATCGCCGGTCTTCGTGGCGCCGGAGCAGTCATCGGCGTAGGGATCGGTCGCGTTGTACACCTGGAAGGTGGCGCCGGCCAGGCCGGCGTCGGTGTGGTCGGCATCGACCTTGTGCACCGTGAGGTCGCCCCAGTGGGTCTGCACCTCGGGGCTCGTGGGCGGGTTCGGCGGCGTGGGCGGGGTGTCCGGCGGGGTGTCGGGCACGGGGCCGTACTGGGTGTCGGTGAGCAGCTGGGCGGTGTTCTTGATGGTGCCGTCGCCCACCGAGGACACCGTGCCCTGGAAGGTCGCCTTGACATCCTGGCCGGCGCTGTTCTTCAGCTTGGTGAGGCCGGTCTTGGTGAACTTCACCGTGACGGTGTTGGTGGCGTCGTCGACCGCCACCGTGTAGTCATCGCCCGCGGTCAGCGGGGCGCCGTTGAGCGTCACCGTCGGGACGCCCACGCCGGTGAACCTGGCGTCCATCGTGTCCTTGATCTGGAAGTACTGGAAGTTCGCGTTGTTGTCCAGGGCCGGCACGGTCGTGGTCACCGGGAACGAGACGATCGAGCCGAGGCCGTAGCCGTACTGCGACTGCTGCTCGACGGTCTTGTCGATGGCGGCCACGGTGTTCTTCGGGTAGACGTTGACGTCGTACAGCCACTTGCCGTTGTCCGGGTAGGGGATCGTCGCGACGAAGGGCTTGGCCTTCTGGACGACATTGGCGGGCGCGGCGGTCTCGCACACCAAGTAGGCCCTCACGGGCAGATCGCCGATGGTGGCCTGACCATTCGAAGCGGTGGTGCCGCTGCCGGCCGAGGCGCCGAGCGTCTGGCCGGACAGGGTCGGCGCGGTCGGGTTGGCGCAGGAGCTGTCGGGCACCACGAGATTCGACAGGGTGTCCCAGTCGGTCTGCTTCGACAGGTCGAGGCTGGTGATCGGGTAGGCGGCGAAGGTGACGTCGGCAAGGGGATCGCCGTCGGCATCGGCCGAGCCGTCGGGCTTGCCCTGGCTGCCATCACCGCCCGTCAGGTGCTTGTGGATGATGATCGAGCCTTTGGCGTTCTGATCGATGTTGCCGTACGAGGGGTCGGCACTGGCGATGCCGGCGCCGCCGACCAGGCCGGACAGGCTCAGTGCCAGAACCCCGGTGGCTGCGACGAGGCGCCTCCCGACGGGGTGTGCATTCGTGTCCATTGGTTTCAGGCTTTCTTTCTCGAACCGTCCGGACCATCCGGTACGGCATGGGGGTGGGCTGGGTGGGGTCGGCCACTCCGGTGGCGTTCCCCGGTCGTGCCGGCCCCTGCGGGCCGGCTCGGTCCGGGCCCCGGGGGGCCGTGGCTCATGTTCATGGCGGTCATCAGGCGCTCCGGTTCTCCGCGGACGCCCGGACACGGCGCCTGCGGACGGCCGCGGTGCCCGCGCCGACGCCCAACAGTGCCCCGCCGAGGAGGAGGAAGAGCTGTGCGCCTCGCCCGCCCGTGAGGGGGATGGTCGGTGAGCCGTGCATCGCATTGGTGAAGCTGCCCAGGTCGATCGTCGTGCCGGCGTTGGCGGCCCCGATCCGCACGCCGTGCACGTCCTTGGACAGGACGTAGCCGGCGGGCGCCGATTTCTCCTTGAGCTCGTAGTCGCCCCACGTGAGGCCCTCGACGAGGAAGCCGCCGGCAGCGGGGTCCTTGTCGGGGCCGGTGCAGTCATCGGCGGAATCGGCCCGGCAGTCCTCGACAGTCATCGCGACGCCCGCCGGGTCGGTGGGTGTGAGGGTCCACGTCGACTCGCCGAGGGGCGAGCCGTCCGCAGCGGTCTTCGACCACTTCACCGCGGCGTCCTTGCGGTCGTCGGGCACCGCCTGGTCGAGGCTCGCCTCGAGGGAGGAGTCGTTCACGGTGAGGATGTAGGTGTTCGGGTTGAGCCCGTAGCCCTGCGGGGCCGACTTCTCCTTCAGGGCGTAGTGCCCCCAGTCCAGGCCGGCCACGGTGAACGCCCCCTCCCCGGGATCGGTGTCGGGGCCCGTGCAGGCGGCGGCGTCGTCGGCCACGCAGTCCTCGACATCGGTGCCGTCGGGATGGCTCGGGCCGGTGAGGGTCCACACGGTGCCGCCCAGCGGCCGGCCGTCGGCACCGTCGATCTTGGACCACGTGGCGCTGCCCTGCCGCGCGGCGTTGGTGAGGGTGCACGTCACCCTGTCGTGGCCGGTCAGGTCGACCGTGGCCCCGCCATCAGCGTCGCCGGTCGTCAGCTGCTGCCCGTCGGGGGTCGTGCACTCGACGTCGGTCAGCTCGTAGGCCTGGGCACGGGGATCGTCGGAGGACTCGGTGACCGTGTACCGCCCCGGTCTCACGACGGTCTCGGCGGTGGAGCCCTGGCCGGACAGCACGTCCCGACCGTCGGCGGCGGCCGTGAGCGTCCAGGAGTCGGGTGCGAGGGGCTGGTCGTCGGCGACGTGCGCGGCGTCGACGTCCTTCACCAAGCGCAGGGTCGGCACGCGCACGTCCACGGCGTAGTCCTCGACCTCGCCGGTGCGGGTGTTGCCGGTGGCCCTCAGCGGGCCCGCGTCGTTCGTGATGCGCACGCGCAGATAGCTCGTGGCGCCCTCGTCCGCCACGGAGCGGACCACGTCGTCGGGCACCGTCCAGCTCAGCGTCGCGCTCCCGGACGCGGAGCAAGATCGTTCGGCGCTCTTCTCGGTGGATTCGTCGAACCGGCCGTTGCGGTTCCAGTCGACCCAGCCAGCGATCCTGCCGGGACCGGTGCAGGAGACCTGCTGCGTGTACGAGCCCCCCGGCTCGGTCTCGATGCCGCCGGCAGGCAGTGCGACGCCGTCCTCGTCGTCGATCCCGCTGTAGTCGTCCCCGTTCGCGCCGGTGGAGAACTTCTGGTCGCCCTCGCTGTCGATGCCGGCCCCCAGCCGGGTGTCGGAAGCGCTCATGGTGGCCTGGTCGACGGCGAAGGCGTCGGTGGTGCGGGTGATGCGGCCGCCGGTCCAGGTGGGCTGGAACAGCGAGCTGGCCCGGCCGTACGAGGCCGGGGCGTCGCCGAAGTCGGTGCCGACGACGAGGCCCAGGGCGACGGCGCTGTAGCCGCGGCCCTGCATCGAGATGCGGGCCTCGGTGCTGCCCTGCATGAAGAGCACGGTGCCGGGGCCGCCGGTGCCCTCCGGCCTGGAGTACCTGCCGCCGTTCTGGTAGACGCACTCCTCACCGGTGGGCAGGAGCTGCACGGTGTCGCCGCCGTTGGAGACGACAGCCTGGGTCGTGACGGGGCAGCTCGAGTCCTTGTAGGCGTCCAGGACCCGCCAGCTGGTGTCGGAGCCCTGGGTCGCGGTGGCCTGCACCCACTCGTCGCGGTAGCCCTTGGGGCTGTGGGCGCTCGAGGCCTCGGCGTCGGCCAGCACCAGCCCGCTCAGCGGGACCTCCTCGCCGTTGAGCGACGCCGAGCACTGCATGTCGAAACTCATCCTGGAGCCGTAGCCGACGCCTGCGTTGCCCCGATCGGCGAAGCCGTTGGACAGGCCGATGACCATCCGGTTGTCGTTGACGTAGTCCCCGGGGTAGGTCAGGTTGCCGCTCCTGGCGATCTGCCCATCGCTCCAGTGGCCCGGGCCGCCGACGTTGTACAGATTGTCGAGTGCGTCGCCGGCCCACTTGCCGGGAACGGTGGCGACGAGCGGGGCCCGTTGCACCGGGCCGGCGTCGCCGTTGGCCTGCCCCACGTTCTCGGTGACGAGGCCCGACAGGGTGCACGTCGTCGTGAGCTTCAGGGTCTGCGCGTCGTCGAGGTAGCGGTAGTTCGTGATCGTCCGCGTGGCCGAGCCGTACTGGTCGCCGTAGCCGAGCACCGTGTTGTCCTCGGCGTTGGCGGCCAGCGGGTAGTCGCTCCACTGGAGCCACTGGATCGCGTCGGTGAACCGGCCGTCGCCGCCCGTGGCGTACACGGCGGGCAGTTCGCCGCCGGGGGCGGCGGCCGCCGGCGGTACGGCCCCGATCATGCCGAGCAGGAGCGCCGCCGCGCTGGCGGCGGCCGCCGCGCCGCGCAGACGGCCCCTCGTCCCCGTTCTCGTCGCTCTGCGGGGGATCATCGCCGACCACCCCTCTCGGAGCGGCACCCGACCAGGGCCGGCCGGCCCCGCAGAGGGTTCGAGGGCGTCCGGAACGAGCCGGTCCGCTGGGCCGTCCCCAGCGGAACGCCGTCGGCACGGCACCCGACCGTCCCGGCCGGGATGCGCACCAGGACAGGGCGAACAGGGGTTTTCTCAGGGTGAGGTGTCATGACAGTCTTCGACCAGAGGCGTTGGTAGGAATGCAGATCGCACCCAAGGGCCATCTGACCCTTAGGTGAATCAAAGATACATTAATTGTCAATCATTGATCAAGTCAGGGTTCCTCGGGGTTCCGGGCCGGCGTGCCGGCCCGGAGCCTTCGCTCGCTCAGCGAGCGTTCCTCCGCCGGGCCCGCCGCTGGTGAAGAGCCGCTGCGCCACTGCCCGCGAACAGCGCCGCGGCGCCGAGGGCTGGGAGCAGCCGGGCGAGACCGCCGCCGGTCAGCGGCAGCGGCACGGCGATCGCCGTGTCGTGGATCGTGATGGTGTCGGGCACCCGGCCCGTCCGGGACACGGTGACGGTGCCCGCTGCCGTCTCGGGGTCCAGCAGGGTGACACCGTCTGCGGCGAGGTGGAAGCCGACGGGCTCGGACAGCCGCTGGTGACCGGCCGGGGCCTGCGTCTCCACCAGCCAGTAGTCGTGGTTGATGTCCAGGGGGACGGTGGTGAAGAGCGAGCCGTCATCGGGGTTCACCATGACGCCCCGGTCGACGGGCGCGGCGCCCGGCGTGCTCGGGTCCATCGAGTAGACGTCGAAGACGGCCCCGCTCACGTCACCCATGACGCCGGTCTTGTGGATCGTGACCGGGAGCCTGCCGACGCCCGGGTCCACCGGCCCGCAGGCCGTGTTGTTCCCGGGGCCGTCGACGTCCTTGCCGTCCTCTGCCAGCACCTCGTTGAACAGGCCGTGCCCGGCCTCATAGGCGCCGGAACCGGTCTGGGAGCAGCCCAGGTTCTCGTCGGTGTAGCCGGACGCGGCCGGGTCCAGCGTCGCGTTGACCCGGACGTAGAAGACCTGGCTCTGCCCGGGCTGGACCGGTACGCCCTCGGTGAGCCGGTACCCGTCGGCCGCGCCTTGGACCACGGACTGGGGCTGACCGAGTAGGCCCTGGTCCTGGCTGGCCCACACCGTGTTCACGGTCAGACCGGGGGCGAGGTCGGGCCGGTCGACGAGCGCACCGGTGTCCTGGGCCG
This sequence comes from Propionibacterium acidifaciens, assembly GCF_003798325.1. Lineage (NCBI taxonomy): Bacteria > Bacillati > Actinomycetota > Actinomycetes > Propionibacteriales > Propionibacteriaceae > Propionibacterium > Propionibacterium acidifaciens. The sequence goes on from NZ_CP033719.1 coordinate 1,457,129, forward strand.
TGCTGCCGTCATTGGTGACGGTGATCGCATAGTCGGCGTTGAGGGTCGGTGTGCCGGCGGTGGCGTCGGAGCCGATGAAGGTCTTCTCCACCCTCAGCCGGGGAGTGGGGTCGACGTACTCGTTGTGCCAGGTGCAGGTGATGGGGACCTCGGCGGAGCTCCGGGCCAGCCCGGCGCGGTCCAGGTCCAGGGTTCCCGCATCGAGGTTGACGGCGTCGGTCTGGTCGAGGACCCTGCCGTCCTGGTCGAGAAGGGGTGTGCCGTCCCCCTGCGTGCAGGTCACGCCGGACAGGCGCCACCCGGGCGTGCTCTCGGTGGGAGCCGGCCCGGACTGGTCCTCCCTGACGGCGGCACCGCCGCCTGGGGCGAACAATTCGTAGGTCCTCGGGTCGGTCGCGGCGTGCTCGCCGCCCCATCCGGTGGGCCGGAGCGGGCTCGGGTCGCCCCAGCCCTCGAGGGCGGAGGACCCGGTCTGGGAGACGTTGGTGTAGGTGAACTGGGGGATGCCCACCGTTTGCTGCGTGATGGCGCTGCCCGAGACGTCCTTGGCGAAGGTGACCTGACGGACCTGCTCGAGGGAGCCGTAGAGGCAGCCGTAGGTGTCGTTGTTCTCCTGGGTGACGAAGGAGGTCTCCAGCCGGGCCTCGGCGGTCTCCGGGTCCATCACGGTGCACGTCTCGTTCCGGCCGTTGTTGACGAAGCCGCGCAGCACGAGCTTGTACGGGACCCCGTTCGCGTCCGCCCAGACGCTGTCGGAGCTGACGGCGGTCATCGTGAGGACGTCGTCCTCGCAGGACCTGCCGTCGAGGCCGTAGAGGGCGCCGTCGTCGGACCCGCTCGCCGAGGTGTCCCCGGCGGGGAAGGACCGCAGTCTGCCACTGCGGTCGTAGGCGTAGTGGTAGTCGGAGCTCCACCCCCGGAACTGCCAGGAGGCCCTCGGGCCGATGGCCCCGGTCGAGTCGAAGGCGTAGCCGCCGTTGCCGGAGGGGTCGTAGTCGCCGGACGCATCGAAGGTGGAGCGGCAGATGTTGGAGGTCTCGTCGAGGGTCCAGGGGAAGGACGTCCGGATCGTGTTGGCGAGGTCCACCTCCATGCCGCCGGAGATGAGGGCGCCCCCGCTGCCGTCGGGTCTCTCCGAGCCCGGGTCGGTGAAGATGGGGGCGTTGTGGTGGTGCATGGTCCCGATGAGGAAGGGGGCGCCGACGCTCACCGTCCGCGTGTCCCCGGGGAGGAAGCCGACGGAGCTCTGCTGGTCGCTGAAGTCGTCGGGGCAGACCTGCCGGCCGTTCTGCCGGTACCGCCCGTAGGAGAAGGCGGCGTACTGTCCGGACCCCGAGGTCACCGTGGCCGTCGTCGTCATGTCGAGGGTGGAGCCCCCGCCCCGAGGGCTGTACCGCACGCAGGCGTGGGTGTTCGCATACCGCTCGGGGTTCGACACGTCCTGTCTGGTGACGACGTTGTGTATCTGGGCGGAGGTCGCGCCCAGGTCGACCTGCATCGTCGGGACGGCGACGCTCGGGGCCGCGTGCGCCACGTTCAGAAGGCAGGCGAGCACCAGTGCGAGCGCACCGAGCAGGCGCGGGAACCGCCGCGCCGCGGCGGGGCGCGGGGGTGCGGCAGGAGCTGAGAGGCGCATACGGGATCCGTTCGGTCAGGGGCGACTGCGCCCCTGCGGGTATCCGACCCGCAGGGGTTGGGGTGCGGAACACCCTGAATGATCCCAGGTCTAGCACACAATCGTTGATTTTGAAAGTTTCACCATTCGTGCCCTGACTGCCCCCATCACCCAGATCGGGCCGCCTCGCCTCGTGCCGCTGCGACGTCGGCGGAGACGGGTCATCGACGGCCGCGGTGCGCGTCCCCCGCCGGAGTCGTGGGCCCACCGCGACGCGACCCGGGCCTGAGAGACCCGGCCCCTCGTCCGTGTCTCTCAGGCCCCGCCCGCGCGGGGACCGCCCGTCACAGGGCGGCGTTGATGGCGTTGATCGACTCCTTCGCGTCGCCGAAGCACATCACCGTGTTCTCGTTGAAGAACAGGGGGTTCTGGACGCCGGCGTAGCCGGCGCTCATGCCGCGCTTGAAGACGACGACCCGGCCGGCCTCCCACACGTGCAGGACCGGCATGCCCGAGATCGGGGTGCCCTGCTCCATGGCGGCGGGGTTGACGGTGTCGTTGGCGCCGATGACGAGGACGACGTCGGTGTTCTTGAAGTCGTCGTTGATCTCGTCCATCTCCAGGACGATGTCGTACGGCACGTGCGCCTCGGCCAGCAGCACGTTCATGTGGCCGGGCAGGCGCCCCGCCACCGGGTGGATGCCGAAGCGGACCTCGACGTCGTGGTCGTGCAGCTTGCGGACGAGCTCGGCCACCGGGGCCTGCGCCTGCGAGACCGCCATGCCGTAGCCGGGCGTGATGATGACCGAGGTGGAGCCCTTGAGAAGATCGGCCACACCGGTCGTGTCGAGCTCGGTGATCTCGCCCTCGGGACCGGCGCCCGCCCCGGCGTCGGACTGGCCGAAGCCGCCCAGGATGACCGAGACGAAGTTGCGGTTCATGGCCTTGCACATGATGTACGACAGGATCGCGCCGGACGCGCCGACGAGGGCGCCGGTGACGATGAGGACGGGCAGCTGGAGGCTGAAGCCGCTGAAGGCGGCCGCCCAGCCCGAGTAGCTGTTGAGCATCGAGATGACGACCGGCATGTCGGCCCCGCCGATCGCCGCGACCAGGTGGACGCCGAGCAGCAGCGACAGGATCGTCAGCGCGATGAGCGGGAACCAGCCGCCGCCGTCAGCGAACCAGATGCCGCAGGCGATGATCGCGATGAGGGCGCCCAGGTTGAGCCAGTTGCGTCCGGGCAGGGTCAGCGGGGCCGACTTGATCTTGCCGGCCAGCTTGCCCCAGGCCACGATCGACCCGGTGAAGGTCACGGCGCCGATGAAGACGCCGATCCACATCTCGTGCATCTGGAAGGCGGGGGCCTCGGGGTTCTCGATGAACGCGTTGATGCCCACGAGCACGGCGGCCAGGCCGACGAAGCTGTGCAGCTGGGCGACCAGCTCGGGCATGCCGGTCATCTCGACCTTGGCGGCCTTCCACAGACCGATCACGGCGCCGATGACCATGGCGATGATCATGAGGGCCCAGGCGAGGGCCCGCGTGTCGCCGACCGCCAGCGAGACGATCGAGGCGATGAGCGCGAAGGCCATGCCGAGGATGCCGAAGACGTTGCCCCGCTTGGCCGTCTCGTGCTTGCTCAGCCCCACGAGGGCGAGGATGAAGAGCAGGCCGGAGATGATGTAGGTGGCCTGCGTGAAATTGGCGACGCTCGCTTCGAGGAGAGTCATCAGCGATCACCCTTCCTGAACATGTTGAGCATGCGGCGCGTGACCGAGAAGCCGCCGAAGATGTTGATCGACGCGATGAGCACGCCGAGGGCCGCGATGACCGTGATCACCATGTTGTCCTTGGGCAGCTGCAGGAGCGCGCCGACGATGATGATGCCGCTGATCGCGTTGGTGACGCTCATGAGCGGCGTGTGCAGGGCGTGCGAGACGTTCCACACCACGTAGTAGCCCACGACGCAGGCCAGGGCGAAGGTGCCGAACAGGCTCACGAAGCTTCCGGGCGCGAAGGTCAGCAGCGCGATGAGCGCCACCGACAGCAGACCGACCACCAGGAGCAGGAACCACCAGGGCCGTTCCTTCTTCGGCTTCTCCGGCTCCCTCTCGGCGGGTTCGGCGGCGGCCGCGCCGGGGGCGGGTTTCGGCGCCGCGGAGACCTGGATCGGCGGCGGTGGGAAGGTGACCTCGCCGTCGCGGGTCACGGTCATGTTGCGCAGCACCTCGTCGTCGAAGTCGATGACGAACCGGCCGTCCTTGGCCGGGGTGGCCAGCTTGGCCAGGTTCACCATGTTCGTGGCGTACATCTGGCTGGACTGGGCGGGCAGGCGGCTGGCCATGTCGGTGTAGCCGATGATGGTGACGCCGTTGTCGGTGACGTACTCCTCGCCCGGGTGGGTGAGCATGCAGTTGCCGCCGCCCAGGGCCGCCATGTCGACGATGACCGAGCCGTGCTTCATCGAGGCCACCATCTCGGGGGTGATGAGCTTCGGGCTCGGCTTGCCGGGGATGGCGGCCGTGAGGATGACGATGTCGACCTTCCGGCACTGCTCCTCGTAGAGCTCCGCGGCGCGCTTGTTGTAGTCCTCGGAGGTCTCCTTGGCGTAGCCGTCGGAGCTGACCCCCTGGTCGCCGGCCGCGGGACGGACGTGGACGAAGGTGCCGCCCATCGACTCGACCTGCTCGGCCGTCTCGGGGCGGACGTCGGTGGCGAAGACCTCGGCGCCCATGGACTTGGCGGCGCCGACCGCCGCGAGGCCGGCGACGCCGGTGCCGATGATGAAGACCTTGGCCGGGGGCATCTTGCCGGCGGCGGTGACCTGACCCGCGAAGGTCTTGCCGTACGCGTAGGCCGACTCGACGACGGCCCGGTAACCGGCGATGCTCGCCGTGGAGCTCAGGGCGTCCATGGCCTGGGCCCGGCTGATGCGCGGCACCATGTCCATGCTCAGGCCGGTGACGCCGGCCTTCCGCAGGGCCTCGAGGAGGCCGGGATTGGCTCGCGGGTGGAGGAAGGTGATGAGCGTCGCGCCCGGACGCATCGCACCCAGCTCCTCGACGCTCGGCTCGTTGACCGCCATGACGATGTCGCTGCCCCACACCGTGCCGGTGTCGGCCAGTTCGGCGCCCGCCGCGATGTAGTCGTCGTCCAAGTAGGAGGCGCGCTCGCCGGCGCCATGCTCGATCACGACGCTGTAACCCAGCTTGATGAGCTGTGGAACCGTCTTGGGCGTTGCCGCCACCCGCTGTTCGCCGGGCAGCGACTCCCTTGGTATGCCAATTCTCATGATCCCGACCATAGCGGGTGGACATTCTCACCGGGGACGGGGGGCCGGCGGGTCGACGACCCGACGTGGATCGGGCCACAACGGGTTTCGCTCCGCGACGGGGCTCAGCAGGCGTCGGCGGGCGGCTCGATCATGCCGACCCGGCGGGCGTGGCGGCCGCCCTCGAACTCCGCGTCGAGGAACTCGTCGACGATCATCTCGGCCAGGCCGGGGCCGAGGACGCGCGAGCCGATGGCCAGCGCGTTGGCGTCGTTGTGGCGGCGGGCGAGACTCGCCGAGTAGGGCTCGGAGACCACCGCGCAGCGGATGCCGGGCAGCTTGCCGGCGCTCATGCCGATGCCGATGCCGGTGCCGCACACGAGGACGGCGCGATCGGCCTCGCCGTCGAGCACCTTCCGGGCCGCCCGCCTGCCGAACGTCGGGTAGTCGACGCTGGCCGGGCCGTGGGTGCCGACGTCGATGGCCTCGTGGCCCCTGGAGCGCACGTGCTCGACGAGCCGCTCCTTCAGGTTGAAACCGGCGTGATCGGCGCCGAAGGCGATGCGCATGGAGTGCTCCTCGTACTCTCCCGTGGCCGCCGGCGGCTGCGGCGACGAGTTCATTCTCTCACCGCCGGTCGCGGCTCCGACGCGGGCCCGCCCGTGGCATTGTGAGCAGGGGCGGTGCGAAACTCCGCGGACGAGGGGGACCCATGGCGACGACGATCCGATCGGCGCGACAACTCGGCGCGCCGGAGCCCGGGCTCACGAGGCGGGCCCGCGTCGTGGTCGTCGGCGCGGGGGCCGCCGGCTCGGGCGCAGCCATGCAGCTGGCCGCCGCCGGCGTCGACACGGCGCTGGTGACCGGCGGCACGCTGCTCGACGGGGCCACCGCGATCTCGACCGGACGCCTCGACGGGTGGGCCGGGCCCCACGACCCCGAGGAGGCGCTGCGCAGGGGCCTCGGCGTCGCCGACCGGCGGGCGCTGAGCCATCTGCTGAGGACCGCGCCGCTCGTCCACGCCAGGGTCGCGGAGCTCCTCGAGCGCGCCGACGCGACTCGGCCGGGACGCCACGAGACCACCGGGCACCAGGTGCAGCGCGGCCTCGCGTCGGCGGTGCGCACCATGGCCGGGCGCCTGGGCACGCGCCTGCGGCTGGAGACCGGCATGCGCGGCGTCGACGTGCTCACCGACGACGAGGGCCGGGTCGCCGGCCTGCGCGCGCTGCGCTCCGATGGGGCGCTCGTCGACTGGCTGGCCCCCGTCGTCGTGCTGGCCGGCGGCGGGGCCGAGCAGTTCTGGCCGCGCACGACCGCCCCGGTGACCGCCACCGGCGACGCCGCCGCCATGGCGCTGCGCGCCGGCGCCGAGCTGCGCGACATGGAGTTCACCGCCTGCGCCCCGACCGCCGTCGACCTGCCGGACGAGCTGGCCCTCCCGCTCGACCCGGCGATCACGCTGGGCCGCGAACTGCGTCGAGCCGGGGCCGTGCTCGTCGACGGGCAGGGGCGCCCGGCGCTCGCCGGGCTCGGCGAGGACGAGCTGAAGCCCTCCGACGAGCTGGCGATGGCGGTCCACGACTGGCTGGCCGGGCACGCCGGCCAGCGCCTCCTCCTGGACGGCACCCGCATCGGCGAGTCCAGCTGGGCCGCACCGCCCCTGTCCGCGACGCTGGCCGCCTGCCGGGCGCACGGCATCGACCCGGCGCGCGAACCGGTGCCGGTCCGGCCCGCGGTGCAGACGATGATCGGCGGTATCGGCGTCGCCCCGGACGGCTCGAGCACCGTCCCCGGGCTCTACGCGGCCGGCGAGGCCGCCTGCACGGGTGCCCGCGGCGCGGCCGGCCCGTCGAACGCCGGCCTGGTCGAGGCCCTCGTCGGCGGGTTCACCGTCGGCGCCCGTCTGGCGCGGACGGCGGACTCCTTCGACGAGCCCGGCGCGCCGGTCGAGCGCACGCCCGGCGGCTGCGTCCCGGCGGCCGCCCGGCCGCGCATCACGGGGGCCGGCCGGGCCGTCGGCCTGGCGCGCGAGCACACCGAGCTCGCGCGGGCCGCCGACGAGCTCGTCGGGCTGCCCACCGGCGCCCCGCTGACCGGGGCGGCGCTGTCGACGACGAACCTGCGGCTGGTCGGCGCGGCCGTCGTCGCCGCAGCGAGGGCCCGTCCCGAGAGCCGTGGCTGGCATCGGCGCACGGACCATCCGGGCACGAAGGACGCGTGGAGGCGCACCGTCCGCATCGCCCTGGACGACGACGGCCGCATGCGGGTGCGCAGCACCCCGATCCCCTGAGCGCCGCCGGACGATCGTCCGTCCTCCTCCCCCGCCCTCCCCCGCCTCGCTCCTTCCTCTTGCGCGTCAACACCCGGGACGCATCCGGGGCGACAGCACAGAAGCGAGGTGGGAACAGGGGAACGGGGTGCGAGCAAGGGGAACGAGTACGACTCGCCCGCCCTCCGGCCCCGGGCGGTCAGCGGACCGCGGAGCCCACCGAGCCGTCGTCGATGCTGATGTCGGGGCTCGACGGGGAGGACGTCTCCGCCCCCAGCGGGCTGGCCGTGTCGAAGTCGGACTGCCACTGCTTCAGCCCGACGGTCCGCTCGTTCTTGAAGGCCGTGGCGATCATCAGCTTGATGCGGTTGAGCTGGTTGACCTCCGAGGCGCCCGGGTCGTAGTCGATCGAGGTGATGTTGGCCTGCGGGTAGAGCTCGCGCAGCGTCTTGAACATGCCGCGCCCGACCACGTGGTTGGGCAGGCAGGCGAACGGCTGGGCGCAGATGATGTTCGGCGTGCCGTGCTCGATGAGGTGCATCATCTCGGCGACGAGCAGCCAGCCCTCGCCGGCCTGGGTGCCCAGCGAGATGACCCTCTGGGCGCGGGCGGCCATGTCGTGGATGCGCTCGGGCACCTCGAACTTGCCGTTCGTGGCGGCCAGCGCCCGGTCGGCGGTCCTCTGGGTCTGCTCGATGCACCACAGCGCCAGCCTCTTGAGGTACCGCCCGGACCTGTCGAGGCCGAAGTTCTCGTAGCGCCACTGGCCGGTCTCGAGTGACTGCAGGAAGAAGCCCATGAGGCCGGGCATGACGGCCTCGCAGCCCTCGTCCTCGATGACGCCGATGACGTTGTTGTTGGCGTCGGGCTGGAACTTCACGAGGATCTCGCCGACGACGCCCACGCGCGGCTTGCGCGGGATGTCGAGCAGCGGCAGCTCGTCGAACTCCCCGACCATCCGGCGGCACAGCCATTTGAAGCCCACCCTGCGGCCCTCCGTCGGGGAGTACGAGGGGTCGACCATGAACTCGCGCACGAGCGTGTTCCAGCGCCGGTAGAGCCGCATCGCCGAGCCCTCCTCGCGCTCGTACGGGCGCACGCGCAGGAGCACCTCCTGGAGCAGGTCCGTGAGGACGAGCCCCTGGATGGCCCCGTGGACGAGGCTCGGGGTCAGCTTGAAGCCCGGGTTGGACTCGAGGCCCTGGGCCGAGACCGCCAGCACCGGGACGTCCCCATAGCCGGCGGCCCGCAGGCCGCGGCGCAGCATGCCGACGTAGTTCGTCGCGCGGCACATGCCGCCGGTCTGGGTGATCGCCACGGCGGACGCGGCGGGGTCGGCGTCGCCGGAGACGAACTTGTTGATGAGCTGGCCGATGACCATGATCGCCGGGAAGCAGGCGTCGTTGTTGACGTACTTGAGGCCGCACTCCATGTCATCGCGCGAGGCGTGCTCGAGCAGCTCCATCCGGTAGCCGGCCCGCCGGAAGAGCGGTTCGATGGCCTGGAAGTGGATCGGGGACATCTGGGGCAGGTAGACCGTGCGGGTCCTGCGCATCTCCTTCGTGTACGGCGGGGTGCTGCTCGCCGGCACCGTGACGAGTCCGGCGGCCGGGGCGGGGAGGGCCGTCGTGTCGACCTCGCGGGAGACCTCCTCGCGCTCGGCCGCCGCGGCGCGCAGCGAGCGCAGGCGGATCCGGGCGGCGCCGAGGTTGGAGACCTCGTCGATCTTCAGGACGGTGTAGATGTCGCCGGCCTGCTCGAGGATGTCCTGGACCTGGTCGGTCGTGACGGCGTCGACGCCGCAGCCGAACGAGTTCAGCTGCACGAGGTTGAGCCTCGGGTCGCGACGCACCTGGGCGGCGGCCTCGTAGAGGCGGGTGTGGTACACCCACTGGTCGCGCACGCGCAGGGGGCGGGCGAAGCCCGTGCTGCGCATGCCGTTGGTCAGCGCGTCCTCCGAGAGGACGACCATGCCCAGCTGGGTGATCTGGTCGGGGATGCCGTGGTTGATCTCGGGATCGACGTGGTACGGCCGCCCCGCCAGCACGATGCCCCGCATGCCGTGCTCGATCATGTACTGCATGGCGCGGTCGCCCTCGGCCCTGATGTCGGCCTTGGCCCGGTCGAGCTCGGCGAAGCCGGCCGCGACGGCCTCCCTCATCTCGGGCAGCCCGATCCCCCATGCGGCCAGGATCTCGACGAGTCGCTCGGCGAGCTTGTCGGGGTCGTTCAGGTTGAGGAAGGGGTCCATGAAGGTGACGCCGGGCTCGTGCAGCCGTTCGACGTTCTTCTCGAGGACCTGGGGGTAGAAGGCGACGATCGGGCAGTTGAAGTTGTTGTCCGCCTCGGCGATCTCCTTGCGTTCGTAGTTGACGCAGGGCATCCAGATGGTCCTCGCGCCGTGGTCGAGCAGCCACTCGATGTGACCGTGGGCCAGCTTGGCCGGGTAGCAGACGTTCTCGGAGGCGATCGACTCCATGCCCGACTCGAACAGGTCGTGGCTGGAGCGGCCGGACAGGAGCACCTTGAAGCCGAGCCGGGTGAAGATCGTGAACCACAGCGGGTAGTCCTCGTACATGCCCAGAGCCCTCGGCATGCCGATCTCGCCGCGGGTGGCCTTGGCGTCGGTGAGCCGGCGGTAGGCGAACATCCGCTTGTACTTGTAGTCGTACAGGTTCGGGGTCTCGCTCTTGCGCGGACGGGCGTCCAGGCTGGCGCCGCGCTCGCAGCGGTTGCCGGAGACCTGGCGGGAGCCGTCGTCGAAGGTCGTGATGGTGAGCTTGCAGTGGTTCTGGCACAGCTTGCAGATGCGCTGGCTGGACTCGACCGAGAAGCCCTCCAGGTCGCGGTCCATCATGGCCGAGACGTCGCCCGGGGCGGCGTGGGACCTGGCGATGAGGGCCGCGCCGTAGGCGCCCATGTGGCCCGAGATGTTCGGCCGCTTCACGTTGACGCCGGTGAGCAGCTCGAAGGCGCGCAGCACGGCGTTGTTGAGGAAGGTGCCGCCCTGGGCCACGACCCGGTCGCCGAGCTCGCCGGCGTCGCGCAGCTTCATCACCTTGTAGAGGGCGTTGCGCACCACCGAGTAGGACAGGCCCGCGGAGATGTCGGCGATGCCGGCGCCCTCCTTCTGGGCCTGCTTGACCGAGGAGTTCATGAACACGGTGCAGCGGCTGCCGAGGTCGACGGGGGCCGTGGCCTCCATGCCGACCCGGGCGAACTCGCGCACATCGGCACCCATCGTCTCGGCGAAGGTCTGCAGGAAGGAGCCGCAGCCGGCCGAGCAGGCCTCGTTGACGGCGATGGAGTCGACGACGCCCTCGCGGATCTTGACGAACTTCATGTCCTGGCCGCCGATGTCGATGACGCTCGTCACGCCGGGGCAGACGGCCTGAGCGGCGCGGAAGTGGGCCATCGTCTCGATCTCGCCCTCGTCGGCGTGCAGGGCCGTCCTCACGAGGTCCTCGCCGTAGCCGGTGACGCAGGTGCGGGCGATCGTCGAGCCGGCGGGCAGGGCCGAGATGACGTCCCGGGCGATGGCCACGGCGGCCTTGACCGGGTCGCCCTGGTTGGAGTCGTAGCTGGAGTGGACGATCGTGCCCTCGTCGTCGATGAGGACCGACTTGATGGTCGTCGACCCGGCGTCGATGCCCAGGTAGAGGTCGCCGACGGCCTCGCTCATGTCGGCCTGCTCGACGTCGACGACGCCGTGGCGCGCGTCGAACTCGGCGCGCTCGGCCTCGTCGAGGAACAGCGGGCGCATCGTCTTGGACGCCACCTGGATCTCGCCGGCGCTGTCGAGCATCTGCGCCAGGTGGCGCAGCGAGAGGGTCGGGCCGTCGGCGAGGAAGGCGGCGCCGACGGCCACGTGGAGCTGGCCGTCGGCGGGGCTCACGTAGTCGTGGACGTGGTCGCCGAGGACGCGCGTGAAGGCCTCGCGCAGCTGGGGCAGGAAGTGCAGCGGGCCGCCGAGGAAGATGACCTTGCCGCGGATCGGGCGGCCGCAGGCCAGGCCGGCGACGGTCTGGGTGGCGACGGCCTGGAGGACCGAGGCGGCGATGTCCTCGTGGCGGGCGCCCTGGTTGATGAGCGGCTGCACGTCGGTCTTGGCGAAGACGCCGCAGCGCGAGGCGATGGGGTAGAGGTTCTCGTGGCGGCCGGCGAGCTCGTCGAGGCCGGCGGCGTCGGTGTGCAGCAGGGTGGCCATCTGGTCGATGAAGGCCCCGGTGCCGCCGGCGCACGAGCCGTTCATGCGCTGCTCGGGCGTCGGGTGGAGGTAGGTGATCTTGGCGTCCTCGCCGCCGAGCTCGATGACGACGTCGACATCGGGGTTCAGCTGCTCGATCGCCTCGGTCGCGGCGATGACCTCCTGGATGAAGGTGACGTTCATCATGCGGGCGACGCCGAGGCCGCCCGAGCCGGTCATGGCGACCTTGAGGGTGTCGTCCGGGAAGCGCTCGCCGATGTCGAGCAGGAGCCGCCTCATCTCGCCGCGCACGTCGGCGTTGTGCCGCCGGTAGTCGCTGAAGAGCATCTCGTGGCCGCGCATGACGACCGCCTTCACCGTCGTCGACCCGACGTCGAGACCGAGGCGCAGGACCTCACCAGTCATCCGTCCTCCTCCGTGGGACCGGGAGAGCACCGTGCGAAAACAGAATGCTCGTTCTGTTTCATCGTAGGTCAGGGCCGCCGCTTCCGAAACCCGGGGCGCGGGGAGGGGCGCACGGGCCCGCCCTGCGGAGGTCCCGAGACCCGGGCGCGGGGAGGGGCGGGACGACCGGACCGCCCGTCGCCGACGCCGGGGACGGGCCTCGACGCCGCGGGGACGCCGCCGCGGAGGACAATCGCGGAGGACAATGGAGCATCATCCCCGGAAGGACCGCCATGCCATCGCACCAGCCCAGGGGCGTCCCCGCCGACGGGGCGTCCGCGCGTCCCCTCACCGGGACCATCGGCGCGGCGCTCGCGTGCTCCCTCCTCGCCGCCGCGCTGAGCGGCTGCGGGGCGGCCGGGGGCGACTCGCCCGAGGACGCGCTGCGGACCCGCCTCGAACAGCTCGTGGCGTCCTTCCCCGACGACGCCCAGGTGTCCGTCGCGACCGCCGACGGCGGGGTCGTCACCGTCGGCCAGGTGCCCGAGTCCACGGCGTGGTCGACGATCAAGGTGCCGATCGCCGTCGAGGCGCTGCGCGAGGGCGACGGGCTCGACGAGCTGGCAGCGCAGGCGATCACCGAGTCGAGCAACGACGCGGCGAGCACGCTGTTCGACACGCTCGGCGGCGGCTACCAGTCCAGCACCAGGGTCGACAACCTGCTGCGCGAGGGCGGCGACACGACGACGCTGACGCTGCCGAACGCGGCGCTCGGCGGCGACACCGGCTTCGGCATGACCCAGTGGTCGAGCGCCGACCAGGCCCGATTCGCCTCGTGGCTGGCCTGCTCGGACGACGGGGCGGCCCGGCGCGTCTACTCGCTCATGGCCGACCTCGTCGACGCCCAGGCCGTCGGCATCGAGACCGTCGACGGCGGGCACGCCAAGTCAGGCTGGGGGACCAACGAGCGCACCGGCGTCTCGACGATGCGCCAGCTGGGGATCATCGACACGGGCGCCGGCCTCGTCGCGATGAGCGTCGTCATCACCGGCCACGAGTACCGGACGGTGACCGACGAGATCGACGTACTGGGCGACTGGCTGCCCCGGCACGAGGGCGAGCTGCCGACCTTCCGGTGCGCCGGCGGCCAGGGCTGAGCGCGGTCCCGGCGGGCCGGTGCTCCCCGATCGGCCCCGGCAGGGGCCGCCCGGTCCGGGCACGGGGCCCCGGCGGGCCGGACGCGACCTCTGCGGCGCCGGATCGTCGACCCGGCCCGGATCCGCCGCTGCCACCGACTCGGTCCCCGCGCGGCCGAGGCCCACCGGGCCGTCCGCACCGGCCCTCGGCCTCCCCGGGATCGCTCCCCGCGCGATTGGTCCCCGCGCATAGGATCGCCGGATGCTGCTCATGGAGATCTCCTCGTCGACCAGCGTCTCGCTGTTCTGGATCGTGCTGGCGACGCTCGTCGCCCCGGCGATCGGACACGCGACCCGGCGCGTCCTGCCCGAGGTGGTCCTGCTGCTCGGCCTCGGGGTGCTCATCGGCCCCTCGGGGCTGCAGCTGGCGGGCGCCACGAACCTCGAGATGCTCAAGCAGCTCGGCCTGGGCCTGCTCTTCCTGTCGGCGGGCTACGAGATCGACCCGAACGACCTCGTCGGACGACGGACGAGGTCCGCCGCCCTCACCTGGCTCGTCTGCCTGGTGATCGGCTTCGGGGTCGGCATGCTCATCGTCCCCGGGCACCGGTGGCTGAACGCGGCGGCCCTGGCGATCGCGCTCGGCTCGACGGCGCTCGGCACGCTCATGCCGATCCTGCGGGAGCAGGGCGTGCTCGACCGGCCGCTGGGGAGGGCCTTCCTGGCCCAGGGCACGGTCGGCGAGCTCGGCCCGGTGGCGGCGATGGCGATCCTGCTGTCGAGCAACTCGCCGTGGGTCGGGGCGCTCGTCCTCATCGGCTTCGGCGTGCTCACGGCGGGTCTGGCGCTCGGCACCCGCCACCGCATGAGGCGGGCGGCCCATCGCGTCAACGACCAGCTCCGGCACCTGAGCGAGGCCGAGCGCCAGGACGTCTACCAGCGGGTCATCGACTGGTTCATCCGCACCGGCGAGCACCGGCTCACCCAGGGGACCATGCGGACGATCATGCTGCTGCTCACCGGGCTCATGGCGCTGGCCGCGCTCTTCGACGTCGACGTGGCGCTCGGCGCGTTCATGGCGGGCCTGTGCCTCCGGCTCATCGTGGGCGACCACACCGGCCCGCTCGAAGAGCGCATCTCGGTGCTGGGCAACAGCTTCTTCATCCCCGTCTTCTTCGTCATGAGCGGCATGGGCATCGCGCTGGACGCCGTGCGCTCGAGCCCGCTCACCGTCGTCGCGGCCTTCTTCGCGGTGCTCGTGACGCGGGGCCTGCCGGTGTGGCTGGCCGAGCGCTTCACGAGCACCGGTTCGGGCGTGGCGGCGGGGGCCGAGCGGGCGAAGCTGGCGCTCTACTCGTCGGCCGGGCTGCCGATCATCGTGGCCGTCACCGAGGTGGCCGTCTCGCAGGAGCTCATGCCGGCCTCGCTGGGCTCGTGCCTCGTGGCTGCCGGCGCGCTGACGGTGCTGGTCTTCCCGCTCGCCGCCCGCGGCCTGGACCGCGCCGCCCGGAGGACGCGGTCGGGGCGGACCGGCAGGGCCCTCCCGGGGCCCGGCGCCGCGGGAACGACGGAGCGACCGGACGCCGGCGCCGCGGTCGGACGTCCCGCCGGCTGGGGCCGAGCAGCCGCAGCAGGTGGAGGCCGCCGCGCGCCGAGCTGACCAGGCCGACGGGGATCTGGAAGGGCGCGAGCGCGCGCTGGGCGCGAAGACCCGTCGCGCCCAGGAGCGCGCCGCCCATCGCGACGCTCGGCCGAAGGCGGTGCCGGGAGTGCCGGCCAGCCTCCGGGCCGGCTGCGGCGCGGCGAGGGCGAGGAAGCCGATCGGCCCGGTGACCGCCACGACGACGGCCACGAGCAGCACCCCGTGGACGAGCATGACGAGACGCCGCCGGGCCGGTCGCACCCCCGCGCCGGCGAGCCGGGCCGCGATGGCCCGCGGCAGTCTCCGGTCGAGGACGATGAAGCGATCGGCGCCGGAGCCTCCGCCGACCAGCACGCGCAGGACGTACGGCACGACGAGTCCGACGAAGCCGACGGGCCCGGCCGCCGCGGTGGCGGCTCCGCACAGCAGGGCGATGGCGACGAGCGAGGCGACGCGCACGACGCCGAGGCGGGCGCCGAGGGCCGCGGCCTGCTCGTCGCCGAGGGCCAGCGCGTTGAGACCGCGCCCGCAGGCCGGGGCGACGACGAGCCCGGCGGCGATGAACGGACCGACCCAGGCGAGCGTGAGCATGTCGCGCTCGGCGAAGGAGCCGAGGGTCCGGAAGCGGTAGGAGTCGAAGACGTCGGTGTCGCACATGGTGATGGTGCCGGTGACCGGGTCGAGCGCCGCGGCGAGTGCGACGCCGGCGAGCACGAGGAGCAGGGCGAGAGCCATTCGGCGACGAATTCCAGCTGACGGCGCAGTGGCCCCGGACATGCCACGAGAACAGCGGAGGACGAGCTCGGGCTTCCCTCATGACGGCACGAATCCAGCGCCGAACGCTCGGCCCCGGCCTCGGGGCCGCCGCCGCGGCCGCACCGAGCCGAGCGTCGAGTCGATCGGCACCCTCGACGCCGACCTCATCCTGGTGAACTCGGCCGGCAGGACATCGACATCCTCCACGCGAGCCTGTCCGCCCTGGCGCCGACCGTCGTGACGAAGAGCACCGGCCCGCACTGGAAGCAGGACGTCTAGCTCGTCGCCGATTCCCTCGGCAGACTCGAGCGGGCCCGGGACTGGCTCACGGACCACCAGGACGACGCCGCGGCCTGGGGCGTCGGCCTGTCGCAGGCGCCCACCGCCTCGTTCCTCAGCAGGACGTCCGACCGTCTCCGCGTCTACGGCCTCGCCTCGTTCCCCGGCTCGCTGGCCGAGGACGCCGGACTGGCCCGCCAGGCGATCGACGGGCTCGTCGTCATCCAGCCGGCACCGCGGCCGTCGAGGGGGCTCGCGCTGCCGGCGGGCCCGCCCGCCGCGTCCTCGGACTCGACCCTCCGCGCTGCCCGTCGGCCCCGGCCGACCAGGTGCAGGGCGTGCGGGCGGCCATGACGCACCTGCTCGGCCTGGGGCACCGGACGGTGCACCGCATCACCGGCCCGGCCGACTCGCGCTCGGCGCTCATCCGGTCGGCCACGTGGGCGCGCCGCCTCGAGGAGGCCGGGATCTCAGCGCCGGCACCGGCGCCGGGGGGCTGGGAGGCCGCCGACGGCTACGCGGCGGGGCTCCCCGACCCGGGCGCCCGTCGCCGGACCCGACGAACGGCCTCGCCGCCGCGGGCGGGGCGCTACACTCCCAGTGTTGAACGATGTTCAGTACTCAGTACGGGGCGCGGTTCAGGAGGGGCGCCGACTCCCGGGCAGGGGCGTCCGGCACGACCCGGCGGGGCGCCTGCGCCCGGGGAGGGTGATCGCATGACCGGCACGACGGGAGCCCGGATGATCGGCGGGGACGACCCGACGGCCGCCTTCTGGCGGGCCCACCGCGAGGGCTCGCCGATTGCGCTGCGCACCTCGGGCACCACGGGCGCCGCGCGCATCATCGTGCGCAGCACGGACTCCTGGGTGGACTCCTTCGCGCCGCTGGCGGCGCGCATGGGGCTGGGCGCCGCCGACACGATGTGGCTCCCCGGCCCGCTGACCTCGACGATGAACCTCTTCTCGGCCTGCCTGTGCGAGTACGTCGGCGCCGCCTGGAGCCGGCGCCCCGAACACGCGAGCTGGGCGACGCTGACCCCCTCGTCCCTCGCGGGGGCGCTCGGGACCCGCCCGGCGATGAAGGCCCTCGTCGCCGGCGACGGACTGCCCGTGCGGGACTGGGAACGGGCCACGGCCAGGGGCTGGACGGTGCTGCACTACTACGGCGCGGCCGAGCTCTCGCTCGTCGCGCTGGGCCGGCACGCGCAGGACCTGCGCCCCTTCGACTCGGTCGAGGTCGACACCGCTGACGGGCGCATCTGGGTGCGTTCGCCGTGGCTCTGCCTCGACCGCTCCGGGCCCGGCGGGCTCGTCCGGCGCGGGGACGGATTCGTCACGGTCGGCGACCGCGGCGAGCTGGACGGCGGGCTGCTGCGCGTCTGGGGCCGGGACGGGGCGGTCACCACCGGCGGCGCGACCGTCGAGCTGGCGCCGCTGCAGGCCCGGCTCGCCGCCCGGACCGTCGGCGGGCTCGTCCTCCTCGGCGTCCCCCACCCCCGGCTGGGGCAGGTGCTGGCGGCCGTCGTGACCGACGACGACGACCTGGTGGCCGTGAGGGGCTGGGCCCGCCGGAACCTGTCCGGCCCGCAGCGGCCCCGCCTGTGGCGGGTCGTCCCCCGGCTGCCGCGGACGGCCGCCGGGAAGGTCGACCTGCGCCGCCTGGCCGAGGAGCTGACGCGATGAGCGTGTACGTCGTCGACGCCCGGCGCACCGCGATCGGCACGGCCCACGGCATGTGGCGGGACACGGACACCACCGGGCTCGCCGCGCCGGTGCTCGCCGCGCTCGCCCGCGCCTGCCCGGAGTCGGGCCTCATCCGACAGGTCGTCATGGGCAATGTGCGGGGCCCCGGCGGCAACGTCGCCCGCGTCGCGGCGCTCGCCGCCGGCCTGACGGACGTCCCCGCACTCACGATCGACCGGCAGTGCGGTTCCGGGCTGACCGCCATCGAGGTCGGGCACCACTGGTTGGCGGCCGAACCCGGCTACGTCATCGCCGGCGGGGTGCAGTCGGTCTCGACCGAGCCGCTGACCCACTGGCGGTCGGAGGACGGGCGGCCGCCCCGGCTCTTCGAGCGGGCGCCCTTCGCGCCGCCCGGCTGCCCCGATCCCGAGATGGGCGAGGCGGCCGATCTGCTGGCCGCCGAGTGCGGCATCGGCCGCGAACGCCAGGACGCCTACGCGGTCGCCTCGCACCGGCGGGCCTCCGAGGCCCGCCGGGCCGGGCTCCTCGCCGACGAGATCGTCCCCGTCGACGGAAGGGACCGCGACGAGCGACCCCGGCCGGGCTTCACCGTCGAGCGGCTCGCCAGGTTCCGGCCGATCTTCCGCGCCGACGGGACCGTCACCGCCGCGAACTCCTGCGGCGTCAACGACGGGGCGGCGGCGGTGCTCCTGGCCGACGAGGGCACCTGGGCCCGCCACCGGTGCCCCGCGCTGCGGATCACGGCCGTCCGCTCGGCGACGTGCGACCCGGGCCGGCCCGGCTGGGGAGCCGTCCCGGCCTGCCGCCGGGCGCTGGGGCGCTGCGGCCTCGAGGCCCGCCGGCTCGACGTCGTCGAGATCAACGAGGCCTTCGCCGGGCAGGTGCTCGCCTGCCTCGACGCCTTGGGCATCGACGAGGGGCGCAACTGCCCGCAGGGCGGCGCCATCGCGCTGGGGCACCCGTGGGCGGCCACCGGGGCCGTGCTCGTGACCCGGCTGTTCAGCCAGCTCGTCAGGCAGGGCCGGGGTCGGTACGGGCTGGCCGCCATCGCGATCGGCGGCGGCCAGGGCACGGCCGTCGTCGTCGAGGCGGTGCCCTGAGCCCCGGCCGCGGGTCAGCCGTCGTAGCCGACCTCGGTGGCGCCGCAGGCGTGGAGGGTGGCGGCCAGCACGCCCACCGCGCAGGGCCACTCGTGCAGGACGATGCGCACCCAGCCGTAGGACTCGTCCATGACGTTCGCATCCCACCAGCGCCAGGCCCGCTCGGCGGGATCGGCCCAGGCCAGCCAGGCGGTGAGGTCCCAGATCCGGTCGGAGCCGGCGGGCCGGTCCTCGCAGGCCCTCCGGAACCATTCGGGCAGGGCGGAGCGGGCGCTCCCGGCGGCGAAGTCCCCGTGGTCGAGGCCCGCCATCGACAGCCACACCTGCCGTGCGCCGTCGAGCACGCTCTTGGCCTCGTCCGGGGCGATGAAGTCCATGCGGCCCATGCCGACCCCCTCGGGCAGCTCCCCCGCATCGGGGCCGGAGAAGAGCCGGTCGACCTCAGTGGACATGGGGACCACCTCCGCAGGTGCTGTGGCGATGGGCCCATCATCGCATCCGCGCCCCGTCGGGCCTCCGGCGCCGTCGTCATGGCCCGGGCGACGCGGTCCGGACCGGCGGGCCCGCGCACCAGCGCCGGCAGCGGTTGGGCTCGTCGCATGACCGCCGGACCGGGACGTCTCGCCATCGAGGGACTCGGCTCGATCCGTCGTCTCGAGCTCGCCTCGGACGTCACCGTGCTCATCGGGGCCAATGGTTCCGGCGAGTCGAACCTCGTGAGCGCGCCGGAGCTCGTCCCGCGCACCTGGGACGACTCCTTCCGGGGGTGCCCGCGCCGACGCGGGGGCGCGAGCAATCCTCTCCTCGAGGGCGACGAGGGCCGGGCGGACCGCATCCGCATCGGGCTCACGTCCGAATTCGACGAGGAGGTCGGGCGGAACGGCTACCGGGTGGAGCTCCGGCCCGATGCCGTGCACGGCTCCGATCAGGCGGAGCTCCACGAATGGCTGCTCTTCCAGGCGGGCCGTGACCGCGAGCGGCCCTTCGACGAGGACCTGGGTCTCGGCGCCCGGAGCCGGGTCCGTCGCATCGCCGAGTCTGGAACGTCCGGAAGGCTCCGGGGCTTCGCCGCATACGTGCGCCCCATCCCGGAGGGCTGCCGGATCCTCCACTTCGACGACGTCTCCGGCCACGCCCCGGTCGAGGGCCGGTCGACGGCGGAAGACGACGTGGCCCTGCGCTCGGACGCGGGGAGCATCGCCGCCCATCCCCCCAGGGCCCAGCGGGAGCATCCCGGGCGCCACCGCCGGATCGTCTCCGCGATCAGTCACGTCAGGCCCTGTCTTCGACGACTTCGTCCTGCGGCCGGATCCCTCGGAACGGATCAGGCTGCGGTGGGGACAGCGGGGGCCGGATCGCACCTTCCTGGCCCGGGAGGCCGGTGACGGCACGCTGCGCCTCGTCCGCCTGGCCGCCCTGCTGCCGGGGCCCGACTCGCCGGCGACCGTCGTCCTCGACGAGCCCGAGCTCGGGCTGCACCCCGTGGCCACCGACCTGCCCGCGGAGATGACCCGCACCGCGGGCAGGAACGGGCGCGAGGTCATCCTGGCCACCCAGTCCGTGCCGTCGGTCCCCCACTTCGAGCTGGACGAGATCGTCGTCCTGAGCGGGGTCGCCGGCGCGACGCAGGTGTCCCGGTCCGATGGGGGGATTCCTCGCATCCTTCCTGGAGGACCACTCGACGGGCAGTCTCCGGGGATGAACCCGCTGGGTGGCGGCCCCGCGCACGAGGGAGCGGTCCGGTGGGGCAGGTCATCCGTCCTCGTCGAGGGTCGGACGGAGGAGGCGCTCGTCAGGGACGGTTCTCGCACCGGCGGCCCTCGTTCAAGACGTCGGCCTCACGTCGACGATCGTCACGACCTCCGCCACGCCCGCTGGAGACCACCGGGGCGGAGGCGGCTGGAAGCACCACGGCGGAGCCCTGCACCGTCTGCTCGCCGCAGGCCATTCCCACCGGATCGGACTCCTCATCGACTACGACCGGTACCCGGGGGCGCTCCCGGACGAGACGCGGGGGAACAGCATCGAGCGTCAGAGGATTCTCGTGGGTGCCTCGCGCGAGCACTACCGGGACCCCCGTTTCAGGCCCCTCGTCGTGCTCCACGAGATCGAGGCGCTCGTCCTCGCGGCGATCGACTCCGACCCGGGGGGAAGGGCTGCTCCCGGAACCGGCCCTGAACGAGCCGAGGGACGTGATCGGGCGCGCCGGCGGTCCCGAGCTCGTCGACGACGGTCCGGGCACGGCCCCGTCCGAGCGTCTCGAGAGGGCCGATCCGAACTGCAGCAGGACCGTCACGGGACCCCTTCCCATCGCCGAGGCGGGCCTCGGCGCCGTCCTCGAACGCTGCCCCGTCTTCGCCGCTTGGTGGCGGGGCATCATCGTGCCCTGAAGCCGGCCGGGGGACCCCGCGCCCTCCCCCTCCTGCGACGGGGGCACTACCTTTGTCGATGACCAGAGGGCGCGGGTGCCCCACCGCAGGAGGGCTCCGGGGCGCCGGACCGCTCCCACCGCCCGGGCACCGGCGCGACCTGCGAGCGGCACGGCCCGCGGGCACCGGGCGCCCGCACCCACCGGCAGGAGGCAGACGATGACCACCGACGACCTCGGGCATCCCGTCGACCTGGCCGCCCCGCCGCGGCGCGTCGTCGGCCTCGTGCCCTCGCTCACCGAGGCCCTGGCCCTGAGCTGCCCCGAGCGCGTCGTCGGCGCCACCCGGTTCTGCGTCCTCCCGCCCGACCTGGACGAGCGGGCCGGCCACCCGGTCGTCCGCGTGGGCGGCCCGAAGGACCCCGACCTCGGCGCGATCCTCGCCCTGGCGCCCGAGCTGGTCGTCGCGAGCAAGGAGGAGAACCGCCGGGAGGACGTCGAGGCGCTGCGCGCGGCCGGCGCACCCGTGTGGGTCACCGACGCGGCCACCGTCGACGGGGCCCTGGTGAGCATGGGGCGGCTGTTCGGGCGGGCCCTCGGGCTGGGGTCCCCGCCCGACTGGCTGCGGCGGGCCCGCCGCGCCTGGGCCGGGGCCGACGGGCCCGTCGTCTCGTCGGTCGTCGTGTGCATCTGGCGCGACCCGTGGATGGTCATCGGCCCGCGGACCTACGCCGCCGATCTGCTGCGGCGCACGGGCCTCCCCCTGGCCGAGCTGCCCGTCGCCGGCTGGGACCGGCAGCGCTACCCGGTCGTCGACCCCGGGACGATCCGGCGCTCGGACGCCGGACTCATCGTCCTGCTGGACGCCCCGTACCCCTTCGCGCCGGACGACGGGCCCGAGTGCTTCCCCGGCCGCGACGTGCGGATCCTGCCCGAGCGGCCGGTGGTCTGGTACGGCCCCGGCATGGTCGACGCGCGCGACCGGATCCGTGCGCTGCTGGGCCCGCGGCCGGCATGACGGTCGCCGGCCCGCCCGGCGTCAGTCCGCCACCGCGGCGGTGAGCATCGCGCGGCCCTGGGCCTCGTAGGCGCCCTCGTCGAAGTCGTCGACGAGGGCGCGCTGGGCGGCGAAGCCGAGGATGAGGCCGACGAGCATCTGCGCCAGGCCCCGCACGCGCCGCTGCGGCACGCCCTGGTTGCGGGCCCACGAGTCGAGCGTCAGGTCCAGGCCGTCGCGCAGCTGGCTGAACTCGGCGCGCAGCGCACGCCCCAGCTCGTCGTCGGTGAGGCCGCCGGCGCCCAGCTGGACGAGCAGCTCGCCGAGCTCGGGGCCGAGGCGCAGCGCCTCGACCGCGTAGCCGAACAGGTCGGCCGGGGAGGCCGGGTTGTCGAAGCACTCGGCGATCGCCGTCATCGGCCAGTGCAGCGCCTGGCGGGCGGTCTCGACGATGATCTCCTGCTTGCTGCCGAAGTGGTGGTAGATCGCGCCGGCGGAGGTGCCCGAGGTCCTGATGATGTCGGAGACGGAGGTGCCGCCGACGCCCTGCCTGCCGATGAGACCGGCGGTCGCCTCGATGATCGCCTGACGACTGTGAACGCTTCGGGGCTGGGGTTGTTCGGGCACGGCGTCAGTCTACGCAGCGCCGGCCCCGGCCCCCTCGGCGGCGCCGGGGCGCCGGCCGGGGCGGGCGGCGGGCCCTCAGTCCTCGAGGCCGTCGAGCCAGCGCTCCATGACCAGCCCTCCCAGACCGGCCAGACGCGGGCCCAGCCGGGCTGCGTCGGAGCGCAGGGCGCGCGGGTCGGTGCCGGCGTCAACGAGCTCGCGGGCGTGGCCGATGAGCCAGCGCTCGATGCCGCCGGGGTCGGCCTCGACGTGGAACTGCAGGCCGAGCACGTTGGGGCCGAGGCTGAACGCCTGCTGCGCGCAGGCCGGGCTCGTGGCCAGCCGCTGGGCGCCGGCGGGCATCTCGAAGCGGTCCCCGTGCCAGTGCAGGACGGGCTCGCCGTCCAGCGGGGCCAGTGCCGAGGCGCGGCCGGCGTCCGTGAGGTCGATGGGCGCGAAGCCGATCTCCTGCCCGCCGGACGCCACGACCGGGGCGCCGAGGGCCGAGGCCATGAGCTGGGCGCCGAGGCAGATGCCGAGGGTGGGGCGCCGCCCGACGAGGCGCTGGAGGATCGCGCGCCGCTCGTCCACGAGCCACGGGTAGGCGTCGGTCTCGCCGGCGCCCACCGGACCGCCGAGGACGACCGCGATGTCGGCGTCGTCGAGCGCCGACAGCTCGTCCACCCCGCCCTGGAGCATCGTGACCGAGTGGCCCCGGGCGCGCAGCACCGGTTCGAGGACGCCGAGATCCTCGAAGGCGACGTGGCGGACGGCGACGACTGTACCCATGGCTGCATCCTCGCACGGGATGCGCGCCCGCGGCGCGTGCGCATCCCGCGGCCCCGGCGCCGATGCGCAGCCGCCCGCCCTTCATGACCCGCCCGACGCTGCCGGGCCGCCAGCGCGTGTGCGGGTTGAAGGCGATGAGCGGGGCCGCCCCGGTCATGCCGTAGCCGTCGAGGATGTGGAGGCCGGCCGCGCCGGAGAACGGCTGGACCTCGCGCGACAGCGGGGCGCCGCCGCTCACGAGCATCCTCTCCGGCCCGCCGATCGCGGCCCGGATCCCGCCCAGGACGAGCCGGTCGGCCACGAGGAGCCGCAGACGGTCGCGCAGCGGGGCCGCTCGCCCCGGTTGTACGCGGCCTGCACGGCGGCGACGACGCCGAGCGACCAGTCGACGAGGCGCCTGCGCGGCCCCGAGTCGCCGGCCTCGGCGCGGGCGCCGGCCATCGCCGCCTCGTAGAGCTCGGGGACGGCGACCATCATCGTCGGGCGCGCCAGCGCCATCATCTCGGCGATGCGCCGGGTGTTCGGTGACGTAGGTGCTCATGCAGCCGTGCGACCCCAGATGGGCGGACCAGGCGCGTTCGAGGGCGTGCGAGAGCGTCGGGAGGCACAGCGAGCGCTCGGCGGGGCCGGAGGAGAGCATCTCGTCGAGGGCGCGGGACCCGGCGATCATCGCGCGGTGGGCGATCATGACGCCCGTGGGCTCGCCGGTGGTGCCCGAGGCGCAGATGATGCTGTATCAGGTCGTCGCCGGTGGCCGCGGCCAGTCGGGCGTCCACCTCTGCGGCCAGCCCCTCGTCGAGCGGGCCGTCGACGGGGGCGAAGCCGTCGAGGCTCTCGGCGCCCTCGTCCAGCTCGCGGTAGGTGGCGACGTCCCAGGCCGGGGGTCGTCGCCGACCAGCACGCGGGTGGCCGGGCGGTGGCTCCGGCGGGAGGCCGCGGCCTTGAACTCGAACATGAGGGCGACGTCGTCCCGGGCATGGGGTGGAGGGGCCGGAGGTGGGACGCGTCAGATCCTCGCTCGCAGCCAGGCGATGTCGGCGGCCTGGGCCTCGGCCCCGCCGGGGGTCTCGACGACGGCGGGTGCCCCGGCCGTGGCGACGATGCGTGCGATGGCCTCGGCGTCGGCCAGGCCCTGGCCGAGATTGGCGTGCCGGTCGGCGCCGGTTCCGGGCTCGTCGCGCGAGTCGTTGGCGTGCACGAGGTCGATGCGTCCGGTGATGGCCCGCACCCGGTCGACGAGGCCGTCGAGGCCGAGGCCTGCCCCGTGGGCGTGGCAGGTGTCGAGGCAGAAGCCGACCCGGTCCCCCCCATCGACCGCCGCGAGCGCCGTCCACAGCCGGTCGATCGACTCGAGCCGGCGGGCCATGGCGTGCCGGCCGCCCGCGGTGTTCTCGATGAGGATCGGCACCGCGGCGTCGAGCCCGGCCACGGCCTTCGCCCAGTTCTCGTACCCGGCCCCGGGGTCGTCCTCGGCGGTGACGTGCCCGCCGTGGACGACGACCCCGAGCGCGCCGAGTTCGGCCGCCATGTCGACGTGCTTCTGGAGCAGTCGGCGGCTCGGCACGCGGATGCGGTTGTTGGTGCTGGCCACGTTGATGACGAAGGGCGCGTGGACGACGAGCGCCAGCCCAGCGTCGGCGGCCGCGCGCCGCAGCGCCTGCGGGCCGCCCCCGTGGGCGAGGACGGGGCCCTTCCAGCTCCGCGGATCGCCGAGGCTGATCTGGACGATGTCGGCGCCGCGCGCCGCGGCCTCGCCGACGGGGTCCTCCTCGTCGACGTGGGCACCGATCAGGACTGACATACGGTGAGCCTAGTGGGCGCCCGGGGCGGCGCCCCGACCGGCCCCGCCGGGACCCGCGAGCGCTCGCCGCGAACGGTCAAAGGCCCCGCGAGCATTCGCCGCGAGCGGCTCCGGAAAGCCCGCGAGCGCGGGCGACGGACGCCCGGACGCCCACGGCGAACGGCCCGCGCCTGCTGCGGCGACCCGGTCCGGACCCTTCGCCCGGGCCCGGTGCGCGCGCCTAGACTGGACAGGATGAACGCCCACCTCGACCACGATCCGGCCGCATCGGCGCCACTGCGCTGGCTGGCCCGTTTGGACGACGAGGTCCTCCTCAACCACTACCCGCAGCGCTCCGTCGAGCGGGGCGCCGCCTACGCCGAACGCTCCGGCGTCGTCACCGACGTGCGGCTGGGGCCCGACGCCCTCTCGGGGCACGTGCAGGGCACCCTGTCGTCCCCGTACGACACCTCGATCCGCTTCATCTGCGCGGGCCGGCGCGTCATCACCTGGTCGGACTCGTGCACCTGCCCCAAGGGCAGGGACTGCAAGCACGCCGTCGCGCTGCTCATGAGCGCCCGCTCGGCCGCGCAGCTCGTCCTCGAGGGCCGCGCCGCGGCCTCGGCGCCCGCGCCGACCAGCTCGTGGGAGCGCGTGATGGCCCGGCTCGCCCCCGAGCAGGGCGGCACGCGCAAGCTCGCCGTCGTCTTCGAGGACGCCGGCATCGCCGGGTACGACTACGTCTCCTCCGGCCGCTGGCGGCTGCACCTGCTGCGCACCGGCGTGGACGGGGACTGGGTCGGCAAGCGCGTGCGCTGGCGCGATCTCGTCGAGGCCCCGGCGATGGTCCAGGCCCGCTCCGACCAGCGGGCCGCCGTCGTGGGGCTGGCGCAGCTGCTGGGCTCCGGGGACGCCCACGCGGCGAACCGCGTGACGCTCGAGTCGCTGCCCTCCGAGGTCTGGGCGCAGCTGCGCCGGGCCGTCGACGCGGGGGTCGAGCTGCTGCACGACCTGGGCGACCGCCGGCACGCCCGCGTCCACCTGGACCCGACGAAGGCCTCCCTCGGCCTGAACCTCGCGGCGGCCGGCGACGACTACGAGCTGCAGGTGCTGCTGAGCCGCGACGGGCGCCCCGAGCCGTTCCGCCCCGGCTGGACGCTGCTGGGCGAGCCGGCCCACGGCATCCTGCGCACCGAGCCTCGCGGCGAGCTGCGGCTGACCGAGCTCGACCGCTCCGTCGACCCGGCCCTGCGGCCCCTGCTCGAGGCGGCGCCCTCGCTGGCGCTGCCCGCCGACGATCTGCCGCGCTTCCTCGGCCTGTACGCCCCGCAGCTGCGCAGCAACCTGCGTCTGACGAGCAGCGACGCGCGGGTCGACATCGACGCGCCGCCGACCGGGGGCCTGTGGGTGCAGCTCGACTTCAGCCGGCCCGGACGGCTGGCGCTGCGCAGCGGGGTCGCCCTCGCCTCGGCCGGCCACAGCACCAGGCTCGAGCTTGAGCGCTGCCCCGCCGGGCTCATGGACGAGGGGGCGCGGCTCCTCCTGGACCGGGTCCGCGATCTCGTCGGGGGGCAGACCGCCGAGCTGACCGGGCGCGCCCTCCTCGACTTCGTCACCCGCGAGCTGCCCGCTCTGGAGGACGACCCGCACGTGCTCGTCGAATGCATCGGCGTCCGTCCCGAGTACACCGAGCTCACCGGCGAACCGAGGCTCGCCGTCGAGGTCCTCGACGCCGAGCCCGACGCCGATGACGCGGCCCTCGCCACCTCGGCGGTGGAGGACGCCGCCCTGGACGGCTCGACCGACTGGTTCGGCCTGTCGGTCGTCGTGACGATCGACGGCCGGGAGCTGCCAGTGGCGGCGCTGCTGGCCGCCCTGACCGCCGGCGACGACCACGTCATGCTCGACGACGGCGCCTGGATCGACCTCGCCCGTCCCGGGCTCGATCCGCTGCGTCGTCTCGTCGAGGAGGCGGCGCGGCTCGTCGACCCGGGGACGGGCGAGATGCGCCTGAGCCGCTGGGACCTGGGGACCTGGCAGGACCTGGAGGCCTCGGGCGCCATCACGGCCGCCTCGGCCCGCTGGCGGCGCTCGGTCGCCGCGCTCGGGCACCTGGACGAGATCGCCCCGCCCGACGTGCCGGCGGCGATCGGGGCCCGGCTGCGCCCCTACCAGACGGAGGGCTACCAGTGGCTCGCCGCGCTGTGGACGGCGGGGCTGGGCGGCATCCTCGCCGACGACATGGGCCTGGGCAAGACGCTGCAGACCCTGGCGCTCATCGCGCGGGCCCGTGAGACCGGGGAGCTCGCGCGCCCGGCGCTCGTCGTCGCCCCCACCTCCGTCATGGCGGCCTGGACGGGCGAGGCCCGCAAGTTCGCGCCCTCGCTGCGGGTCGTCGTCATCGACCAGACGGCCACCAAGTCGGGCGTGCCGCTGGCCCGGGCCGTCGCCGGCGCCGACGTCGTCGTGGCCTCGTACACGCTCGTACGGCTGGACGAGGCGAGCTTCACCGCGCTGGAGTGGAGCCTGCTCGTGCTCGACGAGGCGCAGTTCGTGAAGAACCACACGGCCAAGACCTACGCCGTCGTGAGGCGCCTGCTGGCGCGCATGCGGCTCGTCATCACCGGCACGCCGCTGGAGAACTCCCTCATGGATCTGTGGAGTCTGCTGTCGATCGCCGCGCCCGGCCTGTTCCCCGACCCGAGGCGCTTCCAGGCCGACATCGCCCGTCCGATCGAATCGGGCGACGAGCCGGACCGGCTCGCCCTGCTGCACCGGCGCACCCGCCCGCTCATGCTGCGCCGCACCAAGGAGCAGGTGGCCGCCGAACTGCCGCCCAAGCAGGAGTTCGTCGTGCCGGTGACGCTGGGGCGGGCCCACCGCCGCATCTACGACCGTGAGCTGGCCGCCACCCGCATGCGCGTGCTGGGGCTGCTCGACGACAGCTCCCGCACGCACCGCATCGAGATCCTCGCCGCCCTCACGAGGCTGCGCCAGCTCAGCCTGCACCCGGGCCTGCTCGACGAGGCGGACCTGGCCGTCGGCTCCGAGAAGATCGACTCGCTCGCCGAGCAGCTCCACTCGTTGGCCCAGGCCGGGCACCGGGCGCTCGTGTTCAGCCAGTTCACGGGCTTCCTCAAGCTGGTGCGCGAGCGCCTCACCGCCGAGCGGATCGGCTGGGAGTACCTCGACGGGCGCACCCGCCGCCGCGAGGAGCGGGTGCGGGCCTTCAAGGAGGGCGACGCCACGGCGTTCCTCATCTCGCTCAAGGCGGGCGGTTTCGGCCTCACGCTCACCGAGGCCGACTACGTCTTCGTCCTCGACCCGTGGTGGAACCCGGCCGCCGAGCGCCAGGCCATCGACCGCACCCACCGCATCGGCCAGGACAAGCAGGTGATGGTCTACCGCCTCGTGTCGGCCGACACCATCGAGGAGAAGGTCGTGGAGCTGCAGCAGCGCAAGCGCGAGCTGTTCGACCAGGTCGTCGGCGACGAGGCGCTGAGCAGCGGCGCCCTGACCCTGGACGACATCCGCGGGCTGCTGGCCTGAGGCGGGGCCATGGGGCCCGGTGCCGTCCGGGACCGGGGCCCACCGGCCCGGCCCCGCACCGCCCCTCCGGCCTGGTCCCGGCCCCGCACCCGGCTTCGCTGCCGCCCCTCCGTTCCCACCTCACCTTCCGTTCCCACCTCACCTTCCGTTCCCACCGCACTCTTCGGTCAACACCCTGGACATGTACGAGGTGCGAACGCAAAGGCGAAGTGGGAACCGGAGAAGAGGCGGGAGAAGCGAGGAGCGGCCGAGTCCCGAGCCCATCTCCCGGCCTTGGGGGCTCAGCCCCCAGGGGTGGTGCGCTCCCCAGGGGTGGTGCGCCCCGGGGCGACGTCCTCCGGGGCGTCCTCGGGGTCGACGAGGCGCGCGGTCAGGCCATGGATGCCGAGGATCGTGACGGGCAGGCCGACGAGCGCCGTCGTGATCGTCCTGCCGTCGAGACGCAGCACCCCGTTGCGCGCCAGCTCCCGGACGGCCCAGGCCGAGAACGGGATGACGACGGTCGGCGCGGTGGCGACTCCGGGCGTGTAGCCGCGCCGCACGGCCGAATTGAGCAGATGGGTGAAGCCGTGGACGCCGAAACCGAGCAGGCCCACCTGATAGAGCCGGGACCTGCCCCCGGTCGCCCTGCCCCGCTCGGCGAGGGCGAGCATGAGGCATCCCATGATCGATATCGACACGCGGACGTGCCTCTCGCTCAGCCCGCCGCTCACCCGTCGGGGGGCCCCGCCCGGCAGTCGCCCTGCGAGTCTGCTCGCGAGCTCGGAGCCGTGCCTCCTCGACCACGGCCCCATGGTGGTCAGTTCCTCGAGGTCGTTGGCGACCCAGGCCCAGAACAGGCCCCGGGTCGCCTCGACGGGAACCCCCTGGCCACCGCGGTCGCCGTTCCCGTTCCGATGTCCGAACATCATGATATACTCCCTTGTCATCGTGCATTTACAGGTTCTCCATGTCATCGGCCGCCCTGGTGGGCCCCACGCCGGGCCCCTCGATCACCTCCTCGGAGAGGAGCCACTATGCCCGCGCGCGTCGGTCCACCGCCGCACGACGACGGTCCGGGACGAGTCATGGCGCACCGGGTCGAGGCTCTCTTCCAACCCGGGACCTCGTCCTCCGTGCCCGAACTGCCCCTGGGGATCGCGGGCCGGATGGGCAGCGGGAAGAGCACCATGATGAGGACCATCGCGGCGATGGCGGCCCGTTCGGGCACGGTCGTGCGCTGGGTCAGCGTGACGGATTCGGACCCCGGCATCCGCCGGTCAGGTCAACGCCGAGCTGATCGGCGATCCATGCGTACTGGACAGCCGTGTCGTGAACCGTCGCATCGAATGATGCAGCATGCAGTTGGCCGCCGGAACGAACACGCAGTACGAAGGGCCCGCCCCTCGCAGTGGTGCGCAGCGCACGGATCCATTTGAGGGCCTCCAGCGGAGAAACCCGCGCGTCCCTCGTCCTGACCGTGGCAAGCACCGGGGGTAAACCGCGTCACGCACGTTCTGGCACGGTGAATATCCGCGGATGCACTCGAAGATCCTCGGATCGGCCAACGGGTCCCCCCACTCCGAGCGATCGCTGATCGTCAATGGAAGATCCGGGTGCATCATCGTTGTCAGCGGATCGACAAAAGGCATGTCGGCGACCACCGCCCTGAACCGTTCCGGCGCAAGATTGAGGACCGCCCCCACAGCCAGGCCTCCAGCGCTGCCGCCGATGAGGGCAACACGATTCGGATCAGCCGTTCGTCGTGCGACAAGGGCGTCCAAGCACGCCAGCACGTCGGTGAAGGTGAGTGGTTTCCCCAGGCCGGTCGCCACCGTGTGCCACCGGGGGCCGAGCTCACCTCCACCGCGTACATGGGCAACCGCGAAGACCATGCCTGCGTCGAGCAGCTTGAGAAGCAGCGGATTGTAGTTGGGGCGCTGATTCACCCCGTATGCACCATAGACACTGAGCAGGCAGGGAGCGGGACCGGTGCGATCTCGCCGACCGACAAGAGTAATGGGGATCCGAACGCCATCAGCAGTCTCGCCGAAAAGTTCCTTCGTCTCGTAGACATCCTCGTTGAGCGCAGCCAGCTCGACCCTCGGCTCGGTTTCGTCCAGGTCGACCCTGCCACTCAGGGGCCGGTGCACATAGGAGCTGACGCCCACTCTGAGAACCGAGCCATCCCAGTCGGGCAGGGCCGTGACGCTCAATTCCGAACCAGTGGCGCCACGCACCGAACGGATGCCCGTCAACGGAACTGTCGGCTTGGCGATGACGATCCCCTGGTGCCCCTCCCTGCGGCGCCCGATGACGAGATTGCGACGAGTCACCAGCACCGGAGCCAGCACGGAACGCTCGTCATGCTCGATGAGACACCTCCAGTCCCCCTCTGCGCCGCCGAGGCGGTCGATGAAGCGGACCAGCAGACGGCCATTCGGTTGATCATCCGTGGCGACTGTGGCGAACAGGGCCGGACGCCCGTCCAGCTCTCCGACATCGAGGGTCGACCGTCCCTCGAATGGCAGGCCCGCAACCTGTCGAAGTCGAAGATCGGCAGCGCCCAGGCGGGAGATGAAGTGTCGCACCATGGTCCTGCTCACCGCATCCAGCAAGAGGAAATCTCCCGAGACGCACTGCTTCATTCGTAGCCTCAGACGCTCATCGCACTCGTGGTGCAACACAGTGACCCGGCCATCAGAAAAACTCTTGGCGAAGACGGCCGCAGGCCGGCGTGTCCCGTCGAGCCCGACCCACACGACCCGCGACCCTTTTTCATCGAGGACGACACTGCCAGAACAACCGTCGATCGGGTCAAGAAGCTCCTTCTGACCGGCGACCGAGGTCACATGGACCCTGTAGGATTCCGAACCATCCGGGTCCTCCGTCCAGCAGACGATCCTGCCATCACTGCTGAACACGACTGATCCGAGTGAAGCCCCGGGTGCCAATTCCGCGACATTGAGCGCCACCTGCGCACGTGGATCTGACATGAGATCCGTGGCCGTCGGCTCCGGCTCGTCGGAATCATGAGGCACTCGCATTATGCTGGGACTGCCGGCCTCCCCGTCGAGCACCATGAGATACCAGAAGTCCCCTGATCGCACCGCGGGCTGCGAAGCTTGTTCGTAGAACAGATCAGCAACGGGAACACCCACGAGCGCATCAGCCCTTCGGGCAGGCCCGGCAAGGACCCGCTCGCTGCACTCGGCCTCGTCCTCGAGCACCCGCTGCAACTCATCTGGGCTGTTCCTGAGCCACTCCCACTGATCGGTCCAGCTGCGGACATGCGAAATGGTCGCCATCGGCCCGGCTCCGTTCATCATTCATCCTCCGCCGAGAAGACCAACTGCCTGTCATGCGCCCAGATGGCGATCTGGACCCGGTTGTTCATGTCGAGCCGGTTGAATATCGACCCGATATGTGCTTTCACCGTCGTCACCTCCAAGTGGAGACGACGCGCAATCTGTTGATTGCTCAATCCGTCCGAGATGAGAGCAGCCACT
Source organism: Propionibacterium acidifaciens (assembly GCF_003798325.1). NCBI lineage: Bacteria > Bacillati > Actinomycetota > Actinomycetes > Propionibacteriales > Propionibacteriaceae > Propionibacterium > Propionibacterium acidifaciens. Next base: position 1,489,071 of record NZ_CP033719.1, read on the forward strand.
TGACGCTCCCGCACGGTGAGCAGTTCCGGAGCGGCCCCCGCCGTCGGAACGGGCACCGGCTTGCGGTTCGCGAACTCGGCCGCCAGCCGAGCAGCCAACCGTGGTTTCAGCCAGCAGCCGCCTCGGGCGACCGTACGGATCGCCTCGGACAGATCATCGAGATCGAGATCCTTGTTGGCGAATCCAGAAGCACCGAGATCCATGGCGACGAACAGGTACTCGTCACGTTCGAAGGTGGTCAGGATCAGGATCTTGGATCGGTCAGACTCGGCCAGGATCTGCCGTGTAGCCTCCAACCCGTTGCCCTTCGGCATCCGCAGATCCATGAGGATCACATCGGGTCGCCATGCGTGCGCCAGAGAGACGGCCTCGTAACCGGTGGAGGCCTCGGCCACGACCTCGATGTCGGGACTCTCGCCGAGGAAATCCCGCAGTCCACGGCGGATGATCGCCTGGTCATCCGCGATCAGGACAGTGACCGTACCGGGGTCCTCGGGATCGGGGGCGTCGATGCCTGCCGATTCATCTTGCTGCATGGTCCCTCCTGGGATCAGCCCGTCCACCAGGACGGGGGTGGGCCTCGGCACGAGGCTGTGGCGCCATCCACGATAGCCCCGGGGACCCCCGTCGGGAACCCCGAGAAGTTCGCCCGGGACACGGGCGGGGCGGAGAACCCGACACAGGATAACGGGGGCCGCTCCCCCGCTCGGTATCCGTCGCGGTCGACATCTGCCGCAAGGTTCACCTGCGCCGGCGGCGGCTACTCCTTTGGTCCAGTCCCGCACTCGTACCTTGGTCGTCACAGATCTGGACCAAGCGGGCGGCAGCCATCACAATCGAATCACCCCATCAAGGGATCGCGCGTTGGATGCGGGATCGAACCAGGACACAACAAGCGAGCGAGAACTCCACCATGGGGATTCCACAAGTCATGACTATTCCAATGGAGACAGACCCGATGGACATGAAATATCTCGCGTTCTGCTACGCCGACCCGGCGTTCTACGACATCAAACGCGACACGACGAATGGTTCGGGAGCGCGACGGTTCGAACTTCCCCGCGACCGCGACTGGACCAGCTGGTCGCTGTCCACGGGGAATGGCTGGGAATATGTGATGCCACCTGGGATGAACATGCCTGAGCAGGGCTGGAAGATTCACGTCAGTGCCACCATGGAAAACGCGCAGAAACTCCTTGGAGACGTCGCATCCTACTGCCATGCGTCTGCCGTCCCGTTCAAGTTCCTGCCGACCCGGACGGAGCTCATGCGGACCAACATGAAGTACGCGCATCGTGGCAGCAGCGGAAAATTCATCACCATTTATCCCGATGACGATGAGCAGTGCGCTCGCATTGCCGCAGAACTGGACGCGATCATCGGCGGCGCCGAGGGGCCCTACATCCTCAGCGACATCCGTTACCATGGAGGCCCTGTCTACCTGCGTTACGGCGGCTTCCGTCCGCTGCTCATGAGATCACGCACCGACGAGCTGAGCCCAGCGATCAGGAATCCGTCAGGAGAACTGGTCGAAGACGATCGCCAGCCGGTCTTCCGTCCGCCGGAATGGGTGCAGATCCCTGATTTCATCCGAGCACAGATGGACGCTCTGAATTCTGGTGACCGACCCGAAGAGTTCCCCTATGCAGTACTCGACGCGATGCACTTCAGCAACGGGGGCGGAATTTATCGGGCCATCCCCGACGGCCAGGAGCATCCGGTCGTGCTGAAGGAGGCCCGCCCCCATGCAGGCATCTCGCCGGATGGCACCGATGCGGTGGCACGTCTGCTCCGTGAAGCAGAGTTCCTCGACCGGTTGGCCGACCTCCCTGAAGTCGTCAGATGCCACCGTGTGTTCAAAGCGGGCGAGCACTGCTTCATGGAGGAGGAACTGATCGAGGGCACGACCCTCAACAGCGAAATGGTCATGCGCAGCCCAGAGATCCGGGCAGGAGTCGGCAATCGAGAAATACTTGACTACCGCGACTGGGCGCTGGCCGCCCTTGCGAAGGTCGAGCGAACAGTCCACGCTTTTCACGAGCATGGAATCGTCTTCGGGGACCTGCACCCGAACAACATCATCGTCACCCCCGATGGGGACATCCGCTTCATCGACTTCGAGATGGCCCATGACGTCGACGACCCGACCAGCGCGCCCGCCGGGGCACCTGGGTACATCGCCGAGGACGGCCGCACAGGAATTGCAGCTGATCTCTACGGGTTGGGCTGCATCAAACTGTCGATGTTCGTACCACTCACGGTCCTCCTGCCGCTGGATCACAGCAAGTTGCGAGGTCTGGTCGAACATGCCAGACAATTTTATGCATTGAGTGATGAGTTCTGCGCCTCGATCGTCGCCGACATCTCACTGACAGTGACCGATGACAATCCGGCACCGCTGCGACGACGCGCACGGGTGGCACGGGACGCATGGTGCATGGATGATCCCGAAGCAGTTGCTGAGATCGATGCCGCGATCGTCCGCGGCCTGGACGAAGCACTCGACCTGTCACGGCCCGACCGTGTCTGGCCCGGTGACGTGAGCCAGTTCGACGAGGGCGGCTACGGGATCGCAACAGGGGCATGCGGTGTTCTCCTGGCGCACCCTGAGGCACGGCAGCGGGAGGACGTGCTCGATTGGATCGAGGAAACCGCGGCCGACTCGAGCAAGACCTCGTTCGGCTTCTACAACGGTCTTGCTGGAGCTGCATGGACACTCGACCGTCTCGGCAGAGGAGAAGCGGCTGACAGGCTTTTTGAAAAGGTCAGGACACTTCATCTGCCAAGTCTTCCCAGTGATCTTTACTCAGGACTGTCCGGGATCGGCATCTGCCTCATGGACCAGGCCCGCAGACACAACCAGCACCACTACGACGAGACCATCGCCGCCATTCACGAGGTGATGCTCGACCGCTTTGACGAGGACCGCTCAAGCATTGTCCGAGAGGTCAATGGCACAGCGACAGCCGCAGTGGGCAAGGGCGGACTGATGCAGGGGATGGCCGGTCAGGCCCTGTACTGGATCTGCAGTCATGAATTCACGGGCGACGACACCGATCCTGATCGGGCGAGCACCGCCCTGGACAGGGACCTCGCCCTGCTGGTCCAGACACCTGACGGCTCCCTGCAGCTGAACGAGGGCTGGCGAGTGCTGCCCTATCTGGCAACTGGATCCATCGGCATCGGTCTGGTGATCATGCGCCTGCTCGAGCACAGGCCCACCGATGAACTCGTGAGAACGCTTCACGGCATTGAACGGACGCTCGTCCCGCCCTTCGCGGTGCAGAGCAATCTGTTCAACGGCCGCGCCGGCTTTCTTCTCTTCGCGGACCGCCTGCTCCAGTGCCCGTGGGCATCGATCAGCGACGAAGAGGTCCTGGCGCGTCAAGCCCGACTGCTGAACCTGCATGCCCTGGTACGTGGCACCGGAATCGTCTTTCCAGGAGAACAGCTCATGCGGCTCTCGTGTGACTGGTCCTCCGGGAGCGCAGGCGTCCTGTCCGTCCTCCGACTGTACGAGAGCCGCCACCTCAAGATCGTCCCTCCCAATCTGTTCCGCACCCCACTGCTGGACCGGATCAGCGTGGGTCACAGCGGAAATGAATGGCGGGGAGCATCGTCAGAGCTCATCATGGAAAGGAGGTGAACCATGCACGGAATCCTCGTTCTGCAGTCGCTCGACACACATTCCGAGCCTACCCGCAGCCCGAGCAACTGGTCCAACTGGACATGCTACAGCACCCGCAGCATCTGGTTCTGCTGAAGAGCGCCAACACGAAAAGAGGATGAACCATGTCACAAATTCTGGAAATGCAGGGAATCAATTCCGAGGAGCAGGACACCAGATTCCCCAGCACCAACAGCTGGGCGTTCTGCTTCAGTACGCACAGTGTCATCGTCTGCTGACCACCACAAACCATTTCAAAGGAGAAATCATGTCATACATCCTGTCACTTCAGGGTTCGGAATCGACCGATCGCACCACTCGCATGTGCAGCTCATGGAGCCTCGTCGGATGTGCAAGCACTTGGAGCGCCGCCATCTGCTGACACGCATCGGCGTCAAGGGGCCCTTGAAGCCGAAGAATCAACGCGAATCATGCATCGGATGCAGAACAATGACAGGCGGCAGTCCGCCGTTCTGCGCGAGCAGACTCAGAATCAATCACCTGCCAGACACCTGGCGGCAAGGAGCTCATCATGTCGGAAGTCCTGAGAATGCAGGGCCTCGTCGAGGAGGCCAGAGACATGGACCGCACGATCACCAGCAGCAGCAGTCTGGCGCTCTGCGGAAGTTCGTTCAGCACCTGGTTCTGCTGAACGAATCCTCAAAGCCTCACGAGTAGAAAGGACATCTCATGCAGTACATACTGGATCTGCAACGAACCGAGACCGAACCCACCGGTGGAATGCGAACCTGCAATCCCGTCAGTTTCGCCAGCTGTTCCCTCTGTTCGGTGAGTTTCGCCTCCGTGGCCGTCTGCCTGACCGTTTGACGGTCTGACCACCCGTTCACCGCCAGTGGCTGTGGGGAACGTCGCTGTTCCCCGCAGCCACTTGGAGAAAGGAAAACAGTCCCTCATGTCTGAGAACGCAGCAAGACGCCACCCGGAGGACCTTCCGTCCAGCATGCGCAGCTATGGCCGTCATGAAACGAAACCGTATTTTTCGTGGATTTCCTGTGCTGTTTCGGATATGATTGGGACATGCAGGTTGAGGTCACCGGGGAAGAAACCGCCGTCCTGATCAGGTGGAAGAAGCGCGCGGACAATTATGTGTTGGTGCGGATGAAAGCAGAAGCGATCCTGTACGCTTCTCGAGGCGTTGATGTGAGCATCATCGCTGAAATGGTTGAGCGCAGCGTGAAAACCATCCGGGAGTGGCTGGCCGGTTGGCGGGACAGCAGGATGTGCTCGGTGCTGACCGGGCATGCGGGGAACCAGAACGCGGCGAAACTCACCCGTGCCCAGAAGGAAGACCTCAAGGCCGTCTTGGCCCAGCCGCCCTCACAGTCCGGGATTGATGCCGAGTTCTGGGACGTCCCAGCGATACGTGACGTCGTGAAGATCCTGTTCGATGTCGAGTACGAGTCAGATTCTTCGTACCAGCTGCTCCTGCGGTTCTGCGGGCTGAGTTTCAAGCTGCCGGACCCGTTCGACAAGCACCGCGACGAGCAGGCCGTCACCAGGCGCATGGTCGAGGTGAAAGCCCAGGTCAAGGACCTGTTGGACGCCGGTTGGGAGGTGTACGCGGCAGACGAGGTGCGCCTGGAGCATGAGGCCGAGACCCGCCGCATGTGGCTCCCGAAAGGACAGCGCACCAAACTGTCCGTGGACCGGAAGAAGACGTCCCAGTCGTTCTTCGGTGCTCTCTCGTTGACCAGCAAGAAGGTCAAGTTGTATCCGATCGAGGGGAACCAGAACACCGAGCAGACAATCCTCGCGCTGGACCGACTTCAACGCGAAACCGACACCGAGAAGATCGCGGTCGTCCTCGACAACGCCCGGTTCCACCACGCCAAGATGCTGACCGGTCTCTACGAGCCCGGTCAACTGCTGGAACGCATCACCCCGATCCATCTGCCACCGTACGCGCCCGACCACAACCCGGTCGAGCACGTCCGGAACGCGGCCAAGAACAACACCGCGAACATCCAGCGCGAGACCCCCGAAGAAACCTTCGGCGCATTCGCCTCATACATCACCGGCCGCACCTTCGACTACGACTTCGAACACCTCCCACCCCGCGACACCGAAAACGATCTTGTTTCATGACCGCCATACCTCGTCGGACTCACCAGGGGAAGTCGCATCACCCTCGGTACCGCCTTGGTCCTGTCGGTGACCGCAGCTGGTCTGTCCGTCGTCCAGCCCCGCGTCCTGCAGAAAACAGTCAACGACGGGATTCAAGGCGGCCTGCAAGCCGACACGATCGAGCTGCTCGCGGCTCTCGTCGTGGGGACCACCGTCATTGGTGCCGTGCAGGCCTATCTGACGGGTCGGGGCGCCGAAGCCGTCGCCCATCGCCTGCGCACCCGTCTGGGTCGTCGCTATGTCAGCATGACGATCAGCGAGCTCGATGCGGCCAACACCGCCGACCTGCTCTCACGCGCCAACGCGGACAGCACCATGGTGAAGCAGTTCCTGTCTGCCGGGATCCTGCCGGTTGCCGGTTCTGTTCTCATGCTCGCCGGAACAACGGTCTTCATGATCATGTCCGACCCGATACTGTTCGCGGTGACAGCAGCGGCCTTCGTCCTCGGCCTGTCCTTGGTGATCGCAGTCACCAACCGGGCGAACAGCATGTCCGCCGAAGTGCAGGAGGCTCTGGGAGATTTCTCCGTGAGCACCGAGCGCATGCTCTCAGCGCTGCGCACCATCAAGGCGACGAATGCTGAACCGCTGGAGCTGGATCATCTACGCCTCAGCTCCCACAATCTTTACCGCAAGGGTCTGAGGATCACCGTCCTGTCCGCGTGCGTCCAGCCTGCTCTCAATGTCTGCATCCAAGGCTCGATCGCCGCAGTGATCGTGGTCGGCACCGCACGGCTGGCCTCGGGTGCGACAACATTGGGAACCCTGCTCGCCTACATCACCTACATGTTCATGATGATCGCACCGATCAGCAGCCTCGGCCAGGCATTCACCCAGATGCAGATCGGCCTGGGCGCCCTCAAGCGCTGCTATGAGGTTGATTTCTTTGAATCAGAGGATGACGTGCGCGCCGACCATCAGACTGCCATCGGCACCGCATCGGGAGACGAACTGCTGCGCTTCGACAGCGTCTCCTTCTCATACGAGCCGGGAACTCCAGTGCTCACTGATGTCAACTTCGTCCTGCGCCGTGGAGAAACAGTCACCATCGTCGGTCGATCCGGTTCAGGCAAGTCCACGCTCCTGGAACTCATCGAACGATTCTACCACCCCGACGCCGGGCACATCTCACTCGGCGGTGTCCCGATCGACCAGCTCGACCTGAACTCCTACCGCAGACGCCTCGCCCTCGTCGGTCAGGACTCGATCGTGCTCACCGGCACGCTGAGAGAGAATCTGGAACTCGGCTGCCACCGCCACCCGGACTCCACCCTGTACGAGGCCCTTGAGCACGTCGGTCTCACCGATCTGCTGGGGAAGAAGGATTTCGGTCTTGACACGGACGTGGGCCAAGCCGGAATCACTCTCTCCGGCGGCCAGCGACAGCGAATCGCCTGGGCCCGAGTGCTGCTCAGCGACGCCGACATCATCCTCATGGACGAGCCGGACTCCAATCTTGATCCCGTGACCAGGTCCTCCTTGACCCATCTGCTCGAGAGCTTCGCCGCAACGCGCACGGTGCTCATCGTCTCGCACAACCTCGAGCACCTCAACTCGAGCGACCGCGTCCTGGTCATGGATCATGGCAGCATACTGGCCGACGGCTGCCGCCAGGAGCTTCTTGCAACAACGTCCGAGTACCAGGATCTGCTGGCCCCCACGCAAGCAGCAGCATGAGAGAAGAACTGCCATGACAACAGGGACTTCCACCATCCCCAGCACGAGGCCCTCCGACCCGGCACCCATCTCCTTCGAACACGTGACGAAGAGCTATGAAAGTCGCCTCATCCTCGACGACGTCAGCTTCAGCATCGAGTCCGGAGCAGTCACCGGGCTGCTCGGCCCGAATGGTTCGGGCAAGACGACGATGCTGCGCTGTCTTCTCGGACTCGCCAGCCCTGACTCCGGCATCTGCCTGGTGGAGGGGAATCGGTATGATGCCATCCCCGTACCGTCTCGTCTGGTCGGCGCTCTGTGCGAAAACGCTGGGCTGCATCCGAACCGCAGGGCAGCCGAATGCGTCGCCCTGGCCAGGGCCGCCGCCGGGCTGACCGATCCTCACGCCGTCGACGCGCACTTGGAGCAGGTCGGGCTGGCGGATGCAGGCCCCATGAGGGTCCGTGAGATGAGCCTGGGCATGCGTCAACGCCTCAGCCTGGCCCTCGCGCTGGTGGGCGATCCACATGTTCTCGTCCTCGATGAACCATCCAACGGTCTCGATCCCGAGGGCATGGAATGGTTCCGCACCCTCCTCCGGCGCTTCGCGGCCAGTGGCGGGTCGGTGCTGATCACCAGTCACATCCTGGCCGAGCTGCAACGCACGATAGACGCCGTCGTCATAGTTCGAGGAGGCCGCGTCGTGGCACAGTCGGACACCTTGCCCGACGATCTTGATTCTTTCTATCTCGCCACTTCAGGAAATCGAGGATGAGTACCATGAACGTTGAGATCATGCGACTGCGCCAAGGCCGAATCGCCTCCACCATGACGATCATCCTGATCATCGCGACTTTCTTGGTCGCCACACTCGAAGCCTTCGCGAGGGATACGATCAACGCCCTCATTTCTCTCAACAGAGTCATCCCCAATGCGACGCAGGCTCAATCCATGTCCCCCGAGGATCTGGCGAAACTGTCATTGGACCAGCCCGGCTTGCAGCTCACAGCCGCCGCCAATGCCGGCGGCGTCGGCGGAGTGAGCCCGGCGGCTCTCGCAATGATGATCATGGGGGGCCTGTTCATCACCCGCGAGTACCACTTCGCCTCCATGACAAGCGCGGCCGTGGCGTTGCCCCGCCGCGGGCAGCTCTACCGGAACAAGTGCGCGGCCGCTGCACTCGCCTCATTCGTCGCCGCGTTCGGTCTCACCGCGGTCAGACTGCTCGTCCTGTTCACCGCTCTCGCCGTGCAGCGCATCAACCTGGCACTGGATCCGTTCGCCCTGGTCATGTCGGAGTTGCGCGGACTCGTCACACTCGTGCTGTGCGGTGTCCTCGGCGCCGGCCTCGGCTTCCTGCTGCGTCGGCAAACCGTTCTGCTCCTCCTGCTGGGCGGTCTGTTCGTCGTCGAGTCGACCTTCCGCTCACTCGCCACGCTCACCGGCGCCGACATCCTCCACGGCTGTCTCCCGCTGAGCGCCACGGGGCTTTCGACGCAGCCGGGCGCCCAGGGCTGGCTCGCAGCGGGTATCGTCGTGGCATGGTCTGCCATCGTGGTGACATGGGGTGCATTCTGCTTCAACCGCAGGGAGCTGACCTTCTCGGCGTTGTAGCGCTGCTGGCCGGCATCGGACGGAGACATGCACATGAGCAGAGGTGCGGCTGAGCGCGTCAACCAGCAGCTGCGGCAGACCGTACTGGCATCGTTCCTGGTGAGTCTCTTGAACGTGCTGCTGGTGGCGAACTCAGAAAACTCGCTCGCCCAGATTCTGTGGCAGATCGGCCTGACCGTTCTCGGGGTCGTCTGCACCATCATTCTCATCAACCGACCGGTCGTGGCGTTCGCGATCGTCCACACTGCTGTTCTCGTTGCAGCACTGACGCAGCAGAATCCATTCGTCACGCAGTTCCTGCTCTATCTGCCGCTGTGCTTCTGGCTGGGACGGCGTACCCGGTCACGGACCAGCTCCGTCACCGCGATGATCGGCCTCACGACGACGATCGGGGCCTTCGTGCTCGCCCCCGTGCGCACCGGCTCCGACGGCATCGCTCTCCTCGCACCAGTCGGTTTCGTCTCGGGCTCGCTCTTCATCGGGGCCCCCACCCTGGTCGGGGCCTGGATGCGGATCGCGAACGAACGAGCGGTTGGAGTGGAGACCCTCCTGAAAGCAGAACGGGCCGAGAGCGAAGCGAGGATCGCCAAGGCACTCGAGGACGAACGCGGGCTCATGGCCCGGGAACTGCACGACATCGCCTCCCATCACATGACTGCCGTCCTGCTCGACGCCAGGCTCGCCCGACGCATGCTCCCCGGAAACCCGCAACGCGCAGCAGAGCTGCTCGAAGAACTGACCCGCGAGGCCGGCAGCGCCAGCGAGAGCCTGCACGAGGTGGTCGGCATCCTCGCGGCGGGTTCCCAGGCCCCCACCGCCCCCCAGCCGACCCTCGCGGACATTCCCGAGCTGTTGCGTCGGGCCAGGGCGATCAACCCCGACATCGGTGTCGCGATGCCTCAGGACCCGAAGGTCTCACCAGCTGTCGGGCTCGCCCTGTACCGGATCGTCCAGGAGTCGTTGACGAACGCCCACCGCTATGCCCCAGGAGCCCCCATCATGGTGGACCTGACCATCAAGAACGGTTGGATGAGCCTGTCCGTGACCAATGGGCTGGCGACCCAACCGACCTCCGGCATCAGCGGGTCGGGGCTGGGCATCCAGGGCATGCGCATGCGCTGCGAGCTGCTCGGCGGCACTTTGACAGCAGGCCCGCACGAGGGCGGCTGGGCCGTCCGGGCCCGGCTGCCGCAACGTGCCGGGGAGGATGGCCCCACCGCCCTCGCGGGGACTTAAGAAGGAGACACGAGTGTCCAGAAGTGCGATGACCGGTGAACGCTCCAGCGGGCATCGTTGTCACTGTCCACGAAGGAGACGGGCATGAACATCCGATCGCACAGCTCTCAGCCGGTCATCGGCTACATCATCGTCGTCATCGCCTTGGCGGGCATGATCTGCTACAGCCTGCTGTTCTGGGACGACATGCCTGCGCAGGTCATCACCCGTCAGGCCGCCGGCCGCCACGGCGCGTCGGCCGTTCCCCGCGGCGTCTCGGCGGCCGCCATGCCCGCCACGCTGCTGGTCTGCACGCTGCTGCTGATGCTCATGCCGCTCTGGAACCGCCTGGTCGGATCCACGCCCCTGCGCCCCGGCCCTGACCAGCGCCAGCAGACGAGGATCTGGACCGCGATCCTGGCCATGCTGTCAGCGCTCCTGCTCACCCTGCACATAGGCATCACCGACATGTGCACGGGCAGGGGTCCTCAGTTCCCGCAGCTGGCCGCCTACGGGATGGCCGTCACCCTCATCGGCCTGGCCGCGATCACCGCGATCCTGCGCGTACGGGCCCACCGGGCCATCGTCATGGGTCTCGCCCTCGGCGGCGCGCTCGTCGCAGCACTGGCGCACGGCCTGCCCCGTGCGGCCATGACCGTCGGGACGGTGATCATGCTCGGCGGCATCGCGGCCGCCACCCTGCTGCCGCAGCTCAGGAACGACGGCGGACGCCGCTGACCCCGGACGACATCCGCGGGCTGCTGGCCTGGGGCCCGCACACCCGTCCGGCCCCGTCCCGACCCCGGCTTCGCTGCCGCCCCTCCGCTCCCACCTCACTTTCCGGTTAGCACCCGGGACATGTCCGAGGTGCGAGCGCAAAAGCGAGGTGGGAACGGGAGAAGAGGCGGGAGAAGCAGGCAGCGCCGGACCGGGGAACGGGACGAGGTGGGAACGGGACGGGGTGGGGCGCACCGGATCGGGGGCCGCGGTGGGAGCACGCCCCATGTTCCGTTCTCCGGTTCGGCGCGACGGGCCCCGGTGGCGTAGCTTTGTTCCCGTGAGCACACGTGTATATGTCGCGTCCCCCGATGCCCGGGCCGATCTGAGCGCCGCCGCTCAGGCCATCGCCGAGGCCGCCGGACGCCAGTCCAGTCCCGCCGTCCTCTTCCACCCGCTGGCCGCGCAGGCCTCCTCGGCCCGCCTCGTCGGCGCCTCCTTCGACGAATTCGCCAGGAGCACCGACGAGGCCGAGACGGGCATCATCGAGCGCTTCGAGGCGCTCGCCGCCGCCGGGCCCGTCGTCGCCGTGGGCACCGACTACTCCGGCGTCACCGCCCCCACCGAGCTGGCCCTCAACGGCCGCCTCGCCGCCGACCTGGCCGCCCCGGTCGTCCTGGTCGTCGACGCCTCCCAGGGCCCCGACCACGCCCTCGGCCTGGCCCGCGTCGCCCTGGACGGCCTGGCCGCCCAGCACGCCACCGTCGTGGCGATCATCGCCACCGGCCCGACCCACACCGACGCCACCCGCACCCTTCTCGCCTCGCTCGGCGTGCCCGCCGCCGTCCTCGGCGACGACCTGTCTGCCGTGCTGGCCGCGACCGATGTGACGATCACCACCCGTACCCCGGCCCGCTTCAGCCACGAGCTCATGGCCACGGCCAGGGCCGACGTGCGGACGATCGTGCTGCCCGAGAGCGAGGACCCCCGCATCCTCGAGGCCGCCTCGGTCGTCGCCGCCCGCGGCGTCGCCAGGATCGTCCTGCTCGGCGAGGAGGAGCAGGTGCGCGCCGACGCGAAGAGGCAGGGCCTCGACCTGACCGGCGTCGAGATCGTCTCGATGAACAACCCGGGGCTCGTCGAGTCCTACGCCGCCAAGTTCGCCGAGCTGCGCGCCAAGAAGGGCGTCACCCTCGAGCAGGCCCGCGAGGCCATGGCCGACGGCGCCTGCTTCGGCACGATGATGGTGTACATGGGCGGCGCCGACGGCCTCGTCTCGGGCGCCAACCACACGACGGCCAACACCATCCGCCCGGCCCTCCAGGTCATCAAGACGAACCCGGGCATGAAGACCGTCTCGGGCGCCTTCCTCATGAGCCTCGCCGACCGCGTGCTGCTGTTCGCCGACTGCGCCGTCACCCCGAACCCGGAGCCGGCCCAGCTCGCCGACATCGCCCTCGCGAGCGCCCAGACCGCCCGCATGTTCGGCATCGACCCCAAGGTCGCCATGCTGACCTACTCGACGGGCACCTCCGGCAGCGGTCCGGACGTCGACCGGGTCCGCGCCGGCTACGAGGAGGCCGTCCAGCGCGCCCCCGAGGAGCGGATCGCCGGCCCGATCCAGTTCGACGCCGCCATCGATCCCGTCGTCGGGGCCAAGAAGATGCCCGACTCCGAGGTCGCCGGCCGCGCGACCGTGTTCGTCTTCCCCGATCTGGAGGCCGGCAACATCGGCTACAAGATCTGCCAGCGCACCGCCGGCGCCGTGGCGGTCGGCCCGCTGCTGCAGGGCCTGCGCCGCCCCGTCAACGACCTGTCGCGCGGCGCCCTCGTCGACGACATCGTCAACACCATCATCATGACCGCCATCCAGGCCCAGGGCACGAACGGCCCGCTCGCCTGAGAGTCCTGGCCTGACAAGGAGAGACATGACCGAACCAATCCTGGTGCTGAACTGCGGCTCCAGCTCCCTCAAGTACCAGCTCATCGACCCCGACTCCGAGGCCGTGCTGGCCAAGGGCCTGGTGGAGCGCATCGGCGACGCGAGCGACGGCATCGTCACCCACGAGGTCGGCGACGACGAGTTCACGGTCACCCCGCGGCTGCCCGACCACACGGTGGCCCTCAAGGCGGTCTTCACGATGTTCGCCGATCACGGCCCCTCGCTCGACGACGTCGCGGCGGTCGCCCACCGCACGGTGCACGGCGGCGATCGCTTCGCCGCCCCGACCGTCATCGACGACGAGGTGCTGGACACCCTCGAGGAGCTCGTCCCGCTGGCGCCGCTGCACAACCCGGCCGGGATCAAGGGCATCCGCGCCGCCCGCACACTGCTCCCGGACGTGCCGCACGTCGGCATCTTCGACACCGCGTTCTTCGTCAACCTGCCGGCCGAGGCCCACACCTACGCCATCGACCGCGGGCTGGCCGCCAGGCACGCGATCCGCAAGTACGGCTTCCACGGCACGAGTCACCAGTACGTCGCCGGCCTGGTGCCCGGCGTGCTGGGCGCCGACCCGGCGGAGCTGCGCCAGATCGTCTGCCACCTCGGCAACGGCGCCTCGATCTCGGCCGTCAAGGGCGGCCGTGCCGTCGAGACCTCGATGGGCCTGACCCCGCTGGCCGGCCTCGTCATGGGCACCCGCTCGGGCGACATCGACCCGGGCGTCTTCGCCTACCTGCACCGCGCCGAGGGCTGGGACGTCGACCGCATCGACACCGAGCTCAACAAGAACTCGGGCATGCTCGGCATGTCGGGCGTCACCGACATGCGCGACGTCGAGGCGCAGTTCGAGGCCGGCGACGCCGACACGATCACCGCCATGAACGTGTACACGCACCGCTTGGCGTTCTACATCGGCGGCTACGCGAACCTGCTCGGCGGCGTCGACGCCATCACCTTCACCGCGGGCATCGGCGAGAACTCGGCCTTCACCCGCCGCGAGATCTGCGCGAAGCTCGCCGGCATCGGCGTCGTCCTCGACGAGGAGCTCAACGGCCGGCGCGACAAGGCCCCGCACCTGATCTCCGCGCCCGAGTCGCGGGTCGGGGTGCTCGTCGTGCGGACCAACGAGGAGCTGGCCATGGCCCAGCAGGCAGCCGGCCTGCTGGCCGGCTGACGGCGGTCGAACGGGCCGGGGGATCCCCCCGCCGGCCCCGTCGACGTCAGGACGCCGATGCGACGACCCCCGTGCCGGGGGCCGATGCATGCCGGTCCGTCACCCCGGGGCGGCCGCGGAGCCTCCCGGCGCCGGCCCACCGGGGCCCGTCCCACGATCCGACCGTACGCGCCCGGGCGCGGTGCATCGCCCCTGCCCGCAGGCCCACCGGGATCGTCCCCGGGCTCGTGCGCACCGGTGGAGGGGCCGGCGGCGAGAGGATAGATTGGTGGCCATGGCTACCGCACTCGTCACCGGGGGAAGCAGTGGCATCGGGTTGGCGTTCGCCCACGCCCTGGCGGCCCGCGGGGATGATCTGGTGCTCGTGGCGCGCGACGGGTCGAGACTCGACGTGGCCGCGCAGCAGCTGCGGGCCCGGCACGGGGTCGCCGTCGAGACCCTTCCAGCGGACCTGTCCGACCCGGCCGGCATCCGGACCGTCGAGGCCTTCATCGACGCCCACGAGATCGACGTCCTCGTCAACGGCGCCGGCTTCGCGGCGCACGCCGATCTGCTCGACGCCGACTGGTCCGGCCACGCCGGGGCGCTCACGGCGATGGCGCTGGCGGTGCTCGTCCTGTCGGGCGCGGCCGGCCGCCAGATGGTCCGTCGTGGCGCCGGTGGGATCGTCAACGTCGCCTCGGTGAACGCCCTCATCGACGCCGACGTCTACTCGGCGACCAAGCGCTGGGTCGTGAGCTACACCGAGGCGCTCGCGGGGCGGCTGGCCGGCACCGGGGTGCACGCCACCGTCGTCCTGCCCGGCTGGGCGAGGACGAACTACCACGCGGCGGCGGGCATGCGCCGCCCGCGCCTGCCGGGCTGGGCCTGGGTCGAGCCCGAGCAGGTGGCCGCCGAGGCGCTCGCGGCCCTCGACGCGGGCCGGGTGCAGGTCACGCCGAAGGCCATCTGGAGGGCGGCCGCCTGGGCACTGAGGCACGGCCCTGTCGGGCTGTCCCGGCTCGTGGCGAGTAAGGTTCGCAGCGGCCATGACAGGCAGGGGGCCCGCTGATGAACTTCGGACGCAACCCGCGGCTCTACAAGTCGACGGTGGCGGCCATCGCCCGCGACTCCGTGCGCTACGCCCTCATCAAGCCGGTGCTCGACCGCGCCGTCAAGGCGCACGTGCACGGCCTGGAGCACCTCGACGACCTGCGGGCCCCGTTCCTGGTCACCCCGAACCACTCGGGCCACTTCGACGGCCCGCTCATCATGCTCACGATGCCGAGTCGGCTCACCAAGGAACTGGCCACCGGTGCAGCGGCCGACTACTTCTTCACCAAGTGGTACACGGCGATGGGCACCCAGCTGCTCATGAACGCCTTCCCCGTCGACCGGGCCCGCAACAAGGGCCGGAACCACCGGGGTATGTCGGGCGAGCTGCTCGACGCGGGCGTCTCGCTGCTCATCTTCCCCGAGGGCACCCGGTCCCGTACAGGCGGCATGGGGCGTTTCAAACCCGGCACCGCGGCCCTGGCGATCGCCCACAACGTGCCGGTCGTCCCCGTGGCGCTGGTCGGCTCGTGGGCGGCGTGGCCGCCCACCGAGAAGCGCTGGCTGCCCGGCCGCCCCGACGTGCACGTCGTCTACGGGGCCCCGATGACCGCCGAGCCGGGCGAGATCGCCCACGAGTTCTCCGAGCGGGTGCGCCGCAAGATCATCGAGATGCACGACGGTGTGGCGAGGGCCTACGGCATGCCCACCCAGGCCGAGATGATGCACTTGGCGGCGATCGAGCGGGCCCGCAGGTCGGACGGGGGGAAGCACTGAGGCCGCCCCGCACCGCGGGCATCGCCGCCCGATCTAGCGCGTGATGGTGCCGTGCTCGAACTCCTGGGTGCAGGTCCCAGACGCGTCGCACCGCGCGTCGCCCACGGGCGCACCATAGTCGCCCTCGAGGGCACCCGCGGCCGACCAGGCCTCGTAGACTGCGCCCCGCACGACGAGGAGGGCGTCCGCCGCCGTGAGGTGGATCGCCCCGCCCTGGAAGTACTGGGTCATCGTCATCGTCCCGGCGCCGACCTCCGCCTCGCTGACCGGAAGGCCGAGGTAGCCGTCCTCGGCGCCCTCGTCCTCCCACTTGCGCTCGATCTCGTGGTGGACGGAGTGGGCACCGGTGGCCGGTGTCCACTCGATCAGACCGAAGCTGAAGAACTGGACGCAGCCGACCGTGCCGTTGTCCTGGCCGCAGCTCTCGTCGCTCCTCGGATAGCCGAGATAGCCCCTGGCCTGACCGGTCGCGTCCCACCGGGCGCCGATCGCACCCCGGAGAATGTGCGCGCCCCACGTCGCGCCGGCCGCGCCGTCGCGGACGATCGAGCCGCGCTGGAACCGCTGGAAGCAGCCGTTCTGGATGAGCGTGCAGCTGATGCCCGTCACCGGGTAGCCCAGTGAGCCGTCCTCCGAGCCGCTCTGGCGCCACTGGGCCAGGAAGTCGCCGTGGATCTCGTGGGCGCCGGTGGCGGCCGTCCAGACGATCGTGCCGTTCTCGTAGGAGCGGTAACAGCCGCCATCGCTGGTACCGCACGTCTCGCCGCTCCGCTCGGCGCCCAGGACGCCGTCAGCGCCGCCGAGGGCCTCGTAGCGGGCGGTGATCGCCCCGCCCGAGTCGGTGTCGGCCCGCGCCGGCTGCGCGACGCCGACCATCCCCAGCACCGTGAGGAGGGCGAGGACCGGCGCAGCCGCGCAGCGGCCGGCGGGGCTCGAAGGGCGCTTCCCGTGCCTGGTCCTCATCGATTCGGGTCCTTTCCGCTCATCGACCGCCGGGACGTCCGGCGGCGCAGGCCGAGCAGGGGGGTCGACCCGGCGATCCAGAGGAGGATATCTGCGGAAGCTGTCCGTGCGCTGAGAGCCGGCCGGGCGGCGGCTGTCCGGCACGCCCCCGTCGCCCGGCCGGGCGACACCGATAATCTTGGGCCATGGCCGAACCCACCGCCGCCGACGGCGGCTCCCCCGCACCCCGCGTCGTCGCGGTCGTCGTGGCGTGGAACCGCGCCGAGCTCCTCGGCCGCTGTCTCGACGGGCTGGACGGGCAGACGCGCCGGCCGGACGCGGTCGTCGTCATCGACAACGCCTCCACGGACGATTCGCCGCGCGTGGCGGCGGGGCACCCGGCGGTCACCGAGGTCGTCACCATGCCGACGAACACGGGCGGGGCCGGCGGCTTCGCGTCGGGCATCGCCGTGGCCTGTCACCGCCACGGCGCCGACCTGGTCTGGATCATGGACGACGACACGGTGCCCGGCCCGGGCGCGCTCGAGGCGCTGCTCGATGCCCGCGAGCGCTATCCGCGTCCGACAGCGGTCCTGGCCAGCCGCGCCGACTGGCGCGACGGCCGCGAGCACCCGATGAACACGCCGCGGGCCCGGTTCGGCGCCACCCGCGAGCAGCGGCGCGATGCCGCGCGACTGGGCTGCCGTCCGATCCGGTCGGCCTCGTTCGTCTCGATCCTCCTCGACGCCCGGGCCGTTCGCGACGAGGGCCTGCCGCTCAGCGACTACTTCCTGTGGAACGACGACTTCGAGTACACGACGCGCCTGCTGCGCTTCCGCGAGGGCCTCTACGTGCCGGCCAGCCGCGTGGCGCACCTGACGGAGCGCTTCGGTGGCACGAGCGCCGACCCCGGCCCGCGCTTCCGCCTCGAGGTGCGCAACAAGGTGTGGATGTTCACCCGCTCGCCGGCGCTGGCCGGCTGGGAGCGCCTGCTCTACGGCGCCTCGACGCTGCGACGCTGGGCGGCGACGTTCCGTGCCTCGTCCGACCGGGCCGCCCTGCGCAGCGGCCTGCGCCGGGGTCTGCGCGACGGCCTGCGCCGGGGCCCGCGGCGCAACGCCCGCGTCCTGGCCGGCACCCCGGTCGAGGCGGACGTCCTCGCCGTCGAGGGGGGCCGATGACAGCGTTCAGCGTGCTGCTGCCCGTCTACGCGGGCGACGACCCGGCGTTCTTCGCCCGCGCCCTGCGCTCGGTGAGCACCGAGCAGACGCTCCGGCCCGACGAGATCGTCATCGTCCGTGACGGCGAGGTGAGCGACGGGATCGAGGCGGTGCTCGACGCGGCCATCGACGGCTCGGCCGTCGGCGGCGTGCCCGTCACCGTCGTGCGGATCGGCCACAACCGCGGACTGGCGGCCGCCCTCGTCGAGGGCCTCAAGGCCTGCCGCTACGAGATCGTCGCCCGCGCCGACGCCGACGACATCTCGCTGCCCCGGCGCTTCGCCACCCAGATCCCGCTCGTCGTGGGCGGTGACGACGAGGAGCCGCTCGACCTGCTCGGCGCGGCGATCCAGGAGTTCGAGTCGGAGGCGCGGCCGGCGGGCCTCGTGCGGGAGCTGCCCGCCGAGCCGGAGCGGATCAGGCGGATGGCGCGTTTCCGCGACCCCTTCAACCATCCGACGGTCGTCTACCGCAAGGCGGCGGTGGCCAGGGCCGGCGGCTACCAGCCGCTGTCGAAGATGGAGGACTACTGGCTGTTCGTGCGCATGCTCCAGACGGGCTCGCGGGTGGCCAACCTGGCCGAGCCGCTGGTGCTCTACCGGGTGGGCGCCGGCGCCTACCAGCGCCGCGGCGGCGGCGAGATGCTGCGCAGCGAGATCGCCCTGCAGCGGGCCTTCGTGGCGTCGGGATTCATCTCCCGCGGCCAGGGCCTGCGCAACATCGTCGTGCGCGGCGGCTACCGCCTGGTCCCCACCGGGGTGCGCCGGCCCGTGTACCGGCTCATGGTCGGAGGCCGGGACGACGACTGAGCGGCCGGCCGCGGACGCGGGGACGCGCGGCCGGGCGGGCCTCACCGCGCTGGTCCCAGGAACGCGGAGCGGGGCGCTCCGCGGGCGGCGTCCGCCGCGCCCTCCGGGCTCAATCCCTCTCGGCGGCGGCCGTCGGCGGGCCGCCGACGCGCACCCGCACCGGCACGGCGGCGCGCTCGTCGTCGGTGAACAGGCGGTTGGCCCTCTCCTCGTCGCTGAGCGGCGGGCGCGGCGGGTCCTCGCTGCCGTCGAGGGCGCGGCCGCGCAGGAAGCGCACCGCCTGGTCGCAGGGGCCGTCGAAGACGAGCCGGCCGCGCTCCATGACGAGGCCGCGCTTGCAGAACTTCTCGACCATGTCGAGGTCGTGGCTGACGATGACGATCGTCTTGCCGTCGCGCACCATCTGGCGGATGAGCGCCTTGCACTTGTTCTGGAAGGGCTCGTCGCCCACGGCGAGGATCTCGTCGACGAGGAAGACGTCCGGGTCGGTGTGCACCGCGACCGAGAAGGCCAGCCGCAGGTACATGCCGGACGAGTAGAACTTCACCTCGGTGTCGATGAAGTCACCGATGTCGGCGAAGGCGAGGATGTCGTCATAGGCGGCGTTGATCTGCTCCTTGGTCATGCCGAGGATGGCGCCGTTGAGGTAGACGTTGTCGTGGCCCGTCAGGTCGGGGTGGAAGCCGGCGCCAACCTCGATGAGGCCAGCGACCTTGCCCTTGATGCCGACGGCGCCGCCGTCGGGGTGCATGACGCCGCTGATGAGCTTGAGGGTGGTGGACTTGCCCGAGCCGTTGAAGCCCATGAGCGCCACCGACTCGCCGTCGGCGATGTCGAAGCTCACGTCGTCCATGGCCTGGAACTCGTTGGTGATGTCCTTCTTGCGGCCCTTGATGAGCCAGACGAAGGCCTCCTTGATGGAGCGCGTGTGGCGCAGCAGGAAGGTCTTGGTGACGTGCTGGGCGGTGACGACGATGCGCTCGTCGCGCGGCTCGAGTGCGACTCCCCTGGCCATCACAGCTCCTGCGCGAACTTGCCCTCGAAGTGGCGGAACAGCAGGTCGCCGACGAGCAGCGTGCCGAAGCTGAGCACCAGGGCGATGGGCGTCCAGGACGAGAACAGGTGGGGCATGACGTGCCAGACCTCGTAGGGGATCTCGCCGTTGACGGTCGAGGCCCAGAAGGCGTCGTGGAAGAGCTCGACGGCCGTCGTGAGCGGGTTGAACTTGTAGAGCGTCACGGCCCAGTGCGGCAGCGTGTTGGCGACGAGCACCCACATGTAGAGCACCGGGCTCAGCCAGGTGACGACCATGTTGATGAGGTCGACGAAGTTCTCCGAGTCGCGGAAGAAGACGTTGGCCGTGCCGAAGACGAGGCCGAGGGCCAGCGCGAACACCGAGACGATGACGAAGCCGACGACGAACGCCACGAGCTGCATGAGGGTGGGGTGCCAGCCGACGATGAGGTCGACGACCAGCAGGATCGCCACCTGCGGGAAGAAGTGGATCCACGCGACCCACAGGCTCGAGACGGGGAACAGCTCGCGGGGCAGGTAGATCTTCTTGATGAGGTCGCCGTTGCCGACGATGATGCGCGCCGAGTTGCCGAAGACCTCGGTGAACAGGTTCATCACGACGATGCCGCTGAACATGTAGATCGCGTAGTTCGGCAGGCCCTTGTTCAGCCCCAGGAAGACGCCCATCGCGACGAAGTAGACCGCGAACTGGATGGCCGGCTTGATGTAGCTCCACACCAGGCCGAGCACCGAGGCCCGGTAGCGGACCTGGATCTCCTTGTCGACGATGCGCTTGAGGAGGAACTGGTTCGCGAACACGTCGCGCAGCCCGCGCCCCTGTCCGGGGGCGTGGAACTCCAGGTGCGTCGCGGGCACGGTGCTCTGGGGGGACGAGCTCACGAGGACTGATCCTGCTCCTCGGGGTACTTGGCGAAGGTCCGGCCCCACTCCTCCATCGAGGTGATGCGGGGCAACGCCTTCCGGTAGGTGCGCGCCAGCCTGGGCCAGGCCTTGGCGAGCTGGGCGTGCAGGACGACGTCCTTGCCCAGGAACCGGCGGGCCTGCTGCGGGTCGCGCTGGTACAGGCTGACGCCGTTGCCGGTGCTGTTGCTCACCAGCGCCGAGTCGAGCTTGGGCAGGTAGAACCAGGCGGCGTCGCCCTTGGCGACGGCGCGCTCCGGGTAGGTGCGCGAGAGCTCAGTGGGCTTCTTGAACACCTGGCGGATCGCCACGGTGGCGGCCCACGGGATGAGCGTGCGCGGGTTGGGCTGCTTCGCCTTGACGATGAGCGGCACGGCCCGCTCGGCGCGGATCGGCGGGCGCTCCGAGAGATTGGTGATGACCGGCCCGTCGACGAAGTCGTTCTTCAGCGCGCGTGTCTCGGCGGCCTTGGACTCGAGGATGTCGTGCAGCCGGTCGGGACCGGCGAAGACGTCGTCGATGGCCTGGGAGACGAGGGTGGCCGCGTAGTACTGCATCGACAGGGCGTGCTTGGTGAGCACATTGATGCTCTCGCGCAGCATGCGGCCGCCGACCGCGTACGGCGAGTGCAGCAGGGCCGCGATGAGACGGTTGCGCTCGTGGAAGTAGGCCTGCCAGTCGGTCGCGTCGTCCTTGTCGATCCACGAGGCGTGCCAGGTCGCCGAGCCGGGCAGCGAGATGGTCGGGTAGCCGTGGGCGCGGGCGCGCAGCGAGTACTCCGAGTCGTCCCACTTGATGAAGACCGGAAGCGGCAGGCCGATCTCCTCGATGACGCACCGCGGGATGAGGCACATCCACCAGCCGTTGTAGTCGGCGTCCCAGCGCCGGTGCAGTTCGGCGATGGAGCGCAGGCCCTCGTCGGAGAAGTCGATGTCGCCCAGCCCGGGGATCGGGCCCCAGTTGAAGCGGTACTCGTCGACGACCTCGGCGTAGGCCAGCAGGGACGAGCGGCGGTTGATGTCGAACATGTGCGAGCCGACGATGGCCGGGCTGGTCAGGTAGTCGGCGAAGACGCATGAGCGGAAGATCGATTCGGGCTCGATCTCGATGTCGTCGTCGAGCGTCATGAAGTAGTCGGACCTCGCGCCGTTGCTGCCCTTGACGGTCTCGTACATGCCACGGGCGTAGCCGCCCGAGCCGCCCAGGTTGCCCTGCTCGATGACGCGCAGGCGCCCGTTCATGGCCTTCTCGGCCTCGACGTAGCAGGAGTCCCCGCGGACCGGCTGGTTGCCCTGGTCGACGACGAGCATCTCGCGGACGCAGTCGTCGAGCTCGCGGGCGTTGGCCACCCGCAGCACGTTCTGCACGGCGTCGGCAGGCCGGTTGAAGGTGGTCATGCCGAGGGTGACGGTGCCGCGCCGACCGTTGTCGGCGACGAGCCAGGCAGCCCCGTCGAGGACGAGGGGCTCGTCGGCGGAGGCGACGAGGTCGAACCAGTACCAGCCGCCGTCGCCGAAGTTCTTAAGCGGCAGCGCGAACTCGGTCGTCACGCCGGGGCCGGAGACCTGTCTGGAGGCGGCCACGGACGAGAAGGCGGACTTGCCGGATCGGCCCTGCGGGCCGGCGGGGCCGAGTGCGCGGGCGCGGGAACTGGAGACGATGATGCGGCCGGTGCCGCTGGTGCGCACACGCAGCGTCACCTCGGTGACCGGCGTCCACCACTGCCAGTAGCCGGCGGGGAAGGCGTTGAAGTAGGAGCCGAACGAGGCCCGCTTGCCCGGGCGCACGCGCAGCGAGGACCGCGAGATGCGGTCCTCCTCGGGAACCGCCGCCGGGTCGAGGACGTGCGTCAGCTCCTGCTCCTTGAGCGGCTTGTCGATGCACAGCGCCATGCCGTCGGCGTCGTCGGCCTCGGCGAGGAAGACGTGGGCCACCTCGCGCAGCCCGGCGCTCTCGTTCGTGTCGGTGCTCACTCGTCCACCCCTCCTGAGACCAGCGCCTCGCCAGCGGCGAAGTGCGGCTTGATCCTGTTCTCGTACATGCTCAGGGCCGAGCCGATGGCCATGTGCATGTCGAAGTACTTGTAGCTGCCCAGGCGCCCGCCGAACAGGATCTGCCTCTCGGCCTTGACGCGCTCGCGGTACCTGAGGACCTTGGCGCGGTCCTCGGCCGTGTTCACAGGGTAGTAGGGCTCGTCGTCGCGGCCGGCGAAGCGCGAGTACTCGCGCATGATGACGGTGGCGTCCCTCGTGTAGTCGCGCTCGGGGTGGAAGTGGCGGAACTCGTGGATGCGGGTGAACCTCACGTCGGGGTCGGGGTAGTTCATGACGGCGCAGCCCTGGAAGTCCTCGATGGGCAGGACCTCCTCCTCGAGGTCGATGGTGCGCCAGCCGAGCTCGCCCTCGGCGTAGTCGAAGTAGCGGTCGACGGGGCCGGTGTAGACGACGGGCACGGAGCCGACGGTGGCGGCCCGGCCGAACTCGCCGTCGTCGAAGAAGTCGGTGTCCAGGTGCACCTCGATGTTCGGGTTGTCGACCATGC
Organism: Propionibacterium acidifaciens; assembly: GCF_003798325.1. NCBI lineage: Bacteria > Bacillati > Actinomycetota > Actinomycetes > Propionibacteriales > Propionibacteriaceae > Propionibacterium > Propionibacterium acidifaciens. The sequence goes on from NZ_CP033719.1 coordinate 1,512,460, forward strand.
GCTCGAACCAGGCGGTGTAACCGTCGACGGGCAGGCCCTCGTGGGTGTCGTTGAAGTAGCGGTTGTCGTAGGTGTAGCGCACCGGCAGGCGGCTGATGATGGAGGCGGACAGGTCCTTGGGGTCGGTCTGCCACTGCTTGCCGGTGTAGTACTTGATGAAGGCCTCGTAGAGAGGCCGCCCGATGAGCTGGATGCCCTTGTCGTTGAGGTTCTCGGGGTCGGTGCCGGCAAGCTCGCCGGCCTGCTCGCGCACCCAGTCGCGGGCCTGCCGGGGGCTCAGCGCGGCGTGCAGGAACTGGTTGATGGTGCCCAGGTTGATGGGCAGCGGGAAGACCTCGCCGTCGTGGGTCGTGTAGACGTGGTGCACGTAGTTCGTGAAGGCGGTGAACCGGTTGACGTAGGCCCACACCGTCTCGTGGGAGGTGTGGAACAGGTGGGCGCCGTAGCGGTGCACCTCGATGCCCGTCCGGGCCTCGCGCTCGGTGTAGGCGTTGCCCCCGATGTGACCGCGGCGGTCGACGACGGCCACCTTCAGGCCGAGCTCGTTCGCGGCGCGCTCCGCGATGGTCAGGCCGAACAGGCCCGCACCGACGATCACTAGATCCACAGACACCGGGGTCTCCTTCCGTCCGGTACAGCGTAGCGGCAACCGGCCCGCCCTCATTCTAGGTACGGCCTCGGCGCCCGCTGTGAGTCGCCCTCCGCCCGGTCGCGTCGTGACCGCTCCGGGGCCGGCAGCGTTGTTATCCTGAGGTGAATTCTTCGTCGCGCCCAGGAGCGTCGGCGCGCTGGGCACGGCGGCCTCCTGCGCCTCGACGAGCGGAACGGGCGCCTCGGCGCGGGCAGAAAGATCGGAAGATGTCCTGGGTTCACATGGTCCCCCCACTTCTCCTGACCATCGTCCTGTACATGGTCCCGGGCATCCTCGCCCTGGCGGCGATCGGGATGCGCGGCATCCGGGTCGTCTACCCGGCCCCGATGGTCTCCACCGCTCTCGTCGCGTTCCTCGCCGTCGTGTACGGCAAGGCGCGCATCGGCTTCACCCTCACGAACATCGGGCTGGGGATCCTGGCCTGCATCGTGCTGCTCCTCGTCATCCGGCTGCTGGCCCGCCTGCTGCCCCGCCCACCGCGCGGGGACGACCCCCGAGGCGCAGCGCGCAACGGGCGCGCGAGGATCCCGAGGATCGCCGTCGCCTACTCCGTCGGCTTCCTCCTCAGCATCGCCGTGTGGGTGCTCGAGTACGCGCGGCCGGTGCGCGGCCCGGACAACTTCCCGCAGCCGTACGACACGCCCTTCCACTTCTCCGTCATCGCGCACATCGTCGAGAGCGGCAACGGGTCGACCCTCACGTCCGCGATGGTCGACCGGACCGCGGGGTCGACGCTGTACCCCGCGGCCTGGCACGACATGGTCGCGCTGGTCGTCCAGACCACCGGCACCTCGATCCCGGTCGCCGTGGCCGCCAGCTGCACGACGATCCTCGTGCTCGTGTGGCCGCTCGCCATCCTCGGCCTCAGCTGCGAGCTCCTCGGCCACCGGGGCCGCTGGGTACTGCTCTCCCTCGGCCTCAGCGGACTGTTCGCCGCCTTCCCCTACCACTTCGTCGTCTACGGCGTCCTCTATTCGAACTTCCTCTCGTACGCGCTGCTGCCGTCCTTCATCGGCCTGTTCGCGGGCCATCTGACGCGGCTGCGCGTCCCTCCCCGCGAGCACCTCACGATGGTCGTCGTCCTGCTCGTCGGGCTCGTCGGGATCGGGCTGGCCCAGCCGAACTCGGCGTTCACCATCGTCGTCATCGCGCTGCCCCTCCTCGTCCAGCAGATCTTCCGGTGGTCCGGGGCGGACGTCCGCGAGCGGAGGGGCCTGGTCCTGCCGACGGCCATCAGCGTCGCCCTCGTCCTGTGCATCGCCGCCGTCTGGCGCTTCCTCTACACGAGGCCCGCCCTGCACCGCACCGTCAGCTTCGAGTGGCCTCCCTTCCAGACGGACGCGCAGGCGATCGGGGTCTACGCGGCATTCGGGGTGAACGACCGGGGGCCCGCGCAGTACGTGCTCTGCGCCCTGGTGTTCGCGGGGATCGTCCGGGCCCTGCACCGGCACCTGCACTGGCTCGTCGCCTCGTGGGTCCTCGTGGGCGTCCTCTACGTCCTGACGAGCAGCACCACGAGCACCTTCCGAGACGTCCTCACCGGGTTCTGGTACCACGACAGCAACCGGCTGCTCGCCGCCTCGCCCATCATGGCCGTCCCCCTCGCGTGCCTGGGGATCGCATGGCTGTGCGCACGGGCGCGCTCCCTGTCGTCCCGGCTGCCGCAGGCGGGCATGGGGCTGGAGGCGGTCGCCGTGGTGCTCGTCGCGGGCCTCACGTGCGCGGGCGGGGGGCTCACCTCCCAGCGCGCGCTGCTGCGCGGGGAGTCGGTCCCGAGCCAGCAGACGGGGTTCCAGGACGACGAGTACGCGTTCCTCGAACGCGTCTCGCAGGTCGTCCCACAGGGGACCGGCGTCGCGAACTACCCCTACGACGGCTCGGCCTACGCCTACTCCCTCTTCCACGTGAATGTCTTCTTCAGGGACTACGACGCGAACTGGATCGGGCAGCCCACGAGCGACATCGACACGGTGCGCCACGACCTGAACAGGGCGGCCGACTCGCCGGCGACGTGCGAGGTCCTGCGCACGTACGACATCGAGTACGCGCTCGTCATGGACCGCAACGCGCTCAACGGGACGCAGGCGCCGGGCCTGCCGTTCATCGGCGTCGACGAGGGCAACTGGTCCGGCCTGACCGTCGACGAGGGCACGCCGGGCTTCGAGCTCGTGCTGAGCGACGGCCGGGGGAACAGCCTGTACCGGATCACCGCCTGCCAGGGCTGAGACCGCTCGGGTCCGGGACGCCGGGCGCGGGGCCTTCCGGTCCCCCGGCGCGGCGGCCGCGGACGGGGGCTCAGCGCGGGGCCGGGTACTGCAGGTACACCAACCGCGCCTCCTCGTGGCGGTTCCGCCTGATGCCCTCGAGGATCTGGCCGAGCATCCACAGGACGACGCCGATGAGGACGAGGCCCGTGGCCAGCAGCGCCGACGGGAGCTTCGGCACGAGGTGGGTGCGGCTGAACTCGGCGATGACGGGGACGCCGACGAGCAGGCCGACGAGGACGCACAGGGCCGACCAGATGCCGTAGAAGAACACGGGGCGCTCGTGGCGGACCAGGCTGATGATGAGGTGCAGGATCTTGAAGCCGTCGCTGAAGGTGTTGAGCTTGGACTCGGTGCCCTCGGCGCGGTCGCGGAAGCCGCAGGGGTGCTCGGCGTTCGGCACGCGCAGGCTCATGTTGTGCACGGTGAGCTCGGTCTCGATCTCGAACTCGCGCGAGGTGGCCGGGAAGCTCTTCACGAAGCGCCGCGAGAAGACGCGGTAGCCCGAGAGCATGTCGGTGACCCGCTCACCGAAGATCCACGAGACGAAGCGGTTGAACATCCGGTTGCCGGCGGCGTGGCCGGGACGGTACTTGGAGTCCTCGGCGTCGTCCTGGCGGCAGCCGAGCACATGGTCGTAGGGGCCCTTGAGCAGCAGCCCGATCATGGCCGGCAGGTCCGCGGTGTCGTAGGTGTCGTCGCCGTCGATCATGACGTAGACGTCGGCGTCGATGTCGGCGAAGGCGCGGCGCACGACGTTGCCCTTGCCCTTGCGCTCCTCGAAGCGGACGACCGCCCCGGCGGCCTCCGCGACGGCCGAGGTGTTGTCGTCGGAGTTGTTGTCGTAGACGTAGATCTCCATCGGGGGCACGGCCGCGCGCAGATCGGCGACGACCTTGGCGATGGCCGCCTCCTCGTCGTAGCAGGGGACGATGGCCGCGATGCGCAGGTCCTCGATGTTCTCGAAGGCGGCCGCCGGGCGCTTCACCGTGTCGTTCACGCGATGATCGTACCCTGAGGGGGTGTCCCCCACCCGCATGCCGTGCCGCGCATCGCGCAGACATCCGCGGGCTCCGGGACGGGCCACGTACAGTGGGCGGGTGACCTCCCTCGACCAGTCCCGGCCCGCCGAGCGGGACCCGGCCCGGAGCCTCCTGCAGGAGCACCTCGTCGCCGGGCTGCAGTTCCTCGCGGTGGGCGGCGTGGCATTCGTCATCGACTACCTCACCTTCAACCTGCTCACCTATGCGCGGCCGTGGCCGGGCCACCACGGCCCGATGTTCGACCAGCCGCTGGTCGCCAAGCTCATCGCCATCGCGGTGGCCTCGGTCTTCACCTACATCGGGAACAAGGTCTGGACCTTCAACTCCCGCAAGTCGCGGGTCACCGGCGCCCGACTGCTCGCGTTCGTCGTGCTCAACGTCATCGCCATGGGCCTCCAGGAGCTCTGCCTCGGCTTCTCACGCTACGTCCTCGGCCTGCACAGCTGGCTGTCCGACAACATCTCCGGCACCCTCATCGGTCAGGCGCTGGCCACCGTCTTCCGCTACGTCACCTACCGCGCCTGGGTCTTCCCGGACGACGCGCAGGCCGAGGCCCGGGCCGGCGCCGGGGGCCGGTAGGGGCCCCGGAGGAGCGGGCCATGACTCATCTGCTCGTGACCGGCGGCGCCGGCTTCATCGGGTCGAACTTCGTCCACCGGGCACTGGAGCGCACCGACCACACGGTGACGGTGCTCGACAGGCTCACCTACGCGGGCGACCCCGCCTCGCTGGCCGGGCTCCCCGAGGACCGCGTCGAGCTCGTCGTCGGCGACGTCTGCGACCGCGGGCTCGTCGACGCGCTCGTGGCCCGGGCCGACGCGGTCGTGCACTTCGCCGCCGAGTCGCACAACGACAACTCCCTGGCCGACCCCGGGCCCTTCGTCCACACGAACCTCGTGGGCACCTTCAGCCTGCTCGAGGCCGTCCGCGCCCACGACGTGCGCTACCACCACATCTCCACCGACGAGGTCTACGGAGACCTGCCGCTCGACGGCAACGAGCTCTTCACCCCCGAGAGCCCCTACCGGCCGTCGAGCCCCTACTCGTCGAGCAAGGCCGGCTCCGACCTGCTCGTGCGCGCCTGGGTGCGCAGCTTCGGGATCCGGGCCACCATCAGCAACTGCTCGAACAACTACGGACCGCGCCAGCACGTCGAGAAGTTCATCCCCAACGCAGTCACGCGCCTGCTCACCGGGCGCAGGCCCCGGCTGTACGGCGACGGGCGCAATGTGCGCGACTGGGTCCACGTCGACGACCACAACGCGGCGGTGCTGCGCATCCTCGAGTCGGGGCGCATCGGCCAGACCTACCTCATCGGCGCCGACTGCCGGCTGTCGAACCGAGACGTGCTCGGGCGCATCCTCGCCCTCATGGGCCACGACCCCGACGAGGTCGACCACGTGCCCGACCGGCCCGGCCACGACCTGCGCTACGGCCTCGACCCCTCCGCGACCCGCGCCGAACTGGGCTGGGAGCCCGTCCACCGCGACTTCGACGCGGGACTCGCGGAGACGATCGACTGGTACCGGGCCAACCGGAAGTGGTGGGAGCCCTCACCGGTCTGAGGGGACGCCGCCGGGACGCCCCGCAGCCACGACGATTCCAGCCGTGCCCACAGGCCCCGCCCAGCCCGCCCGCAGCGGCATCGGTCCGAGCAGGGGCCGCACGCCCGGCATCCTGGTCCCGACATCCTGGTGGCGTCCGGCTCGGCCGCCGTCTCCACCCTGCCCATCATGATCACCGCCGCCCGCAGCCTCGTGGGGGACGGGGACGCCGGCTACGCCTCGCTCATCGTCCTCTGGCGCTGCTGTTCGGCGTCTACGGCGTGGTCAACGGCCTGCAGAACGAGACGACCCGGGCCGTGAACCCCCACGGGCCCGGGCGCGCCGCCGACCCCGGAGTGCCGGTGCCCCGGGCGGCCCTGGTGCTCTCGACGGCCACCGCGGCGCTGTCCGCCCTCGCCGGCCCGTGGTGGGGCCCGCCGCCTCGTGCCGGACTCGATGCCGCACATCGTCTGGCTCGTCGCCGCCGGCGCCACCTTCGCCGGGCTGACGATCGCCGCCGTGCCACTGGCCGTCACCACGCTGACGGGCACGGCGACGGTGGCGGCGAACGCCCGTACATGGTTTCAGCGCCGGCCGGCTGCCGGCCGGCGCTCGTGTCGGCCCTGCTGCTCCTCCTGCCGTTCGCGCTCCCGGTGCGGGCGTGCATCGCCCTGTTCACCGGTCCGCCGGCCGGGGCGGCGATCCACCTCGTCGGCGTGCACCGGGCCGGCTGAGAGCGGCGGCGCCCCGCGCTCCGGGGGCGGCGCGGGACCGGTGGGCCGGAAGGCGTCCCGTCCCCGAGAGGCTCCCGTCAGGCGTCCTCGTCGCCGGCGGCGGCCGCCCGTCCTCCCCCGATCGTGGCCCAGCGGGTGTCTTGACCCCCACCTGAGGGTTGGGGCCCTCGCCTTGCGTACGCCCCGGAACGTCGACTGTGATGACCCGTGGCCCGGCACCACCCCCGGCAGGGCATCCTTCCACGAAGCACGAGCAAGGAGTCACATGTCGGGCAGGACAACTCTGCGGCACGGGTGGGCGGCGTCCCTCGCGGCCCTCGCCGCCCTCACCATGATGGCGGCACCACTGGCATCGGCCGATCCCACGGCGGGGCCCGCCGATCAGGATCCATCCCCGAGTTCTGCGCCGAACGGCCCCGCGGGCACGGCCGAGGACGTCTCCGGCCGGGCCGGCGAGGCCCCGGCCGGGGGCTCCGAGCCGCTCGAGAACATCGAGACGGCGCAGGCCGTCGTCACCGCAACGAACAGCGCGGGCCAGGTCACCTCGACGACCGTCGAGAACCCCTCGGACGAGATCACGGTCTCCGGCCGGGCCGGCGAGGCCCCGGGCGGGAGCGCGGAGAGCAGCGCCGCTGCCGTCCCCTCCGCGTCGGCCCCGGCGGACCAGGCCCCGTCCTCCGCCCCGTCGTCCGACGCCACCGCCGGCCGGGCCCCCGCCCCGTCGTCCGAGACCCCCTCGGCCCCTGCGACCGGCGCGCCCACCGCCGCCGACGGCACCACCGTCCTCGAGGACATCCGGACCGACGAGGCCGGCAGCTTCTCCATGGTCGGGGTGACGTGGACGGCCCTGAGCGGCGAGGACCTCGGCGTGCACGTGCGCACCCTCACGGCCTCCGGCTGGAGCGAGTGGTACGACGTCACCCCCGACGAGGAGGAGTCCGAGCAGCGGGCCACCGGCGTCATCTACGTCGAGGACTCCACCGCCGTCGAGGTGCAGGCAACCAGCAGGCCCGGCGGCACCGCCGAGGGCATGCGGGCGGTGCTCATCGACTCGCCGGCCCGCGGCTCCGATCCGACCACCGCGACGACCGCCGCCGCGGTGAACGGTCCCGCGACGGCCGCCCGACCGCTCGCGGCGAACGGCTCCGTGCCCCAGCCGACCATGATCACCCGCAGCCGGTGGGGCGCCATCGCCCAGGACGGCTGCGAGGCGAACTCCGACACGATCAGGGCCGTCGCGGTGCACCACACGGCCGGCAGCAACGACTACTCGGCCGGCCAGTCCGCGTCCATCGTGCGCGGCATCCAATACTACCACGAGGTGACGCTGGGCTGGTGCGACATCGGCTACAACTTCCTCGTCGACAAGTACGGCCAGGTCTTCGAGGGCAAGGGCGGCGGCGCCACCTTCCCCGTGCACGGCGCGCACGCCACCACCTGGAACTGGGAGACCGTCGGCATCAGCCTCATGATGAACTCGAACACGGCGCAGCCCTCCGGCCCCATGCTCACCTCGCTCGAGGACGTCATCGCCTGGAAGATCGCCAACAACTACCTCAACCCGCTCGGCACCGTGACCCTCGGAGGCCGGACGATCAACGTCATCTTCCGCCACGGCGACGTCATGAGCACCGAGTGCCCGGGCACGAACGTGACGAACCGCATGGCCGAGATACGCAACGCCGTCGCGGCGCGCGTCAACGGCAAGACCTACTCGACCATCTACGACACGTGGCGGGCCGCAGGCGGCGAGTCCGGCACCTACGGCGTCGTCCACGAGATGGAGCACCCCGTCCGGGGCGGGCGCCAGACGAACTTCGCGCACGGCTCGATCCTCGCCTCGCCCGACGGAGCGGTGCACACGGTCCGCGGCGGCATCGGCAACGAGTACGTGTCCCTGGGCTACGAGCACGGTTACCTCGGGCTGCCGACCTCGGACGAGGTCTGCGGACTCCGCAACGGCGGCTGCTACCAGGACTTCCAGAACGGGCAGGTCCACTGGTCGCCGGGCAGCGGCGCCCACGCCACCCGCGGCGCCATCCGCGACGAGTGGCGGGCGACCGGCTGGGAGAACGGGCCCCTCGGCTACCCCACCACCGACGAGGTCTGCGGACTCCGCAACGGCGGCTGCTACCAGAACTTCGAGAACGGCTCCATCAACTGGACGTCCACCACCGGCGCCCACGCGCTCCACGGCGCCATCCGCGACGAATGGGGCCGCACCGGCTGGGAGAACGGGCCCCTCGGCTACCCCACCACCGACGAGATCTGCGGACTCCGCAACGGCGGCTGCTACCAGAACTTCGAGAACGGCTCCATCAACTGGACGTCCACCACCGGCGCCCACGCGCTCCACGGCGCCATCCGCGACGAATGGGGCCGCACCGGCTGGGAGAACGGGCCCCTCGGCTACCCCACCACCGACGAGATCTGCGGACTCCGCAACGGCGGCTGCTACCAGAACTTCCAGAACGGGCAGATCCACTGGTCGCCGGGCAGCGGCGCCCACGCCACCCGCGGCGCCATCCGCGACGAGTGGCGGGCGACCGGCTGGGAGAACGGGCCCCTCGGCTACCCCACCACCAACGAGATCTGCGGACTCCGCAACGGCGGCTGCTACCAGACCTACCAGGACGGGTCCATACACTGGACGTCCGCCGCCGGGGCGCACGCCACGCACGGCGCCATCGGCGAGAGGTGGGCGTCCCAGAACTGGGAGCAGGGCCCGCTCGGTTATCCCACATCGGACGAGATCGCGACGGGCACGGGCTCGTACCAGATGTTCGAGGGCGGCGCGATCATCTGGACCGCGAACGGGAGCAGGACGGAGACCATCACGATGAACTCCTCGGGGCTGACCCCGACCCAGCAGGACTACCTGCGGCAGGCCCTGCCTGCGGCAGTCGCCGAGTCGCAGCAGTACGGCGTGCCCGTCTCGGTGGCGCTCGGCCAGTCGATCCTCGAATCGGGCTGGGGCGGCAGCACCCTGTCGAGCCGGTACAACAACTACTTCGGCATCAAGTGCAGCACCTCGAGCCCCTACCAGAGCGGCTGCATCAACATGGGCAGCGGCGAGTACCTCCACTCGTCGTACCAGATCATCTCGAGCAGCTTCCGCATCTACGGCTCGCGGACGGACTCGTTCCTCGACCACGGTTACTTCCTCACGCACAACAGCCGCTACGGGGGCGCCTTCGCCCACACGGACGACCCCGACCGGTTCATCCGCGAGGTGGCGCGGGCCGGTTACGCGACCGACCCGAACTACGCGCAGAAGGTGATCAACCTCATGAACGCCTACAACCTGTACCAGTACGACATCTGACCGGTCCGCGCGGCAGGCCCTTCAGGAGACCGTTCCCCGGGACCCGCCGGCCTCGTCATCGTGGTGCGCCCGCCGGTCACTGCCAGGGCGTGAGCTCGCCGATGGGCTTGCGCTCGCGCCCGGCCGGGCTCGTCCCCGGCCCCGGAATGCCCACCGCGAGCATGACGACGGGCGTCCACGGCGGGTCGATGCCGAACGCGGTACGGGCCCCCTCGTGGTCGTAGCCGGCGAACTGGCGCACGTGCAGCCCCATGGCCTCGGCCTGGACGCTCATGTGCGCCACCGCTCCGCCCAGGTCGTGGAGGGCGTAGTCGGGCTCGTCGCCCTCGGTGCGGTAGGCGGCCAGGACGAGCGCGGACGCGCCGAGCGCCCAGTCGGAGAGGCCCCGGGCCAGCCCCTCGAGGCGCTCGTGGACCCGGTCCCCGCGGCGTCCCACGACGAAGGCCCACGGCTGGCGGTTCATGGCCGACGGAGCCCAGCGCGCGGCCTGCAGCATGCACTCGATCTGCCCGGAGCCCACCACATGCGTCCGGTCGAAACCTCGCGGGCTCCATCGCCCGGCGAGAAGGGGAGTCATCTCGTTCATGACACCACGCTAACCGCATGCCGGCCTCACGTCGATGGCAGGATGGGCCCATGCCCGCAGACCGTTACGTCTCGCCCGTCGGCCCCAGCCGCCACGAGGTCGAGATCCGGCGCTCGCGGTTCATCGCCTGCCTGTTCCCCGTGGCCGACGACGAGCAGGCGCGCGCCCGTCTGGGCGAGCTGCGCCACGAGTTCCACGACGCACGGCACCACTGCAGCGCCCAGCTGCTCGGCCCGGGACGCGACAGCGCCCATTCCAGTGACGACGGCGAGCCCGCCGGGACCGCCGGCGTCCCGATCATGCAGGCCCTCACGAGCCACGTCACCGCCACCGGGCGGGCCGATCTGTCGAACGTGCTGGCCGTCGTCGTGCGCTACTTCGGCGGGGTCGAGCTCGGCGCCGGGGGCCTGGCCCGCGCCTACGGGGGGACCGTCGCACAGGCCCTGCGCCTGGTCCCGATGCTGCTCCACGAGCGCTGCGCCCTCCTCGACGCCCACCTGCCCCCGGCCGACGCGGGCCGCCTCGAGGCGGTCCTGCGCGCCGGCGATCTCGACGTCATGGGCACCAGCTGGGACGATCCGGCCGGCCCGGTCGTGCGCATCGCCTGCCCCGCGGACGCCGCCGACCGTGCCGTCGGAACGATCGCCGCACTCACTTCGGGGGCGGCCCGCACCGAGCCCGCCGGGACGCGCTGGGTGCCGCGTCCGCTGCCATCGTCCTGAACGTGCAGGACCGGCCTGCGCACCGACCCCGTGCCCCGGACCGCGCCGGGGTGAGGCTGGTCGCCCCGGTACGGCAGCTCCCCCGCGCCCCGGGCGGCACGGCGCCCCGGTTCCCTCCCGGCGTCGAGGATCACGCCCCTGATCCGCCTCCTCGGGCAGCGCCCTCCCCGAACGTGCAGGACCGGAACGCGTCGCCAGGGCGCATCGAATGCACCGCGGATGCACCGCAGAACCCGGAGCGAAGCACTCGTGTTTCATTAAAACATGCTGAATTTTTGCTGAGAAATACCCCCTCCCGGGGCGTGGAATTCACCCCTTGGGTGAACATTCAATAAGCGCTCTCGAAACGGGGCCCTGCTGACATGTCGGCGGGTTATCATCACTGGCAGTGCGCCCGGGTCGTTCCGGGATGCGACCGTGCCGCACAGCCGCAGCGCCGGCGGGCTCGGGAGAACCATCGATTCGGAGTTTGGATGCCCACCACCCAGCACACTGATCCGCGTCTCACCCGTCGCGGAGTCATCGTCGCAGCGGCCGCAGGAGCCGGTGCGCTCGGCCTGGCGGCGTGCGCCGGCGGCTCGGCCGACCCCTCTCAGAACGGCTCGGCGAAGGGCAGCAGCACACCCACGGGCACCGAGTCCCCCACCGTCACAGTCACCAGCGCGCACGGCACCGACGCCGTCCTGCCCGATGACACGCTCACCGTCACCGTCGCCAACGGCTCCGCCGTCTCGGTCAAGGCGACCGGCCCGGACGGGGTCGCCTTCACCGGAACGCTCGACGACACCACCTGGAAACCCGACCGCGCCTTCTGGCCCGGCACCGAGTACACGGTCTCCGTCGACGTCATGACCCTTCAGAACCAGGAGACGACCCTCACCCAGAAGATCACCACCGCCTCCGTCGAAACCCTCGTCTACGAGCCCGTCTACTCCCAGAGCGATCTCGGCGTGGCCATGCCGGTCTACGTCCAGTTCTCCGACACGATCGACCTGCCCGAGCACCGAGCGGCCATCGAGAAGCAGGCCAGCGTCACCGTCACCCCCGAGCAGCCCGGCTCGTGGGGCTGGGTCGAGGACCGCATCCTCATGTGGCGCCCGAAGGACTACTGGGCCCCCGGCACCACCGTCGACGTCCATCTGGCCTTCGCCGGCGTCAAGGTCGGAGACCAGCAGTACCTGGCCGACGACACGAACTATTCGATCTCCATCGCGGGCACGAAGGTCGAGCTGGTCTGCGACCTCGGTTCCCAGCACATGGACGTCTACCAGGACGGCTCGCTGCTGCGCACCTGCCCGGTGAGCACCGGCAAGGTGGGGCACGAGACCTACAGCGGCACCAAGGTGATCATGCAGAAGTACGACACCTTCACCATGGACTCGTCCACCTACGGCGTCCCGGCGGACTCGGCGGAGGGCTACAAGACCGAGGTGCCGAACTGCCAGCGCATCACCTGGAGCGGCGAATTCCTCCACTCGGCCAGCTGGTCCGTCGGCTCCCAGGGCGTCGCTCCCACGAGCCACGGCTGCACGAACCTCAGCCCGGACGACGCGGCATGGCTCATGGGCGTCACCCACATCGGCGACCCCGTCGTCTTCAACGGCACGACGCCCGGCGGCGCCTACCTCGCCTTCCAGCCCGGCGACGGCATCGGCTGCTGGACCTACGACTGGGACGGCTGGCAGAAGCAGAGCGCCCTGTGACCCCTTTGCCCGGGACCCTGCGGTCACGGGCAGGAGGATGCATCGGCTGTCACGGGCAGACGGTTCCCGGGCCACGAGGCCCCGGGAACCGTCTGCCCGCTGCGGCGCCCGGAGCGGATCAGGTGGCCGAGGCCGCCGCGATCTGCTCGATGGACGCCCCGAGCTTCGCGTCGAACTCCTCGGGGGTGTCATTCACCGACAGCCCCTCGGTCAGGGCGCGCGAGAAGCTGGCGATCATCCCCCTGTTGCGGGCCAGGCGCTCGCAGGCCTCCTGGCGGGTGTAGCCGCCGGACAGCGCGACGACGCGCAGGACGCGCGGATCGGCGATGAAGTCGGCGTAGAGATCGTCCTCGACGGGGATGGACAGCTTGAACATCACCTGCCGGCCCTCGGGCAGCTCGTCAAGGCCGGCCCTCAGCTCGTCGTGGAGGATCCGCTCGGAGGCCTCGCGGTCCGCAGCGTGGATGTCGGCCTCGGGCTCGATGATGGGCACCAGCCCCTTGGCCAGGATCTGCTGGGCGATCCGGAACTGCTGGGCGGCGATGGCCCTGATGCCGGCCTCGTTGCAGCCGGCGATCACCGAGCGCATCTTCGTGCCGAAGACGCCGCATGCCACCGCCCGGTCGAGCAGCTCGTCGAGGGCGGGTATCGGCTTCATGAGCCGCACGCCGTCGGCCTCGTCCACGAGGCCCTTGTCCACCTTGAGGATCGGCACGATGCCCTTGCGCTCCCACAGGAAGCGGGCCGTCGGGACGGACTCGACGGTGCTGTCCATCGTGCGCTCGAAGAGGATCGCGGCGAGGACGTGCTCGCTCGTGAACGAGGGGCTCGTCATGATCCTGGTGCGCATCCGGTGCACCAGGTCGAACATCTGCTCCTCGGTGCTCCACGCGCTCTCGTCGATGCCGTAGAGGCGCAGCGCCTTGGGCGTGGAGCCGCCCGACTGGTCGAGTGCCGCGATGAAGCCCCGACCGCTGCCCATGCGCTCTCGCTGCTGCTGGTTCATGTTCATGTCGACCTCCGTGCTGGGTGAGATCCGGCTCCGCCGGTGGAGCCGACGTCTACGTGGCGCCGATGGTACGTGGCGCCGATGGGACAACCCTACGCGCGAGACCGCCCGACCGGGAGTCCCCGGGAACGTCCGTCCCCGAGGTCCTCCACCGCCGGGGATCCGGCCCCGGACAAGCGGACGAGGCGGTCGTGGGGACGCGGACCGGAGCGCTCGTCCCGATCCGGCCCGTGACCGGCGCGCCCCCGCCGGCGGCGGCGCGGCAGGTGCCTGTACGTCACTCTCATCAGCTCTAGAAAAATTTCTAGATGGCTGGATACTGGGAGATCGGAGTCGAGTCCATCCGCCCCGGGGCGCCGCGCGACGCGGCGGACCCCGCCCCTGGAGGGGCCCCTTCGGGGCGAGCGCGGGCCGGGCCGACCCCGCCCACGGGCGCAGGCCCGCCCGGTTCGTCCCCCCACCGCGGGCCGCCGCACCCGGTCCCCGGTCCGCCGCGTCACAATGGATGCGGTGGGCCGATCGTCCGCCCGCCTCGTCGAGCCGTTCCAGGAGGACCTGAGTGCTGCCGTTGGACATCGAGTTCGTCTGGCCGAACACCCTCATCGAGATCATCGTCACCATCGCTCTGGCGGTCGTGACGCGCTTCGTGATGCGCCGTCTCATCGACCAGTTCATCAAGCACGCCGGCCAGCACCGGGCCGAGCGGGCCGGTCATGACATCACCACCGACGGCATCAACGCGAACCGCGCCGCCCAGCGGGCCCGAACGCTCGGCACGGTGCTCAAGTCGATCACCGATGTGCTCATCATCATCGTGGTCGTGCTCACGGTGCTCAACTCGATCAACATCAACGTGATGCCGGCCATCGCCTCGGCCGGCGTCGTCGGCATCGCGGTGGCCTTCGGCGCGCAGAGCCTGGTCAAGGACTTCTTCAACGGCATCTGCATGATCATGGAGGACCAGTACGGCGTGGGCGACATCGTCAAGGTCGACGACATCAAGGGCACCGTGCGGGCCGTCGGCTTCCGGGTCACCGAGGTGCAGGACTTCAACGGCCAGGTCTGGTACCTGCGCAACGGCGAGATCACCACCGTCTGCAACATCTCGCAGGGCTTCTCGAAGTCGACGATCGACATCCCCGTGAGCATCGACGAGAACCCGGCGGCCGTCATCAAACTGCTGCGGCGCACCTGCGCCCGCATGGACGCCGAGCCGGACTGGCACAACCAGATGCTCGAGGCCCCGAGCGTGCTCGGCCTCAACGCGCTGGACGAGAACGCGGCCGTCTACCAGATCCTCATCTCCTGCCCGGCCAACAAGCAGTGGGACGTCGAGCGCGAGATCCGCAGCCGCATCCTCGCGGCGATGCGCAGGGCGGGCATGCGCACGCCGCGCCGGGCGATCCTGCCCCTGACGTCCGAGAAGGACACGAACGCGTCGCCCCAGTCCGGGCAGCGGCGCCACCCGCTGAGCAAGGCGGCCAAGGAGCACCGCGCCGAGCAGGCCGCCCAGGCCCCCGCGACGGCGCCCGGGTCGGTCGCCCCGACACCTGCGCCGGCCTCCGGCCAGGAGGCGCCCGCGCCGTCGCAGACCCTCACCGGTGCCCGCGAGTGGCTGGAGGACTCGGCCGACCGACGGGTGCGCTGGGTCTCGGCCGGCGACAGCGGCCGCAACATGGCCGCCGACAAGACGATCGCCCTGGACCCCGCGTCCGTCGCCGAGGGCACCAAGCGCCGCCGCAAGGGCCGTCGTTCCGGCGCCACGGCGCCCTCGGACCGGACCGGCTCCCAGGGGCCGTCCGACCGGCCCGACGCTCACCGGTCCGGTGCCCAGGGGGCGGGGGACGCGTCGGCCGGCCCGGCGGACTCGACCCACCAGCTGCCCCGCGTCGACCGCTGAGCGCCGAAGGCGCGGCGGCTAGACTGGACCGACGTGTCCGACTCCACCGCCGCCCTGTCGCAGGTCCAGCGCCGCGCAGTCGCCGAGCTGCTGCGCACCGCACCGCTCGTCGACGAGCTGGGCCGGCTCTTCGACGAGGCCGGCGAGGAGCTCTACCTGGTCGGCGGCTCGGTGCGCGACGCGCTGCTCGGCCGGCTCGGCAACGACCTCGACTTCACCACTTCGGCCGGGCCCGACCGCACCGAGGAGATCCTCCGCCGCTTCAGCCGCTCGGTGTGGTCGATCGGCAAGGAGTTCGGCACGATCGGGGCCTCCCGGAGCGCCGGGGGCCGCGACTGGGTCGTCGAGATCACGACCTTCCGGGCGGACGCCTACTCCCCCGACTCCCGCAAGCCCGTCGTGGCCTTCGGCGACAACATCACCGACGACCTCGTGCGCCGCGACTTCACCGTCAACGCGATGGCCGTCGACGTCGTGAACCGGGTCTTCGTCGACCCGCACGACGGGTTGAGGGATCTCGCCGCCGGGGTGCTGCGCACGCCGAGCGCTCCTCGGGTCAGCTTCAGCGACGACCCGCTGCGCATGATGCGCGCGGCCCGCTTCGCCGCACAGCTCGGCTTCACCGTGGAGCCCGCCGCCTTCAACGCGATGACCGTCATGCATGAGCGCATCGCGATCGTCTCGGCCGAACGGGTGCGCGACGAGCTGAGCAAGCTGCTGCTGTCGGACGCCCCTCGGCCCGGTCTCACCCTCATGGTCGCCTCCGGGCTGGCCGACGTCGTCCTGCCCGAGCTGCCGGCCATGCGCCTCGAGCGCGACGAGCACTTCCGCCACAAGGACGTCTTCGAGCACTCCCTCACCGTCCTCGACCAAGCGATCGCGCTGGAGAAGGCCCGCGACTGCAAGGACGGGCGCCCCGACCCCGACCACGAGCCCGACCTCGTCATCCGGCTGGCCGCGCTCCTGCACGACATCGGCAAGCCCGCGACCCGCGCCCTCGAGGGCGGCAAGGTCACCTTCCACCACCACGACGTCGTCGGCGCCAAGCTCGCCCGCCGGCGCCTGCGGGCCCTGCACTACCCCCGGAGCGTCGTCGACGCCGTCTGCCAGCTCATCGAGCAGCACCTGCGCTTCCACGGCTACGGCGAGCAGGACTGGACCGATTCGGCCGTGCGCCGCTACGTCCGCGACGCGGGCGACCAGCTCGAGCACCTGCACATCCTCACCCGCAGCGACTGCACCACCCGGAACCGGCGCAAGGCCGAGCGGCTGCGCCGCGCCTACGACGAGCTCGAGGCCCGCATCGACGAACTGCGCGCCCAGGAGGAGCTCGACGCGATGCGCCCCGACCTGGACGGCAACCAGATCATGGAGGTGCTCGGCATCGGCCCAGGCCCCGAGGTGGGCACGGCCTACCGTTACCTGCTCGGGCTGCGCATGGACGAGGGCCCGCTGGGCGCCGAGCGCGCCGCCGAGGCGCTGCGGGCGTGGTGGGCGGCCCGGCCCCGCTGAGCGTCCCATACTGCGAACGCCCTAGAGAACGACGTTTTTTCGGCAAGAATACATACTGTTCACGACCCTGCCGGATCCTCCGCCGCCCAGCCGGCGACCGGACGGGCCGGGACGACGCAACGCGTGCCGACGCCGGGCCGACACCGGTATGACGGAGGAAGCCATGCCCCTCACCGCCGAGAACAATCTCATCCACGTCGAGGGCCAGTCCCGTGTCTTCAATCGCAT
This sequence comes from Propionibacterium acidifaciens, assembly GCF_003798325.1. Classification (NCBI taxonomy): domain Bacteria; kingdom Bacillati; phylum Actinomycetota; class Actinomycetes; order Propionibacteriales; family Propionibacteriaceae; genus Propionibacterium; species Propionibacterium acidifaciens. The sequence goes on from NZ_CP033719.1 coordinate 1,529,682, forward strand.
CAAGGTGCTCGCCGTGCTGATGGTCCCGCTCGCCATGGCCGTGATGGCCATCTCGTCCATCAGCGTGGCCCTGCCGACCATCGAGCACTCGATCGGGGCCTCGGACGCCTCCGTGCAGTGGATGCTCTCGGGCTACGCCCTCGCCTTCGGCATGGTCCTCGTCGCCGCCGGCCGCATCGGCGATGCGCTGGGCCGCGGCTCGGTGTGGATCACCGGCATGGCGATCTTCAGCCTCGGCTCGCTCGCCTGCGGCCTGGCCACCAGCCCGATGATGCTCAACCTCGCCCGGCTCGTCCAGGGCCTCGGCGCCGGCGTCTACAACCCCCAGACGACCGGCATGATCCAGCAGTACTTCAAGGGCCAGGCCCGCGCCAAGGCGTTCAGCATCTTCGGCCTCGTCATCTCGGCGTCGGTGACGGCCGGCCCGCTGCTGACCGGTCTCATCATCAGGGCGGCAGGCCCCGACATCGGCTGGCGCGCCTCCTTCATCTGGACCTTCCCCCTGGGCATCCTCGGCGCGGCCCTCGCCACGCGGTGGTTCCCCTTCGAGACCGAGCGGCGCCGGGCCCGGGCGCGGCGCGAGGGCACGGCGCGGGCCCGGCGCCTCGACCTCGACCCGCTCGCCGTCGCCCTGCTCATGACGGCGGTGCTGTGCATCATGCTGCCGTTCATCCTCAAGACCGGCGTCTCATTCGGCCTGCTCGCGGCAGCCGTCCCCCTGCTGCTCCTGTGGGTGCGCTGGGAGCGCTCCTACAAGGCCCGCGGCCGCCAGCCGATGGTCGACCTGGCGCTGTTCCGCCACCGCTCCTTCACCCACGCCACCGCCATCAGCGGCACGCAGTTCCTCGGCAGCACCTCCGTTCTCATCCTCGCCGCCCTGTTCCTCCAGAACGGCATGGACGTCTCGGCCCTGGCGACCGGCCTCCTCGGCCTGCCCTACGCGGTCGTCACGGCGGTCACCTCGCTCCTGACCGGACGCATGGCGCTCGCGAAGGGGCGCACCATCGTCATCGCAGGGCTGTCGTGCATGACCGTCGGCGTGGTCGGCGCAGCCGTCACCGCCCGCCTCATCGAGACCGCCCACGTCCGCTTCTGGTGGCTGGTCCTCCCGCTGACCCTCATCGGCTTCGGCAGCGGCTGCATGACGGGCTGCAACCAGACCCTGTCGATGAGCGAGATCCCCTCCACCGAGGGCGGCGTGGCCGGCGGCGTGAAGTCCACCACCGAACGCATGGCCACGGCCGTCGGCAACGCGGTCACCACCGCCATCTTCTACTCGATGCTGTCCACCGGATGGGCCGCGGCGCTGACCGGCTCCTACGCGGCGATCACCGTGTTCATCGTCGTCTCGACGGCGCTGGCCGTCTTCGACCGGGTCACCCTGGGCAGGGGCGTTCCCCCGGCTCCGGACGCGGCGTGAACGCCGTGCGGCGCGGGGCCGCAGGACCGGGCCCGGCGCTCCCGGCGCGTCGCAACGGCTCCGGCCCCCCGCCGTCCCGTACCGGGGCAGGGCGGCAGGTCGGTGAACCGGAGCCGACCGACGGGGGCCGAGCGCCGGCAGGTGACGGGACGGGGGCACGACCGGCTCGCCGCGGCCGCGTCGTCGCCCGCCGCGCCATCCACGAGCGCCGTCCGCGGCATCCGCGACCGGTCCCGCACCCCTGATCATCCCCTGAGCACGCGCTCATCCCGACAATTGCTGTGAGTTTCCTGGGTATTCCGACGGCAGGCGTCCGGGCCCCGCTCGCACGGCCTCCACCGGCCCGGTTCCCGTCCGCTCCAGCAGGAATCGCAGGAATTCGTCCGCGCCGCTCCGCACGTGGGATTCCGCTCTCCTGGCCGAGCGGGAAAAACTTTCAGTCAACACCGTCGTTGAAGTCATTGCAACCCCGAATCCACCCCTACCGGAATGCGGGGCCCCCGACGGAACCTTGACCCGTCCGAAAACGCCTTGTAGGTTCCCGTATCGGCCGCATGGACAAGCCGGAATCCGGTTGCCATCCGACGACCCGCCCACCCCCTCCCCGGTGAAGGATTCGCCGTGGAACCGCAGCTCGCCGCCTGGCGCACGAGGTTCTGACAGCACGACGAAATCGACCGTTGAGGATCCGGGACTCGCACGGACGCCCGGCCGTGCGCCCGCCCAGAACCAGACCGACCAGACCGAGGAGATCCATGTTCACATATATCGGCCGCGCCGTCTCCCGGCGCCCGGTGGTGTTCGTCGTCGCCTGGGCGCTGCTGCTGTCCGCCATGGCCTGCCTGGCCTTCCAGGGCTTGGGGCATGGCGGGCTCTTCGAGCGGCTGACGAGCACGAACGCCCCGACCCCCGACACCGAGTCCGAACAGGTCTCCTCGTTGACGGACTCCGACGGGACCGATGGCGAGACGGTGACGGTCGTCGTCGAGGGCGTCGACATGCACGCCGACCCGGCGGGGCTCGCCGCCGCGGTGTCGACGGCGCGCAGCACCCTGTCCGGTCTCGAGGACGTCGCCTCGGTGCAGGACGCCTTCTCGATGCCCGACCCCGCCTCGCAGCAGGCCCGGGCGCTGCTGTCCGCCGACGGCGACGGCTACGTGGAACTCGTCACGCTCGCCGCGGGCCTCGACGACGACCGTTCCCAGGCCGCCAACGACCGAGTGGCCGAAACGGCCGAGGGCGCCTATCTCGACGCGCTGCGCCAGCACGCGCCCGATGCGAATGCCCACGCGGTGTCCACGGAGCTCATCGGCGACTCCATCGGCCGGCTCGTCCAGGAGGACCTCGCCCAGGGGGAGTCCGTGAGCCTGCCGATCGCGCTCGTCCTGCTGATCCTCATCTTCGGCGGCCTGCTCGCCGCCGGCCTGCCGCTCGTCAACGCGATCGTCTCGATCCTGGTCGGCATGGGCGCGCTGTGGTGCCTCACCTTCGTCCTCGATGTGCACTCGTTCATCCTCAACGTCATCTCGATCCTGGGGCTGGCCCTGTCGATCGACTACGGGCTGCTGTTCGTCAGCCGCTACCGCGAGGAGCTCGCGAACGAGCTCGCGGAGTCCGGCGACGGGGGCGGTGAACCGCCGGTCGGCGAGGCGATGAAGGACCTCGTGCGACGCTGCGTCGTGCGCACGGTCGCCACCGCGGGGCGCACCGTCTCGTTCTCGGCGCTCACCATCGCCTGCTCGATCGCCGGCCTGCTCGTCCTGCGCACCCCGATGTTCAAGACGATCGCCGCCGGGGCGGCCATCGTGGCACTGCTCGCCGTGCTGGGCACGGTCACGCTCGTCCCCTCGATCATCACGCTCCTCGGATCCCATCTGGTGCGCCCGAGCCCGCTGAGCCGGGTGCCGGGCATCAGACGGGTGATGCGCGCCATCGGCGACTCCTCGTCGGACCACGGCTTCTTCAGCCGCCTGTCGCGCCGGGTCGTGGCGCACCCGTGGATCATCATGGTCGTCATCGCCATCGCCCTGTCGATCATGGCGAGCCCTGTCGCCTCCCTGCACATGCGGACGAACATCGTCGAGTACATGCCCGCGAACTCCTCCGTGCGCACCGGCTACGACATCGTGCAGGACGACTACCCGGCGCTGGCCACCCCGACGATCAGCATCGTCGCCCAGACCGACACGACCGGAGCGGCCGGACTCGTCTCCGACATCCGGGCCATGGACGACGTCACCCATGTGACGGCCGCGCCGCTGCCCGGCCACGAGGACATGACGCTCATCAGCGTCCTCATGGACGTCGACGACCCGGTCGGCCAGCAGGCCGTCGACGCCGTCGACCGGATCCGCGCGATGACCGCCGACCACCCGTTCTGGGTGGGCGGGGCGGCGGCCCAGCAGACCGACTTCATCAACGCCATGCTCGATCGGGCGCCCTGGTCGGCGCTCATCATCGTCGTGGCGGTCCTCGTCCTGCTGTTCTGCATGACCGGCTCGCTCGTCGTCCCCCTCAAGGCGCTCGTCATCAACGGCTTCTCCCTCGTCGCCTCGCTCGGCGCCACGGCCTGGCTCTTCGAGGGCGGGCACCTCGGGCTGCCGAGGACACCCGGGCTGCAGACCTTCATCGTGGCCTGCCTGGCCGCCTTCGGCTTCGGCCTGGCGATGGACTACGAGGTCTTCCTGCTGGCCCGCATCAGCGAGTACTGGCGGGCCGGGTACGACAACGACGAGGCCGTGGCCCGCGGGCTGCAGCGCTCGGGCCGCATCATCACCTCGGCCGCCGCGATCATCATCGCCGTCTTCCTCGGCTTCGTCTCGGGCGAGATGATCTCCATCAAGGAACTCGGGGTGGGGCTGACCATCATGGTCGCCGCCGATGCGACGCTCGTGCGGCTGCTGCTCGTGCCGGCGACGATGACCGTGCTCGGCCAGTGGAACTGGTGGGCGCCGAAACCGCTGGCCGGGCTCTACGACCACTTCCGCCAGGAGAACTGAACCGCCGCACGACGGCCCTCCTGTCCGCAAGGCCGCGCGCAGATCCCACCTCCGCGGACGCCGCGTCCCACGAACGCCCGCTCCCCGGGCAGCCGAGAGCAGGTGCACCGACCCCGGCCCTGCCCGGGACGCGGGATCCGCTGACCCGCACGCCGAAAGGAAAGACCGATGAGAGCACTGATCACGGGCGCAACCGGATTCGTGGGCAGGAGCCTGGTGGAGGACCTCCTCGACCGGGGGCACGACGTCCGGGTCCTCGCACCAGACGCCCGGGGCGCGCGAGCACTGCTCCCGGAAGCGGTCGCCGTCCACCCGGGCGCGCCCGCCGACGAGGACTCCGTCCGGAATGCGAGCTCGGGGGTGGACACGATCTTCCACCTCGCCGAGAGCGAGCACCCGAGCTCCCACCGGAGCTACGAGTCCTACTCGCAGAACCTGCTCGGCACCACGAACATCCTGTCCGCGGCCGAGCTGGACACGAGGATCTCACGCATCGTCATCCAGAGTTCGATCGCGGCCACCGGGCCCTCCAGGGACGGCCTCCCCCTCACCGAGGAGAGCGAGCTGAGACCGCTCACGAACTACGGCCGTTGCCAGGCGAACATGGAGGTCGCCGCGCTCCGGCACCGCGCCGAGACGGGAAGCCCCGTGGTCATCATCAGATCCGCCATGACATACGGCGAGGGCGACCGGAACTGGCAGCCCTTCTTCGAGCTCATCGAGAAGTCGTCCCGCCACGGCCTGCCGCTGCTCATCCCCGGCCGCCACCGGAATCTGTCGGATTTCTGCTATGTCAAGAACCTGACCCGCGGAATGATCGACGCGGCCCAGTCGGAGAACACCGTGGGAAGAACCTATTTCCTCTCCGACGCACGGCCGTACACCTTTCAGGAGATCATTGATGCGGTGGCGGGGGCGTACCATCTGGAACCGCCCCGGAGAAGCCTCCCGCGGGCCCCGCTGCTGGGGGCCTCCCACGTGCTCGACGCCCTTGCCGGGATCTTCGGGTTCACCTCGCCGCTGACGCCGCGGGACGTCCGGTGGATGACGACGAACTACTGGATCTGCTCCTGCGGGAAGGCGCGCACGGACTTCGGCTACTCCCCGGAGTTCGACCTCGTGGCGGGCCTCGGGAGAACCGTACGGTGGCTGGAGAACGGCGCGGCCGTTCCGCGGGGAGCCGGCCGGGAGGAGTCACCGGTGGAGGAGTAGTCGGCGGCCCCGTCACCGCGCCCACCGGGCGGACCGCCCATGAACCCGCCGGCGGGACCCGTCCGCGGCATCGACGGACGGACCTCCCGGCTCCGCCCGGGCCGCCGAGCGAACCGGATGCCGTCCGGCCCGACGCAGCCGAGTCCCATGATCGACCGGAGCCGTCCGGGCCCTGCCGTGCCCGGGAGAACCCCTCCGCGCCGGCGCCGGGTGCGCGCTGCGCAGTTGAGGGCCGGGCCCCGGGCAGACGGCGGCGCCAAGAACCCCTTGACGCCGCGCGCCGCCGAGAACAGCCTTCCGGCGGGGCATCACCCATCGAACGAAGAGGAACTGATGAAATGCACAGAGTCGTGATCACCGGTGTGGGGGCCGTGTCGGCGTACGGGCTGGGGGCCCGCACGCTGTGGCGCTCCGTCGTGAGCGGCAGGAGCGCCGTGGACAGCCTGCGCTCACTGGCCGGGTACGAGATGTCCTCCCCGCCGCTCGGAGCGGAATTCCAGGACTTCGACTTCACCACGGCGCTCCCCGGGGCCGAGGCCTACGCGCACCTGACCGACCGCGGTACGCAGTTCGCCCTCGTCGCGGCCCAGGAGGCGTTCGACGACGCCCGGCTGGGGTCCGCCCTCGGGGAGACGATCCCGAACGACCGGTTCGGCGTCTACCTGGGAACGACGACGGCCGGGATTCTGAGCGCCACCGACATGGCCGTCTCGCATCTCACCCGGACCCCGCTCCCGGACTTCTCGCTCGCGCACGCCTTCTGCCCGGGGGCCTGGCCCGATCTGATCGCCCACCGCTTCTCCGCCGATGGGATCATGCGTTCGGTGAGCACCAGCTGCTATGCCGGTGGTGAATCGGTCGGGCTGGGCTTCCGGGACGTCAAGGAGGGCCGGACGACGGTGGCGCTCGCCGGAGGCTGCGACGCCCCCATCGCCATCACCAACTACATGAGCTTCCAGATCATCGGAGCGACGTCCCGGTGGACCGGCGATCCCGCCCGCGCCTGCAAGCCGTTCTCCGCCGATCGGGACGGCATGGTCTTCGGCGAGGGCTCCGGATTCCTCGTCCTCGAGGACCTGGACTCGGCGTTGGCGCGGAACGCGCGCATCTACGGCGAGATCATCGGCTACGCCGCGACATCCGACGGCGAGGACATGGTGCGTCCCTCCCACGACGGAAGCCGCTGGGCGGATGCCATCCGGCAGGCCCTCGCCGAGGCGTCCATCGCTCCGGACCGGATCGACTACGTCAGCTGCCACGGGACCGGCACCCGCGAGAACGACCGGGCGGAGGTCCGGGCGATCACGGACGCGCTGGGCCGGACCGATGTGCCGATCGGCTCCATCAAATCGATGATCGGCCATGCGTTCGGGGGAGCGAGCGCGTTGGAGCTGGTGTGCCTGGGCATGATCCTCGTCGACAAGATCCTTCCACCGACCATCAACTACTCCGCCCCCGATCCCGAGTGCGACATCGACTGCGTGCCGAACGAGGCGCGCCCCGTCACCCGATGCGACTACGCGCTGAAGACGGCGACCGGATTCGGGGGATCGAACATGGCACTCGTGATGGCAGGCTGGGAGGACTGACATGAGACTGCACGTGACCGGCCTGGGATACTCGTCCGGGGGCACCAGTGGGGCCGATTCCCTCTGGGACGGACTGATCGCGAAATCGAGCTCACTCAGGCACCACTCGCGGCCCTCGGGGAAGCGGTTCCTGTCCTCGGTGCCGGCGAGGGTGCCGCTGGACAGGTACCCCGAGCTCGGCAGACGCACCCGGTACATGGACGACCAGATCATCTACGCGACGACGACCGCGCTCGACTGCGCGGAGGCGATGTCCATCCGGAGGCTCTCCTCGCAGAATCATCTGGACCCCTCGGACATCGGCGTCATCATGGGGACGGCCTTCGCGCAGATAGGTTTCGGCATCAAGCAGGTGATGAAGGTGGTCGAGGGCAGGCCGAAGAGGATATCCCCGCGCACGGGCATGGCGTTCTACTTCGGATCGAGTGTGGGGGAGATCTCCTGCGCCCTGGGCACGAGGGGGGAGAACTGCGCCGTCACGACGGGGTCGTGCATCGGATCCGACGCCCTGGACCTCGCGTCCCAGACGATCGAGGGCGGGCGGAACAGGGCTGTCCTCGTCGGCGCGGCGGAGGCGGTCCCCCTGGATCTGCTCGTCGACTACTGCGCGGACTCCCTGACCTTCTGCGACACCGAGTACGAGCCGTTCTCCGCGCGACGGACCGGATTCGCGCCCAGCAACGGCGGCGCCGTCATCGGGGTCGAGGACCCGCGGGTCGCGGTCGAGAGGGGAGCGACCCCCCTCGCCAGCGTGACCGCCATCGGCACCCTGAACGCGGGCAGGGCGCTGTTCTCCCGCGACGCCCGCATCGACGCCGAGTACCGCAGGCTCATCACCGGGCTCGTCGACAGGGCGCGCATCGGCCTCTCGGACATCGACCTGGTCATCCCGACGGCGGACGGCGACCCGAGCACGACGGACTCGGAACTCGCCGCTGTCACCGGGCTCCTCCCGACCGCTCGGGGGCTGATCTACACGCCGAACCCGATCACGGGCTACGGAATCAGCTTCAGCATCATCACCAACATCATCACCGCCGTGCTCTGCCTGCGGCATCAGCAGGTTCCGGGGCTCGCCTGCAGCGCCGCGGAGAACCACGAGGAGTGGTTCGTCGGGGACGACACCGAGGACCGGACCATCAGGAACGTCCTCATCCTGCACCGGAGCCTTTTCGGAAGCAGGATCTCCGGGCTCGTGCTGTCGGCCGCGGACGGATGAGGCGCGGACGGACTCGTCGGTCGCGGCCCAGGACGGCTCGTCCGTCCGCGGCGGGGTCGCGGCCGTTCTCCGTGATCTCCGGGACCCCGCCGTCGGGGTGAGACGGCGCCCGGCCCGCGCGCCCGGGCCGTAGGACGGCGGGAGGCGGCCGGGCCCGGGCGCGGGTCCCCGATGCCCCCGTCGCGCGCCAGGGCCGCGCGACGGGGCCGCACGGCGCCGGTCGGGCCCGGCCGTCGGGGACGCGCCCTCGACGGCCGGCTTGAACCCGGGTCCGATAATTGAGCCGGTCGTCAGGCGGTCGCATCGGACGATCCGGGCAGCCGGCGGGTCGCCGGCCGGCGCCGGAGCCGACGAGGGGAACGAAGGAACAAGTGCCTTTCAACACGGAGAACCATCTCATCCGCATCGAGGACTCCCCGAGGGTCTTCAACCGCATGAAGATCCTGTTCACCCTCATGATCCTGCTGGCCATGGAGCTCATGGCCGTCTCGTCGATCAACGTCGCGCTGCCGACCATCGAAACGGCGATCGGCGCCTCGAACACCTCGATGCAGTGGATGCTCTCGGGTTACGCGCTGCTGTTCGGCATGGTCCTCGTCGCCGCCGGCCGCATCGGCGACGTGCTCGGGCGCGGCACCCTCTGGATCATCGGCGTGGCCATCTTCAGCCTCGGCTCGCTGGCGTGCGGCGTCGTCGACAACCCCCATCTGCTCAACCTGGCCCGCATCGCGCAGGGCTTCGGCGCCGGCGTCTACAATCCGCAGACGATCGGCATGATCCAGCAGTACTTCAAGGGCCAGGCCCGCGCGAAAGCGTTCAGTGTCTTCGGACTCGTCATCTCGGCGTCGGTGACGGCCGGCCCGCTGCTCACGGGCATCATCATCCGCATGGTCGGCCCCGAGAACGGCTGGCGCGCCTCCTTCATCTGGAACTTCCCGCTGGGCCTGCTCGGCATCGTCCTGGCGCTGCGCTGGTTCCCCTTCGAGAGCGAGCGGCGCCGGGCCCGCGAGCGGCGCGAGGGCACGGCGCGGGCCCGCCATCTCGACCTCGACCCGCTCGCCATCACCCTGCTCATGGCGGCGGTGCTGTGCATCATGCTGCCGTTCATGATCAAGACGGGCCCGTCCTTCGCCCTCCTGGCCCCCGGCGCCGCGCTCATGTGGCTGTGGGTGCGCTGGGAACGCTCCTACAAGGCCCGCGGCCGTCAGCCGATGGTCGACCTGGCGCTGTTCCGCCACCGCTCCTTCACCCACGCCACCGCCATCAGCGGCATGCAGTTCCTCGGCGGCACCTCGGTCTTCGTCCTCGTGGCCCTGTTCATCCAGAACGGCATGGGCGCCTCGGCCCTCGCCGCCGGCATGATCGGCCTGCCGAACGCGCTCGTCTCGGCCGTCACCTCGATCGCCACCGGGCGCATGGCGCTGGCCAAGGGCCGCACCATCGTCATCGTCGGCCTGTCGTGCATGGTGGCCGGTGTCGTCCTCACGGCGGCCACGGCAGCCTTCACGATCGAGCACGGGTACAGCTTCTGGTGGCTCATGGCCCCGCTGACCCTCATCGGCTTCGGCAACGGTTGCATGACGGGCTGCATCCAGACCCTCTCGATGATCGAGATCCCCCCGGCCGAGGGCGGTGTCGCGGGCGGCGTCAAGTCCACGGCCGAGCGCATCACGACGGCCATCGGCAACGCCGTGACGACCGCCATCTTCTACTCGCTCGTCTCCTCGGGCTGGACGAGGGCCCTCACGAGCGCCTATGCGGCGATCACCGTGTTCATCGCGATCTCGCTGGCACTGGCCGTCTTCGACCGCGTGAGCCTCGGCCGCGGCGCCCTCAAGGAACGCCGGGCGTAGGCGCGGAGCCGCTCGATGGGCGCCGGCATGGGCACGGCGAGCGCGCGTCCCGCTCACATGTCCACCGCCTACGATGAGCGGGTGCACTCAGCCGCGTCCGCGCAGACCCGGCGCGCCCGGCCGTCCTGGCCGGTCGCGCTGGCGGTGCTGCTCGCCCTCGTCGCGGGGCTGCTCGGCGCGGGCGCCGCGCCGGCGTCCGCCGACGGCACGAGCGCCGACCTCACGATCACCGGTCTGGACCCGGCGACCGTCCGCGTCCCGAGCGAGGTGACGCTCTCCGGGACGCTCACGAACACCGGCCCGAACCGGCTCGCCGGAGCCACGGTGCGCCTGTGGAGCGCCCGCGGGCCCATCACCAACGGCGACGCCCTCAGCAACGCGCTGTCCGCCGAGCAGGACGTCACGAGCACCCCGCCCGTGCCCGGTGCCGAGGCGTCCGCGACGGTCGCCGACCTGGACGCCGGGGCGTCGGCCCCGTACTCGCTCAGGGCCTCGTCCGAGGCGCTCGGTCTCATGAGCGCCTCCAGCGCCTATCTCGTGGGGGCGATGCTCGTCGACGCCGAGGGGGGGCTCATCGCCTCGGCCCGCACCGTCATCACCTGCCCGGGAGAGGGCGGCTACCAAGCGGCGACAGTCGCCGTGCTGTCCAGCGCGCCCTCGCTCGTGCCCTCCACCGACGACGGCGCGGCCGGCCAGGCCGTCCTCACCGACGACCACCTGGCCGCCGAGATCGCCGGGGGCGGCCGCCTCGACCTCATCGCCGACCTGGCGGAGGCCGACGACGTCTCGAGCCTCATCGACCCGCTCCTGTGGGACGAGCTGACGGCCATGTCGTCCGGCTACCAGGTGCGCACCGGGCCCGGCACGACCGCCGACGGCACCGGCCAGGCGGCGGCCGCCTCGTTCCTCGACCGGCTGCGGCGCATCGCCGCGAACGGGCGCAGCCACCGCACCCTGTACGGTTCCCCCGACGTCACCGCCGCTGCGGCCGCCGGGCGGGGCGAGCTCGTCGGCGCCGCGGAGGACGCCCTGCCGGCCGCCCACCCGCTGGCCGTCCTGCCCCTGGCCGTCGTCACGGACGGCTCGTCCACCTCGCAGGCGATCGTCGACCTCCTCGACGGGGTCGACCCCGGACTCGTCCTGGCCCCCGATCTCGACGCCGACGGCGAGTACTACCGGGTGGACGACCTCGCGATGCTGGCCACCCACGAGTCCATCGCCCAGGGCAGCGCCGGGGACGGCTCGGACTCCGACGCCCAGCGCGCCGCCCGCCTGCGGGCCGAGCAGCTCGTCTACTCGCTGTCGGGCTCCCCGGCGGTCGACGTCGTCGCCACGGCGGACGCCGCCCGAGCCGAACTGGCCGGCGCCGACGGGCGCGCCCGCGTCACCGTCGACGAGCTCACCGCCTCGCAGCAGCCGGTCACGACCAGCGCCCAGGACACGGCGCCGAGCAGCCCGACCGACCGCTCCGGGCCCGAGCGCACGGCCCGCGGCGACCTCGGCGTCTACGAGGAGCTCACCGGCCGGGGCCCGGGCATCGACGCGGACGCCCTGACGCTGGCCGCGTGGAGCTCGTCCTTCCCCAGCGACGCCGACGCGGACGAGTACGTCCGGACGGCCCTCGCGCCGATCAGCCAGGCGCTCTCCTCGGGCGAGGTGAGCGTCCACATCAGCGAGCGTCTCGTCATCCCCGACGACGACAGCGCCCTGCCCGTGTCGGTCACCAACACCATGAGCGTTCCGGTCAGGGTGCGCATCCACTTCGCGTCCGACAATCCGGGACGCATCTCCATCGACGACACCGACGTGCTCGAGATCGGGGCGGGCGAGTCGGTCACCGTGCGCATCGCCCCGCGGGCGACGAGCAACGGTGACGTGCAGATGAACGCCGTTGTCATGACCACCGGCGAGCACGCCACCGAGCTCGGGCCGCGCAGCGAGTTCGTCGTCTCGGCCAACAGTTCGGGGCGCGTCGCCTGGGTGATCATCATCGCCTCGGGCATAGTCCTCATGGCGGCGACCGCCCTGCGCGTCAAGCAGGTGCGTCACGAACGCGCCCGGGCCGTGGAAGACGCGGCCCGCGGCAGACGGGCCGCGGAGTGAGGAGCCGTTCGGCGGGCCGGTCGGGCGCCCGGTCGATTCGAGGGCACACTGGGACCAGTCCAGCCGACCAGGCCGGCCAGGCAGCGAGGAATGACATGGAGCGAGCGCAGCAGGGGCCCCGGCCCGGCGGTCCGGCGGCCGCGCCCGCCGGCGGCGACGTGCTCGCCGAGCGCTACCACCTCGACGAGCAGCTCGACGTCATCGGTTTCGCCACCACCTGGCGCGGCCATGACGCGATGCTCTCGAGGTCGGTGATCGTCCACGTCCTCGATCCCCGGGCGCCCACGACGCCGGAGGTCCTCTCGGCCGCCCGGCGCGCCTCGGTGGCCACCGACTCGCGGTTCCTGAGGGTCCTCGACGCCCTCGACGAGCCGATCCCCTTCATCGTCTGCGAGGACAGCCCCGGCACGCGGCTGCGCGAGCTGCTCTCGTACGGGGCGCTGAGCGGGGTCGAGTCGGCCTTCGTCGTCCGCGAGATCGCCGACGCGCTCTCGCCCATGCACGCCCGAGGCATCTTCCACCGCCGCCTCACGCCCGAGAGCATCATCATCACGCCCAACGGCAACGTGAAGGTCGTCGGCTTCCTCATCGACGCGGCCCTGTCCGGCGAGGCCGCGATCCCCGGACGCGAGCCGGCGCTCCAGGAGGCCGAGGACGTGCGCGCGCTCGGCAAGATCCTCTACGCCTGCCTGACCCAGCGCTGGCCGGTGCCCGCCGAGCGGCCCCAGACCAAGGAGTTCGGCCTGGTTGCCGCGCCGATGACCTCGCCGGAGGTCTCGAACACGCCCCGCTGGGTGCCGCCGGCGACCATCAAGGAGTCGGTGCCGGCCCCGCTCGACGCCGTGTGCGTCTCGATCCTCACCCCGCGCGCCGGGACCAACCGGATCCGCAGCGTCGACCAGATCGTGCGCGCCATGAACCGGGTCATCGGCGCCGCCGACCCCGATGGCGATCTGGAGCAGCGGGTGCGCGCGCTGGCCGGGCGCGCCGGGACGACCGGCACGGGCATGACGCCGCGGGTCCACGCGCTCGCCGAGCCCGTGCAGGAGCCGCTCGTCGGAGACGACCTCGTCGAGCAGGCCGAGGTGCAGCGCATCACCCGCGAGGCGGCCGAGCAGCGCGAGGCCCTGCTCGCCGAGCGCGCCGAGGCGGCGGCCCGCATCCGGGACGAGAAGGAGCACCAGGCGCAGGCCGAGGCCCGGGCCCGCGAGCGCGGGAACTCCTGGGAGGGCACGCGCCTCTACCGGCTGCTGCGCTGGATGGCCCCTCTGTACGTCACGGCGATGCTCGTCATCGCGGTGCCGGGCATGATCGGCTCGATCAGGCACAACGACAACGCCGCCCGCCGGGCCGCTGCGGAGCGGAGCGCCACGCCGGCCCCCGGGCCCGTGGCCTTCACCGCGGAGTCCTTCGACCCGACCGCCGACGGCGGCGAGGGCGGCGAGAACGCCGCCGAGGCCGCCCTCGTGGCCGACTCGGACGCGGGCACCGTCTGGCGCACCGATCTGTACACCGGCTCGGCGACCTTCAGCGGTCTCAAGCCGGGCACGGGGCTGCTGCTCGACCTGGGACGCCCGGTCGGGCTCGACGGGCTGGACATCCGGTTCGTCGGCGAACCGACGGCCGTCCAGATCATGACGCCCAGGGACGCCGAGAACCCCTCGCGCGCGACGGTGAACGACTGGACGACGGTCGCCACCGACTACGGGGCCGGCGCGACGACCCGGTTCTCCTTCGACGACGGGCCCACCACCCGCTACGTTCTCGTCTACCTCACGAGCCTGCCCCGGGTCGACGGCGGCTGGCAGGGCGGCATCAGCGAGATCGCGGTCACCGCCTGAGCCGCCCACGAGACGCGCCCGCACCGCCGCGGTCCCGGTGAGGCGCGGCGGACCGCGACCCGCCCCCTCGCAGGAGCGCCCCTCGCGCGGGATCATGGCGTCCGGGTCCCCGCCCCGCGAGGCCCCGCGGGGAGCGCCGGCGGCCCCGCCGCCGCGGCCCTCCGACACGGCTGGACACCGCCCGCCCGGTGGCCGACCCCCCGGCATCGCCCTCCCAGGGCCCGGGGCCCCGCCTGCGTCGGGCCCGCCGAATACACTGCGCCCTGTGAAGCTCCTCCTGATCCGCCACGGTCAGTCGTCCAACAATGTGCTCACCGCCGCGGGTCACGCCTTCGCGGGGCGCAGCGCCGATCCCCTGCTCACCGCGCTGGGCCGCACGCAGGCCCGCCGTCTGGCGCAGGCCTTCGCGGACGGTCTGCTGCCGCGCCCGCAGGTGCTGCTGTGCTCGCCGATGGTGCGGGCCGTCCAGACGTCCGTGCCGGTCAGCGAGGAGCTGGACGTACCGGTCGAGCTGCTCACCGACGCCTACGAGGTCGGCGGCCTGTACGGCGGTCCGCCGAGCGCGCCGGTGGCCGAGCGCGGGGCCGGCGCCAGCGCGCTGCGCGAGGTGAACGAGCGCGTCGTCGTGCCCGTCGACGTCGACGACGACGGCTGGTACGACAAGGGCGAGTACGTCGAGGCCCCGGCCCAGGCGCAGGGCCGCGGCTTCGCCCTCTTCGCCGACCTGGAGCGCCGCTTCCACGCCGACGACCGGGTCGTCGGCCTCATCTGCCACGAATGGATCATCCAGTACCTGCTGCGCGCCTCGATGGGTGCGGCCAGCGTGCAGGGCGCCCCCGACCCGTGGGTCACCATGCTCAACACGGCGACGGCCCACCTCGAGACCGGACTGCCCGCCCCCGAGCCCTACGAGGGGGCCGGCGAGACCGTGATCCACTGGATCAACCGTTTCGACCATCTGCCCCCTGACGAGCAGACCCACTGAGAGCGGCCCGGTCGCCGCCGTGCCGGGGCGCGTCTGCCCCCGACGGGCGGCCGCCTGGGTGATCATTCCGTATCCATTTTTATTACGTAAAAAGTAGACATCATGATAATCGTCGATCGGCGCCGATCCCCTCGTATCCGTCTCTCTTCGACATTCGCAAGAGAGCACCATGGACGGCCGGAGCGGCGTCGACGGTAGAGTCGGATCGGACGCCGGCCCCGGGCACGGGGCTCCGGGCATCACCGGCACAAGGAGGCACCCGTGCGGCTGCAACGCAGGAAGCTGCTGAGGATCGGCGCCGCCGCCCTGGCCGCGGCCGCGCTGAGCGCCTGCCGCGACGGCAACGACGACTCCCGGCCCACCGCCACCGGCGCGAGCCCCTCGGCCAGCCCCGACTGGCACGACGCGAAGAGCACCGGTTCAGGCACCCTGTCGATGCTCTCGGCACTGCTCGGCACGGGCGAGCTCCAGGACCGCTACGCCAACAACGTCCTCACCGGCTTCTTCGGCACGAGCGCCTACCAGATGGCCACCACCTACACGACGAGCGACAAGTTGCCCGACAAGATCCTCACGGCCCTGACCGGCGGCATCCTGGCCGACGTCCTCATGCCCGAGTACGGCTGGCTGCACGCTCTGCGCCGTCGCAACGCGCTCGAGCCCCTCCCGGCCGACCTGCTCGCCGACCTCGGCGTCGACGAACGCTTCCTGCCCAGCTGCCGCATCGACGACGAGCTGTTCGGCGTGCCCTACGCGATGGACCTCCAAGTCGTCGGTTACCGCGTCGACCTGCTCACGCAGGCCGGCATCACCGAGCCCCCGAAGACGCTCGACGAGCTGCGCGAGATGGCCAAGCAGCTCAACGGCGAGGGCTTCAGCGGCTTCGACCCGTTCGGCCCCGGTCTGGTGCGCACCTGGGCCAACCTCGTCGGCGCCTACGGCGGCAGGCTGTTCACCGAGGAGGGCGACCTGGGCTTCAACGACGGCACGGGCGCGAAGGCCCTCGACTTCCTGGCCGGCCTCGTCAATGACGGGACAGCCGATCCGTCGTCGGTGCCCGGCACGGGCGAGCCGCGCCTCATCGCCCAGGGCAGGGCCGCCATGGCCCCCATGGGCACCGCCACCTGGGACGAGCTGAACGGCGCGGGCCTCGGCGACGAGGCCCACATGGCCTTCTTCCCCATGCCCCCGGGCGATGCCGGCGGCGAGCCGTCGATCCTGCGCACCGGCACCGTCCTGAGCGTCTCGCGTCAGAGCTGCTACCAGGACGTCGCCTTCCAGTTCCTCCACTACTGCCTCGAGGACCAGCCGCTGTCGACGACGGCGGCGATGATTCCGGCGATCCCCTCACGCACGGGCCTGCTCGTGACGAGCGAGCTCTCGTCCAATCGGATCGCCAACGCCGGTCTGGCCAGCATCGACCACGCCGGCGTCATGCTCGGCGGCAGCGACGCCTGGCTCGACCTCCGCCCGGTCGTCGAGGGCCAGCTGCGCATGACGCTCGAGGGCAAGCAATCGGCCGACGCGGCGATCGGCAACCTGGCCCGGGTCGTCACGGACTCCAAGAACGCCGGCTGAACGGGGCCCGGGGCGCCGACAGCGGAATGAGACCGCCGCCCACCGCGTTCCCCAACCACGACCCGCGCCGGGGGACGGCCAGGGCCCCGACCGTCCCGGCACCGCGTAGGCTCGGACCACCGCCCGTCGGCCAGAGACGAGAAAGGCAACCATGAACGACCAGCTCCGTGACGTCATCATCATCGGCTCCGGCCCCGCGGGCTGCACCGCGGCCATCTACACCGCGCGGGCGGGCATGTCCCCGCTCGTCCTCGAGGGCTCGCTCGACGCCGGCGGCGCGCTCATGACGACGACCGAGGTGGAGAACTATCCCGGCTTCCCCGAGGGCATCCAGGGCCCCGAGCTCATGGACGGCATGCGCCGCCAGGCCGAGCGCTTCGGCGCCGAGTTCATCACCGACGACGCGACCGAGGTCGATCTCGCCGGCGACGTGAAGACCGTCACGGACGGCACGGGCGCCGTCCACCGGGCGCGGACCGTCATCCTGGCGACCGGCTCCGGCTATCGCCATCTCGGCATCCCGGCCGAGGAGCGCTACTCCGGCAAGGGCCTGAGCTGGTGCGCCACGTGCGACGGCTTCTTCTTCCGCGGCAAGCCGATCGCCGTCGTCGGCGGCGGCGACGCCGCCCTCGAGGAGGCCCTCTTCCTCACGCGCTTCGCCGACTCGGTGACGCTCATCCACCGTCGCGACCGGCTGCGCGGCTCCGAGATCATGGTCGAGCGGGCGAAGAAGAACCCCAAGATCGACTTCGCCTGGAACTCGGTCGTCGTCGACCTGCACGGCGACGACCGGCTCGAGTCCGTGACCCTTCAGGACACCAGAGACGGCTCCACACGCGAGCTGGCCGTCGAGGGCCTGTTCGAGGCCATCGGCTCGGTGCCCCGCTCCGAGCTGTTCAAGGGCCAGGTGGCCCTCGACGAGGCCGGCTACGTCCTCGTCGAGGGTTCCTCGACGCGCACCGACCTGCCCGGCGTCTTCGCCTGCGGGGATCTCGTCGACCACGTCTACCGGCAGGCCATCTCGGCCGCCGGCACGGGCTGCCGCGCTGCCCTGGACGCCGAGAACCACCTCGCCTCCCTCCAGTCCTGACCCCGCGGGCAGGTCCACGGCCCCGCCCCCCGGTGGCCTGCTCCCCCGCCGGGTCCGGCGCCGCCTCCCGGCCCCGCCGCGACCGGCTCCGTAGGATGGAGGCCGCACGCTCGACCAGCCGGGCAGGAGGAGTCTCATGAGCAACGTGATCGACGTCACCGACGCCACCTTCCACGACGTCGTCCTCGGATCGGACAAGCCGACCCTCGTCGACTTCTGGGCCGACTGGTGCGGCCCCTGCAAACGCATGAGCCCCATCCTCGACGAACTCAGCGAGGAGTACGGCGACCGCATCAACTTCGTCAAGCTCGACACCAACGCGAACACGGTCGTGCCGACCCAGCAGGGCGTCCTCGGGCTGCCCACCGTGCAGATCTACCGCGACGGCCGGCTCGTCGCGCAGTTCCAGGGCGCCAAGACCCGTGCGGGTCTGCTCAAGGTCCTCGACGAGTTCCTCTGACTCCCCTCGACGCGTCTCCGCGCGCCGGAGACCGCGCGGGCGAGCCGCGGGGACCGGCACCGCACTCCGCACCAGGGCCGCCTCACGGATCGGTTCCGCATGCTCGGCCCCGCCATGAGGCGCCGGTGCGTCCCACGCGCATCGCCTCTCCGCGGTCGGCCCCGCGTCCGAAGGCCGGCGGAGGTGCCGTGGTCGATGGTCCCACCCGCCCGATCCGCTCCGCGTCGGCCGAGCCGCACCGTCCGTGACCGTTCAGGCCCTCGGGCCCCGACGCGCAGCGCCGGTCCCGTACAACCCAGGACGTCCCGTCCGTTCGCGACCCCGGCGCCGCTGCGCGGGGATGTCGAGGCCGGTGGCACCCGGAAATGCTGTGGGTCGGTTCCGCCGACTGGACCTCGATTTGTCGATAAATCAATTCGTTGCCATGGCCGGAGCTCAGGGCCCGACCGGGATCGCCGTGGCGGACGCCGAGGCATCGGCATGGTCCGGGTGCTCTCGACGGATCGGCCGGCCCCGGGGGCGCCGGGCCGGGCCCGTGCCCGGTCACTTCCCGAGGATGCCGAGGATCCGCTCGAGATCGTCCTCACCGGCGAAGTCGATCGTGATGCTGCCCTTCCGACGACCGATGGTCACCTTGACCCTCGTGTCGAAGCGATCGCCGAGCTCGTGGGCGATCGACTCGGCCCGCGGGTTCGGTGTCCTGGCCCTCCTCGTGCCGCGCGGCGCCTCCTGGCGGGCCGGGGCGAGCGTGACGATCTCCTCGGTCGCGCGCACGGAGAGGCCCTCGGCGACGATGCGCTGGGCCAGTCTCTCGACGGCGAGAGGATCGTCGAGTGACAGCAGCGCGCGCGCATGGCCGGCCGACAGGACGCCGGCGGCGACGCGGCGCTGGACGGTGGCGGGAAGTCTGAGCAGCCGGATCGTGTTGGAGATGTGCGGACGCGACTTCTTGATACGGGTCGAGAGCTGCTCCTGGGTGATGCCGAAGTCGCTCATGAGCTGCTCGTAGGCGGCCGCCTCCTCGAGGGGGTTCAGCTGCACACGGTGCAGGTTCTCGAGCAGGGCGTCGGTGAGCATCTTCGAGTCATCGGTGCTCCGCACGATCGCGGGGATCGTCCCGATGCCGGCCCTCTCGTGGGCGCGCAGCCTGCGCTCGCCCATGATCAGCTCGTAGTGCCCGTCATCGATCCTGCGCACGACGATGGGCTGGAGCAGGCCGACCTCCTCGATCGACTCGCTGAGCTCGGCGAGCTCCTCCTCGCCGAACACCTGACGGGGCTGCCGGGGGTTCGGGGTGATCGCTTCGACCGGTAGTTCGGCGTAGTACGAACCGTCGGGCATCGTCGCGGACGCGAGGTCCCCGACCCGGGACTCCTCGGCACGGGCCTCGTCCCCCCTCCCGGCGTCCGGTGCCGCCGCGGGGACGTCGGTGCGCTGGAAGAGCTCCCCGAGGCCACGCCCCAGCCCACCCGTTCGTGCGCTCATTCCTGCTCCTCAGCTGCTCGGGCGGCGAGTTCCGCCGCGACTGTGCGATAGGCGCAGGCGCCCACCGAGTGATCGTCGTAGGTGATGACGGACTGGCCGTAACTCGGCGCCTCGCTGACGCGCACCGACCGCGGGATGACGGTCTCGAGGGTCTCCTCACCGAAGTGGCCGCGCACCTCGTCGGCGACCTGGGCCGAGAGCTTCGTCCGACCGTCGAACATCGTGAGGAGCACGGCCCACAACCGCAGATCCGGGTTGAGTTCGCCCCCGACGAGCTGGATGGTTCGCATGAGCTGGGTCACGCCCTCGAGCGCGTAGTACTCGCACTGGATCGGGATGAGGATGTCCGTCGCTGCGACAAGGGCATTCACCGTGAGGAGCCCCAAGGAGGGCGGACAGTCGAAGAAGACGTAGTCGATGTCGTGATCCACCAGGTACTCGCGCAGCGCCTTGAGGAGCTTCTGCTCCCGGGCGACCTTCGAGACGAGCTCCAGCTCGGCCCCCGCCAAGTCGATGGTCGCCGGAAGGACGAGGAGCCCTTCGGCCTCGGGAGAGCGGACCACGGCGTCCTCGAGCCTCATGTCGTCGAGCAGCACCTCGTACATGCTCGCCGTCCCCTCCCCGTGGGGGATGCCGAGCGCCGTCGAGGCATTGCCCTGCGGGTCGATGTCGACGACGAGCACCCGGAGGCCCCCCTGGGCGAGGGCGACGGCGAGATTGACCGCCGTCGTCGTCTTGCCCACCCCGCCCTTCTGGTTGGCCACGACGATGCGGCGCGTCGTCACCGGCCTGGGGAGGGGTCCGACGGACGACGTTGTTTCACGTGAAACATCCCCGAGGGTTCCCTGCCCCTGCGGACGCTCGGTCGTTCCCTCGTCGTGCGTCGCGGTCCTGTCGGACGCACCGGTCGCCGGTTCCGGCCTGGACCCACCGAAGTCCCCCCACTGCGGGGCGTCGACGCCGAGGACGGCAGCCGCACCTGTTCCGGGCGCGGCGTCCGGCTCGTCGCCGGTGGTTCCACTGCCCGGCACGGGAACCGGATCGTCACGACCGGCGGCGGGGTCGTCCACGAGCGGCACCGTCGGGATCCCCGCAGAAGAGGCGGGAGCCTCGGTCCCCGGGTTCGTCGGGGCGGGGAAGTGCCCGGCGGGACCGGTCGAAGCCGCCGACGTTTCACGTGAAACATCACCACGTCGTTGTTCCAGCAGCGCTGTGCTGCCGGGATAACCGAGCGGACGCGTCCACGTGCGCCGTTTGAGTGGAGGCCAGCCCAGGGGCACATCCGTCACGCGAACACCACCGATCCCTCGACGACAATGACGAGGTCAATCCTAGCGTCCGGGACCGGGACGGGGAGACGGGATCCTCCCCCGGAACGTCGTGACGACACGCCTTGTCAAAAGTCATTCCTGGTGTCAGGCGCATGGCACCGGGAGATCTGGGCGGGCGGGTCGTGACACATCCCCACCCGCCCGGGAGCGGAACCGGCCACCCGAGGGTCCGTGGTGGGGAGACCACTCCTCCACCCGCACGGGAGCCACGAAGCCGCCGAAGACCGTCCGCGGCGAATCGCATCCCCATCGGCACGGGAAGCCGATCCACGGAGAAGACGGCCATGGGTCGTCGCCGCCTCACCGACGGCGCGGGGGGACGCTCGGCCGGCGACGGGCCCGACGACCGGGACCCCGTCCTCATCGCCGACGCACGCGAGGTGCACGGGCCACCGTCACGACGTTCGTCGCCTCGGCGTCCGGGTGCGCGCGTACGGGGACGACGTCGGCCACGAGACCCGATGCCCTCAGCAGGGGCGCCGCCTCGTCGATCTCGTTCCGGGCCGAGTCCCCCTTGAGAGCGAGGAGACGGCCACCGGGGGCGATGAGGCGGACCGTCCACTCGAGGAGTCTCGGGAGTCTCGCCACGGCACGGGCCGTGACGATCTCATGGGCTCCGGTGCAGTCCTCGGCGCGCCCCCGCGTCACGGTGATCCGGCCGGACAGGCCGAGTTCCTCGACGACCTCACCGAGGAAGGTCGTGCGTCGGAGCATGGGCTCGAGCAGAGTGATGCGCAGATCAGGACGCGCGATCGCCACGACGAGGCCAGGCAGGCCCGCACCGCTGCCGATGTCGATGACCTCGGACCCCTGAGGGAGCAACCCGCACAGGGCCGCGCAGTTGAGGATGTGCCGAGACCAGATGCGCGCGGGCTCTCGGGGCCCGAGCAGGCCCCTGGTGACCCCCACTGAAGTCAATATGTCGACATAACGTTTCATCTGCTCATCGTTCTCGCGCAGGAGTGCAGCCGCCTGGCCCCTGGCCACGTCCTCGCGCGTCTCCCCGCCACGGGCTCCGGCCTCGACGCTGTGCTGGTGCGGCTGTGTCACGACGCTCCTTCCGGGAACTGCCCGGGCCCTCTTCCCGAACGCCCCCATCCTGCCCCATGAAGAACCCGGTCAGCACGTTCACCCGAGGTGTCGCCGCCGACGGGGCGAGGGCTCGGCCCGGCCGGGCCGACCGGCCCCGGAACCAGCGGGCCGGGGCCGCGGATCGCCGCACGACGAGGACAGACGAGGGCTCGGGGAGGTCACCGCCCACGGTGGAGGACAGCGGGCCGACCACGCCCGGATCGTTCGCGTGGGCGGCCTGGACGCGGGACGGCGGCGCCACGCATCGGTCGGGAAGCACGGTCCTCGCCGGGCGCACTCCCGGTCGCCCCACCCGGCGCGCCAGTCCACCGTGCGCTCCCCAGCGGCCGTTCCTCGATGTCCGATGGCACGGCCCCGTGCGGTGCTCCAGTCCGGCGTCGGCCGGTGCGGTCCGCCCCGGTGACGCCCATGGTCGAGGACGGACCCGGGGCCTCTGGTCCGCCCGCGGTCCGCCGGGAGGGGACTGTCTGCGACAACCGCGCCCCGGCTCTCCGGCCCTCGCCTTGACGCCCGGCACGGCAGTGCGTTGCTGAGCGGGGCCCCGCCGGGAACGACGATCCCGAGGCCGGACAACTCGGCCCAGAATCGCTCCCAGAAAACTCGTTGAAATACAAATTTAACTGGTGGCTTTCGAATCTCAGTTCCCGAGCAGAGAGCTCGACCGAAGTGCGCAGACCCCCGGGGAGGGAGAGCGGAGAAGAAACGGGGGCGGGCCGGAGGAGGGAAGCGTCGGGGCCTCGAGCCTCCCGCCGGATCCGGGCCGAAGCGATGCGTGCGGCCGGCCCCGGATCGTCGGTCGGGCCCGGGCCCGTCTCACCGGGCGGGCTGGACGACCACGCGGCGCTGGGGCTCAGTGCCCTCGGACTCGCTGAACAGACCGGCCGCCGCGACGGCGTCGTGGACGATCTTGCGCTCGAAGGGGTTCATGGAGGACAGCCGAACGGGCTCGCCGGTCTCGTTGACCTCGTTTATGGCGTCCTGGGCGAGCAGCTGCAGCTCCTTGCGGTGCTTCTCGCGGTGACCGGCGATGTCGAGCATGAGGCGGCTGCGGTGGCCGGTCTCGGTCATGACGGCCAGACGGCTCAACTCCTGGAGGGCCTCGAGCACCTCGCCGTCCCTGCCGACGAGGGTCTCGTCCTCGGTGACGACCGCGACGTGGGCCCGGTCCCCCTCGGTGTAGGTGTCGATGTCGCCGTCCATGTCGACGATGTCGAGCAGCTCCTCGAGGTAGTCGGCGGCGATGTCTCCCTCGGCGACGAGCTCCTCCTCGCGCTCGTCCTTCCGGGAGCGCTGCCCGTCGGGATCTGCCGCGGGGGCCTCGGCGGTGTTCTCCTCGTCGGCGCCCTCGGCGGGGGCGCCGTCCACGACATCCTCTCCGGGGGTCTCGTCGACCAGTTCCTCGTGCTCGGTGCTCTCGCTCATGAGTCCTCCTCGTGACTGGGCTCGCGCCCTGGGGGGTCGTTGCGTCCGTCCGTCGGCCGGACGAGTGGTTCAGGATCGGCGGCCGTGCGGGCCCTCACCTCTTCTTCCGCTGCGACTTGGTCTGACGCACCGGCTGGCGGCGGACGACCTGGCGCTGGGCGCCGCTCGTCGTCCGGCGGGCGGTCTGCCGGGTGGTGCCCTGCCGGTTGACGACGGCACGACCGCTCTCGTCCGTCTTGACGGTCTCCGTCGGGCCAGCGGTGCGCGGCTTCTTGCGGGCGCGGTCGGCCCGGGTGCGCTCGATCTTCTTGGGGTCGCGGCCCTTGGCGCGCATGCGCTCCTCCCACTCGACGTAGGCGGGCGTCCCGGGGGTCGGATAGTTCCGGATGATGACGTACTGCTGGACCATCGTCCAGATGTTCGTCGTGAGCCAGTAGAGGAGGACGCCGATGGGGATCGCGACGCCGCTGAACAGGTACATGAGCGGGAACAGGTAGAGCATCATCTTCTGCTGCTGGGCCATCGGGCCGGTCTGCGAACTCGGTGGCATGTTGCGCCGAAGCATGTGCAGCTGCTGGAAGAACATGAGCGCAGTCATGGCGATGACGAGCACCATCGCGAAGAGCTGGGTGGGGCCGAAGCCGTTCGTCATCGGCCAGAAGGTGCCCGACAGCTTGGCGCCCAAGATGTGCGCACTGCTCAACGAATGAACCAGATCGGGATCGCGACTCAGCCAGTAGCCCTTGACGTTCGTGCCCCGCGAGGCCGAGTTGAGCACCCGGAACAGCGCCCAGAAGATGGGCAGCTGGATGAGCAGCGGCAGGCACGAGGAGGCCGGGTTGACGCCCTCCTCCTGATAGAGCTTCATCGTCTCCTGGCCCAGGCGCTCGCGGTCGGCGCCGTACTTCTTCTGCAGGGCCTCGAGCTTGGGCTGGACCGACTGCATGGCACGCGAGGAGTTCAACTGCTTGGCGTACAGCGGCATCATGAGCAGCCGGACGAAGCAGGTCAGCAGGACGATGGCCAGCAGCCAGGTGGCGCCGGAATCGGGGTCCATGAACTGCGCGAACAGCCAGTGGGCCGCGACGATGATGCCGCTCACCGCCCAGTACAGCGGCTGCATGATGGCCGAGCCGATGTCGCCCAGGCCCATCATTGTCAGGAGAAGGTTCAACTCATTCACCTCATAGGGATGCACTCGTCGGGAGTGCTCGTGGGGGCCGCGGCCCCTGCTGTCTCGTCCGCGCCGGCCGCGAGGGGGGATCCGGGCACGGGGTCGACCCCGCCCGTGGACCATGGGTGGCAGCGCACCAGGCGCCGCACGATGAGCCAGCTGCCCTTCACCGCGCCGTGCAGCTGGAGCGCCTCGAGCCCGTAGGCCGAGCACGTCGGGTAGAACTTGCACACGTCGCCGTACAGCGGCGAGACGACGGTCCGCCAGACCTTCACGAAGGCGATGAGCAAGTGCTTCACGTCCCCGCCTCCAACCGTTCGAGGGCGCGGCGCCAAGCCTGCGAGAAGTCCTCCTCGAGCCGCTCGGGCCTGGTGGCCGCCGCGGGGAGCGCGCGAACGACGACGCGCAGGTCGCTGCGCGCCCCCTGCTCGAGCCGCGCCGCGGCGAGATGCCGGAGGCGGCGCTTCACGCGGTTGCGGGTGACGGCGTTCCCGACCCTCCTGGACACGACGAAACCGACCTGCGCCGGGAGCGGATCGTCCTCGGGGACGACGTGCTCGACGAGGTCGGCATGGACGACGAGCGTCGGACGACCGGCCCGTACGCCGTGACGAACGGTGGTCCTGAAGTCCTCGGAGCGTCGGAGCCGCGCCGGGGCGGGCAACACGGCTCGCTCAGGCGGACAGCTCGGCGCGGCCCTTGCGGCGACGGGCCGACAGGATGGCACGGCCGGCGCGCGTCCTCATGCGGGAACGGAAGCCGTGGGTGCGTGACCGACGGCGATTGCTGGGCTGGTACGTGCGCTTGCTCACGGGATGACTCCCTAGTGCTCGATGAGATGAAGGGCTTTTCGCATCGCCATCGCGGGCTCGCCGCCAGGCTCCGAGGACCCGGAACCCGTTCATGAACCCGCGAGGGCGCCCGCTGACGTCAGCGGCCCGTCAAGTGTAGGCCCTGGCGATGGCATCCTCAAAGAGGATCGACACCGGGAAGGAGTCGCCCAGCTGTGATCCTTCTCGTCAAGTCCAGCCAACACGCCGCATGGACCACAGATTTCATCGTGCCGTGTTGCGTGACGGGACCATCGTCGATAGCGTTGCCGGAGCCGTTGCAGTACTCCATGACGGGCGCTTCCCTGCGTGTCGACCTGGTTGTCCACACGCATCCGCGGTTGTGGACAGTCCTGTGGACAGGTGTATCAGGTGTATAAACGACTGAACGACTGGACGGAGCAGGTACGTCGGTCCACGCGGCACCGTCCGTGGTGGGCGACGGGCGGGTTCCCGGAGGGGAGGCGGCGTGGCGACCGAGCCTGGCACATCTCGCAACGAGCCAGACTTCACCCGGGCGTGGGAGCACGTTCTCTCCGAGTGCGGTACCAGTGGCGGCGCCTTCCTGAGGAACGCGAAACCTCTGACCGTCCACGAGTCGACCATGATGGTCGCCGTCCCCAACGACTTCACCCGCGAACGCATCGAGACGAAGATGCGCGGCGCCCTCGAGGAGGCGCTCAGCGACTACTACCGCCGGTCGATGCACCTGGCGCTCACGATCGAGCCGGACCTCGAGCTGGATCTGCGCGCCCCCGACCACGACGACGAGGGGACCGGCGAGGCCAGGAGGGAGGAGTCCGCTCCCCGTTTCGTCCCGCGCAAGGGCGCCCCGTCGCTGCTGCTGAGCGAGTCGGCCGGTCCCTCCTCGTCCGCCCCGGACCCGAACGGCTCCGAGCAGCGCCTCAACCCGCGATACACCTTCGACAACTTCGTCATCGGCGCCTCGAACCGCTTCGCGCACGCGGCCGCCGTCGCGGTGGCCGAGGCCCCTGGCAAGGCCTACAACCCGCTCATGATCTACGGCGAGTCGGGGCTGGGCAAGACGCACCTGCTCCACGCCTTGGGCCACTACGTCATCGACTACTACGAGGGCGTCCGCGTGAAGTACGTCTCGACCGAGGAGATGACCAACGAGTTCATCAACGCGGTCGGCGAGAACCGCACGGTCGAGTTCCGCCGCAAGTACCGCGACGACGTCGACGTGCTGCTCGTCGACGACATCCAGTTCCTCGAGGGCAAGACGCAGACGCAGGAGGAGTTCTTCTACACCTTCAACGCCCTGCACAACGCCCAGAAGCAGATCGTCCTCACCTCCGACCGGCCACCCAAGGCGCTCGAGCAGCTCGAGTCGCGGCTGCGCAGCCGCTTCGAGTGGGGCCTCATCACCGACATCCAGCCCCCCGACCTGGAGACCCGCATCGCGATCCTCCAGCGCAAGGCCCTCGCCGAACAGCTGCTCGTGCCCGCCGACGTGCTCGAGTTCATCGGCTCGCGCATCCAGACGAACATCCGCGAGCTCGAGGGCGCGCTCATCCGCGTGACGGCCTTCGCCTCGCTCAACCGGGAGCCGGTCACCCACGACCTGGCGGACCGGGTGCTCGCCGACCTCATCCCCGACGGGACCGACGCCGAGGTGAGCGCCCAGCTCATCATCGCCGAGACGGCCGGGTACTTCGATGTCTCGGTCGAGGCCCTGTCGGGCTCGAGCCGGACGCAGCCGCTCGTCCTCGCCCGTCAGATCGCCATGTACCTGTGCCGCGAGCTCACCGACCTGTCGCTGCCGAAGATCGGCCAGGAGTTCGGCGGCAAGGACCACACGACCGTCATGCACGCCGACCGCAAGATCCGCGAGCTCATGCGCAAGCAGCGCAGCGTGTTCAACCAGGTCTCCGAACTCACCAACCGGATCAAGCAGGCCGCCGCGCGCGGATGAACTGCGCCGGCCGCACCCGAGCAGTACCCGACGGAACCGTTGGGCGGGGCCGGGGGCGACTCACGATCACGGGTCCGACTCCCAGGGCTCCCACCGCCTCGTTCCGCCCCGCCCCTTCGGTGGGAGATCCTGTGGACAACTCGTCGACCCCGTGGATTCGTTGTGGTCCGTCGTCCTCAGGCCCGGGCCCGATCCACCGACCCCGGCCCGGCGTCCACCTCCTGTCAACAGCCCGTCCTCAACCGGTGGACGCGCTGGTCAGGGAGAACGAACGTTGTCCACAGTTCCCACAGTCGTTAAGAGGACTGCAGTTCTTAACCGTGTGAAGGATTCCTCAACACAGGACACCGGTGGATCGGTGGACGGTCCGAGCAGAACGAGACGATCGGAGTGGAGCCGGGGGCGATCCGGAGGGAGATCGTCGGGATAGGCTGGTCTGACCGTCGAAGCATGGAGGCCCGTCATGATCGCACCGGAGATCCCGGCGCCGCGGATCGCTGCGCGCACGCGCGGTCTGACCAAGGTTTACGGCCAAGGCGATGCCCGGGTCGTCGCGCTCGATCACGTCGACGTCGACTTCAGCGGCGGGCGGTTCACCGCTGTCATGGGCCCCTCCGGTTCCGGGAAGTCTACGCTCATGCACTGCGTGGCGGGGCTCGACAGGCCGACCAGCGGCGATGTCCTCATCGGCGAGACCACCATCAGCACGCTGCGGGACGCCAAGCTGACGGCCCTGCGCAGGGACCGCATCGGCTTCATCTTCCAGGCCTTCAATCTGGTACCGACGCTGACCGCGCGCGAGAACATCGAACTCCCGATGGCCATCGCCGGCCGCAGGCCCGACCGGGACTGGTTCGACCAGGTGATCACTGCGGTCGGTCTGGCCGACCGCCTCGCCCACAAGCCGTCCCAGTTGTCCGGCGGGCAGCAGCAGCGCGTCGCCTGCGCGCGCGCCCTCGTGAGCAAGCCCGACATCATCTTCGCCGACGAGCCCACGGGGAACCTCGACTCGCGCAGCTCCGCCGAGGTGCTCGCCTTCCTCGCCCGTTCGGTCGCCGATCTGGGGCAGACGATCGTCGTGGTCACCCACGACCCGGTGGCCGCCGCCCACGCCGACCGCGCGCTCTTCCTCGCCGACGGGCGCATCGTCGGCGATCTTCCCGATCCCACCCGCGAGAGCGTCCTGGACTACATGGCCCGTCTGAGCCCCGACGACGAGCTCGCCGATGCCGACACGACCGAGATCCCCGCGATCACGAACCCCATCAAGGCTCCGATCCCGTCGCCGGCGGCCTCCGCCGGCGACGGGATCGGTCGCAGGATTCCTGCTTCCGCCGGCACGGCGTCCTGCCGCACCGGCGACCGGTCCGGTACCCGGGTCCCCGCCGGTCGTACCGTCCCCGCCATGCGGCCTGTGGAGCACATGCGGCCGGCGCCGGCCTCCGCTCCTGCCGCCTCGGCCGCCCGGCCCGCGGTGCGTCCGCCGGCCCCCCGCCCGGCGCCGGCCGCCTCATCCTCCGTCGCGCCGTCGGTCCCCGCCGCCCGGATGCCGGCCCCGGCGCCCCCGATGACGCGGCGGATGACGTCCTCCCCGACGCCTGTGACGCGTCCGGTGCCCCACCCGGCGGACCCGACCCATCCGACGAGTCCGGACACCGCCCGTTCGGTGATTCGTCGTGAGCCCGTCGTCCCCCGGCCGGCACCGACCGCCCCGGTGAGCGGTTCCATCCCGCCCCGTCCTGCGTCGGCCGGGGTCGCGCCGATCAGCTCCGTGTCGACGACCGGTTCCGCCGGATCCGCGCCGCGGCCGGAACACGCGTCCGGGACTGGCGGCGCCGCGCGGAGCGCCGTCGCACGGAACGGCGCTGCGTTGAACGGCTCCGGGCCGGACGGTTCCGGGATGCGCGGCGCGAGGCCGACCAGTGGCGCGGGACCGACCGATGGCGTCGAACCGGCTCGCGGCGGGGCGAGCGGTGCCGGGGCGATCGGCACGACGGCCCCCACCGCCGAGCGGTCCTGCTTCCCGAATCCGTTCGCGCCCATGACCAGGCCCGCAGCAGCACCGATGAGCCGACCGGGCGCCGTGCCCACGGGCGGGGCCGTCCCCCCGCTCGCGACCAGCCCCGCGCCCCCGCCCACAGGACGTCCCGGGGACATCCCCCCGAGCCGTTCGGAAGCCGTGCCCAGGAGGAGGCCGGAGAACGGGCCCGTCGACGGGAACCGCGGGCTCGACGGGCACGGCGCCCCGGGCACGGCGCGGTCGAACCCGTTCGCCCCCGGCGCCGCCGCTCCGGCGCGCACCGGCCCGTTCACCGCGGGCCTCGGCGCGGGCGGTCCCCTCGCGAGGCGCGCGGCCACCGGCGCGTCCGCCACGAGCAGCCCCGCCTCGACCCGCCCGGCCGTCGACGCCCCCACCCCCGGCCCCGCTGGCGCCGGGGGCCTGTCCCCCGCCGTTCCGACGGTCGACGGCCGGTCCCGTACCGCCCCGCCCGTTCGGATCCCCGAGGGGAGCGGGGCCGGTCTTCGTCCGATCGTCCCGGCCCCGCTGCCCGGCGCCGGGGCACGCATCACCGTCGACGGTCACCACGCGGGGACGGGGGCGCCGTTCCCCGGCACTCCCGCATCCACGCCCGGCACCGCTGCCCGCGGACCGGTCGACGGGTCCGCCCGCCGGCAGGATGCGTCCGCCCCGGGACGCGCCGCGCCGCTGCGCCGGGTCGACCCCGTCGTCCCGCCGCCCCTCCGGGGCGCCCCGCCGGTGGTTCCCGTCTTCCCGCCGCACGTGCCGACGGCCCCGCCGCATGTGCCGCCGTTCACCCCCGCGGCCCACTCGGGTGTGCCGCCCGCCCCGCAGTCCCGGCGTACGGAGCCGTCCCCCGCGGCGGGTGCCCCCGGCGCACCACCATCCCCGCCGACGCAGGGCCGCACCGGCCGGCCGTCCCCGGTACCCGCGATGTGGGCCGAACCCGACGAACCGGCCCCGGACCGCGCCACGACCTTCCCGGCCCGGGCGCCGGTGACGCCCGCGGTCGACGGGGCCGACGCGGGGAGCGAGCAGGTCTACGACGCACCCGTCCAACTGCCGCGGACTCGCCCGGCGCGTTCGATGCCCGACGAGAGACCGGCCCGCTACCGCCCCGCGAGGCGCGCCTGACATGTGGCGGGCCGCCTGGAAATCCCTCATGGGCCACAGACTGCGGCTCGTGCTGTCCACGCTGTCGGTCGTGCTCGGCATCGCGTTCATGTCCGGGACGCTCACCTACACGGTGATGCTGTCCGACAGTTTCGACTCGATGAGTCGGGGATCGCTCACCGACATCTCGGTCTCGGTGCGCTCCGACGACAGCCGTCCCGGCACCGCGGCGGGCTCCGTCTCGGGCGCCGCCGCGGCCACCGTCCCGGCCGGTGAACTCGACACCGTCAGGGGGGTCGCCGGCGTCGAGAGCGCCACGGGCATCATCTCGGCCTCCGACCGGGTCTACCTCCTCGACACTGACGGCCGGATCGCCGGGGCCTCCACGACCAGCGTGGCGATGAACTACCACGGCGAACCGTCCATGGGCCACCGGACCGGTCTCCAGGTCGAGCAGGGGCGAGCGCCCACTGCGGACGACGAGGTGGCGGTCGACCCGGCCACGCTCGCCGACTCCGGCCACTCGGTCGGCGACCGGGTCACCGTCCTCGCCTCCGACGGCTCGCGCGTGCAGCTGACGATCGTCGGCGCCGCCGGCTACGCCCACGGCGCCACGGCCGGAGCCAGCTACCTCTTCTTCGACGAGGCGACGGCCTCCCGGCTGCTGCTCGACGGCTCCAGCGGCTACAGCACGATCGGCGTCACCGTCGCCGAGGGCTTCGACGTCAATGCCGTCAACGACGCCGTCAACGCCGTCCTGCCCGACGGCCTCCAGGCCACCACCGGTGAGACGACCGCCGGGCAGATCTCCGACGCCATCGACGAGGCGATGAGCTTCATCAACGTCTTCCTCGGCGTCTTCGCGACGATCGCCCTCGTCGTGGCGGGTTTCATCATCGTCAACACCTTCTCGATCCTCGTCGCCCAGCGCTGCCGCGAGCTGGCGCTCTACCGCGCCCTGGGCGCCTCCCGCCGCCAGGTGCGCGACTCGGTCGTACTCGAGGCCGTCGTCATCGGATTGTTCGGCGGCGCCGCCGGGATCGTCCTCGGCGCCGTCCTCGCCTGGGGCATCAGCCGGGTCGTCGCCGCTCTGGGCATGGAGCTCGGCAGCTCCGTGCCGATGCCCAGTCCCGCCAACGTCGTCGGTTCACTCGTCCTCGCCGTCGTCGTCACCGTGTTCTCCGCCTGGGGGCCGGCCCGCAGGGCCTCCCGGGTGCCGCCGGTGGCCGCCATGAGCGGCGAGTTCTCCACCGGCGCCGAGGGCCTCGGCCGTCGCGCCCGGGTCGGTGCCGTCTGCACCGTCGCCGGCGCAGCGGGCGTCGTCGCCGGGGCGCTCGGCGCCTTCGACGCCCACCTGTGGGTCCTCGGCATCGGCGCCTTCGCCGTCCTCATCGGCGTCGCCCTGTCCAGCCCGGTCGTCGGCAGGCCCCTCATCTGGCTGCTCGGACGCCTGTGGCGCCTGCTGTTCCACGAGTCCGGCAGGCTCGCCGAGCTCAACTCGATCCGCCAGCCGCGCCGCACCGCGGCCACCGCCTCGGCCCTCATGATCGGGCTGATGCTCGTCACGATGCTGTCGATCATGAGCTCCTCGGCCTCGGCGTCGATCCGCCGGTCCGTGCACGAGGACCTGCGCGGCGACTTCATCGTCAGGCCGGTCAACTACAGTCCCCTGCCGAAGGGCACGACAGAGCGGATCGCCGCGCTCGACGGCGTCGCCGACGTCCACCCCGAACGGCAGGTGGTCGCCATGACGGTCGGGCAGCAGCCGCTGCTCCTCGGGGCCTTCGCCGCCGGGGACTTCAACAGGATCGTCTCCGAGGAGATGCTCTCGGGTCGGATGAGCGACGACCCGAACACGGTGATCGTCCAGAAGGGCTTCGCCGACGCCAACGGCCTGACGGTCGACGACACGATCACCCTGCTCGACGCCGCGGCTCCGCTGCCGATCACGCTGCGGATCACCGGCGTCTTCGAACCGGCCGACGGCGCCACGAGTGCGGACGTCGTGACGAATCTGGCGACCGTGGAGCAGTTCGGCGGCGGCGACGCGGACGCCTTCCTCACCGTCGACGCGGCCCAGGGCGTCACCGTCGACGAGCTGCGCACCAGGATCGGGTCCGTCACCGGCTCGGATCCGCTCATCGTCGTGCAGTCCATGGACGACTACGCGGCCGAGCGCACCGCGATGATCGACCGGGTCATCACGATGGTCTACGCCCTGCTGGCCCTGGCCATCGTCATCGCCGTCCTCGGCATCGTGAACACCCTGGCCCTGTCGGTCATCGAGCGCACCCGCGAGATCGGCCTGCTGCGGGCCGTCGGCATGAAGCGCCGGCAGATCCGCACGATGATCACCCTGGAGTCGGTCACCATAGCCGTGCTCGGCGCCGTACTCGGCGTCCTCATGGGCGTCGGCTTCGGCATCGCCCTTCAGCACGTGCTCATCGGGCAGGGCCTCACGGTGCTGGCGATCTCGTGGCCGACGATCGGCGTCTTCCTCGCCTCGGCCGTCCTCGTCGGCGTCGTGGCGGCCCTGTGGCCCGCCCGCAAGGCGGCGCGGCTCGCCATGCTCCAGGCCATCGCCAGCGAATGACCCCGTCATCCGGGGATCCGGTCGCCCCGGGCTCGGTCGCGACACCCCGTCCACGGTGCGGACGAGCACGGTGCGGGCCGTCCGCGGTCCCTAGTGTCTGGGTCATGTCCCGCAGCGAAGACCTGGTGCAGCGCAGGCACGTCGACCTGTGCCTCGTCGCCGGCGCGCTGTGTTGCTGACCGACCGGCGCCCCTGAACACTCGGGGACCACGACTTTGTCCTCGGACCGACGGCGGTCACCGGCCGGTCGCCCCACCGGCGCGGCCCTGCGCACCGGTGCGTGGCCCACCGCTCCCGTGAACCGTCCGCCCGATCCGCGACCCTGTGCAGAACACCGGACCACAGCGGGGCCATCCGGCCCCGCGAAGGAGGCATGAGACACCATGGCGAACACGACCTCCGCGGCGATGCCGTCCCGACCGCGACGCAGCAACGGCCAGTGGGCCGTCGACGGGCGCGCCCCGCTCAACCCGAACGAGGAGTTCAAGCAGGCCGGTGGCAGTCCGCTGGCCGTGCGCGAGCGCATCGAGCGGATCTACTCGAAGCGGGGCTTCGACTCGATCCCCTCCGACGACCTCCACGGGCGCATGCGCTGGTGGGGCCTGTACACCCAGCGCGCCGAGGGCATCGACGGCCACCGCACCGGCACCCTCGGCCCCGACGAGCTGAGCGGACGCCACTTCATGATGCGCGTGCGCCTGGACGGGGCCGCGCTCACCGGTGAGCAGCTGGGCGTCCTCGCCGGCATCTCCCGCGACTTCGCCCGGGGCACTGCCGATCTCACCGACCGTCAGAACCTGCAGTTCCACTGGGTCGAGATCGAGTCCGTGCCCGAGATCTGGCGGCGGCTGGAGTCGGTCGGGCTGCGGACCGTCGAGGCATGCGGCGACACCCCGCGCGGCTTCCTCCTGTCGCCCGTCGCGGGCGTGGCCGCCGATGAGATCATCGACCCCGCCCCGATGCTCGCCGAGATCGCCCGCCGTTACCTCGGCAGGCCCGAGCTGGCGAACCTGCCCCGCAAGTTCAAGACGGCCGCGACCGGCCACCCCAGCCTCGACATCGCCCACGAGATCAACGACCTCTCCTACGTCGGCGTCGTCCACCCGCGGCTCGGGCCCGGCTTCGACCTGTGGGTCGCCGGCGGCCTGTCGACCTCGCCGCGACTGGGCGAGCGGCTCGGTGCCTTCTGCACCGAGCAGGAGGGCCCCGAGGTCTGGTACGCGATGGTCCGCCTGTTCCGCGACTACGGTCACCGGCGGCTGCGCAATCGCGCCCGGCTGAAGTTCCTGCTCGCCGACTGGGGCGTCGAGAAGTTCCGCCGGGTCCTCGAGGACGAGTACCTCGGCCGGCGTCTGACCGACGGCCCCGCTCCGGCGCTGTCGGTCGGCAATCCCGACCACATCGGTGTGCACGACCAGAAGGACGGTCGCAGGTACGTGGGTCTGGCCCCCCGGGTGGGGCGCCTGTCCGGCGAGGTGCTGGCGGGTCTGGCCGATGCCGTCGAGGTCGCCGGCGGCGCCCGCGTGCGCCCGACCCCGCTGCAGAAGCTCGTCGTCCTCGACGTCGCGCCCGACAGGGTGACGGACCTCCTGGCCCGGGTGGAGCCCCTCGGGCTCACCGCCCGACCCGGGCCCTTCCGCCGCGCGACGATGGCGTGCACCGGCATCGAGTACTGCAAGTTCGCCTTCGTCGAGACGAAGGCCGCGGCCACGGCGCTCGCGGCCGAACTCGACAGCCGCTTCGAGGGCGTCGGGATCGACCCGCCGATCGGCCTGGCGGTCAACGGTTGCCCCAACTCCTGCGTGCGCATCCAGCTCGCCGACATCGGGCTCAAGGGGCAGCTCTCCCGGACGGACGGCGGCGAGGGCTTCGCCTACCAGGTGCACCTGGGCGGGGGGCTGGCCACGATGGGCCGTCCGGAGGCCGGTTTCGGGCGCACGGTGCGCGGCCTGCGCGTCACGGCCGACGAGGTCGCCGACTACGTCGAACGCGTCGTGCGCCGCTACCTGGCCGGCCGGGACGGGGACGAGACCTTCGCCCAGTGGTCGCACCGCGTCGACGAGGCCGCACTGCGCTGAGACGTGCCGCGCCGGGGTTGTCCACAGATGTTGTGCACAACTGCGGTCGACTGTGGACGACCCTCTCAGCGGGCGTCGGGGCGGGGTCGGCACCGCCCCGGCCTGTGCGCTGCGGTCCGGGTGGCCAGTCGAGTCGATATGATGCAAGCACCGCCGCTCGCCCGCGCGAGCGGCGTCAACCGAACCGGTTCTCACAGGACGAGGAGCACAGTGAAGATCACAGTTGATCGCGGTGTCATGGCCGAGGCGGTCGCGTGGGTGGCCCGCAGTCTGCCCAGCCGTCCCAGCGTCCCGATCCTCGCCGGCCTGCTCATGCGTGCCGAGGGCGACCAGGTCGTCATGTCCGGCTTCGACTACGAAACGAGCGCGAGGATCACCATCGGCGCCCAGGTCGACGAGTCGGGCGAGGTGCTCGTCTCGGGCAAGCTGCTGGCCGAGATCGCCAAGTCGCTGCCCGATCGTCCCGTCCGGCTCACCGCCGGCGCCTCGAACGTCGAGCTCGTGTGCGGTTCGGCCCGCTTCACACTGCAGCTGCTGCCCGTCGAGGACTACCCGGACCTGCCCGAGATGCCCGCCGCCACCGGTTCGGTCGTCTCGGAGGACTTCGCCAGGTCGGTCGCCCAGGTGGTCATCGCCGCCGGCCGCGACGAGCTGCTGCCCGTCTTCACGGGCGTGCGCCTGGAGATCGACGGCGACCGGCTCTCCCTGCTGGCCACCGACCGTTACCGCATGGCCCTCAAGGAACTCACCTGGAACCCCGCCACCACCGGGGCCGAGGGCGCGGCGCTCGTGCCGGCCCGGGTGCTCGGCGAGGCGGCCCGCTCGATGAGCAGCGGCGAGACCGTCCAGCTCGCCCTGGCCAGCGAGGGGGCCGGCGAGGGCCTCATCGGTTTCGAGGGCGACGGGCTCAACGGCACCCGCCAGCTCACCACCCGCCTGCTCGACGGCGAGTTCCCCAAGGTGCGCCACCTCATGGACATCAGGGGCAACGTCGTCGTGCGCTGCAGCACCGCCGAGCTCATCGACTCCGTCAAGCGCGTCTCGCTCGTCGCCGAGCGCAACACCTCGCTGCGCATGGCCATCGACGAGGACAGCATCGCGCTCGACGCCGCCACCGGCGACCAGGCCCAGGCCACCGAGGCGGTCGAGGCCGTCATCACACGCGGCGGCGACGAGGTCACGGCCGTCGGCTTCAACCCGCACTACCTGTCCGACGCCCTCGGCGCGCTCACCCAGCCCTACGTCCAGTTCTCCTTCACCGCCCCCGGCAAGCCCTGTCTGGTGCAGGGCCTGCCCGAGCTCGACGGCGAGCCCGACGCCGACTACAGGCACGTCATCATGCTCATGAGGCTGCCCGGCTGAGCCGATCGTGTTCGTCGATCATCTCGAGCTGGTTGACTTCCGCAGCTATCGGGCCGTCTCGCTGGCGCTGCGGCCGGGCGTCAACCTGCTCATCGGTCCGAACGGTCACGGCAAGACGAACCTTGTCGAGGCCGTCGAGTACCTCTCGACGCTGGGCTCGCACCGCGTCGCCTCTGACGCCCCGCTGCTGCGCGCCGGCACGGAGCAGGCGATCATCCGCGCCGTCGTCGTGGCCGGCGCCGACGACCCCCGCCGGCTGCTCCTCGAGATCGAGCTCAATGCCGGGCGGCCCAACCGCGCCCGCATCAACCGCGTCCCGCAGCGGCGGGTGCGCGACCTCGTCGGCGCGTTGCGCACCGTCGTCTTCAGCCCCGAGGACCTGACCATCGTCAAGGGAGACCCGGCCGATCGGCGCGGCTTCATCGACGCCCTCATCGTTACCCGCTGGCCGCGCATGGCCGCCGTCAAGGCCGACTACGAGCGCGCCCTGCGTCAGCGCAACGCCCTCCTCAAGCAGCTCGCCAGGCGCGGCGGCCGGCCGGACGGGGGCTCGGCGGCCACCCTCGACGTCTGGGACGAGCGCCTCGCCGGTCTCGGGGCCGAGCTGCTCGCCGCCCGTCTGGTCACGCTCGCCGACCTGCTGGCCCCCACCCGCGCCGCCTACGCGGCGATCGCCCCCGTCAACGACGTGGCCGGGATCGGCTACAAGTCCTCCCTGCCGGGGCTGGCCGAGCTCTGCGCCCCCGACGACGACGGCCGTCCCGGGACGCCGGCCCCCGCCGTCCTCGACGACCTGCTCCGGCGTCAGATGGCCGCCCGCCGCCACGACGAGTGCCTCCGCGGCGTCTCGCTCGTGGGGCCCCATCGCGACGACGTCGAGCTGCGCATCGGCCCGCTGCCCGCCAAGGGTTACGCCAGCCACGGCGAGAGCTGGTCGCTGGCGCTCGCCCTGCGCCTGGGCAGCCTGCGGATGCTGCGCGCCGAGGGCATCGAACCGGTCCTCGTGCTCGACGACGTCTTCGCGGAGCTCGACGCCACCCGACGCGACCGGCTCGCCGACGCCGTCGCGGACGCCGAGCAGGTGATCGTCACGGCGGCCGTCGCCGAGGACGTCCCCGCCCGGCTCGAGGGCCTGCGTCTCGACGTCGCGATGCGCGTCGCGGCGGTGCCCGAGCGCGTCTCGGTGCTCAGCGGCCCGGGCGTCGTGGACCTCGACGGGCCCGAGGGGCCCGGTGAGGGGGAGGGCGCCCGCGGTGACGGCGATGACGGGTGCGACCGCGACGGGCCCGCACCCCCCGTGCCCGATGGCGCCGACGAGGACGGCGCCCCGGATGACCGGGACGAGGAGGACGGCCGATGAGCACCCGCGGCCCCGACGGCCCGGCCCCCGGGCCCGGGGGGAGCGGGCGGGACGCCGCGCGCTCGGGCGGCTTCGGCTCCGGGGAGTTCAGCGGTGCCTCCGCGCCCGGCGCGGACGAGGACTCCGTGACCGGCGCCGCCTCCGGCGGGGGCCGTCACCTCAGGGCCGTCCCGGACCCGGTCGAGCAGCACGATCCCGAGGGCTTCGACGTGGCGAGCCGGGTCGCCCACCGGCTGTCCGGGCTGCTGCCCCCGGCGCGTCTGGGGCCGGGCCGCGGGGGCCGCCGGCGTCGTCGCGTGACCGGCGAGCAGCGCTCGGGCCCGCGTCCCGACGCCCGCGACCCGCAGCCGCTCGGCGCGGCCGTCGACGAGCTCATCGCAGCCCGGGGCTGGCGCCGGCAGATCGGGCTGCGACTCGTCGTCCAGCGCTGGGACGAACTCGTCGGTCCCTCCAACGCCCGGCACTCGACGCCCGAGAGTTACCACGACGGAGTCCTCGTCGTCCGCGCCGAGTCGAGCACCTGGGCCAGTGCCCTGCGCGCGATCGCCCCGCAGCTCGTCGCGGAGCTCAACCGTCGCCTCGGCGACGGGGCCGTCACCCTCGTCGACGTCCGGGGCCCGAGCGCCCCCAGCTGGCACCATGGTCCCCGCTCGGTGCCGGGGCGCGGGCCCCGGGACACCTACGGGTAGTGCCCGTCCCCGTCCTGTCGGCTCGGTCCGGCATTCCACGATCCCGCGCTCACGGCGGCCTGCCGCCTGCCGCCTCCTCGTCCCCACCTCACGTCTGCGTTCCTGCCTCGGACATGTCCCGGGTTCCGGCGCGAACGTGAGGTGGGGACGGGGACGAGGAGGCGGGACCCGGAGGGGAGAGAGGTACAGGACCTGCGGGGCGGGTCAAGGACCGGGTCGGTCAGGGTGGCGGGGCGTGGTGCGGGCCGAGGAGGACGACGGGGCGCGAGGACCGGGCGCGGTTCGGGCCCCGGAGAACGGGACGGCGGATGCCGCGCGGGATCCCGACATGACGCGGGGTCCCCCACGCGAGAAGGGGTCGATCGCCGCAGAGGGCCGTTCCAAGGCCTTCAGCGGGTAGAGAGGTGTCGCATCGGGGCGCGGAAGCCTCGGGGTGGGCGCCCCTTACTGGTAGAATCGGACGCTGGGTGGCGCCCGTGCACACCCGTGACGGACAGGAGCACCATCCGGTGAGCGAAGAGCTGAACGAAGACGTCGACCCCGAGACGGCCGACTCCACCCCCGCCGGCGGCGATGACATCGTCCTGACGGAGAGCGCCGATGACTCGGTCGACGGCGACTACGGCGCCTCGGAGATCCAGGTCCTCGAGGGCCTCGAGGCCGTCCGCAAGCGCCCCGGCATGTACATCGGCTCCACAGGGGAGCGCGGCCTGCACCACCTCGTCTACGAGATCGTCGACAACGCCGTGGACGAGGCCCTGGCCGGCTACTGCTCGACCATCCGGGTCGAGCTCCTCGACGGCGGCGGCTGCCGCGTCAGCGACGACGGCCGCGGCATCCCGGTGACCGAGCACCCCGTCGAGCACATCAGCTCGCTGACCCTCGTGCTCACCGTCCTGCACGCCGGGGGGAAGTTCGGCGGCGGCGGCTACAAGGTCTCCGGCGGCCTGCACGGCGTGGGTTCCTCGGTCGTCAACGCCCTGTCCGAGCGCTTCCGCGCCGACGTCCGCCGCGACGGCTACCACTGGGCGCAGGACTACGTGCTCGGCGAGCCCACCGGCCCGGTCGAGAGGCTCGAGAGCAGCACAACGACCGGCACGACGATCACCTTCCACCCGAGCGCCGAGATCTTCGAGACCACGAACTTCAGCTTCGAGACCCTGGCCACCCGCTTCCGCGAGATGGCCTTCCTCAACAAGGGCCTGCAGATCGAGATCACCGATCTGCGCGCTGGCCACGTCGACGAGGACGGCTCCCCGCTGCACGAGGTCTTCCGCTTCGACCGCGGCCTGGTCGACTACGTCAACTACCTCAACGGCAGCCGCGAGGCCCTCTCCCCGGTCATCGACGTCGAGGCCCACTCTGCCGAACTCGGCATGGGCGTCGAGGTGGCGATGCAGTGGAACTCCGGCTACACGACGAGCCTCCACACCTTCGCGAA
The DNA here is from genome assembly GCF_003798325.1 of Propionibacterium acidifaciens. Lineage (NCBI taxonomy): Bacteria > Bacillati > Actinomycetota > Actinomycetes > Propionibacteriales > Propionibacteriaceae > Propionibacterium > Propionibacterium acidifaciens. Next base: position 1,569,957 of record NZ_CP033719.1, read on the forward strand.
CGCCATCAACACCCAGGAGGGCGGCACGCACGAGGAGGGCTTCCGCACCGCCCTGACCACCACGGTCAACAAGTGGGGCGAGGCCTGGGGCCTCATCAAGAAGCGCGAGGACCGCGTCTCCAACGACGACATCCGCGAGGGTCTCACCGCCATCGTCTCGGTCAAGCTCGTCGAGCCGCAATTCGAGGGCCAGACGAAGACCAAGCTCGGCAACACCGAGGCCCGCGGCTTCGTCCAGCGGGCCGTCAACGAGCGGCTCGGCGACTGGATGGAGCGCAATCCCGGAGAGGGCAAGGAGATCGTCCGCAAGGCGCAGGCCGCCGCCAGCGCCCGCATCGCCGCCCGCAAGGCGCGCGACATGGCCCGCAACCGCAAGGGCCTGCTCGGCTCCAGCGCGCTGCCCGGCAAGCTCGCCGACTGCTCCAGCAACGAGCCCGGCGAGTGCGAGATCTTCATCGTCGAGGGCGACTCGGCCGGCGGCTCCGCCAAGGGCGGCCGCAACCCGCGCACCCAGGCGATCCTCCCGCTGCGCGGCAAGATCCTCAACGTCGAGAAGGCCCGGGTCGACCGGGCCCTCCAGTCGGACACCATCGAGGCCATCATCAACGCCCTCGGCACCGGCGTGCACGAGGAGTTCGACATCAACAAGCTGAGATACCACAAGATCGTCCTCATGGCCGACGCCGACGTCGACGGCGCGCACATCCGCACGCTGCTGCTCACGCTGCTCTTCCGGTTCATGCCGGCCCTCATCGAGGGCGGCTACGTCTACCTGGCCCAGCCGCCGCTGTTCCGACTGCGCTGGACGAACTCGCCCCACGAGCTCGCCTACTCCGACGCCGAGCGCGACGCCCTGCGCGACGCGGGCCTGACGGCCGGCAAGAAACTGCCCAACGTCAACCCGATCCAGCGCTACAAGGGCCTCGGCGAGATGGACGCCCAGGACCTGTGGTCCACCACGATGGACCCGGACAACCGCATCCTGCTCCAGGTGAGCATCGACGACGCCGCCCAGGCCGACCAGATGTTCCAGATCCTCATGGGGGAGGACGTCGAGCAGCGCCGGCGCTTCATCCAGCGCAACGCCAAGGACGTCCGTTTCATCGATGCGTAGTCCCCAGGCACCCGGTCCCCGCTCGGCACCCGGCGCGCACGATCCCCGAATCGAGGAAGAATGATGAGCGACAACTCGAACAATGCCAACGACGGCGGCAAGGACGAACTGGTCGGACCCGGCAAGGGCACGATCGAGACCGTCGGGCTCAAGGGCGAGATCCAGAGCGCCTTCCTCGACTACGCCATGAGCGTCATCGTCGAGCGCGCCCTGCCCGATGTGCGCGACGGCCTCAAGCCCGTGCACCGGCGTGTCATCTACACGATGTACGACGGCGGCTACCGGCCCGACCGCGGCTGGAACAAGTGCTCGCGCGTCGTCGGCGACGTCATGGGCAAGTACCACCCGCACGGCGACTCGGCCATCTACGACACCCTCGTCCGCCTGGCGCAGCCGTGGGCGATGCGCTGCACGCTCGTCAACGGGCAGGGCAACTTCGGGTCCCCGGGCAACGACGGCGCCGCGGCCATGCGCTACACCGAGTGCCGCATGGCCCCGCTGGCCATGGAGATGGTCCGCGACATCGACCAGGACACCGTCGACTTCCAGCCCAACTACGACAACCGCGACACCGAGCCGACCGTTCTGCCGGCCCGCTTCCCGAACCTGCTCGTCAACGGCTCCACCGGCATCGCCGTCGGCATGGCGACGAACATCCCCACGCACAATCTGCGCGAGGTCGACGAGGCGGTCCAGTGGTTCCTCGCCCACCCGCAGGCCACCGACGAGGAGCTGCTCGAGGCGTCGATGGCCCGCATCAAGGGTCCCGACTTCCCGGGCGGCGCGCTCATCGTGGGCCGCAAGGGCATCGAGGACGCCTACCGCACCGGCCGCGGCTCGGTCATCATGCGCGCGGTCATCAGCATCGAGGAGGACGCCAAGGGCCGCACGCAGCTCGTCATCACCGAGCTGCCGTACATGTGCAACCCCGACAACCTGGCCCAGAAGATCGCCGACCTGGTGAACTCCGGGCGGATCAGCGGCATCGCCGACATCCGCGACGACACCTCGACGCGCACCGGCCAGCGCCTCGTCATCGTCCTCAAGCGCGACGCCCAGCCGCGCGTCGTGATGAACAATCTGTACAAGCACACGCAGCTGCAGGACACCTTCGGCTGCAACATGCTCGCACTCGTCGACAACGTGCCCCGCACGCTGAGCCTCGACCAGTTCATCCGCTACTGGGTCGACCACCAGCTGCAGGTCATCGAGCGCCGCACCCGCTACCAGCTGAACCAGGCCGAGAAGGAGGCGCACATCTACCGCGGCCTGGCCAAGGCCCTCGACATGATCGACGAGGTCATCGCGCTGATCCGCCGCTCGCCGAACTCCGAGGTCGCCAACCAGGGCCTCCAGGAGCTGCTCGACATCGACGAGGTGCAGGCCGCGGCCATCCTCAATATGCAACTGCGCCGCCTGGCCGCCCTGGAGCGCCAGAAGATCCTCGACAAGCTGACCGAGCTCGAGGCCCTCATCGCCGATCTCAAGGCGATCCTCGCCAGCGAGGACCGCCAGCGTCGGATCATCTCCACCGAGCTGGGCGAGATCGTCGACAGGTACGGCGACGAGCGCCGCACCAGGATCATCGCCGCCGAGGGCGACTTCTCCGAGGAGGACTTCGTCCCCGACGACGGCATGGTCGTGACGATCACTCGCGGCGGCTACGCCAAGCGCACCCGCACCGACCAGTACCGCCCCCAGCGCCGGGGCGGCCGCGGCGTGCGCGGCGCCACCCTGCGCGCCGACGACGAGGTGCAGCACCTGTTCGCCACGACGAACCACCAGTGGATCCTGTTCTTCACGAACATGGGCCGCGTCTACCGCATCAAGACCTGGCAGCTGCCCGAGGGCGGCCGCGACGCCAAGGGCGGCCACGTCGCCGGGCTGCTCAGCTTCCTACCCGGCGAGCGGATCGCCCAGGTGCTGGCGCTGCACGGCTACGAGGACGCCCAGTACCTCGTCCTGGCCACCCGCAGGGGCCTGGTCAAGAAGACGGCGCTGAGCGTCTACGACTCGCCCCGCCAGGCCGGCCTCATCGCCCTGAACTTCCGCGACGCCGACGACGAGCTGATCGGCGCCGAGCTGGTCGACGCCGACGATGACATCGTGCTCGTCTCCCGGCGGGCCCAGGCGCTGCGCTTCCACGCCACCGACGAGCAGCTTCGCCCGATGGGCCGCACCACCTCCGGCGTGACGGGCATGCGCTTCCGCGAGGGGGACGAGCTGCTGAGCATGGGCATCATCCCGGCCGGCACGGACGAGGGCGGGCTGTTCGTCTTCACCGTCACCGACGGCGGCTACGCCAAGCGCACCCCGGTGGGCGGCTACCGCGTGCAGAACCGCGGCGGCCTCGGCATCAGGGCCATGCGCATGGACGACGACCGCGGCCGGCTGGTCGGCGGTCTCGTCGTCCGCGCGAGCGACGAGATCATCGCCATCAAGGCCTCCGGCCAGGTGACGCGCTCGTCCGTCGGCGAGGTGAACCCGACCGGCCGCGACACGATGGGCGTGCGCTTCGTCGGCGTGCGGGGCGGGGACGAGGTCATCGCGATCGCCCTGAATCCGGAGCACGAGGAGCCCGCCGCCGAACCCCCCGGGGCTGTCGGGCCCGCAGGCCCGGACGAGCCCCCCGAGACCGCCGACGCCGGGGCCGGGCGTCCCGACGCTGATCGGAGCTGACGGGCGCGGCGCACCCGGGTGTGAGAAGCTGGTCATCAGGACGCCAGGGAAACGGTGTCTACGGCCGGCCTCCAACCCTCGGGCGTCCAGCCGGTCATCAGGACGCCCGCGAAACGGGCCACGAACAGGAACTCACGAGCCAGAACTCAGGAGGACCAATGGCGAAGGCCAAGGCGAAGTCCGCCGAGCAGGACCCCGACCGGACGCGCATCGTGCAGCGCCAGACCGTGGACGCGTCCGCGGGCGGCATCGGCGTGAAGCTGTCGGGCACCGGCAGGAACGTCCGCCGCCCCACCCGCAAGGCCCGGCTGCGCATCGCGCGCTTCGACCCCTGGTCGGTGATGAAGACCTCGTTCCTGTTCTCGATCGCCGCCGGCATCATCCTGTTCATCGCGGTGTGGGTCGTGTGGGGCATCATCTCCCTGTCAGGCGCCCTCGACCAGGCCCAGGAGGCGTTGACCGCCCTCGTCGGCAGCTCCTCGGGCTCGGGCCTCGAGCTGTCGAACTACGTCAGCCAGTGGCGCGTGCTCGGCTTCACCGCCATCGTCGCGGTGCTCAACGTCGTGTTCATCACAGCCGTCTGCACGCTGCTGAGCTTCCTGTACAACCTGGCCGCCAACGTCATCGGGGGCCTGGAGGTCACCCTCGCCGAGGACTGAGCGCCCGGCTGCCCACGCGCCCCCGCCGTCGGGCGTTTCCCGCCCGCGGCGCGGATGATGCGGCCCTCCTCGGCGGACACCCCGCGCAGCGGGCGCCATGGGACGGTGCGTTGCGGGGTTCTTCCGGTCGGCGAGGTTCCCAGAGCCCCCGGCGCGCCGCTCCGGGAACGGGTCGGGTCCTGATGACAAGAAGCTCGCCGACGAGCGGCGGACGGTCGGGTGGGCCTAACTGGACTTGAACCAGTGACCTCGTCCTTATCAGGGACGCGCTCTGACCAACTGAGCTATAGGCCCATCGGTGCCGCCACCGGCAGCACCGAGCCAGTACTGTACAGCACGGCGCGCGCAGGGCCCAAATCGTCGCCGACCGCCGGATGACGGGCCGTCGGAGGACCGGGTCGTCCCCGACCGGACCGCCTCCGTACGGGTCGGACCCCGCGCCGTGGGCCGGCCTCCGAGCGGCGTCCCGTAGCCGGTTCCGGTGCTGGCCGGACCCGTACCACGGGCCTGACCACGGGGCCGGGACGGGGTCGACCCCGGAGGCGTCCCTGATGGGTGAACCAGGGGTGGGGAGGGCGACGACCGCCCGTGCCGCGGCAGAACGGGCCAGGGTGCCCGGAAATTTCGTCATCCCGACCCCGCCACGCGTCAGGACAAGGCAACACGCCGTAGGCGGGATAAAATGACGGTGGACGGGGGAAATCCTGCCTGTCGGTCCCCACCACCCCCGGTGGTCCGGAACGATGTCTCGTTCTGCAGGAGAACGCCGTCCGCAGATCCGGGCATACAGAAGAAGATTCCGCGAGCATCCGTTCGCCAGGGTTCGAGCACCCCCACCCTCTCGGGCCCGGGAACCCCGCGGCAGCAGGCCCCCTGTCGTCGTGCTCGATTCCCAGCGCAGCGCCCGCTGTGCGGAGCCCAACAGCGGGAGACCGCAGGAAGGTCCGAGCGAGTCATGGAGCATGTCGACGTCATCAGCGCCCTGGCGCCTCGACTCGCCGTGTCCCTCGGCATGGTCGACCGCGCGATCATCCATGCGCCGCAGGAGTTCTTCCCGATCGAGACCACACGCCGGGCGCTGGAGCAGACCGAGGGCCCCGGTCCCCGCACCGTCGTGACGGTGCGGGCCGCCTCCGACGTCGAGTCCCTCGCGGCGGCGCTCAGGGACCAGAGCGGGCCGCTGCTCGTCGAGTGGTACGGCCTCGACGAGCAGCTGGACGAGCTGCTGCAGGCCGTCCTCGCCGCCGGCGACTGCACCCGCGTCCCGCAGCACTCGATCATCGTGGCGGCGGCCGTGGACAGGCGGCCCGGCGCCGACCTCGACGCGATGTTCGACGTCGTCCTCGGGTCGAGCTCGCTCGTCATCGACTCACAGACCCTCGCCGAGATCGGCCCCGCGCAGGCCGTCGACAGCGCCTGGCGCTTCCGCGCGCTGCGCGTGACCGGCGGCGTCCCGGCGCTCCTCGAGGCCTTCCTCCTCGACCTCGACGCCCACGACGACCGGGACCTCACGCAGCAGTGGGTGCGGATGGGGGCCCTCCCCGCGCCCGGCCGGAGCGCCGACGCGGCCGCCGCCTGGGCCGACCGCGCCTACCCCCGCCTGGCCGACGAGCCGCTCGTCCTCCTGCACGCCTGGGCGTACTTCATCTCCGAACCGATGATGGCCGGCATCTCCTCGTACCTGCTCAACCGCAGGATCACCCCCGCCGAGGTGCGCCGGGCACGGCTCAACGGCGCGATCACACGGCCCGGCACGAGCGAGCCCGGCTTCCCGATCCTCCTCGCCGCCCAGCTCGTCGAGCGCATGATGATCGACCCGGACAGCCCGGCCCGCCTCTGGCGCCGGCGCCTCCGGATGGCGATGGCCGACCGCACCGTCCCCGTGCCCGACGCGGTGCGCATCTGCATCCTCACGATGATCCGCGACTGGTCCCTGCTCGACCGGGTGCTGGCCGCCTCGATGCACATCCTGGCGACCTTCGCCTCGAACGAGCGCCTCGGACTCGCCGATGCCTGGGGCGACCAGGTGCCCGCCGTGTGGACGCACATCGCCTACGCCCGCGAGTTCCTGCTGGGCACCTGGCGGCCCAACGCGCCGTTCCTGCCGCTGCCCTGGCTCGAACTGGCCCACCTCGTCGACGGCGAGGACGAGCAGTCCGTCCACCCGCTCATCAAGGAGCTGAGAGGCAGGCTCGCGCTCGGCCTGAGCACCCTGCGCCCCGACTCGGTCGAGGACGTGCGGCGCTTCGCGCTGTCGGCTGAGAGCGTGCTCACCGAGCACGTCTCCCGGCACCTGGAGGCCTGCACGCGGCACCGCCGCCTGGACGCCCGCTTCACGGACGACTCGGCGGTCCTCGCGATGTGCCTCATGGGCATGGCCGATGGCATGCTCTTCACCGCGCTGCTGTCCGACGCCCAGGCCTGCCTGGGCATGGCCGCCAGCATCTGCGCGCGGAGCCGCGTCGACGTCGTCGGTTACCCGGGCCTCATGCTCGGCATGGCCGCCCGTAACGCCGTGCTCTCCGGCAAGACGGCCCTCCACGAGCAGGCCCGCCTCTACATCGAGGAGTACGGGCGGCTGGTCGCCATCAGCGGCTCCCGCGACGAACTGCCCGAACAGCTCATCCGCATCGCCTCCCGCTACGGCGAAGACTGGGACGCCGACGGCCTGTCGAGCGCCGAGATCTCGCCGAACGCCCCGTTCGCCCCGCTCCAGGTCGAGGCCGAGGGGTGGGCGCTGCTCGTCAACCGCGGCACCCTGCCGGCCTACCAGTGGCTCCAGGCCTTCCTCGGGCGCGCCCGGTGGAGCGACCTGTGGCCCTTCGAGTGGTGGCCCCTGCACGCCACCCTCGCCATGATCGATGCGCGCGAGGGCCGGCTGCACGAAGCCCAGCGCCGGCTCGAGGACGGGTCGATCCCGTCCGAGATGGCGCTCGTCATCCGCGCCTCGGTCGAGCTCGTCCAGGGCCACCGGGAGACGGTGCGCGCCCTCGTCGATCGCGTCCTGGCGATGTCGACGACGACGAGCCGCTGGCGGATGATCGCCTACGGCCTCAAGCTCGGCGCGGTGGCCGGCGGGCCCGACCCCGACGACCTGGCGGGCATGATCCTGCGCCTCTACGACTGGTCCGAGGCGCTCGGCGCGGTGGCGTTGCTGCCCGACGCGGCGCGCCGGCCCGTCCTCGAGGCCGTCGGGCGGCCCTACCGGGAACTCGCCGGCCTGCGCGTGGACGGGCCCGGGGACTGGCCGTCCGCCGGTGCCGTCCGCCTCACGCCGCGGCAGGTCGATGTGCTCCGGGGCCTCGCCGAGGGCAAGACGCTCGGCCGCATCGCCACCGACCTCGGCCTGGGCAAGGAGACGATCCGCTCCACCGCCAAGCAGATGTACAAGCGCCTCGGCGTCCACGACCGGGCCTCGGCCGTGCTCATGGGCCAGGCCCTCGGCATGATCTGAGGGACCCGGCCCGTCGCAGGCCGGGGCGCCTGCGGGCCGCTGCGCAGCGCCCGGCGCGCGACCCACCGGGCCCGGCCGGCCCGAGTCTCACGGCTTGAGGAAAAGACCGTCGTCCTCATCTCTCGGGGCCTGGCCGCGCAGCACGAAGTGCTTCTTCTTCCCGGTCGCGGTCATCGGCAGCTCGTCGACGAAGGCGTAGCGGCGCGGGCGCTTGTAGTTCGCCAGGTCGTCGCTGTCCTTGCAGAACCGGTCGAGCTCGGTGGCGGCCGCCTGCCGGTCGGTGAAGAAGCCGGGACGGGGCACGACGTAGGCGGCCACGAGCTGGCCCCACTCCGTGTCGGGCAGGCCCGTGACGGCCGCCGCGGCGACGCCCGGATGGCCCGCCAGGGCCTCCTCGACCTGCACCGGGTGGACGTTCTCGCCGCCGGAGATGATCATGTCGTCCTTGCGGCCGACGATGGTGATCGTCTCGTTCTCGTCCCAGGTGGCCAGGTCCCCGGGGTAGACCCAGCCGTCGCGGAACTTCTTCTTCTGCTCGCGCGGGTTGTCGGCGTAGGCGTAGCCGGCCTTGACCGAGCGCATGATGACCTCGCCGACCTCGGTGTTGTCCTTGGCGGCCAGCTCGTCGGGCTCGGCGACGCGGTCCTCGAAGACGCGGACGACGGCGACGTCGTCGTCGATGCAGGCCTGACCGGCGGTGCCCGGCATGTCGGTGACGTCGTAGGGGCGCAGGAAGGTGTTCCAGAAGGTCTCGGTGACGCCGTAGCCGTTGCCCAGCCGTGGGGTGAGCACGTCCTGGTAGCGGATGGCGGCGGCCCGTTCCAGGGGGGCGCCCATCGTGATGATGCCGTGCAGGCTCGACAGATCGCGCGGTCCGGCCTCCTGCGCGTCGGCCAGGCGCTCCAGATTCGTCGGGGCGCCGACCAGGTAGGTCAGCCGGTGCTCCTCGACGGCGTCGAGCACGGCTCCAGCGTCGAACTTGGGCATGATGACGACCTCGCCGCCCACGTAGAACATCGTGTTCGGACCGGCGCAGTAGTTGCCGCCCCGGTGGAACCACGGCGACATGTTGAGCGTGCGGTCGTGCGGGTTCACCGGGAAGTGCATGATGACGTCGTGCGCGGTGAGCACCTCGTTGAAGCTCGTGAGCGGAACGGCCTTCGGCATGCCGGTGGTGCCCGAGGTGAACAGGCGGCTCGTCTCGTCCCAGGTGGAGCCGTCGGCCGGGGCGGTGAAGACGGGGGCCTGCTCGGCGCAGAGCTCCTCGAAGCGGATCGCTCCGGGCAGCAGCGCGCCGCCGCCGGCACCGATCAGCACCCTGGGCCGGAAATCGGCCTTGGCCAGGGACTCGGCGGTCTGCTCGGAGCGTTCGGTGTCGTAGACGTAGACGGCCGGGCGCAGCTGGTCGAGCGCGTAGGCGGTCTCGCCGGGGGCCAGGCGGAAGTTCATGGGGGAGCTCACGGCGCGCAGCCCCTGCGCGGCGATGTACAGGAGGGCGAACTCGGGGCAGTTGGGCAGCTGGTGGGCGACGACGTCTCCGACTCCGACGCCGTGGGCGGCGAGGCCGGCCACGAGACGGCCCGCATCGGCGCCCAGCTCGGCGTAGGTCCAGACGCGGCCGCTGGGCAGATCCGTCATGGCCGTGCGGTGCGCGTAGCGGTGCGCATTGCGTTCAAAGCCGGCGGCCCAGGTGAATCGGCGCTCGACGACCTCGCGCAGGGCCGCCGTGTCGTAGTCGGTGTTGGGGGCCTCGATGGGCAGCGTCATCTGCGTCCTTCTTCGTGCTGATGGCCGGTGGTCCGGAGCGACGCGGGCCGGCGCTCCCCTCGGGCCCCGCGAGCGGATCGATCCCGGAAACACCATCAAACCTACGCTTCGGTAGGTAGTCGGGCAATGGCGCCCCACCCGTCGGCCGGCACTCACAGCGCCCGCACTCCCGGCGGGCGCCCGAGAATTCGCGCGTCCGGGTGAGGGACTGGCAGAATCACCCCTAAGGGTTGAGATGGCCCAGGAGGTCGAGATGGACGGACACGACGAGCAGTTCGCGGTGCGCACCGCGGGCTGCGTCCTCATGGGACGGGTCCGGGGCGCCGGTCCGGCCGTGATGCTCCTGCACGGTGCGGGGATGGACCGGGCCGTTTTCGACGACCAGGTGATGCCCCTCGTCGATGCGGGTTTCAGAGTTGCCGTGCCGGATCTTCGCGGGCATGGGCGCTCGCGCCCGAGCGCGACGGCCCCGAGCGCCGGGGTGCTCGAACGGGACGTGCTGGCGGTCATGGACGAGCTCGGCATGGACCGTGCGGCGCTGGTCGGCCAGGCGCTCGGCGGCGCCATCGCTCAGGGTCTGGCCCGAGGCCACCCTGAGCGCGTGAGCGCCCTGGCGGCGCTCGGCGCCGCCTGGAACGCCGACCGTCCGACCGGACCGCGGCCGCCGGGGGTCCTCCGGCGGGCGCTGCCGCGGTGCCCGACCGGTCGGGCAGCGCTGCGTCGCCTGGCCGACTCGTCGTCGACGACCCCGCGAGGGCGCGCTCTGGCGCTGCGCAGCCTCGCCGCGCTGCCCGCCGGCCTGCTCCGTCGGACGCTGGTCGTGGTCGATGAGGAGCTGGGCGCCGATCCCGACCAGCGCGTCGGCGTGCCGACCCTGCTCGTCTGCGGGGCAGCCGACGCCGCGGACGTGCGCGCTTCGATGCGCCGCTGGGCCGCCCATGACGGGCTCGCGCTCCACGAGATCCCCGGCGCCGGCCACCTCGTGACCGTCGACGCCCCCGAGGAGGTCACCGGCCTGCTGCTCGGCCTCCTGACGGGGGCGCTCACCGGGCCAGGGCGAGCGTGAAGTACTCGCCCTTGTGGAACGGCCTGTCGATGACGTAGTAGTCGCCGCAGCGCACGGGAGACTCGACGTCGTAGGGGGTCCCGACCTCGACCGAGGGATCGAAGATGAGCATCGCTGCGTCGCGGTAGCCCTGCCCGAGGTAGTCGTCGATGAGGGAGGCGGGGATGTAGACCGTGTCATCGGCGGGCCCGACCCACTGCCCGGACATCCGCTCGGATTCGGAGGTGCTCACCCGGTGGACGGTGCCCACCGGGTCGTGGCTCGTGCCCCCGGTGAGTCGGGCCGTCTCCGACCAGTCGAGGTCGCCCGGCAGCTCGGAGGGCGTCACGGGCGCGAACAGCGCGATGAAGTGCGTCGACTCCCAGTACGCGAGCTGGGAGTCCGTGATGTAGGTCGTGCCCACTCCCTGCTCCTCGGGCCGGAACGTCGTGGACAGGGGCGCCGAGATCCCCAGCACGCGGCTGACGATGGGGTACTGGTCCTCGGGATCGCGCGTCCAGTCCCACTGGGCCGGGTCGGCGCCGGCCCGCAGCTGGTAGATGTCGCACCAGAACTCGACCGGGCGGCCGCCGCCCGTCCCCTCGGGCAGCAGGTCACCGGCCCTGGGCCAGGCCCCGTCGAGATCGACGTCCGCGCCGTAGAGCATCCCGAGCGTTTCCAGGGCGCCGGCCTCCGTCGTGCCGAACACCTCTCGCGCATTGGTGCCGTCGTAGTGGACGTCGGTGAGCATCTCACGGCGCTTGATGGTCGCCGCATTGGTGGACACGGGCGTCGGAAGCCCGAGCACCGCGGCCACCTCGGCGTAGACGCCCGCGAGGACCTCATCGGCCTGGTAGTTGTCGCGCAGGCGGTCGACGGTGGCGTCGATCGGGCCCTCGGGCAGCTTGTAGGGATCGGAGGTGTCGGCGTAGTCGGCCTCGATCTGGAAGGCGGTGCCGTCGTGGGCGGCCTCGAAGGTGACGACGTCGTCGCGGGGCGTGCCGATGTGACCGATCGTGTCCGCCCCGTTCACCGTGGAGCGCCCCTCGCGACCGGTGATCTCGGGGGTGAAGCCGTACGTCCGGGCGCAGTAATCGAGGACGGTCCGCTGGGCCTGCGCGGCCCGGGCGTCGTCGTAGGCCTGCATCCGTGCCGCCTGGACGGCGAGGAAGACCGCGCCCGCCCCGATGCCGAGCACGGGGAGCCCGACGAGCAGGCCCACCAGGACGAGCGCCACCCGGGCCCCGAGCGAGGGCCCCCGCCGTCCCCCGTCGGACTCGGCCGACGCCGTACCGGCCGAGCAGGGTGCGGCGTCCGCGCCGGTGCGGCAGCCTTCGGGGGTGTTCGCCATGGTTCTCGTCCCTCGTGTCCCGGCGGCGCGCCCGGAACGCGCCGCCGGGACACAGCATAGGCCGTTGCGCCTGGGCCGGCCGGTCGGCCGGGGAGCCGTGCGGGGGCGCCGAGAGCCCACCGTCCGTTCCGGCCCGGGGGCCGGTCACTGCTTCCCGCTCCTCACCCGATGGGCCTCGATGAGGCGTCTCTCCTCGGGGCCGATGAGGGCCAGGAGGATGACGGCGACGACGACGAAGGCCACGAGCATGCCGTAGGTGACGTACCAGCCGAAGTGCTCGGCGACGTAGCCGACGCCGGTCGAGGCCATCGTCGCGCCGAGCACATAGCCGAACAGCCCGGTGAAGCCGGCCGAGGTGCCCGCCACATGGGCGGCCGACATGTCGATGGCCTGGAGGCCGATGAGCATGACCGGGCCGTAGATGAAGGCGCCGATGAAGAACAGGTGGACCATGAGCAGCCAGTAGGGGGTGCCCACCGGCGCCAGCCAGTAGAGCACGAGGAAGACGCCCGCCCCGATGAGGAAGGTGACACCGGTGCGGGTGCGGTTCCCCCTGAAGATCCGGTCCGAGGCCCAGCCGCAGGCCAGCGTGCCGACCAGGCCGGCCAGCTCGAACAGCGAGAAGCCGGCGATGCCCTTGGCCACGGAGACCCTGTGCACCTGGGAGAGGTAGGTGGGGGCCCAGCTCAGCACGCCGTAGCGCAGGGCGTAGACGAAGACGTTGGCGAAGGCCAGCAGGAGCATCGCCCTGTTCTTGAAGACGTGCTCGATGACGATCCGCCAGTAGCTCAGCCTCTCGAGCTCGCTCGTGTCGGAGGCGACCTTGGCCGGGTCGTCGCGGTACTCCTCGATCGGGGGCAGGCCCACCGAGGCGGGCGTGTCGCGGATGAGGGCGAAGGCGACGGCGGCGACGACGATGGCGATGAGGGCGGGCAGCCAGAAGGCCGCGTGCCAGTCGTCGCCGGTCAGCGCCAGACCCCAGGCGGCTGCCGCGCCGACGCCCATCCCGCCCACGTTGTGGGCGCAGTTCCAGATCGAGGTCTTCCAGCCGCGCTCGTTGGTGCTGAACCAGTGCACGAGGACGCGGCCGGCCGGCGGCCAGCCCATGCCCTGGAACCAGCCGTTGATGAACATGACGATCGCGAACACGGCCAGCGAGCCCGACACGGCCGGGACGAATGCGACGACGAGATTGGCGACGGCCGACAGCACGAGGCCCAGCGGCATGAAGTAGCGGGCGTTCGAGCGGTCCGAGATCATCGCCATGAAGAACTTCGAGAAGCCGTAGGCGATGAGGACGGCGTTGGCGATGAGGCCGATGCCGGTCTTGTTGATCCGGCCGCCGTCGAGCAGGATCTTCGAGACCAGTGAGATGTTGTTGCGGATCAGGTAGAAGCCCGCGTAGCCGATGAAGATGCCCATGAACACCTGGAAGCGCAGGCGCGGGTAGCGGCGCCTCGCCTCGTCGTCGGGGAGGCGGGGAGCGGGCGGCGGCGCGGCCAGCCAGGACCGTTCCCCGCCGGGTCGTGTCATCGAGGTCGTGGACATGTGCGGCTCCAGTGGTGAGGGCCGTTCGGATGAGCGGCGTTGGATCCCATCGTCGGCCGCGCGCGAGGCGGGAGTCGATCACCGGCGGTCACGGTTGGTCACAGCCCTGTCACCGTGGCGGTGCCCTCAGCGGGGGAGCAGCCACAGCCGCTCGGGGTGGAGGACCAGCCGCGCCGGCTCGTGGCGCTCCAGCGCCGGCCCCCACAGGTCGCCGGTGCCGAGCACCGAGCCCCGCTCGGTCTCGACGAGGTACTCCATCCGTTCGCCGCGGTAGAGCCTGCGCTGGACGATGCCGAGCATCCCGGACGGCTCGGGCTGACCCATGACCGTCGTCGTGCCGCTCGCCGGGACGACGGACAGGGCGTTTGGGCGGACGAGGAGGGTCGCCTCGCGGCCCGCCGCGGTCGGCACCGTCGCCGGCCCCGCCACCGTCATCGCGGTGCCGAGGACGTCCACCCGGCGCGTCGAGGCCGAATCGCCCGGGCCGATGACCCGGACGTCGAGGAAGCTCGAGGCGCCCAGGAACGAGGCGACGAAGGAGCTCGTCGGCCGCTGGTAGACGTCGCGCGGCGCGCCCTCGTCGGCGATCCGGCCGCGGTCCAGGACGATGATCCGGTCGGCCGTCGCCAGGGCGAGCGGGGTGTCGTGCGTCACGTGGATGACGGTCATGCCCAGACGCCGGCGCATCTGGTCGATGAGCTCGAGAAGGCCGGCCTTGAGCCCCTGCTCCAGCCCGGACAGCGGCTCGTCGAGGAGCAGCACGGCCGGACGCGAGACGAGCGCCCTGGCCAGGGCGACGCGGCGGCGCTGGCCGCCCGACAGGTGCCGCGGCAGCGCGTCGGACACGCCTGCCAGCCCCAGGCGCAGCAGCATCACCTCGGTCTGGTCCCGCACGTGCGTAGGGGACGCCCCGGCCAGCCTCAGCGGGTGGGCGACGTTGCCGGCCACGCTCATCTCCGGGAAGAGATTGTCCTGTTGGAACATCGTCGTCGTGGGCCGTCGGCTCGGCGCACGGTCGGTGACGTCCTCGCCGCCGATGACGACCCTGCCGGCGTCTGGCTTCGTCAAACCGTTGATGATCGTCACGAGCGTCGACTTGCCCGAACCGGAGGGCCCCATGAGGTCGAGCAGTTCGCCCGGCCCCGCCCCGATCGTCACGTCGTGCAGCGCCGGACGCGTCATGCCCGGGAAGGTCTTGGTGATGCCGATCGCCCTCACTGCCGCCTCCTCACGTCGGGCCCCCGTCGTCCGGGACGGCCGGCCGACGCGGCGGGGCGACGAGCACGGTGACGCAGCCGCCGAGCAGCCCCAGCAGGGCGGCGGTCGTCGTCGCCAGGGCGCTCGCCCGGTCGAGCTGCCCTGCCTCGACGTCGGTGATGATGCGCGTCGCGAGGAAGGGCGTGTCGGCGCCGCCGAACAGGATGACCGGGGACAACGCGTTGACCGCCCCGGCCAGGGCGACGACGAGCATGGCCGGCACGACCGGGGCCAGGTGGGGGACGACGAGTGGACGGACCACGTGGCGCACCCGGACGGCCAGGCCCGCGGCGGACTCGGCGGCCGAGGGCGTCATCGCGGCCAGCCGTTGCCGCAGCAGGACGATCATCATCGGGGCCGAGCCGATCGTCATGATGGTCGCGACCAGTCCGAGGGCGGCCCAGCCCGAGGTCGCGCCCCACTCCGGGGCGCGCCACCAGTGGAGGGCGCCGAGGGCCAGGGGCAGGACCGGGGCGGACGAGGCGAGCAGCGCGCGCGAGATGCTCGCCGACCCGGTGCGCGGAGCGACCGCCACGGCGGCGAGGGCGATGCTCGTCGACGCCACGACGGCCGCGGCCGCCACGAGCAGCGAATCCGCCGCCGCCAGGCGCGCGGTGCCGCTCGTGATCAGCTCGGCGTAGTGCTGGCCGGTCAGCCGCGGGGAGTCGACGTCCGCCAGGACCGAGGCCGCGGCGCAGACGACCAGCGGCAGCGCCTCGACCGAGGCGAGCGCCCAGGCCGCCGCGACGAGCACGCGGTCCCGCGCACCGGACGGCGGGACCCGGCGGCGGCGGCGCAGCCGCTCCTGGAACGGGCGGTGATCCCGCCCCGGCATGGCCAGTGCCGCCAGGGCGCAGATGACGAGGAGTATCAGCCCGTAGGCGCCGGCCGCCGTCATGTCGTCCTCGCCGGCGGCCGCCTCGCGGAGCCTGGTGCTGAGCACCGGGTAGCTGCCGCCGAGGGCCAGCGGGTTGGCGATGTCGACGGTCGCGTGGGCCACGAGCAGCAGGAAGACGCCGGCCAGCGCCCCGCGCATGCCCGGCAGCACGATCCGGGCGAGGACGCGGGCCTCGGAGGCGCCCATGTCGCGCGCCTGGTCGGTGAGGGAGCCGTCCAGGTTCGAGAGACCGACGAGGGTCATGAGATGGGCGAGCGGCAGCAGCGTCATCACCTCGGCGATGACGAGGCCGGTGAAGCCGTAGACCGGCACCGAGCGCCAGCCGAGGAGGCGCGTCGCGAACCCGTTGTGGCCCCACAGCTCGAGCAGCGCGATGGCGGGTGCCACCGGGGGCAGGAGCAGCGGGCTGAGCAGCATGAGGTGCAGCAGCCCGCGCCCGCGGAAGCGGAAGTGGTGGTGGACGCCGGCCGTCAGCGCGCCGCCGATCGTCCCGGCAAGGGCCGTGACGAGGGCCAGCACGAGCGTGTCGACGACGAGGCGGTGCTGGTGGACGACGGCGTCGGCCAGGGCCGCGCGCCCCGCCGGGACGAACGGCACCGTCAGCGTCGGCCACAGCAGGGCCCCGATCGCCGCGGCACCGAGACCCCGGAACGCCCCGACGAGCGCCCGTCCGCCGGCGGGACCCCGCCGCGGGGCGCGGGGCGGCCGGCCGCGCCGCCTCACGACAGCACCCTCTCGTCGAACAGCCCGATGAGCTCCCTCTGCCGTGCCGCAGCCTCCGCCAGGGGGAGTTCGACCAGGGACGTCCCGGACGGCAGGGCGAGCCGCTCGTCGTGGCCGAGGTCGTCGCGGGCCGGCAACTGGCTCGATCCGGTCTCGCCGCCCAGCGACTGGCCGTCCGCCGAGAGCATGAAGCCCTCGAAGCGCTGAGCGGCGGCGGGCTGGTCGGTGCCCGCCAGGACCGCGATCGCGCCGATCTCGTGGCCGGTGCCGTCATCCGGGTAGGTGATCGTCAGCTCGTCGTGGCCCTGGTCGATCTGCTTGGCGCAGTGCTGGGTGAAGGTGACGGCCACGGCCACCTCGCCGCGCGCCACCACCCCCGAGGGCGCCAGGCCCGAGGAGGTGTACTGCAGGACGTTCACGTCCAGGCGCGACAGCCAGTCCATCGCCGCGTCCGAGCCGAGCCTGGCCACCTGGGTCTCGACCATCGTGTACCCGGTGCCCGACAGGTTCGGGTTCGGGACCGAGACGAGGCCCCGCAGACGGGGGTCGAGCAGGTCGTCCCAGCGCCGCGGCGCGTCGAGTCCGGCCCGGGCGAGCACCTCGCTGTTCGAGCAGAACCCGAGGACGCCCTGGTAGATGCCGGTCCACGCGCCGTCCGGATCCTTGCGCCCGTCCGGCACGTGCTCCGCGCCGGCCGGGACGTGGTCGAGGAACAGGCCCCGCTCGGCGCCCAGGACGTACATCTCGGCGGGCCCGCCCATCCACAGGTCGAACTGGTTGTCGGACTGGCTGATGAGGGTGAGGGCCTCACCGGCCGAGCGGCGGGTGATGGTCGCGGTGATGCCGGTGCGCTCGCGGAAGACGCGGCCCCACTCCTGGCAGAGGTCCTCGATCGAGGAGCACAGCACCGACAGATGGGGGCCGCGCGCATGGGAGACGACGATCGTCGCCGAGGCGGTCATGACGAGGCAGAGCACGAGGGCCCCGCCGATCCGGGCGAGCGGCCGGGCGCGCGGCCGGCCGCGGTTCGGGCGTCTCACCGGGGGTCCTGGTCGGGCATGAGGTAGCCCATGCCGCGAACGGTGACGATGAGAGGGCGCCCCTCGGTGTCCAGGCGCTGGCGCAGGCGGTAGACGGTCGTCTTGATCATCTCGCGGCCGCCACTGCCGGACTCGGTGAACCAGACCTCGTTGAGCAGCGTGCTCCAGGTGACGACCTCCCCCTTGTGGCGGGCCAGTGCGGTGAGCAGCCGCAGCTCGACGTCGGAGACGCGCAGAACCCTGCCGTCCCAGGTGGCCCGGCGCCGGACGGTGTCGATGACGAGCGGGCCGTTGACGAGGAGCCCGTCCCCGGCGCCGCCCTGCGCCCGGCGGTGGACGGCCTGCGCGCGCAGGGCCAGTTCGCGGGGACTGAACGGTTTCGTGAGGTAGTCGTCGGCGCCGGCCAGGAGCCCGGCGATGCGGTCGTCCGTGCTGTCCTTGGCGGTGAGCAGGATCACCGGCGTCCCGCTCGTGGCCCGGATGCGCTCGCACAGGGCGATGCCCGAGGCTCCCGGCAGCATGATGTCGAGGATGACGATGTCGACCCGCCGACGGGTCAGGACGGCCCATGCCTGCTCGGCGCTGTGCGCTGTCAGGCAGGTGAAGCCCTGCGTCTCGAGGGCGAAGGCGACGATCGAGACCATCTGCGTCTGGTCGTCGACGACCAGGGCCGTGGGACTCATGGCGCCGCCTCCCGCTCGCGGGCCGTCGCCCCGGAGGCGCCCGGCGCGGTCGGGGGAGCGTCCGTGCCGGGCCAGGGGGCCGTCTCGAGCGGCAGGGCGCACAGGATCGAGGTGCCGCGCCCGTCGATGGTGTCGACGAGGATGCGGCCCCCGTGGGCGGAGACGACGCGTTGGGCGACGAGCATGCCCAGGCCGGTGCCGCGCCCCTCGTCCTGCCCGATCGGCGCGCTGGACGGCCGGAACAGCCGGGCGCGCTCGGCCTCGGTCATGCCCGACCCGTCGTCGGTGACGGCGATGACGACGGTGTCGTCGGCCGTGGTGACCTGCACCGTGATGGCCGCGCCGGGGCCCGCGTGGCGCACCGCGTTGTTGACGAGGTTCCACAGCGCCTGGCGCAGCAGGGCGGGGTCCCCGTCGAGGACGATGCGCGGGCCGGTGTTGTCGAGCTCGATGGGGATGCGCGTGAAGTGGCGCAGCTGCGAGATCGTCTGGCGCACGAGCGAGCGGATCTCGATGCGCTCGCGGTGCAGGGCGAGCAGCTGGGCCTCGATGCGCGCCTCGGTGAGCATCGTCTCGGAGAGCTGCGTCATCTGCGCGCTGTTGTCGGCGATCGTCTCGATGAACTCCCGCTGGCGTTCGGTGAGCGGGCCGGGGGCTCCCTCCAGGAGCAGCTCGGCGGCGCCCCGGATGAGGGCGAGCGGGGTGCGCACCTCGTGGGAGAAGAGCTGGGGGCGCTCCATGCGGTGCCTGACGGCTCCGCGGAGGTACTCGTTGTCGGCGCGCAGCAGGACGAGGCGGCGGCGCAGCACGATCGTCAGTGCGCACAGCGCTGCGCAGACCGCCCCCAGGGCGCCGGTGACCCAGACCAGTGCATGCACGCGGTCAGTATGCATCGGGCGTGGTCCGGGCGTCCGAGCCGGTCCTCGGGCTCCCGGCGCGACGGCCGACAGGAGCCCGCTCGATCGGCGGGCCCTGTCTGCCACCGGACGCGCCTTCGGCCACGATCTCTGGTGCCTTCCCGGCCGTCGCTCACCAGCCGATCCGCGCTCCACGGGGCCACGGGGTTTGTTCGCGGGGGCTCAGTGGCGCAAGCAGCCCTCAGCCATGGCATGGTTCAGCGGTGTTGTGGACGAGTCTCGCCGTGTGCGGGAGTCGTGGAGCAGTCCGGCTCCACTCGGCCTGCGGGGAGCCGTCAATCCATCGCATGCCCGTCCGGTGCTCCTGGTTGGTGCGGCGGGCTGGTCAGCCTTGCGACCATGACTCCGGCGTCCTCCCTGCCGTCGACGTGGACGAAGCCCTCGGAGGAGTAGAGGCGTTCGGCATGGTTGCCCTGCTCCACCGACAGCGAGAGCGAGGCGAGGCCGCGTTCGCGCGCCTCGCTGATCATCTGCCGTATCAGCCGCCGCCCGATCCCCTGGCCCCGGAAGGGCGCGTCGACCCACACGCTGATCTCGGGGGTCTCGTCGTCGATGAAGCCGTACCCCGGTGAGTCGCTGGGCAGGAAGACCGCCCAGACGACTCCCACGGGTGCGTCCTCGACCGTCGCGACGATTCCGAAGTCGCCCCGGGCCGGGTCGACGGCCGTGTAGTGGGCGAAATCAGTGGTGGTGTGGAGGTCGGAGACGGTGAACCGCTCCCCGCACCAGTTGAGGTTGCCCAGGGTCGCTCGCTCGAGCAGCGGTGTCTCGTCGTCTGCGAGAGGACGGAAAATAGGCGTGATCATGGCGTGCAGTCCTTCGGTGAGGGGTGACGGTCCGGTGACGCTCGGACCGATGCGAGGATTATCTGCTCGGTGTTCTGGTTCCCCTCGACCGGATACAGCGTGACCTTCTTACTGGTCAACGAGAGAGCACCGAAGAACGACTGGGCTGTTTTCTGCCGGTCCACGGACGGTCTGGTGCGCTGTCCTTCCGGGGGGCCACATGCGGCGGGTCCAAGCCTCGTGCTCCAGGCGTGCCTCGTCTGTCGCGTACACCTCCCAGGCGGCGTCCAACAGGTCGTTGACTTTGGTTTTCACCTCTGCCATGCGCCTGGTGATGGCCTGCTCGTCGCGGTGCTTGTCGAACGGGTCCGGCAGTTTGAAACTCAACCCGCAGAACCGCAGGAGCAGCTGGCACGAGGAGTCGGGCTCGTGCCGGGCGTCGAACAGGATCTTCACGACGTCGCGCAGGGCCGGGACGTCCCAGAACTCGGCGTGGACACCCGTCTGGGAGGGCGGCTGGGCCAGGACGGCCTTTGGTTCTTCTTTCTGGGTGCGGGTGAGTTTCGCCGCGTTCTGGTTCCCCGCACGCCCGGTCAGGACCGAGCACATCCGCGTGGCCTGCCATTCGGCCAGTCATTCCTGCACGGTCCTCTCCGTCCGTTCAACCATTTCAGCGATGATGCTGGTACTGACTCCTTCGGAGGCGTACAGAATCGCTTCGGTCTTCATCCTGACGAGCACGTGACTTCCGGAACGTTTCTTCCATCTGATCAGGACGGCGGTTTCCTCGGGGTGACCTCAACCTGCGAAGCTTATTCACAGCATGACAGGACGAGGACCCGACAAAGGGAAACGCCCCTGTAGACGACTCCTGTGAATAAGCCTCTGCATACCCCAATCATATCCGAAACCGCGCATGAAAGCCGCGAAAAATACGGTTTATTTCATGTTGGCCATACACCCTATGAATAAGTCTCGACGCATGAAATACGCGAAAATGTGGTTTCGTTTCATGCCGGTCATAAGACGGTCCCAAGAAAACCTAGAACGATGGCTTCAGCGTTGTGGTCCGCTGGAACCACGGAAAGCGGGCTCCAGACCTTGATGGCAGTGACGTGGTCGTTCCACTGCTCCACGGCGGCAGGACACCCAGAAGACAGGACATCCTCTGTGACGCGACCCCGAGAATCACAGAGGGAGGATGGAAGGCCCCACACGGCCGGCAGACTCTGCCGCATCATCTTGTTTGTCGTGATCTCCTCCGGTGTGGGTACATCAACCTCGTTTCCAGCGCCTGCGTAAAGACAGTCCGGCGCCCCGCAGATCAGGTCCAATAGTTTTAGAGTGAATCTCCAGCGCCATTTTGCGCTTGAGCGATCTTCTTTCTTTCTCGCTTCCACTGGAATACCAAGCTCATCGCTTGCGAACGCAAGATCGACCAAGAAGTACCCGGAATTTGTGGAAGGCTCTCGGATGCTAAGGATCATCGGTCCTGCCTTGCGATGTTTGAACCCTGCCCTAATTATTTTCTCTCCACGTTCACCGAGTTTGGACTGAAGTTCCTTCAAGGGTTCTTGGGAGTACTCCTCCCGGATCGTTCCCGTGCTCTGTCCCCAGCGGTCGACTTGGGCGGATCTCTGAGTCGAAACAACATGCCCAGTGTAGTGGCATAACCCTCCCAGAAACAGTACAACAAGGCCATCAACACGCTACGCGCCCCGGTTGAACGAGCAATCGCCAACCTCAAAACCTGGCGGACACTCCACACCGGCCACCGAAGACCCCTGCACACCTTCCCCGAAACCATCACGGCCATCATCGCCCTAGAATTCTTCAAAAACAGCTTTGCATAACCCTCATCGATTCTAATGCATCTGCCATGTCTACCAACAAGCTTTTTTGGAAATCGCGATGAAACAGTGCCCCGACTGTCATTGCCTCGCCTTCATACTGTTCAATCATGTCATTTTCCCAATCTCTCCAATATTTCACTGACCTGGCGATTGTTCGGGACGAAGGCGGTTGCAAGGTCACCAGTTTCTTGATAATATTGAGGCTTATTCATAGGACTGGTTCGGGTTGTCATCGATGATCTCGCGTGGGGCGTGTCGCAGAAGATGAGAAGGCGGCCTGCCCTGAGATGGTCAGTGTGTGAAAAGAAACAACCAGAGGGCAGGCCGCGAGCCTGATGCTATCACACGACTGACCCGAACCCAGATGCACGACCTGTGCCGGAGAATCCACACGGCGGTCAATGGCGACCTGCCGGCGGCCGGATCCCGCCGGCTCGGCCTCTACCAGAGCATCCGGCTCGTCCCGGCCAGCCTGCGCCACAACCTCGAACAACAACTCCTCGCCGAACTGTTCGACATCTCCCAACCCACCGTCTCGCGGGTCCTGACCGCCTGGACACCCCTTGTCGCCGACACCCTGGCCGACAACATCCCCACCACAGACGACCTCGACCCCGACACCCAGTTGATCATCGACGGCACCCCGGCACCCTGCTGGGCCTGGCGTGACAAGCCAGAGCTCTACTCGGGCAAGCACCACACCACCGGAGTCGACCTCCAAGTCGCCTGCACCCTGACCGGCGCCCCGGCCTAGGCCAGTGACCCTCTCCCCGGCCGTATCCACGACGCCCGGGCCCTCACCGAGTCCGGCTTCCTCGACATCGAAGACGACGACCCGGACCGATCCCCTCATCCCCGACACATCGCGGACAAGGGCTACACCGGCCTGGACCTGATCACCCCCACCAAGAAACCAGCAGGCCCACCCCAGACCGAAGCGAACAAGATCTGCAACAGAGCCACCGGAAAAATCAGACGACGAATCGAACAGACCATCGCTCACCTCAAAAACTGGCATGCCCTCAAGACCCGTCACCGACGACCCATCAACACCTTCCCGGACACCATCACAGCAACACTCGGAATAATATTCACCTACACCCTATGAATAAGCTTCAAGGAACTCTAATGTCGTCGATTTGAATATCCCATTTGGCATCTGAATCCTTTTGGAAGGCTTCCATCTGCACCTCAAGATCAGACGTTTTGTGGCCTACTACCCACAAGGGGCAGTCAATCCAGTACCCCCCAGACGTGAGACGCCCGAAATGGGTTTTTTCGATGAAATCATCGGGAAGTGTTGCATAGTCCTCACCATAAGAGTTCAATTCCCGCTCCATGTCAGCCCATTGCACGCGACTATTGGGGGCGTCCTTGCTCAGTTCTGCCCAGTTGTGCTCCACGATGAGATCAATTATTCTCTGAATTGACGAGACGAGGCTTGATGGAAGATTTTCATTTCGTATCATTGGGGCCTGTTTCCGGGGATTCTTGTCGGTGTATCCATTGTCACTCCTAGATTGTTCATGAAATAAGAATCGGCGCGCGAAATATTTGATGCGATGTCATCATCGGACATACCTGCCGATCTCAAAGCTTCCTCGGCGATCCTCCGTTCATCTCCGTAAGTGCCACCACCGGGCTGGCGTTGCACTTGAGTCGCTTTGTAATGAGGACTCCCAATTTCTGTGGATGGTCCTTCGAGCTGTACTGCAGGAGCATCTCCACGGCTGTATCCAGGAAGGTCTCGCACGGCTGCATCCTGAATTATGTGATGGGCATCTTTAGCTCCAGCTGATCTTAGATCATTGTAGGTTGGAGTGCATTCGTTGTTGTGTGCGAGGGTCCAGTGGGTTCCGGTGCGGACGTCGTGGTTGTGGGTGCCTGCGACGCCGAGGTTGTGGACGGTCTCGGTCGTGCCGGTGGATTGGAGGGTGGTGACTTCGGTGGTGGTGCCGTCGGGTCCGCGGAGCCGGTCGCCCTGGTGGAGCCGGCCGGCGGGGGTGAAGCCCCTGTCCTCGACGTAGAGGGGGTGGTTGCTGGTGGTGACGAGTTCACCGGCGGTGGTGGACACGCGCAGGGTCGCGACCTTGTCGTGGGTGAAGGTGCGTTCGACGCGGCTGGTGGTGTCCTGCCCGGTGTCGGGGTCGACGGAGGCGACCCGGTCGCCCTCGGTGACGTCCTCGATGTTCTTGGCGGTGCCGTCGGCCATGAGGACCTGGGTGCCGGCGCGGAAACAACCGATCTCGGTGACCCCGGAGACCTTCGAGAGAGCCCCGCCCGCGGCGCCCAGACCCCCGCCGCCCAGGGCCCCGCCGCCGGTGGCCTGCGCAAGACCACCCGCAGTGTGGGGCCCGGGGCCGGTCAGATAGGTCAGGCCCCCGGACAGGCCGCCGCCCGCGGCCCCGGACGCGGCGCCGGCCAGGATGTTGCGGCCCAGGCACGAGGTCATGGACTCGGTGGCCGCCCTGACCCCGGCGTAGGCGCCGCCGCCGGCCAGGCCCGACACGGCCCCGACAGCGGTGTCGATGCCGACCCGACCCCAGTCGACGGCCCCGTTAGAGGCCTTCTGGGCGGCGATGCTGACCCCGCCCGACATGAGGGCCCCGGACGCGGCCATGAGCCCGAGCCCGGCCCCGGCGCCGACGCCGGTGCACATGAGCGCGACCCCGGCCGCGACCGCGGCGCCGGCGGCGATGTACTCCCAGTTGTTGCTGACCCAGTCCCCGGCCTTCTCCAGACCGGTCTTGTGGGCGTCGCGCCAGGCGTTCATGTCGGCGTCGGTGAGGGGGCGCAGCCCGGCCGGGTCGGACAGGTTGACCGGGTCGTTTCCTGCGTAGGAGTACGGGTTCGCGGCCCAGCCGGCCCCGAGCACCGGCGGGAGCGGGTCGGGGGACAGGAAACCGGCCGTGGCCGGGTCGTAGACCCGCGCCCCCATCCACTCCATCCCGGCGACGGTGAGCCCGCCCGTGGCGGTCAGGCCGACCCCGCCGGGCAACCAGCCGCCAGCGTCGTCCGCCTGCGACCCGCCCGTGGGCGCCCAAGCCGTGTCGGGCCCCTGCCAGGGGTCGACGGGCCGCCCGTCCCGAGTGCTCCGGGCGCCGGTCAGCCAGCCGGGCTCGGGGCCGCCGACACCGAGGCCGACGCCCGCCACGTCGATGACCGGGACGTCCCCGAGGCCGGTCATGGCGCCGCCGCCGGCGGCGGTGTCCCACCACACGGGCAGGTCATCGACCGCGGCGAGCTCGCCGAGCGGGCCCACGTCAAGACGGCGGGTCCGGGCCCGGACCCGGTCCCCGTCATGGATGATCTCGGTGACAGACTCCAGCCTGCCGCGGCCGTCCCAGCCGAACAGGCGCTCCCCGTCGGGTCCGGCCTCACGGACCCGACGTCCTCCGCCGTCATAGTCGTAGACGGTCTCGCCGCGCCGGTCACGGCTGGCGCGCAGCCTGCCCGCCGGGTCGTAGGCGTACTCGGTGGCCCGGCCGTCGAACTCGTGACGGGTCAGACGCCCGTTCGCGTCCCACCGCCACGCGCCGGTGAACCCCTCACTGTCACGGGACGCGACGAGCTGACCGGCCGCGTCGTACGTGTACTCGGTACGGATCCCGTCCACGGTCCGAGCCCTCACGCGCCCGTCCCGGTCACGCTCGAAGCCGGTGGACTGGATGAACCCGCGCCGGTCCACCTCGTGGGCCACCACACCGCCGCCCTGCCAGACCCAGCGTGCGTGGAGCCCGTCAGCGTCCAGAGCGGTCACGCGGCCGATCTCGTCACGGGCGATGGTGGCCCGCCCGAGCCCCGGGTGCTCGACCGCGCTGACCCGGTTGTCGGTGTCGTACTCGTAGCGGGTGACCGTGCCGTCCGGGTGCGTCATCGAGGTGCGCAGCCCGTCGGCGTTGTAGCCCCACCGCACGGTCTGCCCGTCGCGGGCCCGTTCAACGAGCCGGCCCAGCCCGTCCCACGTCAGGGTGTCCGTGCGCCCGCTCCGACCCGTCAGGGTGAGGGTACGGGCCCCGAAATCCAGCATCCGGGACACCAGCGGGGCCCCGTCCGCGAGAACGCTGCTCAACCGGCCCGACGCGTCATAGGTGAACTCGAGTCGCCGCCCGGCCCCGTCGACGCGGGCCGCGGGCCGGCCCGCCGCGTCCCACCCGTACCGGGTGGTCCGCCCGTCCGGCCCGGTCATGCTGAGCGGCCGGCCCATCGGGTCACAGACACACACGGTCCGCCCGCCCATCGGGTCGACCAGCCCGACCCGCCGGCCGGACCCGTCATACTCGAAACGAGTGGTCCCGCCCAGCGCGTTCGTCACCGCCACCAGCTGCCCGGCCCTGTCATAGCAGAACCGCCGCCGCCCGTTCCACGTGTCCCGCACCCAGCTGATCCGCCCGCACCGGTCATAACCGAACCGGGTCCGGCCCCGGCCCGGCTCGACCCGCTCGATGACCCGCCCGCACGCGTCGAACCGTGACGTGACACGCTCACCGGTCGGCCACCTCTCCGAGACGATCCGACCGTCCGCGTCATGACCGACCTCGTACCGGCGCCCACCCACACTGACCGTCGCCGACCAACGCCCACACGCGTCATACTCATACCCGAAACATTTCCCGCCCGGCTGCCTGACCCGCACCTGACGGCCCGCCGCGTCCCTGTCGATCCGAGTGACCCCGCCGGCCGCGTCAATGACCTCCACCGCACGCCCGCACCGGTCGTACCGCACCCGAGTGACCGAACCATCCTCGCCGGCCTCCTCGACCACCCGGCCCAGCCCGTCCCGACGCGCGGAACGAACCGATACCGGATCAGCCGCCCGGACAGGCAGACCCGCCCCGTCATACCCGAAGGCCTGCACCACCCCAGACGGATCCACAGTGCCAGTCAGGTTCCCGCACACGTCGTACGACAACTCGGCCCGACCACCGGCCGCGTCCCTCACCTGACACAACCGGCCCAGCCCGTCATGAACGAACCCCCACCAGGACCCATCCGGCAGAACCGTCCCAGCCAGATTCCCCAGATCATCCCACTCCTGCTCCAGACGCCGCCCCAACGGATCCGTCGTGGCCTCCTCAGCCCCGCCGCCCGTACTCGGTGACAGTCCGGCCCCCGCCCGGGTCCACCACCACGGCCAGACGCCCGGCGGCCGTGTACTCGAACCGCCACAGCGCCCCGTCCGGGTCCCGCCGCGACACCAGCCGGCCCGCCCCGTCATACCGGTACTCGGTCCTGTGTCCCAGCGGGGTCACCGCCGCGACCACACGGCCCGCCCCATCACGTTCGAGCCGGGCGGTGCCACCGGCCGCGTCAGTCGACGACACGAGATCCCCGTACCCGTCATAACCCAACCGCACCGCCACACCGGCCGGATCGGTCACCTCGACCAGCAGGTTCCGGTCCCAGGTCAGGCGGGTCACCCCGCCCTCCGGGTCCGTCACCGTCGACGGATTCCGGCCGGCCCCCTCATACCCGTACGTCGTGACCGCCGGCCCAGACCCGCCGCCGGCGGCACCGCTGGTGTTCCCACGGCCGGCGCCGGCGCTGCCGGCGTCGGACGCACCCGCACCAACCCCACCACCACGGCCGGCGCCGGTGGTGTCGGTGACCGCGACCCGCACGACCCGGTCCAGACCGTCCCATTCGTAGTCGGACCGGGCCCCCGACGGCTCCAGGCGCGTGACCAGCCGGCCCCGCCCGTCATACCGACACACCGTGGCCGCCCCGTCACGGCCCGTCACCAGAACCCGGTTGCCCCACCGGTCCCAGCCGACCGACTGGCGGTTCCCGTCCGTGTCGACCATCCCGACCAGACGCCCACGCTGGTCATGGACCCACGTGTTCGCCCGGCCCCCATCCCCATCAGCGACCTGCGTCACGCCACCGGGCAGATACGTGTAGTGCGAGACCCGCCCGAACCGGGACCGCTGCGACGTCACCTGCCCCCGCCCGTTGTAGGTGTTGACCACCTCGACCACACCATCCGGATCCGTGACAGTGGCGATGAGACCGGCCTCGTTCCACCCGTAGGTACGGGCCCCGGCTGCGGTCCGGGCCTCTGTGAGTCTGCCGGCCGGGTCGTAGCCGTAGTCCACCCGCCGTCCGTCGCTGGCGGCCAGGGCGGTGACCCGAGTCCCCTCCGGGTCCCACTCCACGGTGATGGCCCGGCCCCGCTCGTGGGTGAGGCCGACCAGCCGGCCCCCGTCCCACTCGTAACCCACCCGGGTCCCCGCCCCACGAGACACCGACACGGGCCTGCCGGCCCGATCAAAACACCACCGGCCACCCGCACTGTCAGACACCACAAACCCACCAGCAGCAGCGCCCGCGGCACCACCAGCGCCCGCGGCAGCAGAAGCAGCGGCTGCGTCGGCGGGGGAGTCGTCCCCGGCGGCAGAGGCGGCGGCATGCGCGCCCGCCATGGCAGTGCCGGCAGCACCGGAGGAGCCGTCACCGGCGGCAGGGGAGCCCCCGACACCAGCGTCTGCGGCAGCAGCGGTACCGGCGGCGTCCTCGGCAGTACCGGGGCCGGTGGCGTCGGTGGTGTGGAGCCAGAAACTGTCGCCGTCGGCCCGGTCCCAGCCGCCACCGAGTCTCGGGAACACGACATGCCGGCCGGAGGGCTGCACCCACACCGCGCCGTCGTCGTTGATGAGTAGTCGTTGGTCGGCGGTGGAGGCCCAGCCGGGCCCGAACGCCCCGATACCGGTCGACAGGGAATTGTACACGCGTTCGAACCCCAACGACGCGGCCCCGCCGTCGAACGACAGGTCGGTTTCGGGTTCGATGAAGTTCCCGGTCGTCGTGTTGACCGGGTCGTCCGCATACCCGGACGTCTGCGGGTCGCCCTGGATGGTGGGGGCGGTCACGTCGACCGGCTGGCGGGTCTGGTTCACGCCCGCGGCCTAGAGGGACGCGTCGAGGGCCGCGTCCGAGACCGCCGAGACGACCCCGGAGGCGCCGGCGGCCTCGAACGCGTCCGCGACCGTGTCGACCCAGCGGGTCTCGTTCGTGTTGTTCAACCCGAACGTGGCCAGCGCGGCCGTGATCCCGGAGGTGTCGATGCTGCACCAGGAGCATTTCGTCTGGAAGTCGGTGATGGCCCCGTCGAGGGTGCCCTTCTGGGTCGTGACGGTGTCGTTCGCGCCGGTCACGTTCGACGAGTACGCCCGCAGATCATCGGGCCGGGCCGAAGACACGCCCCCCGCCGGGCCCGGGGCCGGCTCGGACCAAGTCGCCACGGTGGGGGCCTGCGCGTCCACCACTGGTCTCGCGGGCGGGCCCGCGGGGGGCTTGTCGCCGTTGGACACCCAGTCCCAGCCTCTTTTGAGGATGTTCTCCCGGTCCTGCCGGTCGGCCCATTCCTTGGCCTGCCGCCGGCGGTCGCGTTCGGACTGGGCGGCGTCCTTCATGGTCTGCACGTCGACCGCCAGCGCGTCCAGGGCCGACGCGATGTTCGTGCAGTCATCACAGGCCGCCCTCGCGTTCGCGTCGAACACGTCCCCGTAATGGCCCTCGAAATCCGTCGACGCCGCCGACGCCCACCCCGACCGCGAGGCCGCCTGCCCCGACAACGTCCCCGACAAGACCGTCGCCGCCGACCTCAACGCGTCCGCCGCCGCATCATCGAACGGCACGTCCTCGTCATAGGCTCCAAGCCTGTCCGAATACTCAGCCATGGGGACACCTCACAGCGGCCGCATAGGGGGTGCACGGCCGCCAAGCCAGCACGCTAGACCCGGACACCGGCACCCGTCACCGGCTCCCGGCCCGGGCGGGCCCGAACAGGGGAAAGAATCAGGGGACTCCCTCAGGGGGGCGGGGCCCGGGTCCCCCACAGGCGCACGGGACACGGGCCGACGGAAATCCCGTAGTCCCTCAACGCCCAGGGTCCCCCCACGGGCGCACGGGACACGGCACGCCGGGACGAAGCCTGGCTGCGATGAGATCCCAGCGGGAGCACGAGGCCACGCGCGCGTGGTGCACGCCGTGAAGGATGCGCGCCAGGCCACCGCGGGGCCTGGGCCACGCTCCGCGGAGCACCCGACACGGTTCTGGCCGGTCGTCCTTCAGTGGATGCCCGGCTTCAAGGGCCCCGACGGGGCGCTGCGCGGGGTGAAATCGACGGAAACCGCCCCTGCGCCCGGATCGTCGTCCCGGCCGCGGGTGAGAATTGAGCCATGACCGACACCGCTGCCGCCAGCCCAGCCCGCCTCGCCGTGCTCACCTCCGGCGGTGACGCGCAGGGCATGAACGCTGCCGTTCGCGGTGTCGCGCGCACTGCGATGAGTCGGGGCGCCGAGGTCTTCGCCGTCTACGAGGGCTACCAGGGTCTCGTCGACGGGGGCGACGCGATCCGGCGCTTCGCATGGGGGGACGCCGGGAACATCCTGGGCCGGGGCGGCACGTCCATCGGCACCTTCCGCTCGAAGGAGTTCCGCACCCGGCAGGGCCGTCTCAAGGCCGCGAAGAACCTGGTGGAGCGCGGGATCGACCGTCTTGTCGTGATCGGCGGCGACGGTTCGCTGACCGGCCTGGACGCCTTCCGCGCCGAATGGCCCGGGCTCATGGACGAGCTGGCCGACGCGGGGCTCATCAGTCCCGAGATGGCCGCCGCGCACCCGGCCCTCATGATCGCCGGCCTGGTCGGCTCGATCGACAACGATCTCGTCGGCACCGACACGACGATCGGGGCCGACTCCGCCCTGCACCGCATCGTCGACGCGATCGACGCCATCACCGCCACCGCCGCCAGTCACCAGCGCTGCTTCGTCATCGAGGTCATGGGTCGCCACTGCGGCTACCTGGCGCTCATGAGCGCCATCGCCGGCGGTGCCGACTACGTCCTCATCCCCGAGCTGCCGCCGGCCGACGGCTGGGAGGAGCAGATGTGCGCCGAGCTGCGCCGCGGCCGGGCCGCGGGCCGGCGCGAGTCGATCGTCGTCGTCGCCGAGGGGGCGCAGGACCGCACGGGCGAACCGATCACGAGCGAGTACGTGCGCGCGACGATCAGCCGCATCAACGGCGAGGACGCCCGCCTGACGAACCTCGGCCACGTGCAGCGCGGCGGAAAGCCGAGCGCCTACGACCGCTGGGCCAGCACCTGGCTCGGCTACTCGGCGGCCCTCGAGGCGCTCACCGCGGGCCCCGCCACCGAGGGCGTCGTCCTGGGCATCCGAGGCTCGGAGATCGTGCGTCTGCCTCTGGCCGAGGCGGTCGCGAGGACCCGACGGGTGCCCGAGCTCATCGCGGCCGGCGACTACGACGCCGCGATGGGCCTGCGCAACGAGGACTTCACCGACATGGCGCGGATCTTCACCGAGCTCACCCACCCGAACCGGGTCACGACGAAGGAGGACTCCCCGCGCGTGGCGATCCTGCACGCCGGTGGCCTGGCCCCGGGCATGAACACGGCGGCCCGAGCCGCGGTGCGTCTGGGCATCGCCCGGGGCCACACCATGCTGGGCGTGCGCAACGGCTTCACCGGGCTGCTGCGCGGCGCGGTCGACGAGCTCGGCTGGGAGGACGTCGAGGGCTGGACCGGCGTCGGCGGCGCGGAGCTCGGTCTGCGCCGCGACGTGCCGGGCGTCGAGCAGTTCTACGCGATCAGCCGGGCGCTGGAGGACCACCGGGTGGACGCCCTCATGGTGATCGGCGGCTGGAACGCCTATCAGGCGGCCCACCTCATGCAGGGCGAGGCCGACCGCTACCCGGCCTTCCGCATCCCGATCGTCTGCGTGCCGGCGACCATCGACAACAACCTGCCCGGCAGCGACGAGACCATCGGCGCCGACTCCGCCCTCAACGAGATCGTCGACGACATCGACCGCATCAAGCAGTCGGCGGCGGCCACGACGCGCTGCTTCGTCGTCGAGACGATGGGCCGCCACTGCGGCTACCTCGCGCTCATGGGCGGCCTGGCCGGCGGGGCCGAGCGCATCTACCTCGACGAGGACGGCATCGGCCTCGACCAGCTCAACCAGGACGTGCGCTGGCTGCGCGACTCCTTCGGCCGGGGGCGCCGCCTGTTCCTCGCGGTGCGCTCCGAGAGGGCCTCCGAGTCGTACACGACCGACTTCCTGGGGCGCCTGTTCGAGGGCGAGAGCCACGGCCTGTACGACGTGCGGACGAACATCATCGGGCACGTGCAGCAGGGCGGCGAGCCGAGCCCCGCCGACCGGCTGCTCGCCACGCGGATGGCCGCGGCGGCCCTCGACGTGCTGGCCCGCGAGCTCGGCGCCGACGAGCCGACGGCCCGCTACCTCGGCCTGCGCGGCGGCCGGATCGAGGACCACCCGCTGGCGCACATGACCGAGTACGTCAACAGCGTGAAGCGCCGCCCCCGCACGCAGTGGTGGATGGAGCTCCGTCCGGTCGTTGCGGCGGTGGGCAGGGAGCCGTCCTCGTGAGCGCGGCCCGGCGCGGACCGACCGGCGGCTCCTCGGCGGTGGAGTCGTTCGTGCCGGCACGGCCCGGTCGATCACGGTCCGGTCGATGATCCACCGCGCTCCGGGCAGGTTGCGGGGCCCGCATCGGGGCCTCGCGTGGGCGGGGTGCGGCCCGTGCGGGAGCGGTGCGACCGCGCGGTGCTCGAGGGTCTGCCCGCATGGGCGGGCGCGGTCCGACATCCGCGTCACTGCTCCGGGCGCACCCGGGGGGCCGTCCGCTGGCCCGGGCGCTCCCGCCCTCGAATGGCATGCGACTAGGCGAGACGCGCACGCTGGCGGCCCTCCATCACCTCCTGCAGCAAGATGATCGTCTCCTCCTGGAGGTCGGTCCCCGTGGCCCTGGCCGCCCTCGTGACCTGGAGGACGAGCCGTTCGGCCTCGGGCCGGTTCCCGGCCAGGTGCTCGGCGCGCAGCAGCGTCCTCAGAAGGTGCTCGTCGTCGGGCGCGGCGGCCAGGGCGGTGCCCACCGCCCGACGGGCGCCGTCGAACTCGCCGCGAGCCAGCAGACGCTCGCCCAGCTCGACGCCGATGTCGCGGATCGTCGAGATCATGTCCGAGCGCATCCGCTCGGCCCAGGCCCACTCGCCGGGCGCGGCGTCGGCGAGCGGCGCGCCCCGCACCATCGTCAGGGCCCGCTCGAGCACGTCGTCGCCGACCCGGTTGACGCCCGGCGTGATGAGCAGGCGCAGCCGCTCCCAGTCCGAGCTCACCTGCGGGTGCAGGGCGATGCGTCCGCTGTAGGCATCGGGCAGGTAGGGCTCGCCGTCCTCGTCCGAGCCGAGCCAGGCGCGCAGACGGGACATGTTCGAGCGACGGGTCGTGTCGGCCACGAGGAGCTCGCGGGTCATCCTGGCGGCGGTGCCGGCCGGGTTCTCGAGGATCCAGGCGCAGTACTCCTGGCACTGGCGCACGGCCCGCGCCGGGCGCGGCCCCCGCGCGCCCAGCAGCTCGACGGGGCCGAGCAGCCGCAGGAACGGGGCCGGTGGGACGGTGTCGGTGATGGGTGCGGGCGGCACGGCGGTCTCCTGACTGGGCGCGGATGCGGTGCCCCGGCGCAGGGGCACGATGTCATCGGGGAGGTCGGGGTCGGTCGTCCACCACCAGGCCTTCGTGTACTCGGTGCTGTCGGCGGCGTCGAGGAGCTCCTCGACGCCGCGGCGCGCGGGCGCCATGACCAGCTCGGGGCTGAACTCGCGGCCGGCGAGCCGGGCCCGCCACTCGGCGAGCTCGAGCCCGGCCGGTTCGCCGGGCTCCGGCGGGGCGATGACGCAGACGCCGACCCTGACGAGCTCGTCGGCGCCGACCCCGCAGGGCTCGTCGAGCAGGACGACGATCGGCTCCCAGGCCTCGGCCACCTGCGGGTCGGCCCGCAACTCGGCGGCGCCGCCGCGCCCCAGCAGTGCCGAGCGCCTGTCGACGAGGCGCTCCAGCTCCCGCGCCAGGTGTGCCCCGTCCGGCGCCACGGCGATCCGCGGGCTGTCCAGGCGGGCCAGCCAGGCGCAGTCGGGACCGACGCGCACCTGGGCGGGCGGGCCCGACTCGTCGGACAGCTGGATGGCGACCGAGGCCCGCAGGCCGTCCGCGAGTTCGGGGTGCCGTGCCGCGACGGTGAGCAGGCCGCTCGCCAGCAGGTCCACGTCGACGGGCCCGTCGGGGGACGAGCCGAGCCGCACCGGCAGCGCGCCGCCGGTGTTGCCGCCGGTGTCTCCCCCTCCGCCGCCGACGGGGGCGACCGGCCCGGGCCGACGGACGGTGCCTCCGCCGCCGCCGCGCCGGACGGCCGGGTCGTCCCGGTCGCCGGCGCGTCCCGGGCCCGCCGCGACGGCGGCCAGGGCCGCCCCCACATGGGCTCCGCGCTCACCGGTCGACGGGCTGCGACGACCGACGGGCCGGGCGTTGAGCTGCCAGCGGCGCCGGGCCGCCAGCGCCGCGACGAGAACCCCGGCCGTCGTCGCCCCGATCGGCCCGACGAGCAGGCGCAGGTGCTCGGACAGCTCCTCCTCGTCCGCCAGGGGCCGGGCCCCGCCCGCCTCGGCCGGCGCGTCCTCGGCAGGGGGGCTCTCGGCGGGGGGGCTCTCGGCGGGGGCGTCTCCGGCGGGGGTGCTCCCGACCGGCTCGCCGGCCCGGGGGGCCGCGCGGTCCGGGCCCGCCCGCTGCCCGTCGTGCCGGGTCTGACCGTCCGGGTCCTCGTGCCCGTCCCGCCCCGCCGGGTCCGTCGCGGCGCCGGGCCCGGCCGGCACCGCGAGCACCTCGCCCGGCCGGATGAGCGCGGGATCGGCCACCTGCGTGTTGAGCGCGGCGATCTGCTGCCAGCGGGCCCCGTCGCCGAGCTCGGAGCGTGCGATGGACCACATGCTGTCGCCCTCGTCCACCGCGACGGCGATCGTGCCCTCGTCGGCGTTCCGGTCGTCGACGCGGTGGGAGAGCGGGCGCGCCGGGGCGCCCCCGTCGGGGCCGCCGCCCGCAGCGGCCGGGGCCCCGACGCGGACCGGCCCGGGTATCTCGAGCACGGTGCCGGGCCGGAGCGGGTCGAGCGGGGAGAGGACGATGCTGCGGTTCGCGTCGACGATGCGCCGCCAGTCCTCGCCGACGCCGTAGTAGCGCTCGGCCAGGCCCCACAGGTCGTCCCCGTCGGCCACCGTGTGCTGCACGGCGTCCGGCCCGGGCCCCGTCACGGGCCCGGCCTCGGTCTGCTCGGCGGGGGCGGGCGTCGCGGCCTGGGCGGCCGGGGGCGGCGGCGCCTGGTCGGCGGCCCGGACCCCGGGAGCCGGCTGCGACTGCGTCGCGGCGAGCCCGGCGATGGAGGCGACGAGCACCGCCGCCAAGGGCGCGAACAGCCCGGCGCCGGGCAGGTCGAGGCGCACCGCGCCGCGGGTGAGGAGCCCGATCGTCTCGCAGACGAGCGAGGCGACCAGCAGCAGCCAGGCCAGCCAGCCGAGCAGTGTGAGGACGACGAGCACGAGCGAGCCGTCGTCGGGCCGCGTGAACAGCCGGGCCCACGGGATCCGGCCGAGCAGGTCGAGTCGTCCCCAGTGGACGAGCGCCCAGGCGCCGCCCGGGACGAGGGCGACGAGGACGGCGCTCGCCGCGAGCCGCGCGAGGAGTCTTCTCATGGTTGCCGCTCCCTGAAGCTGTCGAGTCGGGACCCGGCGCGCCCCTTCACGGTGAGCGCGCCGGGCATGGGGATCAGCAGATCCGTGAAGGGCACCTCGCAGGTGACGGCGGCGACGACGTCGCCGCCCTGTCCGGGCGGGGCCGAGAAGGCCGAGACGTCGATGTCGACCGTCGGGGCCGTGCAGCTGCTCCCCACGGTCCCGAGATCGGCGTCGATCGCCGCCGACGCGGCCTGCTCGGCCTCCGCGCCGCTGCGCGCGAGGGTCGCGGCGCGGGCCCCCGCGGCGGCGGCCTCGCGCACCTGCGAGCGCACCGACCACAGCCGCCACCCCGCGGTGAGCAGGGCGATCACCGCGACGACGGCGGGAACGACGATGACGAGCTCCAGGCTCGCCGAGCCGCGCTCCTCGCCGTGGCGGATTCGTGCTCGTGGATCGCTCATCGCTCCTCCTGTCACTGCTCCTGCCGGGCGCGCCCGGCCCTCAGCCGCGCTCCCTGGCCCGCGTCGAGCTCGCGCCTACCCGGGCCAGCCCGAGGTCGAGGGCGAGCGGAACCCGGGCCCGGACCGTCACGGTGACCTGCGTCGGCCCGACGTCGACGGAGGTCGTCACGTCGGCCAGCTCGCCGGTCATCGACCGGACGACCTCCTCGGCCCTGCCGGGGCCCTCATCGGCGAGGGCCTGCGTCTCGGCGGCGGTCATCGCCGCCTGCTGGACGATGCTGCGGGCGTGCAGCCACACGCCCGCGTCGACGGCGCCGAGCAGGGTGAGCATGATCGCCGGGGCCAGCACGGCCCACTGGATCGACTGGCTGAGGCCCCGCTCGTCGCGGCGCCCGTGGCTCCCGCTCTGTCCGCTCCGCTCGCGGGCCCGGCGTCCCGGGAGCCCTCGACGCGGGCCCGTCCGGCGGGCCTTGGCGGTCATGACGGCATGTGCGCCGTGACGTAGGCGCGCACGGCGGCCACGACGACGCCCGCGACGGCCACCGCGCCGGCCAGCAGGACGGCGTTCTCGGTGGACTGCGACAGGCCCCGCTCGTCGCGGCGGGCGCGCGGGGCCGGCCCGACGAGGACGCCGACGAGCAGCGCGCCGAGACGCGCCACGGGGGCGGGGAGCACGGGGGCGGGGAATCGGTCGTTCATGACGGTCTCCTTCAGGGGTGGGGTGGGACGGATCCGGTGCCCGGCCTCAGGCCAGGCCGGCGAGTCTGAGCAGGGGAGGGGCGATGAAGGCCAGTCCGAAGACCATGACCGGCAGCGCCATCCAGATGGTCATCCGCTCGCTGACCTCCTGGGCGGCGGCGCGCTCGGCGGTCAGATGGGCGTCGCGCAGCTCCTCGACCCGGGCGGCGAGCGGTTCGGTGAGCGAGGCGCCCTGGTCGTCGAGCTGCATGATGTCGGCCAGGTCGGTCAGTGCCGGGAGCCTCAGCTCGTCGGCCAGCGACCGCAGCCCCGACCACGGGGTGCGCTGCTCCAGGCCCGCCTGCGCCAGGACGCCGCGCACCCGGCGGAACACCGGCGCGTCCGAGACCGCGGCGGCCGCCTCGAGGGCCTGCGCGCCCGAGCGGTTCGACATGCGCTCCAGCAGCACGAGGTCGAACAGGGTGAGCAGCGCCTCGTCCGCCGCGAAGCGGGCCCGCTCGGCGCCGCGCCGCAGCGCCACGTCGGGCCAGCACCAGCCGGCTGCGGCCGCCACGACCGACAGCCCGCCCGTCGGGGCCGGCAGCGGGGCGCCCATGAGGGCGCTGAGCGCCATGACGAGCACCGGGGCGCCCAGTCCGGCGAGGGCCAGGACGATCTTCTCGGCCACGAAGTCGCCGATCGACCGGTCGTGCAGCCCCAGCAGCCGGGTGGTCCGCCCGCCGAGCGGGATGCGCAGGCGCGTGTACGCCCCGGCGCCCAGCCGCTCCAGGGCGCTGTCGGCGTCGTGCACGAGATCGGCCTGGGCGGGCGCCTGCTGCGGGTCTCGCCCGTCGAGGACGGCGAGGGCGTCGCCCATCCGCACGGCCCGCCGGACGGCCCCGAGGAGCACGAGGAAGAGACCGAGCCCGAGGAGGAGCCCGGCGGACGAGGCGATGACGAGGGGCTCAACGATCATGACGACCACCCGCCGTCTGGAGGACGCGCTCGCGGCGCCGGGGGCGGGCCACCGCACGCAGCATGACGAGGGAGCCCAGGTAGGCCGCGAGGAGCAGCGCCCCCACGAGCTGCCCGACCCCGGAGGCGTACGGGGCCATGTAGCCGGGGCTCACCAGCGCCACGCCGGCGAGCACCGCGAGCGTGATGACCGTGACCTGGCGCACGACGATCCGCGGCTTGGCCCGCTCCGTCTCGGTCTCGCGCAGCGCGGCCAGCCGCCTGCGCGTGTGCTCGCCGAGGGCGCGCAGGGCGCCGGCCGAGCCGGTGCCGCCGCGGCGGGTCGCGACGATGAGCGCAGCGATGACGGCGTCGGCGTCGGGGCTCGCGAGCTCGTCGGCCATGGCGCGCAGCGAGGCGTCCAGGGTCCAGCGCGCGTCGAGCCGGGCGATCACCGCGTTCACCGGCCCCCGCAGGACGACGGGCAGCTGCGCCCTGGTGGCGCGGATCGCGTCGACCGTCGACTTCCCCGTGGAGGCCGAGCCGATGAGCAGCCGCACCCACCGGTCGAGCGCCTCGAGGACGAGGAGGTCCCGGTTGGCGGGGCCGGCCAGCAGGGCCGGGAGCACGAGGACGAGCGCCGGCACGCCGGCCAGGACGAGCGGCTGGCGGGTGAGGGCGAAGCCCGCGAGACCGCCGGCGGCCGCCGCGGCGAGCCTGACCCGCCGCGCCCGCGGGGCCGTCGTCCACCGCGAGGAGGCCCGGGCCTGCAGATCCGCGAGGACGCCCGCGCCCGGTCCGGGCCCGAGCCCCAGGACGAGCGAGACCGCGCCGATGAGGAGCAGCGTCGCGCTGGCGGCGACGAGCGCGGTCATGGCCGCGCCCCCTCGCCCGCGAAGGGCGCCAGCTCGGCGAGCAGCTCCTCGCCGGGGTCGAAGACCTCCGGTTCGCCGTCGCGCCCGGCCCGGTAGACCAGGTGCGTCACGGGGCGTTCGCCCTCGACCGCGCCCGTCAGCGAGCGGATCTCGCCGATGAAACGGCGCCGGGGCCCGCCGCGCCAGCTGTCGTCGAGCAGGGTGACGTGCACGAGCAGATGGATGTTGTAGGCGATCTGCCGGTAGGCCTCGTCCAGGCGCAGCACCCCGCCGGCCGCCACCCGGGCGGCCAGCCGGTCCATCGTCGAGGCCGCCGAGTGCGAGTGCGTCGTGGTGAGCGCGCCGGCCCCCGACTGCATGGCCTGGAGCATCGCGCCCGCCTCGTTGCCGCGCACCTCGCCGACGACGAGCCGGGCGAGGTTCTGCCGCAGCGCCTCGGGGATGAGATCGGCCACCGTGTACTCGCCGATGCGCCGCCCGTCGATCACCTCGCCGAGACCGACCGTGGCCTGGAGGGCCACCATGTTGCGGCGCCGCGGCTGCAGATGGGTGAGGAGCTCGTAGTCGGTCTCGAGGGTGCCGAAGCGCTCCGTGTCGGGGATCGCATCGACGAGGGCCCGCAGCAGTGTCGTCTTGCCGGCGCCCTGGTCGCCCGAGATGACGATCGACAGGCGCGCCAGCACCGCGCGGCGCAGCAGGTCGGCGACCTCGCGGGGCATCAGCCCGCCGGCGGCCAGCCGGCCCAGGCTCACGTCGGTGAGCAGGTGCTGGCGGATGATCACCGAGGGCCTGTCGGCCAGCCCGAAGCCGATGGCGTGCAGGCGGAAGCGGTCGCCGACGGCCACGGTGATCGTCGGATGGGCGTCGTCGAAGGGCCTGGGCGGGTTCGCGTTCTCGCCGAGGAAGCGCACCGCCGCGACGAGCTCCTCGTCCGAGTCGGCGACCGGTGCGAGCTCGCGGCGCCGCCCGTCGCCGAACTGGGCGACGACGGTGTCGAAGCCGTGGATCTCGATGTTCTCGGCGTCGGGGATGTCGAAGACCGGCTGCATGCGCCCGTAGCCGAAGATCGCGTCCTCGACCGCCTTCGCGTACCGCCGCTCGAGCGCCAGCGGCCACAGCGCCCGGCCCGAGCGGGCCAGCTCGTCGGCGTGCTCGTGCACGGTGCGGACGATGATCGAGCGGCCCATGAGGCGGCGGTCCTCGGGGGCCATCGTGCGCCGGTGCTCCAGCTCCCACTGCTCCCGGCGCTCGGTGATGAGCTCGGATGCCGTGGCGCGCAGGGCGATGACGACCTGCCAGTCGGGCTCCGCGTCCTCGTCGAGGGCCTGCGCCGGGCCCGTGCCGCGCCGGGCCCTACCCGCGCCGTCGGCGCCCGGCCCGGGCGCGAGACGCGCCGAGGGCGCGGCCTCGGGCCGGCGGGGGCACTCCGGCGCGGTCGACGGCGCGCCCGCGGGGCCGTCCTCCGCGGAGCCCCCGGTCGTACCCGTGCCGGCCTGCTTGCGTTCGCGCAGCGCCCGGGCCGCCCAGCCGGGCGGCGGGGGCGCGGTGCGCAGGCCCGAGAACGCCAGGCCCAACCCGATCCCGGCAGGGTCGGCAGGCCCGGGGCTCCTCGACTCGTACGGGTTCATCGGGCACCCCCGATCGGCGCCGGGACGCGGCCGTCCCCGCGCACCACGGCCGCGGGGGCGCCGTCCGCCCGTTCCCCGCCCGCCGCGCCGTCGGGCCGGGGAGCCCCGCCCGGGCCCAGCGACGAGGCGAGCGCGGACGCGGCGGCCCGGGCGCCGCGCAGCAGGCCGCGCTGCTCGAAGCGCCGCGGCGCCGTGACCCCGTCGCTCAGCACCGCCGCCTGCTCGGGCCGCCAGCCCAGGTCGGCGACGACCGGCAGCCCCAGCTGCCCCGTGATCTCGGCGTCGCCGTACGGCATGCCGGGGCCGACGACGAGGAATCCCGGCTGCGCGCCCGACGCGGCCTCCTCGAGCGAGGAGCGCAGGTCGTCCAGGTGCAGGCGCACGGCGGCCAGCGAGCGCAGGGTGCTGCGCACGACGACGAGCACGGCGTCCGCGGCGGCGAGCAGCGGGCGGGGCAGGCCGCCGCGGCCGATCCGCCCGGCGTCGACGATCACGTCGACCCCGCTGCCCGACAGCGCCGCGAGGGCCTCGGCCAGCTCGACCCAGACCGGCTCGAAGACGACGGCCGAGCCCGGGTGGGTGAAGCCGGGCAGGAAGCGCCGGACAGGCGCCTGCTCCGCCGCGTCCGCGCCCTCGGGCCCGGGGTCGAGAAGGGGAACGGTGCGGCCCCACAGCAGCGGGGCGATCGGCTGCAACTCGCGGTGCGCCTGCGCCAGGTCGACGAGTCCCCGCGAAGCGACGGGCGCCGCGCGCAGCCAGCCGGCCTGCACCGCCTGGGCCGGGTCGCGGTCGCAGTCGACGAGCAGCACGCCGCGCGGCCAGCCGAGCGCCAGGGCCAGCGCCGAGGTCGTGACGCCCGGGGACCCCGTCGCCGAGCACAGCATGACGAGGGCCATCACGCGCCTCCCGTCTGGACGACGACGAGACGGCCCACCGAGGCCAGCCCGGCCAGGTGGAGCGCGACATCGGTCCGGACCTGCACGTCGAGCGACCAGGAGCCGTCGCTGGCCTGGACCGGCGTGCTGACGACCATGCCAGGGCTCTGCTCCTTGGCCAACTCGGCGTCGGGGTCGTCGTCGGGCGCGGGGGCCGTGGCGAGCACGACGTCCGCACCCGGCACGAGGGTGCTCGGGACGCGGCCCGCGGGCAGGTGGAGGCCGATGACCGAGGTGCCCGGGGCGATCGCCGAGTCGCCGATGGAGTCGGCCGTGACGAGGGCCCCGGACGGCAGGTCGACGAGCGCGGTGCGTCCGACGAGGGCGTCGAGGCGGTCGGCCGCCACGGTGGACACGCCGGACGCCGCGCCGATGCTCGTCGTGGTGAGGTCGCCGGCGCCGACCTGCTCGCCCCGGGCCAGCGCGCGGGCGACGACGATCACCTGGTGGGCGTGCGTCGTCCGCTGCCAGGCGACGGCGCAGCCCAACCCGCCGAGGCAGGTGCAGAGCAGGCCGATGAGGATGAGTCGCGGACTCCTGCGGGCGCGCAGCGAGGGCGACCCCGTCCGCTGGAGGAACGCGGGGATCTGATGCGTTGGAGCAGCCATGGGGGTGGGCCTTTCGCGGGGACCGTCATTGGTTCCGTACCCGTACCCAACCCGCT
The DNA here is from genome assembly GCF_003798325.1 of Propionibacterium acidifaciens. Taxonomy (NCBI): domain Bacteria; kingdom Bacillati; phylum Actinomycetota; class Actinomycetes; order Propionibacteriales; family Propionibacteriaceae; genus Propionibacterium; species Propionibacterium acidifaciens. The sequence continues at coordinate 1,611,468 of NZ_CP033719.1, forward strand.
GCGCGCCCCGCAGCACAAGAGCCCGCGGGAAATGTGGACAACTTTCCCGCTCCGTCGCCCCGCGCGGGTGGCCGCGTCCCGCCCGCCGGGCCGGCGGACCCGGGTGGTGCTCACCGGGCGGTCCCCGGGGCCGCCCGGGGGCCGGCTCCGGGACAATGGGAGGGATCGTCGTCCGTCAGGAGCACCAGCCCATGTCAGAAGCCATCACCGCGCCGGGAGCCGGCACCGCAGCGAGGACGAAGGACCCCGTCGACCAGGTGCCCCCGGTCGGTCGGCTCGCCGTCCTGGGCGTCCAGCACGTGCTGGCCTTCTACGCCGGCGCGGTCGTCGTGCCCCTCGTCATCGCCAGCGGGCTCGGCCTCGACTCGGAGACGACGATCCACCTCATCAACGCCGACCTGCTCACCTGCGGCATCGCCTCGATCATCCAGTCGGCCGGTCTCGGCCCCCGGATCGGCGTGCGCCTTCCGCTGCTCCAGGGCGTCACGTTCACCGCGGTGAGCCCTCTCATCGCCATCGGCCTGGCCAACGGCGGCGGGGTCGCCGGCCTCGGCGCCATGTACGGCTCGATCATCGTCGCCGGGCTTCTCACCTTCCTCGCGGCGCCCCTGTTCGCGAAGCTCCTGCGCTTCTTCCCGCCCGTGGTCACCGGCACCCTCCTGACCATCATGGGCACCACCCTCATGAACGTCGCCGCCTCCGACATCGTCTCGTGGGGGACCGGGGCCGCCGAGGGCCAGGACGCCGCCGCCCTGACCGTCCGCGGGCTGTGCTACGCCCTGCTCACGCTCGCCGTCATCGTCGTCGTCCAGTGGCTGTCCAAGGGCTTCGTCGCCACCATCTCCGTGCTCATCGGCCTCGTCGCCGGCACGCTCGTCGCCCTGGCCCTCGGCGACGCCGACTTCTCCGCCGTCGGCCGGGCGGGGGTCGTCGGCGTCACGACGCCCTTCCACTTCGGCCTGCCGCGCTTCACCGTGGCGGGCATCGTCTCGATGGTCATCGTCATGGCGATCACGGCCGTCGAGACCACCGGCGACGTCTTCGCCACCGGCGAGGTCGTCGGCCGGCGCATCACCTCCCGGCACATCGCCAACGCCCTGCGCGCCGACGGCCTGTCCACCCTGCTCGGCGGCGTGCTCAACTCGTTCCCCTACACCTGCTTCGCGCAGAACGTCGGCCTCGTGCGCCTGTCGCGTGTGAAGTCCCGCTGGGTCGTCACGACCGCGGGCGCCGTCATGATCGTGCTGGGCCTCCTGCCCAAGGCCGGGGCCGTCGTCGACTCGATCCCCTCGCCGGTCATCGGCGGCGCCTCGCTGGCCATGTTCGCCTCCGTCGCCGTCGTCGGCATCCAGACCCTGCGCACGGTCGACCTGCACGACAACCGCAACTCCGTCATCGTGTCGACCTCGATCGGGCTGGCCCTGCTCGTCACCCTCCAGCCCCGGCTCGCCACGATGGTGCCCGGCTGGCTGCAGATCCTCTTCGGCTCCGGTGTCACCCTCGGAGCCGTCGTCGCGATCATCCTCAACATCCTGTTCTTCCATGTCGGCCCGCACCGCACGCCCGACGTCGCCGTGAGCGACGGCCGGCAGGTCGACCTCGAGGGGATCAACGCGATGAGCCCGGACGCCTTCGCCGCCGCCTTCGCCCTGCTGTTCAGCGGCGCCGTCTGGCCCGTCGAGCGAGCCGCGCAGGCCCGGCCCTTCGCCTCGGTCACCGCCCTGCGCGAGGCCTTCGAGGACGCCGTCCTCACAGCCGCCCCCGATGAGCAGAAGTCCCTCGTGAACGGCTACGTCGACATCGTCGATCTCGTCGCCGCGGACGCCGACGGCCGGACGGCGGACGACCAGCAGGCGCAGGTCGACGTCGGGTCCATCGACCTCGACCGCATGGATGACGTCCAGCGCGGCGAGCTCGCGGCGGCCTCGGCCGCCTACCGCGAGCGCTTCGGCATGCCGCTCGTCGTCTGCGTGGCCAACCTCGCCTCCCGCGAGCAGCTCATCGCCGACGCCTGGCGCCGCGTCGAGCACTCGCCCGAGCTGGAGCGCCGCGTCGCGCTGGGCCAGGTCGTCGAGATAGCCGAGAACCGCTTCGACCGGCTCGTCGCTGACGCGAACCCGGTGCGCACCGCCTGGTCCCGCAAGTTCGAGCAGCTCGAGAACTGAGTTCCGGGCGTCCTGCGACCCTTGAACGCAGTCACAGCGCGTGCGCGCGGATCGTGCACGGGTGGCGCTGTCAGCCGCATGCGGGGACGGGTCGGGCCGTCGAGCCCGCACTGGGGGCGCCCCGGATCCGGCGAAGGACGCGGCGGCGCTCCACGGGCGGGCCCGGCGGTCGCCTGGCGTGGCACGACTCCCGACCGGGTCGATCAGTTCTCGGCCGGTGCCGTCGGCGCCCCGTCCGGCCCCGCCGCGTCCTCCCCGGTCTTCTCGGCCTCGTCGGCGGCGAGGACCAGGTAGACCTGCCTGCGCGTCGCATCGAGGAGCTCGGCGACCCTCCGCCGCTGGGCCTGCGTGCCCGAGCGGGCGGCCTGCGCGACGGCGCTGCGCAGAGCCCCCATCGCCGGGCGCAGATCGAGCGTGCCGGCCATGTCGCGCGTCATGCGCTCCCAGGGGGCCGTTCCGGGGTGCTCGGCCAAGCGGCTCGTGCCGGCCTCGGTGATCGTGTAGATCTTTTTGCCGCCCTCGCCCTCCTGACAGCTGACCAGGCCCTCGTCGGCCATCGCCTGCAGTGCCGGGTAGATCGAGCCCGGCCCCGGCTTCCACAGATTCCGCGATCTGTCGGCGATGGCGGTCATGACCTGGTAGCCGGTGGACGGCTGCTCGGCGATGACGCGCAGCACGGCCTGGCGCACATCGCCGCGGCGCCCGCGGCCCCGTCCGGGGTGCGGCGGAGTGGGCCGCCCCCAGCCGTCACGGGGCCCGCTGTCGGGTCGGGCGCCCATCGGGGGCCTGCCTCCCCAGGGGTCCCGGGGGGCCTGCTCGTCCCAGTCGTCGCGCCCGTCCCAGGGGCCGCAGGGCCCATCGGCGCTGCCCCACGGCCCGCACCCGCCGCGCCGACGGCGCCCTCTGGCCTCGTCGTGGGGCGTGCGGTGCTCGTCGTCCCTGCCGGCGCCGGGGCCGTACGGGGGACGCCCGCGGCGCCGGCTCTCGGCCCCGGCGCGACCCTCGCAGTCCTCGTGGCGGTGTCGGCTGCGTCCTGCCGGGCCGTGCCCGATGTCGTCCGGGTTCATGGCCATGTAGTGCTCGAAACGCCTTCTCATGATTCTGTCCTTGCCTCTCGTGCCCTTGTCGGGTGATGCTCGTGATGGTCGTCGGGCTCCTCTGGGCTCTTCGCGCGCCGGGTGGGTTCGCTCTGCCCCGCCTGCGGATGGTCGCCGGGCTTCCCGGGGCCCTTCGTGCGTCTGCCGCCCCGTACGGGGTCGACGAGCCGTCCGGATCGGGCCCGTGCGGCGGCCCAGGAACATGGACGCCCGGCCATCATGTCGATGTATCGAATGCTACTTCGATACATCGACACAATCAAGAGTGCACGGCCGACGGGCGGGGTCGAGCGCGGGGTTGCGGCCCGGAACCGCAGTCACAGCGCCGGCGCGCGGATTGTGCGCGGGTGCGCGCTGCCAGCCGCATCCAGGGACGCCCGCCGCGCCTCCGGAGGGCGTCAGCGGGTGCGAGGGCGCGTCTCGGGGTCTGGGAACGCTTGCCGAGCCACGGATCGACGTCAGTCCCGCTCGGCCGGTTCGTCGAGCTCGGCCAGCCAGACGCGGGCGTTGTCCCGACGTCTTGACATGTTTCGCACGGCCGGGACATCGGCGCCGAGGACAACGCCGTCGACCGTACAAGGAGATCATCCGGAGCCTCCCCTAGAGCCCATTTCGGTCCGGCTTCACCGCACCACCGGCTTCGGTCCAATCCACGATCCGGTGGTTCCGGGCGTCCAGCACCGCGCAGCAGAAGGTTCAGCCGCCCGTTCCTCCGGGTGCGTGATGACGGGAACCCAACCGGCCCGCCCCTCAGTATGGATTCGGCGTCGAGCCAAGTCGACAGGGAGGCTTATGCAGAACTTAATTCCATGGGCCTGCTGGCTAGGTGTTTCACTTGGATTGTGTCAAGGTTTTGCATAAACCTCAAAGACGCGGGATGTGCTCGGGATTGAGGAGAACTCACTGTCTTCAGTACTGAGAACGAATTCACGATGCCTATCGATGTGGCCCGAGGAATCTGTCACCATCGAGATGGATCATGTGGGTCGGGTTGTTTGCGACCCAAGCCTCGGTCTCCCAGGCAAGGTCGACGAGGAATTTTCTCATGATTGCGAGAGTAGGGAAGCAGGAGACGTAGATGAGCTTCGCGGTGCAGGATGCGAAAATGGTCGAGAGCTCGCTGTGACGGATGTGGTCGATTGGTCCGTGTGTGGACGCGGCCTCCATGAGAAAGAGCCAGTTCTTATCGGGTTCGTGCACGATCAGGTCCGGGAACTTTCCGTGCAAGTCGAGCTGGATTTCCAGAGAGGCAAGTCGCTGTTGCTCGAAAAGCATGAGTTTTGCATCTGCGTCTCCGACGTAGAGGACTTCTCCGCCGGGAATGAAGTAGGCACAGAAATCCTTTATCATGTCCCTGAGCAGGACGTTCTGACCACCGCCTTTAAGATCGATGGTCCTGCCGCCGGGCAGGGTGACTGGTATGCGGGTCATCTCGCGCACCGCTGCATACCTAGTGGCCAATCCGGGCGCGTCCGCGAGGTACTCACCGACCGCTTGCTCGAAATCTGGTGTACCGAACTCTCGGATCACTAGGAGTGCCTCGGGATTGATGCGGTAGTTGTTGAGTGAGGAATTGGTCGGCCGGGAAGGATCATCGTCGTTGTGGAGGCAGAACCCGGCATCCACGAACTGATGCAGGACGAAACGACGGACGGTCTCACGGGAATTCTCCGCGATCGGATGCTCCAGCCTCTCACGCATCCAGTCCATGATGGCTCGGACTCCGAGGCGTTCTCCAGTGGCCTTTGACCAAGGCGTGTTCTCGTCGACGCCGGCGAGTGCCATGAGGGTGCGGCCTGCCATTTCGTTGGTTCGTTTCGTGTCGAACTCGAGTGCGGTGAGGATCCGTCTGGCCTCCTCCATGGTGCTCACGCGGCCTTCCTCCTAGCGGCGAAGAGTTGTTCGACTGCAATGTCGATGTCGCTGTTCGTCCGAGCCAGCTCGAGGAGCTCGGCATGGCTGGGGAATCTCATGTGTCGCAGGTCGGTCGCGTTGACTTGAGTGTGTCCACTGAAGACGCGGAAGTAGTCGTCGACCCGGGTGGAGTTTAACCATATGGCCAAGCCGCGTGCGAGACCCGGGTCGAGTCCGTGCCCGGCCCGATGAATGTAGTTGAGCTTGTTGTCGAAGGCGGGGGCCCGGTCGTCGTCCCAGACGGCTGCGACGATGCGGCGCTTCTCCTCCTTCGAGGAGAAGCGCTTGACCAAGACGTAGACGCCCGCCGGAACGAGGAGTTTGCTCGCTGTTGTGGAATCGATCGCAAACCACTGGGGTTTTCTCAGTCTCGTGCGGGGGTGTTGGACTGTGCGTTCAACGATGTTGGCCGGGTAAATCATGGGGGAGCAGGGCTGGTCGGGGGAGTGGCGGAGCAGGTCGCGCGAGCGGAAATCCACCACTCGCCCAGTTGAAACCGTCAGTCCGAGGTCAGCGAGAGTTCGGGTCGCGCTCGCCATCCACGACACGGCATCGGCGTCTGACCGGCTGGCCGGGACGAACACGAAATCGGGTGTGACTACTTGGTTTCCGGGGACGATACGTTCAGCGGTTTCAGAGGCCTGATCGACCGACGAATAAAGTCGCACCGGTCCCTGGATTGCATTTGAGGTCACTGACACGATAATCGACTCTTGGAGCACGCCCATGTCTCCGAACACCGAGGAGCGCGATGCGAAAGTGTGGATCGCGTCGATGGCGGCGCGATCCAAGAGACCACGGCGGAAGGATTCATAGTAGGTGCCATTCATCCACGACCTCGGTGTGATCGCCACCATCTGACCACCTGGAGTCAATTGACGCGCTGCCAGCGCCATGAACCCCGCGTAGATGTTGGGGACGACGATCCCTGCATTGCGGAGCAGCACGTCGGCGGTGCTATCAACGCGGAGTTTATGGTAAGGCGGATTCTGAATGACAAGGTCGAAACGTTCGTCACTGGTCACGGCCCACGAGACGTAATCCTCGGCGATGAGGCGAGTCTCGGCCCCGAGCACGGAGCAGTCGTCTAGTGTCTCGCGCAGCGCTGGCAGCAGGGAGGTGTCGTCCTCGACGGCGGTTACGTGAACCCGGAGGCTTGGGGTGACGGTTGCGAGATGGCTGACCAGCGTTGCAGTGAGCATCCCCGATCCGGCGCCGGGATCGAGCACTCGCACGACTCCGTGATCGGGAACCTTGAGCAGACGGGCCATGATCTTGGCGACGGCGGTGGGCGTGAAGAACTGACCTCTCGCCGCTCGCTCGGTCTCGTCAAGATCGGCCAGCGCAGTTTCGCGCCTGCGGGCCGCGCGCCCCACCATGTCCATGACCATCACGGTACCGCTGACCGCCGACACGCCTGCGGTCGCGAGTCTGTCCGGTCCTCATCAGTCGCGGCTGACTCAGCTCCCAAGGATGTTGTCGAGCTCGGCCAGCCAGACGCGGGCGTTGCCGTCGGAGGGGGAGCGCCAGTCGCCGCGCGGGCTCAGCGCGCCGCCGGCGAGCACCTTCGGGCCGTTCGGGACGGCCGTGCGCTTGAACTGCGACTGCATGAAGCGCCGACAGAAGACGCCGAGCCAGTGCGTGATCTCGGCCGGCGTGTAGGAGCGCTTCTCATCCTCGGGGAAGTTCGCCGGCCAGTCGCCCTCGTCGGCGTCGCTCCAGGCCCGCTGGGCGAGGAAGGCGATCCGGTTGGGCCGGAAACCGTGCCGCAGCCAGTAGTAGAGGGCGAAGTCGTGGAGCGCGTACGGGCCGATCGCGTCCTGCGTCGACTGGGGCCGGTCGCCGTCGCCGACGGGGACGAGCTCGGGGCTGATCTCGGTGTCGAGGATCGACTGGAGGACCGCGCCGACCTCGCCCGGGAACTGCCCCGAGGCGATGACCCAGCGGATGAGGTGCTGCATGAGCGTCTTCGGGACGCCCGCGTTCACCGCGTAGTGGCTCATCTGGTCGCCGACGCCGTAGGTGCACCAGCCGAGCGCCAGCTCCGACAGGTCCCCGGTGCCCAGCACGATGCCGCCGCGCTGGTTGGCGATGCGGAACAGGTAGTCGGTGCGCAGACCGGCCTGCACGTTCTCGAAGGTGACGTCGTACTCGTCCTCGGCGTGGCCCAGGTCCTGGAGCATCCGGGTCGCGGCCGGGCGGATGTCGAGCGTCTCGAAGGTGGTGCCGAGCGCCTGCGCCAGCCGCATGGCGTTGCCCCGGGTGCGCGAGCTCGTGGCGAAGCCCGGCATCGTCACGGCGAGGATGTCGGTGCGCGGGCGCCCGGCGAGGTCCATCGCCCGGGCGGCGACGAGCAGGGCGTGCGTCGAGTCGAGCCCGCCCGAGACGCCCAGGACGATCCGCGGCTCGCCGATCGCCGCGAGCCGCTGGCGCAGCGCGGCCACCTGGATGCTGTAGGCCTCGTAGCAGTCCTGAGCCAGCCGCGAGGAGTCGGCGGGGACGAAGGGGAAGCGCTCGACCTCGCGGGCCAGCCCCAGATCGGTGCGCGGCGGGTCGAGGACGAAGTCGATGACCTCGGCCCCGTCGTCGAGGCCGGCCCCGGCCAAGCGGACGGCGTTGTCGTCGAAGGACCCGTTGCGCAGCCGCTCCCCGGTCAGCAGCGCCAGGTCGACGTCGGCGACCGAGGCGCGCGGGCCGTCGGGGAAGCGCTCGGTCTCGGCGAGCAGGACGCCGTTCTCGTGGATCATCGTCTGGCCGTCCCAGGCCAGGTCGGTGCTCGACTCGCCGAGGCCGGCGGCGCAGTAGACGTGGGCGGCCAGGTCCCGGGCCGAGGCCGAGCGGCACATGAGGCGGCGGTCCTCGGCGCGTCCGACGGTGATCGGCGAGCCCGAGATGTTGACCAGCACGGTCGCCCCGGCCAGGGCGGCGCGCGAGCTCGGCGGCACCGGGACCCACATGTCCTCGCAGATCTCCACGTGCACCTGCAGGCCCTCGACGTCGCGGGCGCGGAAGTGCAGATTGTCGCCGAAGGGCGCCCGTCCGAGCCCGCCGAGGTCGATGGCGCCGCGCATGCCCGCGCCGAGCGCGAAGTGGCGCTTCTCGTAGAACTCGCGGTAGTTCGGCAGATAGCTCTTGGGCGCCACGCCGAGCACCCGGCCGCGGTGCACCACCACCGCGCAGTTGTACAGCCGGTTGCCCCGCCGCAGCGGCGCGCCGACGATGAACAGCGGCGTCAGGGCGGCGGTGGCCCGGGCGAAGGAGCCGAGCGCCTCGAGCGTCGCGTCGAGCAGCCGCCCGTTGAGCAGCAGATCGTCGATGGCGTAGCCGGTCAGGCTCAACTCGGGGAAGGCGACGACGGCGGCGCCGCGGCCCGCCATGCGGTGCCCCTGCCCGGCCAGGCGCTCCGCGTTCGTGGCCGGGTCGGCGATCGCCACGGCGTTCGTGCACGCGGCGATGCGCGCGAAGCCCTGGTCGTAGAGCGAGGCGAAGTTCATGGCCCTCCTGTCGTCTGCCGGTGGTGGCCCCCATTGTCGCCCCGCGGCGGCGGGCGACGCACTCCGCGCCCTGCGCCGGCCCGTCAGCTGGCGTCGACGAGACGGTAGCCCCGGCGCACCACCGTCCGGATGGACGCCGGGCTGGCCAGCGCCTCGCGGAGGCGGGCGATGGCGACCTCGGCGGCGTGCGGGTCGGTCGAGTCGCCGGGCAGCACGCGGAGGATCTGCTCGCGGCTCACGGTCTCGCCGGGGTGCCCCGCGAGCAGACGCGCGACCGCCAGCCCGCCCGGCGACAGGCGGAGCGGCCGCTGGCCGAGGGCGGCGTCAGTGGCGTGGACGCGCAGCAGGCCGGCCGGGATGACGCAGGTCAGGGCGTTCTCGGCGACCCGCGTCGAGATGTACCGGACGAGCGCACCCATGCGCCCGCGCTCGGGGCAGCCCGCATCGAGACCTGCCCCGACGAGGGGCTCCGCGGCGACCGGGCCGACCGCGGCGAGGAGCAGCCGGCCCGCCAGGTTCTGGGCGCGCACCTCGGCGAGGGCCCCCGCCCGGTCGAGGGCCCGCACCCAGGCGGCCGAGCCGGGCGAGGAGGTGAACGCCACCGCGTCGAAGCGGGCGGCGCGCAGCTCGTCGATCGAGTCCGTCACGGCCCCGGCGTCGGGCGGCGGGCCCCACCGGTAGACGGTCAACGGCGTCACCTCGGCGCCCGCCTCGCGCAGCGCCTCGGACAGGCCGTCGTCCCCGGCGCCGTGGCACTGGACGACGACGCGCCGGCCCTCGACGCCGGCCCCGAGCAGGCGGTCGAGGATCTCGCGGGAGCTGGCCCGGGGGGAGACCCATGCCGGCTCGGCCCCCGCGCCGCGCAGCGCGCCGAGCGCCTTCGGGCCCCGGGCGATCGTGGAGGTGCCCCGGAGCATCCCGGCGAGCGCCTCGGACAGGCCCGCGGTGTCGGCCGCGTCGAGCCAGGCGCGCAGGCCGATGCCCGTCGTCACGACGACGCAGTCGGGCGGTTCGTCGATGAGGTCGCGGGTGACGCCCAGCAGGCCCGCCTCGTCGATGTGGTGCTCGACCCCCAGGATCGAGGCGATGACCGTGCCGGCGCCGCGGCGCCTCAGGGCGGCCGACAGGTCCTCGGCACGGCGCTGCGCGGTGATGAGGACGCGGGCGCCGGCCAGCACCTCGGTGAAGGCCCCGTCGACGAATCCGTGCGCGGCCGGGCCCCGTGCGGGGAGCTCGGCCTCTGGATTCGTCACGGGCCAAGCCTGTCACGCCCCGCGCGCCCGACGAAGCGGTCTCAGCCGGAGAGTCGCCGCCCGGACGAGGCCCGACGGTGCGCGCCGGGGTGAGAGAATTCACGGGTTCGTGCACCGACAGGAGGACCGATGGACGCCGAGACCTTCGTGCAGCGCTACCGGGTGGAGCGCCGCAACACCGACTCCCTCAAGTGGGACGCCCTGGGCGAACGATTCGGCAACCCCGATCTGCTGCCCCTGTGGGTGGCCGACACGGAGTTCCGCGCGCCCGAGGCCGTCCTCGACGCGCTGACCGCCCGCGTGCGGCACGGAGCCTTCGGCTACGCCACGGTGCCGGACTCCTACTTCGAGGCCTTCGACGCCTGGGCGGCGGCCCGCGGCCAGGCCCGGGTCAGGCGGGAGCGGGTGCGCTTCGGCACCGGCGTCGTCTCGTCCTTCTACTGGATGATCAGCGCCTTCACCGAGCCCGGCGACGCCGTCCTGCTCACGACGCCGGTCTACTACCCGATGCACAGCGCGGTGCGCGACACCGGCCGCCGGCTCGTCACGAGCGAGCTGGTCCGCGACGGGGCCGGCGAGTACGGCTTCGACCTCGACGGCTTCGAGCGCGCCGTCGTCGACGGCGGCGTGCGGCTGTGGATCGCCTGCTCCCCGCACAACCCGGTCGGCCGCGTGTGGACCGAGGACGAGCTCGACGCGGTGCTGGGCATCTGCGCCCGCCACGACGTCCTCGTCGTCGCCGACGAGATCCACCAGGACATCCTGCCCGGCACCCGCCCGTTCATCGCGATGTCCGAGGTGGCCGGCGGACGCCACCGCGACCGCGTCATCACGCTGAGCGCGGTCTCCAAGACCTTCAACCTGGCCGGCCTCGTCCACTCGCACATCGTCATCCACGACGAGGGCCTGCGCGCCCGCTACGACTCCTGGGCGAGGGCCTACGTGCAGACCGAGCCGAACATCCTGGGGCTCACCGCCGCCGAGGCCGCCTGGCGGGGCGGCGCGGACTGGCTGGACGGCTTCACCGAGCTCCTCCGCGTCAACGACGCGGGCTTCCGGGCCCGGGTCCGCGAGGTCGCCCCGACCGCCCTCATGCCGACCCTCGAGGGCACCTATCTGCTGTGGCTCGACCTGCGCGACTACGTCCGGCCCGCCGACATGCGCTCGTTCCTCCAGGACACCTGCGGGCTGGCCGTCGACTACGGCGAATGGTTCTCGCCGCAGGCGAAGGGCTTCGTCCGCTTCAACCTGGCCACCACCCCGGCGATCCTCTCCCAGGGGGTCGAGCAGCTGGTCAACGGCCTGTCCGGGCTCGCCTGAGCCATGGCCGCCGGACCGGCCGGGGGCTCGCGCGCCGCAGGGGCCCGGGACGGGCGGCGCGCCGGGGGACGACGGGCCCTGCGCCTCGGCGGGACCGTCTGCGCCGTCGCGGTGACCGCGGCGCTCGGCTGCGCGGTGGCCCCCGGTCTCGTGGCCCGCGCCGGGGCCGAGGCCCCGCTGGACGACGCCGTCACGAGTGCCCCGTTCCTCGCCTGGGCGGTGAGCAGCGTGCGCGCCGACTCCGGGGCGACCGGTTTCGTCTCCGCGTCCATCGCCCGCGCCGAGCTCGAGCTGACCGTCCGCGCGCCCGACGGCCGGGACCAGCTGTGGAGCGTCCGCCCGCAGTCGCTGCCACGGCTCGTCTCCGGCTCCCCGCCGCGCACCGGGGAGACGGCCGGCGAGTTCTTCCAGGCCGACGCCGAGCAGCTCTCGCGCGCCTGGACCCGCTACGCCGGGTCGATGACGGCCTGCGGCGAGGAGTTCACACGGGTCGAGGCGGCCGCCGGGGCCGGCGGGGCCGCCCGCATCACCGCGCACTGCACGCGCGGCGACTGGACCGGCACGCCGACCGTGGGCATCGTGCAGGACTGGATCGGGACGCGCGTCGTCCAGGTGCACAGCGATCTGGGGACCGCCGCCGCCCTCGGCTCGGTGCTCGGCGACCTGGACCGTCTCGCCCCGGCCGGGGGCGCGGCCGTCGTCCGGCTGGCGAACCGGCAGGACTGCGCGGCCGAGGCGCTGTGGCCGGCCGAGGACGCCGGCGGCGCGCCGGGCGGCGGCCGGCCCTGGATGGACCAGACCCGCCTGTGCTCGGGAGGGGGCCCCTCGGAGGGCAAGCTGCCGCTCACCGTCGTCGACGAGCCCTCGGCCCCGGACGGCGTCGGGGATGCCGGGGCCGGGGATGCTGCGCACCGCGTCGATCCGGGCGGGCTCGACGCCGGGCTGCTCGCCCGGCTCCTCGCCGTCCCCGAGCTGCCCACCGCGTCGCCGACCGCCGAGGCGCTGAGCATCGGCTGGTCGGACGCCCACGGGCAGGTCGTCATCGTCGCCGACAGCCGCATCGGCCAGGACGCCGGCGCCCGGCGCCTCACCATCACCTACGCGCTGGACGGCGCCGAGCTGGCCCGCGGCTGAGGGGCCGGTCCGAACCCGCCCGGACGGGCGCAGGGCCGCCCCGGTCGGACGAGCGGTGGGCGCCGTTCAGCCGTTGGCGACGCCCACCTCGTCGGTGTAGGCGCAGTACCAGGTGAGCGAGTCGCCGTCGGCGCGGAAGAGCACCTGGTGGAAGCCGTTCGTCGTCTGGTCGCGGCCGCCGCCGAGGGCCACCCACGTGACTCGGTCGAGCGGGAGCTCGGGGGCGCCGGCATCGGGCGCCAGTTTGAACGGCCTGGTGGCGATCTCGGTGGTCGCGCGGCCGTCGGAGGCCGGGTTGAGGCACGGGCCGGCCGAGGCGCGGACCGGGGCCGTGCGGATCGGCACGCCGTTCTCGAGCGTGATCGTGTTGGTGACCTCGTGCGACGGAAGATCCGAGCAGGCCTCGCCGTTGCGGATGAGGCGCGTCGCCGTGATCGTGCCGGCCGCCGCGTCGACGCTCAGGGACTTCGTCGCGTTGCCGCACGAGGAGTCGTCGGTGATCGGGTACGGCGACTGGACGGCGGTGCCCCGGGCGGCGTCCCAGGTCCAGATGTAGGCGTGGTGCCAGTAGCCGTTGCCCTCGCCGCTCGTCAGCCAGACGACGGCGTCCTCGTCGCCGTCGTGGTCGAGGTCGGCGTACTGCACGGGGTTGCCGCTGGTCCCGGTGTCGACCTGCCACCAGAAGTCCTGCGAGGGCGTCGAGCCGGCGTGGAGCGTCTGCCCCGAGCGGGCGTCGTACCAGTCGGCCCCGGCGAAGTCGAAGCCCTCGATGGCCTTGGCCCCGTCGGTGCTCGTGGCGCCGGGGGAGGTGCTCGTGGGGCCGAAGCCCGACGGGTCGCCGTTCTTGGCCGAGGGGTTCTGGGCGCAGCCGGCGGCCGACAGGACGGCGGCGGCGAGGAGCGCGGGGACGATGCGGCGGGTCACGGGGCCAACACGGTTCATGGGGCCAACCCTAGGCGAGGCGGCCGCCCTCGGGCCGCAGCGACCGGCCCGGGCCCGTCGGTCGACCCCGAGGCGCTCCCCGATGACGGGGCGTCGACGACCCGGGCGGGCCCCCTGCGGACCCCGTCGGGCGTCCCCTGAGGGGCCCCCGACGGCGGCGCCCCCCGACCAGGGGCGATCCCCGGATGCGATTCTTTCGCCCGGCCATCTGTGGAACACTTGCCGTGACGACGGAGGTGGACTCGATGGTTGAGCTGGCGCGCATCGCCTTCGTCTCGTTGCACACCTCGCCCGTCGCGTCCCCCGGCACGGCCGACGCCGGCGGCATGAACGTCGTCGAGCTGAACTCCGCCATGGCGCTGGCCCGGGCCGGCCACGAGGTCGACCTCATCACCCGGCGCGACGACCCCGACGCGCCCGACCGGGCCGAGATCGCGCCCGGCGTGCGGCTCATCAACCTCGACGCCGGCCCGGCCCGGGTCGTCGCCAAGAGCAGGGCCGAGGCGCTCATCGAGCCCTTCCGCGAGGCGATGGGACGGCTCGACCACGACTACGGGCTCGTCCACTCGCACCACTGGTTCAGCGGGGTCGCGGCCCTGCCGCTGGCGCGGCGCTGGGGTGTCCCGCACGTCCAGAGCTTCCACTCGGTGTCGGCCCCGCCCGGCACGCACTCCCTGTCGGACGGCGAGCCGCCCGAGTCGCCGGGCCGGCCCGGCGGCGAGGCGCTCGTCGCCGCGGGCTCCGACCTCATCGTCTCGGTCTCCGAGGCCGAGAGGCGGACCATCATTGAGCGCTACGGGCCGCTGTCGACGCCCATCGTGCCGGTGCACCCCGGCGTCGACGCCGACCGCTTCCACCCCCTGCAGCCCGGCGAGCGGCACTGGGCCTGGGGCGCCACGGGCGGCTGCTACTACCTGTTCGCCTCGCGCCTCCAACCGCTCAAGGGCCCCGACCTGGCCATCCGCATGATGGCCGAGATCCCCGAGTACGACCGCCCGCACCTGATCGTCGCCGGCGAGGCCTCGCAGGACTTCACCGACTACGAGGCGCGGCTGCACCGGCTCGTGCACGAGCTGGGCCTCGACGAGCACGTCGTCTTCCTCGGCTCGCAGAACCGCGACGAGCTGGCCTGCATGCTGCGGGGCGCCTGCGCGCTCATCAACCCGAGCTACTCGGAGACCTTCTCGCTCGTCTGCCTCGAGGCCGAGGCCAGCGGCGCCCCGGTCATCGCCGGCCGCGTCGGCGGCATCCCCGAGGCGGTCCGCGACGGCGTCACCGGGATCCTGCTCGAGGGCCGCGACCCGGCCGAGTGGGCCGCGGCCGCCCAGTCGGTCCGCAACGACGAGGCGCTGCGCGAGCGCATGGTGCGGGCCGCCCGCGACTTCGCGCGCGAGCGCAGCTGGGACCGCACCGCGGCGGGACTGCTCGCCGCCTACCGCCGCGCGACCGGCTGACCGGTCGTCCCCCGGCGGGGCGCCCGGCGGACGGGGCCGGCCCCGCCGACCGTCCGGGAGAAGAGGAGCAGCACCGTGCCCATCGACAACACCGCCGTGATCGAGCGACTCATCGGCGACCCCGCGGGCCTGCGCGTGCTGCTCGTCCACGCCCACCCCGACGACGACACCCTCTCGACCGGCCCGCTCGCCGCCCGGGTGACGAGCCGGGGAGGCCGCGTCGACCTCGTCACCTGCACGCGCGGTGAGCGCGGCGAGGTCGTGGACGGCGTCCTGCCCGCCGGCACCTCGCCCGACGGGCTCGTCGCCGTGCGCGAGGGCGAGCTCGACGCCGCCTGCGCCGAGCTGGGCATCGCCGAGCGGTGGTTCCTCGGCTCCGCACCGTGGCGCGCCGCCGGGCTGCCCGAGTGCCGCTACGAGGACTCGGGGATGCGCTGGGTGACGCCGACGCTGGCCGGGCCCGCCGCCGGCGCCGGCGCGCGCGCCCTCACGAGGGCGCCGCTGGAGCAGGAGGCCGCCGACCTGCTCGCAGGGCTGGAGGGCCGCGGCTACGACGCGCTCGTGAGCTACGACGACGGCGGCGGCTACGGTCATCCCGACCATGTGCGCTGCCACGAGATCGTCGCCCTGACGTGCGAGCGCGCCGGCCTGCCCTTCGTCCAGGTGCTCTCGCAGGAGGACAACCCGGCCGCCGGCGACGCCGCCGCGGCCGCCTGGCTCGACGTCGACGACCCGGCGCTCGAGGCCCGGGTCGTCGCGGCGCTGCGCCGCTTCCGCACGCAGCTCACCGTCGTCGGCTCCGGCGCCGAGCGGTGCATCCGCCACGTCGGCGGCCAGCGCCAGGCGATCCCGCGGAGGATCGGCCTGCTGTGAGGGCTGGGGCGGACCGGGGGCGTTCGTCGTGACGAGGATGCGTTCGGGGCGGGACCGGCGGGATCGATTCACGCACGGCGACAGCCTCCGCACCGACTCGCGGGGCGGAGGACGGCGGCCATCCCAACGGGCGGGTCCGCGTCTTCCCCGCCGACGCTGACGGATTCGGCGCGCAGCCCGCCCGATCGGGGCTGAGCGCGTGCCGTCCGCGAAACCGACAACGATCCGGAGAACGTCCGGCCCCTCGCGGCGCGCCCGAGCGGTTCGTCTGCTGCGACTTCATCGATCTCTCCTCCGACCGGGACCCGCCCATGCATGACGGCTGGTGGATCCTTCCGCGCAGTGATCCGGGAGGGCCCGGTGGACTTGCCGCGCCGTTCCGCTGAACAAGCGTGCGTGGCGGGCTGTCATGACATCTGTCACATCGACCGGCACACAGGTGCCCCGACTTCTCATGAGCCTCCCATGTTCCCTCGCCAGAACGGTTCCCGGCGTCACAGGATCGATGGCGGAACAAGGATTACCCGCTCCTCGGCGCACTGAAAGGATCCTCATGGCCCAGTACCTGAATGACCCGTTGACATCTCGTGAGCATGATCCGAATGCAGCGATCCGTCTCGAATCCCTCACGAAGACGTTCCGGGCCCCGAGCGGAGGAACCATCACCGCCGTCGATGACGTCTCGTTCACCATCGACCGGGGCGAGGTCGTCGCCTTTCTCGGCCCCAACGGCGCTGGAAAATCCACGACGATCGACCTGGCCCTGGGACTGCTCGGGCCGGATTCCGGAAGCGCACGCATCTTCGGACTCGACCCGATCACTGCCGCCCATGCAGGACTGGTCTCCGCCGTCATGCAGTCCGGAGGCATGCTCCCGGACCTCACCGTGCGCGACCTGATGCACATGGTCGGAGGCCTGTTCCGCGAAGCCGAGGTCGACAGGTGCATGGCGCGGGCCAACATCAACGAGCTGGCGGACCGGAAGATCTCCACGTGCTCGGGCGGGGAGATCCAGCGCGTCCGCTTCGGGATGGCCCTCATCCCGAATCCTGAGCTGATGATCCTCGACGAACCCACCGCCGCCATGGACGTGGAGGCCCGGAGGACCTTCTGGGAGCGCGTCCACGAGGACGCGGACCGTGGCCGCACGGTTGTCTTCGCCACCCACTACATCGAGGAGGCGGACCAGTTCGCGGACCGGGTCATCCTCATCCAGGACGGTCGGATCATCGCCGATGACACGGCGGACAACATCCGAGCCGCGAGTTCGGGCCGCATCGCCTCCTGCGTCCTGCCGGCTGACGCCGCGCGGACGGTCCTCGATGGCCCGGGGGTCAGCATCGTCAAACGGTCCGCGGGCCGCACCTATCTGCACAGCACCGACTCCGACGCCCTCGTGGGCGATCTCGTACGAGTCGGAGCCACCGACATCGAAGTTCTCCCGCAGAGCCTCGAGGACGCCTTCCTCACCCTCACCCGCAAGAACTGAGAGACCATCATGTCCCTGCTCACCACTGCACCTGTTCTCGCCGATCACGCTCCGGCCCGGGCTGTCAAGACATTCGCCCCCGTCTCCGCGAGGCCGGCCGGTGGCCTCAGCCTCACCTACTTGGGCCACGAGTTGAAGCGGCCCTTCAACAGGCAGGCCCTGCTCATCAATGTGGCGCTTCCCGCAGTCCTCTATCTCGCGCTCCACCGGACCGGCAGCTCGCACACCGCTCCCCCGCACGGAAATTTCGCCATGTGGATGATGATCGGCATTGCGGTGTACGGATCGGCCACGGCCTCCACGTCGACCGCAGTGGGAATCGCCATTGAGAAGTCTTCGGGCTGGATGCGCACCATGCGTCTCATGCCGATCTCATCGGTCGGATATGTCCTGTCCAAAGTGGCTTCCGCCATGCTCTCGGCCGTGCTGCCCGTCGTTGTCGTCGGTCTTCTCGGCTGGGGGACCGGCGCCGAGGGGAATCTGCGGGTCTGGATTCTCGGTCTGCTCACCGCATGGGGCGGTTCAGCGGTCTTCGCCGCATTCGGGCTCGGTATCGGGTTGACCCTGCGCGCCGAGATCGTCACGTCGATCCCCGGTCTCACGACGACTGCACTCGCCTTCATCGGCAACCTCTTCCTCCCCCTGTCGGGCAGGGTGCTCCAAGTCGGCCGCTGGACTCCGATGTTCGGGGTGTCCGACATCGCTCGTCGTGCCCTCACCGATGGCTGCTCCCTGTCCGGTGTCCACTCCTCGTTGACCTTCGTGCTCCTCGACGTCGGCGGCTGGTTCGTCCTGTTCGTGCTGCTCGCCGCACGCGCCTACACGAAGAGTTCGGGCCGCGCGTGAGTGGTCCTGCACGAACCACGGGGAGGAAGGATGGAAATGACCACCGCGATCGTCATCTGCCCAGGGCAGGGGGCCCAACGGCCCCGAATGCTGACGCCCTGGATCAGGGAGCCGGCCGCCTCCGCACGGTTGCGCGAGTGGTCCCTCCGGGCGGGGATCGATCTGGCAGCGCTCGGCACGGAGGGCTCGATGGCCGAGATCTCCCGCACGGAGAATGCCCAACCGCTGCTCGTCGCCCAAGCCCTTCTCATCATGACCGAGGTGACCGGCCGGAGCATCGCGGTGGCCGGTCACTCCGTCGGCGAACTGTCTGCCGCGGCGATGGCCGGTGTGCTGGAGCCGGGCGAGGCCGTGCGGTTGGCCCGTCTCCGCGGGTTGGCCATGGCCGAGGCCTGCAGGGCGGCGGAGACGACGATGGCGGCCGTCCTGGGGGGCGACCCCGCGGTCGTCGCCGATGCCATCGGGGCGGCCGGTGCATCCGTGGCCAATCGCAATGGCACGGGGCAGGTGGTTGCGGCCGGATCGCTGAAAGCCATCGAACGACTGACCAGTGCACCTCCGGAGGGCTGCGCGGTGAAGCGTCTGGCGGTGGCGGGAGCCTTCCACACCCCGTTCATGAGGCCCGCACTCGAGGCCTTCGGCCTGGCGGCAGACGAAGTCCCCTTCCGTGCAGCCCCCATTCCGATCATCCAGAACCTGGATGGTCGAGTCATCCGTGACGGGGACGAGCTCCGCGATCGTCTGGTGCGTCAGATCACCGCTCCCGTGCGCTGGGACCTGTGCATGGACACGATCGAGTCGCTCGACCCGGGGATGATCGTGGCCGCTCCTCCCGGCAGGACGCTGAGCGGCCTGGCCCGCCGTCGGCTCCCCTCGTCATCGGTCATGTGCGTCACCACCCCTCGAGATCTCACCCGGAAGGCATGATCATGGTCGTCCAAGAACTCCTCTGGAACTCCGTGAGGAACCGCCCCGACAGGCCCGCCGTGAGCGATCGCACGGAACGGCTCCGCTGGTCGGAACTGGGGGCGAGGGTCGCCGCAACGGCCGATGAGCTCACCGATCTCGGTGTCCGCCCTGGTGACCGCGTCGTCGCTCTCGCCGGGCCGTGCGTCCGAACCGTCGTCCTCATGTGGGCGGTGCTGGAACTCGGTGCCGTGTTCGTCCCGCTGCACCCGGGTCTCACGAGAATGCAGGTCGACCACGTCGTCAACGACTGCGATGCGCGAGTCGTCGTCGCCGACGGTCCGGCCGGTGCCCCCCTCGCCGGAGGCCGACGGGTCATCGACCTCGCCGATCTTCCTCGCGTCAGTGCCGCGCCCCGCCCCCGTCGTGCAACGACCTCGGAGAACGCTCCGGCCCTGCTGATCTACACCTCGGGCACGACCGGGAATCCCAAAGGGGTCGTCTGCCCCCATCGTCAGGTGCGTGCAGCAGTCGAGTCGATCGGTTCCTGTCTCGGCTACCGCAGCGACGACGTCATCGCCTGTCGTCTTCCGCTCGCCTTCGACTACGGCCTCTACCAGCTCCTTCTCGCCGCTGACTGCGGGGCCGAGGTCGTCATCGTCAGTGCCGCCGAGGACGTTCGCCTGCTGCGCATCATCGTGGAGCGGGGCGTCACGGTCGTTCCGCTGGTTCCATCGCTGGCCCGCATGCTCATCGCCCTGCACCGGCACCGTCCTGTCGGCACGGTGCTGCGCCTCGTGACGAACACCGGCGCCCGGATGGCGCCCGCGCTCATGGAGGAGTTCCTGGAGCGTTTCCCCCGGGTGCAGTACGCCTCCATGTACGGCATGACCGAGTGCAAGAGGATTTCGATCCTGCCCACCAACGAATGGCGGGCTCATCCCGAATCCGTGGGACGAGCCATCCCGGGGGACGAGATCCTCATCCTCGACGAGAACGGCGAACCGGTCGGGACGGGTCATCCCGGTGAGATCGTCGTCCGCGGCCGCACCGTGATGAGTGGCTACTGGGGTGTCCCCATGGAGGCTCAGGACCGCTATCGCCGGGCTCTGGACGGATCGGTCGAGTTGCACACCGGCGATCGAGGTCGCCTGGACGACACCGGCAGGTTGTTCTTCATGGGCCGCAACGACGACATCGTCAAACGCCATGGCATTCGAATCTCGCTCAACGAGATCGAATCCGCGGCCGAGCGGGTCGAAGGGGTGGATGCTGCCGTCGCCCTCCACCCGTCCGGGCCCTCCGAGAGCCTCACCCTCTGCTTCACGGGTCCGGCCGATCCCGACTCCCTCGGCATCACTCTCGAGGAGTTCCTCGATCAGGCGAGGGCCCCCGACCGGATCATCCGCATGGACTCCATCCCCCTCACGCACAACGCGAAACCCGATCGACGTCAGCTGGAGAACCTCTGCCTCGGCACCGTCTCCTGAGCGTCGCCTCAACCGGAATAAGGAGCAGAACATGACCATCGAAGAATTCACCGCAGTCATCTCGACCGCAGCGCGAGTCGAGCTCGATGACCCCCAGACCAGTTTCACGGCCCAGGGACTCGACTCGCTCGGTCTCCTGAACGTCCTCGTGGCTGTCGAGGACAGCTACTCCATCGAGATCGACCCCGCGTCGTTCGCCGATGGGCTGCCCCGGACCCCGGCGGAGATGCATGCCTACGCCGAGAGCGCGGTCACGACTCATGCGGAATGAGCGCATCGCCATGACCGCAGGAGCAGCGCACCTCTTCGACGTGCCGTCCGGAGGCATCTCGCTGGCCGGCGGGGTGCCCGATCTGAGCCCCATCGAGATGAGGGGACTCTCGGAGCAGGTCGGCCGCCAGATCCGCCTGGGCGGGCCCACCATCCTCCAGTACTCGACCATGGAGACGCCGAGCGACCTCGTCGAGGCGATCGAGGACCTGGCCGGCCGGGAATCGATGCACCCCCTCGCCTCGAACCTCGTCCCCACCAGCGGCAGTCAACTCGGCCTGGTCGCCGTGTGCCGGGCGCTCGTGGCCGACGGGGAGTACATCGCGACAGAAGAGCTCACCTACCCCGGTGCCCTCAGCGCTTTCGCCTGGTGCGGAGCCCGCGTCGCCCCAGTGCCCATGGATGAGGAGGGCCTCGTCCCAGAGGCCCTCGTCGAGACCGTCACGCGTGTTCGAGCGTCTGGGGGCCGGCTCGACGTGCTGTACACGGTGCCAACCTTCCACAACCCGACCGGGCGCACCCAGGGCACGGGCCGGCGGCAGAGGCTCCTCGAGGCCTGCGAGGCGCTCGACGTGCACGTGATCGAGGACAATCCCTACGGGATGCTCTCATTCACGGGCCGTGAGCTACCCGCACTGAAATCCATGAGCCCCGCCGGCGTCACCTATCTGGGGACCTTCTCGAAGGTCTTCGTTCCCGGCCTGCGGTGCGGCTGGATCGATCCGGCCGCCCAGTACCACGAGAGGATCCGTGGCGCGGTCGAGACGGCGACCCTGTCGCCCTCGCCGATCGCGCAGGCGATCATCGCCGGCCATCACCGCAGATGCGGCTGGGACCGTGCCATTGCACGGTTCCGCGAGATCTACGCGGGAAAGGCCATGACCCTGTCGGAGGCGCTGGTCGCCTCCGGGCTCGACCGCGATCGTTGGAGCTGGCGCGAACCTGACGGGGGCTTCTACCTCTGGCTCACCGACGCGACCGGAGTCGACGCCTCCGGACTCGCTGAGGCGGCGCGGCGGGCCGGGATCGCTCTCGTCCCCGGAGCGCGGTTCGGCGGTACCGG
Organism: Propionibacterium acidifaciens; assembly: GCF_003798325.1. Lineage (NCBI taxonomy): Bacteria > Bacillati > Actinomycetota > Actinomycetes > Propionibacteriales > Propionibacteriaceae > Propionibacterium > Propionibacterium acidifaciens. The sequence continues at coordinate 1,633,178 of NZ_CP033719.1, forward strand.
AGCGGCCAGGGCCGGCCTGCGGCTGTCGTTCAGCGGCGCGAGCGAGAGCGAACTGCACGTCGCCGCCGATCGCCTCTGCGCGGTCATCTCCGGGGCAGGGACCGTTCAGGAGGGCGCGGCATGACGACCCCGACGATCACGAGGAATCGCAGAACGATTTCCAGGATCAAGGATCTCGTTCCGGTCGGGGACTCCGATTGGAGGGCGTTCGGTGCGGGTGTCCTGCGGAGCGCCGGCTTCCCGGTCGAAGGACTCGACCTCCTCTCGTGTCCCGAGCTCTGCACGGCCGCTCAGCGGTACATGGACGGCATCATCGACGAGACCGAGTACCGTGATGCGTTCGCCGGGGAGCGGCTCCGTCTGTCCACCAGGATCACAGGTCTCCTCCGCCGGGAGGATTTCCTGTCCGCCTTGACCTGGCAGAACCGGAATGTCCTCTCCCATGGAATGCACGAGCTGTCCACGGAGGCCGAGCGGCTGTCCTCGCGACGGCGCCGGAGGGAGGAGGCCGCGGCTCTCTACTGGCAGCGTTACTGCAGCAAGGCGGAGACGATCGGCTTCTTCGGCCCCTTCGCGTGGATCCCCGTCGGTACTCCGGGCGTGGCGCTCGGGTTCACCCCGTCGGCTGAATCCGTCGAGGACCTGTGGGTCTGCATGGAGGCATGGGCCGTGCAACGCCTCGGAACCGTGTTCTCCGAATCGGGGGGTCGCTGGTGGTTCCCGCCACGAGTACGACCGGATCAGGGCCTCGACGAGGAGCTCGGCGAGCTCGTCCGCCCGGGCCACGTGAATCCGCACGTACCCGCTCAGGACATGCGCGTCCTGCGTCTCGTCGATGGATCGCGGAATGGATCCGACATCCTTGCCGAGCTCGCCGGTGGCCCCGACGCCTCCGCGTGGAGCAGGGCCCGGGTGGAGAAGACCCTGGTGAAGTACGTCCACAGGAGGTTCCTCACATGGGACGCCGCCATCCCGGTCAGTCCGGCGGCGCTCCCTCTCCTGATGAAGCGCGTGGAGCGCATCGGTGACGAAGGACTGCGTCGCCGCTTCAGCGGTGTCCTCGACGGCATCATGGCCCGGCTCCAAGAGCTGGGGAACGCCGCCGACCATCGGGAACTCCGCGAGCGACTGACGGAGTTCGACGAGTATTACGAATCCATCGCACACGGGCCCTCGTATCGTTCCGAGGGAAAGGCCTACGCGGCCCGCACCACGGTCTACATGGACGCGACGAGGCCCTGCGCGGCGTCCGTCGGCGAATCTCTGCTGACCCGCATTGCCGAGCCACTGGACCTGGTCCTGCGTTCCGCCGAGTGGTTCGGCGAGAGGCTCTGCCTCGCCTTCGAGAGGTCGATGACTGAGTTCATCGTCTCGACGGGCGGTGGAGCGGGAACGGTCGCCGACGTCTGGGACCATTCCCTCGAGCTGCTGTGGGGCGAGACCGAGGACAACCCTCTCAGGACCGTCGAGGAGGAGCTGTCCCGCCGTTGGGCGGGCATCCTCGGCGAGCCCGGCGCGAGCGCGACTCGGATCCGCCTCGAGAGCCGTCGCATTCGTGGGGCGGTCCACGAGTGCTTCCCCCGGACGGAGGCGCCGGTCCCCGCGATGTCGGTGCACAGCCCCGATCTGCAGATCGTCGCCCGCTCGGCCGAGAACGTCGAGGCCGGTGACTACCAGGTCGTTCTGGGCGAGCTGCATGCCTGTCTGGCGACCCTGGAGATGCCGGCCGTCGAGAGCAGCGCCGGAACCGCTGTGACTCCGGTCGTCAGGGACACGATCAACCGGGCCCTGGGCACCAGCCGAACCGTGCCCCTGTTCCCCAGCGGTTGGCGGCGCAACACCGGCCGGGTCAAGCCGGCGCGCATCGGAACCGGCGAGACCGGCATCGGGTTCACCAATGCCGTCGCGGCCGATCCCGAAAGGGTCGTCCCGGCCTCGCGCATCCTCCTGACGGACACGCCGGCGGGAATCGTCGGTACCATGCCTTCCGGTCGGGTCCTCACCCTGCGGGAGATCTGGGGCGTTCCCCTCTCGATCCTGTGCGCGGACGCGTTCAAGATCGGTCTGCCGGGTGAGCACACGCCCAGACTGTCCATCGACGACCTGGTCCTGTTCCGGGAGGCGTGGACCCCAACCCCGGAGGAGCTCATCCCGCCCGGCCGCGGGGACCCCGCCATGGATTTCGTGCGGGTCCAGGAATGGCGCACCTCGAACGGTCTGCCCACGCGCGTGTTCGCCAAGTTCTCGCACGAGACGAAACCGATCCACGTGGATTTCACCAGCCCTGTTCTCACGGCGAATCTCGTGCGCATGGCACGCAGGGCGAAGGAGCTCGGTGCCACTGCCGTGATATCCGAGTGCCTGCCGCTTCCCGAGGACAACTGGCTGTGCGACGACTCCGGCCAGCACTACGTGAGCGAGCTCCGCTTCCAGATGACGCGAGGCCCCGTGAACCCATCCGCAATCCCAGTGAAGGAGGAGTCATGACCATCCGCACCCCCGTGGCGGATCCCCCGAACGAGTCGACCGGTGGGCCGGTTCCCCATGCGCTGCGCCTGATTGGTGACACTCCGATGGTGAGTCTGGAGCGCCTCTTCCCCCCGCCGGGCCCACGCTTCTTCGGCAAGATGGAGAAGCTCAACCCGGGCGGCAGCATCAAGGACCGCACCGCTCTGTCCATGCTCACCGACGCCCTCGGGTCCGGACGGATCGTTCCCGGGCGCACCACGGTGGTCGAGTCGAGTTCGGGCAATCTCGGGATCGCCATGGCTCAGATCTGCAATTTCCACGGCGTTTCCTTCCGCTGCGTCACCGATCCGAAGATCACCTCGATGAACCTCGCCCTCATGAGAGCCTACGGCGCCGATGTCGAGGTCATCGATCGTCCGGACGAGGCGACCGGGGAGTACCTGCCGGTCCGCATCCGACGGGTCAACGAACTCATCGCGAGCCTGCCGGATTCCTGGTGGTCGAACCAGTACGCGAATCCTGCCAACGCGCGGGCCCACCACCGGACGATGGAGGAGATCCTCACCGCCATCCCCGGCCTGACGCACCTGTTCCTCGCAACGGGTTCCTGCGGTACCCTGCGGGGATGCGCCGAGGGCCTGCGCCGAGCGGGCCGTCAGGACGTGACGGTCATCGCGGTCGACTCGTGCGCCAGTCGCATTTTCGGAGAACCGCCCCAGCGCGCCGCACGTGTCATCCCAGGGCACGGCGCTGCGCTGAGACCACCCCTGATGAGCAACGACTCGGCCGACTGGCTCGTGCGGGTCGACGATGCGGACTGCGTGGTCGGCTGCCACGAAATGCTTCGCAAGGAATCCCTGCTGGTCGGCGGTTCCTCCGGGGCCGTCCTGACCGCTGCACTGCGTTTCGCGCCGCGGCTGCCTGAATCGGCCCGGTGCGCGCTGATCCTGCCGGACGGCGGGGAGCGCTATCTCGACACCATCTACGACCGGAGCTGGGTCCGTCAGCACATAGGTCCGTTGCCCGAACCATCCCGATGGGCGGGGCCGAGCTGCTCCTACCCGCCCATCCATCTCACCGACCACGAGGAGGCAGCAGCATGAGAATCCTCAACCACGATGACGTCGCGATCGCCCTGCGCAGCGGCGCCTTCTCACCGGTCCGAGCAGTTCAGGACGCGTACATGGCCCATTGCCTGGGTCAGACGGCGCTGCCCTTCTCCTGCTTCCTCCGACCGCTGGGGCACCAGGACGACCGGATCATCGCCCTGCCCGCACATCTGCACGGCCAGCAGGATGTCATGGGGATCAAGTGGATCTCGTCCTTCCCCGGGAACACCGAGCGAGGATTGCAGCGCGCATCCTCGGTGATGGTGCTGAACGACCCCAGGACCGGTTACCCGGTCGCGGTCCTCGAGGCCAGCCAGATCTCCGCTACGAGGACCGCCGCCAGCGCAGCGCTGGCGAGTCAGACCCTGCATGGCATGAAACCCGTTCTCACAGCCGGATTCATCGGTTCCGGGACGATCAACCGCAGGGTGCTCGACTTCCTCGTCGCGCTTCACTCCGATCTTCGGGCCATCCGCGTCCAGGACGTCGCTCCTGAACGGGCCACGCGCTTCGCGAGGTCTGCGCTGGTCGCCCATCCATTTCTCGACGTCGAGGTGCGCCAGAGCGCGCAGGACGTCCTGCAGGGGTCCGACACGGTGTCGATCGCGACGACCGACTCGACGTACTGGCTCGATCTGGACAACGACTCGGCGGGCGAGGACCAAGTGATCCTGCACCTGTCCTTGCGCGATCTGAGCACCGCCTCGATATTGGCGGCGACCAACGTCGTGGATGACGTCGAGCATGTCTGCCGGGCGGGAACGAGCATCGAGCGCGCTGCCGAGGAGTCAGGGGGGAGCGCCTTCATCTCGGCGACCATCGGGGAGCTGCTGAGCGATGCGAGGGAACTGCCGCGGAACGGGAAACCGATCATCTTCTCTCCCTTCGGTCTGGGGATCCTCGATCTGGCCGTTGCAGGACAGGTCCTCGATTTCGCCGACATCAATGGCCTCGGATCGGAGATCGGCGGCTTCGACCCAGGCCGTCAACAGTTCAGCGATTCTCGGAGGAGCGGATGATGAGAGGCCTCACAGGCGTTTTCCCCGACGGAGCGGTCGCCCTCGTCACCGGCGGTTCCCGCGGGATCGGTGCGGCGGCGGCACTCGCCCTGGCGCAGGCCGGATGTCGTGTCGTCGTCGCCTACCGCGCCAAGGCGGACAAGGCGGAGAAGACGGCGGTGCGCGTTCGGGAACTCGGTCGTGAGTGCCTGACCGTTCGCGCGGACGTCACCGATGAGACGCAGGTCATCGCGCTGTTCCGGACGATCCGCGAGCAGTTCGGCCGACTCGACACCGCGGTCCTCAACTCCGGCGTCACCGCCGACGGACATGCGGCGGGCATGAGTCTCGCCAAGTGGGACCAGGCCATCAGCACCAACCTGACCGGAACGTTCTGCTGCCTCCGGGAGACCGTGAGGGCCATGTACTCGGCCGGAGGGTCGATCGTCCTCACGAGCTCGACGAGTGGCGTGGCGGGACGTCCCGGGCAGGCGAACTACGCGGCCAGCAAGGGCGGGATCATCGCCATGGCGAAGAGCGTCTGCCAGGAGACGGCCGGTCGCGGTATCCGGGTCAACTGCGTGGCTCCAGGGTTCATCGCCACGGACATGGTCCGGAGGACGCCCAGGAGGGTCGTGGAACAGGCCGAGCGGTTGATCCCCCTGGGGCGACTCGGTCAGCCTGAGGAGGTCGCCAACGCCATCGTCTTCCTGGCCAGTCCGCTGGCCTCCTACGTCACCGGCAAGGTGCTGACGATCGACGGCGGGATGATCAACGGCTGACATGTCCGGATCCCGGTCACGTCACGAACCGGGCACTGTTCCGGAGAATCCATCACCAGAAGAAGAAAGAGGAGACATCATGTCCACCACCGTCAGGCCCTCGGGCGTCCGTCAGCAGGCCGAGGCCCGCATGGCCAGGAATTTCAGGCTCAAGGAGCAGATCATCAACAGGCTCGGCCTGGACACCACCCCCGAAGTCGTCTCGGACAATCAGCCGCTGTTCGGCCGGGGTCTCGAGATGGACTCGCTGGACACCCTCGAAGTCGTCGTCATGGTCAACAACGAGTTCGGGGTGAGCATCAACGACGACGATGCGAAGGCGTTCGGCTCGATCAATGCGATGGCTGATCACATCGAGGCGAACGAGGTCCGATGATGTTCACGTCCGTCATCACCCGCCCGCTGCCGACGTCGAGCACCGGACACGGGGAGAGCGTCCTGCACGACTATGCGGCGGACCGGATCAGGAAGATGCTGCCCCATCGCGCCCCCATGCTCCTGCTCGACCGCGCCTACGATGTCGAACCCGGCGTCTGCGGGTACGGGATCAAGGCGGTCTCGGTCAACGAGCCGTACTTCGCAGGGCATTACCCGGACGAGCCCATCATGCCCGGTGTCCTGATCGTCGAGGCCATGGCCCAGCTGGTAGCCGTCATCTACGTCTCCGAGCATCTCGAGAACGCAGTTGACGGGTCCGGCGAGGATCAGAGCAGCCGGGTCGGCTACCTGGGCGCCATCAGGAGCATGAAGTTCAGCCGTCTGGTCGTACCCGGTGACGTTCTCACCCTGAAGGCCAGGATGGGCACCAGACTCGGCGGACTCAGGACCGTCAGGGTCAGCGCCGCCGTCGGCCGCGCAGCCGTTGCGAGCGGTGAGTTGATCGTCAGCGAAAGAGCCTGAAAGAATTCACGCCCGCAACCCATCATCACGAAACGGATCCACCATGCCCATCTCCGTACGGCCCTTCGAGCAGGTCGACGCAGAAGCCATTGCACGACTGTTCAATGCGCACAAGGACAGTCCCAACCCAGTGGAAGGGGGAATCACCGGCGACCAGCTCGCTCTTGAGATCCGGGAGAGGGGCGTGGAGTCGTTCCTCGTCGCGGTCGACGGAGAACAGGTCATCGGAACCTTCGGCGTTTTCCGCAGCAACGGTCGGCGATCCGTCGCCGAGCACGAGGGCTTCGCCGACATGTTCTTCGTCGCGCCGGGATACCGGCGCTCCGTGGCCTCGGGTCTTCTGTTCACCGAAGCGGTGGAAGGCCTGTTCCGCTCGGGGAGACGCGTCCTGCGTCTGACCGTCAACCCCGCCAACAGCACCGCATTCCGGCTCTACCGACGAGTGGGCTGCATGAGCTTGGGCTATGGTTCTCCGGGCGAGGACGGGAACGTCCAGCTCTACAACTACATACCGCTCATCATGCGCGCCGTCGTCGGGGACCTCAGCGACGCCGACCGTGAGCAGCTCGGGGAGCTGCGTTCGTTCGGCAGCATCTCCGAGCGTCTCGACGACCACTTGGCCTCCGATGCCTTCCTCCACGACGGGCGACTGGCCCTGCAGTACCATCTTGCGCTGGGCGGGATGAAACTGAATGCTCTCGTCGACGCCCACGCGGCCGTCGTCGTGGAGGCCACTCTCATCGGGCCGGACGGGAGCGTTCGACGACTCGAGCTGGACAATCCGCCGGCAATCCCCGAACCGGACGTCCCGGCCATGGTCGCCCGGTGCGGTGATCTCACCCTCACCGTCGATCCCGTCGACGGCACCGTCGACGTCGGCCACCCCGACCACTACGGTCCGCTCGTGTCCGTCACCTGGCCGGGGCGACCCGGCTTCCGCGCGGCGGGATGGCGTGAGTCCGATTCACGCGCCTTCAGGATGGAGCGGATCTCCTCCGGCGTCCGGATCACCGAGTTGGAGACCTCGATATCGTGCACGGCGCGGGTGGAGGATGATGCGCTGATTCAGGATTTCGTCGCTGAACCGAACTCCGAGTTGCGCATGTTCGAGTCGGTCGGACTGCGCACCGGCTGGTTCGACGCGGTACCGGTCCGCGGCCCCAGCCTCACCTGCGCGCCGGTGGGCGCCGGGTTGGCCGTGCGCGACTGCACCGAGGTGGTGGCGGCATCGGTCGAACTCGACCCGTCCTTCCCCGCCACGTGGTACGGGGAACAGGGGGAGAAGGTCGTGGAGACCACGGGCAGGCGCACGTCGATGATCCACTCGACGCTCCTGGATCGCCGCTTCACGACCGACGAGTCCGGTGCTGCCCGGATCGTCACCGTGGTGCATCCACCGGCGCGCAGCCGTCCCGGCGCCCTCACCTTCGGCGGCCTCGTCGCCGATCCGGTCGTCTCGACGAAGGAGAGTCTGCGTATTCGCGAGAGTGCCGCAGGAGTGGCCGACTGGCGCATCAACGGACGCCGGCTCGTCCGCACGCCCTTCCCGAGGATCCGTGGATTCGCCTGCAACCCCTACTGGAGAGCGGGCGTGTGGGCAACGCATGAACCGGAACGCCACCGCCGCGAGCACGGCATGGGATGGGGCCTGTCGCGCCAGACCTGGAGCACCACTCAGACGGGAAGTCTCATCAGCGACGACCGCCGCAATCTGTTCACCATCAACGACAGTCTCGTTGTCGGCCGCCACGAGTTCTCCGTCACGAGCGTGGAGACCGACGGCGAGGACGTCCTGTGGCTCACCCCCATGACCGGACCGGGAACCCGCGTCGTGTTCCCGGGGCTCCGCGGTCCGTGGAGCACCCCGAGCAGTGGCGTCTGGCAGCGGTGGACGCCGTCGACGCTCATCGAGCTGGACCAGGGCATCTGGCTCAGCATCGCTCCGGCTCCCGGTCACGAGGAACTCGTCCCCGAGATCCTCGTTCGCTCGACGCCATCGGGCCTCCTCGTTGGGTGCACGAGCCGCGCGGGCCTGGAAGAGGACCCGATGGTGTGGCGAGTGCGCGCCACCGGGGCGCCCCTGACCCGGATGACCCGGGTCGGGACGGCGGCCTGATCCGACGAGACGGAATCCGCCGACGACCAGGAGAACAACGACCAACAGACACAGCTCGTCGACCCGGACCACAGGGATCGACGCCACGAAGAGGAGAAGGAAACATGACTGCACAGACCGATTACCAGATCATCCGCAACAGCATTGCGGTCCACACCCTCGGCGCGCCGCTTGTGCGGCTCACGGGCGATGACCGGTTGGAGTTCCTCGACGGCTTCCTGTCGAGGTCCAGTGATTTCGTCGATCCTGACACCGCCCGCGAGTGCCTCGCCCTGGGGGATGACGGCCGACCGTTCGCGATCCTGCTGCACCTGGAACTGGACGAGGTCTCCTGGCTGGTCCCCCGTAGCGCGGTCGGCGCAGAGGAACTGGTCGACTACCTGGGAAGCATGGATGTTCCCGACGGCGTCACGGTGGACGTGGCCCCTTCCGGGTGGAGGGCCATCGCCTTCGAGGGGGCCGGCGCGTGGAAGGTCGCCGGGGACTTCATCGACTACGACATCTCCGGTCTGGTCCTGCACGGCATCACCGAGATCACCATCCCCGGGGCGGACAGGGGGACGTCGGCCATCATGGCCCGCGTGTCCACCTCGGGAGAGTACGGCTACCTGGTCGTCACGGACGCCGCCGGCATCGCGGAACTGACCATCGCCGAGAAGGCCCGTGCCCTCGGCGGGGCCGTGATCGGCGATGCGGCCCTGGCGCGGGTCGAGGCCGAGGCGGGAACCCCGCACTACGCCTTCGGCATCAGGGGCCGCGATCTCACCGAAATGGATCTGTCCTGGCTCATCGACTGGAACCGCATCGGGGAGTTCCGGGGCTCGGATGCGTTGACCGCTCCCACCCGCGAGCAGCGTCGGCTCGTCCCCTTCATCGCGGCCGCAGGTTCCACGATCGAGCCGTCGGCCCCGGTCCTCGCCGACGGGCAGCGGATCGGTGAGGTGATCTACGTGACGCCCTCGGCCAATCCCGATGAGGAACTCGGCTTCGCGATCGTCGAGGCCCCCTTCTGGGTCCCGGGCATCGAGCTGAGCCTGGAGGGTGAGGACGGCACGACCATCCGAACCGTCGCTCTGCCCCGAGTCCTGGCCCGCTCCTCCGTCGAGAGGATGGCGTGACCGTGATGAGCGGGAACAGCGTCATGGTGACCGGTGTCAGCCTGGTCACCGCGGCAGGCGGCACCACCCGGGAGAGCTGGTCCTCGTTGCGCGCGGGGCGGACCGGAATCGTCAGGAACAGTCTTTTCGACACCTCCGAACTGCTCAGCGACTGGGCGGGCCAGGTGACCACGGAACGGACCGGACGTATCGACCGCTGCTACTCGCTGGCGGAGAGGGGTGTCGCGCAGGCTCTCGCCCAGGCGGGTCTGACCCCGTCGGATCTTCCCGGGCCGCGGACCGCTCTGGTCGTGGGCTCGAGCCTGGGAGCCATGGAATCACTGCAAGCCGCGCACCGTGAAGCCGTTCTCAACGACACGGTCGACGCCGTCACGGCCCTCGACTCCCAGATCCACTCCGTTGCCGACTTCATCGCGACACGATTCGGTGTCACGGGCCCCCGCGCGGTCACCTCCAATGCGTGCGCCGCCGGCGCGATCGCCATCGGCTACGCGGCGGAACTCCTGTGGAGCGGTGAGGTGGACCGGGTCGTGTGCGGCGGGGTCGACCCGCTGGCCAGCCTGTCCAGCTACGGGTTCTCATGCCTGGGCGCCTTGGACGCAGAGCCCTGCAGCCCCATGTCCGCCTCGACCGGACTGACCCTCGGTGAAGGCGCCGGTTTCCTCGTGCTGGAACGGCGGGAGACGGCCGAGCGCAGGGGCGCCGAGATCCTCGCGGAGATCGGCGGCTACGGGACCAGCTGCGACGGCTACCACCAGACGGCGCCCGATCCGCGTGGTGAGGGCGCCTTCCAGTCGATGGCGGACGCCCTGGCGTGCGCCGGCTGTGAACCCGCCGATGTGAGCTACGTCAATCTGCATGGAACGGGAACCCCGACGAACGACGCCGTCGAGCCCAAGGCGATCTCCCGTCTCTTCGGCGAGACGGCTCCGGTGACGAGTTCCACGAAGTCGGCACTCGGCCACACCCTCGGCGCGGCCGGGGCCGTGGAGGCGGTCTGCGCGGTACTGGCCATCAGGACAGGAACGATTCCCCCGACGATCAACACCCGCGGGATCACGAGCCCATCCGGTCTGGACATCGTTCCCGACCAGGCGCGAAGCGGCCCGGTCGACGTGGTCCTGTCGAACTCCTTCGCCTTCGGCGGCAACAACGCCTCCTTGGTCGTCACCGGCCCCCGCGGGAAGCCCTCCCCCGCCTCCGGAGCGCACCGGAGCGATGTGATGATCACCGGCATCGCGGGGGTCTGCGGGAAGGCCGCCACGACCGAGGAGCTGATCGCCGCGTTCGCGGACGGAGGCGAGTTCGAGGAGCTCGAGAACCTCCCTGGCGGTATCGGGGGAGCAGTACCGTTCGCTCGTTCGGACCTGACCAGGCTCAGGCGCGGGGTCAACCCGGCCCGCGCCCGCCGCATGGATCCGCTGAGCCTGCTGGCCAATGCGGCACTGACGGACATGTACTCCAGGTACGGCAGACCCACACGGGCCGAATCGGCCGGAACGGGCATCGTCTTCGCCACCGGCTACGGCCCCCTGAGCGCTCTGCTCAGCTTCCACGAGGGAGTCGTGAAGGAGGGCATGAGGGGCGCGGACCCGCTCGTCTTCCCGAACACCGTCGTCAATGCCGCCACGGGGCACCTGGCGATGCTTCATCGGCTGCGCGGGTACACGGCCACTCTGGCGGGAGCGGGCGTCAGCTCCATCATGGCGCTGACCCTGGCCAGGCACGTGATCGCTCGAGGCGGCGCAGAACGCATCGTCGTCGTCGTCGCGGATGAATTCCCCGATCTCGCCATCTCCTCGGCCGTCCTCCGGGGTGGTTTCAGACGGGTCGGCGAGCAGTGCGGAGCGGTCCTCGCCGATGGCGCGGTGGCGATCATGCTCGAGTCCCGTCGGAGCGCCCGAGAACGCGATGCGGCCCCGCTGGCCCGGATCATGTCCAGTGCCGCCACGGGGACGGCTGAGGAGCCCTGCGGGGAGGACTCGGCCGAAAGGTCCTGGGCGGATTGCCTGAGCACGGCGCTCCAACGCGCTGGAGCCGACTCCGAGGACATCGCCACCTTCGTCTCGGCGCGATGCGGCGACCCCGCCCATGACGCCCTCGAGAAGAAGGCGGCTCGGAGGGTGGGCCTGAGCGGCACCCGCACCCTCGCTCCGCAAATGCTCATAGGGAATTCGGCCGGTTCGGCCGCCGGTCTGGGGCTGTTGAACGCGCTCGTCGACGAGGAGCGGAGGAAGGACGACCTGATCATGCTCTCATCCCGCTCGGACGGCGGTGCCTTCGCCTCGATGGTGGTGGAGTGCGCATGAGCGGCACCGCGACGACCCATGACCCCCTGCGCTGCGCCCCGACGATCGAGTGCCTGCTCATCCGCCACGAAGGCCTGCCTCGAGGGCCCCGCGGGGAGAGGATCCCCCCGGGCGGGCGTCATCTGCTGACGCAGGCGGCCCGCCTGCTGGCCGGGCGTCACGACGTCCCCGCTCGCGATGAGCACAAGCGGTGGCGCTGGGACGATGGACTGAACGGGTCCCTGTCCCACTGCGGTGCGTGGAGTCTCACCGCCCTGTGCGCCGGGGGCCCCATCGGCGTGGACGTCCAGGATCACCGGAACCGGCCGGGGGCTCTCGCATGGCTGGGCGGGCTCGTCCATGAGCCCGATGGTGCGCCTGCGAGCATTCGGCAGTTCGCCGAGTCCGAGGCCATCATCAAGGCGACCCGGCTCACGAAGGAGACCTTCTCGCAGGTGAGGCTGCCCCGTTGGCGGCCCGGATGGCGACGACTCGACGACTCGACATGGCTGTGGAGCAGCGACTGCAGTGGGGCGGGAGCCATCGCCGTCGCGGCCACCCGGCCTGCAACGATCCGGTGGTGGGTCTCCCGCTCCTCTCGCGGGGGGCGCCTCGCATCGCCCGTTCGTACCCGCATCCAACCGAAGGGATGAAGAACATGACCGCCGCGCAGTACTCGCGCCGCATCACATCGATCGAACGCGGTTACCTGAATGCCGCGACCCAGGGGGACAATCCCATCATCAGCTTCGTCATCGAGGGTCGCGGGCGGCTCGACCCTCAGGAATTGGAACGTGCCATCGTCGTGACGAGCCGGGCCAACCCCGGCCTGTCCGTCGCGAGGAAGGGGAAGCTCTGGCTCGGTACGGGCGAGCCGCCCGCCCTCGAGGTGCATACGACAGGGGCCGGTGAGGAGTGGACCGATCATCCCTTCCTTCACACCCCTCTCGATCTCGTCCACGGTCCGGTGGCGAGTGTCGGACTCATCAGCGACGGCCACGTGGACCGGCTCGTCATCCGGGTCAGCCACGCCGTGGCCGACGGACGCGGCATCGAACGCTGGACGGATGATCTCTTCCGGGCCCTGCGCGGGGAGGAGCCGGCCGGCTCCACGTCGACCGTCACCGACCAGTACTTCCTCTCCAAGGCACGACGGCGCCCGGCCCCCGATGCCCCGTGGGCGAGCCCCGGCTCGCCTCAGCCCTCACCGCTGGGCGCCGGGCGGGATGACGCGGATCTTCCCCGGTGGTCCCACGTCCGGCTGGACGGCGACTTCCCCTTCATGACGGCCAGGATCATCAGCCGGCTGGGGGACGTGTGCCCCGGCGCGCGCGTCCTGGTCCCCGTCGACCTGCGCCGGCACGACCCCACCATCGATTCCACCGCCAACCTGAGCGCCCCCCTCTACATGGAGGCCCGCCCCGGGAGAGGCTGGCGGGAGGTGCAGGGGAGGATCCTGCGGGCCATGGCGAACGGGGACGAGCTGCGGGCCATCATGGCCCGGTTCGTCGCATCCAACCCGATGGCCCGTTCCCTCGAGCAGGCCCGCTCGGCCGGCCGGGACGGGCTCTTCCCGTGCACCGCCATCGTCTCCGACCACGGCCGGATCGACGCCGATCATCGGTACGCCCTGCCCGAGTGGCGGCCCGAGGCGGTCTTCACCCTGCCGATGCTCGTCCCGTACGCGGCGATGTTCATCAGTTCCTTCTCGGTGAACGGACGGACCTCCCTGACCCTGGGCCACCGCAGCAGCGACAGCCGGCAGCGGGCCACGGGCTTCTTGCAGACGATCGTCGACGCCGTTCAGGACGGAGAGGCGGCGGCGTGAGGGGCAGGGCCGGGACCGCATGCTGATACGCTGAACCGACCCGGCACGAGTATCTAAACTCCTTCTCATGACGGAAATGGACCGGGTCTCGCCCTACATGCTGTGGCGCAGCCCCTTCTTCGAGGTGGCGTGGGCCCCCGGATCGCCCTTCCTGCGGACCCCCATCCGGCCGGAGGGTCCCATCCCCGGATGGGTCGGTCGTGATGCCGGCCCCTGGTCGACCTGGGCGCCGCTCGCCCCAGCCGAGCCGCTGCCGCGACAGGGGTGGAAGATCCATGTCTCGGCCCTGCCACGGGATGCCGCCGCCGTCGTCGGGGCCGCCGCCCGGATCTGTCGCGAGCAGGGCGTCGCCCACAAGATGCTCCGCACGCGAGAACTCGTCCTGGCGAGCCAGCTCAAGTACGCCGATCCTGTCCAGTCGGGGAAGGTCTTCACGTGCTACCCGGCCGCTGGGCGACTCGAGGCCCTGGCCCTGCGGCTCGCCGATGAGCTGCCGTGTCTGCCGCACCCACCGGTCCAAGGCGAGCCGCACCTGGCCGGGTCGCCGGTGAGCCTCCGCCACGGGGCGTTCCAGGCCGAATGGCTGCTCGACACCGCCGGTACGCCGCGTCCTGGCGTGAGGGTCGACGGCGCAGTGGTCGAGGACCGGCGCGGCATCGAGCAGCACTCGGCGCCCGGCCTGCCAGCGGCCCTCATGGCCCGCGTGGAGGCCACGAGCCCGGAGGACGAGCATCTGGAGATCTCGCAGGTCCGCCTGCTCCACCGCTCCAACGCAGGGGGCGTCTACTCGGCCCAGTGGCACGGACGACGGGTCGTGCTCAAGGAGGCCCGCGACCACTGCGGCCTCGACCTCGAGGAGCAACCCGCGGGCATCAGACTGCGGCACGAGTGGAAGGCCCTGCGCAGGCTCGCCGGCACCGGCGTCGCACCCGAGCCCCTCGACCATCTCCGGGTCGGCAGCAGTGAGTTCCTGGTCATGGGCCTCGTGCCGGGCGCCTCGCTCGCCACGGTGCTGAAGACGAGGCATCCATCGGCCGTTCCGAATGCCGACCGGACGGGATACCTGGAGTGGCTGGACGGCGTGAGCGGAAGACTGGACGAACTGGTCGCCACGATGAACCGGATGGGGATCGTCCACGGTGACCTCCACCCCGGCAATCTCATGGATGGGCCGGACGGTCTGGTCGCGATCGACTTCGAGTCGTGCACGATTGACGGCGCGGGCCCCTCGGCCGGACTCCACCATCCCCAGTTCTCCCGGGCCCGTGATGCACCTGACGACCATGCGGACGAATCGGCCCGGCGCAGGATCATGGCGGTTCTCGAGGTGCCCGCGCTCATCTCGGCGGACCAGTCCGGACCGGTGCAGGCCGAGATGCTGCGCGTCGGCTCGCAGGAGCTGCGCGGCGATGGCGCGCCACTGCCGACGTCGACGAGGACCGAACCGCTGCGGGTCGAGGAGCTGGTCGAGGGGATCAAGGCTTTCGCCGACCCGTCCCGACCCGAGCGTCTCTTCCCCGGCGATCCCGTCCAGTTCCAACGTCCCGGTGCGGGGCTGGGACTGCTCCACGGCAGCGCCGGCGTGCTGCTCTCGCTTCACCTGCTGGGCGAAACGGTGGACCAACCGCTCCTGGACATCCTGTGCGAGCAGATCCGCGCCCTTCAGGTGCTTCCCCGGGGCGTGGCCGATGGGGCTGAGGGGATGGCCTGGGCCCTGCTCAGGATGGGGCGCCCGGACGAGGCGGAGCAACTCCTCGAACGCTGCATCGCGCGCGGACTGCCCGACGCCGATTGCCCCTGGTGGGCCAACGGGACGGCCGGGATCGCCGCCGTGCTCGACAAGGCGGGCGCGGCCCTCGAACGCGCCGACTTCACCCGCATGGCCGGGCAGCAGCGGCGACTGACGTGCGAGGCTCTTGAGAGCGGGATGCCGGGACGGGCCGGTCTTCTCCACGGCTGGGCGGGGGTGGGTCTGGCTCTGCTCCCATTGAGGAGCGATGGCCCGTCAGTTGGACAGGCGGCGGCTGCGCTCCGACTCGAGAGGGGACGGCTGTCCATGGACGGACGGGTTCTCACTGCGGTCAGCGGCAGCAGACGCATGCCGTACCTCGGTCATGGGGGGCTCGCGGCGGCCCTCCTCGCCCGGATGCTGCCTCCCGGCTCATTTGGCGACGACGATGCCGTGCTCTCTCTCATCGCCGCGGCCGGGGCGAGCTGCCGCAGCCCTCACGTGCTCGAAGCAGGCCTGATACGGGGCCGGGCCGGTCTTCTTATGGCGTTGAGAGCTCTGGCCCCTGGTGACCGGGTGTCGGCAGAACACGCTCGGCGGCTGCGCTGGGGATGCACTCGGGTCACGGACGGAAGCGGGGCGCCCCGCACGGTCGTCCTCGGCCGGGCGGGTGCCCGAGCCGGACTTGACCTCGCCTCAGGAAGCGCTGGCGTGGCGCTGGCACTGGCCCCCGACCCATGGGCCGTGGTGAGCGATGCGTTGGCACTGGCATGACACTCATCATCCCGAGTCGGTGATCATGATGACTGGTTCGGAGCCTTCGCGCCGAAGAGAATGGAATCACAACGGAAACCACTACATGAACGGACAATGCTATGAACCTCACCGATCTTCATGCTCTTGCCACCCAGGAGGACGAGCTGATCGACTCCCCAGTCATCATGAGCTGGTCTGTCTTCTGTCATTGGTGAACCGGAGGTTGTGCAAAACTCAAGCGTCACTGGAAAAATCCTGACCCCGAAGGAATGAGATGAGAGTGGGATGAGATTCTGCATGGCTCCCGAGTCTTTTGAAAATGGCTCCACCGCAGGATACTCCTCTTGCAGACACTCCATCATCTGGTTGCAATCCAGTGACGTCGATGACAGTTTCTGGATGGCAGTGTGGGTGGCGCATGCGGATTTGAAACCTGGAGTTTGAGACGTGTCGAGACAATTCAGATCCTTCCTGGACCTCATCACTCCCCGTCAGGTGCAGCGAACGGCTCTTCTTGTCGTCTTCCTGTGCTACGTGGCCTGCTGTCGCGGCGCCCTCGTCGGGGTGACCTCCTACGAGGTCACCCCGACCGCGGGCAGAGTGGCGACCGTCATCTACCTGGTCGCCGTGACCGGGCTGATGCTGTGCTACCCCGCCATCCAGAAGTCAGTCATCGTCGATCGCGTCGACCGTCCGTGGTCGATCGCGTCGACGGTCTTCATCATCGCGATCCTCATCACGGAGGGCCTCGTCTCGGCCGCCTTCTTCGATGCCGTCGTGGTGGTCGCCCTCCTGCTCCTCGTGTCGTCGCAGCGTCACCGCATGGTGATGATCACGATTGTCATCCTCGTCGAGGTGGCACTGTTGTGCATCCGGCCCTACACGATCGCTGGGAAGCTCGTGCTGGTCTGCCTCAACATCGTTGTCGGCATCGTCCTGTTGACCTTTGCTCTGCTGGCCCGGACCCTCATCCAGTTGGAGGTTTCCAGGGAGCGGTTGGCTCGGCTCAGCGTTGATGAGGAGCGGTCGCGGATCTCTCGTGATCTGCATGACATCATTGGGCGGACTCTGGTGGCGGTGTCGTTGCGTCAGGAGGCTGCTCTCAATCTGTTGGATCGGGATGTCGGGTTGGCGCGGCGGCAGTTGGTGGCGTCGGGGGAGACGGTTCGTGAGGGTCAGGCTCAGTTGCGGGCTCTTACGCATGGGCCGATGGTGGCGGGGGTCGAGGAGGAGCTCGGGTCGGCGCGGGCGTTGTGTGAGCGGATCGGTGTTCGGTTCGAGGCGAGTGCGGTGCCGGTGGGTGGTGCAGATGCCGAGTGCGCTCTGGTGGTTCGTGAGGGGGTCACGAACATGCTCAAGCATGCCGATGCCTCGTCGTGCCGGGTCGAGGTGGGGATCGAGGGCGGTTGTGCTGTCGTGTCGGTGGTCAATGATGGTGTCGTGGATGGTCGGCCGGTGGGTGGGGACGGCAGTGGTGTGGGGCGGATGCGTCAAAGGGTCGTTCTTCTCGGGGGGAGTCTCGAGGCGGGTCCGGTGGAGGGCGGCAGGTTCCGTCTCCGTGCCGTGATCCCCCTTGTCGGAGCAGAATGAGCCGCGGCACAATGCTGCCATGAGCACAGTCACCCCCCACCCGCCCTCCGACGAGAGGAGCAGATTGCGCATCCTCCTCGCCGAGGACGTCGACCTCGTCGCCGAGGCCTTCGAGGCCCTCCTGAGCACCGAGCCGTCCTTCGAGGTGGTGGCCCGCGTCAGCCGCGGCGATCTCGTCCTGCGGGCCGTCGCGGCGCACCGCCCCGACCTCGTCCTCATGGACGTCGACATGCCCGGCGCGACCGGTATCGAGGCCACCGCGCAGCTGCGCGGGAAGGGCTACCGGGGCAGGATCCTCCTCCTCACCGCGCTCCAGGGCAGCGGCCACCTCCACGCCGCGATCCAGGCCGGCGCCAACGGCTATCTGCTCAAGACCACCACCGGCGCGCGCCTCATGAGCTCGATCAGGGCGGTGATGGGCGGCCACACCGCGATCGACCCGGACCTGGCCGCCGAGGCCCTGCGCGTCGGCCCCTGCCCGCTCAGCGAGCGCGAGCTGGAAGTCCTGCGCCTCATCGCGGACGGGTCGTCCACCTCCGAGGCCGCGAAGCAGCTGTGCCTCTCGCAGGGGACGGTGCGCAACTACCTGTCGGCCGTGATGACCAAGCTCGACGCGACGAGCCGTATCCAGGCCATCGAGACGGCCCGCTCCCAGGGCTGGCTGTAGGACGGGCGGAACCGGTGGAACCCCATCGGGGGCTCCCCGACGGCTCGCCGGGTGCGTCGAGTGCGGCACGGACCCCGCGGACGTCTAGGCTGGTTGCGCACCGATCCGCTGCGGGAAGGACGGCCGTGGAAGACATCGTCGTGTTCTCGGGCTCGGCCCATCGCGAGCTCGCCGCGAACATCTGCCAGTGCGCGCGGGTCGACCTCTCACCGGTCGGGATCAGCCGCTTCAGCAACGACTGCCTCCAGGCGCAGCTGCTGGTCAACGTGCGCCAGCGCGACGTCTACATCGTCCAGCCGCTCGTGCCGCCCACCCAGGACCACCTCATGGAGCTGCTGCTCATGGTGCAGGCCGCCAAGTCGGCCTCGGCCGCCCAGGTGACCGCCGTCATCCCGCACTACTCGTACGCCCGCTCCGACAAGAAGGACGCCTCGCGCATCAGCGTCGGCGGCCGTCTCGTCGCCGACCTGCTCGTCACCGCGGGCGTCGACCGCGTGCTCACCATGCAGCTCCACTCCCCGCAGGTGCAGGCCTTCTTCTCGGTGCCCGTCGACCAGCTCACCGCCCTGGGCGTCATCGCCGACCACTACCGCGGCGCCTGCGAGGACGCGGTGGTCGTCAGTCCCGACTTCGGCAACGCCAAGTCCGCCTCGAACTTCGCCCGCCTCCTCGGCCTGCCCGTCGCGGCCGGCTCCAAGCGCCGCCTGGGCGACGACCGGGTCGTCATCGACATGGTCGTCGGCGACGTCGAGGGCCGGCACTGCATCGTCCTCGACGACGAGATCGCCACCGGCGGCTCGATCATCGAACTCACCCGCAAGCTCAAGGAGCAGGGCGCCCGATCGGCCTCTGTCGCCTGCACGCACGGCCTGTTCGCCGGGCGCGCCGCCGAGCGCCTGCGCGCCGAGGAGTTCATCAGCGAGGTCGTCACGACCGACACCGTTCCGGCCCCCGCCGACTGGCCCGGGCTGACGGTGCTGTCCATCGCCCCGATGTTCGCCGAGGCCATCGACCGCATCCACCGGGGCCGGTCCATCTCGAAGATGTTCGACGGCGTCGACCCCGCCTACGCCCCGCCCAAGGACCAGAGCAAGCTGTTCTGACAGGCCTGCCCCGGCCCGCCGGGCGGGGCGCCGGGCGATGGGGTCAGACGCGCCCCGTGCTCTTGGTGAACCTGCGCGCCGCCCAGAGGGCGAATCCGACCAGCCAGCAGGCCGCGTTGACGACCGCCCAGCCGAGCGAGTCGTGGTCGGCGCTGAAGCTGCTGCCACCGGTCAGGCCCCAGCGGGCGATCGTCGCGGCGCCGTACATCGGGGTGAAGCGCCCGATCGTGAGCATCGTGCCCGACAGCGGGATGAACAGATTGCCGAGGAAGGCCAGGGCGGTGATGACCAGGCCCGGCACATGGATGACGACCTCGGCGCGCAGGGCCAGGCCGATCGCCAGGCCGAGGGCCGAGAAGATCGCTGACGACGCCCAGGCGCCCACCAGCCCGCAGGCCCATGCCGCCGCGGTGCCCCGCGCGCCGGTGAGCAGCCCGAGGAGGCCGGCGACGCCGACGGGCAGGATGCTCATGGTCATGGCGCCGGCGATCTTCGTGAGGACGTAGCCGGCGGTGCTGAGCGGGGTCAGCCGCATCGTGCGCATCCAGCCCGACGCCTTCTCCATGGCGATGGAGGCGGCCGCGCTCGTACTGGCCGCGGCCGAGCCGTAGACGGCGATGCCGATCATCATCCACAGTGCGAAGTTGCCGCCGGGCAGGTTCGCGTCGGACGGGCCGGCGCGGAACAGCGCCAGGTAGAGCACCGCCGGCAGCGCCAGGTTGAAGATCAGGTTCGAGCGGCGCATCGGACGGCGGAGCTCGCACCACAGGTAGCTCAGCGGGATGCCGCGCAGCCGGGTGCGCCGGGGCGGCAGCCGCACCGAGTTCGTCGCGGTGGGGCCGGGGGCCGTGGGGGTGTCGGTGAGGATCGTCATGTCAGTTCTCCGTCGTGGTCGAGGTCAGTGCGAGGAAGGCGTCGTCCAGGCTGCGTGGGACGACCCTGATCCCGCGCCCGCCCAGTTCCAGCAGGCGGCGGGTCAGCGCGTCCGAGTCGGGGTTGTGCAGATAAGTGCGCCCGGAGCGCTCCTCGAGCAGCCGCGTGCCGGCCAGGCCGATGCGGTCGAGGGTCCCGGGGGTCAGTTCCGCCGAGACGGTGCAGCCGCCGGCGGTGGTGCGGATGGCGTCGGCCGTGTCGTCGGCGATGACGCGCCCCTCCTTGATGAGGATGACGCGGTCGGCGAACTCGTCCACCTCGTCGAGGTAGTGCGTGGCGAAGAGGATCGTCCGGCCGGCCTGCGCCTCGGCGCGGATCTCGCGCCAGAAGTCGCGCCTGGCCCGGACGTCCATCCCCGCCGTCGGCTCGTCGAGGATGAGCAGGTCCGGGTCGGGCAGCAGGGCCAGGGCGAAGCGCAGCCGCTGCTGCTCGCCGCCGGAGCACTTCGACACCTGGCGGTCGGCGAGGTCGGTGATGCCGGCGCGGCTCATGCACGAGCCGATGCTCGACCCCGGGTGGAGGGCCGCGATGACGCGCATCGTCTGCTGCACGGTGTTCTCGGCCAGCAGGCCGCCGCTCTGGGCGACGGCCGCGGTCCGCCCGCTGCGCGAGGCGTCGAGCGGCGCTCCGTCGAAGACCCTCACCGTTCCCGAATCCGGGTGGGTGAGACCGAGGATCATGTCGATCGTCGTCGACTTCCCCGCGCCGTTGGGGCCGAGCAGGGCCACGACCTCGCCGCTGCGGATCGTGAAGCTCATGCCCCGAACGGCGTCGACCCGTTCGTCCCCCGCGGTGCGGAAGGACTTGCTGATCGAGTCGACCTCGATGGCGGCCTGTCCCGGCACGCTGACTGGTGCGCTCATGATGTCCCCTTCTGGGTCGGTGAGGTGCTGCACGCCCCAGTCAATGACTGAAAACCGCCTCTGACAAGTGGTTCCCAGGATCCGGTGCGCCTCGTCATGCCGGGGCGTGATGAATGTCACGTCGACGCCGGGAGGGGAGGGCTCGGCCGGTGCGCTTCGCCCGTCGGCTCAGGCCCGTGCGCCGGCCCGCTCGTCCGCGGCCCGGGTGCCCCGGTCGAAGGTCGCGCCGCCCAGGGGTCGCGTGGCCGCCAGGAAGCCGAGCCCGGCGAGCAGGGCGCCGGCGCCGAGGGCGGCCATGGCGGGCGGGCTCACCGCATCGGGCGGCAGCACGACGGCCGCGAGGACGGCGCCCAGTACCGTCGAGATGTTGTAGAGCACGTCGTAGAGCGTGAAGACGCGTCCGCGGTGGTCGTCGTCCACGTGGGCCTGCACGACGGTGTCGGTCTGCACCTTGAGCGACTGACCGGCCAGCCCGGTGAGGAAGGAGTTCACGAGCAGGGCCGGTACGGCCATGATGGCGCCGACGGTGGCCTGCGAGAGCCCCATGACGAGCAGCATCGCCCCGATGCAGCGCCGCACGCCGATGCGCTCGGCGACCGGCACCGACACGACCCCGGACAGGACGAAACCGACGCCGCTCACGGCGAACCAGCCGCCCGCGCCGGCCATCGCCGATCCGAGGCGCCCCTCGCCGGCGAAGTGGTGGCGGTGGATCACGACGACGAAGGCCATGAGGAAGCCGTAGCCGATGCGCACGACGGCCTCGGCGAGCAGTGCCAGCCAGGCCGGCGGGCGGTGCGCCAGGTGCCGCATCCCGGTGGCCAGGCCGTGCGCCACGTCGCCCACCGTCACCCGTTCGGCGTCCGTCGCCGGGCCGAGGACCGTGCGCCCGATCCGGCAGGCGGTGCCGGCGGCGCCGACGAACAGCGCCGCCGCGAGGACGAAGATGAGCCCGTTCGCGGCGTCCGTGCCCAGGGGACCGCCCAGCGCCAGGCGGATGGCCCCGGCCGCGGCGCCGCCGACGAGCGCGGCCAGCGGGCCGATCATCGGCATGATCGAGCTCGCCTCCAGGTACTCGGCCTCCTCGACCGTCCCCGCCAGGCCCGCCTGCAGGCCGGCCAGCGTGAACCGGTTGAGGCTCAGCATGACGAGCAGGAGCACGGCCAGGACGACGCTCGCGCCGCCGCCTGTCCGGTGCACGGCGATCATCGCCGCCAGGGCGAGACTGCACACGGCGCGCGTCACGTCGACGAGCACCGAGATGCGCCGGCGCGAGAAGCGGTCGAGCAGCACCGAGACGAAGGGGCCGAGCAGCGAGTAGGGGAGCATCGTGAGGGCGAGCACCCCGGCGACCGCCCAGGCGCTCGTCTGGCTCTGCGGGCTGAACAGCAGGTACGAGGCCATGCCCACCTGCGCGGTGCCGTCGCCGCACTGGCCGCACAGCCGCACGAGGACGAGCCGACGGAAGTCGCGGTGCCTGCTCAGCCTGCTCAGTCTCCGGGTGAATTCCACACGCGCCCCCTCCCGCGGTCACGGGGAGTCTAGACGGTCAGCATGTGCGGGCGGCGGGCGCGAGGGCATGCACCATCCCGCCGCGGAGGCCCGCCGTCGGGGTGGATCATCTCGTCGAACGGGCGTCGGGATCCATCGGGCGCGCACGCACCGGATCCCCCGTGACAGCGCCTCGTCGCGCGTTGGAAGGGGCACCAGGGGGCTGCTGGTCACCCCCAACAGCCCCCTGGGCGTCTGCGGGCCGCGAATGCGGCGGGAATGCCCTGGATCCTGCGGGCCCGCGGTCGACTGCGTCATCGGGCGAGACGGACTGCACGGGCAGGACATCCGATGCGTTCCTCATGATAGACCAGTGGGAACTCCGGGGGGACGAAAACGACCGGAATGTGATCGCGATCGGTCCGCAAGGGTGCGGTCGAGCCTCTGAGAGAGACCATCAATCCTTGTCGAAGAGCACGTGACGCGGTCCGGGCGGCCCTGCGGGGCGGGCAACGGATGGCAGGACGGGGCGCCCGGGGCCGCTCAGGGATGGACGAGACCCGTCTCGTAGGCGATGAGGACGAGCCCGACGCGGTCGCGTGCCTCGAGCTTCGACAGCAGCCGCCCGATGTGGGTCTTCACCGTGCCCTCGGCCATGAACAGGTGCTCGGCGATCTCGGCGTTCGTCGCGCCGCGCGCCACCTCGCCGAGGACCTCGAGCTCGCGCTCGGTGAGCACCGACAGGCGGTCGTCCTCCTCGCCGACGTGGTCGGGCAGGCTGGGGGCGACGTGTTCGAGCAGACGGCGGGTCGCGCTGGGGGCGACGACGGCGTCGCCGGAGGCGACGGTGCGGATGGCCGCCAGCAGCTCCTCGGGCCGGGCGTCCTTGAGCATGAAGCCCGAGGCGCCCGCCTTGAGCGCCGAGAAGACGTACTCGTCGAGGTCGAAGGTGGTCAGCACGAGGACGCGCGTGTCGAGGCCGGACGCGATGATGCGCCGGGTCGCCTCGACGCCGTCCATGACGGGCATCCTGATGTCCATGAGGACGACGTCGGGCCGCAGACGGTCCAGCTGCTCGAGGCTCTCGGCGCCGTCCGCCGCCTCCCCGACGACGCCCATGTCGTCCTGGGCGTCGATGAGCATGCGGAAACCGCTGCGCACCAGCTCTTGGTCGTCGACGAGAAGCACCGTGATCGGCTCGGCCATGATTCCTCCTGCACTCGCGTCCGGCGCCCGCCGGACGTCCCGCGTGGTCGGGTGCCCCCACGGTAACCGCGCCGCCGGGCCCGCCCGACGGCGACCGGCGGTTCGACGTCCGCAGGGCACCGTGGGCGCCGCCCCGACGGCTCTGCCGAGGACGGTCGCCCGTGGTCGCCGGGCGAGCACGACGGCGCCGGCGATCCGCGCGGACGGGGCGGAACGGGAGGGGCCGAGGCCCGAGTCGACGCTGTCCGGCGACTCGTGGGCGGGTCCTCAGCGGCCCGGCTGCTCCAGCGGCAACTCGGCGTGCACGGCGAACCCGCCCTCGGGGCGGGGCCCGGCGTCGGCGGTGCCGCCCATCGCGGTGGCCCGCTCGGCCATGCCGCGCAGCCCGTTGCCGGCCCCGTCGTCCAGCACGGCCGCGCCCGCCCCGTCGTCCACGACGTCGATGACGATGCGCTCGGCCCCGTAGTCGAGGCGCATCCAGCAGTGGGCCTTCGGGCCGGCGTGCTTGAGGAAGTTCGTCATCGCCTCCTGGCAGATGCGGTACGCGGCCAGCCCCAGCGTCGGCGGCACCTGCGGCGGGCTGCCGACGACCTCCAGGTGCACGCGCTCGCCGGCCCGCTCGACCATGGTCGGGATGTCGTCCAGCCCCGGCTGAGGACGGTACTCGGCGGGCCCCTCGCGCAGCACGCCGACGATGCGGCGCATCTCGACGAGCGCGTCCCGGCTCATGTCGGCGATCGTGCCGAGCACGTGGACCGCCGCGTCGGGGTTCTTCGCGGCGAGCGCCTTGCCGCCCTGGGCCTGGACCGTGATGACGCTCAGCGAGTGGGCGACGACGTCGTGCAGTTCGCGGGCGATCTCGTTGCGGACGCGGGCCTCGGTGGTGCGGGCCCGTTCGGCCTGCGCGGTGAGCTCGGCCTCGTACTGCGCCTCGGCCGCCAGCTCGCGTTCGAGCTCGACCCGGTCGCTCTCGCGGACGCGGCGTCCGATGAGGTAGGGGACGAGCACCATCGCCGTGCAGATGAGGAAGAGCAGCGTGAAGACGCTGCTGGGATCCGGACCGGGGATCCACGGCTCGCGCGTGTGCGACCAGCGGTAGGGGCCAACGACCGCGCCGATGAAGCCGGCCAGGACCGCCAGCCGCGAGCCGTGGCCGTCGACCCAGCGGGCGACCGAGTAGGTGATGATCGGCACCGCGATGAGCGAGGGGGTCGGGGCCTCGACGGCCACGCACTGCACGAGGCCCCCGACCGTGGCGATGGCCAGCATGAGCAGGGGCCGGCGGCGGCGCAGGACGATCGGCGTCGTGAGCGGCAGGCCGGTGAGCAGCGTCGTGAGGTAGGAGTCGCGCTGGGGGACGGTGACGTCCCCCCAGAAGCAGGTGAGCGCGGTGAGGCAGGCGGCCAGCGCCCCATCGGCGATGAGCTCCCGGCGCGCGGAGCGGCGGAGTGGGGGGACGAGGCTCATGATCGGAGTCTACGGTCGTCTCCGCGGGCCCGGACCCCGCCGGGGCGTCCGGGCGAGGGGGTCTCGGGGAACCGTTCCCGGGCCGGCCGCGGGGTTCCCGGCCGGGGCCCGTCGCGGGCCGATCGAGGAGTCCGCGTGAGCGAGGGCGCGCGCCCCGGCGCAACGGGCCGGTGCGGGCTCGGGGGACGAGGGTACGACGGTGGTGTCGGTCGCGCGGGCGCGGCGCCCGGGGTTCATGGGCTCGTCGTGCCCCTTCTGGAGGGGTCGGGGTCGCGCGGGCGCGGCGCCCGGAGACGGGTTCGCCGGTCGGGTGCGGCGCCCGGGTCGTCGGGGTGGCCCGGGACTCGGGCCAGCGGGGTCGAGCGTCCAGGACCGCGCTGCGCGCCCGACCGGTGATGGCGGGCGGCATGCGCACGAGGCCCTCGGAGCTCCGAGAGGAACGGGGGTCGCAGGCGGATTCGATCAGGTCGGTGGCGGGCGTGCGCACGAGGTCCTCAGGGCCTGAGGCCGCGACCCGCCTCGGCCCACAGCTCCGCCTCGTACCGCTCGGCGCGGTGGCGGTGCAGATGGGCCAGCCCGAGCAATGCCCCGACGACCGCCGCGAACCATCCGGCTCGTCCTCGTGCCATGACCGAACCTCCTCCGCGCGTCCGGGGAGGGGCGGCGCTCCTGCGCCGGCCCGGCGGGACGCCGACGTGCAGCAATCCTCGCGTTCCGGCCCCCGGCGCGCAAGCCCGGTCTCCGGAGCGCAGGGCCGGGCCATTCCCCCCGCCCCCGGACGGCGTGTTCGCACACCCGACCGGTCCGGAGCGCGGGCCGTGCCGTCCACCGCTTCCGCCGCCGCCCGGCCCCGTCCCGAGGCCGGGCCCTCGGCGTGCCACGATGGGGCCATGAGCACTGTCTTCACGAAGATCATCGAGGGTCGGATCCCCGGGCGCTTCGCCTGGGCGGACGAGACGTGCGTCGTCTTCGCGTCCATCAACCCGATCACCGACGGCCACATGCTCGTCGTGCCGCGCCAGGAGGTCGCCAAGTTCACCAGCGCCGACGACGCGCTGCTGGCCCGCCTCATGTCCGTCGCCAAGATCATCGGCCAGGCGGTCGAGCGGGCCTTCGACTCGCCGCGCGCCGCCCTGCTCGTCGCCGGCTTCGAGATCCCCCACCTCCACCTGCACGTCCTGCCCGCCTGGGGCGAGGCCGAACTGAGCTTCACCAACGCCCGGGCCGAGGTGCCCGGCACCGAGCTGGACGCCGCGACCGAGCGGGTCCGCGCCGCTCTGCACGAGCTCGGGCACGGTGCCGCTGTGCCCGTCGCGCCCGGCTCGCCGGCGCTGGCCTGAACCGTGGCCGGAACCACCGGGGACGGGCCCCTGGCGAGGGTCGTCACCGTCTCCGACCGCTGTGCGCACGGCGAGCGCGAGGATCTGTCCGGTCCGCTCGCTGCTCGTCTGCTCGCCGATGCCGGCATCGCGGCCGGCCCGGTCGTCGTCGTGCCCGACGGCGTCGAATCGGTGAGGGCTGCCATCGCTGCCGCCCTGGCCGACGGCTGCCGCCTCGTCCTCACCACCGGCGGCACCGGCATCGGCCCGCGCGATGTGACGCCCGAGGCCACCGCGCCCCTGCTCGCAGCCCGCCTCGACGGGCTCGCCGATGCGATCCGCCGTCGCGGCGAGGCCTCCGCGCCGACCGCCTGTCTCGGCCGCGGCCTCGTCGGCATCAGTGCGCGCGGTGCCGACGCCGCCCTCGTCGTCAACGCCCCGGGCTCGCCCGGCGGGGTGCGCGACGCCGTCGCCGTCGTCGCGCCGCTGCTCGGGCACGTCCTCGACCAGCTCGACGGCGGCGACCACCCCGCGCCGGCCACAGGCGCGACGAGAGGGCGCCGGCCCTCATGAGCGCGCCCGCACCAGGGCAGGGGGTTCCCGACGGGCCCGCACCGCGCCCGTTCGATCTGAGCGCCCTGGCCGTCGCGCTGGGCCTGAGCGGTCTGGCCGGGGCCTGGGGGAGCGCCGTTCCGCTGCTCGGAGCGCCCGGGTGGTGCGCCGATCTGCTCGCCCTCGCGGCCCTGGCCGCCGTGCTCGTCATCGCCGTGCGCTACGTCCGCGCCCTGGCGTGCGGGGCCAACCGCTTCGGCGACGACCTGGACGGCTTCGCGTTCTCCTACTTCCCGCTGGTGGGGGTGCTGCTCGGCGAGCGCCTGTACATCCGGGCTCCGACCGCGGCGTTCTGGCTCATCATCGCCTGCGCCCTCGTGGTCGGTCTGTTCGGCGCGCGGCTCGTCGCCCGCTGGTGCATCCGGCCGGTGCGGGTCGAGTCCCTGCACACCGGCTACTTCGTCCCGCTCATCGCGGGTGCCTTCGTCACGAGCCCGGCGCTCTCGCTCGTCGGCGCGCGGGGCCCGGCCATGGCCGAGTTCGGCATCGGCATCATGCTGTGGGTGATGATCGGCGCCGTCGTCACGGTGCGACTGTGGACGCGCGAGCCGCTGCCGCCCTCCCAATGGCCGCTGTTGGCCATCCTCGTCGCGCCGCCTGCCACGGCCGGCACCGCGTGGGTGACGATGAACGGCGGACGCGGCGATGCCGTCGTCGAGATCCTCGTCGGCATCACGGCGCTGTTCATCGTCGTCGAGCTCTTCCTGGTGCCCGGTTGCTATCTCAGGGCCCCTGCGACGACGGCCATGTGGTCGTTCACCTTCCCCTCGGCCGCGACGGCGAACTTCCTCGTG
The DNA here is from genome assembly GCF_003798325.1 of Propionibacterium acidifaciens. NCBI lineage: Bacteria > Bacillati > Actinomycetota > Actinomycetes > Propionibacteriales > Propionibacteriaceae > Propionibacterium > Propionibacterium acidifaciens. Next base: position 1,661,316 of record NZ_CP033719.1, read on the forward strand.
CGGTGGTTGGCCACCGCCCCCCTCGGGCCGTGGCGCCCTGCGGCCTGGGCCGTCCTGGCCCTGGCGACGGCCGTCGTCGTCGCCGTCGCGGGCCTCACCGTCCGTGCGCTGCCGGGTGCCCGACCGGTGCCCTGACTCGGCTGGCCCCGACGGACCGGCCCGGCGGTCGGGCGCCCGGGGCGGTCGGCGTCCCTTGATCGCAGCTGGGGCGTCCGCCCGTGCATGGTGCGCGGTCGGGCCCTCTCGGCCGCATCCGGGGACGGGATGCGGGACGAGGTCGGGCTCCGGGCCCGGCTCACCCCCGGCCCGGGCGGGTCCAGTCGCCTGAGCGCCCGCCCGACTTGTGGACGATCATCGCCTCCCGGACGACGGCCGAGCGGTCGACGCCCTTGACCATGTCGACGACGGCCAGGGCGGCCACCGTCGCCGCGGTGAGGGCCTCCATCTCGACGCCGGTGCGATCGGCGGTGCGGACCGTGGCGCGGATCGCCACGTGGTCCTCGGCGAGGGACAGGTCGAGCTCGCAGCCGTGCACGCCGATGCGGTGCGCCAACGGCAGCAGGTCGGGGGTGCGCTTGGCGGCCATGATCCCGGCGACGCGCGCCACGGCCAGCACGTCGCCCTTCGGCACGGTGCCGTCGCGCAGGGCGGACATGACCCGCGGCGAGCAGCCGACCTCGGCGACGGCGGTGGCCTCGCGCACGCTCGGCGCCTTGGCGGTCACGTCGACCATGAAGGCGCCGCCGTCGCCGCGCAGGTGCGGCAGGCGCACCGGATTCTCCGGCGTGTCGGTCATGTCGCTTCCTCTCCGACGCACAGCCGTACACCTTCCGGGAGGCGCATCGGACCGTCCGGCGTGTCGGTCATGTCGATCCTCCGCCGGCCGGGGAGGCTCTCCCGCGTCCGGCGGTCGTGCGGACTGCTCGGCCGGCTCCCTCGGCTCAGCCGGGGCCCGCCGCCGGCCCTGCCGACTCGGCCTCGATGATCCGCCCCGGCCACCGGACCTGGCCGGCGGGTCGCCCGAAGTCCTCGACCCGGAAGGAATTCCTGGTCAGACAGATCATACGGCCGTCGGCCAGATGCAGCCGGCGGAAGCAGTCGGCGCCCAGGACGGCGCGCAGCTGCGGGCCGAGCACCGGCGCCGGGGAGGGGCCGTCGTCATGAGGGCCCACTCCTCGTCGAAGGCGCGGTCGCCGGTCAGCGCATTGCAGGTCACCGGAAGCCCGGCAGACGTCGGCGCCGCAGACGGGCTTGTCGGCAGGCACCGGCAGGGCCATGTCGGCGAAGCACCGGATGCTCTCCCCCTTGCCCCCGCGGACGAGGAATTCGCCGCTGCGGGTGCCGTCGGGGCGCTCCACGACGCGTCGGACCGAGACACGGGCCCTGCGGATCCCGCACGGCTGCTCGAGCCGCGCCGCGTAGAGCGCGTCGTGGTCCGCGTGGCGCAGGCCGGCGGCCCGCGCCGCAGCGGCGTCCTTCGCACGTGCCTGCGACGGCGGGAGAGGATGACCCGGCCCGGAGGGCGGCCATGAGCGAGCGTCCCCGGCACGATCGGGCCCCGCAGCGGGATTGCCGCTGTCCTCCCGGGCGGCCTGCCGGAGCGGATGAGCAGGAGGGTCTCCGCCTCGAACAGGCAGGGGCGAGCAGGCACAGGGCGAGGAGGCCGCGTCGCCCCCACGGGCTGGCGCCTCCACCGGTCATCTCTGCCTTCCGTGTCCGGGGCCGCGGCGTCTTCGAGTCCGCCCGCTTGCCGCCCTCAGCGCGGGTGCGCCGCGATGAACTCCAGTTCCGTTCCGGGCTCCACCCGGCCCGTGCCGACCGGGACGACGGCCAGCCCGTCGGCGCGGGGCAGCGAGGCCACCAGGTGCGACCTCGAGCCGAGCGGGTGCATCGGACGGACGCGCTCGCCCTCGCGCACGACCGGCATGAACTGCACCTTCGCGGCCGGTCCCGACCAGGGCTCGGCCGCCACGACACGACTGGTCCGCGGGGCGGTGCCCGTGGCCCGCCCGGCCAGCACCCGCAGCACCCCGGCGGCGAGGACGTGGAAGCCGACCCACACGCTCACGGGGTTGCCCGGCAGGCACAGCACCGGGGTGGGGCGCCCGCCGACCACGGCGGTGGCCAGGCCCTGCGGCCCGCCCGGCTGCTGGGCGACGCGGTGGAAGCGCGAGGCGGGGCCCGACAGGGCCTGGCGCACGACCTCGTAGGCGCCTGCGGAGATCCCGCCGGCGGTGATGACCAGGTCGAGCGCGGGCCACTGCGCGAGCAGGCCCAGCAGCTTCGCCGGGTCGTCGGGCACGCGCCCGACCTCGACGGGCTCGCAGCCGGCCTCGCGCACGAGGCCGGCCAGCAGATGGGAGTTGGAGTCGGGGATCTGCCCGGGCCCCAGCGGGTCGCCGGCCTCGCGCAGCTCCGAGCCGGTGGCCAGCACGCCGACGCGCGGACGCGGAACCACCTCGAGGGTGGTGTGGCCGACCGAGGCGGCGGCGGCGATCGCCACGGCGTCGAGCGGGATCCCGGCCGTCAGGACGGGATCGCCGGCCTCGACGTCCTCGCCCGCCCGGCGCACGTTCGCGCCCTCCTCGGCCCCGCGGAGGATCGTCACGGCCTCGGGCGCCCGGTCGGTGCCCGGACGGTGGTCCGTCTCCTCGACGCGGATCACCGTGTCGGCCCCGGCGGGCATCATCGCGCCGGTCATGATGCGTTCGGCGGTGCCGGGACGCAGCGGCGTCGCCGCGGGGTCGCCGGCGGGGACGTCGGCGATGACGGGGAGCCTCACGGGATGCTCGGGGGAGGCCCCGGCGACGTCGACGCGGCGCACGGCGAAACCGTCCATCGCCGAGTTCGTGAACGGGGGCACCGGGATGCGGGCGGGCGCATCGGAGGCCAGCGTCAGGCCCAGGCACTCGTCCAGCGGTTTCGTGGCCGTGCCCCGGGCGGGGATCCGCGCCTCGACGAGGGCCCGGTACTCGTCGAGGCCCAACGGCTCGTCACCCATGTCATCCACCTTCCCGGGCCGCCCACGACAGTCGGCCGGCCCTGCCCGTCAGCGCGCGAAGCGCAGCGTCTCGTAGCGGTTCCGCGCGGCGTCGCCGACGAGGACCCGCCCGATGAGCGGGTCGCCGGCGCCCGTGATGAGTTTGACGGCCTCGGTGGCCATGGCCGTGCCGGCCTGTCCGACGACCGTCCCGAGGACGCCCGCCCGGGCGCTCGTCGGCGTCGAGCCGGGCTCGGGCACCCGCGGGTGCAGGGTCCGCAGGCTCGTCGCCGGGAGCCCGGTCGGCGGGCGCGACCAGAACACCGACAGCTGGAAGCCCATCCCCACGACGGTACCCCAGACGAGGGGCGCGCCGGCCTCGGCCGCCCAGTCGGCCACGAGGTACTTGGCGGTGAAGCTGTCGGTGCAGTCCATGACGACGTCCCACTCGGCGCCGTGCTTGTCGAGGAAACCCCTCGTCGCGTGCGGGTACTGCTCGACGCGCACGGCCGAGTTGAGCCCGCCCAGGTGGGCGGCCGCGCTGGCCGGCTTGGGCGTGCCGACGTCCGCCTCGCCGTGCAGCAGTTGGCGCTGGAGATTCGAGAGCTCGACCACGTCGGAGTCGCACACGCCCAACGTCCCGACCCCCGCCGCGGCGAGGTAGAGCAGCACCGGGGAGCCCAACCCGCCGGCCCCGATGACGAGCACCCGCGCGGCGGCGAGCCGGGCCTGACCCCGTTCGCCGATCCCCGTGACGAGCCGGGTGCGGCGGTGGCGGGCGGCCGTCGCGTCGTCGAGGGGCCCGACCCGGTTGCGCAGCGGCACGCGCACCCCCGTCCGGCTCCCGGCCGGCGCACGGTCCCCGCCGGCGCTCACGCGATGCCCGACCAGACGTGGGAGCCGTCGGGGAGCCACTGGCACTTCCACGCCGGCAGCTCGGCCTTGACGAGGTCGACGAGATCGGAGACGGCCGTGAGGGCCTGGCCCCGGTGCTCGGCGGCCGCGGCCACGACCATCGCGACGTCGCCGACGACGAGACCGCCGGTGCGGTGCCAGGCGCCGACGGCGTGGACGCCCTCGCGGGCGGCGATGCGCCGGCAGATGCCGTCGAGGACCCGCCCGGCGGCCGGGTGCGCCGAGTAGTCGATGGCGGTCACCGGCATGCCGGCGTCGTGGTCGCGCACGACGCCGACGAAGCAGGCCACCGCGCCGGCGCGGTCGTCGCCGATCCGCGCGCACAGCGCCGCCGGGTCGAGCGCCTCGGCGGTGATGCCGGAGAGAACAGCGTTCATGTCATGCCTTCGGGCGCCCGGGCGTCAGGACCCGGACGGTGGAGCGGATGGTGGACGGTGCGGTCGGGCCCGGGCTCAGCCGCCGGCGAAGGGCGGCAGGACGTCGACGAGCGCGTCATCGCCCAGGGGCGTGTCGGCCGCGGCCGAGGCCTCGTCGACGAGGAAGCTGCACACGGGCAGGACGCGTTCGAGGTCGGGGTGGGCGTCGGCCAGCGCCGCGGTCAGCTCGTCGAGGCGCCCCGCCGGGGCGCACTGCTCCGACTCGACGCCCGCGGCCTCCGCCGCGCCGCCGAAGTACCGTACGGTGATCATGGATCCCCCTTGTCGTGCCCCGGTCGGGCGGGACCTTCAGGATGCCGCGGCGCGCACCGGCGCCTCGGCGTCGCCGCCGGAGGCCGGCCCCCCGTCGGCGAGCCGGTCCTTCGGGGTGAGGATGATCTCGCAGCGCAGCGGGTGGTTGACGTCGACCATGACCTGGGCGTCGGCCATGCTGCCCGCGGTGCGCTCGATGACCCGCTCGAGCAGGCCGTCGCGCATCTCGAGGGCCAGCGAGTCCGGGCACGACTCGTCGGTGCAGCCGAACGGGCAGCCGTGCAGCACCAGTCCGGTGTCGATGCGCGGATGCGGCTGCGCCGCGAAGCCGAGCGAGGTGAGGAACAGGCGCATCTTGTTGAGGTGCCCCGCCATCGTGAAGCCCCCGGTCGGTTTGAGCCGCGTGTGGTCGGGCACGTGCATCATGGCCAGCGCGTCGTCGGCCCAGTAGCGGCCCATCTCGTGGGCCGCCTGGCGCGGGTCGGCCACGTGGGCGGTGAGCCAGGCGAACATCGCATGGCTCACCTGGGCGAGCGTGCACGCCGGGAACGCCGGGTCGGTCGGCGTCCAGCTCTGATAGCCCAGGGCGGGGCGGCCGCGGCCCCTGATCGGCATCTGCTCGCAGGTGACCAGGCCGAGGTTGACGAGCGCGTCGAGGGTCTCGCGCACCGAGTTCGGGTGCAGGCCCGACTCGGCGGCCAGCTCGGCGACGGTGACGGACCCGGCGTGCGCGGAGATGCGGCGCAGCAGGGCCTGCTGCGCGGAGGTGAGCCGGGCCATCCTCCTGAGCGTCTCGCTCAGATCGGGCGTGCTCGCGTCGTACTGGTGGTCCCGGTGGCTGCAGGCGCAGTCGAGGGGAGCCCGGTGGTCGGTAGGCATGGATGAGGCCCTTCGTTCGCTGTCCACTGCTCCGATTCTAGGGCGCGGCGTCCGGGGAGGGTCGCGGTCGGGATCCGTCACGCGAGCGCCGTCCGGTCGCTCGCGGTGCGGGCGGCGGACCGGCGGCCCCGCCGGCCGGGGCTCTCGAAGGGGCGGTCCCAGCCGCGGGCCGCGGGCGCCGAGGCGACGGGGCCCTCCCGCCTGGAGCGGTAGACGACGTTCGGGCGCGTCACGTAGCCGACCGGCGCCGAGACGACGTGGACGAGCCTGGTGAACGGCCAGATGCACAGCAGGAGCATGCCGGCGAGGATGTGCAGCTTGAAGACCATCGGGACGTCGGCCATGAGCTCCGGCCGCGGGTGCAGCATCGGGATGGAGCGGAACCAGACCGAGATCGTCTCGCGGTAGTTGTAGCCGCCGGCGGGGCCGACGAGCTGGGTGCTGACGGTGGCCGCCGCGCCGAGCGCGATGGGGATCGTCAGCAGCGCGTAGGTGAGGATGTCGCCCCTCGAGGTGTTCAGACGCACCGACCTGACGACGATGCGGCGGTACAGCAGGCCGACCAGGCCCACGACGGCGGCTGCGCCTGCGATCGAGCCGGGGATCGTCGCGACGAGGTGGTAGACGTGGTGCGGGATCCCCATCGCGTCGGTGGCGCTCTGCGGGACCACGAGGCCCAGGACGTGCCCGAGGGCGACGAGGAGGATGCCCAGGTGGAACAGCGGGGAGCTCCAGCGCAGGATCGCGCTCTCGCGCCACTGGCTCGACCTGCTCGTCCACCCGAACTGGTCGGTGCGGAAGCGCCAGACGAGCCCCCCGATGAGCAGGACGATCGACAGGTACGGCAGGACGACCCAGGCCAGGACCGTGGCGGCGGACATGATGGTCACCCCTCCTTCGGGGAGTTCGGTTCGGTTGGGGGCCCGTCGACGGCCGACGCGCGGCCGCCGACCGGGGCGCCCGGGCGCCCCGCGCCCAGACCCACCAGCTCGGTCGGCGGGCCCTGGCTGATGAGTTTCTGGTAAGCGGCGATGGTTCGCTCGTCGGGCTCCGGCAGGGTCGCCACGAGCGCCTCGACGAGCTCGGCGTAGGGCGAGCCGGCGTCCACGAGGGCGGCCCGGATGACCTCCAGCCCCTCGCGGTGGGTCTCGAGCAGCTCCTCGCCCATGCCCTGCTCGTCGTCGAGGGCGGCGAACTCGAGGACGACCGGCAGGTAGTCGGCCAGCTCCTCGCGGGCCTGCTCGAAGCCGGCGGCCCGCATGATCTCGCGGAAGGCCACGATGGCCTGCCCGCGGCCGCGGGTGTCGCCCTGCTCGTAGTAGCTCAGGTACAGCGCGCAGCGGCGCCGCTGGTCGAAGGTCTCGACGTAGTGCTCGCGCAGTCCGCGCAGTCCGAGGGCCTCGGCACGGGCGCAGAAGGCCTCCAGGTGCTCGGCGACCGGTGCGGGCAGGGTCGCCAGCTCGGCCCGCACGGCCGTGCACTGCTCGGCCAGCTCGTCGGCCGGGTAGTCCAGCAGCAGCGAGCAGGCCATCTCGACGGTCCGCCGCTGGGCGCGGTCGGTGGGCACGTGCCGCCTGACGGGCAGGCGAGGTGCGCCCATGAAGACATCGGTCACCGGATGGCCCTCCTCGTGCCGCAGCAGGCCCGTCCGCTGCGGCCGGTCCGGCCGGGCGGCGTCCGGCGCCCGGAGCGCCCGCTGGTTCCGGGCCGTGCCCGAAGACATTGCGCCGAGGGCGTTCATCGCAGCACCTGCAGCGGAATCGACGGGTGACGGCCCTTGCCGCGGGCCGTCGGGAAGAAGGCGTCGTCGTCGAGACCGCGGATGGGGCAGCCCTCGAGCCGGGCGAGGCCTCGCGGCAGCTCCGAGTGCGTCGTGGGGACGACGAAGCGGTCGTCGTACTTGGCGATCGACAGCAGTCGGTACATGTCCTCCATGTCCTGGCCCGTCATGCCGACGGCGGCGGGGATCTCCTCGTCGCCCGGGGCGTCCATGAAGACGTCGCGCAGGTACGAGCGCATCGCGGCGAGGCGGCGCAGCGAGCGCTCCACCGGGGCCGTGTCGCCGGCGGTGAACAGGCCGGCGAGGTACTCCAGCGGGATGCGCATCTGCGACAGGGCGCTCAGCAGCACCCGGTGGTTCTCGCCGTCGCCGCCCGAGGCGGTCACCGCGTCGACCACCGGCGACAGGGGCGGGATGTACCAGACCATCGGCAGGGTGCGGTACTCCGGGTGCAGCGGCAGCGCCAGCTCGTAGTCGTGGATGAGCCTGTGGACCGGCGACTCCTGGGCGGCGACGAGCCACGAGTGCGGGACGCCGTTGGCCGCGGCCCGGCCGATCACCTCGGGGTCGTGGGGGTCGAGCAGGATCTCGCGCTGGGCGGCGTACAGCGCGGTCTCGTCGGGGCGCGAGACCGCCCAGTCGACGCGGTCGGCGTCGTAGAGCACGACGCCGAGATAGCGCAGCCGCCCGACGCAGGTCTCGGAGCAGACGGTGGGCTGGCCCACCTCCAGGCGCGGGTAGCACAGCGTGCACTTCTCGGCCTTGTGGGTCTCATGGTTGAAGTAGACCTTCTTGTACGGGCAGCCTGACACGCACATGCGCCAGCCGCGGCACCTGTCCTGGTCGACGAGGACGATGCCGTCCTCGGCGCGCTTGTACATGGCGCCCGAGGGGCACACGGAGACGCACGTCGGGTTGAGGCAGTGCTCGCAGATGCGCGGCAGGTGGAACATGAACGAGTCCTCGATGGTCTTCGAGACCCGCAGGCTCATCTGGTGCAGCACCGGGTCGGTGTCGAGCGTCTCCATGGAGCCGCCCAGATCGTCGTCCCAGTTCGGGCCCCACTCGATGGTGTCCATGGTGCGGCCGGTGATCTGTGAGCGGGCGCGGGCCGTGGGGACGGCCCGCTGCCCGGCCGGGGCGCTGAGCAGCTTGTCGTAGTCGTAGGTCCACGGCTCGTAGTAGTCGTCCATGCCGGGCAGGCAGGGGTTGGCGAAGATCTTCGCCAACGTCGACAGGCGCCCGCCCAGGCGGGGGACGACCCGGCCGCTCGCGGTGCGCCGCCAGCCGCCGTGCCAGTCGTCCTGGTCCTCCCAGCGGCGCGGGTAGCCGACGCCGGGGCGGGTCTCGACGTTGTTGAACCACATGTACTCGGCGCCCTCGCGGTTCGTCCACGCCTGCTTGCAGGTGACCGAGCAGGTGTGGCAGCCGATGCACTTGTCCAGGTTCATCACCATGGCGATCTGTGCCATGACCTTCATCAGAACTGCACCTCCTGGCTGCGGCGGCGGATCAGCGTGACCTCGTCGCGCTGGTTCCCGGTGGGCCCGTAGTAGTTGAACGCGTACGAGAACTGGGCGTAGCCGCCGATGAGGTGGCTCGGCTTGATGAGGATGCGGGTCAACGAGTTGTGGATGCCGCCGCGTCGTCCGCTGCGCTCGGTGAGCGGAGTGTTCGCCACGCGCTCCTGGGCGTGGTGCATGAACACGGTGCCCTCGGGCACGCGATGACTGACGACCGCGCGCGCCGAGACGATGCCGTTGCGGTTGTAGGCCTCGACCCACTCATTGTCGTGCACGCCGATCTTGTCGGCGTCGGCCGGGCTCATCCAGATCGTCTGGCCGCCGCGGCCCAGCGTGAGCATGTGCGGGTTGTCGTAGTACTGCGAGTGGATGGCCCACTTGTTGTGGATCGTCAGATAGCGCACGGCCACCTCGGCGGTGCCCTCGGGCGAGACGCCCTCGTAGCCGACGGGGCGTTCGCCGTACAGCTGCTGGAGGTTCACCGGGGGTCGGAACATCGGCAGGGACTCGCCCATGTCGCGCATCCAGTCGTGGTCGACGTAGAACTGCGGGCGGCCCGTCAGCGTGTGCCAGGGCTTGTGGCGCTCCATGTTCTGCACGAATGCCGAGTAGCGCCGTCCGCCGTGCTCCGAGCCGGACCACTCCGGCGAGGTGATCACCGAGCGCGGCTGGATGACGACGTCCCGGAAGGTGATGCGCTTCTCCTCGTCGCCGGCGGACAGGTCGGCCATCCGCGTGCCGGTGCGCTGCTCGAGGGTGCGGAAGCCCTGCGTGGCCAGGCGCCCGTTCGTCGTGCCCGACAGGGCGAGGATCGCGTTGATGGCCTTCACGTCGGTGTCGAGGAGCGGACGGCCCGTCCCCGCCCCGTCGAGCGCCCGACCGTTGAGTTCGCCGAGCTCGCCCACCTCGCGGTCGGGGTGGTAGACGACGCCCTTCGTGGCCATGCCGGGCGCCTCGGTGAGGGGGCCGAGGGTGTCGAACCTCTCGCCGATCAGCGTGTAGTCGCGCTCCACGCCGACGATCTTCGGCATCGTCACGCCGGGCACCCAGCCCTGCCGGTCGGTCACGACCCCGCCCGGGCTGGTCATCTCGTCGGGGCTGTCGTGGCCGAGAGGCGCGGCGACCGCGTCGACGTGCGAGCCGAGGTGCTCGGCGGCCATCCGCGAGACGAGATGGGCCAGTGTCCGGTAGGTCTCGAAGTCGGTGCGGGCCTCCCACGGCGGGTCGACCGCCGGGGTGAAGGGGTGGACGAAGGGGTGCATGTCGGTGCTCGACAGGTCGTTCTTCTCGTACCAGGTGGCCGCGGGAAGGACGACGTCCGAGTGCAGCGTCGTGCTCGTGTTGCGGAAGTCGGCGGTCCACATGAGATCGAGCTTGCCGGCGGGCGCCTCGTCGCGCCAGGTCATGGTGGTGGGGCGCCGGCCGGGCGGCAGCTCGGCGGCGTTGACGTCGTTGTCGGCGCCCAGCATGTGGCGCAGGAAGAACTCGGTGCCCTTCGCGGAGGAGCCGAGCAGGTTCGTGCGCCAGTTCGCCAGGATGCGCGGCACGTTCTCGTCGGCGTCCGGGTCCTCGGCGGCGAAGTGGAGCCGGCCGGCGGCGAGCTCGGCGGCGATGTACTCGCCCGGTGCCATGCCCGCCTTCGCGGCCTCGTCGCCGAGGACGAGCGGGGAGCGGTCGAAGGTCGGGTAGCTGGGCATCCAGCCGCGCTGGGCGGATTCGACGAGGCAGTCGGCCGTCGTCCTGCCGGCGAGCGTGCGGGCGCCCAGCGGGCTGGCCATGCGCTCGGCCCGCGCGCCGTCGTAGCGCCACTGGTCGGTCGTGAGGTAGTACCAGCCGGTGGCGATCATCTGACGGGCCGGGCGCTGCCAGTCGAGGGCGAAGGAGTAGTTCGCCCAGCCGGTGATCGGGCGCACCTTCTCCTGGCCGACGTAGTGGGCCCAGCCGCCGCCGTTGACGCCCTGGGTGGCGCACATCGTCGTGAGCGCAAGGAAGGTGCGGTAGATCGTGTCGGAGTGGAAGTAGTGGTTCGTGCCGGCGCCCATGAGGATCATGGAGCGCCCGCCGGACTCGAGGGCGTTGAGCGCGAACTCCCGGCCGATCCGCACGGCGGCGCCCGCCTCGACGCCGGTGAGCTCGGCCTGCCAGGCCGGGGTGCCGGGGGCCGAGGCGTCGTCGTAGCCGGTGGGCCAGACGCCGGGCAGCCCGTCGCGGGCCACCGCGTAGTGGGCCAGGAGGATGTCGTAGACGGTGGTGACGAGGCGGCCGTTGACGCGGCGGGCCGGCACGCCGCGGCGCACGACGCCGGCGCCGATGCTCCCCTGATCCTCCTGGGCGGGCAGGTCGAAGCGGGGCAGCAGGATCTGCGCCGGCTCCCAGTCGTCGGTGTCCATGAGCGAGAGGACCGGGTCGACGCCGTCGAGGTCGAGGTTCCAGTGGCCCGCGCCCTGGGGCCCGAAGTGGTCGGCCAGCGTGCCGCCCGGATCCTTCACCCGCCCGTCGGCGTCGAGGACGAGCGGGCGGAAGGCCGCGTTCTCGGTGCGCTCGCAGGTGCCCTCGGGCATCTTGTCGGCGGTGAGGAACTTGCCCGGGACGAGGGCCCGCTCCTCTCCCAGGTCGCCGGCGCCGGCGCGGGCCCGGGCGTCGGCCTCGTCCAGCTCGACGAGGAAGGGGGCGTCCGAGAAGCGCTTCACGTAGTCGCGGAACATGGGCTCGCGGCGTTTCACGTGGAACTCGGTGAGGACGACATGGCCCATCGCGATGGCCAGGGCGCCGTCGGTGCCGGGGGCCACGCGCAGCCAGTCGTCGGCGAACTTCGTGTTGTCGGCGAAGTCGGGGCTCACGACGACGACCTTCTGGCCGTGGTAGCGGGCCTCGACCATGAAGTGGGCGTCGGGGGTGCGGGTCAGCGGCACGTTGGAGCCCCACATGATGAGGTACTGGCTGTTGAACCAGTCGCCGGACTCGGGCACGTCGGTCTGGTCGCCGAAGACCTGCGGGCTCGCCGGCGGCAGGTCGGCGTACCAGTCGTAGAAGCTGAGCATCGTCGCGCCGAGGAGCTCGTGGAAGCGGGCGCCGGCGCCGTAGGACAGCATGCTCATGGCCGGGATGACGGAGAAGCCGGCGATGCGGTCGGGGCCGAAGGCCTTGATCGTGTGGACGTAGGCGGCGGCGATGATCTCGGTGGCCTCGGACCAGCTCACGCGGACCATGCCGCCGGTGCCGCGGGCGCTCTTGTAGGCCTTGGCGCGGGCCGGGTCGGAGACGACGTCGGCCCAGGCGTCCACCGGGTCGCCGAGGCGCTCCTTGGCCTCGCGGTAGGCCTCGAGGAGGACGCTGCGCACGTACGGGTACTTGATGCGGGTCGGCGAGTACTCGTACCAGCTGAAGGCGGCGCCGCGCGGACAGCCGCGGGGCTCGTACTCGGGCATGGTCGGGCCAGTGCTGGGGTAGTCGGTGCACTGCGACTCCCACGTGATGATGCCGTCCTTGACGTAGACCTGCCAGGAGCACGAGCCGGTGCAGTTCACGCCGTGGGTGGAGCGGGCGATCTTGTCGTGGCTCCAGCGCCGGCGGTAGAAGGCGTCGGCGGCGCGTCCGCCCTCGAGGAAGAGCTGGCGGCCGGAGGCGTCGGTGGCGCCGCGGCGCAGCCAGCTGCCCATGCGGAGCAACGGCGAGGCCTTGGCCGAGGCGGGGTCGGCTCGCGGGGTCCTGTGCGGGAGGGCGTCCTCGCGGGCCGGTTCGCCGCCGGTGGCGGCGGGGCTGTCGTTGATGTCGGTGCTCATGGCGAGGCTCCTCTGGGGATCGAGCTCTGACGAAGGGCGATGGGGTCAGCCGGGGAAGGGCGCCCTCGGGCGGGCGTACTGGATCCAGCAGATGACGGCGCAGACGGCCGCGTAGACCGCGCAGATCCAGAACCAGGTGCTGGCCGCCATGCTCGACAGGGCCACGCCGACGAAGAACGGGCCGAAGGAGGCGATGGCGGCGGTGAAGCCGATGGCGCCGCCGGCCTGGCGCTTGGGCATGATCATCGGCATCTGCTTGAAGGTGCCGGCGTTGCCGATGCCGCTGAAGAAGAAGAACGCGAGCATCGCCCACAGGAAGCCGGGGAACTGGTCGGGGCCGCTCGGGTCGAGGAACAGGGCGGCCCACACGAGGGTGCCGGCCACGCCGACGCCTGAGACGAAGGTCCAGATGGCGCCCCCGAAGCGGTCGCACAGCGGGCCCCAGGCGACACGGACGATCGAGGCGATGAGCGGGCCGAGGAAGGCGTAGGTGGCGCCCGCGGGCAGGCCCTCCATGCCGGCGAACCTGCTCGTCGCGCCGTAGGTGTTGTTGATGAGCAGGCCGAACTGGGCGCTGAAGCCGCTGAACAGGCCGAAGGTCATGACGTAGAGCAGGGTCATGAGCCACGTGTTCGGGTTGCCGAAGATGTCGATCTGCTCGCGGAAATTGGCCTTGACCGGCACGTCCTTGAGGTAGACGAACGCCAGGACGGCGGCCAGGATCGACCACGGCACGAAGAAGATCGCCGCATTGTGCACCCACAGGTCACCACCGCTGGTGTGCTGCGGGGCGATCCAGGTGATGCCGAACAGGCCGAAGGTCATGAGGACCGGGCCGACGAGCTGGATGACCGACATGCCCAGGTTGCCGATGCCCGCCTGGATGCCGAGCGCGGTGCCCGACAGGCGCTTGGGGAAGAAGTAGCCGGTGCTGGGCATGTAGCCCGAGAAGGTACCGCCGCCGATGCCGCAGGCGATCGCCAGGGCGAGGAGGACGCCGTAGTCGGTGTTCGGGTTCTGCACGGCGAAGAACCAGCCGAACATCGGGATGATGTACAGCAGCGAGCTCCAGGCCACCATCCTGCGGGTGCCGATGACGGGGGGCAGGAACATGTAGACGAGGCGGATGATGCCGCCGGACAGGCCCGGCATGGCGGTGAGCCAGTAGAGCTGGCCCTTGGTGAGGTGGAAGCCGATCGAGGCGAGCTTCGGGGCGATGGCGCTCACGAGGAACCAGACGCAGAACGCCAGGATCATCGAGTAGGTCGAGATGGCCAGGGTGCGCCAGGCGAGGCGGGAGTCCCAGCTCGCCTCGTCCTCGGGGTTCCAGTCGGTGACCACGTGCCTCGACGCGGTCGCGCTCTTCGCGGCGGACATGCGCTTCCTCTCGCTCCACCGGTGCCCCAGGCGCCCGGCGAGGGCGGTCACGGCATCGGCCGCTGGCGCGCGGGGGAATTAGTCCGGTTCCGGTCCCAAAAATAACTGGTGCGGGCTCCCCGCCGCCAATCCACGGGGACGCGGGGGAGTCCGCGGGGCCCGCCGCCGGCGCCCCCGGAACCGCTCGGCGGGGTGTCGGCCCGGCCCGCGCCGGCGATTGAGGGCGGTCTTGCTCCGGGGTCGACGGGAGACACCCGGGCCCGGAGCGGGCCCTCCCCGGGCCGGCGCGGACACCACTCGGCGACTAGGGAGTACTCACCCGCCGATGCGGCTCATGGTGCGGCTGGGGGCGGCGAAGTCCATGCCGTCGAGGCCGTGGGCGGCCGGTTTGGCGAGCATCGCGTCGGCCCAGATGCGGGCGATCCCGGCGTCGTCGACGCCCCCGCGGAGGGGCCCGCGGAGGTCAGTTTCACTGATCGCGAACAGGCAGCTGCGGATCTGCCCGTCGGCGGTGAGGCGGGTGCGGTTGCACGCGCCGCAGAACGGGTCGCTCACCGAGGCGATGATGCCGACCGTCCGGGAGGGGTCGTCGTCCACCTGCCACAGGCGCGCCGGTGCGTGCGGGTCGGTCGTCGGCGCCGGGCTCAGCCGGTGCGCCGCGCCGAGCAGGGCGAGAATGTCCTCGCGGGTGACGAGCCGGCTGCGGCGCCAGGCGTCGATGGGGCCGATCGGCATCTGCTCGATGAAGCGCAGTTGAATGCCCTCGGCCAGGCAGAAGTCGAGGAGCTGCGCGGCGTCGGCGTCATTGACCCCGCGCAGGAGGACGGCGTTGACCTTCACCGGTGCGAGACCGGCGCTCCGGGCCGCGGCGAGGCCGGCGAGGACGTCGGGCAGGCGGTCGCGGTGGGTGATCCGCGCGTAGTGCTCCGGGTCGAGGGTGTCGAGCGAGACGTTGACGCGGTCGAGGCCGGCGTCGGCGAGCCCCCGGGCGCGGTGGGCGAGCCCGAGGCCGTTCGTCGTGAGCGCCAGCCCGGGCGCCCGCCCCCGGTCGGTGCGCATCCCGGCGGCCGCGGCGACGATCGTCTCGAGGCCGCGGCGCAGCAGCGGCTCGCCGCCGGTGAAGCGGATCGTGCGGATGCCGAGGCGCTCGACGCCGATGCGGCACAGCCGGACGACCTCGTCGTCGGTGAGCGTCTGCTCGGTGGGCAGCCAGTCGAGGCCCTCGGGCGGCATGCAGTAGCTGCAGCGCAGCGTGCAGCGGTCGGTGAGCGAGACGCGCAGGTCGGTCGCGACGCGGCCGAAGCGGTCGACGAGGGCCCCCGGAGCGGGGCCGGGCTGCTGCGCGTTCATGCCTGCGACTCTAACCGCGAGGCGGGCCGGGCGGGAGCGGGCGAGACGGGCCGGGCGCGGGCGCGCCGCCGGTGTGGCTCGGTCCGGGTGGGCGCCGTCGCGTCCTCCATGGGCCCGACGGCGACCCGTCTCCGGGCCCGTCCTCGAGGTCGGCCGTGGCGGTTGCGAGCGGGATGCCCTCTACAGCCCCAATCACTCCGCCAACTACCCGCCGCGGCTTGACCAACCCGCATAGGGGCACCCGCACGGGCGCGTCGCGAGAACCGGCGGAACACCGTGGGCGGTGTGGGCCCGGCTCCGAGGGTGCGCGCCGGGTCCGTCGGGGAGGGGCCCGTGCGGCATGATCGGGTCATGAGCAAGGGTGCGGGGCCGGTCGGCGCCGGCAGGACCGGTGGGGTCGTCCATGCGGTCGTGCTCGCCGGCGGTTCCGGGGAGCGCCTCGGCGGGGTGAGCAAGGCCGACATCGTCCTGGGCGGGCGGCGGCTGCTCGAGCTGGTGCTGGACGGCCTGGGGCCGGTTGTGAGCGGGGCACTCGTCGTCGTCGCACCCGGCTCGGTCGAGGTGCCCGAGGGGTGCCGGCGCACGCTGGAGGACCCGCCGGGGGGCGGCCCGCTGGCGGGCATCGCGGCCGGTCTCGACGTCCTGCCGGAGCCGGAGGGACCCGACGAGCTCGTGCTCGTGTGCGGCGTCGACACCCCGGGGATCGGGGCGCTCGCCGGGCGTCTGCTCCGGGCGCTGGGGGAGCACCCGGGCGGGGACGGCGCTGTCGCCGTCGGCGGGGAGCCGAAGCCCTACCGGCAGTACCTGGAGGGCCTGTACCGGCGCGACCGGCTCGCCGGCCTGCTGGGACGCGTGCGGGTGCGCGACCGGAGTGTGGCGCGGACCCTGCGCGTGCTCGACCTCGTCGAGGTGCTCGCGCCGGTTCAGCAGTGCCGCGACGTGGACTCCCCGGAGGACCTCGCCTGGTGGGCCGAGCGGCTGGGCGGTTGAGGGTCGGCGTCGGGCTCGTGGGGCCGACCCGCTCGCTCGGGGCTGGACGGGGCGGCGCCGGGGCGGTGGCCGCTTTCGTGGCCGAGGAGGCCTATTCATAAGGCCGGTTCAGGTTGTTGCCGGTGGTCCCGCGTGGGGCGTGCCGCAGAGGACGAAAAGGCGGCCTGCCCTGAGATGGTCAAGAGGGTTATGCGAACGAACCCGCGGCTGGCGGTGACAGGAACCCGCGGCTGGCGGGGTCGTGAACGCGGGCTCCGAGCCATTCGGTGCCGGCGATGCGGGCCTCGCCGCCGGGCCCGAGTCCGAGGCCGCCGCGCAGTGTGGTCTGGGCCGCGGGCGGCTGGTACGGGTTCTGGGGGTCCGTGTCGCGGCCGGGCCGCCATGAGGGTTCGAGCCAGCCGCCCGGCGCGGTGGCGGTGAGGGGGCCGGCGTGGGTGATGGTCTGGCCGCCGGCCTGGAGGAGCCGGCCGGTCAGGTCGTCGAAGAACACCTCCTCGTCGTTGACGCGGGTGAGCTGTCCGAGGGCGTCCACGACGGTCGTGGTCCGTGCAACCGTGTCACCGGAGTGGTCGGTGATGGCGGACAGTGTCCACAGGCCGGTCCACTCGTACTCGCGGCGGCGGCCGTCGGAGTGCTCCTCGGCGGTGCGCCGGCCCGACCGGTCACAGGCGTAGGTGATGGTCCGGCGGTCATCCTCAAGCACGCCTTCGACCACGACTTCGAGCACCTCCAGCCCCGTGAAAATGAAGACGATTCTGTTTCATGACGGGCCTGTCTCAGTGACCACCAGTCAAACGCTTCCCATTCAGAGGGTCATCATTCTCCTCTGCGACCCATGTGATCTTGGGAAGAGTCATGACCCATGGCTCCCATGTACTCGCTACCACGCGGAACCAGCCATCGCTGAGATCCAGATGCAACCAGTCGAGACCTGATTCAACAGAAAGCAGGTCCTGTCCTTCAAACTTCTGCAGGAGCAGGGCAAGATCTTTGGGATTCATCTCCTCCCACAACGCCTCGCGCCCACACTGCCCCACAAAGGATCCATTGATCTCGAGGGCCATGTCACCGGCATGCAACAAGGGTATCGTCTCGGAAACCAATTCGAACCTCGTCATAGGGGCAGGGAGGATGGAATCAAGCTGCTCATCAAGAGCTACCGACACAACAAGTCCCTCATTTTTGTCATGGCTCAAGCGTAATGTGGGTCCGCTCTCGAACATATTGTTTCTGGCTGACCTCGAGAGTCCTTGTGGGGGCTGAACTGGCTTGCCTGCAAATGGATTCACGGATTGCTCATTTGCGTTGGTGAGACTTGTCCTGCGAGGTGCTGGGCCACTAGGTTCCATGATTCGCACCTTAGTTGTATCAGGAGTTGTATCAGGAAGGTCATATGGCTGTCATGAAACAAAATCGTTTCTGGTTTCGCGGAGTGGGAGGTGCTCGAAGTCGTAGTCGAAGGAGCGTCCGGTGACGTATGAGGCGAACGCGCCGAAGGTCTCTTCTGGGGTCTCGCGCTGAATGTTCGCGATGTTGCTCCTGGCCGCGTTCCAGACATGCTCCACCGGATTGTGGTCGGGCGCGTACGGCGGCGGATGAATCGGTGTGATGCGCTCCAGCAGCCGGCCGGGCTCGTAGAGGCCGGCCAGCATCTTGGCATGGTGGAATCGGGCGTTGTCCGGGACGACCGCGGTCTTGCCGGTCTCGGTTTCTCGTTGGAGCCGGTCCAGCGCGAGGATCGTCTGCTCGGTGTTCTGGTTCCCCTCGATCGGGTACAGCGTGACCTTCTTGCTGGTCAGGGAGAGCGCACCGAAGAACGACTGGGACGTCTTCTTCCGGTCCACGTACAGCTTGGTCCGCTGCCCTTTCGGGAGCTGCATCCGGCGGGTCTCGGCCTCGTGCTCCAAGCGGACCTCGTCCGCCGTGTAGACCTCCCAGCCCTGGTCCAACAAGCTCTTGACTTGGGCCTTCACCTCGGCCATGCGCCGGGTGATGGCTTTCTCGTTGCGGTGCTCATCGAACGAGTCGGGCAGCTCGAGACTCAGCCCGCACAGGCGCAGGAGCAGCTGATACGAGGAGTCCGCCTGGTACTCGACATCGAACATGATCTTCACGACCTCACGCATCGCCGGGACGTCCCAGAACTCGGCGTGAACACCGGACCGGGAGGGCGGCCGGGCCAGGATGGCCTTGAGTTCTTCCTCCTGCGCGCGGGCGGGTTCCGCCGCGTTCTGGTTCCCCGCATGCCCTGTCAGCACCGAGCACATCCTGGTGGCCCGCCACTCGGCCAGCCATTCCTGCACGGTCCTCTCGGCCCGCTCAACCGTCTTCGCGATGATGCTGATACTGACTCCTTCGGAGGCGTACAGGACAGCTTCTGCTTTCATCCGAACCAACGCATGATTGTCGGAACGCTTCTTCCACCTGATCAGGACGGCGGTTTCTTCCGGGGTGACCCCGACCTGCATGTCCCGATCACATCCGAAACGACACAGGAAATCCACGAAAAATACGATTTCGTTTCATGTCAGCCATAGCTTGTTCCGGGGCTTCTGGTTGGAGTCGTCGGGAATCCGGCGTTCTGGAGGCCTTCTTCGTGTCGTGTTCTGCTGGTTGGGATGATGGTTCCTTGGTCGTCGGCGATGGAGTCGGGGCCGGTCGTGTGCGGGGGTTCGATCTGCGGCCGTGCAGGCGCGGCCGGTGGCTCTGCCCGTGGGGCGGGTGATGCGTTTGCTGGTGCTGCCACGGGGCTGAGGGCGCTTCACGTGCGCAGAGCATGGTTCCGGGATTCCCCGGTCAGGGTCCGATGTCGCCGAACGCCCACTTCCCGTCCGGACCCGAGGGAGCCCCACGGCCGTGCCCCATCCACGTGACCCCGGGCAGAGTCATGACCCATGACTCCCACTCCGTCGCCACCACACGGATCCACCCATCCGTGAAGCCCACGTGCAGCCAGCCCTCACCGGAGTCCACAGCCCGCAGCCGCTGACCCTCGAAACCCTTCAGGGCCGCAGTGAGCTCCTCCGGCTCCATCTCGTCCCACAACGACTCATGCCCCTGACGCCCCACGAAAGGCCCCGTGATCTCGAGCGTCACAGTACCGGCGGACAGCACGGGGACCCGGTCGTGATCGAAGTCATCGACCACCTCGAACCGAGACACCGGAACCGGCAGGACCCTCTCGAGACGCTCCCGGGCACTCACCACGGACACCCCCACAGGACAACGAGAACGACACAACACCCGGTGACGTCTGCGCGAGGCCCGGACGCGGCCGGGCGAGGCACTCGCCCCGGGGAAACACCGGACAGGGTCCTGCGCGGGCCCTCCGAAAGCCACGGGATCAGCCGTCCAGCCCCAGCCTGGCACGGGCCTGCCCAAGGGTGAACGGGTAACGGATCGTGGCGGCATTGGTGACCAGGTACGACGGGTTCCGGTAGAACGACTCGTCCCACGGCCGCAGACCCACCGCGGCCGCATACCCCGCCAGCATCTCCTCCGTGAACCGGTCCCGACGACGCCGGCTCCCGTACGCCTCCACATCCTCGAACGGCTGGACCTCGCCGCCCGCCTCGAAATACCAGCGTCCAGGATTGTTCTCGATCAGTTCAACCGTCCGGACATACCCGAGTTTCGTCTCCGGACCCAACATGTGGAACTGCCGCGCCCCCAACGGCCCCCCACTGTTGCCGGCAGGCGGGACAGACGCAACGAAATACCCGCGCACCTTCAACAGTTGACTGGCCAGGAGTCCTGTCAGTTGAGCGACGCCCTGACCATTCACCTGGCCGTCGAACATCGCCGTCCACCCGTCCAGGGCCGTCGAGGTCAGAAGAATGCGAGGACGCGAAGCGATGGTGAGCGGCTGCAGCTCGAGGAGATTCTCCTCCAACGAGCCCCCGAGCTCCGTGGCCCGCCCGCCGTCATGAACCCTCGTGAAGAACTCGACCAGAACAGCCGCCACCTCCTCCGGCGGCGCACCGAGGAAACCAATCGAAAACGTCAACGGCGCGAGCCGCCCGTCGAAGAGAGAGGTCATCATCATCTGCTCCTAATCCACGTCGTCCCACAAGTACACTACGGCGTCCGGGTCATTCGCCAGGATACGGTCCGCATGGCCGGGGCCCCTCGTCGACGAGGACGTGTCGACCTCCTCGCAGACCCGCACCCCGTCCTTTCCGGTGTACTGGAGGTCGGGCCGGTTGATCCCCACGCGCTGCCCCTGCGCATTGACCTGCTGCTGGTTGACCCGAAGCTCTTCGACACCCTGTTGGTTGAGGGTCCGAATCCTGTCCTGGGCCCACTGGTTCTGAGTGGTGCTCTGACTGACCGGACGATCCGTGTCGAGCGCAGGAGGAGGATCCGGGTTTGGAGTGATATAGGTTTTTCAGGCAGTGGTTGATGGTTGGTTTCAGGCTGCTGCCTTGTGTTGTTGTCTCCATCCGGTGTCGGCTTGGTTGGGGGTCCGGTGGTCGATCGCCGAGTGGAGACGTTTGTGATTGTATCGTGACTCGATCCGGGCTGTCACGTCCCGGATTGCATGGTTTCGGGTCGAGTAGACCTTACGGTTCACGAGTTCTTTCTTCAAGATCGCGTTGAACGACTCGGCGGCGGCATTGTTATAGCAGCTGCCGGTCCGCCCGACGGACGGGAGAACCCCGCGGCCGGCCATGAACCCCGTGCATCCGGCCCACGCGCATCGAGCCCCCCGACCCGAGTGAAAGACCGTGACACCACGGATCGGCGGACGGGCCCCGCGCGGCCATGACCGAGGCCCCGGCGACGAGCCCGACGCGCATGCGACCGGCGATCGCGCGCCCGACGACCCCTCCCCGAGGAGCAATCCATGACGACCGCCGGGTGGGCGGATCCCCGCCGGGTCGGACCATGCGTGATGCCGCCCATCCGTCTCATTCCGGGCGCGGTGGCGGTGAAGTTTCGGCGCAGCCGGTCGGGCCGGCCCGGAAGATCCGGCGCCGGCACGGTCGTCTTGGCTTGTTTCCGGGGTTGACAAGCAACGGGACCTGCTGCTGCCATGATCTTGCGGACCATGTCGAGTGAGACCTTGACGCCGCTTCGGGCCAGCTCTGCGTGGATCCGGCGGCAGCCGTGGGTCTGTTCGGACTCGTCGAAGAACTTGACGATGATGGCCGTCAGGTCTTCCCTCCGCTGGGTTGTCGAGGACTCGGGTCGGTTTCGCCAGGCGTAGTAGCCGGACTTGGATGCTTTCACCCACCGGCGCATGGACTGGATGGGGTAGTTGCCTTCTTCGCGGTGGATGCGGCGGTATTCCACGCCCACCCGGATTCCTGGGCGAAGAAGGCCGCCGCTTTTTTCAGGAACTCGTTTTCCATGCGGGCTTCCCGGAGCTCTGCCCTCAGCCGTCCGATCCCGGCGTGCTCCTCCGCGGTCACGGCATCAGCGCTGAGGTCGGGGTGTTCCTTCCGCCATCGTGCGACCCGGTTCCCGACTGTCTGCGCCACAGGACCGTACGATCCGGCCACCCCGGCCACCGGCCCGGACTCCTGGACGATCCCGAGAACGACTTGTTCCTTAAATTCCGCACTATATTTCGGTGCCGACATGATCTAATTCTACCTCACGATCATTTCACCCACCGCCCGAAAAACACCAAGCACTCCAGCCCCCTGAACTCAGTCCCGTACGTGCCCCTGCGGCTGTTCCGCGGCCCCACCCGACCCCGCACCGTAGCAGCCGCCGCGTCGAGCCCGCCCGCCAGATCAGCACTGACCACGAAATCCCACACCACATCCGACGCCGCATGCAGATCATCAAGACTCAGATCACCACTCACAGAAGAACCCCCCGAAGAACCCCCCGGGGTGGGCAGACAGAACCACACCAATGCAGCCACGAGAACAACCCCACCGTCAACCAGTCACAACGAGAGAAACAACACTCCTCGACCCCACGGAACCGCTCCCCTCGGGGACGATTCAGGAACCCCACCCAGAACCCCCCCGCCAACCGCCCAAGAACCTCAAGAGTGGCGACCGGGCGACCGAGCCTCGACCATCTCCAGCCAGGACAGGAACCCGACGGATCAGCCACGACGGGCCAGCGCATGGATCGCCGAGACCGCAAGCAGATTCGCGTCACGCTGCAGGAGGCGTCCACCGCCCCGGGGCCGGCGGCCCGCGCCGTCCAGGGGCGGTGCGGTCGTTCTGCGAGGCCGCCGCGGCATCCGCCCACGGGCGCCCAGCTGCCGCGAGGTCCAAGGGGCTCACCGCGTCCCCGCGGACGGCGGCAGGCCTAGGGTGGCTGGTGAAGCGAGCGCAGCCGTCAGAGCGACGAGCGCGGGCACGACGACCAGCGCCGTGGGGCGCGGAGAGGATGCCGGATGACGTACCGCAACGACTTCGACCTGTCGACGATCACCGCGGCGGTCGTCGTCATGAGCGACCGCGTGCTGTCGGGGGAGCGCCCCAACGGGGCGGGCGAGGCCTGTCGCGACCGCCTCCTGGCCGAGGGGCTCGGCGATGTCTCGCTGAGCGTCGTCCCCGAGCTCGCGCAGTCCCTCGACGAGGAGCTGCGCGCGGCCATCACGGCAGGACGGCGGCTCGTCGTCGTCCTGGGCGGCACCGGCTTCCGCCGCAACAACGACGCCCCCGAGGTCCTCCGCGGGCTCGTCGAGGTCGAGCTGCCCGGCGTCGCCGAGCTGATCCGCGCCCACGGCGCCGAGCACAGCCCGCTCGCGCCGCTCTCGCGCGAGGTCGTCGGCGTCACCGGCAAGGACGCCGACGCGGCCCTGCTCGTCTGCTCGCCCGGCTCCAAGGGCGGCATGAGCGACACCCTCGACGTGGTGGTGCCGCTGCTGCGCCACGTCTACATCCAGCTGGCCGAGAGCTGAGCGCGGCGGGCGCCGCCGATCCTCCGATCCGCTGATGCGGGTGATTCGGGTCGATCCATCCGATTTTGCTATGGTTCTTCCGTGCCAAGGCATCGCATCTCCGACATCAGCAGGCTGCTCGGCGTCTCGGACGACACCATCCGCCGCTGGATCAGCTCCGGCGCCGTGAAAGCCTTCCAGGACGACCAGCACGTGCTGCGCGTCGACGGCGCCTCGCTGGCCGGGCATCTGCTCGCCCAGCAGCACGACCACGTCGGCCTCGAGGACGGGTCGCGGTCCCAGTCGGCGCGCAACCACATCCAGGGCATCGTCACGGCCATCAGATCCGATCCGGTCATGAGCCAGGTCGACCTCGTCGCCGGGAACTCCCGGATCGTCTCGCTCATCTCCACCGAGGCCGTCGAGGCCCTCGGCCTCGAGGTGGGCTCCATCGCGGTGGCCCGGGTGAAGGCGACGAACGTCTCCCTCGAGCTGCCCGTCACCTCGTAGGCCCGTCGGGGCCATGGAATCAGGACCCCGCCGGGACGACGTCGTCCCGGCGGTCACGAATGCGTACGCCACGAACCCACAAGGAGCATCATGAGACTCACCCATCGCATCATGGCCGTCGGCACGGCCGTCGCGCTGTCGGCCGCCATGGTCGGCTGCTCGTCGTCCAAGGGCTCGTCCTCCGACGCCTCGTCCTCGACCCAGACCACCGTCCTCACCGTCTACGCGGCCGCCTCGCTGACCGCCGGCTACGACGAGATGGCCACCGCCTTCGAGGCCGAGCACCCCGGCGTCGACGTCCAGTTCAACTACGCCGGCTCGCAGACCCTCGTCGACCAGATCAACCAGGGCGCCCCGGCCGACGTGCTGGCCACCGCCAACACCTCGACGATGCAGAAGGCCGTCGACGCCGGCACCGTCGGTGAGATCACCGAGTTCGCCACGAACGTCCTCACGATCATCACGCCCGCCGGCAACCCGGCCGGCGTCACGGGCCTCGACGCCTCGCTCGACAACGCCCAGCTCGTCATCTGCGCGCCCGAGGTGCCCTGCGGCTCGGCCACCCAGCAGCTCACCGAGAAGCTCGGCGTCACGCTCAACCCGGTGAGCGAGGAGCAGCAGGTCACCGATGTGGTCGGCAAGGTCACGAGCGGTGAGGCCACCGCCGGCATCGTCTACCGCACCGATGCGAAGGAGGCCGGCGACAAGGTCACCGAGGTGCCGATCGCCGGCGCCGACCAGGTCGTCAACCACTACCCGATCGCCACCGTCAACGAGAGCCAGCACGCCGAGCTGGCCCAGCAGTTCGTCGACTACGTGCTCTCCGACGACGGCCAGGCCACGCTCGACAAGTACGGCTTCTCCAAGGCCGCCTGAGCCGGTCCGATGAGCGCACGCGCCCGGCGCGCCGCGCCGCCGGCCCCGGTCCCCGTCTGGCTGGCGGCGCTGGCGGTGCTGGGCGTGCTCTACCTCGTGATCCCCCTCGTCGGCATGGGGGCGGCCGTCCCCTGGGGGCGCTTCGGCGAGCTCATCGGCGCCGAGGCCTCGCGCGACGCCCTGTGGCTGAGCCTGCGCACCTGCGCCGCCGCCACGGCCGTCGACCTGGTGCTCGGCGTGCCCCTGGCGGTGCTGCTGTCGCGGTCCTGGCGCGGGGTGCGGTGCGCGCGGGTGCTCGTCGCGCTGCCGCTGTCGCTGCCGCCGGTCGTCGCGGGGCTGGCGCTGCTGACCACCTTCGGCCGCCGAGGCCTCGTCGGCCAGGTGCTCGACGGGGTCTGGGGCGTTCGCATCGGCTTCACGACGCCGGCGGTCGTCATGGCGCAGGTCTTCGTCTCGCTGCCCTTCCTCGTCATCACGCTCGAAGCCGCCCTACGCTCGCGGCCGGCGGGTCTGGAGGAGACCGCCGCCTCGCTCGGCGCCGGCCCCACGAGGGTGCTGCGCGCCATCACGCTGCCCCTCGTCGTGCCGGCGCTGGCGCGCGGTACGGCGCTGTCGCTGGCCCGCTGCCTCGGCGAGTTCGGGGCGACGCTCACCTTCGCCGGCTCGCTGCAGGGCGTCACCCGCACGATGCCGCTGCAGATCTACCTGGCCCGCGAGACGGACTCCGACAACGCGCTGGCGCTCGGCGCTCTCCTCGTCGTCGTGGCGGCCCTCGTCGTCGCGGGCACCGAGTGGACGCCCGGGGGGCGTGGCGGCGGGCCCGTCCACGAGGACGGGGCGGCGGCCGCCGAGCCCGTCTCCGCCGCTCCGGCGCGCGCCGTGCCCGCGGCGTCGATCGGCGTCGACGGCGCCCTGTCGGCCCGCGACTGGGCCCTGACGCTCGAGATCCCCGCGGGGCAGGTGCTCACCGTCATGGGGCACAACGGCTCCGGCAAGTCCACGCTCGCCGAGATCGTCGCCGGGCGGCTGCGCCTGGACAGCGGCGAACTGCGCATCGGCGGCCGACTCGTCGACGGGCCGCGCGTCTTCGTCAGCGCCCACCGCCGCGGCGTGGCGATGCTCGGCCAGGACCCGCACGTCTTCGCCCACATGAGCGTGCTCGACAATGTGGCGTTCCCGCTGCGCTGCCGGGGCGTGCCCCGCGGACGGGCCAGGGAGGCGGCCGCGGAGCAGCTCGCCGCCGTCGGCTGCGCGCAACTCGCCGGGCGACGCGGCCGGCAGCTCTCGGGCGGGCAGGCGGCCCGTGTCGCGCTGGCCAGGGCGCTGGCCTTCGAGCCCGCCGTCCTCGTCCTCGACGAGCCGACGGCGGCCCTCGACGTCGAGGCATCCTCGCAGGTCGGCCGGGTGCTCGCCGCGCGCCTGGCCGACGCGGGCACGACGACGATCGTCGTCACCCACGACGTGCTCGAGGCGCTCGAGCTGGCCGACCGGATGATCGTCCTCGACCACGGTCGGATCGTCGAGCAGGGCGAACCGGCACGGCTGATCGCCCGCCCGGCGAGCGCCTTCACCGCCCGGCTGGCCGGCCTCGACATCGTCACCGGGACGCTCGTCGTCGGCGACGACGGGCTGCCCGGCGTCGCCGTGGGGGAGCGCCGCCTCGTCGCCGCACGGCCGCCCGAGACCGGCGCGCCCGCGGCGGGGGAGCGGGTGGCCATGGTCTTCGCGCCGGAGTCGGTCGCCCTGCACGCCGCGCCGCCGGGGGGTTCGCCGCGCAGCGCCCTGCCCGGCACGGTCGAGGCGGCGGACGAGTCGGGCGGCCTGGTGAGCGTGCGGCTGGGCCTCGACGGCGGGGCCGTCGTCCGGGCCCGGGTGACGACGGCGGCCTGGGCCGAGCTCGGGACGCCGGTCGGCGGGCGGCTGTGGGCGCAGGTCAAGGCCACCCAGGTGCGGGTCGTGCCGCTGGCGTGAGCCGGTTCGATGACGAAAGGGGGAGCGGGCGCACGATCCGGTTCCGGGTGGCCGCCGGTCTTCCGCACGGGGTCGCCTCGTATGCGTCGCCTCGTATGCGACCGCGCCCGTTCGCCGGCCGGCTTGCCCGCGTCCTCCGGCCGCGACCCGACATGGGCGGAGACCCGAAGGCCCATGCAGGCCCGGCAACGACGTCCCTGGAACGCCGCTCATCGACGGGGCCCGTGCTCCTGACCTCACGCTCGGGCCGAAGAGCCGGGCTCACGGTCGGCGAGTCTTCGACGGTGGGCACCGTTCTCGAAGACGCAGCTGCCCGTGGCGGGCACCGGGACACCACGGATCAGGCTGGGATGATGGCCGCATGGACAGCCGACAGGGTGTGGCAGCCGGTCCGGGCATCACACTGGCGCCGCTCGAGCCCGATGACCGCGAGCAGTTCACAGCCGACAACCAAGAGGCGTTCCTCCACGGGGCGACGCAGGGGTTCGACATGCGCGACGACCACTTCGAGGAGGACGGGCAGATCATCTTCCGCGGGACCATCGAGCGCGCGATCGGCGGGGAGCACGCCGAGGCATGGCGCATCGTCGTGGGCGATCGCGCAGTCGGTGGAATCGTGCTGAACATCGACGGGACCGCGCGGAGGGGCGAACTGGAGCTGTTGTTCGCCTCACCGGATGCCCACAGCAACAGCAGGGGCATCGGGCAGGCGGCATGGCGCGAGGTGGAGCGCATGCGCCCCGGGGTGCGCACGTGGGGCCTGGTGATCCCGTACTTCGAAAAACGCAACATCCACTTCCATGGCCGTCATGGGACGGGGCCGTGTTTCGTGGGTTTCCTGTGCTGTTTCGGATGCGGTGGGGGCGTGCGGGTCGGGGTCGCCCCGGAGGAGACCGCCGTCCTGGTCGGGTGGAGGAGGCGTTCCGGCAGTCGCGTGCTCGCCGGGATGAAGGCAGAGGCGGTCCTGCACGCCTCCCGTGGCGCCGATGCGGGCATCATCGCTGAGACGGTCGAGCGGACGGAGAGGACGGTGCAGGAACGGCCGGCCGACTGGCAGGCCACCAGGATGCGCCCGGTCCCGGCCGGGCATGCGGGGAACCGGGACGCGGTGGAACCCGCCCGCGTCCGGAAGCAGGAACCCGAGACCATCCTGGCCAGGCCGCTTGGAGCACGAGGCCTGGACCCGCCGCATGCAGCCCCCGAAAGGGCAGCGCACCAGGCCGGTCCGTGGACCGGCAGAGGACGTCCCAGTCCTTCTCCGACGCCCTCCCCCCGACCAGCAGAACAGTCGCGCCGTACCCGACCGAGCAGAACCGGGACACCTGGCAGACGACCCTCGCACCGGACCCGCTCCAACGCGAAACCGAGGCGGCAAGATCGCGGTCGTCCCGGACAACGCCCGCCCCCACCACGCCAGAGCCCTGACCGGCCTCCACGAGCCCGGCCGGCTGCTGGAGCGCATCACCACGATCTTCCTGCCGCCGTACGTGCCCGACCACCAACCCGGCCGGGCACGTCCGGAACACGGCCAGGAACGACACCGCCACCATCCAGCACGAGACACCCGAAGAAACCCTCGGCGCATCCGCCCCACACATCACCGGCCGAACATTCGACCACGACTCCGAACACCTCCATTCCGCGAAACCAGAAACGATCCTGCTCCATGACGGTCATTGTTTCGTGACGGCCATGGAAGGGACTTGACCCGGCGGTGCCGGATCAGCAGGGGTCGTGAAGGTGGTGCCAGGCGCGTCGAGGTCTTCCAGACGGACGGTGCAGGAATCGCCCGTCTTCGGAAGACCTCAACATTCGCACCAGGACTGACGCGCCAGCCCGTACCACGCCCGAACCGTGAGGAGCCAGTTCCCCCTCCGGCCCGCCGCCGGAGTTCGCAGCCCCGGGCTCCGTGGCCCGTGGTGCGCGGGCCGGCGGGCGCGTCCCGGGACCTCCCCCGCCCGCGTCTATCGTTGGGGTGCGGCTCCGCCGGTTGGACGGCGGGCCGGGGAACCGGAACCGAGCGAGGGGGAACCGAGCGTGAGCGGAGCCGTCGGCGTCGTCGAGGTCTACCTGGCGCGTCATGGTCAGACGTGGTTCAACAAGCGCGATCGCGCCCAGGGCTGGTGCGACTCCCCGCTGACCGGCGCCGGGCACGAGCTCGCCGCCGCGGTCGGGCGCGGCCTGGCGTCCGGCGGCGTCGTCCTCGACGCGGCGTACAGCGGCGACATGGCCCGCCATCACGAGACCGCCCGCGGCATCCTCGACGGCATGGGTTCGTCGCTGCCGGTCGTCCAGCTCAGGGAGCTGCGCGAGATGTCCTTCGGCGGCTGGGAGGGCGGCTCCAACGCCGACATGTGGAGGGCCTGCTGGGCCGGCCTCGGGGTGACGACCGACGAGGAGGCCTTCGCGAGGGGCCTCTCCCTCACGGACGTCTACGACGGCATCAGCGCCTCCAACCCCGACCCCGAGTACCCGGCCGAGAGCACGGCCGTCGTCGCGGAACGCGCCGGCGGGGCCCTCGAGGAGATCGCCTCCGCGGAGGGCTCCCGGCGCGGGCGTTCCCGCGTCCTCGTCGTGACGAGCGGGATCACCATCGTGTGCGTCCTCGCCTCGCTCGGGCTCGCCTCGCGCACCCGCATCCGCAACGGCTCGGTGAGCCTGCTGCGCCACGACGCCTCCGGCTGGACCGCCGAGACCGTCGACGACCTGAGCTGGGCCCGACGGGGCGGCTCGTCCCCGGCCGGCACCACGCCCTGACGGCGGCCCGGGGCCGCCCGGACCGAGCAGAACCGCGGCTCTCGGGCCGCCCGGACGAAGGAGGACGGTATGACCGACGGACCCGTCGAGGTCTACCTGGTGCGCCACGGCGAGACGTGGTTCAACAAACTCGACCGCGTGCAGGGCTGGTGCGGCACGCCGCTGACGCCCAAGGGCTTCGCCGTCGCCGAGGCGATCGGACGGGCCTTCGCCGCCGGGGGCGTCGACTTCGCGGCCGCCTACAGCGGCGACATGCTGCGTCACCACGAGACGATGACCTCCCTGCTCGAGGGCATGGGCTCCGAGCTGCGGCCGGTCTCCCTCTTCGGGCTGCGCGAGATGTCCTTCGGCGCCTGGGAGGGCATGCCCAACAGGTTCATGTGGGAGGCCGCCTACCGGGTGCTCGGCGTCTCCTCGACCGAGGAGGCGCTCGGGGCGGGCCACAGCCTCATCGACATCTACGACATCTTCAGTCGCACCAATCCCGACACCGATTACCCGTCCGACACCGTGCGCCAGGCCGCCGACCGGGCCCTGTCGGCGCTCGACGACATCGCTGCCGCGGAGGCCGTCCCCGGCGCCCCGCCCGCGGTGCTCGTGGTGAGCAGCGGCGTGACGATCGCCTGCATCCTCGACCGTCTCGGCGCCGAGCTACGGGCGCCGATCCACAACGGCGGCGTGAGTCGGCTGCTGCGCGGGGCGGACGACACCTGGCGGGTGCTCGGCCACGACGACACGAGCTGGGCCGAGCGGGGCGGCTGGCGGGGCTGAGGCCCGGCACGCGCTCCACGGCGGCCGGTGCGGCGCACGCGGTGCGGCAGGGACGCGTGCACCGGGCGCGGCGGCGGCCCCTGCTCGCCGGGGCCCGTTCGCGCCCGTCGCCCGCACGGCATCGTCCCGGGCATGCCCCTCGTCCGTCGGGATCGTCGTGCCGTCGTCCCGCCCGGTCGGTGCGCCCCGCGGGAGGCCCTCCGACCCGCCCCGGTACGGTGGAGCCGTCCTGACCGAGGAGGGGCCGATGACCGAGGACGGGGGAGCGACGGGCCGGCCGACGGTGCTGCTCGGCATCAGTGCGAGCATTGCCGCCTGCAAGGCGCCCGGTCTGGCGGGGGCCCTCATAAGGGCGGGCCTCGACGTGCGGACGGTCATGACGCCGCGGGCCACCGCCTTCGTCTCGCCGCTCGTCCTGGAGGCCCTCACCGGCCATCCCTGCCCGGTCGAGGTCATCCCGTCGGGCCCGGGCCGCGCCATGGAGCACATCGAGCTGGCCAGGGCGGCCGACCTCGTGCTCGTCGCCCCGGCGAGCGCCGACGTCATCGGCCGGCTCGCCAACGGCCTGGCCGACGACCTTCTCACGACGACGGTGCTGGCCTGCACCTGCCCCGTGCTCGTCGCCCCGGCCATGAACACCCGCATGATCGCCAACCCGGCCGTCCGGGCGAACCTCGCCCGCCTGGCCGGGCTCGGCCACGAGGTCATCGCACCCGACTCCGGGCGACTGGCCTGCGGCGACGTCGGGCCGGGACGGATGCCCGACGCGCCGGTGCTCGTCGCGCGGGTGCTGGAGCGCCTGGACCTCGGCCCCGGGGACGAGCCCGCCGGGGACCTCGCCGGCCTGCGGGTCCTCGTCACCGCCGGCGCGACGATCGAGCGCATCGACCCGGTGCGCTACATCACGAACCACTCCACCGGTCGGATGGGCTTCGCCCTCGCGCAGGCCGCCCGTGACCGCGGCGCCCGGGTGACGCTCGTGGCGGGCAGCACCGCCGAGCCCCCGCCGCCGATGGACGCCGTCGTCCGGGTCGAGTCGGCCGAGCAGATGTTCCACGCCGTCGAGGACGCCTCGTGCGACGCCCACGTCGTCATCATGGCCGCGGCCGTGGCCGACTACCGGCCCCGCCGCGTCGCCGAGCAGAAGATCAAGAAGACCGACGGCCCCGCCGTGCTCGAGTTGGAGCGCACCCGCGACATCCTGGCCTGGCTGGGCGCCCACCGCCGCGACGGGCAGACCCTGTGCGGCTTCTCGATGGAGACCGCCGACCTCGTCACGAACTCGCGGCGCAAGCTGGTCGAGAAGGGGATCGACCTCATCGTCGCCAATGACCTGTCGACCCCCGGCGCCGGCTTCGGCGTCGGCACGAACGTCGTGACGCTCATCACCCCCGACGGTCAGACCCGGTTGCCCCTGGCGAGCAAGCGCGAGGTGGCCGACCAGGTGCTCACGGCCGTCCTGCGGGCCCGGGCCGGCCGCTGAGGCGGGTGCCCGGGCCCCGGCCCGGTCCGCCGTGCGCCCCGTGCGGGAGGGTGAGCAACACCGCGGCGGACGCGTCCGGCGGTTCGGCAGGGCCCGCCCCTGAGCGCCCGGAGCGCCTCGCCGACATCGGCGTCGAGGAGGATCGACCGGTCGGCCGTCCCGGCCGGCACTTGCGGCGCCGCCGGACCGATTCACTGTGCGCTCCGTGCGAGAAGACGAGCAGTCTTCGCACAGTGAAGCTCCGGCTCTCGGCCGGGCGGATGCGGCCACCCCCACGGCCGCGCCAGAACGCACCCGGGCCCCGGCCCTCGGCCGGGTGGACGCGGTGGCGTCCCGAGCGGTGGCGGCGCTTGCCGGGGCTCCGGCACCGACGGGGCGCGCGAGCCGGTCCGGGGCCGTCGGAATTCAGGGTTCTTCAGCGGTCGGGTTCAGGGTTCTCTGCATCAAAGACTCTTCCACAAGGGAGAATACACTTCTTGGAGGGTCGGGGTCGGGGCTGTCGGGAGCGTCGGCGGAGCGTCCGGTGGAGGGTTCCCATCGGAACGGGAATCGTGGAAGACTCACTGTGCCCCACCCCAATGGAGCACCTGATTCATTCGGCAATTCGAAGGAGCCAACATCATGAAGAAGTCGATTCCCGCCGCCCTCGCGTGCACGGCGGCGGCACTGCTCATCCCCGCCACCGCCAGCGCCTGTCCCGCCGGTTGTGGAGACACGGGCCAGGGAGGCGGTCAGCTCCAGATCGAGGACCGGCCCAGCGTCCAGATCGACACCCAGACCGCGCAGAAGGAGGTCGACCACGCGAAGAGCTTCAAGGACGCCGGCGCCGGCCTGAGCCAGAACGACCGCGACTGCTTCCTCGGCAAGATCCTCGAGGGTGACTACTACGACGCGGGCAGCCACTCCATTCGCAATGACAGCGGCGCCCGACTGAGCGGGAACGCGAACCTGGAGTCCTACCATGCCTCCGATCTGTCCCTCTGGCTCTACGAGCACGAGGACACCTGGTGGGCCGGCTCCCAGAGCTGGCAGGTGGGCGACGTCCTGTCCTTCTCGCAGGGCCAGTTCTCCAGGACCGAGACCACCTCGGAGTTCTTCTCGAGCGTTCAGGTCGTGGCGATCTACGTCGGTGACGGGCAGGTCATCTACTGCCCCTGCAACGGGGCCGGTGCGAAGGTCGAGCAGAAGAGCATCACCAGTCTGGAGGCCGAGCTGAACCTCACCGTCTCGGTCGTCTCGCGCCCCTGCGACAAGGGCGGTGCGCCCGCCCCGGCCGCCCCGAGCAAGGAGACCCCGACCCCCTCGAAGGATCAGGGGAAGGCGTCCCAGGGTGACGACGAGACCCAGTGCGCCGAGCACGACGGGGATGACGACGGGTCCAAGTTCGCCGAGCACGACGGGGACGATGACGGCGACGAGAACGAGGCCCCGTGCGACGAGGGCGATGACTGAGTCGAGCGAGCGAGCCCGTCCCGGGTCCGGATGACCCCTCGAGGTCGGTGGGGGGCCGTCCCGCCGTCCGGGCGTCCTCCTCTCCTGACCGTCACGGGTTCCGCGTCTTCGGGGGCCGGCGTTTTACCGGCCCCCGAAGACGTGCCCGGACCCCGTCGCTAGCCTGAATGACGAGGACCTGTCCCTCGCCCTCTCCCGAGCCGTCGACGTCCCGGGGACGCACCATCGAGGAGTCGTCATGCTTGATGGAAGGCCGACCCCCGGCATCGGCGGGGACCAGTACCTGCCCTACGAGCGGCGCACCGGGAACGAATCCATCGTCTGCTTCACGCGGGAGCTGTCGGCCGCCGGCCTCCGCGAGGCCTGTTCCCGAGTGGCCGGGGACATCACCGGCAAGGTCCGCACCGGCGAGGGGCACGGGCCGAACATCATCCCGCCGGCATGGGTGCGGGAACCCCTCGCCGACGACCTGCCCGGCGCCACCATCGTCGAGACGAACACCTGCTACGAGGGCAGCCGTGGCACCGCCGAGCAGCACCGCAGGGCGCTGAAGGTCAACGGCTGGGACGTCGCCCCGGTCGACATCCTCGGCGAGCGGGGCACCGCCCTGCTGCCCGTGACCGGAGGCGCGTGGTTCCGCGAGATGTCGGTGGGCGCCGACCTGCTCAACTACGACTCGCTGCTCGCCCTGACCCACTTCAAGGGGCGCACCCTGGGCGGTTCCGGCGGGGCCAACGAGAACGTCGGCATCGGATGCGCCGACGGGCGCATCGGCAAGGCGTGGATCCACACGCCGGTCGGCACGGACGACCACGGGGCATCGGCGAGGAGGAGTCCATGGAGCGCATGACCGAGTCCTCGAAGGCGGTCCTCGACCGTTTCGGGCGGCACGCCGCCTTCGTCAACGTCATGCGGAGCATGTCGGTCTCGTGCGACTGCGAGGGCGTGGGCGCCCAGCCCGTCGTCACCCCGGACATCGGCATCCTCGCCTCGACCGACATGCTCGCCGTCGACCAGGCCTGCATCGACCTCGTCCACGCCATGGCCGAGGACGACCGCCACGACCTCGCCGAGCGCATCGAGTCCCGGCACGGCCTGCGCCAGCTCAGCCGTCTCGAGGAGCCGGGGCATGGGCAACGGCCGGTACGTGCTCCTCGACATGGACCACGACGACGCCCGCATCCGCGCGACCGACGCCGTCGCGGG
Source organism: Propionibacterium acidifaciens (assembly GCF_003798325.1). Lineage (NCBI taxonomy): Bacteria > Bacillati > Actinomycetota > Actinomycetes > Propionibacteriales > Propionibacteriaceae > Propionibacterium > Propionibacterium acidifaciens. Next base: position 1,695,457 of record NZ_CP033719.1, read on the forward strand.
GCCCGCCCGCTCGGGGGCTGACGCGCCGGGCGCCGGAGGACCAGCGATCCGGTCGCTGACCGGCTGCGAGCGGGCTCGCCCGCCTCACGGCGTCAGAGCGCCGTCGAGCTGATGGAAGTAGTTGTACCCGGCCCATGAGGCACGATCGCCGATCACGTAGAGCCGACGTTGCGCGCGGCTGGCGGCGACGTTGACCAGGTTGACGGTGGATGACGCCCACGCCTTGGCGCCGGGGCGCTTCGGGTCCCCGCCGAGGACCAGGACGACGACGGGCGCCTCGCGTCCCTGAGCGGTGTGGATCGTGCCGGCCCGCAGCCCGTGATATCGAGAGGTCAGCGCCGCCAGGCGGTCCGCAACATCCCGGAAGGGTGCGATGGCGATGACATCGGAGGCCTCGACACCGTGCTCGATGAGACGGTCGAGAATCTTCTCGAGGCGAACGACCTGGTTCTCCTGGAGGTGGCTCCCCGGAGTGGGTGCCGGCTCATCCACCCAGCAGCTCCGGGCGATCCTGGGTCCGTCGGGCGCGTCGAACGGATCCGGATGGTCCGGGTCGTCGAGTGCGCGGTGCACGCCGTTGATCATGATGCCGTCGTAGGCGATCTCGTTGCACAGGGTGAACATGGGTTCGTCGCATCGACGGTGCACCCTCAGCGGAGCACTGATCCACACGGACCCCTCCCCCTGTCGCAGTCGTGTGCCGTACGGGGAGACCCTGTCGGCGAGGGTCTGGACGGAGGCCAGGGGCGGGATCCATGTCGAGGAGATCCCGTGGGCCGCGGCGATGTCGTGCTGCGCCTTCTGCGGGATCGTCACCACGGGTCGGAGCTGGAGCGGATCGCCGACGACGACGACTCGTCGGGCCCGCCAGATCGCGCCGACGGCGTACTGCGGCGATGCCTGCCCGGCCTCGTCGATGAGGAGCCAGCCGAGAGCCTCCGGTCCGATCCCACCGAGCATTCGCCCGCATGAGGCGAAGGTCGTGGAGACCAGCGGTACGACGAGGAAGAAGAGCTGCCATGCGGCCCGCACCTTCTCGGGCTCCAGGTTCTTCGGGGCCCCGCCCGCGACGACCTCGCATGCCGCGCGGAGCCCGTCGAGCATGGTGCGGGCGGTGTTGGCGAAGAAGTCCTGGTGAAGCTGGAGTGCGGCGAGGAACAACTCCGAGCGGGCTGTGTCGAGTTCTGCGTCGAGCCAGGGGGCGTGGAGCTCGCGCTGCTCGGCGGATTGTTCCGCATCGGGATGGGCCGGGCCGTATCGGCGCTTGTCCTCCGCGCATTCGGTGCGGAGCCTCGACAATCTGTCCCGTGTCCGGGACAGCTCCCCCTCCAAGGAGCCGAGGCCGGCGGCGAGTTCCGCGGCCCCGTCGCGCAGCCGCGAACCCTGCGCCGCCAGACTCCGGCCCCGTCGTTCGGCGTCGCTCAGTTCCTCGAGGAGGGGATCGAGGGAGGCCCTCCAGGCACGAGTGGCGCGGCCAAGACTGAAGATGGTCTCCAGCACGCCGGGTCTGGTGGCCATGTGGCGGTCGTACTGAGCGGCGATCTGCGTCAGGCGCTCCTGCGCCTGCTCCTCGAGCACCCGGTGATCGCTCACGTTCTGCTCGGCGGCCCGCAGCTCGATGCGGGCCCGCTGAACCGTGTCCACCAGTGCGTGCTCGCTGCTCCTCGCCTCCTGCAGGTCGACGAGATGCCGGTGGGCCCGGCGCCGGGCGTCGATCAGGGTCGTCACCCGCTTCTCCGCCAGCATGAAATCCTTGAGGGCCTGGCTCCATCCCTTGTGGGGGACGACCCCGTCGCGCCACTGCGTGAGCCTGGACTGCATGCGCGGGATCTCGGCGCCGTCGGCGGGGGACTCCCCGCCGCCCCACGTCCCCTTGTCGAACCAGAAGGATGAGCGGAACTCGCTCCTGTTGCGCTTCTTCCCCAGTCTGGCCGCGATCATCCCCCACGCCCGCTGGTCCCCGGTCCTGCCGTCGTCCGCCGTCCCCCGCCCCGCTGTCTCCCGAAGCACCGCCGAGGCGATGTCCCCGAAGTAGTCCGCCCGCGCCCACCAGTGCCGGTCGATGGCGTCCTGCGCCGGTATCTCGACGGTCACGTTCTCGACCGCCGCGTTGTTGGCCGATGCGACGATCATCTCGAACCCGGTCAGTTCCGGTCGGAGCCGTGGGACCCTGCGCGGATACCCGGACCCGGTCTTCCAGCAGTACGGGGCGCCGACGAATGCATCCATGGGGTTCGGCAGCGATGCCAGGCGCCTGGCCCGTTCGACCACGTTACCGGCGAGGATGTCCCGCAGCATCGTGGTCTTCCCCGTCCCGGGCGGGCCGTTCACCCCCATGAGCCCGCGCGAGGGGGAGAGGTCGTTCAGCGCATGGTTGACGGCGAACTGCTGGCTCAGCGCCAGCCCGTGGTCCGGGTTGGAGGGCCATCGTCCCAGGGGGAGCCGGTCGAGCGACACGCCGTCATCGACGACTGCGGGATTCGCCCGGACGTCGATCCGGCGCCTCGTGTCCAGCCGGTGATCGCCGGTGAGGTACGAGGCCAGCGCGCTGCCGGTACGGATCTCAGAGGCGTGATCGCGGACGGCTGTCAGGTCGTCCAGGTAGAAACTGTTGAGGAAGTCGATGTCCGGGGCCTCTTCCACGCGGTGCCGGGGTACGACGATGGACTGGACGACGACCTCGTCGGTGGACAGATCGGCGATGCCGCTGATGCCCGCGGCCCGCTGCGCGATCCGGAGCAGGTCGCGGATCGATCCCGTGTCGTGGGCGGGCGCCTCGCGGCCCTGTCCGAAGCGCTCGTCCTCGTACTTCGCCACGGCCTCGGCGAAGGCCACCTGGGCCTGTGGGAAACCGTCTGCCCACGAGGGGCTCCAAGGGCCGGGGTCCTTGATGCGGGCGACCGCCCACAGTGCCGAGGACAGCACCGACGAGTCCGGGACGGACCGTCCGTCCTCGTCGACCAGCAGCCCTGCGCACGCACTGCGCCCACCGCCCCGCTCGTCGTACGCGTCCTTGTCCGCGCCGAACATCCGGTGCAACCACTCATAGGTGGCCTCCAGATCGTAGACGCCCAGGTACACCGTGTGCTGCCAGACCCGTGCCATGCCGTTGCGCGGCTTGGGCGGCGGCAGTCTCTTCCAGGGAGGGGGATCCCCGGGCGCCCATCTGATGACTCGGCGGTCGTCCGGGTGCGCGGGGCGACCCGTCAGCGCCGGGACCCGCTGCGGGTTGAACAACTCCACCATCCACCAGAACCGCAGGAGCCGGTACTGCTCGTCATCGATCCGAGAAAACCCCATGCCGACCATTCTGAGCGCTGCCGGACGAGCAGGCCCCCGTTCGGGGAGCGCCGTACTGCTCGCCCCGGAGAAGACCCGGGGCGCCTCGGGGAGGACCCGAGGCCCCTCCGCAGGCGCTCGGTCGGGGAGGTCAACAGCCGGCCAAGGCGAAGCCGGCCTCGTCGCCGGCGGCCTCTAGGGCTAGGCGCGTGATGTGCCGCTGCTCCTCCTGGCCACCGCTCACACAGCCACCCGAAGCCGGGGGAACCGTCCCTCCCACAAGACGCGCACGTGCGGGTCCATGTTCAGGATCGGCCACGTCTCGATGAGCCGATCCCGGTTCATCAAGCGGCCCTGCTCGTCAGCAGTCCCCTCGGCGAGCAGCGCCTGGTAGGCCATACGACGCCAGCCCAGGTTTGACACGTCCACACCGAGCCGATCAGTCTGCCAGCGCACAGAGTGAGGCAGGTCGATGGGCCCGTCACAGGGCCCGCGCAGCTCGTTGAGCGACGCGGGCACGTCATAGGGCTTGACGTCGCGGAACCGCACGCGAGTCGCTGTCACCTCAGCCATGGTCTGCCTCTCTTTCATCTCACCACCAGTCTACCGGCTCAGCCGAAAACGGTCTATGGCCGTCATGGAGCAGGATCGTTTCTGGTTTCGCGGGGTGGGAGGTGCTCGAAGTCGTAGTCGAATGTTCGGCTGGCGATGTATGAGGCGAATGTTTCGAAGGTTTCTTCGGGGGTCTCGCGCTGGATGGTGGCGATGTTGTTCTTGGCCGCGTTCCGGACGTGCTCGGCGGGGTTGTGGTCGGGCGCGTACGGCGGCAGGAAAACAGGGGTGATGCGCTCCAGCAGCCGGCCGGGCTCGTGGAGGCCGGTCAACGCTTTCGCATGGTGGAAGCGGGCGTTGTCCGGGACGACCGCGGTCTTGCCGGCCTCGGTTTCTTGTTGGAGCGGGTCCGGTGCGAGGGTCGTCTGCCAGGTGTTCTGGTTCTGCTCGGTCGGGTACGGCGTGACTGTTCTGCTGGTCGGGGAGGGCGTCGGGGAAGGACTGGGACGTCTTCTGCCGGTCCACGGACGGTCTGGTGCGTTGTCCTTTCGGGGGCTGCATGCGGCGGGTCCAGGCCTCGTGCTCGGGGCGGGCCTCAGTCTTGCGGTGTGGGCCTTCCGGCCCTGATCCAACAGGGCCTTGACCTGGGTCGTCGCCCAGGCCATGCGTCGGGTGACGGCTTTCTCGTCGCGGTGCTCGTCGAACGGGTCCGGGCGGCTCGAGACTCGGCCCGCACAAGCGCGGGAGCAGCCGGTACGAGGAGTCCGACCGGTGTTCGGCGTCGGACAGGGTCTTCACGACGTCACGTATCGTTGGGACGTCCCAGAACTCGGCGTGGACACCCGCCTGGGAGGGCGGCCGGGCCAGGACGGTCTCGAGTTCTTCCTTCTGTGCGCGGGCGGGTTCCGCCGCGTCCTGGTTCCCCGCATGCCCGGCCGGGACCCGGCGCATCCTGGTGGCCCGCCACTCGGCCGGCCACTCCTGCACGGTCCTCTCGGCCCGCTCAACCATCCCAGCGATGACGCCCACGTCGACGCCACGGGAGGCGTGCAGGACCGCCTCGGTCTTCATCCGAACCAGCACATGATTGTCGGAACGCTTCTTCCACCTGACCAGGACGGCGGTTTCTTCCAGGGTGACCCCGACCTGCATGCCCCGATCATGTCCGAAACAGCACAGGAAACCCACGAAAAATACGGTTTCGTTTCATGTCAGCCGTAAACCTGCTGTCGCATGTCGACCGCGCGACCGGGGAGTCCGTGCGGCGTTACGAGCACGACCATCCCGGGGTAATGCTGCACGTCGACGTGAAGAAGCTCGGCGAACTGGAGTGTTTGGTGTTTTTCGGGCGGTGGGTGGAAGTGATCGAGGTGGGGTTGGGTCGTGTCGGTGCCGGGATGCGGTGCGGGGTTTGGGGGGCGGGTCGTTCTCGGGATCGTCCCGGGGGTCCGGGCCGGTGGCCGGGGTGGCCGGATCGTACGGTCTTGTGGTGCGGGCGGTCGGGGGCCGGGTCGCAGGATGGCGGGGGGAGTACCCCGGTCTCGGCGCTGATGCCGTGACCGCGGAGGAGCGCGCCGAGATCAAACGTCTGAGGGCGGAGTTCCGGGGGGCCCGCGTGGGGGACGGGTTCCTGGAGGGAGCGGTGGTCTTCTTCGCCCGGGGGTCCGGGTGGGCGTGGGACGCCGCCGCATCCGCCGCGGAGGAGGCGACCGCCTCGTCCGGTCCGTGTGCCGGTGGGTGGAGGTATCCGGGTCCGGCTGCTGCGCCCGGCGGAGCCGTCCCGGGTCCTCGACGGCCCGGCGGGGGAGGACCCGGCGGCCGTCATCGTCGGGTTCTTCGACGAGTCTCTGAACGGGCCCACCGGTTGCCGCCGGGTCCGCGCGGGGCCGGCCCGGAGCGGCGTCGAGGCCTCTCGCTCGGCGTGGTCCGCGGGATCGTGGTGGCGGCGGGTCCGGTTGCCCGTCGGCCTCGGGGACGGGCCGGGACGGATCGTGCCGGCGCCGGATCTTCCGGGCCGGCCGGGCCGGCTGGCCGGGGCGTCGTCGCCGCCGCGCCCGGGATGAGACGGGTGGGCGGCATCGCGCATGGTCCGGCCCGGCGGGGATCCGCCCACCCGGCGGTCGTCGTGGATTGTTTCCCGGGGGAGGGGTCGTCGGGGGCGCGATCGCCGGTCGCATGCGCGCCGGGCTCGTCGCCGGGGCCTCGGCCGTGGCCGTGCCGGGCCCGTCCACCGATCCGTGGTGTCGGGGTCCTCCACTCGGATCGGGGGGCTCGATGCACGTCGGCCGGATGCACGGGGTTCATGGCCGGCCGCGGGGTTCTCCCGTCCGTCGGGCGGGCCGGCAGCTGCTGTGGCACTGCCGCCGCCGAGTCGTTCACCGCGGTCTCGGGGAAGGAACTCGTGAACCGTGGGGTCCGCTCGGCCCGGGACCATGCGATCCGGGACGTGACAGCCCGGACCGGGTCACGATGCGATCGCAAGCGTCTCCACTCGGCGATCGACCACCGGACCCCCGACCAAGTCGACACTGAATGGAGACAACAACACAAGGCAGCAGCCCGAGACCAACCATCAACCACTGCCTGAAAAACCCATATCACTCCACTTCTCGTTGGAGGACCCGGCGTCACTGCAGCCGTGCTCGCATGAATCAGCGCTCGGCCGGGTCCTCGTGGAGGCCCCCGGCACCGCGTCAGCGGTGCTAGAGCTTGGTGACCTGGCCGTTGAGGCCTTCGTAGAGGTCGAAGTTGCGCTCGCCCACCAACGTGATGAGGTCGTCGAACATCTGGTCGAAGGAAACCTCGTTCTCCAGGTCGTTGACCTCGAACACGCGAACCGTCGGTTGGAAGATGTTGAGGTCGACGAGCACGACGTAGAACTTCTCGTACTGCTCATCGCGGCCTGCAGGATCCTGACGTCCCGTGAACAGCCGGAACCGGGGCCCTACGTTGAGGAACGTCGAGCGGCGTCGTTGGGTGCCGTCGTGCTCGGCCCCGACGTCCAGCATGAGGAACCCGCCCAGGACGGCGTATGGGAACCGGCGATGCAGGGTGACTGCCTCGTTCAGCATGTCGGCGCGACGGTTGGTGAGGTTCTTCTGATAGTTCCCAGACTTGCCGTCCCTGAACAGGATCGTCTTTACGCTGACGGCCAGGATCAGGCCGGACTCCTCGGTCGCCCAAGTGACGTCGACCTTCTTGGCGCCGATGCCCCCGGCGAGTCGCCGCTCGGCTCCACTGGTGCCGACGACGCCCGGGCCAGAGGGTCGCGCCTCCGCCATGCCACGTTGACGCAGTTCCTCAGCAAGGGCCAAGGCGACCGCGTTGGACACCTTCTCGTTGTAGTTCTTCTTGTTCGCCTGCGTGTCGGTGTCGAGGGGCTTCTGACCGCAGCCCTTGATCGCAGCCTCCATGGCGTTCTCAATCCTGGACGGCATGCCCGCGCGCCTCCCGTCGTCCGGCGAGCTCGTCGCGGGTCTGCCGTACAGCTCGCACCGTCGGTCGGGGGATGCCCATTGTTTCGACGAGCAGCGCATCGTCCACCATCTTGACCGCTTCGGACAGCTTCCCGCTGCGCAACTTGCCTCCGACCTGGGGCTGGATGGCGACGAGCTTCTCGCGGGCTTGGTCCAGGGCATTGGGGCTGGGCACGAGCCAGCGCGCGGCTTCGCCGGGCTCCATCTTGAGCACACCGCCGCCGTAGGCACGGCCCGCAAGCTCGGCGCTCAGCATAGTGAAGGAGTTGAGGGCTCCCAGGGGCAACAGCTCACGCCCGAGCTTGGTGTGCTCGGGGCGCAAGTAGACGCCGTGAATGCTGTTGAGGTGGTAAGCCTTCGCGGTGTTGGTCACCAGGCGCACGGTGTCGGCGTTCATGTAGGTGAGGAACAGGTCAGCCGGTGGCAGGAGTGGCACCTGCCACCACAGGCGGCGTGCGCGGCTCTTGTAGGTCTGGTCGACGCCGTCGGCGATGCCGCTAGCCAAGTAGGTGATGGCGGCCTCGGACAGGAGGCCCTCTGCGGGATAGAACAGGCGCGTTCGTCGGCCCCTCTTGCCCAGCTCGCGCAGTGCTGCGGTGGACAGCTCCAGTCCGCGCAGGTGTGAGGAGCCGGGCGGCGAAAGGGGCAAAGTCTCACGGGCACTAAGACCCACCTCGGCCACGGTCGCTGGGCTCATGGCGAAGTAGTTGTTGCGGCCGGTGACGATGCCGAGCTTGGTGTCGCCCCACTTGCTGAGCGCTTGGAGCTGGTCAGCACTCACGGCGTCGAGCAGTGCAGCCGTGACCTGGGCGTCGATGGTGGCCCCCAGCCACTTCTGTGCTGGGTCAGCGGGCGTCCACGAGATAGCCGGCGGCATGGTCTGGAGACCGGTCGCGTTGCGTACCTGCCGCACCTGGGCGCTGGTCGCAGACCCTTCCTGGTAGCCGGAGGCCAGCAAAAGCACCGCCTCCGTCTCGGCCTCAGCGAACACGCGCTCCTCGAACAGCACCAGCTCGATCGAGGTGAACTGCTCGAACAGGAACCGGCGGACAGCGCCTGCATAGTTCGCCGTAAGCAGCTCAGCAGGGAGCACGAAGCCCAAGCGGCCGCCCGGGCGCAGGTGGAGGGTCGATGCCACCGTGAAGGCTGCCCATGCCGAGGCGAGGCCGGACAGCGCTACGCCCCCGCGCAGGGCAGCTGCCCTCGCGCGGACGCGCTGATTGCCAGTGAAGTCCTGGAACCGGATGTAGGGCGGGTTTCCGACGACGGCGTCGAAGATGGGCTCCACAGGACGCTCGAAGAAGTCGCCGACTGTGATGTCTGCCTGGCCACCGGCTGCGGCGATGCGGCGACGACCTTCTTCGGCGCTCCACGCGTGAAGCTCGGAGCCGTGAACCGTCGGACTGTCGGCACCAAGAGCGATGAGCCGGTCAACAGCATGCACCAAGAACTCGGCGTCGCCGGTCGAGGGTTCGAGGACCTTGTCCTGGGGCGTCTCGACGGCCCAGTCGACGATGTAGGACGCGATGGTCGACGGCGTGAAGAAAGCACCGCGTGCCTTGCGAAGGCCCTGGGTGTCCCAGGGGTCCCGGTTGGGTGCGTTCACAGCCATCACAGCTCCTTGTCCTCAGGAACAAGGCTATCCGGCACCAATGACAATTCTGGGCAGGAGGCCGCGCGCGGCAGGATGGCTGGACCGGGCATCACCGAAGTCGACCTCGACCGATTCCGGGTCGAAACCTCTGCGCCCCCGAGGCTGCGGGTAGAGCATGACAGTGGCCAGCGTGTGATGACCTGTCGACGCAGGTCGAGGGACCCCTCACGGAACGCCTGCGCCGGATCATCCGTGCCCAGCACAGGGGCGAGGCGACCAAAGTGGCCGACCGTCAGCCACTCGGCCTCCAGCTCGGCGATGCGCTCCTCTGCAGCGTCGCGCACCCGCTTCAGGTCGCGCCCCTCGATCACCTCGGCGTCGTAGTCGCGCTGCGCCCGCAGGATGCGCGCCCGCTGCTCGCTGATAGCCGCGCTGATGCCCCTGATGGCCGGACTGTCCCCGGGCTGGGCCTGCCTCTGCAACGCATCTGGCTGGGACAGTCGCTCGGCGATTAGCTCGGTGACGTACTCGTCGATGGCCGCCCCGGAGCGCACGATGTGGCCGGCGCACCGATAGCCCCGGGGGCCACCGGTCACCTTCTTGCCGCAAACTGATCCGTCGACGTCGACCACGACGCCGCAGAGGTAGAGCCCCGAACCCAGGTGCTTGCGCTGGGTCGAGCCGCTGGTGTTGGTCACGCGCTCGCTGTCGTCCAGCACCTCTTGGGCACGCCACCACGTCTCGTCGTCGACGATGGCCTCCCACTGCCCACGGACCGGCTCCCCCGCGTCATCACGCACGATCTGGGCACGCCAGGAGCGCCGTCGACCACCGTCGGCCTGGTACTTCTTCGGCGTGTAGGTGCTCATCCCTGCGTATCGCGGATTCCTCAGGATGCCGAGCACGGTCGACGGCGACCACGGGCCATCGGGGGCGATGGGGCGTGGTTCCAGCCCCTGCTCCTCGCGTGCTCGTGCCCGCTCGGTCGAGACGTCGTGGCTGTGCTTCGGTCTGGGCATGATTCCCGGGATGTGCTGCGTACCGCTGAGGCCGCGCGCCAGCGAGCGCAGCGACTCCGGGGACTCAGTTCGCGTGAACAGCTTGTATGGCTGACATGACAATGCCGCCGCTGAGTCATTCAACGCGGTCTTGAGGGAAGAACTCGTGAACCGTGGGGTCCACTCGACCCGGGACCATGCGATCCGGGACGTGACAGCCCGGACCGGGTCACGATGCGATCGCAAGCGTCTCCACTCGGCGATCGACCACCGGACCCCCGACCAAGCCGACACCGAATGGAGACAACAACACAAGACAGCAGCCTGAAACCAACCATCAACCACTGCCTGAAAAACCCATATCACTCCACCTCGTGCGTGGGGTGGAGCATAGGGGACTCGAACCCCTGACCTACGGCTTGCAAAGCCGTCGCTCTACCAGCTGAGCTAATGCCCCGGAACGGGCCCCGCACGGGCGGCGGAGCGCGCAACGGCGCCTCACAGTGTAGCCGATGGCCGGCCCCGCGCCGAACCCTCCGGCGGCCGGTTCTCGGTTGTCCCGCTTCCGTCCTTCCGGCCCCGCTCGAAGCGGCCCGCGCTTGGTGGAGGCCGGGTCGGCAGGGGCAGGACGTTCGCGCCCCGCCCGCCGGTCCCGCGCCCGCCCGTCGAGGGCCCGTCGCCCCTCGTCCGCGCCCTCCTCGGCCGCCGCCCTCCTCAACCCCCGCGTGACCTCTCATGACGCCCGGGTGCCCCGAGCCGGCCGGCGCAGTTACCCTTGGATTCATGCGGACACAGCGTCAGGTGGTAAGTCATGCGTTGCGGCGTCGGGCGACGCTCGAGGCGATGCGGCGCCCCGATGCCGTCATGATGGAGTCCGATCCGTGCGACGCGGATCCACTCCTCATCCGCTCGGCCCTCCACCACGGCGTTCCGTCCGGCTCCGCCTGCCCGGTCTGCGCCGGCGGGCGCCTGAGCGTGCTGAACTACGTGTTCGGCGACCAGCTCGGACAGTTCTCGGGACGCATCAAGCAGCCCGCGGAGCTGGACGAGATGGAGACCCGGTTCGGCGAGTTCACCGTCCGGGAGGTCGAGGTCTGCCCCGACTGCGGATGGAACTTCATGCTCTCGTCCTACACACTGGGCGATGGCCACCGTCGCCGCCCGCCGCGGCACCAGCAGACAGTTGAGGACATCTATGGCTGACAACAGGAGCACCCCTCGTCGTCCGGTGAAGGCCGCCGGCAAGGGCGGCAAGAAGAGCAGGGGCGGCGGGAAGAAGCGCATCGCCGGCATCGCCGGGATGGTGCTGGCCGGCATCATCGTCCTCGCGCTCATCGTGTCGGGCATCTTCTACCTCTCCGTCGACCTGCCCGAGCCCAACGAGGACTACACGACGCAGACGACGAGCATCTACTACCGCGACGGCACGACGAAGCTCGGCGAGCTGTCGGTGCAGAACCGCACCGAGGTCGACTACTCGACCATGGCCGAGCCCATGAAGAACGCGATCATCGCCGCCGAGGACCGCACCTTCTGGACCAACCACGGCATCTCGCCGAAGGGCATGTTCCGCTCCCTGTGGGCCATCGCCCGCGGCGAGGAGCTGCAGAGCGGCTCGACGATCACCCAGCAGTACATCAAGATCCGCTACCTCACGAGCGCCCAGACGATGAGTCGCAAGCTCAAGGAGCTGGCGCTCGCGGTGAAGATCAACAGGACGGTCTCCAAGGAGGAGATCCTCTCCGGCTACCTCAACACCGTCTACTTCGGCCGCGGCGCCTACGGCATCGAGAAGGCCGCCGAGACCTGGTTCAACACGGACGCGGCCAGCCTCGACGTGGCCCAGTCGGCCATGCTCGCCTCGCTCGTCAACAGCCCCTCGGCGCTCGACCCGTCCAACGGCGACGAGGCCTCGTCCGCCCTGCTCGAGCGCTACCAGTACGTGCTCGACGGCATGCTCGAGGCCGGCAACATCAGCCAGGCCGACCACGACGCCGCCTACGGCTCCCTGCCCGAGACGGCGCCCGTCTCCGAGGACGACACCTACAGCGGCCCCAACGGCTTCCTCATGACGATGGTGCAGAACGAGCTGCTCGACGCCGGCCTCACCGACGAGCAGATCTCCGGCGGCGGCCTGAAGATCGTCACGACCTTCGACTCGTCCATGCAGGACTCGGCGGTCAGGACCGCGCAGGACTACACGAAGCGCGCCGTCGCCAACGCCAGGACCGACGGCCTGTCCGAGTCCGATCTGCACATCGGCATCGCCTCGGTGGCGGTCGGCACGGGCGAGGTCTACGCCCTCTACGGCGGCTCCGACTACCTGTCCTCCCAGATCAACTGGGCCACCACCGCACGCCCGTCGGCGTCCACCTTCAAGGCCTGGGCGCTGCTCGCCGGCCTCAACCAGGGCTTCGGCCTGGGCACGACCCTCAACGGCAGCACCTTCACGCCGACCGGCGACTCGGTCGTCGTGCACAACGACTCCAACGTCAACTACGGCAACGTCACCCTGCTCAAGGCCACCTCGTACTCGATGAACACGGCCTTCACCGACCTCGTGACGACCATGGACAACGGCCCGCAGTCGGTCGTCGGCATGGCCAACGCGGCCGGCGTCCCCACCGGCGACGGCTGGGACATCAACAACCGCATCGCGCTGGGCACCGCCCAGGTGAGCCCGCTGTCGAACGCCACCGGCTTCGCGACGATCGCCAACGACGGCAAGGTCAACTCCACGCACGTCGTGCAGAGCGTCACCGATGCGAGCGGCGCGACGCTCCACAGCGGCGACACGGCGTCCTCCCAGGCGATCGACGAGAACGTCGCGCGGAACGCCCAGACCGCCCTCAAGTCCGTTGTCACGAGCGGCACCGGCACGACGGCCGGCCAGCTGGGCCGCGAGGTCATCGCCAAGACCGGCACCAAGGACGACGGCGACGCCGAGACGATCTCGGCCTGGTTCGTCGGCGCGACGAGGCAGGTCTCGACGGCGGTCATGTTCGTCGCCGGCGACGGCAACGCCGACCTCAACCCCTACTCGCCGTACGGCTCCTTCAGCTCGGCCCTCTACCCGGCCAACACCTGGGAGGACTACATGGAGGCCGCCACCGCGGGCATGGACTACAAGTCCTTCCCCGCGCTCAACAACATCGGCGCGAGCTCGGGCAACAACGCCACCTACGCCCCGACGAGCAGCCAGAGCTCCTACCCGACGAGCAACCAGAGCTACTCCTACCCGACGAGCAACCAGAGCTACTCCTACCCGACGTTCTATCCGACCGAGGAGCCGGCCGCCACCCAGGAGCAGCAGGGCAACGGCGGCACCGGTGAGGGCGGCGGGGACGACGACAACAACGCCCCCGGCGGCAATGATCCCGCCCCCGGCATCGGCGGTGTCCCCAGCCCCAATCACACCTGAGCCGCGCCGGTGACGCGCGCAGGCCCGCCGCTGCGTCCCGGGCCGGCGGTCCATGGCGCCGATCGGCCGCTCCAGCGCCGCCCGAGCGCCGCGGGACGGGCCGCTCGGGCGGCGGCAGGCCGTACTGACGGCGGGGAAGTGGGCATCGCCCGCCCCCGCCACCGGCGACTGGCAGGATGGACGCCATGAACGGAGCGGCACGTCTGACGGAGCGCATCGGCGGCCCGGTGGGGGCCCATGCGCGCCCCTGGGGGCTCTGGTTCAACCCCCTGCCCTGGTCGATCCTCGTCGCCGGGCTGTCCTGGGTCGTCCTCATGCTGCGCCAGGTCCCCTGCCAGCAGCACGTCTACGGCACGACGGTCAACACGTACGCCCGCCTGTGCTACTCCGACATCCCCCTCCTCTACCAGGGCAACGGCGTCGCCACGGGCGCCGGGCTCTACTCCGAGGCCGGCCTCACCCATCCGCCACTGGTCGGCGCCCTCGTCGCGGTCTGCCGCTGGCTCACCGGGCTGTTCGGCGCCGACGTCGGCGCCTCGGCCACCGGCCAGGAGCAGCTCGACGCCTCCTACCTGTTCTTCGTCCTCACCGCCGTCGTCCTGTTCGTCTCCTTCCTGGCGGTCGTCGTCGTCCAGGCCGAGCTGGGCGCCGGCTCGGCCAGCTGGGCCACCCAGGGCGTCGCGACGCGCAGCTTCGACGCGCTGCTCGTCGCGGCCGCGCCCGTCGTCATGGCCTCCGGCCTCATCAACTGGGACATGCTCGCGGTCGCGCTCGTCGGCCTCGGGGTCCTCGCCTGGGCCCGGTGCCGCCCCCTGGTCGCCGGCGTCGCGCTCGGTGCGGCCTTCTCGACGAAGTTCTTCCCCGTCCTCGTCCTCGTCGCCCTGGCCCTCGTGTGCCGGCGCGGCGCCCGCATGGGCGCCTGGCGCGCCTGTCTCGGCGGTTTCGCCGCGGCCTGGGCGCTCATCAACGCGCCGCTGCTCCTCACCGACCCGCACGGCTGGTCGTTGTACTGGTCGAGCAGCATCGGCCGCGGCGCCGACCTCGGCTCGCTGTGGTACGTCTTCGAGCTCATGGGGCTGCGGGTGCCCGGCGTCAACGCGGTGTGCCTCCTGCTCATGGCGGCCGCCCTGTGCGCCATCGCCCTCCTCGTGCGCCGGGCGCCGCGCCGCCCCCGCACCGCGCAGGTGATCCTGCTCGTGCTCATCGCCTTCGCCGTGTGCACCAAGGCCTACGCCCCGCAGTGCGCCCTGTGGCTGCTGCCCTTCGTCGTCATGGCCCGGCCGAGGGTCTTCGACTGGGCCGTGTGGAACATCGCCGAACTGGTCTACTTCTTCGCGGTCTGGGGCTTCCTCGACGGCGTGCTGGGCCCCGGCACCGGCGCCGACGCCCTCTACTGGGGCGCGACGCTCCTGCGCATCGGCGTCCAGCTGTGGCTGGCCGCCCAGGTCTGCCACGACGTGCTCAACCCCTGGGACGACCCGGTGCGGGTCGGCCACGTCGACGACCTCACCGGCGGCGTTCTCGACCACGCCGTCGACGCGGTGCCCCCGCCGGTCCCGCAGGCCCCGCCCGTCCCGCCGACGCCCCTCCCCGCGGCCGGGCACGACGGGTGCCCGCGGTGAGCGCTCCGCGCACCGCGGGCACCGGCGGCACCCTCACCCTCGGCGCCCGCGCGGCGGGCGCCGCGCGCAGCCGCACCGGAGGCGCCACGCGTGTCGTCGTCATGGTCTGGGCCTGCACCCGCGCCCTGCTCGCCGCGGTGCTGCTGCACACCGTCCGTGCCAACGGCACGACGGCGGCGCGGGCCCTCGGCAACTGGGACGTCCAGCACTACCTGGCCATCGCGGTCGACGGCTACGCCGACCAGCTGAGCATGGCCTTCTTCCCGGGCGTCCCGCTCGTCATGCGCGCCCTCGCGCAGCTCGGCCTGCCCGCCGTCGAGGCGACCGCCGCCGTGTGCGCGCTCGCCTCCCTCGTTGCGGCCCTCGCCATGGACCGTCTCGGCGGTCAGTGGGCGGCCATCGCCTGGCTGCTCGCGCCGATGGCCGTCTTCACCGTCGTCGGCTACTCGGAGGCCCTCTTCTGCGCCTTCGGCCTGTGGGCCTGGGTGCTCGCCCGCCGCGGCCGCTGGTGGTGGGCGTCCCTGGCCGCCGCGTTCGCCTGCACCACCCGCATCTCCGGCGTCTTCCTCGTCGGCGGCCTCATCCTGCTCGCCCTGACCGGCGGCGAGCCCACCGCCCCGGGCGCCGCGCCCTGCACGCGGACGACCGGGCCGCGCGACCGGCTGCGGCACGCCGCCATCGCCGCGCTGCCGCTGCTCGTCGTCGTCGCCTTCTTCGCCCACCTGCACGACATCACCGGCGCCTGGGACGCCTGGTTCACCGCCCAGCGGGCCGGCTGGGACCGCAGCTGGACGAACCCCTGGCAGAGCTTCCAGAACACCCTCTTCGCCGTCGACCCGGCGGCCTGGCCCGAGGAGCCGACGCGCGCCTGGATCTTCCGCTTCGAGATCGCCTCGGTCGTCATCGGACTGGTCACCGTGCTCGTCGCCCTCGCCCGCCGGGCCTGGGCGCAGGCAGGCTACGTCCTCGTCCAGCTCCTCGCCCTGACGACCGCCACCTGGTTCATGTCCGTCAACCGCGGCGACCTGCTGTGGTTCCCGCTGTTCATCGGCATCGGCCGGCTCGTCGCCCACCGTCCGGACTCGAAGGGGGCCGATCTGCTGCGCTCGGTCGTGCTGCTGCTCGTCGTCCTGGCCGATCTGGTGCTCATGGCCTGGTGGGCGCGCCTGTTCTTCCTCGGTCACTGGGCCAGTTAGGGCCGCCTCCCGGTCGTGGCCGGTCGTAGAGTGTGGCTGGACCGTGCTGAGTGCACCCGACGAGAGGAGCCCGTGATGTCCGGCTGGAGCGACGACACGATCTGGTGGGCCGTCTACCCGCTCGGCTTCCTCGGCGCCTCCACCCGGCCCGCCGACGGGCGGCGTCCTCTGGAGCACCGCCTGCCCGCGCTGGAGGGATGGCTCGACTACCTGCTGTCGATCGGCTGCAACGGCCTGGCCCTCGGTCCGATCTTCGAGTCGGTCTCGCACGGCTACGACACCCTCGACCACTTCCGCGTCGACCCGCGCCTGGGCGACGAGGACGACCTGGCGCACCTCGTGGCGGCCTGCCACGAGCGCGGCATCCGCGTGGCCCTCGACGGCGTCTTCAACCATGTGAGCGCCGCCCACCCGGCCCTGCTCGCGGCCCTGTCCGGCGGCCCCGGCTCCCCGACCGCCGACATGTTCCACATCGACTGGTCGACGAACCCGCCGACGCGCCTCAATTTCGAGGGCAGCGACGACCTCGTCCGGCTCAACCACGACAGCCCGGCGGTGCGCGAGCTCGTGACGCGGGTCATGAACCACTGGCTCGAGTTCGGCGTCGACGCCTGGCGGCTGGACGCCGCCTACGCCGTGCCGCCGTCCTTCTGGGCGCCGGTGCTCGCCGAGGTACGGGCCTCCCACCCGCGGGCCTTCGTCTGGGGGGAGGTCATCCACGGCGACTACGCGCGGATCGTCGCCGACTCGACGATGGACTCGCTCACCGAGTACGAGCTGTGGAAGGCCATCTGGAGCAGTCTGGCCGCGGAGAACTTCTACGAACTCGACTGGACCCTCGCGCGGCACAACGGCTTCGTCGAGGACTTCGTCCCGATGACCTTCCTCGGCAACCACGACACCACCCGCATCGCCAGCCGGGTGGGGGACGCGAAGGCCGTCCTGGCGGCCGTCGTGCTCCTCACCGTCGGCGGTATCCCGAGCATCTACTACGGTGACGAGCAGGGCTTCCACGGCGTCAAGTACGACCGCCCCTGGGGCGACGACGAGGTGCGTCCGGCCATGCCAGCCGGCCCGGGGGAGCTCTCGGGGCTCGGCGCCGGCATGCTGCGCCGTCACCAGCAGCTCATCTCGATCAGACGTCGCAACCCCTGGCTGGTGCGCGCCCGCACCACCGTCACGCAGCTCGCGAACGACCACCTCGTCTACGAGGCGTACGACCCCGCCGACGCGGCGCGCCGCCTCTACGTGTCGCTGAGCGTGGGCGCGCGCGCCAAGGCCCACGTCGCCGACGCGGCGGGCGGGCTCTTCGCGTTCGAGGGCTGATGCGCCGGTTCCTCCTGCCGCACGGCAGGGCCGCCCGCCCGCGGGGGCTCGGGGCGGTGACGTGGTGCGCGGGCAGCGCCGTTGATGCCCGCGCACCAGGATCGCGGCGGGGCCGCCGCGACGGTCGTCCGCGGCGGCCCCGGGTTCAGACGACCAGCTGGCCGCCCTCGGGCGTGATCGTCTCGGCGTCGATGTCGTCGAACCACTGACCGTTCGCGCCGAGGTAGCGGAAGTGGATGCGGGTTCCGACGGGCACGGTGACCATCGCCGTGGCGCTGCCGTCGGGGCGCACCTTGAGCGGGTTGCGCAGGGGCTGCCAGTCGTTGAAGGAGCCGACGACGCTCACCGGCATGGCCGGGTGGTCCGCCGGCAGGGAGAAGATGACGGCGACGGTGCCCTCCGACACCGGTTCCTTGCGGATCATGGAGAACCTCCGCGTTGGGGCGCCCCCGACTCCGGTACAGGACCGTGCCTCCGGACGAGTCGGGGCTGAACGGTCCGGCAGGCCTTCTGCCCACAGACTAAGGGCGCGCCGCGGATTAATCGAGGCGTCCCACCAGGGGAGAGGGCCCGCGGGCCAGGTCGCCGCGGCCCCTGCGCCGGGCCCCGGCAACCCGTGTCTGAACCCGCCCGCACCCTGCTTCGTTCAGGCGTCGGTCCCGAGCAGTCCCGCGGCCCCCTCGAGTCGATCGTCCACCATGCCGATCGCCTGCATCATCGCGTACACCGTGGTGGGGCCGACGAAGACGAAGCCGGCGGCGCGCAGCGCCGCGGCCAGCGCGGCGGACTCGGGCGTGCGGGTCGGGATCTCCGCCGTGCTCACCGGGCGCGGCCGGGCGGGCGGGCGGAACGACCAGACGAGACCCGGCAGTCCGCCGTGCTCGCGCAGGCCCCTCGTCGCGTGGGCGTTCGTGACGGCGGCCCCGATCTTGCGCCGGTTGCGCACGATGCCCTCGTCGCCCAGGAGCCGGTCGACGTCCGCGGAGCCGTAGGCGGCGACCCGGTCGACGTCGAAGTCGTCGAAGGCCCGGCGGAAGGCCGGGCGCTTGCGCAGGATCGTCGCCCAGCTCAGGCCGGACTGGAAGCCCTCCAGACACAGGCGCTCGAACAGCCCCCGCTCGTCGGTGACCGGGGCGCCCCACTCGTGGTCGTAGTAGTCGCGCAGCAGCGGATCGTGGGCCGCCCAGCGCGGGCGGGCGCGCCCGTCCGCGCCGATGACCAACTCGTCGCCGGCCATGGCTCAGCCCCCGAGGACGGGGCCCCGGGCGGACTCGTCGAGGTGGCGCCGCTCGAGGGCCAGAAGCCAGCGCTTCATCTCGGCGCCACCCCGGTAGTTCCCCACGCCGCCGCCCAGCGGCAGCACCCGGTGGCACGGCACGATGATCGGGACCGGGTTGTGCGAGCAGGCGCCGCCGACCGCCCGGGCGGCGCCTGGAGGCGCCCCGGCCATGCGCGCCAGGCGGCCGTAGGTGGCGGTCCGGCCGTAGCCGATCCGGAGCATCGCCCGCTGCACCCGCTCGCGGAACGGGGTCGACAGGCGCAGGTCGACGGGCACGTCGAAGGTCTCGCGCGCCCCGTCGAAGTACTCGTGCAGCTCGTCGACCGCCTCGCCGACGCGCGACGCGGACCGGATCGGGGCCGACCCGGTCGTCGTGGCGAGGGAGCCGAGCACCGCGTCGACGTCCTCGGTGCGCAGGCCGATGCGCGCGACGCCGAGCTTCGAGACGACGAGGAGGAGCCGCCCGATGGGCGAGTTGACCGTGTCCCAGTGCAGGGGGCCCCATTCCCCGCGCTCCTCGTGACGGTCGGCGCCCGGGCCGGCCCCGGCCGGCGATGCGGTACCGCTCATGGCTGCCTCCTGAGGTATCGGCCGAAGTGGGGCACGGTGAATGCGATCTTGCCGCGTTCGCCGGAGTAGATGAGGCCCTTCTTCATGAGGGCGTCGCGGGCCGGCGACAGCGACTGCGGCTTGCGCCCCAGCCGGGCGGCCACCTCGGAGCTGGACACCTCGGCGTCGTCGGTGGACAGCTCGGCCATCGTCCGCAGGTAGTCGCGCTCGGCGGGGGTCGCCCGCTCGAAGCGGCTGCCGAAGAAACCGACCGCCAGCTCGCCCTCGGCCTCGGGGGTGCCCACCCGCACGTCGTCGGCGCTGATCGGGCTCGACGCGGCGACGTCCCAGACGGCCTTGCCGTAGGCCTGGATGAAGTACGGGTAGCCGCCGGTCGCCTCGTACATGGCGGCGAGGGCGTCGGGGCCCCAGTCGGCGTCCTCGTCCTGCGCGGGCACCTGAAGGGCCTTGTCGGCCTCGGCGCGGTCGAGACGGTCGATGTTCTGGTAGCTGAACAGGCGCTCGGAGTAGCTCTTGGACGCCGACAGCAGCGCCGGCAGGTGCGGCAGGCCGGCGCCGATGACGATGAGCGGCAGGCGCTGCTGGCTGATCTCGTGGCAGGCGGCGCACAACGCGGAGACGTCGGCCGGACCGAGGTCCTGCATCTCGTCGATGAAGACCCCGATGCCCACGCCCATGTCGGCCGCCAGGCCGCCGAGGTCGGTGAACAGCTCGACCAGGTCGATCTCGATGTCGCCGGAGTCGGCGCGGCCCTTCACCGCGGGGACGCGGATGCCGGGGTTCCAGCGTTCGGCGAGCTTGGCGCCCGGCTTGGCGTCGCGCTCGATGAAGGCGCGGATCTCGCCGAGGATCTGGTCGGTGTCGGGGTGGCCGAGCTCGCGGACGGCCATGTGCAGGGCCGCGCCGAGGGGCCGGCGCAGCGTCTGGTCGGGGCGGGACTCGAGCTTGCCGGTGCCCCAGCGGGCCCGCACCGCCTGGCCGCGCAGGGCGTTGAGCAGGACGGTCTTGCCGACGCCGCGCAGGCCCGTGAGGATGAGTGAGCGCTCGGGGCGGCTGCGGGCCACCCGCTCCAGCACCACGTCGAAGTGGGCGAGCTGTTCGCCGCGTCCGGCGAGCTCGGGGGGACGCTGGCCCGCGCCGGGCGCGTACGGATTGCGGATGGGGTCCATGGAACCACGCTATGACACCGTCTAGCCGTGTCTAGCCCCCGCGCCGGGGGCCTCGTGCGCCGGAGGGGCGTCGCGCGGACGACGTCTAGTCCCCGTGCCGGTAGTCCCCGTGCCGGGGGACGGGGCGGTGCGCGGGCTCTCGCATCGGGCCCATGCGCGTCGAGACGAGCGCGCTCGCGAGCAGGAGGGCCACGCCGAGGGCGAACGCCGGGGCGCGCCCGAGGGCGTCCGAGACGGCGCCCGCCGCGAGCGGCCCGATGATCGCGCCGGCGTCGTTGCACATCGAGAAGACGGCCACGGCGCTGCCGCCCTCGACGCCGCCGGTGGCGTCCCCGACGCTGGCCGCAGGGGCCGTGCTCATGGCCGCCGCGCCCACCGCGTAGACGCACATGGCCGCGACGACCCGGCCGATCGAGCCGCTGAGGGGCACGCTCATGTGGGAGACCGCCATGACGAGCGCCCCCGCGAGCATCGCCGGCCGTCGCCCCACGGTGTCGACGAAGCGCCCCACCGGGATGATCGCGGCGGTCTGCACGACGGCGGCGACCGCGAAGACGGTGCCCGTCCAAGTGGCGCTCAGCCCGAGGCCGGCCGTGATGACCAGCGGGATCAGCGCATTGCGCACGCCGGTGGAGTTCCAGCCCTGCGCGAAGTTGGCGACGAGGGCCGCCCGGTAGCGGCTGTCGCGGAGCACCCGGCGCATGGGGACGCCGTCCGCCCCGCCGCCCGCGGCGGCGCGGACGGCGTCCCGGGGCAGCAGGGACAGTCCGAGGACGGCGGCGACGAGCAGGGTGAGCGCGTAGAACTCGAAGGGGGCCTGGAGGCTGATGCGGGCCAGCAGGCCGCCGACGGCCGGCCCCGCCATGCTCCCGATGAGGAAGCCGCTCTGGTAGAAGCCGGTCGCCCGCCCGCGCATGCGCTCGGGGACCACCGCCAGCAGCACGGTCATCGCGGCGACGGTGAACAGCGCCGAGCCGACGCCGCCGACCGCCCGCCAGCCGAGCAGCCACCAGTAGCTCCGGGCGACGCCCATGAGGGCGCTCGAGAGGGACACGAGCAGGAGCCCGGCGCCGAGGGTCGCGCGCGCCCCGATCCGCCCCATCACCCGGTTGCTGAACGGGCTCGTCGCCAGGCGCACCGCGGCGAACGCTGAGACGACGACGCCGATCATGAGATCGTTGGCCCGGAAGCTCCCGGCGAACAGTGGCAGCACCGGGACGATGACGCCGAAGCCGAGACCGACGAACAGGGCGATGACGCCGAGGACGACGACGCCTCCGGGCATTCGCCCCCGCCTCCCGATCACCGCACCAATCTACGTCGCCCGTCCGAGGGGCCCGGGCTCCTCCGGGGCGAGCCCCGGGAGCCCGCCGCGGCGCCGGTTGCACGGACCGCCCGCGCGGGGGCCGGGGGCCACTTCGTCGTGAGGGCCGGCCCGGGTGCGCCAGTCGACGGCACGGCCCGCCCGCACGGGACGGAGGAGCCGCCGGGACTCCCCCCGATCCCCTCCTCCCGGTCGCGCGGATCGGGTCGGGGCCCGTCGGTCCGCCCTAGAATCCCACCATGGCCTGGTTCGGCAGGAGGAAGGACGGCGCCGGCGCCGCTCGGCACGAGATCGGCGTCACGGCGGCGCTGCACGCGATGGCGTCCGGGGCGGTGGTCATTGATGTGCGCACCCGGCGCGAGTACGAGCACGGTCACGTGCCCGGCGCCCGGCTGGTCGACCCGCGGGCCCTGCCCGCGAGCCCGGTCGACGCCATCTGGGGCGATGACCCGTTGGCCGAGACCGACCGGCCGATCATCGTCGTGAGCTCCACGGGCTCCCGCGCGCACCACGCGGCGCGCGTCCTGAGGCAGGGCGGTTTCGAGGCCTCGGTCCTCGCAGGCGGGCTCGTCACCTGGGCGCAGGGCGGCCAGGTCCTCGTCCCCGGCCCTCCCCGCTGAGTCCTCCCCGGCCGTCCACCCGCCCGGGCGCGGTCCGCCGGGCGGGCCGTCCTCCCCGC
Source organism: Propionibacterium acidifaciens (assembly GCF_003798325.1). Lineage (NCBI taxonomy): Bacteria > Bacillati > Actinomycetota > Actinomycetes > Propionibacteriales > Propionibacteriaceae > Propionibacterium > Propionibacterium acidifaciens. The sequence goes on from NZ_CP033719.1 coordinate 1,717,942, forward strand.
AGGCCCCTGCTCGCTCCATTCCCCGTCCACCCGCCCGGGACGGGGGAGCGAAGGCGGGCCGGAGGAGGGTCCCGCAGGTGTGGCCGGGGGAGGGTCCGCCGGGCGGGCCGGTCCGGCCGCCCCGGCCTAGACCGGCATGGTGAGGTGGGCGACGGCCTCCTCGTCGGTCCGCTCGGTCTCGGCGGCGGCGATCTGGGCGACGCGCCGGGCGTAGGCCTGCTTCTCGGCCCGCGCGGCGTCGTCGTCCCACCCCAGGAGCGGGGCGATCACCTCGAGCACCTCGTCGGCCGCGCCCAGACCGCGGTCGCGCTGCTCGAGGTCGAGGCGGACGCGGCGCAGCAGGACGTCGTCGAGGTGCGCGGCGCCCTCGTGGGTGACGGCCCAGGCGACCTCGACGCGCAGATAGGCGTCGGCCGCGGCGAGCGGGACGCCCAGACCGGGATCGGCGTCGATGGCGGCGAGCAGCTCGGGCGTCTCGTCCCCGTAGCGGTCGAGCAGGTGCATGACGCGGGCCAGCGTCCAGCCGCGCTCGCGGGCGATGTCGCCGGCGCGGGCCGCGAGCTCGTGGTAGCCGGGCGCGCCGATGAGCGGAAGATCCTGCGTGACGCACGGGTGCGTGTGCGCCAAGGCCTGGCCGAGGGCGAAGTCGACGGCGTCGGCGGCCATGACCCGGTAGGTCGTGAGCTTGCCGCCGGCGATCGAGGTGAGGCCCGGCACGACGCGGCTGACCGTGTGCTCGCGGGAGATCTTGGCCGAGGAGGCCTCGGAGCCCGGTTTGAGCCGGGGCTGCAGCAGCGGGCGCAGGCCCGCGTAGACGCCGATGATGTCCTCGCGGCTGATCGGCTCGGCGAGCACCTCGTTGGCGTGGTCGAGCACGTAGTCGATGTCGGCCGCCGTGGCGACCGGCTTGGAGACGTCGCCCGTCCACGGGGTGTCGGTGGTGCCGATGACCCAGTAGCGGGGCCATGGGATGATGAACAGCACCGACTTCTCGGTGCGCAGGAAGATGCCGGTCTCGGCGTCGATGGCCTCCCGCGGCAGGACGAGGTGGATGCCCTTCGAGGCGAGCACCTCGAGGCCGCCGTGCGGCGTGGCGAGATTCTGCGTGCGCTCGGTCCACACGCCGGTGGCGTTGATCGTCCGGGCGGCGCGGACGGCGTGCTCGGCGCCGGTGGCGAGGTCGACGACCCGGGCGCCGACGACATGGCCGCGGTCGTCCTCGAGGTAACCCGTGACCCTGGTGCGGCTCGCCGCCGCGGCGCCGTACGAGACGGCCGTGCGGACCAGGTCGATGACCAGGCGCGCGTCGTCGACGCGGGCGTCGTAGAAGCGGATGGCGCCGGCCAGGCGGCTGGTGTCGAGGGCGGGGGCCAGGGCCGCGGTGCCCTTGCGGGTCAGGTGGTGCTGGAGCGGGACGGTCCGGCGCCCGTGGGAGCCGGCGAGGGCCAGCGCGTCGTACATGCCGACGCCGATCGCCGAGTAGGCGCGTTCGTACTCGTGCTTGAGGGGCCACAGGAAGGGCTGGGCCTTGACGAGGTGCGGCGCGGTGCGGGTGAGCAGTCGGCCTCGTTCGGTGAGCGCCTCGTGCACGAGGGCGAGGTCGAGCTGGTAGAGGTAGCGCAGGCCGCCGTGGACGAGCTTGGACGACCAGCTCGAGGTGCCGCTGGCCCAGTCGCCCATCTCGACGATGCCGGTGCGCAGGCCGCGCGCCGCGGCGTCCAGGGCGATGCCGGCGCCCGTCACCCCGCCGCCGACGACGAGGACGTCGAGGCCCTCCGGCGCGCTCAGCTCCTCGAGGGCTCGGGCGCGCCGGTCGGCGGTCAGTGCCGAGTTGCGACGTGATGCATCCATGACATGCTCCTTCGGGGTGCTCCGGGTTGTGCTGACGGGGCCGATCCTCGATCCGCCCGCGGCCGGGCACAACGGTCACGCACGAAAGTGCATGGTGAGGCTCACCTGAGGAGAAGAAGGACAGCCCGCGCCCCCGGCAGGCCCTGGGGCCGCCGTTCCGCGCCGCCCTCGCCGCCGCAGTCCGGCCGGGCCGTCCCCGCGCGGAACCGGGGTGCTGGCCGTAGATCTCGAGGGCCGCGGTGAGGGGCCGTTCCCGCGCATGCGGAAACCGGGCGCGGCCGCGTCACCTTCCGCATCGACGCGAGCCCGCCGTTCCCGCGCATGCGGAACCGGGCGGGGACTGCGAGGCGGCCGCGGGAGTGGTCAACCGGGTCGTCGTCGCGTAGACTCGGCCACTGGTTGTGCGCACCCGCACCCGGCCGAGCATGCGCCCTCCTGCCATGGGACCCGCCCATGGCCGTCGAGACCGAAGGAGGTGGAGTTCGCAATGCGCACGTACGAGATCATGGCCATCATCAGCCCGGATGTCGATGAGCGACAGCTGCAGCCCATCGTTGACAAGTACGGCAAGCGTCTGGTCGCCGAAGGCGCCACCGTCGACAGCGTCGACGTCTGGGGTCGCCGTCATCTGGCCTACCCGATCAACAAGAAGACCGAGGGCTACTACGTGGTCTGCACCGTGACCGCCGAGCCCGCGGCCGTCGCCGAGGTCGACCGTCTCATGTCGATCGACGAGCAGGTTCTTCGCACCAAGGTTCTGCGCACCGACGCCTGATCGGGGTCCGTTCAGGGTCCGGGGCGGAAGAGAATGTCGGTGCCGCCGCACACCCTGGAGGTGTCGGGGCGCCGGGCCCGCACGCGCACCGTCCAGGCGGCGCCCCCAGCCGGGCGGCGCGGACGACGAGGACAGCAGACAGCCAGGACTGCACAGCAGGACGACAAGGACAGAGAGAAGGCACATCATGGCAGGCGAGACCCCCATCACGGTGATCGGCAATCTCACCGCCGATCCCGAGCTGCGCTTCACCCCTTCGGGCGCCGCGGTCGCCAACTTCACGGTGGCGTCCACGCCGCGCACCTTCGACCGCCAGACCAACGAGTGGCGCGACGGCGAGGCGATGTTCCTCAACTGCTCCGTGTGGCGCCAGGCCGCCGAGAACGCGGCCGAGTCGCTGACCAAGGGCATGCGCGTCATCGTGAACGGCAGGCTGCGCGCCCGCAGCTACGACGACCGCGAGGGCAATCGCCGCACGGTCTTCGAGATCCAGGTCGACGAGGTCGGCCCCTCGCTGCGCTACGCCACGGCCCGTGTGACCCGCACCCCGTCGGGCGGCGGTGGCGGCGGCGCCTGGCAGAACAACGGCGCCGGGGCGCAGTCCTCGTACGGTGCCGCCCAGCCCGGCTACCAGCAGCAGCCCGCCCCCGGCGGCTCGCAGCAGAACCATCAGGCACCCCAAGGCGGCGGCCAGGCCCAGCAGGTCAACGACCCGTGGGCCAACGCCCAGAGCGACGAACCGCCGTTCTGATCGTCGTCCCGGCCCGCCGCGAGGCGCACGCCATCCCGCATCACATCCACAAGGCACATTCCGGTGGTGGAACACCGGGCTCAGGGGCCGCCGACGGGCGGACCCGCACGATCGAAGGAGCACCACGATGGCCGGTCCACAGCGCAAGTCTGTGAACAAGAAGAAGGTCGCCCCCATCAGGACGACCCACGTCGCCAACATCGACTACAAGGACACCGCCACGCTGCGCAAGTTCATCTCCGAGCGCGGCAAGATCCGCGCCCGCCGCGTGACCGGCCTGTCCGTCCAGGACCAGCGCAAGGTCGCCATCGCGATCAAGAACGCGCGCGAGATGGCCTTGCTGCCCTACACCTCGAACAGCCGCTGAGAAGGGGGTCGACCGACATGAAGCTCATCCTCACCACCGCTGTTCCGCATCTCGGCGTCGCCGGTGACGTCGTCGAGGTCAAGGACGGCTACGGCCGCAACTACCTGCTGCCCCAGGGCTGCGCGATCGTCCACAATCGGGGCGCCGCCAAGCAGATCGAGGGCATTCAGCGCGCCCGCAACGCGCGCACCATCCGCGACAACGAGCACGCCCTCCGGCTGCGGGAGCAGCTCGAGGCCTTGACCGTCCAGGTGCCCGCCAATGTCGCGTCCTCGGGCAAGCTGTTCGGCGCCGTCACCGGCTCCGACATCGCCGTCGCCGTGAAGAAGGCCGGCGGCCCGGCCCTCGACAAGCGCACGATCAAGCCGCTGAAGCCGATCAAGCGCCTCGGCAACCACGCCGTCCAGATCCGTCTCACCGACGCCGTGAAGTTCCGCCTCACCATCGAGGTCGTCCCCGCGGCCTGAGGAGCCGACGTGCGGGCGCGCCCGTCCGTGCCCGATCAACGACCCAGCCGGGTCCTCTGCGGCCGCACCCTGGAGGGTGCGGCCGCAGTCGTGCACGGCGGACCGCGGAGGATCCCCCGATGCCGGTGCCCGCGGGCCCCCATCGCGCCCGCCGGGACGCCCCGACCACCGGCGCGGGGCGCGCCCGTCGTCCGGCACGGGCCCGGTCGGCGTCCCGGGTCAGCGCCAGCGCGCCGCGGGTCTCACGAGGCGCTCCACGAGGGTGGCGAGCAGGCCCAACAGGACGTCGATGCCGATCGCCAGCGCCACGATGACGATCGCCGAGGCGAGCATCTGGGGGTAGTCCTGCGTCTTGAGGCCGCGGAAGAGGTAGACGCCCAGCCCGCCGCCGCCCACGTAGGCGGCCAGCGTGGCCGTCGCGATGACCTGTACGACGGCGTTGCGCACTCCGCCGATGAGCTGGGGCGCGCCGAGCGGGATCTCGACCCTCGTGAGCACCTGCCAGTCCGACATGCCCAGCGCGCGGGCCGCGTCGAGCGTCGCCGGCTCGATGGACTCGAGGCCCGAGTAGGCGCCGGCGATCACCGAGGGCATGGCCAGCACGGTGAGCGCGACGAGCGGGGCCGTCAGCCCGATGCCGGTCAGCAGCCCGACGAGGGTCAGCAGACCGATCGCCGGCAGCGCGCGGGCCGCTCCCGTGAGCCCGACGACGAGGGGGCGCCCCCGGCCGGTGTGCCCGATGAGGTAGCCGAGCGGCACCCCGACGACGAGCGAGATGAGCGTCGCCCAGCCGGTGACCGCCAGGTGCTGGCCGGTCAGGGCCCAGAGGCCGTCGGGCCCCGTCGAGTGCGCCGGGTCGCCGATCCAGGCGAGGGCGCGCAGGATCCAGTTCATCGTCCGCCCCCCGTCCGGCCCGACCAGGGCAGTGCGAGGCGCCCCACCCCGGCGAGCAGCAGGTCGACGGCGAGCGCCAGGACGACGGTGGCGACGAGCCCCGCCATGACCTCGGCGAGGATGCCGCGCTGGAAGCCGTTGACGAAGAGCATGCCCAGCGAGTTCGTCCCGAGCACGCCCGAGACCGAGACGAGGGCGATCGTGCTCACCGAGACGACCCGCAGGCCCGCCAGCAGGCCCGGCCCGGCGAGGGGGAGCTCCACCGCGAGGAATCGCTGCGGGCCGCTGTGGCCCAGCGCGGTCGCGGCGGTCGTCACGTCGGCGGGGACCGCGTCGAGGGCGTCGGTCGCGGCGCGGATCATGAGCGCGAAGGCGTAGACCGACAGGGCGGCGACGACGTTCAGGTCGTCGCGCACCCCCGTGCCGAGGACGAGCGGCAGGACGACGAGCAGCGGCAGGGAGGGGATCGCGTAGAGGAGGCTGCCGAGGGTGACGAGCGCGAAACGCGTCCAGTGGTAGCGGTGCGCGAGCCAGGCCACCGGGATCGAGACGAGGAAGCCGAGGGCGATCGCCGGCAGCGCCAGCGCCAGGTGCGCGCCGGCCGCCGCCCAGATCGTCGGCCAGTTGTTGTCGAGCCAGGTCATGCGCGTCCCGCCGGGTGCCCGTCGATGGACCCGAGGCGCCCGAGGGGCCGGCCGTTGGCGTCCACGACGATGCGGGCGCCGTCCACCTCGTCGACCGACAGGGCGCTGGCACCGCCGGTCAGACCGATGAGGTCCGACACGTACGCGCTCGCGGGATGGGCGATGAGCTCCTGCGGGGTGCCGGTCTGGGCGATCCGCGCCCCGGTCTCCAGCAGGACGATCCGGTCGCCGAGGGCGAAGGCCTCGCCGATGTCGTGGGTGACGAACAGGATCGTCTTGGACAGGTCGGCCTGCAGCCCCGCCAGGTCCCCCTGGAGGCCGGTGCGGACGATCGGGTCGACGGCGCCGAAGGGCTCGTCCATGAGCAGCACGTCGGGGTCGGCGGCCAGTGCGCGGGCGACCCCGACGCGCTGGGCCTGGCCGCCCGAGAGCTGGCCCGGGTAGCGCATGGCGAGGGACTCGTCGAGGCCGACGCGCTCGAGCAGCCCGAGGGCGTCGGCGCGCGCCCGCCGGCGCGTGCGGCCGAGCAGCACGGGCACGGTCGCGATGTTGTCGACGACCCGTCGGTGGGGCAGCAGGCCGGAGTTCTGCATGGCGTAGCCGATCGAGCGGCGCAGCGCGACCGGGTCGGAGCCGGCGACGTCCCGGTCCCCGATGAGGACGCGCCCGGACGTCGGCGCGACGAGCCGGTTCACCATGCGCAGCAGGGTCGTCTTGCCGCACCCCGACAGGCCCACGAGGACGGTGATGCGCCCGGCCGGGGCCGTCAGCGAGAAGTCCCGCACGGCCGCCGTGCCGTCGGCGAAGGTCTTGCTCACCGCGTCGAACCGGATCTCGGGGGCCTCGCCCGTGACTGCCGTGGTCATGCGCCCAGGGTATGCGCAGCCGCCCAGCGGGTGCGGCGCGGCCTCGTCGCGCGCCGCCGCCTCTCTAGACTGGGGGCCCATGAGCGGACGCACGATCATCATCACCGGGGCGAGCGGCGGCATCGGCGCCGAGGCCGCGCGGCAGCTCGTCGCGCAGGGCGAGAAGGTGGTGATCGTCGGGCGCAATCCCCAGCGCACCGCCGACGTCGCCCGCCCGATCGGGGCCGACTACTTCCTCGCCGACTTCACCCACCTCGACCAGGTGCGCGAGCTCGCCCGCCAGCTGGACGAGCGCTACGGGCGCATCGACGTGCTCGTCAACAACGCCGGCGGCGCCGCGCCCCGCCGCCGCGTCACCGACGACGGCTTCGAGCAGGACTTCCAGGTGAACTACCTGGCGGCCTTCCTCCTCACGAATCTGCTCATGGACCGGCTCGTCGCCAGCCAGGCGACGGTCATCACCACCTCGTCCATCGCGCACCGCCTCGCCAGGCTCGACCCCGACGACCTCCAGCTGGAGAGGGGCTGGAGCGTCATGCGCGCCTACGCCAACTCGAAGCTGCTCGACATCCTCCTCACCCGTCAGCTGCAGCGCCGCTTCGGCGACCTCAGCATCAACGCCGTCTGCTTCCATCCAGGCATCGTCTCCAGCGGCTTCGCGCGCGACGTCGGCGGCTGGCTCGGCCGGTGGTACCGTTCGCGCCTCTGCAGGCTCGTGATGACGACGCCCGCCGAGGCGGCCGGCATCGTGGTCCGTCTCGCCGAGGGCGTCCCCGGGCAGGACTGGACCCCCGGCGACTACTGCGTCGGCGCGAGGCGGGCCTCCACGAGCTCCGCGGCGCGCAACCGGGGGCTCGCCGAACGCGTCTGGACGATGACCGCCGAGATGCTCGACATCGAGGCCTGACCGGCGCGGGGCCGGCCCGTCCTCACTGATGCCGGCGCACCCAGCCGGCGACCGCGGCGCGGAGGTTCCGGCCGCCCTCGGCCAGCGCCCTGTCCAGCGGCGTGCCCTCGGGCGTGATGGTCACGAGCCCGGCCACCCCCTGGTCGAGGAGCGCCCGGGCGTCGTCCGCGATGCGTCCGGCGAAGACGACGACCGGGACGCCCCTCTCGCGGGCCGCGGCGGCCACGCCGGCGGCGGTCTTGCCGGTGAGGGTCTGGGCGTCCGCCGCGCCCTCGCCGGTGAGCACGGCGGTGGCCCCCGTGAGGGCCTCGCGCAGGCCGGTCGCCTCGATGACGAGGTCGACGCCGGACCGCATCCGCCCGCCCAAGAAGGTGAGGATCGCCCAGCCCAGGCCGCCGGCGGCACCTGCGCCGGGCTCGGACGCCAGCGCGACCCCGCGGGTACCGCTGAGCGCCGAGAGGCGCGTCAGGAGGGTGTCGAGCAGCATGACCTGCTGGGCCGTCGCGCCCTTCTGCGGCCCGAAGACCGCGCTCGCGCCCCGGGGACCCAGGAGCGGCGAGTCGACGTCGCAGGCCGCCTGCACCTCGACGTCGGCCAACCGCGGGTCGAGCCCGCCGACGTCGAGGCTGGCGAGATGGGCCAGGCCCGTCGGCGTCGTGGCGACGGGCCGGCCCCTGGCGTCGAGGAAGCGCACCCCGAGCGCCGCCAGCATGCCGGCGCCGCCGTCGTTGGTCGCCGAGCCGCCCAGCCCGATGACGAGCCGGCGGGCCCCGGCGTCGAGCGCGGCGAGGACGAGCTCGCCGACGCCGTACGAGTCGCAGTTCAGCACGTCGCGGAGCGCCGGCTCGACGAGCTCCAGGCCGCAGGCGGTGGCGACGTCGAGGACGACCGTGTCGCCGACCCGGTGGATGAGGCCCTCGATCGGCCGGCCCAGCGCGTCGTGGGAGGGGACGGAGATCGGCTCGGCGCCGAGCGAGGAGGCCAGGGTCAGGGCGAATCCCTCACCGCCGTCGGTCATGGGGCACGCGACGGTCTCGGCCGTGGGGTCGGCGTCGCGGACGCCGGCGGCCATCGCCTCGGTCGCCTCGGTGGCCGTGAGGGACTCCTTGAACGAATCGGGTGCCAGGACGTATCTGCTCATCGCGGACCTCGTGGATCGGCTCGCACCCGCAGCGGGTGCCCGGCCCGGGCGCCGTGCTCGGCGTCCGGCGGTGCCGGGCCGCAGCGCCCGCCACCGCTGTCCATGCTAACTGCCCATGTCCGCCGGTGAATCCGGCTCGTCCGATGCCGACCGGAATCGGGTGGCGCGCGCAGGCCCCCGGTGCGGGCCGGGGCGTTCGTCCGGGCCCGGCGGGAATCCGGGGTCTGCGCCCGAGCGGGCGGGCGGCGCGCCGTCCTCCCGCATCGTCCTCCCGGTTCAGCAGGTGATGAGTCCGTAGCCGAGCAGGACGGCGCGCAGCCCCGTCGTCCCCGAGTCGCGGTCGAAGAGGACCGCCTCGATGCCGAGGGCGCGGGCGGTCTCGACGTTCTCGGCGACGTCGTCGATGAACAGGGTGGCCCGCGGCTCGCAGCCGAGCTCGTCGAGGATGATCCGGAAGAAGCGCGGGTCGGGCTTGGCCACGCCCATCTGGTACGAGTAGAAGGCCCCGTCGGTGTGCAGCTCGTAACCCTTCTCGGCGATCATCCGCTCGCCGCGGCGGGGCTGCTGGTTGGTGGCCAGGTAGACGCGCACGCCGCGCCGACGCACCTCGTCGAGCAGGTCGAAGACCCCCAGCAGGGTGTGTGTCTCGTGCCAGACGGCGAGCACCGCATCGGGGTCGACGTCGAGGCCCTTGTCCGCGACGAACAAGGTGATCACGGTGCGCAGATCGGCGGTGCCGTCGAGTGACGGCGGCTCGAGACGCAGGATCTCGGTCAGCGTGGCCCTGTCGCCGAACAGGTGTTCCATGCCGGACGCGAAGTTCGGATTGTGCTGAGTCACACCGTCAGCATCCAGCAGGAGCGTGGCGATGGGCTGGATCACCTGTTCCTCCAGTGGAGTGCGGAGCGGTCGGCTCCAGTCTGCCAGATCCCGGTGCCCGTCCGTGGACCGGCGCCGCCGGACGGAGGCTCCGCCGGGCCGGGGCCGGCACGGTCCGCACCGCTGAGTTACACCGATGTCGTTGTGCACACTGTGGACAAGTCCTGTGGAAAGAGCCGTTGTGCGGGAAGAAAATGCTTGTCAGGCCGTTGTGGAAAGCGGTCCGGGGACATGCCGGGCGCCGGTGGACGGCCGGGCCCCCCGCTGGGGGCGGCGCTGAGCTGGGGTTCCGCCGGCCCGCCCCGGCCGCACAGCCGCGTAATTACAGGGATGTGAGTTGTACACAGTGTGGACAACTCCTGTGGACAACTCGTCGTGCCTGGGGTTCTCCGGGGACGGCGCCCCGGACGGGCCCTGCGGCGACACCGCGCCGTTCCGGTCGGGCCCCGCCGCAGGGCCCGGGAGCGGGCATCGTCCGCCCCGGATCTGTCGGTGCCGCCGTCTAGTGTCGGGGCCATGATGACGAGTACCACCACGGACGGTGCCCGGACGGCCCGTGCGGCCGGCTCGCGCACCGTCGCCGGGGCGGCGCACCGCCTCGACGAGATGATCGCGCGTCTGGCCGGCGGCCCGGGCGACCCCACCCACCAGCGGCTCGCGCCGAGGCACTGGCTGCGCGCCACCGGCACCGGGCAGGGCCCGGCCCTCGTCGAGCTGCTCGGTGAGGGGCCCGATGTGCGCGTGCGTGCCTGGGGCCCCGGGGGTTCGTGGGTCCTCGATCAGGCGCCCCGGCTGCTGGGCTGCCACGACGATCCGTCCGGCTTCGGGGCCCTGGCCGCCCGCTCCCCGGTGCTCGCCGCCGCGCACGCGGCCCACCGGTGGTTGCGCATCGGGGCCACCGACAACCTTGCCGAGGCCCTCGCGCCGGCCGTCATCGAGCAGAAGGTCACGGGCCCCGAGGCCCTCGGCGGACTGCACCGGATCGTCGTCCGCCACGGTCGGGTGCCGCCCCTGCCCGCCGGGCCGCTGGGGGCCCCGGCCGCCCGCATGAGGGTGCCGCCGAGCGCCCGCGAGTGGTGCCGCGTGCCGAGCTTCGAGTTCACCCGCGCTGGCGTCGATGCGCGCCGGGCCGGGGCCCTGCGCGCGGCCATGAGCCGCTGCGCCTCTCTTGACCGCGCCCTGACCAGGGCCGATGATGGTGACGGGCGCTCCGTGCTGCTTCAGGCGGTCCCGGGCATCGGCCCGTGGACGGCGGCCCGGGTGCTCCAGCGGGCCTGGGGCGACCCCGACGCGTGGAGCGTCGGGGACTTCCACGTTCCGCGGCTCATGGCCGTGGCCCTCACCGGTGCGCGCGGCGGCGACGAGGACGCCGAACGGGCCCTCGCCCCCTACCGCCCGCACCGCTACCGGGTCGAACTGCTCCTGGCGCCCGCCACGGCCCGCGCCGACCGGCGCGGTGCCCGCCTGGGCCTGCCGGGGCACGTGCCGGGCATCGACCCGGGGGCGCGCCGCAGTTCTCGCGGGCGCCCGTCCCGCGGCCGATGGTGAGATCCGACCGGACGCCCGGTGGCCCCCGCGGGCGGCCCGGGCCCGCGGCGACCCGGTCACGGCCCCGCGGCCGGTCCGCCCCTGCCGCGGGGTCGTCCCTCCCCGGGCCGTTCTCTGGAAGACTGTGCGCATGGAGATTCAACTGCGACACACACCGTCATTCGGTGTGGCCCGCCTTCTGCTCGCCGGCAATGAGCCCGTCACCGTGCAGGGCGGCGCCCTCATGGCCTACAGCGCGGCCATGACCGTCGACGCGAACACCAACGGCGGCGTCCTGGCGGGCCTCAAGCGGTCGGTGCTGAGCGGCGAGAGCTTCTTCGTCTCGACCGTCACGGCGCCCCCGCAGGGCGGCTGGGCCGACGTCGTGGGCACCCTGCCCGGCGACATCATCGCCCTGCCCATCACGGCGGGCCGCGACCAGTTCATCACCCGGGGCTCCTGGGTGGCCAACTCCTACGGCGTCTCCACCGAGACGAAGTGGGCCGGCGCCCGCAACCTGATCGGCGGCGAGGGCGGCTTCGGCCTGCGCGCCTTCGGCGAGGGGCAGGCCCTGGTGAGCGTCTACGGCGCCCTCGACGTCATGGACCTCGGCCCCGGAGAGCAGGTCATCATCGACACCGGCCACGTCGTCTCGTACGACATGGGCATGTCCGTCGAGCTGCGCCAGTCGAGCTCCAGCCTGTGGCGGACGGTCAAGAGCGGCGAGGGCTTCGTCTTCCTCTTCACCGGCCCGGGGCGCGTCCTGCTCCAGTCGCGCAACCCGCGCGATCTCAACGCCTACATCACCTCGCACTCCGCGAACTCGTGACCCGCGGCCGCGAGGAGAGCGGGGTCCCCGGCCGCCTCGCCGCGGCGCGCGCGGGGGTGCTCGTCATCTTCGTCGTCAACGGCGCCACCTTCGCCTCGATGGTGCCCCGCTACCCCTGGATCATCGAGCGCCTCCATGCGAGCACGGCCGACTGGGGCCTCGTCCTCGGGCTCTGCCCGATCGGCGGCATCGCCCTCGGATGGGCCGCCGCCGGGCTCATGGCCTGGCTCGGCTCGCGCACGACGGCCGCCGTCTTCCAGATCGTCTCGACCGGCGCGCTGCTGCTGCTCGCCGGAGCCCCCTCGCTGCCGTGGGCGGCCGTGGCGATGCTCGTCATGGGCGCCTTCGACGCGCTGACCGACACGGCCATGAACTACCACGCGCTCGTCCTGCAGCGCGAGTACGGGCGTTCGATCCTCAACTCCTTCCACGGCTGGTGGAGCATCGGGGCCGTCGCCGGCGGACTCGTCGGCTCGGCCATGGCCCAGCTGCGGGTGCCCCTCATGGCCCAGGGCGTCGGGACGCTCGTCGTCTGCGCGGCCCTGTCCGTCCTCGCCCGGGCGCTCATGCTGCCGGGCGCCGGCGCCCACGACGGCCGGGGGGACGGCCTTCGCCCCGGGGCGGCCGGGCTGACCCCGCGATCCCTCGCGGTGCTCGTCGGCCTCGGCGCGCTGGGCGCCTTCGGGGGCGGCATCGAGCAGGGCGGAAGCGCCTTCGCACCGCTCTACATGACCGATCGGTTCACCGTCCCGGCATTCGTCGCCGGCCTCGGATTCGTCTCGCTCATGGTCGCCCAGACCGCCGGCCGGCTGCTCGGGGACCGCATCGTCGATCGTCTCGGTCCACGACGCACCGTGCAGCTGGGCGCCCTCGTCTGCGTCGCCACGATGACCCTGGCCGTCGGGCTGCCCGCGCCCGCCACCGCGCTCGTCGGCTTCGCCGGCGCGGGCTGGGGGATCGCGACGATGGTGCCCGCCGCCATGCACGCCGGCGACCGGGTGCCCGGCGTCGCGCCCGGCGTGGGCCTGACCGTCACCACGTGGGTCATGCGCATCGGCATGGTGCTCTTCCCGATCCTCATCGGGGCCGTCGGTGACGCCGTCGACCTGCGCGCGGCCATGCTCCTGCTGCCCGGCACGGCGGTGTGCGTGCTGGCGCTGTCCCCGCTGCTGGGCGGGCCGGGGGACGCCTGACGGGCGGCGCGCTCGGGAAGTCCCCGATCCCCGAGGGGCCGACCCCGGGGCTCGGGGCGTCCGCGGTCAGTCCTCGGAGCCCTCCGCGGCCTTGAGGGCCTCGGGCGGGGCGGGGGGCAGACGAAGCGTGAACATGGCGCCCCCGCCGGGGACGTTGTCGGCCCCGACCATGCCGCCGTGCGCGCCGACCGTGTGCGCCACGATCGACAGGCCCAGGCCGGTGCCCGGGGTGTTGCGCGCCTTGTTGGAGCGGTAGAAGCGGTCGAAGATGTGCGGCAGGTCCTCGGGCGCGATGCCGGGGCCCTCGTCCGAGACGGTGAGCGTGCCGTCGGCGAGCCGCACGTGGACGGTGCCGCCCTCGGGGCTGAACTTCACGGCGTTGTCGAGCAGGTTCGTCACGGCGCGCTCGAGGGTGTCCGGCTCGCCGACGACGAAGTGGGGCTCGGTGCTCACGTCGAAGACGAGCCCCTTGCCGCGCCTCTTCGCCCGGGTGACGGCCGCGTTGACGACGTCCGCGAAGTCGAGGGGCTCGGGGCTCGGCAGCACGACGTCGTCGCGGCTGAGCTGCACCAGGTCGCCGACCAGCGAGGTGAACTCGCCGAGTTGGGCCGCCACGTCGTCGAGGATCTCGGCGCGGGCGCCGGGCGGGAGCATGCCGGACTTCTCATCGGCCACGAGCAGCTCGACGTTGGTGCGCATCGAGGTGAGCGGGGTGCGCAGCTCGTGCCCGGCGTCGGCGATGAGGCGTTTCTGTCGTTCGCGGCTGGACTCCAGGGAGACCATCATCTGGTCGAAGCTGCGCGACAGGTCGCCCAGCTCGTCGTCCCTCGTCGAGCCGACGGGCGTGAACGTGTCGGTCGCGGTGACGTGCTTGACGGCGTCCGAGAGCTGGCGCAGCGGGCGCATGACCGTGGCGCCGGCGCGGAAGCCGAGGAAGGCGGCCAGGGCGACGAAGGCCAGGCCGAGCCACAGGGTCGTGACGCGCAGGGACTCGATCGTGCTGAGCAGCGGCCCGAGCGGGCGGGCCAGCACGAGCGCGTAGCCGGCGTTGTCCTCGGACTCCATCGGCACGGCGACGAGGCGGTACTTCGTGTGGGTGGAGCCGATCTCGACGGTGCGCGCCGACTTGCCGTACTGCATGCGCGCCACCCGGATCTCCGGGGAGCCCGGCTCGATCGAGACCTTCTCGTCCTGCACGCGGATGATCGTCCGGTCGGACTTGACGAGGACGACGTTCACGTTGGCCGCGGCCAGCGAGGTGCTGTTCAGCCCGCCCAGGCCCGTCACGTCGGACTGGATGGGGGCGACCATGTAGCCGGCCGCCGTGACCAGCTCCTCGTCGATCTCGCGGTAGAGGGCGCGCTGGGTGACGACGTAGGTCATCGTGCCCACGACGAGCACGGCGATCGCCACGGAGATCGCCGTGAGCATGCTGAAGCGCTGCTGGAGGTCGCGGCCGCCGCGTTCGGAGGCCCGGCGGAGCCGGACGAGGAGCCGTCTCACGATGCGGCTTCGCGCAGGACGTAGCCGACGCCGCGCACGGTGTGGATGAGGCGCGGCTCGCCGCCCTGCTCGGTCTTGCGGCGCAGATAGCCGATGTAGACCTCCAGCGAGTTGGCCGTCGTGGGGAACTCGAAGCCCCAGACCTCGTTGAGCAGCCAACTGCGCTCGAGCACCTTCGTCGGGTTCTTCATGAAGGTCTGGAGCAGCGCGAACTCGGTGCGCGTGAGCGTGATGTGGCGCCCGCCCCGGGTGACCTCGCGGGTCGTCGGCGACAGGGTGAGGTTCGAGAAGGTGAGGGTCTCGTCGGCCTGGTTCTGGTCGGGATGGTTGCGGCGGGTGAGCGCGCGCAGCCGGGCGAGCAGCTCGTCGAGGGCGAAGGGCTTGACCATGTAGTCGTCGGCGCCCGCGTCGAGGCCGTCGACCCGGTCGCCCACGGCGTCGCGGGCCGTCAGGACGAGGATCGGCACGTCATTGCCGCTGGCGCGCAGCATCCGGGTGGTCTCCAGGCCGTCCAAGCGGGGCATCATGACGTCCATGACGACGGCGTCGGGGCGCATGGCCGAGAGCTTGGCGAGCGCATCGACGCCGTCGTCGGCGGTCTCGACCTCGTAGCCGCTGTAGTGCAGAGAGCGGGCGAGCGAGTCCCGGACGGCCTGGTCGTCGTCGACGACGAGGATTGTCATGGGCATGAGGAGGCCTTCCCACTGGCGGGTGCTGACGGGTCGACCCCGGTCGGGCCGCCGGTGGGTCCCGGGGAGGGGGCGGGGTCGCCCGCGGCCGCCGCGGGCGCGTCCCCGGTGGGCGCCGGGGTGAGGGTGACGGCGCGGGTGCGGCGGATGCGCACGTCGCCGCCGTCGCAGTGCAGCCACTGGACGATGCCGGCGCCGAGCGCCTCGTGGGAGCCGCTGACCGGATCGACGAGGAGCGTCACGCTCTCGTCGAGGGCGAGCGCGTATGCGGCGGGACTCGTGATGACGGCGGTGACGGCCCGCTCGAGGCGCTGGTGCGCGTCGGTGTCGGTCTCGATCGTCGTGCCGACGAGGGCCAGCCCGTCGGCGAGGACCAGCTCGCCGGGGCCCGAGGCCTCGTCGGCGATCCGGCGGCCGTCGGACAGCGAACCGGAGACGATGGCGTGCCGGGCGGCCAGGCGCGACCCCGCGCCCAGGCCCAGGTAGGCGAGCCCGCCGCGGATCGTGCGGGCGAGCGGGGCGAGCCGTTCGCCGAGCGCGGCGAGCAGCGTCGCCGCGTCGACGTCGGTGACGACGAGACCGCCCAGCCGGGCGGGATCATCGGGCAGCGCCAGCGGCGCGCCCGGGGCGAGGGGCAGCGCCTCGACCTCGACCGGGCCGGCGGAGTTCAGCCGCGCAGCGATCCCCTCGAACGGTTCGGGGTCGCTCCCGGCCCCGACGACGACCGCCACCCGTCCGCCGCGCGCCGTCGCCGCCGCGACGAACCGTGCGAGGACGGGTTCGGGCAGCAGCCGCGGATCGGCGCCGGACAGGAGAACACTCATGGGCTCAGCCTACCGAGCCGGTGCCGGGAGGCCGGGGCGTGCCCGCGGGCAAGTTCCGATCGGCCGGGGGACGTCGAGGGACCCGCCACCGCGGGGGAGGGGCGCTCACCGGGGGACCGCCTCGTCCAGCAGGGCGGGCATGGCCGCCTCGATCACCTCGAGGGTCGACTCGAAACCGGCGGGGCCGCCGAACCAGGGGTCGGGCACGTCGGTGCCCTCGCGTCCGGGGACGAAGTCGGTGAGCAGCCGCACCGGCCCGGCGGCGCCGAGCGCGACGAGCCGGTCGACCTGGTAGGTCTCCATGGCGACGAGGAGCCGCGCGCCGAGCTCGTCGCGGGTGATGCGGTGGGCGCGGTGCTCGCCCGGCTCGTAGCCGTGGGCGCGCAGGCAGCGTGCCGCCCGCGGGTCGATCGGGTTGCCGTGCTCCTCGTCGCTGATGCCCGCCGAGCCGATGCCCAGCTGCAGGCCGGCCAGCCGGGTCCGCGCCCTGGCGACTTGCTCGGCCATCGTGGACCGGCAGATGTTGCCGAGGCAGACGAAGACGAGGTCGGTTCGGCTCATGCACGCTCCCGGCGGGTGGCGCCGCGCGTCCCGCCCGGCCCCGGAGCGCCGTCCGGGCCCTGCGCGCTCGTGCCCCGGACGGACGGCGAGCCGCTCCCGGCCATGCCGATGCCCCGGGCCGCGACGGAGAGGGAGGTCCTGCGGGCCCGTCCCAGGGCGGCGTCCGCACCGGGCCCGCCCCTGGGCATCGTCGCCTTGATGGCGTTGAGGCCGAAGGCGTCCCACCAGCTCTTGACACCGGGCCGCTCGCGCAGGAGCGCCCTGCGTTCCCGCTCGGTCATGCCGCCCCAGACGCCCCACTCGATGCGATCGTCCAGGGCCACGGCGAGACATTCGCGTCGGACGGGGCACTTCTTGCAGATGCCCCGCGCGCTCTGCTGTCCGGAGGCCTCGGGGAAGAGGTCATCGCCCATGCCCCGGCAGCTGGCGCGCATCATCCATTCGTATTCCTCGCCTGTTCTTGGGCGCCCCTCGCTGCGCGCCGTCATATCGGGTTCTCCTTCCCCAGTGGTGGAGGTGCATCGGCCCGGGTGGGCCATGACCGAGGTGAAGAGAGCGCTGCGAACCCCGTTGGTCGCCGTGCAGCGCAAACTTCAACGATGCTGCCCCATCGATCGTTGCTTGCGTTGCCTCAGTGCTTACTCGGTTTCATCAATCGGCGCAAGTCGCGGTGGGAACGGCGGTCATCGACCGGCTGCTGGGGCGGGTCGCGCCGGGGCCGGTAGAGTGTGCCTCTCGAACCCGGGGGAGAACTCATGTCAGTGGATCTGCACGGCCGCAGCTTCCTGAAGGAAGCCGACTTCACGTCCGAGGAGTGGGCCCATCTGCTCCGCCTCGCCGGTGAGCTGAAGGCCGCCAAGCGGGCCGGCGCCGAGCGCCAGCACCTCGTCGGGCGGAACATCGCGCTGCTCTTCGAGAAGGCCTCCACGCGCACGCGCTGCGCCTTCGAGGTGGGCGCCCACGACCAGGGCGCCCACGTCACCTATCTCGACCCCTCCGGCTCGCAGCTCGGCCACAAGGAGTCCATCGCCGACACCGCCCGCGTGCTGGGCCGCATGTTCGACGGCATCGAGTACCGCGGATTCGGGCAGGAGCGCGTCGAGGAGCTCGCCGCCGAGGCCGGCGTCCCGGTGTGGAACGGCCTGACCGACGAGTGGCACCCCACCCAGATGCTCGCCGACCAGCTCACGATGACCGAGCGCACCGGGCGCCGGCTCCAGGACGTCTCGGTGGCCTACATCGGCGACGCCCGCTTCAACGAGGCCAACTCCCACCTCGTGGCCGGCGCCCTGTCCGGCATGGACATGCGCATCATCGCGCCGGTCCCGCTGCAGAACGAGCCCTGGGTGCGGGACACCGCGGCCCGCATCGCCGCGACGACCGGGGCCCGCCTGACCGTCACCGACGACCTCGGGGCCGTCGAGGGCGTCGACTTCCTCTCGACCGATGTGTGGGTCTCGATGGGTGAGCCCGAGCAGGTGTGGGCCGAGCGCATCGAGCTGCTGCGCGACTACCAGGTCGACCGGGCCCTGCTCGAGGCCACCGGCAACCCCGGCGTCGAGGTGCTCCACTGCCTGCCGGCCTTCCACGACCTGGGCACCGCGGTCGGCCGGCGGGTCTACGAGGCCACCGGCATGGACGCCCTCGAGATCACCGACGAGGTCTTCGAGGCCAACGCCGACGTCATCTTCGACGAGGCGGAGAACCGCATGCACACGATCAAGGCCGTCATGGTGGCCACCCTGGCCGGGCGGTGACCGCGCCCCGGCGGCCCGTCCCGCGATGGCCGTCCCGGGGTCCGCGCCTCGGACACGACCCGGGTGCCGGCGCGGAGGCGGGGGCCGGGGCGCGCCCTGTGTCGGGGCGGGACGGGGCGGCTGGCCCCGGTACTCGTATCGGCGGGACGGGGCCGTAGCCGCGACGGTCCCGAGTCGTCCCTGAGCGCTCCCGGAATTCCCGTCCCGTCACCGGGTGACGGGAGACGCCTCCCCGGCGGGGGACGTCGGCCCCCTGAATGATCCCGGAGTTTTCGCCCCACTACCCCTGAGGCGCTCCGCTTGGTGGCCCTGACCAGTGTCTTTGCGATCCGCTGTGCGCACTCTGTGCGGGTGTGGACGCGGCGCGGGGCCCGGGACGGGCGGTGACACCATGAGCACATGCTCTACGCGACCCACGCCGAGATCAACCTCCACGCCCTCACCGTGAACGCGCGCGCCCTGCGCGAGCGGGCCGGCGGCCGCAAGGTCCTCGCCGCGGTCAAGGCGAACGCCTACGGCCACGGCGCCGTCAACGTCGCGCACGTCCTGGAGCGCCGTCGTCTCGTCGACTGGTTCGGCGTCGCCACCGTTCCCGAGGGCATCGAACTGCGGGACGCCGGCGTCTCGCTGCCGATCCTCAAGCTGTCGCACTCCTTCCCCGAGGAGCTCGCCGAGCAGCTCGCCGCGGGCATCACCCCCACCGTCGTCGACGGCGCCAGCGCCGTCCTCGTGGCCCGGGTCGCGGGCGACATGGGGCGGGTCAACGTCCATCTGGCCGTTGACACCGGCATGGGGCGCATCGGCTGCACGCCCGAGGACGCCGTCCCCGTCGCCCGCCGCATCGATGAGCTGGGCCTCGTCCTCGAGGGCGTCTTCACGCACCTTCCGGTGAGCGACACCCCCGAGGGGCACGACTTCACCGTCGACCAGCTGCGCCTGTTCGCCGACACGGTCGCCGCGATCCAGGCCGACCGCGCCGCACGCGGCCTGCCGCCGGTGCCCCTCGTCCACGGCGGCGCCTCGGCGGCCGTACTCGGGCACGACCTGGCCGGCCTCACGATGGTGCGTCCCGGCGTGTCCCTCTACGGCATGTACCCGGACCCGACCACTCCCCGCACGGTCGACCTCGAACCGGTCATGTCGGTCCACAGCCGCGTGAGCATGGTCAAGCGCGTCCCGGCCGGTGCGACGGTCGGCTACGGCCGCACCTGGCGGGCGCCCACCGACCGCTGGATCGCCACCGTCCCGATCGGCTACGGCGACGGGTTCAGCCGCCTCAACTCCAACGTCGGGCGCATGCTCGTCAACGGCCGCAGCTTTCCGATCGCCGGACGCGTCTGCATGGACCAGACGATGCTCGACCTGGGCGCCGAGGACGACCACGGCGTGCGCCCGGGCAACAAGGTCATCATCCTGGGCGCCGACGGGGACCAGCGGATCACCGCCGACGAGCTCGCCGAACGCGCCCGCACGATCAACTACGAGGTGACGACGCTCGTCACGCCCCGCGTGACGCGCATGCCGTACTGAGGCGCGCCGTCCCGTCCGCGCTGCCCTGCCGGGGGCTCGTCCCGACCGCCCGGGGGGCGGGGCCTACTCGACGTCGGTCGGCGTGATGGACCGGCGCACGACGAACTGCTGGCGCGCGTAGCGCGCGACCGTCCAGGTGGTGTAGCCGTCGGTGGCCATGCCGACGCCGCCGCCGATCATCGGAACCCGTTTGCCGAGGAAGGCGACCGTCTGCTTCGTGCCGGCGCGGCCGAGCAGCGAGCTCAGCACCTGCTCGGCGATCTGCTGCTCCAGCGCGTCGTCGGCGACCGGGGCCGTCGCGACGCCCAGCGGCGTGCTCGGCAGCTTCCCCTCGGAGAGGAGCGACTCGACCGTGCGGTGCCCCAGCAGCGTGATCCACACGGCCTGGCGCACGCGCGGGTCGTCCAAGTCGTAGCCGCGCAGGTGGGCGATCGCCGCGACCATGCGCGTCTGGATCACCGTGACGGCGGCCAGGTTGGCGGGGACGCCGGCGAGGGCCGTGATCATCCCGCCGAGGTTCGTGAGGAATCCCTGGGCGCCCGCCATGGAGGTGTGGGCGCGCGTGACGGCGTCGATGGCGGCCTCGGTGCCGCCCTTCTGGTGGCCGAGGGCGGTCGCCGCCGCCTCGCGGGCGCCGGGCAGCCTCGCGACGCCGTTGATGGCGTAGTCGGCCAGGTAGCGCATGACGTTCGCGGTGGGGGTCGGGGCGACCACCGGGACGATCGACACGAGCGCGCCGCCGACGTCCGCCGCCGACGGCTTCTTGATGACTGCCATGGAACCTCCTGGACGGGGTGCACCCACCGTATCCCGGGGTCGGCCGTTCTTGGTCGGCCCGCCAGTCCGCGGGGTGGCGTGCACCCACCGTAATCCCGGGGCCGGCCCCGGGGCCTGCGGGGCCCGCCGACCGCGGGGCTCCCCGTGCCCCGCGCCGGCCCGGGGTCGCGGGCCCTCGGGCGTCGTGCGGCCCGGCGTTCCGGTGCGGGCTCCGGTGTCGACCGGACGGGCGGGCGATCGTAATATGGACCGGTTACCGCGCCTCGGCGGCGGCGTCACTGGTCTTCCGCCGGCACGGTTTCCCGCCCGTGCGGTGCGGCGCTGCCGATCGGGCGCGCCGTCCCCGCCCCGGGGCGGCCATCGGCGTAGGGAAGGACGGATCGTGACGGAATTCGCCAGACTCGAGATCGACGGGAAGGTCTACCGGCTGCCCGTCGCGGTCGGCAGCTGCGGCGAGCGGGCCATCGACATCAGCTCGCTGCGCGCCGAGTCGGGTCTCATCACCCTCGACGAGGGCTACCGCAACACCGGCTCGTGCAGCTCGGCCATCACCTTCATCGACGGCGAGAAGGGCATCCTGCGCTACCGCGGCATCCCGATCGAGACCCTCGCCGAGAAGTCCGACTTCCTCGAGGTCGCCCAGCTGCTCATCTTCGGCCACCTGCCCACCGAGGCGCAGACGCAGAGCTTCAGCGACCTGCTCACCGAGAACGCCGCGCTGCACACCTCGATGGCCAAGCACTACGAGGCCTTCCCCGAGCACACGAACCCGATGGCGATCCTCTCGGCCATGATCAACGCGCTGTCGGCGCACGACCGCCCCAAGATCGACTCGGGCGACGACGCGATGCTCGAGCGCTACGCCGCCAACCTCATGTCGAAGGTGCGCACCATCGCCGCGGGCTCCTACAAGACCTCGGTCGGCGAGCCGATCGTCTACCCGCGCCACGACCACCGCTACGCGCAGAACTTCCTCCACATGATGTTCTCGCTGCCCTACAAGGAGTTCTACCCGAGCGAGGCCCAGGCCCACGCGCTCGACCTGTTCTTCATGCTGCACGCCGACCACGAGCAGAACTGCTCCACCTCGACGGTGCGCATGGTGGCCTCGGGCAACGCCAACCTCTACGCCTCGTGCTCGGCGGGCGTCGACGCCCTGTGGGGCTCGCGCCACGGCGGCGCGAACGTCGCCGTCGTCCAGATGCTCCAGCGTCTGCGCCGCGACGGCGTCGCCCCCCGGCAGTTCCTCGACGACGTCAAGGACCGCAGGAACTCCGTGCGGCTCATGGGCTTCGGCCACCGCGTCTACAAGACGATGGATCCGCGCGCCAGGCTCCTCGGCGCGGTGGCGGACGAGCTGCTCGAGGCCATGCGCATCGAGGATCCGCTGCTCGACCTGGCCCGCGAGCTCGCCGACGTCGCCCGCGCCGACGACTACTTCGTCGAGCGCAACCTCTACCCGAACGTCGACTTCTACTCCGGCGTCATCCTCCGCGCGCTCGGCATCCCGCTGAGCATGTACACGGTGATGTTCGCGATCGGGCGGGTGCCGGGCTGGATCGCCAACTGGCGCGAGATCGCCTTCAACGAGGGCACCCGCATCTACCGTCCCCGCCAGATCTACATCGGCCCGGCCGAGCGGCCGTGGATCGACCTCGAGGACCGCTGAGGGGCTCCCCCGGCCGGCGGCGCACCCCGGGGCGGCCCGAGGGGGCGACGGGGTGCGCGGGGCCCGTGCGCCGGCCCCTGACCGCCCCGCGCGCCGGCCTCCCGGAGTGATCCTGAGGGGTCCGCTCAGGAGGTTCTCCCATTCTCACAGGAAACTTCTCCGACTAGGGGTGCAACCTGACAGGAAGCGCTCAATCCTGAGAGAACCTGAGAAAACGATTTGGCTTTTCTCAGGAACCAGGCCATGATGGGGGACATGGCTAAGACACTCTCTCGAATTGCTTCCGTTGCGGCTGCGGCTGCCCTGGCCGGTGGCGTCTCCGTGACTGCGGCGCAGAGCGCGTCAGCAGATGATGTCAACTGGGACGCCATCGCCAACTGCGAGTCCGGCGGCAACTGGGGCATCAACACCGGTAACGGCTACTACGGTGGCCTTCAGTTCTCCCAGAGCACCTGGAACGCGTACGGCGGTTCGGGCAGCGCCTCCAGCGCCTCCCGCGACGAGCAGATCGCCGTCGCCGAGCGCGTGCTCGACAGCCAGGGCATCGGCGCCTGGCCGGTCTGCGGGCAGTACGGCTCCAGCGGGCAGTCCTACAGCGGCACCAACACCGAGGGCTCCTCCGGCTACTCGCAGGACACCTCGTCGTCCTACTCGGAGGACTACTCGCAGGGGGCCGACTACTCCCAGAGCGCCGATTACTCCTCCGACTACTCGGGCGGCGCCGACTACAGCGCCAGCCGTGAGGCCACCGGCACCTACGAGATCCAGGCCGGTGACACCCTCAGCTCCATCGCCGAGGCCCATGGCACCACGTGGCAGGACCTCGCGGCGCTGAACTCCGGCATCGTCGACGCGAACCTCATCTACGCCGGCGAGACGATCAACGTCTGATCCCCGATCCCACGACGAGGGGGCCCCGCCGCCGGCGGGGCCCCCTCGTCGTGCCGTTGCGGTCGTCTGCCTCGTGCCGGTGGCGGAGCCCCCGCCCACCGGCACGTCGTGAGGGCCCTCCTCAGCGCCCCAGCTCGCGCCGACCGTCCGAGCGGCCGCCCCGGCGCAGGCCCGCCGCTCCGGCGACCAGGACGATGCCCGCCCACGAGATGAGCGCGCCGAGGAGGCCCCCGGCGTCGACGGCGATCCCGGTGAGGGGGATGGCGAAGGACAGGCAGATGACCAGATCGCGGGTGCGGGTCCGCCGCTCCGCGGTCCCGCGCTGCTCGTCCTGCTGGCGCCGGTACTCGCGCTGCTGCCAGTCGGCGGCCAGCTTCGCGTTGACGTCGGCGACGAAGGCGTCCACGACGTCCCGGCGCAGGCCGGGGCCGAGCTCGGCGCTCGCCTCCATCGCGGCCAGGGCGTCGTTGCGCGTCACGGTCGGAGGCCGGTCCTGGGGGGAGAGCGGTTCCACGGGGGGACGCGGGGCGCCGAAGCCGTACGGGTCGGCGGCGCTCGGCCAGCCGGTGGGCATGTGAGTCATGCGCTCCATTAAACTCTCGGGCCGGTGCGCTTGTCATCCGCCGAGAGGATGAGTCGGCCGTCGGCCCCTTGGCGGACGGCGCGCATGCGTGTCGAGGCGCATGGGCGCCGGGCGCATACATTGGGGCCGTGATCTGCGAACTCTTCGGCGACGTGGGCGACTGGCCCGACCAGGATCTCATCGGCTTCACCGCCGGGCTCGACGCCGATCTCACCCTGGCCGCCTACGCCTCCGGCGTCTTCCCGATGCCGCTCCACGAGTCCGGCTACGAGGGCATCGGCTGGTGGTCGCCGATGCGTCGGGGGATCCTTCCGCTGTCGGGGCTGCACGTCAGCCGGAGCCTGCGCAAGTCGCTCGGGCGCTACACGACGAGCGTCGACAGGGCCTTCGCACGGGTGCTCGACGGCTGCGCCGATCCCTCGCGTCCCCACGGCTGGATCGACGAGGACATCCGCGCGGTCTACACCGAGCTCCACGAGCGCGGCCGGGTGCACTCCGTCGAGACCTGGGACGGGCGGGGCCGCCTGGTCGGCGGGCTCTACGGTGTCGGTGTGCGCGGGCTCTTCGCCGGCGAGTCCATGTTCCACGACCCGCGGTACGGCCGTGACGCGTCGAAGACGGCGCTCGT
This sequence comes from Propionibacterium acidifaciens, assembly GCF_003798325.1. Classification (NCBI taxonomy): domain Bacteria; kingdom Bacillati; phylum Actinomycetota; class Actinomycetes; order Propionibacteriales; family Propionibacteriaceae; genus Propionibacterium; species Propionibacterium acidifaciens. The sequence continues at coordinate 1,742,445 of NZ_CP033719.1, forward strand.
CCGCCTCGTCGACGAGCTGAGCGCCGACGGCGCCGGGCGCCTGCTCGACATGCAGTGGCTCACCCCTCATCTCGCCGGCCTCGGCGGCGTCGAGGTGCCGCGCCGGCGCTATCTCGAGCTTCTCGGGCGGGCCCTGGAATGCGCCGATGTGGCCTGGCCCGCGCCCGCGACGAGCGTCAGCCGGGCGCGCAGCGCCCTTGAATCGTACGAGCGCCGCGCCCTCGAATCATCCGAGCGAAGCGCCACCGGCTCCCACGGGTGCGGCGTCCCCGGTCGGTGCGGGGGTCGCGCCGCGTCCTGATCGCGCGGGCCGGTCGCCGCGGGGCGCTCCGCGCCCGGCCCCGGGGACTCCGGGCGCCCGGGCGGACACGGCCGGGGCGGGGGCCGCCCATCGCCTAGGCTCGTGGGCATGCTCGGATACTTCGGCCCGGCGGGCACCTTCACGCACCAGGCCCTGCTGTCGTACAACACGGCCGAGGCGATCCCCTTCCGCACCGTCGCCCAGGCCCTCGACGCCGTGCGCGCCGGCCGGGTCGAGGCCGTCATGGTGCCGATCGAGAACTCCGTCGAGGGCGGCGTCTCGGCCACCCTCGACAACCTGGCCGACCCGGGGGCCGAGCCGTTGCGGATCCTCCACGAGGTGCTCGTGGGCGTGCGCTTCACCCTGTGCGCGCGTCCCGGCACGGGCATCGACCGGATCCGCCGGGTCATCACCCACCCGCATGCCGCCGCCCAGGTGCGCGACTGGCTCGCGGAGAACCTGCCGGGCGCCGAGATCATCGAGCGCGGCTCGACCGCCGGCGCCGCCCGGACCGTCGCCGACCCCGACTCCGGCTTCGACGCCGCCGTCTGCGCGGCCGTCGCCGGCGAGATGTACGGCCTGGTGCCGCTCGCCACCGACATCGCCGACAACGACGCGGCAGTCACCCGCTTCGTCCTCGTCGCCAGACCCGGGCACGGGCCCGCGCCGACCGGAGCCGACAAGACGACGCTCGTCGCCCACATCGCCCACGACGAGCCGGGCGCCCTCTTGGCGATCCTCCAGCAGCTCGCGGTGCGCGGGGTCAACCTGTGCCGGATCGAGTCGCGGCCGACCAAGACCGCGCTCGGGAGCTACTGCTTCAGCATGGACGCCGAGGGCCACATCGCCGACGCCCGGATGGCCGAGGCGCTCAAGGGCCTCCGACGGATCTGCAAGGAGGTCGTCTTCCTGGGGAGCTATCCGCGCGCCGACGGGGTGCGCCCCGTCCTGCGTCCCGGCGCCGGCAACGGCGACTACGAGGCCGCCTCCCAGTGGTTCGCCGGGCTCGAGGCCACCATGACCGACACCGCCCCCGGGTCCACCTCCGCCTCGAAGTAGGAGCCCTCGCCGACGGTGTCGCCGTCCAGCTCGAAGGGCATCGGCGCGTCCATCCGCACGCTCATCGCGCGGCCCGCGTAGCGCTCGAGGGAGCGGTCGGCGCCGATGCGGGTGAGGACGCGGGTGGCCATGCGCGCCCAGCTCGACAGCCCCGACGGGGAGCCGACGATCATCTCCATGCGCCCGTCGGTCGGGTCGGCGTCGGGGATGAGCATGACGTTGCCGCCGATGGACGGCATATTGCCCATGACCGTGAGCACGGCGTTGCCGCGCACCTGCTTGGCCCCGTCGACGCTGATCTGCACGCGGTGCGGCTTGGCGAGCAGCTCGGGCACCGCCGAGACGACGTAGGCGGCGGTGCCCATCATCCTCTTCAGCGCGTCGTTCGTGCGCGCCATGAGGCGGGCGTCGAAGCCGATGCCCGCCATGACGGCGAAACGATAGGGCTCGCCGGTCCGTCCGTCGACGACGAGCCGGATGAGGTCGATGTCCTGCGGCTGGCCGTTCACCGCGACGAAGATCGCGTCCTCCTGGTCGAGCGGCAGCCCGAGGTTCTTGGCGAGCAGATTGCCGGTGCCGGCCGGGATGAGACCGATCGGGATCCCCGAACCGGCCAGCGCCTGGGTGACGATGCGCACGGTGCCGTCGCCGCCGGCGACGATGACGAGGTCGGCGCCGCGGGCGATGGCCTCGGCGGCCTGTGCCGCGCCGGGGTCCTCGGGCGTCGTCTGCAGCCACAGTGGGGACTGCCAGTGGCGCCCGGTCAGCTCGTCGACGACCTGTCGGCGGAAGACCATCTCGTCGGCCAGCTTGATCGGGTTGTAGATGACGGCGCACAGCCCGCCGACCGGGCGCGGGGTGCTGTGCCGCCGGGTCGCGATGAGCGGCAGCATGCGCACCCTGGCCAGGAGCAGGACGCACGAGGTCACCAGGCCGCCGAGCAGGGCGCCGCCGACGATGTCGGTGGGGCGGTGGGCGTTGAGGGCGAAGCGGTCGGCCGCCTCCAGCGCGATCGCCGTCACGCCGGCGACGCGCCAGCCGAGCACGGTGGCGCGCGACTGGCGCGTCGTCGTGCTCACGGCGATCGCCGTCATCGCCCCGGCGACGATGAGCGCCATGTGGGAGCTCGGGTACGCCGAGCCCCGGTAGGTGAGCAGCCCCTCCAGCGGGGAGGGCGGGCGCGGGCGTCCGATGAGCCTCTTGAGGAGGACGCAGACCAGCCAGCTGCCCAGGCCGGAGGCGATGACGGCCACCGCGAGGTGGCGCAGTCTGCGGCGCCAGGTCCACGCGCCCAGGCCGAGCAGGGTCAGGAAGATGATGAGCGGGTGCGTGACGAGGGCGCCGGCGGCGGCGATCTGCTCGCCGGTCGAGCCCGGCAGCAGGTGCGGGACGTCGCTGAGGGCGTCGAGGCCGGCGAGGGCCCGCGTGCGCAGCGCCAGGTGAGTCCAGGCCCCGAATGCGAGCGCGAAGAGGCACATGACCCACAGGTTGAAGCGGCTGAACGTCCGGGTGGTCACGCGACGATTCTCTCAGGCGACGGCGGCAGCGACGACGCCGCCGGGCGTCGGGGCCCGGACGGTAGGCTTGCCCCCATGATCGACCCGAAGCTGCTGCGCACCGACCCCGATCGTGTCCGTCGTTCTCAGCGGGCCCGCGGCGAGTCCGTGGCGCTCGTGGACGAGGCGCTCGCCGCGGACGAGGCGCGCCGGGCCTCGATCAGCGCCTTCGAGAGCGCCCGCGCCGAGCAGAAGTCGCTCGGCGCCCGGATCGCCGCGGCCTCCGGCGACGAGCGGGCCGCCCTGCTGGCCCGCACCAGGGAGCTGGCGGCGCAGGTGAGGGCCCTCCAGACGGCCGCCGACGAGGCCGACGCCGCCTGGACCGAGGTCGTCGAGCAGTTCGGCAACATCGTCTTCGAGGACGTCCCGCTCGGCGGCGAGGACGACCTCTACGTCATCGACGCGGTGGGGACCCCCCGCGACTTCGCCGCCGAGGGCATCGAGGTGCGCGACCACCTCGACCTCGGCGAGGGCATCGGCGCCATCGACATGGAGCGCGGCGCCAAGGTCTCCGGCTCCCGCTTCTACTTCCTCACGGGCCCGGGCGCCATGCTCGAGTTCGCCCTCATCCAGTTCGCCCTGTCGAAGGCCCTCGAATGGGGCCTGGTCCCGATGATCCCGCCGGCCCTGGTCAACCCCGAGGCCATGGAGGGCACCGGCTTCCTCGGCCAGGCCGCCGACGACGTCTACTACCTCGAGCGCGACGACCAGTATCTCGTCGGCACGGCCGAGGTGCCGCTGGCCGCCTACCATTCGCACGAGATCCTCGACGCCGGCGAGCTGCCGATCCGCCTGGCCGGCTTCAGCCCCGCCTACCGCCGCGAGGCCGGCTCGTACGGCAAGGACACCCGCGGCATCTTCCGCGTCCACTGGTTCGACAAGTTCGAGATGTTCACCTACTGCCGCCCCGAGGACGCCGTCGCCGAGCACCAGCGGCTGCTGGAGCACGAGAAGGAGTTCATCGCCGCCCTGGGCATCCCCTTCGAGGTGCTCGACGTGGCCTCCGGCGACCTCGGCGCCTCGGCCGCCCGCAAGTACGACTGCTACGGCTGGGTGCCGTCCCAGAGCCGGTACCGCGAGATCACCTCGACATCGAACTGCACTCAGTTCCAGGCCCGCCGGCTGGGCATCCGCATGCGCGACGGCAAGCGGATCGAGCCCCTGGCCACGCTCAACGGCACCCTGTGCGCCATGAGCCGCATGATTCTCATGATCCTCGAGAACCACCAGCAGGCCGACGGCTCCGTCGCCGTCCCCGAGGTGCTGCGCCCCTGGCTGGGCGGCCGCGAGCTCTTCACCGCGCGCTGAGGGCGGGTCGCTGGGACGCGCCCCACGACGCCGCCCTCGCCGACGGGGACAACCGGCCGCGCCGGGGCGGATCCGTCGGGGCGCGCCGGGCCCGTTCGCCCGTACTCGTCCAGGAGCCGGGACGATCGCCCGGGGAGGAGGGCGCGTCGGCGCTGGCCGGGGACATAATGGGCACATGCACCCGAGGGAGGGTGCGCACCGCACCACAGGGGGTCCGGACCATGACGACCACAGCGAATCTGAATCTTGCGGCGGAGTACCTGCTGCTCGTCCTCAACGACCGGAAGGGCGGCTTCGTCCGCGACCTGACGACGGTGAACTTCACCATCGCCGCGGCCGAGATCGTCGAGCTCGTCGCGAAGGGCCAGCTCGTCTTCGTCGACGGGCCGAAGGGCACGAAACTGCTCGCCAAGGGCGAGAACGAGCCGAGTGGGGAGTTCTTCGGCTACATCGTCGAGGCCGTCGAGGGCAAGACCTACGACCAGGCCATCTCCACCCTTGTCGGACCCTTCTCGTCGCGGCCCGGCCCGGCCCGCTCGCTGCGCTCCTACGAGCTGCAGCACCTCGTTGAGGCCGGCATCCTGCGCGAGCGCCACATCAAGCTGCTCGGACTCATCCCGCTCACCCGCTACCCCGAGGGCGATGCGAGCACCGAGATCGACTTGCGCGCCCGGGTGCGGGCGGCCCTCGGCGGCGCGGAGCCGGACGACCGCACCCGCGCCCTCATCGCCCTGCTCTACGCCTCGCACTCGCTGACCGCCGTCTTCCCCCGTCTGGAGGCGAAGCCGATGAAGCGGCGGGCCCGCGAGATCGCCGAGCGCAGCTGGGAGGATGACGGCCTGGCCATGGCGCTGGCCGAGTACTTCTCGTACATGACGCAGCTGTCGGCCTCGACGATGGTCTGACTCGCCCGGCCGCACCGACGACGCAGGCCCCCGCGCACCGGCGCGGGGGCCTGCGTCGTGTCCGCTCCGTGACGGTCACCCGGCGGCGGGCCGGGGCTCCTTGGGCGGCTTGGCCTTCGTCTCGAAGATGGCGTCGCCCGGGTTCACTCCGCCCTCGGCGAGCCGGGTGACCTCGGCGAACCTGCGGCCGTTCGTCACGAGCACTGGGGTGACCAGCGAGTAGCCGGCCTCGGTGATAACCTTGGGGTCGAAGGTGACGAGCGGGTCGCCGGTCCTGACACGGTCGCCCTTGGCCACCTTCACCTCGAAGCCCCGGCCCTCGAGGTTCACGGTGTCGATGCCGACATGGATGAGCAGCTCGATGCCGTTGTCGAGCTTGATGCCGAAGGCGTGGCCGGTGGCCTGCGCGACGACGATCGTGCCGTCGCCGGGGGCCACGACGGTGGTGCCGGTCGGCTCGATGCCGACGCCCTTGCCGACGGTCCCGGCGCTGAACACGGGGTCGGGCACTTGGTCGAGGGGGATGACCCGGCCGGCCAGCGGCGAGAGGACCCGGGTCACGGCGCCCGGCTCGAGGGCCGTCTTCGCCGGGGCGGGAGCGGCGGCCCTCCCGGCTCCGTGCTCGGTCCTGCGGGCCTCGTGCCCGATCCGCTTGACCTCGTGCTCGGCGCGCTCGCGCGCCTGGTGCTCCTTCGTCTCGGCCTTCTGCTCGGGCGTGCGGTAGTCGGAGAGGAAGACGGCGATGAACGCGGTGATGAAGGCCGCGCCCACCGAGATGGCGTACAGCGGGATGTTGCTGAAGGCCGGGATCGTCAGCAGCGAGGTGAAGACGAAGGCGTGGGTGACGACGCCGCCGCCGATGCCCTGGATGAGGCCGCCGACGACGCAGCCGATGAGCATGCGCGGGTAGATGCGCTTGAAGCGCAGGTGGATGCCGTACAGGCTCGGCTCCGAGATGCCGCCCAGCAGGCCGGCGACGACGGCGCCGGTCGCCGTCTGGCGCATCTCGGCGTCCCTGTCCCTGATCGAGATGGCCAGGACGGCGGCCGAGGCGCCGAAGCAGGCGAAGTTCCAGGCGCCCATCGGGCCCTGGATGTAGTCGTAGCCGATCGTGCTGATGTTGAGCAGCATGACGGCATTGAGCGGCCAGTGCAGGCCCAGCGGCACCATGAACGGGTACAGCAGCGGGATGAGCAGGCAGAAGATGAACGGCGACAGGTCGTTGACGGCCTTCAGCGCGGTCGACAGGCCGGCGCCGGCGTAGACGCCGATCGGGCCGAGGACGAACGCGGTGAGCGGGATCATGACGAGCATGCACAGGAAGGGCACGAAGATGAGCTGCAGGTTGTCGGGGATGATCCTCTTGAACAGCTTGTACAGCGGCCCGAGCACCCCGGCCATGAGCAGCGGCGGGAAGACCTGCGAGCCGTAGTCGAAGATCGTGAGCGGCAGCCCGAAGGCCCGGACGATGTGGATGTCCTGGCCCAGGATGTGCGAGACGTGCGCGCTCGCCAGCAGCGAGTTGTCGGCCGAGAAGAAGCCCGGCAGCAGGAGCACGGCCATGACGGAGAAACCGATCCACGGGTCGGCGTCGACCTTCTTGGCCGCGTTGTAGGCCACCATGAGCGGCAGGAAGTAGAAGACGCAGCGCCAGCACAGGTTGATGAATGCCCAGCCCGGGGTCAGCTGGGCCTCGCCGCTCGACCAGTTGCCGATGACGTGGAGCGTGCTCATGAGGGCCATGAAGGTGATGAACAGCGAGGCGCCGAGCAGCACGCCGATGATCGGGCGGAACGAGTCGGACAGGAACTCGAAGAAGGAGTCCACCCAGTTGAACCGGCCGCGGATGCCGCCGGCGCGGGCGGCCGCCTTGACCTCGGCGTCGGTGGGTCTGTCGTCGCCGCCGGCTCCTGCCTCGGCCATCTGCGGCAGGGCCATGATGTCGTTGTAGACGGTGGCCACGGCGCCGCCGATGACGACCTGGTAGCGGTCGCCGGTCTGCGGGACCGCGCCCATCACCACGGGGATCCGCTCGACGGCGTTCTTGTCGACGCCGGAGCCGTCGCGCAACTGGAAGCGCAATCGGGTTGCGCAGTGGGTGAGGCTCACGACGTTGCCGGGGCCTCCCAGTGCCTCGATGATCGCCGCGGCGTCGCTCGTCTTCTGGGCCATGGCTGCTCCTTGATGACACCGGCGGCCTCCGTGCCGCCGGCTGGAAGGGGCCCGAGGGCCGGAGCCCCCGGGATTCCCCTCAGAGTAGAGGCAGATGGGGTCGCTGGTGGGGAAATCCACGATGTGCGTCGTTCTCAGTGAGCGTTGGCTGGGCGTTGACGCGGAACGGTGCGCCCGCGCGGGCGCACCGGGGCTCGCCGGGCGGCCGCCCCGACCTCGTGCCCGCCCGTCGGCGCGGGCGGCGGCGGGGATCTGCGCCGGGTCTGTGCGGAGGGCGCGCGGCCCATGCGCCCGCGCGGGCGCCGCCGGGCCCGGCCCGTCTCGGTGGAGAGCCGGCCGGAGGGGCATGCGCCCGTGCGGGCGCCGTCCGTACTCCCATGAGGCCGGATGCGCTCAGCTCGTGGGTGAAAGGCTCCCACCCGCGCCGCGCATGCCGTAGACATGAGGCATGGCAGACATCACCTTCCACGGCAACCCCGTCCACACCCGCGGCGAGCTTCCGGCCGTCGGCTCCAGGGCCCCCGAGATCGACCTCGTCGGCGTCGACCTGGGCCCCGTCACTCTCGCGGGCCTCGCGGGCCGCCGCGTCGTCCTCAACATCTTCCCGAGCCTCGACACCTCGGTGTGCGCGACGAGCGTCCGCCGGTTCAACGAGCTCGCGGCCGGCCTCGAGAACACGACCGTCGTGTGCGTCTCGAAGGACCTCCCGTTCGCCGCCGGGCGCTTCTGCACCACCGAGGGCATCGAGAACGTCGTCACCGGCTCGGCCTTCCGCTCGCACGCGATGAGCAGGGACTACGGCCTGCGCATGACCGACGGCCCGCTCAAGGGCCTCCTGGCCCGTGCCGTCGTCGTCATCGACGAGGACGGCACGATCATCCACACCCAGCTCGTGCCCGAGGTCACCGACGAGCCCGACTACGACGCCGCCGTCGCCGCGCTCGCCTGAGCCCGGCGCCGTGCGCGGGCGACGCCACCATGTTCTCGAAGGTCTGGGCTGTTCGGCGATCCCGGCTCGCGCGCGGACGGCGTTCATCGCCTCCCGACCCGGATGCCGTCCCGAACGGTGCGCCGCCGGGGCCCGGGGACGCGGAGGCGCGCCTCAGCGCTCAGGCCTCCCCGAGGGCCTCGTCGGTCGCGGCGCCCAGCACGGCGCCGATCGAGTCGTGGACGACGAGGTCGGCGCGCCGGTCGGCCGGTGTCGCCGACTTGTTGACGAGGACGAGCGGCTCGCCGCGGAAGTAGTCGAGCAGCCCCGCCGCCGGGTAGACGTTGAGGGAGGTGCCGCCGACGATGAGCACGTCGGCGCGGCCGATCGCCTCCACGGCGGCGGCCATGACGTCCATGTCGAGGCCCTCCTCGTAGAGGACGACCTCGGGCTTGATGATGCCTCCGCAGTCGTCGCAGCGCGGGACGCCGGTGGAGTCCGCGATCGCCTCGACCGGGTAGGACCGGCCGCAGCCCGTGCAGTGGTTGCGCAGCACCGAGCCGTGCACCTCGTGGACGGTCCGCGAACCGGCCATCTGGTGCAGGCCGTCGATGTTCTGGGTGACGACCGCCGCCAGACGGCCGGCCGCCTCGAGCCTGGCGAGCGCCGTGTGAGCGGCGTTCGGGCGGGCCTCGGGATGGAGCATGGTCGCCCGGTAGAACTCGTAGAAGTCCTCCGGGCGGTCACGCCAGCAGCTGTGGGAGAGCATGTACTCGGGCGGGTACGCCCCGCCCGCGTGGGTCGTGTACAGGCCCGTGGCCGACCGGAAGTCGGGGATGCCGCTCTCGGTCGACACGCCCGCCCCGCCGAAGAAGACGGCCCGCGAGGCCCCTGCCAGAATGCTGCTCAGCTCGTCGACAACGCTCATGACCCCACATTAGGTGCTTTCGGCCGCGTCGGCGCCGGTGCGGGGTTGCCCATCGGGCGAGGGGACCGCATGCGAGCCGAGCGGGGCGTGGGCCGACGCGGTGCTGCACGGTCCCCCTGGCCCGCCGGCCGGTACGCGCGGGACGCGGCGTCCAGGACATCGGGCCGATGCGCCGCCCGGCGGGGTCATCGGCCCGACGCACCGCGCGCCTTCGTGCGGCGGGGTGCCGCCGGGGCGGGCGCACGTCGCCCGGGTACCGGTCGGATGACTGGCCGGTATCCGGACGACGGGATCGGTGGGGCTCAGTCGGTGCCGGTCTCCATGGCGGCGTTGTCGAGCGGGGTCGCCTCGGTCTCGCCGGCGTGCAGAGGGTTGTCGGCGATCTCGGACGACTTGCCGGCCTCGAGCCGGCCGACGAGCTTGGCGGCCTCGCCGCCGGTGAGCCGGCCCTGGGCGGCGTACTGCTCGAGGCGGGCGCGCGAGTCGGAGATGTCGAGGTTGCGCATCGTCAGCTGGCCGATGCGGTCGAGCGGGCCGAAGGCGGCGTCCTCGACGCGCTCCATCGACAGACGCTCCGGGTGGTAGCTGAAGGCCGGGCCGTCGGTGCGCAGGATCGAGTAGTCGTCGCCGCGGCGCAGGCGCAGCACGACCTCGCCGGTGACGACGGAGGCCACCCAGCGCTGGATCGACTCGCGGATCATGAGCGACTGCGGGTCGAGCCAGCGGCCCTCGTACATGAGGCGGCCCAGGCGCAGGCCCTCGGTGCGGTAGTTGGTGATGGTGTCCTCGTTGTGGATGGCGTTGACCAGCCGCTCGTAGGCGATGAACAGCAGTGCCATGCCGGGGGCCTCGTAGATGCCGCGGCTCTTGGCCTCGATGATGCGGTTCTCGATCTGGTCGCTCATGCCGAGGCCGTGGCGTCCGCCGATCTCGTTGGCCCGCAGGACGAGGTCGACGGGCGAGTCGAACTCCTCGCCGTTGATCGAGACGGGGCGGCCCTGCTCGAACCCGATGGTGACGACCTCGGGCTCGATGACGACCGACGGATCCCAGAAGCGGACGCCCATGATGGGCTCGACGGTCTCGATCGAGACGTCGAGACGCTCCAGGGTCTTGGCCTCGTGCGTCGCGCCCCAGATGTTGGCGTCGGTGGAGTAGGCCTTCTCCTTGGAGTCGCGGTAGGGCAGGTCGTGCTCAGTGAGCCAGGTGCTCATCTCGTCGCGCCCGCCGAGCTCGGTGACGAAGTCCTCGTCGAGCCAGGGCTTGTAGATGCGCAGCGCCGGGTTGGCCATGAGGCCGTAGCGGTAGAAGCGCTCGATGTCGTTGCCCTTGTAGGTGGACCCGTCGCCCCAGATGGAGACGTCGTCCTCGGCCATGGCGCGCACGAGCAGCGTGCCGGTGACCGCGCGGCCGATCGGCGTGGTGTTGAAGTAGAACTTGCCGGCGCTCGAGATGTGGAAGGCGCCGCAGGCCAGGGCCGACAGGCCCTCCTCGACGAGCGCCTCGCGGCAGTCGACGAGACGGCTGAGCTCGGCGCCGTACTGCCCGGCCCGGCCCGGCACCGAGGCGATGTCGGGCTCGTCGTACTGCCCGATGTCGGCGGTGTAGGTGCACGGGATGGCGCCCTTTTCGCGCATCCAGGCGACGGCGCAGCTGGTGTCGAGGCCACCGCTGAATGCGATGCCGACCCGCTCGCCCACGGGGAGAGACGTCAGTACTTTGCTCACGGGAACCAAGCATAACCTGAAAAATATGCGATGTCGAACCCGTTCTTGAGCGTGAAACAGGTGAGTACTATTCCTTGGTAAGAATAAGTATGTCGAGTGGGTTCATTCGGTGTCATTCGGCGGGGAGCGGGCGGCCGGTCCCCGCGGCACTTGGCGCGAGCGACGCCGGCGCGGTCCTCAACGGTTCGAGCGGCCGGTCCGGGCCTGCCCCGGAGTCAGGCGGGGCGACGCGCCGGCACGGTCCTCGGCGGTTCGGGGCGACCGGCCCGGACGTGCGCGCCCGGACCGAGCCGCGCCCCCGCCGATCCCGTCCGGGCCGGTGCTCACCGGGGCATCGGCGGCCCCATGTCCGTGCGGCACGGCTGAGTGGCACGACCGTGCGGCCGGCCGGCCCCGTCCGTCTCCGGACCCGCTCCCCGGCAGCGGCCCCCGGGGCGTGGTGGACGGGCGCTCACCGCGGCGGGTCGGCGACCAGGATGATCTTCCCGGTGTTCTCGCCGGACTCGAGCAGCTCGTGGGCCCGGGCGGCCTCCCGGAGCGGGATGCGCGTCTGGTTGCCGGGCCTGATCGTCCCGTCGGTCAGCAGCGGCCAGACGACCTGCTCCACCCGGCGGCAGATGGCGGCCTTCTGGTCGGCGGGGCGTCCGCGCAGGCTCGTGGCGGTGATCGTGCCGCGCTTGTTGAGCAGGACGGCCAGGTTGAGGGTGCCCTTGACGCCCTTCTGCAGGCCGATCGTCACCATGCGGCCCTCGGTGGCCAGGCAGCGCACGTTCGCCTCGAGGTATCTGGCGCCGATGATGTCGAGGATGACGTCGACGCCGCGGTCGGCCGTGGCGACCATGACGGCCGGCTCCCAGTCGCCGGCGTAGTCGATGACCTTGTCGGCGCCGAGCCGGCGGCAGTAGGGGCCCTTCCGCCGCGAGGCGGTCGTGAGGACGCGGGCGCCGAGAGCCTTCGCGTACTGGATGGCGAAGCCGCCGACGCCGCCGGCGCCGCCGTGGATGAGGACGGTCTCACCGGCGCCCAGTCCGACGCGGTCGAAGTTGGAGACGACGGTGGCGGCCACCTCGACCAGCCCCGCCGCCTTGACCGGGTCGACCCCGGCCGGGACCGGCAGCAGGTGCTCGGCCGACGCGACGAAGTACTCGGCGTAGGCGCCGCCGGCGAGCAGCGCCAGGACCTGCTCGCCGACCTCGTGGTCGCCGACGCCCTCGCCGAGCTCGGCGATGATCCCGAGGCCCTCGAGGCCCATGACCTCGGTGGCGCCGGCGGGGGGCGGGTAGTGGCCCTGGCGCTGGAGGACGTCGCCCCGGTTGACGCCGACCGCCTGCGTGCGCACGAGGACCTCGCCCGGTCCCGGCTCGGGGGTGGGCACCTGCGCCCACGTGATCTTGTCGGCCCCGCCGGGCTCGGAAACGGTGATCGCGTACATGGGTCCAGCTTGCCAGAGATGCCCATCGGCTACCATGAGTGGGCGCCGCCGGATGTCTCCGGCGGTCATGGCGAGGTCGCACAGTGGACTAGTGCAGCCGCCTTGAAAGCGGCCGAGCGAGAGCTCCGTGGGTTCGAATCCCACCCTCGCCGCCCGGAGGGCGCGCCGCCGACGCCCGGGGTCGGGGCCCGCTTGGGCGATGGTGCCCGAGCGGGCCGCCGACCGGTCAGCCCACCGGGTTGTACTCGCAGGCGTCCGAGACGTTCTCGGCGGTGGCGCTCGTCGTGGGGGAGGACGCCGAGCTCTCCTCGTCGTGGCCGGTGCTGCCGATGCCGTGGCTGCCCGCCGTGCCGGCGTCCGTGCCCTCGTCCCCGGCGGCGGGGCTCGGGGCCCGGCTCGTCGCCGGGGACGAGGCGCTCGTCGCGGGGGCCGTGCCGCCGTTCTCGCTCTGGGCGACGGCGTCGGCCACCGCCGCGCGGATCGCGTCGTAGTCGGGGTTGCCCGGGTCGACCTCGAGGGCGCCCGAGGTGCTCGCGCCGGACAGGTTCTGGGCGATGACCAGGCGGCTCACCGTGCCGTCCTTGACGGTGAGGGCCAGATTGGCCAGGTTGTCGAGCAGGTCCTGCGGAATGTCGGTGCTCATCATGTTCTCGCTCGCTGCGGCGATCGCCTCGTAGCGGGTGAGCAGCGTCTGCGGGTTGACCTGCTTGATGATGGCGTTCACCAGGCAGCTCTGGCGGCGCATGCGGCCGTAGTCGTAGTCGGGGTCGTTGCAGCGGCTGCGGGCGTACCACATGGCGTCCTCGCCGTCGAGCGTCTGGTTGGGGCCGACGGTGAGGTATCCGTCGACGCCGCACTCCTCGTCGCCGTAGCCGTTCACGTGGCCGCCCTTGGCGATCGGGAAGTTGATGTTCACGGTGACGCCGCCCATCGCGTCGATGAGCGCTTGGATGCCGTCGATGTTGACCATCATGAAGTAGTCGATCTTGAGACCCGTGACGCCCTGGACGGCCATCTTCGTCGCATCGGCCCCCGGATAGTCGGTGTCGGTGAACAGCTCGGGGTGCTCCCGGGGCACCTCGTTCCAGATGGCGTTGACCATGTAGCTGTCCTCGCTGTCCGAGTAGCCGTCCCAGACGCGCCCGCCGGGGTAGGCCCCGGCCAGGGCGCTGCCCTCGGGGAAGGGCACGTTCTCGAGGTTGCGCGGCAACTGGATGATGACCGTGTCGCCCGTCGTGACGTCGACCGACGCCACCATGAGCGTGTCGGTCCGCAGACCCAGCTCGTCGTCGCGGTTCTCGCCGGAGTCGGCGCCGACGAGCAGGATGTTGAGTCGTCCCATGCCGGCCCACGGGTTGTCGCCGCTGACGTTCGGGCGGGTCTGCGAGCGCGAACCGGTGCCGAAGATGCTGCCCAGGACGATGCTCGTCTGCAGCGCGTAGGCCGAGGCGACGGCGGTGGGCGTGGCCACGAGGAGGGACATGAGGAAGACGACGCCCGCGCCGACCAGGCGCTGGGGGCGGGTCATGCGGCGCGGCCGCGAGACCAGATAGGTGCCGATGATGACGATGACCCACGCCAGCGCGCCGACGAGCAGGGCCACGGCGAGGACGAGCAGGTTGCGCGAGTTGGCGACGAGCGACACGAGCGTGCTGCGGTGCACGAAGGCGAGGACGGCGGCCGCGCCCCCGGCGATGAGGCTCACCGCGAAGAGGAACAGGCCGAGGAGGGTGCGCCGGGTGCCGACGAGGCCCAGCCCCGGGATGATCGAGCCGAAGGTGGTGCGGACCAGGGTCCGACCGAAGCCGGCCGAGCGGTCGTACAGCGGGCTGCCCGCGCCGTGAGTCGCGTGCTCCCCGTCGCGCAGGCCGACCTCCTCGACGTCGAAGATCTCACCGTCGTGGCCGGCCCCGGAGGCCTCCTCGTCGGCGGGACGGGCGTACCGGGGGGTGTAGGTGTAGGTGTCCTCTGCCGCTGCCCGGCGGGGACGGTTGCTGCGCGGGGCGTCGTCCTTGTCGTGGTTTGCCATGACACCTTCTTGGTCGTACGTGCCGGAGGTCGGGCCGGTCGACCCGTGCCCGGGCGGTCCGGGTCGAACCGGTCGGATGCGCTCCGACCGATTCCCTGACCCACCCATGATGCCCCGTGCAGCTGTGGACTGAGCGTGCCGCGCCGCGGAGCGCCCGCGTGGACGCCACGATCGGCGGTCGGCGCGTTGCCCGTCGCGCCCGCAACGGATATGGTTGGAGGCCGCTGGAGGTGTCGCCTAGTCCGGTCTATGGCGCCCGCCTGCTAAGCGGGTTTGGGACTCACATCCCATCGCGGGTTCGAATCCCGCCACCTCCGCCAGCCGGACAGCCCGCCGCATCCGCGGCGGGGCGGACTGCTTCTCCCTCCGGGGTCGGCGTGCCGCTCGCCCGGGGTTCCGCTCGGCGGGCGACAGACTGCTCTCCATCCGCGGTCCGTTCCGTCGTCCGGGGCGACTGGAGATTCCGCCGGTGAGGGGGTATCGTTCTTTCTCGCCGTCCGGCAAGCGCCCATAGCTTAATGGATAGAGCATCTGACTACGGATCAGAAGGTTGGGGGTTCGACTCCCTCTGGGCGCGCAACGAAACGAGATGGGCCACGGGGACCCTGAGCACTGTGCTCAGGGTCTCCAGGTCTTCCAGGGACCATGCGCGCTTGCCCCACCACTTCCTGCTCACCGAGCTTTGCGCTTGGTCGATTGCCATGCCCAGGCTCGTCTGGTTGAACCCCTTCCTCGCCGCCTCGGCGCGCACGTTGGCGGCGACTGCCTGCACTAGGTCGCTCTGGGTGGGGGTGCGAAATGCGCGGACTTCACTCATGGCGCTCGAGCATGCCATACTGGCATGCTCGAGCGCCATGCGGGGTAGGAGACGTTAGACAGTTAGCTCAGAATGGCATACTTCAGGCTCCATGTGATCTCGAAACAGCATAATCCACCCTGTATCGGGTTGTCAGGTCATCAAGACTCTGATGGAGCAGCGCAGCATCACGCAGGAAGAGCTTGGCCGCCTCGTCGGACTTGCCCAGCCAGCGGTAAGCAAGCGGCTCAGCGGCGAGCGCCGGTGGCAGGTCGATGAGCTGGTCGCCCTGTCCAGGGCTTGGGGGGTCAGCGTCGACGAGCTCATCGGCAGCGGCCCCGGGCGCGAGGAGGCGGCGTCATGAGCGTCATCTTCGCGACGGTCTCGGCCGCGGGCGCGCTGCTCGCGCTTGCAGCCGCGGTCAGCACGTTCCTGAACGGCCGGCGGCGATGAGCGCCGGTCAGTGGAAGGGCACGTGCGAGGCCCTCGACACCCTCGACTCGTAGCACGAGAGATGGCGGCATAGGCGCCGCCTCCAGCGTCGCCGCCGCCTCGTCGCGGGCGGTCTCCGCGCCGGTCTTCGCCTTCTTGGACAGGTTCGCCCTCCACCAGGCGAAGGCCGCCCCGGCGATCGGACAGGGCGGCGCAGACGGCGCTCACCGCGTCAGGCCAGCCATCCCACGAGGAGGCCGTGCTGTGAGCAGAGAGCTGTACCTCGACCGCGACGACATCGATCTCGTCGCCGCCGCCCTCCACAAGCTCGCCGACGGCTACCGGGCCACCGCCGCCCGGCCTGCGCCGGCCGGAGGCCCTCCCGTCTTCGGCCAAGGCGGCAGGCGCCGCGCCGCCAGGCAGGCCGGCCGCTGTGTGAACCTCGCCCAGCGGCTCAGCCGGTTCCCATCCGCACTCGCCGACGAAGGGCCACGCGCATGACCCCCAGAACCCCCAGATTCCAGCGCCGCAACTACGGCTCGGGGCACGGCTACACCCTCGACGGGCACAAGATCCCCGGTGTCACCACAATCATCGGGAAGACCCTCGACAAGCCCGCCCTCGTCGGCTGGGCGGCCAACACCACCGCCCGCTACGCCGTCGAGAACTGGGCCCACCTGTCCGCCGTCGACCCGATCGCCCGCTACGAGGAGCTCTCGAGGGCCCGCTTCAACACGGTGAAGAAGGCCGCCGACCAGGGCACCCGCATCCACGCCATGGCCGAGCAGATCGCGCTCGGCCGCGAGGTCGAGGTGCCTGAGGAGATCAGCCTCCAAGTCGAGGCCGCAGCCCGGTTCCTCGACCGGTGGGGGGCTCGAGACCGTCGCCGTCGAGTTCCCCGTCTGCCACACCGGCTACCGGTACGCCGGCACCGGCGACCTGCTGGTGCGCTCCGACCGGTTCGGCCTGTCCCTCATGGACTGGAAGACCGGCCGGGGCGTCTACGACGACTTCGCGCTGCAGCAGGCCGCCTACCGGTACTCGGACGTGATGCTCGCCGAGACCCCGCAGACCGGCCCGAGGGGCGGGCGGCGGCCGTCCCTGTGGGCGGAGGAGCCGATGCCCCAGGTCGACTCCGTGCTCATCGCGCACGTCACCGGTGACACCGTCGACCTTCACCCGATCCGCGCCGGCCGTGACGTGTTCGACGTGTTCCTGTACCTCCTCGAGGTCTACGAGGCGTGGATCCGGCGGACCGGCTGGGAGTTCCGCGACGCCGACACCTACGCGCCGACCATCGGCGCGGCCATCTACCCGGAGCAGGACCTGACGAGGGAGGGATTCCCCAATGAGTGACTTGAGTGAGCGGAGGGCCGGGCGCGTCGAGGACCAGGGCGACGAGCAGCCCGTCGGACAGGACGTCGCGGGTGGCGAGGTCATGCCCTACGTGGCGGCGCCGGTCGCGAACCGCGCCTCCGACCTGAGGGATGTCGCGACGGACTCGTGGACGGACGTCCTGGGCGACGTCGTCACTCTGTCGCGGGGGATCGCGGGCACCGAGTTCGTGCCGGCCGGGCTGCGCGGCTCGATGGAGAAGACCACCGCGGCGATCCTGTACGGCCGCGAGCTCGGCCTTCCCCCGATGACCGCGCTCGGCTCGATCCACGTCATCGATGGTCGGGCCGGTACGTCGGCGGAGTCGATGCGCGCCCTGATCCCCCAGGCGGGCCATGAGCTCGAGATCCGCGAGATGACCACGAGTCGCTGCCGGATCGCCGGGCGCCGGCGGGGGAGTGAGTCGTGGACCGAGGCGGTCGCCGCGAAGGCCGAGTTCGACCAGGTGCGGATCCGTACCCGTGGCGGGTCGATGAAGCTGACGGAGAAGGACAACTGGCGGAACTGGCCGGCCGAGATGCTGCTGGCGAGGGCCACGACCCGGCTCGCTCGGATGATGTTCGCGGATGTGATCCATGGCATGCGCTCGACCGAGGAGTTGTCGGACATGACCGAGACCGGCCAGGCGCCTGCCGCCGGGCGGGCCGACGCCGGGCAGGTTCCGGCGCCGGCCGGGCGCACGAGGGTCGCCCGCAAGCGCAAGCCCCACGAGCCCCGGCAGGCCGCCGCGCCAGCAGAGTCCGGCCCTGCCGCCGAGCAGCCTCAGACCCCGGAGCGGCGGCGGAAGCCGCTGCTACACCCGGGCCGAGATGGCCGCACGCGGCATGCGGACCGACGGCCGGGACGTCTGGCATCTGAAGAGAGGACCGAGAGTGCCCGAAACCCCTACCGGTGAATCTAGGGCGGCTTCCCAGCCCGTCCGGGGGCCCCCAGGGTCCGGCCCTGAAAGGCCGTCAGAATCTATTCTCGCGGGTTTCAGGAGTGGCGTGCGATGACTGGACCGCGAGTACGTGCCCCTGGAGCCCATGCAGGGCCGCACCGGCGGCCCCGAGCCGGCCTACGACGCCTCCTGGAACGACGAGACCCGAGTCCGCTGGCGCTGGGGCTACGACGCCTCCCGGACCGGCGTAGAACTGCGCGTCACCGCCGTCCGCCGCCCCGGCCGCCGGACCCGGTTCATGGTCAGCTGCGGCCCGGTGGGCTTCAGCGACTGCGGCGGCGAGACGGCATGCCAACTGATCCACGACCTGTCCGTCGGCTGGCAGGCCGGCTACGAGGCGGCCGGCGGTCAGCCGACGAGCTGGGCGGCCCGCTGGTGCGAGACCCCCATCAGGTGGCCGACGTCCCGCAGCGTCAGGCCCTCGTCCCGCAGTACCCGGGCGGCCCGCTGGTTCAGTTCGGCGGCGGCACGGTTCGCGGCCGCGGCGGCGGCCCGCTGGTCCTCGGCGCCTCGCATCGCCTCCCAGAACGCGTCGGGCAGCACCGGGGCCACTTCGATGCCGAACGAGTCCTCCGGCAGCCCGGACAGGTAGGCGATCGCCTCCCGGATGTCGTCGGCCGCCTGGTCGAGACGGCGCACCTGGGAGACGGCGCCGACCTCGGCGCACTCGGTCACCCACCACGGGTCACGGCCGCGCTCGGCCGTGACCGTGAACGTTCTGCGGCTCATCGCCACCACCCCTTCCCGCCGAGTTCGTCGGCGAACTGGTCGAAGAACTTGCCCGCGGTCACGTCGTCGACCTCGTTGTGCCGGCCGAGGGTGCGGGTCGTGTCTCCGACTTGCACGGCAGTGTGCCGGGTCAGTTCGCGGGTCTCGAATCGGAGGCCCCGCGCCTTGGCTGCGGCCTTGATCTTCTTGAGCGCTGCCTTGCGATTCACGAGTTTAGTCTAGCCCGGACTTGCAGGACAAGTCAAGCCCGCACTAGCAGTATTCGAGAGGGGTTTCAATTGACCGCCAACACACTCGACCAGCTCGACCAGATCCCGGCACTCGCAGCCGAGGTCCTCCTCACCACCGGGGCGAAGAACCCCAGCGGACACGCCCCAATTCGCGGCCACCGCCAAGACGCGCCCCCAGCGCCCGCGGACCAACCCCGTGGTACCGTAACCTGACAGATGGCGGGCGGAGCACGCCCAGAAACCCGAGGCCCCGAGCACCACAAGCCGAGGCCTTCACCATGACAACCCCATGGCCTACGTCGTCGACCACATCCTCCCGCTCTCCGCCGGCGGACCCGACACCATCGACAACAAGCAGCCGGCGCATCGGGTGTGCAATCGCCAGAAATCGGACAAGGTTTCCGGGATAAGCACGTCACAAGCGATGCGGATGCCATTCGTGCGCGATTCGACATTCGCAGAGTGACCACAGGAGCAACGGGAACAGACTGGGAAACGAGCACGGGCCCAGGGGGGATCCCCTCCGGAGGGCCCCAGCGGGCATCTCCGGCCAAGGCGGTATCCCCCCGGGCCGTCCTGGTCCGCAGCCGGAGGTGATCCGCATGACGCTGGTCAACTCAGCCCGCCAGGGCAGGCTGCCGGGGCTGAAGCGGCTCCGTGACATGCTCGCGGCCCAGCTCGACGAGTGCGATTCGAACCGCGACTTCGCCGCCCTGTCGACACGACTCATCGACGTGCTCGCGCAGATCGACGAGCTCGAGCAGGCGGCAGGGAAGAAACCGGCTGCACGCAAGGAGACCGGACTTGACGAGTTCACGCGCCGGCTCGAGGAACGCCAGCAGGTTCGGCGTCGAGACGCCGCCAAGGGTCCGCGTCGCGCCACCTCGTCGCGGTGACACGTACGGAGACCTGGCATGCTCCCTCGCCTCCTCCTACGGCCTCATCCCGGATGACTGGCAGGAGCTCGTGTTGTCGGACTGGCTGCGGGTGCGGGCCGGGCGGTGGGCGTCGCTCGACTGCGGGCTCTCATGCCCGCGGCAGAACGGCAAGAACGCCATCCTGGAGGTGTACGAGCTGTTCGTCACGGTCGGGCTCGGCCGGCGGGTGCTGCACACCGCGCACGAGGTCAAGACGGGCAGGAAGCACTTCCGGCGGCTCCGGTACTTCTTCGGGGAGCGCGCCGCCGACCCGGGGGCCGAGTTCCAAGAGCTCAACAAGCTCGTGCGCGAGATCAGGAACGTGAATGGCCAGGAGGGGATCTACCTGACGAACGGCGGCTCGATCGAGCTCGTCGCCCGCTCGAAGTCGTCAGGGCGCGGCTTCACCGTCGACACGCTCGTGTGCGACGAGGCCCAGGAGCCGACGGACGACGAGCTGCAGGCCATCAACCCCTCGATCTCCGCCGCGCCGTCCGGCGACCCGCTCGGCGACATCGCGCACATCCTGGGCGAGCTCCTCAAGGACCCGATCGGGTACCCGAACGCAAGGTTGGGGGTTCGACTCCCTCTGGGCGCGCAACGAGGGGCCCGCGCGGATCCGCGCGGGCCCCTCGTGCGTCCCGGAGTCTTCGGTGCGCCCGGGGGCGGAGCGGTTCAGGCGGTGATGACCACCGCGTCCCGTCCGGCGTCGTGGCGGCGGGCCAGCGCGTGGCGGCGGCCGTAGCCGGCGTAGATGACCAGGCCGATCACCATCCACACGAGGAAGCGCATCCATGTGGCCAGTGACAGGTTCATCATCATGTACAGGCAGGCCAGTACCGAGACGATCGGCAGCACCGGCGAGAACGGCACCGTGAACGGGCGCTCCAGGTCGGGTCGGGTGCGGCGCAGGATCGGGACGGCCGCGCTGACCACGACGAAGGCGAACAGCGTGCCGATCGAGACCATGTCGGCCAGGGCCCGCAGCGGGACGAAGCCGGCCAGCGTCGCGACGAAGATCGTCGTGAGGAGGATGACACGGTAGGGGGTGCCCCACTGCGGGTGCACCCGGGCGATCGCCATGGGCAGCAGGCCGTCGCGGCTCATGGCGAAGGCGATGCGTCCCATGCCGATGATGTCGACGAGGATCACCGAGGTGAGTCCGCAGATGGCGGCGATCGCGATGAGCGCGCCGGCCCAGCCCAGGCCCACCGACTTGAAGGCCTCGGCCACCGGGGCGCCCTCGTCGATCTCGGTGTACTTGACCATGCCCGTGACGACGAGGCAGACCGCCACGTACAGGGCGGTGCAGATGCCCAGCGTGCCGAGCACGCCGCGCACCAGGTCGCGCTGCGGGTTCCTCGTCTCCTCGCCCATGTTGGCGACGACCTCGAAACCCGAGTATGCGAAGAAGACGACGGCGGCCGCGGTGAGGATGCCGGCCACGCCGAAGGTGGACGGCGAGACGCCGGTGACGGCCTGGACCAGGCTCGTCTCCCATCCGGTCCGGCCGTTCTCGGTCGTGGACACCGGGTCGGGAATGAACGGCCGGTAGTGCGCCGCCCGGATGAAGAAGACGCCCACCGCGATGATGAAGATGCAGATGGTCACCTTGATGATGACGAGGGCGTTCGTCACGCGCGCCGACTCCTTGGCGCCGATCATCGCGATGAGCCCGAGCAGCACCGCGATGAGGATGCCGCCCACGTTGACCGTCGACGTCTCGCCGAAGAGGGCGTCCGGAAGGTTGAACAGCGACTTGAGATAGCCCGACCAGCCGCGCGAGACGACGCCGGCGCCGAGCGCGAACTCGAGGACGAGGTCCCAGCCGATGATCCAGGCGAAGATCTCGCCGAGCGTCGCGTAGGCGTAGGTGTAGGCCGAGCCGGCGGTCGGCACGGTCGAGGCCATCTCGCAGTAGCACAGCGCCGCGAGCAGGGCGATGAGGCCGGCCAGTGCGTACGAGATGGTGACGGCCGGGCCCGCGTGGTTGCGGGCCTCGATGCCGGTCAGGGTGAAGATGCCGGTTCCGATGACCATGCCGATGCCCAGCCCGAGCAGGTCCCGGACGGTCAACCGGCGCTTGAGGACGCCGGGGGAGGCGGCGTCGGCGGCAGCGTCCTCGGACTGCTGGGCGATGATGTCCTCGATCGGCTTCAGACGAAGCACTCCATGTCTGCTCACCTGCTCACGGTAATGCCTTGACGTGAAGACATCTTCGCCGTCCACGTTAATTCCGGGGTCGGGGCGTGACCGAGGGCCGACGTGGAGGCTGGCCGGCTCGTGGGGTCGGCCGGCTCGTGGGGTGCTGGTTGGTGCCGGCCGGGGCCTGGACCGGCTCGTCCCCCTTCCGCTCCCACCTCGGTCTTGTGTTCGCACCTCGGACGTGCCCCGGGCGTCAACGTGAGGGTGAGATGGGAACGGACACGGAGCCGGTTCCGCGGGTGATGGGCGCCCCGGACGGGCGACCGGCCCTCACCAGTCGTACATGCCGCCGTCGCGCAGGCGGTTCACCGGCAGCGACCTCGGCTCGTACGGGTAGCGGGCCGCCGCCTCCTCGTCGAACTCGACGCCCAGTCCCGGGGTGCCGTCGAGTGTGATGACGCCTCCTTCGAGTCGGTAGTGGGGAGTGAAGACCCGCCAGGTGTCCTCGGGGTAACCCATGTACTCCTGCATGCCGAAGTTCGGGATCGTCCAGTCGAGGGCGAAGTTCGCGGCCTGGCCGATGGGGGAGATGTCCGAGGCCCCCTGAAGCCCCGAGCGGATGCCGTAGACGTCGGCGAGCGCCAGGATCTGGCGCAGGTGCGTCAGCCCGCCGCCGTGGGTGACGGGGATGCGGATGTAGTCGATGAGACGTTCGGTGATCGCGTGCTGGCAGTCGTGGACGCTGTTCCACACCTCGCCGACGGCGATCGGGCAGCTCGTGAGGGAGCGGACGGTGGCGAAGGCCCGCTGGTCCTCCTCGGGAGTGGGGTCCTCGAGCCAGAACATGCGGTAGGGCTCGAGCCGGCGGCCCATCCAACCGGCCTGGCTCGGGCTGAGGCGGTGATGACCGTCGTGCAGCAGCTCGAAGCCGTAGCCGAGCTCGTCGCGGGTGGCCCTGATGAGTTCGGGCAGGAAGTCCAGATAGGCGCCGGTGTCCCACTCCTCGACGTCCGGAAGGACGCTGCTGGCCGGCTCGTACTCCTCGTCCCCCCTGGCGACGCCGTAGGCGGTGGGCACGCCGGGCACCTGCGCCTGGACGCGGAGGGCCCGGTATCCCTCGGCCAGCCTGGCGGCCGCGTCGGTGAGGGCCGCCTCGACGGTGTGACCGGTGCAGTGCGGGTAGGCGGTGATGAAGTCGCGGGCCCGGCCGCCGAGCAACCGGTGGACGGGCACCCCGAGGGCCTTCGCGTTGAGATCCCACAGGGCCTGGTCGATGGCGGAGATCGCCGACATCGTGACGGGTCCGCGGCGCCAGTAGGCGCCCCGGTAGCAGTACTGCCAGATGTCGTTGATGCGGCTCGCATCGGCCCCGACGAGGGTCGGGGCCACGTGGTCGGCGACATAGGACGCGACGGCCAGTTCGCGGCCGTTCAGCGTACCGTCGCCGTAGCCGACGAGGCCGTCGTCCGTGGCGATGCGCACCGTGCAGAAGGCGCGACCCGGCGAGCACACCAGGACGTCGACGGACTCGATCCTCATGGTTCTCCTCGTGAAACGATTGGTTCACCCAATGGAAAGCATAGTGCCCTCGGACCCGTCCGGCGAGATGGCCGCACCCACCTCCTCATCGGTCGGGCCCGGGTCGGGCGCGGCCTGGGCGTTACCCGTGACGGGGCGTGGTGGTGGCCCGGGCGCGCGGAGCCGGGGCGCCCTGCGCGGCGCCGCCAACATTCCCGGACGGTCTGGCCCGGGCGTGCGCGGCCGGGGCTCGGACCGGCGGCACATGGGGCGGAGTTTCCCGTTCGGACCTCGACGTGTGCGGTCGGGGTCACCAAGGGTCTCTGATCGGTGGGGAATCGGGGCGGGCCCGGGTCGGGCGGGGCCGCGCAGGATCATGCCCCAGGACGAGCGGCGCCCCGGCGGTCGTCCCTTGTCGGGCGTGCGCCCGATCATTAGCCTGGCCCCGTGACCGAGAAGCGCACGGCGGACGGGGGCGCGGCGGGTCCCGTCGCGTCGGCGACGATGCGGGCCGTCGTCCTCGAGGAGCCCGGACCGGCGACGAGGCTCCACGTGCGCGAGCTTCCGGTGCCCGAGCCGCCTCGGGGCTGGGTGCGCATCCGCGTGCGGGCCTTCGGGCTCAACCACTCCGAGCTCATGACCCGGCTTGGGCTGTCGGGCGATGCGGTGCACCTGCCGCGCGTGCTCGGCATCGAGGCCGTCGGGCAGGTCGACGTGGACACCACCGGGACCCTGGCGCCGGGCACGCGGGTCGCCACGATGATGGGCGGCATGGGCCGCGAGTACGACGGCGGCTACGCGCAGTACACCTGCGTGCCGGCCGGGCAGGCCATCGCCTTCGACTCCGGCCTGGACTGGGCGACGCTCGGCGCCGTCCCCGAGATGCTCCAGACCGCGTACGGCTCGCTCACCACCGGCTGCGACGGGCGGGAGGGTCAGAGCCTGCTCATCCGTGGCGGTACGACCTCGGTCGGCATGACCCTGGCGGTGCTGGCGAAGCAGTGGGGCATGACGGTGCTCGCCACGACGCGCCGCCCGGAGAGCGTCGCTGGCCTGGTCTCGCTCGGCGTCGACCACGTGCTCGTCGACGGCGGGACCGTCGCCGCCGAGGCGCGGCGGCTCGTGCCCGGCGGTGCCGACTGCGCCGTCGAGCTGATCGGCGCCACGACCTTGCGCGACACCGTGCGGGCGCTGCGCCGCGGCGGCGCGGGGCGTCCCGGGGGCGTGTGCTGCTTCACCGGCATGGTCTCGCACGAGTGGTCGCTGCCGGACTTCTACCCCATCGACTTCCTGCCCAACGGGGTGCGGCTCACCGCCTACTCGGGCGAGGCCGCCGACCTGCCCGCCGAGGTGCTCCAGCGCTTCCTCGATGACGTCGCGGCGGGCCGGGTGCGCGTGCCGATCGGGCGGGTCATGGGGTTGGACGAGGTGCCGGCGGCCCACCAGCTGCTCGAGGACGGCGCCGCCGGCGGGAAGATCGTCATCGTCGTCTGACCCCGGCCCGCCGCGCCTCCCTCCGCGATCACGGCTCTCCCGTCTCCCGGTCCCGGCGTCCCCTTCTCGCCCCGTTCTCCCGCCCCGTTCGCACCGCACCTCCCGTCCTCCCGCTCCCGCCTCACTTTCGGTCCCCTGCGTTCGCACCGCACTTTTACGCCGACACCCGGGATATGTCCGAGGTGCGAGCGCAAGAGTGAGGCGGGGGCACGAATGTAGAGGTGCGAGCGGCAGGGCGACGTGCATCGCGCCTCCAGGCCGAACGCTCCGCAGACGACCGGCACGGGCCGGGTGGACGGGGATGCCCGCATCTTCCGGAGGGACGAGGGTGCTTCCGCGGGTGGACGGGGATGCCTACCCAGCTCCTGAAGCGCCGGCCCCGCCTGCGCTCCCCCCGGGTGGACGGGGATGCCCCGATCTGAAAGCGATGGTGTAGCCGTGTGGCCGTGCTCCCCCCGGGTGGACGGGGATGCCTACGCCGCTGATCTGGGAGCAGGGCATTGACCGGTGCTCCCCCGGGCGGACAGGAATGCCCGTGCCTGCCGAACGGCCCCGGGCCCGTAGGCTTGGGCCATGAGTGAGCGCAAGAGTGTTCTGGTCACCGGTGCGACCCGCGGCATCGGCCGCGCGATCGCCGAGGAGCTGGCCGGCGACTGGCACGTCGTCGTCGGCGGGAGGCGCCCCGATGCGGTGCACGCCCTGGTCGAGTCCCTGCCCAGCGCCGAACCCTTCATCGCCGACGTGCTCGACGGCGACGCCCTCGTCGCGGCCGCCGCGCCCATCACCGAGCTCGATGCCCTCGTCCCGTGCGCCGGGCAGACCACGCTCGGGCGCATCGCCGAGCTCACCCCCGAGCAGTGGCGCGCCGAGTTCGAGCTCAACGTCATCGCCCCGGCCCAGCTGACCCGCCTCCTCCTGCCGGCCCTGCGCGCCCGCAGCGGCCACGTCGTCTTCATCAACTCCGGCGGCGGCTTCCACACCCGCGGCAACGACGCCTGCTACTCGGCGTCCAAGCGCGCCCTCATCGCCGTCGCCGACGGCCTGCGCGCCGAGGAGGCCGGTGTCGTGCGCGTCACCTCGATCCACCCCGGCAAGGTCGACACCGACATGCAGGTGGCCATGCAGGCCGAGCTCGGCAACCCGTACGAGCCCGAGCGCTACCTTCGTCCCCACGACGTCGCCCGCACCGTGCGGCTCGCCCTCACGATGGACCCCGGCGCCGTCATCGACATGCTCTCCGTCAGACCCACCCGGTGACGCGGATCTGGGCCCACCGGGGCGCCAGCAGGGCCGCGCCCGAGAACACCGTTCCCGCCTTCACCGCCGCCGCGGCACTCGGCGCCGACGGCGTCGAGCTCGACGTGCAGCGCACCCGCGACGGCCGGCTCGTCGTCTGCCACGACGAGCAGATCGACCGGACGAGCACCGGCCACGGCTGGATCCGCGACATGAGCCTGGCCGAGCTGCACCGCCACGACTTCTCGTGCGGCCGCGCCGACTTCGCCGGCACCCGCATCCCCACGCTCGACGACGTGCTCACCGCCCTGGCCGGCACCGGCCTGAGCGCGAACATCGAGCTCAAGAACTCGGTCGTGTCCTATCCGGGCATGGAGGCCGAGGTGGTCGAGACCGTCGAGCGACTGGGCTGGGGCGGCCGGGTGATCTACTCGTCGTTCAACCACGCCTCGATGCGGCTCATGGCCCGGATGGGCGAGCGCGTCGGCCTGCTCTACGACGAGGTGCTGCGGAGGCCGACCAGGTACGCCCTCGACCTCGGGGCCGCGGCGCTCCACCCCTCGGGGAGGGTCATGGCGATCGCGCCGCACACGGTGCGCAAGGCCCACCGCAAGGGCATCGAGGTCAACGTGTGGACACTCGACCGCCCCGAGCAGGTGCGCGCCGCGCTGGCCCTGGACGTCGACGCGATCATCACGAACACGCCCGACGCGGCCCTCGGCGTGCGCGATGCAGCGGGCGGGAGCCTCCGGCCCGACAAGGGGACCCGAGCCAGGACCTCGGTCTGTCAGCTGTCCCGGCGGCGCGCCTGACTGTCCCGGCGGCGCGCCAGTTCGGCGGCGCAGGCCGCCAGCAGGGGCTCCGGGTCGGGCGTCAGCCCGGTCATGAGCTGCACCTGACCGATGCCCTGGAAGACGAGCAGGTCGATGCCGTCCACGCTGACCCGGCCCGCCGCGGCGGCCGCCAGCGAGAGCGCGGACGGGTGGCGCTCGTAGAAGACGTCGAAGACGACCGGGGCGGCACGGACGATCCGCGCGGCCTCGGCGTCGGTGAAGTCGACCGGTGCGATCGACAGCAGCAGATCGGCCCGGTCGGTGCCCAGACCACCGGGGGCCGACAACTCGCCCCAGCCGACCACGTCGAGGTCGATGCCGTAGCGGGCGGCCACCTCGTCCAGGCTGGCGTGGGCGCGCTCAAGGCTGCGGGCGATGACCTCGGCGTGCCGGACGCCGATGCGGGACAGGGCGGCCAGCCCGCTGCGGGCGGTGGCGCCCGCGCCCACCAGGATCGCGCTGTCGGCGCTCGTCAGGCCGCGGTGCGCCAGGGCGCCCGTCATGCCGGGCACGTCCGTGTTGTAGCAGCGGTTGGACTCCCGGCGGCTCGTCCGCCGGGACCCGTCAACGGCGCCGAAGATGATCGTGTTCGCCGCGTCCAGCGCCGTGACGAGCGGTTCCGGTGTGCCGTGGGCGATGATCGCGGACTTGAACGGCATCGTCACCGACAGCCCCACCCAGCTGGAGTCCAGGCCGGACAGGAACTCGTCCAAGTGCCCGGGCTCGACGTCGATCGCCTCGTAGCTCCAGCCGCTCAGGCCGAGCGTCTCGTAGGCGGCCATGTGCAGGGCGGGTGACAGCGAGTGCGCGGCGGGGTGGCCGATGACGGCGCAGCGGTGCTGCACGGAAGCGGTCCGCTGTGCTTCCCGCCCGGTCATCGTGTCCCGCCCAGGCGCTCGTCGATCTCGGTGCGCAGCCGGACCTCGAGGCCCCGAGAGGCCCGCGAGATGTCCACCGCGTTGCGGCTCGGCCGGGCAGGGAGGGCCTCGCGGGCAGGGAGGGCCTCGTCCGCCCCGCCCTCGTCGACGACCGGCCGAAGGCTCTCGGCGATGCAGCCGCCGATGCGGGCCGGGTCGGCGGAGGCGTACGAGGCGCGGTCGTACGGGGCGCGCACCTGGTCGGCGGTGCCATGGGCGAGCGCGATCCCGTTGCGCCCGGCGAGGGCGAACTTCGACTCCGGTTCGGGGGTGCCCCCGGCGCGCGGGTGCGGTTCGGCCTTCGGCAGGCCGGCGACGAAGGGGCTGATGTGCATGGGTCAGGACCTCACTGTGGCAGAAGCGGACGGGTACCCGGACACAGACTCTACGCAACCGGACTCCCATCGGCCCGCGCCCTGACCGCGGAGTGGATCCTCCTCGGCCCCGCCCCGCGGTCCACGGGTTCAGTCCACCCCGGGGTTGCGGAACAGGCCGCACCCGAGGCGGCAAGAAGTGAATCGCCCCGCCCCGCACGCCTCCGCACCGGAGTCGACGACGGCATGGCCGACTACAGTTGGCGTGCACCCGGATCGCCTGCACAGCAGCCGCGACAACAGGAGGAACCCATGGCCACGTACCTGTGCCTCGTCGCCGGGCGCCTCGACGACGTGCTCACCAGCCTCGTCGTCGACGACGAGTCCGGCGTCGTGCGGGTCGCCGGGCGCACCGCCACCGGCCCGCGCCCCATGCCCGTCGTCGTCGACGCCGCCCGCGCCCTGGTGCACGTCGGCAACGGCGGGGACCCGCACAGCATCACCACCGTGACCTGGGCGCCCGACGGGTCGACGAGCCCGGTCGTCACGGTGGACTGCCCGATCGCCCAGACCTACATGAGCGTCGTCGGCGACCTGCTCATGGCCGTCAGCTACGCCGGTTGCGAGTTGGCCTGCGCGCGCCTCGGCGCCGACGGGCTCGTCGACGCCTCCAGCTGGCAGGTGGTCCGCACCGGCCATCAGCCTCACTGCATCGTCCCCAGCCCCGACGGCCGGCACGCCTACCTGAGCCTGCTCGGCGAGGACCGCCTCGCGGGCTTCCGCGTCGCCGGAGGCCGGCTCGTGCCCGACGAGTCCCTCGGCGCCCGCCTCGACCCCGGGGCCGGGCCGCGGCACATCCGTCTCTCGCCCGACGGCTCCTCGCTCTACGTCACCGAGGAGTTCGGCGGGCGGGTCGTCCACCTGCGCCGCGACTCGGACAGCGGGGTGCTCGAGCCCAGCGGCAGCACCATGGACTGCGTCGCGCCGGAGGCCGGGCTGCGTCGCGGTGTCTTCGTGCCGCCCGGGCGCCGGCCCGCCGTCGACGAGTCCGAGCGCCGCATCTGGGGCTCCGACCTCGTCATCGCCCCCGACGGCGCCTGGGCGGTCGCCTCCGAGCGCCGCGCATCGACGCTCACCATGGCCGCCCTCGGCCCCGACGGACGCTTCGGCGCCCGGCTCGCACGGATCGTCACCCAGCCGCAGCCGCGCGGCATCGGCCTGATCGGCCCGCACCTGGTCATCGCGGGGGCCGAGCTCGGCGACGCGGCGAGCATCCACCGGGCCGGACCCGAGGGCCTGAGCGAGCTTGCCGTCGTCGACGGCCTGGGCGGGCCCGTCTGGATGGAGTCCGTTCCCCTCGACCCCGCGTGACGGGGAGCGCGAGTGGCCGCCGTGAAGCGGAGTTTCCTCACCGACCCCGGCCCCGCGTCCGGGATGCGCGGCCCCGATGGGGTCGTCGACGCCGCCAGTGCGGGGCGCCGGCGGGGAACGCCCCGAGGGGCCGTGGTCGCGCGGGGCGCGGCGGCGGGTTCGTTCTGACCGGCAGCCCGGTGCCGGTCTGCCCGGCG
Source organism: Propionibacterium acidifaciens (assembly GCF_003798325.1). Classification (NCBI taxonomy): domain Bacteria; kingdom Bacillati; phylum Actinomycetota; class Actinomycetes; order Propionibacteriales; family Propionibacteriaceae; genus Propionibacterium; species Propionibacterium acidifaciens. The sequence continues at coordinate 1,772,254 of NZ_CP033719.1, forward strand.
ACCGGATCGTCGTTCGCGCGCGCAGGGATGGGGTGCGGGCCGTGCTGATCGCGGCGGAGGTGAGTGCTCGCCGTCCGCACGCAGGGATGGGGTTGGTCGGTCCCATCCAGAACCTCATGACGTGGCCCGCCGTTCGCGCGCGGGGATGGGGTCTCTTGCTTCCCGTCTCCCCCAGCAGGGGGCCAGCCGATGATTCGCACGCGCGGGGAGGGGGCCGTCCCACGCCTGCAAATACTCCCGGTACATGCGCCGATGATTTCGCGCGCGGGGAGGGGGCGGGGTCGGCGTGGACGGCGGCGGGGCCGGTGCCCGATGATTCGCACGCGCGGGAAGAGGCCCTGGCCGACCAGAGGGGGGCTCGCGGACGCTGGACGATGATTCGCATGCGCGGGGAGGGGCCTTGGCGGGGCCGGCGTCGTCGAGGCTCGCGCGCACACGCGCCGGGAAGGGCCCCTCGGGAGGCGGATGAACCGCTCCCGAGGGGCCCTTCTGCGGTGCCCGGTCCCCCTGTCCGGTGCATCGCCCGACCGACCAGGGCGTCCTGCCGGCCTCCGGTCGGGGTCGTCGTGCCGACCCTCGGTCAGGGCCTGCCAGCTGGTCGGTCGGTGGTCGGGACCTGCCGGCCGGTCAGTCGGCGGTCAGGGCCGCCGAGGGCGCGACCCGCACCGCCCGCGCCGCCGGCGCCAGCGAGGCGAGCCAGCCGGCCAGCAGGGCGACCGCCGCGATGAGGGCCAGCCTCGGCCACGGCACCTGGATGGCCAGGGGGATGCCGGGCGAGGCCAGCAGGGCCTTCGCCCCGGCGATCCCGAGAACCACGCCGAGTGCCAGCCCGATGACCGTCGCCACGGCGGCCAGCGTCACCGACTCCCAGCCGACCATCTGACGCACTTGGCCCTTCGTCATGCCCAGGGCCCGCAGCAGCCCCAGCTCCTGGGTGCGTTCCAGCACCGACAGGCTCAGCGTGTTGCCCACGCCGACCACGGCGATGATGACGGCCATTGCGAGCAGGCCCATGGCGACGAGCAGCACCGCGTCGATCATCTGCTGGTACTCGGCGCGCTGGGCGGCGCCGCTGTTGATCGAGGCGTTCTTCAAGGCGTCGATCTGACCGATACGGGTCGTGACCCGCTGGGCGTCCGCCTTGTCGGCGTAGCGCACCCAGGCGGTGTTCGCGGCGTCCGGCGACAGCTGCGTCATCGTCGCCGGCGTGACGACGAGGGCATCCGAGTACGAGGAGTCGACATCGGCCGTCAGCTCGACGCTGCGGCCCTCGTGGCTCACCGTGACCCGCTGGCCGTCGGTGAAGTCGGTGTCGTTGGTGCGGAACGTGCCGTCGGCGAGACCCTCGTAGCGCTGCGGGACCCGCGAGATCCCGGCGGCCGCGGACGAGACGCCCACCACCTGCACGTCCCTGTTCGTCCCCTCGTCATCGGCCTGCGCCTGGACGGTGGGCACGAGCTCGGCGGCGGAGACGTCGGGGACGTCGCGGATCTGGTCGAGCACCTCGTCGCTCACGCCGTCCGGGGCCTCGACCACCGCGTCCTGCGGGAAGTGCGAGCCGAGCTCGCGGTCGACCGTCGCCTGGGAGCAGGCGGCGCCCACCGTGAGCACGCCGATGAGCGTGACGCCGACGAGCAGGGCGTTCGCCGTCGCGGCGGCCCGGCCGGGATTGCGGCGCGAGTTCGCGACGGCCAGGTCGCCGGGGACGCTGGCGCGCCGCAGCGGCGCGCCGATGAGCCTGGCGAGGGCCGGGATGAGGCCGCGGCCCAGGACGATGACGCCCAGGAAGGCCAGACCCGCGCCCGACATGGCGGTGAGCAGGGTCGCCGTCCTGCGGGCCTCGTCGTCGCTCGTGCCCGCCGCGTGCCAGCCGGCGACGAGCAGGACCGCGCCGACCAGGAGGAGCAGGCCGCCCAGTACGCCGCGGACGACGCCGAACCGCTTGGCCCTGGTGGTGGCCAGCTCCGGGTGGAGGGCGGCCAGGGGCGCCACTCCGGTGGCCTTGCGGGCCGCGCCGAGGCTCGACAGGAGCGTGATGAGGATGCCCACGACGAACGGCGCGACGAGGGCCCCGACACTCGCGGTGAAGGGCACCTCCATGGCGAACGCGCCCTGCCCGAGGCGCAGGAACAACCATGTCAGGCCGGCGCCGAGGACGACGCCGACGGCCGAACCGAGGGCGCCGAGCACGAGGGCCTCGCCGAGCACGGTGGCGAGGACCTGGCCCTTCGTCGCGCCGACGCAGCGCATCATGGCGAGCTGACGGGCGCGCTGGGCGACGAGGATCGAGAAGGTGTTCGCGATGACGATCACCGAGACGAACAGGGCGATGCCGGCGAACACGAGAAGGAGGTTCGTGATCGACTGGGACTCGCCGGTCAGCCGGTGGATCTCGTGCTGCATCTGCTCCTCGCCGGTGCGCACGGTGAGACCGCCGTCCTTGACGACGCCCAGATCGGAGAGGGTCGTCCGCAGGGCGGTGGGGTCGGAGCCCCGGACCATGAGGGCCTCGTAGCCGGGGATGCCGGTGATGGCGACGGCGCCGGTGTCGGTGGCGTAGACGTAGTCGCTCCGCGATGCGGTGTCGGAGTCGACGAAGCCGACGACGGTGGACTGCCGGGGCCCCTTCTCGTTGGCGTAGCTGCGCGTCGTGATCTGCTCGCCCAGCGTGATGCCGTAGCTGTCACGCATGTGGGTGCTGATGGCGACCTCCTCGTCGGACTGGGGCAGGCGGCCCTCGGCGAGGCTGGTCCCGTCCTCGAGGCGCGGCAGGTTGTCGACGCCGATCTGGGCCTGGGCCCCGGAGCTGGTGAGCACGGCGTAGCTCCGGTAGAGGGCGCGGGTGCCCTGCACGCCCGGGGCGCCGTTCACCGCGTCGATGACCGACTGGTCGATGACCGATTCGGAGGCGGACGAGGAGTTCCCGTCGTCGGGCGGGGTGATGACGGCGGCGGCGTCGCCGATCTCGCGGCCGGCGAGCTGACGCACCGAGGCGTTGAGCGAGGATCCGAACAGCAGGGCCGCGGTCACGAAGGCCACGCCGAGGACGATGGCGATGCCGGCGCTGAGCAGCCGGCGGGGCTGGCGCAGCATCAGTGCTCACCGCCCTCGGCCGGGACCGGCTGACCGGCGGCCTGAGCGGGACGTCCGGGCATCGCATGGAGGGGCTTGTCGGCGATGATCCGACCGTCGGCCAGCTGGAGGAGCCGGTCGGCGTAGCCTGCGGCGTGCGGGTCGTGGGTGACCATGACGATCGTCTGACCGAGCTCGTGGACGCAGCGCGTGAGGAAGTCGAGGAGCTCGTCGCTGGAGGCCGAGTCGAGGGCGCCGGTCGGCTCGTCGGCGAAGATGACGTCGGGGCGGGTGATGAGCGCGCGGGCCGCGGCGACGCGCTGGGCCTGGCCGCCGGACAGCTCGCCGGGGCGGTGTCCCAGACGCTCGGTGAGGCCGAGCACCGTGACGATCGTGGTGAACCACTCCTCGTCCGGCTTGACATGGGCGAGTTTGAGGGGGAGCAGGATGTTCTCGCGGGCGCTCATCGTCGGCAGCAGGTTGAACGACTGGAAGATGAAGCCGATGCGGCGTCGGCGCAGCAGGGTGAGCGCCTTGTCGTTGAGGGAGGTGGCGTCCACCTGGCCGATGACCACCCGGCCCTCCGTGGGGGTGTCCAGCCCGGCGGCGCAGTGCATGAGCGTCGACTTGCCCGATCCCGAGGGGCCCATGATGGCGGTGAACTGGCCGCGCCGGAAGTCGACGGTCACGTGGTCGAGCGCCACGACGCGGGTGTCGCCCTGCCCGTAGACCTTCGTGAGCTGCTCGGTGTGCACCGCAGCCGTCGTCGGCTGCGCGATCGTTGTCGTCATGGTGATCCTCTTGTCGGAATGCTTTGCGACGAGGGGAATCACTCGCCGCCGGTGATCCCATCGTTCTCGGGCCCGGCGTGCCCGCACATCGGGCGCGGGGCGGGTTCGCGGTTCATACCGCGGAGGGAGCCGTCGTCGTCGACTCGTCCGATCGGAGGAGGAACGGGCGTCCGGGCCGACTACGGGGAGGAGGGGCCCTCGGCCCGATCGGCGTGGTCGGGCCCGACCACGCGCGCGTCGGCGGTGGCGCGCCGCCCGTCTCAGCCGCGGGGCTGGACCATCCCCGCGTCGTACGCGAAGACGACCATGTGCACGCGGTCGCGCAACCCCAGCTTGGCGAGGATGTGGCCCACGTGCGTCTTGACGGTGGCCTCGCCGAGGAAGAGCCGCTCGGCGATCTCGGAGTTGTTGAGGCCCTGACCGACGAGCGTGAGCACCTCGCGCTCGCGCTCGGTGAGAGCCTCCAGCCGCTCGCGGGCGCCGCCGCCCTGGTCGGCCCTGGGCAGCGTGGGTACGAAGCGCTCCAGCAGCCGCCGGGTCGCGCTCGGGGCGACGACCGCCTCGCCTGACGCGACGGCCCGGATGGCGGCCAGCAGCTCCGCCGGCCCGGCGTCCTTGAGCAGGAAGCCGGAGGCGCCGGCCTGCAGGGCCGAGTAGACGTACTCGTCGAGGTCGAAGGTGGTCAGCACGAGCACCTTCGTGTCGGTGGCTGAGGTGATCGACTCGGTGGCGGCCACCCCGTTGAGGTGAGGCATGCGGATGTCCATGAGGACGAGGTCGGGGCGCGCATCGGAGGGGGCTCCGACGACCGCGTCCACGGCGGCCCGGCCGTCGCCCACCTCGCCGACGACGGTCATGTCCTGCTGCGCGTCGAGCACCATGCGGAAGCCCACCCGGACCATTTCCTGGTCATCGGCGAGCAGTAGCGTGATGATGTCCTCGGTCATGAGTTATTCCTCGTCAGATCGGTGATTCTGCTCAACGGGGCCGGCGCGCCGGGCCCTTCGGCGCCGGTGCGCCGATCGCTCGGCGGACCGTCCTCGTCGACCGGGATGATCGCGAGCACCTCGAAGCCCCCGTCGAGCCTCGGCCGCGCCGCGAGCGTACCCCCGAAGGGGGCGACGCGTTCGCGCATCCCGATGAGCCCGTGGCCGTGTCCGTCATCGGCGTCGGCGCCGTTCCCGTCGTCGCGGATGCTGATCATCAGGCCCGTGCCGGAGTGCGTGAGGTGCACCCAGGCGTGCGCGCCCGGCCCCGCGTGCTTGATCACGTTCGTCAGGGACTCCTGGACGATGCGGTAGGCGGCCGTCTCGCGGGCGGGGCCGAGCGGGGCGTGCGCCTCGGGGGAGCCGTCGACGGCGTAGTCGATGTCCAGCCCGGAGACCCGCGTCGACTCGATGAGCTCGTCGACCTCGTCGAGCAGTGGCTGGGGGGCCATCTCGGGCGCCTCGCCCTCGCGGAGCACGCCGACGAGCGCGCGCGTCTCGCGCAGCGCCTCGCGGGAGGTGGATGCGATGCGGGCCAGGGCCTCGCGGGCCAGTTCGAGCTTGGCGGCGGCGTCGCCGGGCTGGTCGAGCGCGTAGGAGGCGCCGTCGGTCTGGACGACGATGACGCTCAGCGAGTGGGCGACGACGTCGTGCATCTCGCGGGCGATGCGCGAGCGCTCCTGCTCGGCGGCCAGCTGCGCGAAGCGGTCGCGTTCGGCGGCGATGGCGTCGGCGCGGTCCTTGAGGGTGCGCACCGTCGTGAAGCGTTCGCGGGTGAAGGCGCCCAGGAGCCAGCAGACGGTGACCGAGGCGGCGAGCATCACGAAGAGGAAGGTCATGATGCCCACGACGTCGTGAGGGCCCGACCCGTCGCTCTGCGAGCCCACGGCGGCGCCCGTCGTCCATTTGATGGCCGCGGCGAGCGAGGCGGCGACGCCCAGGGCCAGCCACAGCCTGCGCGCCCGCTCGCTGCCGTAGGCGGCGACGGCGAACATCGCGATGAGCACGAAGATGTTCGGGAACATCGGGATGGGCACGACGGCGAGTTGCACCAGGTGGGGGACGACGAGCAGGGTGCACATGAGCGCCGGCCGCGTGCGGCGCCAGATGAGCGGTGCCGCGTACGAGACGCCCCAGGCGATCATGAGGACGTGGTTGAACGCGGTGCTCGGGAAGTAGCCGAGAGGATTCTCCTGCTCCTCCGCGGTGAAGAGGGAGAGCGTGTTGCCGAGGGTCGGCTGCACCAGGATGAGCGCCCAGATGACATCGCCCGCCATCGGGTGCAGGCCGAACCAGTTGGCAAGGCGTTTGATGATCCTCACGCGGCAAGACTACGGGCGGGCCCCTCGTCGCGGATCCACCCGTCGGTTGAGGCGGTGCGCGTTCGCGTGTCGGTCGGGGACGGGCCGGTCCTCCGCTCCCACCTCGTCGTCCCGTCTCTCGCCGTGTGCGTCCCGCCTCCCACCCCCACTTCTGCGTTCGCACCCGGGTTGTGTCCGAGGTGGGAGCGCAGAAGTGAGGTGGGAACGACGAGGGTCGGGCCGGGGCGGCTCCCACTCGGCCGGGACGGCCCTCACTCGGCCAGGCCGTAGAGGCGGTCGCCAGCGTCCCCCAGACCCGGGACGATGTAGCCGCGTTCGTTGAGCCGCTCGTCGATCGAGGCCACGACGAGCCGGCCGTCGACGTCGGTCGAGTCCATGAGCCCGCGCACGCGCTCGATGCCCTCCGGGGCGGCCAGCAGGCAGATGCAGGTGATGTCGGTCGCGCCCCGTCGGGCCAGGAAGTGCACGCAGCCCGCCAGCGAGCCGCCGGTGGCGAGCATCGGGTCGAGCACATAGCACTGGCGTCCGGACAGGTCGTGCGGCAGCCGTTCGGCATAGGTGGTGGGCTTGAGCGTCCGCTCGTCGCGGGCCATCCCGACGAAACCGACCTCCGCCGTCGGGACGAGGCGGGTGAAGCCCTCGAGCATGCCCAGGCCGGCGCGCAGGATCGGCACGGCGAGGGGCTTCTCGCTGAGCCGGACGCCGGTCGTCGGGGCGACGGGGGTGGTGATCCCGGCCTGTTCGACGCGCACCTGACGGGTCGCCTCGTAGGCCAGCAGGGTCACGAGCTCGGCGACGAGCAGGCGGAAGGTCGGGCTCGACGTGCTCTCCTCGCGCAGGTGAGTGAGCTTGTGAGCGACCAGAGGATGATCAACGACGCGCAGTTCCACGGGCCCGAGTGTCCCATACACTTGGGTTACTCGGTGCGCGGGGCATGGGCGCCGAGCGGGGAGCCCCGGGCAACCGGTGCCGGCTGGGCCATACAGGAGGTCGACATGGCTGAGGACATGACGAGGGATTTCGACGACGACGAGGATGCCGAGGAGCTCGACAGCCTCGATGATCGCGACGACGCCGACCGTGGTGTCATCTCCGATGACTACGACGACCTCGACGACGATGAGGACGAGGACGGCCTCGACGATGACGACGCGGACGACGATGACGACGACGATGACGACGAGGACGACTACGAGGACGCCACAGCCGACGAGATCGACTTCGTGGCGGCCCTCTACCGCGAGGACGGCGCCCCCGTCGTCATGCCGCTGTCCGACGCCTGCGCCAACGACCTCGACGAGCTGATCGCCCAGCTGCGCCGCATGCCGGGCGACACCGGCGCGGTCGGCGTCGCCAGCGTCAACGGCGAGTTCTTCGTCGTCGGCCGCTGTCGCGGGCGCCAGGTGCAGGTGCTGTTGTCCGACTCGCTGTCGAGCAACGACTGGCCGCTGGCCCGCGACGTCGTCGACTACCTCGGACTCGACGTGCCCGACGCCGATGACGACGACGAGGACTCCGAGCCGGTCGGCGACCTCGACATCCTGGCCGACCAGGGCGTCTCCGAGTTCGACATGGAGAACATCCTCGACGACCTCGACGAGGACTCCGGCGAGCTGGCGCACCGCGTCATCGAGAAGATCAAGTTCGCCCCCCAGTTCGACCGCGTCATCCACCTGTGAGGCCGGCTCCCGCGCCCGGGCGGCGGCGATGAGCCGCTGGGACGCCGCCATGTCCGAGGCGCTGGCCGCCGCCCGCGATGCCGGCGCCGCCGGCGACGTTCCGGTCGGGGCCGTCGTCCTCGGGCGGGACGGCGCGGTCCTCGCGGCGGCCGGCAACCGCCGCGAGCGCGATGCCGATCCCACCGCCCATGCCGAGGTGCTCGCCCTGCGCGCCGCCGCGAGGGCGCTCGGCCGTTGGCGGCTGGACGACTGCACGCTCGTCGTGACCCTCGAGCCGTGCACCATGTGCGCCGGGGCGCTCGTCGCGGCGCGGGTCGGGACCCTCGTCTTCGGCGCGTTCGACCCGCGGGCGGGCGCGGTGGCCTCGCTCTTCGACGTCGTGCGCGACCCGCGGCTGAACCATCGCCCGCAGGTCGTGAGCGGCATCATGGCCGGACCCTGCTCGGCCGTCCTCGACGGCTTCTTCGCCGACCGCCGCTGAACCGGCCGCCGTGCGCCCGGCGGCCCCGGTCCTGGCGGGCCCGGCACCGGGCCCCGGCCGCGCACGGGATTTGAGCGCGGGCCTCCCGGATCGGTATCGTTGCCCGCGGTGACGTGTCTGAGCGGCCGAAAGAGCTCGCCTCGAAAGCGAGTGTGGTGCAAGCCACCGAGGGTTCAAATCCCTCCGTCACCGCCACTGGGTCCCCCGCTCCGGCGGGGGACCCTCTGCGTGCCGGGCGAATCGTGGGCATGACGTGCAGTGGAGCCGATCTGTCAGTCGGGTCCGTCATCATGCGTCCATGACTGATGCAGATCGTGAACTCCAGGTCTTCGAGTCCGAGGACGGGATCCTGCTCTGGGGCGTGCCGGAGGCCCTCGCCCTGGTCGACGAGGACCCTGCTCTCACGACCCGGACGATCGGACCGTCCAACCTCGTGGCGCGCCTCGGGAACGTGCTCGGCGGAACCAGTGCGCTGATGACCGAGAGCGGACGCTGGCTCCGGCTCGACGACGCCTCCGTCGCCTACGTCAGGCGGCACGGGGTGACGAACCTGTCCCGCGGCGTCCTGCGTACCCGTGATCTTGCCGGAGGCGAGGGAACCCGGATAGCCAAGCATCTGCGGTTCAGCAGCGTGAGTCTGGCCAACCCGGCAGGGACGGCGGTGCTGTCATCCATGGCGACCCAGATGGCCATTCAGCACTCACTCGAGCAGATGCAGCGGTGCCTCGAGCAGATCGACGTGAAAGTGGGTCGGCTCATCGAGGCGGACAGAACCAGGGTGATGAGCGAGCTCGACGGATTCGCCGGAGCTGTCCGCGAGGCTGAATCGCTCCGCGTCGCGACCGGTACGGTCTCAGCGACGACGTGGTCCAAGGTCGAGAACAACTCGACGCCGCTCAGGGCCCATCAGAGTCGGGCCATCCGGGAACTGAGGTCCTTGGCCGACGAGATCGAGGGGTGCGGAAAGGATGTGGACAGGCTCGCTGATGCGCTGACGCGCGCGGAGAGGGAGACCACGTTCTGGATGAAGGTTCTTGCGAGGACGATCCTCATCCAGGACGAGCAGTACTGCGTGGAGCTCGAACGGGTGGCCTCGGACACCCCGGACGAGCTCGAGGACCACCGTCGGGTCATCGTCACGGTGCGCAGTGAGCGGACCGCGAGCATCATCGAGGCCCTCGAGAGCATCAGCGGGTCGATCGCCAGGAGCGCCGAGTTGTCGAATGCCGGCTGTGTCATGAACCCCATCAACTCCGGCAGGGTGACCCGGCATGCGAACCGGGTCAACGAAATCATCGACGCCTTCGCCTCCAGAGCCGGTGTCGAACTGAGCGGTTCACGACAGCTCGACGGCAAGAAATGGTTCCGGGCCGTCGGGGGTATGGCCGGCGACGCGGCCGGCGGGGCATCGAGGCTCGTGCACGGCGTCGGGGCGCGCGCCGGCAGATTGCACACCGCTCTCGACGACGCCGTGGTGGCACGGGCGAACAGGATCCTGGACGAGCGCAGGTCCGAGGCCGAGCTCGAGAGGCTGCCGCCCGTACGCGAGGATGCGGCCGGGGACGGGGAAGATCCTCGGTCGGGCGGAACTCGTTCCATCTGACGGGTGGGGGACTCCGCCCCGCGCGGGCGGGGATGATCCCTGCTCCCGGGTCCAGGCGCCGCCCGTGTACTCCTCCGCCCCGCGCGGGCGGGGATGATCCCGCTGTTCCGCGTTCCATCTGGCGGGTGGGGAACTCCGAGGGGAGCCCGGTGGCCGCCGTCCGGTCGCCCCTCCCGGGCGGCGGCGCGCGGCGTTGAACCATCCTCATGGATCGGGGGCTCCGGTAAACTTGCCGCGCATGGTGCCGCTCCGTCGCACCGTTGCCCGGCCGGCCCGCGTCGCAATGGGCCGCCCAGGACGCGCCAACGGCGGCTCCGGCGCTGGTCATCGAATGTTTGGAGGCGGAATGCATGGCACTGGCTGAGTCCCGCGTCACGACTCGGCGCTCGCTGCCGGTCGGCATCTTCTCGGTGGTCGTCGCCATCGTGCTCATCACCATCGCCGTCATCTGGTTCCGGTTCGGCACGCCGACGACCTCCATCATCTGGATCGTCCTGGCCGTGCTCGAGATCGTCATCGCCGTCCTCATGCTGCGTCCCATCACCTTCCACGTCACCGTCGACGAGGACGGGGTGCGCAACGAGGGCCACGCCCCGTGGTCCATCGACCGCGCCAGCATCGCCAACGGCGGCGTCATCGCCGCCAAGCACCCGACGATCTGGGTGCGACCGGTGCCCGATGCCGCGCTGAAGCGCTCGCTCGGTTACACGGAGTCCACCATCGTCCCCGAGCGGAGCTACCTGGCCCCCGTCCGGCGCTCCCAGGCCGAGAGCCTCGCCCGCGCGCTCGCGTCGATCGGTCTGCAGGCCGGCCGCAAGGCCGTCCCCGAGGAGATCAACAAGATCGGCGCCTTCAGGGTCGGCTCCACCGCCATGGGCATGACCGGCGTCGCCGCCGCGGCCGCCGGCCCCGCGAGGGCGTCCGCCGAGCCGGACGAGGCCCCCGCGCACGCCATCGGGGCGGCCGGGGCGAAGACCGCCCCGGGTCGGGCGCCCGATCCCGCACCCGCCGCGCCGGTGGCGTCCGCCGAGCGGACCGCGATCATTCCCGCCGGGCGGACCGCGGCCGTGCCGGCCGCCCGGTACGCCGACGTCCCCGATGCGGCGACTCCCGACCAGGGCCCTCCCGCGGCTCCGGGCCCGGACCCTCATGCGCCCTCCGGCCGGTCCCCCCGCGCGGCCTCCGAGCAGGACGACGTCATCGAGGCCACCGAGCCCATCGGCTGGCCGGGCCCGTCCCGGTCCGGACCGCCGGACGGGGTGTCCGGGCCCCCCGCCGGCTCCGAGCCCATCGGCTGGCCCGTCGGGGCCCGCCGGGCCACCCCCGAGGAGGACGCGGCCTGGTTGTACGGGGACAAGGCCGCCAGCACCGTCGTCACCACCGAGACGCGGGCGCCGCAGCGGGCCCGGCGCGAGGGGCGGGCGGCCGTCCGCCGGCCAGGTGCCGGGCGGGACGAGTCCTACCATCCCCGTCGGGCCCGGCGCGCGGTCCTCGGGGCCGTCGAGGATCTCGAGGACGAGCGCCCCACCCGCCCGATGCGGGCCATCACCGACGACATGACCCGTGAGGAGGCCTTCGGCGCCGAGCCGGAGCCCTCCAGCTGACCCGGAGCAGACAGGGGGGAGGAGCCCATGGCCGCAGCGGACCTGACACTGCTCGTCGCCGCCGCCGTGGCGCTCGTGGCGATCGCCGCCGCCCGCCTGGGTACTCGTGCCGGGCTGCCCGCCCTGCTCCTGTTCCTCCTCGTCGGCGTCGCCCTCGGCAACGCCGGCTTCGGCATCCGCTTCGACGACGCCTCGTTGGCCCACGATCTGGGCTTCGTCGCCCTCGTCCTCATCCTCGCCGAGGGCGGCCTCACGACCTCCTGGAAGCAGATGAGACCGGTCCTCGGCGTCGGCCTGTCCCTGGCCGTCGTCGGCTCGCTCGTGACCATCGCCGTCGTCGGACTGTTCGGCTACTTCGTCCTGGGGCTGCCGCGCGCCGTGGCCTTCCTGCTCGGCGCCGTCGTGGCGCCCACCGATGCCGCGGCCGTCTTCTCGGTGCTGCGCGGGGTGTCGCTGCCGCCCAGGGTGCGGGCGGCCCTCGAGACCGAGTCCGGTTTCAACGACGCCCCCACCGTCCTTCTGGTCATCGCCGGCACCGAGCTGGCGATGGGCAGCAGCCCGGCCGGCGGCATGCCCGGCCTGGCCGGCGAGGTCGTCGGCGAGCTGGCCATCGGCGTCGCCGCGGGCCTCGTGATGGGCTGGATCGGCGTGCAGTTCCTGCGCCGCCTCTCGTTGTCGAACTCCGGCCTGTACCCGCTGGCCGTCATGTGCTGGATCCTCGTCACGTACGGCCTGGTCGGGTTCATCCACGGCTCCGGCTTCGCCGCCGTCTACGTCTGCGCCGTCGCCCTGGGCAACGGGCAGCTGCCGCACCGGCACGCCACGAAGTCCTTCGCCGAGGGCATCGGCTGGGTCGCCCAGATCGGGCTGTTCGTCATGCTCGGCCTGCTCGTCCACCCCTCGACGATCAGCCGGCCCGACATCGGCGCCGGCGTCGCCCTCGGCGTCGTCCTGACCCTCGTCGCCCGCCCGCTGGCCGTCTACGTCAGCACCGTCTGGTTCGGCACCGGCTGGCGGCACCAGGCCTTCATGAGCTGGGCCGGCCTGCGCGGCGCGGTGCCGATCATCCTGGCGACCGTCCCGATGGCGGCCGGCATGCCCGGCTCCGACGTGCTCTTCGACGTCGTCGTCGTCTTCGTCGTCGTCTTCACCTCGCTGCAGGCGCCGACGCTGCCGTGGATGGCCAGGCGGCTCGGCCTCGTCGACCCGCGCGCCGCGACCGACGTCGACATCGAGGTGGCGCCCTTCGACGAGCGCCGCGCCGACCTGCTGACCGTCAACATCCCCGAGGGCTCGCGCCTGGCCGGCGTGCGGGTGCTCGAACTGCGCCTGCCGCGCAATGCGATCGTCGCGCTCGTCATGCGCGGGGACGAGTCCTTCTCGCCCGACGGCGACACCGCCCTCGAGACGGGCGACCAGATCCTCGTCGTCACGCCCGCCGATCAGCGCGCCGAGGTCGAGGCCCGCCTTCTGGCCGTCGGGCGCCACGGCCGGCTGGCCGGGTGGACGCGCAGGTCCCGGCGCGCCTGACGGGCTCAGGCGCCGCCCGTCGCCGAGTGACTGGGCTGCGCGACCGGCAGGCAGGCGTGCCCCGAGGGGACGTCGATGCTCGTGGCCGCGTCGGCCTTGAAGCCCTGTCCCAGGTCGTCGGTGACGACGACGTCGACCAGCCCGTTCTGGCGGTGGTCGGTGGTGACCGTCGCGCCGGGGAAGAACGAGGCGACGAGCTGCATCTGCGGATCGTCGCCCGAGGCGCCGACGATGGTCGTGCCCTTGTAGTCGTCGTCGGTGTTGCTGGTGCTGTGGATGACGAAGCCGGCGCCCTTCAGCTGGTTCGCGACCGTCGTGGCCTGGCCCTTGACGGTGCCGGCGTTGTAGACGCGCACCTGCACCTGGCCGGTGCTCAGGCTCGTCAGCGCCGTGGTCTCGCACGCGCTCGCGGGATCGAGCGGCCCGGTGGCCATGCGGACGCCCCACCAGCCCGCGAAGGCGACGAAGAGGACGAGCACCACGAGGAGGACCGGTGTGTACCACTTGCGCATGGGATTGCCTCTCTCACGCCACCACGTCTCACATCACCACGGCACCCGCGCGCCCGCACCGGAAACTCCGCCGGCCGCGTCGCCGGCGGCGCGCGATGCAGTGCCTTGATCATAGACGCACCGGGGGACCGGGACGCGCGGTTCTCGGGCCCCGGGCCGTTCCGGGGAGCTGCTCGCAGGGGCGCGGCACGGGCCCGGGCCTCGTCGGACGCCCCGACGGCGCCGACGCCCTCGCGGGCCCCGCACGAACCCGGTCTTCCCTCCACCCGGTGAGCAGCGTAGGCTTGCCTCGGTTATTTCTCGGAGGCAACGGCCCGCCGTCGGCGGGTCACGGATGAGGAGGTTCGTAGTGTCAGCAACCACGACGACCGATCGGTGTTCCTCGGTGGACGGGATGGTTCCCCTGACGGCCCTCGGCCCCGGCGGCAGCGGCGTCATCGCGCACGTCGACCCCGATCTCGACCACTCGGTGCAGCACCGGCTGCGTCTGCTCGGATTCTGCGAGGGGCGCGAGATCTCCTACGTGCGCCGTGCCTTCTGGTCGGGCCCCATCGTCTTCCGGGTCTGCGACGTGCACATGTGCATCCGCGCGGAGCAGGCCGCCATGATCCGCGTGGCGGCGGCCTCCTGACCGCTCCTCCCGGCCCATTTCCCAAGAACCCGACCCCAGGTCCAGATGATCGCCCATGTCCACAGCTCTCAGCCACTGCGTCCCCGCTTCGCCCGCACCGGCCGGCGGCGCACCCCGCATCGCCCTCATCGGCTCGCCGAACGGCGGCAAGACCTCCGTCTTCAACCGTCTCACCGGCCTGCACGCCCGCACCGGCAACTACCCCGGCGTCACCGTCTCCCGGTCGGCCGGGGTGGCCCGCATCGGCGGTGACGAGTACAACATCGAGGATCTGCCCGGCGCCTACTCCTTCACCCCGATCTCGCCCGACGAACAGCTCGTCGTCGATCTGCTCAACGGAGAGGTCGAGGGCATCGGCGCACCGGACGGCCTGCTCGTCATCGCCGACTCCACCGCCCTGCGCCGCTCCCTGCTCCTGTTCGCCGAGGTCGTCCAGCGCCACATGCCGACGGCCCTCGTCCTCACCATGGGCGACGAGCTGAACCGTCGCGGTGGCTCGATCGACACCGCGGCGCTGAGCCGGACGCTCGGCGTGCCGGTCGTGTCCGTCGTCGCCAACCGGGGCATCGGGATCGGCGAGCTGCGCGATCTCATCACCGGCTGGCGGGACTGGACGGTGCCGCCCGTCGACCCGCCCGCCGACACGACCGAGCTCGCCGGCTGGGTCGACTCGGTGCTGACCGACAGCGGCTACCGGGACCCCCACTCCGACGCCCGCACCGAGCGCATCGACCGCGTCCTGCTCCACCCGGTGCTCGGCACGGTCATCTTCTTCGCCGTCATGTTCGTCTTCTTCCAGGCGATCTTCACCTGGGCGGCGCCCCTGCAGGACGGGGTCGAGGACTTCTTCGGCTGGCTCGCAGGGATCGTCGGCGACCGCCTCGGGGACTCCCTGCTGTCCTCGTTCGTCGCCAACGGCCTGCTCGGCGGCGTCGGCAGCGTGCTCACCTTCGTGCCGCAGATCGTCATGATGTACTTCATCCTCGCCCTGCTTGACGCGGTGGGCTACATGTCGCGGGCGGCCTTCCTCATGGACCGGCTCATGAGCCGCTTCGGCCTCGAGGGGCGCGCCTTCGTGTCCGTGCTCTCGAGCTTCGCCTGCGCCATCCCGGGCGTCATGTCCACCCGCACCCTGCCGAACAGCCGCGATCGCATCGCCACGATGCTCGGCGTGCCGCTGGCCACCTGCTCGGCCAGACTGCCCGTGTACATCCTGCTCGTGGGCATCCTCGTCCCCGACGGAACCCGGGTCGGGCCCTTCAGCGGGCAGGGCGTGGCCATGTTCCTGCTCTACCTGCTCGGCGGTTTCTCGGCCCTCACCGCCTCGGCCGTCGTCAAGCGCATCACCGACCGCCGCAGCACCATCCTGCCGTTCTACATGGAGATGCCGCCCTACCGCATCCCCACCCCTCGCTCGGTCGGCATCGCCATGTGGGAGCCCACCAAGGCCTTCCTGCGCAAGGCCGGAACGATCATCCTCGTCACGACGATGGCCATCTGGGCGCTCACGACCTTCCCGATGCGCGGCGACGCCGAGCTGACGGCCGCCGGCGTCGACCCCGGCGACGAGGTCGCCGTCACCGCCTACACGATGGAGCACTCGGCCGCCGCGTCCGTCGGCAAGGCCATCGAGCCCGTCTTCGAGCCGCTGGGCTTCGACTGGCGCATCGACGTGGCCCTGCTCGGCTCGCTGGCCGCCCGCGAGGTCTCCGTCTCGACGCTCGGCCAGATGGCCGCGGCCCTCGACCCCGAGGACGACGCCGAGGTGGCCGACGCCCTCGACGGCTGGACCTACACCGCCGGCCCGCACGCCGGCGAGAAGGTGTTCACGCCCGCCACCACCGTCGCCCTGCTCCTCTACTTCGCCTTCGCCCTGCAGTGCATGTCGACGGTGGCGATCATGCGGCGCGAGACGGGCGGCTGGAAGTGGCCGGGCATCGCCTTCGGCTACATGTTCGTCCTCGCCTGGGTGATGGCCCTCATCGGCCGCGGCATCACCCTGCTCATCACGTGAGGGCCGCGGGCATGAGGATCATGAGGGGACGCCCGCCCCGATGCCCCGCCGCTCGTGCGGGGCGCGCGCCGGCCCCGGCGGTCATCCACCCCGAGCGCACCGGCGATCCCGCCGTGCTGCGCTGGGTCGTCCACGGCGTCGAGCTGCCCTTCGTCGGCCCGCTGCTCGGCGCGCCCGGCCTGGACGAGCTGCTCGGCGCGGAGCTGACCGCCGTCGAGGCCGTCCCGGGCGCCCTCCTTGTGACCGCCGCCCCCGGCGGCTCCTGGCGGGAGCTCGGCCCTCGGGCGCGCACCGCGCTCGTGACGGCCCTCGGCCGGATCGGCGCCTGGGCCCCCGGTCCCGGTGCGCGGCGCCTCGGCCCGGACGAGACCCTGCGCTGGTGCGCCCGGGAGCTCATCGACGGCCCCGTGGGCGAGATCGCCGCCGCGCACGGCGGTTCCATCGAACTCGTCGGCGCCCGCGACGGCGTCGTCACGGTGCGCATGCACGGGGCCTGCCGCGGCTGCCCGGCCGCCGTCCTCACGATGCGCCAGCGCCTCGAGACGCAGCTGCGCCGCCGGGTCCCCGGCATGCGGGCCGTCGAGGAGGCCTGAGGAACGATCCGTCACCGCCCTCGGCGGATGTGAGAGGCTGGGTGCCATGGCAGATCAGCAACTGCCCGCCGAGCAGGTGGACGGGATCCGTGACAGCTGCGCCTTCGGCGAGCCCGCCATCGACTTGGGCGTTCTCGGCAACGGCGGCGGGCCCGTCACCGATGCGCGCATCCGCATCCCGCTGAGGATGGTCGCCCGGCACGGCCTCATCGCCGGCGCGACGGGCACCGGCAGGACGGTCACCCTCCAGCTGCTCGCCGAGTCGCTCAGCGCCGCCGGCGTGCCCGTCCTGGCGGCCGACATCGAGGGCGATCTGTCGGGCATCGCCCTGCCCGGCGTCCCCGGCGACGGGCTCGCCGCCCGACCCGCCGCCGGCGCCCGGGCCGCCGAGGCCGAGGGCGGGCGGAGCGCCCGGCAGCCCCGGCAGGAGCCCGCCCCCGTCCAGGAGGCCCGGCGGGGCCGGCCCCGCCGGGAGAAGTCGGTCGTCGGGCAGGTCGCCGAGTCCTCGATCCTCGAGCGGTTCGCCCGTTCGGCCGGACGGGGGATCGTCCGCTCCCTCTTCGGCACGGGGCGGCGCCGATGAGCACCGCGCAGGGGCTCGCGGACGGCTTCCGGGAGCGCTTCGGCCGGGCGCCGTCCGGCGTCTGGTCGGCCCCCGGCCGCTTCAACCTGGTGGGCGAGCACACCGACTACAACGGCGGCTTCTGCCTCCCGGTCCCGCTGGACCGGCGTACCTGGGTGGCCGCCGCCCCCCGCGACGACGGGCGCCTCCGCATGGTCTCCCTGGACGTGCCCGGCGAGGTCGACGTGCGGCTCGACGAGGTGACGGCCCACCGTCCCGGCGGCTGGGGCGCCTACGCCGCAGGCGTCCTGTGGGCGCTGCGGCGGGCCGGCCTGCCGGTGCGCGGCGTCGACATGCTCATCGGCTCCGATCTGCTCATCGGCGCCGGCCTGTCGAGCTCCGCCGCCCTCGAGTGCTCCGTGGCCGCCGCGGCCTCCGACCTGTTCGGCCTCGGCCTGCTTGCCGACGACGCGGGCCGAGTCGCCCTGGCCGTCCACTGCCAGACCGCGGAGAACGAGATCGCGCAGGCCCCCACCGGCGGCGTCGACCAGACCTCGGCGCTGCGCGGCGTGAAGGGCCACGCCCTGCTCATCGACTTCCTGAACCGGACGCTGCGCCCGGTGCCCTACGATCCGGCGAGCGCCGGGGTCGGCGTGCTCATCCTCGACACCCGGACCCGCCACTCGCTGTCGGCGGGGCACTTCGGCGACCGCCACGCCGAGTGCGACCGCGCGGCCGTGCTGCTCGGCGTCGACCTGCTGCGCCGGGTGGGCGTCGACGAGCTCCCGGCCGCCGAGGCGAGGCTGGACGACGTGCTCTTCCGACGGCTGCGCCACGTCGTCACCGAGAACGCCCGCGCCGTCCGCATGGCCGACGACCTCGAGGCCGGCGACTGGCGGGCCGTGGCCGAGGGCATGACGGCCGCCCACGTCTCGATGCGCGACGACCTGGAGGTCAGCGTGCCGCAGATCGACCTGGCGGTCGGGACGGCGATCGGGGCGGGGGCCTGGGGCGCCCGTCTCGTCGGCGGCGGCTTCGGCGGCTGCGTCATGGCCGTCGTCCCGCTCGACCTGGTCGGCGGCGTCGCCGGCGCCGTGGACCGGGCCTTCGCGGCGGCCGGCTACGACGCCCCCGACGGCTTCCTCGCGACGGCGGGCTCGCCCGCCGGACGCGACCTGTGACGGGCTGCCCCGGCCGGGCGCGACCCGTCCCACGGGGCAGCGGGGGCGCCGGTCCCACGGTCGTGCCCCGGGGCCCGGGGCATGACCCCGCTCAGGCCTGGGACTGGGGCTGATCGTTCGAGATGTTCGGGGCGTTCTGGCCCTGTTGTCCGTTCTGCTGGCCGCCGTTGTTGTTCTGCTGCTCGGTGGGCTGGCCGGCGGCCGTGGTCTGCTCCGCGGCGGTGGCCCCGCCCGTGGCCGTGGCCCCGCCGGTGGTTCCGCCGGTGCCGTAGTCGCCGTAGTCGCCGTTGCCGTAGTCGCCGTTGCCGTAGTCGCCGGTGCCGTAGCCGCCGTCCTCCTCGTCGCCGCCGGTGCCGTAGCCGGTGCTGTGGTCCTCCTCGTCGGCGGTGGCCTGGCTCGTCGGCGCGGCGGTGGTCGTGCGGGCGGACGAGGCCGTGGCGGTCTGCGTCTGGGTGACGGTCTGGGACGGGCTCGGGGCGGCCGACCGGCGGCCCTGCGCCCAGGCCACGATGATGAGCGCGGCGAGCACCGCGATGATGATGACCGCCAGGACGATGCGCCTGTTCCGGCCCGGGTTTTTGCCCCCGGTCCGTCCTCCGCCGGGGCCGGCGGGCGGGCGGGCGCCGCCGCCGGTCGCCGCGGCACCGGCCACCGGGACGAGTGAGGGCGCCGTACCGGCGACGGTCGTCGCGCCCGTCGTGCCCCCGGCCGTCGTGCCCGTGGCGCCTGCGCCGGCCGTCGTGCCCGTGGCCCCGGGGCCGGAGGCGGCCTCGGCGGCCGACGCATCGGCCGGGAGGATCCTCGTGAGGCCCTGCCCGTCGGCCGTCTGCGTCGCCGCGGCCCCGAGCGCCGCGGCGGACATGGCGACGGTCGCCATGTCGGTGCCGGGGCCGGCCGGGCGGGGAGGCTCGATGAGCCCGGGGGCGTCGGGGTCGCCGTGGATCGCGTTGAGGGCGGCGACCGTCTCGGTGGCGCTGGGCCTGGCCTCGGGGCTCTTGTCCATCAGCGCGGCGACGAGGTTCTCGAGCGAGACCGGAGCGTCCGGGACGCGCGAGCGCAGCAGCGGGGGCGTGTCGTAGACCTGGGCGCGGGCCACCGCCACGGGCGACTCGCCGGGGAAGGGGGGCTGACCGGTCAGCACGGTCATCATGAGGCAGCCGAACGAGTACATGTCGGAGTTCGGCCCGACGCGCTCGCCGGCGGCCTGCTCGGGCGACATGTACGCCGCCGAGCCGATCGCCGTCATCGTGCTCGTGAGGGCGGTCGCCTGCTGGTCCGCCAGGCGTGCGATGCCGAAGTCGACGAGCTTCGGCGTGCTCGTGAGCTCCTCGGACGAGAGCACGACGTTGGCCGGCTTCACGTCGCGGTGGACGACGCCGAGGCGGTGGGCCGAGCCCAGCCCCGCGGCGACCTGGGCGAGCAGCGGGACGGCGGCCCGCCAGTCGATCGGGCCCCGTTCCGTGACGATCGACTGCAGATTGGGGCCGTGGAGGAACTCCATGACGATGTAGGCGCTGTGCCCGTCGACGCCGGAGTCGTAGATCTGGACGATGCTCGGGTGGTTGAGCCCGGCGGTCGCGATCGCCTCGCGGCGGAAGCGCGCCTCGGTGCTCGGGTCGGCGCTCGTCGCCAGGTTGATGGTCTTGATGGCGACCTCGCGCTGCAGGGTCGTGTCCTGGGCGCGCCAGACCTGGCCGATGGAGCCGGCGCCGATGCGCTCGACGAGCTGGTAGCGCCCGTTGCTCAGGGAGGCGATGGACCCGTCCCCGTCCGCCCCGGCCTCGCCCGCGACCGGCATGGGGCGCGTCGTCCGGGCGTCGTTCTGGCCGGTGCGGGAGGAAGGGTTGCCGCTGAGCGGTTCATCGGTGCTCACAGGTCCATTGTTCCTCATCTGCCCGCACACGGGCGATGGGTGTCATGAACCCGACTTGTGCGGGCTGGGACTCTGGGCGGTCGAGCCCGACGAGGGCGAGCTCGCCGCGCCCCCCGCCGTGGGGCTCGCCGAGGCGCTGGGGGCCGCGGCGACCTTGATCGTCACCTGGTCGGTGCGCGAGTACAGCTGGTTGGCGGCCACCGACTGCTCGAAGACCGTGCCGGCCCGGTACTGGGAGCTCTCCACCTCCATGACCTGGACGTTCGTGAAACCGGCGCCGGCCAGCGCCCGGACGGCCTCGTCCTCGCTCATCCCCGAATCCGAGACGTCGGGCATCCGGGAGCGGCCGGTGGCGCGGTAGAGCGTCACCGTCGAGTCCGGGTCGGCCGAGGTGTTCGCGCTCGGGCTCGTCGCGATGATCTTGTCGGCGACGTCCGTGGTCTTCTCCTGGTCCTCGGTGGCGTCCTTCGTCACGACGTTCGTGAAGCCCGCCGCGCGCAGGGCGTCGCGGGCGTCATCCTCGTCCATGCCCGTCACGTCGGGGATCGTGCCGGCCGCGGGGCCGTCGTTGATGACGATGACGACGGAGGAGTTGACCGGCACGGTCGTGCCGTCGGCCGGGTCGGTGCTGATGACCTGTCCCTTCGTGGCGGAGTCGCCGTTGGTGTGCTGCACCTGCGGGTCGAGGTTGTAGTTCTTGAGCGTCGAGACGGCCTGCTCCTGGGTGAACCCGATGACGGCCGGGACGGTCGTCTGCTGGGCCTCCCGGCGGAGCTCGCGCAGGCGGATGCCGCCGTAGACGAGGCCCACCGCGATGAGCGCGAGGATGATCACGAGGATGACGGTCGGCGTCGTGACGCGGCGCTTCTTCTTCGTGGCGACGCTGCCGGTGTCCTGCTCCTCCTCGGCCGGCAGGGCGCGCGCCGGGCGGGTCGGTGCGGCGGGCAGCGCCACCTGGGTGGTGTCGGCGGCGATGGCCGGCATCTGCGCGGTCGCCTGCTGGCCCTCGAGGACGCGCGAGATGTCCTCGCGCATCTGCCGGGCCGTCTGGTAGCGATCGTTCGGGTTCTTGGCCAGGGCCGTCATCGTGATGGCGTCCATGGCCCCGGTGACCTTGGGCGCCAGCGTGCTGGGCAGCGCCGCGGTCTCGCGGACGTGCTGGTAGGCGACCGCCACGGGGGAGTCGCCGGTGAACGGGGGACGGCCGGTGAGCAGCTCGTAGAGGAGGCAGCCGGCCGAGTAGATGTCGGAGCGCGAGTCGACGGTCTCGCCGCGGGCCTGCTCGGGGGAGAGGTACTGGGCGGTGCCGATCACGGCGGCCGTCTGCGTCATCGTCGCCGACGTGTCGGTCACCGCGCGGGCGATGCCGAAGTCCATCACCTTCACCTGGCCGGTGGGAGTGATCATCACGTTGGCGGGCTTGATGTCGCGGTGGATGATGCCGTGCTTGTGCGAGTAGTCGAGGGCGTCGAGCACGCCCCGCGTGTAGCCGAGGGCCTCGGCGGGCTCGATGGTGCGCCCGTCGCGCAGCATGTCGCGCAGGGTGCGCCCGCCCACGAGCTCCATGACGATGTACGGCACGACGACGCCGGTCGCCTCGTCCACCTGGCCGCCGGTGTCGTAGACGGAGACGATGTTCGGGTGGTTGAGCCCGGCCGCGGACTGGGCCTCGCGGCCGAAGCGAGCCTGGAAGGTCGGGTCGGTCGCCAGGTCGATGCGCAGCCGTTTGACGGCGATGTCGCGGCCGAGCCGCACGTCGCGGGCGCGCCAGACCTCGGCCATGCCCCCGCGGCCGATGATCTCCTGGAGCTCGTAACGGCCGCCGAGCACGGTGTTCGCAGCGGTCATCGCTGATCTCCTCCCCTCATCGCCTCGTCGCGTCGTGGGTCTCGGGGCCAGCCCCGGCGGCTCGTCCCCCCGGTCGGGGCCGTCATGATGCGAGCGCCTCGAAGACGGTGCGCGCCGCGACGGTGGCATTGCCGGTGGCGGTGCCGGACTGGTTGGGGTCGGCCAGGAAGACGGCGAGCGCCACATGCGTCTCCTGGTCGAAGCCGGCGAACCAGGAGTAGGCGCTGGCGCCGGGCATGTTCTCGGCGGTCCCGGTCTTGCCGCCGATCGTCTGCCCGCCGATCTGCGTCGAGGTGGCGGTGCCGGACTGGACGACGTGGATCATCATCTGTTGCATCGAGGACGCCGTCTGCTCACTCACGGCCCGGCGGACCGTCGTCGGGCCCGTCTCGGAGATGACGTTGAGGTTCGCGTCGCGCACCTGGGAGACGGCGTACGGCTGCATGACCTGGCCGCCGTTGGCGAGGGTGGCGGCCACCGAGGCCATCTGCAGCGGGGTGGCCGACACGTCGTACTGGCCGATGGAGCTCATGGCCAGCTGGGCGTTGTCCAGGTCCGACGGGAAGACGCTCGTCGCCGAGTTCACGTCGCCGCCGAAGGACGCGTTGAAGCCGAACTTCTCGGCCTGCGCGCGGACCTTGTCCTGGCCGAGGGACATGCCCAGGTTCGCGAAGGCCGTGTTGCAGGAGACCTGCAGGGCGTGGTCGATCGTCGTCGTGTCGCCGCCGCAGTTCGTGGAGTTCGGCAGTGTCGTCGTCGAGTTGTCCAGCGGCAGCGTGGTCGGCGACTCGACGGTGCTGTCGGCGCCCATGCCGTCCTCGAGGGCGGCCGAGGCGACGATGAGCTTGAAGGTCGAGCCGGGCGGGTAGATCTCCTGGGTGGCGCGGTCCTCCAGCGGGCGGCCCTCGTCGGAGTTCAGCCGGTCCCACGCGGCCTGCGTGCTCTCCAGGTCGGTGCTCGACAGCTCGTTCGGGTCGTAGCCGGGCGTCGAGGCCCAGGTCAGGATCGCTCCGGTCGTGTAGTCCATCGCGATGACGGCGCCGGTGCGCCCGCCGAGCGCGTTCGAAGCGGCCTGCTGGGCGTTCGGGTCGAGCGTCGTCTGGATGGTGGCTCCCTGCGCCGGGGTGCCGCTCAGCTCGCCGAGGATGCGTCGGAACAGCTGCGAGTCACCGGTGCCCGACAGCTCGTCGTTGTAGGTCTGCTCC
Source organism: Propionibacterium acidifaciens (assembly GCF_003798325.1). Lineage (NCBI taxonomy): Bacteria > Bacillati > Actinomycetota > Actinomycetes > Propionibacteriales > Propionibacteriaceae > Propionibacterium > Propionibacterium acidifaciens. Next base: position 1,795,741 of record NZ_CP033719.1, read on the forward strand.
AGCCCGGTGCGCCCGTAGATGTACGAGTAGTGGCCGGTGACCGGGGCGTAGAGCGGCCCGTCGGAGTAGTTGCGCTGGACGCTGAAGCGTCCGCCCTCGACCGGCACCGTCTCGGCGACGGCCGTCGTGCCGACGAGGATCGAGCCGCGCGGGGCGTCGAACTGGGCGTCGACGACGCGCCGGTTACCCGGGTCGGACAGCAGACCGGCGGACCGCCAGGCGTAGTTGACAGTGACATTCACCAGGAGGGCGAGGACCATGAGGGCGGCGAAGACCGAGACCCTGCGCAGTGCCTTGTTCATGATCCCACCTTCCTGATGAAGGCCGTCGGGGCCTCGGCCAGGTCGGCCTCGGAGGTCTCGTCGGGGACCCCCGCCGGGGCGCGCCCGGCGTGCGAGACCTGCATGAGGGCGGCGATGATCACCCAGTTGGCGATGAGCGAGGAGCCGCCCTGCGAGAGGAAGGGCGTCGTGAGGCCGGTCAGCGGCAGCAGCCGGGTGACGCCGCCGATGATGGCGAAGACCTGCAGCGCGAAGGTGAACGACAGGCCGCCGGCGAGCAGCTTGCCGAAGACGTCGCGCGCGGTGAGGGCGGCGCGCAGGCCGCGGGCGATGATGAGGCCGTAGACGACGATGATGGCCATGAGCCCGATCAGGCCGAGCTCCTCGCCGAGGGAGCTGGCGATGAAGTCGGACTGGGCCAGCGGCACGAGCGACGGGCGTCCCTGGCCCCAGCCCCGCCCGAACAGGCCGCCCCAGGCCATGCCGTACTGGGCCGAGATGATCTGGCCGTTCTGCCCCGGATCGGAGAACGGGTCCAGCCAGGACGAGAAGCGCACCTGGACGTGGTACAGGAATCTGTAGGCGAGGACGCCCGCGCCCCCGAAGAGCACGACGCCGATGACGACCCAGCGGGCCTGGCTGGTGGCCACGTAGAGCATCATGACGAACAGGCCGAAGAACAGCAGCGCCGTGCCCAGATCGTTCTCGAAGACGATGACCGCCACGGCGGCCAGCCACATCACCATGATGGGCAGCAGGTCACGGCCGCGGGGCATGCGGAAGCGGCCCCAGCTGCGCCCGGCGAGCTGGAGCACGTCGCGGTGCTCCGCCAGGTAGGACGCGAAGGCGAGCGTGAGGATGATCTTGGCGATCTCGGCCGGCTGGAAGCTGAAGCCCGCCAGCGAGATCCAGATGCGCGAGCCGTTGGCCTCGTTGGCCGACGAGGCCAGGCCGGGCGTCAGCGGCATGAGCAGGAGGAGCAGGCCGGCCAGGAAGAGCACGTAGGGGTAGCGCTGCAGGTCTCGGTAGTCGCGCACGGCCCAGAGCACCGCGACGAACAGGCCGATGCCGATGGCGGTCCACAGCAGCTGGCCGTTGACGAGGGTCGAGACCGGCTCGTCCTGGTCGAGGCGGTAGATCATCGCCAGGCCGAGGCCGTTGAGCGCCAGTACGCACGGCAGGATCACCGGATCGGCCCACGGGGCGCGCAGTCGCACCGCCAGGTGGGCGACGAGGCACAGGGCCAGCCAGCCGCCGATCACCCACGGCAGGTTCGCCGGAAGGGCGCCGCTCAGGTTGATGGTCGTCATCATGAAACCGCCGAGCCCCAGGAGCGCGGCGACGACGACGAGCGCCAGCTCGACGTTGCGGCGCTTGCGGTAGACGATCGTGGGCCCCGTGCCGGTGCTGCTCATCCGCAGTCCTCCGGGCTGACCGATCCGCTGATCGGGATGGACGGTGGCTCGGAGGGGCCGGACGAGCCGCTCGCCGACGCCGAGGGGGAGGCGCCGCCGCTCGGCGTCGCGCCGCCCTGGCCCTCGTCGGGCGCGGGCGAGCTCTCGGCGCGCTGGGCGATGCAGACCCGGGCGAGCTCGTCGAGGTAGTCGGCCTGGCTGCGGGCCTGGTCGAGGGAGTCGGCCTTGATGTCGGAGCCGTTGACCTTCTGGCGGTAGTAGCTGGGCAGGTCGGCCACCCTGGTGTCGCGCCGCTCGACGAGTCCGCCGAGCCCGTGGCCGGCGATCGTGTCGGGAATGCCCTTGTAGATGGCGACCTGCTCGCCCGCCGGGGCGATGTAGTACTGGCCCATCGCATAGCGCCAAGCCCCGAACAGCCCTCCGGCGAGGACGACCAGGGCGATGAGGACCGAGATGATGACCGACCAGTGGCGTCGTCGTCGCCCGATCATCGGCGTGTAGCGCACGTCCTCGCGGGCGTCGGGGTCGATGAGCCGGGGCCCGTCCGCGTCCTGGTCGTCCCCGCCGGGCCGGACGGCCCTCGTGCCGGATGCGCTGAGGACGGCGGTGGTCTCGTTCGCGCCGGACGGCGGCTTGATGCGGGGCACCTCGACGGTGGAGGCGGCGCCGATCATCGTGCCCGGCCGCGCGTCGAGCTCCTCGGAGGCGGGGACGACGTCGGTGACGATGATCGTGATGTTGTCGTAGCCGCCCGCCTCGTGGGCGGCCTGGGTGAGCGCCTCGACGGCGGCCGCCGGGGTGCGCTCGCGCAGCAGTCGGCGGATCTGGCGGTCCTCGACGAGGCCGCACAGGCCGTCGGAGCAGAAGAGCAGCCGGTCGCCCGCCTGCACGTCGACGAGGCGCAGGTCCGGCTCGTGGGCGGGCTGGCCGTTGAGCACCTTGAGCAGCAGCGAGCGGTGCGGGTGCACCGCCGCCTCCTCGGGGGTGATCTTGCCCTCGTCGATGAGCGACTGCACCCACGAGTGGTCGTGGGTCAGCCGGGTGAGGGAGCCGTTGCGCAGCAGATAGCCGCGCGAGTCGCCGATGTGGGCCAGGCCGAGCTGGGTGCCGCTGAACATGGCGCCGCAGACCGTCGTGCCCATGCCCTCGAGTTCCGGATCGGCGTTGATGAGATCGGCGAGCCGGTCGTTGGCCCGCGTGAGGATCCCGGCCATCGCCTCGAGCATCTGCTCGCCCTCGTGGCGGGTGTCGCCGCGGGCCAGTTCCTGGATGGTCGCCGCGCTGGCGAGGTCGCCGGCCGCCGCGCCGCCCATGCCGTCGGCCACGACGATCATCGTCGGCGAGGTGTAGGCGGAGTCCTGGTTGTTCTTGCGCACCAGGCCGATCTCCGAGTGGGCGCTGGTGTCGAGGCTGAGACGCTCCCGCCCGGCGGTCTCCGGCGTCCCCTCGGCGGGCGGGCGGGCATCCCCTCCGGGCGCGGGCACCGCCCGGTGGGTCCTCGTCGCGTCCTCGTCGGGCGTCCTGGTGGTCTGGGAATCGGTCACGGATCAGCGCTCCAGTTTCAGTTGGGAGCGTCCGATGCGTATCACGTCGTTCGGCCCCACGAGGGTGGGCTCGGCGATCTTCGCGCCATTGACGTAGGTGCCGTTGGTGGACTGCAGGTCGGTGATGACCCACCGGCCGGCGGAGTCCTGCCACAGCTGGGCGTGATGGCCGCTGGCGTAGTCGTCGTCGATGTCGAGGACGCAGTCGACCGAGCGTCCGATGCTGATCTCGCCGTCGAGCGGCACCTCGGTCCCGGTGCGTCGGCCGGCGATGACGGCGAGCCGGCTCGGCCCCTTGCGGCGCCTGCGACGTGCCGCGGGTCTGGCCCCGGTCGGGCCGGGGACGTCGGACAGCTCCGCAGCGGTCGCCGTGCGGCCGAACAGGTCCGTCCTGATGGTGTTCGTCACGAACAGGATGAACAGCCACATCAGGGCCAGGAAGACCACCTTCAGGGTGGCGGCGAGGATGGTGCTCACGTCACGAACCTGCGGGGGAGTGCACGAGCATGCGCGTCGAACCGATCTCTATGCGCGAGCCGTCGTCGAGGCGGCAGTGCTGGATGCGCTGCCCGTTGACGACGATGCCGTTGGTGGAACCCAGGTCCTCGATGGCGATGTCGAGCTCGCCGTACTCGTTCTCGCCGATCCGCACCCGCGCGTGGATGCGCGAGACCCCCGGGTCGTTGATGCGCAGATCGGCCTCGGTGCCGCGTCCGATGGTGAAGCCGGGCGGCATGAGGGGGTGCCGCACGCCGTTGACCTCGAGGACGAGGGGCGCGCGGCGGATCATCGTCGAGGAGGCGGCGCCGTTCGTCTCGGCGACGGTGGCGACGGCGGCGCTGGTGATCTCGAAGTGGCCGGTGCTGAGCGACTCGTCGAGCAGGTACTCGATGTTCACCGGACCGTCGAAGACGTAGTGGCGCTCGGCCGCGTGGGAGCGCAGATCGGGGACGATCTCGGCGTTCAGCGTGCGCGAGTAGGGGGCCAGCCGGTCGTAGTCGTGCTGGGACAGGTGCACCTGGAAGTCGTTGGGGACCAGGCGCTTGTCGCGCGTCAGAAGCCGCGCCTCGGCGTCGAGCTCGCGCTGCAGCCTGGAGGCGATCTCGACGGGCTGCACGTCGCCCTTGAACGCGCGGGCGAAGACGCCGTTGACGGCGCCCTCGAGCTTCTTCTCGACCTTGTCGAACAGACCCACGTGCTCCTCCAACCAAGACGCCGGTGCGGCTCACCCTCTGCGAATCCTAGTGCGGAGCCCTGTGCGCGGCCCAGTTCCGTCGTCCGGCCTGCAGCGCCGGTTGAGACTTGCCGGGGCCCGCCGGGACTCGCCCGGGTGGGTCAACCGTAGCCGAGGGGGGCGGGCCGTGCAGCGGGCGCGACGAAGTGCGGATGGGTCGGGCGGGGCCGCCCTCTGCCCGACCCATCCGCACGCGCAGCGGCGGCGGGCATCACCCCGGTGCCCACCGCCGCGGGTCCGTCACGGCGCGTGCGTCGCCGTGGTCATCCGGTCACCCTCGCGTGGTAGCCGTTCAGTCCGCTCACCTCGTTGCCGCTCGTCACGCCGTTGGCCGTCACCGTCGCGGTGTCGGCGTGCTCGCTGCCGGCCGTGACGCCCGACAGGTCGGCCGTGCAGGTGAACTCCCCGCCGACCTCGAACGGCCCGGACCAGACGGTGCCCGTCGTGCCGTCGGGGAAGGCGCAGGTGAGGTTCGAGACGGTGGCGTCGCCGGTGTCCACCGAGTCGTCGATCCGCACGTTCTGCAGTTGCTCCTCGCCGGTGTTGCGGACGGTGAGGACGAGCCGGGCGGCGCCGTTCGCGCTGGTCAGGTCGGCGGCGTCGGCCGCGGTGTCCGCATCGTGGCCGTCGGCGTCCTTCGCATCGATCGAGACGGCGTCGCTGATGAGCCTGCCGCCGCCGTTCGAGGCCCGGACCGACGCCCGGCGCGAGGGCAGCGCAGTGCCGTCCTGGTCGCCGGTGAGGGTGGCGGAGTAGCTGCCGTTGAGATCGTCGATGACGATCGGGAGGCGGACCCGGGTGGCGACCGGCGTGTAGGTGCCGTCGTCACCGGCGGGGGTGGTCACCGTGGCGGTGTAGCTGCGGACGGTGTCCGAGCAGGAGGTCTCGGTGACGTTCATGACCTCGCTCTCGTCGGTACCGACGGTGCCGCTCGTGAGGTCGCTCGGGTTGCCGTTCTGATCCCTGGAGGTGTACCAGGACCAGTGCAGCGGAGTGCCGCAGTCGTGCCGCTGACCGGAGCCGGCCTCGAGGGTGTCGGTCATGGTGAAGGTCGAGGTCGTGGGGCTCGTCGCGCCGGCCTGCCCCACCGCGGGCTGCTGCGAGACGGCATGGATGCGCAGGGTGTCGGCGCCGGCCTGGTTCCCGGCATCGGAGTACAGCCACGTGTCGAGCGAGGTCGGCAGCGCGTCGCAGTTCTCGCACCGGGTGACGTTGACGGAGATCGGGGTGCGGACGCCGTTGACGTCCCAGTCCGTCTGGACGACCTGGCCGGGGGCCACGGTGTTGTCCAGACTCACCGCGAGATAGGCCCGCAGGGTGAGTTCGCCGGTCGCGGCCATGTCGACGCCGGTCTGGTTGAAGGTGACGCGGGCGGTCGTCACGTCGCCGACGGTGGTCACGTCCATCGTGGCGACCCGGGCGCTGCCGTCGATCGACTGGATCGGGTAGCTGCGGTCGCCGGTGACGTCGAAGGCCGGGGGCACCGTGATGTCGAGGTGGTCGCCGACGCAGGACGGCTCAACGGGTCCGATGAGGTTCGCGAGGTAGCTCTGGCCGCCGTGGTAGCTGGTCGCCGCCGCGCCCGAGCTCGTCGTGAGGGAGAGGTTGAGCGTGCTCGCGTCGAGGGCGCTCGCCGTGCACGAGGCCGTGTCCGATGCCGTGCCGGAGGCGTCCGGTTCCGCCTGGGCGGCTGCCACGGGGGCGGGCAGGGCGAGGGCGATCGCCGCGAGGGCGATGCCCGCTCGTGCCAGGGTGTGCGGTGGTGTCACGTCGGAACTCCTCTGCCGTTGCTGTGCCGTTGGCGTGCGGACGCGCACGAACCCTCCGGGTGGGCGTCCCTGGATGGGCCGCCCCGGGGCTGCTGTGCCCTGGTGGGCCACGTCCTCCGGGACGCGCCCCGATGGGCGGTACGAGGTGCGCCTGCCCGCCGGGTGGATGAGCTCAAATCTAACGGAGGATTCTGAGGAATCATACCTTTTTCACAGCTTGAGCTCAGCATTCTCCCCTTTCTGCGGGTCGGCCCGGAGATCCTCCCCGGTTTCCCGGGAGAAGAAGGTGCTCCACAAGCGCGAACAGGATGATCGGGGCCGTGGATGAGGTCCCTCGGGGAGAGGGCTCGATGGGGCCACTGGCATCACTGGGGTGACGGCTTTCTCGGCTTCTTCGGTGCTGGGCCCGGTGCTCCCTCGGAGGGGCGCTGACGCGCCGCGAGCTGACGCCGATGACTCCGCGGGGCGGCGCCGGCGGACGGCCGCCTCGCGCTGCGACCGGCCCGTGACGCGACCGGCAGTGGCCCCGCGCCGAAGACGCGATGAGGGGCCCGGAACGGGTCCGGGCCCCTCTCGGGCCGGGGCCGGGGTTCGGGCCGGTCCCGGTTCTGGTTCGCTCAGCGGCGACGACGACGAATCGCGAGGGCGGTGCCGCCCGCGGCGGCGGCCACGCCGACGCCGGTCAGACCGACCAGCGTGTCAGAGCCGGTGCGGGGGAGCCGGGTCGGCTTGCTCGTCTTGGTCTGCTGGCTGGGTGTGGTGGGGGCGGAACTGCTCGTGCTCTGCGGCGCGTTCGGGGCGGCGCTGGTCGGTGCGGAGCTCGAGGGGGCCGTGTCGGACGGGGTGGCGCTGGAGCTGGAGGAGGTGGTGCTCGAGGGGGCCGCGCTCGGGGTGGCAGTGCCTGAGGGGGTGCTGGTGGCCTGCTGGTCGGCGGACGTGCTGTCTTCGGAGCTGGCACTCGTGGAGGTGCTGGACGGCGCCGTGCTGGGGGATGCCGCGCAGGTGGGGGCGCTCGAACTCGAGGATGCCGTGCAGGGGGTGTCCGGCGTTGCGTTCGAGGCGGACGGCGCCGTGCTGGGGGATGCCGCGCAGGTGGGGGCGCTCGAACTCGAGGATGCCGTGCAGGGGGTGTCCGGCGTTGCGTTCGAGGCGGACGGCGCCGTGCTGGGGGAGGCCGTGCAGGTGGGGGTGCTCGGCGTCTCGGAGGGAGCCGATGTCTCGTCGGGCTGGGAAGGAGTCGGGCACTGGCACTGGCACGGGTGTTGCTCGTGGCATGCGGGCCTGGCCGGGCCCGTGGCGGCCTGAGCCGTCCCCGCTCCGGCGAGCAGGACGATGCTGGACGCCGCAGCGGCGAGGGTGATCTTGGTTGTCTTCTTCACGTCGGACTCCTATTCAGGGATGAACGTGCGCGTCCGCGTCTGCGCAGGAGTCGGAGAACCCGGCCCTGCTCGGTCCGTGCCGTGATGATCCGGAGGATGGCGGGGGTGCGCTCGTTCATCGGGGGTGAACGCGAACCAATGTAGCCAAAACATGGGGGAAAGTTAAGTGATTCACAGTTTTGCACCCCGGAGCGCACAGCGCACACACATCCGGGGGCCGCTCAGGGGCTCCGGCGCCGGAGGCGGCAGGGGCCCGGAGCGCAACGCTCCGGGCCCCTGCGGTCCAGTGGTGCGTCCGATCGGGTCCGTCAGCACCCTTCGTGCACGGCCACGCCGTCGGTGGTCCCGTCCGAGGCGCTGTCATCGGCGAGTGCGCGGGTGCCCGTCGCATCGTCGGCGGGCGCGTCGGCGGCGCCCCCGGTCGTCCCGTCGGCGGTCGAGGCTCCCCCGGCGGTGCCGGCGGCCTGGGGCGAGGGGTCGTCCGTCGCGGGGTCCGCTGCGGCGATGCCCGACGCCGTGGGCAGCGCCAAGGCCAGGGCCAGCAGGCCCAGACCCGCCTTCCCGAGCCCGCTCATGTCCCCTCCTGGTGTCTCCTCCTGGGGTGAGGGGTGGGACACGGCCCGGTGGGCGAGAAGGCCCGCGAAGCCGTGACGGAACCGCAGCCATCCCCTTGAAGAAGATGCTCTCGTACTCGTGCCTCGGGGCTGCTGCGCGCCCCGATCTGCGCCGGATCCCCTCCTGACGAGGGCTTCTGGTGCAGATCGCGGGGCAGGGCGGCCCGCCGGCGCTCCGGCGGGCCTCGCTCCCGGCGAAGAGGATTCCCTGACGAGGGACGACGCCTGAGGAAGCGCGCCCGGCGAGACGCGATGAATTCCTTCGGGCCCCGGTCCCGTCCGGTCCCGCGGCTCAGTTCCCGGCCCGGGTCGGCGGCTGCGGGTCCTGGCCGAAGATGGCCGCCAGTTCCTGCACCGGGGCCTTCGGCCGCCGGTTCTCGTCGCACAGGCCGTTGGTCTCCTGGCCCGTGTCGGTCAGTTGCGTCCAGCAGTAACCGCCCAGCGCGTCGCTCGCCCGCACCGCTGCGACGAGCTCCCCGATCCGTCGTACGAACCGACCGCGCGTGCGCACGGTCGAGTAGCCCCAGCCCCGTCCGCCGTCCGGACGGAAGTCGACGCCGCCGAACTCGTCGAGCAGGACCGGAAGATCGACCGGTTGGTCCGAGCCGACGACGACGAAGGCGCGTGCCGGTCCGAGCACGCCCGGGGCGATCCAGCGCTCCATCTGGCGGCCGCGGTAGCGCAGCCGCAGGCGGGCGGGGTTCGCGTCGTAGTCGTGGACGGTGAGCAGGTCCGAGTCGACGTGGTGCCAGCCGTCGTTCGACAGGGCCGGCCGCGAGGGGTCGATGCTGCGCGTCAGCCGCGCGAGCGCCGCGGCCGCGCGGGCCTGCTCGGGGCGGCGGGGGATGTCGGGGAAGCCCCACGACTCGTTGACCGGCACCCAGCAGACGATCGAGGGGTGCCCCTGGTTCGCCCGGACGACCTGCGCCCACTCGCGCCGCAGTCGGCGCACCGCCTCGGAGTCGAAGTCGTGGGCGGCGCCGATCTCGCCGAAGACGAGCAGGCCGAGCCGGTCGGCCCAGTGCAGCAGCCGCGGATCGGCACTCTGCTGGTGGATGCGCATGCCGTTGAAGCCCAGACGCAGGACGAGCTCGGCCTCGTCGGCCAGGGCCCGGGCGCTCGGGGCCGAGAACAGGGAGTCGGGCCAGTAGCACTGCTCGAGCACCTGCCGCAGGTAGACCGGCCGTCCGTCGAGGGTGAGCGCCCGGGGCGTCCTGCCGATCTCCCGCAGCCCGAGGTAGGAGGACACCAGGTCGTCGCCGACGGCGACGACCGCGTCGACGAGCTCCGGGTGCTCGGGGCCCCAGCGCAGCCCGGCGCCGCCGGGGACCGTCAGCCGCACCGTCGTGATCCGTTCGCGGGCGACTGCCGAGGCGCGGGCGAGCGGCCGACCCCGGTGGGCCAGGCCGAGGCGCAGCGGCAGTGGCCGTCGTGGGCGGCGGTTCAGCTCGATGACCGCCGTCACGGCCTCCTCGGCGGCCGGGGTGCGCCAGAGGATCCGCCGCACGTGCACCGGCGGCACCGACTCGATCCACACCGGCCGCCAGATGCCGGTGGAGCGCTGGTACCAGATGCCGGCGGGCTCGTCGCGCCAGGTCTGCTTGCCGCGGGGCTGACTGCGGTCGTGCGGGTCGTCCCAGGCGCGGACGACGACGGTGTGCGGGCCGCCGCCGGTCAGCGCATCGGTGACGTCGAGGGCGAAGGGGCTCTGCCCGCCCTCGTGGGAGCCGGCCTCGACGCCGTCGACCCACACGATCGCGTGGTAGTCGACGCCGCCGAAGTGCAGCAGCAGACGCCGCCCCGGCCGATGACCGGCCGCCGCGAGCCGCTCGGCCGGCAACGCGATGCGGTACCACACGACGGGGTGCGGGCGCTCGTCCGCGATGCCCGAGGCGCGCGACTCCGGCGGAAAGGGCAGGGTGATCGTCCGGTCGAGGCGCTCGGGACGCTCCCACCAGCGCTCGTCGAGGCCGACGCCCTCGTCGTCGGTGGCGAAGCCGGCAGGGCCGTCGAGCGGGGCCCACTGCGGGCGCACGAGGACGGGGCGCGGGTGGTCGCCGTCCTGGCGACTGGGTCGCAGCCGGGCGGCGAGCTCGGCGGGGTCCTCGCGCATCGGCCCCTCCTCCCGCCCGGTGGTTCTGGCGCCCGGTGGTTCCGGCGCTGTCGCGGTGGCGGCTCGGCCCGCCCCTGTCGGAACCAGACTAATCCGCTGGTCGTAGGGGCGTCCCGGATTCTTCCGGCGGCGCCGCGGGGAGGCCGTTCGTCACAAGAACCGTACAGAGGGTTCACAGGAACAGCACTGATCCGGCGCCCACGGTGGGGTCATGAGCACCGACAGGAGCAGTACCGGCAAGAGCGGCATCGGGAGGAACGGCGCCGGCCGTCGTCCCGGCATCCGGCGTTCCCTCGAGGCCCTGGGCCTCGCCGCGGCGATCGCCCTCGGCGGTATCACCGTCATCAGCCCCGAGGAGGCCCATGCGGCCGGGATCAGCCGGCCCCTGGTGATCCAGCCGAGCCCCGTTCAGGTCCAGACTGTCGAATCGACCGACGACGAGCAGTGAGCAGTGACCCCGCGCGGCGTCCTCCGCGCGGGCCCTCATCCCGTCCACTGGTCCGCGAGGATCGTCGCCGTGTTGATCACGGCGACGGCGAGCCCGGCGGCGACGAGCGGCCAGCGCCACCGACGGCTGCCCAGCGCGGCTCCCATCGCCAGGACGACGGGGAAGCAGTCGAGCCCGTTGCGGGGCAGGGACAGGAGCACCGGCCCCCGGCACAGGCTGTACAGGGTGAGCCAGGCGAAGACCGCCCATTCGGCGCGGCCACGGCGCAGGCACCACCACAGGGCGGCGCAGAAGACGACGAGGAAGACGAACTCGAGTCCCTGCTGCCAGGCCACCGCGCGAGTCTCCGCAGCGCCGATGTGCCGGGCGCTGGCGACCAGGACGCGGCCGAACCAGGCCGAGCCGCGTCCCCAGCCCAGCTCCTGTGCCGTCATCCAGTAGAAGACGTCCCCGGTGCGGGCCCACAGATAGCCGAAGTACGCCAGCGGCGCGCACACCGGGATGCCCAGGCCGAGCAGTCGTCGCCACCCGACGCGGGGGCTCGGCCCGCCGTCGTCCGGCCGGCGGAGCATCATGACCGCGAACATGATCACGACGAACAGGCCGTTCACCCGCACCGCGCAGGCCAGTGCCGTCGCGGCGATCGCCCACCACCAGTGCCGGTGCCGGGCGAGGTACCAGGCCGACAGCGTGCACAGGCCGAAGAGCGCCTCGGTGTAGGGGGCCATGAGGAAGAGCGCGTACGGCCCGAGAAGATAGGCGGCGGCCGCCGCGTGCGGGCTGATGCGCAGCTCCTCGCGGGCGATGCGCGCGAGGAGGACGGCGGCGCCGAGGGCCGCCAGCCAGGTGACGACCGTCGCACCGGCCACGGCCGTGTCCACGTCGAGCCTGCCCAGACCGATGGTCCGCGCGGCGACCCGCGAGAGGAACGGGTATCCGGGGAAGAAGGCCTCGTCGTAGGCGTTGACGCCGTTGTCGGGGGTGAAGTAGCCGGACTCGGTGATGCGCAGCAGGTGCCCGGCGTCGAAGCGCACGTAGGCGTTCAGCGGCCACGGCCCGCCCGCCGAGGGCCGCACGGCGCGCCCGGCCGCGCCGAGGGCCGCCGCCAGGGCGAGGAAGAAGGCCCGGCTGAGCGCCCACCAGAGCGCGCCGGTGCGCAGGTCATCGCGCCATCGGAGCGCATCACCGCGGATGCGCGGTGCGGGGACAGCGGTCATGACGCGTTCGGTTCCTCGGATCCTCGGGGCGGTCGGCCCGGCGCGGGCCCACCCAAGGATAAGGCCCGGCGCCCTCCGGCGCCCCGGGACGGCCCTCTCAGCAACCGGGGACGATCCGCCCTGCGGCCGCGCACCGCGCGAACCAGGCGTCGAGCCCGGCGCGGCGCTCGTCGATGCGGGCCAGTTCGGCCATCATGCGGCGGTTCTCGATGCGGATGCTCTCGTTGCGCTCGTCGATGCGCCCGTTGGCGGCGCCCAGACGCTCGTTGCGGTACGGGATGACGACGATGTTCACGGCCAGGACGACCAGGCCGCCGAGGAGGAGGGCGGCCGGAACGGTCGCGACGAGGCGGCCCGGGTTCGTGCCGGCGCCAGTGGTCAGCAGGACGGCGAGGAGCGCGGCCTCGACGGCGGTCGCGCAGCGCAGCGCATGGCGGCGGGTCCACGGGGCCCGCGCCGCGAGGTGCGGGATCGGGAAGCGGATGCGGTCCTCGATCATCCGGCGCTCCATGTCGAGTTCGGCGACGGCCCGCGCATGGACGGCGCCCGGCCGCCTGTCGCTGTGCGGCGCCGCCGTCGTGGTGGCGCTCGTGCGGTGCAGGATGCCGCTGCTCATGGTCGCTTCGCTTCCCCCTGTCCCGGACGGGTGGTCGTCGTGCGGGATCGTCCGCCGACGCCCCGCCGACGAGGCCCTCACAGGTGATGAATAGCACGGATCGGGTCGTGGGCGGAGCGCGTCGGGCGGCCCGCGGCGCTCCCCGGGGCCCGCCGCATGGCCGGACGGGTGATGAAGTCCCTGACCGGGCGGTTTGCTGGGAAACGGCTGTGACTTCCTGGCAGGATGCTGAGAAGCGCCCCTGATCGATCCCCGATCATCGGAGGGCGGCGGCGATCCGGGCGATGTCGGCCGGCCGCGTGCGGCAGCAGCCGCCGATGAGGCGGGCTCCCGAGGCGAGCCAGCCCGGTACGAGGCGGGCCCAGTCGACCGGGGTCCGGGCGGGCCTCCAGCGGCGGGACCGGGCGTCCCACGCCTCCCCCGAGTTCGGGTAGCAGACGAGCGGCTTGCCGGTGCCGGAGGCGAGCGTCTCCAGCGCGGGGGCGACGAGGGCCGGCGCGACGCAGTTCACGCCGACCGCCGCCACCGTGTCCTCCTCCTGCGCCCATCGGGTGGCTTCGACGAGGGGCGTGCCGTCGGCGAGGACCACCGGGCCGCCGTCGCGGCGCACCTGGAAGCAGACCCACGCCGGGCGGTCGGTCTCGGCCGCGATGAGCCCGACGAGTGCGCGAGCCTCGTCCAGCCGGGGCATCGTCTCGACGGCGAGGACGTCGACGCCGGCCTCTGCGAGGGCGCGGACGCGCTCGACGTGGAAGACGCGGTACTCGGCGGGACTCAGCTCGTAGGTGCCCGTGTACTCCGAGCCGTCGCACAGGTACGCGCCGAAGGGGCCGATGCTGCCGGCCACGAGCGCGCGTCGCCCGGGGCGCCGGTCGGCCCGGTCCTCGACGGCCAGGCGGGCGAGCTCGGCGGCGTCGCGGATGAGCCCGCGCGCCTGGGCCGGTCGCGCCCCGGCATCGGTCAGGCCGAGCACGGACGCCTGGTAGGTGTTCGTCTCGATGACCCGGGCGCCCGCGTCGAGATACGCGGCGTGCACTGCGCCGATCGCCTCGGGCGCCGAGTCGATGGCCGCCGCCGACCACAGGCTCTCGTGCATCGGCACGCTCCGGGCCTCCAGCTCGGTGGCCATCGCCCCGTCCAGGACGACCGGGCCCGCCGCGAGCAGATCGGTGAAGGAGCCCATGGCCCCATCCTGCCGCGCCGCCGTCCGTCCCTCTCCGTTCGGGGCCCGTCCTCCTGCGCCCGCATCAGCCCTCTTGTCCTGTGCCCTGTCGTCCGTCCCTCTCCCGTTCCCACCTCATTTCCGTGTTGACACCCGGGTCGTGCCCGAGGTGCCGACGCAGAGGTGAGGTGGGAGCGGGGAGGTGAGGTGGGGTGCGAGCACGGAAGTGGGGTGGGAAGCGGTGAGGGGGACGAGGGGAGCCGGCCGGTCGTCGGTCCCGTCCCGTGCCCCGTCTGTCCCGTCCCGTGCTCCGCCGGCCCCGTTCCGTGCTTTCGGCGGTGCTCCCGGTACCCTGATCGCGGGTCCGTGCGGTGGGCGCGGGCCGCGAATCTGAGGTGGTCGACGATGAGCAGTCCCGTGAACGGTGGATTCGCCTGTTTCAACTGCGGGCTCCTGCTGGCTCCCGACACGGCGCGGTGCCCGCGCTGCGGGGCGCCGCAGCCGGGGCGCGCGAACGGATGCCCTGGCGCCGGCCACCCGAGTCACGTGCCGCCCGCCGAGCCCCTGCACCCGGCCGTCACGGCGATCATCACCTTCTTCTTCGGTCTCTTCGGCCTCATCCCGTGCCTCATCAGCACGAGCCGGGCCAAGCGGCTCAGTCTCCCCACGAGGCCCCACTGGCTGGCCTTCTGGATCCCCGAGCTCGTGAGGGTGTCCATCTACGTCATCGTGGCCATCGGCATGATCGCCGGCGTCGGCATCCTCGCCGGCCTGGCCCCCCGGAGCCCGGGCGGCTCCGGCGGCGTCGCGCCGAGTTCGTCGTACTCGTACTCGACGACCGCTCCCAGCGCGACGAGCTCGTCGGCGCTCGGCTGGCCCGCGGGCGCCGTCGAGTGCTCCTCGAGCGTCGCGGCCGGCAACGACCGGACCAGCTGCGAGTTCGCCCTCAACGTCGCCGACGCCTGGCAGCGGAGCGACAGGGCCTCGACCCAGACGGTCGAGGCCTACAGCCCGGTGACCAACGAGAAGTACACGATGGGGTGCGCCACCGTCGCCGGGTACACGACCTGCTCCGGCGGCAACGGAGCCGTGGTCTACATCCGGAGCTGACGGCGGTCCGCCCGAGACGAGAGGGGCGGGGGTCGGGGCGCGGTCGCTGGCGGTGCCGTGCCCGGCGGCCGTGACCCCTCCCGACGGGGCCATCGACAAGTCAACGGGCCGGGCGCGGCCCGACCCGATCGTCCGCACGGCGCGGGCGGGGCCTACCCGAGGGAGGCGGCCAGCCGGTCGAGCACGGCCGTGGCCGCCTCGAAGCCGTCGGCGTCCTGGGCCGCCATGGCGACGAGCACCCGCTGGCCCGCCGGGTTCGTGTACCAGCCGAGCTGGCGCGCCATGTAGCCCCCGGCGGGCGAGGGGCCCCAGCCGCTCTTGTGGACGGCGCCGGGGCGCGAGCCGATGCCCCAGGCCTGGGCGGGATCGACCCGGCCCATGTCGGCGATCACCTCGTCCGCCCCGTCGAGGCAGGGCAGCTGGGAGAGGAAGCCGACCTGGGCGTCGGTCGTCCACTGGGTCTGCCCGAAGATCGAGAAGCCGGCGGCGAGCTGCTCGGCCGGAACCGTCGTCGTCCCGTCCCCCGCCCGGCGCAGCACCTGCGTGACGGCATCGGCCCGTTCCGCGTCCGTGCCGCCCAGGGACATCCACAGGGCGTCGGCTGCGCTGTTGTCGGACTCCTCGAGGGCCAGGGCGACCGAGTCGGCCTGCGCCTCGCCCTGGCCGGAGTCGATGACCGCCAGGGCGAGCGGGATCTTCGAGGTGCTCCAGGCCGGCAGGTCCTCGAGGGCGCCGGCGGTCCGGATGCCCCCGTCGGGGGCGTACCAGCTCATCCGCACCGCCGCGCCCGAGGCCTCCGCCGCCTCGACGGCCGCCCGGATGCCGGCCTCGTCCCCGTCCGGGGGGCCGAGCCCGCCGGTGTCGCAGCCCTGCGGCAGGGACGCGCCCGCCGCGTCGGACCACGCCCCGGACGGCGTCGCCGCCGTCGAGGACGCGGGGGTGCTCGTCGCGGGCGCTGCGGCGCAGCCGCACAGGCAGACGGCGGCGAACGCCGCGGCGAGACGGCCGCCGAGCGTCCTCGCGCGGCCTGCGGCGCGGTTCGACGAGCCGTGCCCGCGCGGGAGGCCCGCCGAAGGCTCAGGCGGTCGCATTCGGCAGCCAGACGCTGGACCAGCCGATGAGCGGTTCGCCCCAGCCCGCCGACGGTGTGTCGAGCGAGATCATCCCGACGCCGCCGTTCGCCGCGCCGTTGGAGTAGATCATGCCGTTGCCGGCGTACATGGCCACGTGGCCGTAGGGATTGCCGGCGGGCGTGCCGTCGTACCAGACGAGGGCGCCCACGGGGATGTTCGAGGTGTCGTGCTGCATCTGCCCGGCCGCCTCGATGGTGGCCGCGGCGTCGGTGGCCGAGTTCACCCCGGAGCTGGTGTAGCCGTAGAAGGCGGCGACGAGGGCCAGGCACATGTTCCCGTAGTACATGTTCCCCTCGAGCGACCGGGCCGTGGACACGGCCTCGTCGACGCTGTACGGAGCGATCTGCCCGGGCGCGATGTTCGCCGTGAGCCAACTGGCCCCCGCCTCGACGCTGGACCGGGCGGCCGCTGCGGCGGAGGCGGCGGCAGCGGCGGCGGCCTCCTCGTCGCGGGCCTGGATCCGCGCGGCCAGGTCGCCCGCCCGGCCCTTCAGCGTCTCGTCGTCGGACACCGCCTGGTCGACGAGCTCCTGGGCCGTGGCCAGGGCGGCCTGGTTCGCGTCGACCCTCGTCTGGACTGTCGCCGCGGCGTCGGCGGCGGTCCGGGCGGCGGTCCGGGCGGCGTCGAGCTGTCCGACCGCGTTGTCGCGGGCGGTCTGGGCGTCGTTCTCGGCCGTCACCAGCGCGTCCCGCTTGGTCTGGAGCTCGTCGAGGGCGTCCTGGTAGGCGTTCACCTTGGTCTCGGTGGCCGAGAAGGACTGGTTGGCCCACTGGACGCGGTTGCTGATCCGGTTGGTCGATCCGTCGCCGATGAGCAGGGCGATGCTCGTGAGCCCGGTGCTCTGCTGGGCGGCCTGGCTGGCGACCATGCCGACCTCCTGCTTGGCCGTGTCGACCCGCGTCTGGGCGGCATCGACCTCGCTCTGCGCGGCCTGCCGGTTGTCCTGGGCCGTGGTGAGGGCGGCCGATGCGGCGTCGGCGGCGCTCTGGGCGTCCTGCTGGGCCCGGTTCGCGGCGTCGGCGGCCTGCTGGGCGCCGGCCAGCTCGTCGCGGGAGGCCGTGAGGGCGCTCATCGCCGCGTCGAGGGCTGCGTAGCCGTCGGACACGGCGCCGGACGAACCGGCGATCTGGTCCTGGAGCGCGGCGTACTGGTCATCGAGGTCGTCGGCGCGGGCGCTCGCGGCTCCCTGGGCCAGGAGCAGGGCGGACGCCACCGCGACGGACAGCGCGACTCGTGCGGGACGCCACCGGCGGTGCCCGGCACGAGAAGCCGTTTTCGAGTAAAGGGGAAGGTCCCGATTCACGGTTCTCTGCTTTCTGTTGTTCGTGGGAGCGCGCCCGGCCCGGTCGGGCCTGCGGCGCGCTCTCGCGGTCGCGACGGTCACGCGTCACCCGCGCCCGCGGGCGCGGAGAGTGGAGCGGCGCGACGAACGCCTCAGGATCACGATAACTGCCGAGGCCACGAAGGGGAAGCGGTCCGCGCCGGGCGCGGCGCATCCGGAGGGCGCGCCCTCCGGATGCGGGCGGCGTCGGAGCCCGGGTTGCGCCGCCCGTGCTGTCGGCGGGACGCGCCGTCGAGTCCCTGCGCGTCGTTGAGTCCCCCGATGGCGGTGCAGCCGCTCGGTGCTCGGGACGCATCGTACTGAGTCGTCGTCGGTGCTGGCGGGCCGCTGCCCCCTGCTCGTCCTGACGACGGCAATGGGATATGGTGCTCGCGTCATCGAGTGCTCGCAGGAGCAGGGAATCCGGTGCGAGGCCGGAACTGACGCGCAGCGGTATGGGTGACGCCGGATCGACGATCCACTGGGCACCACGGCCTGGGAAGGACGATCCCGGCGGGCGAGCCCGAGTCCGAAGACCGATCGGTGACGCGTCCCGAGGACGGGGCGCAGGCAGCGGGTGCCGCGCATGCACCCCGACCTCGAAGGAGAACCGCCATGGGGCGGACAATTCCCCCTGCCATCCGCATCGGTACGGTCATCTGCTGCTGCGCGCTCATCGCAGCGGGCTGCTCGTCGGGCTCGGCGGGCGCCGGATCCTCGTCCGCCCCGGCCTCGGTCCAGGCCGGCTTCCCGCTGACGATGACCCGCTGCGGCCAGGAGCTCCACTTCGACGCGCCTCCCCAACGCGCGGTGACGATCAACCAGGCCTCCACCGAGATCCAGCTCGCCCTCGGGGCCGGCCCGCAGATGGTCGGCACAGCCGCCTGGTCCGACCAGGTGCTCGACGAGTACGCCGACGAGAACTCCTCGATCGAGCAGCTCGCCATGAACTACCCGTCGCTCGAAACGGTGCTCGACAAGAACCCCGACCTGGTCACCGCGGCCTTCGAGTACACCTTCACCGACGAGGGCGTCGCCCCGCAGTCGAAGTTCGCCGAGCTCGGCATCCCGGCGTACCTGCCCGAGTACGAGTGCACGATCGTCAACAACAACACGACCGGCCGGCGCCTGACGATGGACGACATCCACCAGGAGATCCGCGACCTGGCCGCCATCCACGGCGTACCAGAGCGCGGCGACGAGCTCGTCGGCGAGCTCCGGGCCCGCATGGACGCGGCCGCGAGGACGGCCTCGGATGCCGGCTCCCGGGGCAGGACCGTCTTCTACTGGTACTCCTCCGACGAGGTCCCCTACAGCGCGGGCGGCATCGGGGCCCCGCAGATCGCCGCCGACACCGTCGGAGCCACGAACATCTACGCCGACTCCGACGAGGAATGGCCGCAGGTGAACTGGGAGGACGTCGCGGCCAAGAACCCCGACGTCCTCGTCCTCGGCGACCTCAAGCGCGCCATGCAGTCCGGGGACACCGCCGACGACAAGATCGCCCACCTCGAGTCCAACCCGGTCACGGCCCAGATGGACGCGGTGCGCAACAGGCGCTACGTCATCGTCCCTGGCTCCTCGCTCGACCCGTCGATGCGCACCGTCGACCTCGCCGAGGCCCTGGCCGGGGCCCTCGCCGAATCCGGCTGACCCGCACCCATCTGCACCATCGCCGCCCGCGCCCGCCCGGCTCCGCGAGCGCGCGACCGGGACGCCGCCCGTGCCACGGCGTCCCCCGTCCACCGGGCCATCGCAAGGAGGAACGAACATCATGCGCATCCGCACCCCGCTCATCGGCCTGGCCGCCGCCTCGCTGCTGCTCGCCGGCTGCTCGGGCAATGCCGGCGACTCGTCCACGCAGTCCGGCTCGGCCGCGGGCGGCTTCCCGCTGACCATCACCAACTGCGGCCACGAGCTGCACTTCGACAAGGCCCCCGAGCGCACCGTCTCGCTGAACCAGTCGTCCACCGAGATCCAGCTCTCCCTCGGCGTCGCCGACACGATGGTCGGCACCGCCACGTGGACCGATCCGGTGCTGAGCAGTCTCGAGGCCGAGAACGACGAGGTCCCGCGTCTGGCCGACAACAACGCCTCGTTCGAGACGGTCCTCGCGGCGAGCCCCGACTTCGTCTCGGCGTCGTTCCCCAACACGCTCGACGACACCGGCTCGGGCTCCTACGCCAGCTACGCCAACCTCGGCGTGCCCGCCTATCTCGCCCCGAACCAGTGCGAGAAGGGCGACAGCGGGGACGGCGACTCCGAGAGGTCCGAGGTGCTCGCGATGGACGACATCTACCAGGAGATCGACGACCTGGCCGCCATCCACGGCGTGCCCGACAAGGGCAACGAGCTGGTCGACTCGCTGCGGGGCCGCCTCGACGCCGCCGTCTCCGGCGCGAACGTCGACGGCGGCGAGGTGAGCGCCGCCTTCTGGTTCGCCAACTCCGAGTCCCCGTACGTCGCCGGAGGCACCGGCGCCTCGCAGATGATCTCCAACGACCTCAAGGTGACGAACGTCTACTCCGACGACGCCAAGGAGTGGCCGCAGGTCAGCTGGGAGGACCTGGCCGCCAAGAATCCCGACGTCCTCGTCCTCGGCGACCTCACCCGCAAGTCGCAGACCGCCGAGACGGCGCAGGCCAAGATCGACTACCTCAGGTCCAACCCGGTCACGGCCCAGATGGGCGCGGTGCGCAACGACCGCTTCATCATCGTCGCCGGCGGCGACATGAACCCGTCGATCCGCACCGTCGACCTGGCCGAGAAGATCGGCGCCGGTCTGAAGCAGTACGGGCTGCGATGAGCCCGCGGCCCATGGCGCGCTCCGGGCGGTTCAACGCCGGGCTCGTCACCGCCGTCGGCGTCGTCCTCCTCGCAGTGTCGGTGGTGACGGCCATCACCTTCGGCCCCGCCGACCTCGGTGTCGGCCAGGTGTGGTCGGTGCTGGCCAGCAGGCTGCACCTGGCCGGCGATCCGGGCCTCACGACGCTCCAGGTGGCGATGGTCTGGCAGCTGCGCCTGCCGCGCGTCCTGCTGGCCGCCGCCTGCGGCGCCTCGCTGAGCATCTGCGGGGTCATCATGCAGTCGCTGCTGCGCAACCCGCTGGCCGAGCCCTATCTGCTGGGCGTCTCCTCGGGAGCCTCGACCGGTGCGGTCCTCGTCCTCGTGCTGGGCGTCGGCTCGGCCCTCGGCCTGTCGGGCGGCGCCTTCGTCGGCGCCCTCGGCGCGTTCGCGATCATGCTCGCCCTGGCCGGACTGGCCGGCGGGACGACCGACAAGATCGTGCTGGCCGGCGTGGCCGTCACGCAGGGCTTCTCGGCGCTCACCTCGTTCATCATCATGGTCGGGGCCGACGCGAACACGACGCGCGGCGTCCTGTACTGGCTCATGGGCTCCCTGGCCAGCGCCTCCTGGACCGACGTGGCGCAGACGGCGGCGGGCTTCGCCGTCATCATGGCGCTGGCCCTGGGCATGGCCGGTTCGCTCGACGCCTTCACCTTCGGCGAGCGCCAGGCGGCCTCGCTGGGGGTGGCGGTGCGGCGCACCCGGGTGACGCTGCTCGTGCTCACCGCCCTGCTCACCGCGGTCGTCGTGGCCTCCAGCGGGGCCATCGGCTTCGTCGGCCTGGTGCTGCCGCACATGGCGCGCATGCTCGTCGGCTCGCGGCACCGCGGGGTGCTGCCGGTCTCGGCGGTGCTCGGCGCGATCTTCCTGCTGTGGGCCGACACGATCGCCCGCTCGGCGTTCGCCCCGCTGGAGGTGCCGGTCGGCGTCATCACGGCGATGGTCGGCGTGCCCGTGTTCGCCGTGCTGCTGTCGAGGAGGAGGGGTTCCCGATGAGGCTCGAGGCGAAGGGCGTCGGCTGGTCGGCGGGCGGCACGGTCATCATCGACGGCATCGACGTGACCGCCGTCCCCGGCCACGTGCTGGGGCTGCTGGGGCCCAACGGCGCCGGGAAGTCGACGCTCATGAACGTCCTGGCGAGGCTCGTCGCGCCCGACCACGGCGAGTTGAGCCTCGACGGGCGCGACTACTCGCAGTGGGGCCGCCGCGAGATGGCCCGCACCCTCGTGGCCGTGCAGCAGCAGGCCACGACCGAGCAGGACGTGATCGTCGAGGACGTCATCGACCTGGGGCGCATCCCGCACCGCGGCCGCTGGTCCGGCATCAGCCGGCACGACCGCGGGGTCGTTCGACGCGCCGCGCGGCAGACGGGCGTCGAGCAGCTGCTGCAGCGCCACTGGCAGTCCCTGTCGGGCGGCGAGCAGCAGCGCGTGCAGATCGCCCGGGCCTTCGCGCAGGAGGGCCGCATCATGCTGCTCGACGAGCCGACGAACCACCTCGACATCGCCCACCAGCTCGACATGCTCGACCGGGTGCGGGCGACGGGGCTGACCGTCGTCGTCGCCCTGCACGACCTCAACCTGGCGGCCGCCTACTGCGACGAGGTGCTCGTGCTCCAGGACGGGCGGGCCGTGCACTACGGGCCGCCTGCGCGGGTGCTGACGGCCGAGGTGGTGCGCGAGGTCTACAGGGTCGAGGTGCGAGTGCTCCACCCCGACCCGGACGGGCCGCCGCTGTTCCAGTATCTGCGCTCGGACATCGCCGCGGCGGGGGAGGACGCGGGCGGGGGGACCGGACCGGATCCCGGTGGGGACGGTGGCGGGTGAGGCAGGGCGGTCGCCGGGGCCGGGAGGAACGGCGGAGGCGCCGAGGGCCGTGCAAGACTGTTCCGCAGGATTCGAGGGCGATGGCCGTCGTCCGAGGCGAAGAGTGCTGCATGACCCCCGGAGGGAGTTGAAGAGTGGAACGAGCAGGGGAGAGGAGAAGGGGATGGGCGCCTGTGCTCCTTGCGGCCGGACTGGTGATTGTTGCCATCGCGATTCTCGCGTCCGTCTCTGATCCGGGAGACAGGTATACGTCCTTATTTTTCTTGCTCCATGCGCTCGGAGTGCTCCTCGTCATCGTCGCTGCGGTTGTCGCCATCATTTCCGGTGGTGCGGCCGTGCGGGCTCGCAGAAGGGTCGTGCTGAGCGCCGGTGCAACCCTGATGACCATCCATCTGCTGGGGAGCACGGCATTCTGGTGGGCGCTCGGTGGGCATTACGGTCTCATCCGGTTGAAGTATGACGACGATTGGATCATCGGAAGCAGCATCACCGAGGTCGAAGAAAGGTACGGCGAAGCAGAGGAGTGCGGCGGCCATGGCTACTGCTACCCTCTTTATGAGGACGAAGCGGCAATCATGCCCTCGCATCTTGCTGTGCGCTATGCCATGTTCACGGACGAAGGCGGCGTGGTGACAGAGGTCGATGACCACTATTGCCCGGGGGGATGATTCGCCCATGCGGGGATGGAATTCCATGCCGGCACTGGGAGGGCCGTGCGGGAACGGCTGGCCGGCTGGTGGGCCGGCGCGCGTGGAGCGGTGGTTCCGTCGTGGGGTCCGGACTCCCGCACGTCATGCGAGGCTTGTTCACGGCATCCATGGGGCGCTCCCGACCAGGGGCGGCACCCTTGATCGGATTCGGGTCCTTGTGAACGGACCTCATCGGCGCCGGTCGGTGGTCAGCCCGGCGATGGTCGCCAGCGCCCTGTCGAGGGTCGTGCGGTCGCGGGCCACGGGGAGCCGCAAATGCGTCCGGTGGGATCCGTGGGCCGAGAAGTTCGGTCCGGCCGAGATGAGGAGACCAGCCTGTTTCGCCCGTTCGGCGAGGGCCGCGGCGTCCTCGCCGGTGTCGATCCACAGAGCCGCGCCGCCGTCGACGGGCGGCCACGTCCAGCGGGGGAGGTGCTCGTGGAGGAGCCCCTCGGCGATGGATCTGGCGACGGAGAGCATCGCTGCGCGTTCGCGCCGCGCCTCGTCCGCGCGTTCGAGCAGGCGGACGGCGATCAACTGGTCGATGACCGAGGTGCTCAGGTCGACGGCCTTGCGCGCCTCGAGAAGGGTCCGCACCCGGGAGCGGGACGTCCTGATCCACCCCACGCGGATCCCGCCCCAGAAGAGCTTCGACAGGCTCCCGATCGAGACGAGCCGGTCGTCCGGGAGGAGCCCCGCAAGCGTCCGCCCGGGGCGGCCCTCGAGGGTGAGGTCGTAGGAGCAGCAGTCCTCGACGGCGAGGGTGCGGCCGCCGGCGAGCGCCGAGGCGAGCCGGCGGCGCCTGGCCGGGTCCGTCGCGAGGCCGGTGGGGTTGTGGACGCCGGTCTGGAGATAGGCCAGCACCGGCCTCTTCGCCAGGGCCTGCTCGAGGAGGGGCAGGTTGATGCCGTGCCGCTCGAAGGGCACGCTCCTCATCCGGGCCCCTCTCGTCCGGAGGGTCTCCAGCGCGCCGCGATAGCTGGGATCCTCGACGACCACCTCGTCCCCGGCGGTCAGATAGGTGCCGAACACCAGGGACGTCGCGTGCTGGGCGCCGCTGGTCACCACGATCTGGTCCGGCGCCGTCGCCACCCCGTCGCGGCTCAGCCGCTCCGCGATGGCCGTCCGCAGGGCGGGCAGCCCCGCCGGGAAGTAGCCGTTGGTGGGCAGATAGTCGTGGAGGGCGTCGAAGCGGATCTGCCCCATCACCTCACGGGCCACCGCGGAGGCCGGGAGGGCGCCGCTCGACAGGTCGATCCGCCGGCGGGACTCGTCCGAGAAGGAGAACAGGCGCCCGGTCAGGTTCGCGCCCGGGGCGCTCGGCTCGGCGCGCACCCTCGAACCCGATCCCGTCCGGGTCAGCAGTCGTCCCCGCTGTTCGAGGAGCCCGTAGGCGCTCGTGACGGTGCCGCGAGCGATGCCCAGCTGCCGGGCGAGCTCGCGCTGGGCGGGCAGGGCCGTGCCCGCCGGGATCATGTTCGCGTCGATGAGTTCGGCGATCCCGTCCGCGAGCGCCGAGGACAGGGGGCCCCTGCCGTCCTGCCATGGCCCCAGCATCGCCGACAGCTCCGCGGCGGTGCGACTGATGACTGCCATGGGTCAAGTCTTCTCCCCGCCGCGATCCGCGAACGGACCAATTGCTCCCAACCGGCCCATCGCCGTGACGGCCTCCGCCCCTAGAGTCGTGGGCATGGTGCGGATCACGAAGGAGTGAGAGCATGGCGGTTGTCCTGCTTGTGGGCACGCTCGACACCAAGGCCGAGGAGTACGCCTGGCTGCGTGAACGGTTGCGCGAGCACGGCGTCGGGACGTGCATGATGGACGTGGGCTCCTTCTCGAGGAGTCCGATGGCCGATGTCACCTCGGACGAGGTGATCGTGGCGGCCGGGGAGGACCCCGAGGAGTTGAGGGCGGCCCGCGACCGCGGACGGTCGATGGCGACGATGTCGCGCGGGGCGGCGGTCCTCGCCCGCGCGATGGCCGGGGAGGGACGCATCCAGGGTCTGCTCGGGGTGGGCGGCTCCGGTGGCAGCTCGGTCGTCGGGGCCGTGATGCAGGCGCTGCCGGTCGGTCTGCCCAAACTGCTCGTCTCGACGATGGCGTCGGGGGACGTGAGGCCCTACGTCGGCGACGTGGACGCGACGATCATGTACTCGGTGGTGGACATCGCCGGCGTCAACGACGTCTCGGCGCCGATCCTCGGCAATGCGTGCGCCGGCATCGCCGCGATGGCCCGGGCCTGCGAGAGGCGCCGGAGCGAACCCGTTGACGCCGACCGGCCGCCGGTCGTGGCCATCACGATGTTCGGGCTCACCACGCCCGCCGCGGACGAGGCCCGCGAGCGCCTGAACGAGCTGGGCTACGAGGTCCTCGTCTTCCACGCCACCGGCGCCGGCGGGCGCGCCATGGAGAAGCTCGTCGAGTCCGGTCTCGTGACGGGCGTCCTCGACCTCACGACCACGGAGCTCGCGGACGAGCTCGTCGGGGGCGTGCTCAGCGCCGGCCCCCACCGGCTGGAGAGGGCGGGAGCCCTGGGCGTCCCACAGGTCGTGAGCCTCGGGGCCCTGGACATGGTCAACTTCGGACCGAGGAGCACCGTTCCCGAGAGGTTCGGCGGCCGGACCTTCCTCGTCCACAACCCGACGGTCACTCTCATGCGGACCACGCCGGACGAGATGGCCGAGCTGGGGCGCCGGATCGCCCACAAGCTCGCCGCGTCGAACGGCCCGGTCCGGCTGCACATTCCGCTGCGGGGCCTCTCCGGCATCGACGTCGAGGGCGGCCCCTTCCGCGACGAGGGCGCGGACGAGCGGCTCTTCGACGCCCTGCGCGAGGGGCTGGCGGGCAGCGACGTCGTCGTGGTCGAGAAGGACCAGACGATCAACGACCCGGGTTTCGGCCGTGACATGGCCGAGGCCCTCGATGAACTCATCAAGAACTCCGAGCACTGAGGAGGAACAATGTCGTCACGTCACGAGATCCTGGATGGTTTCCGTCGTCAGGTCGCCGAGGGCAGGCCCGTCATCGGCGGTGGTGCGGGCACCGGTATCTCCGCGAAGTCCGCCGAGGCCGGCGGCATCGACCTGCTCATCATCTACAACTCGGGGCGCTTCCGCATGGCCGGTCGCGGCTCCCTGTCCGGGCTGCTCGCCTACGGCGACGCCAATGCCATCGTCATGGAGATGGCCAACGAGGTCCTGCCCGTGGTCAAGCGCACCCCGGTGCTGGCCGGCGTCAACGGCACCGATCCATTCCGCGTCATGCCCCACTTCCTCAGGCAGGTCAAGGAGATCGGCTTCGCCGGCGTGCAGAACTTCCCGACCGTCGGCCTCATCGACGGGGTCTTCCGCGCGAATCTCGAGGAGACCGGCATGGGCTACGGCCACGAGGTCGACATGATCCGCATGGCCCACGAGCTCGATCTCATCACCTCGCCGTACGTCTTCGACGAGGAGCAGGCCGCCGACATGGCCCGGGCGGGCGCCGACATCCTCGTGCCCCACATGGGCCTGACCACCTCGGGCACGATCGGCGCGAAGACGGCCATCACCCTCGAGGAGGCGGCAGTGAAGGTCCAGACCCTGGCCGACGCCGCGCGCAGGGTCAACCCCGACATCCTCTGCCTGTGCCACGGCGGGCCCATCGCGAACCCCGAGGACGCCCAGTACGTCCTCGACCACACCGAGGGCATCACCGGATTCTACGGGGCCAGCTCGGTGGAGCGCTTCCCCACCGAGACCGGCATCAAGGAGCAGACCGAGAGGTTCAAGGCGATCACCTTCACGAAGCAGGGGTGACGGCCGGCGGACCGGGGCGGCGGGGGCGGGCCGGGCTCGTCCCCGCCGCTGTTCGTCGGTCCTCATCCCCGACGCCCGGCGGTTCCGAGGCACGAGGATCAGGGTTCATCGGGGCCGTGCTCAGGCGGCCCGGTCCCCCAGTCTCCTGCGCTCGGTCTCGACCGTCTGTTCGTTCAATGTGCGCTGGTCCATGAGGAAGCGTCTCCTGCGCTCGGCCTCCTTCGTGGGAAGGAGATGCTGGAATGCAGCGGCGAACACGGTCTGGAGGATTGTCAGGGTGATGAACGAGATGAGGAACCAGTGGGCATGCCCGGTGAGTGCTATGGGTAAGCACAGGGTGAAAGATGACAGGACAGAGGACGAGACAGCTGGCAAGAACATCACAGCCCAACGGGGCGGCTTGTCGTCGTACATCTTGGTGAACCACCGTGCTCGTGCCAAGTTTCTCGTGGAGTAGGCGAGAAAGAACAGCATGATACCCAGAGAAATTAGGGGTAAAGCCATGGTCAGTTTCACCGAATGCCTGATCGCATGAGTGCAAACAAAGGCGAAGCAGAGGATGACAACAGTAACGGCGGCGAAGATGACCAGGAATCCCACGCTGAGTGCCTGATGGAACAGGTGCTCGAGCTTCTCCAAGAATGATCGATGCACCGGTTCACTCGATGTCGACTGGTCCTCGGAGAGCAGCGCATCGATTCTCCCGATGGTCTTCTCGGCCTTGTGAAGGTTCCGACGCCGCTCGTCGACAACGATGTTGGTCAGGGTCGGCGGAAGGAGGGCGAACAGGATGATCATGACGCTGGAGATGACGCCGTAGATTGAGACCCCGACCTCCGTTGAGGATGAATGAGGCATCGAGAGGATGGACAGGGTGGCCACAGTGAAACTGGCGATGTGGATCGCCCTGTTCAGGAAGAGCTGGCGGCCGCGGTCCTCGAGGGACGCCGATCGCCCGTCTCCGGTGAGAATCGGTATGGAGAACAATCCGATGACCAGTGTCATCATCGGAAGCGTCAGGGGGGTGAGATCGCCGAGGAATCCCGCTATTCGCGCCCAAGTTTGCGCGAAGCCAGCCACTGTGAACGGGGCAGGTGGTCTCGCGATCCAGTGGACGAGCATGGTGACAGCGAATCCGGCGGTCAGGATGATGGCTGCGTACAGGACATAAATTATCGTCAAGTCGTGCAGGATGCGGTAGGCGCCAGAGCCCTGAGCTGCCGCTGACGGGGACGGGTCTTCAGACGACGGGTCTCCGGTGCTCCGTCGGTCCCGATGAACGAAATGTCTCAGCACGATGGGTTCCGCCGAGTTCCCGTGGAGCTCACGTAATGCCTGGTTCGCGCAACGAAGGTCTGAGTCGACCGAACTGGTACTGTCCGCGGGAAGCTCAACTCGTGCCAGGGCCGAGGTCATGCACGCCACCCTCTGGGAGGCCAGAGCGCGAAGTCTCTTGTCCGGCGCTTCACGGTGCGGGAGTGCCTGGATCCTCCACAGGAGGACGCGGACCGCGCTCGCGGTGCTCATCGGGTGCTGGCAGTCGGGCCTCCCCGCTTGGTCGAGACATGTCATCGCCTCGGCGACTTCTGGTGAACTCATGTCACGGACGATCTGTCTCCACTGCCGGTTCAAGGTTGCGTTCATCATGCGTCGGTCTGGCCCCTCCCCTCAGGCCCATGCAGTTCTGCATCGTGGAAGGTCATCATGTTGCCGGGGTTCCAGCTGGCATGACCCTCATCATGCAGCCTGCGTGGGCCCGCGCCTTGGAGTCGCAGCAGAGGCCCGGGAGAACTGGGGGTGCCCCTCGCCTGTCAGCATCCCTTCAGCCCTTGGAACCGATGCAATGGGTGGCTCATGCTCGTTCACAGCAGAGGGCATCTGCGCTCTGGTCGGTCAGGGACGTATGCAGAACGGTTGCCGTCACCGGGGTTCGCAAGGACGCCGGACCCAGACCTGGTGCGGAGGCGACGTGGGGGAACGGGCGTGCGAGGGTTCTCCGGGCCAGGATCACTGCTGGGGAGCTGGCCGCTCTGAGCGCGGCTGCTGGCCGCCGAGGGCTGCCGGTGCTCACCCTGGCCAAAGGCAAGATGATCCTGCGTGGGCGGTGTCGGGCTCCGGCTCGGAGCCGGTGATCGTCCGGAGGCGTGCCGATCTGGTGACGCCGGCGGCGGTGACTCGTGGTTCGGGTCCAAGAGGCACCGTGAGCGCTGGGCCGTACGATGTGCGGGTCGCTCTCACTCTGTTGCTCAGGACGCTGAAGGACGTTGTCGAAGAGTGAGGACTCACGGAATGTGGGTCGTCTGCGCTAGCGTTGAAGCGATCACGGGGAGGTGGACGAGATGCGAGAGTCAACTGTTGACCGCGCGATGGCCGCTGCGCAGACCATCAATGCCCTGAGCCGGGTGTTCGGCGAGATGCAGGCCCAGAAGCTCGTCTACTACGCCCAGGCGTGGTCCTTGGTGTGGGACGGTCGTCCGCTCTTCTCCAACCGGATCGAGGCGTGGCAGATGGGTCCTGTGGTCCCCTCCCTGCGTCATGCTCTTCATGTGATCCAGCAGGCGCCTCCTGCCGGAGTGTTCACCGCCTCTGAGGAGGCCACTCTCGACGCAGTGACCGGCTACTACGGTGCCATGGGCGGCAGCGCGTTGGGCGAGCTGACCCATCGCGAAGGGCCGTGGCGCGAGGTGTGGGGCGACAGACCACGAGACGCTCAGTGCAGCGACCCGATCCCCCTCGACGCGATGCGCAGGTTCTACACGCGCATGGCCCTGCGGGGGGAGGGGCCGCGACGCCCCATGACGCCCACGGTGGAGGCCTCTGATGGGGCGATTGAGCGGATCGCCGCTGACACCTCGCGCCGCTGGGCCAAGACGCTGGCCATCCTCGGCTCGTGACCGTCGAGATCACTTGGGAGCAGTGTCAACGGATCTACTCCCAGCAGGTGCACGCAGGGCTGCTCCTTGATGAAGGGAAACTTCGGGGCGCCCTGTGTGCACCATTTCTCGGATTCGACGGCCATGAGGCCCATCCGACGCTGCCCGGCAAGGCCGCGAAGCTCATCGCGGCCGTCGCGACAGCTCACGCCTACCGTGACGGCAACAAGCGGCTCGCCTGGCACCTCGGCGTCGCCTTCTTGGAACTGAATGGGCTCTTGGTCGTTGCCGAACAGGAGGACGCCGCGAACGCCGTCCTGATGGTCGTCATGAACGTGTGGCGGAACGAGGAACTCGCTGAATGGCTCATCGAGCACACCGAGATGATCCGAGCCGAGTAGCTGCGGGCTGCACTCCTGCTGACTTGTCGATGTCTTGAGACTTGTTCACGGCATCCTCGGATGACGCTCTGACCAGGGGCGGGGACCGTGGTCTGACCTCTATCCTCTATGAATGAGCCTTCTTCTTGTGCGGCGCAGGAATGGGACGGGACCAGAGCGGATCACAGCGGAAGTTCGGGAAGTGAGCGGATGATCCTCATCGTCTCGACGGAGACGCGGGTGACGCGCTTGACGAGGTCGATGATGTAGCGGGGGTCGTCGTGCTCACGGCACCAGTCGTTCGGATCGTTGACGATGCCCGAGTCCTTGTCGGTTCTCACTCGGTAGCGGTCGATGAGCCACTCGAGGCCAGAGCGAGAGCCGAGCATGTACTCGTTCGCCTCGGCCGGGATGTCGCTGAGGGTGAGATGGGTGTTGTAGACGATGGCCTTCTTCGTCTGCTTGTCCTGCCATCTCATCTTCTGCACCCGGTAAAGATCCCCGTCATCGACCCCGAACGGATGAGTCGACTCGTGCAGCGGGTAGGGGTCGACAGACTCGTAGTTCATGTGCAGATCGGCGAGCCGTCTGCCGGTCTCGGCGAAGGTGCCGAAGTCATTCCTGCTGGCAGCAAGCGGGATCCGAGGAAGCATCCGCTTCAGGTCGGCGGCGAAGGTGTTGCGGTACTGCGGCGAGTGCAGCACTGCGTAGACATAATAAAAAATGTCGTCCTTGCTCACTTGGGGTCCGAAGGCCGATTGATAGATGGTGAGAATCTCATCGGTGATGTTGTCGACGCGGCGGTAGCCGTTGATGACGGGCCCCTCGACCGGCGGAAGGAAGAGGGCGGTGTCATCCTCGACCTTCTCATAGGTCCAGCGGGGGAAGAACTGAGCCGTGTATGTGTAAGTTGCAACATCCGGGAGAGAATCTTGCATCAAAACAGCGAAACTCGCATGAGGGTGGGGTGCAATTACTCCGAACCCATAGTTCTCATGCTTCGGCGTGGGGAAGATCTCTTCGAGTCGGTAGATCATGTCGTTGAACGGTCGGTCGAAGTATCCGTACTGCGCCGTGAAGGGGCGGTACGAGGCTCGGTAGATGCGCTCCGGCCTGAACTCGTGACGTCGTCCCCGTGTAGCATCTCTGATGAGACCACGACTCCAACTGATTCTCGTGGGGTCCTTGTCCAAACGATCCTTGTCGCCCTCGCAGCTCAGCGCTTCGCTGTTGTACGCGGAGATCATCGCGCGCATGGTGCGTTCGAGTTTCGTGCGGCTGAAGTTGTATGGCCGTCATGAAACAAAATCGTTTCTGGTTTCGCGGAGTGGAAGGTGCTCGAAGTCGTGGTCGACGGTGCGGCCGGTGACGTATGAGGCGAACGCGCCGAAGGTTTCTTCGAGGGTCTCGCGCTGAATGTTCGCGATGTTGCTCTTGGCCGCGTTCCAGACGTGCTCGACCGGATTGTGATCGGGCGCGTACGGCGGCAGGAGAACAGAAGTGATGCTCTCCAGCAGCTGACCGGGCCCGTGGAGGCCGGTCAACGCTTTCGCGTGGTGGAATCGGGCGTTGTCCAGGACAACCGCGATCTTCTCTGTCTCGGTTTCTCGTTGGAGTCGTTCCAGTGCGAGGATCGTCTGCTCGGTGTCCCGGTTCACCTCGATCGGGTACAGCGTGACTGTTCTGCTGGTCGGGGGGAGGGCGCCGAAGAACGACTGGGACGTCCTCTGCCGGTCCACGGACAGCTTGGTGCGCTGTCCTTTCGGGGGCTGCATGCGGCGGGTCCAGGCCTCGTACTCCAAGCGGACCTCGTCTGCCGTGTAGACCTCCCAGCCCTGATCCAACAGGGCCTTGACTTGGGTTTTCACCTCGGCCATGCGTCTGGTGATGGCTTTCTCGTCGCGGTGCTCGTCGAACGGGTCCGGGCGGTTCGAGGCTCAGCCCGCAGAAGCGCAGGAGCAGCTGGTACGAGGAGTCCGACTGGTGTTCCACGTCGAACATGATCTTCACGACGTCACGTATCGCTGGGACGTCCCAGAACTCGGCGCGGACACCCGTCTGAGAGGGCGGCTGGGCGAGGATTTTCTTGAGTTCTTGTTTCTGGTCGCGGGTGAGTTTCGCCGCGTTCTGGTTCCCCGCATGGCCGGTCAGGACCGAGCACATCCTGGTGGCCTGCCAGTCGGCCAGCCATTCCTGCACCGTCCTCTCGGCCCGTTCGACCATCTTCGCGATGATGCCGATTCCGACTCATTCAGAGGCGTACAGGATCGCTTCTGCTTTCATCCGCACCAGCACATGATTGTCGGAACGCTTCTTCCACCTGATCAGGGCGGCTGTTTCCTCCGGGGCGACCCCGACCTGCATGCTCCGATCATATCCGAAACAGCACAGGAAATCCACGAAAAATACGGTTTCGTTTCATGTCAGCCATAGCACCAGGCGTCACGATTGGTCTTCAGTCCTGCTGAGAATAGACGAAATATCGGTGGTTGTGATTCATTTTTATTCTTGTTGCCGATGGGCGGGAAGGCGTCGAAGTTCTCGCTGCGCTGGTTGATCCAGTCGCCGGCCTCGTTCGGCGTGATCTCCCGCCAGGGCACCGTGCTCAATCGTGCGTCGTCGATGCCGGTCAGCTTCTCCTCCCGGCTCTGGTAGTCGGGCACGGCCCAGTAGTGCAGCCGGCAGCCCGAGGCCGCGGGATCCTTGGCGGCGATGAGCACGGCGACGCCGGTCCTGGCGCCCGAGCCGAAGACTTTGCCGCCCTCGCGGCGGGAGGTCTCGCCGGCGGTGCGTTGATTCCCGCGCAGGTTGTACACCCAGATGTGGCTGAACTCATCGGTGAAGCACTGGCGGATTCCGTCGGCGGTGTTGCCGTCCACCCAGCCGTTGTTCGAGACGAAGGCCATGACGCCCTGCTCGCCGAGCCGGTCGCCGGCCCAGCGGAAGGCCCGGATGTAGGAGTCGTAGAGGCTGTTCTTGTTCGTGGCCGTCGACCGGGCCGCGTAGCTGTCGGCGATCCTGCCGTCCAAGGTGGGGTAGCGCAGGTTCGCGTTGTCGTCGTTGGCGCTCGACTGGCCCGCCGAGTACGGCGGGTTCCCGACGATCACCTTGATGGGCGTGCGCAGCTGGGCCTCGATGCGCTCGTTGTTCACCGGGATGAGCGAGTTGTCGGCCCGGTCGCCGTCCTCGGTGATCTGGAAGGTGTCGGCGAGCGTCGCGCCGGGGAACGGCACGTAGGGGGCCTGCTCATCGGGGCCGAGCTCGCACTGACGGATCGCCTGATTGGTCGTCTCGATGTTCACGCAGGCGATGTAGTAGGCCAGCAGCATGATCTCGTTGGCCCACAGCTCGTGCGCGTACTTCCTCGCCAGGTCGGCCGGGGCGATGATGCCCGACTGCAGCAGCCGCACGATGAAGGTGCCCGTGCCGGTGAACGGGTCGAGCACGTGCACGCCCTCGTCGCTGATGCCGTAGCCGAACTCGCTGCGGCAGACCTCGTCGGCGGCGCGCAGGATGAAGTCGACGATCTCCACCGGCGTGTAGACCACCCCGAAGGAGCCGGCCTGCTTCGGGAAGGCCTTCTTGAAGAAGTCCTCGTAGAGCCGGTGGATGATCGTCTGGCGCCCCTTGGGCGTCGTGATGCCGGCGGCCCTGGCCCGCACGGAGTCGTAGAAACCGGCCAGGTCGGCCGTCTCGGCCTCCAGCCCCTGCCCGGCCAGCGCGTCGACCATCGTCTGCATCGAGACGGAGACCGGATTGTGCTCGGCGAACGAGCCGGCGGGGAAGAGGGCCTCGAAGACCGGCCGGGTGATGAGGTGCTGGCTCAGCATGTCGATCGCGTCGGCCTCGCCGATCGACTCGTTGAGGTTCGCGCGCAGGCCCTCGAGGAACTCCTCGAAACGACCCGCCGGCGGGCCGCCGTCCCGCCGGGCCGTGGCGAGGATCGCGCCGATGCGGCTGATCTGGTTCGTGTGGATGTGCACGACGTCATCGGCCCAGTTGTCCCAGTAGTCGCGCTCGCCGACGTTCCTGACGATGCGGGCGAGGATCGCATTCCTCATCTCAAGGGCGAACAAGGGCGCCTGGGCCACCAGTGCCGTCCTGGTCGCGGCAGCGCCTTCGGCGTCCTCATCGCTGCCGGTTCCCACGGCGTCGAAGACCCCGATGCCGATCCTGCCCTTGGTGGAGCCGTCGAGGTCGATGGAGTTGATCATCGCGTTGAAGCGGTCGTCGTGGGCGCGCAGCGCGTTGAGCACGTCCCAGACCACCTTGAACCGCTTGTTGCTGCGCATCGCCGTCTCAGGCGACTCGTTCGCGTCGATGGCGACCGGCAGGATGATGTAGCCGTAGTCCTTGCCCCTGGCCCTGCGCATGACGCGCCCGACCGACTGCACGACGTCCACCAGCGAATTGCGCGGCGACAGGAAGAGCACGGCGTCGAGGGCCGGAACGTCGACGCCCTCCGACAGGCACCGCGCGTTCGACAGGACGCGGCACTCGTTCTCGGGCACGGGCGCCTTGAGCCAGGCGAGCTGCTCCGAGCGGGCCAACGCGTTCATCGTGCCGTCGACGTGGTGGCACGCCACCTCCAGATCGGGGGTGTTCCGGTCGGCGATGAGACTGTCGACGACATCGGGGACGGCCCGGGCGAAGGCCTTCGAGGCCTTGATGTTCTGCGCGAAAGCGACCGCCCTCCTCATCGGTGCAGGATTCGGGCCGAAGTCCATGTCGGTGGTGCGTTTGGCCAGGCCGTTCCAGCAGCCGACGATCCTCGCCGCGTCATCGAGGGTGATCTCGTGCTCCTCGTTGGCCAAGGAGCCCTGCAAGGGCCCGGCGACGGCATCGTTCGCGACGCACAGGATCATCACCTTGTAGTCGGCGAGCAGATCCCGCTCGACCGCCTCGCCGAAACCGAGCCGGTGGAGCTCGGGGCCGAAGATGGTCTCGTCATCCATCGAGGCGATGAGGGCGGACCGGTCCTCGGCCTTCCGCTTGGCCTCCTCGCCGTAGATGCGCGGGGTCGCCGTCATGTAGAGGCGCTTGTCGGCGGGGAGATAGGAGTCGTCGTGCACCTTGACGAAGGCCGACTCGTCACCCGCGCCCGGCAGCGTGACGCCCGTCGTGCGGTGCGCCTCGTCGCACAGGATGAGGTCGAACCGCTCATCCGAGGACCGCTGGGCCCGGGCGACGACGTCGATCGACTGGTAGGTCGAGAAGACGACCACCATCTGGCGGCCCCTGCGGCCGATCCCGCTCATCTGGGCGGCCAGCCGCCCGGCGTCGGTGGTGGGCAGCGGGATGTCGTGGACGGCGATGTCCTCGGCCTGCTTCGAGGCCTTCGTGTCCGAGCACACGACGAACGGACGGATGAGCGTCTGGGACTGGGCCATCCACTCGCGCAGCGTCTGCGAGACCAAGGAGATCGACGGCGCCAGGAAGAGGACCGTGAGGCGGCCGCCGTTCTCGGCGCAGCGCTGCTCGGCGAGCCTGAGCGAGGTGAAGGTCTTGCCCGTGCCGCATGCCGAGATCCACTTGCCCCGGTCGTGCGTGCGGAAGCCCTCCTGGATCCTGGCGACGGCCTCCTTCTGGTGGGGACGCAGGCTGTGGCGCACGGCCTTGCGGGGCTCGAAGCGCACCTCGACGTCGTCGTGGCGCATCCAGTCGATGGGGGACTCGGCGATGTCCGCCAGCCCGATGCGCTGCACCGGCACCGTCTGGTTCTCCAGGGCCCGCTCGGCGTGGCTCGACCAGCGGTCCGTCGTGGAGATGATGATGCGGTTGTCGAACGCGATGCTGTCCCAGGCCCTGCCCGAGGCGGTGAAGAAGGAGTCGATGTCGGCCTTCTGCAGGGAGTACCTCGGGTCGTAGAACTTGCACTGGATGGCCGTCCACCGGCCCGTCTGCGCGTTGCGTGCCACCAGATCGATGCCCGAGTCATGGGTGTGCTCGTTGTGCGACCAGTCGGGCCACGCCTGCACCTCGTCGTACTCGCTCGACAGGGTCGGATCGAGGCGGAACCAGGCGGCCATCAGCTGCTCGAACCGCGTACCCCGCTCGGCGGTCGAGCCCCGGCCGCGGAAGTCCTCGATGACCTGATGGATCGTCGTCCTCGTCGCCACAGCAGCCCTCCGGTGTCCCTCGTACTGGGGAAACAGTAGCGGCAGGGAGGACCGGACGCGGCTGCGGACCGCGCGTGGTGAGCGGTCGGATGGTCAGGACGCCGCCACGCGATCGCGGACGGAGCAGGGCGGGGCTCACGGTGAGGTGGGCCGGGGCGCACGACGAGGATGCCGAGGGCCGGGACGGGGGGCTTGCAGCGATGCGGACCGGCGCCGCGGCGCGGAGCCCACCGTCGGGCCCACCACCGGGCGGTCCTCCGGCGGGCGCCCGCCTCGTCGCAACGCCCGTGGGCCGGGGCGCGCGGGACGGTGGACGCGCGGGCCCGGCGCGTCACCCCATCGCGGCGGCCTGGGCCGTCGTCGCGGCCGCGCGGGCGCCCTGGGGCAGCGAGCGGATCTCACGCGTCCAGGCGCTGCTCGTGAGGGAGCCGGCCGACTGGATGTACCACGGCTGACCGAACCACGGCCGCGGGTCCTGGTCGATGCCGTACACGTAGGTCTCCCAGCAGGGCCAGTAGCCGCGCTCCGCCGACGCGTACTTCGGGCTCCTCGACACGTGGACCTTCTCGCCGATGCAGCAGGCGACGACCTGCTTGTTCTGCACCACGGCCACGGGCGTCACCGCGCCGTTCGGGGCGATGTCGGGGAAGGTCATCTGGTCGATCTGCTCGAGCCTGCCCCGGGTGCTCTGGCGGACGTAGAGCGCCACGGTCGACCTCGTCACGGACACGTGCCAGGGAGTGGCCTGCCCGAGACGGGTCTTCGTCAGGGGCCCCGCGTGCCAGGGGACGAGGGTCACGCTCGACCAGGGGCGGTCGTGCCCGGCCAGCTCGTCGAACGCCACGGAGCACCCCATGGCCATGACGGGCTGGTCTGCGGCGGCCGTGAAATAGGCCGCGTTCGTGCTGTAGGGGCCCGAGACCATGCCCGGTCCCCACTTCGGTGCCACTTCGTACCTGTCGGCGCCGTACAGGTCCATCGTCATCGGATCGGGCTGCTTCGGCATCGGAGTCCTCCTCGGTGGTCATCGCATGCGATCAGCGTGTGTGCGATTCGGCTTGTGGATGCAGGAATGTCTCTCATCCTGGCGTGCATCCCGACGTGCTGTCGACCCCCGGCGGGCCTCCGCCGGGGACCGAGACGCGGCGGGAGTCAGGGGGCGATGGGATGTCGACCGGGCCCGCCCCGGAGCCCGCGGACATCATTGCCGGGGGCGAACCGCTGCCCGTGGCGCCCGGCGCCGTCGGGCCCTGTGCGGGGGCTCCGTCCTCGCCTTGAGGGACCGCCGCGTGCCGCACCGACTGGCCATGATCCGGCCGTACCCCGACGGGATGGTCCTGTTCCTCGCCGCCCGGCCGGCGCGGAACAGGACCATGGGTGGGGATCCGGGCGGGACGGCGGGTCTCATTCGGGTTGCCAGGGGGTGATGACGGGTTGAACATGCTCGGGGAGCATGGTCGGTGCAGGCCGCCCGGAATCATCCCCGGTGCGGTGGGCGCGACGCGAGGTTCGTCGGGAACGGCGCCATCAGCGCCGTCGGATTCGCCCGAGAACGGCGGAACCCCTGGTCAATCGGGATTGACCAGGGGTTCTGCGTTGTGCGCGAGAGAGGAGTTGAACCTCCACGCCCTTGTCGGGCACTGGCACCTGAAGCCAGCGCGTCTGCCATTCCGCCACTCGCGCAGCGCCGCCGTCGGCGGCTCGGAAACCATAGCACAGCGACGCGGGCGCCCGGCAATCCATCCGGGGCGGCGGCCGGCGTCCCGAGCGGCCTCGATCGCCGACGGCCGGCGCGCGATCCCGCTCGTCCGCCGTCGCCGAACGGCGCCCCGAGGGGCCCGCACCCCTGAGGCGCGGGGCGCTCCCTCCTTCCTCGACGGCGGAGAAGGCGATGGACGACCGCACCCCTGAGACGCGGGGCGCTCCCGGGTCGGGGACCGGCCCGGGTCCAGGGGCGAAGAACCAGGTCATCCACAGGTGGATCACAGTCGGGCACCTTGCTAGCGTGAAAAAATGGCCTTGTCACTTGGGGTTTCGCGGTGGTCTCGCGGGCCCTGTCCCGAGGGCGCCCCACCCCCCGGCCGGGCGTCGGAGAGGAGAAGTGCGGTGAACACCCCATCCCCGGTCCCGGTGCCCGTCC
The DNA here is from genome assembly GCF_003798325.1 of Propionibacterium acidifaciens. Classification (NCBI taxonomy): domain Bacteria; kingdom Bacillati; phylum Actinomycetota; class Actinomycetes; order Propionibacteriales; family Propionibacteriaceae; genus Propionibacterium; species Propionibacterium acidifaciens. Next base: position 1,833,768 of record NZ_CP033719.1, read on the forward strand.
CACATCTTCCTGTCACTGTTCACCATGCGCTCGTGTTCGTCGCGGTCGTCTGCGCCTGGATCGCGGTGCCGCGTCCCACGGCGCCTCCGGGCGCCTGGATGTGGGACGTCGGCGGTCTCGTCATGGCGGTCTTCCTCGTGCTCGCCCGTCGCCGCCAGCCCCGCATCGACGACCGCGACCTCGACCGGATCCTCGGCTCCGGCGGCCTGCTCACCGCGGCATGGATCGTCGTCGAGTGGGATGTGAGCGGCCACCCGTTCGCCTCCGGCGCGGCGGCCACCGCCCTCGCCCTCGGCTGCATGTTCTGGACGCTCGGCACCCGCGAGACCTGCTGGGCCCTGCCCGCCGCACCGGCGCCGCTCCTCGGCGCCGTCCCGGCCCTGGGCTCGGTGCCGGCGGGCACCGTCGGACTCGTCCTGTGCCTGCTCGTCGCGGCCGTCACGCTCATCCGCCGGGGCCCGGCGCCGCAGGAGCAGCTCGACCCGATCCACTCGCTCCGGCTCATCGTCCCCGCCCTCGCCGCTCTCGCGGTGCTCCTGCTGGCCCGGGGGTGGTTCCGGTGAGTCCCGACGTCGCCCATGGGAAACGGCTCCTCACGCCGCCGCCCGTCGCGCAACTGCGTGAGGACCCCGACCAGCTGATCGAGCTGGCCTGCCACGGCCTGGCCACGGCGGCCCCCGAGTACTCCGCCTGGGGCGTCTTCGTGCCCTGGCAGCGCGTGACGCTCATCGTCCTCGCCATCGCGGCGCTCGCCGGCCTGCTGGTGGCCCCCGCCGCGACGTGCATCGTCATCATCGCGGTGGTGACCATCGCCTACGCGGTGGCGCTCGGCTACCGGTTCGTCCTGTTCCGATACGGGGCCCGGGGCGACCGGATGGTCACGGTGAGCGACGAGGAGGCCCACTCGGTTCCCGACGACCAGCTGCCCGTCTACACCGTGCTCGTGCCGGTGTTCCACGAGCCGCTGCTCGGTGAGCTCGTCGAGCGCCTCGAGGGCCTCGACTACCCCCGTCACCTCCTGGACATCCGTCTTCTGCTCGAGGACGACGACGACGAGACGGTCACCGCGGCGCGGAGTCTCGCCCCCCGCGAGCACCTCACCGTCGTCCGCGTCCCGCCGATGAAGCCCCGCACGAAGCCGAAGGCGTGCAACTACGGCTTCCTCGCCGCCGACAGCGGCATGTGCACGATCTTCGACGCCGAGGACGCTCCCGACCCGCTGCAGCTGCGGCGGGCCGTCGTCGCCATGCGGCGCCTCGGCCCGCAGTACGCCTGCATCCAGGCGCGGTTGGGCTTCTACAACGCCTCGCAGAACCTCCTCACCCGCTGGTTCACCCTCGACTACGGCTCCTGGTTCGGGAACATGCTCTCCGGGCTCGTCTCCCTCGGCGCGCCCGTCCCGCTCGGGGGCACCTCGAACCATTTCCGCTCCGACGTGCTGCGCGGGGTCGGCGCGTGGGATCCGTGGAACGTCACGGAGGACGCCGACCTCGGGCTGCGTCTGCACCGTGCGGGCTACAAGGTGGGTGTCCTCGACTCCACCACCCTCGAGGAGGCCAACTCCGACGGCATCAACTGGGTGAGGCAGCGCAGCCGCTGGTACAAGGGCTACATCCAGACCTTCCTCGTCCACGTCCGTCGGCCGCGCCTCGTGGCCGGCCAGCTGGGGCTGCGCGGTGTGGCCGGTCTGCTCGTCTTCATCGCCGGGACGCCGCTGCTGTCGGCCTTCAACGGCTTCTTCTGGGCGCTCACCGCCATGTGGTTCACCTCGCGCGACCCGGCCGTCGCCGCGCTCTTCCCGTCGGCGGTCTACTACCTCGGCATGGTCTGCCTCGTACTGGGCAATCTCGCAGTCCTCTACATGGGCGTGTTCACGGCGCGCCAGATGGAGCGGCCCGATCTGCTCGGGGCGGCGCTCCTCATGCCGCTGTACTGGGGGCTCATGTGGCTGGCGGCTCTCAAGGCCGTGATCCAGCTCGTCACGAAGCCGTCCTACTGGGAGAAGACCGCGCACGGCCTCGACCAGCAGCAGACGGTGGACGAGCAGTCCGCGGTCGAGGGGGCCCCCGATGAGTGACACGGGCGGTGCGGCGCTCGTCCCCGCCTCCGGGGCTCCCGCCGAGGCGCCCGCGACGGCGCCTGCCGGGGCCGTCGTCGACGGGGGCGGGCGCCGCGCCGGGGGCCGGGCGGGGGCGGCCGCGTTCGTCTGCTACCTCGCGGTGGCCCTGTGGCTCAGCGCCCACGACCTCGTCTTCCCCGACGCGATGAGCCGGGTCGCGAACGGCTACTACGTCCTGTTCAGCCGGGATCCGCACCTGGCCGCCATCGGCTTCGTGTGGAACCCGCTGCCCTCGCTCGCCGCCATTCCGCTGCTCCTCGCCACGCCGCTGTGGCCCGCGCTGGCGTCCAGGGCGCTGGCCGGGTGCCTCGTCTCGGCGCTGTGCGGGGCCTGCTCGGTGGCGCTCATGCACCGGCTGCTGGGCCGGCTGGGCGCCGGCCCGGCGATGCGCCTCGTGCTCACCGCCGTCTTCGCCCTCCACCCGCTCGTCCTGCTCGGCTCGGCCACGGGCGCCAGCGAGGCCATGCTCCTGCTCGTCTGCCTCTACGTGACCGTCCACCTCGTGGACTGGCTGACCGGGGCCGATCCGTGGCAGCTCGTCCATGTGGGCGTCGGCGCCGGGGTGGCCTACCTCGTGCGCTACGAGGCGCTCGCGGCCGGCGCCGCCGCGGCCCTGCTCGTCCTGCTCGTCTCGTGGTGGCGCTCCCGTCACCGTCGGAGCGCGGCGGGTCTGGCCCTCACCGACATGGTCCTCGTCGCCGCCCCGGTCGCCGCGTCCTTCGGGCTGTGGGCGCTGGCGAGCAAGGTGATCGTCGGCTCGTGGCTCGAGACCTTCACCTCCCAGTACGGCAATTCGGCCCAGGTCGGCACCTTCCGGGAGTCCATCGAGGGGATCATCGGCGCGGGCACCCACGCCCACGTGGCCTACATCGCGACCCAGCTGGCGAACACGGCCCCGCTGGCCGTGCCCCTCGTCCTCGTGGCGCTCGTCGTGGCGCTGCGACGGCGCGAGGCGACGCCCCTGGCCCCTGTCTTCGTGCTCGGCTCGGTGCTCGCCTTCCAGGCTCTCACCTTCCTGCGCGGGATGTCCTTCGGCTGGCTGCGCTTCCAGATCGCCGCCGTCCCGCTCGGCGTCGCCGCCGCCGGCTACCTGGCCGGCGTCCTGACCGGCCGGGGCCGGCCGTCCGCGCCGCGCCGTGTGCTCGCCGTGATGCTGGGGGTGGCGATGGTCGCCACCCTGCCGCTGGCCTGGAGGGCCGAGCGGAACCCGAGCCTGGCCCGCGAGGAGGCGCTGGCCGTCCAGGTCGCCGATGGCGGCCAGTACCCGATGGAGCGGCGGGTCGCCGCCGACATCGCGGCGATGGGCCTGGGCCGCGGCGCCGTCATCACCGATGTCGCGTACTCGTTCCCGATTGTCCTGAGTGCCGAGGATCCGCGGGTCTACGCGATCACCACGGATGAGGACTTCGATGCCCTGTTGGCCGATCCTCGGTCGAATGGGGTGTCCTACGCCCTTCTCACGTCGCCGGACACGGCCCCGGCCGATGCCGTCGCCGAGCGCTACCCGGGCATGTGGGAGGACGGCGCCGGCCGGGCCGAGATGGCGCGGCAGTGGAGCGACGGCCGCGGGCTGACCTGGCGGCTGTACCGCTTCACCGGCTGAGACCGGCCCGCCCGATTCCGCGACGCGCGCCGAACGGCGGCCCGGCTCGGCGGCGCCGGCCGGCGCCGCCCATGGGCCGCGACGAGAGCCCGCCCGTCCGGAGGCCGGCGGGGCATGCGGGGCGTCATCACCGGCGGACTCCACGGCCCCGCCCGTCCGGGGGCCGACGTGTACTTCGCATCACAGGGCCGCCCCCGACCACACGGCCCCGCCCGTCCGGGGCCGACGACCTGCTCGTTGCGCCCCGCTGGGGGGAACGGATCCTGCTCGGCCGGGGCCGGACCTGCCGGACCGCTTCGCGGCGGACCGCAGGTGGTGCCGTCGAGGCCGGCCGGCCGCCCGTCCGGGGCCGTGTCAGGCGTCGCCTGCGCCGTCCATGCGGCCGAAGCGCACGACGTGGACGATGAGGTCGTCGGCCTCGTCACAGGCGTCCAGGTCGATCGTCGCGGTGATCGCCCAGTCGTGGTCGCCCTCGGGATCGGCGATGGTCTGACGCACCGTCCACAGCCGGCCCGCCTCGTCGATCCGCAGGTACTGCGGGCCGCGCGCGTCGGCGTCGGTGCCGATGTCGTCGTGCTCGTCCCAGTAGTCGCCCAGGGCGTCGTCCCAGTCGCCGCGACCGAAACTCGCGCCCGGATCGGACGCGTCGAGGGCGGCCAGGGCGTCGACGTCGTCGGCGGCGGCCAGCTGCACGCGGCGGAACATCGCGTTGCGCACGAGCACCCGGAAGGCCGACCGATTGGCCGACAGGGCGCGGTCGGCGGCGGCCGGTTCCGGCTCCTCCCCGACGGGCCCCGCGTCGGAACCCATCCGTGCCCACTCGTCGAGGAGCGAGGAGTCCGTCATGCGGACGATCTGCCCCAGCCAGTCGAGGATCTCGTCGAGGGCCGGCGTCCGCGCGGCGAGCGGGACGGTCTGGCGCAGGGCGCGCAGGGCGTCCGACAGATAGCGCAGCACGGTGCCCTCGGAGCGCTGCACCTTGTGGAAGGCGCAGTACTCGCCGAAGGTCATGGCCCGTTCGTACATCTCGCGCACGACGGCCTTGGGGTGCAGCGGGTGGTCGGCGAGCCACGGGCGCGTGGCCGAGAAGGCGGTGAACGCGGCCTTGAGCTCGTCGGCCAGGGGCTCCGGGTGACCGATGTCGTCGAGGGCCGCCATGCGCTCCAGGTAGTCCATGCCGTCGGCCTTCATCTCGGCGATCGCCTCGTCCCTGGCCCGGCGCTCCTGCGCCCTCAGGACCGGCCACGGGTCCTCCAGGGTCGCCTCGATCGTGCTCACGACGTCGAGGGCGTAGTCCTCGTCCTCCGGGTCGAGCAGCTCGAGGGCGGCCATGGCGAAGGCGCTGAGCGGCTGGTTGAGGGCGAAGTCGTCCTGGAGGGCCGGGTTGAGGTCGTACCGGCGCCCGCCGGGCGTCGGCTCGTCGCGGCGGACGACGACCCCTGCGGCGATCATCGAGCGGCCCAGCTGGACGGCCCGGCGCAGCAGCCGCGCGCGGATCCTCCGGTCGTCGACGCAGGCGTCGACGATGTGGACGAGCGCGGCCCCGGTGTCCTCGTCGCGGCCGAGCAGATTGAGGATCATCGAGCTGGTCACCCGCATGCGCGCGTGGAGCGTCTCGGGGGCGGACTCGATGAGCTTGGTGAAGCTCGCCTCGGTGTAGTTGACGAAGCCCTCCGGCGGCTTCTTGCGGCGGACGCTGCGGAGCCTCCTCGGGTCGCCGGCGAACTTCGCGGCGATCCGGGCGTTCTCCACCTGGTGCTCGGGAGCCTGCGCGACGACGTGGCCGATCGTGTCGAACCCGGCGCGGCCCGCGCGCCCGGCGATCTGGTGGAACTCGCGGCTGCGCAGCAGGCGCTGGCGGCGCCCGTCGAACTTGCTCAGCGAGGTGAACAGCACCGTGTGGATCGGCACGTTGATGCCGACGCCGAGGGTGTCGGTGCCGCAGATCACCTGGAGCAGGCCGCGTTGGGCGAGCTGTTCGACGAGACGGCGGTACTTCGGCAGCATGCCGGCGTGGTGGACGCCGATCCCGTGGCGCAGCATCCGCGACAGGGTGGCGCCGAAGCCGGGCGCGAACCGGAAGTCGCCGATGGCCTCGACGATCTCGTGGCGCTGCTCGGTGCTCACGAGACGGACGCTCATGAGCGCCTGGGCCTGCTCGGTGGCGAGCCTCTGGCCCGAATGGACGATGTAGACCGGCGCCTGGCCCGTCTCGACGAGCTCGCCGATCGTCTCGTGCAGGGGCGTGAGCGCCCAGTGGTAGGTGAGCGGCACCGGGCGCTCGGCGTCGGCGACGACCGTGGTGCCCCGACCGGACCAGGCGGTCAGCCTCCGCGACAGCTCGGTGACGTCGCCGACCGTGGTGCCCCGACCGGACCAGGCGGTCAGCCTCCGCGACAGCTCGGTGACGTCGCCGAGCGTGGCGCTCATGACGACGAACCGGCAGTCGCCCAGCTCGGACAGCCCCACCTGCCAGGCCCAGCCGCGGTCGGGGTCGGCGATGAAGTGGAACTCGTCCATGATGACCAGGTCGACGTCGGCCGCCGCGCCCTCGCGCAGCGCGATGTTGGCCAGGATCTCGGCGGTGCAGCAGATGATCGGGGCCTCGGGGTTCACCGAGGCGTCGCCGGTGACCATGCCGACCAGGTCGGCGCCGAAGACCTCGCAGAGCGCGAAGAACTTCTCGTTGACGAGGGCCTTGATGGGGGCGGTGTAGTAGCTGCGGCCGCGGGCGGCCAGCGTGACGAAGTGCGCCGCCGTGGCGATGAGCGACTTGCCCGAGCCGGTCGGCGTCGTGACGATCGCGTTGTCCCCGGCGAGCAGCGCCAGGAGCGCCTCGCTCTGGTGGGGGTACATCGACAGCCCCTGGCCCGCCACCCAGCCGTCGAAGGCGTCGAACAGCGCGTCGGGGTCGTGGGCGAGCGCCCCGGCGGGCAGCATGTCGGTCAGTGTCCGGATCATCGCGGCCAGTCTAGGGGCGTCCGGCCGGGGATCCCGGTCGGGTCGGTGGGGCGTCCGGGCGGGTCTTCCAGGGGTCGGGTCGGCGTCGTCGTTCGTCGTCCCTCCTTCCCCTCATTCCCCTCCCTCTTCGGCTCCCACCTCGCTTCTGTGCTGACACCCGGGATATGTCCGGGGCGGGAGCACACAGGTGAGGTGGGGGCGCATATGTGAGATGGGAACGGGGGCGGTGCGATGGCGGGGAGGGAATGCGATGGCGGGGAGGGAAGACGACGATGCGGACGGCGGAGAGGCGGACGACGGGAGGGCCGGGCCTAGAATCGACCCGTGAACGAGACGAGCCCCGCGAGCGGGACGAGCCCGAGCGGGGCCGGCGACCCGGCTGACGGGTCGGCCGCCGCGCCCGCACCGCTGCCGCGCGAGCTCGAGCTCGCGCGGGCCCTCGTCGTCCTGCCCGACAGGGGCGTCGACAGGCTCATGCCGATCATCGAGGTGCTCGTCCAGGAGGGGCTGGACGTCGTGGCCGTCGAGCTCGCCGAGGGGGGCGACCCGGCCGGGCTCTTCCCCCTGTACTCCTTCCGCGCCTGCCTGGGCGCGGCCCGCGTGTCCAGCGCCGTCCACGCCCGCCGTGCGGTCGACCTGGGCGCGGCCTTCGCGCTGTGCCCCGACCCGAGCGATGAGGCCCTGGCCGTCCTGCGGGACGGGGGCGTCCCGGCGATCTGCGAGGCGCTCACCCCGAGCGAGGTCCGCGCCGTCTGGCGCCGCGGGGTCGCCGCCGTCGAGGTGACGCCCGCCGACGTGCTGGGGGAGCGCTACCTCAAGGCCCTGCCCGCGATGGTGCCCGAGGCGCGCCTCGTCGCCGGCGTCCAGGAGATCCGGACGGGTCGCAGATGGCTGAACGAGGGCGCGGTTGCCATCGATGTCACCGATCCGGTCCTCTCCCGGGTCCTCGTCTCCGGCGACCACGCCTCGTTGCGCAAGCGGGCCGCTGAGGCGGCCCAGCAGCTGGGCCGGCAACGTCGCCGCTAGTCAGGGGCTCAGGGTTCGGCTCAGGGAACCCTGGTTCTCTCAGGAACGCGGCACTGCTCGCCCGGGTCCCCGGTGGAGGACGGCTGGTTTCTGAGATTCCAGGCACCCGAAGTTGAACTTTTCTCAGGAACTGTCGTATGGTGGAGCCCGGTCGGTCCCCCTCCCACTGACCGCTCCCTGATCCGAACGAGGAACGAGGAATGCTGTGACTGCACGCCGAGCTCTGCTGGACGACGAGGTCGTCAAGATCGCTGAACCCGCTGTCGCCCCGCGCCGCGCTGTGATGCCGGCCCTGGCCGACATGGCCGTCTCCTCCCGTTCCGAGGCCACCGCCGAGCTGCGCGTCATCGATGGTGCCTCGTCCCGCACGGCCTCCAAGGGCGCCCGGGGCCGTCATCGTGTCGCCGCCCCGGCCGCCGCCGTCGCCGCGGTCTCCGCCCTCGGCGTCATCTCCAGCCTCGTCCCCGCCGCCGCGACGAGCGGCTCGGCCGCTCCCGCCGGCGTCGACAGCGCCACCGGTGGCCACGAGGCGGTCTTCAGCGCCAACGCCCTCAACGCCGTGAGCGAGGGTCAGGCCTCCACCGACGCCCTCAACGATGACATCAGCGCTCTGGCCGACCTGAGCTCCGGCATCGACACCGCCGCCGCCGATGCGGCTGTCAAGGCCGCCGACAGCGAGCAGGCCGCCAAGGACAAGGCGGCCGCCGACAAGAAGGCCGCTGCCGCCGCCCTCGCCCAGCAGGAGGCCTCCTCGAGCGCTGCCAGCGCGCAGGGCAGCTCCCCCGCCGCGAGCACCACCTCGGGCTCGGGCTCGGTCACCGCCTCCAGCGCCTCCGCCCAGGCCGCCGTGAACTTCGCCATGGCCCAGATCGGCAAGCCCTACAAGTACGGCGCCAGCGGCCCCGACGGCTACGACTGCTCCGGCCTCGTGATGGCCGCCTACGCCTCCGCCGGCGTCTCGATCCCCCGCACGAGCGAGGCCCAGCAGTCCGGCCTCACCTCCGTCTCCCTCAGCGATCTGCAGGTCGGCGACCTCGTCTTCTTCTACGGCGGCAGCCATGTCGGCATGTACATCGGCAATGGTCAGGTCGTCCACGCGCCCACCGAGGGCGATGTCGTCAAGATCAGCGACATGAACTCCATGGGGCCCACCGGCGCGGCCCGCGTCGCCGGATGATCCTCCGACCTTCTTCCCGACGCCCCGCGGCGCAGACCGCGGGGCGTTGCTCTTGATGCGGGTCCGCGCCGTAGGCTGGGCCCATGAACTCCCCAGTTGATCCCACGACCACCGGCGCCTGGGCAGAGCTCAGCCGACTGCACGGCGAGCTGACCGTCGACTTCCGCACCTGGTTCGCAGACGATCCGAGGCGCGCCGAGACCTACACGCTGACCGCCGGCGACCTGCTCGTCGACCTGTCCAAGAACTACCTGACCCCGGTCGTGCGCGACGCCCTCGTGCGCCTCGGCGAGCAGGTGGGGCTCGAGGCCCGCCGGGACGCCATGTTCGCCGGCGAGCACATCAACACCACCGAGGACCGCGCGGTGCTGCACACCGCCCTGCGACGCCCGGCCGCCGAGTCGCTCGTCGTCGACGGCGAGGACGTCGTCCGGCAGGTGCACGAGGTGCTCGACCGGGAGATCGCCTTCGCCGATCGGGTCCGCTCGGGCGAGTGGACGGGCGTCACGGGCAGGCCGATCACCACCGTGATCAACATCGGCATCGGCGGCTCCGACCTGGGTCCCGTCATGGTCTACGAGGCGCTGAAGCCCTACAAGGCCGACGGCATCGAGTGCCGCTACGTCTCGAACATCGACCCCACCGACATGTACGAGAAGACCAAGGACGTCGATCCCGAGACGGTGCTGTTCATCGTCGCGTCGAAGACCTTCACGACGCTCGAGACGATGACGAACGCGCGCATGGCCAAGAACTGGCTCATCAACTCGCTCGAGAACACGGGCGCCATCGAGCGAACCCTCGCCGCCCGCGAGGAGGCCACGGCGAAGCACTTCGTGGCGGTCTCGACCGCACTCGACCGGGTCGCCGAGTTCGGCATCGACCCGTCCAATGCCTTCGGCTTCTGGAACTGGGTGGGCGGACGCTACTCGGTCGACTCCGCTGTCGGCCTGTCGGACCTCATCGCCGTCGGCCCCGAGAACTGGCGGGCTCTCCTCGACGGCTTCCACACGATGGACCAGCACTTCGCCGCCGCGCCGCTGGCCGAGAACGTGCCCGCTCTCATGGGTCTGCTCAACGTCTTCTACTCGAACTTCTACGGAGCCCAGTCGCACGCCGTGCTGCCCTACTCGCAGTACCTGCACCGCTTCCCGGCGTACCTGCAGCAGCTCACGATGGAGTCCAACGGCAAGTCGACCCGCTGGGACGCCAGCCCCGTCGTGAGCCAGACCGGCGAGGTCTTCTGGGGCGAACCGGGCACCAACGGCCAGCACGCCTTCTACCAGCTGCTGCACCAGGGCACCCGCGTCGTCCCGTCCGACTTCATCGGCTTCGCCAACCCCGCGCACGCGCTGCACGAGAGCGGCAACGACGTCCACGCGCTGTTCATGTCGAACTTCTTCGCCCAGACGAAGGCCCTGGCCTTCGGGAAGACGGCGGACGAGGTGCGCGCCGAGGGCTGCGACGAGGCCATCGTTCCGGCCCGCGTGTTCAGCGGCAACCGCCCGACCACCTCGATCCTGGCGCCCGAGCTCAGCCCGCGGGTGCTCGGCGAGCTCATCGCCCTGTACGAGCACATCACCTTCACCGAGGGCGTCGTGTGGGGCATCAACTCGTTCGACCAGTGGGGCGTCGAGCTCGGCAAGAAGCTCGCCCTGCAGATCGCTCCCGCGCTGGGCGGGGACGCGGACGCCCTGGCGGCCCAGGACGGTTCCACCCGCGGACTCATCGAGAACTACCTGCGCCTGCGCAGGAGCTGACCGGATGACCCGTCCGACGGGGCGCGAGCGACCTGCCCTCGGGCCCTAGTCGTCGCCGACCGGTTGATTTCATCATCAGTCGGACAGCAGGAGGTGAGCAGCGCCATGGGGCGGGACCGATGCTTCGAGGACCCCTGTGCTGGAGGACCCGCGTCGCCGCGTCGGGCGGAACGAGAACGGGCCCTGCTGGAATGACCAGGTGAGGAGGGCGATGGAGGCCCGTCGGCTGGGAGCACGGCTCCGTGAGGGCAAGCCCAAGAGCTTCCGTCCCGTGGTGGGCAGGATCTGATGCCCGACCAGACGCCACTGTTCCGCGCCGAGAACTCCGCCCGGTACGAGCGTCAGGCACTCGTTCAGGATGATCAGGAGCTCACGGGGTCCGATCCCGTCGTCGTGATCGATCAGGTCACGACGACGGACATGACCGTGCTCGAGGAAGCTCCTCGTCGATCGCGACCCCGCCGAGGATCTGCATCTGCTCCTGTCCTCGCCGGGTGGTGACGGAGAGACTGCCTTGCGCATGGTCCGTTCGGTGCAGCTGCGCTGTCGGGGACTGACTGTTGTCGTGCCGGACATGGCGAGGAGCGCGGCAACGATCCTCTGTCCGGGGGCGCACCATATCCTCATGGGTCCTGGTGGCGATCTCGGACCGATCGGTCCCCAGATGCTGTTCCCCGGCGGCGACGGCAAGCCCGCAGTGGCCAGCCCCGCAGTGGCCAGCGCGAAGGAGGTCGTCGCTGCTGTCGCCGAGGCCGAGGAGCGCATCAAGGTCAACCCCGACTCCTTCCCGCTGTTCCTTCCCGCTCCCGCTGTTCCTTCCCGCTGTTCGCCTCGCTGTTGTCCGATGCCACCATGCTCATGGTCGAGCAGGCCAGGGCTGCGCTGTCGCGCTCCGGGGCGTTGATGCAGGAGGCCTCGAGGGCCCAGGGGCGCAGCGAGGAGGACGTGCAGTCGATTGGCCTCCAAACACTCGAGGAACCGCTCATCGATGCGCCTGCCAGCCACTCTGCGGTGATCTCTGTCGATCATGCGGCCGGTTGTGGCCTTCCTGCTGATCGGGCCGACGTGGGCAGCGAGCGGTGGAGACTGATCTGGAGACTGCGGACGCGCCACTGCGCCTTGGGCTGCTGGCCCATGGGCGGCCGCGCCATCCATGAGGGGGCGCGCGCCTCGCACGCCGGGTGACGCCCCTGCGCGCGGCTCAGAGGGCTCGTCCGGAACCTGACGATGTCAGACACGATCCTCCGAGCCGGAGGGCCGGAGGCCATGGTCCTGAACAGGTCTCCGGAGCGCCCCCGGACGCGGCGCACGGTGCCGACGCCCGGCCGCGTCGCGGGCCCCGTGGGCCCGAGGATGCGCCTCCGGGACGCCCGGTCCCGGATATTCCCCGAACTGATACGGACCCTGCTGGTCCCTAATCGCCCCGAGGGGGCTATCGTCGACAGGAGAGGCAACGACCCGGTCGGCGCCAGCGACGCGCCGGCCCTTGCGAGGAGGCGAGATGTCGTCCACCACCATCAACAAGGAGATCGGCACGACCCGGCTGATCGATCGCGTCGGCATGGCCCACGACGCGTCGCACTATCTGCTCATCCCCGAGGTCGTGATCACCGCCACCGATGCGGCCCACGTGGCCTCGGTGATGGCGCAGGCGCACCGCGACGGCAGGCACGTCACCTTCCGCGCCGGCGGCACGAGCCTGTCCGGCCAGGCGCTGAGCGACTCGATCCTGCTCGACGTGCGCAAGAACTTCCGCGGTGTCACGGTGCTCGACGGCGGCGAGCGGGTGCGCTGCCAGCCCGGCGCCACGATCCTCAACATCAACGCGCACCTGGCCCGCCACAACCGCAAGCTCGGCCCCGACCCGGCGTCCTCGCGCGCCGCGACGATCGGCGGCGTCATCGCCGACAACTCGTCGGGCATGAGCTGCGGCACCCAGCTGAACTCGTACCGCACCGTCGAGTCGATGGTCATCGTGCTGCCCAGCGGCACCATCATCGACACCTCCTCGCCCAGCGCCGACGAGTACCTGCACCGCGCCGAGCCCGAGCTGTGGGAGGGCCTGGCGGCCCAGCGGGACCGGCTGCGCGCCGACCCCGAGGCCGTCGCGAAGATCGAGCAGCAGTACGCCATGAAGAACACCATGGGCTACGGCGTGAACTCCTTCATCGACCACGACGAGCCGGTGCGCATCCTCGAGCATCTCATGATCGGCTCCGAGGGCACGCTCGGCTTCGTCGCCGAGGTGACGCTGCGCACCGTCCCGATCCAGCCCCACGCGGCCACCGCGCTGCTCATCACGCCCGAGCTCAGCGTGGCCACCGACGCGCTCGAGGACCTCATCGCCAACGGCGCCAAGTGCCTGGAGCTCATGGACGCCGCGAGCCTGCGCGTCGTCCAGAAGTACCCCGAGGCCACGCCCGAACTGGCCGCCCTCAACGTCCGCGAGGACTCCGGTCTGCTCGTGGAGGCCCTCGCGGACTCCGAGCAGGAGCTCGTCGAGCGCATGGACGCCCTCAACTCGGTGCTCGGCGGCCTGCCGATCGCCGATCCGCCGCGCTTCACGAAGGACCCGCGCGAGCGCGCCAACCTGTGGCAGCTGCGCAACGGCCTCTACACCTCGGTCGCCGGTTCGCGCCCGGCCGGCACGACGAACCTCCTCGAGGACATCGCCGTCCCCGTCGGCGATCTGACCGCCCAGACCGAGGACCTGCGCACGATCTTCGCCGCCAACGGCTTCAACGAGGCCGTCATCTTCGGCCACGCCAAGGACGGCAACATCCACTTCATGGTCACCTGCGACTGGAACAACCCGCACGACATCGAGCGCTACGAGGCGTTCACCGAGGACATGGTCTCCTCGGTGCTGGGCCACAGCGGCACGCTGAAGGCCGAGCACGGCACCGGCCGCGTCATGGCCGCCTACGTCGAGCGCCAGTGGGGTCCCGAGATCTACGACGTCATGAAGACCGTGCGCCGCCTGGCGGACCCGGACTCCGTGCTCAACCCGGGCACGATCATCACGGACGACCCGAGGATCCACATGAAGCACTTCAAGATGATGCCGCCGGTCGACGGCTTCATCGACCGGTGCGTCGAGTGCGGCTACTGCGAGCCGACCTGCCCGTCGAAGGACCTCACCCAGACCCCGCGGCGCCGCATCGCGCTGCTGCGCTCGATGAAGGTGCTCTCGCCCGAGGCCGCCGCCGACATCCGCAAGGACTACGCCTACGAGGCCGTCGACACGTGCGCCGCCGACTCGCTGTGCTTCCTGGCCTGCCCGCTGCGCATCGACACCGGCAAGTTCATGAAGCGCTTCCGCGCCGCCCGCCACACGAGCCCGTACAAGGCCGTCATGGACGCCGCCGCCAAGGGCTGGGGGCCGATCGTCTCGGTGCTCCAGGTGGCGCTCAACGTCGTCGACAAGGTGCCGAGCCCGGTCATGACCGGTGTGACGACCGCGGCCCGCGCCGTGCTGCCCAAGGACGTCATCCCGCTGGTGGGCGACGACCTGCCGGCCGGCGGCCCGAAGCGCCCGTCGCCGCAGTCCACCTCCGCCGATGACTTCGTGTTCTTCTCCAGCTGCATGGGCGCCCTGTTCGCCCCGGCGGAGCGCAGCTGCGGCGGCGGGGCCGGCGCGAGCTTCACCAGGCTCGTCGAGAAGGCCGGGCTGCGCGCCCGCGTCCCCGAGGGCCTCAGCAAGCTGTGCTGCGGCACGGTGTGGGTGTCGAAGGGCTTCACCGACGGCGCCGACGAGATGGCCCGCAGGGTCTACGACTCGCTGTGGGAGGCCAGCGAGCACGGACGCCTGCCGGTGGTCTGCGACGCGGCGAGCTGCACCCACGGCCTGGAGGAGACCGCCAACCACCTGAAGGGGGCCGAGGCGGAGAACTGGGCGAAGGTCACGGTCTACGACGCGACCACCTACGTGGCCAGGTTCGTCCTCGGCCGGATCCAGCCGCGTTCGAAGGCCGGCTCGGTCGTGATCCACCCGAGCTGCTCGATGCGCCATCTCGACTGCGTCGAGGACACGGTGGCCTGCGCAGAGTTCGTGAGCGACGACGTGACCGTGCCGGTCAACGCCGGCTGCTGCGCCTTCGCCGGCGACCGCGGCCTGCTCCACCCGGAGCTGACCCGTTCGGCGACCCGAGCCGAGGCCGCCGAGGTCGCCGAGCGCGAGTACGACGAGTACGTCTCGGCGAACCGCACCTGCGAGCTCGGCATGAGCCGCGCCACCGGCCACGAGTACCGCCACGTGCTGGAGGTGCTCGCCGAGCACGTGTGAGCCGGTGCCGGGCCGAGGTGTGACCACCGGCCCGGCGGGCATGACGCGGTGGGCCGCCCCGACGGGGCGGCCCACCGCCGTGCGCGGCGGCCGTCCGGCGTCCGGGTCGTCCGTTCCGCGCCCCCATGCGGCTCTCCCGTACGGGGCTCGGCCGAGGCGCAGCTGGTCTGCGTCGTTCCGCCAGGACGTGCGGCCTTCCCGCACGGGGCGCGGTGGGCCGGTGAGCGGTGCGCGACCCGGCTGCGGGTCCCGTCGCGGGGACTCCGGTGCGGATCGGCACGGTCGAGTCCGGTTCCGGCGTCGCGGGCCGGGGCCGCATCCCCGGGGGGCCGCATCCCCGGGCCGACCGCGCGTCGGAGCGGTGCGCGGCCATCGTCCCCGTGTCCGGCGGGGCCGATGCGTCATGAGGGTGCAGCACGTCGTCCTCGTGCCATCGCTCCCGCGCCCGCCGGACCGATGGCCGGCGGGGCGGACGCCCGCTCCGCCCCGCTGCCCGACGCTGCACGGCGCGGGGGCCGCGCGTCAGCCCTCGACCGGGAAGCAGACCTGCGTGCGCCAGGTGCTCGGATCGGGGTTGTGGGCCGGGCCGACGAGGTAGCGCTCGAAGGAGAAGCCGGTGATCGTCAGGCCGCGCTCGCCGATCTCGTGCAGGAGCGCCGTGTAGACATCGGAGATGCCCTCGTAGGGGCCGGCGTGCTCGGCCGCCAGGACGGTCCGTTCGGGGACCGCCCGGCAGGTCAGCGGCGCGGGCACCTCGACCGGGGCGGCGACGACCTCCCAGACCTCGACGTCGACGTCGTGCTCGACATGGCCCTCCTCGTAGAAGGTCGCCCCGCTGGGTTCGCCGGTCAGCGCGGTGCCGGTGGCGGCCAGGACCTCGTGGAGACGGGGCTCGAACTCGCCGAACAGGGCGCCCTCGTCGCCGTAGGTGGGGATGGTCTCGCGCCGGGCGATGATCGTGTGGGCCGGGATCGTGAGCGTCGTCACGGCGACGGGTCGTGCGGTCATGATGGATTCCTCTCCGTGGTCGAGCAGCGCGAGCGTTCGCTCGCGCCGACGCCCGAGCTCCCCGGCCTCGGCCTCGAGGCGGTCGAGGTGGTGCTCGACGACGGGTCGCCAGGTGCTCTCGTCGCCTGCGAGCAGCGCGGGCAGGGCCACGGCGATCTCGTCGAGGCCGAGCCCCGCCTCGCGCAGGCGCCGCAGCACCATGGCGGGGGCGAACTCGGCCTCCGAGTAGTACCGGTAGCCGTTCCAGGGGTCGACGTCGCCGGGGCTCAGCAGGCCGATGCGGTCGTAGTGCCGCAGCATCCTGGCGCTCAGCATCGTCATCCGCGAGAACTGGCCGATGGTCCAGCGCGCTTCGTTCGGGTCCTTCTCGGGCATGCACCCACCTTCCGGGTTGTCACGGTGTCAAGGTCAACGCGGCCGGTGCTGGTGCGCTCGGGGCCGGCCTCAACTCGTCGTGAGGGTGGACGTGCCGTCGCCGTTCGGCCGCACGCTCACCCGCTCGGCGATGCGCTGCCTCATCTCGGCCACGTGGCTGATGACGCCGACGCAGCGCCCTCCGGCGCGCAGCCGCTCCAGCTGGTCCATCACCATGTCGAGGGCGTCGGGGTCGAGGCTGCCGAAGCCCTCGTCGACGAAGAGGCTGTCGAGCTCGACGCCGCCCGCCTCGCTCGTCACCGTGTCGGACAGCCCCAGCGCCATCGCGAGCGAGGCCAGGAAGGTCTCGCCGCCCGACAGCGTCCGCGGGTCGCGCTCGGTGTCCGTCGGCACGTGGTCGACGACGACCAGCCCGAGGCCCTGCCGCCGGCCCCTGCCCTCGCGCTCGTCGGTGCGTCGCAGGCTGTAGCGCCCGTGAGTCATCACCTCGAGGCGCTCGTTCGCCCGGTCGATGACCTGCTCGAAGCGGTGCCTCAGGACGAAGGTCGGCAGCGTGATGCCGGCGAGGTTCCGTTCGCCGGTGGCGTTGGCCAGCTCGGCCATGCGGACGTAGGGCTCGGCCAGCGGGGCGATCTGGTCGTACGCGGCAAGCGCGCGGTCCAGACGTTCGGCCGCCTGGCGGCTGTGCGACAGCTGCGCGCTGGCCTCGCCCAACCACTGCTGGGCGGTCTGCGCCGCCTGCCGGGCCCGTGACGCGGCGGCGTCCAGGGCCTCCAGCTCGGGCTCGGGCTCCTGCGCGGCGGCCACCAGCTGCGGGTCGGCGAGCCGGGTGCGCAGCTCGGCGGTGCGAGCGTCGTACTCGGTGATCCGGTTGGTCAGGGCCGTCAGTTCTGCGTCGGGCAGGGCGGCCTCGAACACCTGCGCCGGGTCGTCGCCGAAACCCTCCCGGGCCATGGCCGCCAGGGCGGTGGCGCGCGTCGCGGCGTGCTCCCGGCGGGTCCGGACGAGTTGGTCCAGTGCCTGCTGCAGGGCGGTGATCGCGTGGATGCGCGCCGTGACCGATGCGGCCCGGTCGGCGACGCTGGTGAAGCCCGCCCGAGCCTGTTCGATGCGGGTCTCGTCGTCGGCGAGCGCGGCCCGCGCCGCCCGGACGGCCTCGGCCAGCGCGGCCTGCTGGGCGGCGCGCGAGGCGATCTCTGACGTGACCTGCTCGGCGTCGACCCGCAGCTCCTCGAGCCTGGTCCTGAGCTGTTTGCGGCGGGTGACGGCGGCGGTGGCCTGTTCGACGGCTCGCATCGCGTCCTCGGCGGCCTCTCGGGCCCGCGCCGCGGTCAGGCCCCCGGTGCGGTCTCGTTGTTCGGCGAGATGGGTGGCGATCCGGTCGCACTCCGCCGTCGCCCGCGTCAGGGCTCTCTCCTGGGCGGCCGAGATCTCGGCCAGCCGTTCGACGTCGTCCCTCGTCGGCGCGTCGGCGGGACGTGACGCAGGGCTCGGATGCTCGAGCGAGCCGCAGACCGGGCACGGCCGGCCGGTGGTCAGCTCAGCGGCGACCTCTCCGGCCAGGCCGTCGAGCCAGCGGGCGCGGGCGGCCGCGTGCTCGGTCGTCGCCGAGCCCGCTGTCCGCCTCGCCTCGGACTCGGCGCGTCGCGCCCCGGCCAGGGCCTGCTGGTCGTTCTCGGCCGCCTGCGCGGCCTGGAGCCTCGTCGCCGCGGTCTGCCGGCTCTCCCTGGCATCGGCCAGGCTCTCGGCGAGGGGCGCCAGCGCCTCGGCCTCGGCCGCGGTCTTCTCGCGCTGTCGCGACAGGTCGTCCCGCTCCTGCCGGAGCCCTGCCAGCTGTTCGGCGACCGCCTCGACCTGGGCGTGCTGGTCTTCGACGGCCGCGCGTCGCTCGGCCAGTGACTGTTCCAGCTCGAGCAGATCGGTCAGGGAGCCGCTGGACTGCTCGGCCTCGCTCAGCGCTCCGGCGAGGGCGGCCCGGGCAGTGGCGACGGCGGGGGACTCCGTCGCGCCTGCCTGGTCGTCGGGGGCTTCGAAGCGGTCCGGCAGCAGGCCGCCGAGCGGGCCGGCCTGCTCGGCGGCCTTGATCCGCCAGGCGTCGGCGACCGATTCGTGGCGCGCCCCCGTCGTCTCGGACGCGCGGAGCGGCTCGACGCAGCGGGCGGCGCGCTGGGCGAGGTCGGCGCGCCGCCGACAGGCCTCGATCGCCTCGGACCGGGCCGAGTGCTCGGCCTGCTCCCGCCGCAGCCGGGCATGGCGCTCGCGGGCCGCGGCGACCCGGTGCCCCTGGTGAGCCGCCTCGTGGGCCGCGTCGGCCGCCTCGGCGACGCGCCCGGATGTCTCGGCCCGCCTCTCGCAGCGGACCCGCAGCATGGACAGGCGCGCCTGGGCCAGGGGCCCGAGCGCGGAGAACTCGCCCGACTCGACGGCTGTCCTCATGGCTTGCGGATCGCCGGTGGGGGAGGATCCCGCGGCGTCAGCGGGGGAGTCGTCGACGTCCCCGGTGGGCAGCCCGTGGCCGGTGGGGAGCCCCGGCCGGGTTCCGGTGATCCCACCACCGTGAACCTCGGTGGTGCCGGGCCCCGCGTCACCGGTTCCCATCTGCTCGGCGGCGGGGTCGTCCGGCTCGTCGGACGGCTCCGGCCAGGCCGCGTGCACGAACTCGTCGGCAGCGGCGCCGATCCGGTCGAGGGCGTCTCGGACCAGCCCGGTGCGCTCCTTGGCGAGCTCCTTCAGCTCGTCGGCCATGGCCTCGTAGACCTGCGTGCCGAAGATCTGCTGGAGCACGTCGCGGCGCTCCTCGGGGCCGGAGCGGAGGAAGGTGGCGAACTGGCCCTGCGGGAGGACGACGGTCTGGGTGAACTGCTCGCGGCTCAGGCCGATGGCCCTGCGCAGCTCCCCGGTGGCGTCCTGGATGTTCGACGAGACCGCCGCGCCCTCGGTGTCGGAGGGGTCGGACAGCTTCCACAGCATGATGCGCGGGTTCTCGGTCGTCGTGCCGCTGCCCCGCTTCTTGGCCCGCTCGTGGCGCGGGGAGCGCCGCACCCGGTACAGGCCCCGACTCGTGTCGACGACGAGCTCGACGTAGGGGGAGGTGCCGGGCTCCAGGTGCGTGGACGCCAGGCGGTCGTTGCTCGACTCGGCGCCGGACACCTGGCCGTAGAGCGCGAAGACGATGGCGTCGATGATCGTCGTCTTGCCGGAGCCCGTCGGCCCCTCGAGCAGGAAGAGGCCGTCGGCGCCGAGCGCCTGGAAGTCGATGGACTCGGTGCCGGTGTACGGGCCGATGCCGCACAGCTCCACTCGGAGGATCTGCATCTCAGCCCCGCCTCCCGGCGGCCTCGAGCGCCTGTGCGAGCACCGCGTGCTCGGCGTCGCTCGGCGCGCGTCCCGACACCTGCTCGACGAACTCGTCGGCGACCCGGAGCGGATCCGAGGCCCGGCCGATGGCTCCGGACGCCCCGGGTCCGCGCCCGGTGGGCTCGAAGAGCACCTGAAGGGCGTGCGGGAAGACCCGCCTGACAGTGCGGACGAGGTCGTCGGGGCGCTCGGCGCCGGTGACGACGACGCGCACCCAGTCGTCGCGCCGGGCCTCGAAACGGCGCCCGAGCACCTCGTCGAGTCCGCCCGCCACGTCGGACAGGCGTCGCGGCACCGGCGCGGGCACGAGCCGCACCCGGCTCACCGCGCCGGAGGCGTCGAAGTCGACGACGGCCGTGGACTTGCGCTGGTCCTTCTCCGAGAAGGAGAACGCCAGGGGGGAGCCCGCGTAGCGCATCACCGGCCCGGGGCGGGCGCAGGCTCCGCGGTCGGCGTCGGGGTCGCGCGAGCCGGCGACGGCCTGCGGGCCGTGCAGGTGCCCCAGCGCGACGTAGTCGGCGCCGACGGACGAGAACAGCGCGGCCGGCACGGAGTCGACGCCGCCGATGCGCAGATCGCGCTCGGAGTCGCTGGCCCGCCCGCCGGTGACGAACTCGTGGGCCATGACCACTGCCGGAACCCGCTCGGCCCCGCCCCGGCGCCGGGCGGTCAGGGCGGCCCGGACGAGCCCCAGCGCGGCCCGGACGACCGCCTCGTGGGAGCGGGCCAGCGGCTCGTCGGCCCCGACGGCCTCGGCGAGCTCGGCGCGCGTCATGTCGGGGTCGAGATAGGGCAGGGCGTGGACGAGCAGCCCTGCCGAACCGTCGGCCTCCGGGACGACCACCGACTCGCCGGCCCGTGACGGACGGGTGAGGATGCGCAGCCGCTCGCCGAGCAGCCGGGCGTTGAGACCGAGGCGCTGCGGGCTGTCGTGGTTGCCGGGAATGATGACGACCCTCGTGAGGGCGCACAGCCTGGCCAGCGCGTCGTCGAGCATCTCGACGGCGCCGACCGGGGGCAGGGCCCGGTCGAAGACGTCACCCGAGACGAGCACGGCGTCGACCCGTTCGGCCGACGCCAGCTCGACCAGGTGGTCGAGGAAGCGCGCCTGGGGCCCCGACAGGTCGACCCCGTGCAGGGTGCGTCCCAGGTGCCAGTCGCTCGTGTGCAGGATCCTCATGACAAGAAGGGTAGGGGCGATCGGTGACGATTCCGCCCGGGCCCGCCCCGGGGCGGGCCCGGGCGGCGCGTCCCGTCGCCGTCGGCCACGGCCGCACCCGGACCTGTGCCGGGCACAACCCCGCGCGCGTCCCGTCGCCGTCGGCCACGGCCGCACCCCCGCCGGAGTGGACCCCGGCGGGGGTGCGGCGCCGGAGTCAGCCCGAGGCCCCCGCACGGGCCGGCTGGAGACGGACCGATACTGCAGCAGCCTGGCGGAGTACCGACGCCCCCCGCACGGGCCGGCTGCCTCCGTTCCCGGCTCGGAGGGCATCCGCTCCGCGCGCCGGTCGGATCCCGGACCCGCCCGCGGACCCCGCCGGAGGGGTCAGGCCGTCGGCGACGGGGCCGGCTCGTCCTGCGTCCCGTCGGCGCCCAGAGCCGCCCGCTCGTGGCGGGCGAACGGCCCGATCTCGGACTCGCCCCGCCTGCAGTCGGTCAGCAGGGTGAGGTCACGACCCGCGACCTCGGGCATTCCGATGGCCGCCGACAGCGAGCACACGGAGAAGAACACGAGCATGATCGCGATGGGCAGCCAGGAGCCGGTGGCCGCGGCGACCCAGGCCGATGCGATGACCGGGCCGGCGCCGGTGCCGAGGATCGCTGCGAGCTCCTTGGCGAGGGCGAGCTGGGTGTAGCGGTTCCTGGCGCCGAAGATCTCCGACATCGTGAGGTTCTCCAGCGACGCCATGGCGAGGACCGACGTCTGGTGCATGATGATGTAGCCGGCGAACACGGCGGGCACCGTCCTGCCGGACAGGACGTACATCATCGGGAACGCCAGGACGATCGCGATGGACGCCATGAGGATGTACATCGTCTTGCGCCCGAAGATGTCGCTCAGCCAGCCGACGAGGGGGACCGTCGCGAAGCCCACGAGCGACGACACGATGACGACGCTGGTGCCGACGGACTTGCTCATGAGGAGCACGGCGGTGATGTAGCTCACGAGGTAGGTCTGGATCATCCCGGAGTTGCCGGCCTGCCCCAGGCGGAGGAAGAAGGCGGCGACGAAGCCGCGGCCCTTCCTCCGGCCGGGGCTGCGCACCTCGTCGGCGCCGCCCTCGGCGATGATCTCGCGCAGCTCGGACCTGGAGACCGCGACCCCGTCCTTGACGTCCGCCCTGGCCTCGAAGACCGGGGACTCCTTGAGGGAGCGCCTGATCCACACCGCGAAGAGGAGGATGACCACCGATCCCAGGAAGGGGACCCGCCAGCCCCAGGACAGGAGCGTCTCGTCGAACATCGCATCCACGAGGACGCCCCAGATGGCGGAGGCCAGCAGGGTCCCGGAGTTCGTGCCGAGGGCGACGAGGGAGCCGACGAGGCCCCGGCGGTGGCTCGGCGCGTACTCGGTGAGCATGACGGACGAGCCGGCGATCTCGGCCCCCGCTCCGAAGCCCTGGAGGAGCCGCAGGGCGACGAGGAGGATCGGGGCGAGGATGCCGACCTGCGCGTAGGTCGGCAGGGCGCCGATGAGGGTCGTCGAGACCCCCATGAGCGCGATGGTGTAGTAGAGCACCTTGGTGCGGCCGGTGCGGTCGCCCAGCCGGCCGAAGAACCAGGCCCCGAGCGGGCGACTGAGATAGCCCACGCCGTAGGTGGCCATCGCCGCCACGACGGCCATGGCGGCGTTCTCGTTGGCGAAGAATATGTGGTTGAAGACGAGCGCGGCGGCCAGCGAGTACAGCTGGAAGTCCATGAACTCCAGGGCGGTTCCCAGCCAGCCCGAGACCGCCGCTCGGGCCAGGTCGGAGACGGTCCGCTCGACCACCACTCCGTTGGCGGAGCGGACCGTGGTCACCCTCCGGCGTTGCTTCTCCTCGTTCGACATGATGAGACCTCCTCGTCCCTTCTGCTCAGCGGGTCGTTCTGCTTCTGGATGGTGCGGGCGGTCAGTCCGTCCACATGGTGACGAGGACCTTGCCGGAGCTCTCACTGTCGCGGGCCGTGGCGAAGGCCTCGACGGCCCGCTCGGCGGGGAAGGTGTGCGTCACCGCCGTGGCGATCCGCGGGTGCCCGGCGATCATGGCGATCGCCTCGTCGATCTCCGCGTCGTAGCGGAAGGTTCCGACGTACCGGATCTCCTTGGTCTCGAGGTGGGCGATGTTGACCTGGATGTCCTCGTCGGGCAGCGTCCCCACCTGGCACACCGTGCCGGACCTGCGGGCCGCCCGGATGGCCGGTTCGACGGCCCGCGGCGAGCCAGAGCACTCGAGCACGACGTCGTATCCCGAGTCGTCCGGGCTCTCCCGGTCCAGTCGGACGGTCCGGTCGACGCCGAGCGCGCGGGCCCGCTCGAGGGGGCCCGCCAGCATGTCGCTCGACGTGACGGAGCGCGCCCCGAGGATCTTCGCGGCGCCCGCGACGAGGAGCCCGATGGGGCCCGAGCCGGACACGAGGAGATCGCGGTCCGCGATGCCGTCCGAGCTGCGCCCGGCGATGGCCAGCGCGTGGAGAGCCACCGCCAGGGGCTCGGCGAGCGCCCCGTTCCTCAGGGGGACGGACTCGGGCAGCACCCGGACCATGCACCGCTTGATGACGACGTACTCGCTGGCCCCGCCCTGGTCGTGGGGGATGTTCGCGGCGCTGCCCATGTAGTGGCTGCCGGGCCACAGGTAGGGCTTGGCCTCGAGCCCGGCGACGGGCCGGCCGGGCGAGGCCGGGGCGACGGTGACGGGCGTGCCCGGCGCGTAGGTGCCGGAGGGGTCCTCGTCGATGACACCGGACATCTCGTGGCCGAAGCTGAAGGGTTCCCGAACCGTGTTGGGACCGTTGGCGCCCTTGAAGTAGTAGTTGAGGTCCGAGCCGCAGATGCCGACGTAGTGGATCCGGACGCGGACCTCGTCGTCCCCCGGGTCGGGGACGGGAAGATCCTGGACGACCATGGTCTCCGGGCCGAGGATCTTGAGCGATTTCATCGGTGGGTCCTTCCGTGAGGGGTTTCCGCGCTCACCAGTCGGTGAGCGTGCCGTCGAGCGCACGGGCGACGGGCAGGTGGGCGGCGTCGTAGGGGTGGGCCAGGAGGACCTTCTCGTCCAGCTCGACCCCGAGACCGGGCGCGTCGCCGGGGTCGAGGTGCCCGTCGGAGAAGGTCCATGCGTGGGGGAACGCCTCGTGGGCCGGCTCGGGGTGGCCCATGTACTCCTGGATGGCGGCGTTGTGGGTCGCCATGCCGAGATGGATCGACGCCGCCAGCCCGATCGGCGAGATGTCGGAGGGGCCGTGGGGCGCGGCCCCGACGCCGTGGATCTCGGCCAGGGCGAAGATCTTGCGGGCGTGGCTGATGCCGCCCGCGTGGACGACGGCGCACCGGATGTAGTCGGTGAGCCGTTCCTCGATGATCCGCTGGCAGTCCCAGACCGTGTTGAAGACCTCGCCGATCGCCAACGGGGTCGTCGTGTGGCTCCGCACGAGGGCCAGGGCCTCCTGGTCCTCGGCCGGGGTGACGTCCTCGAGCCAGTACAGGCCGACCGGCTCCACGGCCCTGGCGAGACGGGCCGCCTGGTTGGGGGTGAGCCGGTGGTGGGCGTCGTGGAGCAGACCGATGCCGTCTCCGACGTGCTCGCGCACGGCGCCCAGGACGCCCGGCACGGTCGCGATGTAGCGCTCGGCGTCCCACCGCTCCTCGACCGGACGCGCGGCGCGGCCCGCGGGCTCGTAGACGGTCTCGCGCGAGACCCCGTAGACGGTGTCGAGGCCGGGCACGCCGCTCTGGACCCGGACGTGGGTGCATCCCTCCGCCAGACGGCGGTCGACCTGGTCGAGGAGGGACGGCAGGTCCCAGCCGAACGCGTGCCGGTAGGCGGTGAGGTGCTCGCGGACCCTGCCGCCCAGGAGCTGGTGCACGGGCTGGCCGGTGCGCCTGCCGAGGATGTCCCACAGGGCCGTGTCGACGCCGCCGATGGCGGCCATCGTGAGGGGGCCCCGGCGCCAGTAGGCGCCGCGGTACAGGTACTGCCAGGTGTCCTCGATGGCGCCCGGGTCGCGCCCGATGAGGGTGGGGGCGATGTGATCGCGCAGACAGGAGGCCACCGCCAGCTCCCTGCCGTTCACCGTGGCGTCGCCGAGGCCCACGACGCCGTCCGCCGTCGTGATCCGGACGGTCACGTAGTTCCGTCCCGGGCTGGCGACGATGACGTCGACCGACTCGATCCTGTCTGCCATGAGGCCCACCTGTCCGCTCGTGCCCGCCGTCGGCGGGCCCGGGGTCTGGCGCCCGTCCTCGCGACGCCGCGCACCCTTCAACTCATTTTTAACAATGAAATAGATATATCACTGAATGAAACATAGTGTTACCCTATTCGGGGTCGGGTGGCAAGTGGTCCCGTTCGGGGAACCGGGGTCGACCCGACGTCGAGCCTCCCCGCGCCGGGGAGAAGGAGGAGGTTGGCATGACATCGCCGTCATTCGACATCTCGGGCCGACTCGCCCTGGTCACCGGATCGGGGCGCGGACTGGGGAACGTGTACGCCCGCGGCCTCGCCGCCGCCGGGTGCGACATCATCGTCCACGGGCGCCACCGCGACGTCGTCGAGGCGCAGGCCGCCGACATCGCCCGGCAGTACCGCGTGAGGACCGCGTCCTGCATCTTCGACGTGGCCGACCGCGAGGACGTCTCGGCGGCCGTCGCGGCCCTCGTCGACGAGGTCGGGGTCCCCGACATCCTCGTCAACAACGCCGGGGTCCAGCGCAGGGCGCCGTTCCACGAATTCCCGGTGGAGCAGTGGGACGAGGTCATCGGGACGAACCTGAGCGGCGTGTTCTACGTCTCCCGGGCCCTCGCCCCGGCGATGGTCGAGCGCGGTTCGGGCAAGATCATCAACATCGGGTCCGTCGTCACCGTCCTCGCCCGCCGGACGCTGCCGCCCTACACGGCGGCCAAGGGCGCCATCACGATGCTCACGAAGGAGATGGCGGCCGATCTGACCCGGCACGGCATCCAGGTCAACACCATCTCACCGGGCTACTTCAAGACCGAGATGAACACGGCGCTCATCGATGATCCGCAGTTCGACTCCTGGGTCGTCCAGCGCACCCCGGCGAGGCGCTGGGGCGAGCCCGAGGAGCTCCTCGGGACCCTGGTCTACCTCGCCTCCCCGGCCTCGGACTTCGTCACCGGGCAGAACATCCTCGTCGACGGGGGCATGACCTCTGTGCTGTGACGGGGCGCTCGCCGCTCCCGGCCGTTGGACGCTAGTCTGCAAGGGTCCTCCGTCCGGCGGCTCCGCCGTGCCGGGCCGCTCGGGGGCATCAGGCTCGTATTGGCGGATCCCCGCTCCCGATCCCCGTCGCGCCGCCCGTGTCCGAACGACGCAGGAGGTATGTCGATGACGGTACCGGACCACTGTTCCGCGTCCGTCCCGACCGGGACCCTCGAGATCACCGGGGAGGACATCTCCCTCGTCCTGCCCGCCGGCTGCGAGGACCTCATGGTCGAGGTCTACCTGGGCGGCCGGCGCATCTGGACGACGCGGACCTCTCGCGGGTGGTGGGGCGCCGATGGCCGCTGGCACCTGCCCTGGCCGGCCGCCATGCGCCCGCGCCTCGTCGGCACCGGCGACGTCCGCGTCGAGGTGGGCCCGCGCGGGGACCGCGTCCTGGTCGAGGGGGTCGCCGTCACGCTCGGCGGCTCGGACGAGCCGTTGGAGCTCAACCATCCGGCGGACGGCAGCCCGCAGGTCATCAACAAGTGGGGCCGGGTCGCCAAGAGCTTCGAGGACAAGGACGACGGGTTCTTCGACGCCCTCCTCTCCTCGACCCGCGAGATCGCCGACTTCCTGCGGGACGAGTGCGGCATCGAGGCCTTCCTGCACTGCGGCTCACTGCTCGGCCCCGTCCGCGACGGTGATCTCATCCCCAATGACGACGACTCCGACCTGGCCTATCTGTCGGTGTGCACGAACCCCACCGACATCGCGTTGGAGTCCTACCGCATCGAGCGCGCGCTGAGCGCGGCCGGATACGACTTCGTCCGTCACTCCACCGGCCACATCCAGGTGATGTTCTCCGGGCGCTCGATGATCGACCGCTACTACGTCGACATCTTCACCTGCTTCGAGGTGAGTGGCTGGTTCTACGCCACCGCGCACGCCCACGAGCCGATGGACTCGATGCGCGTCCATCCGCTGGGTACGATGGAGGTGCGCGGCCACGAGCTGCCCGTCCCCGCCGACCCGAGCACGATCTTCGTCGCCATGTACGGCCCCGGCTGGGCCACGCCCGATCCCTCCTACCAGTACGAGACCCCGCCGCAGGTCGCCCGCCGCTACTACTGGTGGCAGAACCACTTCGACGCCCATCGCGAGGACTGGGAGGACTTCTGGCGCTGCAACTCCTCGCTCGCCTCCGATCCGCGCCCCTCCGACTTCGCCCTCTGGGCCGCCGAGCGGCTCACCGACGGTGCGGGCGTCTACGAGATGGGCTGCGGCGACGGCCTGACCGCCTGCCACCTGGCGGCCGACCGCCCCGTTCTGGCCAGCGACTACGCCCGCCCCGCCCTCATGCTCGCGAGGGAGCGGGCCGAGCGCGCCGACGTCGACGTCCGCTTCTTCCAGTCCAACCAGTACTCGACGCGCCAGACCTCGCACGCCCTGCACGAGGCGGCCTCGCTCGGCGGGCCGGTCGACGTCGTCGTCGAGAATCTCTTCGACGGCATGCACTTCCTCGGCTGGGACGGCACGATGCGCGTCATGCGCCACCTGCTCGGCCTGGGCGGGGCGGCACTCGTCGGGGTCGGCGGCGGCTGCCACGGCCATGACCTGGCCGCCGACGAACCGCGCGGCGACCGTTTCTGGAATCCGCAGGAGTTCGCCGACCGTCTGGATCGCTTCGGCATGCGGATCGACTCCGTCGAGATCGTCGACCCGCAGGGTCCGAGCCCCCGCCACCGCTATCTCATCAGGAAGGCACGACCATGAGCATCATGTCCCGCGTCCGCCACAGCGCCGGCTCGGCCGTCCGCGCCTATGACCAGGTGCGCCTCGCCCCGGACCGCGTCTCGGAGCTGGAGCGCCGCGTCGGCGAGCTCGAGACCGTCGTCGAGCGTCTCGACCGCGACCTGGACGAGTCCCGCCGTCTCAACCTGCGCGCGGCCGAGCTGCTCGACATAGTCCAGAGCGAGATCGTCGCCCGGGCCTCCGCCGCGGGGGTCTGAGAGCCCGGCGCTCCCACCCGTCGGGCTCCCGTCGCCCTCGGCTCAGGCCGCCGCCCGGTCCGCCAGGGCCCGCAGCGCGTCAGTCATCGTCCCCAGTTCGTCGACGGGGGCGTCGAACGGGGCGAAGAAGGTGCTCGTCGTCGTCGGCTCGACGGCCATGAGCGTCAGCCCGTGGCGGTCGACGTCGACGCAGTAGATGCGGTTCCAGGTGTGCGGGCAGCCCGCGGTCATGTCGTGGCGCGAGCAGATGCGTCCGGCGATGCGCTCGTCGACGATGGCGTCGGCGATGGCCCACAGGGCGTCCTCGCCGAGGCCCATCGCGGCGTCGAAGGCGTCGAACTCGTCCTCGCAGGTGGGGAAGGGCATGCCGGTGCAGGCGTCGAGGAGAGGGCCGAGGTCCATCGGGGTGACACCGGTCGAGTCGTGCAGCAGCACGCGTCGGGCCCGGACGACGCCGAGGCGGCCGTACGGGTGGGTCGTCGTGACGGCCACCCGCGGCGGCAGCTGACCGTCGGCGAGCAGCTGGGCGGCCACCCGCGGCGGCAGCCACTCGAGTGTGCCGAGCAGGTGCACCGCGGACGAGACGATGTGCACGCCCGGCTCGCACGAGGCCTTCGTGATGTCGAACCGCACGGCGATGGGCTCGGTCGTCGGCAGCCCGGCCGCCCCGTCGCCCGGGACCGGGCAGCAGGCCACGACGATGCGGCCGGACGGGGTGAGGCCGTGCGCGAGGAACTCGATGCCGACCTGGGGGTCCAGGCGGTGGGCGAGCAGCGAGGCGCAGCCGGCGCCGCTGAGCAGCCGGTGGGCGATCGACTGCGTGCGTCCGGCGAGAGCGCCGGTGGTCGCCGCACCCGTCTCAGGGATCAAGGACATCTCGTGACCCTCCGTCTGGAAGCCGTCGCCCCACGATGAGGCACTCAGGAGAGCCTAAACTGCTGGTTCGTGGATGTGAAGGCCGGGGCCCGCACTTCTTCCGGGCCGACCCTTCTTCTCGCGCATGGTCTCCGGTCACCGGAACGGGCGTTCACGCGGCGTCCGCATCCCCGGGCGGGAGCGCGTTGGGCGCGGCATCGGTCGTCTCGGGGCCGGGACTCCACGGCTCTGCGGGTCGTCTCCCGTGACGGCCCCGGGCCCGGAGAGGGAATGGGCCCGGTTCCCTCGTCAGACGTACGGCGTGAGGTCACGGGAGGCGACGAAGGCGTGCTCGTCCAGCGTCGTGCACCACAGCGGGCGGGAGGGGCAGGCGGCGGCCAGGCCGGTGCGGCGGAACGGGAAAACCCTCCGACGAGCGTTTTCGCATCCGTCGGAGGGCGATGGCGGAGGATACGAGATTCGAACTCGTGAGGGCGTGAACCCAACCCGCTTTCCAAGCGAGCGCCATAGGCCTCTAGGCGAATCCTCCGCCGGAGAGCTTACCGCCTCACCCCGACCCGGACCAATCCGAGCGTCCGGGGCGCGGGCCCTGCCGATGCCGTTCCCGCATGCCGCCGCCGTGCGGACTCCCGGGGCGGTGCGCGGCACAATGAACGGGTGAGCGCAGTGGACATGAATGAACTCGCCGGGATGGTCGACGAGGCCGCCGGACGTCTCAGGGGCGTCGCCACCGAGACGCCCCTGCAGTACGACGAGCGCCTCTCGGCTGCCACCGGCTGCACGGTCTGGCTCAAGCGCGAGGATCTCCAACCCGTGCGCAGCTACAAGCTGCGCGGCGCCTACACCTTCATCTCCCGGCTCACCGAGGACCAGCGCGCCGCGGGCGTCATCTGCGCCTCGGCCGGCAACCATGGCCAGGGCGTCGCCTGGTCGTGCGCCCGGCTCCGGATCAGGGGCACCGTCTACGTGCCCAGCACCACGCCCCGCCAGAAGCGCGACCGCATCCGCTTCTTCGGCGGCGACCACGTCGACCTCGTCGTCGGCGGCGAGACCTACGATCGGGCCGCCGCGGCGGCGGCCACCGAGGCCGGGCGCACCGGCGCGACGATGGTCCCCGCCTTCGACGATCCACGCACGGCGGCCGGCCAGGGCACCGTCGCCCGCGAGGTCTTCAGCCAGCTCGGTCATGCGCCCGACGTCCTCATGATCCCCGTGGGCGGCGGCGGGCTGCTGTCCGGCTGCGGCGCCTGGACGCGCGTCAACCATCCCGGCGTCCGGATCATCGGCGTCGAACCGGCCGGCGCCCGCTGCATGGTCACTGCCATGCGCGAGGGCCGGCCGGTCACCCTCGATCACGTCGACGGCTTCGTCGACGGCGCCGCGGTGGCCCGCGCAGGAGACTTCAGCTACGCGATGACGCGTCTCATCAGCCCCGAGCTGCTCGCCGTGCCCGAGGGGCAGGTCTGCTCCGAGATGCTCGGCCTCTACCAGGTCGACGGCATCATCGCCGAGCCCGCCGGGGCCCTCGCCTCGGCGGCCCTGAGCAGGCGCCCCTTCGACGTCTCCGTCCAGCTGGAGCCCGGCCAGGAGGTCGTCGTGATCGTCTCCGGCGGCAACAACGACGTCTCCCGCTACGCCGAGGTGATCGAGCGCTCCGGGGTCCACGAGGGCCGCCGCCGCTACTTCCTCGTGAACTTCCCGCAGGAGCCCGGTGCCCTGCGCCGCTTCCTCAACGACGTGCTCGGCCCCGACGACGACATCATCGTCTTCGAGTACACCAAGCGCTCCAACCGCGAGACCGGCCCGGCCCTCGTCGGCATCGAGCTCGGCGACCCGGCCAGCTACCGGTCGCTGCTGGCCCGCATCGACGGCTCGCCGCTCAAGGTCGAGGTGCTCGAGCCCGACACGGCCATCTACCGGATGCTCGTCTGAGCCCTGCGGCCGGTGCTCGTCCGGGCCGTGGGCCGGATGCCGCGCCACGCGCGGGGCGGGCCGTCGGCCGCAGGCCGGCTCTCCGGTGGATCGCCCGCCCGCTCGACCCGCCGCCCGGCGGGAAGGCTCCGTCTGCGGCCGGTCCGGTGGCGGGACGCCCCGTTCGGCCGGGCGCACGGCGAGGCGGGCCGGCGGTCCGCCAGGATGACCCTGGATGGTGCTCGGCGTCCCCGCAGGAGGGACGGGGAGGGCATGAAAAGGGGCCTCTCGCGCACCCGGAAGAGCTCACTGACCCTTGCTGCCTTCCGACCCTGGGGGAGTTGGGCGAGGTACCGCCGCGCGAGAGACCTTACGCCCCAGTGTAGCCGCAGGGCCGCGGCATCGGAATCCGGAGGTCTTGCGCGTCGGTCCGCCGGGCGCGGACGGCCGGATCCGCCCGCCTGGCGCATGGGCCGGCGGTCTCACCGTGATGCCCGGTCGGGGTGCGGGGCCCTCGTCCATTCGATCCGGGATGTCACCTCCCGGGTGCGGGTGGGCTCTGGGCGGGTGGACCTTGCGGTTCACGGGTTCCTTCTTCAGGGTGCCGCCGAGGGACTCGGCCATCATTTTTGCATGATCCTCCAGGCTTATTCACAGGGGGCCAGATCGCGATCATCACCCCTGGTCACGGCGTCATCCGCAGACGCTGTGAATAAGCCTCCTCGTCCCGTCGGCCATGAGGACGGGGGTGTCGGGTGTGAAGCAGCCGTACCGGGCGATGCCGGTGACGTGGGACAGGGCCCCGCCGGCGCCGCCGCCGGGGGCTCCTTGGCCTGCGCCTTGGCCGACGGCTTGGGCGAACCCAGCGGGGCGATCGGCTGGCCACTGGTCGGGGCGCCACCCGACAGGCGGCTCAACAACAGCGTAAGCATCTAAGTATGGCGGTCATGAAACAAGATCGTTTTCGGTGTCGCGGGGTGGGAGGTGTTCGAAGTCGTGGTCGAAGGTGCGGCCGGTGATGTGTGAGGCGAACGCGCCGAAGGTTTCTTCGGGGGTCTCGCGCTGGATGTTCGCGATGTTGTTCTTGGCGGTGTTCCAGACGTGCTCGACCGGGTTGTGGTCCGGTGCGTACGGTGGCAGATGAATCGGGGTGATGCGTTCCAGTAGCTGACCGGGCTCGTGGAGACCGGTCAGCATCTTGGCGTGGTGGAACCGGGCATTATCGAGGACGACCGCGATCTTCTCCTCCCGGGTTTCGCGTTGAAGTCGGTCCAGCGCGAGGATTGTCTGCTCGGTGTTCTGGTTCCCCTCGATCGGATACAACTTGACCTTCTTGCTGGTCAACGAGAGAGCACCGAAGAACGACTGGGACGTCTTCTGCCGGTCCACGGACGGTTTGGTGCGCTGTCCCCTGGGGAGCCACATGCGGCGGGTCTCGGCCTCATGCTCCAGGCGCACCTCGTCTGCCGCGTACACCTCCCAGCCGGCGTCCAACAGGTCCTTGACCTGGGCTTTCACCTCTGCCATGCGTCGGGTGATGGCCTGCTCGTCGCGGTGCTTGTCGAACGGGTCGGGCCGTTTGAAGCTCATGCCGCAGAACCGCAGGAGCAGCTGGTACGAGGAAGTCCGACCGGTACTCGACGTCGAACAGGATCTTCACGACGTCACGTATCGCTGGGACGTCCCAGAACTCGGCGTGGACACCCGTCTGGGAGGGCGGCTGGGCCAAGACGGCCTTGAGGTCTTCCTTCTGGGCACGGGTGAGTTTCGCCGCGTTCTGGTTCCCGGCGTGCCCGGTCAGCACCGAGCACATCCTGCTGTCCCGCCAACCGGCCAGCCACTCCCGGATGGTTTTCACGCTGCGCTCAACCATTTCAGCGGTGATGCTCACATCAACGCCTCGAGAAGCGTACAGGATCGCTTCTGCTTTCATCCGCACCAACACATAATTGTCCGCGCGCTTCTTCCACCTGATCAGGACGGCGGTTTCTTCCGGGGTGATCTCTACCTGCATGTCCCAATCATATCCGAAACAGCACAGGAAATCCACGAGAAATACGGTTTCGTTTCATGACGGCCATAGCCATTTTAGATCCTCACAGGAGAACCTTCTCAATGGACTCAATCAAATCACGTGATGAAAAGAAGATATCGATTTTGTTAGGCAATTCTAATGGCGATGCATAAATTTCGACATGAACGCCTATATTCTGGGTAAGCTTTATATCATACAGATCCCCCGCGGCTATGCTCCCGACGCGAGCAACCCCGCTTAAGAAACTCATCTCTCCTTGGTATATCAAAGTCCCTGACGTATCATCACCAACTGATCCGATAGACACTTCAACATCGCCATCTGTATCAGGTTGAGTAAAAATCATAACAACATTTTCATTTGCCACAACTCTACCCAGCTCTTCTCCCATTTCCGGAATATTTTTCGTAGTCGAATCAAAGAGCCAGATTTGTGCATAAAAAGGTACAATCATAAAAGAAATCATGATCTCAACTCCAATCATGTGTTACTTGCACTTTGAATTTATCTCCTACGCCAATACTATTTTGTTGATAAAACGCGTTGACCGTTCCGCCTTGCCGATATTGTTCCTGCAGAGGAACTCCTCGAACCTGGGATCCGGCGCCGCCTTCCATTGTTGACGCAAAGGGATATTCGTCAGGACTTCCTGGACCACTGAAACCTGCGCATGCCTCTCGCCTATTTTGGACAGCTTGAGCAGGACTTGTTCGAGTAAGTACAGATGGATGGCCGGCATCGATGGCAGATTCGATGTTGTCGGCGATATTTGGCATGCGCTCACTCGAAATCTCAAGTACGGGGAGATCATCAGTGCTGACATCTCCGGTTCCGCATCCGCTGGGGTTGGTGTTGTTGTGGACGAGGATGGGTTGTCCGGTGCTGGTGGCCACGTGGTAGTTGTGGTGGCCGGTGATGGCGAGGTTGTGGACGGTCTCGGCTCGTCCGGTTGCTTGGATCGACACCACGGTGGTGGTGTGGCCGTCGGGGGTGTGAAGAATGTCGCCCTCACGCAACTGCTCGGCTGGGGTGTAGCCGCGGTCTTCGACGTAGAACGGGTGCGTAGCAGTCGTCTCCACCACACCGTTAGTGGTAGTCACCCGCAGAGTCGGAACTTTCTCATGAACAAAGGTCTGTTCCACGGTGGCGGGTTCGTCCTGGCCGGTGGCCGGGTTGTGGGCGAGGACCTGCTCGCCGGCCTGGACCTGGTCAATGCGCTTGGTCGAGCCGTCGGCCATGAGGACGGGGGTGTCGGGTGTGAAGCAGCCGTAGCGGGCGATGCCGGTGACGTGGGACAGGGCCCCGCCGGCGCCGCCGCCGAGGGCTCCTTGGCCTGCGCCTTGGCCGACGGCTTGGGCGAACCCGGCGGGGGTGATGGGTTGGCCGCTGGTGAGGTATTGGAGGCCGTTGCCGGCGCCGCCGTCGATGGCTCCTTCGACGGCGCCGGTGAGGATGTTCTTGCCGAGGCAGCTGGTCATGCCGGCGGTGGCTCTGGCGGCCGCGGCGGAGGCGCCGCCGCCGATGAGGCCGGTCGCGGCGCCGACGGCGCCGTCGCGCAGGACGGTGCCCCAGTCCACGGTGCCGTTGGCCGATTTCTGGGACCAGATGCTGCCGCCGGCGCTGGTGAGGGCGCCGGCCATCATCGCGGCGCCGATGGGCCCGCCGACGCCTGTGCACATGACCGCGACACCCGCTGCGACCATGGCGCCGGCGGCGATGTACTCCCAGTTGTCGGACAGCCAGTTCCCGGCCGCGCTCGCGGCGTTCTGCAGCATCCCGTTCGAGGCCTGCTGGTAGGCGCGCAGGTCGTCCTCGGACACCGGCCGCAGCCCGGACGGATCGACCAACCCGACCGGATCATTACCCGCGAACGAGGGGTGGCGCAGTGTCTTGGTGGCGAGGGCCAGCCATCACGGCATCGGTGACGTGGAACGTGCCATCGATGGTCCCGGTGGGGGGACTCTGTTCAGTTCTCAACACTGCGGAGCAGCTTGTGGCCGCATGTCGGGGTCGTCCTCGTGGGAGACCGGAAGCCGTACGACGCGAGGCGTCGTCGTGTCCTCTACTCTTGCGTGCGGGCGGCGAGGACCTCATCCATCAAAGCACGAACCTCCTTACGGATGAAAACCCCTTTGAACTCTTCTTGCTGATAGGCGTCAAGAATTGCATCAGTGGTGCTGTGGTCACGTGCATACTCACCGAGCGCGTATCCTATCTTAATGAGTCCTTCGCTGCGCTCACTGTCACTGATGCGGTCGTAATCAGTGTATGCCATAGTTACTATGGCCGTCATGAAACAAAATCGTTTCTGGTTTCGCGGAGTGGGAGGCGTTCGAAGTCGTAGTCGAAGGAGCGTCCGGTGACGTATGAGGCGAACGCGCCGAAGGTTTCTTCGGGGGTCTCGCGCTGAATGTTCGCGATGTTGTTCTTGGCCGTGTTCCAGACGTGCTCGACCGGGTTGTGGTCCGGCGCATACGGCGGCAGATGAACCGGCGTGATGCGCTCCAACAGCCGGCCGGGCTCGTAGAGGCCGGTCAGCATCTTGGCGTGGTGGAACCGGGCGCCGCCCGGGACGACCGCGATCTTCTCGGTGCGGGTTTCACGTTGGAGTCGGTCCAGGGCGCCGATGATCTGTTCGGTGTTCTGGTTCCCCTCGATCGGATACAGCTTGACCTTTTTGCGGGTCAGGGAGAGGGCGCCGAAGAACGACTGGGCTGTTTTCTGCCGGTTCACGGACAGTTTGGTGCGTTGGCCTTTCGGGGGCCACGTGCGGCGGCTCTCGGCCTCGTGCTCCAGGCGCACCTCGTCTGCCGCATACACCTCCCAGCCGGCGTCCAACCGGGTCTTGACTTCGGTCTTCACCTCGGCCATGCGCCGGGTGATGGCCTGCTCGTCGCGGCGCTCGTCGAACGGGTCCGGCAGCTCGAGACTCAGCCCGCACAGGCGCAGGAGCAGCCGGTACGAAGAATCTGACTCGTACTCGACATCGAACAGGATCTTCACGACCTCACGCATCGCCGGGACGTCCCAGAACTCGGCATGAACACCGGACCGGGACGGCGGCCGGGCCAAGATGGCCTTGAGTTCTTCCTTCTGGGCGCG
Organism: Propionibacterium acidifaciens; assembly: GCF_003798325.1. NCBI lineage: Bacteria > Bacillati > Actinomycetota > Actinomycetes > Propionibacteriales > Propionibacteriaceae > Propionibacterium > Propionibacterium acidifaciens. Next base: position 1,869,737 of record NZ_CP033719.1, read on the forward strand.
GGTGAGTTCCGCCGCGTTCTGGTTCCCCGCATGGCCGGTCAGCACCGAGCACATCCTGGTGGCCCGCCACTCGGCCAGCCATTCCTGCACCGTCTTCTCAGTGCGCTCAACCATCTCAGCGATGATGCTCACATCAACGCCACGGGAGGCGTACAGAATCGCTTCTGCTTTCATCCGCACCAGCACATAATTGTCGGAACGCTTCTTCCACCTGATCAGGACGTCGGTTTCTTCAGGAGTGACCTCAACCTGCATGTCCCGATCATGTTCGAAACAGCACAGGAAATCCACGAAAAATACGGTTTTGCTTCATGTCAGCCATAATCACGATCATTTCTCAATGCGCTTCATGTTGAAGCTGGTTACGGGTCAAAATTCACTCGACGCCTTGGTCAACTGCATGGCACATCATTCAGATAGACTCGGGCCATCATTGCACGCCTTGGCTCTTAATTGCGCGCATTAGACAGATGAGGGGGTATTTTGCAGTGAAGCCAAAATTAAAATTGGGACCAAAAAGCATAACATTACTTTTTTCCCCTACCGGGGTGATGTTTATTGAGCAGGGCTCCACCGCTCCACTGCCAGATAAATCGCGGCAGTCAGACATTTCGATCTTGAGTGCTACTGTATCACATCCATTCGAGAGCCATCTGGCTGGAGGTACCTCGGGAAAATCCGCTAACTCGACGTGAAGGAAAACCGTGGTCGGTAGGGCATCGAACTGGATTTTGCGGCAGGCCGCTCCCTCAAGACTTGCTGGTCGTTGCCCGAATACCTCTAAAAGACTTCGCGAGCGTCTTATATTTTTGGCCCACCAGTCACTTGGCGGTCGCATTTCATTTGATTGACTCATAATGCTCCTTTTGATTAAAATAATCAACCTCAACGAAGGCTGGTTTTAAATCGACAACACTGCACTTGGTGCATGTAACGCGGAAGACTGTTCCAAGCGCGGTCAGTGTGGCCTCGATCCGGGGACTGTTTTTTCACCCTGCACTCTCAAGGAGCGCTTCCAATTCGCTATCCCCGTGCAGTCGACATACACCTCTCCAGTGAATTTCAGGATGAAGCTCAACGCATTATATTTTGTCCCCTTGAGCATCGGATGGTCTGGGTTGACACTCAAAACATAAACCGGCATCTCCACAATACCTAAATCGGGGTGGATTGAAACTGTATCGCAGGCAGCAGAAAAAGTAGCACCATTCCCAGGGCGGTATATGTCTTTGAGTTGATCACCATCCGACAAAAATCTCAAGTCAATGTCAACTTCCATCTTCCCTCCAAGGATAATGTTTGTGCGTGCCATCCGGATTCCCATGTCTCGGACTCTGGGGGTCCCTCACATTAAAATGCTGTCCTACACGGCCATCATCATCAAAAACGTGGCCGGCTGCATGATCTTGGATCATAACGGGATCGTGACCTTGTCCAGTGTAATGATATTCGCGAGTCGAAATGGGCAGTCCATTGTCGTCGAGAATATGTCGATCAAACTTATCTGTCATATCCACGTTACTAACGAGAGAAGGTTGCTCTGACATAGGGACGCCGGCATCGCGCTTAGCACTTCGGAAAGCAGCGCTGCGGCTCTCGTACATGGGAACTTCCGACGACTCCGCTGCATCCCCAAGAACTTCGCAGGCTCCGTTTTCGCCTGTGAGTGGGTTTTGGTTGTTGTGGACGAGGATGGGTTGTCCGGTGGTGGTGGCCACGTGGTAGTTGTGGTGGCCGGTGATGGCGAGGTTGTGGACGGTCTCGGTTCGTCCGGTGGCCTGGATCGACACCACGGTGGTGGTGTGGCCGTCGGGGGTGTGAAGAATGTCGCCCTCGTGGAGGTCCGAGGCCGGTGTGTAGCCGCGGCCCTGGACGTGGAACGGGTGCGTGGCCGTGGTCTCGACGGTGCCGCTGGTGGTGGTGACCCGCAGGGTGGGGACCTTCTCGTGGGTGAAGGTCTGTTCCACGGTGGCGGGTTCGTCCTGGCCGGTGGCCGGGTTGTGGGCGAGGACCTGCTCGCCGGCCTGGACCTGGTCAATGCGCTTGGTCGAGCCGTCGGCCATGAGGACGGGGGTGTCGGGTGTGAAGCAGCCGTAGCGGGCGATGCCGGTGACGTGGGACAGGGCCCCGCCGGCGCCGCCGCCGAGGGCTCCTTCGACGGCGCCGGTGAGGATGTTCTTGCCGAGGCAGCTGGTCATGCCGGCGGTGGCTCTGGCGGCCGCGGCGGAGGCGCCGCCGCCGATGAGGCCGGTCGCGGCGCCGACGGCGCCGTCGCGCAGGACGGTGCCCCAGTCCACGGTGCCGTTGGCCGATTTCTGGGACCAGATGCTGCCGCCGGCGCTGGTGAGGGCGCCGGCCATCATCGCGGCGCCGATGGGCCCGCCGACGCCTGTGCACATGACCGCGACACCCGCTGCGACCATGGCGCCGGCGGCGATGTACTCCCAGTTGTCGGACAGCCAGTTCCCGGCCGCGCTCGCGGCGTTCTGCAGCATCCCGTTCGAGGCCTGCTGGTAGGCGCGCAGGTCGTCCTCGGACACCGGCCGCAGCCCGGACGGGTCGGTCAACCCGACCGGGTCGTTACCCGCGAACGAGTACGGGTTGGCCGCCCACGCGGCCCCGGTGACGGGTTCGAGGGGATCGGCCGACAGGAAACCCCTCGTGGCGGGGTCGTAGACCCGGGCGCCCCCAGCTCGTGACTGCCAGAAGGCACTATTCAGTTGTAAGAAACTGTTGCTCGAAAATATCGGCGGCTATCGACCTGCAGATCTCATGTAGGGTGGGATCATCTTTCAAGACATGCCCACCCCCAAGCAATCCTGATTTCCCCGCCGAGGTCGATGTCCAAGACCCCCATCGAAGACACGGAACAAGCCAAGAAGAGCGGCATCGGCTGCTTGGGCAGTACTCTTCTTCTCGTGAGCAGAGCGCGAAATACCGCTTGTCCAAGGGGGCAAGCGAGACTGGCGACCTTCTTCCCGGAGGGGATCCTCGATCAATCCGATGGTGCCCGGGATGATTTGCCTGCACACTCCTTCCATCAGCTTCACCCATGAGCCAATCAAAGCCATAATCAGTCACTGAGCTCCTCTGATCTCAGTCCATGGGTTTGTGGTTTTAAATCATCGACATCTTGGATAACAGATTGTGGCGTTCTTGAACCGGCTTCGCAACTTTGAGGCTTGTCCATGGGGATGGATCGCGATCATCAGCCCTGGCCGGAACACCCTCCATGGGTTCCGTGGGTAGGCTGCCATGTATGCCTCCTGCTAGTTGTTACTACGGGATACAGGTAAACCAGGAAAAGCTTCAACTGGACGCTTGATGGACAAACTTCCATGCTCTCTCAACGTTCAGACTGGCAAAGTCACACCCAAGGTGACATGCTGGCTTTCCACGTGGGAGCCGGGGCAAATCGAGCATCCGGACAGTCCACATGCTGGGAATGTCCGTCTATTCCAATTCGGCCTTGCTGAAAAGGGCCCGCGCGTCTTTGGGGCTGTCGACGAGTTGCTCAAGCAGGATTTTGAGCTTTTTGAGGGCTTCCATGTCGGTGCTGAAGACGAGGAGTTCTTGGGCGTCGGGGTCGAGCTCGACTCGGTCGGCCAGTTCGGGGGCTCGTTCATCGATCAGGACACGAGTCAAGGACGCCCAATCGTAACCGCTTCCCTCAGCACCCTCATCAGTCCGGGTCGCGAAAACCTCCTTCAGGCAGGCGCCGGCCTGGATCGTCAGACAACCCTGATCGTCACCAGCCTCGGGCTCTGGTCTGGTGAGTGTAGCAACCAGCCCTCTCGGGATCTGCCTCGGCGGCGGATACTGTACCACATCGGGCCACTGGCCAGCACCAGACAACAGATTCCCCAGTCGGATGCTCACGGCAACGTGCCCGAAACTCCCGCTTTCTGGGCCATCAGTGGGTTCGTCAGGGCGGATGAGCTCACGCCGAATCACTTTCGATGGATCATCAGGGTCATAGAAGACACGAACAGGCTTGACAGAACCTCTGGCCGTTTGCGTGAATACGGGCATGGGCCATGCATCCCGGTTCCAATCGTCAAGTTTCCCTAGAACCGGCCACTGCTCTTTCTTGAATCCCAGGTACCCAAAAATGCACACGAAGGCAGCATCCTCGGCGGTCAGGCCTTCCGCATCCGCCAGCACGGGCGGTTCCGGGTGGCGGGGTCCGAAGAAATACCCAAGCAACGCCGAAGACCTCGGCCGGCGCCTGGCTATAACACCCAACGCCCAGCCACCTCCCTTCACCGGGAGCCCGAACCAGTCCCCTTCGCCAAACCTTACAACCATCTAACTTCCCCCTTCATCGTGCTCCAAATGTTTGTTCGCTGCATCCATGTAGCTCTCACGGTTCTTGTTCTTCGGGCTGATCGGTCTCACCTTATTCAAACCGCCGTTGGAAGCCATCGCTTGTGGATTCTTGTCGTACACGATTTGCTCTAAACCACGTTGTTCTGCATAGTTATCTGTATAATGAACTGCATCAAACTGAAGGTTTTCTGTCACGCTGTTTCGCTGGTGTTCGCTTTGGCGTCTTGCCAGATCATTGGTCCGCCCCGTCCGAACAACCTCACCCGTATCCGGATCGCTCAAGGTATAGACACCGCCCCTGGGTAGATCATCGCCCTGAGTGCAAGCCGTATCATTGTGGACGAGGATGGGTTGTCCGGTGGTGGTGGCCACGTGGTATGGCTGTCATGAAACAAAATCGTTTCTGGTTTCGCGGAGTGGGAGGTGCTCGAAGTCGTAGTCGAAGGCGCGGCCGGTGATGTATGAGGCGAACGCGCCGAAGGTCTCTTCGGGGGTCTCGCGCTGGATGTTCGCGATGTTGCTCTTGGCCGCGTTCCAGACGTGCTCCACCGGATTGTGATCGGGCGCGTACGGCGGCAGATGAATCGGCATGATGCGCTCCAACAGCTGACCCGGCTCGTAGAGGCCGGCCAGCATCTTGGCGTGGTGGAATCGGGCGTTGTCGAGGACGACCGCGATCTTCTCTGCCTCGGTTTCGCGTTGGAGCAGGTCCAGCGCGAGGATCGTCTGCTCGGTGTTCCGGTTCACCTCGATCGGGTACAGTTTGACTTTTTTGCTGGTCAACGAGAGGGCGCCGGAGAACGACTGGGACGTCCTCTGCCGGTCCACGGACAGTTTGGTGCGTTGTCCTTTCGGGAGCCACATGCGGCGGGTCTCGGCCTCGTGCTCCAAGCGGACCTCGTCCGCCGTGTAGACCTCCCAGCCTTGGTCCAACAAGCTTTTGACTTGGGTTTTCACCTCGGTCATGCGCCGGGTGACGGCTTTCTCGTTGCGGTGCTCATCGAACGGGTCGGGCAGTTTGAAGCTCAGCCCGCACAAGCGCAGGAGCAGCTGATACGAAGAATCCGCCTGGTACTCGACATCGAACAGGATCTTCACGACCTCACGTATCGCCGGGACGTCCCAGAACTCGGCGCGGGAACCCGCCTGGGAGGGCGGCTGGGCCAGGATGGTCTCGAGTTCCTGCTTCCGGGCGCGGGCGAGTTCCGCCGCGTCCCGGTTCCCCGCATGCCCGGCCGGGACCGAGCACATCCGCGTGGCCCGCCACTCGGCCGGCCATTCCTGCACGACCCTCTCGGCCCGCTCGACCATTTCAGCGATGATGCCTACGTCGACGCCACGGGAGGCGTACAGGACCGCCTCGGCCTTCATCCGCACCAGCACACGATTGTCGGAACGCCTCCTCCACCCGACCAGGACGGCGGTCTCCTTCCGGGGCGACCCCGACCCGCACGCCCCCACCGCATCCGAAACAGCACAGGAAACCCACGGAAAACACGATTTCGTTTCATGCCAACCTATCTTCAAGCTGCACTATTCTGCAGTATGCAGCTTGTCATAATCTAGAGAATGTGTGGATTGTACTTGGGAAATCGGGGGGGAAGATCGGCACGATGATATCCTTGCGCAATAATCTGTACATGAACTCAGTGACACCCATGTCATAGAAACACCATTCCGGGGCGCGACTATCCATGATCACAACACATCCCCCAGTGCCAGATGGCATCCAATAACAAACATCACCATTATCCGTCATGGCCCATACTAGGAGATCATCGATCGATTCGATGCGATCTGGCAGCCGTTCTCCACTGGCGTTGACTGTATGCAGAGCGTCGCGTTGCGCACGAGTCTGAAAGCGAGCATCCAAGTATTTGTTTTCATTATTCAATGACAAGAGATAAAGAAAGTCATCAAAATACCCCGGGCCATAGGTGTTGACAAGGGTGGTATAACTTTCCGGAAATTCACCACTGTCGTCCTGTGTTGAACCGTTTGAAATATTGTGGGCATTACTCGGCGGGACTATCTTGACGAGTTCATTCAACCATTCCATGCTATTTACCTCCATTTAAAATGGATACACCTAAATTGAGGCCGTTCGATCCGTCTGCCGTAAGTGTCACCCCTCGAGGTACCAGATCATCGCCCTTGTATATAGGAGTTGACGTATAATCAACCTCTGCGCCTGCGTCAAGTGCTTTTCTGACTTGGTTTTCATATCCACGCATCACAGGGGTGTTGGTGGGATTTTGAGTCAGGGTAACAACATTTCTTGGATTGGTTCCATCTCCACCAAGCTGTGCTCCTAAGAGATGCCCCCTGGCCTGACCTGCGGAACCGCCCTCAAATCCTGGAGGCTTGAGACTCGGCGGAACCTTGCTGCCAGTTCCGACCATGTCGGGCGTAAGATGCGCCGTGACCCCCGTTGGCCTTTCAAGATCATCCAATTCCCCCATATTCACTGAACCCTGACCGGTCACTTCGCATCCGTTGTTGTGGACGAGGATGGGTTGTCCGGTGGTGGTGGCCACGTGGTAGTTGTGGTGGCCGGTGATGGCGAGGTTGTGGACGGTTTCGGCTCGTCCGGTGGCCTGGATCGACACCACGGTGGTGGTGTGGCCGTCGGGGGTGTGAAGAATGTCGCCCTCGTGGAGGTCCGAGGCCGGTGTGTAGCCGCGGCCCTGGACGTGGAACGGGTGCGTGGCCGTGGTCTCGACGGTGCCGCTGGTGGTGGTGACCCGCAGGGTGGGGACCTTCTCGTGGGTGAAGGTCTGTTCCACGGTGGCGGGTTCGTCCTGGCCGGTGGCCGGGTTGTGGGCGAGGACCTGCTCGCCGGCCTGGACCTGGTCAATGCGCTTGGTCGAGCCGTCGGCCATGAGGACGGGGGTGTCGGGTGTGAAGCAGCCGTAGCGGGCGATGCCGGTGACGTGGGACAGGGCCCCGCCGGCGCCGCCGCCGAGGGCTCCTTGGCCTGCGCCTTGGCCGACGGCCCGGGCGAACCCGGCCGCCGTGACGGGCTGGCCGCCGGTCAGGTATTGGAGGCCGTTGCCGGCGCCGCCGTCGATGGCTCCTTCGACGGCGCCGGTGAGGATGTTCTTGCCGAGGCAGCTGGTCATGCCGGCGGTGGCTCTGGCGGCCGCGGCGGAGGCGCCGCCGCCGATGAGGCCGGTCGCGGCGCCGACGGCGCCGTCGCGCAGGACGGTGCCCCAGTCCACGGTGCCGTTGGCCGATTTCTGGGACCAGATGCTGCCGCCGGCGCTGGTGAGGGCGCCGGCCATCATCGCGGCGCCGATGGGCCCGCCGACGCCTGTGCACATGACCGCGACACCCGCTGCGACCATGGCGCCGGCGGCGATGTACTCCCAGTTGTCGGACAGCCAGTTCCCGGCCGCGCTCGCGGCGTTCTGCAGCATCCCGTTCGAGGCCTGCTGGTAGGCGCGCAGGTCGTCCTCGGACACCGGCCGCAGCCCGGACGGGTCGGTCAACCCGACCGGGTCGTTACCCGCGAACGAGTACGGGTTGGCCGCCCACGCGGCCCCGGTGACGGGTTCGAGGGGATCGGCCGACAGGAACGCCCTCGTGGCGGGATCGTAGACCCGGGCGCCCATCCAGCCGAGGCCCGCGGCCTGCAGGGTCCCGTCGGCGCCGATCCCGACGTCCGCCGCCCCGGGCCCTGCGTCAGTCATGGCGCCGGGTTCGGGGGCTGCGGGCGCGGCCCGGCCGGCGGCGGTGGGGGCTTGTTCCCAGAGCCTGCTCTGGAGGGCTTCGGGGCCTGCCAGCAGGCCGGGGGTCTGGGCGGCGGGCCCGTCGGTGTCGGGCACGAGCCACACCGTGTCGTCGCCGCCCGTCCGGGTGGTGAGGGCGGTGGCGGCGAGGGCGTCGGTGATGGTTCGGGCGCCGATCTGGGCGAGCGCGGGCCAGGCGGCGGCGGTGTCCCAGTGGACGGGCTGGTCTCCTGCGGCGGCGAGCAGACCGCCGGCGTCGACGTGGAGCCGGGTGCGGCGGGCCCGGACCTGGTCGCCGTGGCGGCTGACGCGGGTGACCTGGGCCAGGAAACCGCGCGGATCCCAGTCGAAGAGGCGTTCCCCGTCGGGCCCGGTCTCGCGGACGCGGCGCCCGGACGGGTCGTAGTCATAGGTCAGGCGCGTGCCGTCGGGGCAGCGGGTCCAGACCAGCTGGCCGGCCCGGTCGTAGCCGTGACGGGTCGTCTGGCCGTCGCAGGTCTCGGCGACCAGCCGCCCTCCGGTGTCCCACTCGTAGCTGGTGCGGGTGCCCTCGCTCGTGACCGCCCCGGTCAACTGCCCGGCCCGGTCATAGGCGTACTCGGTGCGCAGCCCGTCGCGCACGTCGGCCGTGACGCGCCCGTCCCGGTCGCGTTCGACACGGGTCTGCTGGATGAAACCGCGCCGGTTCACCCGGTTCGCGACCACGGCGCCGTCGTGCCAGGTCCAGGTGGCGTCCAGCCCGGGCCCGTGCACGCCGACGACCCGGCCGAGCCGGTCGCGGTCGATCCGCACCCGGCCGAGCCCCGGCCGGACGATCGCGGCGAGCCGGTTGTTCGCGTCGTACTCGTACCCGGTACTACTGCCGTCGGGCAGGTGCATGCCGGTGCGCCGCCCGCCGATGTCGTAGCTGTAGGACACGCCGACACCGTCACGCAGCCGCCGGACGAGGTTGCCCTGGGTGTCCCAGGCGGTCTCGACCCGCTCGCCGTCGGCGCTGGTCCAGGTGAGGGTACGGGCCGCGAAGTCCCGCTCCACCCTGGTCAGCAGCCGCCCGTCGGCCAGGGTGCGCTCCAGCCGGCCGGTCCGGTCGTAGCACCACTCCAGACGCCGCCCGCCCGCATCGGTGCGGGACGTGAGCCGGCCTGTCTTGTCGTAGCCGTAGGTGGTGGTCCTGCCGAGGGGGTCGGTCCGGGAGACCAGCCGGCCCATCGGGTCGAACACCCGCTCGCTGCGGGCCCCGGTCGTGTCGACGGTCGCGACCTGCCGGCCCGCCTCGTTGTACTCGAACCGGGTGACCCGGCCCAGCGCGTCGGCGGCCCAGACCAGCTGGCCCGCCTCGTCGTAACCGAACCTGCGCCGCCCGTTCCACCGGTCACGCACCCACACGATCCGGCCGCACCGGTCGTAGCCGAATCGCACCACCCCGCGGCCGGGCTGACGGCGCGCCACGATCCGCCCGCACGCGTCGAACCGGGTGGACACGGTCTCCCCGGTCGGCCAGACCTCCCCGACGATCCGCGAATCCGCGTCATGGACGATCTCGTAACGGTCCCCGCCGGTGCTGACCGTCGCGGCCCAGCGCCCGCACTCGTCCCACTCGTACCGGTACGACCTGCCGGTGGGCTGGGTCACCTCGACCACCCGGCCCGCCGCGTCCCGTCCGAACCGGGTCGTCGCCCCGGCCGCGTCCATCGTCTCGACCAGCCGCCCGCACAGGTCGTACCGGTTCACCCGGGTGCCACCATCGGGCCCCGTGACCGACATCAACCGGCCCAACCGGTCGTACACCGCGGCCGCATCATCACCGCCATCGGTGACGGCCACCGGGGCGCCGAAGGGCCCGCGGGCCACCCGCCGTTCAACACCGGTCGGGTCGGTCGTGGCGGCCAGCATGCCGTCGGGCCCGTACCCCATGGCCCACTCGCCGCCGCCGCCATCACGCATGCCGGTCAGACGCGACAGGCCGTCGTAGCCGAACTCCCACGTCGAACCGTCCGGCAGCTCCACCGCCGCCAGGTTCCCCAGACCGTCACAACGCTCGCCCACGACCCGGCCCAGCGGATCCGTCGTCCGCTCCCGCTCACCATGGTCGCCGTGCTCGATCAGCGTGCGCCCGCCCTCGGGGTCCACCACCGCCGTCAAGCGGCCCGCGGCCGTGTACTCGAACCGCGTCCGGGCCCCGTCCGGATCCGTCCGCGCGGCCAGACGCCCACCCGGGTCGTAGACGAACTCGGTGCGGTGCCCCAGCGGAGTGACCGCCGCGGTGACCCGCCCGGCCCGGTCATGCTCCAGCCGGGCCGTGCTGCCCGCCGCGTCCGTCGAGGTCACCAGGTCGCCGTGCTCGTCATAGCCGAAACGCACCCGCACCCCGGTGGGGTCGGTGACCTGCATCAGCAGCCCGCCGCGCCACACCATGGACGTGACACCGCCCTCGGCATCCACCACCCGGCACGGCCTGCGCTGGCCCGCCTCGTACTCGTAGCTGGTCACCGCAACCCGGCCCGCAGCCCCACCGGCAACGCCGCCGGTGCCGCCGGTGGTGTCGTCGTTGTCGGCGCCGGTCACGCGGGTGCGCACGAGCCGGTCCAGCCCGTCCCACTCCTGGTCGACCCTGGCGCCCGAGGGAAGACGCCGCGTCACCAGACGGCCCCGCCCGTCGTACACCGACACCGTCTCGGCCCCGTCCCGGCCGCGCACCAGCACCGGGTTCCCGTGCCGGTCGTAGCCGGTGGACTGACGACGCCCGTCGGCGTCCACCAGGCCCACCAGGCGGCCGTTGCGGTCATGGATCCACGTGTTGCCCCGCGAACCGTCCTCGTCACTGGTGACGGTGACACCGCCGGACAGGTACGCGTACCGGGTGATGCGCCCGAAACGCGAACGCTGCCGCGACACCCGGCCCCGCTCGTCGTAGTTGTTGGTGACCTCGACGACACCGTCGGCGTCGATGACCGACTCGATCAGCCCCGCCCCGTTCCACCGGTAGTGCCGCGCCCCGCCGCCACCACGGGCCTCGACCAGGCGCCCGGACCCGTCATAGACGTAGTCGACCCGACGGCCGTCATCGGCCACCACCGCGCTCACGCGCCCCCCGACACCAGCACCGGCATCGTCACCGCCGCCTGCGGTGTCGCCGCCGACGGTGTCGTCCCACACGACGTCGAGGGCCCGGCCCCACTCGTGCGTCAGCCGCACCAGACGCCCCTGCCGGTCGTACGACAACTCGACACCGGTGCCCTCGCCCTCACTGGTGCTGCGCACCCGTCCCGCCGCATCGACCCGCCACACCAGACCCCACGACGAGGACACCCGCCAGCCGCCGCCGGGCACCGCGGCCAGCCACAGGTTCTCCCCGGCAGCCCGGCCCCAGCCGTCGCCCAGACGCGGGAACACGATCACCCGGCCGTCGAACAACCGCAGCCTCGCGCCCTCCCCGTCAACCGTCAACCCGGCCTCGCACCACGACGACCAGCCCGGCCCGAAACCCCCGACCCCCGGGTTCAACGCGCTGTACGACCGCCGCCACGACAGGCCCCCGGCCGGCCCGGCGAACCCCAGGTCGTCCTCGACCTCCACGAAATTACCGGTGAACGCGTTCACCGGATCATCCGCATAACCCGTCGTCGGAGGCGAACCATAGGCCGTGGGCGGATCAACCCGCAGATCCTCCCGGCCCGCCTGCACCCCCGCAGCCGCCAACGAGGCCTCGATCGCCGCATCCGGCACGGCCGCCACGCCATCCCCGGCGCCGGCCGCCTCGAACGCGCCCGCCACCACATCGGCCCACTTCGCGTCGTTCTCGTTCTGCTCCAACCACGAACCCAACGCCCCGATCACGCTCGACGCGTCCAACGTCGCCCACGAACACGCCTCCGCGAAATCATCACAATGGCCCGTCAGGGTCCCGGCCGTCCCCGACAACTCGCCGTCGGCCGCCCTCGAACTCGACGCGAAACCCCGCAGATTCGACGGGCTCCCGCTCGACACCCCGCCCGACGGCCCCGAACCCGTCAACTCCTGACGCGCCGCAGGAGCAGCCGCCGCCACCGACTCCGACGCCGACGAATCCCTCTCATCGTCGGAGATCTCCTCGAACGGCGGCTCCTCACCACCAGTGAACCTGTCGACGAACTTCTCGACCCTGTTCCGGTCGGCCTGCCGCTGCGCCCACTCCCGGGCCTGCCGGCGCCGGTCGTTCTCCGCCCGCGCCTTCTCGTCCAGGGTCGTGACCCTGGACGCCACCAGACGCAGATTCGACACGATCTCGTCCAGGTCGCCCAGCTGCGTCGTCCCGTTCTCGCCGAACAACGCCGAGTAATAACCCTGGAAATCGATCAGTCCGCCCGAACGGTAACCCGCCCGCGACCCCCGCTGGCCCTCCACCGCCGTCGCCGCGGCCCGGAACGCCGCCTCCAACGACGCCGACACGTCGAAGTCATAATCGACATCCGGCATGCCCCTCAAACCGTCGAGATTCGCCTCGTCAACCTTCACCGCAACGCCTTTCCACAAAGGGGGTGGCCCCCAACGCCGGGGGCAGTGGAACAACGCACCACGAGATCGACCACGACGAGATCGACCACGACCGCGCTCCCCGACACGCTACCCACAAGCAACAACACCGGTCAACCCACAACCCGGACCCCGAACCGCGGCCACCCCCGCCCCCGTGGAACCACGCCGATACGCCCGGCGGAACGCCGTTGGATCCGCTGGCCGCCCCGCGCCCGCGGAGCCACGTTGGATGGGGAGGAAGGGGAGAGGGTGCACTCGGAGGGGGAGTGGCCGCCCCCGCGCCCGCGAAGCCACGATCGAGCAGGACGGGAGCCGTCGGCGCCTCAACCGCTCCCGACGCCCCCGGACGCCACGGCGGCGCCCTGCGTCGGCGTGGGGCGGCCTTCAAGATCGACGGGGCGCTGAAGTCGTTCGAGCGACGCCCCGCGTCCCCGCGGGACGGCCCCACCGGGACGCGGAGGGCGCTTCGGGCGCGGCGGCGTCCCCGCGTCGGCGTGAGGCGTGCCCCGGTCCGAGGCGACGAGGCCGGTCCCGTCCTGCGCGGCGCCCCGCGCTCGCCTCGTCGGATCCTCGGAGCGGCCGTCGGGTCGTCGGCGAACTATTATTACAATCATCCTGTAATTAATTGAGCACGGCGGCCCCGGCCGCCCGACCGGAGGAGACCGACATGGCCGACCTGCCCATCACCGAGACCCATCACGACTGCGGCTGCGGCGGGCGCGCCGCCGAGGAGCCCGAGCTCGACGCCACCCGGATCCCGCACGAGATCCGTCACGCCGCCATCCTCGGCGCCCTCCGGGGCATCGGCGCGGGTGGTTCGATGGTCCTCGTCGCCCCGCACGACCCGCTGCCGCTGCTCGCCCAGATCGACGACTCCTGGCCGGGCGTCTTCGTCCGCGAGTACGTCCAGGCGGGCCCCGACGCCTGGAGGATCCGCTTCACCCGCAGGGCCTGACCCCGATGGCCGGCATCCCCCGTGCGCGCCGCGCCGCCGCGCCCCCGCCCGAGCCGACCGGTGCGGCGCGCGAGCGCGTCGTGTCGGCGCTCCTGGGGGCGCCCGGCCCGCTGCCCATCGACGACATCGCCGCGGGCGCGGGCATGCCCTCCACCACGGTGCGCTTCCACCTGAACCGTCTCGTCGAGGAGGGCGTCGTCGCCGCCGCCAGGGCGGGCGCGGCCGGTCGGGGCCGTCCCCGCATGCTCTACGCCGCCACCGACAAGGCCTTCAGCGCCGGCCCGCAGAACGACCGGCTGCTCGCCGACGTCCTCATCCATCACCTCGTGCGCGAGAGCGACGACCCGGCGGGCGCCGCCGAGCGGGCCGGGCGCGGGTGGGCCGAGGAGGTGCTCGAGCCGGGGGCCGTGGCCCCCGGCGACGGCGCCGACGACCCGGCCCGCCTGATGAGGCTGCTCGACGACTGGGGATTCTCGCCCGTCATGGCCGACGGCCCCGGCGCCGAGGACGGCGACCGGAGGACCATCGAGCTGTGCCGCTGCCCCTTCGCCCACGGCGTCGAGCAGCAGCCCGACGCCGTCTGCCCGGTGCACCGCGGGATCGCCGCCGGCGTGCTCGAACGGCTCGGCGGCGCCTGGCGGGTGGTCGACCTCGTGCCGCACAGCCCGCCCGGGCGGTGCTCGCTCACCTGCCGCCGGGCCGGCCGCTGAGGCCGCGTCCCGGAGTCCGTCACCGATCCCACGAAAGAGCACCATGCCGCAGACCACATCGTCGCAGGCCACATCCGCGTCCTCCCCGGCGGCCGCGTCGGGGCGGGCCCCCGGCGGTCGGCTGCGCCGCGTCCTCCTCCTCGTCCCGTGCGGGCTGGCCATGCTCATGGGGGTGGACGCCGCGCTCGCCCTGCTGGGCCTGCCCGCCCCACTGAGCGGCGATCGCCTCACGAGCGGGCACGGCATGCTCATGGTGATCGGCTTCGTCGGGGCCCTGATCGCCCTCGAGCGCTCGGCTGCGATCGGGCGCTGGTGGGCCCACGCCGCACCCGTGTGCATGGCCCTCGGCCCGCTGCTCACCCTCGTGGGGCCGCTGCCGGTGCGCGCCGGCAGGGCCGTCATGGTCGCCGGCTGCCTCGTCCTGTGCGTCGACTACGTCGTGCTGTGGAGCCGCAACCGGGAGCCGCTCGTCGCCGTCCAGATCGGCGGCGGCATCTCGGCGCTGTGCGGGACGATCGTCTGGCTCGGCGGCGCGGCGGTCCCGAGCCTCGTCCCCTTCCTCATCCCGTTCCTCGTGCTCACGGTCATCGCCGAGCGCCTCGACCTGTCGCGCATCGGCCAACTGGCCTGGACCCCGGGCAGGCGGCGCCGCCACGAGGACTCGCTGGTGCTCCTGTCCGCCCTGTCCGTGCTGGCCGGGCCCGCGGCGATGGCCCGACCCACGATCGGGCTGCCGGCCCACGGCCTCGTCCTCATCGCGCTGGCGGCGCAGTCGGCCTCCGGCGACGTCGCCCGCCGAGGCGTCCGCGCGGCCGGCCCCCACCGCTTCACGGCGCTGATGATCCTGGCCGGCTACGGCTGGCTCGTCGTCACGGGCCTCCTGCTGCTCCGGCCCGCCCTGTCGGGCCTGCACTACGACGCGACGCTGCACGCCGTCTTCCTCGGCTTCGTCCTGTCGATGATCGCCGCCCACGCCTTGACGATCCTGCCCACGCTGCTCGGCGTGCGGATGCGCTTCGTCGCCGGTTTCTGGGGCGTCGGCCTGGTGCTGCACCTGAGCCTGCTCGTGCGCATCGCCGCCGACCTGGCCGGCTCCGAGCACTGGCGCCAGGTGGGCGGCCTGGGCAACATCGCAGCCCTGCTCGGTCTCGTCGCCGTGGCCGTCTGGTCGTCCGTGGTCCGGGACGCCGCCGAGGCCGAGCGGCCCCCGTCCGCGCGGGGCGGCCCCGGCCCGGTCGGCGGGGGAGCCCCCGACAACCCGCCCGCCATGACGATCCCGAGGACCGACGCATGAACATCGAGAGCACGGAGCCGGCCGGCCGTCGGAACGCAGACTCCGGGAACGTCCGCGGGAAGCCCCGCGGGCTGGCCTCGAGGCGGGTGTGGCACCGCATGTCGGCCGTCCTCGTCTGCCTCTGGGCGCTCGTCGCCCTCGCCGGGACGATCGGGCGGCGCTGGCGTCCCGACCTCGGCTGGATCGGGCTGCACGCCGCTGCGCTCGGCGTCGCCACCAATGCGGTCGTCGTGTGGAGCGACTACTTCACCGTCGCCCTCATGCGCAGCCCGTCCACTCGCCGCGCCCCGCAGATCGCGATCCTCTCGGCGCTCAACGTCGGCGTCCTCGCCCTCATGGGCGGCATCGAGGCGGGCGTCGGACCGCTGCAGGCCGTCGGCGCGCTGCTGTGCGTCCTGGCGGTCATCGGCCACGTCGTCAACCTGGGCGTGCGCTCGGCGGGGGCCCTGGCCACGCGCCTGGGGAGGACCGTGCTGGCCCACTACGTCGTCTGCGGCTGCTGGTTCGTCGTCTGCGGAGTACTCGGCTTCCTGATGACCTCCGCCGGCGGCAGCCATCTCGGCGTCCTCCTGCTCCCGCACATCGCCGCCGGCGTCCTCGGCTGGCTCGGGTTGGCCGTCGTGGGCACGCTGCTCACCCTGTGGCCGACGATGCTGCGCACCCGCATGGTGCCCGGCGCCGAGGCCGACGCCCGCCGCACCCTGCCCCTGCTCTGCCTCGCCGTCGCCGCGACCGGCCTGGGCGGGGCCGCCGCGCAGGGCTGGATCTCGGCGCTCGGCCTGTTCGGCTACACCGCCTGCGTCGGCGTGACGATCCACGCCATGTGGGCGGCCTCGAGGGTGAAGCGCCCGGTCAGCCATGCCGCGCGCTCGGTCATCTGCGGCATGGCCTGGCTCGTCGGGACGCTCGTCGTGGCCGCCGTCCTCATGGCCGCCAGCGCCGACCGCCGACGGATGCTGACGGTCCTGCCGCGCCTGGCCTGGCCCCTCCTGGGCGGCTTCGCGGCGCAGCTCATCGTCGGCTCCCTGTCGTACCTGCTGCCGGTCATCATCGGCGGGGGCCCGGGCCTCGTGCGCCGCCGCAACGCCGTCATGGACACCCTCGGCGACGCCCGCCTGGTCAGTTCGAACGTCGCCGGTCTCGCCCTGCTGGCCCCGCTGCCGCCCGCCGCCCGCGCCGCGGCGCTGGCCGTTCTGGCGGCCAACGTCCTGTTCTTCTTCGCGATGGTCGCCCGCTGCGGCACGGTCGGGGAGCCCCTGCCGCCCGCCACGGACGGCACGATGGCCGAGCGCGGCCGCCGCCTCACCTGGATCCTCGGCGCGGGCGTCGTGGCGCTGGCCATGTCGGTCGCCGCCGCCGTCTCGCCCCCGACGGCGGCCGGTCGTCCCGGAGGCGGCGCTGCGGCGGGGTCCGACGTCTCGAACGCCCCCGTCCAGCGGGTCTCGGTCACCGGCGCGGACATGCGGTTCACGCCCGACAGGATCTCGGTCGCCGCGGGCACGCGCCTGATCGTCACCGTGACGAACACCGACACCGGGGGTCAGGTGCACGACCTGACCCTCGGCAGCGGGGTGAGCAGCGGGCTCCTCCCGCCCGGCGCGACCGCCGAGGTGGACGCCGGGGTCATCACCGCCTCCCAGGAGGCCTGGTGCTCGGTGGCGGGGCACCGCCAGATGGGCATGGTCCTGCGGATCGTCGTGGACGGCGCCGCCGCGCCCGCCGGCCAGGACCCGTCCGGCTCGTCCCCGGGCGACCACGCCGTGCTCGACCCGGACGCGACGATGAGCGTCGGGGCCCGCGACGCCGCGTTGCCCCCGGTCCCGAGCGGAACCGTCCACGACGTCCACCTGGAGGTCACGGAGCAGGTCGTCGAGGTCGCCCCCGGCGTGCGCCAGCTGCGCTCCATGTACAACGGCCGGGCCCCGGGGCCGATCCTGCACGGGCGCCTCGGCGACACCTTCGTCGTGACGCTCACCAACTCCGGGTCGATGGGCCACTCCATCGACTTCCACGCCGGCGACATCTCCCCTGACGACCCGATGCGCACGATCCCGCCGGGTCAGAGCCTCACGTACACCTTCACGGCGAGGCGCTCGGGCATCTGGCTCTACCACTGCTCGACCGCGCCCATGTCGTTGCACCTGGCCAACGGCATGTTCGGGGCGGTCGTCATCGACCCCGAGGGCCTGCCCGCGGTGGACGAGGAGTACGTCCTGCTCGAGTCGGAGTCCTGGTTCGGCGCTCAGGGCGCCGGCGAGGACGCCGACCGGCTGGGCGTCACCGCCCCCGACGCCGTCATGTTCAACGGTTACGCCTTCCAGTACGACGACCACCCGCTCACCGCCAGGGCGGGCGACCGCGTGCGCTTCTGGGTGCTCGACGCGGGCCCTGACGAGCAGCTCGACTTCCACGTCGTCGGCGCCCAGTTCGACACGGTGTGGAAGGAGGGCGCCTACACGCTCGAGTGCGGCCGCCAGCCGTCCCCGGAGGCGGACCCCTCGTGCGACAGCCCCGGGACGGGCGGCTCGCAGGCGCTCTCGCTGGGGGCGGCCGAGGGCGGCTTCGTCGAGCTCGTCGCCGGCGAGCCGGGGCACTACAGCTTCGTCAACCACTCGTTCTCCTACGCCGAGAAGGGCGCCCACGGCGTCCTCGAGGTGACCGCGGGGTAGCCGCGCCGGGCGGCAGGCGCCTGCTCGTCCCCCCTCGTACGGGCCGCGGTGCGGGCGGCGCCGGCCCCGGGCGCTCGTCGCGGGCCTGCCGGAGGCGGGGCCCGAATCGTCGGCGGGGGCTAATACCCTGGTTCCCGTGAGCGATCCAGCAGAGGACATCGAGCCCGTCGACGCCGTCGATGACGGTTTCTTCGTGCAGACCGGCCCGAGTCTCTTCGGCGACGACGAGCCGCCCGCGCCCGCCGCGCCCGTCGAGCCGGCGGCCGGCGCCGAGGCCGGCCCCGACGAGGAGGGCGAGCCCGCCGACGAGAGCTTCGACCCCGACGACCCCTCCCTCGGGGAGCCCGACGACGGGCAGGAGCCGGACGCGGCCGTCGACGAGGGCCCCGACGCCGAGATCACCGCCCCCTCCTTCGCCCCGGCCCCCGACCCGGAGGCCGCCATCGAGGCCCGCGTCGAGCAGGAGGCGTCGGACGCCCAGCTCGCCCTCTACCGCCGCTACCGCCCCGACACCTTCGACCAGGTGATCGGCCAGGAGCACGTCACCGAGCCGCTCATGCGCGCCATCGCCAACGGCAGGGTCAGCCACGCCTATCTGTTCAGCGGCCCGCGCGGCTGCGGCAAGACCACGAGCGCCCGCATCCTGGCCCGCTGCCTCAACTGCGAGGAGGGGCCCACGCCGGCGCCCTGCGGTCGCTGCCGCAGCTGCCGCGACCTCGCCACCGGGGGCCCGGGCAGCATCGACGTCATCGAGATCGACGCCGCCTCGCACGGCGGTGTCGACGACGCCCGCGACCTGCGCGAGGGCGTCTACTTCGCGCCCGTCCACTCGCGCTACAAGATCTACATCATCGACGAGGCCCACATGGTCACCCCGGCGGGCTTCAACGCCCTGCTCAAGGTCGTCGAGGAGCCCCCGGCGCACGTGAAGTTCATCTTCGCCACCACCGAGCCCGACAAGGTCATCGGCACGATCCGCTCGCGCACCCACCACTACCCGTTCCGGCTGGTGCCGCCGAAGGTGCTCACCGGCTACCTCCAGCGCATCTGCGACGAGGAGCACGTTCGGGTCGAGGCGGGCGTGCTGCCGCTCGTCGTGCGGGCCGGGGCCGGTTCGGTGCGCGACTCGCTGTCGGTGCTCGACCAGCTGCTCGGCTCGGCCGGCGAGGACGGCGTCGGCTACCGGCAGGCCGCCGCCCTGCTCGGCTACACGCCCGACGCCCTGCTCGACGAGATGATCGACGCCTTCGCGGCCGGCGACGGCAGGGGCGTCTTCGGCGCGATCGACAGGGTCATCGAGGTAGGCCAGGACCCCCGTCGCTTCGCCGAGGACCTTCTCACCCGGCTGCGCGACCTCGTCATCATCGCCCAGGTGCCCGATGCCCTCAGCTCGGGGCTCCTCGACGTCGCCCCCGACCTGGCCGACCGTCTCGCCCAGCAGGCGGCGCGCTTCGGTGCCGGCGAGCTGACCCGCGGCGCCCAGGTCATCGCGGAGGGCCTCACCCGGATGCGCGGCACCACGGCCCCCCGCCTCTACCTGGAGCTCATGTGCGCGCGGGTGCTCGTGCCCGGCGCCGACGCCGCGGAGAACGGCACCGCCGCCCGCCTCGACCGTCTGGAGCGCCGCCTCGGAGTCGTCGGCGCGGCCCCCGCACCGGCCCCGGCCGACGGCCCCGTCGTCCCGCCGGGCGCATCCGCTCCGCCGGGCGCTCCGTCCGCGGAGGACGAGCGGCTCGCCGGCCGGCCCCCGCGCCCCTCGCCCGCCCCCGCCCCCGTGCAGGACGCGCCCTCGGCGCCGGGCACGGCCCCCGCGGCCCGGCGTCCGGCCGGCGCTCCGGCGGCCCCCTCCGTCGGGCGGCTCCCCGACCGCGGGGCCCCCGGTTCCCGCCCCGGGGTTCCCGCCGCCCAGCGTCCGGCGGGGCGGCCCCCCGCGGACGCACCGGCGCCGGAGCGCCCGTCCCGGTCCGACCGGTCGCAGGACCATCAGGATCCCGGCGCCGCGGCCGGCGCCGCGGCGGCGCAGGTCACGACGGCCCAGCTGCGCCAGATGTGGCCGCAGGTCCTCGAGGCGGTCAAGAACCGCCGCCGCTTCGCCTGGATGACACTCGGCCCCAACGCCCAGGTGCTCGACGTCACCTCCGGCCGCCTCACCCTGGCCTTCAACAACCCCGGTGCCCGTGAGTCCTTCGTCTCGCACGGCGGCTCCGAGGTGCTCCACGCGGCGCTCATCGATGTCATCGGCGCGGCCCTCGAGATCGACACCGTCATCGAGGGGCGGGCCGCCGTCGACGACCTCACGCGGCGGGGCGGCCCCTCGGGAGGCGGCGGTCCGAACCCTTCTGAGCGGGCGTCTGCTCAGGCCCGGCAGACGCCCGCCGATCCCGCGGGGGCCGCGAGCGGTGCCGAGCCGGGCCGTGACCCGTGGGCCGAGCCCGATCCCGCCGCCGTCCCGGACGCCCCCGCCGGGGGCCCGAGCGGGGCCGCCGCGCCCCCCGGGCCGTCCCCGTCCCCGCCGCCCGCACCGGTGCACCACGTCCTCGAGCCGCCCGCCGGGCCCGAGGATGCGCACGACCCCGACGCTGACGTGAGCATGGACGACGCCCCCGTCGAGGAGTCCGACGGCTCGGCCGCCCAGCTGCTCATCGACGAGCTGGGGGCCGAGCTCATCGAGGAGATCCCGAACGAGCCCGCCTTCTGATCGGGGCGCCCGCGCGGGCACGGGGCCCGTCTCCGCGGGCTGCGTACCATGGACTGAGCGCCGGTCGGCCCACCGTCGGCCCCGGTCGTCCCGGCACGAAAGGCGGATGATGTTCCCCGAGGGTATGGATGTGAACGCCCTGCTGGAGCAGGCCCAGCAGGTGCAGGCCCGGCTCCAGGAGGCACAGCGCGACCTGGCGGCCACGAGCTTCACCGGCACCGCCGGCGGCGAGCTCGTCGAGGCCACCGTCAGGGGCAGCGGGGAGCTGACGGGCCTCGCCATCAGCCCCGAGGCCATCGACCCGTCCGATCCCGAGAGCCTGGCCGATCTCGTCCTGGCCGCCGTGCGCGACGCCACGGCGAAGGCCTCGGCCGCCGCTCAGCAGGTCATGCCCGGCCTCGGGCAGCTGGGTCTGTGACGTGTACGACGGACCTGTCCAGGACCTCATCGACGAGCTGGGGCGGCTGCCCGGCGTGGGCCCCAAGAGCGCCCAGCGCATCGCCTTCTGGCTGCTGGAGCAGCCGCAGGCCGACATCGAGCGGCTCGCCACCGTGCTCATGACGGTCAAGGAGCACACCCGCACGTGCTCGGTGTGCTTCAACGTCACCGACGAGCAGACCTGCCGCATCTGCCGCGATCCGCGCCGCGACAGGTCGCTCATCTGCGTGGTCGAGGAGTCGAAGGACGTCGTCGCCATCGAGCGAACCCGCGAGTTCCACGGCCTCTACCACGTGCTCGGGGGCTCGATCAGCCCCATCGACGGCCGCGGCCCCGGCGATCTGCGCATCGCCGAGCTGGTGCGCCGCCTGTCCGACCCGGCGGTCGAGGAGGTCATCCTCGCCACCAACCCGAACCTCGAGGGCGAGGCCACCGCCACCTACATCTCGCGCCTGCTCGCCGACACCCCGGGCATCCGGGTCAGCAAGCTGGCCTCCGGCCTGCCGGTGGGCGGCGACCTCGAGTACGCCGACGACGTGACCCTCGGCCGGGCCTTCAACGGCCGGCGCTACGTGGGGGACGAGTAGGGGTCTCAGCGGGGCGCCTTCGAGCCCGACGGGGACCCGGAGGACTTCTGGTCCGACGCACCCTTGTTCCCGCTTCCGTTGTCGGAGGGCTTCGGCTGGTTCGTGGAGTCCCCGCCGCTCGGCGACGGGGTGGGGGTGGGGGGCACCTCGCAGGGGACGGTCACATTGCGCTCGGCGCTCCCGTCCTGCTTGACGATCAGGGTGCAGACCGGCGTCGTGCCGCCGGGCTGGACCGGGCTGGGTGTCGGCGAGCCGTTCGCACCCGGGCTCTGGAGGTAGTCCCTGTACCTCCCGCAGTCGATCGGGGAGACGCTGTCACGGCCATCTTCGGGGCTGCGCGTGACCGATCCCCCCTCCTGCGGGGAGGGGCCGCCGTTCCGCCACTCCTTCTTCAGTGTGCAGGTCTGATCCGGAGTGGCGGGCGAGCCTGGCGCCGCCGAGCTGGGACTCGTCGAGGACGGCTCCGGGCTCACGGACGGGGACGTCGTCTGCCCCGGATCGGCGGGCTGGTCCTGGTGGGTGAACTGGTCGATCACCCACTGGGGGATCGAGGCCAGCGTGTCGATGATCCGCTCGACGATGTTCTTCTCCGGTTCGGGCCCGGTGGTCTGCTCGGGTGCGGACTGCACCTCGACCGGCTGCTGGGGGGCCGGGCTCTGCTCGAGGACGGGGGCGGACGAGGGCTCCTGCGAGGACGGGGACTGCGGGGAGCTCGGCGAACCCGACGGGGTCGAGGTGATCGTCACGACCGGGGTGGTGGTGGGCAGCTCGGAGTCGTTGTTGGACGTGACGATGCCGATGCCCACGCCGGCGGCCGCGATGGTGACCGCGGAGACGGCCGCGGCGACCTTCATGTGCGCGACGCGGCGCGCGCGCACCGCGAAACCGATCGCCTGATCAGCCAGGGAGGCGCTCAGGGCGGTGGCTTCGGGGGGCGTGGCCGCGAGGTCGCGCAGTTCGTCGCTGATACCCACAGAATGTCCTAACCTGTGGCCAGCCTGCGGGGCGAGGGCCCCTCCGGCCGGTCGTCATCGGGAGTGTTCGTCATCGCTCGGGCCGGGGGCTCGCCCTGCGCGGAACCGGCGTCTCCGGGCCGCTCCGGTGGCGCCTCGGCGCCGCGGTCCGGAGGCGAGAGGGAGGGGTCCCCGCGGTAGACCCTGCCCTTCGAGCCGGGCTCGTCGCCCTGCACCCAGGTGAGGCCGATCTGGGCCGCCGAGCCGACGGGCGAGCTCTCGGCCGCCGTCTCGGCGGCCGAGCTCCTGCGCGAGCGCTCGTCGAGGTGACGGCGGATCTCCACGACGGAGCCGGGCCGCCTGCGCCGCGACACCTTGAGCGGGATGAGGCCGTGCCGCTCGCGGGCGTCGGGCTCGTAGCCCTCGTCGGTCTCGCCCTCGGAGGGCATGACGACGGTGGGGGCGGCGCCCTCGCCCGACGGTTCGGCGTAGGAGCTGCCCAGCGCGCTGAAGGAGGCCAGGGCGACGCGCACCTCGCCGGTCGTGCACCCCAGGTCGCTCGCGACCTTCTGGCTGCTGCAGTCGTCGAGGACGGCGTGCACGGCGATGGCCCGGTCGGCGGGGGGAAGAGCGGCCAGACGGCGGGCGATGAAGGCCTCGCCGCTCTGCTCGCCCGCGTTCGAGGCGGGGGCCTCCTCGTAGCCCTTCTTGGCGGTGTCCTCGAGGAAGATGCGGTAGACGCGGAGCCTGACCCACTCGGCGCACTCGGCGTCGCTCGTGCGGCGCTTGTACTGCTTCAGCAGGGAGCTGGCGGTGCGATTGAGCAGGTCCTCCGCCCTCTCGCGGTCGTGGCAGAGGAGGAAGGCGGTGCGGTAGAGCGCCGGGGTGTGCTCCGCGACGAACTCGCGGTAGCCCTCTGGCACTGCCATGCACAGACTCCGAATCGCTCATGCGGGCACGGCGGTCCCGCTGTGGAGGTGAACCCCCTCAGCTTATCAATCGAGCACGAAAATTCATATCATGCCTAGTCAAAAAATCAATCTTGTTCACAGGATGGGTCCGGAGCGGCGCAGGGGGCGCTCCGTGGGCGTGTCCCGGGGCGGGGACCAGCGACGGGCCCCGGGCGCCTGCGTCGAGCGCTCGCGCGGGGCCCTCGATCGGGCCCCGAGCGCCTGTTCCGTGCCGGGGCGACGTCGGCCTCTGCGGCATGCGCCCCTCAGTGCGCCGGGACGTCCGCCATGCGGCAGGACCCTCGGGTTCTGGACGCATGTGCTGTGCCGCCTCGGGCGCGCCGGAACCGGCCCCGGGCGTCTCGATCCCGACAGGACCGGGATGCGCTCCTCGTGCGCGCCGGAACGCCGCGAACGGCCGGTCCGCGGCGGCCGGGTGGGGCTCTGCGCGGACTCGTCTACAATGTTCCGGGTCGCAGGCGTCGAGGGAGCCATCACTCCGGAGCCGCCGGAAGAACGGCAGGGGAGCCTGCTCACTAGAACCGGCAGCGGCGAGCAAGCGAGAGGGGGCGCCCCCGGGGCGCCCCAAGAAGGGTGGTACCGTGGGCCGCCCCCGGCGTCCTGACGCCGGGATCCCGTCCCTTCGCAGCGTCGGAGGCGTCAACAGCGAAGAGGAACGATGACATCGAGCGAGTCCGGGCACGAATCCACCACCGCCGGCTACCGGGCGGTTCCGGCCCAGATCGACCTTCCGGCGATGGACCACGGAATCATCGCCTTCTGGGAGGCCGACGGCACCTTCGGGAAGAGCTGGCGGGCCACCCGGAACGGGCCGCGCTGGAACTTCTTCGAGGGCCCGCCCACCGCCAACGGCCAGCCCGGAACCCACCACATCGAGGCCCGTGTCTTCAAGGACCTCTTCCCCCGCTTCAAGACGATGCAGGGCTTCTGCGTCGACCGCAAGGCCGGCTGGGACTGCCACGGCCTGCCCGTCGAACTGGCCGTCGAGAAGGAGCTCGGCATCGACCACAAGAGCCAGATCGAGGACTACGGCATCGGGCGCTTCAACGAGAGGTGCCGCGCCTCGGTCACCGAGCACGTCGACGAGTTCGCCGAGCTGACCCGCCGCATGGGCTACTGGGTGGCCATGGACGACGCCTACTGGACGATGGCGCCCGAGTACGTCGACTCCGAGTGGTGGGCCCTCCAGCGGATCTTCGACGAGGGCCTGCTCGTCCAGGACCACCGCGTCACGCCCTACTGCCCCCGCGACGAGACGGCCCTGTCCGACCACGAGGTCTCGCAGGGCTACAAGGACGTCACCGAGCCGTCGATCTACGTCACCTTCCCGCTGACCAGCGGCCCGTGGGCCGCCCGCGGCGCCCGGCTGCTCGTGTGGACGACGACGCCCTGGACGCTCGTCTCGAACACGGCCGTCGCCGTGCACCCCGAGGTCGACTACGTGCTCGCCACCGACGGCTCCCAGGAGCTCGTCGTGGCCGCCCCGCTGTTCGACGCCGTGCTGGGCGACGTCGACGAGGACGGCAACCGCCTCTGGCGCGTCCTCGAGACCGTCACCGGCGCCGACATGGCCGGCTGGGACTACGAGCGCCCCTACGACATCGTGCCCTTCGACCGGCGCGCCAACTTCATCGTGCTCGCCGACTACGTCACCACCGAGGACGGCTCCGGCCTGGTGCACCAGGCCCCGGCCTTCGGCGCCGACGACATGGCCGTGGGGCGCGCCAACGACCTGCCGATCATCAACCCGATCCGCCCGGACGGCACCTTCGAGGAGGGGCTGGCCCTCGTCGGAGGCCTGTTCTTCAAGGACGCCGATCCGGTGGTGCTGTCCGACCTGGCCGAGCGGGGCATCCTCTTCCGCTCGGACATGCACACCCACTCGTACCCGCACTGCTGGCGCTGCGGCACCCCGCTCATCTACTACGCGCAGCCTAGCTGGTACATCCGCACGACCCGGCGCAGGGAGGAGCTCCTCGCCCAGAACGAGGAGACCACCTGGTACCCGGAGTCCATCAAGTGGGGCCGCTACGGGGACTGGCTGCGCAACAACATCGACTGGGCGCTGTCGCGTACCCGCTACTGGGGCACGCCGCTGCCGATCTGGCGCAACGACGAGGACCCCTCGAGGCTGCGCTGCGTCGGCTCGCGCGCCGAGCTCGCCCGACTGGCCGGCAGGCCCGAGCTGGCCGACATGGATCCGCACCGTCCGTTCGTCGACGACGTGACCTTCGCCCTGCCCGGGGAGCCCGGCACCTACCGCCGCGTCCCCGAGGTCATCGACGCCTGGTTCGACTCGGGCTCGATGTCCTTCGCCCAGTGGGGCTATCCGTGGGTCCCCGGCTCGAAGGAGCGCTTCGAGGAGCACTTCCCGGCCGACTTCATCTGCGAGGCCATCGACCAGACCCGCGGCTGGTTCTACACGATGATGACGGTGCCGACCCTCGTCTTCGGCCGGTCCAGCTACAAGAACGTGCTCTGCCTGGGCCACATCCTCGCCGAGGACGGCCGCAAGATGAGCAAGCACTTCAACAACATCCTCCTGCCGGTCCCGCTCATGGACCGGCACGGGGCCGACGCGGTCCGCTGGTTCATGGCCGCGGCGGGCTCTCCGTGGTCGGCCCGCCGCGTCGGGGACACGACGCTGCAGGAGGTCGTCCGGAAGGTCATGCTGACTTACTGGAACACGGTCGCCTTCCAGAGCCTGTACGCCCGCGCCAACGGCTGGGCGCCCGTCGGACGGGCCCCCGAGCCGGCCGGTCGCCATGTCCTCGACCGGTGGCTGACCAGTGCCACCAACAAGCTCGTCGTCGACGCCACGGCGGCGCTGGAGGACTTCGACTCCCAGCGCTACGGCACGCTCGTCCAGGCCTTCATCGACGAGCTGTCGAACTGGTACGTGCGCCGCTCCCGTCGCCGCTTCTGGGACGGCGACCCGGGCGCCCTGTGGACGCTGCACGAGACCCTCGCCACGCTCACGAGGCTCATGGCGCCGCTGGCGCCCTTCATCACCGAGAGGGTCTGGCAGGACCTCTTCCGCCCGACCGTCCCCGGCGCCCCCGAGTCGGTTCACCTGACCAGCTGGCCGCAGGCCGACACGGCCCTCATCGACGCGGGGCTGGACGAGGCCATGGGTCTCGCCCGCCGTCTCGTCGAGGTCGGCCGCGCCGCCCGTGCCGAGGCCGGGGTGCGGACCCGCCAGCCGCTGGGCAGGGCGCTCGTGAGCTCCGCCGCCCTGGCGAAGCTGCCCGCCGAGCTCGTCGCGGAGATCACCGCCGAGCTGAACGTCGAGCGCCTCGACTCGTTCGGCTCGGCCGGCGACGTCGTCGTCCACAGCGCCAAGGCCAACTTCCGGGCGCTCGGCAGGCGGTACGGCAAGCAGACGCCCGTCGTCGCCGGGGCCATCGCCGCCGCCGACGCCGCCGCCCTGGCGGCCGGGCTGGCCGACGGATCCGTGACGCTGGACGTCGAGGGCGTCGGGGCCGTCGAGCTGGGCCCCGACGACGTCTTCATCACCGAGCGCCCCCGCGAGGGCTGGTCGGTGGCCGACGTCCAGGGCGACACCATCGCCCTGGACCTGACGCTCACCCCCGAGCTCGTCAGCGCCGGGCGGGCCCGCGAGGTCATCCGCTTCGTGCAGGACTCCCGCAAGGCCGCCGGGCTCGACGTCTCGGACCGCATCGACCTGGCCTGGGCCAGCGACGACGCCGATCTGGTCGAGGCCATCGAGACCCATGCCGGGCTCATCGCCTCCGAGGTGCTCGCCACGAGCATGCACCGGGCCGAGCCAGCCGACGACTGGCGTGCCGAGGACGACCTGGGCCTGCGGGTGAGGGTCGGCAGGGCCTGAGGCGCGGCGCGCCCGTCGGGTCCTCGAGCGGATGCGCGGCCGAGCGGGCCCCACTCCCCCCTCTTTCGTTCCCATCCCCCCTTTCCGTTCCCACATCGGACATATCTGGGGTGTTGGCCGGAGAATGGGGTGGGAGCGGATTCGGAGAGCGGCCGGGATGGCGGCGGCGATGGGTTGGCGGCCGGGATGGTCAGGATCCCGGGCCCGTCAGGACTCCGAACCCGGCAGGCCGTTGATCCGGGCCGCCGCCTCCGTCACCCACGGCACGTTGCGCTCGGCGTAGCCCGCCGAGCACGCCAGCGACAGCGCCTCGTGGACGCCGTCGCCCACGACCGGCGCCACCTGGACGTCGCCCGCCAGCCGCGTGTAGTAGCGCACGTCCTTGCGGGCGTTGCCCAGGGCGAACTGCTGACGCTCGTGGTCGCCGTCCAGAGCGGCCCCCATGATGGCCAGCAGCTGGTTGTCGAACATCCCCCTGCCCAGCACGTCGACGAGCGTCCGCGGATCGGCGCCCGCCGCCCGCGCCACGGCGAACGACTCGGCCAGGGCCGTCGTCGCCGCTTGGAGGCAGAAGTTGTTGAGCAGCTTGATCGTGTGACCGGCGCCCACCGGGCCGGCGCGCAGGATGTTCTCGCAGTAGCTCGCCAGCACCGGCTCGATCCGGGCGAAGACCTCATCGTCGGCCCCGACGAGCGTGTTGAGGCGGCCCGCCTCCGCCTCGGCGGGGCCGCGGGTGAGCGGCGCATCCGCATAGGCCACGCCGAGCGCGGCGGCCTGCGCGGCGAGCTCGCGCGTGACGGCCGGCTCGCTCGTCGCCGCGTCGACAATGACCAGGCCCTCGCGGGGCCGGGTGAGCAGGCCGTCGGGGCCGGTCACCGTCTGCTGGACGTCCTGGGCCGTCGTGATGCACAGGACGACGATGTCGCAGCGGGCGCCCAGCTCGGCGTTCGAGTCGACGCGCCGGGCGCCCAGCTCGTCGAGCCCGGCCGGCGCGTGCGCGTGCACCGTGTAGAGAAGATCGAAACCGCTCCTGGCGATGTTCGAGGCCATGCCATGGCCCATGAGGCCGTTCGCCCCGATGAATCCGACTGTCGTCATCGTGCTCCCTCCGTCGGCGCGTCGACCGTCGGCGCGCCGCATCCAGGATCCCACCACGGCGCCCCGCCCCGGTGGCCCGGGGCCCGCCCGCCCGGGACGGGGGGACGCGCGGTCGTGCGGGCGGCGTCCGAACCAGTCGGGCGTCCCGGTCGTCGCCCGCGGGTCGGCCCGTCGGGTCGGGGCGGTGGCCCGTCCGCGGGATGCCCCGCTCCGGCGCCTCGGGGCCTCACAGGGTCAGCTGGTCGTGCGGACGGTAGCCGAACCGGTCGAGCGCCTCGGTCATCGTCTGCGAGACGGCCAGCGAGTCGGCGAGCGGCACCAGCTCGTGCTCGGTGGCGCCCGAGGCGATGGCATCGGTGACGGACTGGAGCTCGAGGCGGTAGCCGGAGCCCTCGAACGGCTCGCTGATCACCTGAGGGCCGTCGTCCGGGGCGTGCACGGTGATCTCCGAGGGGTGGTGGAAGCGCGGGCCGACCTCGATGAATCCCTCGGTGCCGGCGATGACCATGCGCGCCGGGCCGTGGCCGGCCAGCGAGCAGCACAGCTGCGCGAACGAGCCGTCGTCGTAGCGCAGCTGGAGCCCCATGTCGGCGTCCACCCCGTTGTCGTAGCAGCGCCCCGTGCACTGCATGGAGCACGGCGCGCCCAGGAAGTCCTGGGCGAAGTGCAGCACGTAGACGCCCAGGTCGAGCATCGCCCCGCCGCCCAGCTCGGGCGCGAAGAGGCGGTCGGTCGGGTCGAAGGGGCGGTGGGCGAACAGGTCGCCCTGGAGCGTGCGCACCTGGCCGATGCGGCCGGACTCGACGGCCTGGTGGGCCGCCCGGATGGCCGGCAGGAAGCGCGTCCACATGCCCTCCATGAGGAAGACCCGGCGCTCGGCGGCGGCGCGGATGAGCTGGCGCGCGTGCTCGCCCTGGCAGCACATCGACTTCTCGACGAGGACTGCCTTGCCGGCATCGATCGCCGCCAGCGCCAGCGGGAAGTGCCGGGCGTTGGGCGTGCCGATGTAGAGCGCGTCGACCTGCGGGTCGGCGACGAGCGCCTCGTAGCTGCCGTGGGCGTGCGGGATGCCGAACTCGACGGCGAAGGCCCGCGCCCGCTCCGTGCTGCGCGAGCCGACGGCGACGACCTCGGCGTCCTCGACGGCCCCGAACTCCGCCGCGATCATGTGGGAGATGCGGCCCGACCCGGCGATTCCCCATTGAATGCTCATGGCATGAGCCTAAAATCTCGCGCGCTCGATGAACAGATTCCGCACAGCGGATTCAGGGGCCGGCCGGTAGGGGGCCGTACCGGTGGACGATCGGGTCAGCGGCCGCGGCGCCTGCGGCGGTACTCGCGGCGCCGGGTGCGGTACTGCTCCCGGACGGTGTCGCGGAGCTCGCGACGCACGGCCCGCGCCTCCTGCCGGGCCGTGCGGTACTGCTCCCGGCCCGCGTGTGGCCGCACGGAGTCGTCCGGGCCCCCGGGCAGGGCCGCCGGCCGCTCCCCGACGGCCGGCAATTCCTGTCGGTCGCCGCGGCGCAGGCTCCTGCTCATGATGCCGCAGCCCACCATGACCGCGATCGCGGCGGCCCAGACCTCTCCCGGCGCGCCGAGCAGGGTGGCGATGAGGGCGGCCGACCAGACCAGCCCGCCGACGGCGACGAGCATCGCGCCCGTCACCCCGCGATGCGACGGCCGGGGGGCCGGCGGCGCCTGCCAGGGCGTCAGCGCGCTGGGACGGGCGGCCCGCCCGACCGGGCCCGTCTCGTCGAAGAAGCGGGTCTGCGGGTCGTCGGGAAGATCGGTGAACAGCGGGTCGAGCTCGCTCTGGTAGTGCGCGGCGAGCGCCTTCTCCATGCGCTCCTCGAACTCCCCGGTGCTCAGCCGACCGGCGGCGTAGTGCGACTGGAGCCGCGCGAGGGCGGCGTCGCGCTCGACATCGCCGATGCGCAGGGATGATGAGATGTCCACCCCGCCATGCTATTCCCCGGGGCCCGGTGACCGCCCGCTAGAGTTGGCTGCGTCGAACCACAGGGGGGACCCATGGCCAGGATCGTCCAGAAGTACGGCGGATCATCCGTTGCGGATGCCGCGTCCATCAAGCGCGTCGCACGGCGCATCGCCCGCGCCCGACAGGAGGGCAACGACGTCGTCGTCGTCATCTCGGCGATGGGCGACGCCACCGACGAGCTCATGGACCTGGCCCTCGAGGTGAGCCCCCAGCCCCAGCCCCGCGAGCTCGACATGCTGCTCACCACCGGCGAGCGCCAGAGCGCCGCCCTGCTCGCCATGGCCCTCAACGACCTCGGCGTGCCCGCCCGCAGCTACACCGGGAGCCAGGCCGGCGTCATCACGACCGGGCTGCACGGCAACGCCCGCATCATCGACATCACCCCCGGCCGCGTCAACAAGTCCCTCGAGGCCGGCAACATCACCATCGTCGCCGGCTTCCAGGGCGTCAGCCAGGACACCAAGGACGTCACGACGCTCGGCCGCGGCGCCTCCGACACCACGGCGGTCGCCCTCGCCGCCTCGCTCGGCGCCGAGTACTGCGAGATCTACACCGACGTCGACGGCGTCTTCACCGCCGACCCCCGCATCGTCCCGGCGGCCGCCCCGATCCCCGAGATCACCTACGAGGAGATGATGGAGATGGCGGCCTGCGGTTCGAAGGTGCTGCACCTGCGCTGCGTCGAGTACGCGCGCCGCGAGAACATCCCCGTGCACGTCCGCAGCTCGTTCGACGACAAGCCGGGCACCTGGGTCACGGGCCACACCGACATGAAGAAGGGCAATGAGATGGAACAGGCCATTATCACCGGCGTCGCCTCCGACCGCGGCGAGGCGAAGATCACCATCGTCGGGGTGCCCGACCAGATCGGCAAGGCCGCCAGGATCTTCGACGTCATCGCCGAGGCAGAGATCAACATCGACGTCATCGTCCAGAACGCCTCGGCCGCCACGGGCCGCACCGACATCTCCTTCACCCTGCCGATGAGCGACGGCAAGAGGGCCATCGACGCGCTCAAGGCCGGCCAGGACGAGATCGGCTTCGAGAAGCTCCTCTACGACGACCAGATCGGCAAGCTGTCCGTCATCGGCGTCGGCATGCGCACCCACCCGGGCGTCACCGCCCGCTTCTTCGACGCCCTCGCCGAGCAGGACATCAACATCGACATGATCTCCACCTCGGAGATCCGCATCTCCGTCGTGGTCGAGGTCGACCTGCTCGACCGGGCCGTCCGCGCCGCCCACACCGCCTTCGGCCTCGACGCCGACGGCGAGGCCGTCGTCTACGCGGGTACCGGGCGTTGAGCTATCGCCCCCGCCGGGCCGCCGAGCCGCCGCCGGACCCCTACGGCGACGACGAGCAGACGCGCATCATCCCGCGCACCGAGCTCGAGGCCCTGGCGCCCGCCCTGCCGGGGGTGGGGCGCCTGGTGAGCCCGGGCCCGAGCGGTCCCGGGGCGCCGCGCGTGGGCGCGGGTCCGCCGTCGGACGGGGGGCTGAGCCAGGACGAGCTCGACGAGCGCGACCGCCGCAATCTCGGCCGCAACTCCGTCCTCATGGCCTCGGGCACCCTCGTGTCCCGGGTCCTGGGCATGGTCAACGCCATGCTCCTGGTCAAGGTCGTCGGCCAGACCCTCGCCGCCGACGCCTTCCGCTCGGCCAACTCGCTGCCGAACTACATCCTCGTACTCCTGTCGGGCGGCATCCTCAACGCCGTCCTGCTGCCGCAGATCACCAAGGCGATGAAGCGCCCCGACGGCGGCCGGGAGTTCGTCGACCGGCTCCTCACGGTCACCTTCGCGCTCATCGCGGGCGTCGCGCTCCTGTGCACGGTCGGCGCCGAGGTGCTCATGCGCGTCTTCACCCGGCTGCAGGGCCCCGCCCTGCACCTGGCGGTCGAGTTCGCCTTCCTCTGCATGCCGCAGGTGCTCTTCTACGGCGTCTTCGCCGTCTTCGGGAATCTGCTCAACGCGCGCGGCTCCTTCGGACCCTACGGGTGGGCGCCCGTGCTCAACAATGTCGTCGCCATCTCCGGCGAGCTCGCCTTCCTGCGCCTGTGGGGCCAGCAGGCCGACCCGTCGGCCTGGACCGGCTCGATGATCCTGGTGCTCGCCGGCACCGCGAGCCTCGGCATCCTCGCGCAGGCGCTCGTCCTCGTGCCCGTGCTGGCGCGCACCGGCTTCCGCTGGCGGCCCCGCTGGGGCCTGCGCGGCTACGGCTTCGGCCAGGTCGGACGCTTCGCCGGCCTCACCTTCCTGGCGCTGTGCATCGCCCAGGGCGGCGGCCTGTTCATCATGAACGTCGCGACCGGCATGATCGACCGCGGCCCCGCCGGCCAGTACGTGGCCGGCTACGCGGCCTACCAGAACGCCAACACGCTCTTCCAGATGCCCTACTCGCTCATCGCCTTCTCGATCCTCACGGCGCTGTTCCCGCAGCTGGCCCGCGCCTGGCAACGCCGCGACGAGGAGTCGGGGCTGGACGGCATGCGCGAACTGCTCCACAAGGGCCTGACCCTGCCGATGGTCGGCATCATCCCGACGAGCGTCGTGCTCATCGCGCTGGCCCGCCCGGTCGTGCGCGGCATCTACTGGAGCCTGGCCCCGGTGGAGGCCACCGCGACCGCCTGGGCGCTCGTGCTCATGGCCGCCTCGACCGTCCCGTACACGATCGTCACGCTGCAGCAGCAGTACTGCTTCGCCACCGAGCAGGGCGGCACGAACCTGTGGATGCAGTGCCTGGTCACCGGCCTCCAGGTGCTCTTCGCCCTGGCGGCCTCGTTCGCCCCGGCCAGGGTCGGCGTCGTGACGATCTGCGCGGGCATGTTCGTCGGCAATGCGGCGCTGTCCATCGTCTTCACCGGGTACGCCCGCCGCCAGATGGAGGGCCTGAACCTGCGCGGCGTCCTCGGCCTGTACGCCCGCATGCTCGCCGCCTCGGTCGTCGGCGGCGTGCCCGCCTACCTCGTCGGCTCGTTCATCGTCTGGACCATGCACGACACGCTGCTCGCCCAGTACGCGGCCGACGCCGTCGGGGTGGTCGTCTTCTCGGTCTTCCTGCTCATCGGCGTGAGGATCTTCCGGGTCCGCGAGTTCGACGCCTTCCTCGACTCCATCCTGCGCAGGCTGCACCTTCGGCGCGGATGAGGCCGGTTCCGCGGGGAGGGGCCCGGGGAATCCCCGGACCCCTCCCCACGATGCCCCCGGGGCCGCGCCGGCCGCTCAGGAGCGGGCGAGCAGGGCCGCCACCTCGTCGGCGTCCGGCGGGTCCGCGCCGATGCGCGAGCAGGTGATCGAGGCGGCCGCGCAGCCGCTGCGCATCGCCTCGGTGAGATCCTGCTCGTCGAGCCACACCTTGAGGAAGCCGGCGGTGAAGGTGTCCCCGGCCCCGACGGTGTCGGCGACGGCCGTCGGGATGCCCGGCACCGACGCGAGCTCGCGATCCGCGCCGACCGCGAAGGCGCCCTGACCGCCGACCGTGACGACGACCATGTCGAGCCCGTGGTCGCGGGCCATGCCGGCGGCGAGCTCCTGGGCGCTCGCCCCGCTGCACGGGTCGAGCCAGCGCAGGTCCTCGTCGCTGGCCCTCACGATGCCGCCGCGCTCGCCGAGCACCGTGAGGAAGGGGTCGAGCAGCTCGGCGTAGCGCCCGGGGTCGGGCTCCACGGTGGGACGCACGTTGAGGTCGAACGACAGCCGCGCCGGCGTCCTGGCCAGGTAGTCGAGCAGGGTGCTGCGGCCCGGCTCGACGACGGCCACCAGCGAGCCGGTGTGGAGCCAGTCGTCGGCGGTCAGCTCGGGCAGGTCCTCGGGCCTCCAGTTGAAGTTGGCCGTGTTCCTCAGGTGGAAGGTGTAGGTGGCCTGACCGGTGGAGTCGACGCTGACGATCGCCAGCGAGGTGGGCTCGGCCTCGGTCTGCACGGTCAGGTCCAGACCGACGTCGTTGACGGCCAGGTGACTGCGCAGCTGGGCGCCGAAGCCGTCGCCGCCGAGACGGCCGAGGAATTGGGCGGGCATGCCCAGGCGGGCCAGGGCGATCGCCGTGTTGAGCGGACCGCCGGCGGAGTGCGCCTGCCACAGGCTCGACTGCGTCGTGCCGGGGACGGAGTTGTCGGGGATGAGATCGATGAGTGCTTCGCCGCACACCACTACGCGCATGACCTCACTCTAAACGAGGCTGCGCCGACGTGCCGCCTCGTCCGGAATCTCGTGCCACCGGGTTCGACCCCGACCGGCGGCCCCGGGGGCTCAGCGATGGCCGTGGAGGATTCCGGCGTTGCGGATCATCCACGGCGTCCTGACCCAGGAGGGGGCGCCGACGAGGTTCTCGGTGTGGGGGATGTACTCGATGTCGGAGACGCCCTCGGCGCGGAGCTCCTGGACGAAGGCCGTCATGTCGCCGTAGAGCCTCGGCTGGGCGAACAGGTCCTGGAAGCTGAAGGCGCCGCCCGGGCGGACGACGCGCAGCGCCTCGCGGACGAGGGCCCGCTTGTCGGGCTCGGAGCGAACCTCGTGGAAGACGAAGTTGCTCACCGCGGCGTCGAAGGAGCCGTCGGGGAAGTCGAGATGGGCCGCGTCCCCCTCGACGAAGGACGTGGGCGCGGTGATGCCCTCGGCGCGCGCGTTGGCCTCGCACTGCTCCTTGGCGCGACTCCTCGTGGCGCCCCAGTCGTCGATGCCGGTGAACTCCCCGTCGGGGAAGGTCATGGCGCAACGGGCGGTGAGCGCCGCGGCGCCGCAGCCGATGTCGAGGAGCCGGCCGCGACCGTCCCAGTCGAGGTTGTCGACGACCATCTGGTGCATGGCGCCCATGAGGCCTCCGCCGTCGAAGGCGAAGAGCCGGCGGCACAGCTCCATGTAGACGGTGAAGGCGATCACGAGGGCGCACAGGAGACCGACGACGATCAGCGCGCTCGCGTGGGCCCACACGATGAGCAGCAGCGCGAAGACGAGCAGCAGGACGCCGCAGAGGATGAACAGGACGCGCATGAGCCGGGACGGCACGCAGTTGCCGTAGTCGGCCTGACCGGTGCTCTGCAGCTCGAACTCGGCGGCCGCGTACTCCGCCGGATCGGTGCGCAACGGCTGCTCATCACGGTTGGTCATGACGGCTCCTGCACCCCCTGTCGGCTGGCAACAGCTTAGTGAACCGGTGGGGGCAAGGCCAGGGGAAGGGCCGTTCGGTCCCCGGTGAAATCCCATGTCAAGACCCTGATATTCCGGGCCGGTGGGGCCGTGTCGACGCTCAGGGCGGATTCAGTGCGCCAGCTGGTCGACGATCTCGGCGTTCGGCAACGCCGACAGCGAACGGCCCGGGACGATGAGCTTGGCGGACCTGGTCCCGGCGCCGATGCAGACCCGCTCGGCCCGCGCCACCGCCGTGTCGATCCAGATCGGCCACTCGGGCGGCAGCCCCACCGGGGTGATCGCGCCGTACTCCATGCCGGACTCGGCGACCGCGTCGTCCATCGGGGCGAAGGAGCACTTGCGCACGTCGAGGCGCCTGCGGACGAGCCGGTTGACGTCGACGCGAGTGGTGGCCAGGGCCAGGCAGGCCGCGGTGCGCTCCGTCTCGCCGCGCCGGCCCCGGACGATGACGCAGTTGCCGCAGGTCGACTCGTCCTCGCCGTAGGCCCGGCACAGCGCCTCGGTGTCGGACAGCGCCGGGTCGATGACGAAGACCTCGGCGTCGGGCAGCAGGTGGATGAGCCGGCGGACGGGCTCGCCGAGCAGTTCGGGGTGCTCGGCGGCGGGCTGGTGCGGAAGCTGGTCGAACATGCCTCCGAGCGTAGACGGGGCCCGGCGCGCCCGGCCGCGTCCCGGAGCTCACCCGCTCGTCCGGCCGCGGGCCCTCCGGGCGTCGAGGCGGTCCATCCAGGCGTCGATGAGCCGGTGCGGGGCGATGAGGCCGATGGCCATCGCGACGATGATGAAACCCGCCGTCGTGAGGTCGGTCATCGTCGCCAGCGCCTCGGCCGGGTCGCCCGCCGAGGTCGTGAAGGCGATGAGCCCGGCCATGCCGCGGAACAGGTAGACGCCCGGCACGAGCGCGACCACCGAGGCGAAGCCGACCCCGGCGAAGGGGACGTGGCGCAACCGGCAGATGGGCGTCGCGACGAGGCTCACCACCAGGCAGTCGAGGAGGGCCCCGGCCGGTGCGCTCCAGCCCAGGTCGTTGATCGCCAGCCAGCGCACGCCGTGACCGAGGGCCCCGGCGAGGAAGGCCAGGATGATCGTCCGGTAGGGCATCGAGAAGAAGACGGGGAAGCAGCAGGCCGCACCGGCCGCCGCGAGCACGTCGAGCCACAGTGGGATGGCGCCGGTCCGGGCGGTGACGGGCAGGTCCGCCCCGCCCAGGGCCAGGCCGCCGATGATGCCCGCCGCGATGGCGAGGATCGTGAGGCCGGCCTCGCAGATGCGCGCCACCGCCAAGTCGTGGCGGTGTCGGGCGATGTCCATGCAGGCGTTGAGCAGTTGCGGGCCCGGCACGAGCATCATGCCGGGGCAGACGGCGATCAGTCGGGCCGAGCTCGACCAGCCCAGGTGCACCGAGAGGGCTCCGGCCAGGCCCGCGACGAAGGCGGCGGCCAGGGCCCGGGTCGCCTGGCCCGCGCCCGCCGGCAGGACCCGCCGGAGGAGCCCGCCCAGGGCGGAGGCCGCGAAGAGCAGTGCCACGGAGTGGACGTGACCGATGCCGTAGAGCAGAGACATCATCGTCGCGCCGACCCCGCAGGCCAGGCAGAACAGCCAGGTGGGGCAGGCGGGGAGTCGGGCCGCCTGCGTGACGGCCGCGGTCAGCCCGGCGCGGTCGGGGCCGCCGGGCGCGTGGAGCGCCTTGTGGATGCGGCTGACCCGGCGCATGTTGATGCCCTCGATGCGGGTGGGGACCGCGCGGACGATCGTGCCGTCGGGATGCAGCAGGCTCAGCTGGGGCCAGGACGGGACGAGCGTGTAGTCGGTGCCGAACAGCGCGTTGAGCTCGCCGACGACCTCGGTCGTGGCGTGCGTCGTCTCGCCGTTCGTGTAGAGGATCTGCGCCGCCTGGGCGATGAGGGTGGCGTGGGGCGCGTCATGACCGGACGGGGTGACGGACGAGGGCACGGGGCCAACCATAGTCGCGCCCGGCGGCCCCGCCCCGCGCGCCCCGCCGCCCCGGGATGGGCCGGTCGGGGGCGACGGCGCGGGGCGGTGGCGGTACCTTCGTGCCATGAAGAAACTCATCAACTCCGTCGACACCGTCGTCGCGGATGCCCTGGCGGGCATGGCGGCCGCGCATCCGGACGCCCTGCGCGTCGACCTCGACAAGCACATCGTCTACCGGGCCCGCGCCAAGGAGCAGGGCAGGGTCGCCATCGTCTCCGGCGGTGGCAGCGGGCACGAGCCCCTTCACGGGGGCTTCGTCGGCCCCGGCATGCTCGACGCCGCCTGCGCGGGCGAGATCTTCACCTCGCCGGTGCCCGACCAGATCATCGCCGCCACCACCGCCGTCGACCGCGGCGCCGGCGTGCTCCACCTGGTGAAGAACTACACCGGCGACGTCATGAACTTCGAGATGGCCGCCGAGATCGCCGCCGGCTCCGGCATCGAGGTCGCCACGGTCGTCACGAACGACGACGTCGCCGTCGAGGACTCCCTCTACACGGCCGGTCGCCGCGGCGTGGGGGTCACCGTCCTCGCCGAGAAGATCGCCGGCGCCGCCGCGGAGCAGGGCCGCCCCCTGGCCGAGGTCGCCGAGATCGCCACCCGCGTCAACGCCAACGGGCGCTCGATGGGCATGGCGCTCACCAGCTGCACCGTTCCCGCCAACGGCAAGCCGTCCTTCGACCTGCCCGACGACGAGATGGAGATCGGCATCGGCATCCACGGCGAGCCCGGCCGCCACCGCGAGAAGATCGCCCCAGCCTCCGAGATCGCCGGGCGACTCGTCGAGCCGATCCTCGCCGAGCTGCCCGCCGGCGACGGCCACGGCGTCATCGCCTTCCTCAACGGCATGGGCGCGAGCCCGCTCATCGAGCTCTACGTCATGTACCACGAGGTCGCCGAGCTGCTCGCGGCCAGGGGCGTCGGGATCGAGCGCCGCCTCGTCGGCAACTACATCACCAGCCTCGACATGGCCGGCTGCTCGCTCACCCTGCTGCGCGCCGACGACGAGATGCTGCGCCTGTGGGATGCCCCGGTGAACACGCCCGGGCTGCGCTGGGGGGCCTGAGATGGCGGCGACGATCGGCTCCGACGTCCTCGTGACCTGGCTGCGACTGGCCGACGCCGCGATCGCCGAGCGCGCCGACGAGCTCACCGAGCTCGACGCGGCCATCGGCGACGCCGACCACGGCACCAACATGCGGCGCGGCATGGCGGCCGTCGTCGAGGCGGTGGACGCGGGCGGGCCCGGAGGGGCCGACGCCCTGCTCAAGAAGGCGGGCATGACCCTCGTGTCCACCGTCGGCGGCGCGGCCGGGCCGCTCTACGGCACCTTCCTCCTGCGCATGGGCGGGGCCCTCAAGGATGTCGGGGCGATCGGCTCGACCTCACTGGCCGACGCCGTCGAGGCGGGCGTCGGCGGCCTCGTCGCCCGGGGGAAGGCCGCCGAGGGCGAGAAGACGATGCTCGACGCCTGGTACCCGGCGCTGCGCGCCCTCAGGGGGCACCCCGAGGACATCGTCGCCGCGACGCGCGCCGCCGCGGACGCCGCGGCGTCCGGCCGGGACGCGACGGAGCCGATGATCGCCACCAAGGGGCGCGCCTCCTACCTGGGGGAGCGCTCCGCCGGGCACATCGACCCCGGTGCCGCCTCGACGGCCATCATCGTCGACGCCCTGGCCCGGGCCGTGGCGGGGGAGACGGCATGACCGGCATCGTCGTCGTCTCCCACTCGCGGCAGCTGGCCGGGGCCGCCGTCGATCTCACGAGGCGGCTCATGCCGGCCTCGCGGGTGCGCCTCGAGACGGCCGCCGGCACCGCCGAGGGCGCGCTCGGCACCGATGCCATGGCGATCGTCGAGGCCGTCGGGCGCGCCGACGACGGGGAGGGCGTCGTCGTCCTCATGGACCTGGGCAGTGCCGTGATGAGCGCACAGACCGCCGTCGAGTTCCTCGATCCGGAGGTGGCCGAGCGCACGAGGCTGCTCGCGGCCCCGCTCGTCGAGGGCCTGTTCGCCGCCTACTCGGCGGCGGGCATCGGCCGCGACCTCGACCGCGTGTGCGCCGAGGCCGAGCGGGCCGTCGAGGCGAAGCGCAGGCAGCTCGCGGACTGAGGGCGGCCGACGCGCGGATGGCGCACGCCCGCTCACCGGCCGGGTGTGCGCCATCGAGGCCTGCCGCCGCGCGCAGGGCCGGGCCGTCAGCTCATGGCCTTGTACCAGGCCGATACGATCTGCACCCGGTCGCGCAGCCCGGTCTTCGCCAGGATCCTGCTGACGCTGCGCCGTACCGATGCCTCCTGGATCGTCATGACCTTCGCGATCTCGCCGTTCGACCGGCCGTCGGCCATCAGCTCGACGACCTGCCGCTCGCGCGGGGACAGCTCGGAGAACAGGGCGTCCGGCGGGCGCCCATCGGGCGGGTCCAGGCGTCCTGCCCTGCTCAGGATCTTGCGGGTGATCCGTGGGGTCAGCACCGCCTCTCCAGCGGCCAGCGCGTGGATGGCACGGGTGATGTCCTCCCCTCTGGCGTCCTTGAGAAGGAAGCCCACTGCGCCCGCGGACAGCCCCTTGAACGCGTAATCGTCCTGGTCGTACGTGGTCAGGATGAGGACGTGCACCCCGGGGAACGCCCTGACGATCCGCCGGGTCGCCTGGATCCCGTCCATACCGGGCATGCGCACGTCCATCAGGATGACGTCCGGGATCGGTCGACCTCGCTCCCTCAGGCCGGCGATCACGTCCAACGCGGCACGCCCGTCCTCGGCCTCGGCGACGACGGTGATTCGCGGGTCCTTGCGGACGACCAAGGACAGAGCGAAGCGTTCGAGCTCGTGGTCGTCGACGATCATGACCCCGATCATGGCGCTGTCGCCCTCTCCGCGCCCTCCGGCGCGACAGTGGCATCGATCACCCAGCCGCTGCCGTCCGGTGAACCGGCGTAGAAGTCCCCGTGTCGGGCGAGGATCAGGTCCCGGTGACGGCGCAGTCCCGTGCCGCTGCACGGCTCCTTCCCCTCCCGCCCCCGCACGTCGCCGTCGTCCTCGACGAGGACGTGCGTGGAGCCGTCCGGGTGGTGTCGCCACAGGACCGCTATGTGCGTGATGCCCGCGCCATGGCGTAGGCAGTTGGTCAGCGCCTCGCGGGTCAGGGAGAAGCAGAGCCCGCCGTTCTCGCCTGCGGGGCGGGCGCCCTCCTCGGTGAAGCTCGTGATGATGCCGGAGGCGCGGACATGGTCGAGCAGCTCTCCGACGTCGTCCCAGCCGTGCTGCGCGGTGCACTGCTGCGACACGGTGCCGACCCCCGATCCGGTGACGTCGGCGCCGGGCCCCGATGACTGCGTGGTACCGAGCGACTCGACGACCTGCCGCGTCTCACCGAGCCCCTCTCGGGCCAGCGAGTTGATGCCCTGGACGGCCCTGGCGCAGTCGGGGTCGGTCGAGAGGCCCGTCAGACCCTCGGACAGCGCGATGATGGTCGTCAGGCAGTGACCCACGCTGTCGTGCAGCTGAACGGCGAGTCGTTCCCGCTCGATGGACCGGTCGCGCTGTTGGGCCACCCGGTCGGCGCGCAGGCGCTCCCGTTCCGCCTCGCGTAGCGACTCCTGCCGCGCCCGCCACGCCCGCGCCATGAGGCCGGCCATCACCACGCAGAGCACGGCTCCTGCGCGCCCGGCCAGCAGCAGGCCTTCATCGTCGGAGTCGGGTCGCTCCACGACTGCTGGCACCGTGACGAGGACCAAGGTGCCGGCGACGCCAGCGGCTGCGCGTCTTGCGCTGGTCCGGACGAGACAGGAGTGGAGAACCGCCGAATACGGTATCGCCATGCTCTGCTCCGCATGGAGGGCGACCGCCGGCAGATAGGCGCCGGCGACCATTGACAGGGCCAGCAGAGGGCGGCCAGTCCGCAGGGCCATGGCCGTGATGCCGATGGCCATTATCAACAGGGTGAGGCATCGCACCATCATCGGCGGCGCCGAACTCCTCTGCCCCGAGAAACTGATCGACATCGCCGCCACGCTCAGTAGAGCGAGAAGGCATGTGCTTCCTCCCCACGACGAGAGGAAACGGCGATGAGTCATGGGCATCCCTCCGCAGGTGGTCCACCGAGCAGCATCAATGAGATTGATGGTACATCATCCC
The DNA here is from genome assembly GCF_003798325.1 of Propionibacterium acidifaciens. Lineage (NCBI taxonomy): Bacteria > Bacillati > Actinomycetota > Actinomycetes > Propionibacteriales > Propionibacteriaceae > Propionibacterium > Propionibacterium acidifaciens. The sequence continues at coordinate 1,911,809 of NZ_CP033719.1, forward strand.
GAGCGGAGTAGGAAGATCGCTGCACGTCGGACCCGGTGCGCTACGAGGCGCCGGAGTTCTGACCGTTCCGGACTGAGTGCCAAGGTTGTACCGCCTGCAAATGGACGATGCGCAGGTGAACAGACGACGAACTCGTTTTTCGGCTTGGTTGGTTTCCTGTGTCGGGTGGCACACAAACCCAGATGTCATCACATTATGACAGTTATCATCATATCATGACAGTTTGGTTGGACGTCCTGACATCATTCGTTGTCAATCATGCGTGCAGATGTTGACGGAGCTAAAAACGGAGCTAAAAGAGGTGCGAGAGCTTTGTTATGCGCAGTTGAATCGCGCAGTCGAAGCAGCAAGACAGGAAGGAGGCTCCGACATGTACGAGACGCCGGTTCTGACGAGGATCGCTGATTTTGCCGACGCCACCAATGGCGCAGGGCATGCACCCCTGAAAGACGTATGGGGGTTCCGTGCACTGGCTGTTGTCTACTGGCCATGGTCCTGACGATCACCGTGGACTGTGAGATGCAGATTTGATGTCGAATCAGTCCAGCTCCGACGGGTCGCCACTTTCCGGCGACCCGTCGGTTTTAGCCGTACGAAGCAAGAGGTGAAGTCATCCATGTCATTTCTATACATTATCGGTGGAAGAGGGTGTGAGCAGGTATTTGGGGGTGCTGCATCGGGAGAGGGGCGGATATGTTCCTCGACTGAACTAGGTGGCGGGGAGCTGGTCGTCTCAGAGGGGGTCCGTGTGCGATCATGGCGGTCACGAGATGTTCAGGTGGTCATCTTTCCAAGTGGTCTGCAGGACCCGTCAGTGACGCTGCCTGCCGACTGCCGTTGCGTGCAGGAGCTCGACTTGAGCAGTCTGGTGCAGGATGGGGGACTGGTCATCGCATGTGATTCCTCCGGTACGATCAGGGCCCAAGGATCCGCCAGTGGTACGAGTGCCGTCTTCTGGGCACGGCGTGGAGACGAGATCCTCGTCAGCGATCGACAGGAGACGTTGTTCCGCAGGACTCGACCTGAGGTGAGTCGGGATGAGTTGGTCATTCGGTTGACCGAGGCTCAGATGGATTTTCCATTCTCGGAGGGCATCATCTGGACGGGAGTCAGTATGGTGCATCCGGGGAATTGGTTGAGGATCACGGCTGATGGGAGGGTCGATGAGGTTTCATGGTGGCGTACTCCCGATCCGATTGACGCTGTGGAGTCGCTATCTCCTGTTCTGCATGATGCCTTGGTCGAAGTGATAGATTCATTGGTGGATTCAACGGATCTGCTGAGTATGGATCTGTCTGGTGGTCTGGATTCCACGACGCTCGTCTACATCGCCCGGCAGTGCTCTATGGATGATATCAACACTCTATTTTTCAGAACGGCTGACCCGGCAAACCATGATCATTTCTGGTCGGATCGAGCGGCGCGGGACGTGAGAAGCACTCACAAGATTTGTGATTATGTCTCAATGATGGTTGAGGAGAATTGGGACAGATTTTCAGAAGATCTTTTTGCGTGGATGCCAGAGGGGCCGAGTGATGATGCCAGGTATCTCGCTCTTGCTGATGAGATAGGGCGACTGTATGAGAATTCAAAGTCGGTGGCGCATGTCAATGGACATGGTGGGGACGAGCTTTTCGCTGCAATGCCTGCGATGGCTTGGTCCATGGCGCATTCGCACGTCCGACATGGTTTGCGAGATGTTTTTTCATGGAGTCAGGTCAACAAATTCAGATGGAGTGCGACGTTACAACACGTCAGGCGACATGAAGGGCCCGTGTCGGATCTGTTGCGAATCGCTCGTGGGGTTTCCGCAAGGGCTTCCGATATGTTCGTCGAAGGAGCCCGTTGGGTTCCGGCCATGCGACTCCCAAAATATTTGACCAACGAGGCCCGAGACAATTTTTCGAAACGTGCATTGCAATATGCTGAGCGTGCTGATCTGATGCTTCATCATGACCGTACTTCGCATCAAGTAAGGGGTGCTACGCTCTATCATGGGACACTGGTAAGGCGTACGGAGCAGATGCTTCCTTCCGGCTCTGGAGTGAGACTCGTCAGTCCATATCTGGATGATCGCGTTGTTGCGATCGCCATGCGTCTGAGGATCGAGGACAGATTTCGAGCTGATGTGATCAAGCCATTGCTGGCGGCGGCTCGCCCCGAGAACATGCCCATAGATTATTTCCAACGGCACGACAAAGGAGAGTACTCATTTGAAACTTTTGTCGCGTTCAGTTCGTCCCGTGACAGGATTCGGAGCCTTTTCTCCGAGGGGTCGGTTCTGGTGGACATGGGGCTGATTGATCCGGATGTGTTGAACCAGGAGCTTTCTGCTTATTCACCCGATGGCCTGGTATATGAGGATTTGTTGCGGGTGGAGATGGTGGAGCGCTGGTTGAGGTCCTTCTCCGCCACGCGTTGAATTACCTCGTCATGGACATGAGGAATTAAAATGACTGTGCTGAGTAAGAACGTTGCTGTCACGTCTACTGCTGAGGGGACGGTGCTCTTGGACACTGTTCGTGGGGTTTATTGGCATGTCAATCCCACGGCAGTGCGTGTCATCGAAGCGCTCGATCGGGGAAGAACTCTCGAGGAGGTGGGGGCGGATATCGCGAGGGACACCGGCGCCGATCCGGACCACGTGTTGCGTGACTGTGTACGTCTGTTGGCCGACCTGCGCAAAGCTCGTCTGATCAGGAGGATCCGATGAGTGCTCCGCTGATGCCCCAGCCTCGCCATGAGGCCGGTTCGCGTATGAAACTGGCTGCCAGCCTGGCCGTTGCCGTGGCCAGACTGATCAGTTTTCTCCCACCAGCGGTGATCTCGATGGTCCTGCGACTCGTGTGTTGCGGCACCCTGCCGGCTGAGGCTGCTGAGGTGTCCAAGTGGCGCAATGCAGTGAACGTCGTGAGCAAGAGGTGCGCAGGAAAGGGATGCCTTCAACGATCCGTGGCCGTCATGCTGCTCGGCGGGATGGCAAGGAGGACCCCGGTATGGTGCACGGGCTTTCAGACGACCCCATTCCTTGCTCATGCTTGGGTGGAGGTCGCCGGAGTCCCTGTTGATGAACCCGAGCAGGTGAGCGGCTATCACAGAGCGGTCGTGGTCGGACCGCGACGGAGGGGAGAACCACGATGATCGACGTCCATGCTCTCGTCAAGGATTACTCGGGTCGCCGGGTCGTCGACGGCGTCAGCCTCATGGCCCTGAATGGCTGCGTGACTGGTCTGGTGGGGCCGAACGGGGCGGGCAAGTCCACAACCCTGCGCATGATCGTCGATTTGACCAGGTCGACCTCCGGGCAGGCCCTCGTGTCCGGGTGCCGGTATCGTGATCTGGGCCCGTACCCCCTACGCCGGGTCGGGACGCTGCTTGACGGCGCCATCCCCGATGGAGGGCGTCGGGCAGTCGATCAGCTCGGATGGGTGGCGCGGAGCAATCGGATCCCCCCGGCGCGGGTCGAAGAGGTACTCGGCCTTGTCGGCCTGCTGGGGAGCGAGAGGAAAAGAGTCAAGGACTACTCCTTGGGGATGAGGCAGCGTCTGGGGATGGCCACGGCCCTGCTGGGTGATCCTGAGACCCTCATCCTCGATGAGCCCTTCAACGGGCTTGACCCCGATGGCATCAGATGGCTGCGCACCCTGATCCGCGGCCATGCCGATCGTGGCGGTGTCGTGCTGGTGTCCAGCCATCTCATCAAGGAACTCGAAAGCGTGGCCGACCACGTCGTCGTGCTTTCCCGCGGCCGAGTCATCGCCGATGGCGCTACCGACCAGATCCGCGCGGATCATGCGGATCTGGAGGAGGCATACTTTCATCTCGTGGACGAGGTCGAGAGGATCTGATCGCATGCTTGCCTCTGAACTGTCCTCGCACCGAGTGGTTGCAGCCACCGAACAGAGCCGATTCGCGGCATGGCGGGCCGCTGCAGCGATGGAGGTGGCCAAGACACTGACCCTGCGTTCTTGGTGGATCGGTTTCGCCGTCATCCTGGCTCTGAATCTCTACTTCACCTACAACGGAGTGATCCTCGCCCGGGGGGCACTGCCCACCCTTCATGACGGCGTGGTTCTCGATGATCTTGAGGGGGCGGTTCCTCTGGAACGGTATGTGGGGGACATGATTATTTCAGCCCCCTACCAGAGCATGGCCGTTTTCTTCCCCCTCTTGCTGGTCATGGTCTGCGGTCAGGATTACCGGTCCGGTCAGAAGCAACTCCAGCTGACGGCTCTGGCGGTTCCCTCGGGGGCCCGCCGTGCGGCTGCCGGAATGACGTTCGCATTCGTAGCGACGGTTGGTTCGACGATCACGGTCTTCCTGCTCTCCGACGCCGTTCTGTGGCTCATGCTGCCTGCCCCGGCCCGTTCTGTCATCGTCTCTGCAGCGGGAATCCTCTCGTGCCTGCGCATCGCTCTGGTCGCGTGCGTCATGACGGTGACGGCGCTCGCCGTCACCGTGCTGATGCGCAGCACCTTGGCGGGGACGATCTTCATCGTGCTGCAGGCCGTCGCCTCGATGTCCGGCCTTCTCAGGATCATCGGTCAAGGGGTGAACAATGTTCTTCCCATGATCGCCGCGAAGACATTCCTGTTCGGTTACCAGCGGGAGCCGGGGGAACCCGGGGCGACGGCGGGGACGATGATCCTCGCGGGCTGGCTCGCCGTGTCGGCGCTGACCGTGATGATCAACGGCACTCGACGGGCGGTCGTATGAGTACTCCGGCGAAGCACGACTGGGATTTTCCGGGACTCCGGTCCGTGCTCGTCTCCCAGACGGTGAGGCTGCTCACCCTGCCTCGTGCGAAAGCGCTCGGCGCCGCTGCGTTCCTCATCGGCGTCGTCCCGGCTCTGCTGGGGGGAGTAATGATCTCGACCGGTGGGGAGCAACCGCATCGTCTTCCCGAAACCCTCGGACTCACCGGCGTGGTGGCGCTCGGCTGCCTGGGCGGTTGCTCGGCCGGCGCGATGGATTCGGGCGGGGAGGCCGTCACCGCGCTTCTCGCAGTCCCCCGCAGAGGGATCCTGGCCGGGGCGCGCATCGCGTCGCTCCTGCTGACGACGGTGCCTCCGGCCTTGGTCATCGCAGTAATCGACCGATCGGTCCGGTCGTGGACCGAGCGGGGGGTCGATGGCTCATCGTCGTGGTGGGCGGTGTTGGCGGGGTACCTCTGCTCTGTTGTGGCCTTCACGCTGGTAGGGATGGCCCTGTCGGTTGTTCTGTCGAACGCGGTGCTGGCGGCGGCGATTCTGTCACTCGTGCCCGTTCTTCTCCTGCCCTGGGTGGACCGCTGGTGTCCTCTCTTGGTGCGGTTGCTCCCCTATTCTGCGTGCGGTGCCGCTCTCACCGGGCCCGGATGGGCCACGGCAATTCTCGAACTGGTGGGTTGGGCGATCGTTGCAGCCGCGGTCTACACGACTCATCTTCTGCTCAGGAACGGATGATAGGTGTGCGAACATCATGACATATTCCGACACGACAGGTCTTGATCAGACGACCGGTAACGGCTACGGCGCGGCAGGACTCAGCGATGTATGGCCTCATGTCAAACCGCTTGGGAAATCACTCATGGGGGCCTTGGTCCTCGGAATCCTCGGTTCCCTGGCGGGTGCGGCGCAGCCGCTGATGGTGTCACGGATCATCGACACTTACGGACACCGTTCCTTGGCCTTCCCCGTGGTGGCCTTGATCGTGCTGCTCACCCTGTCAGCTCTGTTGACATCCATGCAACAACTCATCCTCGAGCGCAGCGGCGAGCAGTTTTCATTCTCTTTGCGATCAGGGGTGATCGATCGCATGCTCAATCTCCCGATCTCGGTTATCGACGCGAATAGACGAGGAGATCTCGTCTCACGGGTTACCGCGGATGTCGCCACTGCACGGGAGATCATCAGCCAGGGCATCGTTGAACTCTGCTCACAGTCGATCACCATCGTGGTAGCTGTGGTGCTGATGGCCCTGATCGATCCGGTGCTGCTGCTCGTCGTGGTGACGGTGGCGGTTGCTCTGGTGATCATCAGCCTGCTCTTGGGCCGGAGGTCCCGTCCAGCCGCCCATGAGCAGCAACAGCGCCTTGGCCTGCTGGCCGCCCGTGTCGACAGGTCCCTGTCCGCGATCCGTACGATTCGTGCCACATGTGCCACCGCTGACGAGGTCGGGCGTGCGATCTCCGATGCGAGGAGCTCTCGCGATGCGGGTCTGAAGATCGCTTGGCTCAAGGCGATGGTTAATTCCTTCGTGGGCGTCGCAGTGCAGGTCATGCTTCTCGGGGTGATCGGTGTCGGCGGGCTGCGTGTGGCGTCCGGCAAGATGAGCATCGGGCAGCTGAGCGCATTCGTCATGTACGTGATGCTGATCATCGCGCCGATGATGATGCTCGCCACGATCACGACATCCGTCAACCGGGCTCTCGGATCATTCGATCGGGTCAAGTCCATTCTCGACATGGCTCCAGAAGGACGTCAGAAAGATGTGCCGCTTCCTGCCGTCGTGGTGGACGCAACTTCTTCAGGCGATGGCATCCTCAGTTTCGACCATGTCGGATTCTCTTATCCGGATTCCTCCGCGGCTTCCTTGGCTCTGGACGACGTCACATTCGATGTCAACGCGGGGATGACCGCTCTCGTCGGGCCGAGCGGTGCTGGGAAGACAACGGTGTTCGGTCTCGTCGAGCAATTCTATGATCCGACCCACGGTCGGATTCTCTTCGGAGGACAGGAGGCGACGTCGTACGGCAGGGATACGATCCGGCGCCAGATCGCCTATGTCGAACAGGACGCTCCAGCGCTGTCCGGAACGATCCGTGACAACCTCCGGCTCGGGCGTCGTACTGCGACTGATGCTGAGTGTGTCCAAGCCCTTGCCGACTGCAATCTCATCCCGCCTGCCATGACGGCACAGGAGTTCCTTGACCAAGAAATCGGAGAGAATGGCGTCTTTCTCAGCGGTGGGGAGCGCCAACGTCTGGCCATAGCTCGTGCGCTGCTGTCAGACGCGCCCATCCTCTTGCTGGATGAAGCCACCTCCAATCTCGACAGCGGGAACGAGGCCGTTCTTCAGGACATCATTGTTCGTGCGAAGACACGCCGTGCCGTGATCGTCATTGCGCATCGTCTGTCCACCATTCTCAACGCTGATCGGATCATCGTCATAGACAATGGCCGTATAATCGCTTCGGGTACCCATCATGAACTCATGGAGAATTGTCCCCTGTATGCCGAACTGGTTCGCTTGCAACACATCGGCGGTAGCCCGGGCCGGTTGAGGGGATGAGTTCCGTCCCGGCCTTCGGCCCGCTCGGGCGGTGCGGAAGCGGCTCCCGGGCACGGCGCGTCCGACGTCCGCGCGCTCAACTCCGTGGCACTGGGCCGGTGCTCTGCCGCACGGTGAGCTCGGGGACGAGCACCTGCTCGCCGGCGACGAAGCGCTGCCGCGCAAGACCTGCCGCCCGCTCCCGCGCGACCCGCGCCATGAGCGCCGTGTCCTGCCGGACCGTGGTGAGCGGGACGATCGTCGTGCGGGCGATGCGCGCGTCGTCGAAGCCGATGACCGAGACGTCCTCGGGCACCCGCAGCCCCGCGCGGATGAGCATGGTGAGCACGCCCGTCGCCGCACGGTCGTTGAAGGCCGCGATCGCCGTCGGCCGTTCGTCCCCCTCGAGGAGCCGACGGGTGGCCCGGATGCCCTCCTCCTCGGTGTTCCCGCCCGCCACGACGCGGACGCGGTCGCCCAGACCGTGCGCGGCCATCGTGTCCCGGTAGGAGCGGCGCCTGGTCGCCGCGCCCGGGTGCTGCCCGCCGTCCACATAGGCGATCGACCGGTGCCCGAGCCCGATGAGGTGCTCGATGGCAAGCCGCTGCCCGTCATGGTCGTCGGTGCGCACCACGTCGATCCCCGCGGCCCGCACCCGACGGGCCACGAGCACCAGGGGCGTCTCCTCCCGGATGCGGCGCAGCCTCGCCACCGGCAGCATGGTGCCGATGAGGATGATCGCCTCGCACCGTTGACGCAGGAGCGGCTCGATCGTCTGCTCGACGCCGCGCCCCGGGACGACGGCGCCGAGGACGAGGTCGAAGTCGTCGCCGGACGGGGCCTCGACCTCGTACAGCCCCTCCACGAGGTCGGCGTGGAACGGCTCGGAGACGTGGTAGGCGACGCCGATGAGCCCCGAGGTGCTCCGTCGCAGGCTCCGGGCCCGTTGGTCGGGCCGGTAGCCGATCCGCTCCGCAGCGGCCATGACGCGCCGTCGGGTGGCCTCCGAGGCGCCCGGGGCCCCCCGCATGACGATCGAGGCGAGCGAGGTGGAGCAGCCCGCGGCGTCGGCGAGGTCGACGAGCGTCGGGCGCCGCCTCGCCTGCTCGGTCATGGCCCTTCCTCCCGCCGGTCCCGCCCCGCCCGGCCACCGATCTGCCGGCCACCGGTCTGCGGCAAGCCTAGGCCATCGCGGCGAGGTCCTCAGGACGCACTGCAACGTACTAGTTACAGTTATTCTTCAATCATTGGTTCGCGGTGCCGCTTCGAACGCCTTTGCCCAACGTCAGAGCATGTTTTCGTGGTCAACCGACGTTTTCATCTCCGATCCCACGACGAAGGGTCTTCTCATGAGAACTAGAACGTGCTAGTTTCCTGTCCAGTCCGAGATGAACGAAGGAGTTCACATGACTGCATCACCCATCCGACTCGCGCTCGTCGGCTCGGGGCGCATCGGCACCCACCACGCCCGGGCCATCGCCCGGGAAGTGCCCGGCGCCCGACTCGCCGCCGTCATCGACCCGCGCCTCGACGCCGCCACGGCCCTGGCCGATGAGCTCGGCACCCCCGCCATCGCCCGTGCCGCCATCGTCTCGGTGCAGGAGAACCGTTCCGTCACCCTCGAGGAGGTCGCACGATGAGCACCCTGACCCTGGCCGCATGCGCCGAGATGATCTTCACCGATCTGCCGTTCGTCCAGCGCGTCGAGAGGATCGCCGCCCGCGGACTCCAGGTCGAGATGTGGGACTGGACCGCCAAGGACCTGAAGGAGTTGGCCGCCACCGGGGCCGTCTTCTCGTCCATGACGGGCTACATCTCCGGAAATCTCACCGACGCCGACGCCATCGACGAGTTCCTCGAGTCCGCCCGCCGCTCGGTGGAGGCGGCCGAGATCATCGACAGCCCGCGCCTCAACGTGCACGGCACCGGGCTCGACGGCGATGGCCGCCCCGTCCGCCCCGTCCAGGTCGTCACGCCCGACATGTGGCTGACGGCGCGGGACACCCTCGCCCGGCTCGCCGAGATCGGCCGCGCCGCGGGCCGGGTCTTCACCCTGGAGAACCTCAACCTCCTCGTCGACCACGCCGGCACGCCCTTCGCCCTGGCACGGGACACCCGCGCGCTCGTCAGGGCGGTCGACTCGCCCCACCTGCGGATGAACCTCGACCTCTACCACTGCCAGATCGGCGAGGGGAACCTCATCGAGACCTGCCGCGAGTCCCTGCCCTGGATCGGGGAGATCCAGGTGGCCGACGTCCCCGGTCGCTGCCAGCCCGGCACCGGCGAGATCGACTACGCGGGGGTGGCCCGCGGGCTGCGGGAGATGGGCTATGAGGGCGTCGTCGGCATGGAGGCCTTCGCCGCCGGCGACTCGGACGCGGCCCTCGACGACTTCATCGCCGCGTTCACGCGGGAGGACCGGACATGAGCAGCCCGGCCGCGTCCGCCGGCGACGAGCAGCGCAGGGTCGACCGGCGCCTGTTCACCATCCGCTCGATCGCCACCCTCGGCGGCCTGCTCTTCGGCTACGACACCGGCGTGATCTCCGGCGCCCTGCCATTCCTGAAGGAGCCGCGCGAGGCCGGCGGTTTCGGACTGTCCGCCTTCGACGAGTCCCTCGTGACGACCGGGCTGACCGTCGGCGCCGCCTTCGGCGCGCTCATCGGCGGCCGGCTGTCCGACCGCTTCGGGCGCAGGAGGAGCATCATGACGGTGGCCGTCATCTTCCTCATCGGCGCCCTCGGCTGCGCCCTCGCCCCCGACCGGGAGGTGCTCATCGTCTTCAGGTTCGTCCTCGGCCTCGCCGTGGGCGGCGCCTCGGCCACCGTGCCCGTCTACCTGTCGGAGATGTCGCCGGTGAAGATCCGCGGCACGATGGTCTCGCGCAACGAGCTCATGATCGTCACGGGCCAGCTGCTCGCCTACACCTGCAATGCGATCATCGCGACCGTCTGGCCGCAGGCCCGCATGTGGCGGTGGATGCTCGCCGTCGCGACCCTGCCGGCCATCGGCCTGTGGATCGGCATCCATCTGCTCCCGGAGTCCCCGCGCTGGCTCGCCAACAGGAACCGCGGCCAGGAGATGTGGGCGGTCCTCAACGAGGTGCGCATGGCCGACGAGGTCGAGGACGAGGGCCAGGACATCATCCGTCGCGTCGAGGAGGAGCGCGCCGTCGGGCGGGGCGGCTGGGCCGACCTGCGCATCAGGTGGATCCGCCGGATCACCCTCATCGGCATCGGGCTGGCCTTCTTCTCCCAGCTCACCGGCGTCAACGGCATCATGTACTACGCGCCGACGATCCTCATCTCCACCGGTCTCGGCACCCGGGCCTCCCTCGTGGCGACGATCGCCAATGGCGTGGTCTCGGTCGTCTCGGTGTACATCGGCATCACGTTCTTCCTGAACCGCCTCCCGCGCCGCCGGATGATCCTCACCGGGCAGAGCGGGTGCGTCGGCTCGCTCATCGTCCTCGGCCTGGTCTTCCTGCTGCCCGAGTCGACCGCACGGAGCTACTTGGTGCTGCTGTTCATGCTGAGCTTCCTGTTCTTCATGCAGTGCTTCATCGGCGTGACCTTCTGGCTCATGCTCTCCGAGATCTTCCCGATGCGGGTGCGCGGCATCGCCAACGGCATCGCCGTGTTCTGCAACTGGACCGGCAACGTCATCGTGGCCTTCGCCTTCCCGAATCTCATCGAGGCGGTGCAGGGCACGGTGTTCTTCATCTTCGCCGCGGTGAACATCTGCTCGCTGCTGTTCTACTGGCGCTTCCTGCCCGAGACCTTCGGCCACTCGCTGGAGTCCCTGGAACGGCGCTTCGAGAAGAGGTATTCCTGACCGGACCGATCGGATCCGCCCCTGCGGTTCCCGTGGGGAGGACACGCGAGAGCTTGCAGGGGCGGAGCACACCGGACGGGGCGGGGCACCTCAAGTGCTTCCGCCCCGTCACCGGTCGGGGTGACAGGATTTGAACCTGCGACCTCTTCGTCCCGAACGAAGCGCGCTACCAAACTGCGCCACACCCCGTGGCCCGGGCCCAGCGGCCCGGCCGCCGGTCAGTCTAGCCCACGGGGGCGCCGATGACGAATCGCGCCCCGGGCCCCGGGGCGCCGCCGGGGCAGTGGCGGGTCGGGCCTCAGGAGGCGGGCACGAGCCGCAGCAGGGTCGCCGAGGGCCGGCAGAACAGCCGGTACGGCGCGAACGGCGAGGTGCCCATGCCGTTGCTCACGTGCAGCCAGCCCTCGTGGCCGGCGTGCGCCCAGCGGTGCAGCCCGCTGGCCCGCCCCGGATCGATGTCGCAGTTCGTGATGATCGCCCGCCCGTTCGGCAGGCACACCTGGCCTCCGTGCGTGTGCCCGGCCAGGACGAGCCCGACGCCGTCATCGACCATCGCGTCGAGCACCCGACGGTACGGGGCGTGGGTGACGCCGATCGTCACCGCGGCGTCGGCGGCCGGCGGGCCTGCCACTCGCTCGTAGTGGTCGAGGCCGATGTGCGGGTCGCCCGTGCCGCGCAGGTCGAGCGTGCACCCGGCGGCCCGCACGCGCACCGCGGCGTCGTCCAGGTCGACCCAGCCCAGGCCCTGCAGCCGCTCGCGGAGGTGCTCGGTGGGCAGGGCGACGCGGGCGGGGTTCTCCAGATCGGACGTGGTGCTCCACAGGTAGGCGGCCGGGTTGCGCCAGACCGGCGCCTCGAAGTCGTTCGACCCGAGGACGAAGACGCCGGGCAGCTCGCGCAGGGGCGTGAGGGCCTCGACGAGCTCCTCGATGGCGCGGCCCTGGCTGATGTGGTCCCCGGTGCTCACGACCAGGTCGGGCCTCTCGTCGGCCAGGCGGCGCAGGAAGGCCATCTTGTCGCGCTGTCGGGCCTGCAGGTGGATGTCGGAGATGTGCAGGACGCGGATCGGGGCCGAGCCCGGCGCGAGCACCGGGACGTCGACGTGGTGGGTCGTGAAGGCGTGCGCCTCGACGACGGCGGCGCCGAGCACGGCCGCGCCGAACGCCGCGGTGCCGCCCAGGGTCGTTGCGAGCGCTCGTGCGTGGTGGGCCATCGGGTCACCTCCCGGTGTACAGGTCGGACTGGTTGGAGTTCTTGGGCGAGTAGCCCGCGAAGCTCGACGGGTTCGTGACGTTGGCGATCTCGGCCGTCATCATGGACTTCCAGATGCTGCCGGACTCGGTCGTCGAGTTGCCCGACAGGTAGCTGCCGTTGGCCAGCCGCAGGCCGGTCAGGGTCTTGGAGCGGCCCTCCCAGTAGTCGTCGCCGGAGTCGACGGAGATCATCGCGACGCCCTCGAGGTCGGGGGTGTAGGCGTTGAACCACACCGCGGACTCGGTCTCGGTGGAGCCGGCGGTGCCGGTCTTGCCGGCCTGGTCGTAGTTGCCCGCCAGGCGCTCGGCGGCTCCGGTGCCGCCGTTCTGCAGCACGGACTTGAGCACGGAGTTCACGCCGTCGGCGGTGTTCTGGTCGATCACCTGCTGGCAGTTGGCGCTCGGCACGGCCACGTCGGCGCCGTCCTCGGTCTTGATGGACGACAGGATGATCGGGGCGCAGTGCACTCCGCGGTTGGCGAAGGTGGCGTAGGACTCGGCCATCGACAGCGGCGTCACGTTGAGGGCGCCGAGCGTGAACGAGGCGACGTCGCCGTAGTCCTCGAGGGTGCTGCCGTCGTCGCTGGACAGCCTCATGCCGACCTTCTCGGCCATCTGCACCGAGGCGCAGACGCCGGCGTCGCGCTCGAGGGCCACGAAGTAGTTGTTGACCGAGTAGGCCATCGCCGTGTTGAGGTTCATCTGGCCGGTCTTCCACGAGTTCGAGACCTTCCAGGAGTCGACGAGCGAGAAGTCGCCGCTGCAGCCCCGGAAGGTCGTGCCGGCCCAGTCCTTGCTGGCGGGCGCGTTGTAGACCGTCCGGTCCGGGATGAAGCCCTCGTCGATGGCGGCCGCCGCGACGAAGGCCTTGAAGGTCGAGCCCGCCTGGTAGCCCTCGGCGCCGCCCATCGACTGGTCGACGGCGTAGTTGTAGTAGGTCTGGCCGGCCTCCGCGTCGTCGCCCATGACCGGGCGGGACTGCGCCATCGCCTTGATGAGGCCCGTCCTCGGGTCGGTCATGACGGCCACCGAGACGGCCGGGTCGGAGGGGGAGACGAGGTTGCTGATGGCCTGCTGGGCCGCGTCCTGGGTGGCCGGGTTGATGACCGTCTGGATCGTCAGGCCGCCGCGGTAGAGGGTGCGCTGCCGCTCGTCGGCCGTGGACCCGAGATCGCCCATCTGGTCGGACAGCAGGACGTTCTCGACGTACTGGCAGATGAAGGGGTAGCGGGAAGCGGTGCAGCCGCTGGAGTCGGAGGTGACCCTGCTCTGGTCGAAGCCGGTGGACTTGGCGGCGTCGACGACCTCCTGGGTGAGCTGGTCGGCGCCCTCGAACCAGACGCCCTCCTGGTCGTACTTGAGCATCTGGTCGAGCACGACGTTGCGTCGCGCGATGCCCGCCTCGGTGTTGTTCACCGGGTCGGTGTCACTGGGGCTCTGGACGAGGCCGGCGAGCATGGCCGACTGCTCCAGGTCGAGTTCGGAGGCGTTGACGCCGAAGTAGTGCTGGGCGGCGGCCTGGACGCCGTAGGCGCCGTCGCCGTAGTACGCGATGTTCAGGTAGCGCTCGAGGATCTGCTCCTTGGCGGCATGGAGGGAGCCGAGCTGGTCGGTGAGCTGCTTCTCGAGGGCCACTGCGTAGCGCATCTCGAGGATCTTGCGGCTGAGGGTGGCCTCCTGGGCGGCGGCCTCGGCGTCGGCGTCGTTGTTCTCCTGGGCCAGCTGGATGCGCACCTGCTTGATGTACTGCTGGGTGAGCGTCGAGCCGCCGCCGCTGATGCCGCCGCCGACGACGTTGCCGGCGAAGGCGCGGAGCACGCCCTGCAGGTCGATGGCGCCGTGGGAGTAGAAGCGGTGGTCCTCGACGGCCAGCTGGGCCTTCTGCATGAGCGGGGAGATCCGATCGAGGGGGACGTACTCGCGGTTCTGGTCGTAGAACTCGGCGAGCGTCGAGCCGTCGGCGAGCAGCACCTTGGAGCCCTCGGCCTGCTGGGGGACGGTGAGATCGGCGGGCACGTTCTTCAGGTTGGCCGCGACCGTCTTGGTCGCCGACGACGCGGCGCCGGCGAAGGGCATCCACATGCCCGCCACGACGACGCCGCACACGACGCTGACGAGCACGAACATCAGCATCGAGTTGAGCCTGGTCCCCGACTGTCGATCACTCATGGCGACAAGCCTAACTGCCCGGTCGGCGGATCGCCCGGGCTCCGGTCGGCCGGGTCGCCGCACCGGCGCCCTGCGGTAGCTTGGACGGTGCCTCACGGGCGGGCGCGCCCGCCCGGGCCCGCGTCCGGCGACCGCCGGGCGCTCCGTCGCACAGCTGACCAAGGGGGTCCCATGCCCGACAACGGCACCGCCGGCGCGACGAGATGGGAGTACTTCACCGCTCCCGTCCTCGGCCACGTCGCCCAGCAGATACTCAACAACTTCGGCGCCGACGGCTGGGAGCTCGTCCAGCTCGTCCCCGGCCCCGAGCCCGCCCCGCCCTCCGACGGCCTGCCCGCCGCCGCGAGCTACGTCGGCTTCTTCAAGAGGCCGGTGAACTCATGAGCACCCCGTCCCAGCGCCTCGCCGAACTCGGCATCGAGCTGCCGCCGGTCGCCGCGCCCGTCGGCTCCTACGTCCCCGCCACCCGTCTGGGCGACACCGTCCAGACCTCGGGGCAGATCCCCTTCACCCCCGACGGCCTGGTCACCGGCATCGTCGGCGCCGAGACCGACGCCGCGGCCGCGCAGGCCGCCGCCCGCGTCGCGGCCCTCAACGCCCTGGCCGCCGCAGCGGAGGTCGCCGGCGGCGTCGACGCTCTCAGGGGCATCGCCAGGGTCACCGTCTTCGTGGCGAGCGCGCCCGGCTTCACGGAGCAGGCCGCCGTCGCCAACGGCGCCTCCGACGTGCTCGCCGAGATCTTCGGCGCCGACGGGCGCCACATCCGCAGCGCCGTCGGCGTCGCCGTGCTGCCCAAGAACGCCTCGGTCGAGGTCGAGCTGGTCGCCCGCGTATGACGCACCCGGTCGACGTGCCGCCCGTCGGCGCCGCGCCCGGCACCCCTCCGGCGCCGGTGCCACCGGCGCTGGACGGGCTGAGGCGGGCCCTCGCCGACCCGGCGGTGGACGCCGTGCTGCCGCCCCGCTGGCGCGCCGGCGGCCGGGGCCGCCCCTCGGCGGTGCTCCTGCTGCTGTCCGACGCGCCCGACCCGAGCCTCGTCTTCACCGAGCGGGCCGGCGGACTGCGCGACCACGCCGGGCAGATCTCGTTCCCCGGCGGCCGGGCCGAGTGCGGCGACGCCGGCGCCGTCGCCACCGCCCTGCGCGAGACGACCGAGGAGATCGGGCTCGCCGCCGACGAGGTGCACGTGCTCGGCACGATGCCCGCCGTCGACCTGTCGGCCACCGGCTTCGACGTCGTCCCCGTCGTCGGCTGGTGGCATCCCGACGCCGTCCTCGCGCCCGGGGACCCCCGCGAGGTCGCCGGCGTCCACGCCTGGCCGGTCAGCGCGCTCGCCGATCCGGCCCGGAGGATCAGCGCTCGCCACGCCGGCAGGACGACCGGGCCGGCCTGGCAGTTCGGCGAGCTGTTCGTGTGGGGGCTCACCGCCCTCCTCACCGACCTGCTGCTGCGCCTCGGCGGCTGGGAGCGCCCCTGGGACGCCGGTCGCGTCATCGAGGTTCCCGAGCGCTTCCGCTCGGACCGGCACTGAGGGCACGGAGCCCGTCGACCGGCGCGCGCCGCGTTGACTCGCCGCCCCCGGCCGCGCCACTGTGGACCCATGACGAGGATCGACGTGTGGCTGTGGAGCGTGCGCATCTACAAGACCCGGAGCATGGCCACCCAGGCCGTGCGGGGCGGCCACGTCCGCTGCAACGGCGCACCGGTCAAGCCCGCCCAGCGGGTCGTCCCCGGCGACCTCATCACGGTCCGCACCCCGGGCTGGGAGCGCCGCTTCGAGGTCGTCCAGCTGCTCGACAGACGCGTCGGCGCCCCGCTCGCCCGGGCCGCCTACCGGGACCTGTCTCCCGAGCGGCCCGCCCACCTGTCCGCCCCGGTGGCGCGCCGCGAGCGGGGCTCGGGCCGGCCCACCAAGAAGGAGCGCCGCGAGATCGAGAGGCTGCGGGGCCGCTGACGGCGGCATCGGTCGGTGGCGTCCGGGACGGGCGGGGCGCCGCACGGCGCCACCATCACCGGCGGGCGCCGACGACTCCGGCGGGACAGGCACGCCGGGCTGCGGGGCGGGCCGGCTCCAGAGGCGGGGGGACTCAGCCGCCGAGGATGGCCGCCGCCCTCGCCTTCGCGCTCACCGCGTCGGGCGCGGCGAGCGCACCGCAGGCGGCCTGCCGGCACTGCTCGATCGTCACGTCGCCGAGCCGGACGCCGACCGCCGGAAGGGCGGGGGCGGCCATCGACAACGAGGTGACGCCGAGGCCGGCGAGCACGCAGGCCAGCAGCGGATCGGCCGCCGCCTCGCCGCAGACGCCGACCGGCTTGTTGGCCCGCAGGCCGGCCTGGGCCGCCATCTGGATGAGTCTGAGGACGGCCGGCTGCCACGGGTCGTTCAGTGCCGCGAGGTGCGGCGACAGCCGGTCCGAGGCCATCGTGTACTGCGTCAGGTCGTTCGTCCCGATCGAGAAGAACTCGACCTCGGCGAGCACCTGGTCGGCGTTCAGGGCGACGGCCGGCACTTCGACCATGACGCCGGGCCACAGCCCCCGGTCGCGGCAGGCCCCGGCGAACTCGCGGGCCTCGGGGACGGTGGCGACCATCGGGGCCATCACCCACACGTCGATGTCGAGGCCCTTCCTCGCCACGGCGATCGCGTCGAGCTGGTGGGCGAGCAGATCGGGGTTGTCGGTGGCCAGGCGCAGGCCCCGCACGCCGAGCGCCGGGTTCTCCTCGGTCTCGAGGTTCGCGAAGGCCAGCGGCTTGTCGGAGCCGGCGTCGAGGGTGCGGATGACGACGTGCGTGTGGCCGCCGCGCCCGGCGTAGGGCTCGAGGACCGACCGGTAGATCGCCGCCTGGTCGTCGATGCCGGGCTCGACGGGCGCCGAGAGGAAGCACAGCTCGGTGCGGAACAGGCCGACGCCCTCGCTCTGACCCGCGGCGGCCTTCGCCGCCGCCTCGCCGCTGCCCACATTGGCCAGCAGCTCGACGCCGTAGCCGTCGCTCGTGCGCCCGGGGCCCCGCCAGGAGCGCACCCGGTTGAGGTAGTCGGCGGACTCCGCGACGGCGGCCGCGGCCTTGTCCGGATCGGGGTTGGCGACGACGGTCCCCGCGGCGCCGTCGACGAGCACCGTGGTGTCGTTCTTGATCCGGCGGATGGCCTTGCCGGTGCCGACGATGCAGGGGATGCCGAGCTGGCGGGCGATGATCGCGGTGTGGCTCGTCTTGCCGCCTGCCTCGGTGACCAGCGCGACGGTGAGCTCCGGGTCGAGGCCTGCGGTGTCCGCCGGGGCGAGGTCCTCGGCCACGAGGACGATGGGCTCGGTGGGCTCGGGCACGCCGGGGGTCGGCTCGCCGCGCAGCTCGGCGACGACGCGGTCGCGGATGTCCTTGAGATCGGTGGTGCGCTCGGCGTAGAGGCCGCCGAGGCGCTCGAACTGGGTGACGAGGTTGTCGACGGCCTGGACGACGGCCCACTCGGCGGTCTCGTTCTGCTTGATGAGCTTGCGCACCGACCGCGACAGGCCGCGGTCCGCGGTGAGCTCGGCGGTGGCGCGCAGCACCTGGGCCGCGTTGCCGGTGGCGTGCTCGGCGCGCTCCAGCAGATTGTTCTGCACCGCGACGATCGCCTCGGCGAAGTGGTCGATCTCGGCCTGCTGCTCGCCCTCGTCGATCGTCCCGCCCGTCGGCAGCTGCGGACGGGGCTGCACCCTGCGGACCGGTGCGTACGCGATGCCCGACACCACGCCGGTCCCGGTGACTGTCAGTGATCCGGTCTGAGCCATGACTTCCTCCTGCGCTGGCCCCGGGCGGACGACGAACCGCGGCCGTGCGGCCCATCGGGGCGGACGAATGACTCCAGTCTGGCACGTCCGGACGGTGGTGCGCAGGATGCTCGGAATACGGAGTTGAGAAGCCACCACGGCCGTGCACTCGTGTGGAAGAATTCTTCCCGTACCTTTGTTCCTCGGAACTCCTCTACGAAGGGAACGTCTCATGGCCAGCAAAGACGCAGTCGTCGGTTCCGCGGTCGGTCTGCACGCCCGTCCCGCGGCGCTGATCGCCGAGAAGGCCGGCGAGTTCGACGACGAGATCCTGCTGTCGGTCCCCGGCAGCGACGAGGAGGGGGTCGACGCCGCCTCCCCGCTCATGATCATGACCCTCGGCGCCGGTAAGGGGGCGACCGTTCGCGTCGAGTCCGATGACGCCGCCGCGGTCGACGCCATCGCCGCGCTCATCGAACAGGACCTCGACGCCTGAGCGGGCGGTCCGCTGGGCGCCCGACGACGCAGTGGGGCCGCATCCGTCACGGATGCGGCCCCACTGCGCGTCCCGGGTCGGTGCGCGTCCGGAGCCCGGCCCGGGCTCAGCCGACGTAGGTGATCGTGTCGTCGCCGCGGCGGTTGATGACACCGCGCTTGGCCTCGGAGACGCCCTCCGTGACGGCGGTGGACAGCGCGGTGATGGAGGCCCTCGTCTCGGCGATGGTGGCGGTCGGGGCCTTGACCTGGCGGAACTGCAGGAAGGCGACGATGGCGAAGACGATGACGAGGATGAGCGAGATGGCGGCCAGTGCGAGGAAGGCGAAGGCCATCGAGCCGAGCCACCCGAAGCCGACGACGGCGTGGAAGAAGACCGCGATGCCGAAGACCGCGGCCCACAGCAGGCAGTGCAGCAGGAACAGGCCGAAGGCCGCCACGGCGCCCAGCCCGACGCCGCCGATCCCGGCGTGCTTCGCCGAGGGGACGAGCTCGGCCCGGGCCAGCTCCTTGATGCCCGAGATCATCTGCGGGGCACCGCTCTTGATGGTGGAGATGTACTCCCCGAGTCGGGAACGCTCAGCCATGGTTTTCCTCCGAACTGTGACGACGGTGCTCGCATGAAGACGGTGCTCGTCTGACAAGAGCGTAACGGGTCGGCGCGCCCGGTGGTCAACGAGGTCCGGCTTGAACCGGCCTGCGGGGACGGCCCCGGTCGGGAGCCGGCGGCTCAGGCCCCGGCGGTGGACCCCGGCCCGGTCCCGGTCCGGACCGGCGCGGCCCCGGCGCCGGCCCGGAGGGCGCGTCCTGCGCGGGCCTTCTCGCGGCGCCACCGCTTGTGGACGGCCGTGCGCCATTGCAGCAGGAGCACCGCGAGGATGGCCGAGATGGTGCTGCCGGCCAGGACGCCCGCCTTCGCCTCGTCGTAGACCTCGGGGTTGTTGAGGAAGCTGAGGTGGGCGATGAGCAGCGAGACGGTCAGGCCGACACCGCCCAGCTCCGCGGCGGCGATCATGTCGCCCCAGGTCAGGCCGTCCCCGAGCCGGGCGCGCGACAGGTGGACGGTCAGCCAGCTGCCCGTGAGGATGCCGATGAACTTGCCGAGGACCAGACCGGCGATGATGCCCAGCGGTACGGGATTCGTCCACAGCGCGGCGAACAACTGCCCGTCCACGTGCACGCCGGCGTTCGTCAGGGCGAAGATCGGCACGACGAGACCCGCCGACCAGGGGTCGAGCACGTGCTGCCAGCGGTCGAGCGGCTCGTTGAGGGCCTCGGGGGTGTTGCGGGTGAGCAGGCCCAGGCCGACGCCGGCGATCGTCGCGTGCACCCCGGAGTGGAGCATGCAGAACCAGCAGACGAGGAAGATCGGCAGATAGATCCAACCGTTGTCGACGCGACGGCGCTGAAGGATCCACCACAGGAGCATGCAGGCCAGTGCGCCGCCCAGCCAGGCGAACGACAGGTCCGTGCTGAAGACGATGGCGATGACGATGATGCCGCCGAGGTCGTCGGCGATGGCCAGGGTGAGCATGAAGGCGCGCAGCGAGGGCGGCAGGTGCCTGCCCGCCACCGCCAGGACGGCGAGGGCGAACGCGATGTCCGTGGCGACCGGCACCGCCCAGCCGTGGAGGGTGCCGCCCCCGAGCACGTTGATGACGATGAAGACGAGCGCCGGGCCGGCCATGCCGCAGGCAGCGGCGGTGATCGGCACCATCGCATCGGCCGGGCGGCGCAGGCTCCCCTCGGTGAACTCGCGCTTGAGCTCCAGGCCGGAGATGAAGAAGAAGACGGTCAGCAGGCCGTCGGAGGCCCACTCGGCGACCGTGTACGGGCCGATCGGGTACTCCACGAAGGCCTCGTAGCCGTGCTTGCCGAGGAAGGCCCACACCAGCGCGATGAGGGTGGCGATGAGCATGAGGACGCCCCCTGCGGTGTTGGCGCGCAGGACCTCGCCGAGATGGAAGTTGTTCGGGTCGATGCGGCGCGCGCGGCGCGGCGGCTGGGGAGCGGTCTTCGTCATCGGATCGGCTTTCGGGTGGACGGAGCGGGACTCGTCGTCGACCAGACTTCCCGACACACCCGCAGGGAATTCTAGCGTGCGCTGCCCGACGGACCGCCCGCCGTCCACCCGGCGGAGTCGTCGGGGGCGAGGCCGGCCCCTCGACGCGGCTCCCCGGACGGATGCCGGCACGGGCCGGCCGGCGCCGCCGGGCGCCTCAGAGACGGATGACGAGGGCGTCCTCGCCGAGGCGGATCGGCGTGGTCATCTCGGCGTGGTCGACGTAGGCGCGCAGGCAGGTCAGGTGGTAGGGCAGGCGCAGTTCGCCGCCGGCCGAGGCGCCGTCGTAGATGGCGCCCACGCCGAGCAGGACGCGGCGGCGATCCCGATCGGCCAGCTCGGCCACCGCGGGCAGCTCGGCCGCCATCCCGACGAGGGCGTCGCGCGTCACCGGCACCCAGAGGCGGAAGTCCCGCTGCTCGCAGCGCGGGAAGTACTTGTGGTCGACGAGGGTGCGGATCGAGCCGACGCCCAGGTCGGCGCTCATCGCCCCGGGGTCGACGCTGCGCATGAGCGAGATGAGGCGGCGCACCCACGGCACCGAGTCGTCGCGCACGAGATAGGACGCGGCCACCCACCCGCCGGGACGCAGGACGCGCGCCATCTCGGACACGTGCGGCTTCTCGGTGAGGAGGTGGAGCATCTGGTGGGCCAGGACGACGTCGAACCGGCAGGCGTCGAAGGGCAGCGCCGCGGTGGTGGCCGCCAGGGGCTCGACGCCCAGCGCCGGGCCGAGGCGCCGCACGGCGGCGGACCCCGTTCCGAGGCACCAGACACGGTTCCCGGCGGCGGCGATCCGGCGGGGCAGACCGGCCGAGTTCGACAGGGTCAGGACCCTGCTGTCGGTGCGGTCGCCGGTGAGCCAGCTCAGCGCCTGGGTGGGGAAGCGGAGACCGGAGGACGACATGGCGCCCATACTAGGGCGGCCGGGGGAGCGGGCCGGGAGACCGGCCGGGCGGGCCGCCTCGGCGACGCGACGCGGAGGGTTGTCCACAGATGCGTCCGGTGGCGAGAAATCCGCGGCCCGCCGGACACACTGCGGGCATGAGAGCAGTGCGAGTGGGGCCCGTGACCATGGGGCCCGTGCCGAGTGGGCCCGTGACCGTCGAAGGGGAGGAGCGGGCTGGGCCCGCTCCCGAGCCGGTCACGGGGCCCGACGGCCCGCGCATCCTCCCCCCGCCCCCGCAGGGCCGGGGCCGACGTGATCCGGGCCCACATGATCCGGGCCGGCAGGGCCGCCGGGGGAGGGATCTGGGGCGGGGCCTGTCCGGGCCGGTCCGCACCCGAGGGGACGGGCCCCACCGGCGCCGAGTCGGGACGGACGGGCGCCGGGGCGAGCGCCCGGGGCCGGCCCGGCACCCGGTGCTCGTCGCCACGCGCGACGCCCGGCTCCTCGACGCCGTCCTGGCGGCCGCCGCCTCGTGCGGCGTCGAGCCGATCGTGGCACGCGAGAGCGCTCAGATCCGCCAGCATTGGGGCAGGGCCCCGCTCGTGCTCGTCGGCGCCGACCTGGCGCCGTGCATCGCCGGCATGGGGCTGGCCTTCCGCACGGACGTGCACATCGTCGGCGACGATCCCGAGACCGCCGCGGCGTGGTCGGTGCCGCTGGGGGCCTCGGCGATCGTCCTGCCCGGGCACGCCGGCTACCTGCCCGCACTGCTCACCCGGGCCCGGGGCGGGAGCACCGCCACGGCCGTCGTCGTCGACGTCATGGGCGGCAGCGGCGGGGTCGGGGCGTCCACGCTCGCCGGCGCCATGGCGCAGCGCTGCGTCGAGGGCGGGCTGTCGTCGGTGCTCGTCGACCTCGACCCGTGCAGCGGGGGAGTCGACCTGCTCTTCGGCGCCGAGCGCGAGCCGGGCTGGCGGTGGAGCGATCTCGCTTCGGCAGCCGGCACGGTCGGCGATCTGAGCGGGCGGCTGCCGCGGATGTGCGGGGTCGACCTGCTCGCCGCCACGCGCACCCCGGGCGGCGGGCGCGGCCCCGACGGCCCGGACGGGGCCGCCGTGGGCCTGCCCGGACCCGTCGCGGTGCGGGCCGTCCTCGACGCGCTGGCCCGCTCGTACCGGGTCGTCGTCCTCGACGACCCCTCGCCCGTCGACCTGCCCGGTGCCGAGAACGCGCTGCGCCTGCTCGTCGTGGCGGCCGAGGTCCGGTCGGTCATGTCCGCCCGGGCCCGCGCGGCCCACCACGGCTGGCAGGACGCCCAGGTCGTCGTGCGTACCGGCCGCGGTCTTCCGCTCGCCCCGGGCGCCGTGTCGGACTCGCTCGGCCTGCCGGTCGTCGGCGTCATCGGCTCCGACCCGCGTCTGCCCGCCGCCTCCCGGGTCGGCGAGCCGCCGGCCCGCGCGGCTCGCCGCCGCTACCTGCGTCAGGTCGACGCCCTCGTCGAGGCGGTGATCGCCGATGCGTGACGACGAACTCGACCTCCTGCGCGGCTGGCTCGCGGCCAACGGCCGCGACTGGGGCCCGCCCGAGGTGGCCCGGGGGCTCGACCGGCTCGGCCTGGTCGTCTCCGACGCGTCGGTGCTCGCCGCCACCGATGCGCTGCGCCGCACGAGCGTCGGTGCCGGCCCGCTTGAGGGGCTCCTCCACCTCGACGGCGTCACCGACGTGCTCGTCAACGGAGCGGACGACGTCTTCATCGATCGCGGCGCAGGCCTGGAGCGCATGGAGACCGGGTTCGCCTCCGACGAGGAGGTGCGCCGCCTGGCCGCCAGGCTCGCGGCGTCGGCCGGCCGGCGCCTCGACGACGCCAGCCCGTGGGTCGACGCCCGCCTGCCCGACGGCACCCGTCTTCACGCGGTCCTCGCGTGTCTGGCCGAGCCCGGCACGTGCATCTCGCTGCGCGTGCCCGCCCGCCGGTCCATGACGCTCGAAGAGCTCCGCTCCGGCGGCAGCATCGACGGGCGCACCGCGGCCGTCCTCGCCGGGCTCGTGGGCAACAAGGCCGCCTTCCTCGTCACCGGCGGGACGGGATCGGGCAAGACGACCCTGCTCGGCGTCCTGCTCTCGCTCGTCCCCGACGACCAGCGCATCGTCATCGTCGAGGACTCCCGCGAGCTCAACCCCGACCACCCCCACGCGGTGCGCATGGAGTGCCGCCCGCCCAACGCGGAGGGGGCCGGGGCCGTGACCATGACCGACCTCGTGAGGCAGGCGCTGCGCATGCGGCCCGACCGGCTCGTCGTCGGCGAGGTGCGGGGGCCGGAGCTGTGCGATCTGCTCACCGCCATGAACACCGGCCACGAGGGCGGGTGCGGCACGGTCCACGCCAACAGCGTCGCCGACGTGCCCGCTCGGCTCGAGGCCCTCGCCGCGCTCGGGGGCATGGGGCGCGAGGCCTGCCACGCCCAGATCGGGGCCGCGCTCGACGCCGTCATCCACGTGCGGCGCGGCGCCGACGGGCAGCGCGGCGTCGGTCAGATCGGGGTGGTGCGCAGCGGCGATGACGGGCGCGTCCGCATCGACGAGGCGCTCGTCGTCGACGCCGACGGGGTCTCGCGGCCCGCCGGGCAGTGGTCGCGCCTGGCCGAACTGTCGGGGGTGCCCTCATGAGGATCCTCGCCGCGCTCATGCTCGCCCTCGCCCTCGTCTGCGCCATCGGGCCCTCCGGGGCGCGGCGGCTGCGCAGGCTCGACGAGGCCGTCGGCGCGCCGCACCGTCCCGGGGTCGCGCCACTCGTCGTGCTCGCATTCGCCGCCTGCTGCACCGGCGCGGCGGTGGTCATGCCGTGGGCGCTGGCGTGGATCGTCATCGCCGCGACCCTGTGCGGCACGCTCGGCTGGGTGCTGTGGGAGCACCGCAACGAGAGGAGGGCGCTCCGGCGCGCCGAGTCGGTCGCCCGGGCCTGCCGGGTCATCTCCGCCCAGCTGCGCATCGGCCAGACCCCGCGCAGGGCCCTCGAGATCGCCGCCGAGGACTGTCCCGTCCTCGACGAGGCGGTCGGCTCCCTGCTGGTCGGCGGCGAGGTCGGCGGCGCACTGCTGGCCGCCGGCGCCCGCCCGGGCTGTTCCGGGCTGTCGTCCCTGGGGCGTGCCTGGCGGTTGTGCGAGCGGGCCGGCGCGCCCCTGTCGCCGGTGGCGCAGCGGGTTGCCCAGAACGTCTCGGACGAGGCCCAGATGCGGGCCGAGGTCTCCGGCGAGCTGGCGGTGGCCCGGCTCACCGGCCGCCTGCTGTGCGCCCTGCCGGCGGCCGGCGTCGCCATGGGCTTCTTCGCCGGCGGCAACCCGATCAGCTTCCTCACGACGACCCTCGCCGGCAAGTCCTGCCTGGCCGCTGCCGTCGTCCTCGCCTGCGCCGGTCTGATCTGGACCGAGCTGCTCGCCCGACGGGCCCAGGAGGACGGATCATGATCGGACAGGCGGTGGCGGCCGGTGCCGCCGTGGCGGTGTGCGGGCTCCTGCTCGTGCCCGATGGGGGAGCCGGGCGGCTGGCTGCCGCCGCGGCCGGCCCGATCCGGTCCGGCCGGGAGGGCGAGCGCGAGGCGGCACTGCCCGGTTGGGCGCGGGGCGTCGGCGCCGCCTCCTCGGCGGTGGCGCTACTGGTGCTGCTCCCGGTGCCCCTCCTCGTCGCCTGGCCGTGCGGCCTGGGAGCCGGTGCCGCCGTGTGGGTGCTCATCGGCAGGCTCGAACCGGGCCGGGTGCGCCGGCGCCGGGAGCGGCTGATGCTCCAACAGCCCGAGGTGCTGGAGCTCATGGCCTCGTCTCTCCAGGCCGGGGCGGCCCTGCGCACCGCCACGAGCGAGGTCGCCGCCGTGGCGCCCGAGCCGAGTGCCGCGCTGCTGCGCGACGTCGAGGCGCGCCTGGCCGTCGGGTTCAGCGAGGCGGAGGCCTGGGACGGCCTGCGCGACCATCCGGTCTGGGGCCCGGCCGGCCGTGACCTGGCGCGCGGGGCCCGCACCGGGGAGGCGCTCGCCGAGACCCTCGACATGCACGCCGACCTGGCCAGACGCGTTCGACGCAATCATCTGACGGAGCGGGCCCGCACGGTCGGCGTGCGGGCGGTCGGTCCCATGATGGGCTGCTTCCTGCCCGCGTTCATCCTCTCGGGCGTCGTGCCGATCATCGCCGGTGTGCTGGCGAACGTCCACTTCTGAGGCGGGTCCTCCGCACCGGCCCGCCCTCCGGGACGCCCCGGTGCGCGCGGCGCGTCGTCGCCACGGACGTCCAGATGAGCACGGTGCAATGCCATCGCCGGGCGCGCGGGGCGCTGCGGGGCCTCCCCATCAGCGGCTGGGAGGCCAACATGTCATCGCCGGGCGCGCGGGGCGCTGGGAAGAATCGGATGTACGGGGACTTGTCGATCCGGGCTGTCGCCGGGCGGCCCGGGCGCCGCTGATCGCCCGAGGGGATCGTGCTGGCCGGGTGGGAACCGCCTCGCACCACCTGGAGCGGAGTCCCGCACGGTGGGTGGCGCGGTGCTCGCCTCGGTCCCCGACGGGGACGCGGCCACCGTGTCGTCCTTCGAGCTTCGAGTTCGCTCACCGCAGGTCTCTCGAACAGGAGCCATCACGATGACCGCTACCCGTGTCGCCGACCCCGCCGGCCTGCTCGGGGAGTCCCTGGCAGAGGCGTCCGCGGGCCGGAACCCGGGGCGGAGGGGCTCCGCTCGCGTGTCGACGACGTGGCCGCCGCCCGCGGGGCCAGGGCCCGCGGGCTCGAGTCTCGCGCAGTGCTGCGCCGGGCCCGGCGTGCACGTCCACCGGGTCCGGCAGGCTCGGGCCTCGTGGGGTCACGAGCCGCACAGGGTGTTGTCCGTTCAGCGCCGATGTTGTCCGCCTGATCTGCCCGGCCGGTCGACGCACACACTGCGGGTGCCTGAGGCGATGGGGCCGAAGGCGATTCGGCCGGCCCGCCCGCGGGCCCGGCGCAGACCGCGGGGCCCGCACGGGCCTCGCCGCAGAAAGGAATCACCATGACCGCGCAGATCATCCCCCTGCACCCGCATGACGTCGTCGAGCCCGATCCCGATCCGGCCGACGACCAGGGCGTTCCCGAGTTCGTCGATGTTCCGGTCGCCGCAGAGCGCCCGCGGTCCGGTCGGCTGCGCCGGGCCTACGAGCGGGGCATGGCGACGGCCGAGTACGCCGTCGGCATCCTCGCCGCGGTGGCCCTCGCCCTCGTCCTGCTGCACATCTTCACCGACAACCAGTTCTTCCAGAAGATGCTCAAGTTCGTGCTCGACCTCATCGACAAGGTCGCCCCGATGATCGGTTCCTGACCGCATCGCCCGGTGGCGCGCCGGGCCCACCCCCTCCGGCGCGCCATCGTCCGGGCGGGCCCGGCGGGCCCACCCCGTTCGAGGCCGACTTCGCCCGGCCTGTTCCGTTCGGGCCTGGCTCGCCCATCCGTCGGTCCCGTCCGGCTCGTCATCCCGCTCGGCTCGTCCCCTTCGGCCGGCCCAGCCCCACCGCCGGGGTCCTCGCGCGGTCCGGCGACGTCCAGTCGGACCGTCCCAACCATTCAGAAGGACAGAACGATGCGCGTCATCCGCACCATTCCAAGTCGCTGCTCCCACGACCGGTGCTTCCCCGACCTCAGCATCCGGCGCGCCCGGAGCGCCCGGAGCGCCCGGCGAGGCGCCGAGCGCGGCATGGTCACCGTCGAGCTGGCCGTCTCGATCCTCTCGGCCGCGCTCATGGCCTCATGCCTGTGCTGGGTCATCGGCGTCGTCGGTGCCCAGATGCGCTGCCAGGACTCCGCGGTCGCCATCGCTCGGCAGCTCGCCCGGGGCGACGAGGCCGCCGCCGAGCGCGCCCGCGCCTCGGTGCCGCCCGGCAGCGAGGTCCTCACCGACGTCGACGACGGGGTCGTCCGAGTGAGTGTCACCGATGAACTGCGGTGGGGTCGCCTCGGGCCGGTTCGGGTCAGTGGTCGGGCCACCGTCACCGAGGAGCCCCACGCGAGGGAGCAGCGGCCATGACCGCGCGGACGGACGGGCCCGACGCGGCCCGTGCGACGCGGCCCGCCACCCCGGTCCGGTCCGGCGGTCCGGCCCGTCGATCCGGTCTGGTCCGTCGCCATGGTCCGACCCGTTCAGGCGGGGTCCCGCCCGAACGCGCCGTCCGGCCCGTCCTCGGCGACGACGAGCGGGGCTCGGGCACCGCGCTGTCCGCCTCGATCATCGTCGTCCTGTGCGTCACCGCCTTCTGGGTGCTTGTCCTGTCGGGCTGGATCGCCAGCGACCAGCGCGCCAGGCAAGCCGCCGACTTGGCGGCCCTCGCCGGGGCGCACGCCCACGAGAAGGGCGCATCGGCCTGCGACGCCGCCCGTGAGTACGCTCAGCGCAACGGCGGTGAACTCGCCGACTGCGACGTGAGCGCCGGCGGCGGGGAGTACATCGTCCACGTCGAGGTGTCGGTCGAGCTCCGGCCGGCGCTGGCGGGGGCTCCCTCCCGGGTGAACGAACGGGCCCATGCCGGCTTCCTCGTCCCCGACGAGGATCCGGCCGCCCGGCGGGCCGGCCCGAACGTCCCGGAGTCGGCCCAGGACGAGGACGGCCCCGATGGCTAGCCGCACTGCCCGGGGGGAGGCGACGGGTCGGCGCCCGGTCACCGGTCCGGTCATGGGAGCGGCCTTGGCCGGCGGCATGAGCCTTCTCATCGGCGTGGGCCCGCTCACCGGGCCGGGTCCTGTCATCGGCGTGGCCGTCCGGTGCGCGGGACTCCGCTGGGCGGCGGTCGTCCGGCGCCCGGTCACCGGTTCGGCCACGGGAGCGGTCCCGGTCGGCGGTCCAGCTGCCGACGCGGCGGCGGGCGATGGAACGACGCCCGGCGCCGGAGACGCCGCGGCAGTCGTCCCAGCCGGCTCAGTCGCCGATGAGAGCGGCGAGCAGCTGTGCGGCCGCCTCCTTGTCGAGGTGTTGATTGGCGTTGCCGCACTTCGGCGAGACGACGCACGCCGGGCAGCCGTCGAAGCAGGCGCAGGTGCGCAGCCGCTCCAGCGTCGCCCGCCCCCATTCATCGGCCATCTCGTAGCCGCGCGCCGCGAAGCCGGCGCCGCCCGCCACCCCGTCGTGGACGATGATCGTGCACAGCTCGGTGTCCGGGTGCACCACCATCGACACCCCGCCGATGTCCCAGCGGTCGCATGGGGCGAAGGCCGGCAGCAGGCCGATCGCCGTGTGCTCCACCGCATGCGCGGCACTGCCCAGCCTGACCGCCGAGAGGCCCAGACGGTCGGCCACCTCCTGCGGCACCGTCCACCACACCGCCTTCGTCACCATGCGGTGCTCGTCCAGCTCGAGCGGATTCTCGTCCCACACCTGGCCGGTCCTCTCGTCCCGACGCAGGTAGCCGATCACCTGCGTGACGAGCTCGACGTCGCCGGTGCGCACCTGCGTCGCGCCGAAGCGCCGACCGGCGTCCTCGTGGAGGATGCGCGCCTGCGTCGTCGACAGCGGCTGCGTGTGATAGCCGGGGCGCTGCCTGCGCACGAGCGCCTCGCGGCGCTCCGGAGCGAAGCGGTCCACCACGTACTGCTCGCCCTGCTGGAGGTACACGGCGCCGGGGAAGACGCTGCGGTCAGCGGCCTCCAGATCCACTTGGCCGAGGACGCGCCCCGACTCCGTCTCGACGATGTCCAGCGGCCCGCCTTCCAGACCGCGCAGGTCGATGGCGTCCACCGCCCGTTCCGGCCTCGGCCAGAACCATCCGGTCCGGCGGCGGCGCAGCAGCCCGGCCGAGGCGAGCTGATCGGCCAGCGCGGCCATTCCTGGGCCGAACCAGCGCGCATCGTCCGGCTGGAGCGGCATCTCCTGGGCGGCGGCCGCCAGGTGCGGGCCGAGCACGTACGGATTGTCCGGGCTGAGTACCGTGCGC
Organism: Propionibacterium acidifaciens; assembly: GCF_003798325.1. Taxonomy (NCBI): domain Bacteria; kingdom Bacillati; phylum Actinomycetota; class Actinomycetes; order Propionibacteriales; family Propionibacteriaceae; genus Propionibacterium; species Propionibacterium acidifaciens. The sequence continues at coordinate 1,941,444 of NZ_CP033719.1, forward strand.
TCCACGGGGGCGTCGAAGATGAGCTCGGGGTGCGCGAACAGGTAGGCGTCCAGCGGGTTCTGGTTGGCCAGCACCACGACGAGGGCGTCGCGATCGGCCCGCCCGGCGCGCCCGGCCTGCTGCCACAGCGAGGCCAGTGTGCCGGGGAAACCGCAGATGAGCACGGCGTCCATGCCCGAGATGTCCATGCCCAGCTCAAGGGCGTTCGTGGCGGCCACCCCGGCCAGTCCGCCGGTCGTGAGGGCGTGCTCGATCTCGCGCCGGTCACCGGCAAGATACCCCGCCCGGTAGGCGAGGACGCGGCGGTCGGTGCGCAGGCTGCGCCCCGCCCCTTCCGCCACCAGCTCGGACTGGGCGCGGCTCGGCACGAAGGCGATCGTCTGCCTGCCGTCGTCGACGAGCCTCGCGAGGAGGGCCGCGGTGTCGGTGCCGGGGTCGCCCTCGGGCCGCCACAGCACCACGTCGCGGGCCGGGTGCGGTGCCGTGTCCAGCGTCACCTCGTCGATCGGTTCGGGCTCGCCGATGAGGCGCGCCGCCGACTCGCCGGGCGAGGCGGATGTCGCGGAGGCGATGACGAACACCGGGTCGGAGCCGTAGGCCCGGCACAGCCTGCGCAGCCGCCGGATGACGCAGGCCACCTGCGCGCCGAAGACGCCGCGGTAGCGGTGCCCCTCGTCGATCACGACGTGGCGCAGCCCGCCGAGCAGGCGGGCCCATCGGGCGTGCCGGGGGAGGACCGCATGATGGAGCATGTCCGGGTTGGTCAGCACGAGGCGCGCGTGCTCGCGAGCGAAACGCCTTGTCGCCGCGTCGGAATCGCCGTCCAGGGCGACGATCGGCCAGCCCTTCGGGCCGAGTTCGCGCGCCACGCGACGCTGGTCGTGCGCGAGCGCCTTCGTCGGCGCGAGGTAGAGGGCCGTCGGTTCGCGGTGGATGCCCAGCAGCGCACGGGCCGACGACGCTGTCGCGGCGCGCCCCGCCCGGGGGCGGCCTGGGGGCCCGCCCGGGAACCGGGGGAGACCGTCCGGGGGAGGACGGCGTCCCTCCGAGAGGTGCGGGGGCCCGCCGGACGGGTGCGGGGCGTCTGCGCCCGCCCCGGCCTCGGCCCCGGGCCGTGCGGGGCCCATGGGGGCGCCGGTCCCGCCCGGGGCGCTGCCCGGCGCGGCCCTCCCGGAGGGGCCGTCCGTCGGGATTCCGTTCCCGACGGCTTTCTGCGGTGCGCCGTCCGGCGGAGCCCCGGCCGTGGCGGAGTTCGTCGGAACCCCGGCCGGGGCCGTGTCGGCGATGATCGCCAGCAGATAGGCCAGCGTCTTGCCCGAGGCGGTCGGCGTGGAGACCGCCACGTGACGTCTGGCGTGCATGAGCTCCGCGACTCGTACCTGGTGCTCCCAGGGGGTTTCGATGCCGTGGGCAACCAGGCCCTCGCGGTGGTGCGGGGAGAACCACGCCGGCCACTGCCCGCGCCTGCCCCCGGTGGCGTCGCGGTGGTCGATGTGGATCGCGCTGGGATGCTCGCTCAACCACTCGGGGACTGCCATGAAGCCCATTGTGCCCGCAGGCCTCGTGCCCGCCGCCGGCTGCCGACTGGAGGTCCACATCTCCACGCCGGCCGTGAGAAGATCCGGCAGCGCCTCTCGTGCCCGCCGCCGGCTGCCGACTGGAGGCCCACTGCGCGCGGGCCTGCAGCCGTGACCGCCACCGCCGACACCGGGCCGAGCGGAGGTCTACTACGCGCGCGGGCCCGCATGCCAACCCAGCGGGCCATGGAGCTCGGTCTGGGAGGTCCACTGCGCGCGGCCCCCACGAGCTCGACGTCCGAGTCGTCGAGCTGCTGGACGGAGGTCCACTGCGCGCGGGCCCCACTGCACGTCCGCGTAGTGCCCGCCGCGCATCGGCCGCTCGTCGCCCGGTCCTCGTGGCGTCCATCTCCTGCACGAGCGCGGACAGGGCAGACTGGTTGTGGGTCATCGTGGGATCCTTGGAGCTTCTGGCGGAATCCGGACAGATCCCACGATGACCCACCCAAGACCTCAACAGCCCGAGCACATTGCCACGGGAATGCCACCACGCTATGGGACTCATCCTCGTGGTGCCGCCGGACGGCCCGCCGCGTCCGGTCGGACGCCGCATCGGATCGGGCCCCGGACGCCCTGCCGCAGGCGTCCTCGTCGTCCGCGCATCTTGCGGAGCGGGCGCCCTTCGTCCTCGCTCGGACTCCGGGCGCCCTGCCGGACCCGTCGTCGGCGGCCCGGCCGGACGGCGCCCCACCTGCCGCCCCTGTGTGCCACAGTGGGGCCATGCTCAGCAGTCAGGCCGTCGACGCGCTCCGCGTCGTCCTCGTCGACGCCGGGTACACCGTCGACGCCGTGCTCGAGCGGCTCGGCCCCTCCGGCAGCGAGGGGCTCGCGCGCAATGCGACGATCCCCGCGCTGCACGTCCTCGGCGCCGCCGACGACGCTCAGGCCGTCCTCATCCGCCTCTTCCCCCTGCAGCAGACCCTGCTGCGCGGACCGGTCGAGCGGGTGCTCGGCGCCCGACTGCTCCGGTCCCTGATCGACGAGGGCGTTCTTCGGGAGTCGGGGCCCGCGGCGTTCCCCGTGCCGGGGGCGGCGCCGCCGGCCGGCGACCCCCTTCCGACGGGGCCCGCCCCGGGCGGCCCCCGCGTCAGGGCGGCCGTCGACATCCGCCCCTACGGCTTCGAGGACGCCGACGGCTCCTGGTCGGGCTGGGTCGCCGCCGATCCCGTCCCGGGGCTGGACGGGATCGTCACGCCCACCCGTCCCGACTACGTGCTCGGCGTCAGCCCGGCGTCCACCTCGCTGTCACGGCTGACCGTCCCCGACCGGGTGGGCACGGCCCTCGACCTCGGAACCGGATGCGGCGTGCAGAGCCTGCACCTGGCCCGCCACGCCGGCCGTGTCGTCGCCACCGACCTCAACCCGCGGGCCTGCGAGCTCGCCGGGCTCACCATGGCTCTCAACGGCATCGACCGGGTCGGGCTGCGCGAGGGCAGCCTCTACGAGCCCGTCGACGGCGAACGCTTCGACCTCATCGTCACGAACCCGCCCTACGTCATGAGCCCGCCCGACGACGGCGCCGAGCGCCTCGTCTACCGCGAGGGGTCCTTCGCCGGCGACGGCCTCGTCGAGAGGGTCGTCCGCCGGGGGCCGCGGCACCTGACCGGCGGCGGCCTGCTCCAAGTGCTCGCCAACTGGGCCGACGGAGGCGGCGCGCGCTGGCAGGACCGCCTGTCCGGATGGGCGGCCGGCACCGGCTGCGATCTGTGGGTGATCCAGCGCGAGAGACTCGACGTCTACGAGTACATCGAGATGTGGCTCACCGACGCCGGCCTGGCCGGCAGCGACGAATGGGGCCCCCGCTACCGCCGGTGGCTCGACTACTTCGAGAGGCTGGGCATCACCGGCGTCGGCATGGGGTGGATCATGCTGCGCAACTCCGGGGCCGCCCGGCCCCGGATCCGCATCGAGGAATGGCCCTACGACATCGGCCGACCCGTCGGGCCCGCCCTGTCATCCGGGTGGCGGACCCTCGACGCCCGCTCCCTGGACGACGACGCGCTCCTCGCCACCCGCTGCACGCTCGACCCCGACGTCGTCCAGGAGACCACGGGCGCGCCCGGGGCCGCCGACCCGAGCCATGTCGTCCTGCGCCGGACCACCGGGCTGCGAAGGGCGATCGAGGTGGACACGGCGCTGGGCGGCGTGCTCGGCGCCTGCGACGGCGAGCTCCCGCTGGGCCGGATCGTCGACGCGGTCGCCGAACTGCTCGGCGACGACCCCGCCGCGCTGCGCGCCCGACTCGCCCCGAGACTGCGCGACGCCCTCGTCGACGGCTTCATCACCGTCCGCCCGTCCGATGCCCCGCCCGCCTGATGATCGGTCCCGCCGCCACGGCCCGCTCCCGGGCGCGATCCGCGCCCGGTCCCGCGAGCGGAGGCGCCTCCGCATCATCCGTCCTCGGGCACGCGGTTCGACGCCCCAGGGCTCTGGCTGCCAGACGGCCCCTCGGCGCCCGCTCCCGGGCGTGCGGTTCCCCGAGCCTCACGACGCGTGGGCCGACACGGCCGACGCACCCACATTCTCCCGGCGCGCGGTTCGCCGTCGGCGTCCGGCGAGGCTATGGTGAGCCCCACACGGGGCCGGTGAGGATCGACCCCGTGCCCGTTCGGTACGACGGGCGCCGGTCCGGTGAGCGCTACGATCTTGGCGTCCGTCCACCCGGGCGAACGGTCATCGGCCCGTCCCGGGGCCGTCCAAGGACGAAGGCACACGAAGGATCACTGTGGCAGACACACCGCGCCGGCTCGTCATCGTCGAGTCCCCCACGAAGGCGACGAAGATCGCCGGTTACCTCGGCCCCGGCTACGTCGTCGAGTCGAGCCGCGGGCACGTGCGCGACCTCCCCACCAGCGCCGCCGAGGTGCCGGCCAGGTACAAGGGCCAGCCGTGGGCGCGCACCGGGGTCAACGTCGACGCCGACTTCACCCCGATCTACGTGGTCAGCGCCGACAAGAAGGCCACGATCCGCAAGCTCAAGACCGATCTCAAGGACTCCGACGAGCTCTACCTGGCCACCGATGGTGACCGCGAGGGCGAGGCCATCGCATGGCACCTGCTCCAGGAGCTGAAGCCCACGGTGCCGGTCAGGCGCATGGTCTTCCACGAGATCACCCGGGACGCCATCCAGGAGGCCGTGGCCCACCCCCGCGAGCTGGACGAGGACCTCGTCCAGGCCCAGGAGACCCGCCGGATCCTCGACCGTCTCTACGGCTACGAGGTCAGCCCCGTGCTGTGGAAGAAGGTCATGCCGCGCCTGTCCGCCGGCCGCGTGCAGTCCGTCGCCACCCGTCTCATCGTCGACCGGGAGCGCGAGCGCATGGCCTTCCGTGCCGCCTCCTACTGGGACCTCGAGGCGACCCTCGACGCCGGGGCCGAGGCCTCCCCGCGCGAGTTCACCGCCCGACTGGTCGGTCTGGACGACCGCCGCATCGCCCAGGGCGCGAGCTTCGACTCCCTCGGCAGGGTCAAGGGCGACGTCGTCGTCCTCGACGAGGCCGCGGCGGCCGTGCTCGCCGCGGCCCTGGAGAAGGCCCCGTTCTCCGTCGCCGGCGTCGAGGCCAAGCCCTACACCCGCCGTCCGGCGGCGCCCTTCCGCACCACGACCCTGCAGCAGGAGGCGGGCCGCAAACTCGGTTTCACCACCGACCGCACGATGCGCATCGCCCAGGAGCTCTACGAGGGCGGCTGGATCACCTACATGCGCACCGACTCGGTCACGCTGTCTGACCAGGCCGTCGACGCCGCGCGCGACGCCGTGCGCTCGCTCTACGGTGCCGACTACCTGCCCGACCGGCCGCGCATCTACGCCAGCAAGGTCAAGAACGCCCAGGAGGCCCACGAGGCCATCCGTCCGGCCGGCGCGAGCTTCCGCACCCCGGCCCAGTCCGGGCTGAGCGGCGACCAGTTCCGCCTCTACGAGCTCGTCTGGCAGCGCACCGTCGCCTCCCAGATGGCCGACGCCACCGGCCAGCAGATGATCGTGCGCATCGAGGCCTCCTGCCCCCAGCGCGTCGACCTCGGCGAGCGGGCCGGCGCCGTGCGCACCGCACGGTTCGCCGCCTCCGGCCGCACCATCACCTTCCCCGGCTTCCTCAAGGCCTACGTCGAGTCCACCGACGACCCGGCCGAGCGGACGACCAGGCTGCCGCGGCTGTCCCCCGACCAGCCGCTCGACCCGGTCCGGGTCGCCGCCGAGGGGCACGCGACGAAGCCCCCGGCGCGCTTCACCGAGCCGAGCCTCGTCGCCAAGCTCGAGGAGCTCGACATCGGCCGCCCGTCGACCTATGCGTCGATCATCCGCACGATCACGAGTCGCGACTACGTCTTCAAGAGGGGCGCCGCGCTCGTGCCGACCTGGCTGGCGTTCGCCGTGACCCGCCTGCTCGAGGAGCACTTCACCGCGCTCGTCGACTACGACTTCACGGCCGACCTCGAGGAGCAGCTCGACTCGATCGCCAAGGGCCAGGTCGACCGGCTCGAGGTGCTGCGCGACTTCTACTTCGGTCCGCAGGACGGGCAGGCGTCCGGCCGGTCCGCGCGCGAGGGCCTGCACGAGCTGACCAGGGCCCTCGGCGACATCGACGCGAGGGCCCTGTCCACCTTCCACCTCGGCGACCTCGACTCGGGCGTCGACGTGCGGGTCGGCCGCTACGGCACCTACGTCGAGGACGAGGATGCGCACCGCGCCAACGTGCCGGAGGACATGCCCCCCGACGAGCTGACCGTCGAGGCGGCCCGTGAGCTGCTGGCCAGGGCCGGCGGCGGCGACCGCGAGCTGGGCCTCGATCCGCAGACCCACGTGGCCATCGTCGTGAGGAACGGCCGCTTCGGCCCCTACGTCACGGAGGTCCTGCCCGAGGACGAGGCGCCGGCCAAGGGCTCGAAGAGGGCGAAGCCGCGCACGGCGAGCCTCTTCCGCTCGATGGACCCGGCCTCGGTCACCCTCGACGACGCCCTGCGGCTGCTGTCCCTGCCGCGCGTCGTCGGCGGCGAGGGCGAGGACGTCATCACCGCGCAGAACGGCCGCTACGGCCCGTACCTCAAGCGCGGCACCGACACCCGCTCGCTGCCCAGCGAGGAGGCCATCTTCACCACGACGTTCGAACAGGCCGAGGAGCTCTTCTCCCAGCCGAAGCGCCGCGGCCGCGCCGCGGCGGCCCCGCTCAGGGAGCTCGGCGCCGACCCGGCCAACGGCAGGCCGGTCGTCGTCAAGGACGGCCGCTTCGGCCCGTACGTCACCGACGGCGAGACGAACGCCACGCTGCCCAGGACCGACTCCGTCGAGGCCGTGACGCTGGAGCGCGCGGCCGAGCTGCTCGCCGCCAAGCGCGCCAAGGGGCCCGCCCCGAAGCGGCGCGGCTCGCGCGGGACGGCGAAGAGGGCCACTGCGAAGACGAAGAAGGCCACGACGAAGAGGACAGCCAAGGCCTCCGGGGCCGCCGGCCCGAAGGGGGCGGCCGGTTCCGCAGCCGGGAGTGCGTCGGACGCCCGGGCCGGGGAGAGGCCCGGAACGGCCGCCGGGAGCACGGCGAGGGCGACCGAGTAGGCCCTCCTCCCGCCTGCGGGGCGGGGCGGGGACGGCCTTCGTGGTAGGACTGGCAGTCGAGACCCTCCTCCTGACCGCGGCAGGGGCCGGCGGGCAGGACCCGAACACCGATCCGAGGAGCGGGCATGAGCGCACATGAGAGCAGGAACTGGTTCTTCGAGACGCCCTGGCACGTGCAGGCGCCCGAGCTCACGAGCACCGCGCTCGACCTCGACCGGGTCGTCCTCCTCGACGACCCCGATGCCGGGCAGGTGCGGCTGACCGTCCTCGACACGTCGACCGAGCGCCTGCTCCACGCCGGCGTCATGGTCGCCCAACGCGTCGTCGGGGGATCGGGGGAGTGGTTCGTCCGGGCGCCCGCGTGGGGGCCCTGGCTGCCCGACGGACGGTCGGGGCCGATCGCCTCCGACGGCGACTCGGAGCTGCCCGACGAGGTCGCCGATCTCGTCGCGCCCTTCCGCCGCCGGGCGCGCCTGGGCCCGGTCATCGGCTGCACCCGGGCGCGCGCCCGCTACGGGATCCTCGACGAGTCCGGCGGGATCCTCGCCGTGCTCACCGACGACCGCGTCACCGTGCGCCGCGGCGGCATCGCCACGGGCCGTTTCCGCGAGTCCACCGTCGACGTGGCCCGTCTCAGCGCCCAGCAGCGGGCCTTCGTCGCCGAGCAGATGGCCCAGATCGGTGCGGTGCGGGTCGACGGGTTCAAGGGCCTCTTCGCCCGCGTCGGCGAGCTCGCCCCGGCCCCCGCTCCCATCGGCGGGCGGCCGGCGGACCCGACGACGGCCGGTTTCCTGTCCTGGCTGCTGGCCCGGCGCTTCCACGCGATCGTCGGCGCCGATCTCGAGCTGCGCAGCGGCGGGACCGACGACCCGGACGCCCTGGCCGGGGCCCTGCGCGGCTTCCGCGGCGAGCTCGACGTCCTGCGCGGCGTCGCCGACCCGGCCTGGCGCGCCGACCAGCTCGGCCGGCTGGACGTTCTCGAGGCCGCTGCGCCCGGGGCCGTCCGGAGGATGGACGAGTACGACGAGCTGCTCGACGCACTCGAGCTGGCGGTGCGCATCCCGCGCGTCGACGATGCCGCCGCCGAGCGGGCCGATGAGGCCCTCGGGGCCAGGCTGGGCACCGAGCTCGCCGGTCTGCGCGCCGGCGCCGACTTCGCGGTCGGTCATCCCGACGACGACGCGACGTGGGCCCAGGCGCTGGCCAGCGCCGAGCGGGCGCTCGCCCTCGTCCGCGCCGGCCGACCAGCCATCCGCAAGGCCAAGCGCACCGCCAGGCTGCTCGAGCGCATCGTGCGGGGCCTCGCGGCGGCCCAGGGGCCCGAGCCCGAGCCGGAGGGGCTCGCCGCGATGACGCCGGAGCAGGCCTACCGCGCCGGACGCGCCGCCGAGCGCGCCTGCGCCCGGGCCTCGGCCGCCCGCGCCGCCTTCGTCGGGGACTGGCCGGGCCTGCGCGACGACCTGCCGAGGGCCTCCGGGGGCTCCCGGCCCCGGCCCGGCCCGGCGCGCGTCGTGGAGGCCCTCACCGAGCTCGGACGGCAGGGCTGACCGTGGCGGCATCCGGGCGCTCCCGTGCGGGCAGGCTCGTCGTCTTCGAGGGCGGCGACGGGGTCGGCAAGTCCACCCAGGTGCGCCTCGCCGCCCGCGCCCTGGCCGAGGCCGGCGTCGAGCACGTCGTGACCCACGAGCCCGGCGGCACACGACTCGGCGAGGCGCTGCGCGGGCTGCTGCTCGACCCCGCCACGGGCGACGTGGCACCGCGCGCCGAGGTCCTCCTGTACGCCGCCGACAAGGCCCAGCACCTGCACCAGGTGGTGCGTCCGGCCCTCGACCGCGGGGCGGTGGTCATCTGCGACCGCTACCTTGACTCGATGCTCGCCTACCAGGGCGCCGGGCGGGTGCTCGACGTCGAGGACGTCGCCGCCATCGGCGCGTGGGCCACGGGCGGGCTCGTCCCCGATCTCACGGTGCTGCTCGACATGGACCCGGCGCGGGCCGTCGGCGTCAAGCGCGGCAGGGACCGCCTCGAGCAGGCGGGCGACGGCTTCCACGCGCGGGTGCGCCAGGGCTTCCTCGACCTCGCCGCCCGGGCGCCCGAGCGCTACCTGGTGCTGCCGGCCCGCACCGGCCGCGAGCACCTGGCCCGGTTGATCCGCCACCGGCTGACCGGGCTCGGCATCGAGGGGCTGCGGGGGTGACCGCCCAGGAGGAGCCCGCAATCGCTGCCCGTCCGGCGGGTCGGGTGGTCGGAACGGGGACACCGTGGCGCCCCGGACCGGTGGGCGGACCCTGGTGACCACGGGTGGGGGCCTCGCCGGTCAGCCCGGTGCGCATGTGGCCGGCCATGGCGTGGCCGATGATCTTCTTGCCAGATGCAGCCCCGTGACCGTGGCCAGGTAGACGGATCCTTGCCAGGTCGGGATGCAGGGTGATGTCACCGACCCGTGTCACCGCCGGCGCGTCGGCGGTGACGTTCCTGCGGAGCCTGTCCGGCCGGCCCGGGAGGTCCGCGGCCTGGATGGTGGTTCGGGCCTTCTTCCTGGGTTGACAAGGAGTCATGCCGTTTGCGGCCATGATCTTCCGGAGGCTCTAGCGCGCTGGCTTGGATTCCGTGGCGGGCGAGTTCGGCCCGGATGCGGCCGGTGGCCGCAGAATCTGCTCGGACTCGTCGAAGAACCGGGCGATGGTGGCGGCCGGGGTCCTGTCTTCTCCGGGCTGTTGCCGGCAAGGGTCGGTCGCGTCAGCCATACTTGGCGTTCACCGGGACTCCTGGGCGAAGAAGACCGTCGCTTTTTCAGGAACTCGGCTTCCATTCGGGCTTCGCGGAGCTCCGCCTTCAACCGTCGTGGCCTCCGGCGTTCTCCTCGCTCGAAGAGTTCTCCGTCCCGGGTTCTGGATGCTCTGTGCGCCATTCAGGCGCGGTGAAGGGAGCGTTGGGCACGTCGAGGCCCTCCAGACGGGTGTGTGAGAGCTCCCATCATCGGAAGGCCTCGACCCCTCTGCCCAGCCGCCACGCCGAAACCCCTACCTACACCCTCATCCGGGAAGAGCCATCAAACGGCGAAACTCAGGATTTCCCTTCAGGGGGCTCGTCTCGTTTCCCTGGGATCTCCCTGAGGGGCACGCTCATACGCGCCAAAGAGGCCTCATGAAACCGTCTCACCCCCTTGACACGGGTGCTCGGTCGGGTGTCTCGTTAAAAATGATGGATGCTTCTCCTTCACGCGAATACGACGCGTAGGGGCAAGAGTGGCAAGAGTTTAGTTGTCGTCGTCGTGGTGCGCTGTTCGCAGGTCCATGACGGGGCTGACTGGGAAAGAAGATGGAAACTATAATGATTCGGTTCTATGGCTGTCATGGAACAGGATCGTTTCTGGTTTCGCGGGGTGGGAGGTGCTCGAAGTCGTGGTCGACGGTGTGTCCGGTGACGTGTGAGGCGGACGCGCCGAGGGTTTCTTCGGGGGTCTCGTGCTGAATGTTCGCGGTGTTGTTCCTGGCCGTGTTCCGGACGTTCTCGGCGGGGTTGTGGTCGGGCGCGTACGGCGGCAGGAAAACAGGGGTGATGCGCTCCAGCAGTTGACCCGGCTGGTGGAGGCCGGTCAACGCTTTCGCGTGGTGGGGGGCGGGCGTTGTCCGGGACGACCGCGATCTTCTCTGTCTCGGTTTCTCGTTGGAGCCGGTCCGGTGCGAGGATCGTCTGCCAGGTGTTCTGGTTCCCCTCGGTCGGATACGGCGTGACTGTTCTGCTGGTCGGGGGGGAGGGCGCCGGAGAAGGACTGGGACGTCCTCTGCCGGTCCACGGACCGCTCTGGTGCGCTGTCCTCTGGGGGCTGCATCCGGCGGGTCCAGGCCTCGTGCTCGGGGCGGGCCTCAGTCTTGCGGTGTGGGCCTTCCAGCCCTGGCCCGACAAGCTTTTGACTCGGGTCGTCGCCCAGGCCATGCGTCTGGTGGTGGCCGGCTCGTCGCGGTGCTCGTCGAACGGGTCGGGCGGTTCGGGGCTCGGCCCGCACAGGGGCGGGAGCAGCTGGTGGGAGGGGCCCGACTGGTACCGGCCGTCGGACAGGATCTTCACGGCGTCACCGCAGGTCACGGCGTCACCGCAGGGCCGGGACGTCTCGGAACCCGGCGCGGGCACCCGTCTGGGAGGGGCGGCCGGGCCAGGATGGTCTCGAGTTCTTGCTTCCGGGCGCGGGCGGGTTCCGTCGCGTCCTGGTTCCCCGCGTGCCCGGCCGGGACCCGGCGCATCCTGGTGGCCTGCCAGTCGGCCGGCCGTTCCTGCACGGTCCTCTCCGTGCGCTCGACCGTCTCTGCGATGGTGCCCGCATCGACGCCTCGGGAGGCGTGCAGGACCGCTTCGGCCTTCATCCGCACCAGCACATGATTGTCGGAACGCTTCCTCCACCCGACCAGGACGGCGGTCTCCTCCGGGGCGACCCCGACCCGCACGCCCCCACCGCATCCGAAACGGCACAGGAAATCCACGAAAAACACGGTTCCGTTTCATGTCAGCCATACATGGAATCCTTGCTAAAAAGGAGGCTTATTAACAGGGGACCAGATCGCGATCATCGCCCCTGATCACAGCGTAATCCACAGGCGCTGTGAATAAACCTTCAGGATCGTGAAGCGAGACTTTGAGGGTTATTTAAAACTATGGCCGTCATGAAACAAAATCGTTTCTGGTTTCGCGGAGTGGGAGGTGTTCGGAGTCGTGGTCGAAGGAGCGTCCGGTGACGTATGGGGCGGACGCGCCGAGGGTTTCTTCGGGGGTCTCGTGCTGGATGGTGACGGTGTTGTTCTTGGCCGTGTTCCGGACGTGCCCGGCCGGGTTGTGGTCGGGCGCGTACGGCGGCAGATGAATCGGCGTGATGCGCTCCAGCAGCTGACCCGGCTCGTAGAGATCGGTCAATGCTTTCGCGTGGTGGAAGCGGGCGTTGTCCAGGACGACCGCGATCTTGCCGGTCTCGGTTTCTCGTTGGAGCCGGTCCAGGGCGAGGATCGTCTGCGCGGTGTTCTGGTTGCCCTCGATCGGGTACAGTTTGACCTTCTTGCTGGTCAGGGAGAGCGCACCGAAGAACGACTGGGACGTCTTCTTCCGGTCCACGTACAGCTTGGTGCGCTGCCCCCTTGGGAGCCACATACGGCGAGTCTCGGCCTCGTGCTCGGGGCGGGCCTCGTCTGCCGTGTAGGCCTCCCAGCCTTGGTCCAACAAGCTCTTGACCTGGGCCTTCACCTCGGCCATGCGCCGGGTGATGGCTTTCTCGTTGCGGTGCTTGTCGAACGGGTCGGGCAGCTCGAGACTCAGCTCGCACAGGCGCAGGAGCAGCTGGTACGAGGAGTCCGACTGGTACTCGACATCGAACATGATCTTCACGACCTCACGTATCGCCGGGACGTCCCAGAACTCGGCGTGAACACCGGACCGGGAGGGCGGCTGGGCCAGGATGGCCTTGAGTTCTTCCTTCTGGGCGCGGGTGAGTTTCGCCGCGTTCTGGTTCCCGGCATGCCCTGTCAGCACCGAGCACATCCGCGTGGCCCGCCACTCGGCCAACCATTCCAGCACTGTCCGCTCCGTGCGCTCAACCATTTTCGCAATGATGCTGATACTGACTCCTTCGGAGGCGTACAGGACAGCTTCTGCTTTCATCCGAACCAGCACATAATTGTCGGAACGCTTCTTCCATCTGATCAGGACGGCGGTTTCTTCCGGGGTGACCTCAACCTGCATGCCTCAATCATATCCGAAACGGCACAGAAAATCCACGAAAAATACGATTTCGTTTCATGTCAGCCATAGCTCGTTATCAAGGGAGAACCAAGATTGGATCTGACAAGGATTTTAATAAACCTCTTTGCATAAGTTTTTAGATCGAAAGGTTGCCAATGGCTAATTTTGTGGCATTAGCTGTTTGCTGTGCAATAGTTGGAGCTGCATTATTTTGCAGTGCTTTTTTTGCTTCGAGGGGAATTTTACCAAGAAATCGTTGGATTGGGATTAGATTAGGATTCACGCTTTCGAGTGATGTCGCATGGAGAATAGGGCATCGAGCAGCATTGAAATGGGGTGCTGTGGCTGTTATGGATGATGTTTGCTGCTTGACGGCAGGGTTGGTGCTTCTTCTCTATGATGGAGGGCCGCAAAGAGCTGTCTGGGGCCCGGGTGCGGCACTTGCCTCTAATGTGTTAATTTTTGTCCCATATCTCGTATCTGCGTACAAGGCGACGAGAGATGTCTCAACGATTGATAATCATTAGAAATTCACAGATAAGCTTGGTCAGTGGGATCATGGGGGCTTGTTCGCAGAACCCATGGAGGGTGCTTCGACCAGGAGCTGTGGTCGTGATTCAACCCCTGTGAATGAGTCTCATGGAATGAAGCCTTGCACAAGCCTCGCGGCTTCTGCGACTGCTGAGGGTGTGGCAGGAAGGCGGCGCCTCTGCATGGGCCCTGCGAACCAGGACCCGAAGGATTCTGCCTCTGTTTCACATGAGGGGAGCGGGTCATGACTGATTTCGTCGTGCTGACTGTCTGCTGCATGGTGCTCGGTGCCGTGGCGTTCTGCTGTGCTCTTCTCGCCTCGACCGGGGTGCTGCCGAGGAACGGGTGGGTCGGGACAAGGCTCGGGCCCACCCCCGCGAGCGATGCCGCGTGGCGGGCCGGGCACAGGGCGGCGTTGAGATGGGGGATCGTCGCGGTCGTGGATGATGTCTGCTGCCTGACCGTGGGATTCGTGCTTCTTCTTGTGGATGATGGGGTCCGCAGGGCGATCTGGGGTCCGCGCACCGCGTTCGTGATCGATGTGTTGACCGCCTTCCCGTATGTGTTCTCCGCGTACAGGGCGGCGAGGGGCGTCGCAGCGGACCAGAAGCACGATGGTGCGACGAAGGCGGTGCCGAGGGTGTGATTCTTCCGCGGCCCGGCCCCGCGTCTGACGGCTCGCGCGGGCGCCCGCGCGTCCGGGCCCGTTTCGGTTCTGCGTGGTTCCACGGCAAGAACTCCACCGGAAACCATTTCGTCCGCAGAGGGTTGTTCACAGGAGGCTCGACGGAAGGGTAATCCTTGGTTGCGGGCTGATCCATGGGGCTGTGAATGGGTCTCACGGTCCGTCCCGGTTCCGAGCGATCTCGCGCGGAACAGACGGGACGCATCGACCGACTCGGCGGGCGATCCCATGCGGTGAACAGCCCCTGCGCCCCAGGCGGCTCCCGCCCGATCGGCCGACCGTCACCACCCGCTGCGCCGGTCCCTCGCTCGACAAGCCCTGACGAGGGCTGGTACCCGCCGCTGGCGCCGCCGGTCTCGGCAGCCGCGCCGGTCTCCCCGCTCGACAAGCCTTGATGAGCACCGTGCTTGACGAGCACCGTGCTGCACGGCCCCTGCTCCGGGTCTTTCCAGGGGGCCGTGCCCGTGGGCGCCGCCGGGCACGCGGATCGCCCCGGCGCGGACGGGCACACGCTGTCGGGCGACCGGCCCCGATGGTGGCTGTGCGCACTGATCCGGCGGCATGCGAGCGGTGTTCCGGCGGGGGCTGCGCCCGCGGCTCCCCGGCGTGAGAATTCAGGCATGCATAACCTGATTCAATGGTGAGAACGTAGTCTTTTCTCGGGGTTCTCCCCCGATTCCCTGAAATCACCCTGAGTGATGCGTTCATGCACGGCCTGGAGCTTCTTCGGGGCCGTTCGGAAGTCCTTGACAGTGGAACGCGTCGGGGTGTTCTGTGAAGTCACGGTGCTTCCACGGCTGCTGGCCGTCAGAGGCGGTCGTCGCCGAATGCCCGTGCGGAACCCGTGGCATCACCGGTGATGGAAGAAGATGAGATCGACATGATCGGATCGACATGATCGGTATGTCCGTTGCTGCTGAGATCCGGAACTCATGGGGCCGCCGGACAGGCGCGTCGTCCTTTGCGGTGCGATGTGATTCCCCTGTGTTGGGGGGTCGTGCGGTGGTGCTTACTGCAGGGGAGTCATCCCCGGTCTCCTAAGGAAGTGAGGGCGCCCATGCGTGTCAGTATCGTGGTTCCACCGGCGGCCAATCCTGACTGGCCGTCCATGGGTGCCGAGGTGATCGCTGCGGTGAGCCGTCGTGCCGGGCACGACACCACAGTGCACTATGCGCAACTCCTCCAGCCGAAGGGGGACTCGCTCGAGGAGTTCTCGATCTCGACGGCTGGGCTCTATTCTCCCACGTACTTCGGGCAGAGCGTGCCACAGTTCGCCCAGGAACTGGCTGCGGCTGTCCACGCTGATCTCAGGGTACTCAGACCCCAGCTCGGTGATGCTGGGATCGCTCCTCCTGATTACATGACGAAACGATACATCCGCGCCATGAATGCTGCTCGTGATGTGGTGCGGCGTGCCGTTGTTGAGATTCTCGACGACTCCCCGGATGTCGTCGGTTTCAGTATCACTCTCGACGTTCAGAAGATGCCGGCAGCGGCCATCGCAAGGGGTCTGCGCGAGAAGGGATTCTCCGGTCGTCTGGTGGCCGGCGGCTCAGCCATGGACGGCCGATCGCCATTGGCGTTCCTGCGAACATTCACCGAATTCGACGCCGTTCTGGTGGGCGAGGCCGATGAGTCCTGGGTGAGCTGTCTGGACCGGATCAACGCGGGCCGCACGGATCTTGCTGGCATCCCGGGCATCCTCTGCCGCAAGGGCTCAACTGTCCTCGTCGGCCCGCCGGAGAGGCCCCCGGAGGATCTCGACGGGTGCGCGACGCCGGACTATCGGGACTACATCCGGCAGTACGAGGCGAGCGAGTGGTCACAGGACGGTGGTTCCGTTCTCGTCCTCGAGTCCTCGAGAAGCTGCTGGTGGGGGGCCAGGAGCAGATGCACCTTCTGCGCGATCGACAGCAGGACGAGGCCATACCGTACGAAGTCCAGCGACCGAACCATCGCTGAGCTCCGCAAGCTCTGGGTCACCTACAGCCCACGGGTCGTGCTCTATACCGACTCGATATTCCCGTACTCCTACCGTGAGGATCATCTCGCCCGGCTCGCTGAGGACAGCCGGAGTGATTGCTGGAGTCTCTTCTATGAGACGAAGTCTACGGTCCCCCGACGGACCATCGCCCGCTTCGCCTGCGCGGGTGTACGGGAGGTTCAGCCCGGGATCGAGAGCTTCAGCACGAGGACGCTGAGACACATGCGCAAGGGCGCCACCGCGCTCCAGCAGGTCAACTTCCTCAAGTGGTGTTCGGCGTACGGCGTCCATGCCGGCTACGGACTCATCGCCGGGACGCCCGGTGAGACGGCGGAGGACCTCCGGCAGGTGCTGAGCGTCCTGCGGGCGATCGAGCATCTCGACGCCCCGGAGCAGCTGAACTGGTTGCTCCTGTTCCAGACGAGCGACTACTACGAACAGCGCGACTCGTACGGCTTCCAGGACGTGCAGCCGCTCGAGGCGGAACGGCTGGCCTATCAGGCTCCCGAATCTGTCCTCCAAGACCTCGTGTCCATGTACCGTTACACCCTTCCCTCCCATCGGGATCCGGAGTACCTCGCCGCATTCCGCGCGGTCGAGGAGTGGATCGCCGCTCATCATTCTTCTGCGCGGGCACCCTCGCTCACCGCTGACGACTGCGGGGACTGCATCCTCATCATCCGTCGCGCGCTCAACGGCGCGCAGTCCCTCACGGCCGTGGCGGACGCCGCGGAGCTCTTCCTGCTGCGCGAGTGCGCCGAGGTCCGCTCCCTTCCCGGCCTGATCCGAAACGGCCCCTACGACTCGGACGCCTTGCTGACCGCCGCCGAACGCCTCGTGACGGCCGGGCTCATGCTCGTCGACGGCACATGGATGCTCGCCCTGCCCATACCCGTGGATGCCGAGGCCTCCGTCGATGCGGCATGGCCCGCACACATCACTCAACCCAAGAGAAAAGAGGAGTGCCCATCATGACATCATCCCGGATGGTCGCCCATGAGAAGGAGATGATGACCTTCTCGGTCACCGACCAGTGCAATGTGAGATGCGCGCACTGCCTCGCCCTGTGCTCGCCGAAACAGACGACGATGCTCACCGCCGATGAGATGTACGAGAGCTATCTGTCGATCGCAGCGACGCGCCCCGTGAGAACGGTGGTCTTCACGGGAGGAGAACCGACCCTCCTCGGTGAGGAGCTCCTCGAGGCGATCGCCCGAATCAGCCTTGAGGGCCCGGTGACCCGCGTCGTGACGAACGCCTCATGGGCGACGGATGATGACGCCGCGAACGTCATGGTGCAGCAGCTGAGATCGGCCGGCCTCGCCGAGATCAACTTCAGCATGGATGACTACCACGCCTCGTGGATACCCCCGGAGAACGTCAGACGCGCCTTCGACGCCAGCCGAGGGCAGGGCTTCGAGGCGGTCGTCATCGCACTCGCCGAGGGACCGCGGAGCACCATCACCAGGGAATGGGTGCAGCACGAGATCGCCCCCGGAGTGCAGTTCGTCGACCAGCGGTCCTCCAGAGCGGGTGCCCATCCTCCTCGTTCGGCCGATGGGACCCTCTACGAGATCGCCCATCACGGGTACAGCCGGGTCGGGCGCGCTCGGGGATTCGGCGAGGAGGACATCGTGCCCGATGAGAGCATGCTCGCGCAGTACTGCTGCTGCGCTGAGATCCTCAGCCAACCGGTTGTCGATGCCCGCTTGGATGCCGGTATCTGCTGCGGGCTGAGCGTGAGGAACAACCGGGTGCTGCGCATCGGCTCCCTCCGTGAGTCGACATACGCTGAACTGGCTGACGCGGCTCAGCATGACGTCCTCATCCGTGCGCTCAGATTCCTGGGGCCCAAATACCTTCTCGACGTCGCGAGGAGCATTGATCCGCGGGTCCGCATGAGGCCGGAGTACGCCGGCATCTGCGAGGTGTGCGAGGACGTCACCGCGTCGCGGCGCGCACTCGCCGCCCTGGACACGGCGAAGGCGCGCATCGCCCTCGACGTCGCGCTGGCCGAGAGGGCCCAGCAGGGCGACGATGACCGGATTCTCGGTCGTGACGCAGAACTGAGGACAGCCCATGCCGGGACATGATCCGCTCGAACGGCTCGGCCTGCATCTGGAGCGGGTCGGACTGGCTGATCTGCTGTGCAGCTACACACCCGCTGCTCAGACGAGCGCTCTCACGGACTCGGTGATCCCGCCCGGCCTGCTACCGCTCGTCGAGCTCTTCTGCCTGGGCCGTGAGGTGCCCGAGGCGGACCTGGACCCGGTGATCGTGCCGGCTCTCGAGGACCTGACGAACGCCGGGTTCGCGACGCGGAGTGGACCACGGCCGACATGGTCGATCCGTGATCTCGTGCTCCAGCGGGTCCACGGGCTGTGGCTCCTGGCCGGCAGGCCGTCGGCTCAGCGGACCCTGTACTTCGGAGCGGACTCCCTGGCGCTGGCTGATCGGATCCCCCTCGTCGGGGGCTCTGCCCTGGACCTGTGCTCGGGGCCTGGTTTTCAGTCCCTCTGGCTCGCCTCCCGCGGTATGCGGGTGACCGGATGCGAGATCAATGAGCGGGCCGTTCATCTCTGCGGCGTGAACGCCCGGTTGAATGGCGTCCAGGACCGGGTTCACCCCCTCCGCTCCGATCTCTACGCGGAGCTTCCGGAGGGGAGC
Source organism: Propionibacterium acidifaciens (assembly GCF_003798325.1). Taxonomy (NCBI): domain Bacteria; kingdom Bacillati; phylum Actinomycetota; class Actinomycetes; order Propionibacteriales; family Propionibacteriaceae; genus Propionibacterium; species Propionibacterium acidifaciens. The sequence continues at coordinate 1,960,163 of NZ_CP033719.1, forward strand.
TTCGACGTCGTCGTGGCGAATCCGCCGATGGTCGCCGTCCCGCCGGGGATACCGTATCCCTTCGTCGGGGACGGCGGCCCGGACGGATTCGGGGTGATCCTCCGCATCATCGAGGAACTGCCCGGGCGTCTTGCGCCCCGAGGAAACGCCTACACTCTCGGGGTCGCCGCGGCCGGCGATGAGCTCCCGCTCGCCCTTGACGCGCTGCGGTCCGAGGCCCGCCGTCTCGGTCTGCGGATGAGACTCACAGTGACCTCCGAACACGGTGCAGGATCCGGCAGCACCTGGGACAGGGCCATTGCCGCCACATCACTCAGTTTCGAGGGCTCGGCGGTCACTCAGTCCTCTCTCGAGGAACGGACCATCCAGGTTTCCCAAGGCTACGCGGATCTGGGGGCCCACAGGGTGGTCTTCTTCTTCATGGCGGTTGCCGAGGAACAGCACGGATCTGTCGGGATTCTCGATGTCCGTGCTGAGCATCCGCAGAATCATCAGGGTTGGTACGCCGCGTGACTGGGCGCGAGTTAGAGAATATGAGGAGCAGCAAGATGAACGGAATCTCGATCACGGCTTGGGTGATATTTTGGGCCAATATCGTGGCGACGCTGTCAGTCGCTGCGACGAGTCGGTTCCAGAGCCGTCCGAAGGTCGAACCCACGCACTGGGCCGGAATTCGGGTCGGGGCGACGATGAAATCATCCGAGGCGTGGCGGGCGGCGCACCCGGCGGCCTTCCGTTGGTCGAGACTCGATGTCATCGGTGTCTGCGGCGCCGTCCTGATCTGCCTGCTCCTCCTCCCGGCGCGGTGGCTCGTCCTGGCGGAGTGCGTTGTCTTCGCCTGCTGCATCGTCTCGCTCGGACTCAACACATGGCACGCCGTCAAGGCGGCCGAGAAAGTTCTTTCGTGGGATTATGAGCACCTCCGTGGAAGGGGTCGAAATGAAAAGATGTGAGGGGGCAAGGCGATGACCGGTATTTCGAGTACCGGATGGATAATGTTCATGCTCGATATGGTGTTGCTGGTGGCGGCTGTCCTGACTTATTATGCTCAGAGTCGGCCCAGGGCCAAGCCCAATCGTTGGGCTGGTATTCGGATCAGGGTGGTGGCGAGTTCGCCGGAGGTGTGGCGGGCGGCGCACCGGGAGGCCTTCCGGTGGGAGAGGGTGAACCTCGTCTGCTTCTGCGGGGCAGCGGTGATCTGCCTGCTCACGCTCAGGTCGTGGCATCTGGTGCTCGCCGAGAGCATTCTCTATTGCGGCTATCTCATCCCGTTCGGGTTCAACGTCCGGCATGCCTGCGCGGTGGCGAGAAGAATGGTCGATTCCCAGAGTCGCCGTGAGGATGGGGCCCGACCCATGATGGTTGCCGAGGGCGGGTTCGCCGGCTGCGGGGGCGTACGAGTGGGTGCCTCGCGTCGTGTCCGAGGTGCCGATGGATGGCGTCCTGATCGGACGGGGTGCTCTTGGTCAGGGCTTCGCGATCGGGTCATGCAGGAGTTGACAGGGATGAGGAGGTAATGCGATGTCTGACGTCACGTCCACTGGATGGATCATGTTTGCGGCGAACATCATTCTTCCGGTAGCGGTCTTTCTGTCCTACTATTTTCAGGTGAGGCCCGGCGGTAGGCCCAATCGTTGGGCCGGTATCAGGATCAGGGTGGTGGCGAGTTCGCCGGAGGTGTGGCGGGCGGCGCACCGGGCGGCCTTCCGGTGGGAGAGGGTGAACGTCATCTGCTTCTGCGGGGCGGCGGTGATCTGCCTGCTCACGCTCAGGTCGTGGCATCTGGTGCTCGCCGAGTGCATCATCTTCGGCGGCTATGTCATCTCGTTCCTGCTCAACTTCTGGCACACCAGCACGATGGCTGGGAAAATGGCTCACTCCCAGCGCCGGCATGACGAGGATCGCGGCTCATGACAGGCGTCCTGACCGGCTGGCGTGCTCGTGGTCAGGGCCTTGTACACATGACGCGGTGCATCACGTGCCTGTCCGTGATGACTGCGATGGTCGTCCTCTCGTCCTTCCCGGTTCCTGCGTCGGCTGATGCGGGTGGCGCTGATGCAACGCCCCGGGGCGCTGCCCCGAGTCCGTTCGACTGGGGCCCGTGCTCCTCGGATCGGGGTGATCAGAGCGTCGAGTGCGCGGTCGTCACTGTTCCCCTGAACCACTCGGATCCTTCGGTTGGGAGTACTGCGGTGAGGGTGGGGAGGATTCCCGCGACTGGTGGCAACGCCAGGGGGACGATCTTCTACAACCCTGGTGGCCCCGGCCTCTCCCCGGTCGAGGGCCTGGCATCCTTCGCGGCCAAGCTGAGCCCGCAGGTCAGGGGTGACCACGACATCATCGGTGTTGACCCGCGCGGCGTCGGCGGCTCGGAGGGCATTCCCTGCGGGGCCATGACCACGGAGCCCCCGTCGACCTCCTACAGCGTCCTCCCCGCGAACGCCGAGCAGCTGGCGGAGCAGTTCGACGCCCTCGACCCGTGGCTGCGGGGGACCTGCGATTCCGACTCGCCCCTTCTCAAGCATGCCGGGAGTGTCGACGCGGCACGCGACATCGAGCAGGTGAGATGTCTTCTCGGGGTCGACCGGATCGACTACTACGGCATCTCGTACGGAGCCGTCATCGGCGCCGTGTACAGCCGGCTCTTCCCGGCGCATCTGCGCACCCTGACCCTCGACAGCCCGGACGACCCGAACGCCTGGTTCGGTGCGGGCCAGCCCGACCCCCTGTGGGCCCGGCTCGGCACGGCGGAGTACAGCGGGAAGACCCTGGAGGACCTGTTCAGCGCCTGCGAGTCGGCGGGCAGCCGTTGCCAGTGGGCACCGATGATCCGATCCGACTACGAGCGCGTGACCAGGGCACTGCGGACGGAGAGGCTCACGGTCCCGGGAACGGGGAGCTTCGACGCCTCGGCGTTCCAGAGCACGGTCGTCAGCGCGCTGTACCGGTTCAACCAGAACGGCCGCGATGACTACGAGACGCTGCTCGGTCTCATCCATGCCTTGGCCCAGGTCGCCGACGGCACGGCGCCGGATGGGGAACCCGCATCAGGCGATTCTGTGATCGGTCCGCAGACTCGCGCCGGGTCAGGGGCGCCATCGCAGGACACGACGGTCTCCCGGATGCTCACCGTGGACGCGGTGATGTGCGCCGACGCCCATGAGCCGCCGCAGCGGGAGGCATGGTTCATGAGCGCCGCGGCCGCCGAGGCGGACAGCCCGGGATTCGGTTACTACTGGATCTCCCAGGACTCTATCTGCAACGGCTGGCCCGCCACCGGGAACCTCGAGGATTCTGTCGGCATTCCGGACTACGGCACGATCGACGTGCCCTTCCTCGTCCTGAGCAACGCCCATGATCCTGTCGTCGGGGAATGGGGCGCCGACCGGGTGAAGGGCCTCGGCCCCCGCGGCGCGGCGGTCGTCGTCGCCGACGGCTGGGGGCACGGGGTGCTGCGGGGATCGTCGTGCGCGGCCGCGCAGTTCTCCGAGTACGTCGCCTCCGGCGCCCCTCCCCGGCCATCGGCCGGGTGCGGCAGTGACGCGCCGCTCTTCGCCGGGTGAGCTCTCGCTCGATGCCGGCGCTGACAACAGCTGAAAGGAGGTCGGAATCTGCGGATCACGGAGTGCCTTTCGCCGTCGGTGAGGGGTACGAGAACTTCTTCACAGAGAGGAACACCACCATGACCACCACCATTGAACCGATCACCACCTCGGTTCCGACGCGACCGCTGGATCGCGTCCTCGAGCTGGAGCGGTTGCTCGACGAGGACGAGATGTTCAAGAAGCAGTTCGCCTCGGACCCGTCCGGGGCCGTCGTCGTCCGCTCGCTCGACGTGGAGCTGCCCGTCGAGGCGGGGCCCGCGACGCTGTCCGAGCTGCTCCGGGCCGTCCCGGCCGCCTCGGCGTCCTCGAGCATCGAGACCGTGCGGACGCTGCTCGACGACTCCGCCCCGAGGCAGCCGGCGGCATTCTGGGGCGCGAACACGAACGGTGCGGCGAACGCCGAGGTCGTCGCCAATGGCGTCGTCTACCATGAGGCCGCGGTCTACTCGATGGGAGGCGCCGTCGTCGTTGTTGTTGCCGGTGCCGCTTTCACTCTGACCGGTAATCCATCCGAGCCCTCGGAGAGCACTCCGCATGCCCTGCGGCTGCAGTTCGACGAGAGCGTCGACCCCGGCCTCATCTCCGGCCTTCAGGAGGGATTCGACCTCAGCCCGGCGAGGCTGCGGGCCCTGCTGCGGCGCGGCGTTCTCGAGGGGGAGACCGAGCGGTCGGAGTTCACCGAGGACGGCTACGAGCACAAGGTCGTCGAGTTCGAGGCGGACGGCACCCGCCTGCGTGTCGAGTCGAAGGTGAGCATCGACGACATCATCGTTCTGGACGCCGAGGCCGTCGCCGCCTGATCGCATCAACACCGGGGTGGCCTCCCGGATCGCCGGGAGGCCACACCCCGACCGAGGGGGACAGCCGAGATGGCTCATCGCGCCAACCCGCCGGCAACGGTGAACGCGGGCAGGGCGATCAGGCTCTGCTTCCGGGTGTCACCGCCGGGATCGTCCGCGGTCTGCGCCTGCTACGTCCTGCTGGCCCTCGTGCCGACCCTCAACGTTCTGCTGCTCGCCGTCGCCGTGAGCGCCGTCGCCAACGCCGTCTCCGTCTCGGGCCCCGCGACGGGGGCGGGCGTGATGATCTCGGTCGCCCTGCTGATCGGTCTGGCGTTCCTGTCGTATCTGCTCACCGTGCTGCGGGACCACGCCTCCGGGCTGGTGCGGCTCCGCGTCACCCGCACGGTGACCGAGGACATCGTGCGCAAGACCGAACGGCTCGACCTGGCGAGCTTCCAGGAGACGGACACCTACGACCGGATCGATCGCGCGTCCCGCGACGGCGGTCAGCGCGCGTACCAGCTGTTCACGGACTTCGTCTCGGCCATGACGGGGGTGCTTTCGCTGGTCGGCACGGCCGTGCTGCTCTTCTCGTGGAGCCCGATGGTCGCCGTGACCGTCATCGTCAGCCCCGCGCCGGGCATCGTCGCCAGCGCGCTGTACGGACGGGTCGCCTGGCGCATCGAGCACGAGCGCACCGCACTGCGCCGGCGGGTCTCCTACCTCTCCGGCCTGTTCACCACGGAGTCCACGTTCCGGGAGATCCGCGGGCTGGGCTGCTCCAGGGCCCTGGTGGGCCGGATCGTCGGGCTCGACGACGAGATGGAGAGCACCGACACCCGCCTCCTCAACCGTCGGACGCTCGTCGCGGGCGGGCTGGGCTCGCTGTCGGTCGTGGCGACGGGATGGGCCATCTTCATGGCCGCCCAGGGGGCCATCGCGTCCGGTGAGGTCGGCCGGTTCGCCGGCTTCCTCGCCGCGATCACGACGGTCCAGTCGGGGGCGCAGGGGCTCTTCTCGAAGCTGGGGTCGATCTACGAGGGCGGGCTCTTCTTCGGCGAGCTCGTCGACTTCCTGAACGGTCCGGAGCGCGACGCCGCACCGGTCGTTCCCCGGCCGCGGGACACGGCGGTCGATCTCGACGGCGTGAGCTTCCGCTACCCGGGCTCCGACCGCTGCGTCCTCCACGACGTGGACGTCCACCTGCCCGCCGGCGCGCACGTGGTCGTCGTGGGCCCGAACGGCTCCGGCAAGTCGACCATCGGGAAACTCATCGCCGGGTACTACGCCCCGACCGAGGGGCGGGTCCGCGTGGGCGGCGTCGATGCGAGCCTGCTGGCCGATGCGCCGGCGCGATCGAGGGTCGCAGTCCTCCAGCAGGACTTCGTGCGCTTCGACCTCACCCTTCGCGAGAACGTGGCCCTCGGCGATGTCAGTCGCCTGTCGGGCTCCGACGACGAGATCGTGCGCGCGCTGGAGCGGGTCGGGCTCGGCGAATGGCTGAGGGGTCTGCCCGCCGGCCTCGACACGGTCCTCGGCAACGCCTTCGGCGGCGCCGCGCAGCTGTCGGGCGGGCAGTGGCAGCGGATCGGACTGGCCCGCGCCCTGTTCAGCGATGCCGACGTCATGGTCCTGGACGAACCCGCCGCAGCCCTCGACTCGCTCGGGGAGAAGCGGGTCATCGAGGGCGTCCTCGCGGACCGCGCGCGGAGGACGACGATCGTCGTCGCGCACCGGCTGTCGACGGCGCGCCAGGCCGATCTGATCGTCTGCTGCCTCGACGGCCGCATCGTCGACGTCGGACGGCATGCGGAGCTTCTCGCGAGACGAGGGGTCTACGCCCAGATGTTCGCTCTTCAGGCCGCGGGCCTTCGCGGGGGACCTCGCGGGGCCCCGCCGGAGGGGCCGACTCGTGGAGCGCCGCTCGGCCCGGGCGCCGGTCGATCCGGCGCGCCTGGCCGCCCCGATCCCTCCCGCGCGGTCGTCGGGGTCCCGGGCACGGACGGCGCGAGTGCGGACGGGGGACGGTGGGGCGCGGCGCGGCGCGCGCAGCAGACCACCGAACCGGGAAGCTTATTCACAGCACGACAGGATAGAGGCCTGACAAGGAGAAACCCTCCTGCTGACGACCCCTGTGAACAAGCCTCCAAGAATCAATGAACCGAGGAAGTGACACCATGTCAGGAATTCCAGTCATCGCATGGGTGATGTTCGCGGCCGATGTCGTCGTCCCGGTGACGGCCACGGCCATCATCTCCCGGAGGAGCCGGGCGCTGGCCGAGGCGGCCCGGTCGTCCCGGGCGGCCGGGGGGCCGGCGAACTCCCCGGCGCCTTCTCGGGCGGGGTACGCGACGGCTCTGTGGCTCATCCGTTTCGACCTTGTCGGCATCAGCGGCGTCGCCCTCGTCTGCCTGATCGTCCTCCGGTCCCGGCCCTCTGATCTCGTCCTCGTCGAGAGCGTCCTCTTCGGCTGCTGCCTCGTCTCCCTGGGGCTCAACGCCGTGTTCTCCCGGTCCGCGGCCAAGCGGGCTGCCGAGGAGGAGGCGCGGGAGAACCGCTCCACGCGCCACGGGACCTGATCGTCCCCGACGGGTCGGCCCTGTCCGTGCCTGCTGGCATGATGGGCCCTGGCCGGTGGACGGTGTCGGCAGGCAGCGCTGACCGGTGCGGCCGCGGCCGGCGGGTGGCGTCGGCGAATGGCGGAGCCGAGGGGAGGGTCCACATCATGACGGGAAGCACGTCCGACGCCGCGCCTGCGGGCGTCGGACGATCAGACACCGGGCAGACGGGCCCCGGGCAGTCCGGGGCCGTCCCCGAGCCTGACGCACCCTCCGCGCCCGGCCCCCTCACCGGCGTGTGGGCCGACCTCGTCGGCCAGCGCGACGCCGTCACCGCCCTGCGCCGGGCCGTCGCCGGCGGCGCCCACGCCATGACGCACGCCTGGCTCGTCACGGGCCCGCCAGGCTCCGGGCGCTCCAACGCGGCCCGCGCCTTCGCCGCCGCGCTCCAGTGCCCCTCGGGGGGCTGCGGCCGCTGCCGCGACTGCCGCTCGGCCTTGTCGGGCGCCCACCCCGATGTCACGCTCGTGCGCACCGAGAAGCTGTCCATCGGTGTCGACGAGGTGCGCGAGCTCGTCCGCAAGGGCGCCATGAGCCCCACCCTGGGCCGCTACCAGGTGCTCGTCGTCGAGGACGCCGACCGCATCACCGTCCAGGGCGCCGATGCGCTGCTCAAGAGCATCGAGGAGCCCCCCGCACGCACCGTGTGGGTGCTGTGCGCGCCCACCGCCGACGACGTCATCGTCACCATCCGCTCGCGCTGCCGCCGGGTCGGCATGCGCACCCCCGGCGACGCCGACGTCGTGCGCCTGCTCGTCGAGCGCGACGGGGTCGACCCCGCCATGGCCGAGTCCGCGGCCCGCGCCGCCCAGGGGCACATCGGCCGGGCCAAGGCGCTGGCCCGCAGCGAGGAGGCCCGCGTCGCCCGCGGCGCGGTGCTCCGGGTGCCCGCTCGGCTCACCGATCTCGGCGCCGCGCTGTCGATCGCCGCCGAGCTCGTCGACGGCGCCGCCGCCGAGGCCCGGAAGGTCACCGACGAGCTCGACGATCGCGAGAAGAAGGAGCTCCAGGAGGCCCTCGGCTACGGGGCCAGGGGCGCCCGACCGCGGAACGCGGCGGCCGCCCTCAGGTCGCTCGCCGACCAGCAGGCCGCCCGCGCCAAGCGTCTGCGCCGTGACGCCCTCGACCGCAGCCTCACCGAGCTCACCACGTGGTACCGCGACGTCCTGGCGGTCCAGACCGGCGCCGTCGACCCCGGGCAGGTCCCGCCGTCGTCCGCCGGCGGTTCCGCGCCGGAGCCCCGTCTCATCAACGTCGACATGCACGAGAAGGTGCGGGCGGCCGCCGCGGCCTCGACGCCCGAGCGCACGCTCGCCTGCATCGACGCGATCCTGGCCTGCCGCGAGGCCCTGGAGCACAACGTCGGCGAGGTGCTCGCCGTCGAGGCCATGCTGGTCCGGCTCGTCGGCGCGGCCCGCTGAGCGGGGCGACGCGCCCGCCGCCCCGGGCCGGGCGACCCGATCCGCCCCCGCCGGGCGTGTTGAAGCGGCTCGTCCCGCGACGGCTCCACGACAATGACGTGTGTATGTCCAGCGCCCTGATGGGCGCAGCGCACCGAGCAGCGGAGAGGACCAGCCTGTGAGCGACCAGAACGAGGGCCTGTACGACAGTGTGAGCACGCCCGCCGACCAGCCCGTGCAGACTTCCGGCGTCCCGTCCCGGGCGGGCGCATCCGGACTTGACTCGTGTCATTTTTGGCGGTGGGTGGGCGTGTGTGGGTGTTTTGCCTGGTCAGGGCGGAGTTGGGTGGTGTGTTTCACGCGCTAATCGGGTTGTGGGAGGGGGCGTTGTGGCTTACGTTCGGAAGGTGAGAACGGCCTCGGGTGCGACGGCCGTCCAGATCGCGGAGCATCGGGATAGGCGCGACCGTGTGCTGGAGCATCTCGGTTCGGCCCATACCTCCGAGGAATTGTTTCCCCTTGTCGCCGCGGCAAGGCAGAGGCTTGCGCCGCTGCAGGACGAGCTGGACTTCCTGCCGTCGGCTGCGGCGTCGCGGTCGGTGACCATCACTGGCAGGCGTTCGATCGCGTTGTGGGGCAGCTTGCGCCGCGTCCACACCGATCTTGGTTTCGAGGTCCTCGCGGACGACGCGTTCGCTCAGCTGGTGCTGGCGCGGGTGATCAAGCCGACTTCGAAGGCCGGTAGCATCCGCAAGCTTGATGCTTTGGGCATCCCGCATGCCGGGTTGCGCTCCGTGTTCCGTTGCTCGGCCCGGTTCCGGGCCGAGGATTATCGTTCGGAGATCTCGCAGCTGTGTTTCGAGAATGCCCGTGTTGATGGGAACCTGACCTTGGTCCTCTACGATGTGACGATTTTGTGTTTCGAGGCCGAGCATGAAGACGGGCTCCGCGAAGTCGGCTTCTCCGAGGAGTGTCGTGTCGACCCGCGGATCGTGGTCGGATTGCTCACCGACAGGGCCGGGTTCCCGCTGGGGTTGACCTGCTGGAAAGGTGACAGGACCGAAACGCTCACGATGCTGCCGAAGGTCATGGACTTCCTCGCCCGCCACGATCTGCGTGATCTCGTGGTCGCTGCTGACGCTGGTGCGCTGTCAGCGGCGAACCTGACCGCTCTGGATGGGGCCGGGTTGAAATTCATTGTCGGATCCCGGCAGGTCAAAGCGCCCATCGATCTGGAATCACATTTCCATTGGCGCGGTGACGCGTTCGAGGGCGGCCGGATCATCGACACGATCACTTCCCGGCCACTTCCCGGCGCGGCGGCTGCCGCGAAGCCGTTTCGGATCCGCGTTTTCGTGATGAACCTGTCCGGGGCCCGGCGGTTCATTCGGGGTCGTGGCGGGCGGTCTGGGCGTGTTCCGGGAAGCGGGCTGTCAGGGACACCCGCAACCTGGCGAAGATGACCGACAGGGCTGTTGCTGTCATCAACGGCGCCGAGACGGTCAAGAGCTCGCGATTCGTGAAAACACTGCGCGGCAAGAAGGCCCTCGATCGGGCTCGTCGACTGGTCGGGTTGAAAGACTACGTCACGAACATGCCCGCCACTCGGATCTCCGCTGCGGAAGTTGTCGGCGACTATCACGGGCTCTGGCGAGTCGAGAAATCATTCAGGATGGGCAAGAGCGATCTGAAAGCCCGCCCGATCCTCCATCGCACCCACGAGGAGATCGAAGCCCGCCTCACCATCGTGATGGCCGCACTCGCCGTCTCTCACCGCCTGCAAACAATCACGGGGGAATCCGTCGCCGAAGTCATCGAGACACTCGAACCGATCCACGAGATGAACGTCAACATCGCCGGGTGAACCCTGCACGCCCACGATCGGATCACACCAGCAGCCCAAGACATCCTCGACACCCTCGGCCTCACCTGGCCCCACACTAAAATGACACGAGTCAGGTGACGCCCTCGACCGCAGCCTCACCGAGCTCACTACGTGGTACCACGACGTCCTGGCGGCCCGCTGAGCGGGGCGACGCGCCCGCCGCCCCGGGCCGGGCGACCCGATCCGCCCCCGCCGGGCGTGTTGAAGCGGCTCGTCCCGCGACGGCTCCACGACAATGACGTGTGTATGTCCAGCGCCCTGATGGGCGCAGCGCACCGAGCAGCGGAGAGGACCAGCCTGTGAGCGACCAGAACGAGGGCCTGTACGACAGTGTGAGCACGCCCGCCGACCAGCCCGTGCAGACTTCCGGCGTCCCGTCCCGGGCGGGCGCATCCGTTGACCCCGAGCCCCTCGGCGGCGAGCCCGTCGTCGCCGAGCGGGCGGCCGTGGAGGAGCCCGACGAGCAGCTCGACGACGAGACGGCCGCGCTCGCCGAGTTCGACGAGGACACCCGTGTCGTCGGGACGTCCCCCCTGGAGGACTCGGCCGTCGGCGGCGGGCCCGGGGCCCCTGTTGCGGAGGACGACCCCGAGCGGACCGCTCTCCTCGGTGCGGTCGACGATGACGCCGCCGAGGACGCCGCAGCCGGGCCCGACGACGGCCTCGACGGGACGAAGGCCGACGGGACGAGGATCATCGCCCCGGGTGAGGACGCCTCCGGCAAGGACGCCGAGACCCAGGCCGCCTACGAGCGCGCCGCTCGCGAGGCCGAGGTCCGTGCCCAGCAGGCCGAAGCCGCCGCCCGCGCCCGTCAGAAGGCCGAGCGCGACCGCCGTCTCGGCACCGTCGCTGCCGCCGAGGCCCCTGCTGCTGCCGAGGCCCCCGCCGCCGCGGCGCCCGCCAAGCGCACGACCGACAGGTTCGCCGGCTCATTGGGCCTCGTTCTCCTGCGCATCGTCGCGGCCGCCGTCGTCGGAGTCCTCGGCTTCCAGATCGTCACCGAGACCGGCCCGGTCACCGACGCCCTCCAGAGCATCGGCGTCCCGCAGGCCGACATGGTTGCGATGGGCGTCGGCATCCTCGCCCTCGTCCTCGCCGCGATGATCCTCTTCGGCCTGGGCACCCGCATCGCCGCCGTCCTGCTCGCCGCGCTGGCCGTGGCCACCCTCGTGCTCTTCCGCTGGGGCCACTTCAACCCGTTCGTCGCGGGCCGGGCCGGCTTCTCCGGCGACTTGGAGTTCCTGCTGGCCGGCATCGGCCTGTGCCTCCTGTTCGTCGGCGCCGGCGGCTGGTCCGTCGACGCCGGGCTGCGCCGCTCGCGGGCCAGGAGGAAGGCCAGGCTCCAGGGCTGATCCCATCCTTCTCCGACGAACGGTCCCGTCCGGCGAACCGCCGGGCGGGGCCGTCGCGTTCGGGGCCGGTGTCGCTCACCCGGCCCGACTCCCGGGCGCCCGCTGTATCGTGCTGGTCATGACGAGGACCCCGGCCGTGTGTTCCGAGCCGTTCGGGCAGCGCCATCCTCCCGTCGGCGGTGACGGCAGGCCCGTGCCCGGGAACGGGGGCCTCCGTCCCGTCGAGGGCGTTGTCGAGGCGGACACCGCCGTGCGGCGCGGCGGGTCCGCCCACGGCTCCGGCGTGCCCGCCTGCGCCGCCCCGGCCCGCTGCGAGGTGCACCGGCGCCATGGGGCCCGGTCCGCCGCCGTGACCTCGAGGAGGAATCAGTGATGGATGATCCCCGTCCCGGCCGCCTGGCCCTTCTGCTCGCCGTGGTCTGCGCCGTGGCACTCACCGGATGCGGACCCGACCTCCCCTCCACACTGATCCCCTCCACGTCGACGGCTTGGAGCCCCTCGGCGGCGGACGAGGTGCTCACCGTGCCGGTCCCGTCGGCGACGTGGGACGATCTCGGGGATGCGCCCGATCGCCAGAAGCTGGACGTCGCGGGGCCGGAGGTGCCGGGGTTCACGGATGCGCCCGCCGGTCAGGGGCTGCAGCGGTACCTGAACCAGCAGGTGGACTGGGGCCGGTGCGATTCCGGTGGGGAGGGCTTCGGCTACCGGTGCGCGAGAGTCATCGTCCCGCTCGACTGGAACGACCCGGACGGGCGGGCGATCACCCTGGCGATGCGGATGCGCCCGGCCGAGAACGGGAACTCGGACGAGACCCTCTTCGTGAACCCGGGCGGGCCGGGCGGCAGCGCCCAGGACTTCGTCGGCTCCATCGACACGACCGGGCTCGAGGACTACACCATCGTGGGCGTCGATCCGCGGGGCTCGGGGGACTCGACGCCGGTGGTCTGCGGCGACCTGGAGCAGACGGACGCCCTGGAGGACGCGGACTGGTCGCCCGACGACCAGGCCGAGACGGATGCGCTCGTCGCGGTGAACAAGGACTTCGCGGCGCAGTGCCGCGAGCACTCGGGCGCGCTGCTCGACCACATCAGCTCCATCGAGAACGCCTACGACATGGATCTTGTCCGTGTCCTGCTCGGCCAGCGCAGGCTCAACTGGTACGGGGTCAGCTACGGCACGTGGCTGGGTGCGGTCTACGCGGAACTGTACCCGGATCACGTCGGGCGGATGGTGCTCGATTCGGCGGTCAACGTGACGGACCGGGACAGCGTGAGTCAGGCCGATGGCTTCGAACAGGCCCTCGACGCGTTCGCGGACTGGTGCGCCGGTTCGTCGTGCGGTCTCGGCGAGGACCGGGAGGAGGTGCTCGGGGCGGTCTCGTCGCTCCTCGACGGGCTGGACGGGCGGCCGCTGGCGGTGGGCGGCCGGATGCTGACCCAGACCCTGGCGGTGAACGGCATCCTGATGTTCCTCTACCAGGACACGAGCTCCTACCCGGATCTCGCCGAGGCGATCGGGCGGGCCCGTTCGGGGGACGGGGACCATCTGCTGAGGGCCGCCGACACGATGAACGGGCGCGGTGACGGGGGGTACGAGCAGCTGGCCTACTCGTTCCCGGCGATCGGCTGCGCTGACGCGACGGACCGGGGCGTCGAGGCGGCGATCGACGACTGGCGGGACGACGACCATGCCGCCGCGCCGGTGCTGGGCCGGGCGATGGGGGTCGGGTTGAGTTGCCCGACCTGGGCGGCCGAGCCGGCGGCGCAGATCAGGATCACGGCCGCGGACGCGCCGACGATCCTCATCGTCTCGAACACGGGCGATTCGGCGACCCCGCACGAGTACGCGCAGTGGATGCGCGAGCAGATGCCGACGACGGTGCTCGTGAGCCGGCAGGCGCAGGGCCACGGGGCCTACGGGGAGGGCAGCGGTTGCCTCGACGGCGCCGTGACCGGCTTCCTCGCCGACGGCGCGGTGCCCCAGAACGGTCTGGTCTGCACGGACTGAACCATCCGCCGGGGCCCGGTCGTCGCATCCACGGCGCCGCGCCGGCGGGACCCGTCCGGCCGGGGATTCGCCCCCGGACCGATCCACCCGGTATAGTGAATCCGCCGTCCGACGGGACGGCGCGCCAACTTAGCTCAGTCGGTAGAGCGACGCTCTCGTAAAGCGTAGGTCGCGGGTTCGATTCCCGCAGTTGGCTCCAGCGCGCAGTGGGCAGTTGACTCCAGCGCGCAGTGGGAGGGCCGCCGAGCGGCCCTCCCACTCGTGCCTCCCGGCCCGTGCGCGCGCCGGGCCCCTCCGTCGGCGCTCGCCCTCAGCGCCGGTGCGGCGTCGTCGTGCTGCCCCGCACCACGAGAGGAGCCGGCACGAGGATGCCGCGGGGCTCGTCGGGCTCGCCTCGCAGCTGGGGCAGCAGGGCCGCCACGAGCTCGGTGCCGATCGTCGCGAAGTCCTGCGCGACCGTCGTGAGCGGCGGCCACATCCACTCGGCCATGATGTCGTCGAAGCCGACCACCGAGATGTCCTCGGGGATGCTCCGCCCCTCCTCGTGGCAGGCCCGGATGAAGCCGAGCGCCATCTCGTCGTTGGCGCAGAAGACGGCCGTCACGTCCGGGTCCTCGAGCAGCCGACGCCCCGCCTCGTAGCCGGACCGCGGCGACCAGTCGCCGCGCACGAGCGGGGGCACGGCCCGGCCCTCCTCCCACAGGGTCGCGATCCACGCCTGCTCGCGGGCGCGGGCCTGCACCGAGGACGATGGGCCGGCGATGTGGTGCACCGTCTCGTGGCCGAGGCCGAGCAGATGGTGCACCGCGTCGCGGGCGCCGTTCGTCTGGTCGGTACCGACGGCCGTGTGCCGGTCCGTGTAGCGGAAGTCGCCCACGACGAGGGGGATGCCGTCGGGCAGCTGCACCGGCGTGGCGCTCGGCGTCTCCAGGCGCAGCACGACGACCCCGTCGACCGCCTGCGACAGGGAGTTGAGCGCCCGGGTGAAGTCGACCGCGCTGTTCGAGGGCGCGTCGACGAGCAGGATGCCGAAGCCCTCGTCCCGCAGCGCCGTCGTCACGGCGTCGATGATGTGGGCCTCCCCGGTCCTGGCCAGCTTGTGCCCGATGACGCCGACGGTGTTGAAGGCGCCGCTGCGCAGCGCCTGGGCCGCCCGGTTCGGCGCGTAACCGAGCTGGCGCATCGCCTCGCGGACCCTCCTGGTCGTCTCGGGCCTGACCGTGCCCTCCTCGCGCGCGACGCGCGAGACCGTCTGCGCGGACACCCCCGCCAGGCGCGCAACATCCTGCATGGACGCCCGGGGGCGCCGACTCACCTGACTTCGTTCAGACACAGTCCCCAGGATACGGTCCGACTTCGCCCCGGGTGGAGTCTCATCAGATGATCACCGCTTGCCAGCGCGTTCGCCGGGCACGACATGGGCTCGGCGGCGACACCGGCCCGCTCCAACGGCCCCAGGTCGGGGAAGTCGCCGGTGCAGACCTGCCAGAAGTCCAGCGGGGCCCGGGACCAGGCGGCGGCGGTGAGGCCGTCCGGCGAGGCGAGCCGCACCCAGGAGCGGCCGTCCTGTCCGCGGACGGCCTCGGCGAAGCCGTCGTCCAGTCGTGCCGCGCCGACGGGCCGGGGGCGCGTGGAGTAGTCCAGCTCCGGCGGAACCGGCCGGACGCCCGCCGGCAGCAGCCTGTCGTCGGTCTCGACCCAGGCGGCCGCATCGACGCTCAGCAGGCAGTCGTCGACGCGCTCGGCGCCCGGCGACAGCCAGGGGTGGAAGCCGATCCCGAACGGCGCGTCCGTCCGGCCCCTGTTCGTCGCGGTCGCCGTGATCGTCAGGCCGTCCGGGCCGAGCGCGTAGCGGACCTCCAGGCGGATCGTGAACGGGTAGCCGGGCAGCCCGTCGAGCAGCACCGACGCGGTGACGGACGCCCCGTCCGAGGCCAGTCGCCAGCGCAGCTCGTGCGTGAAGCCGTGGTTCGCGTTGTCGCGCCCCGGCTCGTTGACCGGTACCCGGTGCTCCACGCCGTCGAAGACGTAGCGCCCGCCGTCCAGCCGGTTCGGCCACGGGGCCAGGACGGCGCCGTGCATGCCCGGCGTGGGCGCCCCCGGGGCGAAGGGGACGACGACGTCGCGCCCGCCCACCCGGTAGCTGCGCAGCGCCCCTCCGGACGCCGTGACGACGATGCTCTGGCCCTCCCGCGTCAGGGCCAGCTCGTCGCCGGATGTCCCGGCGCCCGTGCCCCGCCCGCCGTTCACAGCCGTGCCCCGTCCTCGACGCGCATCGGCCGCTCGGTCGGCCCCAGCACCGCGTCGCCGTGGACGACGACGCCCGAGCCGAAGGTCCAGTCGCCCTGCACCGTGAGGCTCGAGGCCTCCCGCAGGGACGGCACCCCGGCCGGGAAGCGGGCCTCGAAGTCGGCGATCCGCTTGTAGTGCTCCGGGTCGAGGCGCACCAGCGGGATGCCCCCGGTGGTGCGGCGGAGGCGGCTGTCGGCGTCCAGCTCGTAGACGTCCGAGCGCAGCAGCGCGAGGTCGTCGGTGGTCTTGACCGGAAGGAAGCGCTCGCGCGGCACGAGCACCGGGCGGGCCCCGTCGAAGAGCTCGACGATCGCCCCGAGGGCCGACTCGATCTGGAAGACCTCGGGCGACGAGGGGTCCGAGGGGTCGACGTGCTTGCGGTTGCGGATGAGCGGCAGCCCCGGCGGGCCGCCGCGGACGGCCAGCGCGTCGCGCAGCGCCACCAGGTCGAACCACAGGTTGTTCGTGTGGAAGAAGCGGTGCCGGTGCTCGTCGGTGAACCAGCGCATGTCCTCGTCGGGGGTCTGCGCCGTGTCGCGCAGGATCATCCGTCCGTCGCTGCGCCGGACGGCCAGGTGGCCGCCCTTGCGGTCGGCCGGGGTGCGCAGGCAGACCTCGGGGGAGTACGGCGCGCCCGAGGCGGCGAACCAGGCCGCCAGTCGCCCGTCGGGGGCGGCCCCCAGGTTGTCGGCGTTCGAGGTGTTCATGTAGCGGTAGCCGCGGGCGATGAGCTCGTCGAGGATGCCCGTGGTCTGGAGGGCCACGTAGATGTCGCCGTGGCCCGGCGGGCACCACTCGAGCCCGGGGTCGGACGGCCAGTCGACCGGCTCCAGCGTCTCGACGAGAAGCTTCGGCTCGCGGTGCTGGCAGAAGTCGGACGGGATGCCGTCGGGGTTCAGCGGCGGATGGCCGGCCAGCAGCGCGAGGCTGTCGTCCCTGGTGCGGAACGAGTTCATGAGGATGAGCGGGGCCTGCACCCCGGTCGCCGCGCGCACGGCCTGCAGCTGACGGACGATGATGTCGAGGAAGCACAGCCCCTCGCGCACCGGCAGCAGCGACTTGGCCCGGTCCATGCCCATCGAGGTGCCCAGGCCGCCGTTGAGCTTGACGAAGACGGTGCGGCGCAGCGCCTGCGCCTGCTCCTCGGCCCCGAACCGTGCGTCGGCGAGGTCGTCGACCTGTGTGATCGGCGTGATGGACTCCTCGGGGATGAGCCCCGTGCGCCCCTGCTCGAGCTGGTGGTAGTAGTCGGCGAAGACGTCGATCGCCAGCTGCGGCATGCCGGCGTCCCTCATCCGCGCGGTGGCGCGCTCCAGACCCGTGGCGCTCATCACCGCACCCTCCGTCCGGCCTCGGCGGCGACCGCCGGGATGAACCGCGGCGGGCCCCAGCCGTGCTCGGCGTAGGCCTCCTCGACGGCCCGCTCCACCCGGCCGACGAGCCCGGCGGGCACGAGCGCGATGGCCGAGCCGCCGAAGCCGCCGCCGGTCATCCTCGCGCCGAGCGCCCCGGCGGCGCGGGCGGTGTCGACGGCGCCGTCGAGCTCGGGGCAGCTGACCTCGTAGTCGTCGCGCAGCGACGCGTGCGAGGCGTCCATGAGGGGGCCGATCCGGTCGTAGTCCCCGGCGCGCAGCAGCGCGACGAAGGCGTCGACCCGCTCGATCTCGGTGACGACGTGACGCACCCGCTTGAGCTCCACGGGGTCGTCGAGGCGCTCCAGCAGGGCGTGCGGGTCGGCGATCCGTCCGAGCAGATCCACGCCCTCGCGGGCGGCGACCCGCTCGCAGGCGGCGCGGCGGGCCGCGTACT
This sequence comes from Propionibacterium acidifaciens, assembly GCF_003798325.1. Taxonomy (NCBI): domain Bacteria; kingdom Bacillati; phylum Actinomycetota; class Actinomycetes; order Propionibacteriales; family Propionibacteriaceae; genus Propionibacterium; species Propionibacterium acidifaciens. The sequence continues at coordinate 1,977,913 of NZ_CP033719.1, forward strand.
GGCCGTCGACGAGGGCGTGCTTGGCGCGGGTGTCGATGACGAGCAGGCAGAGACCCCGGTCCGACAGGTCGAAGGGGACGAGCTCGGTGGATCCGTCGAGCGTGTTGAGCACCAGGGCGCGCCCGGCGTCCGCCAGCAGCGAGGCCGACTGGTCCATCGAGCCGGTGGGGGCCCCGACGACCTCGTTCTCGGCCCGCTGGCAGACGCCCACGAGCTCACGGCGCCCGACCGGCAGGCCGAGGACCTCGACGAGGGCCAGCCCGACCGCGCACTCGATGGCCGCGGACGAGGAGAGCCCGGCGCTCGTCGGCACGCACGAGACGATCGCCGCGTCGACGCCGGTCAGCGCGTGCCCGGCCCGGGACAGCACCCAGGCGGCGCCGAGGGCGTAGCTCACCCAGGTCGGTTGCCCGCCGCCGGGCATGACGTCGGCCAGGGCGCCGGTCCACAGCCCCGGTTCGGCGCCGTCCGAGGTGATGCGCACCCTGCCGTCCTCGCGCGGGCTCAGCGCCACGTAGGTGGCGTGCGGCAGGGCGATCGGCACGGACGAGCCCCCGTTGTAGTCGAGGTGCTCGCCGATGAGGTTGACGCGCCCCGGCGAGGCCCACACGCCGGCGGGCTCCGCCCCGAAGGCGGTGGTGAACAGCTCCGCGGCCCGGGCGGCCCCGACGGCCTCGGGCCAGGAAGAGATCTCGTACGTCATCGTTCGTCTCCTTCATGCGGGACCGCTCTGGCCCGCACGTCAATATGGTGACGTAAACACCTGTTGTACGCAAGTGGCTCCTCGGGTTGACAATGATCCGTCATTTCGCGCAGACTGAGATGGAACACAAATGGTGACGTAAACATTCGGGGCCCGCCACGGAGGCCGGTCCCGTGTCACCCGCGAGAGAGGACATCAAGGACGATGAGCACCATCATCCACGCGAACCTCGTGGACTACCTGATCATCGCGATCTACTTCGCCGCCGTCCTCGGCATCGGACTGGCGGCCCGCCGACAGGCGTCCGACACCATCGGCTTCTTCCTGTCGGGGCGCTCGCTGCCGGCCTGGGTGACCGGCCTGGCGTTCGTCTCGGCCAACCTCGGGGCCGTCGAGATCATGGGCATGTCGGCCAACGGCGCCGAGATCGGCATCCCGACGGTGCACTACTTCTGGATCGGCGCGGTGCCGGCCATGCTCTTCCTGGGCGTCGTCATGATGCCCTTCTACTACGGCTCCAAGGTGCGCTCCGTGCCGGAGTTCATGCGCAAGCGCTTCGGCGTCGGCGCCCACCTGGTGAACGCCCTGTCGTTCGCCATGGCCCAGCTGCTCATCGCCGGCATCAACCTGTACCTGCTCGGCTCCATCGTCCACGCCCTGCTCGGCTGGCCGCTGTGGGTCGCGCTGGTCGTCGCGGCCGTCATCGTCTTCGCCTACATCAGCTTCGGCGGCCTGTCCGCGGCGATCTACAACGAGGTGCTCCAGTTCTTCGTCATCGTCGCCTCGCTGCTGCCGCTGACCCTCATCGGTCTGCACCGCGTCGGCGGCTGGAGCGGGCTGAAGGCCAGGATCACCGAGTTCGCCGACACCGCCGCCGCGCAGGGCGCCGACGTCGCCACCGCCTCCCAGCAGCTGCACTCCTGGCCCGGCCAGGCGCTGTCCGGCTTCAACAGCCCCGTCCTGTCGGTCATCGGCATCGTCTTCGGCCTCGGCTTCGTGCTCTCCTTCGGCTACTGGACGACGAACTTCGTCGAGGTCCAGCGCGCCATGGCCTCCGAGTCGATGACGGCCGCCCGCAAGACGCCGATCGTCGGCTCCTTCCCGAAGATGCTCGTGCCGTTCATCACGATTCTGCCCGGCATGCTCGCCGCCGTCCTCGTGCCCGAGATCATGCAGACGAAGATGGGCGTCGACGTCGCCGGCGGCGCCTCCGGCACCGTCGTCAAGTACAACGACTCGATCATCCTGCTCATGCGCGATCTGCTGCCGAACGGTCTGCTCGGCCTGGCCATCACCGGTCTGCTCGCCGCGTTCATGGCCGGCATGGCGGCCAACATCTCCGCGTTCAACACCGTGGTCTCCGTCGACCTGTGGCAGGCCTATGCCGTCAAGAACCGCGACGACGCCTACTACGTCAAGGTCGGCCGCATCGCGACCCTCGCCGCGACCGTCATCGCCATCTTCACCGCCCTCATCGCCGGCCAGTTCTCGAACATCATGGACTACCTGCAGACGCTGTTCGGCTTCTTCAACGCCCCGCTGTTCGCGACCTTCATCGTGGGCATGTTCTGGAAGCGGATGACGCCGGCGGCCGGCTGGAGCGGTCTGCTGGCGGGCACCTTCTCGGCGATCTTCGTCTGGGCGCTCAGCCAGGTCGGTGTCATCACGCTGCCCGGCCAGGGGACGGCCTTCGTGGCGGCCTCGACGGGCTTCGTCGTGGACGTCCTGGTGAGCGTCATCGTCTCGCTGTGCACGAAGCCGAAGCCGGTCTCCGAGCTCGTCGGCTTCGTCTACTCCGAGACGCCGAGGTCGCACTTCAAGGACCCGGAGGAGGCGTCGCTGCCGCTGCTCAAGCGCCCGGTGCCGCTGGCGATCACCGCCCTGGTCCTGGTCATCGTTCTCAACATCGCCTTCTGAGGAGGGTTCGGACAATGAGTGAATCCGCACAGACGCACCGCCACAGCGCAGGCCTGTTCGACGTCCGCAACGTCATCGGGGGCCTCATGGGCCTCTACGGCATCATCATCACCCTGATGGGCTGCTTCGCCGACAAGGCCCTCGACAAGACCGGCGGCGTCAACGCCAACCTGTGGGGCGGCATCGCCCTGCTCGTCGTCGGCGCCGTCTTCCTGACCTGGGCGAGGCTGCGCCCGACCTACGTGCCGGAGCCGGCGGACGACGCGGCCGCGAAGGCCGTCTGACCGCTGACTCCCGGTCCTGCTGGCGGAAGGCGCCGTCCGGCCCAAGGGCCGGACGGCGCCTTCCGCCTTCGTCCTCCTGCGCTCGCCGTCCCCGTCCGCCCGCCGCGTCCGGCGGTCCGGGACTGTTCACCGTGCGGAGATCATCCGTCTGATGTCGAACTCCGCACAGTGAGTGCGCGCGGGGGTCGCGTCGAGCGGTCGCGGGCCGCTCGCGGTCGTTGCAGGCGTCCGTTGCGGGACGCCCGGTCACCGCCGGGCGCTCAGTCCTGCGGCATCGCCGCCTGGAAGACCTCCTCGTAGAGGGCGTTGACGCGGGCCTCGAGGTCCTGGGTCCTCGTCCGGCGGTCCTTGCCCCGGCGCACCTGCGTCATGTCGAGCGAGTTGCGCAGTGAGCCCGCCGTGCGCAGCCACTGTCCGGTCTGCTCGTCGGTGAAGCTGCCGGTGGTGTCCTCGCGGACGATCCGCTCGATCTGGTCGAGCGTGCGCCGAAGCTGCTCCGAGCGGCTGGGCCGCTTCGGCGGCGTCATCCTCGCGGCGGCCTGCTTCGCCCTCCTGCCGAGGTGGGCGTCCTTGACGGCGTCGACGACCCGCTGGGTGTTCTCCGGGGTGACGAGCCTCTCGACGGCCTTGCTCGCGAGGAGGGCGCTCGCGCCCCTCGCTCCCTTGCGCATGACGTCCTTCGCGCCCATCGCGCTCTCCTGACCTCGAGCGGGTGCGCCTCGGGTGCGGTCGTCCCCGGCGCGTCGACGTCCGTACTGTAACACCGCCCGGCAGCCGTTCACTGCGCGGTGATCGTCCGTTCGGTGTCGATCTCCGCACAGCGGGTGCGGGCCGGGGCGGGCACCATCGTCCCCGGGCGCCGCGCGGCGACGGCTCCGACCGCTGGTGGGCCCCGGCGTTCGCAGCCCTGCACGACGGGCCGGCCGGCGGGGAGTCGGCCGGGTGCGTCGTGCGGTTCCGTGCGGGCGGGCCCCGTGCGGTCCGGGCGTGCCCGGGGAGCAGCAGCCGCTCCGGCGGTCGGCCTCCTCCGGGGGACGGGATCGGGCGGGATGCCGTAGTCTTGCCGGAGAGGATCCGCGAGCCGGCGCCGCACGAACGGGCCGGACGGGGCGCCCGGGACAGGGCTGCACGAGGGGGGCAGGGGGCATTCATGAGCGAGGAGTCGTCCGCCGGCGGCGCCGAACAACCCATCGTCGGTCCTGATTTCCTGTCGGGGGACGAGTCGGAGCCCGGAGGGATGTCCGCTCGGCAGGAACCGTCGCAGCCCGAGGCCGGGCCGTCGGAGCAGCCCCCTGCCGAGACCGCGCCGTTCCCGCCGCCGCAGCCCGCCCCGCAGCAGGGGGCGTACCTGACCGGGCAGTCCGCACGGGTCCCGATCCGCGAGCCGCAGGAGCAGCCCCTGCCGTTCGTCGGGCAGCAGTCGCCCGCCCAGGCAGCGTCCTCCGCGGAGCAGCCCGTTCAGCAGCCCGCTTTCCAGCAGTACCCGTACCAGCAGCCGGTGCCCCCGTTCCCGTACGCGCCGCCGCAGCCGGTGCCCGGCCAGCAGCTCCCCGCGCCCGTCCCCCAGCAGTACCCGTACCAGCCGGCTCCCTACCGGCCCGTCCCGTACACCTCGTACCAACCCGGGGCGTGCATCGTCCAGGCGCCGACCGGCGCGCTGTCGTGGTTCCTCGGGCTCATCGCGCTGATCGGGTTCCCGTTCTTCAACCTCCTCATCACGGGCATCGTCATGATCGTCGTCGGCTCCAACCAGCGGCGTCCGGGTGGGACGCCGGGGCGGTTCGCGTCGCAGGCGATGTACTGGGGCATCGCCGTTGCGAGCATCTCGGCCGCGCTCCTCGTGCTCTTCTATGCGGTCGGTCTCACGACGATGGCGGAGTCTCCCGGCGACGCCGCCGCGCTCAACTCGGGCGTCATGCTCGACATCCTCTTCTGGGCCCTTCTGACGGTGGTGCACCTGCTCGTCTGCGTCGTGCAGGGCATCCGCGCGAACAGCGCCGCCTCGCGCGCCGGTTCGGTCTGGTCATGACCGCCCCTGCCCGGGGGGCGTGTCATGACGCTGCTCGTCCTCCTCGGGCGGGGCGCCCATGCGCCCGGCCATGGCGCGGTGGGAGCCCGCGCGGCGCTGAAGCGGTCACTCGCGCCGGCCGGGCGCGGGGCCGAGGGGCTGCCGGCCGGCCGGTCCGAGGCCCGTCCCGTCCCCGCCTGCCCGTGTCCCTCCGGCGGCGTCGGCCGGGGGTCCTCTTCGGTCGGCGCCCCGGCGTCGATGCGCGACCGTCACCCACGCGGGCCGGACCCGTGCCGCCGGAGCCGGGCGGGATCAGCCGACCCGGGTGATGCCGTCGAGGAAGGCGTCGAACTCCTGCTCGTCGGTCGAGGCGCTCGCGGACGCCGACGAGTTCTTCGAGGGCTGCGCGGCAGAGGAGCACCCGGTCGGGGCGAGGACGGTTCCGGCGGCGATGGTGAGGCGGTTCTTCATGGGGTCCTTCGAGGGAGGCCGCTGCCGGCGCAGTGAGCGCCCTGGTGCGCCCGGCACCGACGGCCACGACCTTGTGCCACGATGAGGGAGGAGAGCGGGCACACCATCCAGCGGAGGATCCCCATGGCCACACCGGAGTACGTCCTGCGACTGCGCGAGAGCGTCGGGCACGAACTGCTCGTCCTGCCCGGCGTCAGCGCCGTCATCGTCCGCGAAGGCCCGGACGGGCGCGAGCTGCTGCTGGTGCGCCGCTCCGACAACGGCCAGTGGACCCCCGTGACCGGCATCGCCGACCCGGGCGAGGACGTCGACACCGCGGCCGTCCGCGAGGCCCTGGAGGAGACCGGCGTGCGGATCGAGATAGACCGCGTCACCTGGGTCGAGACCCTCGCGCCCCAGACCTACGGCAACGGCGACCGGTGCCAGTTCTTCGACACCTGCCTGCTGGCCCATCCGGTCGGCGGCCGGGCCCACGTCGGCGACGAGGAGTCCACCGCGGTCGGCTGGTTCCCCGTCTCCGCGCTGCCCCCGATGGCGGAGCGCTTCCGGCGCAAAGTCGCCCACGCCCTGTCCGGCGAGCGGCGCGTGCGGATCGGCGCGGACGGGCGCTGAGCCCGCCTCGGCCCGGCGCCGTCCTCGCGGGACCCGGCCGCCTCCCGCGGCGGGGCCCGGGCGCAAGGACGGTCCCCGCCCCTCGCCCCTCGGTCCGTTCCCGCCCTGCGCCTGCCGGCACTCCTCCCGCCCCCGGCGCCGACCTGCGGGCGTCGCTCGTGCCCCTCGGCGCCGACCTGGCGCCGCGCATCGGCCCGTCTGGGTGCTGGGACCCGCGGCCCGGCGCCCCGGTGCCGCGAGTAGATTGCGGGCCGTTGCGCGCCCGGTCCCGCAGGGCGCCGCGGTCACGGGAAAGGGACTCGAATGGTCACGGGGAACGCCTCGGTCGACAACGACGGGGAGCATCTGCAGCGCAGCCTCTCCAACCGTCACATCCAGCTCATCGCGATCGGCGGAGCCATCGGCACCGGCCTGTTCATGGGCTCGGGCAAGACGATCAGCGTCGCCGGACCGAGCATCGTCCTCGTCTACTCGCTCATCGGCGTCATGCTGTTCTTCGTCATGCGCGCCATGGGGGAGCTGCTGCTCCACAACCTGCAGTACAAGTCCTTCCAGGACTTCGCGGCCGATCTGCTCGGCCCCTGGGCGGCCTTCTTCTCCGGCTGGACGTACTGGCTGTGCTGGGTGGTGACGGGCATGGCCGACATCGTGGCCGTGTCGAACTACTGGCGGTTCTGGGTGCCGTCGAAGAACTGGTCCCTCGTCCTGGCCGTCGGCACCCTCGTCGTCCTGTTCCTGCTGAACCTGCTCACCGTGCGGCTCTTCGGCGAGCTGGAGTTCTGGTTCGCGCTCATCAAGGTGATCGCCATCATCGTGCTCATCGTGCTGGGCGCCGTGCTGCTCGTCGTGCGCTTCACCGAGCCCGGCGGAGCCCGCGCCGGACTCACGAACCTGTGGACGCACGGCGGCTTCCTCCCGACCGGCGCGAACGGCTTCCTCGCCGGTTTCCAGATCGCCGTCTTCGCCTACGTCGGCATCGAACTCGTCGGCACCGCCGCCGCCGAGACGCACGACCCGGTGAGGAATCTGCCGAAGGCCATCAACGCGGTGCCCGTGCGGGTGCTCGTCTTCTACGTCGCCGCGCTCACCGCCATCATGTGCGTCACTCCGTGGAACAGCCTCGACCCGGGCCAGTCCCCGTTCGTCACGATGTTCGGGCTGGTCGGTTTCGGCGCCGCGGCGGCCGTGATGAACTTCGTCGTCATCACCGCCGCCGCCTCCGGCGCGAACTCCGGCCTGTATTCGACCTCCCGCATGCTCTACGGCCTGGCCCACAAGGGCATGGCCTCGGACGGCTTCGGTCGCCTCACCCGCAACGGCGTGCCCGCCTGGGGCCTGTTCGTCACCGTCGTCCTCGTCGGCTCCTCGCTGCTGCTGACCCTCTCGCAGTCGATCATGGAGGCCTTCACGCTCGTGACGACCGTCTCGGCCGTGCTCTTCATCTTCATCTGGGGCCTCATCCTCGTGAGCTACCTCGTCTACCGCCACCGGTTCCCGCAGGCCCACGCCGCGTCGGTGTACCGGATGCCGCTCGGGCGCTTCACGAGCTGGCTCGTGCTGGCCTTCTTCGCCTTCACGCTCTACGTGCTCACCCGCCAGCACGACACCCTGGCGGCCCTGGCCGTCACACCGGCCTGGTTCATCGGCCTGGGTATCGCCTGGCTCTTCGTGCGGGGGCGCGCCCGTCACGACGACACGATCGTCGGGGGCGAGCGCTCCCTGGCGCTCGCCCCCGCAGGGCCCGAACCGGGCGCCCCCGAGGAGATTCGCGAGGCGGAGGACGCCGAACCGCCGGCATGACGGGCGCCGGACGGCCGAACCGCCGTCGCGGCTCAACCGTTCCGGCCCCGGCGAGGCCGTACGACCCCGACTGCGTCCGGGCAGGGGGCCATGAGTAAAGTCGCGGGCACAGCATGTCCTTTTCGTCCACCGGGGAGTCCAGGAGGGGCAAAGTGCTTGATTGCGTGGTCGTCGGTGCCGGTTTCGCCGGCCTGTCCGCGGCGAGGGAGCTCATCCAGCGCGGCTACGACGTCGCGCTCGTCGAGGCGAGGGGCCGCGCCGGCGGTCGCGTCGTCTCCACCACCCTCTCCGGCGGCGAGATCATCGACCTGGGCGGTCAGTGGATCGCCCCCAGCCACGACCGCATGCTCGAACTCGTCAAGAACGCCGGCCTCGAGCTCATCGGGGCCAACCCCGGGATGCTCACCCTCGTCCAGCACGGCGAGATCCGCGACGTCGCCCAGTCCGACAGCGACGAGGACGCCCGCACCCCGTTCGCCGTGGCCGACCTCGGGCAGGGCCTCATGCGGCTGCGCCGGCTCGCCGAGCGCGCCGGCCAGGACGACATGTGGGTCGAGGCGAACGCCGCCTGGCTCGACCAGTCCATCGACCGCTGGATCGTCTCCAATCTGCGCACGCCCACCGGTCGCCGTGACATCCGCGCCGCCATGAAGGCCGTCTTCGAGAGCCCGCTCGACAGGATCTCGCTGCGCAAGGCGCTCGGCAAGGTGCGCGAGGGCGTCGACATGGAGAACCTCATCGCCGCCAACGGCGACATCGGCCAGGCCCGCGTCCTGGGCGGCCTCGCCCAACTGCCCGAGCGCATGGCGTCCGAGCTGGGGGACCGGCTCAGGTACCGCTTCGTCGTCGACGCCATCGAGCAGGACGACGACCGCGTCGTCGTCCACCCGAGCCTCGGCGAGGCCCTCGAGGCCCGCACTGCGATCGTGGCGCTGCCGCCGTGGCTGGCCCTCCGGATCCGCGTCACCCCGCCGCTGGCCGGCTGGCGCGAGGACGCGGTGCGCAGGATCGGCGCCGGCAATGTCATCAAGTGCTACGTCGTCTACGACCATCCGTGGTGGCGCGACAAGGGTCTGTCGGGCCAGATGAGCGCCGACGACGGCGCGGTGCGCGTCACCTTCGACTGCACCGACTCCCCGGACGGGCGCGGAGTGCTCATGGGCTTCTTCGAGGGCGGCGAGGCCTCGATGCTCACCAAGTTCTCACGGTCGATGCGCCAGCGCATCTTCAAGGACACTCTCGTCGACGTCTTCGGCCCGCAAGCGGCCCGTCCGGTCGAGTACACCGACATCGACTGGGGCGCCGAGGAGTTCACCAGGGGCAGCCACGGCGCGCACTTCGCACCGGGGGTGTGGAGCGTCACCGGCGCCGAGCTCGGCAAGCCGTGCGGACGCATCCACTTCGCCGGCGCCGAGTACGCCGGCAAGTTCAACGGCTACATGGAGGGCGCCGTCCGCTCGGGCGCCGAGACCGCTCAGGAGGTCGTTCTGAGGCTCAACGGGACCGCCCGCTGACTCGCCCTCATCGGGGCGGTCCGCGGTCGGTTCGTCCGGCCGGACGGCGCAGCGGGGGCGCCGACACGGAACGGCGCCGAGGAGCGCTGAGACGCTCCTCGGCGGCGGCCCGGGGCCGCGGCTCAGACGGCGCCCACGCCCCGCTCGCCGGTGCGGATCCGACATCCTCGACGGGGCAGCTCCGCACCTTGCCGTCGCCGACGGTGCCGGTGCGGGCCGCCTCGCAGATCGTCGCGATGATCGGCTCCGCCTCGCGGTCGGCGGCGAGGATCTCGATGCGCACCTCGGCGATGAGGTCGATCGTGTACTCGGCCCCGCGGTAGACCTCCGTGCGGCCCCGCTGGCGGCCGTAGCCCGAGACCCCCGAGACGTCATGCCGTGGACGCCCGCACGGGCCAGGGCCACCTCGATGTCCTCGAGGGACGGGGGCTGGACGATCGCCGTGATGAGTTTCATGATGACTCCTTCAGATCCGTGCGGTGGTTCCGGCGGGCTCGTCCGGGCGCTCCGCGGGCGGGACCATCACGGTCCGCGAGATGCTGCGCGTGGAGCGGCCGACGTGCGAGAGGTCGTAGCCGGCCTCGGCGTGCTGGCCGATCGCCCGCTTGGCGATGAGGGCGATGAGCAGGCTCGCGACGAACGAGTGGATCATCACGGCGAGCGCCCCGACCGCCTGGCGGCCCGGCTGGGCGGGGTCGCCGACCAGGCCGTGCCAGGAGAGTCGCCGAAGGCCTCCGAGAAGCCGGACAGCACCCATGCGACGCCGACGATGCCCATCGTGACGATCGACATCATCATGGTGAGGACGCCCTTGGCCCGGACCATGCCTCCGTGGAAGAAGGCCGGGGCCGGCGTCATGAGGAGGACCAGCGCGGCCCTCATGAGCACCCGCGCGGTGTCACCCGTGTTGATCTCCAGAGCTGTCATGCCCCGAACTCTCCCGGATGCTCCTGCTGCTCCGGTGACGTCCGCGCAACCCCGTGTTGACTTCCGCCGCCCCGTTACGGCCGCGTTTCAGACGGTGCCCGGCCCCGGGCGGTCGGCGTCGACGGATCGGCCCGGGTCAGCAGTGCCCGGCCTCGAAACCGCGGGCGGTGAAGTAGACCTGCCCGGCCACCGCGTCCGCGGCCTCGCGGGCGGCGCCCGTCCGGTCGGGCGGGGCGGTGACGACGAGGCTCACGCCGACCCGCTCCCCGGTCGAGGTGGGGATGATCGCCATCTGCCGTGCGACGACCGAGCCGTCCGCGGTCGTGCCCTCGGAGGTCTTGATGTAGCTGCCGACGACGCCGCCGAAGCCGTAGGAGTGCTCGTCGTCGACGTGCCGCATGCGGCTGGTGACGTACCAGTCGCCGCTGGAGCACCACAGCTGCCCGGCGAACTCGGACTGGCTGGCGACCGTCCAGTCCGTCTGGGTGAAGGGCGGGACGCCCTGCCGGTCGGTGCTCGTGGCGACGGTCGTCACCGGGTCCCCGAACTCCTGGAAGACCTTGTCGACGGCCTGCGCCGCATCGTCGGCGCCGCCGAGGAAGGTGTAGAGCGCCTCGTCGGAGGACAGCGACGACTCGCTGATCGACTTGGTGAGCAGATAGGTCAGATTGCTCGGCATCCGGTCGAGGTCGAGGACGGCCAGGGCGATCGGCACGTCGAGCGTGCCCCACGTCGGGCCGCTCGTGAGCGAGCCGGCCGTCCAGGTGGCCGTGAGGCGCTGCCCGACGGGCGCGACGCCGGCGACGGCCAGGCCGACCCGCACGCCGTAGCGCGACTCGATCCCCTCGACCTGGGAGCGCAGCACGGCCAGGTTCACGTCGGCGACGGGTTCGACGGGGCCCGGCGGGGGCGGGGGCGTGCGGCTCGGCGAGGGCGTCGGCGTCCCGCTGGTGGTCACCTCCACGGGGGCCGGGCGCCCGTTCGCCGAACGGCTGGCGCCGAAGACGATGACGGCGAGGAGGACGAGCGCCATGGGCACGACGACGAGGGGCAGCGGCGCGTGCCAGACGTGCCGGGCGCTGCCGAGCGCCCCGCGGTAGCCGGAGGACGCGGTGATGCGCCGGCCCGTTCCGCGGAGGCGTCCCGAGGACGAGCGTCTGCCGGTCATCGGAGTCTCCTTACGTGCCTCGTGTTCCGTGCCCCGTGCGCGCCCGACGGGGCGCGACGCACCCGGTGCCGGAGCCGGGACCATCCTAGGGCCGGCGCCCGCCGGTCAGTCGGTCGACGGGCGGACCGGGCAGTGCGGCTCGGGCGCCTCGTCGGGGCCCGAGCCGGCGTAGTCGTACGGGTCGAAGTCCGCCAGCTCGCCCCACGGCACCTCGACGTCGAAGGCGCCGATCGCCGCGGTGGGGAAGGAGCCGTGCGCCGGGGCCGCCCCGGCGCGGTCGAAGGCCCGGGTGAACTCCCCGGCCAGCGCGGGGATCGTCGGGGCGTGGCCGAGGACGAGGAGGGTCCGCACCTCGTCGGGGGTCTCGGCGATGCGGGCCAGCATGGTGCGGGTGCCGGCGTCGTAGAGCTCGGCCCGGAACTCGACATGCACCGGGACGCCGTCCACGTCGGGCAGGCGCAGCTCGGCGAATGTCTCGCGGGTGCGTTCGGCGTCCGAGACGAGCGCCCGCTCGATGCGCGCCCCGGCCAGCCGCTCGCCGACCTCGCGCGCCTGGAGGCGCCCGCGGGTGCTGAGCCTGCGGTCCTTGTCGCCGTGCGGGCCGAAGGACTCCGCCTGGGCGTGGCGCATGAGGTAGAGACGTCGCATCATGGGGCGAGTCTATGGCCGCCCGGCTCCCCGTCCCGCGGTTCTCGCGAGGACGGACGGCGGCCGCGGGGACCGGCGCACCGGCCCGGCCGGCCCGCCGGCCGCATGGGGGGCGAGCCGCCCGGGCGGGCGGGGTTCAGGAGGAGCGGGGCCTGCGGGCGACGAGGAGGTCCCGCCGGATCGACGAGTCGACCCGATGGGCGAAGTCGTCCCATCCGGGGCCGGTGCAGACCTCGAGACCGGCCCCGGCGCAGATCGCGGCGAGCCCGTCCCGGTCGAGCCCGAGGGTGTTCCACGCGATGCCGAGCGCGCCGCCGCCGCGCAGCTGCCCCGCCCACACGGGGACCGCCTCGGCCAGGAGCGCCGCGGGGGAGCGCTCGGCCCTGCCGTCGCCGTCCCCCGCCGCGGCGTCCCGGCCCCTCCGGCGGGCGCCGTGGACGATGCCGTACGGCGCGTCGGTGACGATGGCGTCGAAGCGGCGCCGGCCGAACAGGGCCGCCGCGTCGCGGGTGTCTCCGGTCAGGACGCCCATCGTCAGCGCGGGGGCGCCCTCGACGGCGGGGTGCCCGCTCGTTGCGACCGCCGGGGCGGTGCTCGCGTCGAAGCGATGACCGATGACGCGGCCCTGGCGGCGCACCGGGCGGACCTCGGCGGAGTGCTTGAGGCGCTTGCGGCGCAGATAGGTCCGCATGAACGCGGCCAGCTGCTCGACGGCCCTCTCGTCGAGCTCGACGCCGAAGCCGTTGTGGCCCGTCTCCCATGCGGCCTGGAGCGTCGTGCCGCGTCCGGCCATCGGGTCGAGGACGTCCAGCTGGACGCCCCCGCCCGGCAGGGCCGCCCGTTCGCCACCGGTGCGCACCTGGGCGCAGGTGACATGGAGGAGCAGGCGGGTGAACATCTCGTTCGTCTTGCCCGCGTACTTGGTGATCGTGAGGAGGTCGTCGTCCATGATCCGCGCCCGCGGCAGCTCCACCGGGCGCAGCAGCCCGTCGGCGAGCTCGAACAGGGCGAGCGCGCTGGACTGGCGCGCCAGCTGCGCCGGGTCGAGCCGGTCCGTGCCGAGGCCCACGTAGTCGACGCCGGCGATCCGGATGCGGTGGGCGCCCTCGATGCCGGTCGTGACGGCCAGCTCGGCCACCGCGAGCGCGGGGGCGGCATCGGCGTAGACTCGGTTCGCGGACGGGGCGACGAGCATGACGTAATCGCTCACGCGCCCCATCCTCCCACGACGAGGACCCCGCCGTCCGGGTGCGGTCGGGCGCCCCTTCACGTATCACGGCCGGGGCCGTGACGCACCACGGAGACGAGGCACATGGCCGCATCACGGGGCGCCGGCGACGGGCCGGGGTTCGCCGTCGCGCCGCGGCCCCCGTACTCCCGGCCGTCCGTTCTCGCGCTCGTCGGCGCGGGCGGCTTCCTCGGCACGCTCTGCCGCTGGGGCCTCCGGCGGCTGGTCGGCGAGCGCGGCGGCTGGCCGCTCGCGACCCTCGTCGTGAACCTGGTGGGCGCCTTCGTCCTCGGGCTCCTTCTCGAGGCCCTCTCGCACCACCGGGACGAGGGTCTTCGCCGTGCGCTGCGGCTCGGTCTCGGCACCGGCTTCTGCGGGGCCCTCACCACCTACTCGACCTTCGCCGTCGAGGTCGTGATGCTCGCCGATGGCGGGAACCGCCTGCTCGCGCTCCTCTACCCGTGCGTCACCGTGGCGGGCGGTCTGCTCCTCGCCCTGGCCGGCGTCCTCCTCGCCGGTCGAGGCTCCCGCGCGCAGCGCGGCGCCGCCGCGGCCCCGGGCGCTGTCGGGGACGCCGCCATCGGGGGCCGTGCCGCCGGTCAGGGTCCTGCCGGTCGAGGTCGTGCCGCGCGTGCTGCTGATCCGGGCCGTACCGCTCGCGGTGCCGGCGGGGGCAGCGCGGAGCGTCCTGCTCGTGGCGGACGCGCGGCGCGCGGGGAACGAGGCGGCCGATGAGCCCCGGACTCGTGCTCCTCATGGGCCTGGCCGGGGGTCTCGGCGCCGTCGCCCGGTTCGTCGTCGACGCCTTCCTCAAGTCCCGCGTCCGCACCGCGGTGCCGGTGGGCACGGTCACGATCAACCTCGTCGGCTCGTTCCTCCTGGGCCTGGTCGCCGGGCTGGTCGTCTCCGGCGCCGACGGCCGGCTGGCCCCCGTGGCGGGCACGGGCTTCTGCGGCGGGTTCACCACCTTCAGCACCGCCAGCGTCGAGATCGTGCTCCTGCTGAGGGGCGACCGGCCGCGGCCGGCGCTGGCGGCCCTCTGCCTCAACGCCCTCGGCGCCGTGGCGGCGGCCTGGCTCGGCCTGCTCGTCGCCGGTTAGGGCAGGGCCCGGCGGGGGCCGTGGCGGATCCCCTCCCGGGGTCGTGCTCCCCGGCCCCGGAGGTTCCGCCGACGCACGCGGAGGAGTCCTCTTCCGGCCCCGGGCGGCGGCCGCGCCTGCAGCGGTCCCGACCATGCGTCGGCGCCCGCGGACCGGGATCGTGGGCCGTTGCACCGGGCCGTGCCGGCCGGAGGACGGACCGCCGTACGGCGCGGGGCATGACGAGGGGCCGGACGGATCGCCGTCCGGCCCCGGTGCCGCCGTTCTCCGCTACGCCGCCCCAGCGGGACCGCTCACTGCAGGTCCACCTTGTGGTGCTCGTACGGGGTGCCCTTGGCGCGGGCGTACGAGGCGCGGATCTCCGCCTCGGCCTCCTCACGGCCCGCCCACGACGCGCCCTCGACCGATTTGCCCGGCTCGAGGTCCTTGTAGACGGTGAAGAAGTGCTCGATCTCCAGCATCACCATCTGGGGCACGTCGTCCAGGTCGTCCATGTAGTCGCGCCGACGGTCCGCCGTGGCGATGCACAGGACCTTGTCGTCACCGCCCATCTCGTCCTGCATCTGGAACATGGCGATCGCCCGGCACTCGATGAGGCATCCGGGGAAGGTGGGCTCGGGCACGATGACCATCGCATCGAGCGGGTCACCGTCCTCGCCGAGCGTGCCCTCGATGAAGCCGTAGTCGTACGGGTACTGCGTCGAGGTGAACAGGGTCCGGTCGAGGCGGATGCGACCCGTGTTGTGGTCCATCTCGTACTTGTTCTTCGTGCCGCGGGGGATCTCGACGGTCATGTCGAAGGTCAAGCCGTACTGGGGCAGGCCCGTGGCAATTCGAAAATCATCGGTCACAGCGTTGCGTCCTTATGATTGGGGAACCTGGGCCAGACACTACCCGTTCGGGGGCGGCAGAGTGAATTCCACGAGAAGACAGTCGGGACGACGGAGGGCGGTGCTCGGCGTCGTCGTCGCGCTCGCCGCCGTCGGCGCGGGGGGACGATTCGGGGCGCGCGCGGCGGGTCTGCTCGTCGACGGCGGGGCCTCCACGGCCCCGTCCGGCCTGTACGCGGCAGAGGACGAGGGCGTCGGCGTCGTCGACCCGGCGCTCGGACCCGGGCCGTACCCGGAACTGTCCCCCGGCGCCGTCTCGGGGTCCCTGTCCGACGCGGGCCTCGACCCCTCGTGGGCCGTCTCGGTCCGCGACCCGACGAGCGGCGACGAGGTCTTCGACCAGAACGGCGGGCAGGCCATCATCCCGGCCTCGAACCTCAAGCTCATGACGACGACGAGCCTGCTCGACGCCGTCGGCGCCGACACCCGCTGGACCACCAGCGTGGTGGCCGAGCCCGACGGCGGCTACACGCTCGTCGGCGGCGGCGACCCCCTGCTGGCGAGCACCGAGTCGGCCTACCACGGCGAGGGCCCCCGCCCGGCGACCTCGCAGGAGCTGGCCGAACGGACCGCCCGTGCCCTGTCGGCGCAGGGCGTCACCTCGATCTCCCTCGGCTACGACGAGTCGCTGTTCACCGGCCCCACCCGTCATCCGGACTGGTCCGAGGGGGACATGGAGTACGTCAACGACGTCTCCGCCCTGACGATCGACCAGGGCGACGACTCCGGCGACCCGGGCGCCGCGGCGGCCCGCACCTTCGCCGAGCAGCTCACCGCGGCCGGCATCACCGTCGACGGCGAACCGACGGCCCGCACCGCCGACGGCTCGGCGAGCACCGTCGCCCAGGTCGAGTCGCTGCCGCTGTCCCAGATCGTCCAGCTCTGCCTGCGGCACTCGGACAACGCGATCGCCGAGAACCTGCTGCGCCACCTGGCGATCGCCCAGGGCCTGCCGGCCGACTTCGCCGGAGGAGTGACCGCACTCGAGCAGCGGATGCGCGCACTCGGCGTCTGGTCGGACGCCGACTCCCTGCACGACGGCTCCGGCCTGTCCGGGAACAACCGCCTCACCTCCGACACACTCAGCCGGATCGTCGTCGTGGCCGCCGGCTCGGACGACATGCGGGCCGGCCTGGCCGGCATGCCCGTCGCCGCGGCGACGGGCAGCCTCGAGACCCGCTACCTGGACTCCTCGTCGTCCGCCGGGGCCGGCCTGGTGCGCGCCAAGACCGGCACCCTCGACGTGGCGAGCACCCTGACCGGCTACACGCCGACCGCCGACGGTTCGATCGCCGTGTTCACCATCGTCATCAACGGCTCCGGCACCGAGGCCCGCCCCTTCCTCGACCGGCTCGCCGCCGCCCTGACCGGCTGCCGATGCGCGGCCTGAGCCCATGAGCACCCGCGCCCTCGGACCGAGGGCCCTCGCCGTGACGAGGGCCCTCGCGCCCGTCGTCGCCGAGGCCCTCGACGGCGCCCTGCGGGTGCGGGCCGCCTGCTCCGGCGGCCCCGACTCCCTCGCCCTGGCCGCCGCGCTGGCCTGGCACGCCCGCCGCGAGCCCGCCCTCATGGCGGAGGCCCTCGTCGTCGACCACCGGCTCCAGCCGGGCTCCGGGCGCGTCGCCGGGCGCGTCGCCGAGCAGCTGGACGCGCTGGGCCTGGCGGCCCGCGTCACGGCCGTCGACGTGGACCGCGGCGCCGGCCCGGGGCCCGAGGCGGCCGCCCGGCGCGCCCGGTACGCGGCCCTGCGCGGCCCCGGGCCGTCAGGGGCCGCGCCCGGCCTCGTCCTGCTCGGCCACACCCTCGACGACCAGGCCGAGACCGTCCTGCTCGGCCTGGCCCGGGGCTCTGGCATCCGCTCGCTCGCCGGGATGCCCGCCCGCAGCGGCACCGCCCCGGTCCTCGTGCGGCCGCTGCTGGGTCTGCGCCGGGCCGACACGGCGGCGGCCTGCGCCGACTGGGGCCTGGAGCCGTGGCACGACCCCCAGAACGACGACGCCGCCTACGCCCGCGTGCGGGTGCGCCGCGAGATCATGCCGCTGCTCGAGGCCCGCCTCGGCCCCGGCATCGCCCGGGCCCTGGCCCGCACCGCCTCCCTCGCCGCCGCCGACGCCGACCTGCTCGACGGGCTCGCCGCCCGCGCCGCGCCCGGCCTCGTCGGGGACGGCGGCCTGGACGCCGGCGCCCTCGCCGCCCAGCCGCCGGCCCTGCGCGGGCGCATCGTCCGGTCATGGCTGGTCGGCGCCGGCGTCGTCGAGCCGAGCGCCGCCCACACGGGGGCGGTGCTCGCCCTCGTCGAGGACTGGCACGGCCAGCGGGGCGTCGACCTGCCCGGCGGCGTGCGGGTCGTCCGCGCCGGTGGCACGCTGCGGGCCGCCCGCCCGCGGCACTGATCACGGTCCGAGGAGAAGGATCCCGAGCCGCGGATCCGCTCTTGCCGCGCGCTCGCGGCGCCGAAGCACCCGTGGGTCGTCGGAACGAGCGGGTCGGCTCCCGGAAGCGCGGCGCTGATCCGCGTGGCGCACGGCGTCGATGCCGGCCGGGCTCGGGCCCCGCCGCGCGCGTGGCACTGATCCCGTGCGCCGATCCTGCTGCACTAACCTTGTCGGCGTGGATGCAGCCGACATCAGCGCAGACCTGGAGCACGTGCTCCGCACCGCCGACCAGATCGATGCGAGGGTCGCGGAGCTCGCCGCCCTCATCGATGCCGACTACGCGGGTCGCAGGCCGGTCCTCGTGGGCGTGCTCAACGGCGCGATGATCGTCATGTCCGATCTGTGCCGCGCCATGCACTGCCATGTCGAGGTCGACTGGATGGCCGTCAGCTCCTACGGCTCCGGCACCCGCAGCTCCGGCGTCGTGCGCATCCTCAAGGACCTCACCGTCGACGTCGCCGGTCGCGACGTGCTCATCGTCGAGGACATCATCGACACCGGCCTCACGCTCAGCTACCTGGTGCACAACATCGCCACCCGCGGCGCGGCGAGCGTGCGGGTGGCGACGATGTTCCGCAAGCCGGAGGCCCTCAACGCCCCGGTCGAGGCCGACTACGTCGGCTTCGACCTGCCCGACGAGTTCGTCGTCGGCTACGGGCTCGACTACGCGGGCCGCTACCGGAACCTGCGCGACCTCGCGACGCTCGCGCCCCACGTCTACCGCTGATGCCCGCCGAATCGACCCCCGACCAGGTGATCCAGTGACCGAGAAGCCGTCCCGCGAGATCGACAACACGCCCTGTCTGGGACCGGGCGCCCGGCCCGCCCCGGGCTTCGACGGCGCCCGCATCGAGGCGGCCGTCCGCGAGCTGCTCATCGGCATGGGCGAGGACCCCGACCGCGACGGCCTGCGCGACACCCCGGCCCGCGTCGCCCGCGCCTACGCCGAGGTCTTCAGCGGCATCGGCCGCGACCCCGACGAGGTGCTGGCCCGCACCTTCGACATCAGCCACGAGGAGATGGTGCTCGTGCGCGACATCGAGGTCTACAGCACCTGCGAGCACCACCTCATGCCCTTCCACGGCGTCGCCCACGTCTGCTACATCCCGCCCCGGAACGGCCGTGTCACCGGCCTGTCGAAGATCGCCCGGCTCGTCGAGCTGTACGCCCGCCGCCCCCAGGTGCAGGAGCGCCTCACCGGCCAGGTCGCCGACGCCCTCGTGCACACCCTGCAGGCCCGCGGCGCCCTCGTCGTCGTCGACTGCGAGCACCTGTGCATGACGATGCGCGGCGTGCGCAAGCCCGGTGCCCGCACCGTGACCTCCGCCGTGCGGGGCCAGCTGCGCGATCCCGCCACGCGGGCCGAGGCCATGAGCCTCATCAACTCCTGACGCCGTTCCGCCGATCGGTCCCGGCCTGGTCCGGGCCGGTCGGCCCTCCGAGGCCGCCCGCCCGGCACACCGGTCCGGCTCTCGGAGGCCAGTGCGGGCCCCGGTCCGGAGGTCGGCGTCGGGGGAGGGTCGTGTGGGATCCGGCTCGTGGTCCTTCGGGCTGGTGTCCTGTTCGGTGTCGTCCGGGTTCTGTCGGTGGTTTGGTCTGGATGCCCTCTGATCGGGTCCCCGCTACGCGACGGCGGCCCGCCCGACCCCGGGCCCGACCGTCGCCGGACGCGCGGGGGAGGGCGTACTCGTCGCCGGATTCCGCCCGGGGCGTGGGATTCCGGCCCGTGGGCCCCGGAACTCCGTACACTCACCCCCATGGGTCATACCTTGGTGATGGGCATCATCAACGTCACTCCTGATTCGTTCAGCGACGGGGGCATGTGGTTGGGCACGTCGGCGGCCGTCGGGCACGGTCTCGACCTCATAGCCCAGGGCGCCAAGATTCTCGACGTGGGCGGCGAGTCGACGCGTCCGGGCGCCGAGCGGGTCAGCGAGGAGGAGGAGATGACGCGCGTCATGCCGGTCATCGAGGGGCTCCGCATCCCGGCGGCGGCGACCGGTGTCGCGTTGAGTGTCGACACGATGCGCTCGTCGGTGGCCCGGGCCGCCGTGCGGGCCGGCGCGTCGATCGTCAACGACGTCTCGGGCGGTCTGGCCGACACGGGGATGCTCGGCGCCGTCGCCGAGCTCGGCGTCGACTACATCTGCCAGCACTGGCGGGGCTTCGGATCGGAGATGAACAGGGCCGCCGAGTACGACGACGTCGTCGCCGAGGTCCGCGCAGAGCTCGAGGCCCGCTGCCGGGCCGCCGTGGACGCCGGCATCGCGCCCGAGCGGGTCATCGCCGACCCGGGCCTGGGCTTCGCCAAGAACGCCGAGCACGACTGGCGGATCCTCGCCCACCTCGACGCGTTCACCGGGCTGGGCCACCGGGTGCTCATCGGTGCCAGCCGCAAGCGCTTCCTCGGCAGCCTGCTCAACGGCCGCCCGACCGCCGAGCGGGACGCCGCGACCGCCGCCGTCTCGGCATGGTGCTGCGTGCGCGGGATCTGGGCGGTGCGCACCCACGAGGTGCGCTCCCAGGTCGACACGATCACCGTCATCGAGCACCTGCGCGGGGCCTCATGAGCGACGGCCCGTTCCCGATGTCTGCGGACGGGTCGCCGCTGGGCGCCGGGCCGGGCGGAGACGCGGTGCCGGGCCGGGCGAGGATCGCGCTGACCGGGCTGCGGATCATGGCCCGCCACGGCGTCCTGCCCGTCGAGCACGCCGAGGAGCAGCCCTTCATCGTCGATGCGGAGCTGGTCGTCGACGAACCCGAGCGCGACGAGCTCTCACGCACCGTCGACTACGCTGAGGTCGCCCGCGTCATCGTCCGGACGGTCGGCGGCGGCCACGTCGACCTCGTCGAGACCCTCGCCGCCCGGATCGCCGACGCCTGCCTGGTCCTTCCCGGAGTGCGCGCATCGGCCGTGCGCGTCCACAAGCCCGAGGCGCCCATCGGCCTGCCCTTCCGGGACGTCTCGGCGACCGTCGTCCGACGCGCAGGCGACGGCGCCGGGACGGGCACGACGCCCGACGGGACGCCCGCATGAACGGGGCCGCCCGGCCGGGCGCCGGCGCGAATGGGGCGTCCGACGATCCCGGTGCGGGCCGGCACGTCGTGCTCAGCATGGGCTCGAACCTGGGGGATCGCCGTGCCGCGCTGCGTGCCGGCGTCGACGACCTCGCCGCCACGCCGGGCATCGCGCACGTCCGCGTCTCATCCGTGTACCTCACGGAGCCGGTCGGTGTCGTCGGTCAGGACGACTTCCTCAACATCGTCGTCACGGCCGACACCGTACTGGAGCCGCTCGCGCTGCTCGAGCGCGCCAACGCCGTCGAGGCCGCCCACGGGCGTCGGCGCGATCCGCGCGTGCCCCACGGCCCCCGCACCCTCGACATCGACCTCGTCGTCGTCGAGGGCCTCACGAGCGCCACGCGGCGTCTGCGGCTGCCGCATCCGCGCGCGCACGAACGCGCCTTCGTCCTCGTTCCCTGGGCGGAGCTGGAACCGCGGGCGGTGCTCCCGCAGGGGAGAATTCTCGATCTGCTGGACGGCATGGACGCCTCCGGTGTGGTGCGCACCGATCCGCCGATCCACCCCCGCCGCGGCGAATGACCCCATCATCCCCTGACCCGGCAAAGGGCCGCGGCCGCCCGAATTGCACGAATTCGGGCCCGCCCTCGCCGATTTCTTTGTCCTCGGCGCATTCCTCTGGTTATATTGCTCCTGTCCATGCAGACACCAACCGGCATCGCACCAGGGCGGTGCCACCACGAGGAGGAGAACAATGGCGCGCAAGGTTCAGGTGGTCCTCACCGATGACGTCGACGGCGGCGAGGCCAGCGAGACGGTGAATTTCGCCCTCGACGGCGTCACCTACGAAATCGACCTGTCCGACGAGAATGCCGCGAAGCTGCGCGATCAGCTCGCCTACTGGGTCGGCAATGCTCGCCGGGTGAGCGGTCGTCGCACCACCGGTCGCCGCCGCAGCGGCGGGAGCGATGCCGCCAAGATCCGCGAGTGGGCCCAGGCCAATGGTCACCAGGTCCCCCCGCGCGGGCGCATCCCCAATGAGGTCCGCCAGGCCTACGAGGCCGCGAAGCACTGATTCCGATTCCTCCGCCGTCGTGCCGCGGCGCGACGGCCGTGATGCGGCGAATGGGGCGAGGAGCCGGTCTCCTCGCCCCATTGCCGTCCCCCGACGGCCCCGCCGCGTCGTCACGGAAGGGGCCCTCCGTCCTTCTTGCCTCTCGGCGCCGAGGGCCCGCCCTCGCGCCGTGACGGCGTCGGATCGGGGCCGCGTGCGGCTCCTCGTCCCACGGGGCCGTGATGCCCCACGGGATCGCGGGGCCCGCGCCGTGGGCACTGCGCGGGCCCGTCCCGCCGCCCGGACGGGCGCGCACGCGTCGTTCCCGCTCCGAGGAGGCGCGCTGCCTGCTCCGTGGAGGCGCCGGCGCCGCCCGCCTCCCGGACCGGCTCGTCATCGCCTCGGAGCGGTGCCCGGCGTCATCCCTTCTCGCGGGCCCGGGCCTTGCGCCGGGGGCGAACAGCGGGATGATTGGGCCTTGAGCACGGGTTTGTATCATGAGAGTTGAGCGCACCGGACTCAGGCCACTCGGGGATCGGGGCCGAGCGCTCGTGGAGGACTCCCGGAGGGTCCGCTGAAGGAGACCAATGTTTGAGCGCTTTACCGACCGGGCACGCCGCGTCATCGTGCTTGCCCAAGACGAAGCGAAGATGCTGAACCACAACTACATCGGCACCGAGCACATCCTCCTGGGTCTGATCCACGAGGGCGAGGGGGTCGCCGCGAAGGCGCTGGAGCAGATGGGCATCTCGCTCGAGGCCGTGCGGGAGCAGGTCGAGGAGATCATCGGCCACGGTCAGAATCCGCCCACCGGCCACATCCCCTTCACCCCGCGTGCGAAGAAGGTCCTCGAGCTCTCGCTGCGCGAGGCGCTCCAGATGAACCACTCGTACATCGGCACTGAGCACATCCTCCTGGGTCTGATCCGCGAGGGCGAGGGCATCGCGGCCCAGGTTCTCATCAAGCTCGGCGCCGATCTCAACCGCGTCCGCACCACCGTGCTGGCCCTGCTGAGCGGCTACCAGGAGGAGAACGGCGCCCAGCCGGCCACCGCCGGTGCGCCCGAGGCCCCGAGCTCCGGCTCGTCGAGCAACACGCTCGACCAGTTCGGCCGCAATCTCACCCAGGCCGCCCGCGAGGGCAGACTCGATCCGGTCATCGGCCGCCAGAAGGAGATCGAGCGGGTCATGACGGTGCTGAGCCGCCGGACGAAGAACAACCCGGTGCTCATCGGCGAGCCCGGCGTCGGCAAGACCGCCGTCGTCGAGGGCCTCGCCCAGGCCATCGTGCGCGGCGACGTGCCCGAGACCCTGCGGGACCACCAGATCTACTCGCTCGACCTCGGCGCGCTGGTCGCGGGCTCGCGCTATCGCGGCGACTTCGAGGAGCGCCTCAAGAAGGTGCTCAAGGAGATCAAGACCCGCGGCGACATCATGCTCTTCATCGACGAGATCCACACCCTCGTCGGGGCCGGTGCGGCCGAGGGCGCGATCGACGCCGCCTCGATCCTCAAGCCCATGCTGGCCCGCGGCGAGCTGCAGACCATCGGCGCCACGACGCTCGACGAGTACCGCAAGCACGTCGAGAAGGACGCGGCCCTGGAGCGTCGTTTCCAGCCCATCCAGGTGGACGAGCCCTCGATCCCGCTGACCATCGAGATCCTCAAGGGCCTGCGCGACCGCTACGAGGAGCACCACAGGGTGACCATCACCGACGAGGCGCTCACCGCGGCGGCCACCCTCGCCGACCGCTATGTTCAGGACCGCTTCCTGCCCGACAAGGCCATCGATCTCATCGACGAGGCCGGCGCCCGGATGCGCATCGCACGCATGACCGCCCCGCCGGACCTGCACGAGTTCGACGAGCGGCTCGCCGGCGTGCGGGCCGAGAAGGAGTCGGCCATCGACCACCAGGACTTCGAGACCGCGGCGAGGCTGCGCGACGACGAGCGCAAGATCCTGGCGGCCCGGGCCGAGAAGGAGGCCTCCTGGAAGGAGGGCGCCTCGGACGTGCCCGCCATCATCGGCGAGGAGCAGATCGCCGAGGTCCTCTCCGACTCCACCGGGGTGCCCGTCTCGCGTCTGACCGAGGCCGAGTCGCAGCGCCTCATCCACATGGAGGACGAGCTGCACAAGCGCTACGTCGGCCAGGACGAGGCGGTGAAGGCGATCTCGCGGTCGATCCGCCGCACGCGCGCCGGGCTGAAGGACCCGAACCGCCCCTCCGGCTCGTTCATCTTCGCCGGCCCCTCGGGCGTCGGCAAGACGGAGCTGACCAAGGCGCTGGCCGAATTCCTGTTCGGCGACGAGAACGCCCTCATCACCCTCGACATGTCCGAGTACTCCGAGAAGCACACGGCGAGCCGGATGTTCGGCTCCCCGCCCGGATACGTCGGGTACGAGGAGGGCGGCCAGCTCACCGAGAAGGTGCGCCGCAAGCCGTTCAGCGTCATCCTGTTCGACGAGATCGAGAAGGCCCATCCGGACATCTTCAACTCGCTGCTCCAGATCCTCGACGAGGGTCGGCTGACCGATGCGCAGGGTCGGGTGGTCGATTTCAAGAACACCGTGATCGTCATGACGACGAACCTCGGCTCGCGCGACATCAGCCGCGGCGTCAACCTCGGTTTCAGCCGGGTCGGTGACACCGAGAGCAGCTACGACTCGATGAAGGCGAAGGTGTCCGAGGAGCTCAAGACGCATTTCCGTCCCGAATTCCTCAACCGCGTGGACGAGATCGTCGTCTTCCACCAGCTCACCCAGGAGGACATCCTGCGGATCGTCGACCTCATGGTCGGCCAGATCGAGCAGCGCCTGGCCGAGCGCGACATGAGCATCGAGCTCACCGACGCCGCCAAGCGGCTCATCGGCCGGCGCGGCTTCGACCCGGTGCTCGGCACCCGTCCGCTGCGCAGGGCCATCCAGCGCGACATCGAGGACCCGATCAGCGAGCGGATCCTCTACGGCGAGCTGAAGCCCGGCGAGATCGTCCTGGTCGACGTGGTCGAGGGCGCCGACGAGAAGAGCTCCGAGCCCTTCACCTTCGGCGGCACGCCCAAGGCGGCCGTCGCCGACGCCGAGCTGGCCCAGCTGGCCGGCGGCGGCCCCGCTCAGGGGTGATCGGGGCGATCCGACGACGCGAGGGGCCGGCGCGCGATGCGCGCCGGCCCCCTCCCGTGCGGGTCCCCGTGCCGCGCGACGCGCCGCCGTCCTCGGCCCCGCACCGTGCGGGCCGCGCGGCGGTAGCCTGAGGGCCATGCCCGCGATCGAACTGGGAACCGTCGAACTGGGCGGGCCGCGCGCCGCCATCATCGTCCCGCTCACCGGCGTCGATGACACGCAGCTGCTCGCCGAGGCCGACGAGGCCGCCGCGAGCCGGGCCGACGTCGTCGAGTGGCGCGTCGACCTGCTGGACGACCCCGCGCCGGCCCGTGCCGTGCGGCTCGCCCCCCAGGTGTCCGCCCACGCCGACCGCCCTCTGCTCGCGACCGTGCGCACGGTGGTCGAGGGCGGCGGCTTCGACAGCTGCTTCGTCGAGTACGGCCGTCTCGTGGGCGCGCTGGCCGGGGCCGAGGGGGTCGGTCTCGTGGACGTCGAGTGCGCCCGTCCCGGCGCGGACGAACTCATCGGCGCCGTGCACGCGGCGGGCCGGCTCGTCGTCGGGTCCAACCACGAGGTGAGCCTCACCCCCGACACCGGCACGATGGTGGCGGTGCTGCGCTCCCAGGCCGAGCTCGGCGCCGACGTCTGCAAGCTCGCCGTCACGGCGCGCACGCCCGCCGACACGGCCCGTCTCCTCGAGGCCACGGCGCTCGCCCACGCCGAACTCGACCGGCCGATCATCTCGATGGCGATGGGCCCGCTGGGCCTGGTCAGCCGGGTGATGGGCCAGGACTTCGGCTCGGCGGCCGGCTTCGGCTCCCTCGGCGGCAGGTCCTCCGCGCCGGGCCAGGTGCCCGTGGACGAACTCGTGGACGTCATGGGGCGCCTCGACCGGCTGCGCCGGGTGCCAGGCCCCCGGCGGGCCTCCGCCTGAACCGGCCGGCCCCGCGCGGCGCGGACCCGCTGCGCCGGCGCCCGCGGGCGGCCGCGTCAGGAGGTCACCGGGGCGAAGGTGCCCGCCAGGATCGAGACGACGAGGGCCAGGGCGTCCAGCGCCGCCGCTGCGGTGAGACCGATGACGTCCGGCGCCCCCAGCCGGGAGGGGCGGGCCCAGGTGCGCTGGCGGGCGTGCTGGGCGTCGAAGCCGCGGGCCTCCATGGCGGTGGCGAGCTTCGTGCCCCTGCGGATCGCCAGGACGAGCAGCGCGAAGGCCATCGTCGTCCACCGCCGCAGCCGCCCGGTGTCGCCCAGGCCGCGGGCGCGGCGGGCCCGGCCCAGCGTGCGCCAGTCCTCGACGAACAGGCTCAGCATCCGCATCCCGGCCAGCGCCCCCAGGACGAAGCGGGCGGGCAGCCGCAGCACCTGCGCCAGTCCGTCGGCCATGGCCGTGAGGTCGAGGCCGCCGAGCAGCACGACGGCCGACAGCCCCAGGACGAGGACCCGCAGGACCACCGCCCCGGCCATCGTCACCGAGCGCCGGGTCACCTCGACGAGCCACCACTGCCAGTAGACCCGCCCGCCCGGCTTGCCGTAGAGGGCCATCGTCGCCGCCGCCAGCGCCGCGGCGACGGCGACGGGGGCCAGCCGGACGAGCATCGCCGCAGGGCGCGCGCCGGCGGCCCGCAGGACGACGAGCAGGCCGACCAGCATGACGGTGGCGCTGAGCCAGTCGAGGCTCACGAGCACCGGCAGGCAGGCCAGGACGGCCAGCAGCAGCCGCGTGACCGGGTTGAGCCGTTCGATCGCTCCTCGGCCGGCGCCGCTCCGGCGCGTCGCGGCGGTCGCGCTCATGATTCCTCCCCGGCCGGACCCAGGGGCAGCAGGTTCTCGCCGAGCACCCGCAGATAGGCCTCGTCGTGGGTGACGGAGACGATCGTGCGGCCCTCGTCCAGGATCGACTGGACCAGGCGCACGAGGTCGGTCCAGGTGCTGCGGTCCTGTCCGAAGGTCGGCTCGTCCAGGACGATGAGCGCCGGGCCGGTGGCGAGCACGGTGCCCACCGACAGGCGGCGCTTCTCGCCGCCCGAGAGCGTGAACGGGTTGGCGTCGGCGACCCCGTCCAGGTGCAGGCGCTCCAGCAGCGCGTCGACCTCGTCGCGGACCCTCGCGGCGCCCCGGCCCAGGGCGCGCAGCCCGACGCCGAGCTCGGCGCGCACGCTCGCCGCGACGAACTGGTGCTCCGGGTCCTGGAAGACGACCCCGATGCGGGTCAGCAGGTCGCGGCTGGCCCAGGTGGCCGGGTCCGCCGGATCGAAGCGGCGGCGCAGGGCGCGGGGCAGCAGGCCGCCGTGGCCGGGGCGCAGCGACTCTGCCGCCTCGACCCGCCCGCCGAGCGGCGCGAGCAGGCCGGCCAGGGTGAGGACCAGCGTCGTCTTGCCCGCCCCGTTCGGGCCCACGACGGCCGTCGAGCGGCCGGCCGGGACGGCCACCTCCAGCCCGGTGAGGACGGGCCGATCGGCGCGGTGGCCGATCGCGAGTCCGCGGCCGGCCAGGATCGGAGCGGCGGCCCCGTCCGGCGGCGCCGTCCGACGGGGCCGCACGTCCGGCTCCGCGCCCGGGACCCATGCCCCGGCGTCGGTCAGCTCCCGGCGGCGGGCTGCGAAGACCTCGTCGGGCGTCCCGTCGGCCAGGATGCCGCCGCCCGGGGCCAGGGCGATGACGCGGTCGACGAGCCCCGACCAGACCTCGACGCGGTGCTCGACGACGACGAGGCCGGTGCGCCGGTCGGCCACCGCCGCCTCGACGGCACCGCGCACCTGCGCCACACCGGCCGGGTCGAGGTTGGCGGTCGGCTCGTCCAGGCACAGGAGGCGCGGGCCGTCGGGGCCGGCCGACTGCATGGCCAGGGCCCCGGCGATCGCCAGGCGCTGCTTCTGGCCGCCCGACAGCGCCCCGGTGGACCGGTCGAGCGGCAGGCGCAGGTCGACCGCCTCGAGCGCGGCGCGGACCGCCGGCCAGATGTCCGCCCGGGTCATGCCGAGGTTCTCGCATCCGAAGGCCACGTCATCGCCGATGCGCTGGCAGATGACCTGGGAGTCGGGGTCCTGCATGACAAGGCCGACGGCGCCGCGCATGCGGGTGGGGTGGCGGCCGGCCACGAGCAGGGAGCCGCACTCCTCGCCCTCGTCCGCCCCGCCCAGGACGCCGGCCAGGGCCGCGAGCAGCGTCGACTTGCCCGCGCCGGAGGGGCCCAGGAGCAGCACCCGTTCGCCCTCGTCGAGGGCGAACGAGAGCCCGCGGGCCGCCCAGGCGCTGCGGCCGGCCCAGCGCCAGCCCCAGTCGCCGGCCTCGACCGCCCGGCCCATCTCAGGCCGTACGGCCCGAGGCGAAACGGCTCAGCGCGCCGGTGCGGGCCAGCGCGCGGGTGATGAGCCAGGCGAGGAGGCCGGCCAGGACGGCCCCGCTGAGAACGTTCGTCACCAGGTAGATCGCGTTGTAGGCCGGACCGAGCGTGATGTTCGGGGTGGTGCCGATGAACAGCTCGTTGAACCAGGCGCCGAGGCCCGCGCCGGCGCCTGCCAGCATCGTGACGGGCAGCGACCAGACGCGGTAGCGCGCGAGCGCGAAGACGAGGCCCGCGCCGAGGCCCTGGAACAGGCCGGAGGTGAGCGTCGTGATGCCCCACTGGTTGCCGATGACCGTCGAGACGAGGGCCGCGACGAGCTCGA
Source organism: Propionibacterium acidifaciens (assembly GCF_003798325.1). Lineage (NCBI taxonomy): Bacteria > Bacillati > Actinomycetota > Actinomycetes > Propionibacteriales > Propionibacteriaceae > Propionibacterium > Propionibacterium acidifaciens. The sequence continues at coordinate 2,006,462 of NZ_CP033719.1, forward strand.
CGAAGACGGCGGCGCCGGGCTTGCGGATGACCTGGCCGCCCAGCGGGCCGCCGAGCAGCCAGATGCCGTTGGCGAGGCCGGACAGGCCCGGCGTGAGGGCGCCGAGCGCCTGGCCCCAGGCGTAGCCGGCGGTGTTCCAGAGCCAGAAGATCAGACCGACCGCGACGGCGAGGACCGCCGCGACGACGATGTCGACGACGCGCCAGCCGTGGCGGCCCGTCTCGGCCGGGCGGGTCTCGTCGACATCGGGACGGTCCTCGGCCGGTCGCGCCTGGCCCGCCGACGATGCTGACGACGAGGACGACGTGGATGGTGTGGATGACATGTGTGCCCCTTCCTCTGCGGGCCGCTCGTGCGGTCCCGGCGGGCACGGTGCGGAAGCGCTCCGCAAGAGGCCTCCCTGCGCCGGCATGACCCGGATCAGGTTCGACGGTCGAGGGCTCGTCGCCCTCCTCTCAGCCCGGTGCACCGGACTCCCGTGTTCGGTACCCGAGTATAGGGCGCGTCCCCGGGCGCGCGCCCCGGCCGAGGGCCCGAGCGGTTCGTCGCGCGCCCGCCTCCGTGCCGAGCGCATCGGCCGGCTCACAGGACCCGGGCGCGCGTGCGCGCACGGGAGGGGCGGATGATCTGCGGGTTTATCAGCAGGCGTCGAACGGGCGCACGCGCGCGCACGGGAGGGGCCCGATCCGGCCTGTCCGGACGCGCGGACCCGGGTGCGCGCTGGCCCGCCTCACAGGGTGATGAGATCCCCGCTGCGGTGGGCGAGTCCGTCGGCGAGCAGCCCGGCCAGGGCCCGGCGGGCCTGGGCCTCGTCGGCGTCCCAGTGGCCGAGCAGTGCCTCGACCTCGACGCCGGCCTCGTGGCTGCGCAACTGCTCCAGCAGCCGCCCGCGGGCCTGCCGGTCGGTGCCGGCGTAGGCCTGCCGGCGCCGGGGCGGGCCCTCGTGGGCGGGGCGGCCGGTCGCCGACCAGCGGCAGTGGCCCGCCACGGGGCAGCCCGCGCAGCCGGGGGCCGTTGCCGTGCAGACGAGCGCCCCGAGCTCCATGGAGGACGCGGCCCAGCGGGAGGCCGTCGCGGCGTCGTCGGGCAGCCACCGGGCGGCCATGCGCCGTTCGGCGGCGGTCGTCGAGTTCGCCGGGTACTGCCGGCCCCGGTCGAGCCGGGTCAGGACGCGCCGCACGTTCGTGTCGAGGACGACGGCGCGGGCGCCGAAGGCGAAGCTCGCGACGGCGGCCGCCGTGTACTCGCCGATGCCGGGCAGCGCGCGCAGCTCGTCGAGTCCCGCCGGCACCCGCCCGCCGTGGTGCTCGACGATGGCGGTGGCCGCCCCGTGCAGGCGCAGGGCGCGCCGCGGGTAGCCGAGCCGTCCCCACGCGGCGACCGCCTCGCGCGCCGGGGAGGCGGCCAGATCCGCCGGCCCGGGCCAGCGGCGCAACCAGGCGCGCCAGGGCTCGACGACCCGGGCCACCGGGGTCTGCTGGGCCATGACCTCGCTCACGAGGACGCCCCAGGGGCTCGTCGACGGCTCCCGCCAGGGCAGCGGCCGCGCGGCGTCGGCGAACCAGTCGTTGACGGCCGCGACGACCCGAGCGCGCTCGTCCGGGCCGGGCCCGGCGGGCGCGGGACGTGCGGCGGACATGCCGACAAGCCTATGCGCGCCCGCGCGTGCCGCTCCCCGTCCGGCGCGCCGTGCGCCGAGGGGCGCCGCTCCAACACGTTCCGCTCCTCCTGCGCGCTGGGGCCGGTGCGGCGTCCGGGCCCGCGGCGACGATCCGGGGCCGGCCCCGGCGTCACGGATGGTCCAGCAGCCAGGTCGGAGGGGCCGCCCCCGCGCTCGGGGTTGGCCCGTTCACCATGAGAGGATTTCACAATGAGCTTGCGGCCGCCTCCGCGTCCGGGGCTGATCCCAGAGACCCGCTCGGCAGACAGCCCGGGCAGGGCTGCCCCACTCGACCGGGTGCCGGGCAGCACCGCTGAGCCGTCCCGTCCGCGCCCCGTGGCCGGGCCCGGCCACGGACGGCGCCGGAGCGCGGCTCGGCCCTGATTCATGCGCAGCGACTAGGCGCGCCGCGCCCGGGGCGGATGCTCTCCGCCCGTAGCATGAGGGGCATGAACACACTCCTGCACCCGCAGGGGCCCGAGGGCGAGGCCGTGTACTGGCGTCGACGCGCCGTGATCATGTTCGTCGTCATCGCGATCATCGCGGTGATCAGCCTCGTCACGGGGCGCATCCGCCACGGCGCCGGGGGCGCTGCCGCTGCCGGCCCCACGGCGACCGCAGTGGTGCGGACGTCCGGCGCGGGCGGTTCCGGGGACGAGGGCCGGTGCGTCCTCGACGAGCTGACCCTCGGCATCACCGCCCCGGACGGCGTCGCGGCCGGTCAGGCGGTCGATCTGACCGTGGAGCCCGGCGCCGGCGCCAGCACCCCGTGCTCGCTCAGTCTGGACGACCACGCCCTGTCCGTCACCGTGAACTCCGGGACGGACGAGTACTGGAGCACCGAGGCCTGCACCGACGCGGCCCCGAGCGGGCAGATCGCGATCATGGACGCCGACCCGGTGCCGCTGACCGTCACCTGGCCCGGCACCCATGTGGACGGGGCCTGCGCGGACACCGGCGAGGCGGTCGCGGCCGGCACCTACGCCGTCACCGTCGGCGTGGCCGGCGGGGCCTCCGCGACCTCGCAGCTCACGCTGAGCTGATCCACCGCTGAAGCGGGCCCCCGGCGCCCGCCGGGCGGCACTGGTGCGTCGCCCGCTGACGGCGGTCGGCGCCCCGGCGCCGGTCGGGCGGTCTCACCGCTCGTCGTCCCCGGCCCGGCCCGGCCTGCGCAGATCGAGCATGCCGAGGGCCTGGGCGACGCTCGAGACCTCGACGACCTCCAGACGGCCCGGGAGCCGCGCCCCGCGGTCGCGGCTGCCCGCCGGGACGACGGCCAGCTCGAAGCCGAGGCGCGCCGCCTCGACCAGGCGGCGCTCCAGGCCCGGCACGCGGCGCAGGTCGCCGGCCAGGCCGACCTCGCCCAGGGCCAGCACCTTGTGCGGGAAGTTGCGGTCGACGAGGGCCGAGGCGACGGCGATCGCCACCGCCAGGTCGGCGCTCGGATCGGTGATGCGGGCCCCGCCGACGGTGCTGACGTAGACGTCGCGGTCGAACAGGCGCAGCCGCGCCTTGGACTGGAGCACGGCGAGCACCATCGAGACGCGCGAGAACTCGACGCCGTTGGTGACCCGGCGCACCGGGCCCTCACGGCGCACCGCCGCGGCGAGGCCCTGCACCTCGGCGAGCAGCGGGCGGCGCCCCTCCATCGTCACCGTGACGCAGGTGCCCGGCACCGGCTCGTCGTGGCGGGTGGTGAACAGTCCCGAGGGGTCGGGCACCTCGACGATGCCGTGCTCGGCCATCTCGAAGCAGCCCACCTCGTCGGAGGGGCCGTACCGGTTCTTCACCGCCCGCACCATCCGGAAGCCCGAGTGGCGGTCGCCCTCGAAGTTGAGGACGACGTCGACGAGGTGCTCGAGCGTGCGGGGGCCGGCGATCGCGCCGTCCTTCGTCACGTGGCCGACGATGACGACCGCCATGCCGCGGGTCTTCGCGACCCGCACGAGGGCCGCTGTCACCTCGCGCACCTGGGCCGAGCCGCCCATGATGCCGTCGGCCTGGGAGGCGCCGACGGTCTGGATGGAGTCGAGCACCATGAGCGTCGGCGCCGTCTGCTCGATGTGGCCGAGCACGGTGCCGAGGTCGTTCTCGGCGGCCAGGTAGAGCTCGTCGGCCAGGGCCCCGGTGCGCTCGGCGCGCAGCCGCACCTGCGAGGCCGACTCCTCGCCGGTGATGTAGAGCGTGCGGTTGCCGCCGCGCGCCCACTGCGCCGCCACCTCGAGCAGCAGTGTCGACTTGCCGACGCCCGGCTCGCCGGCCAGCAGGACGACGACCCCGGGCACGAGGCCGCCGCCCAGGACGCGGTCGAGCTCGCCGATGCCGGTCAGCCGCCGGTCGGCGGCCTGCGCCGAGACCTGCGCGATGGGCACCGCCTGCGCGGCCGGCCGGTGCGCGGCGACGGACCCGGGCCGGGGCGCGTCGCGCTCGGCGACGCTGCCCCAGGTCTGGCACTGCCCGCAGCGCCCGACCCACACGGGGCTCGTCCACCCGCACTCGCCGCACCGGTACGCGTCCTGCTTCCTGGCCATGCCCCCACCGTAGGGACCGGCACCGACAGTTCTCCGCCCGGGCGGGACCACCTGGCTGGCACGCCGCAGCAGACCGTGGAGACAGTCCCCCACCCCGCCCGGGGCGGGGCCGAGGCGCCCCTGGAAAGCACCGACGACCGCGAGCATTCCGCCTCGACCGCGGGCGGGGCCGGGGGACGGATCATGCGGGATGCAGGCATCGCCATCGCTCCGCCTCGCCCGCGGCGGGGCCGAGGACATCATTGCGCTCCGGAACCGATCCCTCCGCCCCCCGCGGCGGGGCCGGGGACGAGACGGCCGCGGCCCCGAGCCGCACGAGCCGCCCGGAGCGGCGCCCCGGGCGGCCCCCGCCCGCTCGGAGGGGATCGGCGAGGGCCCGGCCTGCCGACCACATCAAGGGCGGCCCCCGCCCGTTCGGAGCTCGGAGGGGCGCCCCGGCCGGTCGATCCGGCCCGCGGGGGTCCACTTCGGCCCGCACCTTCTGCGGGTCAGACGCCGGCCGGTCGATCCGGCCCGCGGGGGTCCACTACCCTTGAAACGGCCCCGGCGCCCGGCGGGGCCCCTTGACCCCGACGGTGCCGCGGCACCCCACGACGAGCGGAGCGACGATGAGGCGGATGCTCATGCGGCTGTCGCGCCTCGACCGCTTCCACCGCCTGCTCGCCGAGGCGCCCGCCGCCCGCGAGCTGATCGGCCGGTATGTCGCCGGCGAGACCCTCGACGAGCTCGTCGGCGTGCTCGCCGATCTGCGTCGCAAGGGCCTGTCGGCCGGTGTTGACCATCTGCTCGCCGACGCCGCGGACGAGGCGACGGCGGCCGCCAACGAGCGTTCCTACCTCGACTGTCTCGACGCGCTCGCCGGGGCCGGGCTGGCCGCAGGCGCCGACCTCGACGTCGCCCCGTCCGCCCTCGGCGCCCCGGGCGGGGACGAGGGGCTCCTGCGCGCCCGGCTCGCGCGCATCTGTACGGCGGCCGAGCGCGCCGGGGCCGACGTCACCCTCCGCATGGACGCCGGTCGCGAGGGCCGCGAGGACGTCGTCGAGGAGACGCTCGCGCTGGCCGGGCGGCTGCGCGAGGACTTCCCGCGCACCGGCGTCACCCTGCTGGCCGGGCTGCGCCGCACCGAGTCCGACTGCCGCGCCCTCGCCGTCGACGGCGTCCGGCTGCGGCTGTGCAAGGGCGACCGGGGCGAGGGCCGCGATGCGTTCACGAGCCGCCACGCCGTCGACCTGTCGTACGTGCGCTGCCTCACGGTGCTCATGGCCTCCGACGCCTACCCGATGGTCGCCACGCACGACCCGCGGCTCGTCGAGATCGCCCTCGACCTGGCCCGGCGGAACCACCGCGGGCCCGGCGACCACGAGTTCCAGATGCTCCACGGGGTGCGCCCATGGGAGCAGCGCCGTCTGGCCGACATCGGCCGGACGATGCGCACCGGAATCCCCTTCGGCCCCGACGGGTACGCCCGCTTCCTCCGGCGCGTGGCCGACCACCCGTCCGACGGGGCGCTCTACGCGCGCAGCCTGCTGGGGCGCCGATGAGCGGCGGACGGACGGACCCCGGGCCGGGGGAGTCTCCGACGGGCGCCGGAGGGCCCGTCGCCAGCGGCGCGGCGGCGGCCCGGCGCCGCGCCCGTCTGGGGCTGGAGACCCTCGGCGTGCTGGCCGTGTGCCTGGGCCGGTCGGCCGTCTACGCGGTGCTGTCGATCCTCGACAAGCTGACCCTGGGCCCGGCCCTGGGTGAGCAGACGACGACGATCAACGGCTCGACGACGCCGGACCGCCCCTGGCTCGACCTGTGCTACAAGCTCGCCGACTACCTCTTCCTCGCGGCGCCGGTGGTCATCGTCCTGTACCTGCTCACCGCCGTCCGGCGCCCGGGGCACGATCCGTGGCGGGCGATCGGCCTGGACCGGACGCGCCCCGGCCGGGACGTCGGCGCCGGCGTGGCCCTGACGGCGGCCATCGGCATCCCCGGCCTGGCCTTCTACCTCTTCGCCCGCCGGCTCGGCATCAACACGGACGTCGCCGCCGGCAACCTGGCCGAGCACGTGTGGACCATCCCCGTGTACGTCCTGGCGGCCTTCGCGAACGGCCTGCTCGAGGAGACCGTCATGGTCGCCTATCTGCTCACCCGCTGGCGCCAGTGCGGCTGGCGCCCGGGCGCGGCGGTGGCCGTCAGTGCCCTGCTCCGCGGCTCCTACCACCTCTACCAGGGCTTCGGCGGCCTCCTGGGCAACGCCGTCATGGGCGCCGCCTGCTGCCTGTACTGGACCAGGGCGAGGCGCCTGTGGCCGCTCATCGTCGCGCACACCCTGCTCGACGTGTTCAGCTTCGTCGGCTACGCCCTCCTGCACGGCGTCGTCGGCTGGCTGTGATCCCCGCCCGCCGGTCCCGGCGGCGCCGACGAGGACGAGACCCCGGCGCGGTCGCCGGTGCGCGCGGTTAGGCTGGGGCCATGCGAGTTGGTGTATTCGGAGCAACAGGTCAGGTCGGCGGCGTCATGCGCACGCTGCTCGACGAGCGGAACTTCCCCGTCACGCGGATGCGCTACTTCGCGTCGGCGCGCAGCGCGGGGCGCACGCTGCCCTGGAAGGGGCAGGAGATCACCGTCGAGGACATGGCGACGGCCGGCTTCGACGGTCTCGACGTGGCCATCTTCTCGGCCGGCAAGAGCGCCTCGAGGGAGTACGCGCCGAAGGTCGCCGCCGCCGGCGCCACCGTCGTCGACAACTCGTCCTGCTGGCGCATGGACCCCGACGTCCCGCTCGTCGTCTCCGAGGTCAACCCCGGCGACGCGGTGGACCCGCCCAAGGGCATCATCGCCAACCCGAACTGCACGACGATGGCGGCCATGCCGATCCTCAAGCCCCTCCACGACGCCTGGGGCCTCGCCCGCCTCGTCGTGTCCACCTACCAGGCCACCTCCGGCTCGGGCCTGGCCGGCGTGCGCGCCCTCGAGGAGCAGACCCGCGCGGCCTGCGAGGGCGACATCCACGAGCTCACCTTCCACGGCGACGCCATCGCCCGCCCCGACGACCTGGGCCCCTACGTCGCCCCGATCGCCTTCAACGCGGTGCCCTTCGCCGGCAACCTCGTCGACGACGGCTCGCTCGAGACCGACGAGGAGCAGAAGCTCCGCAACGAGTCCCGCAAGATCCTCCACATTCCCGGGCTGGCCGTGTCCGGCACCTGCGTGCGCATTCCCACCTTCACCAGCCACGGTCTGTCAGTGAACGCCGAGTTCTCCGGCGAGGTGAGCGTCGAGGGCGCCCGCGAGCTGCTCGGGAGGGCCCCCGGCGTCCGCCTCGTGGACGTCCCGACCCCGCGCGACGCCGCCGGCATCGACCCGAGCCTGGTCGGGCGCATCCGCATGGACCAGTCGGTCCCGGGTCCGCACGGCCTCGTCCTGTTCATCGCCAACGACAACCTGCGCAAGGGCGCCGCGCTCAACGCCATCCAGATCGCCGAGCTCGTCGTGGCGAACAGGTCCTGACGATGACCGAGGCGCATCCGGCCCGGTCGGCGCCCGCCGCCGGGCTGCGCCTGGGCTTCCTGGGCGCCGGGACCATGGGCGGCATCATCGCCGCCGGGCTCGTCGCCGCCGGCCATGAGCCCGGGCTGATCGGCGTGACGAGCGCCACGCCGCGCACCCGCGAGGAGCTGGCCGCCCGGCTCGGCGTGCGGGCCTTCGACTCCAACGCCGAGGCCGCGGCATGGGCCGACGCCGTGGTCCTCGGCGTCAAGCCCCGCGCCGCCGCCGAGCTCCTCGAGGGCGTCCGCGAGCAGATCGGCGACGGGACACTCGTCATCAGCCTGTGCGCCGGCCTGTCCACCGCCGCCCTCGAGGCCCACCTCGTGCCCGGCGCGCGGGTCGTGCGCGTCATGCCGAACACGCCGTCGGCGGTCGGCGAGGGCATGGCGGGCATCAGCGCCGGGGCCGAGGCTACCGGGGACGACCTCGACGTCGCCGCTGCGCTCATGGGCGCCGTCGGCAGGGCCGTCGTCATCCCCGAGTCGCAGCAGAACGCGCTGGCGGCGATCTCCGGCTCCGGACCCGCCTGGGTGTTCCACGGCATCGAGTCCCTCGTCGAGGCGGCCGTCGCCCAGGGCCTTCCGCGGGCGCTGGCCACCGAGCTCGTCGTCCAGACGGTCAAGGGCTCGGCCCTCGTGCTCGAACGCACCGGCCAGCACCCCTCGCTGGCCCGCGAGGCCGTCACCTCGCCGGGCGGCACCACGGCCGCAGGGCTGCGCGTCCTCGACCGGCGGGCCGTGCGCGCCGCCGTCGCCGACGCGGTCGACGCCTGCGTGCGTCGCGCCGGCGAGCTCGGCTGAGCCTCGGCTCGGAGAAGTCGGCGCCGAGGAGCCCGTCCAGAATTCTCTTGCGCCGGGTGCAGGAGAATTCCTGCACCCGGCGCAAGAGAATTCCATGTCGGAGTACTCCTGTCGTCACCGTGCCGTGGAACAGGTCTTCGTCACGCGAGCCTCCCAGCAGGTGGCGATCCTCGAGGGGCGTCGGGCGGTGGGCAAGTCGAGTCTCGCCAGACATCTGGCCGGTGAGGGTATCCATGCGAGCTGTCGGTCGCTCACCGAGCCCGATGTGCGCAGGAGCGCCGAGGCCGATCCCGATCGGTGGATCCGGACGCTCGAACTCCCAGCCGTGATCGACGAGGCACAGCTCGTTCCCGGGGTGGGTCTCGCGGCGAAGGGCCTCGTCGACGAGTTGCCGCAGGGGCATCATCTTCTTCTCACGGGTTCTGCCAGCGTCGGGCGCGGCACGATGGCGGGCTCCGATCCGCTCACCGGGAGGTCGGTACGGATCCGGTTGGATCCGTTCGCCGCGATGGAGCTCAACGCTCATCCGGATCGAGCAGTGCCGTCGATCGTCGACGTGCTGTTCGACGCCGAGTTCTGTGATGCGAGCGTTGGCGCGGACGAACGCGCCGACCTGTGCATCATGCTCCGTACCGGGGGCATCCCCTCCCACTGCCTGCCCGCCGTGCGACTCACGCGCAGCGCCCTCAATGCCAGGGTGGCGTCTGACAATCCGTCGATCCTCGGTGAACAGGTGCTGCCGGGCGAACGTCTCGACCCCGGCATCGCCCTGCGCGTCCTCGACTCGGTGCTGCGCATCCCCGTCGGCTCAACCGCACCCGGCTGGCGCGGGAACTCGGCGTGGATCGCCAGACGATCAGCCGCTACCTGGGCATTCTCGAACGCAGGTTCATGATCACCGAGCTGCCCAACATCGGAGCAGGGGTCTCCAGGGCCGGCCGCGCCGCGCCGAAGGTGCACGGTGCCGACTCGTCCATGGTCTGCGAGACGCTGGAACGCGCGGGGCACGGCGTTGAAACCAGCCCGGAACTGCTCGGCCAGACGTTGGAGACCTGGGTCTTCACCCAGATCAACGCGGCACGCGGCTGGGCGCGTCAGCACGTGGACGTCTTCTACCGGCGCGACGACAGGACCCGGCGAGAGGTCGACATCGTCCTGGTCGATGGCCGGGGCCGCCGGGTCGGTGTCGAGGTGAAGCCGGCCACGTCGGTCTCATCCGCCGATCCGAGGGGACCGCGCGCCATGGCGGATCACGGGCGTGAAGGCCTGCACCGCGGATTCATCGTGTGCACGGGCAGCCGCTGTCACCAGATCGACGAGACCGCATGGGCGCTCCCGCTGGCAGCGCTGCGTTCGCAGGACGAGCTACGCCGCATCGTGGCCGCGGACGATCCGGCCCAGGGCGTACCGCCGATGGCACGAACGCTGATTCAGCGCACGGGAGGTACGGCCATGATCAACGACGGGGCGACTGGAATGCAGACGGCTGAACGGGATGCCGCGGAGACGATCTTCCTCAGCTACGTGCACGCCGATGATGAAGTCCTGGACGGCGTCATCACCGGGTTCGCTCATCAGGTCGGGCAGGCGACTGAGTTCAATCCGGGGCGCCCGATCGAACTCGTCATCGACCGCGACGTGCTGGGCTGGGGCGCCGACTGGAGGAAGGCCCTGCAGGAGCAGGTGGCACGCACGACGTTCCCGCTCGCCATGGTGACACCCGGCTGCGTCAGATCGCCGGCCTGCCAGGAGGACTTCACCTTCTTCGCCTTCTTCGCCGCGAGAGGCGCGGCCCGCGAGTACGACGGGCTGCTCACCCTGCTGGTGAAGGACCCGCGGTGGGAGGCCCCTGACATCGTCGACAACCCGGTGTGCCAGGAGATCCATGAGTCGATGGACAGCCGCCAGTGGCCCGAACAACCCCTTTGAGGACCTGGTGGTCGACACGCCCGGGTTCAAGAAGGCGGCGAGGGCGGTGGCCGAGGCCCTGACGGACCGCATCATCGATCTCGAGCAGAACGTCCCGGGAACCGAGCCGCGTGGCCCAGCGGGCAACGACGATGATGGCCTGGTCAAGATCGTGGACGGGCTGCAGGACGAGCACCTGACGGATCTGGTCGCCCAGGCCAACCGGCTCACTGCGGCGATGAACGATTTCGGTACCGCGCTCGCGCGGCAGATGAACCGGATCCCATCGGGGAGCACTCCCACCGCGAAGGCCCTTGTCCTGGTTTTCCGCAACTGCGAAGGGCCCCGCGCGGAACTCGATGCGGCTGCGGACGAGCCGGGCCGGGCCTGGAGGCGGACCAGCGATGACCTCCCCAAGGCAGTCTCATCCTTTCATGAGCCGGGCCGGAAGGATCTGGCCGACCAGGTGAAGCAGGAGCTCGTCGGCATCACGACGGGGCTCGACACCGGCTCCCTGGACGAGATGCAGGCGGTGGTGGGGCGAATGGGGCTGCTCTCGGCATCGCTGGGACCTGCGGGCCGGACGCTGTCGAAGGCGCTCTCGGTCGTGACGTCGATCAGGACCTCTGCAGACGCCTGGGTCTGCCAGCTGTGAGCCCCGGCCCGGGGAAGTCCGCCAGTCCACCGACCAGGCCCGCCCACCGCGCCGCGCGGGCAGGTGGAAGGACACCGGCGCCGCGCCGGGCCCGCTGCGCGGTGTCCGCGCCCGCTTCCGGGCAGGGCCCCGGGGCCATCGCAGGTCCCGGGTCGAGTCCCGCCACGAGTGGCATCCACAGGGCCCGAGGATTTTCGTCGACGGCTCGGGTACGGGTACACTCATGCCGTTGCCGTCGGGGGCTCGGTCGTCAGGTCGCCGCCCCCGGTGGGGAAGACATCGGGTCTCGACCCGAAGACTACGGAAGGTCCACAGTGGGTTCGGTCATCAAGAAGCGTCGCAAGCGCATGGCGAAGAAGAAGCACCGCAAGCTTCTCAAGAAGACGCGCATCCAGCGTCGTCGCGCCGGCAAGTAAGTTCTCCGACCCCCACTGCACCGGGCCGCTCCTGCGTCCTCGCGCGACAGCGCCCGCGGCACGTTCCTCGATCGTCCGCGTCGCAGTGCGTTCGCAGGGGCGTCAGGGGGAGGCCCGTGATGAGCCAGCCAATGAATCACGACAGCACCGGCGCCGACGAGGTCGAGCGCCCCGGCGTGGCCGGGCGCGTCATCTTCGCGGGCGCCCTGCCGAACGCGATCCATCAGCTGACCCTGTCCTGCCTGCGCGCCATCGAGCGCGCCGACGTGCTGATCACCAGCACGCTCCTGCACGAGGCCCTGCTCGGCGCCGCCATCGCCGTCCGGCCCGGGTGCAGGGTGGCCCTCGACGCCGAGAACCCCGCCGAGCTCGAGATGAGGTACGCGTCCCGGGGCCGCACCGTGGTGCGCCTCGTCGAGGGCGACCCGCTGTTCGAGGGCGGCATCGCCGCCGAGGCCGGCGCCTGCTCCCGGGGCGGCCACGCCATCGAGATCCTGCCCGGCGTCCCCGCGCTCGTCGCGGCGGCCGACTTCGCCGGCGTGCAGCTGGGCAACCGCCCGGCCCGCCTCGTCCTCGTCGACCCGGGTGACGAGGACGTCGTGCTGCCCACGCTCGGCGCGCTCGCCGTGCGATGCCAGCTGCGGCAGGTGCCCGTCGTCGCCCGGTCCGCGCTCGCCGCCGGCAAGGACCTGCACGAGAAGACGCTCCTGACCCTGGCCGGCGGCACCTTCCACCAGGAGACCCGCGCCGGGGTCGTCGGCGACTTCACGGGGCTCGAGGAGCCGGATGAGGGCGGCGAGCAGCCGGTCTTCCTGTTCATCGGCGACGAGCTCGCCGACCGGGCTCCCGGTCTGGACTGGTTCGAGACCCAGCCGCTGTTCGGCTGGAGGGTGCTCGTGCCCCGGACCTGCCAGGACTGCACCGAGCTCATCGAGCGCCTGGCCTCCTACGGCGCCACCGCCGAGGAGGTGCCGACCATCGCCGTCGAGCCGCCCCGCAATCCGGCCCAGCTCGACAAGGCCCTGCGCGGCCTGGTCGACGGGCGCTACGAGTGGATCATCTTCACCAGCAGGCACGCCGTCAACGCCGTCTTCGAGAAGATCGCCCAGTACGGCCTCGACTCGCGCGCCCTGTCGGGCCTGCGCATCGCCGTCGTCGGGCAGGACACCGCCGAGGCGCTCACCCGGCGCGGCATCGTCCCCGACCTGCACCCGACCGATGTGACCACCGTCGCCGGGCTCGCCGCGGCCTTCCCGGCCTTCGACGACGTGCTCGACCCCATCAACAAGGTCTTCATCCCGCGCGCCGACATCGCCACGGAGCCACTGTCGGCCGGTCTGACCGAGCTCGGCTGGGACGTCGACGACGTCATCGCCTACCGCACGGTGCGCGCCGCCCCGCCGCCCGCGCCGGTGCGCGAGGCGATCAAGACGGGGCGCTTCGACGCCGTCGCCTTCACCTCCAGCACCACGGTGCGCAATCTCGTCGGCATCGCCGGGAAGCCGCACACCCTGTCCGTCATCGGCGTCATCGGCCCGGCCACCGCGGACACCTGCGGCGAGCACGGCATTCGCGTCGACGCCGTCGCCGCCCACCCCGGGCAGGTGCAGCTCGCCGACGCCCTGGCGGCCTTCGCCGTCGAGCGCGCCGAGGGGCTGCGGGCCGCGGGCAAGCCGGTCATACGGCCCTCGCTGCGCCGTCGGCGGCGCAGCGCCCGCTGAGGGAGGACGGGCCGTCGGACCACGCCGCCCCGGGGCGGCCGAGCGGATCGGAGGAGCACCATGGGTGAGCGGACCGTCGTCCACGCGATGCGGCACGGCGAGGTGCACAACCCCGACGGCATCCTGTACGAACGGCTGCCCGGGTTCCGGCTGTCGGCCAACGGCCTGGCCATGGCGAGGGCCGTCGCCGAGGCCTTCGTCGACGTGCCGCTCACCCATCTGCGCACGAGCCCCCTCCAGCGGGCGGTCGAGACCATCGAGCCCTTCGCCGCCACCCGGCCCGGGCTCGAGGTCGTCACCGACGAGCGCCTCACCGAGGCCGGGAACCGTTTCGTCGGGCAGGTCTTCGGCAGGCACCACGCCGCCCTGTGGCGGCCCCGCAACTGGCCGATGATGCTCAACCCGCTGCGGCCGAGCTGGGGGGAGCCCTTCGCCGACATCGCACGGCGCATGACGGCGGCCCTCGCCGACGCCGCCCTGGCGGCGGGCCCCGGCGGACAGGCACTCGTCGTCTCGCACCAGTCGCCGATCTGGATCGCCCGTCGCGCGCTCGAGGGCAAACGGCCGGCGCACCTGCCCGGCACCCGCACCTGCTCGCTCGCCTCGATCACGAGCTTCCATTTCGAGGGCGTCCACTGCGTCGGCACCAGCTATTCCGAGCCCGCAGCCCACCTGCTGAGCGCTGATGGCAACGCGGCGTTCAGCTCCGGCGACTGAGCCGGACCGCCGGGCCGTCGTCTCCCCGACCACGAGTTCCCAGTCCGAGGGTGCCCGTTGCGAGGCGTGTTCGCAGGAGTCGCTCGCAGAAGCGTTTCCCCCGGTCAGGTTTTCGTCCTGCCGTGCTGTGAACAAGCCTCCATGTCGGCATCAGCTGCTCCGAGCCGGCCGCTCGCCTGCTGGGCGCTGATGGCTATGCGGCGTTCAGCTCCGGCGGTTGGGCCGGGCCGTCGGGTCGTCGTCTCCTGTCCCGGGGCGGCCCGTGCGCCGCAGGACGAGTCGTACCGCGAACCCGGCAGCGGGGCCGAGCCCGGGCGGCCGGCCCGAGATCGACCCCGCCCACGGGGCGGGCCGTTCCATGCCGCTCCCGACGAGGGGCCTCGCCGGGTCGTCCCGGCCACCGGGCGGGCCCTCCGACCGGGGGGGTGCTCGGCCCCGTCGTCCACCGGGGCGCCCCGTTCGTGCGTCAGGCGTAGTGCCGCGCCACGGACACCGTCTCGGCGCCGTAGGGCCCGCCGAAGAGGAAGGCATGGATGACGAGCATGTGGAGCCGGTGCAGGCCCACCCGCTCGCGCCAGCCGTCGGCCAGCGGCGAGGCCTCGTCGTAGCCGGCGATGATCCGCTCCAGGTACGGCTGCCCGAACACGCCGAGGGCGGCCAGATCGGTCTCGGCGTGCGCCCCGTGGGCGAGCGGGTCGATGAGGACGCCCACGATGTCGCCGTGCCGCGGGCCCGGGCCGGCGGCGCCGCCCGCGGCCGGCCCCAGGCCTGCCCGCCCCGGCGCCCAGGCGAGGGTCTGCCCGCGGGGCGTCCACAGGACATTGCCGGTCCACAGGTCCCCGTGGGTGCGGGCGACCGCTACCCGGTCGCCGCGCTCGCGGGCCGCCCGGGTCACGAGCTCAGGCTGGGCGGCGTCGAAGTCGCCGTCGCGCAGTCGCTCGCAGACCCGCTCGAGGACGGCGACGCCGCCGGCGGTCAGCGCTCCGCTGTCGCGGCAGGGCCGCAGATAGGGGGCGAGGCGGTCGTCGGCGAAGAACTCGCCCCACCGGCGCGGCGACGCACCCTCCGGCTCGGGCTCGCAGGGCCGGATCCGCACGTCCGAGCGGCCCATCCGGGTGCGGCCGTCCCAGCCGGGCGGGGCGACGCCGAAGGCCGGGGCGCCGGCGGCGTGCGTGACGGCGAGGGCGCGTCCGAAGGCCTCCGCGGCGGCGGCGCTCACCCGCGTCGGGGCGAGGCGGGGCTCCTCGATCCAGCCCTCGCCGATCGTCGCCGGGACGACGTGGGCGCCGCCGTCGGGCATCGCCTCGGCCAGCCAGGCCAGGCCCTGCGCCTCGAGCCGGGTCGCGCCGGGGCAATCGTCCTGCTTGCGGATCGTCTGACTGCTCATGACAGCATCTTTCCACGGGCGGTGGAGGGGCGGGATCCTCGGTTCCTGCGGCGACCCGGCTCATCACCTCGGTCCGCCCTGGCCGCGGAGATGTTCTCAGGGTCGGGTCAGTGACAATTATCCCAATCCCTGACCGGATACGCGGATCGATTTCTGAGAACGTTCGTGAGGTTCCCGTAGGGATGAGCCGAAGAAGGTACGGTCTGCCCTGCCCGTTCTGGGGGTGGACCGAGCGCGGGACTCAGGGTCTGGTGCCCGGGAGGAAGCGACTGGATCCCTTGACAGGCCGATTGAGCAGGATACCTTGGACATGCGGCGATCTATTGAGCATGGAGAGGTTGTCGCATGGGCGGATGCCACACGGTTGTGGACGTGGGGGTGCCGCATGGCCTCCGTTTCGACGGTCGATTCGGGGTGCTGAGCATCAGGAAAGGATGATGAAGATGAATGAGCCCAAGTTGTTCAAGAGTGATTTGGCCGTGTGCGCCATCGAAATCGAGATCGCAGTGGCCGCCTATGAGGCGGGTGGTGTCGAGGCGCTGCCTGCCCTGTGTGGCTGGTGGGCTGTCGGCCTCGGCTGAGACTCGATGATGGATGACACCCGCTACGCGAGGATTCCGGCTGCCGCTTGGATAAAGCGGCAGCCGGATGTCTCCTTGTTGGCGGTACCCGACAAGGGAGGATATGTTTATGCAGGGATGAATGATGAGGCGTGGGAGATAATTAGTCGCTGTGATGGCTCAAGAACGGTCCGTGACATAATAGATGAACTTCTGCAGGTCTACCATGATGATCCGAACAGGGTTGGCGGGTTCGTTCGGTCTTTCATCGACAGGTTGATGAGTATCGGTGCGCTTGATTTGCTGGTTGAGCCGGAGTATGCCATGCCTCGGGTCTTGGGGTCTCGTGAAATGATGACTCCAGAATATGCGATTCTGGAGCTCACGTATCGTTGCCCGCTGAGTTGCCGACATTGCTTCCTCTCTGCGGGTCACGGTTCTTCCATGAAGTCAGAGGAGTTGTTCGTGCTGGCCGCTGATCTGGTTGACCGGGTAGGGATACGAGGTGTTCAGTTGACCGGTGGAGAACCGTTTGTTCACCCTGATGTTCTTGAGCTTGTCGAGTTCTTCGTTGAAAACCGTGTTGCCGTGACCATCACTACGAGTGGAATGATTGATACAGAAGCCACGCGGAAATGCATAAGAAGGATCGGTGGGGCGAAGGGCTCGCTGCAGGTGAGTGTTGATGGGCTGAGGGAGAGCCACAATCGGATCAGAGGGAACGGGAATTCATTTTCCAAAGCGGTTTCTACAATTTCTTATTCGGTGGCTCAGAAAGTCCCCGTGGCGGTTGCCGTTTCTTTGCTGGATCAGTCTGAACAGGAGATAAAGGATCTCGCGATTGTCATGCGTGAGATCGGAGTGCACCGATTCAGGCTCGGAGCGGTGTCCATGCAGGGCCGCGCTCTTTCCATCAGTAATGAGGGTAGGTGGGACTTCAATGCCGTGCACTGCCTCATTGCTGAGCTGAAGAAGGAGCTGCAGACTGATCACTTCCGAATCGGAAACTTGGAGGAGCAGTTTTCCGGTGGTGTCGATGGTCCTACTTGTGGGGCTGGAACAAAGATTATTTGTATCAACCCAGATCTTGATGTGAAACCTTGCCCCATGTTGCAGCGTTTCATCGGGAACTTGCGGACGCAGGGCTGGAAGGAAATCCTGCTGGAGGGTAACCGGATTTTCCGTGGAACTGAACCGCCGAATTCTGTCGAATGCTCGGAGTGCACGTTCAAGGATCGCTGCTCAGGATGCTATGCCGAAGGACTCGTCAATTCGGCACGAGTTTCACATTGCCCCTGGCTCTCTGAAAGGCCAGAGCTCACCCTTTGGAGCAAAAATGCCAGTCATCACGGTCAATGACCTCACCTTTTCTTACTCCAGGAAGGCAGCGAATGTGTTCAATAATTTTTCTTGGACGGTGAACAAGGGGGAGTGCGTCGGGGTATTGGGACACAACGGAGCTGGGAAGACAACATTGTTGAAACTTCTTTATGGAGTGTTGAAACCTTCGCGTGGAGGAGTCCGGATCAATGTTCGTGACATTGCCTCCTATCGAGAGATTTTTTTGCTGTCCGACAAATTTGGCTTAGACAGGCAAGCATCTCTTCACGAGAATCTCGAGTTCAGGAAGAGGTTGTTCAAAATTGACGGTTTTGACGATCGGAAAAATTATTGGATGAACCGTCTGAATTTTATTGAGCATGCGAGCAAACGAATCTTCGCTTTGTCTGCAGGGCTTGAGATGCGGGCACAGCTGGTTGCCGGATTATGTCTGGAACCTCGCCTGATCCTTCTCGATGAACCGACCAATTCGATAGACCCGGCTACCAGAGAGGCTGTGATCTCCCTGTTGAATGAAATGCAGGCCGAAGGAAGAACATGCCTTTTTGTCACACATGATTTAGAGTTCGCTCGAAGAGTGGCATCGCGCGTGGTGACGTTGCAGAACGGTGACATTGTGGATGATGATCTTGTTCGTGGCCCGGTTTCCCTTGAAGAATTCACAGGACGTTACCTGCACATGACAGAAGGTACAGGTTCTCAGGATCCATCATGATTAAGGCTTACTGGTATCGCGACATTCATACCATCGTCAACAGTCCTAGAAGAGTTTTCTGGAACCTGATTGGGATAGCAGTCCTCATCTTGCTCATGCGGATCTCTGAGTCTGGCTCGAGCTCTATGATCTTTGGCTCGGACTTTGTACGTCTTGTTCTTCTCAGCCTGATCGGAATCATATCCTTCATGGATGTGTACTCTGATTCAATCGCGAAGGACAAGCGAAGCGGTGTCCTTGCTTACACGATCTTGAGCGGAGGAAGTCCTGCTCTGTACTCATTGACTAAAATCGTTGTACCTTTGATCGTCTCCGTGATTTGTACCACGATAGGAACCCTCGGTTATATCTTTTTCGTCTCAAGAATTCCCGTTGAGCTTCAACTCTTTCTCAGGGTGTTCTTGTTCGTGATACTGGCGGTCGCAGTATCAATGGCCTTGGTGTTTCTGCTCAATGCGAGTTCTGATGCCGACATCCAGGCCAGCCCACTGGGCATGTTGCTTCCCATGGGGGTCAACCTACCGATCATATATTTTGTGAGCCCCTTCCAGTGGTTCGGTCGTTACTGCCTGGTTTCGGCTGCGGTTGCTCTGATTCTGTGGAGCGTCGGCATTCTAGTCCTCCGGGGGAGATTCAGCAACAATCTTTCTGACAAGTTTTCATGAGGGGGCAAGGTGATCACCCGAGAGATCCGCGAAGATTCCATCGTGTTTGTGCGCGGGAATGTCTCATGCTGGCGGAATGCGATCAGTGGATCGTACTCGTGGAGGAATCTCCGTGGAAGAGTTCAGATTAATCCGGCCGGTGAAATATTAGAGAAAGACTGTCTATTGCGATTGGATCGCGTGAATCGTGAGGCGTTCTCTGACTTGTGCATGAAATTTCAGAATCGCCTATCCAGATTTAGTGATTTTAAACTGAGTATAGTTGTGAAAGATCGTATGGAACGGATTTTTTGGGAAAATGGCAAGGATGAGAGGAGCTGTAATTCAATAAAAATTTCTTTAACCTCGCGGTTGTGGGGTTCATACTTGGCTGAAGCGCCGATCGTCTTGAACTTGTGGGACTCTCTGCATCGAATGTTCGAGAGGCTGTACTCGTATGTGGAAGAAAGCGCTTGCTTGCCTGTGCTGACGGGATCGCGATGCACACGTTCTCACTTGAGAGGGGTTTTGCTTCCTCCTCGGTCTGCGGGTTTCTTCTTTCATGAAACGCTTGGCCATATGCTTGAAGCTGATGTCCGCGGCCTCTATCCTGGAGAAAATTTGATTGGCATGGATGAGCGCATAAACGTGATTGATGACGTCCGTGGCAATGAACACCTTATCGGTCTTGCTGAAGTCGACGATTTGGCTTGTACGATGTCTCCGGTCTCCTTGGTCGAACAAGGTCATGTTCGGCGGCTTATATCAATAGAGTACACGATGAACGGGAATTCTTCGTCAGATGGTTTTGCTAGAGCTTCAACTTGTTTTGAAAAGCCTGTTCCCAGGATGAGGGTGACTCAGGTCCTTCCGGTTTCGCCTTCTGATTCTGATACTCTCGATCTGGATGGCCATTGGTTTTCATTGGAGCATGCACTTCAAGGAAGTGTGACACCCGGAACGGGTGAATTCAAGATCATTGGTTCTGGATTTCATATGATGAATGGGGAGCGAATCGGCTTCAATGGGTCCATCATGATTACAGGGAGACTTGAGAATATCTTGAGAAAGCTTGTTCATATTGGTTCTGAAAGTTCGGTTTACGCAGCAGACTGCGGCAAGATGGGGCAGGCTGTTCGTGTCGGCTACGGGGCTCCTATGACGGCTCTCTCAGGAAGCACTCTCAAGTTGGCTGAACCGGGGGCAGAGAACTGATGAGTCATCGATTTGAGACACCTCGTTCCAAGAACCGATACCGGACCATCTCGGTCATCAATGAAATTAGTAAAACTACGCTCTATATGACGGACGACGTCAGGATCGATTCCCTCGAGGGATGCTACAAAAACCATGCAGACTATTTCAATGATTTCGTGTCGTTGAATTTTTGGGATGATTTGGAACCGCATGCAATTGAGGTGAACAGGGCGGTACCCAGTAGCCCGAAAGGGCTTGTCGTGTGGCCTCTTCCCAGTGCGAAAGAAAGTGAATGCACCAAGATTTCTAATCAGATTATAAAATTTTCCAACGATATTCGCAAGGGGCTTTCGAGAAAACTTGATGATGAGGTGAACATCTCCATCTCGATTGAGCGCAGAAGAACAAAAGCTGAAGTGGTGTCGTTCAGGTTTGGAACATCTGCTACTAGATATCGAGTCCAGGCGAATTGCTGTTTCGTTGACGTTTCCGCCTTTGCTCTGGCAAGACGTTCGTTTGCTCGACTGGGCGGAGTTCGCTCTCCGAGGAATTTTGTTGATGCTTTAGCTCGAATTTTGGATCAAGATGCCGGGTCATTGGTTCTGTCCGGGTTGGAGGGGTCCTTTGTGTGGGACGCCGGGGCATGGGCCACGATTGAGCGCGAATTTTGTCGGGCGCTTTGTCGGGACAGATTGATCGAAGGTAATTTTTTCGGTGCTTCAGAGATTGGGAAACGGAAGTTCTCGCGCGGCGTGGACTTGATTCCAAAAAAGAAATTCCTCGGAAGGGTGGATGACCAGGCTCTGCAGATCTCTGCTCGCTGTTGCCCAGTGCTTGATGGGGTTTACGAGGGGGCGCTGTTGTCTGTCGCTGAGGGCCTGCGCATGGGGATTGACTCGATTCCCGGCGGTCGTCTTGATTCAATGGGAAAGATATACTATCCGGATTCGTGCTTCCGATTCAGGGTTCCAGCCCACACCGACTGGGTTCCTGGCCGACGTACGATCAAGCGTTGTAAGGTCTGTATGGTTGATTGCGTCAGTCTGACTGGAGATCTGATTATCGATTGGGATGATGGCTTCCGTGTCCATACGGTGAAAGTGCGTGTCGACCTCCCACGACTCGTGTCGATGAGCAATTGTGTACAGCGTGGCGCCATCATGACCCATGATATTGAGCGTGTGATGTCGGAAGTGAGGTGAAGCTCGTCCGATTCTTCAGTGCACGGGGCTGCTGCTTCTGGTTCGTGTTCATGGGTGCGGTTGTGGAGGCCGGGCCCTTGGATTGTGCAGGGGTGTCCGTTGTGGTTGCGGTTCGGGGATGAGATTCGAGCCTCGCGGGGGATTGCGCAGTAGGATCAGGGCCGGTCGGGGACGCACCCGCTTCGTGGGCGATGGTCACGTGCTGTGGCCGGTCGCGCATGCCCAACGTGGTGAGCAGGCGCGCGATGCGGCTCTTCAGCGTGCCGTGCGGGATGACCGGCTCGCGCTCGGTCCCGGCGTCGTTCGGACCCGACCCGACGAGTCCGAGCACCTCGCGTTCGCGGGTCGTGATCCGCGGTGGTTCCCGCATCGGACCTGAGTTGGGCCTTTTTTGTGCCCCAGGATCTTGTCGATGAGGGTTGCGGTGGCGGGTCGATCCATCCTCCCATGGCGCGGGCAGGGCCAGACGAACAGCTGCGGGGACGCCCCCGGCATGTCCGCCGGTCCGCGTCTGGTGTGGGATCATGGGCGGCAACCCCCCACCCGGCAGGAGAAACGCATGACGACACCCCAGCAGCCGACTCCCCAGGAACGCTTCGAACGCGCCGTCGAGGGCATGCGCCGGCTCCCACCGACCGGCGCCGTCACCTTCCGCGGCGTCACGAGCCCGCAGGGCACCGCGGCCGGTGTCGTGGTGCCTCAGGGCATCACCGCCACCAGCAGAGACCTGGTCGTCGCCACTGCCGGGCTGACCAGTCCGGGCATCGCCGTCGTCTTCGCTCACACCGGACGGGACCTGGCGCCGGTGTCCGCGGTCCAAGAGGCCCAGGAGGTGGCCCTGCTGCCCGGTACGGTGCTGGCCGTCGGCCGGTTCATCCAGGTCGCCGGGATCGCCGTCGAGATCATCGAGGAACTCACCCGCACCGGCGACGAGCAGTGGGCCACCAGCCTCACCGACGATGCCATCGCGAAACTCGGAGCCACCGTGGCCACCACCCTCGCCAATGCGCAGGGCGTCCCGTGCCCCGTCGATGTCGGCTACTGCAGGCGGTTCGCCGCACCGCTCGCCTGAGGCTCTGAGGCCCTGAGGCTTGTTCAGGGCTCCGTGCAGAAGCGCAGTCACTCGTCGGCCGGGCGGCAGGGGCTGTGAACGGACTTCACCGGCAGGTGATGATCCGCCCGGACCTCGGTTTCCTCGCCGTCCGTGAAGGGCTGTGCAGAGCAGTTGTCGAAGGCAGCACCGTCAGCGGTCGGCACGCCGATCCGGCTGCCCATGCTTCGATCCGTGATTCCACTTCCTTCACGACGTTCGGGATGATCCATGTCGGGGGGCGCAGGACATCATGCCGACCACAGCTGGCCCAGCCACCGACACTCCTTGGCCGGCGACACTGGAGTGAAGTGGGTTTCTCGGACAGTGGTGAACGTCTGGTTCAGACTGTCTGATTGTGGCGTCTGGGTTCGGTGTCGATTTCGTTTGGTGTGCGGTAGTCGATCGCCGAGCGGGGGAGGGTTGTTCAAGACCCTGATTTGAGGGGTTGATTCTTTTGGCTGTTCTGCCGGTACGGGCGTGTCCTGGTGGGAGGCGGGGACCTGCCGCTGGGGCGATCGGGTCATCCAGCATCCCATGTTCTCAGGACGGGTTCTCGCATGGATCGTGCAACAGGCCCGCCGGCCGAGGCGATCGCAGTCCCCCACCAGGCCCTCGTCCACAATCACCCCCCCGTACCCCGCGGACCACTGGGCGGCCACCGGCACTGAGCCAGGCGGAAGAGATCGGGGCCGCGCCGGCCCACCTGCGGCGCGACCGCGCCCGAGCCGAGCCGGCCGAGTCGTTCGGGGCCGGTCGGGCCTCGTGCCGGCCGCAGACGACCCGGACCAGCCCCGGACCCTGGTCGTGGACGGCGCTCCCGTGCCGTGCCGGGACCGGAAGCACGAGCCGGGCCCGCACTCGGGCGGGCACCACCGGGCCGGGCCGGACCTCCAGGACGCCTGCACCCCGGCCGGAAGACCCGTACGGGTGCCCGACCCGGCCCCCGGGACCGCCCCACGACGCGAGAGCCCCTCAACTGACCGGTCTCCTCGACAATCCCCCGGACACGCCGCCACTGGGTTCTTGCTTCCGGGCGCGGGCGGGTTCCGCCGCGTTCTGGTTCCCGGCGGGCCCGGCCGGGACCGGGCGCATCCTGGTGGCCCGCCAGTCGGCCGGCCATTCCTGCACCGTTCTCTCCGTCCTCTCGGCCCGCTCGACCGTCTCTGCGATGATGCCCGCATCGATGCCACGGAGGCGTGCAGGACCGCCTCTGCCTTCATCCCGGCGAGCACGCGACTGTCGGAACGCTTCCTTCACCCGACCAGGACGGCGGTCTTCCTCCGGGGCGACCCCGACCCGCACGCCCCCACCGCATCCGAAACAGCACAGGGAACCCACGAAACACGGTCCCGATTCATGATGGTCATAGAACTCACTGCTGGGCATCGAATCCTCTCCACGAGGCTTTCTCGATTACTTGGCACGGGGAACCCCAGGACGGCATGGCGGCCTCAATGGCGGAAATGTCTGACTTTGTGTAGTCCGGTGGAGCTATCGTCATGCCTGGAACATCGAGAACGGCGAACTCGGCGTCCTCGGAGAGCACGGACAGCGACAGATCCCACATTGCAGAAATGAAAAATTCCACGTTGTTTCCGTGTTTCACGGTCGATGACCTTCCGATGGGAAATGCCCTAATTCCCTCTCGTCTGGACAGGTCACTGTGCCACGAAAGATCCCTTGTACCGCGAGCCACATACAATCCCGCTATCCCATCCTGAAACTGCAACGCAGTCCGGAATTCCAGTAGAACGCCGACGATTTGTCTCCGCGAGTCTATCAAGACGTCAAGAAATTCAGCCTCAAGCAGTGCGTCCTGAAACTCAAATGGATTTATATCAGTTATTATCGGTGCATCGATCGTAGATAGCTTCGTGGGATAAGTCAGCAGGTCACGAATTAGCATTTATGACTCACCTCATTTCTATGGCCGTCATGAAACAGGATCGTTTCTGGTTTCGCGGGGTGGGAGGTGCTCGGAGTCGTAGTCGAAGGCGCGGCCGGTGACGTGTGAGGCGAACGCGCCGAGGGTTTCTTCGGGGGTCTCGTGCTGAATGGTCGCGATGTCGTTCCTGGCCGTGTTCCGGACGTGCCCGGCCGGGTTGTGGTCGGGCGCGTACGGCGGCGGATGGATCGGTGTGATGCGTTCCAGCAGCCGGCCGGGCCCGTGGAGGCCGGTCAACGCTTTCGCGTGGTGGAATCGGGCGTCGTCCAGGACGACAGCGAGCCGGTCGGTCTTGGTTTCGCGTTGGAGTCGTTCCAGCGCGAGGATCGTCTGCCAGGTGTTCTGGTTCCCCTCGGTCGGGTACGGCGTGACTGTTCTGCTGGTCGGGGAGGGGGCGCCGAAGAAGGACTGGGACGTCCTCTGCCGGTCCACGGACCGCTCTGGTGCGCTGCCCCTCCGGGGGCTGCATGCGGCGGGTCCAGGCCTCGTGCTCGGGGCGGGCCTCAGTCTTGCGGTGTGGACCTCCCAGCCGGCGTCCAACAAGCTTTTGACTCGGGTCGTCGCCTCGGTCATGCGTCTGGTGATGGCTTTCTCGTCGCGGTGCTCGTCGAACGGGTCCGGGTAGCTCGGGGCTCGGCCCGCAGAAGCGCAGGAGCAGCCGGTACGAAGAATCCGCCTGGTACTCGACATCGAACAGGGTCTTCACGACGTCACGTATCGCCGGGACGTCCCAGAACTCGGCGTGGATGCCCGTCCGGGAGGGCGGCCGGGCGAGGATTTTCTTGAGTTCTTGCTTCCGGGCGCGGGCGGGTTCCGCCGCGTCCCGGTTCCCCGCATGGCCGGTCAGGACCGAGCACATCCTGGTGGCCTGCCACTCGGCCGGCCATTCCTGCACCGTCCTCTCGGCCCGCTCGACCAATTTTCGCGATGATGCTGGTGCTGACTCCTTCGGAGGCGTACAGGATCGCTTCTGCTTTCATCCGCGCCGGCACATGATTGTCGGGCCGCTTCTTCCATCTGATCAGGACGGCGGTTTCCTCCTGGGTGACCCCGACCCGCACGCCCCGATCGCATCCGAAACGGCACAGGAAATCCACGAAAATTACGGTTTCGTTTCATGTCAGCCATAGATTATAATCTATACCATTCTCCAACGGCGTCCAAGTCAAAATTTTCAATAAATTGTCTGACGGTTTCTATTATTACGTCTGCGCTTATGATAAAATCGCCAGTAAACGGTGTCATCTCTCCCATAACAGGCAGATCGATGATCTCGTCGGTCTTAAATATACCCGTACCCTTTAGAATTAATGATGTTTCAGCGTTGGGAAATGCTTGAATGACGCCCACTCTATCCATATAGCAAACACATAACGCGGGGTAATCGAATGAATGTCGAGATATCTCAACATATCCCTGCCCCTCTCTAATATTTGCTCTTAATTCATTTAAGTATTGCGAAGTCTCGACATCTCTACGTACCTGTGTGACGAACTCGTCTTTTTTGACATCTTCGACAACTGTCAGTTGACTGTCATTGCCCATATCTCCCCCAAGCTATTGCTATACAGCTAAAATGCATTATGTAAATATCCAGCATGTGAAACATAACTATTGATAAAACATCTACAGCTACCCCGACGCAAGAGTAATACTGGCTTCGTGATTGCTTGTTTCCCATCTCATGGAATTGGAGCGTTCTGGTTTTAGCCTGGCAAAAATTTCATGTTTGGGTAATGAAGAAGCTGAGTTTCTGCGGAGTTTGCCATAGGATAAGTTTATCGACTTTAGTGATCGGTGTGCAATTCCATCTCCTTATTTGTCCTGTGTTGACATTGTTTTATCTTGGCCATGGCTTTGGTTCTGATGAGTTTCCGATGAATGATGGTCCGCCATTGTGCCACCTGTTAGAAGGAGGGACTGTGCCGGCTGGGGGGACTACATCAAGCGCTGCCCCTTCGGGGAGCAGTGTTGGTAGTTGTGAATAACAATAGCCACAGGTGCCATTTGGATTATCATGGTACACGGTGGCAGATTGGACTTGTTGTTGTCGCATTATCATTGCCGCTTGACCTTCCACGTGTCCACTGGCTATATAGTTTGGAAGGGAAGGACGTCCTGAGGTGAGGGGGGTCAGTTCTCCATCAATATCTAAAACTCCTGCGGTTCTTCCAGGTTGCGATGCACTGTTGAGCATCTCGGCAATGGTATCTGAGCTTGTTCCTTGCGGAGTGGTTGGTGTAGGCTCGAAGTGTCCGAGGACGTTTTTCCCTGTGGTGGACAGCCCGTGGCCTGCTGCGCCGCTTGCGCCGCCGAGGAGTCCGCCTTCGACGGCTCCGGTGGCGGTGCTGGTGAGGAAGCCGCTCACTGTGTGGGGGCCGGGGCCGGTGAGGTAGCCGTAGCCTGATCCGCCGGCGCCGGACGCCGTACCGGACGCGGCGCCGGTCGTGATCGCGGTACGCAGCCCGGTGGCGCCGAGTTCGGTGGCGAGTCGGCCGCCACCCTTGAGGAGGGCACTGGCGGCGCCTCCGCCTGCGGCGCCGAGGAGGCCTGAGACGGCGACTTGTCCGTAGTCGACCTGGCCGGTGGTGGCGCGTTGGATGATCGTGTCGGCTCCGGCGCCGATGAGCATGCCGCCGAGGGGTCCGCCGACGCCGGTGGCCATGAGGACGCCGCCGGCGATGACCATGGCGCCGCCGATGAGGTAGTCCTTGTGGTCGGCGATCCAGCCGCCCAGGCCGCCGTGGTCGTGTTTGTAGGCCTCGAAGTCGGTGTCGGTGAGGGGTCTGAGGCCTGTCGGGTCGGTGAAGGCCAGTGGGTTGTTCGCCGCGTAGGAGTACGGGTTCGTGGCCCAGGGGGCCAGGGGCGGCTGGTCGAGGGGGTCGGGGGACAGGAACGAGAAGGTGGTGGGGTCGTGGACGCGGGCCCCGAGGATCTCCAGGCCGCCCAGGCCCACGGCGCCGCCGACGCCCAGCCGGGCTCCGTCGGTCTCGACAACCGGTGGCGGAGGCGCCCACGGGTCGTCCGCGCTGGTCGGGCGGGCGGGCCGCCAGCCGGTGCTGGTCAGGGTGCCGTCGATGGCGAGGGCCCGGGGCAGGCCGGTCACTGTGTGGGTGCCGAACCGGGTCAGTGCCGGTACGGGCCCGGACAGGTCCCAGGCCAGGTCGGTGTCGTCGATGCGGCGGGGCAGGCCGAGCCCGTCACGGCTGATCCGCCACGTGCGGGCGTCGTGCGGGGTCCGTCTCGTGACGGCCGTCAGGTGCCCGGACGGGGCCCACGAGTAGGACCAGTGCCCGTCGGGCCCGTCCTGGCCGGTACGGCGCCCGGCCGCGTCCCAGGTGTACAGGGTCCGCCCGTCGGGCCCGTCCGTGGACGCCAGCTGCCCGGCCGGGTCATAGCTGTAGAGGGTGGTCTCGGGCCTGGCGCCGGGCCGTTCAACGCTGCGGCGGGTCAGGTGGCCGGCCTTGTCCCAGGTGAAGGATTCACGCCGGCCGTCGGGCCCTTCGATCCTGGCCAGTTGTCCGGCCGGGTCGTAGCCGTACCGGACGGTCCCGTCGGGCCCGTCCACCGCTGTCACGCGTCCTGACTCGTCACGGCTGACCCGGCTGCTCGTGGTGACGCCGTTCTTGGTGCGCCTGTACGCGATGACGTGTCCTGTCTCGTCGCGGTCCCAGCGCTGGGTCAGGCCCGGCCCGTCCATCCCGGTCAGGCGCCCCGCCGTGTCACGGCGGACCGTCACCGGGCCGAACGCGGTGCCCTCCACCCGGACGAGAGCCCCGGCGTCGTCGTAGGCGTACCGGACCCGTTGCCCGTCCGGGCCGGTGAAAGCGGTGCAGGCCCCGTCCGGGTCCCACGACCACTCGCCCACGGTGCGCCCGCCACGGGCATGACGGGCCAGCCGGCCCAGTCGGTCGAAGACGAGCTCGTCGCGGGCCCCGCCCGGCCCCGTCACGCGAAGGACCCGCCGCCCGGGCCGGGTCAGCGCGCAACAGGTCTGGCCGGGCAGGCCTTCCCCGCCCGTGGCGACCCGTTCCAGGCGTCCGGCCTCGTCCCAGCCGAAGGCCAGGCGTTCCCCGGTGTCGTCGGTCTGCCACAGCTGGCGGCCAGCCGCGTCGTAGCCCGCCTGCGTGGTGCGTCCCAGCGGGTCGACGAGCGTCTCGACCCGGTCCGCGGCCGTGTACGTGCGCCGGGTCACATGGCCCAGCGGATCCGTGACCTGCACGAGTCGCCCGCACTCGTCGTAGTCGTACCGGGTGACCCCGCCCAGCGCGTTCGTCACCGCCGTCAGCTGGCCCGCCGGGTCGTAGCCGAACCGCACCAGGCCCCAGGCCGGTGACCGGACCGAGCGCACCCGGCCGGCCCGGTCATAGCCCCACGTGGTCTTCCCCCGCCCGGGGGCGGTCACCGTGGACAGCCGCCCGCACCGGTCGTAGGCGACCCGCACCCGCCCGCCGGGCCCGTCCTGGGCGATCAGACGCGAGGCCGCGTCATAGGCCATCGTCGTGCGTGCCCCGTCCGGGCCGATCACGGCCGACAGCCGTCCGCACCGGTCCCACTCGTACCGGGTGCTCCTGCCCGCCGGGGAGATCTCCTCCACCAGCCGGCCGGCCGCGTCGCGCATCAGCCGCGTCAACCCACCATCGGCGTCCAACGCCTCCACCGGCCGGCCGCACAGATCACGCACCACCACCCGCGCGTCAGGGCCATCCGGGCCGGCCCCACCCGGCGCGGGGGCACCCGTGCCGACAGTTTCTTCGAGGCTCATGCCCATAGGGACGGCCTCGCCCGGCGCGGGGGCACTGCTCACTGATACCGAGACCGGGCGTCCCAGCCCGTCCACGCCCACACGAGCCGTCCCCGACGCGTCCGACACCGTCACGGACCCGTCCGCGGCCCACGCCAGCCCCCTGCGCACCCCGGTCGGGTCCACCGTTGCGGCAACCATGCCATTGACGTCGTACTCGCGGCGCCACAGGCCGCCGGCCGGGTCCACCGTCTCGGTCAGCCGCGACAGCCCGTCATGGACGTACGACCATTCCCGCCCGTCCGGCAGCCGCACCCCGGCCAGGTTGCCCAGGTCGTCCCACTCCTGCTCCAGACGCCGCCCCAGCGGGTCGGTCGTGGCCTCCTCGACCCCGCCGGGCCCGTACTCGGTGACGGTGCGCCCGCCGTCCGGGTCCACCACCGCGGACAGTCTGCCGCCGGTCGTGTGCTCGTACCGCCAGAGCGCCCCGTCCGGGTCTTGGCGGGAGGCGAGCCGGCCGGCCTCGTCGTAGCGGTACTCGGTGCGGTGTCCCAGCGGGGTGATCGCCGCGACGACCCGGCCCGCCCCGTCACGGACCAGTCGGGCCGTGTCCCCGGCCGCGTTCGTCGTCGACACGAGGTCGCCGTGCCCGTCGTAACCCAGCCGCACCCGCACACCGGCCGGGTCAGTCGCCTCGGTCAGCAGGTTCTGGTCCCAGGTCAGGCGGGTCACCCCGCCCTCCGGATCCGTCACCGTCGACGGATTCCGGCCGGCCCCCTCGTACTCGTACGAAGTGACCGACGGCCCCGACCCACCGGCGCTGCTGGTGTTTCCATGGCTGCTGCTGGTGGTGTCGGTGACGGTGACCTGCACGACCCGGTCGGCCTCGTCCCATTCGTAGTCGGTGCGGGCGCCGGACGCCTCCTGGCGTGTGATCAGCCGGCCTCGCGCGTCGTACCGGCACACGGTGGTCCGGCCGTCGCGGCCGGTGATCTGGACTCGGTTGCCCCACTGGTCCCAGCCGATGGACTGGCGGTTCCCGTCCGCGTCCACCATCCCCACCAGGCGGCCGGTCTGGTCGTGGATCCAGGTGTTCGCCCGGCCCCCGTCCTCGTCGGCGACCTGTGTCACACCGCCGGGCAGGTAGGTGTAGTGGGAGAGGCGGCCGAACCGGGACCGCTGCGATGTCACCTGCCCGTGCTCGTTGTAGGTGTTGGCGGCCTCGACCACACCATCCGGGTCCGTGACGGTGGCGATGAGACCGGCCTCGTTCCACCCGTAGGTACGGGTTCCGCCGGCAGAAGCGGCTTCTGTGAGTCTGCCGGCCGGGTCGTAGCCGTAGTCGACGCGGCGTCCGTCGTTGGCGGTCAGGGCGGTGATCCGCGTGTGGTGGTCGTTCCATTCGATGGTGACGGCCCGTCCCCGCTCGTGGGTGAGGCCGACCAGCCGGTCCCCGTCCCACCGGTGATCCACCCTGGTGCCTGGGCCCCGGCTGACCGAGACGGGCCTGCCGGCGCGGTCGAACACCCACCGGCCACCGGCATTGTCCGACACCACGAACACCCCGGCACCACCAGCGGCGCCGGTGGTGGGGGCGTCGCCGGGGGTGGGGCCGGTGGTGTCGGTGGTGGTGTGGAGCCAGTAGGTGTCGTTGTGGGCCCGGTCCCAGCCGTTGCCGAGTCTCGGGAACACGACATGCCGGCCGGAGGGCTGTACCCACACCGCGCCGTCCTCGGTCACAAGCAGCCGTTGGTCGGCTGTGGAGGCCCAGCCGGGCCCGAACGCCCCGACACCGGCCGACAGGGAGTTGTACACGCGGTCGAACCCCAACGACGCGCACCCGCCGCTGAAGGCGAGGTCGGTCTCGGGTTCGATGAAGTTCCCGGTCGTCGTGTTGACCGGGTCGTCCGCATACCCCGACGTCTGCGGGTCGCCCTGGATGGTGGGGGCGGTCACGTCGACCGGCTGGCGGGACTGGGTCACGCCGGCGGCCTGCAAGGACGCGTCGAGGGCCGCGTCCGAGACCGCCGAGATGGC
This sequence comes from Propionibacterium acidifaciens, assembly GCF_003798325.1. Classification (NCBI taxonomy): domain Bacteria; kingdom Bacillati; phylum Actinomycetota; class Actinomycetes; order Propionibacteriales; family Propionibacteriaceae; genus Propionibacterium; species Propionibacterium acidifaciens. The sequence goes on from NZ_CP033719.1 coordinate 2,037,269, forward strand.
CCCGGAGCCGCCGGCGGCCTCGAACGCGGCCGCGACCGTGTCGACCCATCGGGTCTCGTTCGTGTTGTTCGCCCCGAACGCGGCCAGGGCGGTCGTGATCCCCGACGTGTCGATGCTGCACCACGAGCACCTGTCCGCGAAATCAGACAGCGCCCCGTCGAGGGTGCCCTTCTGGGTCGTGACCGTGTCGTTGGCGCCGGTCACGTTCGACGAGTACGTCCGCAGATCATCGGGCCGGGCCGAGGACACGCCCCCCGCCTGGCCCTGGGCCGGCTCGGACCACGTGGCCACGGTCGGGGCCTGCGCGTCAACCACCGGGGTCTCGGGCGGGCCCGCCGGCGGCTTGTCCAGGCCCAGATGGTCGTCGATCCAGCTCTTCGGGGCCCACTCGTCCTTCTGCCGGTCGGCCCACTCCTTGGCCTGGCGTCGGCGGTCGCGTTCCGACGCGGCCGCGTCCTTCATGGTCTGCACGTCCGCGGCCAGCGCGTCCAGGGCCGACGCGATGTTCGAGCAGTCATCGCAGGCCGCCCGGGCGTTCGCGTCGAACACGTCCGCGTAATGCCCCTCGAAATCCGTCGACGCCGTCGCCGCCCACGACGACCGCGAGGCCGCCTGCCCCGACAACGTCCCCGACAGCGCCGACGCCGCAGACCTCAACGCGTCAGCCACACCATCATCAAAAGCAACCGGCTCCTCATACGCACCGAGATCAACCACGACGACTCCTCGACCAAACCACAGGCCACAAGGGGGGCGGGCCCGACTCACAGATCAGTGAACCACCAAAGGACGAGGCGCGGAGAAGGTCCCGGAACCCGGGATGATTGATCTCTCAATTCGATATTCCGGGCAGTGCTTCGGACCCAAGAGCAGTGCCTCGGACGCGAGAAACGCGAGAAAGAGGTCCGCTCTGCGATCCTTGCGGGACTTCCCGCGGGAACCGCAGGGCAGTCGACCACCCGTCAGCAGCCCCACGGCACGGCCGCAGCCCCGGCCCCCGGCCGGGCGCGCGGCGTCCATGCGCTCCGGTCCCGTCACGAGTCCGTGCAAGGATGGACGCATGGCCCACGCGCACACCGAAGACCACTTCGACATCTGCATCATCGGCTCCGGGTCGGGCAACTCGATCGTCGACGAGCGGTTCGACGACCGGAGCATCGCCCTCGTCGACCGCGGCGTCGGCGAGGACCTCTGGTTCGGCGGCACCTGCCTGAACGTCGGCTGCATCCCCACGAAGATGATGGTCGTGCCCGCCACGATGGCCGCGGCCCCCGAGCACGCCCGGCGCCTCGGCGTGGACCTCCACCTGGATGGCGTCGACCTCGGAGCGCTCCAGCAGCGCGTCTTCGGGCGCACCGACGGCATCTCGCGGGCCGGCCTGGCCTGGCGCGAGTCCAACCGGAACGTCACCGTGCTGCGCGAGGCGGCGGCCTTCGTCGACGAGCACACCCTGCAGGTGGGCCACCGGACGATCACCGCCGACCAGTTCGTCATCGCCGCCGGCTCGCGCCCCCGCGCGCTGGCCGCGGCCGGCCTCGACGACCCCGACCTGGCCGGCATGATCCACACCTCCGAGACGATCCTGCGCGTCAGGCAGCTGCCCGACCGCCTCGTCGTCGTCGGCGGCGGTGTCGAGGCCATCGAGTTCGGCCACATCTTCGCCTCGCTCGGCTCCCGGGTCACCCTCGTCAACCGCTCCGACCGCCTGCTCCGCCGCATCGACGGGGAGATCGCCGCCCGCGCCACGCAGCTGGCCGCCGAGCACTTCGCGGTGCGCCTCAACCAGCGGCTCTCGTCCGTCGAACCCGCCGAGCGCGGCGGGCTGCTGCTGCGCTTCGTCGATCCGTCCGACACCGAGTACCGCTACAACACCGACGCCCTGCTCGTGGTCACCGGGCGCGTGCCGAACGGCGACCAGCTGGCCGTCGATCGCGCCGGCGTCGACGTCGACGAGGCCGGCTTCGTCGTCGTCGACGAGCACCAGCGCACCAGCCGGGAGCACATCTGGGCACTCGGCGACGTCTGCGACCACCACCTGCTCAAGCACGTCGCCAATGCGCAGGCCCGCGTCGTCCAGCACAACCTGCTGCACCCCGACGAGCCGATCGCCCGTCCCGCCGAGCCCGTCCCGCAGGCCATCTTCGGCCAGCCGCCCGTCCTGACCGTCGGCGCCACCGAGGAGGCGCTGCGCGAGGCCGGCACCGAGTACGTCAAGGTCGTCCAGCCCTACGACACGGTCGCCTACGGCTGGGCCCTCGACGACAGGACGAGCTTCGTGAAGCTGCTCGTCGACCCGGCGACGCGCCTGCTGCTCGGCGCCGGCGTCATCGGCCCCGAGGCCCCCGAGCTCGGTCAGCTGCTCGTCGCCGCGATGAGCTTCGGCATCGACGTGGGGACGATGGCCCGCGGCCAGTACTGGGCGCACCCCGAGCTCGCCGAGGTCGTCGAGAACGCCCTGCTCGCCGCGGCCGCCGAGTGCGAGGGGGCGCGGTGAGGGCCGGCGGGACGACGGGAGCAGTGCGCCGCCGCGGGCGCGTCGCGACCGGTCTCGTCGGCGCGGCCCTGCTCGCCATGACCACCGCCGGCTGCGCGATGGGCCCCTGGGGCTCGGGCGGCGGCGAACCGTCCCCGAGCGGGACGGCCGGGACGCCGGAGAAGACCAGGAGCACCAGCGCTCCGCCGTCGGCCATCAGCTCGGGCGCCGCCTCGCCCGACGCGGCCTGCTCGGCCAAGGCGGCCTCGATGAGCCTGTCCGCCCAGGTGCAGACGCTCTACATGGGCGCCATCACCCAGCGCACCCCGAGCGTCGCCGCCGGCGAGCTCGGCCAGCAGATGGTCGGCTCGGTCATCCTCATGACCGAGCCCGGCTCGCTGGACGCCGACGATGCCGCCGCGCTCACCGGGGCCCTGCGTGAACAGGACTCGGAGGCCCTCATCGCCGCCGACCAGGAGGGCGGCGAGGTCACCCGCCTGAGCGGCAGCGGCTTCACCCCGATCCCGTCGGCCGAGGAGCAGGCCGGCCGGCCCGCCGACCGGATCACGAGCGACTGGACCACGTGGGCCGGCGAGCTCGAGCGGGCCGGCGTCGACCTCGACCTGGCGCCGGTCGCCGACGTCGTCACGGCCGACATGAGCACCCGGAACCAGCCGATCGGCCAGCTCGGTCGCGGCTACGGCCAGACGGCCTCCGACGTCACGACGAACGCGGGCGCCGTCATCGCGGGCATGCACGCCGCGGGCGTCACCACGAGCATCAAGCACTTCCCGGGTCTCGGCGACGTGACCGCCAACACCGACGAGGCGGTCGCCGTCGACACCACGACGAGAGCCGACAGCGACACGGTCGGCGTCTTCGCCGCCCTGTCGGGCAGTACGGACACGATCATGGTGGGCTCGGCGATCTACCGGCAGATCGACCCCGACAACCCGGCGCTGTTCTCGTCCGCGATCGTCACCGACCTGCTGCGCGACCGGCTCGGCTACGGCGGCGTCATCGTCTCCGACGATCTCGGCGCCGCGGCCGCCCTCGACGCGTACGACGTCGCCGGACGCGGCACGCGCTTCCTGCGCGCCGGCGGCGACCTGGCCCTCGACGTCGACCCGTCCACCGTCAACGAGATGGTGCGGAACACCCTCGAGGCGGCCCGGTCCGACCAGGATTTCGCCACGCAGATCACCGACAAGGCCGCGCGCGTGCTGACCCTGAAGCAGCGGGCGGGCGTCGTGAGCTGCGGCTGAGCGTCCCGCCCCGCCGCGGCCGAGCGCCTTCCCGCCCGGCCAGGGCCCTGCCCCGACGCGCTCCACGCGTCCTGGCGGTTCCCCCGGTTCCCCGGCGCGGCAGTGGGGCTCGCCGGGTTTCTCGTCGGCTCCCGAGACCGTGCCGACGCCCGGGACGGTCTCGGGAGCGCATGAGCGGGGCGGGGACGGGGGACCGGTGCGGCTCGGGACCCGGCGGAACGACCAGGGCCGCGGGCCCCGCCCCGCGGGGCTGCCCGTCGACTTCTCGCACTTCTCGCCCCTTGCACGATCCGCCCCACTCACTCGGCGTGCCCAGCCCCGGGGGCGGGCCGCGCCCGACGGCCCCTGCGCGGGCCCCCGCCTCGCGGGGGTCCGCCGCGGCTGCTACCGTGCACGGTGACACGGGGTGCCCCGATGGCTGAGATCACACCCGTCGAACCTGTCCAGTTAGCACTGACGAAGGGATGTCGCCATGATCGACCACGCAACCGCCCGCACCGTGCTCGACAGGCTGAGGTCCGCCCCGCCCCTGGTCGGGTGCATCACCAACTCGGTCGTCACCAACTTCACCGCCAACGTCCTGCTCGCCCTCGGCGCGGCGCCCGCCATGGTCGACATCATCGGCGAGGCCGGGCCGTTCGCCGCCACGGCCGACGGACAGCTCATCAACGTCGGCACGCCCACCCCCGAGCAGCGCGGCGCCTCCATGGACGCCGCCGTGGCCGCCCGCCGGGCCGGCACCCCGTGGGTCCTCGACCCGGTGGCCGTCGGCACGCTCGTGCAGCGCACGGCGCTGGCCCACCGGCTCATCGCCCAACGGCCGACGGCCGTGCGCGGCAACGCCTCCGAGATCATCGCCCTGGCCGGCTCCGGAACGGGGGGACGAGGGGTCGAGAGCGCCGACGACGTCGAGTCCGCGCTCGACGCCGCCCGCTCCCTCGCCGAACGCTTCGGCCCCGTCGTGGCCGTCTCCGGCCCCGTCGACGCGATCGTCTCGTCCGACCGCGTCGTCCGCGTCGGCGGCGGCTCGGCGATGCTCACCCGCGTCACCGGCGGCGGCTGCGCCCTCGGCGCCGTCCTCGCCGCCTTCCTCGCGGCCGGACGGGCCGTCGGCGTCGACGCGCTCGAGGCGGTCGCCGCCGCGCACGTCGTCTACTCGGCGGCGGCGGAGATCGCCGAGAGGAGCTCCTCGGGGCCGGGCTCCTTCCAGCCCGCCTTCCTCGACGCCCTGGCCTCCGTGGACGGCGCCGAGCTCGAGAGGATCCCGCTGTCATGAGGCCCGCACCCGACCTGAGCCTGTACCTGGTCACCGACGAGGCCCAGTGCGCCGGCGCCGGGCGCAGCGTCCTGGAGACCGTCGTCGCGGCGGTCGACGGCGGCGCCACCTGCGTGCAGCTGCGCGCCAAGGACGCCGACGGCGGCCCCTTCCTGCGGCAGGTCATCGAGGTCTGCCGCGCCGTCGGCTCGCGCGTGCCCGTCCTCGTCAACGACCGCGTCGACGTCTTCCTGGCCGCCCGCGAGCTCGGGGCGCGCGTCGCGGGCGTCCACGTCGGCCAGTCCGACCTGCCCGCGCTCCTCGTGCGCGCCCTCATCGGCGACGGCGCCTTCCTCGGCCTGTCGGCCAGCACCGACGCCCAGGTCATCGCGGCGCAGGACGAGGGCGCCTGCGACCACCTCGGCATCGGCACCGTGCGCGAGACCGCGACCAAGACCGACGCGCCCGGCGGGCTCGGCGTCGCCGGCGTGGCCCGTGCCGCGTCCCTCGTCGAGCTGCCCGCCGTGGCCATCGGCGGCGTCAAGGCGCCCGACATGGCCCCGCTGGCCGCCGCCGGCCTCGCCGGGGGCGCCGTCGTCTCGGCGATCTGCTGCGCGCCCGACCCCCGTCGGGCCGCGGCCGAGCTCCTCGCCGCCTGGCGGGAGGGGCTGCGATGACCGTCACCGCCCTGTCCATCGCGGGCTCCGACCCCAGCGGAGGGGCCGGGATCCAGGCCGACCTGAAGTCCTTCAGCGCCAACGGCGCCTACGGCATGTGCGTCATCACCGCCCTGACCGCCCAGTCGACCCTCGGCGTCACCGGCGTGCACGCCGTGCCCGTCGACTTCGTGCGCGCCCAGCTCGACACCCTCCTGGACGACATCGCACCCGACGCCACGAAGATCGGGATGCTCGCCACCGCCGGACTGGCCCGTGCCGTCGGCGACTACCTGCCCCGGCTGACCGGCACCGTCCTCGACCCCGTCATGGTCGCCACGAGCGGCGACGCCCTCCTCGACGAGGACGCGGTCGACGAGGTGCGCCGCCTGTGCACGGTCGCCGAGCTCATCACCCCGAACCTTCCCGAGACCGCCGTCCTGCTCGGCGCCGACCCGGCGACCGGCATCGACGAGCTCGTCGACCAGGCCCGCGCCCTGCGCGGCCTCGGCGTGCGGCGCGCGCTCGTCAAGGGCGGCCACCTCGACGAGGAGGCGACCGACGTCTACGTCGACGAGGACGGCCCGGTGCTGCTGCGCGGCCGACGCATCGACACGGGCAACACCCATGGCACCGGCTGCACGCTGTCCTCGGCCATCGCCGCGCTGCGACCCCGCCACGACGGCTGGCTCGGCGCCGTGCGCGCCGCGAAGGCCTACCTGAACGACGCCATCGCAGCGGCCGATGCGCTGGGCGTCGGGCACGGGCACGGCCCCGTGCACCACTTCCACGCGTACTGGCCGCAGGAGGACCGATGAGCTTCACCGAACGCCTCTGGGCGCGCATCGCGCCGATCCGGGCCGCCATCGACGAGCTGCCGTTCCTCGGGGCCCTGGCCGACGGCTCCCTGCCGCGCGAGCGCTTCGACCACTACCTGCGCCAGGACGCGCTCTACCTGGGCCAGTACGCCCGCGTCCTGGCCCGGGTCGCCTCCCTGGCGGACGATCCCGACGAGCTCGTCTTCTGGGCCGAGAGGGCCCGCGACTCGATCGTCGTGGAACGCGCCCTGCACGCCCGGCACGTCGACGTCATGGCGGACGCCGTCGCCTCGCCCAGCTGCGCGGCCTACACCTCGTTCCTCCTGGCGCAGTCCCGCGGCGAGTACGGGGTGGCCGCCACGTCGGTGCTGCCGTGCTTCTGGATCTACCAGGACGTCGGCGAGCGGATCCTCGCCGCGGCCGGAGACCTGACGAACCACCCGTACGGGGACTGGATCGGCACCTACGCCGACCCGGCCTTCGCCGAGCAGACGCTGCGGGTGCGCGCCATCGTCGACCGCGTCGCCGAGCAGGGCGACGGGTCGCTGCGCGGACGCATGGCCTCGGCGGGCGAGCAGGCCGGCCGCTACGAGTGGATGTTCTGGGACGCCGCCTGGCGGATGGAGGCCTGGCCGGTCTGACGGAGGTCTGGCCGGTCCGAGCGGTCCCGCCCGGTTCTCGTCCCGCCGTCCCACCTCACTTCTGCGCCGACACCCGGGTCGTGTCCGAGGTGGGAGCACCTGGGTGAGGTGGGAGCGGAGTGATACTGGGTCGGGCGGGGAGCGGGGCGGCCGCTCGGAAACGGCCCGTGGTTCAGAAGCGGCCGGTGATGTAGTCCTCGGTCTGCTGGTGACGGGGGTTCGAGAAGACCGTCGCCGTGTCGTCGTACTCGACCAGGCGCCCCGGCGTGCCGGGGCCGTCGGTGCTGAAGAACGCCGTGCGTTCGCTGATCCGCGCCGCCTGCTGCATGTTGTGGGTGACGACGACCACCGTGCGGTCCTCGCGCAGCCGCCCGATGAGCTCCTCGATGGTCAGCGTCGAGAGGGGGTCGAGGGCCGAGCAGGGCTCGTCCAGGAGGAGCACCTCGGGCTCGACGGCGACGGCGCGGGCGATGCACAGCCGGCGCTGCTGGCCGCCCGACAGACTCGTCGCGGGCTCGTCCAGCCGTCGGCTGAGCTCCTCCCACAGGTTCGTGCTGCGCAGGCACGACTCGACGAGGGCGTCGGCCTCGCCGCGCCCGATGCGGCGGCCGGCCAGGCGCACGCCGGCCAGCACGTTGTCGCGGATCGACATGGTGGGGAAGGGCCTCGGCTGCTGGTGGACCATGCCGACGACGCGGCGCACCCGCACCGGGTCGACCGCCGACCCGTGGATGGCGGTGCCGTCGATGAAGACGCGCCCCTCGACGCGGGAGCCCGGGATGAGCTCGAGCGTCCGATTCATGGCGCGCAGCATCGTCGACTTGCCGCACCCCGAGGGGCCGATGAAGGCGGTCACCGTGCGCGGCTCGATCGTCATGCTCACGTCCTGCACGGCGGTCAGCGCCCCGTAGCGGACGCTCAGATGCCTCAGTTCAACGCGTCTGGCCATCAGTGCTCCTCATGCGGCGTCCTTCGGGCCGATCCGGGCCGCGACGGCCCGGCCGACCAGGTCGAGCGCGACGACGACGGCGACCAGGCACAGCACCCCCGTCCACGGGCCGGGGGCGGTCCCGGCGGCGGCCGCCCCGGCGATCCAGTCCGCCAGGGCGCTCGGCGACGGCCGCTCGACCGGCCCCGCCACGACGAGCACGAGGGAGGCCGCGCCGATCGCCCGGGAGACCGCCAGGACGGTCGACGAGACGAGCCCGGCCGAGGCCGTCGGCAGTACGACGCGCAGGATGACCCGCCATCTGTCGGCGCCGAGCGCGAGCGCCTCCCAGCGCAGCGCTGCGGGCACGAGGCCGAGCATCTGGACGGCGCCGCGCGCGACGTAGGGGATCATCAGCGCGCACAGCGCGAGGACGGCGCCCGCGGCCGCCGGGGCGCGGCCCGGGCCGACCAGCACGATGCGCAGGGCCAGCGCGAGCAGGCCCGCGACGAGGGAGGGCGCCGAGACCGCGGCGTCGGTCAGGGACGAGACGATGCGGGCCGCGCGGCATTCCGCGTACTCGGCCGCCCACACGGCGCAGGCCAGGCCGACGGGCACCGAGACGGCGATCGCGGCGGTGATGGTCACCAGCGTCCCGACCACCGCGCCCAGGAGAGGGGCCGCCGGGGTCGTGCCGCCCGCCGGGGCGGCGGCCCTCGCCAGCAGCACGACCAGGGGCAGCACGGCCAGCGCGAACGCCGCCGCGCACAGATCGCGGCAGCCCGCGTCCACCGCGCTGCGCGGCCCCTCGACGGCGAGGACGAGGAGCGGGTGGACGAGCAGGCAGGCGAAGGCCCCGCCGATGAGCGCGCCGAGCGGACCGCCGTCGGACGAGAGGGCCTCGAGCAGTGCGGCGACGAGCAGACAGGCGGGCACGAGCACGGCGCCGGTCCAGCGGGGCAGGCGGACGGCGGTCGGCGACGCGTCGAGGGCCCGGTCGAGGGCGGCGAGCTCGGCCGGGATGCCGCGCCCCGGGCGGGCGCGGCGCGGGCGCACCGGCGGGCGCCCGGCGACCAGGGCCCGGGCGGAGAGACCGGCCGCGAGGTCGATGAGCACGATGATGAGCGCGGCGAGGACGAGCCTGCCGAGGATGTCGTCGTCCGCGAGCCGGGTGAGGCGCCAGGCGTCGGAGCGCGAGGCGGCGCGGGCCGGGATCGCCCGCAGCTGGTCGGGGCGGACGCCGCCGAGCAGGACGGTCAGGGCGAGGGCCTCGGCCAGGGCGCGCGAGAGTGCGAGGGCGGTCATCGAGCGCAGGGCGCGCGCGCAGGAGGGCAGGACGACCTGCCGGATCATCTCCCAGCGCGTGGCGCCGAGGGCCAGCGAGGCCTCGACGAGCGCTGACGGGACCCGCGCGAAGACCTCCCGGGCGCCCGAGGCGATCGTCGGCGTGACGATGACGGCCAGGACCAGCCCGCGGACGACGGTCCGCGCCGGGCCGTCCGCGCCCCCGGTGAGGGGCTCGGCGGCGAGCAGGGCGTACGCGACGGCGGGGACGGCGGCCAGGACGTCGAGGAGCGCCCCGAGCGGGCGGCGCGCCCGGCGCGGCGCGATCCGCGTGGCGAACAGCGCGGCGCCGGCGCCGACGGGCGCGGCCACGGCGACGGCGATCGCAGCGGAGCAGAGCACCTCGACCAGCAGCGCTCCCAGGCCGGTGGCCGAGCCCTCGGGCGAGGTCGCCGACTGGCAGGCCAGGAGGGTGATGAGCGCCATCGGGACGAGGACGGTCAGCAGGGCCCCGGCGCGGGCCAGGGCCGCCGCGGCCCGGTCGCCGCCGCCCGCGACGGCGGGCAGGGCTGTCACGCCGCCGGGGTCGGCGGCCGGGGCGGCTCCGTGCGCTGCTGCTCGGTTCATCCGGTGCGGGTCCTCGGGCTCGGAGGCGGACGCGTGCCGTCCGCCGTTACCGAGGCTATGCGGCGCGCCCGGTGCGGCGGGAGGGCCCGGGCGAACATTGCGTGAACGCCGCCCGCCGGCGCCCTCGTGGAGCGGGACGGGTCCTCGGACGGTGGTGGGCGTCCGGCCCGGACTGTTCGGCTGTGTCGTCCGGGTCCGGGGCCGGCTCCGCCCGCGCGGTGTCCCGGGGCGCCTGCTCACCCGACGGCCGGGTGCGACTCCACGTCCAGGACCCGCCCGTCGGCCCCGACGTGGAGGACGAGGGACTGACCGGGATGCATGGAGGTCCTCTCGACGTCCAGGCCGGCCTGCATGGCGGGCAGCACGGGACGGTGCCCGCAGACGACCGGGCGCATGCCGGGATCGGCTCCGGCGGCCCGCCGCAGCTCGGCCATGAACGCTGCGACCCGCTCGTCGTTGCCGTCGGCCATCTCCTCGCTCAGCAGGGCGACGAGCTCGGGGACCAGCCCGGCGGCCTCGGCGTAGGGCTCGACGGTCTGGGCGCAGCGCGTCGACGTGCTCGTGATGATGCGGTTCACGCCGTACGCGGCGAACAGGGCGGGCAACCGCGCCCCCTGCCGCTCGCCGCGGGGCGCCAGCGGGCGCAGCCAGTCGTCGCCCCTCCAGGCCTTGCGCGGGCTCGCCTTGGCGTGCCGGGTCAGTACGAGCACCCCGGTCGGGCCCTGCTCGTGGAGCCCGGCGGCGCGGGCCAGCAGCGCCCGCTCGTCGTCGTGGGCGAGCAGCGCGTCCGCCTCGCCGACGGTGGTCCACAGCACCTCGTCGGCCTCGTCGTCGCGCGGGCCCACCGTCCCGTCCTCGGCGACGCCGAGCCACCAGTCGACGCGCTTGTGGTCGCCGTCCACCAGATAGTCCAGCGGCGGCAGGGGCCGCGTGAGCCGCACCCGGACGCCGGTCTCCTCGTCCACTTCGCGCACCGCGGTGACCGGCAGCGGCTCGTCCTTCTCCTGGTGGCCCTTGGGCAGGCCCCAGGTGCCGTAGCGGGGGACGTGCTCGATGAGCGCCTGCGTGCGCCCGCCCCTCGTGCGCAGGACCACCGCGCCGGCCGCCCGGATGACCGGCTCGCCCTCCAGCATCGCGCTCATCGGTCCGGCAGGACGCCGGGACGCTGGATGAACAGCGTGCGGCGCGGGGTGCGGGTGGTCTGGCGGCGCTCGGCCGTCCTGGCGATGAGGTGCTCCTGGATGTCGAGTTTCGGGCCGCCGTCGGCGTCGCGCGTGTCGGGCCGCCACAGCCGGTCGTGGAGCCGCCAGCTGACCGAGTCCTCGTCGAAGGCGAGGTCGAACAGCTCCCCGATCTCGTCGATGTGGCGCTGGTTCGTGATCGAGACGATCGCCTCGACGCGGCGGTCGAGGTTGCGGTGCATCATGTCGGCCGAGCCGATCCCCACCGCGGGGTGTCCGTCGTTCTCGAACCAGAAGATGCGCGAGTGCTCCAGGAAGCGCCCCAGCACCGAGATGACGCGAATGTTCTCGCTCAGGCCGGGCACCCCCGGACGGATGCCGCAGATGCCGCGCACCCACAGGTCGACCTGGACGCCGGCCCGCGAGGCGCGGTAGAGGGCGTCGATGACCTGCTCGTCGATGATCGAGTTGACCTTGATGCGGATGCGCGCGCGCCGGCCCGCCCGCTCGTGCTCGATCTCACGGTCGATGGCCTCGATGATGCCGCTGCGCACGCCGTTGGGGGCCACGAGCAGCCGGCGGTAGGAGGTCTCGGCCGTCATGCCGGACAGGTGGTTGAACAGCCGCGAGACGTCGTCGGTGACGATGGGGTTGCAGGTGAGCAGACCCATGTCCTCGTACTGACGGGCCGTCTTCGGGTTGTAGTTGCCGGTGCCGATGTGCGCATAGCGGCGCAGCCCGTCCGGCTCGTCGCGCACCACGAGGATGAGCTTGCAGTGGGTCTTCAGCCCGATCATGCCGTAGACGACGTGGACGCCGTGCCGCTCCAGCTTGCGGGCCCAGGCGATGTTGTTCTGCTCGTCGAAGCGGGCCTTGATCTCGACGAGCGCGAGCACCTGCTTGCCTGCCTCGGCCGCCTCGATGAGGGCGTCGATGATGGGGGAGTCGCCGCTGGTGCGGTAGAGCGTCTGCTTGATCGCCAGCACGTGCGGATCGGAGGCCGCCTGCTCGACGAAGCGCTGGACGCTCGTCGCGAAGGAGTCGTACGGGTGGTGCAGCAGCACGTCGTGGCGCTTGATCGCCTTGAACAGGTCGGCCTCGCTGGAGGTCTCGACCGGGGCGAGGTCGGGGTGCGTCTTCGGCAGGAAGTTGGGGTACTTGAGGTCCTCGCGGTCGACGTCCGCCAGATCGAACAGGCCGGTGAGGTCGAGCGGGGCGGGCAGCCGGAAGATCTCCCTCTCCGAGATGTCCAGCTCGCCGGCGAGCAGCTCCAGCAGCTCGTCCGAGACGGTCTCCTCGACCTCCAGACGCACCGGCGGGCGTCCGACCTTGCGGCGCAGCAGCTCCTTCTCCAGGGCGAACAGGAGGTTCTCGGCGTCGTCCTCCTCGACCTCCACGTCCTCGTTGCGGGTGACGCGGAAGACGCACGAGCTGGCCACCTGCATGCCGCTGAACAGCTCGGACAGGTGCTTGATGATGACCTCCTCGAGCGGGACGAACCGCGTGGGGGCCAGCCGGATGAAGCGGTCGAGGATGCCCGGCACCTTGATGCGGGCGAACTGGCGAGCCTCGTTGGCCGGGTTGCGCAGCAGCACGCCGATGTTGAGCGACAGGCCCGAGATGTACGGGAAGGGGTGCGAGGGGTCGACGGCCAGCGGCGTGAGCACCGGGTAGATGCGCTCGGTGAAGAGCTCGTCCATGCGGGCCCGCTCGTCGGCGGTGAGCTGGCCCCAGCGCAGCAGGTCGATGCCCTCGGCCCGCAGCGCCGGCAGGATCTCGTCCTGGAAGAGCGCGGCCTGCGAGGCGACCAGCTCGTGGACGCGGGTGAGCATCGCGTCGTAGAGCTCGCGCGGCCGCATACCGGTGACCGAGGGGACGGCCACGCCGGCGTCGATGCGGCGCTTGAGGCCGGCGACGCGGACCATGAAGAACTCGTCGAGGTTGGAGCTGAAGATCGCCGTGAACTTGGCGCGTTCCAGCAGCGGGATGCGCCCGGCGTCGCGGGCCAGGTCGAGAACGCGGTTGTTGAAGGCCAGCCAGCTCAACTCGCGCTCGGAGTAGCGGTCCTTCGGCAGCTCGTCGGTCCGGTCCTCGGACGACGTGGTCCGCTCCGCGGTGCTCCGATCCGTGGTGCCGTTCATCGGTTCTGCTCCTGGTCCGCTTCGGCAGGGACGCGCGCGTAGGCGATGTCCGTGGAGACCACCCGGAAGCCCGCGGACCGGTACATGCGCACCACCGGCGGGTTCGAGGCCTCGACGTACAGGTCGATCGCCCTGGCGCCCTGGTTCTCCATCCGCAGGATACCGGCATCGAGCAGGGCGCGTCCGATGCCCATGCGCGCCCAGTCGGGATGGACGCCGATGACGTAGACCTCGCCGCGCCTGTCCTCGCCGGCGCCCTCGACCTTGGTCCAGTGGAAGCCGACGAGCCGCCCGGACGCCTCGCGCGCGACGATCAGCCCCGCCGGGTCGAACCAGTCCTGGCCCATGCGACGGCGGGCGTCCTCGGCGGTCATCGCGCCCTGCTCCGGGTGGTGCGCGAAGGCGGCCCGGTTGACCTCGACGAGGCGCTCGAGGTCGTCGTCGCGGTAGGAGTCGAGCGTCAACCCCTCGGGCGGGCGCGCGCCGTGCTCGTCGTCGCCGGGCGTCGCCATGCTCATGACCAGCAGACTGCGCACCGGGCTCAGTCCGAGGCCCGCGGCCAGCCCCCGGGCGGCGGGGAGGTCGCCGAAGGCCCACCAGTTCAGGGCTGCGGGGATCGGGGCCTTCTCGTCCCTCGCGCACGACAGGGTGGTGTGGCCGACGACGGCCCGGACGAGCCTCGTCGCGATGCCGTGGCGGCGCGCCCCCGGCGCCACCATGAGCTGGACGGTCTGCTCGCGGCCGTCCCAGTGGGCGTAGCCGAGCAGGCCGCGCCCGGCCCCGTCGTCGGACTCGCGTGCCAGCCAGTGGCTGTGGAGGGGGACGGCCCCGCCGAGCGAGAGCCGGGCCGATTCGTTGAGCGGCATCACGCCGTCGGCCGCGGCGACGTCGTCCGCGAGGACGCGGACGAGCTCGGCGTCGGGCTCGGACAGGCGGATCGCCGGAGGCGTGATGACGGTGCTCATGGTCACAAGCCTAGGCGTCCCGGATGCGTGCTCCGCCGTTGCGGACGCGGCTCCGGGACCGTCCCGTCCGCGTGCCGGGCCGCCCCTCATCCGTTCCCGCCTCGCATTCGCGCTTCCACCTCGGACATGCCCGGGTGTTGAGCAGGAGACGAGGTGGGTGGGAGCGGGGATGCGAGGCGGGGCGAAGGGCTCCCGGGCCGACGGGGGAGGCCGACGGGTCGCTCGCCCAGCGGCTCCGGCGTCACTCCTGCACCGGGCGGGGCGCCTTCCCGCTCATGCGCAGCGCATTGTTGCGCCCCAGCGCGCCGCGCCCGGCCTCGAGCAGCGCCTGCCAGGACGCTTCGCGGGCCCCCTCGTCGCGGAGCCCCTCCGCTTGCCGCGGGTCGAGAAGGGCGACGCCGACGAGCGCGACCTCGAGGGCTCCCCAGACCTGCTCGCGAGCCAGCAGATCGGAGGGCGCCCCGAGCAGCGCGGCGACCCTGCCGCCGGGGCCGCGCAGCTCGTCGGGACCGTCGGTCAGCTGCATGACGAAGAAGCCTCGGCGGGTGATGCGCTCGTAGACGAGGCCGCCGTTGATCGCGAAGTTCGCCACGCGTCGCAGCGCGTGGAAGATCCAGTAGTCCTCGAGCTCGGGGCCGGGCGCGATCCTGGCGTCGACCTCGGCGAACAGCTCGATGCGCAGGCCGTCGTCCGGGACCGGGTCGGCCAGCCCCTCGGACATGATGACGGTCGTGCCGTCCGGGGCGCCGAGCAGCCGCCACGACTCCGGTCCGGCCGGCCAGGTGTTGCGCGCCAGATGCGGCCAGCGCTCGTCGAAGCGGGCAGTGCCCAGCGGCCTCAGCCCCGAGCTCGTGCGGCCCAGGGCGCGGTCGCGGCGCACGGCGTCCACACCGGTGAACTCCTGCTGGTAGATCGCGTCCAGTCCGGGATCGACGCTCAGCGGCAGGGTCCGGATGGGCTTGTCGGCGACGAGCCTGGCGCGCAGCGTCCGCACCTCGACGACGAACACCCGCGGCGGGTCGGCGGCCAGCGCGCGCAGTCGTCGCAGGTGGACGATGGCCTCGACCGGCATCTCCCGGAAGTCGCCGCCCAGCGGCTGGGCGGCCTCGCCCTCCACCGCGGGGACGAAGCCGATGCCGTAGCGGCCCCGGCCGGCCCGTCGCGCGATCCTCAGGACCCGGCGCAGATGGTCCTCGGCGTCCCACTGCTGGATGCGCAGGCCCTCGTGGGTGATGCGCACCGAGTAGTAGCCCTCGGGCAGCGCCGCGGCGCCCATGGCCGAACGGGTCCGGTAGCGCAGCGGGCCGCCGCGCAGCTCCTCCTCGGCGGTGAGCACGGTGCCCGTCGTGGCGGTACCGTCGGAGCTGATCCAGCCGACGCGCTCGGGGCGGTCGTCGAGCAGGCCCAGCCGGACGATGCGGCGGTGCATCGTCTCGAGGCTCGCCCGCGCGGCGGGAGTCAGCGCAATGTCGTGCATGGCCCCAGTATGACCCGCCGGCGAACGGGTCCGGCGGGCCCTCCGAGGCCGGGCCGCGCTGCGCCCGGGGGTCGAGGTGCCCGGTGGGATCGAGGTGCCCGGGCCCGAGTCGCGCTGCGCGCGGGGGTCGAGGGGAGCCACGGCACAAGGCTCCCGGAGAACCATCCGGGAGACGCGCTGCGCGCGGGGATCGAAGTCCGGATCGGTCTCGCGTCGCGGCTGACCGGGAGGAGTCGCGCTACGCGCGGGGATCGAAGCGGTAGCCGACGTTGCGCACCGTGCCGATGCACTGGTCGTACTCGGTGCTGAGTTTGGCGCGCAGCCGCCGCACGTGCACGTCGACGGTGCGGGTGCCGCCGTAGTAGTCGTAGCCCCAGACGTTCTTGAGCAGCTCCTCGCGGCTGAGCACCCGGCCGGGGTGGGCGACGAGGAACTTCAGCAGCTCGAACTCCGTGTACGTCAGGTCGAGCTGGTTGCCGTCCACGGTGGCGGTGCAGGCCGACTCGTCGATCTCGATGGAGCCGCTCGACAGGGTGCTGTGCGCGTGCGGGGCGATGAGCAGGCGCAGACGCAGTTCCCACTCGGCCGGCCGGGCGCTCTCGAGGATGAGGTCGTCGATGCCCCACTCCGGGGAGACGACCGACAGCGACTCGGGCGCGACGAGCAGCATGACCGGCTCCTCGACGCCGACCGCGGCGAGCACCTGGCAGGAGCTGCGCGCCGCGGCGAGTTCCTCGCGGGCGTCGACGACGACGGCGTCGGTGATCTCGAGGTTGTTGAGCGCCTCGGTGCCGTTGGCCGCGACGACGAGCTCGTGCTGGAGCAGGACGAGGTTCTCCGGCGGGATGAGACCGGCGGGGCAGACGAACAGCACATGGGCCATGTCCGCCTCCTGTCGTCGATCCCGCCTCAGGATAGTTGAGCGGGTCCCACCCCATCGTCGGGGAGCCGTCATCCGTCGGCGGCCCGACCGCCGGTCGGTCCGGTCGGCGATCAGTCGGCGCTGTCGAGCAGGATCGTCACCGGCCCGTCGTTGACGAGCGCGACCTCCATGTGGGCCCCGAAGCGGCCCGTCTCGACGTGGGCGCCGGCCTCGCGCAGCGCCCGGACGTAGGCCTCCACGAGGGGCTCGCTCACGGGGGCCGGGGCCGCGGCGCTCCAGCTGGGACGACGGCCCTTGCGGGTGCGCGCGTAGAGAGTGAACTGGCTGACGACGAGGACGGGCGCGCCGAGGTCGGAGGCGGAGCGCTCGCCGTCCAGGATGCGGAGCCTGAGGGTCCGGGCGGCCATGTCCGCCGCGGTTCGCGGCGTGTCGCCGTGCGTGATGCCCACGAGGGCCACGAGCCCGGGGCCGGGCAGGGAGCCGACGACCTCCCCGTCGACGCTCACCGAGGCGGACAGGGCGCGCTGCAGGACGACTCGCATGACCCCAATGGTCCCACCGCCGGCCGCCCGGGCGCCGCGGAGGGTTCGCGCCCGGCCCGGTGCGCCGGGCGCGGCCCACCGGCGCCCCCGTCCGGCGGTCGACCCCGCATCGTGGCACGAGGTTGCCATCCGCGTGGGGTGCGCTGACGCCCCGTGACCCGACGACGGGCTCCTCGAGGTGCATCATCCTTTGTCAGAAGAGGCGAGAGTGCAATGGACGCCGGATCGTCCCGGGTGCTCCGCGGGGCGCGCCGGATGGCAAGTGCTGGCAATGCGCGCCGTGTGCACGACACGGGCTGAGAGCATCGGCCTTGTGAATCGGGCTCCCTCCCCCGGACGAGCCGTGGCGCTCCTCGGCCGATCAGTCCGTGACACCCGTTCGGAGCCGGTGGGGACCCATCCGGCTCCGGGGAGCCGGCACGGCGCCGGCACGGAGACGGGGCGGCTCGGCGACGAGCGGTCCCGTCACAGGCTCCGAGAGGGCCCGGCCCGTCCGGACCCGTCCCATGCGCTCGCAAGGGTGCGCGTGCGGCCGCCGGGGGTCCGCTCCGACTGGACAGGGGAAGAGAGGAACCGATGACGATTCCCGCAGGAGGCCAGAAGTTCGCGGTCGTCGAGGCCGCGCCCTTCGGCATGAAAGACGAGATCGGCTACGCCCTGGGCGACACGGGCAACAACTTCACCTTCAACCTGGTGAACTCGTTCCTCACGATCTTCTACACCAACGTCTTCGGCATCAAGGGCGCCATCGTCGGCGTCATGTTCATGATCGCCCGCTTCTTCGACGCCTTCATCGACGTCGTGGTGGGTCGGCTCGCCGACAACTCCGAGCTCACGAGCAAGGGCCGCTTCACCCCGTGGATCATCCGCATGAAGTACCCGCTGCTCGTCTCGGCCATCATCCTGTGGGTGCCGCTCATCTCCGGCGTTCCGCTGGGCGCGCGCATCGTCTACGCCTTCGTCACCTATCTGGCGTTCGGCATCCTCTACTCGTTCGTGAACATCCCGTACGGCTCGATGGCCTCGGCCATCTCGGACGACCCCGACCACAAGACCGCCCTGTCGACCTGGCGCTCGGTCGGCGCCGCCGTCGGCTCGGCCATCGTCTCCTACATCGTCCCGCTGGTCATGTACGCCGGGAACTCCAAGCAGATCAACGGCGCCCGCTTCTTCTTCGGCGCCGCTGTCTTCGCCGCCCTCGGAACCGTCTGCTACGTCGCGTTGACCCGGCTGACCACCGAGCGCGTCCGCGTCGAGAAGTCCGAGCCCGTGCCCTTCGGCAAGATGCTCAGGGACATGGCCCACAACAGGGCCCTGCTCGTGCTGGTCATCGTCGACCTCGTCGTCGTCATCAACCAGAACCTGTCGGGCACGATGCTCACCTATCTGTACAACGACTACTTCCAGAACAAGACCATGATGTCGATCGCCCTCGTGTTCAACTTCACGACGGTCATCCTCATCGCGCCGTTCGCCGGTGCCATCGTGCGCCGGTTCGGCCGCAAGGAGTCGGCCGTGACGGCCCTGCTGTTCGCCGTCGTCGTCTACGGCTCCCTGTTCCTCGTTCACACCCACAGCCCGGCCGTCTACCTCGTCGGCCTGTTCTTCGGCTCCCTCGGCGCCGGCGTCTTCAACCTCATGGTGTGGGCCTTCATCACCGACGTCATCGACAACCACGAGGTGCTCACCGGCGATCGCGAGGACGGCGTCGTGTACGGCGTCAATTCCTTCGCCCGCAAGGTCGCCCAGGGCATCGGCGGCCTGGTCGGCGGCTCCATGCTGTCGATCATCGGCTACGTCGAGTCCAACAGGGGCGGTGCCCAGCAGACCGCCCAAGTCGTCGACCGCATCTACAACCTGGCCGCCGGCCTGCCTGCCGGCTGCTGCCTCGTCGCCGCGCTCGTCCTCCTGTTCCTCTACCCGCTCAGCAGGAGGCGGGTCGCCGAGAACGCCGAGGTCATCAGGGAGCGGCACGCGACCAACACGGTCATCTGACTGCCCGGACCGGCCCGCGAGGGGGCGGCCGTCACTCGACGGCCGGGCCCCTCGTTCGTGGGGGCGGCCGGGATGGATCGTTCGTGGGGCGGCTCCCGCGTCCGCGGGGCGGCTCCAGCCGGCGACCTAGACTGATCGGGTGGCGATGCTCGACCTGGTCCTTCTCCTCCTCGCGGTGGCCGCCGTGGCCGCCTCGGCCGTCGCCCTGCTGGTCGCCGTGGTGCGCTGGTTGCACCGTCGCGAGGCGCGGGACCTGCGCCGGTCGAGGCCGCTCATCCGCAACGACAGGAGACGCTGAACCATGCCCTTCCAGATCCCCGAGGATCTCAACCCGGCGCTCATGCCGCTGGCCTGGCTCATCGGCCGCTGGGCCGGCAACGGCCATGGCGACTGGCCCGGTCGTGGCGACTTCGAGTTCGGCCAGCAGGTCGAGTTCGCCACGAACGGCGAGCCGTACCTGCACTACATCTCGCAGACCTACGTGGCCGACGAGACCGGTCGTCCCATCGCACCGCTGGGCATGGAGACCGGTTTCTGGCGCCCGGTGGCGGACGGCGGCGTCGAGGTCGTCCTGTCGCACCCGGACGGCTGGAGCGAGGTCTGGAACGGTCGCGTCGACGGCGCCAGGATCGAGCTCGTCACCGACGTCGTGGCCCGCACCAGGAACGCCGCGCTCGAGTACACCGGCGGCCGGCGCCTGTACGGCAACGTCGAGTCCGACCTCATGTGGACCTTCGACCGGGCCGCCAAGGACGTGCCGCTGCAGCCCTACATGTGGGCCCGCCTCCAGCGGAGGACGCCGTGACGAGCGCCCGGAGGACGGCATGAGCGCCGTCTTCGTCCCCGCCGGGCCCGACGAGGGCCTGCTGTGGCACCGGGGCGAGCCCATGGCCGAGCAGCGCGCCATCGTCGAGGGCTCCGCTGTCGTCGAGCTGGGCCGCCGCGAGGTCCTCGCCGTGGCGGGTCCGGCCCGCCATGAGTGGCTGCACTCGCTCACGACGGGCGTCTTCACCGGTCTCGGGGCCGGTGCCGCCGTCGACGCGCTCGTGCTCGACCCGTCCGGCCACGTCGTGCACGTCCTGCACGCCGTCGAGGACGGTCGGCGCCTGTGGCTGTTCGGGGGAGCCGGCTCGGACGGTGCGCTCGGCGACTTCCTCTCGTCGATGGTCTTCCGCACCAGGGTCGCCGTCGAGCGACGCCCCGACGCCCACGTCCTGTGGGTGGGCGCCGGGGCGGGCGAGGCGCCGGCCGGGCTCGCCCCCGACCTGCCCGCGCCCTTCGGCGCCGGTGCCGTCCGCATCGCCGCCTCCGGCATCGACGAGGACGACGGGCGCGCCGCCGGCATCTGGGCCTGGGAGGCCCTGCGCATCGCCGCCGGCGTCCCGCGCATCGGCGTCGACACGGACGAGCGGACCCTGCCCAACGAGCTCGGCCTCTACGCGACGGCTCTCGACAAGGGGTGCTACTGCGGGCAGGAGACCGTCGCCCGCATCCACTCCGTGGGGCGCCCGCCGCGCCGGCTCGTGCGTCTGCACCTCGACGGCATGCGCTCCCGGCTGCCCGCGGCGGGCTCGGCGCTGCTGCTCGACGGCGATCCGGTGGGCTTCATCGGGGCCAGCGCCCTGCACTGGCAGGACGGCCCGATCGGCCTCGGCCTGGTCGGACGCGCCGTTCCCGTCGATGCGCAGTTCGTCGTCGACGGGGTGGACGCGGCTCAGGAGGCGCTCGTCGACCCCGACATCGGGCTCCACGTGAGGCCGCCCGCAGGGCTGCGCCGTCGCCCCGTCGGCCCGCGTCGCCGTTCGCTCTGAACCGGTCTGTGCCGCTCGCACCTCGCTTCTGTGCTCGCACCTCGGGCATGTCCCGGGTGTTGGACGAAAAGTGAGGCGGGAGGGGACGAGGGGAGCGGTGGCCCCGGCTCAGGCGTTCGCGTCCTGGTTGCGGTTCCTGATGCGCACCTTGGCGCGGTCCCGGGCGTCCAGGACGACCTTGCGCACGCGCACCGCGTCGGGGGTGACCTCGAGGCATTCGTCGGCGGCGCAGAACTCCAGCGACTGCTCCAGGCTCATGCGTCGCGGGGGGATGAGGCGTTCGAGCTCGTCGCCGGTGCTGGAGCGCACGTTCGTGAGATGCTTCTCCTTGGTCGGGTTGACGTCCATCTCGTCCGGCCGGGAGTTCTCGCCGACGACCATGCCCTCGTAGACCTCGTCGCCGGGCCCGACGAACAGCTCGCCGCGCTCCTGCAGGTTGAACAGGGCGTAACTCGACACGACGCCCTGGCGGTCGGCCACGAGCGAGCCGGTGGGGCGGTTGCGCATCTCGCCGGCCCAGGGCGTCCAGCCCTCCCAGACGTGGTTCATGATGCCGGTGCCGCGGGTCGAGGTGAGGAACTCGGTGCGGAAGCCGATGAGCCCTCGCGAGGGGACGACGTACTCCATGCGCACCCAGCCCGAGCCGTGGTTGATCATCTGGTCCATGGTGCCCTTGCGGGTGCCCATCATCTCGGTGACGGTGCCCAGGAACTCCTCGGGCACGTCGACGGTGAGCCGGTCGGTGGGCTCCAGCAGGGTGCCGTCCCCGTCGCGGCGGGTGACGACCTCGGGCTTGCCGACGGTGAGCTCGAATCCCTCGCGGCGCATCATCTCGACGAGCACGGCCAGCTGCAGCTCGCCGCGGCCCTGCACCTCCCAGGTGTCGGGCCGGTCGGTGCCGAGCACCCGGATCGAGACGTTGCCGACGAGCTCGGCGTCGAGGCGGTTCTTCACCAGACGGGCCGTCAGCTGCGTGCCGGAGCGGCCGGACAGCGGCGAGGTGTTGATGCCGATGGTCATCGACAGGCTGGGCTCGTCGACGTGGATGAGCGGCAGCGGGCGCGGGTCGTCGGGGTCGGAGATCGTCTCGCCGATCGTGATCTCCGGGATGCCCGCGATCGCGATGATGTCCCCCGGGCCGGCCTGCTCGACGCTCACGCGGTCGAGGGCCTCGGTCATGAGCAGCTCGGACAGGCGGACGTCCTGCACGGTGCCGTTGCGGCGGCACCAGGCGACGGTCTGCCCGCGGCTCACGGTGCCCTCGACGACGCGGCACAGGGCGAGGCGGCCGAGGTAGGGCGAGGAGTCGAGGTTGGTCACGTGGGCCTGGAGCGGGGCGCCCTCGGTGTAGGCGGGGGCGGGGATCGAGGCCTCGATGACGTCGAAGAGCGGCTGGAGGTCCGTCGAGTCCGGCAGGGCGCCGTCGGCGGGGGCGGTGAGGCTGGCCCGCCCGGCCTTGGCGGCGCAGTAGACGATCGGGAAGTCGAGACCGCCGGCGTCCTCGTCGTCGAGGAGGTCCAGGAACAGCTCGTAGGTCTCGTCGACGACCTCGCCGATGCGGGCGTCCGGGCGGTCGACCTTGTTGATGACGAGGACGATAGGCAGCTTCTTGTCGAGCGCCTTGCGCAGGACGAAGCGGGTCTGGGGCAGCGGGCCCTCGGAGGCGTCCACGAGCAGGAGCACCCCGTCGACCATCTCGAGGCCGCGCTCGACCTCGCCGCCGAAGTCGGCGTGGCCCGGGGTGTCGATGATGTTGAGGGTGAGCTCGCGCCCGTCGGTCATGGTGTGCCGCACGGCCGTGTTCTTCGCGAGGATGGTGATGCCCTTCTCGCGCTCCAGGTCCATGGAGTCCATGACGCGGTTCTCGACGTCGGAGCCCTCGCGGAAGGCGCCGGACTGCCACAGCATGGCGTCGACGAGGGTGGTCTTGCCGTGGTCGACGTGGGCGACGATGGCGACGTTTCGCAGATCCTGGCGGACGGGCATGGGACTCCAACATGGCGATGGTGACGGCCGACGGACGGCGGGGAGCCGCGGGCCGGATGCCTGCGTGAGCGGGCACACGGGCGACGAGTCTACTCCGGCCCGGCCCGATCCTTCCCGGCCGCCGCCGTCACGGTCGGCCGGTCGCGGCCATGGCGGCCGCCCTGCGGTGTGCACGGCCCGATGCCCTTCTGGCCAGTGGTTTCGGGACGGGGACAGGGCCCGGGCGGCCTCCGGCCGGTCCGCGACCCGTGGGCCCGTGCCCTGGCTCAGCGCCCGAGCAGCCGTCCCAGCGGCCCGGGCCTGCGGGTCGCCGCGACCTCCTCGGCGGTGTGGTCGCCGTCGCACCAGCGCTGCGGCGGCACCTGCGCCTTCACCTGGGCGATGTGCCGGCCGCATCCGGCCCAGGTGGTCCTGCCGCAGATCTTGCAGGTGACGGGTCGGCACATGAGCACTCCTCGACGATTCGGTGCGGCGGTGGACGGGCGGCTGCCCGGCCATGTCCGATTGTATACCCCCAGGGGTATATGACACGATGGTGTCATGAGAATCGTCATCGTGGGCGGAGCGGCCGGTGCCGGGCGGCTTCATCGTCGGCGTCCTCGGGCTCCGGGCGGCGGCCACCGGCTGGAACGAGCGACGCGCCCGGGCCGCCGGCAGGCGGCTGCGCATCATCCGCACCCATCCGGGCGATCACGCCGGCCACTGCCCGGGCGCAGAGCAGATGAACCTCGGTCTCGTCGTCGACGCCGACACCGACGACGTGCTGGGCGCGCAGGGCGTCGGCCCGGCCGGGGTGGACAAGCGCATCGACGTCATCGCGGCGGTGATGGCCGGCGGTCCGCGGGCGGCCGAGCTGGGGCGCCTCGAACCGGCCTGTGCGCCGCAGTCCTCCTCGGCGAAGGACCCGGTGAACATGCTCGGCCTCGTCGACGAGAACCTGCGCGACGGGCCGACCGAGAACCTCCAGTGGCACGAACCCGACGCGGCCGCCGGCGCCGCCGTGCTGGACGTCCGCTCGCCCGCCGAGCACGCCCGGGCGGGCCATCCCCGGCTCGCTGCCCATCCCGCCGGACGAGCTGCGCGACCGGCTGGGCGGGCTGCCCGACGGGGAGCTCGTCGTGTACTGCGCGGCTACTCGGCCTGCCGGATCCTCGCCCGGCACGGGCGCCGGGCCCGCAGCCTCGACGGCGGCCTGGCCACCTGGTCGTCCGGGACGGCCGCCGCCCGGGCCTCAGGCCAGTGAGAGGAAGAGCCGCTCCATCTCGGCCGGGTCGGGTCCGGACCGCGGGTCGGCGATGCAGTGGCGCAGCCCGGCTGCGATGACGGCGAACCCCGCCCGGTCGACGGCCTTGCTCACCGCGGCGATCTGGGTGACCACGTCCTTGCAGTCGCGGCCGTCCTGGATCATCCGGATGATGCCGCCGAGCTGGCCCTGGGCGCGCTGCAGGCGTCTGATCACAGCTGCCAGGTCGTCATCGGTTCCGGCATCGGTCGGCGTCGTCGCGGTCATGCGGGCTCCCTCCTCCGACGTGCCCCAAGAATACCCGGGAGGGTATCCGGGGCGTTCAGGGCCGCCCGGTGCCCTCCGTCGACGCGGATCACGCCGACGATCCCGCGACGCGGTTCAGGACCCGATGCCCTCCAACGGACGGCGGCGCATGCGGTGCGGCAGGACGAGGCGGCCGGCCCGGTCGAGGTCGTCGGCCCCCACCCGGGCGCGGCCGTCCCAGGCGGCCAGGGCGCGGGCGGCCCGCACCATCATGATGTCGGCGCGGTGACCGTCCACGCCAGCCTCGATGCAGATGGACGCCACCCGTCCCAGGGCGTCGTCGCCGGCCCGCACCTCGGGGAGCAGGCCGATGGCGCGGTCGATCCGCGCGGCCAGCTCGTCGCCCGCCTCCCGCCAGGCCGCCGCGAAGGCGACCGGGTCGTCCTCGTAGGCCAGGCGCCGGCGGATCACCTCGACGCGGGCCGCCGGGTCGGTCTCCCCGGCCACCGTGACGCACAGGCCGAAGCGGTCGAGCAGCTGCGGGCGCAGCTCGCCCTCCTCCGGGTTCATCGTGCCGACGAGGGAGAACCGGGCCGGGTGCGTCACCGACAGCCCCTCCCGCTCGACGGTGGACACCCCCATCGCCGCCGAGTCGAGCAGCAGGTCGACGACGTGGTTGTCGAGCAGGTTCACCTCGTCCACGTAGAGGATCCCGCGGTGCGCGGCGGCCAGCAGCCCCGGCTCGAAGCGGCGCGCGCCCTGCCTGAGGGCGGCCTGGATGTCGAGGCTGCCCGTGACCCGGTCCTCGGTGGCGCCCACCGGCAGCTCGACGATCTGCACCCGGCGGCGTTCGACGGCGGGCGGCGCGGCGGGCTCCAGGCCGAGCTGGTCGGCGTAGGCGGCGAACTCGTCCGGGGACAGGTGGTAGGGGTTCCCGACCACCTCGTCGCGTTCGGGCAGCAGGGCGGCCAGGCCGCGCACGGCGGTGGACTTCGCGGTGCCCTTCTCGCCGCGGATGAGGATGCCGCTGAGCTCGGGGCAGATGACCGCCAGGACGAGCCCCAGGCGCATCTGGTCCTGGCCGACGATCGCGGTGAACGGGTAGACGGGTCGTTCCATGGTCTCAGCTCCTTGCCAACGGCGTTGGTGTCTCGACGGTGGTCGAGTCCCGGCGGGCGGTCCGGGCCAGGTCGGCCAGCTCGTCGGCGCGCAGCTCCTCGACGGACAGGCGGCGCGCCCCGAGGGCCGCGGCCAGACCCGCCGCCGTCCGGGTGCGGCGCCCGGTGGGGTGCTCGGTGTCGACGACCAGCCAGGTGCAGCCGTTCCCGGCGAGCCGGGCCGCCACCGCGAGCGCCTCGTCCTGGGCGCCCCGGGACACCCCGCCGTCGAGCCCCACATTGGCGCGGCCGTCGGTGACGACGATGATGATCTGCCGCTGGCCGGGATTCGTCCGGCGCAGCGCGGCGGCCAGCCCGTCGGCCGCGACCAGCCCCGACGACAGCGGGGTGCGTCCGCCCACCGGCATCCGGCGCAGCTGGCGCTCGGCCAGCTCGACCGACGCGGTGGGCGGCACGAGGACCTCCGCCCCGGCGCCGCGGAAGGCGACGAGCGCCACCTGGTCGCGGCGGACGTAGGAGTCGAGCAGCAGGCTCAGCACGGCGCCCTTCGAGGCGACCATGCGCCCGCGGGCGCCCATCGAGCCGGAGGCGTCCACGACGAGGATCACGGCGGAGCCGACCTGCGTGGTGCGCTCGGCCCGCCGCCAGTCGTCCGGTTCGACGATGAGGGCCAGCTCGAGGCGCGGGTCGCCGGGCCCGAGCCCGGCCCGCCGGTCCCGCTGGTGCGGGGCCGCGGCCCGCAGCGTCGCGTCGAGGGCCAGGTGGTGCGCATCCCCGGTGGGGCGGGCGGTGACGTAGTGGCCGTGCCCGTCGGCGCTGACCGTCTCCTGGCGCCGCCCCGAGCCGGTGCGCGGAACCCGGTCGGCGCCGAGCCGCAGCTCGCGGACGGCGAAGGGCTCGCCGATCTCGGCGGTGCGGTCCGGCGCCGGCCCGTGCTCGGGGCCCCGCCCCTCGCGGTCCCGTCCCCGCCCGGGGCCGGGCTCGGGCCCGTCCGGCCGCCCGCCGGGCGCGTCCTCGCCCGGCCGGTCCGGGTCCTGCGGCGCGGGAGCAGGGGGAGCACCGGGCGGTGGCGCGGCGCGGCGCCGGTGGGCCAGGACGAGCTCGGCGACGGCCTCGACGTCACCGGCCGTCGCCACCGGCCGACCGTCCAGGGCCGCCTCGGCGCGGGCAGCGCCGGCCATGACGACGTCGGCGCGGTGCCCGGCGCAGGCCGCCCGTCGGCACAGGTCGACGATCAGGTCGTTCACCGGCTGCGGCAGCTCGACGCGGGCCACCAGCGCGCGGGCCTCGCGCAGGCGCTCGGCCAGGGCCTCCTCCCCCGTCGCCCACCGGGCGATGAAGGCGTCCGGGTCGGCGTCGAAGGCCAGGCGCCGGCGGATCACCTCGACGCGGGCCGCCGGGTCGGTCTCGCCCCGCACGTCGACGCACAGGCCGAAGCGGTCGAGCAGCTGCGGGCGCAGCGCCCCCTCCTCGGGGTTCATCGTGCCGACGAGCGAGAACGCTGCCCGCCGGCTCGCCGACAGACCCTCGCGCTCGACCCGCACGAGCCCGGAGGCGGCCGCGTCGAGCACCAGGTCGACGAGGTGGTCGTCGAGCAGGTTCACCTCGTCGACGTAGCAGATGCCGCCGTCCACCTCGGCCAGCAGCCCGGGCATCAGCCGCGGCGTCCCGTCCGCCAGGGTCGCCTCGAGGTCGAGCCCGCCGAGCACGCGGTCCTCGGTGGCGCCCAGTGCGAGGGTGCGCATCGAGCCGGCCGGCAGCAGGGCCGCCAGGGAGCGGGCGATCGTCGACTTCGCGGTGCCCCTCTCCCCGCGCAGCAGCACGCCGCCGATCCCGGGCGAGACGGCCACCAGCTCGAGGGCGTGCCGCATCGCCCGCTGGCCGACGATCGCGGTGAACGGGTACAGCGGAGGCCTCCTCGGCGCCCCGCCCGGGGTACGGCTCACTGCGCCTCGGTCCCGTCGCCCTCCAGGGCGGCCTCGAGATCGAAACCCAGCGCGTCCAGCGCGTCCAGCCGGTCCTCGTCGGCCGACCACAGCCCGCGCTCGGAGGCCTCGGTGAGGCGCTGGGCGATGTCGGCTGCGGCGTGCGGGTTGTTGTCGACGAGGCGTTCGCGCATCCGCTCGTCGGCGAGGTAGCGATCGAAGACCTCGTCGAACATCCAGTCCCCGACCTGCCCGGTCGTCGCCGCCAGCCCCACCAGGTTCGTGACGCGCTTGGCGATCTCGGTGCCGCCGCGATGCCGGTGGGCGAGCATGGCGTCCTGCCAGTCCGGGTTGAACAGGCGGGTGCGCAGGCCGTCGGCGGTGGCCTCGCCCGCGGTGCTCGTGTGCACGGCGGCTCCGCTGGTGTCGGCGACCAGGGTCATCGGGCGTTCGCCGCGCACCTGGACCACGGCCGCCGAGAAACCGCCCAGGTACTCGAAGTAGTGGTCCAGGTCGGTGATCGCGTACTCGTTCGAGGACCGCACCTGCGAGACGACCTCGACCCGCGCCAGGCCCTTGGCGTAGAGCCCGTCGACGCGTTCGCCCGACCGGCGGCGCGAGTAGACGTGGTCGTTGGCGTGCGCGAACTCGCGGGCCAGGTCCTCGGCGTCGTCCCACTCGCCGGCCTCGACGGTGCCGGTCATGCCGGTCCCGTAGTAGCTGCTGGCCGGGCCGAAGATGCGGCTGCTGGCCAGCTCGCCGGCCTCGTCGGCGCTGCGGCCGCCGGCGATGAGTTCGCCGCGCAGGGCGCGCGCCGAGGCGGCGACCGGGTTGATCTCGTCGGGTTCGTCGAGGGCGGCGATGGTGGCCACCAGCTCGTCCAGTTCGTCGATGAGGCCCGAGAAGAGGTCGCGGAAGAAGCCGCAGATCGTCACGACGACATCGACGCGCGGTGCCGTCAGCTCCTCGGCCGGGATCGGTTCGAAGCGCGGCCGGCCGGGCCGGGGCCGGGCCGCCGGACGGGCGCCCAGCAGCGACAGGACCTGCGCGAAGGCCTCGCCCTGGGTCCTGGTGGTCTCCAGGCCCCACAGGACGACGCCGACGCAGCGCGGATCGGCGCCGTCGTGCTCGGCGCGCCATGCGGCGCGGATGTCCGCGGCGATGCGTTCGCCGCGGCGCCAGGCCACCGGGGTGGGGACGCGGCGCGGGTCGAACTGGTAGATGCCGTGGCCGGACGGCATGATGCGCGGGTCGCGGATCACGTCGCCGCCCAGCCGCGCCGTGAGATGACGACCGGTCAGCGCCCGGTGCAGTCCATCCCACTCGTCGTTGCCGCCGAGGACCGATCTCAGCTCGCGGGCCCGTGCCGCCAGGGCGCCGAGCGCCTCGTCCCCCCGTGGGCGGGCCGGTGCCGCAGCGGCGGCGAGGCCGAGCGGCTCGGCGATCTGCGGGGGCATGCCGTCTGCGGGAGCTCCGGTCCGGGGCCCGGGGCCGGCGGCCGGGCGGGCCGGTTCGGGTTCGTCGAGCGCGGCGTCGATCAGCTGCGTCGCCCGCTCCCGCAGCCTGGTCAGCTCGGTGCGCGGCAGCTCGTCGACCGTGGCCGGGTCCAGGCCCTCCGCCTCGGCGACGACCTCGACGGCCGGCGGCAGCTCGGCGGTGCCGTGCCCGAGGGCGCCGTGCACCATCGTGCGCGTCTGCGCCGCGGTCCACGTCCGGCCGAAGACGTGCAGCCCCATCGGCGTCAGCGACTGCGCCAGACGGTCCAGGCGGGACTCCAGTTCGTCGGGGTCGGTCGGCAGGTGCTCGGCCTCGGCGCGCCTGCGCACCTCCTCCAGCAGCTCCGCGCTCGTCGCCGGCGCCAGCGCGAGACTGCGCCGGTACTCGGCCACCAGCTCGTCCAGCTCGGCGAGCGTGTCGTGCAGCCCGCCGGGCACCATCGCCACCGGCTGGTGGCTGACGATCTGCGCGTGCGAGCGGCGCACCGCGATGAGGCCCTCGGCGGGGTTCCCGGCGTAGTAGAGGTACACGTGCGGCACCGAGCCCATCATGATGTCGGGGTAGCAGCGGGTGCTCACCGCGTTCTCCTTGCCGCCCAGGAACTCCATCGTCCCGTGCGTGCCGACGTGGACGATGACGTCCGGGCGCCACACCTTCTGCAGCCAGGTGTAGAACGCCAGGTACTGCGGGTGGGGCGGGGCCGTCTTGTCATGGGCCTGCGCATCGGCCGTCGCGCCGCCGCCGCGCCCGGGCTGGATGCCGACGAGCGCGTTGCCGAACTCGAGCGCCGGGATGATGAAGTCGCCCTCCGGCGTCGTCATCGGGGCGCTCGGCCCGTCGGCCGGCCACGCCTCGTCCACCTGCGCGCAGGCCCGCTCGTCCCCCAGGTCGGCCCGGGCCTGCGCCCTCGGATAGACGAACGGGGCGTCCGGCGCGCCGAACCGGGGCGAGTTCACGGCGCGGGCCAGCAACCGGTCCAGCAGCTCGTCGGGACCGGGCGTGCCCACCCGGTAGCCGGTGCGGGCCAGCTCGGCGAGCACCGCCGACATCGAGGCGGCCACGTCGAGGAAGGAGCCGCCCAGCAGCCTGCTCTCGCCGGCCGGGTAGTCGTAGCCGATGATCGCCACGCGCGCCTCGGCCGGGTCGAGACGCCTCAGCCGCAGCAGCCCGGCGACCCGGCCGGCCAGGCGGTCGACCTGCTCGGGGATCGGGGTGAGCGCGTTGAGGGCGACGCCGTAGCGCTCGTCGACCCGTGGGGCGCTCATCGCGGCCACCGGGATCTCGTCGATGCAGCCGTCGAGCTCCGGCAGCATCATCGACACCATCACCTTGGCCGGGCTCAGCCCCGAGGGGAGCCGGAGCCAGTCGTCGATCGTGATGCGGGTCAGCAGGATCGGGTGCACGTGCGCGGCGCCCCACTCGTCGAGCAGCTCGGCCCCGGCGCCGCCCGTGCCGCCGCCGTAACTCGTGCCCAGCCGCAGGCTGAGCATGTTCACGACGACATCGGGCACGATGCCGGCGTCGGCCATGAGGCGACGCAGGTCGTCGACCGTGCGGGTGGCGTCGCGCACCGCCAGCGGCAGCACCCAGCAGTGCTCGCCGAGCGCCTCGACGACCGCCCTCGTCGCCGCCGTCGAGTCGATCGGGTACCCGTTGCCGGGATGCAGCACGAGCGCCACCTGCCGCCGCCCGGGCCCGCCGACGGCCTCGGCGTAACGGCGCACGTCGGTGAACTCGCGTCCGCCGGCCAGGTCGACCGCGACGATGCCGTCACCCGGGTACTCGGCCGGTGTCACGGCGATCTCCGGGTGCCCGCCGTACTCGTGCAGGAGCAGCGTCAGGAAGGCCATGGTGTGCACCGGGGTCATCGCGTGGAAGCACCGCAGCAGCGTTGACAGGTTGGCCAGGTCGGCCCGGAACCGCTCTGGTTCGGCGCCCTCGGCGCTGGTCGGTTGCGCACCAGGGCCGGCGGGCCCGATGGGGACGCCGCCGGGGGCGGGTCGCACGGCGCCCAGGCGCAGCCTGTCGGTGAACAGATGCCCCGGAGGCAGCAGGTCGCCCTCGTAGGCCGCCACCGGCCCGGCCAGCGCGTCGGTCCAGGCCCGCGGCGCGCCGCTCAGGTCGATGGCGAGGAAGTCGCTGTTCGCCACCGCCCCGGGCAGCCGCGCCGCATCCTGCGGCGATGGGGGACTGGTGGCGTTGAACAGCCGGAGCTCGCAGGCCCCGGGATGGGTCCGAGCCAGCTTCCGGTCGGCCGCGATGAAGGCCGACAGCAGATCGGGACACACGCTGATGATCGTGATGCGCAAGACCGTTTCCCCCTGGATCGACCGCCGCCTCGTCCCGGGCTGCCCGCGTCGGCCGAGCGGCCGCCGTGCCCCGCCGGCAGCAGGACGGATCTTCACGTCATCAGCTTAGCCTTGCCTGAACGGCATGGCGTCGCCTGAATGACACGGCGTCGCGTCCCGTGTCCGGGCCCCGCCCGGGGCTCCGGACCGGCGCCCCGCCCCGGGCGGTGTGCGGCCGTGCCGTGTTCGCCCGGGGACCGAGCACGGCCTCGGTGCGCGGGGCGCCGATGGGGGCGGTCGCATCGTGCTGCGGGGCCGCGCCGCTCGCCATGGTCGGGGCGGGCCCCGCGCGGCCTCCTCGACCGCGTCATGGCTCCCTCCCCGACCCGGCGGGACGGCATCAGTGCCCGCCATCGTGGCGACTCCGCCGGGGCTCCTTCCCGACCCGGCGGGACGGCGGCCGCGTCCGAGCGCCGGACACGACGCGGCCCCGGGCGGGTGCGAATACACTGCCGCCCGTGGCAGAAGAACCCGCTGGAGCCCGATCCGCTCAGCCCCCCGACGCGGGCGGCGAACGCCCCGCCTCCGCCACCGGGCGTCCAGCCGCGGAGCCGGCTTATGCGAGCACGGGCGCCCGGTTCTACCCGATCATGCTGGCCGCCATGGCCGTCGTCATCGTGCTGTCGGGCATCGGCGGATCGAAGGCCGTCCAGCTCGGCCCGATCCTCACCGACGGCGCCTTCTTCATCTTCCCGTTCAGCTACGTCCTCGGCGACTCGATCACCGAGATCTACGGGCCCCGGGCCGCCCGCCAGGCCATCACGACGGGTTTCGCCGTCAACATCGTGAGCTCGTCGATCTACTGGGTGATCATCGTGCTGCCGGGCCTGTCGGACGGTAGCAACGCAGCCCGCGACGCCGCCTTCCGG
Organism: Propionibacterium acidifaciens; assembly: GCF_003798325.1. Lineage (NCBI taxonomy): Bacteria > Bacillati > Actinomycetota > Actinomycetes > Propionibacteriales > Propionibacteriaceae > Propionibacterium > Propionibacterium acidifaciens. The sequence continues at coordinate 2,069,443 of NZ_CP033719.1, forward strand.
CTGGCCCTCGGCCCGGTGTGGCAGGTCGTCCTGGCCGGCGTCGTCGGTTTCGCCGGGGGGCAGAGCACCAACTCCCTCATCATGTGGCTCGGCAAGCGGCGCAACCACGAGAAGGGCCTGTACGGCCGACTCGTCTCGTCGACCGGTGCCGGCGAACTCATCGACACGCTGCTGTTCTGCCTCATCGCCGCGCACGCGATCGGCCTGACCGCGGTCGGGCAGGTCGTGAACTACACGATCGTCGGCTATCTGTACAAGATCGCCCTGCAGTACGCCCTCGTGCCGCTCACCGGACGCGTCATCGCGGCGATCAAGAGACGCGAGCCGAGCTACCGGGCGGCACTGGCCGCGGCCTGAGTCCGGCAGGCGGCCGGCGGAGCCGCCCGCCGGACCGGGCCGTGGCGATGGCGCCTCCCGGCCGGCCCGCCCCGGGCCGGCCGGCACGTGGGGATGCCGCCGGCCCCGCCCGTGACGGCAACAGCGCGGCGGGGGTCCGCCCCGAGCCGGGCGGCACGTGGTGACTCCGGCTCAGCCGGTGACCTCCTCCTCGATCGTGACGCCGTACGTGCTCTGGAAGTACTCCTGCGTGGCGGTCATGAGCTCGGCCGTCTCGGTCTGCGCCGAGTCCCAGCGGCCGTGCCCGGGGACCCGCCGGAGGCGCTCGACGCCGCGCTCGTCGTGTCCGCCCGAGCGCTGCTCCGCTGCGCCGAGGCGCTGTCCCGACTGTCGCCGGACGACCCGGAGCAGGCCGACAGGGGCAGCGCCGGGGCCGCTGCGAGAAGGGGGACCAGTGGCATCCCTGCTCTCATCGTTTCTCCTCGCCGTGATGGCCCCCCGCCCGGTGGGCGGGGTCCGGTGGGGCTCCTGGGCCGGTGGCCCGATGCGACCGCGGCACCACGACCGGCTGCCCGCTGACCGGGTCGGCGCTGATCCAGGTGTCCACGCCGAAGACCTGTTCGATGGTCTCGGCGTCCAGCGCCCGCGCCGGGGCGCCGGTGGCCCGCACGCGCCCGTCGGTCATGAGGACGGCGTTGTCGCAGTAGCGCGCCGTCTGGGTCAGGTCGTGCAGCACCATGACGACGGTCAGTCCGCGTTCGTCGTTGAGCTCGCGGACCAGATCGAGGATCTCGAGCTGGTGGGCGACGTCCAGGTAGGTGGTGGGCTCGTCGAGCAGGAGCACCCGCGGTTCCTGCGCCAGGGCGGCGGCGAGCCAGACGCGCTGCCGCTCGCCGCCCGACAGCGTCCCGATCCGCCGGTCGGCCAGCGGAGCGAGCCCGGTGCGGTCCAGCGCCGCCTCCACCGCGGCCCGTCCGCCGGTGTCGCGCGCCGCGAACCAGCTCTGGTGCGCGTAGCGCCCGTATCCGACCATGTCGGCCACCCGCGCATCCGGGCCGGCCTGCGCGTTCTGCCAGACCACGGCCATCGCCCGGCCGCGCCGCCGCGAACTCATCGAGGCGACCGGCTCGCCGTCGAGCAGCACCCGGCCCCGTGCGGGGGCGGTGCCGCACAGGGCGCGCACCAGCGTCGTCTTGCCGCAGCCGTTCGGCCCGGCGACCCCGTGGACGAGCCCCGGCGCCAGGTCGAGGTCGATGCCGTGCAGGATCTCCCGCCCGCCCAGCTCGACGACCAGGCCGCGCACCGACAGGCCGGCACTCGCCGGGTTCCCCGGGCCGCTCGCCGGGTTCCCCGCGCTGCTCACAGGGCCCTCCTCAGCAGGAAGAGGAAGAAGGGCACGCCCAGGGCGGTCATCGTGATGCCGACCGGGATCTCGATCGGCGAGAAGACCGTGCGCGAGAGGGTGTCGCTCGCGACGAGCAGGGCGGCGCCGGCCAGGATCGAGCCGGGCACGGTGAGCCGGTGGTCGGGGCCCAGCACCATGCGCACGAGGTGCGGCACGATGAGCCCGACGAAGCCCAGCAGCCCGACGGCGCTGACCGCGCTCGCGGCGAGCACCGCCGCCAGGGCGGTGAAGAAGACGCGGTTGGCCTGCACGTTCATGCCCATCGAACCGGCCGCGTCGTCCCCCAGCACCAGAACGTTCAGCCGCCGCGCGAAGCACAGGGCCAGCGCCAGGGCGACCAGCGAGTACGGCCACAGGCCGCGCACCTCGGTCCACCCCCGCATCGACATCGCACCGTTCATGAACATGAGGGCGCCGGCCACCCGGTCCGAGAAGAGCACCATGAACGCCGAGATGCCCGCCCCGCACAGCGCCGAGACGGCCACCCCGGCCAGGATGATCCGCAGCGGCTGGATGCCGCCCTCCCAGGCCAGCAGGAAGATCGCGGCAGCCGCCCCCATCGCACCGGCGAAGGCCGCCGGCGTGACGAGCGCGAGACGACTGGGGGCGACGAGCATGACGCCGATGCCGAGCAGCCCGGCCCCCGAGGAGACGCCGATGATGCTCGGATCGGCCAGGGGGTTGCTCATGACCGCCTGCAGGATGAGGCCGCTGACGGCCAGGTTCATGCCGACCAGGGCGGCGAGCAGCATGCGCGGCAGCCTGATGTCCCAGACGATCCGCCGCAGCGAGGCGTCGCGCCCGGTCAGGGCGTCGAGCATCTGGCCGATCGACAGGTGGACGGACCCCGCCCCGATGGCGTACAGGGCCCCGGTGACGAGCAGCACGGCCAGTGCCACGAAGACGCCGGTGCGGAACCAGCTGCGCTCGGGGAGGCTGCGGCGGGTCGTGCCGGGGGAGCGCCCGCCCCCGCTGGCGGTCGCCGCACTCATGCGTACTGCTCGGCGTCGCCGTAGACGTCGGGATGGACGCAGGCCGCCAGGTAGGCCACCGCGTCGCCGTAGTAGGGGCCGCCGTTGAGCAGGAAGTACTCCTGGGGCAGATAGGAGACGCGCCCCTCCCGGACGGCGTCGACCGCCTGCCAGGCCTGGTTGGAGGCGAACTCCTCGGCCATGCGCGCCCGAGCGTCGGCGTCGGTGTCCACCATGCTCGTGACGAGCACGTGGTCGGGCTGGGCGGCCACGATGGCCTCGATGTCGAGGGGCGTCGTCTCCGAGTCGGGGTTGTCGGGCGTCGACCCCGAGGCGATGTTCGTCAGGCGCAGGGTGCGGGCGATCTGCCCGGCGATCGAGTCGTCGAGCTTCACGGCCAGCGATGCGGCCGTGACGTAGACGATGACGACCGACGTCGACTCGTCCGGCAGCCGGCCGACCACCTCGTCGACCTGCTCGCTGATCCGGTCGATGCGCTCGGCGGCCGTGTCCTGGTGGCCCGTGAGCACGCCGAACGCCCGGTAGATCGAGTCGAGCTCGGCCTGGGAGCGCGCCCGCACCTGAAGGCCGCGGATGCCCAGTTCGCGCAGCCGGGACAGCACGGTGTCCTGGGCGCTGCCCATGACGATGACCAGGTCGGGCTCGTACGAGCTGACGGCCTCGATGTCGACGTTCGAGGTGGCGCCGACGGTCGGCACCGCCCGCATCGCCGCGTCGTTCTCCGGGACCGTCTTCACGTTGTCGGTGATCTGCACCGAGCAGACGGCCGTGCCGCCCACGTCGTACCAGATGTTCATGGCGGTGCCGGCCAGGATGCACACCCGCTGCGGCGCCGACTCGAAGTCGACGCTCCGGCCGCTGACGTCGGTGATGCTCAGCGGGAACTCGGTGCCCGTCATGGGCATCGGGTCGGCGCCGGTCGAGGTCGGCGGCGGCTCGCTCGGCGACGGTGCGCCCTGACCGCTCGAGCAGCTCGCGCCGAGCACCGACATCGCCGCGCACAGCACCAGGGCGAGTGTCCTGCCGGCCCGGCGGTGACGACGACTGGTGATGGGCATGACGGCCTCCTGCGATGGTGCGGACGCGGTCACCATACCCATGAACGGACTGAAAAATACAAGACCTTTGTGTGAAATTCTTTGCGAACTCCACAAGGAAATTCGTTGCCATCTCAGAAGGTGAGGCAGGGCTTCCGCCGGTGGACTCCCGCGGCTCCCGGGCGTCTTCGCACGACGACCGCAGGGCCGGGCGGGCCGGTGCGGTGACGGGCGTCCGCCCTGCGGTGCTCGTGCGGCCTCACCGCGGGGCGGGCGGGTCCGGAGGCCGGCGGTTCCCGACCGCCCTCCCGCGCGGCCATGGTCTCGACCAGGTGGTCGGCGTCTCGAAGACGCGGCCCGACCGCCTTCCCGCGCGGTCATGATGGCGGGGAGCCGCTCCCGCCGGTCGTGATCCGGGGCCGTCCGCTCCCGACCGCACTTCTCCCGGAAACCGCAGGACGATCGCCGTTGCCCGTACGGAGCCGGGCGCTCACCGCTGCCCGCCGAGGTGTGCACGGGCCGAATCCATGGGCCCCGGGGGTATGCGGTGGCGTCGTCTTGTGTACATTGAGAAGTGCTGGTTCGACCCATCGTCAGGTGGGTCGTCGCAAGAGGGAATTCCGGTGAGAGGCCGGAGCTGTCCCGCAGCGGTATATGGGAACAACGCCACAACGGGCACTGGGCCGCTCGGCCTGGGAAGCGGTGGCGTAGGAACCGGGAGCGATCCCGAATGCCCATGAGCCCGAAGACCTGCCAGCCGCAGCAGCGCCAGCTGCTGCGGAACGTGCCCCGCGGAGGGTCCACGGATCGAGGCGATCGGTGCCCGGCGATGCGCATCATCGTCGGCGTCGGTTCCCTCGGATCAGTGCCAGCGGTTCCGGCGAGCGTCTGCCGGGCGAGCCGGTGGGAGTCACCGGCGGACCCGCAGGTCCGGGAGTCGAGGCCGCGGACGGGCGCTCGGGTCCCGTGCTCGGCGCCCGCCGATGACCGGTCGGCAGCCAGTCCCCGGTGCGCCCTACCGCAGAGCGCACCTTGACCCTTCAGGAGCAGGAGTCGAATGAGCAACACCGAATCGGGCGCCCCCGCGGCCGAAGAGGCCACGCCCACGCAGCTCAGTCTCGCCGGCGATTTCCCGGCAGCCACCGAGGAGCAGTGGGAGATCGAGGTGGCCAAGGTTCTCAACCGTGGTCGTCCCCCGGAGAAGCAGCTGACCTTCGAGCAGTGCATGAAGCGTCTGACGGTCCACACCGTCGACGGCATCGACGTCAAGCCGATGTACAGGCGCGATGACGTCCCCGGTCCACTGGGCTATCCCGGGGTCGCCCCCTTCACCCGCGGCGCCGCCGTCCGCAACGGCGAGGCCGACGCCTGGGACGTGCGCGCTCTCCACGAGGATTCCGATGCGGCCTTCACCCGCAAGGCGGTCCTCACCGATCTCGAGCGCGGCGTCACCTCCATCTGGCTGCGCGTCGGCTCCGATGCCGTCGGGCCCTCCGACGTGGCCGAGGTGCTCTCCGACGTGCTCCTCGAGATGGCGAAGATCGAGGTCTCCTCCCGCGAGGACCAGAAGGCCGCCGCCGAGGCGCTCCTGGCCGTCTACGAGGCCTCCGACAGGCCCAAGGACCACGTCTTCTTCAACCTCGGCATCGACCCCACCGGCCTGGCCGCCCTCCGGGGCTCCGCCGCCGACCTGTCGGGGCTCGGCGAATGGGTCCGGCGCACCGCCGCCTACCCGAACGGCAATGCGATCACCGTCGACTCGACGATCTACCACAATGCCGGCGCCGGCGACGTGGCCGAGCTCGCCTGGGCGCTGGCCACCGGCGCCGAGTACGTGCGTGCACTCGTCGAGCAGGGCGTCGACGTCAACGAGGCCTTCCGGGCGATCGAGTTCCGCGTCACCGCCACCCACGACCAGTTCCTCACCATCTCCCGGCTGCGCGCGCTCCGCACGTGCTGGTCGCGGATCGGCGAGGTCTTCGGCGTGGACGAGGACAAGCGCGGCGCCCGTCAGAGCGCCGTCACGAGCTGGCGTGAGCTGACCCGCGAGGATCCCTACGTCAACATCCTGCGCGGCACGATCTCCACCTTCGCCGCCGCTGTCGGCGGCGCCGACGCCATCACGACCCTGCCGTTCTGCGCCGCCTTCGGCCTGCCCGACGACTTCGTCCGCAGGATCGCCCGCAACACCGGCATCATCCTCGCCGAGGAGGTCAACATCGGGCGCGTCAACGACCCGGCCGGCGGCTCCTTCTACGTCGAGTCCCTGACCGACTCGCTGGCCAGGGCCGGCTGGGCCGAGTTCCAGAAGGTCGAGGCCGCCGGCGGCATGGCCGCGGCCCTCGCCGGAGGCCACGTCGCCGAGGTCCTGGCGGCCTGCAACGCCGAGCGCGCCAAGCGTCTGGCCAACCGCAAGCAGCCGATCACCGCGGTGAGCGAGTTCCCGATGCTGGACGCCCGGACGATCGAGGTCAAGCCCTATCCGCCGGCGCCCGCACGCGGCGGCCTGGAGTGGCACCGCGACGCCGAGCCCTTCGAGCGGCTCGTCGACCGCTCCGCCGCGAACGGCGAGCGTCCGAAGGTCTTCCTTGCCTGCCTGGGCACCCGTCGCGACTTCGGCGGGCGCGAGGGCTTCTCGGCCCCCATCTGGCACGTCGCCGGGATGGAGACCCCGGAGGCCGAGGGGGGCACGGTCGACGAGATCGTCGCCGCCTTCAAGGCCAGTGGCGCCCAGGTCGCCGACCTGTGCTCGTCCGCCAAGGTCTACGCGCAGCAGGGCGTCGAGGTCGCGAGGGCCCTTCGCGACGCTGGCGCCAGGGCCGTCTACCTGTCCGGCGCCTACAAGGAGCTGGGCATCTCCGACGACGAGGCCGCCGGAATCTTCGACGGCCGGCTGTTCATGGGGATGGATGTCGTCGACATCCTCACCCGCACGTTCGATGTCATGGGGGTGGCCAAGTGAGCACTCTTCCTCGTTTCGATTCCATCGGTCTCGGCGACAGCCCGGTTCCCGGCTCCGCCGCCGAGGACTTCGCACGACTGGCCGAGGCGGCCGGCACCGGCGAGAAGTGGCTGACCCCCGAGCAGATCCCGGTCGGCACACTCTACGGAGAGGACGCCTACCGGGGCGTCGACTGGCTCGACACCTACGCCGGTCTGCCGCCGTTCACGCACGGCCCGTACGCCACCATGTACGCCTTCCGCCCGTGGACGATCCGCCAGTACGCCGGCTTCTCCACGGCGAAGGAGTCCAACGCCTTCTACCGCCGCAACCTCGCGGCCGGCCAGAAGGGCCTGTCGGTCGCCTTCGACCTGCCGACCCACCGCGGCTACGACTCGGACAACCCGAGGGTGGGCGGCGACGTCGGCATGGCCGGTGTGGCGGTCGACTCCGTCTACGACATGCGCGAGCTGTTCGCCGGCATCCCGCTCGACCAGATGAGCGTGTCGATGACGATGAACGGCGCCGTCCTGCCGATCCTCGCCCTCTACGTGGTGACGGCCGAGGAGCAGGGCGTCAAGATGGAGCAGCTGGCGGGGACGATCCAGAACGACATCCTCAAGGAGTTCATGGTTCGCAACACCTACATCTACCCGCCGCAGCCCTCGATGAGGATCATCTCCGACATCTTCGCGTTCGCCAGCGCGAACATGCCGAAGTGGAACTCGATCTCCATCTCCGGCTACCACATGCAGGAGGCCGGTGCCACGGCCGACATCGAGATGGCCTACACGCTGGCCGACGGTGTCGACTACATCCGCGCCGGCGAGTCCGTCGGCCTCAAGGTCGACCAGTTCGCCCCGCGCCTGTCGTTCTTCTGGGCCATCGGCACCAACTTCTTCATGGAGGTCGCCAAGATGCGCGCGGCCCGCATGCTGTGGGCCAAGCTCGTCCACCAGTTCGGGCCGAAGAACAACAAGTCGATGAGCCTGCGCACGCATTCGCAGACCTCCGGCTGGTCGCTGACCGCCCAGGACGTGTACAACAACGTCGTCCGCACCTGCGCCGAGGCCATGGCCGCGACCCAGGGGCACACCCAGTCGCTGCACACGAACTCCCTCGACGAGGCCATCGCCCTGCCGACCGACTTCTCGGCCCGCATCGCCCGCAACACCCAGCTGTTCCTGCAGCAGGAGTCGGGCACCTGCCGCGTCATCGACCCGTGGAGCGGCTCGGCCTACGTCGAGGAACTCACCAAGGACCTCGCCCTCAAGGCCTGGGGCCACATCCAGGAGGTCGAGGCGGCCGGCGGCATGGCCAAGGCCATCGAGCAGGGGATCCCGAAGATGCGCATCGAGGAGGCCGCGGCTCGTACCCAGGCGCGCATCGACTCCGGCCGTCAGCCGCTCATCGGTGTGAACAAGTACCGTCTCGAGCACGAGGACCCGATCGACGTCCTCAAGGTCGACAACTCCCAGGTGCTCGCCGAGCAGAAGGCCAAGCTGGTCAAGCTGCGCGCCGAGCGCGACGAGGAGGCCACCAGGGCGGCCCTCGACAAGCTCGCCTGGGCCGCCGCGAACCCCGATCCCACCGATCCCGATCGCAACCTCCTCAAGCTCTGCATCGAGGCGGGTCGCGCGATGGCCTCCGTGGGCGAGATGAGCGACGCCATGGAGCGCAGCTTCGGTCGTTACACGGCGCAGATCCGGACGATCTCCGGCGTCTACGCCAAGGAAGTGAAGGAGTCCCCCGAGGTGGACGAGGCGCGCGAGCTCGTCGAGCGGTTCGAGCAGGCCGAGGGCCGTCGCCCCCGCATCCTGCTGGCCAAGATGGGCCAGGACGGTCACGACCGCGGGCAGAAGGTCGTCGCGACGGCCTTCGCCGATCTCGGCTTCGACGTCGACGTGGGCCCGCTGTTCCAGACGCCGGAGGAGACGGCGCGGCAGGCCATCGAGGCCGACGTCCACGTGGTGGGCGTGTCCTCGCTGGCCGCGGGCCATCTCACGCTCGTCCCGGCTCTGCGCCGCGAGCTCGACGCCCTGGGCCGCAAGGACATCCTCATCGTCGTGGGGGGCGTCATCCCCGAGCAGGACTTCCAGGCGCTGCGCGATGCGGGCGCCGTGGACATCTACCCGCCGGGCACGGTCATCCCGGATTCGGCGGTGCGCCTGCTCAAGGAGCTGCTCCGGGCCCTCGGCGATGAGGTTCCGGCGAATGCCTAGGAGCATCGACGTCGATGCGCTGGTCGGCCAGGTCCTGGCCGGCCAGCGCGCCGGCATGGCCAGGGCGATCACGCTGGTCGAGTCCGCCCTGCCGGCCCATCGTCCCCTGGCGCGCAGGCTGCTCGCGCAGCTGCTCCCCCATGCGGGCGGGGCCACGCGCGTCGGCCTCACGGGTGTCCCCGGCGCCGGCAAGTCGACCTTCATCGACGCCATGGGATGCCGCCTCATTGAACGCGGCCACAGGGTGGCCGTGCTGGCGGTCGACCCGTCGAGCACCCGTACGGGCGGTTCGATCCTCGGCGACCGCACGCGGATGGGCAAGCTCGCCGAGTCCGACCGGGCCTACATCCGCCCCTCGCCGTCCGGCTGCCATCTGGGCGGTGTGGCGCGCGCCACGCGTGAGGCCATGATCATCGTCGAGGCCGCCGGCTACGACACCGTCATCGTCGAGACGGTCGGCGTCGGCCAGTCCGAGGTCGCGGTGGCGGGCATGGTCGACACCTTCCTCCTGCTCGCCCTCGCCCGCTCCGGTGACCAGCTGCAGGGCATCAAGCGCGGCATCCTCGAGCTCGCCGACGTCATCGCCGTCAACAAGGCCGACGGCGACAATGCGAGCGAGGCCCGCGTCACGGCGCGGGACCTGTCGATCGCCATGAAGCTCATCAACGACGAGTCCACCGGCCGCCGGACCCCGGTCATGACCTGCTCGGCCCTGACCGGCGACGGCCTGGACGACGTCTGGAAGGCCGTCGAGGAGCATCGCGCCTGGATCGACGGGACCACCGGCCTGGCCCGTTACCGCGCCGACCAGCAGATCGAGTGGATGTGGGCCCAGATCGAGGGTCAGGTCCTCGACTCGCTGCGCTCCACCCAGGAGCTGCGCGAGCTCGGCCGCGAACTCGAGGCGAAGGTCGAGAAGTCCACCGAGAGCGCCCTCGACGCCTCGGCCGAGTTCCTCACGGCCTGGGCCGGGCAGCTCCCGGGCTACCGGTGGAACTGATCCCGGCCCGACGTCGAGGCCCCCGGCCCCTCGACCCGTCGCCCCTCCCGCCCCCGGCATGGACCGGCGGGCCGCGGGCCGGACCCGCTGGCGGGTGCGCCCCGCCATGTCCTGACCGGTTCGCGGTCCCGGGCCGGGGCCATGGGGACGTGGGGAGGAGCCCGGCGACTACGTCGCAAGGCCCTCGGCCACGGCTGACGCCCCACGGCCCGTCCCCGCACCCCCTCCGCGGGTGGACAGCGAGACGACCGCCCTCACGAGCGCGTCGATCGCAGCCGCCGGGTCGACGTCCGTGAGCACCCGGGCGCTGGGGGCGCGGCCGAGCAGGCGGCGCACGTCGGCGACGGTCGTGCCGCGGGTGATGCCCGCGCCTGTCTCGACGCCGACCCACAGCGCCTCGGCCCGGGCGCCGAGCGGCTCGCCCACCGCCACCTCGGCCGCCAGCAGGTCGTGGACCTGCGCCAGGTATCCGCAGCCGTGGTCGGCGTGGAATTCGAAGTAGAAGCGCAGCGCGTCGATGAGCAGATCGAACAGGGCGCTGCCGGTGCGGCTCGGCGCGCCCGGGCGCGGGGCGTCCGGGCCCAGGTGCGGGGCGTCGACCCCGATCCGCCCGGCGATCCCGTCGAGCACGCCGGGGCGCAGCTCGACGGTCTCGGTGACGTTGAGCGGGCACACGAGCGGCAGCCGCTCGGCGGGCAGGCCCTCGAAGGCCGCGTAGACCTCCGCCGCCGCGTGCGGATCGCACCAGGCGTTCCACTCCGAGGTCGGCAGCGTGTTGCCCGGGTGGTTGAACGACCCGCCCATGATGACGACCCGACGGGCCAGCCGCGGCAGGCGCGGCTCGGCGCGCAGGGCCAGGGCCAGGTTCGTCAGGGGGCCGGTGACGAGCAGGGTCGTCTCCCCGGGGTGCGCGCGCAGCTGCGGCAGCCACAGTCCGGTGATCGGGTCGCCGGGGTGCAGGGCGCCGGACGCGTCCGGCAGCGCCGCACGGCCCAGGCCCTCGTCGCCGTGGGTCTGCGGCGTCGTCTCCGGCTCGACGACGAGGGGGCGGCCCGAGCCCGTCCAGACGGGGACCCCGGGGCGGCCGGCCAGCGCCAGGACGGCGGCGCTGTTGCGGGCGGCCCGGGCGGCGGTCGTGTTGCCGGTCGTCGTCGAGACGCCCACCAGGTCGACGTCGGGCCGGGCGGCGAGCAGGACGAGGGCCAGCGCGTCGTCGATGCCGGTGTCCACGTCGGCGATGAGCCGCATCCTCGTCCTCCTGCCGTCGTCCTCGGCCCCCATTGTGGCCCGGGCGCCCGCGCCGCGGCGCACCGGTCGGGCGTCCAGATGCGGGGCGGCCGCGACGGTGCCGCCCGGCGGCCCTTAGAATCCCTGTGCAAGAGCCCGATGCGATGCGGATGCGGTGCGCTTGCGCAGCACAGCGGGCTTTCGTGCGTCGGGGCGGACGCCCCGACCACCGACCAGGGAGGCATACATGCCAGGCATCGTGGTGATCGGCGCCCAGTGGGGCGACGAGGGCAAGGGCAAGGCCACCGACCAGATCGGGGAGCGGGTCGACTACTGCGTCCGTTACTCCGGCGGCAACAACGCCGGACACACCGTCGTCGTGAACGGTGAGAAGTTCGTCCTGCACCTGTTGCCCTCGGGCATCCTCAACCCCGACTGCACCTGCGTCATCGGCAACGGCGTCGTCATCGACCTCGGGGTGCTCGCCGCCGAGCTCGACGAGCTGGTCAGGCGCGATGTGCACGTCGCCCCCCCGCTCATCAGCGCCAACGCGCACATCATCGCCCCGTACCACCGCACGCTCGACAAGGTGAGCGAGCGCTTCGCCGGCAAACGACGCATCGGCACGACCGGTCGCGGCATCGGCCCGGCCTACTCCGACAAGGTCAACCGCATCGGCCTGCGCATGCAGGACCTGCTCGACCCGGCCGGCCTGCACGACAAGGTCGAGGCCAGCCTCGACCAGAAGAACCAGATCCTCACGAAGATCTACAACCGCCATCCCATCGACGCCGAGCAGGTCACCGAGGAGCTGCTCGGGTACGCCGATCGCTTCGCCCCCTCCATCGTCGACACGGGCCGTCTGCTCAACGACGCCCTCGACGAGGGCAGGGTCGTCCTCCTCGAGGGCGCCCAGGCGCACCACCTCGACGTCGACCACGGCACCTACCCGTACGTGACGAGCTCCAACCCGACCGCGGGCGGCGCCTGCACCGGTTCGGGCGTCGGCCCCACGCGCATCGACCGGGTCATCGGCATCTCGAAGGCCTACATCACCCGTGTCGGGGAGGGCCCCTTCCCCACCGAGCTGTTCGACGAGGACGGGGAGAGGCTGCGCCGGGACGGTGGCGAGTACGGCGCCACCACCGGGCGTCCGCGCCGCTGCGGCTGGTTCGACTCGCTCGTGGTCGGCCAGTCTGCGAAGATCAACGGCTGCACCGACATCTTCCTCACCAAGCTCGACGTGCTCACCGGCTGGGAGAGGATCCCGGTGTGCGTGGCCTACGACGTCGACGGGAAGCGCTTCGACGAGTGGCCCGCCACCATGAACGAGCTGACGGGGGCGAAGCCGATCTACGAGTACGTCGACGGCTGGACCGAGGACATCTCGGGCGCCCGCTGCTTCGACGAGCTGCCGGCCAACTGCCGGGCCTACGTGCGCCACCTCGAGGAGCGCATCGGCTGCCGCATCTCCGGCATCGGGGTGGGCCCGGGCCGCGACCAGACGATCATCATCAACGAGCTCATCTGAAGGCGGCCCGAGGAGCTCGTCTCCGGGAGCCGTTGATCCTGCGGCCCTGATCGGTCGTCGACCGGGAACCGCGGCATCAGCGGGATCGGGCGGGGCCGTGCTCCCCCCGGTGCTCGTCGCGCCCCGCCCGGCACCCGAGGCGCCGGGACGACGAGTCGTGCATCCCGCCGTGGATCAGGATGGTCCTGAGCCCCGGCCCGCCGCGCCCCGGGGCCCCGATCGCCCCGCTCATCGGCCGGGCCCCCTCTCGGGCTCCGGCCCCGGCGCGGCGCGCCGGCCCGCCAGCGCCAGCAGCTGCCCGACCGAGCGCAGAGCCGTGTCGTCGGTGATGCGTCCGGCCTCCATGCGCACGACGCGCGTGCAGCATTCGAGCGCGCACTCGACGTCGTGGGTGATGAGCACGACGGTGCGTCCCTGCCCGGCCAGGCGGCGCAGCAGAGCGCTGACCGAGCGCATCGTGCGCCCGTCCAGGCCGCTGGTCGGTTCGTCGAGGATGAGGACGGGTGCCTCGTCCATGAGCGCCGCGCCGAGGACGAGCCGCTGCTTCTGCCCGCCGGACAGCGTCGAGGGGTGCTGCCCGGCGAGTCCGTCAAGACCGAGCTCGCGCAGGATCCCCGTCGCCCTCCCGTGCAGCCGGTCGCGGTGGCGACGACCGGTCAGCAGTTCGTCGAGCACGCTCTCGCCGAAGAGCTGGCTGTCGAGGTCCTGCCCGATGTACCAGACCTCGTGGCGCCGCCGGGAGCGGCGGGCGGGCCCGCCCCGCAACCTCACCTCGCCCGAGTCGGGCCTGACGAGGCCGGCCAGGGTCCTGCCGAGCACGCTCTTGCCCGCCCCGTTGGGCCCCACGAGTGCGGTGATCTGCCCGGGGAGGAGCCGCAGGTCGACGCCGTCGAGGGCCCTGGTCCGGCCGTAGCGGCGCCGGAGCCCGACGGCCTCCACGATCGGCGAGGCCGCGGCCGGCGGTTCGGGTCGCTCGCAGGGGCGGGGGCGCAGCGCCTCCAGCGAGGGCATGCGCAGGCCCATCTCGACGAGCCGCTGCTCGGGCAGCGCGACGAACTCGTCCGCGGTGAACTCGGTCTCGATCCGCCCCTCGCGCAGGCAGACGATCCGGTCGGCCAGGTCCATGAGGTGGTGCAGGCGGTGCTCGGCGACGATGACGGTCCTGCCCCGCTCCTTCAGCCCTCGGAGCAGCTCGTGCAGGTCCTCGGTCGAGTCCAGGTCCAGATTCGCCGAGGGCTCGTCCAGCACGTAGACCCGCGGGTCGACGGCCCGGGCCGAGGCGATGGCGACCCGTTGGCGCATGCCGTAGGAGAGTCCCCGGAGGGCCCGCCCGAGGATGCCTTCCAGCCGCAGCGCCCCGGCCGTCTCGTGCACCCGCTCGACGATCTCGCGGTGGGGCAGGCCGTAGTTCTCGCAGCCGAAGGCGATCTCCCCGGCGACCTCGTTCGAGAAGAACTGGCTGCGGGGGTCCTGGAAGACGCTGCCGATGGAACGGCCCCGCTCCCAGTTCTCGAGCTCCGCCAGGTCGCGCCCGTCGAGCAGGATGCGCCCGGTCAGCCGTCCCGGGTGGAAGTGGGGCAGCAGCCCGTTGACCAGCCTGGTGAGGGTGGTCTTGCCGCTGCCGGACGGGCCGGTCAGCACGACGAGCTCGCCGGCGGCGATCCGCAGCGAGAGATCCGCGACCGGCTCGGGCCGGCCGGGGTACTCGAAGCGGACCCCGTCGAAGGCGATCGATCCGTTCATGGTGGGATACGGCTCCTGTTCAGCGGGCGATGAGGCGCGGGCCCGCGACGGCGGCCGCCGTGAACGCGAGGCAGACGAACATGAAGGCGGCATCGGCGGGGCGCATCCGGTTGACGTAGTAGCCGTGCTTGACGCAGGGGCTCTCGATGCCCCGCACCACCGCCGCCGCCGATATCTCGTCGGCCAGCTTCAGCTCGCGGAAGATGAGGGGGACGACGGCGTACTCGACGGTGCGCAGGGGACTCCGCAGGACGGTCAGCGGCGAGCCGAGCAGGCCCCGCACCCTCATGGCGTCGCGGATCCCGGCCGTCTCGGCGATCACGGTCGGCACGAAGCGCAGCATGACGGTGAGCATGAGCTGGGCGCCGGCCGGGATGGGCAGCTGCCGGATGCCGGCGGTGAGCTTGGCGGCGGGCAGGGCGAACAGCAGCCCGAGCGCGACGAATATCGGGATCAGCCGGTGGACCAGGGCCAGCGCCAGGGGAGGGGGCACGATGATGCCGAAGCGCACGTCGACCTGCAGCCAGACGGTGACGAGGACGTAGGCCAGCAGCAGCTTCAGTCCCAGGGCCGCCCGCCCGAACGCGCAGGCCAGCGCGACGAGGGCGACGGCGAGCCCGGCGTGGGCCTGCAGGCCCGGCGTCAGATAGGACGCGACCATGGTGCACAGGACGAGCCAGAGCACCGCGCGCACGTCCATCCTGACCAGCCGTTCGTGCCCGCCGTCCGCCCCGGCGCACGGATTCCGGCTCATGCCACGATCCGGGCCCTGCGGAAATGACGGCGCATGATCCGGTCGGCGAAGCCGATGCCGAGGGCGCCGCCCGCGATCGAGATCAGCATGGCCGCGCAGATGTGCAGCGGGCTGTGCACCATGCGCACCTGCATGTCGAACAGCTCCTGGGAGAAACCGCTGGTCGCGGCGCGCTGGGTGAAGCTGTCCCAGGCGAACCACAGCGGGATCGCATTGCCGAAGACCATGCCGGCCGACAGGACCGACCAGCCGATCCCGATGCGCAGCGGGGAGCGGTAGCTCCCCGCCCCGATCATCGTCAGCTCGCAGAGCGCGCCGAGCGCGAGGAAATAGGGGATCAGGAAGGGGTAGCCGAAGAGCCCGTAGACGAGGCCCTGCACGGTGACCCAGATGAGGAAGAGCCCGTGCTTGTCGATCCGTCGGGCGGCGACCGTGAAGAAGATGGCGCTGAGGAACATCTCGCCGGCCGCCGAGACGTACAGGTACATGAATGGAATGGGCAGGAGGATCGAGCCGACCAGTGAGTTGGCGGCCATCGCCAGGACGAGCATGGCGGCGGCCGTGAGGATGTCCCGCGTCGTCAGGGCGTTCGGCGAGTCATTCGTCGGCGAGTCGTTCGTCGGGTTGTGGGTGGTGGTCATGCGGTGCCTCTGTTCAGTTCTCGTTCTCGTTCTCGCCCGCGGACGTCTGCTCGTCTTCGGGCGCTTGGTCGTTCTTGGGCGTCTGCTCGTCCTTGGGCGTCCGCTCGTCCGCGGATGCCTCGTGGCGGCCGATCCGCCAGGACGCCGAGCGGGCCCTCTCGTCCCAGAACCGGCCGTACATGCCGCCCTCGGCGATCAACCCGTCGTGCCGGCCGTGCTGGACGATCCGTCCCCGGTCGAGCACCAGGATCTGGTCGGCGCCGCGGATCGTGCTCAGCTCGTGGGCGATGACGACGAGCGTGGAGCCGCTGCGCAGCTGCTCCAGGGCGTCCTGGACGGCGCGCCGGGTCGACCAGTCCAGGGCGCTCGTCGGCTCGTCGCACAGGACGACGGGGGCCCGGCGCAGCAGCGCACGGGCGATGGACACCCGCTGGCGCTCGCCGCCGGACAGCAGCAGGCCGCCCTCGCCGACGCGGGTCCGGGCCCCCTCGGGGAGACGTTCGGCGATCTCGTCGACCCGCGCCCGGCGCATCGCCTCGGTCAACCGCTCGGGGGAGGCCTCGGGGTCGCCGAAGCGCACATTGGCCTCGAGCGTGTCGTCGAAGAGGTAGACGTCCTGGAAGATCATCGACATGGAGCGGTGCAGCGCGTCCTCGCCGATCTCGCGCACGTCCACCCCGCCGATGCGCACCGAGCCGGAGTCGACGTCCCAGAAGCGCGGGATGAGGCGCAGCATGGTGGTCTTGCCCGAGCCGGAGGGGCCGACGACGGCCGTCATGGCCCGGGCCGGGATCTGCGCGCTGAGCCCGTCGAGGACCGGGGCGTCCGCGTCGTAGCCGAAGCGCACGTCGTCGAAGCTCAGCCGGGCGTCGGTCGGCACGGGCCTCGGCTCGTCCGGCTCGGGCATGACCGGGGTGTCGAGCAGCTCCTGGACCGCGCCGACCTCCTCCTCGGCCTTGCGCAGCGTCACGGCGAAGCTGGCCAGCAGACGCAGCGGGCCGATGAACTGGGCGACCAGTCCGATGAGGGCGATCATCGTGGCCGTGTCGGCGCCGCCGAGCAGCAGCCACACCGCCAGGGAGACCGTGGCCCCGAAGACGCAGTCGGTGACGACGCTCTGCACGATGGAACCGGTGATCGAGGCCGCGACCGCCCTGCGCATGGCGCGGCGCTGGTTCTCGATGCCGTCGGCCAGCGGCTCGTAGGCGGTGCCTCTGACGCCGGCCGAGCGCAGGGCCACCTGGTTGCGGGCGAACTCGAGCAGGCGCTGGTCGGTGTCCAGCTGCTGGACCCGGACCCGTTCCTCGGCGCGGGTCTCCGCCCAGGAGCTCAGCCGCGCCGAGACCCACACGACCAGGCAGGAGGTGATGAGGGCCAGCCCCAGGCGCCGGTCGATGACCAGCGCGCCGACGGCGATCGTCGCCGGCACGGCCAGATCGACGATGAGGGGCACGATGACGTCCATCGAAACGGTGGCGACGAACATCGTGCCGCTGACGGTGATCTGCGAGGCCCTGGCCGGGGCCCGGCCGTCGAACCAGCTCTGCGGCAGCTTCACCAGCCGATGCCCGAGGCGCTCGTGCATGACGTCGATGATGCGCAGCGATCCCTTGAAGCCGTCCCAGGTGGCCAGGGAGAGCAGCACCGCCTGGACGAGGAAGGCGACCGCCAGCACGACGAGCCAGCGCACGGCGCCGGTCGGCGAGGCGAAGAGCGCCCGGATGGTCGGGACGATGAGAATGGCGGCGGTGCCCTGGGCGATCGCCGCGAGCACCGCCAGGACGATCGTGGAGCCGAGCGGGTTCCTGCCGCCGGGCCCCGCGATGAGGCTGAGCTTGCGGATCATCGTGCCTCCGCTCCTTCCCGGGTCTCCTCCGACGAGGCGTTCGCGCTGTCCCACAGGCTGCGGTAGAGGCCGTCGGCGGCCATGAGCTCCGCATGGGTGCCCCGCTCGACGACGCGCCCCCGGTCCAGGACGACGATCTGGTCGGCCCCGGCGATGGTGTGCAGCCGGTGGGCGATGACGACGACGCTGCGGCCCGTCGCGAGCCTGTCCAGGGCTTCCTGGATGCGGGTCTCGGACTCCGGATCGGTCGCCGAGGTGGCCTCGTCGAGGATGAGGATCGGGGCGTCGGCCAGGATCGACCGGGCGATGCACACCCGCTGGGCCTGGCCGCCCGACAGACGGGCGTCCTGGCCGATCACCGAGTCGTAACCGCGCGGCAGCGCCATGATCTCGTCGTGGATCGCCGCGGCCCGGGCGGCCTCGACGACCCTCTCCATGGGGGTCTGCGGCCTGCCGAGCCGGATGTTGTCGGCGACGGAGATCCCGAGCAGCTGGAGGTCCTGCAGCACGGTGCCGACCGTGGCGCGCAGGACGGATTCGTCGATCTCACGGACGTCGACCCCGCCGATGCTGATCGAGCCCGAGTCGGCGTCGCGGAAGCGGGCCAGCAGCGCGGCCAGGGTCGACTTGCCCGAGCCGGAGGGGCCGACGACGGCGGTGACGCTGCCGGCGGGCACGCTCAGACAGATGTCCTGCAGGGCCATGGCGTCCGAGTCGTCCTCGCCGTAGCCGAAGCACACCCCGCGCAGCTCGATGTCCGTGCCGTCGGGCCGGACCGGGCGGTCCGGTGCCGCCAGCTCGGGGCCGTGCAGGATCTCGGTGATGCGCCGCGCCGCGTCCATCGCCTGGGAACGGGCCTGTCCGGAGGCCGCCAGGGTCTGGAAGCCGGCCGGCATGAGCAGCGCTGCGACGAGCGTCACGAGCACCTCCGACGGGCTCGTGGCGCCCGAGTGCACCGTCCAGGCGCCCACCGCGAGCATGACGAGCGCGACGAACGGCGCCGAGATCGCCGTCACGGCGATCGCGTGGGCGCGCATCTGCGGTGCGACGAGGGCGCCGAACTCCTCGCGGAAGTCGGCCGACTCCTTGGCGAAGCGGGCCGAGCCCTCGTCGGGACGACCGAAGATCTTCAGCACGCCGATGCCGTTGACGTACTCGACGATCGCGCTGGAGACCCGCTCCAGGCCGCGGTGCATGGCGGCCACGGTCTCCTGGTTGCCGCGCGCGGCCAGCAACGAGTAGAGGAGCAGGTACGTCGCGAAGGGGACCAGGCTCGCCAGCCCCAGGCGCCAGTCGATGCACAGGCAGAAGACGAGGCCGGCGGCCGGAGTCAGCGCGCCGGCGAGCGTGTCGACGATCGTGTGGGCCACCAGCTGGTGGATCGAGCCGACGTCGTTCTGCACGAGCTGGCGCACCCGGCCCGTCGAGCGCTCGTCGAACCATGACAGCGGCAGACGTCCCATCTTGTCGGCCAGCGCGCGGCGCAGCCGCGCCTGCACGCCGGTGTCGACGAAGTGGCAGACCAGCAGCGCGAGCGAGTTGAGCCCCGCGGAGCAGGCCAGCCCCATGAGGAAGACGAGCAGGGCGTTCCACGGCGAGCCCGGCGCCGTCCCGGTGAGGCGCCCGATGAGCACGAGCAGCCCGCACAGGGGAACGACCGAGGCGGCCGAGGCGATCACCTGCATCAGCGCGGCGATCGCCAGCGGTCTCAGGTGCGGGCCCAGGACCTCGCGCAGTGCGGTCGAACCGGTCATGCCGTTTCCGGAACCGGCCTTGTCAGGCATCGGAAAACCTCCCCCGTCAGGATCTCCGCCAGGTGTCCCCGCGGATTCAGATGGTGCATGTGCGAGCCCGGGACGATGATCGGTCCGCACCACTGGCGCGCGTGGCGGCGCCACAGGGCCATCGTGTGGACGTCGAGCTCCCCGTCCCGGTCCCCCTTGACCGCGACGATCCGCTGGAGCGGAGCGCCCGGTTCGGAGGGCGTGTAGGTCTCGACCAGCCGGTAGTCGTCGCGGATCGAGGGCAGGAAGGCCGAACGCATCTGCGCATCGGCGAAGAGTTCCCGGTTCCCGCCGTCGACGCGGGTCAGCTCCTCGACCAGCGCCTCGTCGGAGGCCAGGTGGAGCGAGCCCCCGCGGTGCAGCTGCGGCGCCACTTGACCGCTGACGACCAGCGACAGCGTCCCGGAGGTCGGGGCCAGCAGCAGGGCCGTCTCGTAGGCGACGAAGGCCCCCAGGGAATGGCCCGCCAGGACGACGGGGCCGTCGCCGCGGGCCAGCTCCTCGGCGCACGAGCGCGCGATCTGCTGCACGTCGCGCGCCGGGCCGTCGGCCCGGTAGTCGGCCACCCGGATGTCGACCTCCGCCCCGTACCCGGCGCACAGCCCGCGAAGACGCCTGCTCAGGGGCGCGTACTGGTGGGCCATGCCGCCGGCATGGGGGAACAACTCGAGGACGACGATCATGAGCAGGGACGCCCCACTTCCAGGGGCTCGGGATCGACCGAGGCGATCGGAGTCGGGATGGGCATCGCCGAGCGCAGCCGCGCCCACCACGCAAGGGTCTGGAGGGTGCGCTGGTCCACCAGCGGGCGGCCGGCTGGGGCCTGCACCAGACGGTTCACCGCACGGTGGATCGCGGCCGGCCAGAGGCGCCCGAGGATCTCCCGGGCGCGGATCGGCTCGTCGGGTCCCAGTGCGGAGCACATCGGGGAGTCGGGGTCGTGCAGGCGCCCCGAGTTCAGGTGCATGCGCGGCAGCCAGTGCAGCGGGCCGTGCACATGGTCCCAGCGCAGTTCCCCGTCCAGGGTCGTCACGACGGCGTGCAGATCCGGCTGGCAGTGGTTGTCGGGGTCCTCGGGGTCCCAGCGGTTGTGCACCATGAGATCGACCGGTGTCGGCCCCCAGAGCCCGCTGACGAGGATCCGCTCCGGGCCGCTCGCTGCGGCGGCAGAGGGCGCGCCGGTGGGGGCGGCGCCGATCGCCTCGGCCAGGACGAGCAGGCAGCGCTCGAGCAGCTGAACGCTCGTACGGGCCTCGACATGGATGAGCCTGCCGTCGGCGCGCAGCCGTGTGCAGACCCTCACGAACTCGCGCGAGCTGTCGAGGTGCTCGTAGAAGCCCGTGGGCAGGTAGACCGAGCCGTTCTCGCGGGCGGTCCGGGTGAGCTCGGCCACGATCCGCCCGTCGACGGGGTGCTCCTGGACGACGCGGATCCCTCGTTCCAGGAGACCTCGGGCGATGTCCGTGCCGGGGCCGCCGATCATGTCGCTGCTCACCGCGACGACCGCCAGCTCGGCCTCGGCCGCGTCCGCCCCGGGCAGCAGGGGGACGGCGAGCTCCTCGCTCAGCGCCCTGCTGCGGGCGCCTCCCCTTCCCTCGACGCCGACGAGCCGCGCCGGGGAGTCCTTCCGGGCCAGCGCCCTGGCGTAGTGGGCGCCGAAGCCGCCGCCGACGACGATCGCGCGCGGGCGGTTGTCCCGTTCGGCCGTCCGCGCGGTGACGGCGGGGCCCGTTCTCCTCGGCTCTGCGACGGCGGGCGCACTGCGTATTCCGAGCCCCTCGCGCCAGTCCTCGCAGGCGGGGCTGGTCGAGGCCCAGCGCGCTCCGGGCTCCTCGTCGCCGATGCGGCGCACGGTGCGGGCCGCGATGCGCCCGCTGGCGGCGTAGCTGTCGGTGCACGAGAACTCCAGGGCGCCCTGCTCCCCGACCACGTGGATGGCGAAGACGGGCTCGGCGGGGGAGGCGGCCGCGATCGCCTCGCCGAGATCCGTCTCACCGGCGATCACCGCGCGCAGCGCCGAGGCCGTGACCGGGTCGCCGATGACGGTGTAGGCGGTCAGTTCGGTGAGGGCCAGCTCCCGGGCCGCGTCGGCGCACTCCTCGTCGAGATGGAGATGCCGTGAGGCCCCCGGGCCGTACATCGACGGGAGGACGGCCCGGCCGGGGTCGTCGCCTGCGATGATCGAGCCGTCGACCCACCGGCCGCGGGGCCAGCCGAGATCGTTCGACAGCGAGGCGAGGTACTCCTCGGCGCCGGCCCGCGTCAGCCGCTGGCGCCCGCCGCAGTGGACGGTGATCCGCCGCGATCCCTCCTGGCCCGCCCAACGGATCATCGCGCCGAGCAGGCCCGGTTGGACGCCCGCACCCAGCAGCACCGGTACTGCGCGCTCGCGGGCGGGCCCGTCCAGGGCGTCGAGCAGGCGCCGACTGCCGCCCGCGTCCGCATAGGCGATGCCGCGTTCGATGCAGCCCCGCGCCAGATCCTCCGCCAGACGAACCGCCGGCCCGGCGCAGCACAGCACCGCGTCGGTCCCGCCCAGCGCCGGTTCGTCGGGCGCCGCCGGAAGACGCACGGTCGTTGCCGACAGCTCCGCGGGGCTGCCGGGGGCGAGCGCGGCGGCCAGCTCCTCCGCGTGCTCCCGGTCCCGTGCCGCCAGGACGATCGCGTCCCCGCGTCCGCACAGACGGGCCAACTCGGCCGCCGCGGCGCGCCCGACGGTGCCGGTCGCCCCGATGACGAGGAATCTCATGAACCGCTCTCCTCGATGACCAGCCGGGCGATGCGCGCGGCGCGCGGGCCGCTCAGGCAGTCGAAGTGATTGTCCTCGACCTCGTCGATGCGCAGCTCGCCGAGGCACTGCTCCTGCCAGAACCGGGTCATGTCGGCGCCCAGTCCGGGCAGGAAGCCGATGCGCCCGCGCTGGCGGATGAACTGCATCCGGCCGAGGAAGGCCGGCTCGTCCCAGGCCGCGACGGCCGCCATCGACTGGGCGAAGACCTGCCGGGCGCCCCTCAGCGAATCGGTCGACCACTGGCCGTCCGAGTCCGCGGCCAGCAGGGCCAGCCGCTCGTCGACCGTGCGCGGGGCGCGGGCCAGGGCCTCGCGCAGCGAGGGGTCCCCGTGGCGGGCGAGCAGCTCGTCGGTGATGACCTCGTTGCCGGCCTCGCGGGCGGCGGTCAGGGCCCTGCCCAGCTCGTCCTCGGCCAGGACGATGCCGGCCTGCGCCGGCTCGCGGTGGAGCAGCCTGGCCAGGGCGAAGTCCATGAGCAGCTCGCTGCCGACGGTGAACGGCATCCGGTAGGAGCTGATGACGGTGACCGATGCGTCGAGTCCCCGGGCGAGCAGCCGGGAGGCCGTGCCGGTGGCGAGAAGACCGCCCATGCAGTAGCCCACCAGGTGCACCGGCCGGTCGCCCCGGGCGGCGATCTCGGCGGCGTAGCGGTCCGCGAGCTCGCCGAAGAGCCGCTCGGGCGGGGTCCGCAGATAGCCGTCGTCGGTGGAGCGACTCAGTCCGATCGCCTCGTGACTCCCGTCGGCGCGCAGTTGCTCGACCAGATCCTCGTAGGGGCCCAGCCCGCCCGAGCCGTCATGGACGAGGACCAGCACGGGCCGCCCGCGGGCCTGCCGCCCCCGGCCGTCGACCAGCGTGGTGACCGTCGGGCCCGTCGGCGTGCTCGGCCGCCCCCGGCCGTCGACCGGCGTGGTGACCGGCGCGCTCGGCCGCTCCTGCCCGACGGCGGGTCCGGGCGTCGCCGGGAGCCGGGGGCCGGGACCGGAGGCGGTGACGGCTCTCAGGAAGCCGCGCGGCGTGGGATCGTCGACGACCGTGCGCAGCACGTGGTCCCAGGTGGTCGTCTCGGGATCGGTCAGGGCCCTGCGGACCTGGCCGACGGCGCGTGCGAGGAGCAGTGAGTCGCCGCCGAGGGCGAAGAAGTCGGAGTCCTCGGCGATCGCGCTCGACGGGTCGAGGTTGAGGACCTCCCGCCAGACCATCCTGATCCGTTCCGACGGATCGGCCGTCACGTCCTGGGTCGGCGACGGTGCGACGGACGCGTCGGGCGCCGCGGACGGCGGGTTCCCCGGCGCCGGGAGGGCGGTCGTCGCCTGCGCGGCGGTCGTCGGCCCATCCGGGGCTCTCGTGCCCGGTCCGGTCGCGCCCTGCCTCCTTCCGGGGTCGACGGTCGGGCCGCCCGGCCCCGTCGCCAGCCCCGCGACGGCCCTGCGGTCGCGCTTGCCGTTGGCGGTGAGGGGGATCCCGGGCAGTTCCACGAGCCGGCGGGGTCGCATCGAGGCGGGCAGGCGCTCGGCCGCGCCGGCGCTCACCGCCTCCAGATCGAGCCCGGTCCGGTGGACGCCTGCCCAGAACATGCTCTGCGCGCCCGCCTCGAGGCCGTGACCCCGTGGCGGGTAGGAGTGGACGCCCGCGAAGATCTCGCCCAGCACCCGCTCCCACTGGTCGCGGGTCAGGAACGGAGACCCGGTGAGGCGGCGCTCGTCGTGGATCTGCGAGGGGCCGGCCTTGAACTTGAACTCCATCGACGCCATGAGCGCCGGCAGGGGCGCGGTGGACTCGATGACCACCATCGCCCCGTCCGGGCGCAGCAGCTCGTGCAGCGCGCGCAGCGAGGCGGGGATGTCGACGGCGTTGTGCAGCGTGTTGGCCGACAGCACCACGTCGAAGTCCTTGCCGAAGTCCTTGCCGAGGGCGTCGATCTGCCGAGGATCGTTGATGTCGAGGATCGCGGTGCGCAGCTGCGGCCAGCGGCGTCGGGCGTCGTGCAGGAAGAACTCGGACAGGTCGGTGAAGAGGTACTCGTAGGGCCGCCCGCCGAGCGCCTCGACCACCGGCGCCGTCGTCCCGCCGACGCCGGCGCCGATCTCGAGGATGCGCAGTGCCCGGCCGTCCCGGACGGCGCGGTCCGCCATGGCGGTGATCGCGGCGCAGCACTGGCCGTTGAGATAGGTGCTGACCAGATTGCCCTGGTAGGAGTCGGCGGCCACATCGGTGCGCCCCTGCGGGAAGAACAGCGACAGGGCGTCGACGCTGCCGTTGAGCAGTCCGGGCATCCGGCGCAGGCACTGCCCGACGTAGTCCAGCATCTTCTCGCCGTAGTGCTGCTCGCGGCCCAGTCGTTCCACCTCGTCCCATTGGGGCCAGATGCTCTCCAGCGGCCTGGTCGGGCCGAACGAGACGGTCCCGTCCGGGGCGGTGCTGGCCAGCCCGGCCCCGGTCAGGCTGGCGACCCAGCGGCGCAGCAGGTCGATCCGGCCCGAGGCCCCCAGCGCGTCGGCGATCCGCTCGACCGTGGCCGGACCGTGACAGGCCCTCGCCAGGTGGTGGGCCATCACGGCGTGGACGGTGTCGTTGACGAGCGCCGCCAGCCGACGAAGGGCCTGCTCGTCGATCCGCGCCGCCTCGTGCGAGGCGGCCAGCGCCCGTCCGACGAGCCGGTCCGACTCATCGGCCCGGCTCTCGGCCACGACGGCGCCCACCAGGAAGCGGCCCTGCCGGTCCTCGTCCCCGGCGACCGCCGCGAGCGCATCGGACACGCCCGGGACGAGCCGCAGCGCACGCTCGACCTCGCCCAGCTCGATGCGGTGCCCGTTGAGCTTGACCTGCCCCTCGTCCAGCCGTCCCAGGAATTCGACTTCGCCGTCGGGCAGCAGGCGTCCGCGGTCGCCGGTGCGATAACAGCGCTCGCCGGCGACCGGGTGGGTGAAGAAGGCGCCGTCCGCCGTCGCGGGGACGCCGATGTAGCCCCTCCCCACGCCGTCCCCGGCCAGTACGATCTCTCCGGGCTGGGCGACGCCCGTCGGCTCGTCGTCGGGGTTGAGCACCCACAGGCCCTGGTTGCTCAGAGCCCGTCCGTAGGGGATGGACCGCTCGTGGTGCTCGCCAGGGGCCACCTCGTGCAGATTCGACCAGATGGACGCCTCGGTGGCGCCGCCGAGGGCCAGGAAGCGCGCTCCCGGAACCAGCGACCACAGCCGTGCGGGCTGGTCGACGGGGATCCAGTCGCCCGAGACGAGGGCGGCCCGGATGCTGCCCAGCGGGTTGGACGGGGCGGCCCCGGCCTCGTCCAGGAGCATCGTGAGCTGGGCCGGGACGGAGTTCCACAGGGTCACCGAGTTCGTCGCGATCTCCTCGGCCCAGATCTGCGGGTCGGCCGACTGTCCGCAGCGCGGCACGACGATCGCCCCGCCGGCGCCCAGGACGCCGAACACGTTGAAGACCGACAGGTCGAAGCTGTGCCGGGACACGGCCAGGACGCGGTCGCGGGGCCCCAGACGCAGTCGTCCCGCGATGTCGGAGAGCGTGGTGAGCGCCTGCTCGTGGCTGATCGCCACGCCCTTGGGCGTGCCGGTGGAGCCGGAGGTGAAGATGACGTAGGCGGTCTCCTCGGGGCCCGCGTCCACGGCGGACGGGGCCCCGGCGGCGGGCGGGGCCTGCGGGCTGCAGGCGGCCTGGACGGCGTCGTCGTCCACGACGAGCGGGGCGGCCCCCCAGGCGCTGGCGAGCGCGGCACTGATCTCGGCGGTCCGGGCCGGCGGCCACTGCGGGTCGATCGGGACGAAGCAGCCGCCGGCCAGCAGGACGCCCAGCTCGGCGACGATCTGCCCGGCGCCGGGCCCGAGCCGCACCATGACCGGCGAGCCGACGCCGAGGCCCCCGTGGAGCAGGCTCGTCGCGAGCGCGTTGGCGCGCTGAACGAGCTCGCCCCGGGTGAGGCGCTCCGACCCGTCGATGAGCGCCACGGCCTCCGGGTCGGCGTCGGCCTGCAGGACGACGGAGCCCTCCAGCCGTGCGGACCCGCGCCCGACCCGTTCGACCGGCTGCGGGGCCCGCTGCGGCAGTGCCGGCCCGTCGGGCCACCGATCGCCGGTGCACAGCGCGTCGACGGCGGCGCAGTAGTCGGCGAAGGCCTCGTCGAGAAGGCGTTCGTCGAAACCGCCGACCCGGCTGTCCCAGTCGACGGTGACGCCGTCGCCGGCCGGGGTGATCTGCACGTCGAGGAGCACCTGCGGCGTCGCGCTGATGCCACTGCCGGGGCGGACCCGCAGCCGACGGGGCCCGGGCAGCGGACTGGCGCCGACCGTCGAGGTGAAGACGACCGGAACGGTCCGTGCCCGCCGGGCCCCGTCCCCGTCCCGGGCCCCGATCATCCGGGATGCCTCCAGCCCCGAGACCGAGCCGTGCTCGAGGGCGTCGAAGATCTCCTGCTGGGTGGCCCGTGCGTCCTCGAGCAGGTGATGCGTGCATCGGACCCGGGCGAGCACCGCGGTGGTGAAGTCGCCGACGATGCGCGCCATGTCGGGGGCCAGCTGCTCGCGCTGGACGGCCGTCACGGTGACCAGCGACTCCTCCTGGGAGCCGTAGCGGCGGCCCACGGCGCCCAGCAGCGCCAGCAGAACCGACGAGGGGGTCAGGGCGTGCTCGGTGCAGGCGGCGGTGAAGGCCTCCCAGGCGGGCCCGGGCAGGTGATGGCTGCGGCGTCGGCTGACGGCCCCCTCCTCGGGCCTCTCGAGGGGCGCGGCGAGGCGCAACGGCTCGGGGGCCCGGGTCATCCGCTCGCGCCACCAGGCCAGGTCGCGCTCGCGCTCTGCGCGGGCCCCGCTCGTGGCCGCCCGGGCCTGGCGGAGCCTCTGGTAGGCGGCGAAGCTCAGGCTGGGCGGGGCGATGCGCTCATCGGGGTGGTCCAGCGCGCGGTCGAGATCGTGCAGCAGCGAGCGGATTCCGGTGTAGTCGGTGATGAGCAGGTCGATCGACAGGTGCACGACGACGCCCTCGTCGGTGATGCGCGCGACGATGTCCATCATCGGACGGTCGGAGTCGATCTGGTACTGACGGGCCGACAGCTCGCGGCGCAGCCGTTCGCCGCGCTCGTCGTCCGGGTCGAGCTCGATCTGCATCGGGACCTGCATGCCGGGGCGGACCGACTGCGTGCCGTCGGAGCCGATGACGGCCCGGAGCATCGGATGGGCGGCGCAGACCCGGTCCCAGGCCTGCGTGAGCCGGTCCATCACGGCGGCTCGCTCGCCCTGGTCGCGCAGATCGCCGATGCCCAGTCCCGCGAGGTCGAGATCGAACTCGACGTAGCCGGTGCATCCCAGCCCGCCGTCGCTGTAGGCGCCAGTGCGGCCCACCAGGTAGGCGGTCTGCACCTCGGTGAGGGGGAACGGCGTGCCCTCCGCGGGCTCGGACGACGTCGCCCCGGCGGCGCCCGCCGCCCGGGCCTCCCCGGGATCGGGCGTGACGGGCCGATCCGCGCGGTCCGGGAGCGGTGGCGGGGTCCGGTGCCCGCCGTCCTGGCCCGCGCCGGCCCGCCGCAGCAGCTCGACGAAGCCGGCCAGATCGGTACTGGCCAGCAGCATGCGCAGGCCGGCCTGTCCCAGGCCGCGGTCGTGGAGCTCGCGGATGCAGCGGGTGGCGCGCAGGGAGTCGCCCCCGGCCGCGAAGAAGCCGGTGGTCGGGTCGACCTGCTCGGTGCCCAGGGCAGCGCGCCAGGCCTCGGTGACGGTCCGGGTCAGCTCGTCGGCCGGGGCCCGGGAGGGCCCGCGCCGGGCGTCGACGAGCGAGACGAGTCGCCTCGCGACGCCCTCGACGAGACGGCGCGCCAGCGCGGGCTCGACCAGCTGGACGACGTGGTCGGCGCTCAGGTGCAGGCCGTCGTCGGCGGCGAAGACCTGCAGGTCGAGGACGACCTGGGGCGTCTGGGAGCGCGCATGGCGCAGGCTGGCGAAGCCGAGCTCGCGGGGGTCGGGGACGTCCGTCCCCCCGGCAGCGCCGAGGCCCAGGCCGCAGGTGAACACGATCGGGTGGATGGCCGCCGTCGGGTCGCCGGTACGGGCGACGATGCGCCGCTGCAGGGCGGTGGTGCCGGCGGCCGGGTCGTCCGCCGCATCGGCGAGTTCGGTCTGGACGCGCCGGGCGAGTTCGGGCAGCGGGTCGCCCGTGTCCAGGCAGGGGATGAGCCTCAGACTGGTGAAGTCGCCGAGTACCTGCTCGATGCCGGCCAGGGCGGGATCGCGGTCGAAGCGGGTGACGTTGACCGTCACCGAGTCCAGGCCGCTGAGCCCGGCCAGCTCGGCCGCGTACGCGGCCAGGGTCATGGCCGCGGGCGTGACCCGTAGCTCAGCGGCGCGCTCGACGACGGCTCGCCAGTCCCGCCCGTCGAGCTCGGCCCGGACGCGCTCGAAGGAGGGGCTGCGCAGCCCCAGCAGCTGGTCGCGTGAGGGCAGGAGGGGCACGGCGGGGAGTCTGTCGAGCCGGCGGTCGAGCCGCTGGATCTCGGGCCCGTCCGTCTGGTCGGCCGCTCTCCGGTAGGCGGCGGGACCGGGCATCGGGTCGACGTGCTCGGGCGGGTCGGCGTAGAGCTCCCCGAGCTGCTGCAGCGCCATCATCATCGAGGCGCCGTCGAGCATCAGATTGTCCATGCCGATGCCGATGGTGGCTCCGTCCCCGTGCTCGTGGACGCGCACAGTCAGCGGGCCGTGGGCCGACGGATCGGTCACCTCGGCGAGGGTCTCGTCCCGGGGATCGGCGCTGGACTCGACCAGCGGCCAGTCGGCGGCCGGCAGCTCCGTCGCGACGGGCCCGTTCCCGGTGCTCCTCGTGACGGTGCGCAACGCGGGATGGCGGGCGACGAGGGCGCCCACCGCCGTCTCCAGACGGTGAGGGTCGAGGCGCTCGGCCTCGTACTCGAAGTAGCAGTGCGCGGCGACGCCGCCGAGCAGCTGCTCGGGGTCGCGTCCGGTCAGATAGGCGCGCTGCACCGCGTTGAGGGGGTACGCGGCGGACGTCGGGTCGGGGCCGGCCGGGGCGCCGCCTGCGGCCTCGCGCCCGCTCTCGGCCATGCGGGTGGCGAACTCGTCGAGATCGGTCGTGGTGAAGACGTCCACCATGCGGATCCGCCGCCAGCCGAGGGCCTGCAGCCCCCTGACGACACGGGTCGCGCGCAGGGAGTCGCCGCCTGCCGCGAAGAAGTCGGTGCCCGGATCGGGGTCCTCGCCGAGCGGCAGGTTCTCGCGCCACAGCCGGGTGGCGTCGGCCAGAGCCGCGGCATGCGTCTTCTCGAAGCCGGGCCGAGGGGCGGCCGGCGACCCGGCGTCGTCCTGAGCGGGTCGCGGCGGCTGCTCGGCGGTGGCGGCCCCGAGCGGGGCCGGGCCGTCGGTCCCGGGCGGGTCGGCGCGGTCGGCGCCGGCGCGGGCTCGGACGACGAGCAGCCCGTCGTCGAGCACGCGCGCCGAGCGGGGCGACCAGCCGGCCTGCTGGAGCCGCATCCACCAGTGCGAGCCGTCGTGCAGGGCCGTGCCGTCGAGCAGGCCCGGGTCGAGCAGCCCGGCCGAGACGAGCCCGTGCGCGGTGAGCTCGGTGGGCTCGGCGATGAGGGCCCAGCTGGAGGGGCCGCGCCGCACGTGGGCCAGCTCGTGCAGCAGACGGCGGTCGCGGTGCAGCACGCCCAGCCCGATGACGACGTCGGCGACGAGCGGCGGCACCCGGCGGACGGCGTCGATGCCCTCCCGGGCCGCCTGCTCGCGCAGCAGATCGTCGGGCTCGACGACCACCCACAGCGCATCGACCCCCTGCTCGCGCAGGGCGGCCATGGCCGAGGGCTTGGCCACCGCGCCCAGCTCGACCACGACGAGCGGTCGATTGCGCGACCGGGCGTCGTCGCGGATCTCGCCGATGAGGCCCTGGAGGATGGTGCCGGTCCGGGGATGGGAGCGCATGAGCCCGACCGGTGACAGCCTGGGGCTGCGCAGCAGCTCCTCGACGGGTCGGCGGCCGGCCGCGCAGTCGGCCAGCAGCAGGGCGTCCTGCGGTTGCCAGTCCAGTGGGGCGTCCGCCGGGCCGTGCCCCGCCGTGGCCCGGCGCCAGGCCCCGACGACGGCCGAGTCGACGTCCCCCAGCTGCTCGAGAGCGGCCGACAGCAGCCGGTGCACCGAGCTCCGCCCGGTGCGCGGGTGGCGCCCCGAGGACTCGGGGCGGGCGCCGATGCGGGCGCAGAAGTCCTCGAAGGCGGCGCGCAGCCAGTCCTCGTCCAGCGTGTCGCGGGGGTGGTCCCAGCGCACCTCGGCGCCTCCGGGGCCCTGGGTGAGCTGGCAGTCGATGAGGACGCCGGGGGTGCTCGTGAGCGACCAGACCGGGCGGAGCCCGGTCCGCCCGCTCGCCCCGAGACCGAGGGTGGAGGTGAACACCACCCCGAACGCGCTGCGCCGCCCGGTCGCGCCGGCCTCCACGCCGGTCCTCGTGCTCGACAGCGCCTCGCCGATGGCCCGGTGGGAGGCCCGGGGCTGCGGCCGGGGGCCGCAGACGAAGTGGCCGAGCCTGGTGAAGCAGCCGAGCGCCGTCTCCGGGGCGTCATCGGGGCGGTGCTGCATGGGCAGGGTGATGGTGGCCGACTCCTGGCCGCTCGCGGCGGTGAGCGCGGCCCCCAGCTCGGCCAGCACCTGGGCGCTCAGCGTCACCTGCTGCTCGGCGGCCCGCCGGGCGGCGAGGCAGTCCCGGAGGAGCGCCGCGCGCAGGCTGGTGAAGCCGACCTCCTGCCCGGACAGTCCCGGGGCGGGCACGTCCGGCCCGTCGGGGAGCCGGCGGCCGGCGGCCGATGACCCGTCGTCCCGGGCGGCGCGCTCCAACCGGGTGCAGAAGCGGGCGAAGTCCTCGGCGGAGCTCCCGAGGCGCCCCGGGCCGCCGCTGAGGCGCTCCGAGATCGCGCCGATCAGCAGGGACAGGCTCGGGGCGTCCAGGCACAGGTAGTCGACCAGGAGCCCGATCTCCTCGCACCGCGTGGCGGTGCCGTCCGGCAGCACCACCTCGATGACGTGCCCGGCCCCGATCCTTCTGCGCTCGAGGTCCTCGCGCAGGGGCCCACTGGCGGTGAGCACGGGCACGGGCGCGTCGGCGCGCACCCGCTGCATGCTGTCGCCCTCGCGCATGCAGCGCAGCGCGGCGCAGTCGTGGACGAGCGCCGTGACGGCGTCGGCGAATGCGGCGCCGTCGATGGGGCCGTCGCCGGCCAGGACGACCGCGTACTGGGTGCGCGCCCGTACCGTGCCGGGCAGGCCGTCCATCCCGAGCGCGTAGCCCCGCTGCAGCGGGGACAGGGGGAAGGCCTCCCCGCCGAGCGGCGCCGCGTCGTCCGGGGACGGCTCGGACGGTGCCGCGCTCCGTCGGCAGCATGCGACGAAGTCGCGCAGCAGGGGCCTGGTGAACAGGCTCGCGACGGTGACCCCGTAGCCGTCTGCGCGCAGCCGCGCGCAGACCCTCGTGGCGTCGAGGGAGTCGCCGCCGACGGCGAAGAAGTCGGTGTCCCCGGTGACCGGGACCCCCAGGACCCGGCTCCACGCGGCGCCGATCCGCCGTGCGTCGTCGTCCTCCGGCGGCGCCGACGAGTCCCCCGACGGCGCGGGGGAGCCGGCCCGCTCCCGGTCGTCGAGGGCGATGGCGGCCGCCCTCCCGCGGTCGATCTTGCCGTTGGCCGACAGCGGCATGCGGTCGATCGTCCTGATCCGGCGGGGAAGCATGAAGGAGGGCAGCCGCTCGGCGAGGGCCTCGACGATCCGGTCCGGATCGACCGGGTGGCCCCCCGCCGGGCTGATCAGCCCGATGAGCGCCGTCCTGTCGGCGGTGGGCACGACGACCGCCTCGCGGACGCCGTCGATGGAGCGCAGATGCTGCTCGACGTCGCCGAGCTCGATGCGGTGCCCCCGGATCTTGACCTGGCTGTCGCGTCGCCCGAGGAAGTGCAGCAGCAGGTCCTCGTCCCACATGCCCAGATCCCCGGTGCGGTACCAGCGTCGGCCGTCGAGCGTCGGGAAGCGCTCCGCGGTGAGCTCGGGCCGGTTCAGATAGCCGGTGGCGAGGCTGGCGCCGCCGATCCACAGCTCGCCCGCCACCCCGGGCGGGCAGTCCCGGCCGTGCCGGTCCGCCACGCGGTAGGCCTGGCCCCGCAGCGGCTGGCCGTAGGGCACGGCCCGCCAGTCCCGGCTCAGGTCGTCGGGGCCGGTCACGAGGTGCAGATTCGACCAGATGCCCCCCTCGGTGGCCCCGCCCATTGCGGCCAGGACGCAGCCGGGCGCGATCCCCGCCATCCGCTCGCCCAGCCCCGGGTCGATCCAGTCGCCGGAGCACAGGCAGGCCCGCAGCGGCAGCCGCTCGTCCGGACCGGCCGCCGCGCAGAGCATCTCGGCGAGGGCGGGCGCGGAGTTCCAGATGGTGACGCGGTGCTCGGCGACGAGCCGCAACCAGGCGAAGGCGTCGCGGCGCTCGTCCTCGTCGATGCAGACCAGGGCGCCGCCGGTCGACAGCGGGCCGAAGATGTCGAAGACGCTCAGGTCGAAGTCGAGCGACGAGACGCCCAGGACGCGGTCCCGTGGACCCAGCGCCAGCCGCCCCGCCACGTCCTGGACCGTGTTGGCGGCGGCGGCGTGGCTCATGAGCACGCCCTTGGGCTCCCCGGTGGAGCCCGAGGTGTAGATCGCGTAGGCGCTGTCGTCGGGCCCGGTCGGGCGGACGGGGTCGCCGGCGGGGGCGTCGGCCCGCATCGCCGCCTCGACGAGCCCCCGGTCGATGGTGACGCCGAGCCGGGCGGAGGAGACGATGGCCCGCCTGCGCGCCGGCGGCAGCTCGACGGACAACGGCAGATAGGCGCAGCCGCTGTAGAGCGCGCCGAGGACGGCCATGACCTGCTCGGGGCCCTTCGGCAGGCTGATGCCGACGAGCTCGCCCGGGCGGGTCACCGGTGCCAGCCGATGGGCGATCCGGCGGGCGGCCTCGTCGAGCCGCCCGTAGCTCATCTCGTGGGCGCCCCCATCGTCGTGCCACAGCAGCGCCGTGGCCCGCGGCTCCTCCTCGACGTGACGCATGAACAGCTCGTGCAGTCGGCGCCCGGGCAGGGGATCGGTCGAGTTGAGCGCCTCGCGCCGGGCCTCCAGCTCGGCGGGCAGGCGCACCAGCTCGTCCAGGCTCGGCCAGGGCCGCTGCGGGTCCAGCTCGGCGACCCGCACGATGGACTCGTAGAAGCTGTCGAGCATGAGCGCCCCGGCGCGGTCGCCCGCGCGGAGCGCGCCGTCGCGCACGTCGAAGGAGATCTCCGCCCCGTCGCTGTCGAACTGGATCACCTGGGCGTCGAGGGCCACCTGCGGGGTGGAGGATCGGGTCACCTCCTGCCTGCCGAGGACGCGGGTCACGGCGGGGGAGAAGATCGGGGCCTCGGCGTTGTAGGTGAAGACGAAGGGCGACATGCCGCTGTGCCCGTGCGCGCGGGCCTCCCGCAGTTCGTCGAGGGCGCTGGTGCCGCTCAGCAGTCGGCGGCGCAGTTCCCCGGCGACAGCCGTGGTCGCCTCGTCGAGATCCCTGCCGGGGTCGACCGCTGCCCGGATGGCGTGGACGCGGGTGCGGTCGGCGATCTGGCCCCTGCTGCGACGCACGTCCAGACCGGGCAGCGAGACGATGAACTCGTCGGTGGTCGACCAGCGCGCCAGCATCGTCTCGTAGAGGGTCAGCAGGAGGACCGGTTTGCTCGTGCCGAGCCGTGCGGCGAGTCGGCCGAAGCGCTCCCAGTGCTCCCTGTCGAGCCTCCTGCGGTGGCGGGTGATCCTCGTGCCGGGGACGCTGTCGTAGGCCACGCACAGATCCGGTGGTTCGGGCAGCGGTCCGGAGTCCTCCTCGACCGCGTGCAGCCTGCGTTTCCGGGGCGGGGCCAGCTTCTCCCCGAGCTCGGCGAACCCGATGCGCGGGAGCTCCTCGTCGTTCGCGAGCTCCTCGATCATCCGGATGACTCCGTGGATGTCGGTGACGGCCAGCGAGATGACGATGTGGATGATCGACTCGTGCGGCGCCCGGGTCACCTCGACGGCCCAGGCCTGGCCGTGCTCGACGTCCAGGACGCTGCGGTTCAGGCGGTCGCGGACCCGTCTCCGGACGCGGTCGGCCTTCTGCTGCGAGGCCGTCGCATCGTGCACCACCACCGTCGGGGCGGTCAGGTCGTTCTCGCGCAGCAGGCCCGCTGACAGGTCCATCGATGCGCGCAGTGCCGGGTGCCGGCGCAGACGGTCCACCCGTGTCTGGAGCGCGGCCGTGTCGATGCTGCCGCCGACGAATTCGAAATAGGACAGGCAGTCGACCCCGCCCAGGGGCTGGTCCGTCGCGCGTCCGATCGTGTAGGCGCGTTGGATGGGCGCCAGAGGGAGGCTCCGCGGGCTCGCCGAAGTCTCGGTGGTCCGGCCGTCGGAGGGCGCGCCGAGCGTGTCGTCATGCATCGTCGAACCGGTCATGCTCCATGCTCCTCGACGTATGGATCCGGAGTCCGGGAAGTGTCCTGCAGCACAGTGAGGATAAGTATACACTAACCTGTTCTCAATTAAGAATTGTTCTTAATAACATTGGTTCGTCGTGCCCAGGGGCGAGTCCCGCCGGACCGGCCCGCGCCCGCTCCTCCGGCGTCCATCCTCCGCGGTCCGCGCGATCCGTCGGGGGCCGCCCCGTGCTAGCCTCACGCCCCGTGAGCACACCCCCACTGCCCGCGAACCGGCGCGACGGATCGGTCGACGTCGCCCGCGGGCTGGCCATCACGGGCATCGCCTTCGGGCACGTGCTTCGCGGGGTCCGCAGCGCCGGCCTCGTCGACGGGGGGTCGTCGGCCTACCTCGCCGCCGATCGCGCGGTCTACATGGTGCACGTCGCCCTGTTCGCCGCCGCCGCCGGCCTCATGGTCGAGGCGGCGCTCGCCAGGCGCGGGCCGGTGCGCTATCTGCGCGCCCGTCTCGGCGACTTCGCCTGGGTCTACGTCCTCTGGAGCGTCGTCCAGGGCCTCATGCAGTACGCCCTGGCCGGCTCGGTCAACAGCGAGCGCACCCTCGGCTCGGTCTTCGCGCTGTGGCGGCCGGCCAACCAGATGTGGTTCCTGCCGTGGATCATGGTCATGACGGTGCTCGTCACGGCGGCCCAGCCCTGGCGCTCCCGGCTGCGCGGGCTCTGCTCGCTGCTCGGCGCGGCGGCGCTCAGCATCGGCTGCTGGGGCCTGTTCGGGCCGTGCATCTTCCTCCAGGGGCTCGGCCTGAGCTTCTTCTTCTTCGCCGCCGCCACCGTGACCCTTGCCGGTTACGCGCGGGCCCGCGCGCGTCTGGGCACCGGCGGCGTCGCCGCCGTCCTCGTCGTGTCGGCCCTCTGCTACGGGCTCCTCGTCGCCCTCGGCCGGCCCGCCGCCCCGACGACCACCCAGTTCGGACGCACCCCGGTCAGCATCGGCGAGGGCCTCGTCTGCGCCTGGGCCGGCGTCGTCGCCGTCGGGGCCCTGTCGATCCTGCTCGACCGGGTGCGCCCGGTCTCCCGTCTCGTCGGCTACCTGGGGCGCCGGTCCATGGTCATCTTCCTGGCCCACACCCTCGCCCTGGCCGCCACCCGCATCGTGCTCGTGCGCCTCGGCATCGGATCCGTCGCCGTTCATCTCGTCGCGGGGACGCTCGTGGCGCTGGCCGGCTCGATCGCCCTGTGGTGGGCGACCCGGCGCTGGCTGCCGTGGCTCTGGCGCGCGCCGCGCCGCGTGATCGGCTGAGGGGCCCGTCCCCGCGAGGCCCCACGAGGACGACCGGGCCGTCGCGCCGCCGGACGAGCGCGCGACCACGGGCTGGCCCGCCGGTAGACTGCCGCCGTGAGCTCTGGATCCGATCCCATCACCGTCCTCGTCGTGGGCTCCGGCGGCCGCGAGCACGCCCTGGCCCTGGCCATCGACCAGGATCCGGCGGTCGCCGCCGTCCACGTGGCCCCCGGCAATCCCGGCACCGCCTCCTTCGCGACGAACCACCGGGTCGACATCCTCGACGGGACGGCCGTCGCGGCCCTGGCCGCCGAGCTGGGCGTCGACCTCGTCGTCATCGGCCCCGAGGCCCCGCTCGTCGCCGGTGTCGCGGACGCCGTGCGCGGGCGCGGCATCGCCTGCTTCGGCCCGAGCGCGGCCGCCGCCCGTCTCGAGGGCTCGAAGGCCTTCGCCAAGCGGGTCATGGCCGACGCCGGGGTGCCGACCGCCCGCTCCCGCGTCGCGACGGCGCCGGCCCAGGCCGCCGCCGCGCTCGACGAGTTCGGAGCCCCCTACGTGGTCAAGGCCGACGGTCTGGCCGCCGGCAAGGGGGTCGTCGTGACGGACGACCGCCGGACCGCCCTCGACCATGCGGCCGAGTGCGGGCGGGTCGTCATCGAGGAGTACCTCGACGGCCCCGAGGCCAGCCTGTTCGTCATCACCGACGGGACCACCGCCGTCCCGCTCCCGCCGGCCCAGGACTTCAAGCGCGTCGGCGACGGCGACGAGGGGCCCAACACGGGCGGGATGGGCTCGTACACGCCGCTGCCCTGGCTGCCCGCCGGCACCGTCGAGCAGGTCATGGCCGAGGTCGTCGAACCCACCCTGGCCCGGATGCGCACCCTCGGGACGCCCTTCGCCGGCCTGCTCTACGTCGGCCTCGCCCTCACGGAGGCCGGCCCGCGGGTCGTCGAGTTCAACGCCCGCTTCGGCGACCCCGAGACCGAGGCGATCCTGCCGCGTCTGCGCACCGGCCTGGGCGCCCTGCTCCACGCGGCCGCCACCGGCGCGCTCGCCGACCGGGGCGCCCCCGAGGTCTCGGACGAGGCCTGCGTCGGCGTCGTCCTGGCGGCGAGGGGCTATCCGGGCTCCCCGGTCAAGGGCTGCGTCATCGGGCTGCCCCCCGCCCCGGACGGCGTCCACGTCATCCACGCCGGCACAGCGCTGGACGATCGCGGCCGCCTCGTCTCGGCCGGCGGGCGCGTCCTCGTGGTCGTCGCCACCGGCGCCGACATCGCCGACGCCCGCGAGCGGGCGTACGCCCACATCGCGCGGATCGACTTCACGGACGGCTTCGCCCGCTCCGACATCGCCTCGCAGGCCCGACTCGACGCCATCGCCGCCCGACTGGGCTGAGAAGGAGGGAACATGACCGTCCCCGACGTGCTGGCCACCCGCTACGCCTCCGACGCGATGCGCCGCATCTGGTCGCCCGAGCACAAGATCGTCTCCGAGCGCCGGCTGTGGATCGCCGTGCTGGAGGCCCAGCGCGATCTCGGCGTCGACTTCGGCGGCGACGACCCCGACGCCGTCATCGCCGACTACCGCACGGTGACCGACCGGGTCGACCTCGACTCGATCGCCGCCCGCGAGCGCGTCACCCGCCACGACGTGAAGGCCCGCATCGAGGAGTTCAACGCGCTGGCCGGCCACGAGCACATCCACAAGGGCATGACGAGCCGCGACCTCACCGAGAACATCGAGCAGATGCAGGTGCTGCACGGCCTGCGGCTCATCCGCTCGCGCGTCGTGACGGCCCTGGCCCGTCTCGCCGAGCTCGCCGCCCGCTACACCGACCAGCCGATCGCCGGGCGCAGCCACAACGTGGCCGCCCAGGTCACCACCCTCGGCAAGCGCTTCGCCACCTGCGCCGACGAGCTGCTCATCGCCCACGCCCGTCTCGACGACCTCATCGACCGCTACCCGGCCCGCGGCATCAAGGGCCCGATGGGCACCGCCCAGGACATGCTCGACCTGCTCGGCGGCGACCTCGAACGGCTCGGCGAGCTCGAGCGGCGCATCGCCGCCGGCCTGGGCTTCCACCACGTGCTCACGAGCACCGGTCAGGTCTACCCGCGCAGCCTCGACCTCGACGCGCTCACCGCCCTGGCGCAGACCGCGGCGGCCCCCTCGAACCTGGCCACCTCGATCCGCCTCATGGCCGGCAACGAGCTCGTCACCGAGGGCTTCAGGCCCGGCCAGGTCGGCTCCTCGGCCATGCCCCACAAGATGAACACCCGCAGCTGCGAGCGCGTCAACGGCCTGTCGGTCGTCCTCCGCGGCTACGCCTCGATGATCGGCGAGCTGGCCGGCGACCAGTGGAACGAGGGCGACGTCTCCTGCTCGGTGGTGCGCCGCGTCGCCCTGCCCGACTCCTTCTACGCGCTCGACGGCCTCTTCGAGACCTTCCTCACCGTGCTCGCCGACTTCGGCGCCTTCCCCGCCATGATCGCCGCCGAGCTCGACCGCTACCTGCCCTTCCTCACCACGACGAAGATCCTCATGGCGGCCGTCCGCAAGGGCGTCGGACGCGAGGACGCCCACGAGGCCATCAAGGAGAACGCCGTGGCGGTCGCCCTCGAGCTGCGCGAGACCGGCGCCCGGGGGAACCCGCTCTTCGACCGGCTGGCCGCCGACGGCCGCCTCCGGCTGAGCCGCGACGAGCTCGCCGAGCTGGTGAGCGCCCCGCTGGAGCTGACCGGGGCGGCCCGCCACCAGGTCGGGCGGCTCGTCGCCCGCATCGAGCCGATCGTGGCCGCCGACCCGGACGCGGCCGCCTACCGGCCCGGCGCGCTGCTGTAGGCCCGGCGTCGGCGAGGGCCCGGCGGGGGCGGTGCGAGGGCGCGCCCCGGCGTTCTGCCGCGCCCGCCGACCGGATGAGGTTCGGGCGGGGGCGCGGCCGTCGATCCGCAACCCCGCGTGCGCGCCGTCGGATCCACCCATCCCCATGGCGCCGCATGAGCGGTGCCGCGGGGCTGTTTTTCGAACTCATATGAAAAATTTTTCCCAAGAAGGGCTTTGGATTCACTTCTCGCGCTGGTCTGTCAGCATGTTGCTCGACTTCACCGTCTCCAACCACCAGTGCTTCGCCACCGAGGCCGGTCTCTCCTTCGTCAGCCCGTCGCTGAGGACGCAGACCCCGGGAGCGGGCCGTACCTGGAGCGACGTCACGAGCCGGGTCGCCGCGGTCTTCGGTCCGAACGCCTCCGGCAAGTCGACCATCCTCTCGGCCGTGGGCCTGCTCGGCCGGGCCATCGCCGAGCCGGGCACGCGCCTCCACTGGCCGTACGCCGCGGCGGCCGCGGCGCAGACCCCCACGGCCTACGACGTCGACTTCACCGTCGACGAGGTGCGCTACCACTACGAGCTCGAGGCGATGGCCTGGGGCATCCGCAGGGAGTCCCTCCACTCCTGTCCCAGGGGAACCCGGCGCAGGCTCTTCGTCCGCGAGCAAACCGGCCCCGAGGCCCCGATCGTGGTGCGTGCGGGCTCCTCGCTCAAGGGCCCCACTGCCGAGGTCCGCAGGCTGGTGACCCCCGGCGACCTCCTGCTCGCGGTCGCCGCCCGGTACCGGCACGACGCCCTGCAGCCGATCGCGCGTGGCCTGCGCACAGGCGCCTCGACAAGCGTCGTGGGCCGCAGCGACGACGACCAGCAGGTGCGCCTCCAGTGGCTCATGTCCCGCATGATCGAGGACCCGCAACGCTGGAACGGCATCGTCGACGTCCTGGCCCACGTCGCCGACCTCGGGGTCGCGTCGGTGCGGGTCGAGGAGAAGCAGGTCCCGCAGAAGATCCTGGAGAGAATGCGGGCCGTCCTCGCCGCGGGCTCCGGGGACGATCCCGCCGAGATCCCAGCGGACGCGATCGCCCCGGTGGCGCGGTCCCTCGTCTTCACGCACTCCGGTCCGGCGGGGGAGTCCTTCGAGCTCCCCCTCGGCTCGCAGAGCGACGGCACCGTCGCGTGGCTCGCCGCTGCGGCACCGGCCGTCGACGTCCTGCGCAGGGGCGGTCTGCTCGTCGTCGACGAGCTCGACGCGAGTCTTCACCCCGCGCTCAGCTCGGCACTCGTCACGATGTTCAAGGACCGGGACGTCAACCCGCGCGGCGCCCAGCTCCTGTTCAGCAGCCATGACACGGCCCTGCTCGGCAATGCGCCGAGCCGCCTCCTCGGCCGCGACGAGGTCTGGTTCTGCGAGAAGGACGACGCCGGCGCCAGCGAGCTCGTCCCGCTCTCGGCGTACGCCACCCGCCGGGGCGACAACGAGCAGAAGCGTTATCTGACGGGCCGCTTCGGCGCGCTTCCCAGGGTGGACCTCTCGGGTCTGCTCGGCATCGTGTCCGACCCGGACGGGGCGGAGTGACCCGATGGGCAGGCGCATCCGTCGTTCGTCCCGTCCCCGCCCCGAGCGGCGGACCGTCCTGCTGGTGACCAATGGGGGGCAGGACCGAGAAGACTTATCTTGGGAAGCTCAAGGGAAGGGTTCCACGCGATGCGAACCTCAGCATCATGGTCATCTGCCAGGAGGGCAAGGAACCCGAGACGATCCTGCGCAACCTCGTCCGGGGCGAGACCGATCTCCGCGCCTACGACGAGACCTGGATCGTCGTCGACCACGACGGGGCCGACCGTCGGGACTTCCTCGCCCGGTGTGGGAAGGTGTCGAAGGACTCCGGGAGCAGAGTCGTCGGGGTGGTCTCCGTGCCCTGCTTCGAGGTCTGGCTCAATGCCCACTACGAGCAGGTGCAGAACTATCGGGACCAGAAGGACGCGCAGCGGCACTACGAGCGCCTGACCGGGCTGAGCGGCAGGAGCGCGAAGGACCTGCCCGGTGACTTCCCCTTCGACCGGGCGGTGGAGGCGGAGACCCGGTGCACTCTGCGCGGCACCTCGGTTCCCGGTGCGAACGCCCGGGGCCCCTGCCCCTCGACGACGATGCCGCACCTGCTGCGCAGCCTCGGGCCCCTCCGGGCGCGGTGAGGCCGGGCCGCCTCAGAACTCCCCGTCGCCCTCGTCCGCCAGACGCGCCCCGGCGTCGACGAAGCCGGTGACCGCCACGACGAAGGCGCCCACGGGGCGCTCCCCGCCCGGGGTGCGGAACCAGCCGAGATCCAGGTCGACCGCCCGGCCCCAGCGCTCGGCGCGGTCGACGACCTGCTCGATGACCCGCCCCAGCCTCTCGGCGCCGCCGAAGGCGAGCGCATAGCCGAGCGAGTCGCGCAGGACCGCCGGGGCGTCCTCGACGAGGACGCGCTCGGGCCCCATCGAGTCGAGGTGCCGCCGGTAGGCGAGCAGCTCGTCGCGGGTGCTCGCGCCCTCATCCGTGCGCCTGCCCAGGAGGCGACCCAGGGAGGCGAGCTCGAGACCGGCGACGGCGATGAGGACCGGGCCGACCACGACGCTCCAGTGGCTCGTGGCCATGACCCGGATGACGCCGAGCACCGCCAGCACGAGACCGACGACGATGACGACGCCGCCCGCCCGGCCCCAGCGGTCGGTGCGCGTCGAACCGTGCTGGAACCAGCCGCGGTCCATCGCGTCGTCGTGCAGCTGCCGCCTCGCGCGCGGCAGCGCCCGTTCCGCCGAGATGACGACGCTCGAGAGCGTGATCGGCTCGTCCGGCCCGACGAAGAGCTGGTCGAGCAGGAAGTGCTCGAAGCCGTGCAGGCCCTCGCCCCCGGCGGGCCTGGCCGTGCGAGTGAGCACCCAGTCGTGCGCGGGCCGGTCGGGGCGGGCGAGCGCGGTGATGCCCAGGAAGCCGCGCTGGGCGAGGTCGATGAGCGTGATGAGGACGTCCCTGCTGGTCGTCTCCCCGTTGAGCAGCGCGTCGACCATGCCGGGCGTCAGGCCCCTCGGGGCGGCGGTGACGGGGTCGTCCTCGATGAGACCGGGGCGGGGCGCCGGGGCGCGCCGATCGTCCGCGCGGAGCCGGCGGGCGCGGGCGACCACGATGCTCGCCGCGAGGACGGCTGCGACGCCGGTGATGAGCACGATGAGTGCCGGTGTGTCCACGATGCGACCTCCGCGGCCAGCCTATCGGCAGGGCCCGCCCCCGTGCGGGACGGACGTGCGGGCGATGGTGATGCGCGTCCCGGGTCCGGTCGGGTCTGCTCCCGTGCGGGACGGGCATCCGGCGCCGGGGCCGGTCGAACCCGCTGCGGCAGCCGACTCCGGGACCCGCGGACGGACGGCCGGTCCCCGGCCCGGAGCCGCCCTCGACCCGGGCGGGAGCCGTCGCCCCGGCGGGGCTCCGGTCGGGTGGGCGTCGACGGGCCCTCCGCGCCGCCGGCGCCGCGCCCGAGAGTCGGCCATCCGGGGAGGAATGCCGGTGTTCGCGCTGATCACGACAATTCTGGGAATTGTCTGTGGGAGGACTGTCAATGAGGTAATTGATACCTGGCAGAATGGGTGCGTGCACACCCCTCATGAGAAGAATGATCGCATCACCGGATACGTGCCCGGCGGCTTCGACATGTTCCACATCGGGCACCTCAACGTGCTGCGCGCCGCACGCAAGCACTGCGACCGCCTCGTCGTGGGCGTGGCGGCCGACGAGTCCCTCTACCGCATGAAGGGACGCATGCCCGTCATCCCGCTGCGCGAGCGCTGCGAGCTCGTGGCCTCGCTGCGCTTCGTCGACGCCGTCGTGGTCGACCTCGACCAGGACAAGCGCCTGGCCTGGCGCCTCCAGCCGTTCGACGTCCTGTTCAAGGGGGACGACTGGAAGGGGACCCCCAAGGGCGACCAGCTCGAGTCCGAGATGGCCGAGGTCGGCGCCACCGTGTTCTACCTGCCCTACACGCCCAGCACCTCCAGCACGAAACTGCGCCGCTTCATCGCCCCCGAGGACTTCGCGGACGAGGACGTCGACGGGACGGCGGACGCCGAGCGCGGAGCGGTCGCGCACGAGGCGGGGGCCAGGTGAGCGCCGCCGGGCCCGTGGCCGCCCGCGCCGGCTGGGGCGGGCGCGTCCGCCGTTACCGCGCCGAGCTCGACGCGGCCCAGAAGCCGGGCGACGGCGTCCCCGCCTACACGCGCTGGGTCAACCGCCGCGGAGCCCGCCTCGTGGCGGCCCTCGCCGCGGCCTCCGGGCTCACGCCGAACGCCGTGAGCGCCCTGTCGTTCCTCCTGTCGGCGCTCGGCATGGTCGTCCTCCTCGTCTGCCGCCCGGCCGCTTGGGTCGGACTGCCCGTCGCCGTCCTGCTCGCCCTGGGCTATCTGTTCGACTCGGCCGACGGCCAGGTCTCGCGCGTCACGCACGCCGCCAGCAGGACGGGCGAGTGGATCGACCACGTCGCCGATGCCTTCCGCTCCCCGGCGATCCACCTGTCGCTGGCCGTCACCACGGTCCTGCACTCCGGACGTCCCTGGTTCGCGCTCGTGGCCGTCGTCCACGCGTGGGTCACCTCCGGCCAGTTCCTCTCCCAGATCCTCGCCGAGCAGTTCGTACGGGCCGCCGGACGCAAGCAGACCCGCGGCGGCACCCTGCGCTCCATCGTCCTGCTGCCGACCGACCCCGGCACGCTGTGCTGGTCGTTCCTCCTGTACGGTCTGGGCGCCCCCTTCCGCGTGGTCTACACGCTGCTCGCCGTCATCGCCCTGGCCCACTCGATGCTCTCCCTCACGCGCCGCTACCGCGATCTGCGCGCCCTCGACGCAGCCGCCCGGGAGGGCTGACGTGCCGCGACTGTCCGTCCTCCTGCCGGCGCACAACGCCGAGCGCACCGTCACCCGGGCGGTGCGCTCGACGCTGGCCGCCCTGCCCCCCGACGCCGAGCTGGTCGTCGCCGATGACGGCTCCACCGATCGCACCGCCGAGCGGGTCCTGGCCGGCGCCGCCCGGCGGGGCGTCGTCGACCGCAGGTTGCGACTCGTCGATGCCGCCCCGGGCCCGGGCGGCATCACGCGCGTCCTCACCCAGCTGCTCGAGACCACCGACTCCGAACTCGTCGGGCGCATGGACGCCGACGACATCTCGCTGCCGGGCCGCTTCGGCGCCGCGCTGGCCCGCCTCGACGACGGCGACGACATGGTCTTCCTCCAGCAGGTCGAGCTCCGCGAATCGGCCGGCGGAGGCCTCCGCCGGGTCGTCCCGCGCGCGCCCTACCCGATCGGGCCCGACGAGTTCGCCCTCCACCTGCTCCTCACCAACCCGGTCTGCCATCCCACGATGGTCGCCTCCCGCCGACTGCTCGAGCGGGTCGGCGGTTACCGCGACGTCCCCGCCGAGGACTATGATCTGTGGCTGCGCTCGGCCAGCGCCGGAGCCCGCATCCGCAGGCTCGGCCGCTGGGGCCTCGTCTACCGCGTCCACCCCGCGCAGACCACCGCCTCCGCCCGCTGGCGGAGCGCCTCCTGGGCCGACGAGCGGCAGCAGGACGCCTTCGCCGAGCTGTCCGAGCGCCTCACCGGCGTCCGGCTCCAGCGGATCGTCTCGATGGCCGTCCTCCCCCCGGCCGAGCGCGAGGCCGGGTTCGCCCGCTTCGCGGCTGCCGTCGAGCCGGCCATCGCCGCCCTCGGCCCCCGCCGGGCCGCCGTCCTCACGAGACGTCTCGCGGCGCGCCGGTCCTGGCTGCGCGCCCAGTAGAGTCTTTTCGAGCAGTACCTCCGAAGGAGAGACCGCATGAGCATCCTCACACCGCCGCCCACCGGCGGCCCCCAGATCCTGGGGCACGAGCTGGCGCGCCGCTGGAAATCCGTCGTCGCCGGCATCGTCCTCGGCGGCCTGCTCGCCGTGCTGTATCTCATCGTCCTGCCGGGCTCGCACACCGCGACCGCGACGGTGACGATCACCACCCCGTCCTCGACCCTCGAGCCGGCCGCCCGCACCTCGCTGTCGAGCACCGACATGGTGACCGAGAAGGCCATCGCCAAGTCAGCGGTCACCCTCCAGCAGGCGCTCGACTCGATGCCCGGCACCGACCTCACGCTCGACGACCTCAAGGGCGCCCTCAC
Organism: Propionibacterium acidifaciens; assembly: GCF_003798325.1. NCBI lineage: Bacteria > Bacillati > Actinomycetota > Actinomycetes > Propionibacteriales > Propionibacteriaceae > Propionibacterium > Propionibacterium acidifaciens. The sequence continues at coordinate 2,114,434 of NZ_CP033719.1, forward strand.
GGTCGAGGGCGACACGAACGGCACCATCGTGTCGATCTCCTGGTCGGGGAGCACCCGCGAGAAGGCGGTCGCGGTGACCGATGCGATCACCGCCGCCTACATCCACCAGCGCACCGGCCTCATCGAGCAGCGCGCCGACGAGTTGTCCGCCGCCATCACCGACCGGATCAACGCCCTCAACGCCGAGGCGGCCGGGCTCGGTTCCGGCGGCCAGGCCCGCGCCGAGGCGATCCAGACCGAGCTGACCGAGCTCGCCAAGCAGCAGGACCAGCTGGCCGCCTACCACACCACGGCGGCGCGGGTGCTCACCGGTGCCGCGGACTCGCCCGACGACACGACGCCGCCCCGGAAGAAGATCCTGGCGGCCGGGCTGGCCGTCGGCGTCGTCCTCGGCCTGGCCATCGGCCTCGTCCGCGAGCGCCGGGAGCGGCGCGTGCTCTCTGCCCTCCAGCTCTCCGACCTCACCGGCCTGCCCGTGTGGAGCGCCGACCAGGATGTCGCCCCGGTGGCGCGCTGGGACGCCCCGGCCCAGGTGTCCGCCCTGGCCGTCGGCAAGGAGTACGAGCTCATCGTCCTCGCCGACGGCGCCGACGCCCGGGCGCTCGCCTTCGCCGAGGCCATCGGCCGGGCCCGCGGCGTCCAGGGCGCCGCGGCCCCCGTCCTCGTCGATCGGCGCATGCCCCTCGCCGAGGTCATCGAGCGCCTCGGCTCCGGCGGCCGCATCCTCATCGGCGCCGCGGTCGGCGACCCCCTCGCCGAGCTGCACCAGCTGCTCGACCAGCTGGACGTCGCCGAACGCGACGTCGTCGGCGTGATCCTGCTCGACGGCGGGTTCTACTTCGCCCAGGCGACCAGGGGCGGGTATGCCTGACACCGACGTCCCGCGCGACGAGATCGACGGGGCCGGCTCGCGCATCGTCCAGCTGGACCGGACGACCGGGCTGGTGAGGACCATCAGCGGGGCCGGGCAGGCCACCGCCCTCGTGCTCGTGCGCGACGGCGGACGCACCGCCGGGGTCGTCACCGTCGACTCCGACTCCGAACCCGCCTCCGCCCCCCGGGTTCTGGCGCTGCCGCCCGCTCCCCGGCGCGCCTGGGACGAGGGCGCCGGCGCCTCGCTCGGCGCCTCCGTGGTCCTGTGCACGACGGGCGACTGCGAGCTGCTGCGCTCCGCCGTCGAGGCGCTGCTCGCCCAGACGCACCCCGATTTCGAGCTCATCGTCGTCGACAACGCCCCGGCCACGGGGCGCACCCGCGCCGCGCTGGCCGGTCTCGAGGACGCGCGCCTGCGCATCGTCGAGCAGGCCGTCCCGGGCCTGTCGTGGGCCCGCAACACCGGCGTGGCGGCGGCGCGGCGCCCCGTCATCGCCTTCACCGACGACGACGCCCTCGTCGATCCCGGGTGGCTCGTCGCCCTGCTCGACCCCCTCGCCTCCGACCCCGACCGCGTCATCGGCGCGACGACGGGCATGGTCCTGCCGGCGGAGCTGCGCTACCGGGCGCAGCGCTGGTTCGAGTCCCGCGGCGGCTTCCCCAAGGACGACGTCCCGCGCGTGTGGACGATCGGCCCGGCCCCGCGTTCGGTGCGCCGCTTCGGCGCGCCCGGCGAGGGCGGCCCCCTCTACCCGGTGACGACGGCCCGCGTCGGCGCCGGTGTGAGCATGGCCTACCGCGCCGAGGCGCTCGCCGACGCCGGCGACTTCGACGTCCGGCTCGGTGCCGGCACCCCGACCCGCGGGGGCGAGGACCTCGACATGTTCGCGCGTCTGCTGCGCACCGGGCGGGTCATCGTCCACACCCCCGATGCGGTGCTGCACCACCGCCATCGCCGCACCGCGGCCGGCCTGGACGCCCAGATCCGCGGCAACGGCTCCGGCATGTCGGCGCTCATCGTCAAGTCGGTGCTGGAGCGCCCCGCGACGCTGCTCGTCCTGGCCGGGCGCGTGCCCGGCGTCGCCGCCCGGCTCAGACCCGGCTCGGAGCGCGTCGCCGGCTCGGACGACGACACCCCGGGCTCCCTCACGCGGTCCGAGATCAGGGGCTTCCTCGAGGGGCCGTGGTGCTACGCGAGGGCGGCCAGGGCCGCGAAGGGGCTGCGATGAGCCCCCTCGGCGGATCCGCCGAGGGGGCCTGGCGGAGCGCCCCGGCGGCCGGCCGCTGGCACCGCACCGGGGACGACCCGGCGCGGGCCACGCTGCGCCCCGAGGCGTCCGCGCTGCCGGTCTGGCCGTTCGTCCTGCCCTTCGCCGGCTACATCCTCTGGTGGGTCCTCGGCATCGGCGACATGATCTGGCCCGTCATGGCCCTCGTCATGCTCGCCCTCATGGCGCGCCGTCGGGGGCTCGACTTCCCCCGCGGCTGGTCGGTCTGGGCCTTCTTCCTGGTCTGGGCCGCGGTCTCGATCGTCGAGTGCGACACCTCGGGGCGCGTCATCGGCGCGCTCTACCGGCTGTCCATGCTCCTGGCCGCCACGGTCTTCGCCTGCTACGCCTACAACGCCCGACGCACCCTCACGCTGCGCGTCTACGGGGGGACGATGACCTGGTTCCTCCTGTCGACCGTCCTGGGCGGCTACCTGGCCATACTCGCCCCGAACCTGCAGATCGACACGCCGCTGTCCCACGTCCTGCCCGGCGCGCTGACCTCCAACAGCTTCATCCACGACTTCGTCCACCGCTCCACGACCCAGTGGGACCGGAACGCGTGGATCAGGACCGACCCGCGTCCGAGCGCCCCGTTCGTCTACGCGAACACCTGGGGCAACGTCTACTCGCTCATCCTGCCCGTCGTGCTCGCCCATGCCGCGCTGCTGCGGCGGGAGCGCTCGCCGCGACGCTGGCCCGTGGCGGCCCTCGTCGCCGTCTCGATCGTCCCGGCGGCGGCCACCCAGAACCGCGGCATGTTCGTCGGTCTGGGGGTCGTCGCCCTGTGGGTGGGTCTCCAGAGGACCCGCTCCGGACGCCTGCCCCAGGTGCTCGCCGGCGCCGGCGTCGTCGTGGTCGCCGCGCTGGTCTGGTTCGTCTCGCCGATGGGGCAGTCACTGCTCAGCCGCGTCCGGGCGAGCACCTCGACGGGGGACCGACTCGTCAACTACGTCGAGACGCTCAGCGAGCTGCGCGGTTCGCCGCTGTTGGGCTTCGGGGCCCCGCGTCCGGCCGCGGCGCCCTGGCTCCCCTCGCTGGGCACCCAGGGCCAGTTCTGGACGGTCCTGTTCTCGCACGGCGTCGTCGGTGCGGTGCTGTTCATGGGGACCTTCGCCGCCGCGGTCTGCTACGCGTGGCGCTGCCGGGACCTCGTCGGCGCGGTTCTCGGCGGGATCGCCCTGGCCACGCTCGTGGAGTCGTTCTACTACGGGATGACGACGGGCATGATGGTCTCGCTCGTTGCCGTCGCGCTCCTCGTGCGCTGGCGCGAGGGGGGCGGTGCGTCGGCCCCCTCGCCGCCGGTCAGCACGTCGGATCGTCGGGGAAGCTCTCTCCGGAGATCTTCCAGGAGCCGTTGGAGTTCGTGAGCATGAAGATGGTGAGCGAGCGCTTCGGCTGGGAGGCGTGCAGATCGGTTCCCTGGTCGTCGAGCACATGGACGGACGAGGAGTCGACGCAGGCCTGCACCGAGACCGTCGCGCCATCGTCCGAGACCCCGACGATGCCGGGGTTCTCGATGGTCGGGGCGCCGTTCTGGTGCACGCCGGTGCTCGCGAACTCGTCGGCCTGCGCCTCGTACGAGTCGAGCTCGCCGTCGGTGAGCACGCCGGACAGATCCGCCGGGTTGCCCGGGTCGGACAGCGCCGCGGCCGTGCGGGTCAGTGCGTCGCGGGTCGTGGCGGCGGCCTCGTCCTGCGACAGGGGCGGAGCCGGCTCGGTGTGCGCGCTCGAGGCGCTCTCGGACGGCGAGGCCGACGCGGAGACCCCGGGCGAGGAGCTCGCTGTGGTGCCCGGGGAGGCGCCGCTGGTGCCCTCCTCGGTCGCCCGGGTCCTCGACCGGATGGCGGCGACGGCCACGACGAGCAGCAGGACCACGGCGACGATCGCCGCGACGAGCAGCGTTCTGCGGGAACGGACGGTTGTGAGGGGCATGGGGCACCAACTGACGTGTAGCGGGCGGGTCAGGGTGATGCTACCCCCGAACGGGGCGCTCGGGTGAGCGGGCAGGGGGAGAGCCGCGTCGCGCTGGCCCGCGGCGGGATCGTCGGCTTCGTCGGGGCGGCACTCAGCGCCGTCCTCGGCTTCCTCCTCTCGGTGCTGCTGGCCCGCCTCCTCGGTTCGGCCGGCTCGGGCGTCGTGACCCAGGCCACAGGCGTCTTCTCCCTCGTCATGGCCATGGCCAAGCTGGGCTTCGACTCGGCTGCGATCTACCTCATGCCGCGGTTGCGCGTCGACCGTCCCGAGGAGATCCGCCCCTGCCTCGCCTACATGGGCACCCTCACGGTCGTCATCTCGCTCGTCGTCGTGCTCGTCCTCGAGCTCGTCGCGCCCCTCATCTGGGGCGGGGACGATCCGTCGGTGCGCGACGCGATCCGTGCGATCCTGTGGTTCATCCCCGTCGGCGCGCTGACGGTCGTCGCCGCCGCTGCGCTGCGGGCCCTCGGGAACATGCGCGAGTACGTCCTGGTGCAGAACGTCACCCTGCCGGTGCTGCGGCCGGTGCTCGTCGCCGCGGCGGTCGCGATGGGCGGCTCGCTGACCGTCGTGTCCCTCTCGTGGGCGCTGCCGTTCGCCGTCGTCCTGGTCCTCAGCTGGTTCCTCCTGGTCCGCCACCTGCCCGCCGAGGACCGGACCGGGCCGCAGCAGCGCTGGCCCGGGCGGGGGCGGCGGCGCGCCATCATGGGATTCGCCCTGCCACGCACCCTCTCGGCCGCCCTCGAGCAGGGCCTGACCTGGCTCGACGTCCTCATCGTCGGCCTGCTCGCCGGCAACGGCGCGGCTGGCGTCTACGGCGGCGCCAGTCGTTACATCCAGGCGGGTCTCATCGTCGACACCGCCCTGCGCATCGTCGTCTCTCCGCAGTTCAGCAGACTCATGCACATGGAGCGGATCGGGGAGCTGCGCGCCCTCTACTCCACGGCGACGATCTGGCTGGTGCTCTTCGCCACCCCGATCCACCTGCTCATGGCGATCTTCTCGCCCTGCCTCATGCTCATCCTCGGCCCCGAGTTCCAGCCCGGGTCGTGGGTGCTCGTCATCCTGTGCTGCGGCGCCATGGTCACCTTCTGCGCCGGGAACATCCACTCTCTGCTCATCATGAGCGGGCGCAGCGGTTGGGCGGCCCTCAACAAGGCCGTCGTCCTGGTGGTGAACGTCCTCGGCAACCTCGTGCTCGTCCCGATCATGGGGATCGACGGTGCCGCGCTCAGCTGGGCGGTGTGCATGGTCGTCGACGCCGCGCTGGCCACGGTCCAGGTCGTCCACTTCCTCGACGTCCGCCCGGCCGTCGCCGACGTGCTGCGCCCGCTGCTGGGCGTCGGGGCCTGCGCTGGCATCCCGTCAGGTCTTGTTGCCCTCGCCCTCGGACGGGACTCCCTCCTCGGTCTCGGGCTCGGGATCCTCGTCTCCGGAGTCTGCCTCGGCGCCATGTGCCGCCTCATGCGCGAACCCCTGCACTTGTCAGGGCTCGGTTCAATGCTAGGGTCAAAGATCGGGAGACGACAAGGGTGACCCGTAGGGGTCTTTCACAGTCGATCCTCAGCATCGTCCAATCCTTCCGACAGCTTCTCGTGGCAGCGCTGACGTGGCATAGTGGTGGCCGTCATGCAGTTTCGACACTGCGCCGCCCTCCACCCCGAGGAAGATATGCGCCCCCATCGCATGTGCGTGTCCGCCCTTGTCACGCCGCTCATGATTGTCGCCATGGCCGTGTCCGGCCTCTCTCCTGCGGTCGCCGATCCGGCCGCCGACCAGGGCGGTGCCGCGCCTGCCGCTGCGGGCTCCGAGTCCACCGCCCACGACGGCCGCACCGAGGCAACCGCAGCGGCCTCCTGCTGGGAGATCAAGCAGCACGACCCTGATTCCCCTGATGGCACCTACTGGTTGCAGACGCCCGCCATGGACGCCCCCGGCCAGTTCTTCTGCGACCAGAGCACGGACGGCGGCGGCTGGGTCATGATCGGTCGCGGCCGCGACGGATGGCAGACCCACACCCAGGGCTGGGGCGACCAGTCGCTGCTACTGACCCGCGACCGTTCCGGCGGCAACGTCGACGTCGCCCAGCTGCCGGCTGCCACGGTCGACGGGCTGCTGAACGACCAGCCGGTCTCGGACCTGCCCGACGGCTACCGCGTCGTGCGGGCGGCCGACGCGAAGGGCTCCCAGTGGCAGACCCTCGACATCAAGCCCCATCAGACGCAGGGCTGGGTCTGGCCGTTCAAGACCTACACGACCTATGACTACCGCTTCGGCAACGACTCCTGGACCGGGGCGCAGCAGACCATGGACCAGCCGCTGAACAGGAACTGCAAGTGGTACAGCTTCGGCGGATGCACCACCTCGCTCGACGTGCGCTCCACCTCGGCCAACAACTACGAGACGGGCTGGGCCTACTCGAGCCGTGCGAGCACCGGTGACGGCACTTTCGTCCGCCAGCTGAGGAGCGGCGGAAACCGCTTCCCGTTCTCCGAGGTGTACGTCCGCCCGCGGATCAGCTCCGACGACTCCGGCTTCGCCTCCATCCCCGACACCGGGACGAGCGCGATCCCCTCGCGCACCGACAACGCCGCGTCCGAGTACGCCCAGCGGACGAGCTGGGGCGTGAGCGGCAATCTCACCGGCTCGGTCGCCGAGGGCAGTATCCAGGTGCAGGCCTTCGCCCAGGTCGGCGGCACCATGTTCGTCGGCGGCAACTTCACCGGCGTCCAGCAGGGCTCGTCGGGCCAGGTGCATCCCTCGAAGGCGCTCGCCGCCTTCGACGCGAGCACGGGCGAGTGGAACAGCGCGCTCTCCTTCGACTTCAACAACCAGATCCACGACCTGCTGGCCCTGCCCAACGGGGAGCTCCTCGTCGCAGGCGACTTCACCTCTGTCAACGGCTCGGCGCACTCCGGGACGGTCGTCATCAACCCGACCACCGGCGCCGTGGACGAGTCCTGGGACCTCCAGGTCGTCAACCGCCTGTCGAGTGGCGTCCTGTCCGTCAAGACGCTGGCCACCGACGGCGCCAACATCTACCTCGGCGGCGCCTTCACCCATCTGTCCGGTCAGGGCGTCTCGAACTCCTACGGGCGCTCCGCCGCCCGCGTCTCGCTGAGCGGGCGGCCCGACCGCTCGTGGAACCCCGAGTTCAACGGCAGCGTCTGGGGCTCGGCGGTCGATCCGTCCAGCGGCAAGTACTTCGCCGGCGGCTTCTTCTCGAAGTCGCGGAGCACCCCCGTCAAGTGGGCGGCCTCGATCCTCACGAGCCCGGGCGCCGCGGTCGACACCTCGTTCACCTTCGTCGGCTCGGTCACGACGGATTACTACAAGTACACCCGTCCGAAGAAGATGTACCAGGAGTCCGTCAACGCCGTCGGAGGGAACGTCTTCTTCGGCGGCTCCGAGCACAGCCTGTTCCGCTACGACATCGCCTCGATGACCCGTCAGTCCGGCTCGGTCACGCTGGCCAACGGCGGTGACATCCAGGCCATCGAGTCGCACGGCGGCGTCACCTACGCGTCCTGCCACTGCTCCGACTTCGCCTACCAGGACGCCTACAGCTGGGACAACCTGCCCGGTGAGGACTGGACCGAGGCCGACCCGATCCGCTGGGTCGGCGCCTGGGACTCCGCCACGGGCAAGCAGCTGAACTGGACCCCCTACAACCTGAGCTCCAAGCGCGCGACCGGCGCCTGGGCCCTCAAGGTCACCGACGGCGGCACCCTGTGGGTCGGCGGCGACTTCACCAACTCGTACACCTCGCTCACGGGCCGGCAGTGGAACGGCGGCTTCGCCCTCTACGGCCCCCGCGATGACGAGCCCACCGAGGCCCCGGGTCGGCTTCGCGTCACCGGCTCCGCCTCCGACACCGTGAACCTCGCCTGGGACGCCGTCCCCGGCGCCACGAAGTACGAGGTGCTGCGCGACGACCGCACCATCGCCACGACGACGGCCACCTCGCTGACCGTTCCGCGCGGCGGCGACCAGCGCTACTTCGTCCGCACCGTCGACGACAACGGCAACATCAGCGCCTCCTCGACCGTGGCCACCGCCTCCGGCTCCGGCGGGGCCGAACCCGCCACCCCGGTCCTGCTCGACGACACCGGCACCTGGTCCTACCTGCCCAGTGCCACCGTCCCCGCCGACGACTGGACGGCAGCCGACTACGACGACTCGGCCTGGAGCACCGGCGCGGCCCCGATCGGTTACGGCGACTCGGCGCTGACCACGACGATCACCCCCGGGGCCGCCTCGCGTCGACCGATCACGACGTACTTCCGAAGTTCCTTCACCGTGCCCGACACGACGTCGCTCGCCGGGGTGTCCGTCTCGTACGTCGCCGATGACGGTGCGGTGGTCTACGTCAACGGCACCGAGGTCAGCCGCACCCGCATCGACGCCGGCCCCGTGCGCGCCGACACCCGCGCCAATGCGATCGCCAGGACCTCCGACGCGCGCGCCCACCGCACGGTCGTCACCGTGCCCGCCGACTCGCTCGTCGCTGGCGAGAACACCATCGCCGTCGAGGAGCACGTGAACTACCGCTCCAGCGCCTCCATGACGATGCAGGCCCGGGTCACCCGCATCGAGCGGGCCCAGGACGCCGACGGGGCGGCCGACCGCGCCGGGGCCTCCGACCAGGCCGGTCAGGACGCCGACGAGGCCGACCAGGCCACCGATCCCGCCGGCGCCGATGACCGGGCCGCCGATGACCGGACCGGCGACGACCGGGCCGCCGACGACCAGGGGGCTGGGGACCGGGAGGCCGCCGACGCCCGTGGCGCCGACGGCGGCACCGGCTCCGCGAAGGATCCGGGCGCCGCTCCGGCGACTGGCATGCCCCTGGTCCCGGTCGACGCGACCACCGCCACCGGCGAGATCGTCCCGGCGGGCTCCGAGTGGTCCTACCGCTACGAGACCACCGCTGCCGACGACGGCTGGAGCAAGGACGCCGATCTGAGCGGCTGGCGGACCGGCAGGGCCCCGTTCGGCTGGGACTCCCGCAACAGCACGATCAACACCCCGCTCGAGAAGGGCGTGGCGAGGACCGCGTACTTCAGCCGCGACGTCGACCTGGGCGCGCTCACCGACTCCACGAGGCTGACCCTCAGGGTCCGCGTGGACGACGGCGCCGTGATCCGCGTCAACGGCACCGAGGTCGGGCGCCTGCGCATGGAGTCCCGGGACGTCGACCACGATGGCAGGCCCGACAACGTGATCAGCTTCACCGACAGCGCCACGCAGGAGGTCACCGCCGCCTGCGCGTCCGCCGACGAGAACATGTTCACCGTGGAGCTGGACCGCTCGCAGCTGACCGACGGCGTCAACCGCATCGGCGTCGAGACCCACTCCAACAGTCGGATGGCCTCCTCGCTCACCTTCGACGCGACGGCGACCCTGGAGCGCTGAGCGCGATGACGGATCGGTGCCCGGGGGGCCTGGACCGGGAGTTCCTCGAGCGGTTCGCGCGCGAGGCCGGGCGCCCCGGTGCGGTGGTCACCTGGCTCAACCACTGGTCGCTCCTGCACGCCGACTGGCCCGCCCTGTCCCGGATGCGGCTCATCGGCTTCGACGGCACCCTCCTCCAGATGGTGCTGCACCACCACGGCCACCGGGTCGGGCGGAGTTCCGCGGACCTGGTGCTGCCGATCGTCCTCGACGAGGTCCTCGCCCCGGACGACAGGGTCGCCCTCATCGGGGCCGCCCCCGGCGTCGCGGCCGCCGCGGCGGGGCGCCTCGGCCGGCACCCCGCGATCGTCTTCGACGGCTACGGGGGGCTCGAGGCCCTGCTGGCCGATCCGTCGGCCCTCGTCGACGTCGCGCCGCGCCTGGTCGTCATCGGACTGGGGGCCGGACTCCAGGAGAGGGTCGCCCTGCAGATCCACGAGTGGCTGCCCGACGCGGCGGTCGTCACCGCCGGCGGCTGGCTCGACCAGCTCGACCACGCCGAGCAGTACTTCCCCGGCTGGGTGCACCGCATGCGCCTGGGCTGGGCCTGGCGCATCGTCCACGAACCGCGTCGGCTGTGCGGGCGCTACACGATCGAGGCCGCCCGCTTCCTCCTCGGGGCCGGCGCGCTCGTCGAGCTGCTCGAGACGATCGGCCCCTTCAACGGGCTGGGCATCGACCGCTGCACCGCGCCGGGCCCCGCGGGCCGCTGGGACGGGACGGGCGCCGCTCCTGCGGCGTCCGCGGCCCTGCTCCGCGGGGCGTCCGGCGCCCGGGGGCGTGAGCCGGCTCGCGGATGACCGCACCGGCCCGTGCGTGCCGCAGGCCGGGCCCTCTTCCCGGTCGGCCGGAGCCCGCCCGGCTCCGCTCTGGCCGGTCTGTTCGCTCCCCGGGGTCGACCGGTCTGCGGCGTCCGCATCACGACACGGCGTCGATGGCCCCGTCGCGATCGCGCCGGCCCGTGAACCGCCGTCCCCGGGGGCGCTCTCCGGCATAGGATGGGCGCGTGACTGACCCCCAGTATGCAGATCTCGGTCTTCCCCTCCTCCACGCCGGCAAGGTCCGCGAGCTCTACTCGCTGCCGGACCGCCCCGGGCGGATCCTCATGGTCGCCACCGACAACATCTCGGCCTTCGACTATGTCCTCGACTCCACGATCCCCGACAAGGGGATCATCCTCACCCGACTCTCCCTGTGGTGGTTCAACCGCCTCTCGGGCATCGTCGCCAACCACGTGGCGAGTACCGACGTCCCCGAGGCCGTCAAGGGCCGCGCCGTCATCGTCCAGGAGCTCGACATGATCCCCGTCGAGTGCGTCGCCCGCGGCCACCTCACCGGATCCGGCTGGGAGGAGTACCGGAGCACCGGCATGGTCTGCGGCGTGAGGCTGCCCGAGGGCCTGCACGACGGCTCGGAGCTGCCCGAGCCGATCTTCACGCCCGCCATGAAGGCCCCCGTCGGCGAGCACGACGAGAACGTCACCTTCGACGAGATGGTCGATCGCCTCGAGGTGCCCGACGACGGCGAGCGGGTCCGCAACCTCACGCTGTCCCTCTACCGCGCCGCCGCGCCGGTGGCCCGCAAGCGGGGCATCATCCTGGCCGACACGAAGTTCGAGTTCGGCAAGCTCCCGGACGGCACGATCGTGCTCGCCGACGAGGTGCTCACGCCCGACTCGTCCCGCTTCTGGGACGCCGGGGCCTACGACGAGGACGGCTCCCTCGTGAGCTTCGACAAGCAGTACCTGCGCGACTGGCTGCTCAACGACTCCGGCTGGGACCGCGGCTCCGGCGCCCGGCCGCCTGCGCTGCCCGACGAGATCGTCCAGGCCACCCGGGCCCGCTACCTCGAGGCCTACGGGCGGCTGACCGGCGAGCGGCTGGCCGTCTGAGCGGCCCCGCACGATAAGGTTCTGATCATGTCACGAGTTGTTGTGGACGTCATGCCCAAGCCCGAGATCCTGGATCCCCAGGGCAAGGCCATCACCGGTTCGCTCGCGCGGCTCGGCTTCGACGGCCTGTCGGTGCGGCAGGGCAAGCGCTTCGAGATCGAGGTCGACGGGGCCATCACCGACGAGCGTCTGGCGCAGATCCACGAGGCCGCTGAGAAGCTCCTGGCCAACACCGTGATCGAGGCCTTCGCCGTCCGCGTCGAGGAGGACTGACATGGCGCGGATCGGCGTCGTCACCTTCCCCGGTACCCTCGACGACCAGGACGCGCTGCGCGCCATCAGGATCTGCGGCGCCGAACCGGTCGGCCTCTGGCACGCCTCGGACGATCTCCAGGACGTCGACGCGGTCGTCCTGCCCGGAGGCTTCAGCTACGGCGACTACCTGCGGTGCGGCGCCATCGCCCGTTTCGCTCCGGTCATGGACGAGGTCATCGCGGCGGCGGGGCGGGGCGTGCCGGTCCTCGGCATCTGCAACGGCTTCCAGGTGCTGTGCGAGTCGCACCTGCTGCCCGGCGCCATGATCCGCAACGAGTGCCGCAGGTTCATCTGCCGCGAGCAGCGCCTGCGCGTCGAGACCGACGACACGACGTGGACCTGCGCCTTCGTCCCCGGCGAGGAGATCAGCATCGTGCTGAAGAACGGCGAGGGCAACTACATGTGCGACGACGACACCCTCGAGGCCCTCGAGGACAACAGGCAGGTCGTCTTCCGCTATCTCGACAACCCGAACGGCTCGCGGGCCGACATCGCCGGTGTGACGAACCGGAGCGGCAACGTCGTGGGCCTCATGCCCCACCCCGAGCACAACGTCGACGAGCTCATCGGCACGTCGCTCGACGGGCGCCGCTTCTTCGAGTCCGTCCTCCAGTTCCTCGCGGCCCGCGTCTGAGCCGTCGGGCCCCTCAGGCCTCGACGACGGCCTGCGCCGTCGCCGCGTCCACGACGACGTCGGTCATGAGACCGGCGCCGAGGACGGTGCGGATGGCCGGCGACTTCGCAGGGTCGGCCGCCACGAGCAGGCGCCGGCGGATGTGGCGCAGCTCGTTGAACGGCAGTCCGGTCGAGCGCGCGTTGACGTCGATGCGGTCGGTGCTGGAGTCGGTGCGGAAGAAGATGCCGCCCAGGTTGCCCACGACGTGCTCGCGCTCCATCTGCGCCATGTCGGCGGCGGTCAGGTAGCCGGAGTCGTAGAGATGCCCGGGCAGCTCGCCGTCGGGCGTGCCGACGCTGGTGAGCAGCAGGTCGGCCCCGGCCCGCAGGGCCAGCACCTGCTGGATGGACTTCTCCCGCCACATCGCGGCGCGCGTGCTCGCCGAGTCGAAGAAGGCGGGCACGGGGAAGTAGTGCACCTGGGCGTCGAAGGCGTTGCCGATGCGGTCGAGGATGAGCCCGGCGTAGTTGGTGCCGAGCGTGGCCACATTGCCCGAGCCGTGCAGCTGGACGATCTGCATGTCGGGGACGGGGTGAGGGCGGAGCTGGAGCGAGATGTTCTCGACCGTGCTGCCCCAGGCGACGGCGAGGATGACGCCGGGTCGGACGAAGGCGTCGAGCCAAGAGGCCGTCTGGACCGCGACGGCCAGCATCCGTTCCCGGGCGGTCTCGGAGTGCTCGACGGGGGCGACGGTGGCGCTCACGCCGTAGCGCTGCTCGAGCTCGTGACGCAGCTGGTCGGTGGGACCCTCCTCGCGGTGCACGGTGAACTGGATGACGCCCGTCGCGCGGGCCCGGGCCAGCATGCGCGAGACCGTGGAGCGCGAGACGCCGAGCTCGGCGCCGACCTCCTCGACCTTCTTCCCCTGCACCCAGTAGAGCTCGGCGGCGTCGGCCAGACGCGCGCGCTCGACGGGGCGCAGCGCCCGGCTCGTCCTGCCCGACTGTCCGACGATCATGCGATGACTTCCTGGATCGAGGGCCCGCAGGTGCGCGGGTGCCTCCTCGGCGAGGCGACTCCCAGCATACCGCCACACTGTCAACAATGCGATATTTTCCCAAAATCTCGCATCAAGACCCTCTCATATGGACAATGATGAGAATTTGTGTAGTCTTGTCTCGTCTCGGGGCCCCTCCCGACTCGTACACATCGTCCACCGCACACCAGATGGGGCACGCATGTCATCGTCGACACTTCACCACGAGGAGCGTCCCACGCATTATCGCTGGGTCGTCCTCACCGTCATCTTCATCACCTACGTGATCTGCATGGCCGACCGCTCCAACATCGGCGCCGTCCTGCCGATGATCAAGGGCGAGTTCGAGATCTCGAACTTCGCCTCGGGCGCCATCTCGAGCTTCTTCTTCCTCGGCTACGCGATCTCCCAGATCCCCGCCGGCCTCGTCATGACGAAGAAGGGCACCCGCCACATCGTCTCGCTGGCCGTCCTGCTCTTCTCGATCATCACCTTCTGCATGGGCTTCGCGACCACCGCCGTGGCCCTGCTCGTGCTGCGCCTGCTGCTCGGCCTCATGGAGGGCCCGACCCCGGTCGGCATGACCTCCACCGTCAACGCCTGGTTCCCGCCCAAGGAGAAGGGCACGGCCACCGGCGTCTACATCGCCTCGACGCAGTTCGCGCCGATCATCGTGCCGATCATCGCCGTGGCCCTGGCCAACGCCCAGGGCTGGCGCTCGGTGTTCCACTGGTTCGCCGTCCCCGGGGTGGTCATGGCGATCGTCTTCTTCCTCGTCCAGCGCACCCACCCCGGCCAGTCCAGGTGCGTCAACGCCGCCGAGCTCGCCCGCATCACGAGCACCGACACCGGTGGGACCGAGAAGAGGGTCGACTTCGGCGACATGGGCTGGATCGACCGCCTCATCCGGCTGCGCGACGAGAAGCCGCTCGACACCAACGGCAGGATCATGCGGTCCTGGAACATCTGGGGCAACACCATCGCCTACTTCTTCATGAACAACGTGCTGTACGGCATGCTCACCTGGATCCCCTCGTACCTGGTGACCGCCCGCGGCTACAACTTCATCAAGATGGGCTTCGTCGCCTCCGCCCCGTCCATCGGCGGCCTGGTCGGCGCCCTCGTGGGCGGCGTCGTCTCCGATCGCGTCTTCCGCGGGCGCCGCAAGCCCACCATGCTCATCACCGCCCTCATGACCGCTGTCATGATGGTCGTCGTGCTCGTCGTCCCGCAGAACACGGTCCTGGTCGTCGGCTCGCTGATCCTCACCGGCTTCTTCCTCAACATCGGCTGGCCCATGTTCACCGCCTACGCGATGAACCTCACGACCGACGGGACCTACCCCTTCGCCATCTCGGTCATCAACTCCGGCGGCAACCTCGGCGGCTTCTTCGCCCCGATCATCGTCGGCGCCCTGCTGGACGCCTTCGGGGGCAACTACACGGTGGCCTTCAGCTACTTCGTCGTCGTCCTGCTCATCGGCCTCGTGCTGATCCTCACCCTCACCGAGGGGCGGCCCGCGCCCAAGGTCGGGGCCGCCACCGCGACCCGGGCCTGATCTGCGACGATGAACCCTGCACAAGGAGGTGCTGACTCATGGCGAATGTGGGAATCGTCGCGGACGACCTGACCGGCGGAACGACGGTCGGCGCGCTCATCGCCCGGGAGGGCGTGCCCGCCACCGTGTTCTTCGACCCCTCGTACGTCGCGACCACGCCCCTGCCCGACAACGCCGCCGCGATCGTCAGCACCGACTCGCGCCCGCTGTCCGCCGGGGTGGCCTTCGGGAGGGTGCGCGACGCGACCCGGATCCTCGAGGAGCAGGGCGCCCGGATGTTCGCGAAGCGCATCGACACGACGGTCCGCGGCGGCGTGGGGCCGGAGGTCGAGGGCATGCTCTCGGCCCTGGGCTCCGAGTACATGGCGGTCGTCGTGCCGGCCATGCCCCAGTCGCGGCGCGTCGTGATCGAGGGCTACTCGCTCATCGACTCGGTGCTCCTGACCCGCACCGGCGTCGCGCAGGACGTGCGCACGCCGGTGCACCAGGCCCACCTGCCCACCCTCTTCCGCGAGCAGTTCAAGGCCGGGCTCGGGCACGTGAGCATCAGGCCCGTCATCTCGGGCAGGCAGGCCATCAAGCACGAGCTCGTCGAGCTGCGCCGCGAGGGGACCCGGATCTTCCTCGTGGACGCGTTGAGCATCGACGACGTCGACCAGATCGCCCAGGCCGTCGTCGACCTCGGCTGGCCGATCGTCTGCGTCGACCCGGGCCCGTTCACCGACCGCGTCGCGGTGCACGCGGGGGCCATCCGGCCCGCCGAGGTGCCGCAGCGCGTCACCCGCCTCGACCCGGTGCCGGGCGAGACGGGCACGGTGCTCGTCGTGGCGGGCAGCGCCACGCGGGTGACCCACAACCAGATCACCAGGCTGGCCGAGGCGCCCGGGGCCGTCACGCTCTCGGTCGACGTCCTGGCGATGCTCGACAGGGACGTCTCGGCCCACGAGGCCGAGTGCCGCAGGGCGGAGGCGGAGGCCCGCCGTCTGCTCGACGAGGCCGCCGCGCCGCCGCGCGTCATGATCTGCGCGCTCGACACCGTCTACAGCGGCACGACCACGCCGAAGGCCGTCATGGAGGAGCTGTCCGGCCTCACAGGCCCCGAACCGGCCAAGCGGCTCACCGTACGCTTCGGCGCCCTGGCCCGGCGCGTCCTCGACGTCATCGGCAGGCAGGACTGCGCAGGCCTGTACCTCACCGGCGGCGACGTCATGGTGGCCGGCTGCGAGGCCTTCGGGGCCAAGGGCATCACCCTCGTCGACTACGTCATTCCGCAGGTCGACCAGGGCATCATCACCGGCGGCCCCTACGAGGGGCTCCCCGTCGTCTGCAAGGGCGGTCTGACGGGCACCGAGGTCACCGCCGTTCAATCCGTCAACCGAATCCTCGACGAAAGGATGCGCACTCATGGCGCACACGCGTAAGCCCACCATGGCGATCACCATGGGCGATCCTGCCGGCATCGGCCCGGAGATCACCCTCAAGACGATCCAGGACGAGCGGATCCACGACATCTGCGATCCCTTCGTCATCGGCAGCGCCGACTCCCTCGAACGGGCCGCCGAGATCCAGGGCGTCAGGGATCTGAAGCTCAACGTCATCACCGGGCCGGAGCAGGCGAGGAACGAGTTCGGCACCGTCGACCTCCTCGAGACCGGCGTCGAGCCCGACGCGACGATCGGGTTCGGCGCGATCCAGGTCGCCGCGGCCAGGCGCGCCTACTCGTACATCGAGAAGTCGATCGAGCTCGGCATGGCCGGTCGCATCGACGGCGTCTCCACGGCCCCGATCAACAAGGCCGCCCTCAAGGCGGCCGAGGTGCCCTACATCGGCCACACCGAGATCTACCAGGCGCTCACCGGCTCGCCGTACGCTTTGACGATGTTCAACGTGCACAGGCTGCGCGTCTTCTTCGTCAGCCGGCACGTCTCGCTGCGCGAGGCCTGCGACCTGGCCAACCACGACCGCATCCTCGAGTTCCTCGGGAACATCGACACCGAGCTGAAGAAGTTCGGCTTCGAGCACCCGTCGATCGGCGTCGCTGCCCTCAACCCGCACGTCGGCGAGGGCGGCCTGTTCGGCACCGAGGAGATCGAGCACATCGCGCCGGCCGTCGAGGACGCCCGGGCCCTCGGCATCGACGCGCACGGCCCGGATTCGGCCGACGCGATCTTCGCGTTCAACCTGGACGGCCACTACGACGCCATCCTGTCGATGTACCACGACCAGGGTCACATCGCCTGCAAGACGCTGGACTTCCAGAACGCCGTCACGCTGACCCTCGGCCTGCCCTTCATGCGCAGCTCGGTCGACCACGGAACGGCCTTCGACATCGCCGGCAAGGGCATCGCCCAGGGCGAGTCGATGATCGAGTCGACGCGCGTGGCCGCCGTCTACTCGCAGATGCAGATCGACGCGAGGGCCGAGGCCTCCCGCCCCTGATCCTCCCGGGCCCGGCCCCGTCGGAGGGCGGAGCGACCCGGGGCGGGCCGGGTCGTGCCGCGAGCACGCGCGGCCCGGCCGTCCCGCCCCCGCATGAGTCGTACCCGCATGAGTCATATAGGATCGGCGGCGAAGTGGCGGCGTCGCCGCGAGCCCGCCGCCACCGATCGCCGCGGAGCGCACCGCGCACCGTCCACACCGCGCACCGTCTCAGAACCACACACCGTCTCGGACGAGAGGAATCCCATGAAGCTCATCTTCGGGTGCGACCCCAATGCCGCCGAGTTCAAGAAGGCCCTCATGGCCAGGGCCGTCGAGCTGGGCCACGAGGTCGAGGACTACGGCTCCGACGACCCGATCTACGCCAACGTGGCCACCAGGGTCGCCGAGGACGTCGTGGCCGGCGGGGCCGACCGCGGCGTCGTCGTCTGCGGCACGGGCATCGGCGTCTCGATCGCCGCGAACAAGGTCCGCGGCGCCTACTGCGCCTGCGTCGCCGACGTCTACCAGGCCCAGCGGGCGACCCTGTCCAACAACGCCAATCTCATCGCCATGGGCTCCCAGGTGCTCGGCATCGAGACCGCGAAGGTCCTTCTGGAGAACTACCTGGCCAACGAGTTCGACCCCGACTCGCGCAGCGGCGTCAAGGTCGCCCGCATCTGCGAGTACGAGGCCGAGCACTGAGGCCGCGCCGAGGCGAGGGGGAACCGATCGTGAACAGGCCGATCGTCGCGGTGAGCCTCAAGATGTACTTCGAGCGCCCCCGCACGCTGGAGTACGCCCGTTCGCTCGTCGACCTAGTCGGCGCCGAGCGGGGCCTGTCGGACGCCGTCCGTCTGGCGGTCCTGCCCGACTTCCTGACCATTGCCGAGACGGGGGCGATCCTGGACGGCTCGGGCATCCTGCTCGGCGCCCAGGACCTCTGCCAGGACGACCGGGGCGCCCGCACCGGCGAGGTGTCGGGCGTCGACCTGGCGGCCCTCGGCGTCCGGGTCGTCGAGGTGGGGCATGCCGAGCGGCGCACGATCTACCGCGAGGACGACGCGATGGTCGCCGCGAAGACGGCCGCCGCCGCCCGCAACGGCATCGTCCCGCTGCTGTGCATCGGCGAGGCGGAGCGCTCCACCGAGGCCGAGGCCGCCGCGAAGTGCGTCGGGCAGGTGCGTTCGGCCCTGGCCGACGCCCGGCCGTCCGAGCTCTGGCTGGGCTACGAGCCCCACTGGGCGATCGGCGCGCCGGCCCCGGCCCCGTCCGAGTACGTCTCGGCGGTGTGCCGGGGGATCCGCGAGGGTCTGTCCGACGTGCCCGGGCTCAGTCTGCTGTACGGCGGCTCGGCCGGTCCGGGTCTGCTCGGCACCCTCGACCCGGCCATCGACGGCCTCTTCCTGGGCCGGTTCGCCCATGACCCGGCCGCGTTCGTCTCGGTCGCCGGGGAGGCGCGCGAACGCGCGGGGTGCTGAGCGGCGGGTTCCCGCCCGTTGGTGCCCGCCGGCGCCGGCACGGCTGTTTCCCAGTCGGCGGGCCCTCCGCCGTGTTCCAAACCGGGCATCACTCCTCGTTCCCACCTTATTTTTGTGTTTGCACCTCGGAAATAACCCGGGTGTTAACGCAAATCCGAGGTGGGAACGTATGACCGTCATGAAACAAGATCGTTTCTGGTTTCGCGGAGGGGGAGGTGCTCGAAGTCGTGGTCGAATGTTCGGCTGGTGACGTATGAGGCGAATGCGCCGAAGGTTTCTTCTGGGGTGACCTCGACCTGCGTGTCCCAATCACATCCGAAACAGCACAGGAAATCCACGGAAAATACGATTCCGTTTCATGACGGCCATGGCTGGAGAGTTTTGAATGGCCGTCCATGGCGGCTCTATTTTGGTTTATGTGCGCGTGAAAAATCTTCCATCGCAAGAGCTCTTGCAGTCATGTCTCGGCAGGCGGCCTCTTCCGTGTAGTAGACCTTCTCGTCCGTACGAAGCCCGCGTTCAGCATAAAACACAACCCATCGGGCGGGGCCCTCTTGATAAAGGACCACGACCTCATTCGTTGCGACTGTGTCAATGGCGAAGATCTCTGGACGTACCCCTTTTTCAGTCAGGAAATCGGCGACTTCACTCATCTTCATGATGCGGTAACCTCCTTGATTATTCCGTGGTCAAGTAATTTTTGTGCACTGACCGGCAACTCGTGTTGGATTCCACCGCCAGGTTCGCCGAACCAGAGAGCAATTCGGGATGTCTGAACCGGGATTGGCTTGACTATGGCTTTCATGAAACAAAATTGTTTCTGGTTTCGCGGAGTGGGAGGTGCTCGAAGTCGTAGTCGAATGTTCGGCCGGTGACGTATGGGGCGGACGCGCTGAAGGTTTCTCCGGGGGTCTCGCGCTGAATGTTCGCGATGTTGCTCTTGGCCGCGTTCCGGACGTGCTCGACCGGGTTGTGGCCGGGCGCGTACGGCGGCGGATGGATCGGTGTGATGCGCTCCAGCAGCTGACCCGGTTCGTAGAGGCCGGTCAGGGCTCTGGCGTGGTGGAAGCGGGCGTTGTCCAGGACGGCCGTGGTCTTGCCGGTGCCGGTTTCTCGTTGGAGCAGGTCCGGTGCGAGGATCGTCTGCCAGGTGTTCCGGTTCCTCTCGGTCGGGTACGGCGTGACTGTTCTGCTGGTCGGGGGGAGGGCGCCGGAGAACGACTGGGACGTCTTCTTCCGGTCCACGGACAGCTTGGTGCGCTGCCCTCTGAGGGCTGCATGCGGCGAGTCTCGGCCTCGTGCTCCAAGCGGACCTCGTCTGCCGTGCAGACCTCCCAGCCGGCGTCCAACAGGGCCTTGACTTGGGTCGTCACCTCGGCCATGCGTCTGGTGATGGCTTTCTCGTCGCGGTGCTCGTCGAACGGGTCCGGGCGGTTCGGGGCTCGGCCCGCACAGGGGCGGGAGCAGCCGGTACGAGGAGTCCGCCTGGTGTTCCACGTCGAACAGGATCTTCACGACCTCACGTACCGCCGGGACGTCCCAGAACCCGGCGCGGACACCAGACCGGGAGAGCGGTCGGGCGAGAACAGCCTTGAGTTCTTCCTTCCGGACGCTCCGCCGCGTCCTGGTTCCCCGCATGCCCGGCCAGGACCCAGTACATCCTGGTGCCCCGCCGGTCAGCCGGCCATTCCTGCACCGTCCTCTCCGCCCTCCCGGCCCGTTCGACTATCTTCGCGATGATGCCGATTCCGACTCCTTCAGAGGCGTACAGGATCGCTTCTGCCTTCATCTGCACCAGCACATGATTGTCGGAACGCTTCCTCCACCCGACCAGGACGGCGGTTTCTCCCGGGGCGACCCCGACCCGCACGCCCCAATCATATCCGGAACGGCACAGGGAACCCACGAAAAATACGGTTTCGTTTCATGGCGGCCATAGTAGCCCGCGAAATGAGTGCCGTACGTGGTCTTGCGGCTGTTCCGCGGCCCGATCTGACCACGCACCGTAGCAGCCGCGGTGTCGAGCTTGGTGGCCAAGTCAGAACTGACCCCGAAATCCCATCAGACGCCGCATGCAGGTCATCAGGACTTAGGCTATCACTCATCGCAAGTCCTCCAAGGAGTGGGGTGGGAGAGAATGTGATCATCCTAAACCGGTCGCGGCCCCACAAACCACGGAACTGGACGAACCGCACCGGCGCGGCAGTGGCGGTGGGTCCCGTGCCCTCGGGACCACCCGCCCGGACCGTCCTGGCGGAAAGGGACGGCGGTCTCTCTTACTTCTGTGCGAGCAGTCGCTTGGTGGCGGTTCTCATGTGGGCACGCATGGCCTGCTCGGCGGACCCGACGTCGTGTCTCTCGATCGCCCTCAGGATCGTCTCGTGCTCGGTCAGGGATGCGATGGCATCATCGACGCTGCGCAGCGCTCGGTTCATCCAGATGCTCAGCAGGGTTCGGCAGGTGCGCAGGAGGTCGGCTGCCAGGTCGTTGTGGCAACTGTCCGCTAGGATCACGTGGAAGCGGTAGTCGAGGGTGACTGCTTTCTCCAGATCGGGTAGGGCCTCGTGCATCGTCGCGATGCTGCCTTGGAGAAGCTGGATCGCTTGTGCGTCGGCTCGTTCAGCGGCCCAGCGCGCCGCCTCGACCTCAAGGGCGGACCGGACCTCGAGCAGCTGCTGCGTGTCGGTGTCGCCGAGCAGCATGCCCCAGGTCAATGACTTCGGCAGAAGATCCGATGTCGTGCCGCGCACGTAGGTGCCTGCTCCTGGGCGCACCTCGACAAGACCGAGCAGTTCGAGAGCGGCCAGCGCCTCGCGGACGGCGGAGCGGCCCACACCCAGCTTTTCGGCCAGCGCGCGCTCGGGCGGCACCCGGTCGCCGGTCGACAGGGGGCCGGTACCGAAGTGGGCCAGCAGGTGCTGGGCCACTTCGGCGGCTGTCGTCCCTCGGGGGAGCGTTGACATCTCCTTGAGGAACTCGTCAGCAGGACCTGATGCGTAAGCGGGCATAGCGTCAATCTACTCGGCGCGACTCGGGGAAACGCGGTGAGAAGAGAAGATCACAAGTTAACCGGTTGACAGGTTCACCTGTATTCCTGTAGCTTGTGGTCCACAGCGACGTCGCGCAGCGTTGCGCGAGCCGTCCGAACGATGACGAGGGGGTCACGCCATGGGCCTGGGAATGGGCACCTACGCCCTGTTCTGGGAGTGGTCGGAGGCGGTCGAGCATCCCATCGACCTGCCGGGCATGCTCGACAGGACGGCCGAGCTCGGCTGCGACGTCTTCCAGATCTGCGACTACCCGCTCATCGAGACAATGGACGCTCGTCAGCTGAACGACATCGCCGCGCAGGCCTCGGGCCTGGGGCTGGCGCTCGAGCTGGGTACTCGCGGCACCCGCTCCGAACACCTGAACAGGTACCTGGACATCGCCGAGGCGCTGGGCGCCCGCATGCTGCGCTCCATGGTGCGCGTGGGCGCCGGCGAGCCCACTCTCGACGAGTCCCTCGCCTCGGTCAGGGGGCTGCTGGGGCGACTCCACGAGGACGGCGTCTCGATCGCCTTCGAGACCTACGAGCAGCTGCCCAGCGCGCGCTTAGTGCAGTTCGTGACCGACGTCGACGATCCGCGGGTCGGCATCTGCCTCGACCCGGCCAACTGCGTCGCCGGTCTCGAGCTGCCCGGCGACGTGATCGACCGCTGCGCGCCGTACACGCTGAACCTGCACGTGAAGGACTTCGCCTTCACCCGCCAGGCGGGCTGGGTGGGGTTCATCTATGCGGGCGCGGCGATGGGGGAGGGGCTGCTCGACTTCGACGCCGAGATGAAGGCGGTCCGCCCCTTCGAACGTGGCATCAGCATGGTCGCCGAGCACTGGCTCACCTGGCAGGGCGACCCGCAGTCCACTATCGCGCTGGAGCGCCGATGGACCCGGCAGACCCTCGATTATGTCCGCAACCACATCGAAACCGAGGAGAACAATCATGAGTGAGAACCTGGAGATCGCAGTCGTCGGCGCCGGCGGCAAGATGGGCATGCGCGTGTCCAACAATCTGCAGCGCACCGACTGGACCGTCTACTACTGCGAGAACGGCGAGGCCGGCAGGCGGCGCGTGCAGGAGGCCGGCCGCGAGGTCGTGCCGACGGACGATGTCATCGGTGGCGTCGACGTCGCGATTCTGGCCGTGCCGGACGTGGCCCTGGAGCCCGTCACCGCCGCCGTCGTTCCCAGGATGAAGCCCGGTGCCATGGTGCTGACCCTCGACCCGGCCGCCGCCTATGCCGGCCTGCTGACCATGCGCGACGACCTCGACTACGTCGTGGCTCATCCGACACATCCGTCGGTTTTCCTCGAACGTCACACGCCCGAGGAGTATGCCGACACCTTCGGGGGCGTCGCCGCCCCGCAGAACTCGGTTGCCGCGCTGCAGCAGGGCGACGAGTCGATCAAGCCGCTGGCCGAGAAGATCATCTCGACCATGTACGGCCCGGTCATCAAGGTCTACTGGGCCTCGGTGCACGACTTGGCCGTGCTCGAGCCGACCCTCAACGAGACGATCGGCTGCATGATCGGCCAGTTCCTCAAGGACGCCATCGACGCCACAGTGCGGCACACCGACATGGACGAGGCGACCGTGACCGCCATGATCCACGGCCACATCTGGATCGCGCTGACCAACGCGCTGCGCGGGTCGAACCCCTTCTCGGACGCCTGCCTGCTGGCCATGGACTACGGCCGTGAGGCCATCATCAAGGACGATTGGGAGCGCATCTTCAACGACGACGATCTCGACATCGTCATCGCCAAGATGCTCAAGCTCGACAGGGTCAGGAGTTGACCTTTTCCGTCTGCTCGTCGCCGTGTTCTGCGGCGGGCGGACGGGAACCGGCTTGGTTTTGTGCAACTGATCTGCTGACACAAAGGAGTTCAAGTGAATGCATATGATGAGCGGCCCCAAGGCGGTCTTCAGGCCCAGGGTCAGGAGTTTCCGGAGGATGAGACCACCGATCGCAAATACACGATTTATCTGATCATCGTCGCCCTGTTTGGTTGGGCGCTTGCCGCCTATGATACGAATCTTTTCAACCTCACGATCGCGGACATCACCAGGGATCTGAATATTTCCTCGTCGAGCCTAGGCGTCATGGGGATGTGCGTCTACGCATCGGAGTTCATTATCGCCCTGTATATGGGTCATGTTATGGACAGTCGCGGGCGGAAATTCGCGTGGATGCTCTGCCTGATTGTCGCGGGGATCTTCACCGGCCTCACATTCTTCGTTCAAAATTTCTGGTCTTTGGTGTTGATACGAGCCGTGGCTTCTGGATTTGCGAATGCCGAGCTTGCCGTCTCAGTGACCTTGGTGAACGAGCAGGTGCCGGCTAAGAGACGAGGAATGCTGTACTCGATCGTTCAGTCTGGGTACACGGTTGGCGTATTCATGGCGTCGGGCATGTATTTGATCGTGTCCGGCTTGGGTTGGCGAGCAGTGTTCCTGTTCGGCGTGTTGCCTCTCGTCCTCGTCGCCATCGCCCGGTCCAAAGTCCGAGAGTCCTCCAGGTTCTTGCACATTAAAGCGTTGCGTGAGGCAGTGAAGGCTGGGCATCAGGAGGAGGTCGCGCGGTTGCGGGCCGAACGCGACGTGGACGTCGAGGCCCTGCGCAAGGGGCAGTTCACCCAGTTGTTCTCCAAGGTGGGCGGAGTCCGACGGACAGCTGTCACAATGTCAGTCACTTGGCTCCTGTACGGGCTGTCGTATGTCGCCACTAACATTTACCTTGCCTACTGGATGGTCGAAGTGAAGGGCTGGACGTCGGCCAAGGTCGCCTCGTTGCTCTTGGTTGGCGGTGCTGTCGGTGTCCTCTTCTACATTCTGGGAGGCGTGCTGGGTGAGAAATTCGGGCGCAAGCCCGTGCTTGTGATCTCCGCCTGCGCTATCGCCCCGCTTGCGCTGGTGATCTTGTACACTAACAGCACCTCACTTCTACTGGTCATGATCTTCCTGCTCTACCAAGCCACCAACGGCACATGGTCGGGCGTCGGCTACACCTACCAGGCCGAGGTCTACCCGACTCGCGTGCGGGCGATTGGCGTGAGCTGGATGAGTGCGATGCTGGTGGGTGGGTTCATGCTCGGCAGCCTCGTCTGGGCTCTGCTGACCGCAACTGTCTCGCTCCGGACCACATGGCTCATCATCGCCGTGGTTCTTGGTGCCTGCCAAGCCATATCGACGTTTTTCCTTCCCAGCATCAGGCCTGGAACCGAGCTGGAGGAGATTGCTAGGTGAAACTGTCGGACCGAACCATCGGAAAGAGGAATTGTGAGTGCTGTTGAAAGCCCCCGGCGTATTCGCGCGGGGGAGTGGTCGTTCGAGTTGATCGGCGACGAGGTGCGCGCCATAACATATGGAAACAGGCGGATTCTGGATTCGGTCAGACCGGCCGTAAGGGACCCCAACTGGAACACCATCGCTATGAGCCCCGAATCCACGGTCGTTGATGAGGTTGCCGGTTCGGCGCGGATCATGATATACGGTGGGTACTCGTGCGAGCAGGGGCGAGTCCGCGGTGATCTGACTGTTCGAGCCGGGGACGACGGGTTCTCGATCCGCTACGGTTTCGAACCGGACCATGATTTCATCACGGCGAGAACTGGACTGACTGTCCTGGTACCGCGCGAATTTCAGGGATGTGACGGCACGTACTACACCCCTGATGGGTATACCAGGAGGTTCAGATTTCCTCTTCGGGTCTGCCCGTACCAGCCGGTGTTCGATATCGTCGGTATCTGCTACTGGGGCAGCGGATTGGAGACGCACGTCGATTTCTCGGGCGACGTTTTTGAGATGGAAGACCAGAGGAACTGGTGCGATGCTTCTTTCAAGATCTACAGTCGGCCGTTGGCTCGGCCGTTTCCCTTCGTGGTGGAGTCAGGCACGCGCGTCCAGAACGAGGTCAGGATCAGCGTGAAGTCGTGTAGCGGGCCTGTCATTGTGACCGAGACTGGCGCGGCGGGCCCGGAAGTGGATTTGGACGCGCTGATCACCGAGACCCCGCCGATCCGGTTACCGGGAATATCCTTAGGAGCGACTACGCGGTATCTGACGGAAGATGACTTGGATCGGAGCAGGGTGATTTCCCCGGTGGCCATCGTCGCCGAGGTCACGGATCTGTACCCGCTGGAGCGTGTCTTCGCCTCGCTGCGCGTCGACACCCAGGGCGGTCGGATTCCTGTCGATCTGCGGATGGCTGTGAGTGAGCCGGATGATGTCGCCGGGATCCTGGACGCCTTCGCAGCGACCGGCATGACCCTGCTCAGGGTCGGAGTCGTCGATCGGGCGACCCATGTCACGACAGGACCGCTCTGGCAGGCGCTCCGGTGCGCCATGCGGGGGCGTGACGCGGAGCTGATCTGCGGTACGCGCGGCCATTTCGCAGAGTTCAACAGGCAAATCCATTCCATCGTGCAGCCCGGCGCCGCTGGGTACTGGTTCTCGCTGACCCCTCAGATGCACACCCGCGAGGAAGCCGGCATTGAGCGGGCGCTCAACGCCGTCCAAGACGTGATCGGGTCGGCCCGCGCCTTGATCGACGACCGGCCACTGCTCCTGGGGCCGGTGACCTTGCGAGCGCGCTTGAACGTGGTGGCCACCGATCCCGGCGTCGTGGACCGCGACTCGACCATGGGCTACGGGGCAGAATTAACTTGGGGCAGCGTCGATCCACGGCATGACAGCGCTTGGGCCGGGGCTTGGACGTGCTCGATGTTCCTGAACGCCGCGGCGTCGGGCGCTTCGCAGGTGTGCTTCTACGAGGTTCAGGGGCCTCGAGGAGTCGTCCGTGCCGAAGGCACTTTGAATCCTTCAGGAACTGTGCTCAAACAGTTTATGGGCTTGGCAGGATGTCCTGCGCGCATCGGTTTCCTCAACGCCACGATGAAATCAGCATGGGTGCTGCTCGGGCAGGATGATCCGGTCTTGGTGGTGTCGAACCTGGAGAAGACCGCCCTGCGCTTCAGGCTGGGCTCGCAAGTCTTGGAGGTGGCGCCGGGTTGCGTTGCGACGGCGGGGTCCCTCGGGCCATCCTGACGAGCTTCGGGCGTCGGTAACGCGCCGCGGGTCCGCGCTGGCGGGGGTGGCGGAGGTGAGAGGAGGAGCACGACGTTAGGTGGTCTCTGGACTCGCCAACGCTGCAAAAAAGCTATATCATGCAGGAATTAGTTCAGCCGGGCCAGCGGCGGCTCAGTGCTGGAGCATAGGCCATAGGACAGGAGAGACAATGACGTACCTTGTTGGCGAGCCGCTGGACTTCGCGGCTGACAGTCTTGCGGGCTTCGTGTCCGCGCACTCGGATCTCGTCCAGGCGGTGCACGGCGGTGTGGTCCGCGCCGATGCCTCGCCCCGCGGCGAGGTCGCCGTCGTGGTGGGCGGGGGTTCCGGCCACTACCCGGCGTTCTGCGGCTGGGTCGGCCCGGGCATGGCCCACGGCTCGGTCTGCGGCAACATCTTCGCCTCGCCGTCCGACTCGCAGGTCGTGTCGGTCGCCCGGGCCGCCGACAACGGCGGCGGCGTGCTGCTGCTGTTCGGCAACTACGCCGGCGACTGCCTGCAGTTCGGCAAGGGGGCCGACGTGCTCAACGCCGAGGGCATCGACACCCGCGTCGAGACGATCACCGATGACGTCGCCTCGCGTCCGGTCGAGAAGTGGACGGAGCGCCGCGGCATCGCCGGCGACTTCTTCGTCGTGAAGGTCGCGGGCGCCGCTGCGGCCGCCGGCCGGGACCTCGACGCCGTCGTCGAGGCCACCCGGCGCGCGAACGCCGCGACCAGGACCCTCGGCATCGCCTTCGACGCCCCGACCCTGCCCGGGGCGCCCGAGCCGCTGTTCACCGTTCCCGAGGGCCACTACGAGCTCGGCCTGGGCGTCCACGGAGAGCCGGGGCTGTCCTCGCACCCGCTGAACGGCGTCGACGAGATCGCCCGGACCCTCGTCGACGGCGTCCTGGCCGAGCGGCCCGCCGGCGCCCGGCGCGTCGGCGTCCTGGTCAACGGCCTGGGCTGCACCAAGTACGAGGAGATGTTCGTCCTGTACGGGCGCGTCGACCGGCTCCTCGAGGCCGCCGGCCTCGAGATCGTCGCCCCGATCGTCGACGAGCAGGTCACGAGCCTCGACATGGCCGGCGTCTCGCTGAGCGTCGTCTTCCTCGACGACGAGCTCGAGGAGCTCCTGCTCGCACCGGCCCTGACGCCCGCCTTCACCCGGGGCGCCGTCGAGCACGCCGGCCCGAGGCGCGAGCTCGCCGCCGAGGCCAGTGCCGAACTCGCCGCCGGCTCGCCGGAGTCCGCGGCCCAGGGCGCCAGGATCGCCGAGGTCGTCGAGCTCATGGCCCGCACCGCGGCCGAGGACTCCGACTTCCTGGGCAGGCTCGACTCGATCGCCGGTGACGGCGACCACGGGCAGGGCATGGTGCTCGGCTCGCGGGCCGCGGCCAGGGCCGCCTCCGCGGCGGTCGCCGCGGGCGCCGGCGCCGCCACGGTCATGCGCCAGGCGGGCCTCGCCTGGGCCGAGGGCGCCGGCGGCACCTCCGGGGCGCTGTGGGGCCGGGCCCTCGAGGCCGTCGGCGCGGCGCTGTCCGACGAGACGGCTGCGGACGCCGCCACGGTGATCGCCGCCGTCGCGGCGGGCGCCGAGTCGGTGCCGGCCAACGGCGGCGCGCAACCCGGCGACAAGACGATGGTCGATGCCACGACGCCGTTCGCCGCCTCGTTGCGGGCCGCCGGGGACGATCTGCCGGGAGCCTTCTCGGCGGCCGCGGCCGCGGCCACCGCCGGGGCCGAGGCGACCGCCGATCTCGTGGCGAGGAAGGGGCGCGCCACGACGCACGGTGACGCCTCGCTCGGTCACCCCGACCCGGGCGCGGTCTCCTTCGCGCGTCACATGACGAGGATCGCCGAGCAGCTGGCCGGCTGATCGTCCGGTACGGAAACCGGCCTGCCGTTAGGTTGATATCTCGCGGCGGGCTGGTTCCGAGAGCCGGGTGGTGAATCAGGCAGCGATGACGAGTATCGGCTCGTTCGAAGGGCCGGGTACTGAGGGACGGTGGGGCGAACGCAGGGCCTGAACGACGGGTGTGACGGCTCCGATGAAGGTGGCAGTTGCTGCGACCAGCACAATCATGAGAACACCTCCGGTTCAGGGGCGAAGCGCGGCGCGCTCCGTGTGTGGGCGAATACTCTCGAGTCTCGCCATGCAGTGACAAGGATAGGGCGCTGGGCCGCCCTCCGACCGGATTGGTCACGTGGTGTCGTCCCCCGGCGGCGCTCCGGTCGGGGCCCGTTCCGCTCAGTATCCTGTGGGTGGACGAGCTCGTGAGGAGATGACACATGGCCGGCGCGCGTGAGGGGCAGGCCTCGGGCCCCAGGGCCAGGCAGTACGCCATCGCCCAGGCGGTGATCGGCAAGGGCAAGTCGACCATTGAGGAGCTCGTCGACCTGACCGGGGTCTCCGCCATGACGATCTACCGCGACGTCGCGGTGCTCGAGCAGAGCAGCATCGTCCAGCTCCACAACGGCACCGTCGTCGCCGTCGCGAGCGGGCTGCACGAGGCCGATGCGGTCTTCCGGCTGGAGCAGGCCTCGGACGAGAAGCGTCTCGTCGCGGCCGAGGCGGCCACGTTCGTCGCCAACGGCTCCTCGGTCATGCTCGACGACTCGAGCTCGTCGGTCTGGCTGCTGCGCGCCCTGTCGGAGCTGTCGTCCCTGACCATCGTCACGAACTCCCTGCTCGTGGCCGACGAGGTCACCGAGAACCGTCTTGCCCAGCTGATCATGACCGGCGGGGAGTACCGCTCGTGGGCCCATGCCCTCATGGGCCCGACCACCGTGCAGAACATCGAGTCGATGCACGCCGACTACTGCTTCCTGTCCACCTCGGGCATCTCCTCGATGGCCTGCTTCCACCCCTACCAGGAGGTCGCCGAGGTCAAGGCGGCCATGCTGCGCTCCAGCGAGGTGCGGGTGCTGCTCATCGACAACAGCAAGTTCGGTCGTCGGGCGCTGTTCAAGTTCGCCGAGCTGGGCGACTTCGACCACGTCGTCGTCGACGCCGAGGCCCCCGAGGAGGAGCTGGGCCGCCTCGAGGCCGCCGGCGTGCACGTCGTCGTGGCCGGGCCCCGTGGACGCCGGGCCCGCCGGACCGGCGCCGCGAAGCGCGGCTGAGCCCGCTCGCCCCGCTCCCGCACGGCCCCGAGTGGGGGCTGAGATCCCGGGGCTCCTCGCCCGCACCCGCGAGAGGAGCGGAGGAGGAACGGTGACCGGCGCGCCCCCGCGGCCCGTCTCCGGCCGGTGCCCGTTGGCGGGCGGTTCCGCACCCGGACGATGTCGTCTCAGGGATACCCCGGATTTTAACAGCATCGATGATGATGTAAACATGACCAGTGGTGACATCCATCACATGTGTTGTTAGGCTGCTTCTGCAGGATGGGTCCGGACGGAGCCGTCCGGAGCCGCCGGATTCGAGCGAGGGGTGTTGGGCATGCGATGGGGTTTCCCGGTCGATCGACTCGTCGAGCCCGACGAGCGCCTGGTTCCGCCAGGAGATCCCTTGTCGAAAAGGTTTTCTAGGCGCCGGGGGGGGTCGTCTGGAGTCCTCGGGGGATCCGGGGGTCCCGGTCGTCTGCCGGCCCCGTGTTCGTTCGTGCTCCGCGGACGATGACCTTCATCACATGAATAATGATGAGAATTTCATTCGTTCTGTGGACCATGTGGCCATGACGGCACGGGCCGCGGGCGCGCGCGGCGTCCGGACCCATTCCCGCGCGGCGGCCCTCGACGGGCTCGCTCTCCGTCGGGCTCTCGCCCGACGGAGAGTCCGCCGACGCGTCTGACGTTGGACGCGTCACCATCCGTCATCGAACGACAAGAAGGAACAAGGATGTTCACAGCTTCTCTGGGGGTCTTCCTCTTCGGCCTCCTGGCCGCCGTCGCAGGCGGCGCCGTCGGCGCCGCCATCGGCGGCAACTACGCGTTCGTGCTCGTCGGCTTCTGCGTGCTCGCCTCCTGGGGGATCTTCGCGGCCACCGGCAGCACCTTCGGCTTCGACTACCTGGCCTTCGGCCCGTTCATGGGCCCGCACATCGCCTTCGCCGGCGGCGTCGCCGCGGCCGTCTACGCCCGGTACAAGGGGCACATGGCCGACGGCAAGGACGTCAACTCCCCGCTCGCCGGTCTGGGCAGGCCCGCCGTCCTCGTCGTCGGCGCGGTCTTCGGCGTCCTCGGCTACCTCTTCCAGATCGGCGTGAGCCACGTCCCGTGGTTCGGCTCCCACACCGACTCGATCGCCTTCACCGTCCTCTGCTCCGGCCTGCTGGCCCGCATCGTCTTCGGCGGGGCCCCCGGCGAGGGCCTGTTCCGGGGCTCGCTGCACAACCCCGAGGGCTTCCACGAGGGCGCCACCAGCTTCCCCGCCAAGATCAAGCCCGGCCCCAACGGCCGTTGGCTCGAGTGGCAGGAGAGGCCCTCCCAGCTGATCACCATCGGCTCGTTGTTCGGCATCTTCGCCGGCGGCGCCTCCCTGTTCCTGGCCGCCAACATCGGCGCCCACCTGACCGACCTCGGCTTCGCCGACGGTCTGGCCGCCGCCAACGCCAACAACTTCTGCTTCGGCATCTCGGCCATCATCATCCTGTTCCTCATCACCAACCGGAACATGCCCGTCCAGCACCACGTGACGAACATCGCCGGCCTGGCCGCCGTCCAGTTCTTCCCCGTCCTCATGGGCAAGAGCTTCAGCACCTTCACCTGGACGGCCACCTCGACGTGGGACTCGCACGCCTGGCTCATGGCCTTCGTGGCGATCCTCGTCGCCGGCGTCTTCGGCGTGATCACCGCGGCCCTGGGCGAGTTCGCCGCCCGCCTGTGGTACAACCGCGGCACGAGCCACGTCGACCCGCCGGCCGCCTGCATCTGGATCGGCAACACCCTGGTCGTCTCCTCGGCGGCCCTGCTGTCCTGACGGGCCGCCGCAGAACCGTCTGGAAGGAGCCACGCATGAGCCACGACCCCGTGAGCGGCCCGACGGAGTTCGGGGACGCCTACATCTTCGACCTCGACGGCACGATCTACCTCGGCGGCCACCTCCTGCCCGGCGCCAGGCGCCTCATCGAGGAGCTGCGCCGCCGCCGGATACCGGTCCGCTTCCTGTCGAACAATCCCACCCGGGACCCCGGGATGTACGTGCGGAAACTGGCCGGTCTGGGGCTGCCCACGGGGCTCGAGGACATCTGCAACACCGTCGTGACGACCATCCGCTGGCTCCGTGCGAACCACCCGGACGCCGTCCTGTTCCCGATCGCCGAGCAGCCCCTGTGCCGCGCCCTCGTCGAGGCCGGCTTCGAGCTGAGCGACGACCCGGCCAGGATCGACGTCGTCATCGCCTCGTACGACCGGACCTTCGACTACCGCAAGCTCCAGATCGCCTTCGACGCCATCTGGTTCCACAAGCGGGCCATCCTCGTGCAGACCAACCCCGACCGCTTCTGCCCCTTCCCGGGCGGGCGCGGCGAGCCCGACTGCGCGGCCATCACCGCCGCCATCGAGGCCTGCACCGGCACCGAGTGCCAGGTGAACCTCGGCAAGCCCTCGACGGTGATGCTCGACGAGGCCCTGTCAGGCCTCGACGTCGACGTGACGAGGTGCGTCATGGTCGGCGACCGGCTCCAGACCGACATCCGGATGGCACTGGACGCCGGCATGCGGTCGGCCTGTGTGCTCACCGGCGAGGCCACCGCCGAGGACATCGCCGCGCTCGACGAGGCCCACCGGCCCACCTACGTGCTCGACCGCGTCGACCGGCTCGTCCCCGCCGCGTCCTGGGGCGAGCTCGGCTGGACCGAGGACGACCGCTGAGCCGCCCGGCTCGGCGGGAACCATCCACCCATCCATCCCGTCCACCCGCTCAAGGGGGGAGTTCCATGACTGACAACGGACCCTACGTGCTGGGCATCGACTACGGCACCGAGTCGTGCCGCGTGGCCATCTGCGATCTGCAGGGCCGCCCGATCACCTTCGCCGCCACGCCCTACCGGACCGCCCACCCGCACCCCGGCTGGGCCGAGCAGAACCCCGAGGACTGGTGGAAGGCGCTCCAGGCGTCCACCCACAGGGCCCTCGAGAACTCGGGCATCCCGGCCTCGGCGATCGCCGGCATCTCCTACGACGCCACCACCCTCACGATGGTGGCCATGGACGCCAAGGGCGCCGAGCTCCGACCGGCCGTCATGTGGATGGACGTGCGGGCCGCCGAGCAGGCCGAGCGGGCCGGCCGCTCCGATTCGGTCGCGCGGCTCTACAACGGCGGTGGCCACTGCCCGGCGACAGCCGAGTGGTATCCCTTCAAGGCCGCCTGGCTGCGCGAGAACGAGCCCGAGACCTACGCCAGAGCCGTCCACCTGGTCGACGCGCCCGACTGGGTGACCTACAAGCTGACCGGCGAGTGGACGACCAACATCAACTCGGCCGCCATCCGCATGTACCACAACCGGGACAGGGGCGGTTGGCCGAGGGACTTCTACGAGACCGTCGGCTGCGGCGACGCCCTCGACAGGATCCCCGAGCGCGTCCTCGACCTGGGCGTCCCGGTCGGCGAGCTGGGCCTCATCCCGGCCCAGCTGCTCGGTCTGCGCCCCGGGATCCCGGTCGCCCAGGGCATGGCCGACGCATGGGCCGGCCAGATCGGCCTGGGCGTCCTGCGGCCCGGTCAGATGGCCCTCATCACCGGCTCGTCCCACGTCCTCACCGGCCAGTCCGACAAGGAGATCCACGGCGAGGGCTTCTTCGGCGCCTACACCGACGGCGTCATGCCCGGCCAGTACACGGTCGAGGGCTCCCAGGTGTCCACCGGATCGGTGCTCAAGTGGTTCCGCGACAACTTCGCGCGCGACGTCGTCCAGGCCGCCGAACGCGTCGGGCTCAACCCCTACGACGTGCTCAACGAGCAGTCCAAGGACATCCGGCCCGGCTCCGACGGCCTCATCATCAACGAGTACTTCCAGGGCAACCGCACGCCCTACACGGACTCGAAGGCCCGCGGCATCGTCTGGGGGCTGTCGCTGGCCCACACCCCGGCGCACATCTACCACGCCATCCAGGAGTCGGTCTGCTACGGCAACGCCCACAACCTCCGCGCCATGAGGGCGGCCGGCTTCGAGGTCAGTCGCATGGTGGCCTGTGGAGGCGCGACCAAGAGCCGTGGGTGGATGCAGATGCACGCCGATGTCGCCGGGGTGCCGATCGCCCTGACCGAGGTCGGCGACGCCGTGGTGCTCGGCACCTGCATGCTGGCCGCGGTCGGCGCGGGCCTGTACGAGGACCTGCCCACGGCCGCCGCCTCGATGGTCCACGAGATCGACGTCCTCGAGCCCGATCCGCAGCGCCACGAGGAGTACCGCTTCCACCTCGACGCCTACTGCGACACGTATCCCAGGTTGCAGCCGATGATCCATGCCATGGTGGATCACGAGGCGCAGCGATGAGTCCAAGGAGGAGAGAGACATGTCGGAGGATCTGATCGAACGGGCACTCGCCAGTGCCGACGACACCGATGAGGTGGTGATGGGCGACGACGTGCTGGGCGAGACCGGGCGGCTGTTCAGACGGCTCTTCGGCGACGCCGGGGGAGTCGTCATCGCCGACGGCAACACCTGGGCCGTGGCGGGCGAGCAGGTGACCGCCTCGCTCCGTGGCGCCGGCGTCGAGTTGGCCGAGCCGTACGTCTTCCCCGCCCGCCCCAGCGTCTACGCTGAGTACGAGAACGTCGAGCTGCTGCGCGAATTCCTCGCCCCGCTCGGTGCGAATGCCGTCGTGATCGGCTCGGGGACCCTCAACGACCTCGTGAAGAAGGCCAGCGACGAGTTGGGGCGCCGCTACCTCGTGGTGTGCACCGCGGCCTCGATGGACGGTTACGCCGCCTTCGGGGCCTCCATCTCGGTCGACGGCTTCAAGACGACCCTGAGCTGCCGGGCGCCGCAGGGCCTCGTCGTCGACCTGCCGACCCTCGCCGCCGCCCCGCAGCGGTGCACCGCCACCGGCGTCGGCGACCTCATCGAGAAGATCCCTGCCGGCGCCGACTGGATCCTCGCCGACGAGCTGGGCATCGAGCCCATCGAGCAGGGCTCCTGGGACCTCGCCCAGGGCCGGCTGGAGGCCGCCATCAGCGACCCGCAGGGGCTCGTCGACCGCGACCCGGGCGCCTTCGTCGCCCTCGCCGAGGGGCTCGTGCTCTCGGGCCTGGCGATGCAGCGCTACCGCATCAGCTCGCGCCCGGCCTCGGGGGCCGGGCACCTGTTCTCGCACGTCTGGGAGATGGAGCACCTGGGCATGGACCAGGACCCGCCGCTCACGCACGGCTTCAAGGTGGGCCTGGGCACCCTGGCGATGCTGGCGCTGTGGCAGAACGCCGTCGACCTCGATGTCTCGGCCATCGACACCGAGGCCGCTGTCGCGACGTGGCGCAGCCGCGAGGAGACCGAGGCCTCCGTGCGCTCGTGGTTCACCGGGAACATGGTCGAGCCGGCCGTCAAGGAGACGCTCGACAAGTACCTCACCACTGAGCAGCTGCGCGCGCGCATCGGGCTCATCAAGACGGCCTGGCCGGTGATCACCGCCCGGGCCCGCGAGCAGCTCGTACCGCCGGAGCGGGCCGAGTCGATCCTCGAGCGGGTCGGCGCGTTCCACCACCCGCAGCAGATCGACCTGAGCCGTCAACGCTTCCGGGACACCTATCTGCGCTGCCGCATGATCCGCAGCCGCTACACCCTGCCCGACGCGTTGTTCGAGCTCGGCGTGCTCGAGGAGCAGGTCGACAGGCTCTTCGCCCCCGACGGCTTCTGGGGTCGGCGGCCCTGGGCGCAGACCGGCTGATCGCAGGGCGGTCCCAGAAGAATGAGTGGGCCCCGCACCTGATGGTGCAGGGCCCACCTCTCTCTGGCGACAGTTGTCAGACGATTGCCTCGCAAGCCGCCATCTCCCGTCTCACGGCCCCGGTCAGGGCGAGGGCGATGACACCAGCGAGTACCACGGCACCGCCGAAGATCGCTGTCGAAGCGGGTAGGGAGCCGGTGGTGTCCTTGACCCAGCCGCCGACGTAGGGGCCGACGAAGCCACCCAGGTTGCCGATGCCGTTGATGATGCCGAAGCCAGCGCCCACCGCTGCGGGCCTGATAAGCAAGGAGTTCATCGTCCAATAGGAGCCGAAGAAGCACAGCTGGCAGGCCGTGGCGATGGAGTAGACGGCCACGATGAGCCAGCGCATGTCGGCGGTGACGAGGGTCGAGCACGCGAGGATGACGCCGCCCAGCATGAGCGGGATGGCGACGCGCAGGTTGTACCGCTTGTCCCTGTCAGCCCCGCGACCGTTGAACCAGATGGCGAATCCGGTCACGACTGGCGGGATGGCAGAAACCAACCCGACCTCCCAGTCCGTGGTGAAGGACTGCTTCAGCAAGGTGGGCAGCCACATCTGCAAGCCGTAGAAGCCGAACCACACCAAGAAGCCGAGGAGCGCCAGGGTCCACACGTAGGGGGAGTGGACAGCTTGGTGCCAGTCGGAGGCGACCGGGGCCGGATCCTCAGCGGCCTTCTTCGCCGCAACGAGCTCCCGTTCACCTGGGGCGCACCATGTCGCATCCTCCATCCGGTCAGCGGATAGGGCCCACCAGATGGCCAGGCCGAGGAATGGCAGCAGACCCTGGATGATGAACAACAAACGCCAATCACCCATCGACAGCAGCAAACCCGCGAATGGACCGGTGATCAGCGTGGCGATCGGATTGTGCATGATGAACATCGAGTTGGCACGCGTTTTCTCCGACAGAGGGAACCAGCGGTTGATGAGCACCATGAGAGCAGGTTGGACGCCACCCTCGAACAGACCCAGCAGGAAGCGGAAGACGACGAGTTGACCGTAGCTGTGCACCAGACCTTCGCCGATCGCGCATAGCCCCCACAAGGCCATGAGGAGGGCGACGAGCTTCTTGGCGCTCCACTTCTGGGCGAGATGGCCGCCGGGTACCTGGAGAATCAGGTATCCGATGAAGAAGATGCCCGAAGCCAGGCCAGCCTGGGTCGCGTTCATGTTGAGCGCCTCGCGGATCTGGGTCATGCCGAAGCCGATGTTGACGCGATCCATGTAGGCGATGATGTAGATGAACATGATCACTGGAATGAGGATCGTCCATCTGCGGTTGTGGTGCTTCACCGGCTCCTTCGCGGGCATTGTCTCAGCAGTCATTGAGTCCTTCTCCTTCTAGGGCGACTGCGCGAACGGGGCTGCCGTCAACACCTTTCAGCCTCAGTGGAAAGCCCATGAAGAGGAATCGAGGCTGGATGATCGCCGAGAAGTTCTGCAGGTACTCGAATTGGAGGACCCCACGGGGCAGGAGGGTGACGTGGCAGGCCTCGTCCTCGTCCGGGTCCTCGGCGGGAACATGATCGGGGTCGTACTCGACGCGAATGCTGCGATCCTGCGGGAAGTCGAAGGCGACGGCCTTCAGATCCAGCGTGGCCAAGTACTGCGCACCCGACAGCGAGATCCAGGGCGAGGTGGTCCAGTAGTCCTTGGTTGTTGTCGGATGTCGGCTCTCCTGATCGGAACGGATCAGCAGAATATCGCCGGCCCGTACGTGCCCTGAGCGAGGTTCAAGCACCTCGCAGCCGATCGGCTTGTTGTCGCCCAAGTCGCTGACGTCGACTAGGCTTGCCGGTCCGTAGAAGTGTTCCAGCTCGATTTCATCGACGCTGATTCCTTCGGGATCGTTGTGCAGGGGAGCGTCAACGTGACTGAAACCATGAGAGCTGATCCCAATCTGCGTCGTGTGGAAGGTGAATTGTGGTCGGGGCGTGTACTTGGGCTGGAATGTTGGACGGAAACGCCAGTGCTCCTCGATAGGCATCGACAGGTCGATGAGTCTTGGCGGGGTGTCGGTCACGTCTGTCTCCTCCGTGGCCACGGGTTCTGTACTGGTGGTTCGGTGGCTCCTGCTCAGCGCCCGGGAGTTCCTGTCGCGCGCGGAGCATCGAGAAGCTGGGGATCGAGTCGGTAGACGCGTATCGCTGTGCCAGCGAAGGCTGCGCGCTGCTCATCGGGTGACCAGTTGCTGGAGAGCTCCCGGAATCCGCCGAAGATGTCCCCGTAGCTTCCGCACAGGGAATCGACTGGGAAGTTCGAGGCGAACATGACACGGTCGGCCCCGAAGACCTCGAAGAGGGTCTCGACGATGTAACGGTTGTTCTCAATGACCCACGGGATTCCCGGAAGTCCGATGCCCGAGATCTTCATCACCGTGTTCGGCAGCGAGGCCATGAGGCGCACTGCCTTCTCCCAGCCGGCCATCGCCTCGGGTGAGCGGTCGGACGGCAGGGCCGCGTGGTTGATGATGATTAGTTGATCTGGAAAGGCGTTTGCCAGGTCGGCCGCCTCAGTCAAGTGCCACCAAGCGACCTGCAGGTCGAAGGTGAGTCCTGCTCTCTCGACTGCTGCGTAACCTTTGCGCCAGACGGGATCCATGAGCAGTGAGGGGTGGGAGGCGGCGAGGGAGGGGCTTGCGGCCTGTCCCGGCTTGTGCCGGATTGAGCGGACGATCGGTCGCTCGGCGAGCTGTTCGATGGTTTCCTCGACTCCAGGGCGATTCAGCACGGCGTGGGCGACGCATGCACTCGGCAGCCCGAAGCGGTCTTGGACCTGTTGCATGTAGTCTATCTCGCCGACTTCGTCGTCTTCGTTCCACTCGGTCTCCATCGTGACTGTGCCGACGATTTTGAAGCCTTCGGCATCGGCCAACAGATCGGGCGGCAGGTAGGGTTTCTTGATGGAATCGTAGTTGCCGTAGCGAAACGGGATGTGGGCGTCTGGCAGCAACCAAGGCTGGCGATTGCGCTCCGGTTCCCAGAAGTGGTGGTGGGCGTCGATGACGGGCCCGTCGTAATGACTCATCTCAAACCTCCTTGCTGGTTCCGCGCACCGAGGCGAGCGGCTTCTTGAAGTTGATGGCCATGCTGCCGAGAAGGTAGACGACTGCGCAGCTGCCCAGGAAGAGGAACGAGCCGGAGTAACCGCTCGTCCATGCGATGAAGTAACCCATGATGACCGGGGCGATGGCGCCTCCGAGGGAGGACGCGATGTTCATGACGCCTCCGACCGTGCCGACCTGCTTCTTCGGGGCCAGCCATGCCGGGATGGCCCAGTACAGGCCGCCGAAGTTGATGAAGAAGACGGCCAGTGAGAGCGCAGCGAGGGCAATGTACCCATTGCGTATGGCCAGCAGGGAGAAGACGCAGATGCTCATGCCGATGCCGGAGGTGGCCAGAAGGATCTTCATGACTTTGTTGTAGTCGTACTTCCGGCGACCCCTGTCCGCCAGCGAGCCGGCGACGAGCTGTCCGACGACGCCCATGCCGTAAATGACGAAGGTGGACCAGCCGAGGGAGGCCAAGTTGAAGCCCATGACCTCGGACAAATAGCTCGGCGTCCAACTGATGATGCCCCACCAGACGGTGGCCCAGCCCAGGCGGCCCAGCCACAGGCCCCAGAAAGAACCCGAGCGGAGATAGTCGCGCCAAGTTGGCAGGGGCGAATCGTCGTCAACGATCTCCTCGACGCTGGTGTCGGAGCGGATGTGCTTGAGCTCGGAGGGACTGACCGATGCGTGCTCCTGAGGAGTGTCGCGGATGTAGGTGTGGTAGACGAGACATGCGAGGATGGTCAGCACACCGGTGAAGACGAAGGCCCATCGCCAACTACCGAGAAGACCGATGATGGCCGTCACGATGACACCGCCGACGGCAGTGCCGAAGGAGCCCGCCATGTCGATGAACGTGGCGCCCCTGGCGCGCTCGGATGCCGGGAGCCAGTTTCCGTTCAACTTGGCGCCGCTGGGAGCGGCAGGAGCTTCGAAGGCGCCCAGACCCAGCCGCAGGCCTCCCATCGCAGTGCCGGAGGTGACCAAGCCGAGAATGGTCTGCAGGAGACCCCAGCCGATGCCGGCCCAAGTGACGACCCGTCGTGGCCCGAACTTGTCGAGCAGCCACCCGCCGGGTACTTGGAAGATCAGGTAGGTCCAGAAGAAGGTGCCCATGATCCAGCCCTTCGTCTCAGGAGTGATGTGCAGCTCCTGAGAGATGAAGGGCATGGCGATCGACAAGGTTGATCGATCGATGTAGTTGAGCAGGATGATGACCCACAGGATCGCGAATGACTTCCAGCGGACGTTCGTTGTGGGTTTGGTTGATACCGCTGTCGGCTGTGACATAGCGGTGACTCCTTCCCTTCGTCGGTGAAGGTGAGATCCCCAAGTGAACTAGAGGATATAGGATTTAATGTTATGTTGATGCTCCCAGGGTGGATGAGGAGGCTGCTCCGGGGTTCTGTCCATCCCGGAGCTTTGGATCAGTGGCCTTGGCTGCTCAGCCCCAAGTTGCAGGCGATGTTGAAAGCCCGTTGGCTGGGGCCAACTTTGGCCACACCCTTGCCGACGATCTCGTACGCAGTGCCGTGGGCGGGAGTGCAGATCGGTACCGGCAGACCGCCCTGCACGGTGACGCCTTGGTCGAAGCCCATGAGCTTCATGGCGATCTGGCCTTGGTCGTGGTACATCGTCACGACGCCGTCGTAGATGCCATTCCTGGCCTTGATGAAAATCGTGTCGGAGGGGAAGGGGCCCTCGACGCTCACCCCGGACTTCTGAGCGAGCTCGATGCCGGGGGCGATGTGGTCGATCTCCTCGCATCCGAACTGGCCATTCTCCCCGGCGTGAGGGTTGAGTGCGCAAACGGCCAGTCGAGGCTCGGCGACGCCGTTTCTCTTGATAGCCTCGTTGAGCAGTGTGATCGCGTCCCGGGTGGCGCGTGCGTTGATGTTCTCGGCGACTTCCTTGATCCCGATGTGCGAGGTGACGCGTGAGGTCGTCAGACCGGGAACGAAATTGAGCTCGGAGGTGAACCCGTCATACTCGAGTTCCTTGGCGAACCATCGCAGTTCGTCCTGCTCGTGCATGCCTGCCAGGTGCAGGGCGGTCTTGTTGAGGGACTCGAAGAGGATCGCGTCGACTGTGCCGGACTTGTACATGCCCAACGCGTGGAGCAGATCGGTGAGAACGCGGGTGCCGCCGGCGACCGACATGGTCCCGCGAGGGACCTCTTCGTCCGCATGGGGTGTGTGCACCAGCACCACGTGGCCGGGTCCGGGCTCGTCGCCGACGGGAACGGTGACGCCGAGCTCGGCGGACCAATGCTCCACTTCCGCGCGGGAGGCCAAGAGGTGGACAACAGCCTTTGCGAGGTTGCCGGGATCCGACAGGA
Source organism: Propionibacterium acidifaciens (assembly GCF_003798325.1). Lineage (NCBI taxonomy): Bacteria > Bacillati > Actinomycetota > Actinomycetes > Propionibacteriales > Propionibacteriaceae > Propionibacterium > Propionibacterium acidifaciens. The sequence goes on from NZ_CP033719.1 coordinate 2,155,669, forward strand.
CTCTCGTAGCCAGCTCCGGTCCGATGCCGGAGGGATCGCCGATCGTGTAAGCGATGCGGGGCAGGGCGGTCATGGTGGTGCTCCTTCAGTTGACGCCAGCGTCATCCTGTATCCAATAGGATTAAGTGCAGTGTAAGTCTCCCCGCTGCCGGGTGCAACAGTCCCTGTGGCTCAGAGGATGCTCAGCCGATCGTCCGCTCGGCCACGGCGGCAAGATGGTTCTGCATCGCTTGGCGAGCGGTCGAGACGTCCCTGGTTCTGATGGCCTCGAGAATGGCTGTGTGCTCGGCCACTGCCTGGTCGCCGTCCGATACCGATCGGTGGCCGGCCAGCTGTCGCATGCGGTGAGTGCTGAAGGCGAGGCGCTCGGTCGCCTCCCTGAGGTAGCGGTTCCCGCAGTGCTCCAGGATCACGTGATGGAAGTTCCAGTCAGCGTTGAAGTAACGCTGTAGGGACGGGTAGTCGAGGTCCTTCCTCTCGTTCAGGGCCTCGGCTTGCGTCCGGTGGGCCTGCAGTGCCTCGGTGAGAGGTGGGAGTAGGGCGTCGATGCTCCGGAAAGCCCGCTCGATCGCGCCCGTCTCGAGGATGACCCTGGCGTCGATGATCTCGGCCAGCTGTGCCGCGGTGAGCGGATCCGCGACGCGGTAGCCTCGCAGCGCCGTGCGCTCGACGAGGCCTGTGCCCTCCAGCTGAACCATCGCTTCCCTCACCGGGGTGGGGGAGACGCCCAAGCGTCTTGCCAGGGGGTCGATACCCAGGCTCGTCCCGGGGGTGATCTCGCCGGACATGAGGAGCTCGAGGATCGCGTCGTAGACGTCGTCGCGCAGGACCTTGCGCTGCAGCCGTGCGCCGGGAGCGGTGCTGTTCAGGCTGGTGCTGTCGCTCTGGGGTCTCACCGGCTCAGCATACGAAGTTGCTGCTTCGGACGTGTGGATTCCGCCTCCCAGCGCGCTAGCGATTGCGACGGGCTCGTAAAATCCAATATCATATTGGAGTCCGTGATGACTCAGGAAGGTGCGCATGACGTGGACCGCAGAGGACTGGCCGATCGCCCCCTCGCTCAACCAGTTCTCCGAGACCCCTCCCGGCGCCGTTGGCGCAACCGGCACCGGTCCCGCCGTCTGGCGACCGGTCTTCCGCGAGGTCCGTCTGGCCGGCTTCGAGTCCTTCGACGCCTTCGACTCGTGGGTCCGGGTCGGCGACCTCGACGATGCGTCTTTGGCGTCCTTCGGTCGTGTGGCGGGTGAGGAGGGACTGAGCATCTGCGCCCTGTCCACCTCACGCCGTTCCCCGATTGCGGATGATCCAGCCATCGCGGTCGAGAACCTGGCCTATCTGCACCGTGCCCTCGATGCTGCTGACGGGCTCGGTGTCAGAACCATCTGCATGGGTCTGCACGAGCCGCTTACCAGGGCCCAGGTGGAGGCTCAGTGGTTCTGGCACGCCGATGGTGTCAGGAACCCGCTCGACGACAGAGAGGTCTATGAGAGGGCCGTTGCCGCCTTCGCAGAGCTCGGCGAGCATGCCGCTCGTCTTGGGGAGGTGATCTCGCTGGAGCTCTACGAGGACACTTATCTCGGTGATGGGTCGTCGTCGGTGCGGTTCGTGCACGATGTCGGCAGGGAGAACGTCGGACTCAATCCCGATCTCGGCAATCTCGTCCGTCTGCACCGCCCGGTCGAGGACTGGCGGGACACCTTGGCCGCGATGGCGCCGTACACGAACTACTGGCACGTGAAGAACTACATCCGGGACGTCGATCCCGCAACGGGTGCCTACTTCACGGCGCCGTCCTCGCTCGAACTCGGCTTCATCGACTACCGGGCGGCCCTTCGGACCGTCCTTGCCTCCGGTTACGAGGCGCCGATCTGCGTTGAGCAGTACGGTGGTGATGCGCTGAGTGTCTCGGCGACGAACATGCGCTACCTGCGGAGTCTGCTCAGTCAGCTCCTTGCGTTGTGAACCTCGAGTCTCGCATTGGCCTCGGTCGTCCCGCCCGGCGTCGATGCGTGCCGCGGGATGTCGCTGGCCCGGATCACGCACGAATCTCGTGCACCCGCTGCCGCAGGGCCGAGTCGGGGTCCAGACGGGTCATCGCGAAGCAGCCGGCCAGGCCGTTGCCGCTGGCGTCGATGATCCTCGCCCCCTCGAAGCGCTCGCGGACGAGTCCCTCGAAGCGCGCGCGCAGAACCGCGTTGCGGAAGACCTGGCCGAGCATTCCCACCGCCGGATCGGGCCGTTCGTCCTGACCCATCCGGTGCAGCCCCGCGAGGGCCGAGGAGGCGAGCTCGGTGGCAGCGTCCTCGCTGATCGACCGGGCGATCTCGTCCGTGGCGGCCAGACCGGCCACCGTCCGGGCGTACGAGGCGATGCGGCTGACCTTGTGGTCATCGGCCTGCAGCTCCAGGTAGGCCTTCTCCAGGTCGGGGAAGTCCTGGTTGACGAATCCGCTCAGCGCGGTCGGCCGGCCGCGCCCGTCGTGGGCGCGCATGACGGCGTCGAGTGCGGCACGGCCGATCCAGTAGCCCGAGCCGGCGTCGCCGATGAGGTAGCCCCAGCCGTCCACCCGGGCCACCGCGTCCGTTCCGACGGCCAGGGTGACGACGCCGGTTCCGGCGGCCACGACGACGCCCGGCTGGTCGCCGATCGCGCAGAGGTAGCCGGTCGTCGAGTCGTGGGCCAGCAGCACGTGGCGCACCCCCGCGGCGTGGACGAGCGAGAGCAGCTCGGCCGGATCCACGTCGTCGGCGAGGCCGGACGAGCCCACCGAGATGGTGGGGCAGGGCCGGTCGGCGGTGCGCAGCGCGTCGAGGACGAATGCGGCGAGCTGGGGGATCTGGGGGCGGTCGTTCACCACTCCCGGGTAGGAGCTCTCGGCGACCGGGACGCCCTCGCAGCGCAGCTGGGCGCGGGTGCCGGTCTGCCCGCCGTCCACGCACAGGACGACCTCGTCCTCGCAGATGCCGGCGTCTTCGCGGACAGGGGCGTCATCGCTCATGCGGGTGAGTCTAACGGGGCGCCGGTACGTCAGTCCACGCGGGTCACGCGCACGTCGTCCTGCACCACGTGCCCAGCCGTGCGGAGGAGGACGCCCACCGGCCAGCCGGGGATGCGCTCGACGCCCCAGGGCAGCCCCCGGTCCTTGTCCATGCGGTAGGCGTTGTCCATGCCGGTACCGCCCCTGGCGAGGGGGTTCACCGGGGGGCGCAGGTCGACCGTGCCCGCCATGACGCCCCGCCCGACGACGAGCTCCACGTCGATGTCGCGCAGCACGACGGTGCCGATGTCGCCCGGGGCCTCGCCGACGACGATGACGGCGCCCTCGGCGCGGCCCCGCACGTCACTGATGCGCACGTCGTCCACCCGCCCGGGCCGGTCGCCTTCGAGCCGGGCGCGTGCGCTGATGTGCACCGGCTCGGCGGAGCCCCAGCAGGTGGGGCCCTGCAGCCGGGTGTCGATGCGCAGGCCGTCGACCTCGATGTCGGTGATCGCGCCGCCGTCGCGCGACTGGATGCCGAAGGCGCGGTTCGACTCGACGATCCGGCAGTCGTGCACCCGCACCCGGCGTATCGGGCCGTGGGTCTCCGAGCCGATCTTGAGGGCGCTGGAGTGCGAGCGCAGCCGGCAGCCGCGGACCACGACGTCCTCGCAGGCCGGGGACAGGGCCGGGCACGCCTGGGCGGTCGTCTTGAGGCAGATGGAGTCGTCCTCGCCCGAGATGTCGCAGTCGATCACCTGCACCCGCGAGCAGCTGTCGATGTCGATGCCGTCGGTGTTGGACAGGTCCATCGCGTTGCGCAGCGTCAGCCCCTCCAGACGGCAGTCGGTGCTGGCCACCAGGTGCAGCGTCCACATCGGGGCGTTGCGGATCGTGATGCCCCGCAGCTCGACGTTGGAGCAGCTCTCCAGGACGATGACGCGCGGACGGTGGCGCTCATGGGTCAGATAGCCGTGCTCGTCCAGGCCGTGCACGTAGAGCCCGGCGGCGCCGTCGATGATGCCGGCGCCGCTGATCGAGATGTCGTCGGCGCCGCGTGCGTAGATGATCGCGCTGCGCGACTCCTCGGCCACCGAGATCGTCCGCTCCGGCAGGTCGGCCGCCGGGATGGCCTGCAGCACGGCGCCCGCCTCGAGTACCAGGTGCACGCCCGAGCGCAGCTCGATGCTGCTCACCGCGTGGGTGCCCGCCGGCAGCCTCAGGACACCGCCGCCTGCCGCGCCGAGGGCGTCGATCTCCCGCTGGATCCGTCCGGTGATGTCCGGGCCGGGCCCGTCCCCGGCCCGGATCGCGGCGGCCGTCGTCCCCGCCGTCGTCCGCGCGCCCTGCTCGCGCGGCTCCGGCGGACGTCTCGGCTGCTCCATGGCGGCGCCCCCTCCCGCGGCACTGGTTCCTCCCGTCATCATCGCATCCGTCGGACCGGCGGGGTTCGGATCCTCCCGGCCTCCTGGAGCGCCGGGAGTTCCGGCGCGGTCCGCTGGCCGCCCGCCGCGTCGCTGCGGCTCCACGCGGACGGCGTCCGCGCCCGTGGTCGGGGCCGGGCCGGGCGCCCCTGACCGGGGGAGGTGCCCTCGGCGGGCCGTCGGACGGGCCCCTCCGGGGACGCCCGGCGGCTCGGTGGACCTTCTCACCGGCGGCGACCGTCCACAGGGTGGTCCGCAGGGCTGGCCAAAGGGGAGGATGTCGCCCTAGCCTTGGAGTGCGGCTGCTGCGAGCACCTCTCCCGCCTGCGCAGATGCGAGAAGAACACCGGCGAGCTCTGAGGAAGCGCCATGCTGACAGGGTTCGCCCACGGCACAGTGCGACCGGAGGAGGATCCCTCACGGCGCACCGACCCAACGAGAAAGGCAATCCGTGACCATCACCGAAGCCGACGCCGTCCAGACCGAGAACCCCTGGCACGATTTCGTCGAGGGGCCCTGGACCGAAGCCATCGACGTGCGCGATTTCATCCAGCGCAACTACACCCCTTATGAAGGAGACGCCTCCTTCCTCGCCGGCCCCACGGAGAAGACCCTCCGCGTGTGGGACCACCTCGAGAAGAACTACCTGAGCGAGGAGCGCAAGCGTCGCGTCTACGACGTCGACACGCACACCCCCAACGACATCGACGCCTTCGGGCCCGGCTACATCTGCGACGACGACGACGTGATCGTCGGCCTCCAGACCGATGTGCCGCTCAAGCGCGCCATGATGCCGAACGGCGGCTGGCGCATGGTCGAGACCGCCATCAAGGAGGCCGGCAAGGAGGTCGACCCCGAGGTCAAGAAGATCTTCACCAAGTACCGCAAGACGCACAACGACGCCGTCTTCGACATCTACACGCCGCGCATCCGCGCCGCCCGCAGCTCCCACATCATCACCGGCCTGCCCGACGCCTACGGCCGCGGCCGCATCATCGGCGACTACCGCCGCGTCGCCCTCTACGGCGTCGACAAGCTCATCGAGTGGAAGCAGGCCGACAAGGACAAGGTCACCGACGAGCCCTTCAGCGAGCACTGGGCCCGCTACCGCGAGGAGCACGCCGAGCAGATCAAGGCCCTCAAGAAGCTCAAGACGATGGCCGCCGGCTACGGCTTCGACCTCTCCGCACCCGCCAGGAGCGCCAAGGAGGCCGTCCAGTGGACGTACTTCGGCTATCTCGCCTCGGTGAAGTCCCAGGACGGCGCCGCCATGTCGATCGGCCGACTGTCGGCCTTCCTCGACTGCTACTTCGAGCGCGACCTGCGGGCCGGTCTCATCACGGAGTCCGAGGCCCAGGAGATGATCGACGCGATCGTCCTGAAGCTGCGCATCGTGCGCTTCCTGCGAACCATCGACTACGACCAGATCTTCTCGGGCGACCCGTACTGGGCCACCTGGTCGGACGCCGGCTTCGGCGACGACGGCCGCGCCATGGTCACGAAGACCTCGTTCCGTCTGCTCCAGACGCTGCGCAATCTCGGCCCGGCCCCCGAGCCGAACATCACGATCTTCTGGGACAAGAGGCTCCCGAAGGGCTACAAGGACTTCTGCGCCGCCATCTCGATCGAGACGAGCGCCATCCAGTACGAGTCCGACAGGGACATCCGCGCCCACTGGGGCGACGACGCGGCCATCGCCTGCTGCGTGTCGCCGATGCGCGTGGGCAAGCAGATGCAGTTCTTCGGCGCCCGCGTGAACTCGGCCAAGGCCCTGCTCTACGCCATCAACGGAGGCCGCGACGAGATGAGCGGCAAGCTCGTCGCCGACGGCTTCGAGTCCGTGTCCGGCGACGGCCCCCTCGACTTCGACGACGTCTGGGAGCGCTACGAGAAGATGCTCGACTGGGTCGTCGGCACCTATGTCGAGGCGCTCAACATCATCCACTACTGCCACGACCGCTACGCCTACGAGGCCATCGAGATGGCCCTGCACGACTCCGACATCGTGCGCACCCTGGGCTGCGGCATCGCCGGCCTGTCGATCGTCGCCGACTCGCTGTCCGCCATCAAGTACGCCACGGTCACCCCGGTGCGCGACGAGACCGGCCTCGTGGTCGACTACATCACCGAGGGCGATTTCCCGAAGTACGGCAACGACGACGACCGCGCCGACGAGATCGCCTCGACCGTCGTCCACACGATCATGAGCAAGATCCGCGAGATCAAGCTCTACCGCGACGCCATCCCGACCCAGTCCGTGCTGACGATCACCTCGAACGTCGTCTACGGCAAGGCCACCGGCGCCTTCCCGTCCGGGCACGAGAAGGGCACGCCCTTTGCGCCCGGCGCGAACCCGGAGAACGGGATGGACACCCACGGCATGGTCGCCTCTATGCTGTCGGTGGGCAAGCTGGACTACAACGATGCGCTCGACGGCATCTCGCTGACGAACACCATCACCCCCACGGGCCTCGGCCGTGACAAGGACGAGCAGGTCGCCAACCTGGTCGGCATCCTCGACGCCGGTTTCCTGCCCAACGACTGCACCTGCTACTGAGCCCCATACGACAAGGAGATCTGATCTGACATGTCCGTGAAGACCTACGCCGAGCGCGTCGCCGACATGAAGGCCAACCGCGAGGAGACCGGCGCGACCGACGGCCTCTACCACGCCAACATCAACGTGCTGAACCGCGAGACCCTCGAGGACGCCATCGAACACCCCGAGAAGTACCCGAACCTCACCGTTCGCGTCTCCGGCTATGCGGTGAACTTCGTCAAGCTCACCAAGGAGCAGCAGCTCGACGTGCTGAGCCGCACCTTCCACCAGTCGGCCTGAGGGCCGCGCAGCAGATGACTGCTGACGCGATGACGCCGGCCGGGGACAGCTCGTTCAGGTCCCCGGCCAGGCGGCTCCACGGGGCGGGACTCGATGGGATCACCACCGAGGACCTGCCCCGTGGCGCGCGTCTGGAGGCGATGCGGGCCGGCGACGCCGGCTCGATCCACTCGTGGGAGCTCGTGACGGCCGTCGACGGCCCGGGCACCCGCATGACGATCTTCTTCGCGGGGTGCCCGCTGCGCTGCCAGTACTGCCACAACCCCGACACCTTCTTCATGGCCAAGGGCCGGCTGGTGGGCGTGGACGACATGCTCGCGCGCATCGGCCGCTACCGCGGCGTCTTCAATGCGACCGGCGGCGGCATCACGCTGTCCGGCGGCGAGGTGCTCATGCAGGCCCCCTTCGCGGCGAGGCTCCTGCACGGGGCCGGGGCGATGGGCATCCACACGTGCATCGACACGTCCGGCTTCCTCGGCGCCGCCTGCACGGACGAGATGCTCGACGACATCGACCTCGTGCTGCTCGACGTGAAGTCCGGCGACCCCGACGTCTACGAGAGGGTCACCGGCAGGGCGCTGGCCCCGACGCTGGCCTTCGGCGACCGGCTGGCCGCCCGGGGCACGCCCGTGTGGGTCCGCTTCGTCGACGTGCCCGGGTTCACCGACGACCCCGACAACGTGGCGCGGGTCGCCGACATCGTCGCAGCCTGGCCCAACGTCGCCCGCACCGAGGTGCTGCCCTTCCACCAGATGGGGCGTGACAAGTGGCACGACCTCGGTCTCGAGTACGCGCTCGAGAGCACCCCGCCTCCGACCGCCGAGCAGGTCGAGGCCGTCCGCGACGTCTTCCGCGGGCGCGGGCTCACGGTCCGCTGAGCGGTCGACCTGCGCACTGACCCGCCGGGGCCGGGGACAACCTCGATCCCGCGCCGGCCCCGGAGACGGGTGGATGGCGATGTCCTTCAGCACCCCGCCCGAACGGGCCGCCGACTCCTCGGTCTCGCGCCGGCCCCGGCGGGCGCGCCCGGCCGGCAGGGATCGGCCGTCATCGACTCCCTCACCACCTGCGCTGGGAGGGGTCGCCCGGATCGGCGTACCCCCGGTACGGCGGTTGGGCGCCGGGCGGCTGGCCGTACTGACCGTACGAGCCGTACTGGCCGTACGAGGGATCCTGCCCATACCCGTACCCCGGGTACTGGCCGCCCGCGCCCTGGACGTACTGCCCGTCGGGCGACCAGCCGTACTGCTGGGCCGGGGAGTAGTACGCGCCGGGTTGCGTCGGGGAGTAGTACGCGCCGGGCTGCGCCGACATGACGGCAGAGGACTGGTAGCCGATCATCCCGGCAGCCGGCTCCTGCCTCATGCGCGACCAGCCCACCCAGCCGAGGGCGAGGATCGCCAACCAGACGAGGAGCGTCAGATTGGTCCCGGCGGTCCCGTCGCTCGAGCCCGAGATGAGCTTCGACAGCCTCGTGATGAGGGAGATCGCGGCGAAGACCGAGTAGATGACGAGCACCGCGAGGACCTGCCCGGGATGGTTGCGGCGGGCCGCGACGAGCATCCAGATCGCCAGCGCCAGCGGAATGCCGAAGGCGAGGAGGAAGACGACGCCCAGCAGGACGAGAAGGCTGATGCCCATGCCGCCGAGGCTCGAGGACAGATCGGTGTCGCTCTCGCGCAGTTTGACGGACAGGAACGAGCCGGCGAACAGCACGATGGACTCGCTCAGGAGGAGCAGCAGGCCGTGGTAGGCGATGGCCGCCACGGCGGCTCCCTTCGCCAGGCCGCTGTTCGACGAGTACGGGGCAGGGGTGTTGTGACTCATGGTGCGAAGATTACGATGTGGCGGCTGTTCCGACCAGTATGTTCACGAGACCGCCACTCGCTACCCGCCGCGCTGTGCGGGCGTGTTCCACTGCGGGGCGCGCCCGTCTCTCAGGGGCGGCACGCATGCGCCGTCGGCCAGGACCGGGCCGCCACCGGTCGGCGCCCGGCCGATGCGGATCCTGCTGTCAGAGGTGTGGGAGCGAAGCAGCTTTTCGGACAGTGGTGAATGTCTGGTTCAGGCGGTCTGATTGCGGCGTCCGGGTTCGGTGCCGACTTTGTCGGGTGCGCGGTGCCGATCGCCGGGCGGGGTCTTCTGCGATCGCGTCCCGGTTCGGTCCAGAATGTCGCGTCCCGGATCGCGTGGGCCCTGGTTGGACTGATTTCGCGGTTCACAGCTCTTGACGTCGGGTGTCGTTGATGGGGCCGTTGCGGCGTTGTGTGCGGCGGGTGCCGGTCCGGTCCACCGATGGCAGGATTCCGCGGTCGGCCATGATTTTCGCGTATTCGGCCGGGATGCAAATGGGGCCCGCGGTCGGAACGGGGACATCGTGGTGGCACGGACCGGCGGGCAGTCGCAGGCGTTCGCGGCCATGATCTTCCGGACGGTCTGCGCGCCGGCCCGGACCCCATGGCGGGCGTACCCGGCCGGCCCCGTCCGCAACGAGGAACGGTTCCTGCCCGACCCGGCGCGTGCCCTCGTGGCGTGAGACGGCCCGGCAGTGTCCGCTCACCGCGCAACCGGACCCTGTGGTGCGAGCGGCCGAGTCGTATACCTTTTCGTCATGACTGGAATCAGTGACGCGGCTCAGACCGTGGACACCGACCTGCTCGTCATCGGCTGGGGCAAGGCGGGCAAGACCCTGGCCAAGGACCTCGGCTCACGGGGCAGGCGGGTCGTCCTCGTCGAACGCGATGACACCTTCGTCGGCGGCTCCTGCATCAACGTGGCCTGCGTGCCCACCAAGGACCTCATCGACTCCGCCGAGCATCGCGCCGACGCCGAACCGGCCGCCTACCTGCGACAGGCCATCGCCTCTCGTGACAGCCTCGTCGCCAGGCTCCGGGCCGCCAACCGCGCCATGCTCGAGACGGTCGAGGCCGTCACGCTCATCAGCGGTGAGGCCTCCTTCGTCGGACCGCACCGGGTCAGGGTGCGGGCCGGGGACGAGACCCTCGAGATCACGGCCGAGCAGATCGTCATCAACACCGGGAGCAGCCCGCTGCTGCCCGAGCTGCCGGGGATCGACGGGCCGAACGTGCACACCTCGCAGTCGATCCAGCACATCGCCGCTCTCCCGGAGCGGCTCGCCATCGTCGGCGGCGGCTTCATCGCCATGGAGTTCGCCTCGATGTTCGCCGCGTTCGGCTCACAGGTCGTCGTCCTCGAACGCTCACCCCGGTTCGGCGCCGGCCTGGATGACGACGTGCGTGAGGCCGTCCTCGCCGCCCTGACCGATCGCGGCGTGCGGATTCTCACCGACGCGGCCGTCGAGTCCATCGACCAGACCGGTGTGAACACGCCGGCCGGCCGCGTCGACGCGGACGCCGTCCTGGTCGCCACCGGGCGTCGGCCGGAGACCGCCGCCCTCAACCTGGACGCCGCCGGTATCACCACCGACGAGCGCGGCTTCATCGTCGTCGACGAGCGCTTGGCCACGTCTGCGCCCGGCATCTGGGCGGCCGGCGACGTCAACGGGGGACCGCAGTTCACCTACATCTCGCTGGACGACTACCGCGTCATCGCCAGCCAGCTCGTCGGCGACGGCTCCCGCACCACCGCTGACCGGTCGGCCGTGCCGAACACCACCTTCATCACCCCGCCCCTGGCCCGGGTGGGTCTGAGCGAACGCGAGGCCCGCAGGCAGGGCGTTGATCACGTGGTGGCCGTCAAGAACGTCGCCGACATCGCCGCCATGCCCCGTCCGAAGATCCTCGGTGAGACCCACGGCCTCATCAAGGTGCTCGTCGACCCGGGCACCGATCTGGTGCTCGGCGCCACCGTCTTCTGCACGGACGCCCAGGAGGTCATCAACCTCGTCGCCCTGGCCATGCGCGCCGGCGTCACCGCCACCCAGTTGCGTGACGGCATCTGGACCCACCCGTCCAGCACCGAGGCGCTCAACGAGGTCCTCGCCACGCTCCCCACGGGGCGGTGACCGCGGAAACAACGCGCGCCGCCGGCCCACCGCCGGCGTCCGCCTCCGAACGACTGGCGTCGGCGGCAGACGAGAGGTCCCCGTGCCAGCCCGGATCAGCTCCACCGGTGCGTCATCACGACCGGGCTCATGCTCTTCGCCCTGGTCCTCGGCGCGGGCGCGCAGCCTCATCTTCCCGCCGATGCTGGCCCCGGCCGGGACCGTGCCGGGGCGCTGGCGGCGGCGCCGGTCCTGCCGCCGATGGACGTGTTCTCGTGTTCCTCCACCCCTGTGCTGTGACACATTGAGAATCATCGCTTGAGATCCGGATATTCTTCTGTCAGGCTGTCGTAACTGAGCCTGAAGGCAGCGCTTCCTGCCAGGCGAGGCTTCCCAAGTTTCGGGTAGACCTCATCGAGCCAGTCGGCGAACTTGAAGAACTCTCCCTCATTCTCCGGTGTGATGTCAGTGTAGACAGCGCTGCCGTAAGGCATGATCATGAATATGGCATAGTCATGAAATTCAACGAAGTGTTCCTTCAGATAGTCCAGGGGCATGCTCATGAGGCCATGAATCGCCTCGATCTCCTCATCGATCTCAAGAATGGGTGATCGTGGTGGAAGATCATCGAATGTGACCATGATCGGAGCCTCCTGCTTGTTGTTTCCGCGGAGTCGGCCATCCGATGGGGTGCGAGTCTCGTTCATCGCCGCCCTGTCAACCCAGAGGTATGTTCATGGGATCACGGGAATCGTCCGCGGCGGTGTTTCCCCTTGTCGGATCTTCGTTCTGACATGCTGTGAAAAAGTCTCCCAGTTTTCGTCTGTGGTGTGGGTGGTGTGATGGGACTTGTTCACAGGAAGCTCGAAGAGAGACGCAATCCTTGGCCGTGGCCTGGTTCAATGAGGCTGTGCACAAGCCTCCAGTCACGTCACGGATCGAGTGCTGGCCCTGGAAACATCTCATTTCCCCTCGGGTGGGTCATCGTCCCATTCGGTCATGGCTGGATACTCTCGCACCAGGTCATCAAAGCTCGCGCGGAAGGTTTCGGACGAGGCGACCGGTTTCACACCCAGCTCATCATATATTTCATCAAGCCAGTCCGCGAAGGCGATGAATATTTTTTCGTTGCTCCGACGAACTCTGGCCGTCATGGAGCAGGATCGTTTCTGGTTTCGGGGGGTGGGGGTGTTCGAAGTCGTGGTCGAAGGCGCGGCCGGTGACGTGTGGGGCGGACGCGCCGAGGGTTTCTCCGGGGGTCTCGTGCTGGATGGTGGCGATGTTGTTCTTGGCCGCGTTCCGGACGTGCTCGACCGGGTTGTGGTCGGGCGCGTACGGGGGGCAGATGAATCGGTGTGATGCGCTCCAGCGGCTGGCCCGGCTCGTGGCGGCCGGTCAATGCTTTCGCGTGGTGGAATCGGGCCTTGTCCAGGACGACCGCGATCTTCTCTGTGGAGTGCTCCACGGTCAGGACCGGGCACATCCGCGTGGCCTGCCACTCGACCAGCCATTCCTGCACCGTCCGCTCAGTGCGCTCAACCAGTTTTCAGCGATGATGCCCACGTCGACGCCACGGGAGGCGTACAGGGTCGCTTCTGCTTTCATCCGGACCAACACATAATTGTCGGAACGTTTCTTCCACCTGATCAGGATGACGGTTTTTCCCGGGGCGACCTCAACCGACATGTCATAATCATATCCGAAACCGCACAGGAAGTCCACGGAAGATACGATTTCGTTTCATGTCGGCCATACAATCACAAACGACCCCCTCTGCGATCGACTACCGCACACCCAACGAAATCGGCACCGAACGCAGACGCCACAATCAAACAGCCTGAACCAGACGTTCACCACTGTCCGAGAAACTCACTTCACTCCACCATTAACCACTGTCTGAAAAACCTATATCATTCCAAAGGACAACCGGAGCCGATCCAGGGGAGGCGGGGGACACGGCTCATCACTCGTGGCGCCTGCGCGGGCCCGTCACCGCGAACCGCTAGATTTGGACCCGTGGTTGACACCGTTGAGAACGCACGCATGACGCCCGATGCGGACCAGCCGTGGGCCGAGCTCGGCCTGAAGGCCGACGAGTACGCCCGCATCAGGGAGCTGCTCGGTCGGCGTCCCACCGGCGCCGAGCTGGCCATGTACTCCGTGATGTGGTCCGAGCACTGCTCCTACAAGTCGAGCAAGCTGCACCTGGCCCGCTTCTCAGCCCTGCCGCAGACCACCCCGCGCGGCCCGCTGCTGGCCGGCATCGGCGACAACGCCGGCGCCGTCGACATCGGCCAGGGCTACGCGGTCACCTTCAAGGCCGAGTCCCACAACCACCCCAGCTACGTCGAGCCCTACCAGGGCGCCGCCACCGGCGTCGGCGGCATCGTCCGCGACATCATGGCCATGGGCGCCCGGCCGATCGCCGTCATGGACGCCCTGCGCTTCGGCGCCCTCGACGCCCCCGACACCCGCCGCGTGCTGCCCGGCATCGTCGCCGGCGTGGGCGGCTACGGCAACTGCCTGGGCCTGCCGAACATCGGCGGCGAGCTCGTCTTCGACGACTCCTACCTGGGCAACCCGCTCGTCAACGCCCTGTGCGTGGGCGTCATGCGGCACGAGGACCTCGCCTTCGCCAAGGCCACCGGCGCCGGCAACAAGGTGATCCTCTTCGGCGCCGCCACCGGCGCCGACGGCATCGGGGGCGCCTCGGTGCTCGCCTCCGAGACCTTCGAGGCCGACGGCCCGCAGAAGCGCCCCAGCGTCCAGGTGGGCGACCCCTTCATGGAGAAGCTCCTCATCGAGTGCTCCCTCGAGCTCTTCCACGCCGGCGTCGTCACCGCTCTGCAGGACTTCGGCGCGGCCGGTATCAGCTGCGCCACGAGCGAGCTGGCCAGCGCCGGCGACGGCGGCATGCACTGCGAGCTCGACCTCGTCCCCCTGCGCGACCCCACGATGACGCCCGAGGAGATCCTCATGAGCGAGTCGCAGGAGCGCATGATGGCCGTCGTCGCCCCAGACGACGTCGAGCGCTTCATGACGATCTGCGCCAGGTGGGACGTCCAGGCCACGATCATCGGCGAGGTCACCGACGGCGACCGGCTCGTCATCGACTGGCACGGGCGGACCATCGTCGACGTCGACCCGCACACGGTCGCCCACGACAGCCCCGCCTACGACCGCCCGCAGGCCCGTCCCGCCTGGCTCGACGCCGTCAACGCCGACCACGCCAACGCCCTGCCGCGCCCCGCCGAGGGCCCGGAGCTGGCCGAGACGCTCCTGCGGCTCGTCGCCAGCCCGAACCTCGCCGACAAGAGCTGGGTCACCGACCAGTACGACCGCTTCGTGCGGGGCAACTCGGTCCTCGCCCAGCCCGAGGACGCCGGCATGATCCGCATCGACGAGGACAGCCACCTCGGCATCGCGCTGTCCACCGACGCCAACGGCCGCTACGCCCACCTCGACCCGTTCCGCGGCGCCCAGCTGGCGCTGTGCGAGAGCTACCGCAACGTGGCCGTCACCGGGGCCGAGCCCGTCGCCATCACCGACTGCCTCAACTTCGGCTCGCCCGAGGACCCCGAGGTCATGTGGCAGCTCGTCGAGGCCGTCAAGGGCCTCGTCGCCGGCTGCGCCGAGCTCGGCGTCCCCGTCACCGGCGGCAACGTCAGCCTCTACAACCGGACCGACGGGAGGAACATCCTCCCGACCCCGCTCGTCGGCATGCTCGGCGTCATCGACGATGTGCGCACCCGCACCCCGATGGGCTTCGCCGCGCCCGGCGACGCCATCGTCCTGCTCGGCACGACGAAGGAGGAGCTCGGCGGCTCGGCCTGGGAGGACGTCATGCACGACCACCACCTCGGCGGCCTGCCCCCGTCCCCCGACTTCCCGGCCGAGCGGGCCCTGGCCGCGGTCTGCCGGGCCGGCGCCGGCGTCCTCACCAGCGCCCACGACCTGTCCGAGGGGGGTCTCGCCCAGTCCCTCGTCGACTGCTGCCTGCGCCGGGGCCTCGGCGCCGCCGTCGCCCTGCCCGGCGGGCTCGACCCGTGCGCCGAGCTGTTCAGCGAGAGCCCGGCCCGCGCCATCGTCTCGGTCGTCCCGGAGCGCCAGGAGGCCCTCCTCGACCTGTGCGCCGAGCATGAGCTGCCCGCGGCCCGCATCGGCGAGGTCACGCAGGCCGCCGAGCTGGCCGTCGAGGGCCTGTTCACGCTGCCGCTGAGCCGGATCCGGGAGGTCTGGCGGGACACCGTCCCCGACGCCATGCAGGGGGTCTGAGGCCGATGACGAGCATCGACGATGCCCGGGACGCCCGGGTCCTCGCCGCCGCGGACGCCCAGGTGCGGCCCGCCCTCGACGAGCTCGCCCGGATGATCGCCATCCCCTCGGTGAGCTCCCAGCCCCGGCACGCCGCCGACGTCGCGGCCATGGCGGACCACCTCGTCGGCTCCCTGCGGGGCCTCGGCTGGTCGGACGTGCGCACGATCGCCGCCGGCGGCAGGCCGGCCGTCCTCGCCCACTGGCCCGCCCCCCAGGGCCGGCCCACCGTGTGCCTGTACTCGCACTACGACGTCCAGCCCGTCGGCGACCCCGACCGGTGGAGCACCGATCCCTTCACCGCCACCGAGCGCGACGGCCGCCTCCACGGCCGCGGCGCCGCCGACGACAAGGGCGGCCTGGCCATGCACCTCGCGGCGCTGCGCGCCCACGACGGAAGGCCCCCGGTCGGGGTGACCGTGCTCTTCGAGGGCGAGGAGGAGCTCGGCTCCCCGAGCCTCGACGCCCTGCTCGCCGCCCACCGGGACGAGCTGGCCGCCGACGCCTACGTCATCGCCGACTGCGAGAACTGGCGGGTCGGCGTGCCGACCTTCACCACCTCGCTGCGCGGGGTCGCCGACATGGTCATCGAGGTCCGGGCGCTGGAGCGGGCCGTCCACTCCGGCGAGTTCGGCGGCGTCGTCCCCGACGCCCTCACCGGCCTGTGCCGGCTGCTGGCCGGCCTGCACGACGAGAACGGGGACGTGGCCGTGGCGGGCCTCGTGCGCGGGACCGCCGTCGAGGAGCTCGACCACCCCCCCGACCGGCTGCGCGCCGCCGCCGGCGTCCTCGACGGCGTCGAGCTCATCGGCACCGGCTCCGTCGCCGACCGCCTGTGGGCCAAGCCCTCGATCAGCGTCATCGGCATGGACACCACCCCGATCGCGGCGAGCGCCAATGCGTTCATCCCCTCGGCCCGGGCCCGCGTCAGCCTGCGCATCGCCCCCGGCGACACCCGCGAGAACGCGGTCGAGTGCCTCCGGCGGCATGTCATCGGGCACGCGCCCTGGGGCCTGCGGGTGGAGTGCTCCAGCACCGAGGCCGCCGACCCGTCGGTCGTGCCCTTCGAGGGGCCGATCGCCGAGCAGGCCCGCCGGGCCTACAGCATCGCCTACGGCGCCGACCCGGTCCGCGCGGGCACCGGCGGCAGCATCGGCATGATCGCCTCCTTCCAGGCGGCCTTCCCGGACGCCACCGTGCTGTGCACGGCCGTCGCCGACCCGGACTGCCGCATGCACGGCCCCGACGAGTCCCTCGAGCTGGGCGACTTCGCCCGGGCCTGCCGGGCCGAGGCGCTCCTCCTCGACCGGCTGGGCCGCTGACGGTGGCCGGAGCGCACGCCCGCCCGGGGCGCGGTACGTTCGCTGTCATGGATGCCGGACGCGAGAACGGGAGGACCGGCGCGCCGCGCTTCGAGAGCTACCCCGAACGACTCGTCCGCGAGGCCATCGAGCGCGGCGAGTTCGACGACAATCCGTACGCCGGTCGACCGCTGCCCCTGGGCCGGCCCGGCGACGAGAAGCCCTGGATCGTCGAGCGCCTCGAGCGGGAGGACCTGTCCGGCGTCCTGCCCGAGGGGCTGCGCGCGCTGCGGGCGCTGCGCCGGGAGCGCCCCGCGCGCGACGGCGAGCGCTCCGACGGCCATGGGCAGGATGATGATCCGCATGAGTGAGCGCACCCGGGGAGTCGCCGAGCGGACGCGTGGACCAGCTCGAATGGACGGGAGGATGATCCGCATGAGTGAGCGCGCCGGCGGGCCCGGGAGCCCGGACGGGGCGGCGCCCGAGTGGGCGGGCTGGATGAGCCCGAGCCGCTACGACGAGTTCATCGACCTGTGCGCCGACGCCCTCGCCGGCCACGGGGTCCGGGCCGTCTACGACGGGGACGGCGTCCTCATCGCCGAGGACGGCACCAACTACGGTCTCGACAACCTCTCGCGCATCGTGCGCGCCGAACCGCCCGAGCGCTGGCCGCAGGTCGTCGGCGCCTTCTTCGACTCGATCACCGACCGCGACGGGGCGGCCGGCCCCATCGACCCCTCGACCGTCTTCCTGTCCTGCCAGCCCCGCGAGGCGCTGCCCGGGCCGCTCGCCCCGGCGCTCACCGAGGTGCTGCCCGGCATCGTCCTCGTCCCGGCCGTCGACCGCCCCACGAGCGTCGAGAAGCTCTTCGGCGAGGGCGAGCGGACGAGGCCCCTGGGCGGTCTCGCGGGTCTCGTCGAGCTCGGCCGGCGCAATCTCGCCCGGGTGCGCTTCGAGCAGGAGGCCATCATCGTCGACCACGAGCGGCCCGACTCGGTGGTCGTCGCCATCGGCGCCGACGACCCCTACGCGGCCGGCCGCCTCGGCGTCCTCGACGCGGTGGTCCCGGCGGCCCACCGTGGTGACGTGGGGATCGTCGTCGCAGCGCCCCACCAGGGCCTCCTGCTCGTCCACGCCATCCGCGGCGCAGGCATGGTCCCCGCCCTCAACGGCATGCTGCGCTTCGCCCGGGCCCAGTACGCCTCGGCGCCGCGCGCCCTGTCGCCGCACCTGTACTTCATCGACGCCGACGGCGGTGTGCAGCGGATCACGGGTCCGGTCGCCGACAGCGAGCTCGGCATTCGCGTCGAGGGCCCCTTCGCGGCGGCGCTCCAGCGGGCCGGGATGATCGACCAGGCGTCTCGCGCCGGAGAGGAGCAGGCATGAGGACCGACGCCCAGATCGCCCGGGGGACGAGACTGGAGCCCATCTCCGCCATCGCGCAGTCCCTGGGCATCGAGGCGGACGAGTACGAGCCCTACGGCCGCGACAAGGCCAAGCTCTCGCTGGGGCTGCTCGACCGGCTGTCGGGGCGCCCCGACGGCCGGCTCGTCCTGGTCACCGCCATCAACCCCACGCCCGCGGGCGAGGGCAAGACGACGACCAACGTCGGCCTGTCCATGGCGCTCAACCGGATCGGCAGGAGGGCCGTCACGACCCTCCGCGAACCCTCGATGGGCCCCTGCTTCGGCCTGAAGGGCGGCGCCGCCGGCGGCGGCCGCGCCCAGGTGCTGCCGATGGAGGACATCAACCTGCACTTCACCGGCGACATGCACGCCATCGGCGCCGCGCACAATCTGCTGGCGGCCATCGTCGACAACTCGATCCACCAGGGCAACCCCCTGGACATCGACCCGCAGCGCGTGGTCCTGCGCCGCGTCGTCGACGTGAACGACCGCGCCCTGCGCAACGTCGTCGTCGGCCTGGGGCGGCGCGTCGACGGCGTCCCCCGCCAGAGCGGCTACGACATCACCGTCGCCAGCGAGATCATGGCGGTCCTGTGCCTGGCGAGCGGCTTCGACGACCTGAAGGCCCGGCTGGGGCGCATCATCCCCGCCTACACCCGCGACGGGGAGCCGGTCACGGTCGACCGGCTCGGCGTCACCGGGGCCCTGGCCCTGCTCCTCAAGGACGCCGTCAAGCCGAACCTCGTGCAGACCACGGAGAACACCCCGGCGATCATCCACGGCGGCCCCTTCGCCAACATCGCCCACGGCTGCAACTCGGTCCTGGCCCTGCGGATGGGCCTCAAGCTGGCCGACTACACGATCACCGAGGCCGGCTTCGGGGCGGACCTGGGCGCCGAGAAGTTCCTCGACATCGTCTGCCCGAGCGCGGGCCTCGTCCCCGACGCCATCGTGCTCGTGGCCACCGTCCGCGCCCTCGAGTTCAACGGGGGAGTGCAGGGCGCCGCGCTGGACGCCGAGGACCTCGGCGCCCTCGACGCCGGCATGGTCAACCTGGAGCAGCACCTCGACAACCTCGCCAAGTTCGGAGTCCCGGTCGTCGTGGCGGTCAACGAGTTCCCCACCGACACGGCCGCCGAGCTCGACCTCGTGCGCGAGCGCTGCGCCGAGCTGGGCGTGCGGGCCGTCGGCTCGACCGTCTTCGCCGACGGCGGGGCGGGCGGCGTCGAACTGGCCCGGGCCGTCGTCGAGCTGTGCGAGCAGCCCGGTGAGTTCACCCCGATCTACGATGCGGAGTCGAGCCTGCGCGGCAAGATCGAGACGGTCGCCCGCGAGATCTACCGCGCCGACGGCGTGACCTTCTCCTCAATGGCGCAGCGCCAGCTCGAGCGGCTGAGCGCCCAGGGCTTCGATGAGCTGCCGGTCTGCCTCGCCAAGACGCAGTACTCGTTCAGCGACGACCCCGGGCTCCTCGGCGCACCCCGCGGCTTCACGATCACCGTGCGGGAGCTGAGCGTGCGCGCCGGCGCCGGTTTCGTCGTCGGCCTCACCGGGGACGTCCTCACGATGCCCGGCCTGCCCAGCAGGCCGGCGGCGCTCGACATGGACATCGACGCCGACGGCCGGATCACCGGCCTGTCGTGAGCGGCGCGCCCTTCACGAGGAGCGCAGGGCGAAGCCGCTCACCGGCTCGGCGGGCTCCTCATCGGGCTCCTCGGCGGCGCGGCGGGCCGGCTGGTAGCGCGGCGCGGTGCGCATCGGCTCGGACTCCCCGCCGAAACTGCGCACCAGCGAGATGACGTGGTCGAAGTCGACCGGGCGGGCCGTGTCGAGGGCCACGCGCGGCTCGGTGCCCCACATCTCGGTGTGGGCGTTGCGGTCGGTCACGTCGTCCCAGGTGATCCGGCTGACACCGGGGATGCCGTTGCGACGGGCCCGGACGCGTTCGTGGTGCACCGCCGGGTCGGAGCAGACGGTGATGAGGAACAGGAGGTCGACGCCGGTCTCCTCGGCCAGGTCGGTCCACAGCTGGCGGCTCGCCCTCGTGTAGTTCGCTGCGTCGATGATGACGTCGTGGCCCGCCGCGAGGTTCTCGCGGGCGACCGACTGGGCCGACAGGCAGGCGGCGAGGGCGGTGGCCTGGTTGCGCCACAGGCCGGCCGCCACCATGGCGGACTCGATGCCGGGGACGCCGATGCGCATCGCATTCATCCGGGACGCCAGTTCCGCGGAGACGTGGGTCTTTCCCGTGGCCTGAAGCCCGGACATCGCGATGAGCATGCCACGATCCTGCCAGCGGTTCGGCGCGGAGTGGAAATGCGGGCCGACAACTCTGCACCGTCACTTGAACTCTTCGCCGACGAGCCGGTGCCGGTTGCCCTCCCCGCCCTGCTCGGCAGGCTTCTCAGCCTCCCTCACTTGAACTCTTCACCGACGAGCCGGTGCCGGCGCGGGGCGCCGGGCGCCCGAGGCCTCTCCAGCGGCGCGGTCAGCTGCGGAAGCTGTGCACGGGCGCCGGCAGCCTGCCCCCCCGGTTGATGAGCGCTCCGGTGTCGGACCGGTGGACGGCCATGACCGGGGCGTGCCCGAGCAGGCCGCCGAAGTCGATGTCGTCGCCGACCCGGGCCCCGGGGACGGGGACGACGCGCACGGCGGTCGTCTTGTTGTTCATCATGCCGATGGCCGCCTCGTCGGCGATCATCGCGGCGATCGTCGTCGCCGGGGTGTCGCCGGGGATGGCGATCATGTCGAGCCCGACCGAGCAGATCGAGGTCATCGCCTCGAGCTTGTCGAGGCCCAGCGCGCCCTCGGTGACGGCGCGGATCATGCCGGCGTCCTCGCTGACCGGGATGAACGAGCCGGACAGACCGCCGACGTGCGAGCAGGCCATGAGGCCGCCCTTCTTCACGGCGTCGTTGAGCAGCGCCAGCGCGGCGGTGGTGCCGTGGCCGCCGACGGCGCCGACCCCCATCGTCTCGAGGATCTCGGCCACCGAGTCGCCGACGGCCGCCGTGGGGGCCAGCGAGAGGTCGACGATCCCGAACGGCACGCCCAGGCGCTCGGCGGCCATCGTCCCGACGAGCTGGCCCATCCGGGTGATCTTGAAGGCGGCCTTCTTGATGGTCTCCGCCATGCCCCCGAAGCTCGCGTCCGGGACCTTGTCGAGGGCGCGCTTGACGACCCCGGGCCCCGAGACGCCCACGTTGATGCACGCATCGCCCTCCTCGACGCCGTGGAAGGCGCCCGCCATGAAGGGGTTGTCGCCGACGGCGTTGCAGAAGACGACGAGCTTGGCGCAGCCCCGGCCGGCGGTGCGGTCGGCGAGCTCGCGGACGACCTCGCCCATGCGGGCCACCGCGCTCATGTTGATGCCCGCCCTGGACGAGCCGATGTTCACCGAGGAGCAGACCACGTCGGTGGTGGCCAGGGCCTCGGGCAGCGAGTCCATGAGGCGGCGGTCGGC
This sequence comes from Propionibacterium acidifaciens, assembly GCF_003798325.1. NCBI lineage: Bacteria > Bacillati > Actinomycetota > Actinomycetes > Propionibacteriales > Propionibacteriaceae > Propionibacterium > Propionibacterium acidifaciens. Next base: position 2,177,357 of record NZ_CP033719.1, read on the forward strand.
CGTGCTGCGCGACTTCTGCGCCAGGGCGGTGAAGCCGCCGAGGAAGTCGACGCCGACCTCGTGGGCCGCGTCGTCGAGCGCCCGGGCGAAGCAGGTGTAGTCCTCGGTGCGGCTGGCGCCGGCGACGAGCGAGATCGGCGTCACGGAGATGCGCCTGTTGATGATCGGGATGCCGAGCTCGGCCTCGATGCCCTCGGCGACGGGCACGAGCCGGCCGGCCCGCGAGACGATGCGCTCGCGGATCCGTGCGCAGGCGACGTCGGGATCGGGGTCGGCGCAGTCGAGCAGGCCGATGCCCATCGTCACCGTGCGGATGTCGAGGCGGTACTCCTCGATCATCGCGATGGTCTCGAGGATCTCGTGTGCGGTGTCCATGGCTCAGAGCTCGTGCATCGCGCGGAAGATGGCCTCGGACTGCAGGCGGACGACCACCTGCTGCTCCTCGCCGACGGCCCGCAGATCGCTCTGGAGCGACTCGATCGGATGGGCCCGCTCGTCGAACTCGCACTGGGCGATCATCGTGAAGTACTCGCCCATGATCGTCTGCGAGATGTTGCACAGGTTGACGTCGAGCTCCGCCAGCCGCGTGCTCACGGCGGCCACGATGCCCGTGTGGTCGAGGCCCGTCACGGTGAGGATCGCAATCATGGGCCAACCCTATCGACGCGCGGCGCCCGGGTTCCGCCACGGCCGGGCCCGCGCGTCCCGGTCCGCTCGTCCGGGCCGTCGCGTCGGCGGCGACGGCCCCGGGGCGGCGGGCGGCTCCGCCGAGCGTGAACGGCCCGACCGTGCGGTTCCCGGCGTCGGCGCACGGTGGGATGATCGACCGACGCGGGTCCCACCCGCCTGCCGGCCCCTCGACGGGCCCGGCGGACGACGGGCCCCGCCGACAGCACGATCCCGACAAGGAGGGTCCCCATCCGATGAACATCCCGTCCGTTCTCCGCAGGCCCGACGCCGCGTCCGGCCCCGGCCCGGGCCCGCGCGTCGTCATCATCGGCGGGGGCTTCGGCGGCACCAACGCCGCCCGCGTGCTCGGCAGGGCCGGCGCCCGCGTCGTCATCGTCGACAAGAACCCCTACACCTGCTTCCAGCCGCTGCTCTACCAGGTGGCCACCGGCGGCCTCAATCCCGGTGACGTCACCTACCGGCTGCGCTCCTTCGCCGCGCGGACGCCGAACTGCCGGTTCCGGCGCGCCCGGGTCACCGGTGTCGACCTGGAGGCCCGTCGCGTCGAGTGCGACAACGGCGGCCCGATCGACTACGACTACCTCATCCTCGCCCAGGGCGTCGGCGCGAACTTCTTCGGCACCCCCGGGGCACAGGAGCACTCGTACACCATCTACACCCGCACCGATTCGGTGCGCACCCGCGACGTCATCCTGTCGAACCTCGAGGCCCTCGACACCGACCGGGGGAGGAACTTCGACGTCGTCGTCGTCGGCGGCGGCCCCACCGGTGTCGAGATGGCCGGCACCCTCGCCGAGATGAAGTCCATCGGCATCCCGGCGATCTTCCCCGATGTGTCGGTCGACCGCGTCCATGTCACCCTCGTCGAGATGGCCGAGCACCTGCTCATGCCGTTCGACGCCAGGCTGCGCCACTACACCCGCCGGCAGCTGCACAGGCGCGGCGTCGACGTGCGCACCACCACGGCGATCGCCGAGGTCCGCGAGGGCTCCGTCCTGCTCAGGGACGGCTCCACGCTGCCCGCCGACATGGTCATCTGGGCCGCCGGCGTCGGCGCCCACGAGGACGTCATGGACTGGGGCCTGGAGCTCGGCCGCGGGGGCCGCATCCTCGTCGGCCCCGACCTGCGGGCCAAGGGCCAGGACCGGGTCTTCGCCGTCGGCGACGGCGCCCTCATCGAGGGCAACCCGCTGCCGCAGCTCGCCCAGCCCGCCATGCAGGAGGGCGTCTGGGCCGCCGAGCAGATCCTCGACCTCGAGGCGGGGCGGCGCACGAGAAGCTTCTCGTACCGCGACAAGGGCACGATGGCGACCATCGGGCGCAACGCGGCCGTCGTCCAGATGGCCCGCTTCCACGGCCTGAGGATCGACGTCACCGGCTTCGTCGCCTGGCTCGCCTGGGTCGGCCTCCACCTGTACTTCCTGCTGGGCGGGCGCAACCGCCTTCAGTCGATGATCAACCTCGCCGCCCGCTACCTGACCTTCAGCCGGCAGGCCTCGGGCATCATCGGCGACATCGTCGACGAGGGCGGGGACCCGGGAGGGGCCGGCCCGGCCGCCGAAGGCTGAACCGGGGGCCCGGACGGGCCCTGGGTACACTTGATCCCCAGGCGCCCGGCGGGCCGGGCGCGCCCCGGTCGCCGGAAGGGGGGAGCCAGCATGACGACTGGTCCCGATCCACGGCCGCGCGTCCCGCTTCGGCCCTCCGACTACGGCTACGACGAGCAGCGCTTCGGCGCCCCCCACGGCCCCGCAGGACGGGGCGCCGCGGACCGCTACGGGACCCGGCCCCGCGACGACGAGGCCGACTGGCCCACGAGCCCGTCGATCCCGGTGGTTCCCGAGGCGACGAGGCCGCCGAGCAGGCGCCTCACCGCGATCATCTCGCTCCTCTTCGGCGTCTTCGGCGCGGCCCCCGCCTCCGGGGCGGCCCACCGGGCCCGCGAGGCCGGCCTGCCGTCCGGCCGCTACTGGACCGCCTTCCTGCTCGGCTGGCTCGTCCACCTGCTCGTCCTGGCCTCCGTGCTCGGCCTGGTCATCGCGGGCGGCCGCTCGGGCTCCTCGTCGGGGAGGGCGTCCGCCCCGGCGAGCAGCGCCCCCGCCTCGACGGCCCCGTCCCCGAGCCCGAGCGCCTCGCCGTCCCAGGCCGCCTTCCCCGACGGCGCCACCCGGTGCAGCGACACGGTGGCCGTCAACGCGTCCACCTCCTGCCAGTTCGCGCTGAACGTCGAGACCGCCTTCCGGTCGGCCGGAGCCACGAGCGGCACCGTCCAGGTCACGGCGACCAGCCCTGTGACGAACCGCGACTACACGATGTCCTGCGTCGTGGCCGCTGGCTCGGTCACCAGCTGCACCGGCGGCAACAACGCCGTCGTCTACCTGCGCTGATCATGGTCGTGGCGGACCGGGTCGCCGCGCCGTCACGCTAGGCTGAGCCCGTGGTTCTTCGCCCGGACGACCAGCTGACCCCACGACGCGACAACGACCGACCGCGGGACGAGTGCGGCGTCTTCGGCGTCTTCGCGCCGGGTGAGGACGTCGCGAGGCTCACCTACTACGGCCTGTTCGCCCTCCAGCACCGCGGCCAGGAGTCGGCGGGCATCGCGGTCTCCGACGGCTCGCGGATCATGGTCTTCAAGGACATGGGCCTGGTCAGCCAGGTCTTCGACGAGGCCATCCTGAGCTCCCTGACCGGCCACGTGGCGATCGGCCACACGCGCTACTCGACGACCGGTTCGAGCGTCTGGCGGAACGCCCAGCCCACCTTCGCCTCGACGCCCCGCGGCTCGCTCGCGCTGGCCCACAACGGCAACCTCACGAACACCGACGAGCTCGAGGACCTGCTGGCCCTCAGCCGCGGCGAGGGGGCGGCCGGCGGGGTGCCGCACAAGAGGGATATGGACTCCAGCAACGACACCCACCTCGTGAGCGCGCTCATGTCCCTCGACGACGCGCCCCTCGAGGACGTCGCCGCGCGCCTGCTGCCGCGCCTGGTCGGCGCCTTCAGCCTCGTGTTCATGACCGAGAGCACGCTCTTCGCGGCGCGCGACCCCCAGGGCGTGCGGCCCCTCGTGCTCGGCCGCCTGGAGACCGGCTGGGTCGTCGCCTCCGAGACCGCCGCCCTCGACATCGTGGGCGGCACCTTCGTCCGCGAGGTCGAGCCCGGCGAGATGATCCGCATCGACGAGTCGGGCCTGCACTCGGCGCGCTTCGCCCCGGCCCGCCCCAAGGGCTGCCTGTTCGAGTACGTCTACGTGGCGCGCCCCGACACGGTCATCTCCGGGCGCCGCATCCACAACGTCCGCGTCAAGGTCGGCAAGATCCTGGCCGAGGAGTCACCGGCCGACGCCGACCTCGTCATCCCCGTCCCCGAGTCGGGCATCCCCGGGGCGATCGGCTTCGCCGCCGCCTCCGGCATCCCCTTCGGCAACGGCCTGGTGAAGAACTCCTACGTCGGGCGCACCTTCATCCAGCCGACCCAGTCCCTGCGCAACATGGGCATCCGGCTCAAGCTGAACCCGTTGCGCGACGTCATCGAGGGCCGCCGGCTGGTCGTCGTCGACGACTCGATCGTGCGGGGCAACACCCAGCGCCAGCTCGTGCGCATGCTGCGCGAGGCCGGCGCCGCGCAGGTGCACGTGCGCATCTCGTCGCCTCCGCTGGAATGGCCCTGCTTCTACGGTCTCGACTTCGCCACCCGCGCCCAGCTCATCGCGCCGGGCCTGTCGGTGGACGAGATCCGCCGCTCGATCGGGGCCGACTCCCTCGGCTACATCAGCCTCGGGGGCCTCATCCGGGCCACCCACGTGCCCAAGGAGAAGCTGTGCCGGGCCTGTTTCGACGGCGAGTACCCGATCCCGGTGCCCCACGGCGCCGCCGTCGAGATGGGTCTGCACGCCGAGGAGGCCCCCGCCGCCTGCGCCGGTCACGGCGACGCCGAATTCGACAGGGACGAGGATGAGGCATGAGTCAGTCCGCCTACGCCCGCGCGGGCGTCGACATCCATGCCGGTGACGAGGCCGTCGAGCTCATGAGGAGCCATGTCGCGCGCACCCGGCGCCCCGAGGTCCTCGGCGGCATCGGGGGCTTCGCCGGCCTGTTCGACGCCTCCGCCCTGGCCCGGTACCGCCATCCGCTGCTCGCCACGAGCACCGACGGCGTGGGCACCAAGGTGGCGCTGGCCCGGGCGCTCGACGTCCACGACACCATCGGCTGGGACCTGGTGGGCATGCTCGTCGACGACCTCGTGGTGTGCGGCGCCGAACCCCTCTTCCTCACCGATTACATCGCCTGCGGCCATGTCGTGCCCGAACGCATCGCCGCCATCGTCAAGGGCGTCGCCGACGCCTGCGTGGCGGCCGGCTGCGCGCTGCTCGGCGGCGAGACCGCCGAGCACCCGGGGCTCATGGGCGCCGACGAGTACGACATCGCCGGCGCCACGACCGGCGTCGTCGAGGCGGACGAGCTGCTCGGCCCCGACCGGGTGCGCGACGGCGACGTCGCCCTGGCCATGGCCAGCTCGGGCCTGCACTCCAACGGCTACTCGCTCGTGCGGCGCGTCCTGCTCGAGGACGCGGGACTGGCGCTGGACCGGGAGATCCCCGAGTTCGGCCGCAGTCTGGGCCTGGAGCTCCTGGAACCCACCCATGTCTACGCCGGCGAGGTCATGACGCTGCTGCGGACCGTCACGGTGCACGCGATGAGCCACATCACCGGCGGCGGTCTGGCGAACAACCTCGTCCGCGTCGTCCCCGACGGGATGCTCGTCACCGTCGACCGCGCCACGTGGCGCCCCGGGCCTGTCTTCGAGCTCGTCCGGTCCGTCGGCCGCATCGGCGAGGAGGACATCGAGGAGACCCTCAACATGGGCGTCGGCATGGTCGCCCTCCTGCCCGCCGACCAGGTGGACGAGGCCCGGCGCGTGCTGGGCGGCCTCGGCCTGGACGCCTGGGTCTGCGGTCGCGTCGAGGCCCGCCCCGGGCCCGCGGCCGTCGAGCTGGTCGGGGGGCATCCGCGGGCCTGACCCGCCTCAACCGCTTGTCCGGACACCAACCGCCCGCCGCGTTCGAGATGGGCGGTGATTGGTGACGACCCGAACTATTGGGTAGCCTGGGGCCCACGAGAGTTGTTCATCATGCCGCGGCACAGCCGCGAGGGACTAAGCGAGGGGGTCGACCCATATGGGGCGCGGCCGGCAAAAGGCGAAGCAGACCAAGGTGGCCAGGGATCTGAAGTACCGTTCGGTCGAGACCGACTTCGCCTCGTTGGAGCGGGAGCTCCGCAGCAAGCAGCACCACGACGACGAGGATCCCGGCGAGGGGATCCCCGACAACTACGCGGATCTCGCCGCGGAGTACGAGCGGGACGTCGACTCCGACTGAGCCGTCGGGACTGCGAGATGAGCCGCTGGGCCGCCGATCCGCTGCTGGCGGGCTACGAGTCGCTGAGCTGGGCGATCCCCGGCGCGCGGCCGGCCGAGGGCGAACCCGGCGCCCCCCTCACCGGGACTCTCGTCCGGAGGAATCCGCCGCGCCACGAGCGCGCGGTGCTCTACCTGCACGGCTGGAACGACTACTTCTTCCAGACCCACCTGGCCGACTGGTTCGACGCGCAGGGCTTCGACTTCTACGCCGTCGAGCTGCGCCGCTACGGGCGCAACCTCGTCCCGGGCCTGTACGCCGGCTTCATCACGGACCTGAGCCACTACGAGTCCGAGCTGGACCACGCCGTCGCGTGCATCCGCGAGGACCATCCGGGGGTGCCCCTCACCTTTCTCGGCCATTCCGCCGGGGGACTCACCGGCGCGCTGTGGGCGTCCCGGCGCCCGGGACTGCTGGCGGGGGTCATCCTCAACTCGCCGTGGCTCGACATGCAGGGCTCGCCGGCGCTGTGGCGCGTGCTCTCGCCGGTCGCCGCGGCCATCTCCGTCGTCAACCCGCTGGCCGAGCTCGGCGCCGTCGTCGACACGGGCCTCTACCGCCGCAGCCTGCGCGCCGACGAGGACGGCGAGTGGGACTGGGATCTCGACCTCAAGTCCAACACCGGGGCCTTCGTCCACCGCTGGGGCTGGGGCAGGGCGGTCCTGGCCGGCCAGGACCGCGCCGGCGCCGGCCTGGGCATCGACACCCCGGTCCTCGTCATGACGAGCGCCCGGAGCGACTTCTCGCGCACCTGGGACGAGAGCATGCGCGGGGCTGACCTCGTGCTCGACGTCGAGCGCATCTGCGCGGCTGCGGTGCACCTGGGGCGGCTGGTGACGATCCGCCGGTTCGCCGGGGGAGTCCACGACCTCGTGCTCTCGCGCGAGCCGGTACGACGCCGGGTCTTCGACGAGATGGCCCGCTGGATCGATGCGAGGGTGCGCCCGGCCGGCCTCATCGAGGAGTACCGCGAGACGCTGCGCACCGACCGGGACGGGCGGAGGACGGGGAGCCGGGGCTGAGCCGCTGCGGTCCCCGCGGGGTGGCCAGGGGCGGGGTCGAACCGCCGACCTTACACTTTTCAGGCGTACGCTGCTACCGACTGAGCTACCTGGCCTTGATCAGGAGAAGCGACCCTGATGGGACTTGAACCCACGACCTCCGCCGTGACAGGGCGGCGCGCTGACCAACTGCGCCACAGGGCCTCGATTCACTTGTCACCCGCGCGAGCGGGCTCCACAACAATAGCGTGCTTCCGGGGGAAAGCAAAACCGCCCGTGCACCCCGCGCGACGATCGGGCGGAGCGGCCCGACGGGAGCGGTGCGCCGGGGCGGCACCGGTCGGCGCCGCCCCGGCGGGCGTATCCCCAACGGAATTCGAATCCGTGTTACCACCTTGAAAGGGTGGGGTCCTGGGCCGCTAGACGATGGGGACTCGCGACGAACATGGTAGCGGCTCGGGCGTCCGGGACGGAAGTCCGCCAACGCCCGAGCCGCTGGGGCCCGCGCTCAGACGACGCGGACCATGGCGGAGATCGGGGCCATGTCGTACAGGCCCGAGACGACGATGCCGGTGTCCTCGTTCTGGGCGTTGAGCACGAGACCGTCGCCGACGTACATGCCGACGTGGCCGTCGTCGTAGTAGAACACCAGGTCACCGGGCTGCAGGTCATCGGTCGAGGAGACCGGTGCACCGGAGTTCACCTGGTCCCAGGTCGTGCGCGGGAGCGAGACGCCGGCCGCGGCGTACGCGGCCTGCATGAGCCCCGAGCAGTCGTAGCCGACAGGGCCGGTGCCGCCCCACACGTAGGGGCCGCCGAGCTTGGAGTAGGCGAAGTCGATCGCGGTCCGGGCCGCCGTGGCGCTGTCGTAGGCGACGGTCACCGGCTGCGGGGAGTTCCCGCCGTCCTCGTCGTCGGCCTCCTCCTCGTCACCGGGGGCGACCTCGGTGTCGGAGACGAAGGCGCTGTTCACCCAGCGGGAAACGCCGTCGAGGATGATCTCGGTCCAGTCGCCGTTGGTGACGCCGGTGGCCTCGATGGTGTCCCCCTGGTCCAGAATGTCGACGACCTCGTAGTCGGTGCCGGGCCCGGTGCGGACGTTGACGTCGTCGGAGACCCACTTCGTCGTCGTCGCGGGGGCCTCCTCCTGGGAGTCGTCCGCGGCCTCCTGGGGCTGCGCGGTCTGCTCGGTCTCGGGGGTCCGGGCCGGCTCCTCGGCCTGGGGCTGCGCGGTCTGCTCGGCCTCGGGGGCGGGCTCGGTCTCGGGGGTCCGGGCCGGCTCCTCGGCCGGGGCCTGCGCGGTCTGCTCGGCCTCGGGGGCGGGCTCGGTCTCGGGGGTCCGGGCCGGCTCCTCGGCGTTCTCGGTGGAGGTCGTGCTGGCGACGAGCGCGATGGTCGCGGGATCGGAGACGTAGCGCGAGTAGTTCGCCGCCACCCAGGCGTCCTGGCCGTTGAAGCTCACGGGCACCCAGCCGGCGAACGGGGCGCCGGTCACGGCGACCTCGTCGCCCGGGTAGAGCATGCCGATCGAGGTGAAGGCGGTGCTCGTGCCGGTACGCACCCACAGGTAGTCCTGCGAGACGGCGCTGGTGATCGTGGCGGTCGAGTCGTCGCCGGCGTCCGACAGGAGGGTCGTGGCGACCCAGCCCGCCCTGCCGTAGTAGTTGACCGGCGTCCAGTCGCCGTTCGGGTCGCCGGTGATCGAGACGGTGGTGCCCTGGGTCAGAGTGCCCATGATCCAGCTCGTCGGGTCGGCGTCGGAGCGGACGTAGGCGTCGGCGGTCGTTGTGGCGGTGCCGACGGCGGTGCCGCTCGTGATGACGGTCGTGCTCGACACGTACTGGGCCTGGACCCAGGCGTTCGTGCCGTTGTAGATGATCGGCAGCCAGCCGTCCTGCTCGGCGCCGCGCTGGGTGACGGTGTCGCCGGCGGAGAGCACCGCCACGACCTCGCCGTTCGTGTCCGGAGAGGTGCGCACGTTCACGTCGGTCGTCGCGGACAGGTCTGAGTAGTCGGCCTGCGCCTGCGGGCTCAGGACGAGCCCGGCGGTGGCCAGACTGGCAGCCACCAGCGACGAGGTCACGGCGATGCGCGCCGTTTTCGCGAAGGGGTTGTTCACTGCTGGTCCTTCCCGCGGCCTTCCCGAGCCGCATGATGTTCGATGGTCCGTGCCCCGGGGCGTGGCGTCTTCCCCGGCGACGCGTGCCGCCACGCCGGAGCCCCAGGGCTGGAAGGAACTTAGGCGGGCCCCGTCCCGGCCCACAAGACGGCTGAAGCACCGGTTGAGACTTCCGGGCCGGCCGGCCCCCGGGCGGGCGCGGCGTACCGTCTGGGTTTCACGAGGCCCGTGGAGCCGCCACTGGCTAGGTGATCCAGGGTGCCGGCAGGGGCCAGTGGGGCGGCTGCGGGCAGGCCGGGGGAGCACGGGGCCGCCGCCGACGCACAGGCTCAAGCCGAGGTTGAGGTTGAGTCTTCGCGCCCGTTCCGCGGCCCGTCCCCGACCCGTCGCCGGGCGCGGTGCCGACGGGGTCCGAGCGGCTAAGATGGTGCCGCCTCCATAGCTCAGCTGGCAGAGCAAGGGACTTTTAATCCTTGGGTCCGGGGTTCGAGCCCCCGTGGGGGCACCGATCGGACGAAGCCGGAGGGGTCTGGCGTCCGGATCCCGAACGCGGATCTTGGACAGGGTGTCACATCGCGCGATAAACTGAAGCGGCTGCGGTCTGTTCCAAGGCGGGCACCCCCGAGGTTCTCGTCCCGTGGCTGCAGCTGCGGGACACCTGGAGACGCAGGACCCCGGGCCCCGACGGTGCTGCGCGCATCGCTCGGACCGTCGCGGGCTCACGTTTCAGGTTTCCCGCGGGAGCTGTGTGATTGCTCGGGCCCGTCCCATAACGGGCTCTGAGCCTGAGGACATCACACGGTCCGCGCACCCCAGCACAGTGCTTGCACGAGTCGGGGCCGGACGGCGGCCGCCGTCCGGCCGACGATCCGGTGAAGGCGAACGAAAGAGCCATATGACAGGCAGGGCAGAGAGGACGAGGCACCCCCGGCGTGCCATCGTCGGCACTGCCGTCTGCGCGCTCCTGCTGGCGGCCTTCGGCACCGTCTTCGGTGTGCACCGCCACAACACCGAGCTGCGGAACGACTGCGCGGCGGCGGTGAGCTCGGCCGACCAGGCCGTCGACGACTACGTGAGCGCGGTCACCGCCACCGAGCCGGTCCTGCGCAGCGCCGACGACACGTCCGGCTACAAGGACAGCGAGGGCGCCTCCGCGCTCGTCGACGCGGTCGCCGGCGCCGATCGTCAGGTGCGCATGGACCTCACCTGCACCGACCGGGGCCAGCTCGAGGCCCTCAGAAACGCCACGGCCGAGCTGGGCACGAAGAGGGACGCCCTGGTCACCGACACCCTCCATCTCACGGTGTCGATCTCGTCGTACAACAATGCGAAGGCGGCGGACGAGCTCTCGGCCGTGATCCAGGCCGCCCAGAGCGTCTACGACGGCTCTGCCGGGCAGCTGCCCGACGACGGGGTGCGCAGTGAGCTGCGGACCGAGATCGACGAGGCCACCGCCCTGCTCGACGCGGCTGCCGACGCCCGCGAGCAGGCCGCCGGCAGCAATGATCCGGCGCCCGTCGACGAGTCGACGAAGGCGATGGGGGCCAAGAGGATCGAGCTGAGCACCAAGAAGGACGACACGGCCAAGGCCGCCGGCATCGCCTCGGAGCAGGCCGCCGAGCAGCAGGCGCAGACCCAGGAGTCCAAGCCCGATCAGCCCACCGGCGGCACGCCCGCACCCGAGGAGAACAACCCCGGGAACCCCACCGGCGGCTCCGGGGGCTCCAACTTCGGCGGGGCCGCCGACAACGGTGGGGGCGGCTCGAAGCTGGACAATCCGGGCTCGGGCGGCGGACCCACCACCTCGGACGGCTCCGGCTCCCACGGCTCGCACCATGAGTCCGACGACGACGATGATGACGACGACGACGAGGAGGACTCCCACCGGAACTGGCCGTACGGCGGTGGGAACTGCGGTTGGGTCTGGGTCAACCAGCCCTACTACGACTGGTGGGGCTGGCACCCCGGCTACTGGTCCTGGCGCTGCTGGTGAGCCGTGCCCCCGGGCCCCGTCCGGGGCGCGGACGGCGGGCCGGGGACCGGTGCCCCGCGGCATGATGGGGTGCCGTGGCCACCGGTGACGATCACGAGGACCTCCACGGCGACGACGGGCCCGGCACGGCGCTGCGGCGGGTCGTGGCGGTCGTCGCGCTCCTCAACCTGCTGGGGATGATCGGCGAGATCATCATGGCGGTCCTGGCCGGTTCGGTCGCGCTGTTCGCCGATGCGGCCGACTTCTGCGAGGACTTCCTCATCAACGGGCTCGTCGTCGCGGCGCTGGGCTGGTCCGTGCGAGGGCGTCGCCGGGCGAGCGTCTGGCTCGCCGGTCTCATCCTCATCCCCGCCGTCGCGGCCCTCACGACGGCCGCGTGGAAGCTCGTCTCGGGCGAGCCCCCCGAGCCCTTTCGACTGTCGCTCACGGCCGGTGCCGCGCTCGCCCTCAACCTGCTCTGCGCGCTGCTGCTCGTCGCCCGGCGCACCGAGGGCGGGTCCCTCGTGCGCGGCGCCTGGCTCGCGGCGCGCAACGACGTGCTGGCCGATGCGCTCATCCTCGTCGCGGGCCTGGTGACGGCGGCCCGACCCTCGATCTGGCCCGACGTCGTCATCGGCGTCGCCGCGGGCGCGATCAACCTGCGCGCCGCCGGCGAGGTCTACGAGCAGGCCCGGGCCGAGACTCCCCGACCCGGGGACGACTGATCCGCTGCCGCTCCCGCCCGCGCCCCCGGGGGCGCGGGCGGTGGATGCTCTGCTCGGGGAAGCGTACGCGGCCGGGGCCGGCGGGGTCCGCTGCTCGGCGGGGTCGCCGGCCGGGGCCGATCCTGCCGGGACGGCTCATCGGCCTCGACCGCCGGTGCCGTGCGCGGGGACGCCACGGCTCGGCACGCGCCGGCGCGGGGCCCGCCGCGTCGCAATCGAGGAGCCCGGGCTGGCCCATCAAGCGATCCAGGGCGTCGGGCCCGGCAGGCCGTAGTGGGCGCAGACAGCGGCCTCGTCCTCGGGCAGGACGCGGTGTCCCGTCTCGAGGCGCGGCGAGCTCATCACGAGGGAGCGGGGGTAGGGCACGTCGATGCGCTCGTAGCCGATCTCGGCGGCGGCCAGCGGAATGAGGTGGCGGCGCCCGCTCAGCACGCCGTCGCGCACGCTCACGAAGGCCAGGGAGTCGGTGCGGGCGTCGCGCAGGATCCGCAGGGCGTGGCCGAGGAGCCTGCCGGTGGAGTCCATGACCCGCGCGCCGACCAGGGCGTGCTCGGGGGCCGGCCCGTCGGCCCGGTGCTGCTGCTCAGACATGCGCGCCCCCGGGGCGCCGGTGGCGCTCGAAGCGCGACCACCAGTCGTCGTGCCCGGCCGGCAGGCAGCCCCCGTCGTCGCGCTCGACCATGGCGCGCAGCGCCCGCTTCGTCCCGATCAGCTCGTCCGGCAGCCCGCGGGTCGCGTCGGGGCCCGCGTCGAGGGCGTGCGGATCGGTCTCCAGGAGGGCCTTCCCGAGGCGCCAGGCCCTCAGCCGGGTGCGGATCATCTCGCGGTGGACGCCCTGCACCTCGCAGGGGGCCTCCCCGACCGCCTCGGCGGCCCGGATCCGGCCGTAGTCGCGGTTGATGGACAGCAGGCCCGGATCGATCGTCATGGCGTCGTGGACGAGGATCTCCGGCTCGATGACGGTGGCGCCCGCCGCCCGGGCGTAGGCGATCTCGTCGCGCTCGGACTCGTCCGCGCGGATCGACTCGACGCGGAACAGGATCGACAGGACGCCGCCCCTGCCGGCGCCCGGGTTCGGGGCCGCGCCGGGCGGGGACGAGATGATCGCACAGGGCCTCGTGACGCCGAGGTTCTTGATCGCCGCCTCGACCGGGACGTTCTCGCGGATGCCGCCGTCGACGTACCACTCGCCGTTCATCTCGACCGGCTCGAAGACGCCCGGGACCGAGCAGGACGCCGGCGTGCCCATCGCCACGTCGAACCCCGGACCGTCCAGGGGCCGATCGTCGCGGTCGACGATCCGGCCGTCCTCGCGCATGGAGCGCGGCTCTCCGCTGTCGAGGCCGACGAAGGCGCAGCGGGGGGCGACGCCGGAGGAGCCCACCGGCTCCGAGTGGAAGAAGTCGCGGCTCAGCAGGCGCTCCAGCAGGGGCCCGGGGCGGTACAGCGAGCGGTTGCTCTCCAGGCCGCGGAACGCGGCGGTCGGGTCCGAGCCGATGCGCCCGAAGCGGGGCAGCCCGACCATGAGCTGGTGGACGAGGTCGGCGTTGAACTCCAGCGGCTCGACGGGGGCCTCGGCCATGGCGAGCGCCGGGGTGCGCTCCTGCGGGGCCGGGCGCTCGTCTCCGGCGGCCGGGGCGTCCTCGTCCTCGGCGTCGTCGGTGCGCCAGGAGGCCCGGCGCCGGGTGTGGGACCGGCGGGTGCGCTCGACCGTGCGCTCCTCGGCCTCGCGCAGGGTCTCGAGGACGTGCTGGTGGGCGAGCGGGCGCGAGAACCACGAGCGCTCGGTGAACATGTCGGCGTTCGTCCGCATCGACGGCCACAGGTCCTCGACGCGGCGCAGCGCGGCCTCCTGCTCGGCCGGATCCTCGAACTGGGCGAGCAGCGCGCCGAGGATCGAACCGGACGAGGCGGCCGTGATGACCGCAGGTGCGATGCGCTCTCGCTCGTACGGATGGCGCAGCGCGCCGGTCTGGAAGCTCGCCCTGGCCCCTCCGCCCGCCATGACCAGGCCCTGGACCTCCTCCGGGTCCTCCCGGGAGTGCCCGCGGCCGAGGAGGGGCCGCAGACCGGACCATGCTGGACGTGGCATGCGGACAGCCTAACCGGCACCGTCGCGGGGCCCCGGCCCGACGGGCCGCGCGGCCCGTCGGGCCGGGGCCGGCATGGGGCGCCCGTGCGCAGGGCCCGCCCGGCGTGCGGCCGGGGGGCGCCGATCCGCAATGCCTGCGCATCAGACGTCCTCCCTTGTGGACGGGGAAGAACCCGAGGGCAGTGAGGACTTGCTTGGGTGCACGGGCGGATTCGGCCGATCATACTGGAGCCATGCCGAACGGACCGCGTTACTCTCCGCCCGTCGATCTGAGCCGTTACGCCTGGCTCTCCATCGCCGCTGCGGCGGTGACCATCGTGCTCAAGGGCGGGGCCGCTGCGCTCACCGGTTCGGTCTCGCTGCTGTCCGACGCCCTCGAGTCGGTCGTCAACCTGGTGGCTGCCGTCCTCGCCCTCGTCATGCTGAAGATCTCGATCCGACCGCCGGACGACAACCACCGCTTCGGGCATTCCAAGGCGGAGTACTTCTCGGCCGCCGTCGAGGGCGCCATGGTGCTGGTCGCCGCGATCCTCATCATCTGGGAGGCGGTCGGGCGGCTGGTCCACCCGCGGATGCCCGAGCAGCTCGGCATCGGCCTGGCCATCAGCGCCGTCGCCGCCCTGGTCAACGGCGCCGTCGGCCTGCTGCTCATCCGCCGCGGTGCGCAGATGCGCTCGGCGACCCTGTCCGCCGACGGGAGGCACCTCATGACCGACGTCGTCACCTCGGTGGCCGTGCTCGCGGGGGTGGGTCTCGTCGCGCTCACCGGCCGGCCCCTTCTCGACCCGATCGTCGCGATCGTCGCCGGCGCGAACATCGTGCGCATCGGCATCGGGCTGGTGCGCAGCTCGGTCGACGGTCTCATGGACATCGCCCTGCCCGCCGAGCTCGAGGCCCGTCTCATGGGCGTGCTCGAGACCCACCGCGGCGAGGAGGTCGACTTCCACGCGGTGCGCACCCGCGAGAGTGGGAACCGGCGCTTCATGGAGTTCCACCTGCTCGTGCCCGACGAGTGGAGCGTCAAGGCCGGTCACGACCTCGCCGAGGACATCGTCGATGAGCTGCGCGAGATCGAGCCGGACCTGCGCGTCACCGTGCACACGGAGCCGCTGCACGACGCGCGGTCCTACGAGGACATCGAGATCTGAGGGGCCGTACGCTGGTGGGCATGGCGACGACGAGGGGTGGGCGGACGATTCCCGTTCCGGGCTGGGACGACTACTTCCTGGGCATCGCCGAGGCCGTCTCGGCGCGCGCCAAGTGCACGCGCCGGCGGGTCGGCGCCGTGCTCGTGGGCCCCGACCACCGGATCATCGCCACCGGCTACAACGGCGCCGCGCCCGGGCGCCCCGACTGCCTCGAGGGCGCGTGCCCGCGCGGGCGTCTCGGATACGACGAGGTGCCCGGTCTGGGCGACTACGACCGGCCCGGGGCGCCCGGCTTCTGCATCGCCATCCATGCCGAGGTCAACGCGCTGCTGTTCAGCACGCGCGACACGAAGGGCGCCACGGCCTACGTCACCGACCAGCCGTGCCCGGGTTGCCGCAAGGCGCTCGCCGCGGCCGGCATCGTGCGGGCCGTGTGGCCCACCGGCTCGATGGATGAGGACGGGCTCGTCGACTTCGGCTGAGGCGCCGCCGCCCGGTCGCGGGGAGGGGCCGGCCGTCTGCCGCACGGCCGTGGACCTCCTCCGCGCCCGTGCGGCCGCGAGGCGCGGTCGGGGCCTCCCGCTCCGGCGGCCCCTCCACGAGCGGGTCCCCTCTCACGAGGTCGTCTCCGCGTGGAGGTCGTCCGCGGGACCCGGGCGGTTCGGGCGACCGGCGGAGGGGCGGATCAGCCGTCCTGGTCCTGCCCGGCGTCCGCGTCGTCGGAGGAGTCGTTCTCGTCCGTCCCGGACGGGCGCACGGCGGAGATGCCGTAGTACTTGTACAGGTCGGCCTCCTCGTCGGAGTCGAGGTGGCGGTCGGGGTCGACGGTCGGGGCGTTCTTGACGGTGGCCTCGGCGTAGGGCACCTGGATCTGGCCGTCGTCCACCTCGGCCCGGAACAGCGGCACGAAGTTCTCCTTCGTCCCGAACAGGCCGGTCTTGACGGTCACCCAGGTGGGCCGGCCGGTCCGGTCGTCCAGGTAGACCTGCCCGACGCCGCCGATCCTCCTCCCATCGCGGTCGACGACGTCCGAGTTGTACAGGTCGTCGTAGTTGTCGTCCGTCATGAGCCTCCTTTCCGCCGAGGCGGTCTGCGCCAGTGACCCGCTCACGCTATGCCACCGCGGGCGCCGATGTCATGCCGGATGCGTCCTCGGGGACCCGTATCAGTGATTCCTCCGGGTACCGGGCCGTCACGGGCGCCCTCAGTGGCGGCGCAGCCAGTCCTCGTTGTCGTCCGGCGGCACCTCGCGGGGCGGCCTGGCGCGGCGGACGCCGTAGCCGACGATGATCCACAGCAGGGGGCCGACCGCGGGGATGAAGATCACCACGAACAGCCACAGCCACTTGGGCATGAACGGCACGTCCTCGTCCCGGCTCTGGGCCAGGTCGACGATCGCGTAGATGGTCAGCGCCAGCAGGACCAGCGCCGGCAGGAGTCGTGCCATGGCTCCAGTCTACGGCCGTGCCGCCGCGGCGGCACGGCCGCCGGACGGGGCGCCGGGGCGGCGGGATCGCGTGGCAGGATCGGGCGGTGGGCGTCCCCGCCGCGACGGCGGGCCCGGCGGCGCCCCGATCGACGAGGGGACCCAATGGCCAGCGCTGCAGAATGGATCGAGGGGGCGCGCATGCGCACCCTGCCCACCGCGATCTCACCGGTCCTGGCCGGGACGGCGATCGGCTGGTGGCAGGGGCGGGCGCCCCTCCTCGTCGTCGGCCTGTGCCTGGTCGTCGCGCTCGGGCTGGTCATCGGCGTCAACTTCGCCAACGACTACTCGGACGGCGTCCGCGGCACCGACGACCACCGCGTCGGACCGCAGCGCCTCGTCGGCTCAGGGGCCGCCGCCCCCGGCCGGGTGCGCGCCGCCGCCTTCTGCTGCTTCGGCGTCTCGGGGCTGGCGGGCCTGGCCGCCGTCGCCGCAACAGGGCACTGGTGGCTGCTGGCCGTCGGCGTCGCCTGCGTCCTCGCCGCCTGGTTCTACACCGGCGGCCGGCACCCCTACGGCTACTTGGGCCTGGGGGAGGTCTTCGTCCTCATCTTCTTCGGTCTCGTCGCCACGGCCGGGACCGATTACCTGCTCTGCGGGCGCGTGAGCGCCGCCGGCTGGGTCGCGGCGGTGGCCATGGGCCTGACCGCGGACGGGGTGCTCGTGACGAACAACCTGCGCGACATCGCCAGCGACACCGCCGCCGGGAAGCGCACCCTCGAGACGCGCCTGGGCGACCGGGCCAGTCGCCTGCTCTACGCGGGGCTGGTCGTCGCCGTCGCCGTCTGCTGCGTCCTCGTCGCCGCGCTGAGCACGTGGTGGGCACTGCTGGGCCTGCTCGGGGTGGCGCTGCTCGTGCCGGCGGCCCGCACGATCCTGGGCGGAGCCGTCGGGCTGCGCCTCGTGTCCACCCTGCGCTCGACGAGCATGGGCGAGCTCGTCCTCTCGCTCGGCCTGCTGGCCGGCGTGGCCGTCGCGCGGCTGACGGCCTGAACGGCGCTGCCCCGCCGCGTTCCCGTACCGCCGCGCCCTCACTCGAGGGCGCGCAGCCAGGCGCGCAGGGCGCGGGTGGCGCGCACGTCGTCCTCGTTGTACTCCAGGACGCGTCGGGCCGCCGCACGGCGGCGCTCCGGCTCGTCGGCGTGGACGGCCTCGTCGAACCAGCTCTGCGAGTTGAGGCCGCCCGCCTGCCCGTCGCGCCAGCTGAACCCGGCGCCGTCGTGGGCGATGCACTTGAGGCCCAGTCCGTGCACGCCGAAGAAGTTGGCGCGCACGACGCCGAACAGGTCGGAGAAGTTCGACCGGCACCGGGAGCGCGCGAACCCGGTCAGGAGCGGGTCGTCGCTCGTTCTGGCGATGCGCCGGATGTGGATGACCTCGTAGTCGGAGTAGTGGTAGACCCTCGCCCCGGGGTGGGCCGCGAGCCGCTCGTCGAGCCAGCAGAGCGCCTCGCGCGCGAGTTCCCGCTCGCCGGTGCGGTCCAGCTCGGCGAACCGGGCGAAGGGGACGTAGCGGGGCCCGGCGGGCTCGTCGGGATCGTCCACGAGGAATCCCCACAGGTAGACCGTGTCGTCGGCGCTCGTCTCGATGTCGAGATCGATCGCGTAGCCGGGCGGCGGCAGCCGCAGCGGGCCGCTCGTCGTGCGCTCCACCGTGCGCCCGTCCCTGAGCATGCGGGCCCGGCGCGCGGCCAGCCGCACCCGCCGGGCCGTCTCGTCGGGGCGAGCCACCTGAGGGGTTAGTGCCGCGAGGAGCTCGTCGACGTCGCGCCCGGCCAGGTCGCCGACCGTCCACACGCCCATGGCGCGCAGGAGACCGATCTCCCTGGCGCTGGGGCGGGCCTTGTCGATGCACAGGCTCAGGTCGTCGTCGGCCAGCTGCGGGCGGCAGCACGACCACCACGGGCACCCCTGGCACTCGGCCGTGACGATGGGCCGTACGCGCGGGGACGGCGTGCGGGCGGCGGCCTCGACGGCGATCCGGCGTCGGAAGCCGAACTCGTGGTCGTAGCGTTCCAGCGCCGAGTGGGCGCGCCAGCCGCGGCCGGCCGTGCGGGCCTCGGCACGCAGGCGCTTCGCCTCGAGGTCGGCCCAGACGAGGACGAGCTGGCGGTTCGGGGGCGCCTGCCGTCGGGGGGAGCGGCGCACCGTGGCGACGCCTCGCTCGTAGCCGATGCGGTCGGTGCCGATGAGGCCGCCGTACGCGGCCCCGCCGCCGGCCCAGCCGGCGGACTCGAGGACGCGCCTGTGGTGAGCCAGGCGCAGCAGGTCGTGCTCGCGGCTCGGGCGCACGGCCGTGCCGCGCACCCGGACCAGGCGCAGGCCGCGGGCCAGGGAGCTCGCGCGCTGATCTCGTGCCGACGAGGCCGGTTCGAGCACTTGGTGACGGACGACGAGGACGGGGTCGTAGCCGTGGCCGCCGCCGGCGGCGGGCTCGCCGAGGACGAGCGCGTCGGGCTCCCCGATCCGCCCGCCGGCCGCGTCGGGTGGCAGGGCGGGGCCGATGATGACGCGCCTCCCGGCCGCCACGGCCCGCGCGGTCGCCTGGAAGCGGCCGGGCCAGTCGTGCTCGAGCCCGCGCAGGTCGACGGCCCGGGGCATGGCGGCCAGCGCGTCGAGGACGCGCCCGCGGAAGGCCTCGGTGGCCCGGCGCGCCGCGGTCGGTTCGTCGGCCGGCCGCCCGTCCTGGCCGGCGGCGCCGGGCCCGGGATCGGGGACGGCCGGGTCGAAGCGGTTGTGGGTCCGCACCGGGCAGCTCACCGCGGCGTCGGCGTCGAGCAGGACCAGGCCCGTGACGTCGGGCACGGCGGGGGTCTCGATGTCGCGGGGCGGTGCCGGGGCCGTCCGCGCGCGCCGCGCGTGGAGGCGGGCCGATCCGCCCATCGGTCAGCTCGCCCGTCCGCGGTGCAGGGCGACGATGCCGCCGGTGAGGTCGCGCCATTCGACGCGGTCCCATCCGGCCCGTTCCATGAGCGCGGCCAGGTGCGGCTGGTCGTGCCAGGCGAGGATCGTCTCGGCCAGGTAGTCGTAGGACATCGGGTTGGCGCTCGCCCGGCCCATGCGCGGCATGACATGCGGCAGATAGACCCTCTGGTAGGCCCAGCGGAAGGGCGGCCGGGTGGGGCGGCTGAACTCGCAGATGACGAGCCGTCCGCCGGGGCGGGTGACGCGGCGCAGCTCGCGCAGGGCGCCGAGGGCGTCCTCGACGTTGCGCAGGCCGAAGCTGATCGTCGCGGCGTCGAAGACCCCGTCGCGGTAGGGCAGTCGCGTGGCGTCGCCGCGGACGAATGCGAGCTCGGGGCGGCGGCGCTTGCCGGTGCGCAGCATGCCCATCGACAGGTCGGTGGGGTAGACCGCCGCGCCGGCGGCGGCGAGCGGCGCGGACGAGGTGCCCGTTCCGGCGGCCAGGTCGAGGACCCGCTCGCCGGGGCGGATCGCGAGGGCCCGCACGACCTCGCGGCGCCAGGAGCGGTCCCGCCCCAGGCTCATCACGTCGTTCATGAGGTCGTACTTGGGGGCCGTCTCGTCGAACATGCCGGCGACCTCGTCGCGATGCCTGTCAAGATCCGCTCTGCGTGCCACGACCCCATTGTGGCAGGCCGCGGCGGTGCGCGCCCCGGACGCCCGCCCGCGCCCCGGGGCGCGGCAGCCGGGCACCGGCATGCGGGCGGTGACCACCGTCACGGGCCGGCGCGGGCTTGCGCGTGCAGCACAATGGACCCCATGGCACGGCGCTCCACAGTCCTGAGAATCAGCAACCTCGCGAAGAAGTACGGGGACCGCACGATCGTCTCCCGCTTCAGCCTCGACGTCCACGAGGGCGAGGCCGTCGCCCTGACCGGCCGCAACGGCTCGGGCAAGTCGACGATCCTGCGGTGCATCGTCGGCTCCGACCGGCCCACCGAGGGGGCGGTCGAGGTGCTCGGCGTCAAGGCCAAGGACACCGATCCGCAGTTCCGGCGCAACGTCGCCACCGTCATCGACGACCTCGACTTCTTCCCCGACCTGTCCGTCGTGGAGCACCTCGACCTGCTCGCCCGCGCCCACGGCCTGGACGACACCGACGAGCTCGTCGACGCCGTCCTCGAGGAGGTCCAGCTCGTCCCGCAGTCGGGTCAGCTGCCAGGCACCCTGTCCAGCGGTCAGCGCCGCCGCCTCGCCCTGGCCACCGCCTTCGTGCGCCCCAAGAGGCTCCTCGTGCTCGACGAGCCCGAGCAGCGCCTGGACGTCGAAGGCATCGACTGGCTGGGCAAGCGCCTGCGTCACGAGAGGGACGACAACGGCCTGGCCATCATCATGGCCAGCCACGAGCCCTCGCTCGTCGAGGCGGTCGGCGCGCGCATCGTGCGCGTGGGCGCCGCCGGGTCCGCGAGCCAGTCCCTCGCCGAGCCGGAGCAGCTCGTATGAGCAGGTCGAGGAACAGGCGCAGGAACAGGCAGTCCTCCGACAGGGGGCCGCAGGCCGAGCAGTCGCAGCAGGCCGCCGCGCAGGCCCTCGAGTCCGGGGGGCCGGCGGTCGCCTTCGACCCCGACTACCCGTTCGCGGACGTCGACGACCACGAGCAGGGCCAGGTCATCGAGCGCCAGCTCATGCTGCTGCTCAAGGACTGGCGCAGGGGCCGGGCCACGCGGTCGATCTGGTCGGTGTTCACCGACGGCTACGTCGCCGTCTTCAGCATCGGCATCATCGCCGCGATGGTCATCAGCGCGATCCGCAGCGCCCAGAAGCAGGCGGCCGGCTGCACCTCGGAGGGCTGCGGCACCGCGCGCGAACTCATCCCGTGGCTCGTCGTCGCGGCCTGCTGGGTCGCCGTCCTGGCCGTCAGCCGCGTCTTCGGGCCGGTCATCGCCTCCGCGGCGGAGGGTTTCTGGCTGCTCGACGCGCCGCTGCGCCGCTCGGCGATCCTCGCCCGGCGCCTGTGGCTCATGATCGTCGGCGCCGGCCTCGTCGGCGCGGCGCTCGGCGCGCTCGTCGCGGCGCTCACCGGTCTGCCGGGCCCCTCGGTCCTCGCCTGGACCGTTGCCACCGGCCTGACGACCGCCGGGTGGATGGCCTTCGCCGCCGCCCAGCAGGGCGCCGAGGGGGACCGTCCCGTCCGGCTGGCCCAGATGCTCGTCGGGGCGCTCGCCGTGGCCGTCCTCGTCCTCGTCATCGCCACCGCCGCCGGCTGGTTCCGCGTCGACGTCGCCACCGTGCTGTCGCGGCGCATCGCCCTCCTCATCGCAGCCTTCGGGCTCGTGCTGTGCGTCCTGGCCTCGGTGCTCGCGCGCCGCCGGCTGGGCGCCGTCGGCCGGAGCCGGCTCGTGAGCGGAGGTGAGCTCGTCTCGGGCATGCAGGGCGCCGCGTTCGCCCTCGACTTCGCGCTCATGCGCGACATCCTCATCGAGCGCCGCTGCCGGCTGAGGGGCCACGTGCGGGTCATTCGCGGCCGCGGGAAGGGGACTCGTGCCCTCGTCTGGCGCGACGTCCACCGGCTGCGCCGCAACCCGGCCCCCCTCGTCGGCCTGGCGATCGCCGCCGTCGTGCCGTACGCGCTCAGCTCGCTGGGCGTCGTCGCGCTCGCCCCGTTCGTCTCCTCCCTCGTCCTGCTCATCGTCATCGTGCCCTTCTTCGACTCGATGCGCGTGCTCAGCCGGACGAAGGGCCTGGTCCGCCTGTTCCCGATGAGCGACTCGGAGCTGCGCGACGCGGTCCTCGTGGTCCCCGGTGCGCTGGCCCTCGTGTGGGCCGTCGCCGTGACGCCGGCCTTCGTCCTGGGGCTGGGGGGCTCGCGGCCCGATCCGCACCGGGCGCTGTGGTACGGCCTCATCGCGGCCATGGGTGCCGTCCTGGGGGCCATGCGCTGGGTCAGCGCGAAGTCGGCCGACTACAGCGCCCCCATGGTCGCCACCGGCGCCGGAGCCGTGCCGCCGAGTCTCATGTTCAACATGGTGCGCGGCCTCGACATGGTGGTGCTCGTCACCTTCCCGCTCGTCATGAACTGGTCGCCGATCGTCTCGGCGGTCATCGCCGTCGTCGTCTGGGTGATTCTGCGCTCGGGCGCCTCCCTCAACCAGGAGGAGCTCATGGAGGCCCAGGCCGAGTCCCGCCGCGAGCTCGAACAGGCCCGCGGGCAGGCGCGCGGCGGTCAGGCGCCGCGTACGAAGCGGGTCGTCTCGCGCTCGACCCCGACCGGCCGCACCCGCCCGCCGCTGTCGGGCTCGGCCGGGCGCTCGCGCCCGCCGCTGCGCACGTGATCCGGGATCGTCCCCGTGGGCTGACGGGAACGGGGCGGGGCGCATCGGTCGCGCGCATGCCCTGGAGGGTGTCGGCACCCGGTGCCCCGGCACGGGCCATGGCCGGTGGACGGGTGTGCACGGCGGCTCGTCACCGATGACGGTCCGCCCGACGATCCCGGGGAGAAGATCCGGATGAACGACAGGATCAGCATCCGGGACGGTTACGGCATCCGGGACGGCTACGGGTCGTACATCGACGGGCAGTGGCGTCCCGCCTCGGACTGGGCGACGCTCGAGTCCCACGATCCCGCCATGACGGAGCGCCTGGCCATCATCGCCGACGCGACGCGGCAGGACGTGGACGCGGCGGTCTCCGCCGCCCGCACGGCCTTCGGGGCCTGGTCGCGCAGTTCCGTCGCCGAGCGCTCAGGGACACTGCTGGCCATCGCCGATCTCATCGAGGCGAACCTCGACCACCCGGCCCGCGTCGAGCCGCTCGACAACGGCGAGCCGATCCGCGAGACGAGCGGCGCCGATCTGCCGTTGAGTGTCGACCACTTCCGTTGCTTCGCCGGCTGCATGCGCGCCGACGAGGGCTCGGCGACCATGCTCGACACCGGCGCGTTGGACATCATCCTGTGCGAGCCGCTGGGCCTCGTCGGCCGGATCGTGCCGTGGAACCCCCTTCCTCATGGCGGCCTGGAAGCTCGCCCCGGCGCTGGTCGCCGGCAGCACCGTCGTCTTCAAGCCCTCCAGCGCCGCCTCGCTGTCGGTGCTCGAGCTGACCCGGCTCATCGACGAGGCGGGCCTCCTGCCCGCCGGCGTGCTCGACGTCATCAACGGTTCGGGCGACCGTTCCGGCGAGTACCTCAAGACCGTCGACGTCGACGAGCTCGCCTTCACCGGGCCCACCGAGGTCGGCCGCGGCATCGGTCTGGCCGCGGCGCAGAGGATCATCCCGGTCACCCTGGAGCCGGGGGCAAGAGCGCCAACATCTTCTTCGACGACGACCCGGACCGGGCGGTCGACGGCGTCCAGATGGGCATCCTGTTCAACCAGGGCCAGGTCTGCTCGGCCGGGTCGCGGATCCTCGTCCGGGCCCAGCGGTCCGGACCGCTTCGTGGAGGTCCTGGGAGCCGCGTTCTCGGCCGTGCGGGTCGGCGACCTGCTCGACCCGGCCACCCAGATCCAGATGAGAGCCCGGATCAACGAGAAGCGGCTGGCGAAGATCCTCGTCTACGTCGAGACCGGTCGCTCGGAGGGCGCCGAGATCGTCACCGGTGGTTCCCGGTACGGGAGCGGTCCGCTCGCCAGGGGCGCCTTCATGAAGTCGACCCTGGTGCTCGGCCGCAACGACATGCGCGTCGCCCGCGAGGAGATCTTCGGGCCGGCCGGCGTCATCACCCCCTTCGAGGACGAGGACGAGGTCATCGCCATGGCCGACGACTCCGACCACGGCCTGGGCGGAGGCGTGTTCAGCTCGGACCTCAACCGCGCCCTGCGCGTGGCCACCCGCGCGCGTACCAGCCGCTGGGTCAACCAGTGCAACGCCTTCCCCGCGGGCGCCCCATTCGGCGGCTGCAAGGACAGCGGCATCGGGCGCGAGACCCGCACGATGATCCTCGACGCCTACCAGCAGACGAAGAACATCCTCGTCAGCCTCGGCTCCGGCCCCGTCGGTCTGCCGTACGGCGACTGAGTCGCTCCCGTCGAGGGCCCCGGGCGTCCGGTCCGGGCCCTCGACGGCCCACCGCCCTGCGGCTCAGCGCCCGGTGAGCAGCCCGCGCATCTGGTCGAGCTTGACCTGCGTGGAGACGAGCTTGTCATGAGCGCTCGTGCTCGCCGAGGCGGTCGCCGAGGCGTAGAGGCGGACGACGCCGTCGTCCTCGATCTGGCAGGGGCGCAGCGCGGCGAACCACTCGCCGTCGCCCTGGGCGTCGATCCAGCCGACCGGGGCGCCGAAGCGCCCGCGGTCCGTCGTGCCCTCCGTGCGGATGATCTCGCGGGCCGCCTCGACGGGCGAGCCGGTGACCGAGGCCAGCGGGTGCAGGGCGGCGGCGAGCGCCAGGGCGGAGTGCCCCGGCGAGGCCGCCCCGCAGATGTCGGTGGCGAGGTTGAGCCCGTCGGGCAGCGCGAGGGCGAACGGCTGCTCGGGCACGTGCATGCCCCGCATGAAGGGGCGCAGCCCCTCGGCGGCCGCGTCGACGGCGCGGCGGTGCTGGCGCAGGCGGTCGCCGTCGGACAGCAGCCGGGCGATCCGGGCGGCCTCGTCCGGGCCGCCGAGGGGCTGCACCGAGCCGGCGAGGATCCGCGAGACGTTCAGACCGCCGCTGCGGCGCACCATGACCTCGGGGGTCGCGCCGACGAGGCCGCCCACCAGGTAGGTCCACGAGCCGCCGTAGTTCATTCGCCACTGGCGCAGCACCCAACGCGGGTCGAGCCGGCCCTCGGCGCGGGCGGTGAGCTGGCGCAGCAGGACGATGCGGTCGGCGCGTCCCTCGTCGATGAGCCCTCTGATGCGGTTGAAGCGGTCGATCCACTCCTGGCTCGTCTCCTCGTGCCCGGTTTCCTCGCCCGGCCCGAACGAGAGCCCCAGCGGGGGAGGGGGAGCGGTCCGGCGCTCGGGCAGGACGGGGTCGACGCTGTCGTAGCCGAGCCGGGTGACCCAGCAGCGGCCCTCCCGGCGCCCGACGACGACCTCGGGGACGACGAGGCAGGAGCACTGGCCGGAGCGCGCCGGGTCGTAGACGAAGGAGCCGTAGGCGATGGGGCCGGTGCCGAAGGCCTCGGGCATCTCGGTCTCGTTCTCGATCCGGGCCGAGAACTCCCGCCACCACTGGTCGGCCGTCGCCATCGTCACGTCGTCGAGGCGGGCCATCTCGCCGAGCGCGATGAAGCCGTCGCGGCCCTTGAGGAAGGCGGCCCCGGAGTCGTCCAGGAAATCGGTCAGTCGGCCGGGGTCCGCGATGGCGGCCGTGCTGGCCCTCATCCGCGTGGAGCCGGGATTGATGATCACCCGTGCAGAGTAGCCGAAAGCGATTCGGGTCGGTTCCGGTCCGCTTCGTGACCCCGCCGATGACGTGGCCGGAGCATGCGCCTAGTCTTGTGGGCACATGGGGTTCCGACAGGGCCGTCGGCAGAGTCGGGACGGCTCCGCAGCCCCGGTTCCCGGGCTCCGGACGGCCCGGCCCCGCTCCGGATCGGCTGTGGAGCGGGGCCCGGCGGAGCACCGGACGAGGATTTGGAATCGGGTGAGGCGATGACGAGCAGGGAGGTGCCGGGCGTGACCAATGCCCTCGCGTCCGAGCTGCTCTCGTCGGCTCCGCCGGTCGACCGGAACGAGGCCGACGTCATCGTCGTCGGCGCCGGCCCCGGGGGCTCCGCGACCGCCGCCCTCTGCGCCCAGCGCGGCCTCGACGTCCTCCTCCTCGAGAAGGCCGAGTTCCCCCGCGACAAGGTCTGCGGCGACGGACTCACCCCGCGCGCCGTGCGCATGCTCACGCGTCTGGGCATCGACACCTCCGAGTCGGCCGGATTCCTGCACACGAGGGGGCTGCGCGTCTACGGGGGCCGCACGGCGCCCTTCGAGCTGCCCTGGCCGCAGCTGTCCGACTTCCCCGACTACGGCACCACCTGCCCGCGCCGCCGCCTCGACGACCTGCTCGCCGGCCGGGCCGTGCAGCTGGGGGCGCACCTGATCTGCGGAGCCAACGTCACCGAGCCCGTCCTGGTGGGCGATCGCATCACCGGTGTGCGCACCCGCGACGGGCGCACCGTCCGCGCGCCGGTCGTCGTCGCGGCCGACGGCAACTCCAGCCGCCTCGGCGTGGCGATGGGGCGCCGGCGCGACGAGCGGCGGCCCATGGGCGTGGCCGTGCGCGCCTACTTCGAGAGCCCTCGTCACGACGATCCGTGGATGGAGAGCTGGCTCGAGCTGTGGGACGGCGAGCGCGGCGCCTCGACCCAGCTGCCCGGCTACGCCTGGGTCTTCCCGATGGGCGACGGCCGCTGCAACGTCGGCCTGGGCATGCTCAACTCGTCCCCGGCCTTCGGCCGCACCGACTACCGCAGGCTGATGCGCGCCTGGCTGGCCACGACCCCGCCGCAGTGGTGCTTCGACGACGCTCACATGATCGACCGGATCCGCGGCGCGGCCCTGCCGATGGCGCTCAACCGCAAGCCCCTCTACGCCAACGGCCTGCTGCTCGTCGGCGACGCCGGCGGCATGGTCAGCCCCTTCAACGGCGAGGGCATCGACTACTCGCTCGAGGCCGCCGAGCTGGCCGCCGACGCGATCGCCGAGGCCCACTCCCGCGGCGTCGGCGCCGCGGCGGCCGAACGGGCGCTGCTCGGCTACGAGAACCACGTGCGGCGGGACTTCGGCGGCTATCATCGCTTGGGCATGATCTTCTCCCGTCTCATCGGGAACCCCCGGATCATGCACCTGTGCACCACCTACGGCCTCCCGCGGCCGACGCTGATGCGCTTCGTGAACAAGCTGCTCGCCAATCTCACGGACGAGAACGACGGCGACGCCTTCGACCGCATCATCAACACGCTGACCAGGATCGCCCCCTCCGCGTAGTGCGGCGGACCAGGGCAGTCGAAACGGAGAGCAGGAAGGAACGGACATGAGCGCATACATCCCGATCCTCGGGCTGGTCGTACTGGCCGCCGTCTTCGTGTGGGTGGCGGCGATCTGGCTGTCCCCCCTCATCGGCCCGCACCGCTACAACCGCACCAAGTACGACTCCTTCGAGTGCGGCATCCAGCCCACCCCGCAGACCGTCACCGGCGGCGGGCGCTTCGCGGTCAAGTACTACGTCACCGCGATGCTCTTCATCGTCTTCGACATCGAGATCGTCTTCCTCTACCCGTGGGCGGTCGCCTTCGACCGTCTCGGGGCGTTCGGTGTCGTCGAGATGCTCCTGTTCATCGTCGTCGTCTTCGTCGCCTACGCCTACGTGCTGCGCCGCGGCGGGCTCGACTGGGACTGAAAGGCCAGGTGATCACACATGGGTATCGAGGAGAAGATCCCCTCGGGCATCTTCCTCACCACGCTCGAGGCCATCGCCGGCTGGACGCGCAAGACCTCCTTCTGGCCGCTGACGATGGGCCTGGCCTGCTGCGCCATCGAGATGATCAGCTACGGCGGCCCGCGCGCCGACGCCGGCCGGTGGGGCCAGGAGGTCTTCCGCGCCAGCCCGCGCCAGGCCGATCTCATGATCGTCTCGGGCCGGGTGAGCCAGAAGATGGCCCCGGTCGTCCGGCAGCTGTGGGACCAGATGCCGAATCCGAAGTGGTGCATCGCCATGGGGGCCTGCGCCTCCAGCGGCGGCATCTTCAACAACTACGCGGTCGTGCAGGGCGCCGACCACATCGTCCCCGTCGACATGTACATCCCCGGCTGCCCGCCGCGTCCCGACATGCTCATCGACGCGGTCTTCAAGCTGCGCGCCCGCGAGGTCATGCACGCCCGGATCGGCGCCGACCGCGTCGCCGAGGTCGCCGAGAAGGAGAGGGCCGCGCTCGAGGCGCCGGCCACCATCGAGCAGAAGGGGCTCATGCGATGAGCGAGAACGACGCCACTCCGGCACGCCCCGGAACCGACTCCGGGCTCGCCGAGTTCCCGCATCTGGCGCAGCTGTTCGCCCCCGGGGCCGCCCCGGCCGTCGACGACCAGGTCGTCGCCCGGCGGAAGGGCATGTGGGGCTCGGGCTCCGGCCCGGGCGACACTTCCGGCTTCAACGGGATGGAGCGCACCACCGCCCTGGCCGGCATCACGGCCCCGCCCTTCGGCGGCTGGTTCGACCAGCTCGCCGACCGCATGGCCGAGCTCGTCCCGGGCTTCGCCACCCACGTCATGGTGCACCGCGGGGAGATCACCTTCTTCGTCCTGCCCGAGCGGCTCGTCGAGCTGTGCCGGGCGCTGCGCGACGACGAGGAGCTGCGCTTCGAGGTCTGCCCGGCGGTCTCCGGCGTGCACTACCCGGAGCAGGCCGGACGCGAGCTGCACGTCGTCTACCACCTGCTCTCGTACACCTACAACCGCCGCATCCGCCTCGAGGTGGAGCTGCCCGACGCGGACCCGCACGCGCCCTCGGTCGTGCCGGTCTACCCGCACGCCAACTACCACGAGCGCGAGACCTGGGACATGTTCGGCATCGTCTTCGACGGCCACCCGGGCCTCACGCGCATCCTCATGCCCGACGACTGGGTGGGCCACCCCCAGCGCAAGGACTACCCCCTGGGGGGCATTCCGGTCGAGTTCAAGGGAGCCGTCGTGGCGCCCCCCAGCGAGCGCAGGAGCTACAACCAATGAGCCAGACAGAGAACCGCACCGGTGCCGAGGACCTCTTCGCCGGCCCCGACGACGAGTGCGTCGACGCGGCCTACCTGGCCAACGGCGCCGACTGGGACCAGATCGTCGAGGCCCAGCGCGAGAGCACCGACGAGACGATCGTCATCAACGTGGGTCCCCAGCACCCCAGCACCCACGGCGTCATGCGCCTGGTGATGGAGCTGGACGGCGAGACGGTCGTGTCCGTGCGCCCGAGCATCGGCTTCCTGCACACCGGCATCGAGAAGAACATGGAGTACCGCTCCTGGACGCAGGGCTCGGCCTTCGCCACCCGGTGCAACTACGTGGCGGGCATCTTCAACGAGGCCGCCTACTCGCTGGCCGTCGAGCGGCTGCTGGGCGTCACCGACGACATGCCGCCGCGCGCCGGCCAGCTGCGGGTCCTCATGATGGAGGTCAATCGCATCGCCTCGCACCTCACCGGCGTCGGCGCCGGCGGCCTCGAGCTGGGCGCCACGAGCGTCCAGGAGGTCTGCCTGCGCGAGCGCGAGCGCGTCCTGGACTTCACCGAGGCCGTCACCGGCCTGCGCATGAACAACGCGTACGTCCGCCCCGGCGGCGTCGAGAACGACCTGCCCGACGACGGCCTGGACCTGCTCGACGAGCTGCTGCGCCAGCTGAGGAGGAACCTGCCCGAGATCGGCCAGTTCACCCTCCAGAACCCGATCTTCAAGAACCGCCTGCAGAACGTCGCGCGCATGGACCTGAGCCAGTGCATGATGCTCAACGCTTCGGGCCCGGTGCTGCGCTCGACCGGCTACCCCTGGGACCTGCGCAGGACCGAGCCGTACTGCGGCTACGAGAACTACGAGTTCGACGTCTGCACGGCCTCGAGCATGGACGCCTACGGGCGCTGGGTGATCCGCCTCGACGA
Organism: Propionibacterium acidifaciens; assembly: GCF_003798325.1. Lineage (NCBI taxonomy): Bacteria > Bacillati > Actinomycetota > Actinomycetes > Propionibacteriales > Propionibacteriaceae > Propionibacterium > Propionibacterium acidifaciens. The sequence goes on from NZ_CP033719.1 coordinate 2,207,461, forward strand.
GATGGACCAGTCGGTGCGCATCCTCGAGCAGGTGCGCGACGCGCTCGCCTCGACCAAGGGCGAGCCCTACCGCATCGAGGACCCCGAGCTGCGCTGGCCGTCCGAGCTGACGGTGGCGGCCGACGGGCAGGGCAACTCGAACGAGCACGTGAGGCACATCATGGGCGAGTCCATGGAGGGGCTCATCCACCACTTCAAGGTCGTCTCGCAGGGCTTCCACGTGCCGGCCGGCGAGGTCTACGTGCCGATCGAGGCGCCGGCCGGCGAGCTGGGCTGGCACCTCGTCTCCGACGGCGGCACCCGGCCGTACCGGGCGCACCTGCGCGACCCCGGCTTCAACCATGTGCAGTCGATCCCGATCATGGCCGAGGGCGGCATGCTCTCGGACTCGATCATGGGCATCGCCTCGCTCGACCCCGTGATGGGCGGTGTCGACCGATGAGCGCCCAGCGGACCAGGACAGCCGAACCGGTGACGAGAAGGAGCGACGTGTCATGAGCGATCACGAGTTCGTGTCCCACTTCGACGACTCCGTGCGCATCGACGCCGGGGGGACGGCCACGGAGATCGACGAGACGACGCTCGCCGAGATGCGCGAACTGGCCGGGCGCTATCCCGACCCCCGCTCGGCGCTCATGCCGATGCTGCACCTCGTGCAGTCGGTCGACGGGCGCGTCTCCGACGCCGGCGTGCGGGCCTGCGCGCAGATCCTGGGCATCAGCACCGCCCAGGTCAACGGCGTGGCCACCTTCTACACGATGTACAAGCGCCGCCCCGGCGGCGAGCAGCACATCGGCGTGTGCACCACCTCCCTGTGCGCGGTGCTCGGCGGCGACATCCTGCTCGACCACGTCGAGCGCAGGCTCGGCATCGGCGAGGGCGAGACGACGCCGGACGGCAGGTTCAGCCTCGAGCGCCTCGAGTGCAACGCCGCCTGCGACTTCGCGCCGGTCATGATGGTCAACTGGGAGTTCATGGACAACATGACCCCCGAGAAGGCCGACCGTCTGCTGGACGACCTGGCGGAGGGCAGGACGGTCCGCTCCAGCCGCGGCGCGACGATCACGAGCTGGCGGCAGGCCGAGCGGGTCCTCGCCGGCTTCGACGACGGCCGGGCCGACGAGGGGCCCAGCGCGGGCGAACCCAGCCTGCGCGGAGTGGAGTACGCGCGGGAGCACGGCTGGACGGCCCCGGCCGAGCCGTCGTCCGAGGACCGGGAGGCGTGATGACCGACAAGCTGACCCCCATCCTCTCGGCCCACTGGGGCGAGGATGGCTCCTGGCGGCTCGAGAACCACGTGGGCCACGGCGGCTACGGCGCCGCCCGCACCGCGCTCACGACGATGAGCTCGGCGGAGGTCATCGCCCTCGTCAAGGACGCCGGCCTGCGCGGCCGCGGCGGCGCGGGCTTCCCGACGGGCATGAAGTGGTCCTTCATCCCCCAGGACAACCCGAACCCGAAGTACCTCGTGGTCAACTGCGACGAGTCCGAGCCCGGCACGTGCAAGGACGTGCCGATGCTCATGGCCACCCCGCACACGCTCCTCGAGGGCATCATCATCGCCTGCTACGCGGTCAACGCCCACCACGCCTTCGTCTACGTGCGCGGCGAGGTGCTCCACGTGATCCGCCGCCTGCGCAAGGCCGTCGCCGACGCCTACGCGGCCGGCTACCTCGGCGCGAACCTGTTCGGCACCGGATACGATCTCGACGTCGTCGTCCACGCCGGCGCGGGCGCCTACATCTGCGGCGAGGAGACGGCCCTGCTCGACTCGCTGTCGGGCCGGCGCGGCCAGCCCCGGCTGCGCCCGCCGTTCCCGGCCGTCGAGGGCCTGTACGCCTGCCCGACGGTGGTCAACAACGCCGAGTCCATCGCCTCGGTGCCCGCGATCGTCGTCCACGGTGCCGCCTGGTACCGGCAGATGGGCACCGAGCGCTCCAGGGGCGCGACGATCTACTCGGTGAGCGGGCACGTGAAGCGCCCCGGCCAGTTCGAGGCCCCGCTCGGCATCACGATGCGCGAGCTCCTCGAGATGGCGGGCGGCGTCCGCGAGGGCCACGAGCTGAAGTTCTTCACGCCGGGCGGCTCGTCCACCCCGATCTTCACGACGGAGCAGCTCGACGTGCCGCTCGACTACGAGGCGGTCTCCGCGGCCGGCTCGATCCTCGGCACGAAGGCCCTCCAGTGCTTCGACGACACCGTCTCGGTGGTCCGCACGACGCTGCGCTGGACCGAGTTCTACAAGCACGAGAGCTGCGGCAAGTGCACCCCGTGCCGCGAGGGCAGTTGGTGGCTCGTCCAGACGCTGCGCAACATCGAGGCCGGTCGGGGCGCCCCGGGCGACGTCGACAAGCTGCTCGACATCTGCGACAACGTGTCGATGAAGAGCTTCTGCACCCTCGCCGACGGCTTCGTCGCCTGCATCAGGAGCGCCGTCAGGAACTTCCGCAGCGAGTTCGAGGCCGGCTGCCGGGGCACGCCCGCCTGGGAGCTCCTCCCGTACGAGGCCAGCGCGCTCTTCGCGCCGCCCCGCGAACGCCTCACCGTCCAGTCCACGAACGAAGGGGGTGCGGCATGAGCGCCGACGTCGCCGCGAAGCCGGACACGGTCACCTTCACCATCGACGGCACCGAGGTCGAGGTGCCCAAGGGCACGCTCGTCATCCGGGCCGCCGAGATGATCGGCCTCGAGATCCCGCGGTTCTGCGACCACCCGCTGCTCGACCCGGTCGCGGCCTGCCGCGCCTGCCTGGTCGAGGTGCCCGACGCCGGCAACGGCCGTCCGATGAAGCCCCAGCCGGCCTGCGCGCTCGCCGCGATGCCCGGCATGCGGGTCGAGACCGGTGAGTCCAACGAGACGGTGGCCAAGCACCAGCGGGGGATGCTCGAGTTCCTCCTCATCAACCACCCGCTCGACTGCCCGATCTGCGACAAGGGCGGCGAGTGCCCGCTGCAGAACCAGACGATGAGCCACGGCCCGGGCGAGTCCCGCTACGAGGGGGCCAAGCGCACCTACGCCAAGCCCATCCGCATCAGCGCCGAGATCCTCCTCGACCGGGACCGCTGCGTGCTGTGCCAGCGCTGCACCCGCTTCAGCAACCAGATCAGCGGTGACGACTTCATCAGTCTCGCCGAGCGCGGCGCGATGAGCCAGATCAGCGGCTACGAGGAGCAGCCGTACTTCTCGTACTTCGCCGGCAACATCGTCCAGATCTGCCCGGTCGGCGCCCTGACCAGCGCCGACTACCGCTTCCAGTCCCGCCCGTTCGACCTGGTCAGCACGACGACCAGCTGCGAGAACTGCGCGGCCGGCTGCGAGCTGCGGGTCGACCACCGGCACTACTCGGTGCGCCGCCGGCTGGCCGGTGACGACCCGGCCGTGAACGAGGAGTGGAACTGCGACAAGGGCCGCTTCGGCTACCGCTCGGCCCAGGACGGGCGCCGGCTCACGAGCCCGCTCGTGCGCCGCGACGGCGAGCTGGTGCCCGCCGGCTGGCACGAGGCCATCGACGCCGCGGCCGCCGGGCTGAGGGCCGCCGGGGCGGTCGGGGTGCTGCCCGGCGGGCGGCTGACGCTCGAGAACGCCTACGGCTGGTCCCGCTTCGCCCGCGCCGTGCTCGACACCGACGACATCGACTTCCGGGCCCGCCCGGTCAGCGACGAGGAGACCTCCTTCCTCATGGCCCATGTCGCGGGCCGCTCGTTCGACGAGTCGGTCCACTACGCCGACCTGGAGAGCGCCGGACGCGTCGTCCTCGTGGCCCTCGAGCCCGAGGACGAGTGCCCGATCGTCTTCCTGCGCCTGCGCAAGGCCTGGCGCAAGCGCGGTCTCGAGGTCGTCGCGCTGGCCCCGTTCAGCAGCCGCGGCTCCCGCAGGACGGGCGCCCGCCTGTGGGCCACCGCCCCCGGCCAGGAGGCCGCCCGGCTCGCCGAGCTGGCCCGGGAGGGCGGCATCGACGAGCGGACGATCATCCTCGTCGGCGAGCGCGCGGCGACGAGCCCCGGCGCGTTGAGCGAGGTCGTCGCCCAGGCGCGGGCCCACGGCGCCCGCTTCGCGTGGATCCCGCGGCGCGCCGGCGAGCTCGCCGCCCTCGAGGCCGGCGCCCTGCCCGGGCTGTTGCCCGGCGGGCGGACGAGCGCCGATCCGAGCGCCCGCGTCGACGTCGCCGCCGCCTGGGGCGTCCCGTCGCTGCCGGCCGGGGGCGGCCGGGACGTGACGCGCATCATCGGGGCGGCCCTCGACGGGCAGCTGAAGGCCCTCGTCACCGGCGGCATCCAGGCCGCCGACACGGCCGACCCGGCGGCCTTCGCCCGGGCCCTCGATGCGGCGGACTTCGTGCTGAGCCTCGAGCAGCGCCCCAGCGACGTCACCGAGCACGCGGACGTCGTCCTCCCGGTCGCCCTGCTCGAGGAGCAGGCCGGCACCCTTCTCGACTGGGAGCACCGCCCGCGCCCGGTCGCGCTCATCAACGCCGCGAACCGGGCCCCGATGACCGACGTGCGCGTGCTGGCCGCCCTGGCCGACGCCCTCGGCTCCGACCTCGGCGTGCGCGGCCCGGCCCGGGCCGGCGAGGACCTCGCCGAGCTGGGGCCCTGGTCCGGCGCCCGCGCCGGATTCGAGCCCCGTTCGGCCGGGCCCGCGCCCGAGGGCGAGGGCATGCTCCTGGCCGGTTGGCGGCTGCTCATGGACGACTCGGCCGCCCTCGACGGCGCCGACTTCGCCCGGGCCGCCGCCGCGCCGCCGACGATCGCCCTGGCCCCGGCCGACGCCGAGGCCCTGGGCCTGGCGCCGGGGGCGCGGGCGAGCCTGCACGGCCCGGCCGGCTCGCTGAGCCTGCCGGTCCGCGTCGAGGCCGACATGGTGCCCGGCGTCGTCTGGGCCCCCCTCAACTCCGCGGGGCCGCTGGCCGCCGTGCTCGGCGTCCGGCCCGGTTCCCGCGTCAGGGTCGAGGCGGCGCGCGTCGCCCCGCCCCCGCAGACCGTCGATCAGGGAGGTGCAGCATGAACCCGCTCGAGAGCGCCGTCTTCGGCCCAGATCCCTGGTGGTTGGTCCTCATCAAGGTCGTCGGCGTCTTCGTCGTCCTGCTGGTGTGGACCATCTTCAACGTGTGGTTCGAGCGCCGGGTCCTCGGCCGCATGCAGAACCGCAAGGGCCCGATCATGAACGGCCCGCTCGGCCTGCCGCAGGCCCTGGGCGACGGTGTGAAGCTGCTCCTCAAGGAGGACTTCCGTCCGGCCCGCACGGACCGGGTCGTCTTCTCGCTGGCCCCGATGCTCATCGCCATCGCGGCCTTCAGCTCCTGGGCGGTCATCCCGCTCGGTGGCGAGGTGTCGATGTTCGGGCACGTCACCAGGCTGCAGGTCTCCGACCTGCCGGTCTCGGTGCTGCTCGTCCTGGCCATCGCCTCGGTCGGCATCTACGGCGTCGTCCTGGCGGGCTGGGCCTCCAACGGCACCTACTCCTTCCTCGGCTCGATGCGCGCCACGGCGCAGCTCATCAGCTACGAGGTGTGCATGGGCCTGTCGCTCGTGACGGTCTTCATGTTCGCCGGCTCGATGAGCACCAGCCAGATCGTCGAGGCCCAGATGCAGCACCTGAGCCTCTTCGGGCTGGAGACCTTCTTCCCGGCGCACTACTGGCTGCCGCTGCTGCCGAGCTTCTGCATCTACATCGTGTCGATCTTCGGCGAGACGAACCGCCTGCCCTTCGACCTGGCCGAGTGCGAGTCCGAGATCGTCTCGGGCCACATCACCGACTACTCGGGCTTCCGCTACGCCATGTTCTTCCTCGCCGAGTACATCAACGTCGCCACCGTCTCCGGTGTGTGCACGACGCTCTTCCTCGGCGGCTACGGCGCGCCCTGGCCGCTCAGCATGGTTGACGCGGTCAACCACGGCTGGTGGGGAATGCTGTGGTTCTTCCTCAAGGCCCAGCTGGTCGTCTTCTTCTTCGTGTGGGTCCGGGCGGCGCTCCCGCGCTTCCGCTACGACCAGTTCATGAACCTGGGCTGGAAGTGGCTCATCCCGATCTCGCTCGTGTGGATCCTGGTCTTCTCGGTCCTGCGCGGCGGCATGGTCAACGGCTGGTTCGCCTCGCCGGTGGTCGCCGTCCTCGTCGGGGTGCTCATCGTCGCCCTCCTGGTCTGGGCGCTGTGGCCGTCCCGGCCGCCCGAGGCCGAGGAGGAGGCCCCGGAGGCCGAGTTCGACGCCTTCGCCGGCGGCTACCCGGTGCCGCCGATGCCGGGCCGTCAGGCCCGCCAGTTCGCCGGCATCGTCGCCGAGTCCGGACCGCCCGGAGAACCGGGGGGACCGTCCGGGGCCGCCCCGGACGGGCCGTCGACGACGGGGGAGGAGCACTGACATGGGAGCCTGGTCCGGCTTCGGAATCACCTTCCGAACGATGTTCCGCAAGTCCTTCACGCAGAAGTACCCGCAGAAGGGCGCCGAGCGCGTCGTCGCGCCGCGCTTCCACGGCCGTCACCAGCTGAATCGCTGGCCCGACGGGCTCGAGAAGTGCGTCGGCTGCGAGCTGTGCGCGTGGGCCTGCCCGGCCGACGCCATCTACGTGGAGGCCGGCGAGAACACCGACGAGCAGCGCTTCAGCCCCGGCGAGCGCTACGGCAAGGTGTACCAGATCAACTATCTGCGCTGCATCCTGTGCGGCATGTGCATCGAGGCCTGCCCGACGCGCGCGCTGACGATGACCAACGACTTCAAGCTGGCCGACCGCAGCCGCGAGAGCCTCATCTACGACAAGCAGCGCCTCCTGGCGCCGCTGCTGCCCGGCATGGAGGCCCCGCCGCACGCCCGTCGTCTGGGCGACGACGAGAAGGACTACTTCCTCGGCCTGCCGCCCACCGGCCAGCTCGACGAGCGGGGCGCGGCCGACGCGGTCGGCGTGCGCGCGCCCGCCCGGGCCGCCGGCACGAACCCAGTTCCGCACGAGACGGGAGCCGCATGATGATCCCCCTGCTCACGGCCCAGGCAGTCGCCTTCTGGGTGTTCGCGGTGCTGGCCGCGGTGGCGGCGCTGGGGCTCGTCCTCAGCCGCAAGCCGGTGCACTCGGCGCTGTGCCTGGCGGCCGTCATGATCTGCCTGGCCTGCCTGTACGCCAGCCTCGACGCGCCCTTCCTGTTCGTCGCCCAGATCATCGTCTACACGGGCGCCGTCATGATGCTCTTCGTCTTCACGATGATGATCATCGGCGTCGACTCGGTCGACGCGATGGTCGAGACGATCAGGGGCCAGCGCGTCGCGGCCGTCATCGGCGCCCTCGGGCTGCTCGTGCTGCTCCTGCTGGCCGTCGGCCACGGCGTCCTCACCGACTCGAAGGGCCTCGGCGCGGCGGTCGGCGACCAGGGCAACGTCCGCTCGCTGGCCTACCTCGTCTTCGGACGCTATGTCTTCGCGTTCGAGGCCACCGCGGCCCTGCTCATCACGGCGGCCCTGGCCGCCATGGTGCTGGCCCACGGCGAGCGACTCCACCGCAAGGAGCGTCAGCAGGCGCGCGCCGCCCGTCGGGTCCGCGAGTACGCGGAGCACGGCGTCGACCCGGCCCCGCTGCCCAGCCCCGGCGTCTACGCCCGCCACAACTCGGCCGACCACCCGGCCCTGCTGCCCGACGGCTCGACGGCCGAGGGATCGGTGGTCCCGACGCTCGCCGCCCGCGGCGTCGTGGTCGTCGACAGGGGCCGTCTCGTCGCACCGAACATCGCCGCCGACCGTGCCGTCCGCGCCGTGCGGGACGACCAGCACGGCCTGCTGCCGGGAGAGCACGAGCTGCCGAGCCCGGGGCCCGCCTCCGAGCTGACCGGCGCCGAGCCGGCTGCCGGGCCCGACGCCGAGCCGGCGTCCACCGGGGCGCATCGTCGCGAGGAGGACGAGTGATGAATCCGAACGCCTACATCATCCTGGCGGCCATCCTGTTCTGCATCGGGCTGCTCGGCTTCATGATCCGCCGCAACGCGCTCATCGCCTTCATGTCGGTGGAGCTCATGCTCAACGCCGCCAACCTGGCGATGGTGACCTTCTCGAGCGTCCACGGCGGCCTGGACGGGCAGATCGCGGCCTTCTTCGTCATGGTCGTCGCGGCCGCGGAGGTCGTTGTCGGACTGGCCATCATCATCACCATCTTCCGTACCCGCCGGTCGGCCTCGGTCGACGACGAGAACCTGCTGAAGCACTGAGGGGGCTGCGGTGACTCTTCTCGAAACACTCACTCCGGTGGCGGCCACCGGCGCGTTCGGCGCCGCCTGGCTGCTCATCGCGATCCCGCTCGCCGTGTCGGGCATCCTGCTCGTCGTCGGGCGCGTCGGAGACTCATGGGGTCATCTGCTCGGCACCGTGTCCCCGATCGCCGCCTTCGTCATCGCGCTGGTCGAGTTCGTCCAGATGCTCGGGGCCCCCGCCGCCGACCGCGCGGTCTCGGTGCCCCTCTACACGTGGATCGAGGCGGGCGGCCGCTCGGTCCGGATCTCGCTGCTCGTCGACCCGCTGTCGATCCTCTTCGCCCTGCTCGTCACCGGCGTCGGCTCGCTCATCTTCATCTACTCGATCGGCTACATGGCCGACGACCCGAAGCGCCGCCGCTTCTTCGCCTTCCTCAACTTCTTCCTGGGCGCCATGCTGACGCTCGTGCTGGCCGACAACTACATCATGCTGTTCATCGGCTGGGAGGGCGTCGGGCTGGCCTCCTACCTGCTCATCGGCTTCTGGCAGGACCGCAACTCCGCGGCGCTGGCGGCCAAGAAGGCCTTCCTCACCAACAAGGTCGGCGACCTCGGACTGCTGTGCGCCAGCTTCGCGATGTTCGCCCTGTTCGGCTCGGTCTCCTTCGCCGACGTCAACGCCGGGGCGCCGGGGCTGTCGCACGGCTGGGCCACGGCGCTGGGCCTGCTCCTCCTGCTGGCCGCCTGCGGCAAGTCCGCCCAGGTGCCGCTGCAGGTGTGGCTGCTCGACGCCATGGAGGGCCCCACGCCGGTGTCGGCGCTCATCCACGCGGCGACGATGGTCACCGCCGGCGTCTACCTCGTCGTCCGCTCGCAGGCGATCTTCACGCTGAGCGACGAGGCCGCCCTGGCCGTCGCCATCGTCGGCCTGTGCTCGATCTTCGCCGGCGCCTGGATCGGCTGCGCCAAGGACGACATCAAGAAGGTGCTGGCCGGCTCGACGATGAGCCAGATCGGCTACATGATGCTCGCCGCGGGTCTCGGCCCGGCGGGTGTGGCCTTCGCGATCTTCCACCTGCTCACGCACGGCATGTTCAAGGCGAACATGTTCCTCGGGGCGGGCGCCGTCATGCACGGCATGGACGACGACACCGACATGCGCCACTTCGGCGCGCTCGCCAAGGGCATGCCCTGGGTCTTCGGCACCTTCGCGATGGGCTACCTCGCGATCATCGGCTGCCCGTTCTTCGCCGGCTACTACTCGAAGGACCACATCATCAACGCGGCCTTCGGCAAGGGCCAGCTGTTCGGCTGGCTCGCCGTCGCCGGTGCGGCGATCACCGCCTTCTACATGACGCGCCTCATGATGATGACCTTCTTCGGCCCGTCCCGCCACCTGCCGGGCGTGCACCCGCACCGCCCGGGCCCGGTCATGGTCCTCCCGCTGGTCGTCCTGGCCATCGGATCGGTCGTCGGCGGTCTGGTCCTCAACGGCTGGATCCAGGGCTGGCTCTCGGACGCCGTCGGCGCCGAGGTCGAGCCGGTCCACGTCGTGGAGACGGGCGCCATCGCGTGGGTCACCCTGGCCGTCGTGGTGTGCGGCGTCGTGCTCGGCGTCGTGCTCTACCGCCGCCCGATCGCCCAGCGGACCCCCGTGAGCCGGAACTTCTTCGTCAACGCCGGGCGCAACGAGCTCTACGCCGACTCGTTCAACGAGGCCGTGTTCATGCGCCCCGGCCAGCGGCTGTGCGGCGGTCTGGAGCTGACCGACCGCTACGTCGTGGACGGCGCCGTCACCGGCAGCGCCGCCGCCGCCAAGGGGGCGTCCGGCGTGCTGCGCCTGCTCGAGAACGGATATGTCCGCAGCTACGGCGCCCTGATGACCTTCGGCGCGGTCATCATCGGCGTCGTGATGATCCTGGGCCGACTGGCCTGAGGAGGAGGAGAAATGACATTCCCCTGGCTCACCCTCGTGGGGCTGCTGCCGATCGCGGGCTCGCTCCTCGTCCTCGTCCTGGGAGGCCGCGGAGGCAAGGCCGTCGCCCTGTGCGTCGCCCTGGCCGATCTCGTCCTCGGCGTCGCCATCTGGCCGATGGACTCCCTCGCCGAGAGGCACAGCTGGATCGGCGCCATCGGCGCCTGGTACGCCCTGGACGCCGATGGCATGACCAAGCTGCTCGTCCTGCTCACCGTCATCCTCGTGCCGATCGTCCTGCTCGCCGAGTGGCGCGTCGGCGACGGACGCGTCCCGAGGAGGAGGGCGGGCAGGCCGGTCGAGGCCGACGGCGTGCTGCCGCCGCGCTGGAGCACCGAGGCCTTCATGGCCCTGGCCCTGATGCTGGAGGGCTTCACCCTCTACGTCTTCATGGCCTCTGACCTGCTGCTCTTCTACATCTTCTTCGAGGCCACCCTCATCCCGATGTACTTCCTCGTCGCCGGCTGGGGCGGGCCGGGCCGCACGGGCGCCGCGTTGAAGTTCCTGCTCTACAGCCTCCTCGGCGGCCTCGTCCTGTTGGCCGGCGTCATCGGCATGTACGCGCTGTCCGCCGGGCGGGGCGCCCCGAGCCTGCTCACCTCCGACCTGACCGGCCTGCCGATGGGCACCGGCACCGAGCGCTGGCTCTTCGCGGCCTTCTTCATCGCCTTCGCGATCAAGGCCCCGATGGTTCCGGTGCACACCTGGCTGCCCGACACTGCCGAACAGGCCCGGCCCGGCGCCTCCTCGCTCCTGGTGGCCACGCTCGACAAGATCGGCACCTTCGGCATGATCCGCTTCTGCCTGGCCTTCTTCCCGGGCGCGAGCACGTGGGCGACGCCCTTCGTGCTGACCCTGGCGGTCATCTCGATCTTCTACGGGGCGTTCATGGCGATCGGAGCGAAGAACCTGCTGCGTCTGGTGGCCTGGACCTCGGTGAGTCACTTCGGCTTCATGGTGCTGGGCATCTTCTCGTTCACCACCGCCTCACTGACCGGCTCGATCTTCTACATGCTCGGCCACGGCTTCAGTGCGGCCGCCATGTTCCTCGTCGTCGGCTTCCTCGCCGACCGGCGCGGCTCCGCCCTCGTCGCCGACTTCGGCGGGGCCCAGAAGCTCGTCCCGGTGCTGGCGGGCGTCTTCCTCGTCTCCGGCCTGGCGACGCTCGGCCTGCCCGGCCTGGCGAACTTCGCCGGCGAGTACCTCATCATGTCCGGCGCCTGGAGCCGGCACCTGGTCTTCGTCGCGGTGGCCGTCGTCGCCACCGTCCTCGCCGCGGTCTACGTCATGCTGGCCTACCAGCGGGTCTTCACGGGCCCGGTGACCGAGGCGAGCGAGAAGCACATGACGCGGGACCTGAACGGCCGCGAGCGGGCCGTCATCGCGCCGCTCATCGTCCTCATGCTGTTCTTCGGCCTGGTGCCCAAGCCGGCGCTCGACCTGGTCGCCCCGGCCGCGCAGCAGGCAATGGTGCACGTCTCGGCGTCCGATCCGGCGCCGAGCGTCTCGAACGGGGGTAAGTGAGTCATGACAAGTCCCACGATCGAGTACGGGCTCATCGCCCCGCTGCTCGTCATGCTGTGCGGGGTGCTGTGCGCCGTGCTCGTCGAGGCCCTCGTGCCCCGCACCCGGCGCTTCGACACGCAGTTCGGCCTGGCCCTGCTGGCCCAGCTCGTCGCCCTCGCCCTCGTCTGCGCCGGCTGGTCGGACGTCCCCGGTGCGGCCGTGGAGGGCAGCCTGAGCGTCGACGGCCCCACCCGCGTCGTGTGGGCGATGATGCTCGTCTTCGGGCTCGGCGCGACGCTCCTGTACGGCGAGCGGCGCGTCTGCGGGGGGACGAGCTCCTTCGCCGCCCAGGCGCACACGGTGCCCGGCTCCCGCGCCGAGCACGAGGCCATCGCCGCCCGCCAGGAGAACACCGAGGTCTTCGCCCTGCTCGAGCTGTCGCTGTTCGGCATGCTCGTCTTCCCGGCCGCCAACGACCTCCTCACGATGTTCGTCGCCCTCGAGATCCTCTCGCTGCCGCTGTACGTCATGTGCGGCCTGGCCCGGCGCCGGCGCCTGCTCTCGCAGGAGGCGGCCCTCAAGTACTTCCTGCTGGGGGCCATGTCCAGCGCGCTCTTCCTGTTCGGCGCGGCCCTGCTGTACGGCTTCTGCGGATCCTTCACCTTCGCCGACATCGACGCGGGCGTCACGCTCGGCATCGAGTCCCAGACCCTGCTCATGGCCGGTCTGGCGCTCACGACGGCGGGGGTCCTGTTCAAGATCGGCGCCGTGCCCTTCCACTCGTGGGTGCCCGACGTCTACACCGGAGCCCCCACCCCGGTCACCGCCTTCATGGCCGTGTGCACCAAGCTGGCGGCCTTCGGCGGCCTGCTGCGCCTGCTGTTCGTCGCCCTCGGCGGCGCGCGCTGGGACTGGCAGCTCGTCATCGCCGTCATCGCCGTCTGCACGATGATCTTCGGCGGTTTCGTCGGTCTGGCCCAGACCGACGTCAAGCGCCTGCTGGCCTACTCCTCGATCGCCCACGCCGGCTTCATCCTCGTCGCCGTCGTCGGCGCCATGGCCGGTCCCGCACTGGCGCAGGGGCGCTCCGGCTCGGTCTCGGGCGTCATGTTCTACCTGGCCGGCTACGGCCTGGCGACGATGGGCGCCTTCGCGGTCCTCACGATGGTCCGCCGCAGCGGCGGCGAGGCCACCGGCTTCGAGGCCTGGGCGGGCCTGGGACGCCGCGAGCCCGTGCTCGGCGCCATCATGACGCTCTTCCTGCTGTCGATGGCCGGCATCCCGATGACCGGCGGCTTCGTCGGCAAACTGGTGGCCTTCAGCGCCGGTTGGCAGGGCGGCTACGCGTGGCTCGTCGTGGTGGCGGTCGTCATGTCGCTGGTCACCGCGGCCTTCTACTTCCGGCTGGTCAAGGTCATGTACTTCGACGAGCCCGACGGGTCCGTCGACGTCGTCAAGGCCGGGACGCCGACCTGGACGGTGATCGCTGTTGGTGCCGTCGGTACGCTTGTCCTTGGTCTTGCACCCGGTTTCGTGCTCGACCTTTTCACGAGCGCAGCAGGATTCCTGCGCTGATAGGAGACGACCGTGAGCCAGGCCGAGGACGACGCCTTCGCCGGGGCCATCGACGAGCAGCTCGCCGCCATCGAGCACCGGCTCGGACAGGTGGCTCTCGGGGCCGACAATCCTTTCCTGGCTGAGGCCGCGGATCATGTGATCCGGGCCGGCGGCAAGCGCTTCCGCCCGATGCTCGTGGCGGTCGCCAGCCACCTGGGCCCCCGGGCCGAGCTCGCCGACGTGGTGCGCGCGGCCGTCGTCATCGAGCTGACCCACGTCGCCTCGCTCTACCACGACGACGTCATGGACGAGGCGGACCTGCGCCGCGGGGTGCCCAGCGCCAACGCGGCCTTCGGCAACTCGACGGCCATCATGGTCGGCGACTGGCTCTTCGCCCGGGCGTCCACCGAGGTCACCCATCTCGGCACCGACTACGTGCGGCTCCAGGCCGAGACCTTCGCCGAGCTCGTCGCCGGCCAGATCGGCGAGATGAAGGGCCCCCGGCCCGGCGTCGACCCGATGGAGCACTACCTGCGCGTCATCGAGGGCAAGACCGGCGCCCTCATCCGCACCTCGGCGCTGTTCGGCGCCATGGTCTCCGGCGCCGACCGGAGGGTCGTCGACGCGATCGGGCGCTACGGCATGCGGATCGGCGTGGTCTTCCAGCTGGCCGACGACCTCATCGACATCACGAGCGACGAGACCGGCAAGACGCCCGGCACGGACCTGCGGGAGGGCGTCCTGACGCTGCCCACCCTCATGCTCGCCGCCAGCGACGACCCGGCCGACGCCGAGCTCACGGCCCTCATCCGCACGGGGCTGGGCGACGACGCCGAGCTCGCCCGCGCCCTCGCCGCACTGCGGGCCAGCCACGTCATCGGCGAGGCCCGGGCGGAGATCGAGCGCCGCGCCGAGCTCGCCCGCGCCGAGCTGTCCGTCCTGCCGGCCGGACCGGCGCGCCGCGCCCTCGACCGGCTGTGCGACGAGGTCGTGAGCCGCTCCGTCTGAGCAGGGCCGAGGCCCGGAATGCGGGGGACAAGGTCGTCCCCGGCGTACACTCGGCCCCTGATCCAGCAGACGGGGCGCCGCCCCGCACCGAGCAACCGAAGGGTGTGTCATGAGCATCACTGCCGTGCGACGCGTGAACCTGCGGACGCAGGTGCTCGACCAGTTGCGCGAGGCGATCCTCGACGGTCAGCTGACGGTGGGGGAGCACCTCAACGAGACCGAGCTGGCGTCGCAGTTCTCCGTCAGCCGCGGCACGGTCCGGGAGGCGCTGCGCGCCCTCGAGCAGGCCGGGCTGGCCGAGTCGGCCTCGCACGGGCGCCTCGTCGTCCGCTCGTTCGACGCCACCGAGGTCACCGAGCTGTACGAGGTGCGCTCCTTCCTCGAGTGCGGCGCCGCCGTGCGTCTGGCGCGCAGCACGGACCGCGAGGCGAAGGCCGATGCGCTCGCCGAGGCCCTTCCCGCGGAGGACCCGAGTGACCTGTCCGAGGCCGTCGAGCAGGACTTGGCCTTCCACCGCAGGCTGTGCGAGCTGTCCGGCAACGGGCTCCTGCTCGCCAAGTGGCTCGAGCTCCAGGACCAGATGCGCATCGTCATCGTCGCCGGCGCCATGAACGAGGGCGCCAACATCCCCGTCATCGTCACCCGCGCCCATCACGAGCCGCTCGTGAGGATGCTGCGCTCCGGCGGCGAGGACGGGATCATCAGGGCCTTCGCCGACCACATGAGCAGGGCCGGCTCCTTCTGGGTCTCCCGCATGGGCGCCTGAGCCCCGGGCCCGTCGCTGGGCCCGCCTCCCGTCGCGCGGGTGGGGGCGCCAGGGCCGGTGGGGCGTCGCGCCCCGCCCGCCGGTTCCCCCGGCTGCCGTCCGGTGCCGGTCGATGGCCGGGCGCCCGCCCGCGGATTTCTCCTTCATGACGATTCCCAGGGCTGCTGCGGTGTCTGGCCCGCCCGCGGATTCCGCTTCTCCGGGACTCTCTGGGCCCTCGGGCCGGGCCGGCTGCCGGGCCCGCCCGCGCGCCCGCGGGCTCCCCCGGGCCACCGCGCACAAGACCCACTTGGCCCGCCCGCTGATTCCCTCGAGCAGACGACCGTCAGCGAGCCGACCAGGTCAGGTCCGCCCGCGCGCCCGCGGATTCCCCGCCACCGCCGACATCGCCGCAGACGCCCGCATCGGGCCCGCCCGCGCAGCCATCCCGTCCGACGCAGCCTCGGCCGCCTCGTGCGGATCCCCCTTCTTCGTGCCCCGGAGTGCTTGACGGTGGGGGAGGGACCGCCTTATCGTTTATGTCAACAGTCGACAGAAAACAGTTGATTGTCGGATATCACAACGACGTGAGGAGATCCAGACATGGGACTCGGAACTGGTGTTGGCCCTCGAACGGCGGTGGTGACGGGCGCCGCCTCGCCCCACGGCATCGGCCATGCGACCGCCCAGCGCTACGCAGAGGAGGGCTGGGCGGTCGTCGTCCTCGACATGAACGGGGAGGGCGTCACGAGCGCGGCCGAGACCATCGCGGAGGACACCGGCGCCCAGGTCGCCGCCTACGCGGTGGACGTCACGAACCGCGAGCAGGTCTTCGACACCGCCAAGCGGATCGCGGCATCCGATCTTCCTCCGGTGGGGGCCCTGGCCAACGTTGCCGGCATCCCCTCCCCGGTGCCCTTCCTCGAGGTCACCCCGCAGCTGTGGGACAGGGTCATCGCCGTCAACCTGACCGGCGTCTTCAACACCTGCCAGGCCTTCCTGCCCGCCATGATCGACGGCGGCTACGGCCGCATCGTCAACATGAGCTCCGTCTCCGCCCAGCAGGGCGGCGGCGTCTTCAGCAAGACCCCGTACTCGGCGGCCAAGGCCGGCGTGCTCGGCCTGACCCGCTCGCTGGCCCGCGAGATGGCCCCGCAGGGCATCACCGTCAACGCCATCTGCCCGGCCGTCGTCGCCACCGACATCCGCGCCGGCAACAGCGCCGAGGACGAGGAGAGGCTCACCGCGACCATCCCGATGAGGCGCCAGGGCACCGGCCGCGACATCGCCAACATGTACGTCTGGCTGTCCAGCGAGGACGCCGGCTACGTCACGGGAACGACCCAGTCGATCAACGGCGGCGCCTACATCGCCTGACGCGTCCGAGGAGGAGTGACAATGACAACCAACCGCGAACCGATCACGCCGGAGCGCCTCGAGACGCTCCGCATGGCGGCCTACCGCATCCGCCGCAACGCACTGCGCGAGGCCGAGGTGCAGGGCGAGGGCTACATCGGCCAGGCCCTCGGCCTGTCGGACGTGCTTGCCGCGCTGTACGTCGACCAGGCCAGGATCGACCCGAGGAACCCCGAGTGGGAGGACCGCGACCGCGTGCTCGTCTCGATGGGTCACTACGGTCTGGCGATCTACGCCGCGCTCGTCGAGATCGGCATGATCCCCGAGGACGAGCTGGACACCTACGCCACCGACGACTCCCGCCTGCCGATGTCGGCCATGGCCTCGTACACCCCCGGTGTCGAGATCTCCGGCGGCTCCCTCGGCCACGGCCTGGTCATCGCCAACGGCATCGCCCTCGGTCTCAAGCGCAAGGGCAACACCGGGAACGTCTGCTACAACGTCCTGTCCGACGGCGAGCTCGACGAGGGCTCCACCTGGGAGGCCGCGCAGACCGCGGCCCACTTCAGGCTCGACAACCTCATCGCGATCGTCGACTTCAACAACCAGCAGGCCGACGGCAGGAGCCAGGAGATCATGGG
The DNA here is from genome assembly GCF_003798325.1 of Propionibacterium acidifaciens. NCBI lineage: Bacteria > Bacillati > Actinomycetota > Actinomycetes > Propionibacteriales > Propionibacteriaceae > Propionibacterium > Propionibacterium acidifaciens. The sequence goes on from NZ_CP033719.1 coordinate 2,224,416, forward strand.
CACCGAGTCCATCGACGGGCGCTTCCGGGCCTTCGGCTGGGAGACCCGTCGATGCGACGGCAATGACCTGGGCAGGGTCGTCGAGCTCCTCGAGGAGCTCCGCCACGGCGTCGACAGCGACAGGCCGCGCTGCCTCGTCGTCGACACCAGGCTCGCGAAGGGCGTGGACTTCCTCGAGACCCGCGAGAAGCTCCACTTCATGAGGGTCGCTCCGCAGGAGTGGGCCGTCGCACAGCAGCATCTCAAGGAGGCATACGGACTATGAGCCCCAAGAAACTCGTCTCCGGCGCGATGAGCGCCGACATCGACCGCGAGGGTCAGCGCACCACGGCCGCCCCGCTCGGCCACGCCCTGCTCGAGGTCGCCGAGTCCGACGAGCGTCTCGTCGGACTGTCCGCCGACCTGGCCAAGTACACCGACCTGCACGTCTTCCGCGACGCGATGCCCGACCGCTTCTACCAGGTCGGCATGGCCGAGATGGCCCTGGTCGGCGCGGCGACCGGCCTCGCCCAGGAGGGCTTCATCCCCTTCGCCTCGACCTACTCGGTGTTCGCCACCCGCCGCGCCTACGACTTCATCTGCCTCGACGTCGCCGAGCGCAGCCTGAACGTCAACATGGTGTGCGCCCTGCCCGGTCTGACCACCGGTTACGGCCCGTCCCACCAGGCCACCGAGGACATCGCGATCCTGCGCGGCATGCCGAACATGACGATCGTCGACCCCTGCGACGCGATCGACATCGTCCAGGCCACCCCGCAGCTGGCCGCGTACGACGGCCCGACCTACATGCGGGTGCTGCGCGGCAGGGTGCCGGTCGTCCTCGACGAGTACGACTACGCCTTCGAGCTGGGCAGGGCCAAGGTCGTCCGCCCCGGAAACGAGGTGCTCATCGTGTCGACCGGCCTCATGACCGAGCGCGCGCTCGACGCGGCCAAGGAGCTCGCCGGTGACGGCATCGACGTCTCCGTGCTGCACTGCCCGACCCTCAAGCCGTTCGACACCGAGACCGTCCTCGCCGAGATCGCCGAGGACCGGCTCGTGCTCACGGCCGAGAACCACACCGTCATCGGCGGTCTCTTCGGCGCCGTGGCCGAGGCCATGGCGACGAGGGGCGTCACGAAGCGGATCCACCCGGTGGCCCTGCCCGACGAATTCCTCGACGCCGGCGCCCTGCCCACCCTGTACGACCGGTACGGCGTGAGCACGGCGAAGATCGTCGAGCGCGTCAAGGGTCTGCTGGCCTGAGCCGAGCGCCCCGTCGGGGCCCGGTGCGGGGAGGACCCCGGAGGTCTTCCCCGCCCCGCCGGCGGCGGTGCGGCGGGTTCGCTGGTACCGCCAGCGGCGGTGGGGGAGCGATGAAGACCCCCGCCGTCGTCCCGCACGACCGGATCGAGGGCGATCCGGTCCGGCGGGCAGCGGAACGCACCGGATGCGTCCCGCCGATCAATCACCGAGAGGGCGCCGCGCGCCCTCTCAGGCTCTTCTGGAGCACCATGAGCACTGCACAGGAACCGACCTCTGCGGTCCAGGATGAGCTCGCCGAGCTCGCCGGGCACGGCACGCCCGTCCACGGGACGCCGGAGAAGTACAAGGTCGCCATCGGGTCGAGCGTCGGGGCCACCGTCGAGACCTATGACTTCATCGGTTTCGGCACGGCGGCGTCGCTGTACCTCAACGAGGCCTTCTTCCCGGCGGTCAGCCCCGTCATCGGCCTGTTGGCCTCCTTCGCCACCCTGGGCATCGGCTTCGCCGTGCGCCCCATCGGCGGCATCATCGCCGGTCACCTCGGCGACCGCATCGGACGCAAGCCGATCCTCATCGCCTCGCTGCTCCTCATGGGCGGCGCGACGGTCGCCATCGGCTGCCTGCCGACCTACCACAGCGTGGGCATCCTCGCCCCGATCCTCCTGCTCGTCGTGCGCATCATCCAGGGCCTGGCCTTCGGAGGGGAGTGGGGCGGCGCCATCCTCATGACCTACGAGCACGCCCCGTGGTGCCGCAAGGGCCTCCTGACCGGCATCACGCAGGCGGGCTTCCCGTTCGGCCTGCTGCTGTCGACGATCGCCTTCCAGGCCTCCACGAGGCTGCCCGGCACCTGGGCCTGGCGCGTCCCCTTCCTGCTCAGCGCGATCCTCATCGTCGTCGGCATCGTCATCCGCACCCACGTCTCCGAGTCCCCCGAGTTCGAGGAGGTCAAGCAGGAGGGGCACATCGAGAAGAACCCCATCGACGCCTCGCTGCGCAACGACTGGCGGAACTTCCTCAAGGCCATGGGTCTGCGGATCGCCGAGACCGCCACCTACGCCGTGTCGATCACCTATGTGCTGTCCTACGTGAAGATGCACGCGCCCCAGAACGCGGGCCGCACCCTGCCGGCCCTGCTCATCGCGGCGGCCATCGGCCTGTTCGCCACGGTGGGCTGGGGCGCCCTGTCCGACCGGGTCGGGCGGCGCGGCCTCTACATCATGCTGTCGGTCATTGTCATCGCCTGGGGCTTCCCGCTGTTCCGCCTCGTGCAGGTGAGCTCCTTCGCCGTCCTGTTCGGCTGCATGGTCGTCAGCTACTGCGTCTGCCAGAACGGCATGGCCGGCATCCAGGGCGCCTGGTTCTCCGAGCTCTATCCGCCGGAGCGGCGTTCGGCCGGCGTCTCGCTGGCCTACCAGTTCTCGGCCGTCGTGTCGGGCTTCACGCCCTTCTTCTGCACCGCCCTCTTCGAGGCCCTCGACTGGAGGGGCCCGGCCCTGCTCATCGTCATCTACGGCGTCATCGGTCTCGTCTCGGCCCTCGCCACCCGCGAGACCTGGGGACCGCAGCGGCGCGAGGCCGTGCGCAGGCGCGCAGCAGCCGAGACCGCGGTCGCGGTGTAGGCGCCCGAGTGCACGCGGTGGGCCCGGCGCATGCGCCGGGCCCACCGCGTGCGATGCCGGTCGTGCGGTCAGACGGTGCCGTTGCCAGTGGCGCCATTGCCGTTCCCATCGCCCTCGGGGGCGGTGGAGCCGGTCTGGTCCTGACAGGGCTGATCGGTCGCGGCCGGGGACGGCTGGCTCTCCGGGGCGGCGTAGGGGTTGCCCGTGGGCTGGGCGTCCGCCGGGGCGGAGCCGTAGGGCTGGGCCGGGGCGGCGTAGGGGTTGCCGGTCGGCTGGGCCGGGGGCTGGTTCGAGGCCGGGGCCGTGTAGGGGCCGCTCGTGGGCTGGGCGTCCGCCGGGGCGGAGCCGTAGGGCTGGGCGTACGGGTTGCTCGTGGGCTGGGCGCCCGTCGGGGCGGAGCCGTAGCCGTAGGGCTGGGCGTACGGGTTGCCGGCGGGCTGGGCCGTCGGGGCGCCCCCGAACTGCTGGGTCTGGGGCTGCGCGTAGGGCTGGGTGGAGCCGTAGGGCTGTGCGTACGGATTGGGCAGTCCGGCGGCCTGACCGGCGGGGCCGAGCGGGTCGGGGCCGTAGACGTTCGGGCCGCGGTTGGGCTCCATGGCGCACAGGATGATCAGGACGATGCCGCCGATGCCGGCGAGGCCGCCGAGCAGGTAGAAGAGCAGGTAGGTGGCCGGCTTGCCGGTGTCGTGCAGGCGGCGGGCCCCCGCGGCCAGGAACGGGACGATGCCCGCCAGGAAGACGATGAAAAAGAGCACGAAGAGCAGGGCGGAGAACCCGGAGGGCTCGCCGTAGCGGCTCGCCGCGACGCTGGCGCTGAAGGTGACCCAGGCGAGGGTGAAGAGGATGGTGAGGATGCCCATGTAGAAGGCGAAGAACCACCAGTACTCGCTGCGGCTGGCGCGTCCGTTGAAGTCCGCGTACTTCTTGGTCAAACAGATCGTGACCGATTCGGTGAAACTCATGGACTCTCCTGTCCGTCGTGAGGGCTGACCCGACAGTATGGCACGGAGGGCGGGGCCAGGTCCACGGGTGTCCAGATCGTGCCCCCGGCCCTCACCAGATGCGGACACGCTCCTCGGGGTCGAGCCACATGCCGTCCCCGGGAGTCGTGCCGAAGGCCTCGTGGAAGGCGTCGACGTTGCGTGCCACCTGGTTGCAGCGGATCTCGTCGGGCGCGTGCGGGTCGGTGGCCAGTCGCTGGCGCAGCTGCTCGGGGCGCGAGAGGTCCTGCCACACCTGGGCCCAACCGAGGAAGAACCGCTGGGCGCCGGTGAGACCGTCGATCGGCTCGGGCTCGACGTCGCCGGTGGAGAGGAGCCAGGCCCGGTGGGCGATGGTCAGGCCGCCGAGATCGCCGATGTTCTCGCCGAGCGTCAGCTCGCCGTTGACGTGGACGTCGTCGACGCCCGCGGGCGACAGCGCGTCGTACTGGGCGACGAGCGCGCCGGTGCGGGCCCGGAAGGCCTCGCGGTCCTCGTCCGTCCACCAGTCGCGCAGGCGGCCCTCGCCATCGCAGGTGGAGCCCTGGTCGTCGAAGCCGTGCCCGATCTCGTGGCCGATCACCGCGCCGATGCCGCCGTAGTTCACCGCGTCGTCGGCCGCCGGGTTGAAGAAGGGCGGCTGGAGGATGGCGGCCGGGAAGACGATCTCGTTGCGCAGCGGGTGGTAGTAGGCGTTGACCGTCTGCGGGTACATGAGCCACTCCTCGCGGTCGACCGGGCCGGAGAGCTGCTCGATGGTGTGGTCGAACCCGAAGGACCAGGCGCGCAGCACATTGCCGACGAGATCGTCGGGGCGGATCTCGAGCGCCGAGTAGTCGCGCCAGCGGGACGGGTAGCCGATCTTGGCGCGGAAGCGGCTCAACTTGTCGAGGGCCTCGGTCCGGGTGGCCTCGGTCATCCAGTCGAGTTCGCCGATCGAGACGCGGTAGGCCTCGAGGAGGTTGGCGACGAGACGGTCGGCGGCGGTCTTCGTCTCGGGAGGGAAGTGCTCGGTGACGTAGCGGCGGCCGAGGGCCTCGCCGAGGACGCCCTCGGTGAGCGCGACGCCGCGCTTCCAGCGCGGCCGCTGGGTGGGAACGCCGCGCAGGGTCCTCGAGTAGAAGTCGAAGCCGGCGGTCACCAGTTCGCGCGTGAGGTAGGGGGTGAGGGCGTTGACGACCTGCCAGCGGGCCCAGCTGCGCCAGTCGTCGAGGCGTTCGGGCACGGCCAGCGCGGCGATGGCGGTCGGGACGGTGCGGTTGCAGTTCACGACCTCGGCGACCGAGGAGGCGGGCAGCCGGGCGCCCTCGAGGAAGGCGTCCCAGCACAGGGCCGGGCTCTCGGAGCAGAACTGCTCCCAGGTCTGGAGGTGGTACATCTCGACCATGTCGCGGGTGCGGACCTTGTCCCAGTGGCAGGCGGCGATCTCGCGCTCGAGCCCGTAGGCCGCCTCGGCCTGCGCCTCGGGCTCCGCGACGCCGGCCAGGGCGAGGCTGGTGGCGATGTGCGCGCGGTAGGCCTCGCGCAGTGCGGCGTGCTCGTCGAGGCGGTAGTACTCCTCGTCGGGCAGGCCGATGCCGGACTGGCCGACGAACATGAGGTAGCGGTCGGGGTCGCCCGGGTCGGAGTCGTTGTCGAGGTCGAGCGGCACGTCGATGCCGTGGCGCGCGCTCCAGCCCCAGAACCGGGCCAGGTCCTCGACGGAGTCGATGGCGTCGATGCGTTCGAGGATGGGGGCCAGGGGGGCGGTGCCGGCGGCCTCGACGGCGTCCTCGTCCATGAACGACGCGTAGAGGCTGGCGATGCGGCCCTCGTCGCTCGCGGGGTCGGCGTCGGCCGGCTGGGCCTCGATGATCTCGCGGACGGCCCTCTCGGAGTCCTCCCGGAGCTTGTCGAAGGCGCCCCAGGAGCCGCGGTCGGCGGGGATCTCGGCGGTGGCCAGCCAGGTTCCGTTGACATGGCGGAACAGGTTCTGGACGGCGGGCACGTCCCGGTCGAAGTCCTCGAAGTGGAATGCCGGTTCAGTCACGGGGAGCAAGGGTACCCGTCGACGGCCCGTCCCTCACAGCAGCCAGCTGTCAGTGCCGGCGATGAGCCGGGCGAGGGCCTCGTCGTCGTCCGGCTCGCCGGCGCGGGTCGCCCGGGCTCGACGGATCCGCTCGCGGACCCGGTCGTCGTGGGCGGGGCGCGCCACGTCGCGGAAGATCCCCATCGCCGTTCGTCCCGTCGCCCCGGACGTCGTGAGACGGCTCAGCGCGAAGGCCCGGCTCGGGTCGTCGAGGGTCGGGTCGTGGACGAGCACGGCGCCGGGGCCCGTCTCGGCGACCTCCGCGACCCGGACCCCGCCGTTCCCGTCGGCGACGACCCCCAAGTGGTCGTCGTGGCCGAAGCGGATCGGCTCACCGGGCCGCAACGGGATGAGCGCCTCGACGCTCCCCGGTCCGCGCAGCGCCGCATGAGCCCCGTCGTTGAAGACCACGCAGTTCTGGTAGATCTCCACGAGGGACGCCCCGCGGTGCCGCGCCGCCGACTCGAGCACCGCCGCCAGGGTCGACCGGTCGCAGTCCATGGTCCGCGCCACGAAGGTGGCCCCGGCCCCGAGCGCCAGGCTCACCGGGTTGAGCGGGGCATCGGGCGAGCCGTCCGGGCTCGACTTCGTCACCGTGCCGACCGGCGAGGTGGGGGAGTACTGGCCCTTCGTCAGCCCGTAGATACGGTTGTTGAGGAGCAGGATCGTGAGGTTCACGTTGCGGCGCAGCGCGTGCACGAGATGATTCGCACCGATCGACAGGGCGTCTCCGTCGCCGGTCACGACGAAGACAGCCAGGTCCTCGCGCGTGATGGCCAGACCCGTGGCCAGCGTGGGGGCGCGTCCGTGGATCGTGTGCATGCCGTAGCAGTTCATGTAGTAGGGCAGGCGGCTGGAGCAGCCGATGCCTGAGATGACGACCGTGTTCTCGCGTCTGACCCCGAGCCGCGGCAGCACCGACTGGAGGGTCGACAGGATCGCGTGGTCGCCGCACCCGGGGCACCAGCGCACCTCCTCGTCGGAGGCGAAATCGGTGCGACTGGTCGGTTCGACGGCCCGCGGCACCCCCGCCAGGCCGTCGGGGCCCGGGCGCGCGCCCGCCGGTCTCGTCGTGGTCCGCTGCCGTGCGGCGCCGCTCATCGATGGTCCTCCTCGGTGCTCTCCCCGTCGACGGCCCCCGCCGGGTCGTCGAGCCCGTCGATCTGCCGGGCCAGGCGGTCGGTCAGCTCGTCCAGGCCGAGCGGCTGCCCGCGCACCTGCGTGACACTGCGCGCGTCGACGAGGTATCGGGCGCGCAGGATCGTCGCGAACTGGCCGAGGTTCGCCTCGGGGACGACGACCCGCTCGTAGCCGCGCAGCACCCGGCCGAGGTTGGCGGGCAGCGGGTTCAGCGTGCGCACCTGCACCCGGGCGATGTCCGCGCCCGCCGCGCGCAGCCGCTGCACGGCGGCGGTGATCGAGCCCCACGCCGAGCCCCAGCCGACGACGAGCACCCTGGCACCGCCGCTCGGGTCGTCCACCTCGACGTCGGGCACCGGGATGCCGGCGATGCGCCGCGCCCTCGTGCGGACCATCTGCTCGTGGTTGAGGGGGGAGTAGGTGACGGTGCCGGCCTCGATCGACTTCTCGAGCCCTCCCAGCCGGTGCTCGGCGCCCGGCGTGCCGGGCACCGCCCAGTCGCGGACCAGCGTCCGCGGATCGCGCCGGTACGGCAGGTGGACCGGCTCGCCCCTGTCGTCGGTGCCGTTGGGCCCGGTGGCCAAGTGGGAGTCGATCGGCGGGATCTCCGACAGGTCGGGCAGGAGCCACGGCTCGGCGCCGTTGGCGAGGAGGGCGTCGGACAGCATGACGACGGGCGTGCGGTACTCGACCGCCATGCGGCAGGCCGTCACGGCCACGTCGAAGCAGTCCGAGGGCGAGGCGGCGGCCACGACCGGCAGCGGCGACTCGCCGTTGCGGCCCCACATGGCCTGCAGCAGGTCGCCCTGCTCGGTCTTGGTGGGCATGCCGGTCGACGGGCCGGCCCGCTGGACGTCGACGATGACGAGCGGCAGCTCGATCATGACGGCGAGGTTGATCATCTCCTGCTTCAGCGCGAAGCCCGGGCCCGAGGTGGTGGTGACGCCCAGCGAACCGCCGAAACTCGCGCCGAGGGCCGCGCCGACGCCGGCGATCTCATCCTCGGCCTGGAAGGTGATGACCCCGTGCGAGGCCTGCCGGCTCAACTCGTGCAGCAGCTCGGAGGCCGGGGTGATCGGGTACGAGCCGACGAACAGCCGCAGCCCCGCGCGGTGGGCCCCGACCATGAGTCCGTAGGCGGTGGCGGTGTTCCCTGTGATCTGACGGTAGCGCCCGCTCCGCAGCGGCGCCGGCGCCACCTCGTAGCGCACCGCGAACAGCTCGGCGGTCTCGCCGTAGTTCGCACCGGCGCGCAGGGCCGCGATGTCGGCGTCACGGAGGGCGGGTCTGTCCGCGAATCGACGGTCGAGCCAGGAGACGGTCTCGTCGACCGGACGCGAGTACAACCAGCTGACGAGGCCCAGCGCGAACATGGCGCGGCAGCGCCGGGCGTCCTTGCGGCCCAGGCCGAGGGGCTCGACGGCTGCGATGGTCAGCGCGGTCATGTCCACGCGGATGACCCGGAGGGCGTCCAGTGAGCCGTCTTCGAGGGGGCCGTCCCGGTAACCGGCCCGGCGCAGGTCGCGGGCGCCGAAACCGTGGTCGTCCACGATGACGAGTCCGTCGCGCCTCACGTCGGCGACGTTGGCCCGCAGCGCTGCGGCATTCATGGCGACGAGCGCGTCGAGGTGCTCGCCCGGGGACGTGACTTCGCGGTCCGCGAACTGGATCTGGAAGCTGCTGACGCCGGCGACCGTGCCCTGCGGGGCGCGGATCTCGGCCGGGTAGCTGGGCAGGGTCGCGATGTCGTTGCCCAGTTCCGCCGAGTCCGTGCCGAAGCGCCCGCCGGTCAGTTGCACGCCGTCGCCCGAGTCGCCCGCGAAGCGGATGACGACGCGGTCGACCCGCCGGGTCGGGGCGCTCGTGCGATCGGTGCTCATGTCTGGTCCTCACTGCCCCGGCGCGTCGTCGTCCGTGGCCTTCTCCGCGGGGACGACGGCCTGCCGCGCATCTTCCACGGTAGTGGCGACGCACTTTCCGCGGTAGGGGCGTCGGACGGTTCGCCCCCGTGCCCCGACGGGGCGGAACGCTACGCTGAGGGCATGTCTTCCGCGGCCCCGGGCGCGTTCGCCCCAGCGCGGCGCCTCGGCGCCGATCTCGCCGCGGCCGCCCGCGCGGGCCCCGTCCGACGCGGCTTCTACGGCACCGCGCTCATCGCCGTCGGGGCGCTGAGCCCGGCCTACCTGCCGCGCAGTTCGCCGTGGTGGCGGATGCTCGCGTCCCTGCGCCTGGAGGGCTCGCTGTCGAAGCTCGTCGGCACCGTCGTGACGATGGCGGGCCTCCTGCTGGTGATGAGCGCCTGGTTCTCGCTGCGGCCGCTGCGCTCGGCCCAGGCCCGAACCCGCCGCGGCCCGCAGGTCTACCGGCACGTCAAGCACTGGGCCGTGCTCGCCATCTGGTCGTTCCCGTTCCTGCTCGCCCCGCCCATCTTCAGCCACGACGCCTACTCGTACGCGGCGCAGGGCTGGCTCGTGCACAACGGCATCAACCCGTACTACTCGGGGCCCGGGGTCCTGCCCGGCGCCTTCGCCGACCAGGTCTCGTGGGTCTGGCGCGACACCCCGAGCCCGTACGGGCCGCTGTCGATGCAGCTCTCGCACCTGCTGCTGCACGTCTTCGGGTTCGACCCGTACTGGTCGGCCGTCGCCCAGCGCGTCCCGGCCCTCGTCGGCGTCGTCCTCATCTGCGTCTGCCTGCCGCGCATCTCGCTGCGGCTGCACATCGACCCGGCCTTCACCGCCTGGTTCGGCACCCTCAACCCGCTGTTCATCATCGACTTCGTGGGCGGGGGCCACAACGACGCGCTCATGATGGGCCTGGTCGTCCTCGGCCTGTGGCTCGCCACCGTGCCGCCGCGCCGGCGCACACCGCAGACCAGGCGTCGCGGCTGGGCCGACGGCGGCTGGTGGTGGCTGCTCGGCGCGGCGGCCTGCGGCGTCGGCGCCGCCATCAAGCAGCCGGCCCTCCTGGCCGCCTACGTCGTGCCGATGCTGGCCCGCCGCTGGTCGGGGCGGGGCCTGCGCGAGGGCCTCGTCGCGGTCTCGCGCATCCTCGTCTCGATGCTCGTCGCGATCGGCGTCTTCGCCGGCATCAGCCTCCTGACCGGCCTCGACTTCGGCTGGTACAACGCGGTGAGCGTGCCCGGCAGCTCGAACTCGCCCGCCCCCTCGACGATCGTCGGCGAGCTCGTCCGGCTCGGCCTGCGCCTGGTCGGCGTGACGACCGGACGCACCGCGGTCGACGTCAGCCACACCGTCTTCGTGGGCCTCGGCATCGTGCTGCTGGCCGTCGCCGCTCTCACGGTGGCCCGACGCAGACCCGCCACCTTCGTCTCGTGGGGCTATCTCATCGCCGCCATGACCAGCCCCGCCCTGCACTCCTGGTACATGCTCTGGGGAGGGCTGACACTGCCGCTGGCGCGCCCCAGCTCGCGTCAGGTCTCGATCGCGATCTGGGTGAACTTCGCCCTGCTCGGCTACGACGCCGTCGACATGAGCCTGCGCAACAACGGCCTGGCGATCTCGATCGCCGCCGTCATCGCCTTCCTCTTCATGACGTGGTCGCACATCTCCTCGGTGAGGGTGCCCAGCCACCTGCCCGAGACCGCGGCGCACCTCGTGGTGCGGAGGGCCGATCCGGGCCGCTGAGGCCGCCCGGCCCGCCGGGTCAGGGCCGGGGCAGGGAGTCGACGTCGTACTCGACGACGACGGGGCAGTGGTCGCTCACGCGGGCCGAGGGGTCGGCGTCCCGCTCGGTCGTGGCGCTCACGGCCGTCCTCGGCGACGACAGCACGTCGGACCCGTTGCCGAGCAATAAAGTAAAAACTTGCACGGACACTGACGAGCGACGGGAGGCCCCTGGTGCCGAACCCACTGCTTGTTCGTCGGCCGGACCGCCACCTCCTGGGACTGCGCCGGGAGCCCCGCCAGCACATTCATTGCACGCTACGGCTACCCCGGAACGCGGCAGTTCAGTGGTACTGCGCCAACGCCAGGCAGGCTAGTGCCGCCGCTGTTTCCGCAGTGCCGCAGGACGAAAATGTCAGTGCCCACACATACTCTGGTCTGTTCACCTGGACAGCGGGAGGAGGCGGCTCATGGCAGCACCACAGCTGACACTTGCCGTGCTACGGGCCGGGCAGCACCTGCGGGGGCTGGTGCCCGGCCAGGCGGCCACTGTGGTCGCCGTCGATCCCATCGAGACCGGACTGGTCGAGGTGTTCTACCGCGACGAGGTAGGCCACAGCGGCTCCCGCTTGGTGAGCGACGCCGACGTAGCCGGTTTGGTCGAGGTCTCCGACGAAGACGCTGCACCTGCCTTCGACGCCGACCCGGACGATTTCAAGCTGGCCGCTGAGGCGTTGCGCATCAAGTACGCCGCCCTCTACGACCCGATGGCTGCTGTCAACAGTTCCGACGTCGATCCGCTGCCGCACCAGATCAGGGCGGTCTACGAGGAGATGCTGCCGCGCATCCCACTGCGTTTCCTGCTCGCCGACGACCCGGGCGCCGGGAAGACGATCATGGCCGGGCTCTACATCAAGGAGCTCGTCCTGCGCTCGGACTGCGAGCGGGCCGTCGTCGTCGCCCCGGGCGGCCTGGTCGAGCAGTGGCGGGAGGAGCTGGCTACCAAGTTCGACCTGCGGTTCGAGGTGTTCAACAGGCAGATGGTCGACGACGCCCAGGGCCGCAACGTCTTCGCCGAGCACGATTACCTCATCGTCCGGATGGACCAGGTCTCCCGCAGCGAGGAACTCATGGAGCAGCTCGGCGACGTCACCTGGGAGGTCGCCGTCGTTGACGAGGCCCACCGGATGAGCGCTCACTACTCGTCGTGGGCGGGCGAGGTGACCGAGACGAAGCGTTTCCAGTTGGGCCGCCTGCTGTCGGAGACAGCCCACAACTACCTGCTCATGACCGCGACCCCGCACGCCGGCAAGGAGGAGGACTTCCAGCTGTTCATGTCGCTGCTGGACCGTGACCGGTTCGAGGGGAAGTTCCGCGAGGGCGTCCACCGAACCGACACGACCGGCCTCATGCGCCGCATGATCAAGGAGGACTTGCTGACCTTCGAGGGCAAGCCGTTGTTCCCGGAGCGCCGCGCCTACACCATCACCTACGAGCTGAGCCCTGCCGAACGTGACCTCTACGAGCAGGTCACCGACTACGTTCGCACCGAGATGGGCCGGGCCGAACGCATATCGCAGGCCGGCGACCGCAAACGAGGCAACAACGTCGGGTTCGCCCTCACCGTGCTGCAACGTCGCCTCGCCTCCAGCCCCGAGGCCATCCTGCGGTCCCTGGAACGCCGCCAGGCCCGGCTGGAGGCCAGGCTGCGGGAAGTCCGGCGCGCCGCCGATGACACCTACCTGGTCAGCCCGTTCGAAACCTCCCTGCCCGAGCTGTCGGCCGAGGACTTCGAGGACGCCGACGAGGAGACCACCTGGGAGGAGCGGGCCGCCTTCGAGGCGCGCGTCGACGAGGTCGTCGACCTGGCTACCGCGGCCCAGACTATCGACGAACTGTGGGCAGAGATCGTCATCCTCGAGGACCTCATCGCGACCGCACGCAGGGTCCGGCTCCTCGACGACGACAAGAAGTGGGCCGAATTGCGCACCATTCTCGACGAGCAGTTGCTCGCCCGCGGTGGGGTGCCGCGCAAGATCATCATCTTCACCGAGCACCGCGACACCCTCGAATACCTGCGCGCCCGGATCACCACCCAGCTCGGCCGTGCTGACGCCGTCGTCACCATTCACGGCGGTACTCGCCGCGAGGACCGCAAGGCTGCCTGCGAGCAATTCTCCCACGATCCCAACGCCGTGGTGCTGCTGGCAACCGACGCCGCTGGCGAGGGTCTGAACCTGCACCGCGCTCACCTCATGGTCGACTACGACCTTCCGTGGAATCCGAACCGCATCGAGCAGCGTTTCGGCCGTATTCATCGCATCGGCCAGCGCGAGGTTTGCCACCTGTGGAACTTGGTGGCCTCCGGTACCCGCGAAGGCGACGTTTTCACCCGGCTGCTGTCCAAGATCGACCAGATGTCGGTGGCCTACAACGGCAACCTGTTCAACGTGCTCGGCGACTCGAACGCCTTTCAGGAGCGCTCCCTGCGCGACTTGCTCATCGAGGCCATCCGCTACGGCGACCAGCCTCAGGTCAAGACCAAGCTCGACCGCATCATCGACGCCGGGGTCTCGACCGGGCTGAGCGAGATGATGCACGAGCGGGCCCTGCACCCGGAGATGTTCAACTCCCTCGACCTGGAGGCGGTGCGTTCCCGCATTGAGCTGGCCCGCGAGCGGCGCCTTCAGCCCGGCTACATCGCCGCCTTCCTCCTGCCCGCCTTTGAACGCCTCGGCGGCCGTATCCGCCGCCGCGAGGCCGGCCGCTGGGAGATCACCAGGGTCCCCGACCGCCTCGTCGAGGCGGCCAGGCGGGCCAACCGCTGGGCGCCGGTCGCCGACGCCTACGAGCGGGTCACCTTCCACCTCGACCGCACCCGCCCCGACGGTCTCGCACCAGCGACGCTCATCGCGCCGGGGCACCCGCTGCTGAATGCAGTGATCGAGGCGACCATCGCCGACCTCGGTGACACGCTGGCCAGCGGCACAGTGCTTGTCGACCGCCGTGACACCCAGGCGGGCACGCCGATGCTCCTCTACACCGTCGAGCAGCGCATTCATAACGTCACCGAGCACGCCGACACCGTCTCGCACCACTTCGACTACCCGCTGCTCGCCCCGGACGGTACGGTCACCGTCTCGCCTGTCCCGCCCTACCTGGACTACGACCGCCCGCTGCCCGCCGAACGCGAGGCCGTCGAACGGATCGCAGCCGACCAGTGGGTGCGTCAACGCCACGACAAGACTGTTCGCGTCCGCGCCTACCGCGACGGCCTCCAGCCGCGGCTGGACGAGGTGCAGGCCCGGCTGGGCGCCGAGACCGAGCGCACCAGGGCCCAGGTGTCCCAGCGTCTGCTGGCCGAGATCAACCACTGGGAGGCCGAGTACACCCGGCTGGACGCCCTGGAGCGTTCCGGCACGTTCGGTAGGGTCAAGGCCGAGACGGCCAGGGCCAGGGCAGGCCAGCTCGAGGAACGCCTGGCGCACCGCCTGCGGGAGCTCGACCAGGCCACCCGGCTGGTCGCCGTGCCGCCGCTGCTGCGCGGCACGGCGCTGGTCGTGCCCTCGAACTCCTTGACCCCGGAGGGTGCCGGCACCTACGGCCGTGACACCGAGCTGGTGGAGCGCCGGGCCGTGGAGGCCGTTCTGGCCGCAGAGCGGGCACTCGGCCGGGTGCCGGAGGAGATGCCCCGCAACAACCCCGGCTACGACATCCGCTCCACCGGCCGGGACGGGTTCATCCGCTACGTCGAGGTCAAGGGGCGCATCGCCGGCGCCGAGACGTTCACCGCCACGACGAACGAGGTCACCTTCGCCCAGACCCAGGGCATGCGCCACCGCTTGGCGTTGGTCGAGGTCTCATCCGACGAGCCTGACAATGACCGGCTGCGCTACGTCAGCGACGCCTTCGCCCACCTCGACCCGTCGGTTACCACCCGCTCCTACAACGAGGACTGGGGCGACTACTGGAACCGGGGAGTACCACCCCGATGAGCAGCATCCCTTCATTACCCGCATCGATGAAAGCAGCCCAGTGACCAAGAAGAAACTCATCGAGACGTCCCTGCCGCTCGAGGTCATCAATGCCGCCTCCGTCCGGGAGAAGTCCATCCGGCACGGGCACCCGTCCACCCTGCACCTGTACTGGTCGCGCAAACCATTGGCCACCGCCCGGGCTGTGCTCTTCGCCCAACTCGTCGACGACCCGGCCTCCCGGCCCGACGAGTTCCCGACCGTCGAGGCCCAGGACGCCGAACGCGCCCGGCTGCATGCGTTGATGGGGAAGCTCGTCGTATGGGAGAACAGCCTCGACGAGAACCTGCTGGGCCAGGCCCGCGACGAGATCCGCAAGAGCAACAGCGGCAAGCTGCCAGCAGTGCTCGACCCCTTCGCAGGCGGTGGCTCCATCCCGCTGGAGGCCCAGCGCTTGGGGTTGGAGGCCCATGCTAGTGACCTCAACCCGCTGGCAGTACTCATCAACAAGGCGCTCATCGAGATCCCGCCCAGGTTCGCCGGACGCACGCCGGTGCATCCCGGTGGTAATGACCAAGCCACCTACCAGCGCGCAGAGGGTTTGGCTGAGGACGTTCGCTACTACGGTCAGTGGCTGCGCGACGAGGCGGAACGTCGCATCGGGCATCTGTATCCCAAAGCCACCGCACCCGACGGTACGGAACACACCGTCATCGCATGGAAATGGGCTCGCACGGTGAAGAGCCCCAACCCCGCCAACCCCATCGAGGTGCCCTTGGTCAACTCGTGGTGGCTGAGCAAGAAGAAGGGCAAGGAGGCCTGGGTGAAAACCACAATCCAAGGCGGGCAGGTGCACTACGAGGTAGTGCATGACGCGAACGGGCCAACAGGTGATGACGAGTGGACCATTAAACACGGCAAAGGCGCCAAGGCGGTGGGCGACAGCACTCCCTTCGACTACGACTACATTCGGGAAGAGGGTATCAACGGCAGAACCGGCTCGCATCTCATCGGGATCGTAGCGGAGAACCAACGTGGAAGACTGTATTTGTCGCCTTCTCTCGAACATGTCAACGCGGCGCAGATTCCCAGGCTCGAAGTGGATGAAGACGGGGATATCGCCACTAATCCCCGCTGGTTCTCACCACCCGCATACGGCATGACCAAGTTCTCGAACCTATTCACGAACCGGCAACTCGTCGCTATGACCACTCTCAGTGATCTGGTCACCGAGGCCCGCGAGCGGGTGCTGGCCGATGCCCTGGCCACTGGCCTGCCCAAAGGTGATCGACTGGAAGACGGCGGCTCGGGTGCCCGAGCCTATGCCGATGCGGTGGCCACCTATTTGGCCTTGGGGGTGAGTCGAACTGTTGACTACAGCAACGCCATGTGCAGTTGGCATAATACGGGCGAGAAAATGCGAAATATATTTTCTCGTCAGGCAATCCCCATGGTGTGGGACTATGCAGAGGTCAATCCGTTCTCGGATTCTTCAGGCAATTTTTTGGGCCAGGTTGAGTGGGTTGTCAAGGTACTGGAACGCACGCCCACCAGCGCTGAAGGAACTGCCGATCAGGGCAGCGCATCGGAGCGCGATTACGGCGATCTGGTGATTTCCACAGACCCGCCGTATTACGACAACATCGGCTATTCGGACCTGTCCGATTTCTTCTATGTCTGGTTGCGGCGTAGCCTGCGTGATGTTCACCCGCAGGTGGTGGGTACCATGCTCACCCCCAAGGCCGAAGAGCTGGTCGCCAACCCGTACCGCCATGACGGCAGGGCCGGGGCAGAACGGTTTTTCGTCGATGGTTTCAACTCGGTCTTCCACAAGATTCGGCAGGGTGCCCGCCCTGATGTCCCCATGACGGTCTATTACGCCTATAAGCAACAGGAGGCCAAGGTGGATGGCGCCACTTCGACCGGATGGCACACCCTGCTGGATGGATTGATCAACGCCGGGTGGGAGATCACTGCCACTTGGCCGATGCGCAGCGAACTGTCCAATCGGATGCTGTCACAAGGAACCAATGCCTTGGCGTCCTCGATCGTTCTCGCTTGCCGTCCGCGTCCAGCAGATGCTCAAACCACCACCCGTCGTGCCTTCGTCGCCCGGCTCAAGTCCGAGCTGCCTGAGGCGCTGCGCACCCTCATGCAGGGCGCCATCGCCCCTGTCGACCTGGCCCAGGCGGCGATCGGCCCCGGGATCTCGGTGTTCTCCCGCTATACGCGGGTCCGGGAGGCCGACGGCTCGGACATGAGCGTGCGCGACGCGCTGCTGCTGATCAATGCGACCCTCGACGAGGTGCTGGGTGAGCAGGAGTCCGACTTCGACCCCGACACCCGGTTCGCCGTCACGTGGTATCGCAGCTACGGCTGGAGTGCCGAGAGTTCGGGCACCGCTGACCAGCTGTCCCGCGCGACCGACACGTCGCTCGGTGAACTGGAACGCGGCGGCATCTTCGAGGCCAAGGGCGGCAAGGCGCGGCTGCTGTCACCCGAGGAACTCGACGGCGCCTGGGATCCTGCCCTGGACAACCGGCTCAGCGTCTGGGAGGCAACGGTACGGCTGGCTGCCATCATGGGCGGGCAGGGCGCCGACAAGGTCGCCGAACTCCTGGCCGAGGTGTGCTCGCGCCTCGACTTGGACGCCGTCAAGGAGCTGGGCTTCCTGTTGTTCCACGAGGCGGAGAAGAAGGGCCAGGCCAAGGACGCCCTACTGTTCAACGGCTTGGTCAGCGCTTGGGGCGACGTCACCGATCAGGCCCGCCGTATCGACCCCGGCGCCCGCTCGACGCAGGAGGCCTTCGACTTCGAGGATGAGGAGTGAACCATGACTGGCCGGGACGATCACGAACAAGCACCGGGTCGGCGCGTGCACCCGGAGGCGGACCTCACGCCCCTGCACGAACTGGCGCTGATCGGGGAGGGTCCGCTGCTGGAGCGGATCTCAGCGTTGATCGACCAAACCCGCAGCTACGTCGCCGTTCAGGCGAACACGGCGCTGACCATGCGGAACTGGTACATCGGGCGGATGATCCACGTCGAGATGCTTGGCGAACGGCGCGCCGCCTATGGTTCACAGATCGTTGCCACACTGTCGCACCAATTGACCAACCGGTATGGGAGAGGTTTCGACCGAACCAATCTGAACCGAATGGTTAAATTCGCTCAGACGTTCTCCGAAGAAGAGATTGGTGCCACGCTGTCGCACCAATTGAGCTGGTCACACTTCAAAGTGCTGCTGCGAGTGGAGAGCCCGGCTGCACGTGCGTTCTACGTCGAGCAGGCCATCAGTGCCCGACTGAGCGTGCGGGCTCTGGACGACTTCATCGGACGCCAAGGATTCGAACGTAAGGAGATCGCCAACGCCCAAGCACTCGGCGGGTCTGCGGTGCCCGCGGACAGCTTCCGTGACCCGTACCTTCTCGAGTTCCTTGGCCTTCATGACTCGTGGGCGGAGCGAGACTTGGAGGAAGCGATCATCCGTGACATGGAGACATTCCTTCTAGAGGTCGGGCAGGGCTGGGCCTTTGTCGCACGCCAGAAGCGGATGACCGTTGACGGGGACGACTTCCACCTCGACCTGCTGTTCTACTCGCGTCCGCTGCGCCGTCTGATCGCCGTCGAACTCAAGATCGGGAAGTTCGAGCCTGCCTTCAAGGGGCAGATGGACCTGTACTTGAAGTGGCTCAACAAGTACGAACGTCAGCCGGGCGAGGAGACGCCGATCGGTCTGATCCTGTGCACCGAGGCCAGTCGGGAACAGGTCGAGCTGCTGGAGATGAGCAAGGACGGGATCGTCGTCGCTGAGTACTGGACCACGCTCCCACCGAAGGAAGAACTCGAAACCCGGATCCGGGCGATCTACCAGGCTGCCCAGGAGAGGATCGCCCGCCGGTGTCTCGCCGAGGCGGACCAAGAGGACGACAATGAGCGATGACAGGTGTGGCGCGTTGTGCGGCGGCACGGCCGGCGAAGACGGAGCAAGGTAGGGGGAGATGGCAATGGCCATGAACAACCGAGAGCGTGTGGGCAGGGCCTTCGACTTGCTCTCAGAGGGCCTGTACGACGTGGTGGACGAGGTGATGACCAAGGCCTTCGGCTCGTCGGAGTGGATCGAGCGGTGGGCCGAGGCGGACGCCCGGCGTCACGGCAGCGCCCCGAGGGCCCTGGCCAAGCAGGACGTTCAGGTGCAGTTGCGTGCCATCACCGAACGCGGTTACGAGTTCAAGGAAGTGCTGTCCAGGGCGCAGCAGAGCTTCGCTTCCGAGTTGCGCGAGACCCGCAACAGGTGGGCGCACAACGAGGCGTTCAGCTCCGACGACACCATCCGTGCCCTCGACACCATCGAGCGGCTTCTCGAGGCGGCGGGGTCGACCGACTCGGCAACAGACGTGCGCAAACTGCGCACAGACCTGCAGCGCACTGTCTACGAGGCGCAGACCCGTCAGCAGGCCAACCGGGCCAAGGTGTCCCTCGAGTCGGGGCCGGGCCTGAAACCGTGGCGCGAAGTGATTCGACCGCACGACGACGTCGCCCGCGGCGAGTTCACAGCCTCGGAGTTCGCAGCCGACCTGCACTTGGTGCACACCGGGCAGGCGACCAGTCCCGAGTACGGCGACCCTGTGGAGTTCTTCTCCCGCACCTACCTCACCGAGGGCCTGCACGATCTGCTGTCGCGGGCTCTGCGGCGCCTCAGCGGCGACACCAACGCAAGCCCGGTGGTGAACCTGCAGACGAACTTCGGTGGCGGCAAGACCCACTCCATGCTGGCGCTTTACCACCTGTTCTCCGGCACCCCGGCCCAGCAGTTCCCCCAGGAGGTACAAGAACTCGTCGCCGCAGCGGGAAGCCCCGACCTCGGCCGGCTCGACGTGACCCGCGCCGCCCTCGTCGGCACCTACCTCAAGGCCGGGTCGCCGCATGTTGAACCGGATGGCACTGAGGTGCACACTCTGTGGGGCGAACTCGCTTGGCAACTCGGGGGCCGTGAGGCTTATGACTTGGTCGCTGAGGATGACCGGTCGGGCACCAGCCCGGGCGACGCGCTCAGGGTACTGATTCAGGATCACGCGCCCGTCCTCATCCTCATTGACGAGTGGGTGGCCTACGCCCGTCAGCTCGTCACCGACAAGGAACTCCCGGCCGGCTCGTTCGATACCCAGTTCACCTTCGCCCAGTCACTCACCGAGGTCGTGCGCTCGGTCCCCGGAGTGATGCTCGTTGTCTCCATCCCGGCCTCTGACACCGGCGACCGGGGCAGCGACATCGAGATCGGTGGCGCCAATGGGCAGTTGGCCCTGGAGCGCCTGCAGAATGTCATCGGCCGGGTCGCTGACCAGTGGCGGCCCTCCAGTAGGGACGAATCCTTCGAGATCGTCCGCCGTCGCCTCTTCCAGGCTCCGGACGCTGAGGGGCTTACCGCGATCTCGGCGACGGCGCGCACTTTCGCCACCATGTACCGGAAGAACACCTCGCTGTTCCCTCGGGATGCGGCATCTCCAAATGATGACTACGAGAAACGCATCCGGGCGTCATACCCGCTCCACCCGGAACTGCTCGACCGGCTGTACGAGGACTGGTCGACGATGGAGAGGTTCCAGCGGACCAGGGGCGTGCTGAAACTAGTGTCCTCGATCGTGCACGAACTGTGGGCGTCACACGACGCGTCGCCGCTCATCCTGCCGGGCAACGTGCCGTTGGACACGACAGCGGTCAATACCGATCTGACCCAGTACCTCGAGGACCAGTGGAAACCGATCATCGACTCAGACATCGACGGGGTAGGTTCTACCGCGCAACAGATCGACCTCGACCGGCCAGCCCTGGGGCAGCGGTTCGTCACCCAGCGGATCGCCCGCACCATTTTCATGGGCGCAGCCCCGCGGTCCAAGAGCAGTCGCAAGGGCTTGGACAAGCAGTACGTGTGGCTGGGCACCGCTGTACCTGGTGACACGCTCGGCAACTTCAGCAGCGCCATCGAGCAGCTCGCCCAGCGGTCCACCTACTTCTACGAGGAGCAGGGTCACTACTGGTTCGACACCCAGCCGTCGGTCACCAAGACCGCCAACGACTACGCCGAACGACTGCGTGAAGACGTCGAGACGGTGTGGAACGAGATCACCTGGCGCCTCCAGGGCGAGGAGCGGGCCCGCGGCGAGTTCGACCGGGTGCACGCCGCACCGGCGTCCAGCGCCGACATCCCCGACCTGGAGAACACCAGGCTCGTCATCGTCCACCCCCGCCACAGCGTCCGCAGGCAAGACGGCCCGGACTCCGCAGCGCTGCGGTGGGTGCGGAAGGCCATTGAGACGAGGGGCGCCGGGCAGCGCGTGCACCGCAACACGCTCGTTTTCCTGCTGGCCGACAGCAACCAGCTGGAGACACTGGAGGCCGCGACCCGCGCCTTGCTCGGCTGGAAACAGGTGCAGGACAACAGCGAGACACTGAACCTCACCGCGCAGCAGAGCAGGCAGACCGATGACTGGGTCGCTCGGCTTGACCAGACCGTCACCGATCGGATCCGTGACACCTTTGTCTGGGCCGTCTATCCGGAGCAGTTCGACCCTGCCAGGCCGTTCGAGCTGGTCGTCGACAAGGTGCCGGAGGCCGGTGGGCGCTCACTGGCCGAGCGTGTCAGCGCCAAACTGAGCCGCGACGACCAGTTCGTCACCACCTTCGGCGCACCGATCCTCGGCGCCGTGCTGCACGGCGAACTCGGCGCGCTGTGGAAGGAGCAGGGCGAGATCACCGTCAGTCAGCTGTGGGGCTACTTCACCCGCTACGTGTACATGCCCCGTCTCGTGAACCGCGAGGTGCTCGACGAGACCATCCGGCAGTCACTGGCTGCCGTATTGGTCAAGGATGAACAGTTCGCCATCGCCACCGGCAAGGACGCCGACAACGGCCGCTATCGCGGCTTGGTCGTCCCGCCCGACCCCACCGCCAGCGTTCAGGTCACCGACAGCACATTGCTCGTCGACATCGGGCGCGCCCAAGCGCAGGTCGAGGCCGATCGGGCCGCAGCCAGCGAGCCCACGGTCGCCCCAGGCCCCGACGGTGGTAAGTCGGTCGCCCGTGGGGTCGACTACGTGTGGTCTGGGGGGCCGGCCGCCGACGGCGGACAGCTCGACGACGAATCGGAACTCGAGGACGTGCTGGCACGCTTCTTCGGATCGGTGAGGATCAGTTCCGACAGATACGCCCGAGACATCGGTAACATAACCCGCGAGATCATCGACCGTCTTGCCGGGGCAGGCGCAGCACTCGACATCACCATCGACATCCAAGCGACCAAGCCCGAGGGCTTCAACGAGGCCGAGGTGCGGACCATCAGCGAAAACGCGAGTGCCCTCAAGTTCGATCCCAGTTCAGGTTTCGAGAAGAACTGAGATGTCTATGGGCTATCCTCATGCGTGTTGCTGTTATGCCGCGATCGAGCAGTTCGCAACACCTGCATCCGACAGCGTGAATTCTCCAGGTGTCGACAGCGGAGGATGTCATCGAGGAGGTGTGAGGAATGACATCAGTCGGTGAACATATTCAACACACTAACAAGGCAATCTGCGAGAACATATCTCAGCTGGGTGATCGGCGGGGGATTTTATCGCAGAACATCCTCGCTCAGCTCCGAAATCTTGTTGAGGGGACGGCGGTGCTTCTCTGCACTGGTTCCGCGGAGGCTGAATATGATTATGAACGAATCAAAGAGGGGCTGGAGTTCATTCGGGCCAAAGGGCAATATGGGTTCTTGGGCAGATTCCACAAGCATCTGCAGACCAGTGCTTCCCACTACACGGTGGATGGTGACTCCTCTGAACGTCTGATGCTCAAGTACTATGATTATCTGTTACAGATCAGGACACTGCTCAAGAAATCTTGTGGGGTTGATGTTCTGAGCAACTTGGAGTCGTTTCCCCTGGATCTTGATCCATCGTTGCGAGAGTATCATGAGAAGATTGCGGAGAGGATTGAGTCACTGAGGCTGGCGGGGGCGGATGAAGAGAATCCTGAACGGTATTACATCCACGGGATCCGTCCCTTCTCCGTGGAAGGAAAGACTTACTACGAGGTGACCTTCTATCGAGCGATCAACAGAGTCGGTAAGTTTGACCGGATGATAGCTTTCACTGATATCAAGATGACGGATGACTACTCAGCCATGCTGACTCTTCACCGTGACGCGATTTACGTTCTTGGTCATGACCTGCCGATCACGATCATCAGCGGCTGGAGGGTGTCGATCAGACCGTGTGAGTTCGACAACTTCGCCCGACTTCTGGGTATCACGATCAAAACCAGTGTCGAATGGGCTGAATATCAGAAGCTCATGGAATATCTGACCAAGGGTTCAGGCAACTTGCTTGATCTCATGGACATGTCAGACCATGAGTATGGGAAGGCTCGGGCGTGTTGCATGTCGCCGAGATCCAAGCCCCAGATATTCTCGGTGCTTGACGAGGCTCGACGTGTCATAAGATCGGGCTGCGGGGGATCCACCATGCTCCGTTTTCTCATGCTCCACATGCGCAATGAAGTACTGAGGTCCCAGTACGATCCGAATAGCTGCCCGCATCTGTCAAAGCTCAATCTGAAGTACGGCTGCATTCCATTCGACGACATGCCGTTCTGTAGTTCACCGGTGGGTCACAATGTGAAGTACGGGGACTTGGTGGAGAGCCTAGGCGTGGCAGGTCGTGACCATGAGCTGCTGGCTCGTCGAGTGAAGATCAACGTCGAGAATCACGGGATCTTGAGGGTTATGCAAAACTCCTGATTTGAATCTTCGGTGATTCCCGCTCCCGGGCGTGTCGGAACAGACAATGAGGACCTGCCCTGAGACAATAAAGCAACCAATGGCCGAAAATCTCAAAACAGGTCCTCACGTGTATCATACAACAGGTTTCTCCGCGGCCGCAATGGCAGCCTTGTGCACGATCCTCATCGAGACCCACCCTCGTCCCCCGCAGAGAACAGGCAGGCCCCGGGCGCTGACCACCGAACAGGAAATCAGACCCACCCTCGTCTATCACCGACGTAACCGCACCCAGGCCGAGCTCGCCGAGTCCTTCGACGTGGACCAGTCCTCCGTCTCCCGGGCCATCTGCCGGTGGACGCCCCGCTTGGCCGAAGCCCTCGAGGACTTCATCCCCACCGTGGACGACCTCGACTCGTCCCGGACCCTGCTCGTCGACGGCACCCTCGTGCCGTGCTGGAACTGGCGGGACCAGTCCGGCCTGTACTCGGGCAAGCACCACCGCACCGGCCTGAACCTCCAGGTCGCCTGCGACCTGGACGGTCGGCTGGTCTGGGTGTCCGACCCGGCCCCGGGCTCCACCCACGACGCGAAAGCCATCCGGCACACCGGCCTGCTCGACCACTTCCCCGACCCCCGCCGATGGCCGACAAGGGCTACACCGGGCTGGGCATGATCACCTCGGAACGAAAACCTGCCGGCGGTGAACTCACAGAAACCCAGAAACAGTACAACAAGGCCATCAACACGCTACGCGCCCCGGTTGAACGAGCAATCGCCAACCTCAAAACCTGGCGGACACTCCACACCGGCCACCGAAGACCCCTGCACACCTTCCCCGAAACCATCACGGCCATCATCGCCCTAGAATTCTTCAAAAACAGTTTTGCATAACCCTCGTTGTACACTTCCGTTGAAGAGTTCAAAGTGTTCGGTGATGTTGCTGAACTCATCAAGACTTACAATAGCAAGATCTACTACAAGCACCGTGATCGACGGAAACTCGTGCAGGACAAAGGACATGTCTTCATCCAGGGTTACGAGAACGACACCGTTGCTATCATGAAGAAACTAAGAGAATGCGCTTCTGCTGGAATAGATGGGTATGCAGAATCCGCGGAGAAATGGCTGGGTGATCACGATCATGGTATCGATGATGAGGGAAAGAAAGATGCCCTCAAGCGCTTGTTCAGCCAGTCTAAGGTTGTTCTGATCTACGGCGCTGCTGGAACTGGGAAATCCACCATGGTCGGCCATATTGCCCAGTACTTCAGTGACAAGAAGAAATTGTTTCTGGCGCAGACCAATTCTGCCAAGAATAACCTTGAACGAAAAGTATCGGATGGGAATTCGATCTTTCGGACGATCTCCAGTCATGTCCATCGTCGTGAAGGTGATTCGGAATATGGCTTGGTGGTCATTGATGAGTGCAGTACTGTCAGCAACGCTGACCTGCTCAATGTAATGAAAGAGACATCTTTCGAGCTGCTGGTGCTCGTCGGTGATGCCTATCAGATCGAATCGATCAGATTTGGGAACTGGTTCACGATCGCTCGTCAGTTCATCCCGGAGTCCGCAGTCTTCGAACTGACCTCTCCCTATCGAACTGATGACATTTCGCTCCTTGAATTCTGGGGCAAGGTTCGCGATGTCAGGAGGGATGGCGATGATCTCGCTGAAATCATTTCCAAGAATGGCTACTCGACGACACTTGACGACTCTCTTTTTGAACACTTCAACGATGATGGGATTATTCTCTGTCTGAACTATGACGGACTTTACGGGGTCAGCAACGTAAATCATTTTCTGCAGAGCAGAAACTCTAATCCTTTGTTCGTGTGGCATGCTGCCACCTACAAAGTGGGTGATCCCGTCCTGTTCAATGATTCGGAACGCTTCTCGCCTGTCATTTACAACAATCTCAAGGGCTGGATCGTCGACATCTCCGCGAAACCGGGTCGGATCCAGTTCGAAGTCAAACTGGATCGTTCGCTCGCTGAAATATGGCCGTCATGAAACGAAACCGTATTTTTCGTGGATTTCCTGTGCTGTTTCGGATATGATTGGGACATGCAGGTTGAGGTCACCGGGGAAGAAACCGCCGTCCTGATCAGGTGGAAGAAGCGCGCGGACAATTATGTGTTGGTGCGGATGAAAGCAGAAGCGATCCTGTACGCTTCTCGAGGCGTTGATGTGAGCATCATCGCTGAAATGGTTGAGCGCAGCGTGAAAACCATCCGGGAGTGGCTGGCCGGTTGGCGGGACAGCAGGATGTGCTCGGTGCTGACCGGGCATGCGGGGAACCAGAACGCGGCGAAACTCACCCGTGCCCAGAAGGAAGACCTCAAGGCCGTCTTGGCCCAGCCGCCCTCACAGTCCGGGATTGATGCCGAGTTCTGGGACGTCCCAGCGATACGTGACGTCGTGAAGATCCTGTTCGATGTCGAGTACGAGTCAGATTCTTCGTACCAGCTGCTCCTGCGGTTCTGCGGGCTGAGTTTCAAGCTGCCGGACCCGTTCGACAAGCACCGCGACGAGCAGGCCGTCACCAGGCGCATGGTCGAGGTGAAAGCCCAGGTCAAGGACCTGTTGGACGCCGGTTGGGAGGTGTACGCGGCAGACGAGGTGCGCCTGGAGCATGAGGCCGAGACCCGCCGCATGTGGCTCCCGAAAGGACAGCGCACCAAACTGTCCGTGGACCGGAAGAAGACGTCCCAGTCGTTCTTCGGTGCTCTCTCGTTGACCAGCAAGAAGGTCAAGTTGTATCCGATCGAGGGGAACCAGAACACCGAGCAGACAATCCTCGCGCTGGACCGACTTCAACGCGAAACCGACACCGAGAAGATCGCGGTCGTCCTCGACAACGCCCGGTTCCACCACGCCAAGATGCTGACCGGTCTCTACGAGCCCGGTCAACTGCTGGAACGCATCACCCCGATTCATCTGCCACCGTATGCGCCCGACCACAACCCGGTCGAGCACGTCTGGAACACGGCCAAGAACAACATCGCGAACATCCAGCGCGAGACCCCCGAAGAAACCTTCGGCGCGTTCGCCTCATACATCACCGGCCGCACCTTCGACTACGACTTCGAACACCTCCCACCCCGCGAAACCAGAAACGATCTTGTTTCATGACCGCCATAGATCCTATGCCCGTAGGACTCGAGGTGGTGGAGGGATCAACGGTCCGTTTCGCTGTCAACGACTACAAGTTCAACAGTGAAAGTGACTCGAGGAACATCCGGAGTCATGATGCCAGCGACGAGGATGATGACTCAGGTAATACCGTTGTCCCGTTCCAGATCGCCTACGCCGTCTCGATCCACAAAGCCCAAGGTCTGGAGTACGACTCAGTCAAAATCGTGATCACTGACGACAACGAGGACGACATCACTCACAGCATCTTCTACACGGCGGTCACCCGGGCCCGGAAGAACCTCAAGATCTTCTGGAGTCCAGAGAGTCAGCAGGCAGTGCTAAGAAAACTCCATCGTGATGACAGCATCAAAGATGTCGAGCTGCTGTCAAGTCGCTGCGGACTTGAACGGGTCACTCACCCCAAGGTACGTCGATGAGAAGATCAAGGTCAAGGAGGAGCGACATTCTCGTCCGGGGGCCAGAGCCCCTGAGCGCCGGTGCTCAGCAGCGGAACCCTCACAGCCGCGCGGTGTCGTACTCGACGACGACGGGGCAGTGGTCGCTCACGCGGGCCGAGGGGTCGGCGTCCCGCTCGGTCGTGGCGCTCACGGCCGTCCTCGCGAGCCGCGGCGTGGCCAGGTGGTAGTCGATGCGCCAGCCGGTGTCCCTCGCGAAGGCCTGGCCCATCCAGCTCCACCACGAGTAGGGGCCGTCCTCGTCCGGGTGCAGGGCGCGCACGACGTCGACGAGCGTGCGCGGGCCCAGCTGCTCGGTCAGCCACCGGCGCTCCTCGGGCAGGAAGCCCGAGGCCTTCTGCGCCGGTCGCCAGTTCCTCACGTCCGCCCTCTCATGGGCGACGTTGAAGTCGCCGACGACGACGAACTGCCGCCCGGAGCGCACCGCGGCCCGCCGCGAACGGGCCAGCTGGGTGCTGAATCCCTTGAAGAAGCGCATCTTGTGCTCGTAGCGGGCCCGCACCCCCTCGAGCTGCTCCGGTGTGGGCGTCCGCGTGCGGACGCCCGGGGCGAGCAGCGAGTCGCCCTTGGGCAGGTAGAGGCAGCCGACGGTGACCGGCTCATCGGCCAGGTCGACCTCGAGGTAGCGGCCCTCGTCGACGAACTCGCGGAGCGCGCGGGCCGGAGCGCCGCCGGCCAGACCCACCCGGGCGGGGTCGAGGGTCGACAGCCCGCCCTCGTCGATCGCCAGGACCTCGCCGCCCCAGCCGCGCACGGCCGCGACCGGCGCGCGGGTCAGGACGGCGACGCCGTTGCGGCCGGCGAGCGAGCCCGGGCTGCAGACGGCGTGGTAGCCCTCGAAGACCTCCAGCGGCAGCTTGTCGGCCGGGCAGCGCACCTCCTGGAGGCAGAGCACGTCCGGGCTCCGGCGCCCGATCCAGGCGGTGATGCCGCGGCGCTGGGCGGCCCGGATGCCGTTGACGTTGTACGTGGCGAGGGTCAGCATGGGGGCCAGACTAACCGTCCGGAGCCCGGGCGCGCCGATCCGCCCGCCACGGAGCGATCCGCCCGCCACGGAGTGTGGTGCGCCGGCGGTCCCGCGCGGGCTGACAGACTGGAAGCCATGACGAGTACCACTTCGCACGGGGCATCGACCGCCGCGAGGGTCCCGACCTTCTGCTCGAGCACCACCCTGGTGGCCGCCGCCCTGTCCATCGTGATCGGTCTCGGCCTGGGCTGGGGACTGCTGTCCCCGGTCAACGCGCCCTTCCTGGCCCTGCCCTCGGTGATCGCCTCGGCCGTCCTGGCGCTCCTCGCCGTCATCGGGCTGTTCCGCGACGGCAGCCAGGTCCGCATCGGCGACATCTGCTTCCTCGTCGCCGCGGCGGCCGACGCCGTCGTCGTCCAGCTGACCGGGCACGCGCTGCGCCCCGTGAGCGCCGGCATGCTCGCCGCCGTCGTCGTCCTGTACGCGGCGATCGTCCTGGGCATCGTCTTCGTCTGCCGCCACACCGCCGGGCCCTCCGACACCCCGCGCGCCGTTGAGCCGCAGTACCCGGCGGGGTCGCCCCAGCGCGCCGAGCGTGCCGCGGCCGCCGGGGGCGGGGACGACGCGGCGGCCCAGGCCGAATGAGCCCGGGGTCCGGGGGCCGGGACGCCGCGGACGGGGCCGTGCGGCTCGACGTCGAGCCGCGGCGCAGCCGCGCCGCGCTCGCCGCCGCCGTCGGGGCCGTCGTCCTGCTGCTCGCCCTGCTCGTCGTCCCGCCCGTGCTGCGCTCGGCGCGGGGCGCCACCTCCGACGCCGCCGCGGCGGGCATCCTCCTGCTGGCGGTCGGCGCCGTCGCGGTCGGCGCCGTCCTGTTCGTCCTGGCCGTCATCGGGCTCGTCCGCAGCCGCGGCACTCCCCGGCTCGGCGCGCTGCTGCTCGTCGTCGACGGGATCGTGCAGCTCGTCTACGGCCTGGTCGGCGGCCAGGTCCTGACGGTCGACGCCCTGCGCGACTCGGTCCTGCTGTGGAGCTGGGCGCTCGTGAGCATCCTGCTCACCGTGCTGGGCTGCGTCCTCGTCCTCATGAAGGCCCGTCCCCTGGGCACGACCGTCATGCCCCGCCACCAGGGCGACAAGGGACGAGACGACAAGGGACGATGAGCCGTCGCCCATCCGGCCGATTTCCTCTCGGCCCGAAGGGCTGGTAGAATCGGGCGGCGCACGGCAGGTTGCCCGAGCGGCCAATGGGAGCGGTCTGTAAAACCGTCGGCGATGTCCTACGAAGGTTCGAATCCTTCACCTGCCACCCACCCCGGGGCCCGGCTCCGCGGGAGGAGGATCCCCGTACCGGATGGGTGCGGGGATCCTTCATGCCCGCTCCGCGCGTCCGCCCCGCCGTTCGCCCTCGGCGGGATCGGGGGCCGATGGGCCGCCCCCGGGAACAACACCGCCCTCCGCGCGGTTCCGGCGAGTGACAGCACCGATGACCGGTGACGGCAAACGACCAGGAGGTCCGCACGTGTCGCTCGTAGGAACCCAGATCCTTCCCTTCAAGACCACCGCCTTCCGCCAGGGCGACTTCGTCGAGATCACCGACGAGGACCTGCGGGGCTCGTGGTCCGTCGTCTTCTTCTACCCCGCCGACTTCTCCTTCGTCTGCCCCACCGAGCTCGGTGACCTGGCCGACCACTACGACGAGTTCCGCTCCCTCGGCATCGAGATCTACTCGGCCTCCACCGACACCCACTTCGTCCACGCCGCCTGGCACGCCGACTCCGACCAGGTCAAGAAGGTGCAGTACGTCATGCTCGGCGACCCGTCCGCCCAGCTCGCCACGAACTTCCAGGTGCTGCGCGAGGGCGAGGGCCTGGCCGACCGCGGCACCTTCCTCATCGACCCCGACGGCGTCATCCAGCTCATGGAGGTCAGTGCCGACGGCATCGCCCGCGATGCGACCGAGCTGCTGCGCAAGGTCCGCGCCGCCCAGTACATCCGCCAGCACCCCGACCAGGTCTGCCCGGCGCACTGGGACGAGACCGGCGACACCCTGACCCCGGGTCTCGACCTCGTCGGCAAGATCTGAGCGGGCAGCGGACGGAGGAGCATCATGGCAGTCCTCGACGAGAAACTCATCGACCAGCTGCGCGCGCTCATGGACCGCATCACCCGGCCCGTCGAGTTCGTCGTGAGCCTCGACGACCGCAGCGCGTCCGCCCGGCTCGACGAGATGCTCGGGCAGGTCGCGGCCCTGTCCGAGCGCATCAGCGTCCGCCGCGACGACGGCGCCCACGAGCGCAGGCCGTCGTTCACGATCACCTCGCCCGGCACCGGGATCGCCATCACGTTCGCCGCGGTGCCCCTGGGCCACGAGTTCACCTCGTTCGCCCTCGCGCTGCTCCAGGTCGGCGGCAATCCCGTCAAGCTGGACGAGCGGGTCGTCGAGGCGGTCCGGTCGATCCGGGCCGAGCAGGAGTTCGTCACCTACATCTCGCTGACCTGCCAGAACTGCCCGACCGTCGTCCAGACGATCAACGCCATGGCGGTCCTCAACCCGCTGATCCGGCACACCGTCGTCGACGGCTCGCTGTTCCGCGACGAGGTCGAGTCCAGGAACGTCCTGGCCACCCCGACCGTCTACCGCAACGGCGAGCTGCTCGGCCAGGGCCGCATGGAGGCCGCCCGGATCATCGCCGCTGTCGACGCCGGGGCGGCCGGGGCGGTCGAGACCGGCCTCGCCGACCGGAAGCCCTACCAGGTGCTCGTCATCGGCCAGGGCCCCGCCGGCGTCTCGGCCGCCGTCTACCTGGCCCGCAAGGGCATCCGCACCGGGCTCGTCGGCGACCGCTTCGGCGGGCAGGTCAACGACACGCTGGCCATCGAGAACCTCATCTCGGTGCCGCACACCGAGGGCCCCAAGCTGGCCGCCGACCTGCGCGCCCATGCCGAGCAGTACGACATCGACATCATCGACGGCGTCACGGCCTCCGGCATCGACCGGGCGGACGACGGCGCCCTCGCCGTCCGGCTGGGCGGGGCCGCCCTCACGGCCCGCGCCGTCGTCCTGGCCACCGGAGCCGGCTGGCGCCGCATGGGCGTGCCCGGCGAGGACGAGTACCGCAACAAGGGGGTCACCTACTGCCCCCACTGCGACGGCCCCCTCTTCAAGGGCAGGGACGTGGCGGTCATCGGCGGCGGCAATTCCGGTGTCGAGGCGGCGCTCGACCTGGCAGGCGTCGCCCGGCACGTCACCGTCCTCGAGTTCATGCCCGAGTGCAGGGCCGACGAGGTCCTGCTCCGGCGCATGGCCGAGTCCCCGGCCATCGACGTCGTGACGAACGCCGCCGTGGCCGAGGTGCTCGGCGACGGCTCCCGGGTGCGGGCGGTCCGCTACGAGGACCGCGCCGGCGGCGCGGGCGCCGAGCTCGGCGTCGACGGCGTCTTCGTCCAGATCGGCCAGGTGCCGAACACCGGCTGGTTGGACGGGGCCGTCGAGCTCGACGACCGGGGTCAGGTCGTCGTCGACGCCAAGGGCGCCACGAGCATGCCGGGCGTCTTCGCCGCCGGCGACTGCACGGACGCCCCGTACAAGCAGATCGTCATCGCCTCGGGCGCCGGCGCCACGGCGGCCCTGTCGGCCTGGGAGCACCTGGTCCGCGGCTGAGGCCGTACGGACGACGAACGAGCGGGCCCGCTCATCGCTCCCCGGGGCGCTCAGCCGAGGGGCGTCCCGTCGAGCGCGTAGCTGCGGGTCGGGTCGGAGTCCGTCGTGACGGCGAGCTGCCACCACTCGTCGGACCAGTGCACCCGGACGCCCCGGAAGTCGCCGAGGGCGGGGTCGTGGCGGCAGTCGTCGGCGATCCCGGCGAGCGCCCCGGGATCGACCTGGTCCCAGCCGAACCGCGCCGGGACGGTCGCATCATCGGTGGCCGTGAGCGTCGTGCTCAGGCCGGGGGAGTGCGAGCCCCGCGGCGCGAGGACGGTGGTGCGCAGCTGCGGCCCCGACGCGCCCTGGACCTGCTGGTCCACCTCGACGGACGCCCCGCCCTGGTCGCCCCGGTCCTCGTGGACGACGAGCTGGGACAGGGGCTCGTCCCCGGTCAGGGACGGCAGGACGTCCCTGACCGCCCCGGTGAGCGAGGCGGCCGACGAGAGCTCGTCGGGCAGGGCCAGCTCCTGGTCGCCGACCCAGGTGCCCTCCAGCGCGTAGCCGGGGTCGGCGGAGTCCGGGTTCGCGGAGCACAGGAGGGAGTACGCGGCCGTCCCGCCGACCGTTCCCAGCACCTGCACCTGAGGGGCGTCCGAGCCGCAGCGCCCGTCCGACCAGATCGACTGCAGCCGCTGAAGGTCGATGCCGCCGCGGTCCAGGCCGACGGGATCGGCCCCGGCGGTGTCCTCCTCGCTCGTGAGGGGATCACGGTCCGGGGCGTAGGAGTGGTGGGTGGCGCGGCCGCCGCCGTCGGTCACGACGTCGACGCCGTCGCGGGACACGACGATGCGCACGAGCCGGGCCGAGGGCGCGTCCGCCAGGGCCCGGTCGATCGACTGGCCGACGAAGTCGGGGTCGGCGCCCCGGCCGTACTGCGCGGACTCAGGATCGGCCGGGCTCGGCGCGGGCTCGGCGGTCCCGGGTGAGAAGAGCCCGGCGATGGCGGCGACGATGACCGCCACGAGGACGACGAGCAGGACCACGAGGGCGGCGAGGAGGCCGATGCCGCCGACCATGATGCGGCGCCTCATGACAGGGACTCCGGCGCGGTCCGGGCAGCGCGATGGGGATTCATGGGCTTCCTTCCTCGGGGACTCTGCGATGATCCTAGGGCACCGGGCCCGGCCGACCGTCGGCCCACTGGCCCGGCTGCGGGCGGTCAGCCGAGGGGTGTCCCGTCGAGCGCGTAGGCGGCATCATCATCTGCATCTACACGCATCGTGAACTGGTCGAACTCATCGTCCCAGCCGATGTCCAGCTGGTGGTGGTAATAGCGAGGGTTGGTGGTCATGGCGGTGTGCAGGAGTGTCGCGATCGCTACGGGGTCGAGTTCGTCGCGGCTCAGCGAGTTCTTCTCGTCGTCGCCCCCGGGGTGGCTCTTCGTCCAGCTTCGGGAGGAGGAGATGGCGTCCTCGGAAAGATCCGAGCTCAGATGGAGCTCCGTCGTCAGCTCCGTGTCGGCGTCCCCGTCCTGGTGCAACCGGCAGCCCATCACGTAATCGTGAGTGTAAGCGGTGGTGAATTCGTAGTCGATGCCGGTGACGGGTCGGTCGGGTGCGGCTGCGGCGAACATCGCGTCGAGCGTGCCGGCGATACCATCCTCCATGCGATCATCCTCCATGGGGTCCCAGTTGACGCTTGGGTCCCAGCTGACGCTTGGGGGCAGTGCGTTCTCGTCGAGCCAGCCGCCCCGACGAAGTGTGGAGCAGGAGTTGGTGTGGACGGTTCGTTGCGACCACGTACTCGTGGCTGTTGTGCGCGGCGGGCTGCAGTAGGCTGCGATGGCCCGGTGGTGGTCCGCGAGGTGCTCGTATGGCCCGGCATCGGCTCTCAGGGGAACGGTGGGGGAGTCCGCACTCCGGTTGTGGAGTCGTCGAAGAGGCCCCGGAGCGTGTAAGCGCGCTCCACGTCGTTTCCGGAGCCGTCTCGTCCGATGACGTAGAGCCACCCCTCGAGGTCGAGTTCGGTGAGGGTGAAGCCGTCCACATGGTGCTCGGTGTCGGAGACCGCCCAGGCGATGAAGTCGGGATTGGCGATCTCAGGGTCATTGGCCCAGCGGATCATTGCGGCGGCGAGTGCCAGGGCGGTGAGGAGTACGAGGCCCAGCAGTCTTGGGCCGGGAGTGCGGTGTCTGTGGGGCGGGTCGTGCGGTGCGGGCATCTCGTCTCCGGGGTCGGGATCACGCCAAGTCTAGGGCCTTCCGGTCCCGCCGGCTCGTGGCCGGGCCGCACCGGCCCTCAGCGGGGACTTGAGAACCGGGGTCGCCGTCCGGTATGGTTCCACCTTGGCTGGCCCCTATAGCTCAGACGGTAGAGCGTCTCCATGGTAAGGAGAAGGTCTGCGGTTCGATTCCGCATGGGGGCTCTGCTGCGGCAGGGTCGTCACCGCGCGATCCGTCGGTGTCGCGGCTGCTCGCCGATCGGTGGACCGGCGAGAGGCGGGATAGCTCAGGCGGCAGAGCAAGCGGCTCATAATCGCTGTGTCGCGGGTTCGAATCCCG
The DNA here is from genome assembly GCF_003798325.1 of Propionibacterium acidifaciens. Classification (NCBI taxonomy): domain Bacteria; kingdom Bacillati; phylum Actinomycetota; class Actinomycetes; order Propionibacteriales; family Propionibacteriaceae; genus Propionibacterium; species Propionibacterium acidifaciens. The sequence continues at coordinate 2,258,618 of NZ_CP033719.1, forward strand.
CTCCCGCTACCAGGGCCGTGGCGCCTCGTGCGCTATGGCCGTCGTGTGCGGCGCCGGCAGGCGCTCGGGCGACACGAGACGGCGACGTGCTCCTGAGAGCACCGGCAAGACGACGGAGGATTCGATCATGGCCAAGAAGTCCGGGGACGTCCGTCCCAAGATCACGCTCGCCTGCACCGAGTGCAAGGAGCGCAACTACATCACGAAGAAGAACCGCCGCAACACGCCCGACCGCCTCGAGCTGAGCAAGTTCTGCCCGCGCTGCGGCAAGCACACCGCGCACCGCGAGACGCGCTGAGCGGCACGGGTCCTCCTCGTCGGGGCTGCCGGGCACTCATCCCCGGTGGTCCCGATGTCGTTGTCGGGGCTCCGATTCCTGGTCACCCGTCCCGTCGTTCCTTCTGCGGGGGCCGGGGTGCGGTTGTAGGGTTCGGGGCATGACGCGCCCTTCTTCCGGGGCGTTCCTGGCTCGGGACGTGCATCCGCCTGTTCTCGATGCCCCTGATGCGTTGTGGTGTTCGAGGGCGGGCAGCATCGTGCTGGTGCGTCTCGGGGCCGTGGCTGTCGCCGTTCTCGGCGACTGGCTGGTGCTCGGCGTCATCGGCACGGACCCTCGTGAGCTGTTCGGTGTCATGGACACGACCCCTCGTGAGCTGATGGTGGCGCTGGTCGGTGCTCGTCTGGTGGTCATGGCCTCCCTCATCGCTCTCATCGTGCCGCTCACGAGTTGCTGGGTGGGGTTCGCGGGCGAGCTGCTGCTGGCCGTCGGCATCCTCGCCGATGCCAGGCCACCCCTCATCGTGATTCCGGCCGCTGCCATCATGATGGCGGCCTGCTGCGCGCTTGTTCCTGTGCTGCATGTGGTCGACATGCGTCGTTATGCGGCGGTGGGGCGTGGTGCGACCGGTTTCCTGCTCACCCCCGACGAGCGGCGGGCCGGCTGCCGGCCCTGGGGCTGATGCCCCGGCCGGGGCCGGTGTCCTCGATGCCCCGTCGGGTGCTGCTCCGTCGGACGGGGATGCGGATGACGGTCGGCGCGAGTCGTCGACGGGCCCGGCTCCCGAGCCAGCGCTCGACTCCGGAGCCGCCGACGGTTCGGAACCGGAGGCGCCGACCGAGGGGCCGACCGGCTCCGGGCCCTGGGACGAGCACGGGGCCGGCCGGAGTGCCACCCCCTAGAATCGAGGGGTGAGCATCGGCACTGAACACGAGGGGCGCAGCTACCCGCCCTCCCTGCCCTACACGGTCAGCCGCGCGAAGATCGACGAGTTCGTCGCGGCGCTCGGCGACACCAACCCCGCCTACACCGGCGACGACGGCTCCGTCGTCGCGCCGCCGACCTTCGCGGCCGTCATCGCGGCCCGCGCCTGGGGCGCGATCTTCGACGACCCCGAGCTCGGCCTGGCGCTGCACCGCACGATCCACGCCGACCAGCGCTTCGAGGTCGTCCGCCCGCTGCGCGTCGGCGACCGCATCGTCTCGACACCGACCATCACGACGGTGCGCCGCCGCGGCCCGGCCGACATGATCACCCTCTCGGTCCGACTCGACACCGTCGAGGGCGAGCCCTGCTGCACCGCGGTCTCGACCCTCATCCACACCCGCCAGGAGGACGCGGCATGAGCGCATTCGACCCCGCCGCCGTCGCCGTCGGCGACGAGCTGCCCCCGCTCGACCTGCGCGCCACCCGAGCCGCCGCCGTGCGCTACGCCGGCGCGTCGACGGACTTCAACCCCATCCACTGGAGCGATCGGATGGCCCGCGGGCTGGGTCTGGACGGCGTCATCATCCACGGCATGTGGACGATGGGCGCTGCCCTGCGCATCGTCACCGACTGGTGCGCCGATCCCGCCCGCCTCGTCGGCTACTCGGTGCGCTTCACCGGCCCCGTCCCGCTGCCCGATGACGACGAGGGGACCCTCGTGCGGGTCACAGCGAAGGTCACCGGGATCGACGACGGGATCGCCACCGTTCTCATCGACGCCAGGGTCCCAGCCGACTCCGAGGACGGCAGGCCCGTCAAGGTGCTCGGCGCCGCCCGCGCCCGCGTCCGGCTCGGGGAGCCCGCATGAGCATCGGCTGGGAGGAGGTCGACGAGTTCCCGGTCGAACCGGGCGACGACTGCCGGCTCGACAGCATTGACGGCGCCCTCGAACCCCGTCCCGTCCCCGACACCCCGCTGCTCAGCGAGCACACGAGCTTCCGCATCGGCGGCCCGGCCGCCCGGTTCGTCGTCGCCCGCACCGAGCGCGGGCTCATCGACGCCGTCACCGCGGCCGATGACGCCGGCGAGCCCCTCCTCGTGCTCTCGGGCGGCTCGAACGTCCTCATCACCGACGCCGGCTTCGACGGCACGGTCGTGCGCGTCGACAACCACGGCGTCCGAGCCGAGGTCTCCGCCTGCGGGGGAGCGGTCGTGCGGGTCGCCGCCGGCGAGGTCTGGGACGACCTCGTCTCGTGCGCCGTCGGGAACGAGTGGCGCGGCCCCGAGGCCCTGTCGGGCATCCCCGGCCTTGTCGGCTCGACCGTCGTGCAGAACGTCGGCGCCTACGGCACCGATGCGAGCCGGTACGTCTACCAGGTGCGCACCTGGGACCGCCTGACGAGGGGCTACCGGACCTTCGCCAACGCCGACTGCGAGTTCGCCTACCGCGACTCGGTCTTCAAGCGGACCCGGATGCCCGGCTCGGCGACCGGGCGCTACGTCGTCCTCGAGGTCGTCTTCCAGTTCCTGCTCGGCGACCTGTCCATGCCGATCGCCTACGACGAGCTCGCCGCCCGCCTCGACGTCGAACCGGGCGGACGCGCCCCGTCGGCGCAGGTGCGCAGCGCCGTGCTTGCCCTGCGGGCCTCCAAGGGCATGGTCCTCGACCCGGACGACCACGACACCTGGTCGGCGGGCTCGTTCTTCACCAACCCGATCCTGAGCGCCGAGCAGGCCGCCCGCCTGCCCGCCGACGCTCCGCGCTTCGTCCAGCCCGACGGGCGCGTGAAGTCCTCGGCCGCCTGGCTCATCGACCACGCCGGCTTCCACAAGGGCTTCGGCGACGGCCCGGCGCGCCTCTCGACGAAGCACACGCTGGCCCTGACGAACCGCGGCGGTGCCACTGCCGCCGATGTCGTCGCGCTGGCCAGGACGATCCGCGACGGTGTGCGGGCCGCCTACGGCGTCAGCCTCGTGCCCGAGCCGAACCTCGTGGGCGTGCGGCTCTGAGCCCCTTGCGCGGCCCGAGGCGCGACGGTCCGCGACCACCGCCGGAAGGATCGGTTGGCGGGCTTCAGGTCCCCTCCCAGCGCCCCTCTCGCGCGCCCGCGGCGCGATGCAGGAATATGCGGCCCGGCTGGTAGAGGGCGTACGCCCCCGCGCGCCCGCGGCGCGATGACCGGACTGCTGGGCGGATGGATGCGAGTAAGGCCGAACGCGCAGCGGTCTCATGCGCTGCGCGAGGCGAGGGGCCCGGCCGCCCCCCTCCCACGGGACCGCCGCAGGCGGATGGGGCCGGCCTCTCGGCGGGCACCCGAGGCCCCGGGCGCATCTCCTCAGTAGGCGCCGGAGGAGCTGAACACCGCCTTGAAGGTCTTGACCAGGATGCTGAAGTCCTGGATGAGGGACCAGTTGTCGACGTAGTACAGGTCCAGACGGACCGTGTCCTCCCAGGACAGGTCGGAGCGGCCCGAGACCTGCCACAGGCCGGTGATGCCGGGCCGGACGTCGAGGCGGCGCCTCACGTGCTGCTCGTACTTGTCCACCTCCGACTTGAGGGCCGGGCGGGGCCCCACGAGGGACATGTCGCCCTTGAGGACGTTGAAGAACTGGGGGAGCTCATCGATCGAGAAGCGGCGGATGAAGCGCCCCACCTTCGTGATGCGAGGGTCCTCCTTCATCTTGAACAGGACGTCCCCGTCGGACTCGTTCTGGTTCTGCGCGATGAGCTGCTTCTTGATCTCGGCCGCATTGGTGACCATCGACCGGACCTTGTAGCACTCGAAGGGCCGGCCGCCGATGCCGATCCGCTGCTGCTTGAAGAGGATCGGGCCGCCGTCCTCGCGCTTGATGGCGAGGGCCGTGATTCCGATGACCGGCAGGCTGACGAGGATGAGCAGCGACGAGCACACGATGTCGAAGGCGCGTTTGGTGATCTGGTTGTAGCTGTGCGTCGACGGCTTGTCGATGTACATGAGCGGCATGCCGGCCACTGGGCGCATGGTCATGCGCTGGGCCGCGATGTCGCTCAGCGCCGGGACGACGATGAGTTCGACCTTCTCGGCCTCGAGTTTCGCGGCCAGGCGGTTGAACATGTGGGAGCGCGGGAACGAGCCCTCGGCGAAGACGATCGTGCTGACATCGGTGGTGCGCGCCACGTCGAGGGCGTTCTCCGGGGCGCCCACGGCCGGGATGCCCGGGAACTGCGGGCAGGCCATCACGTTCGGGGTCAGCACGCCGACGACGTCGTAGCCCAGCCAGCGCTCGCGTTTGAAGACGCGGATGATGTCGGCGACGTGGGCGGCGTCCCCGGCCACGACGACCGAGCGCCGGACGCGCCGGTGCCGGTGCAGGGCGAAGAGGAGGCGGCGGCCGATCCAGCGGCCGAGCAGCAGCGCCGGGATGCCGACGACGTAGGTGAGGAGGAAGTAGCCGCGCGAGACGGGCACGTCGAACAGGAAGACGCCCGCCCCGGTCAGGCCGATCGCGACGAGCGAGCCGTGCAGCACGTTGCGGTAGTCGATGACGTCGATGCCGAAGTTCCGCACGCCGTAGGCGCCGCACTGGCGCAGGCAGACGAGCCAGACGAGCACCGTGACGAGGGCCGCGGCGCCGGTCGTGCCTCCGGTGCCGAGCCAGGTGAGCGAGTCGCGGAAGCGGACGGCGACACCGGTGGCGATCGCCATCGCGATGAAATCGGAGACGACGGCGCCCACCACGGCCAGGCCGTTGTGCCTGCGCACGCGGTCGCGCGGCTCGACGCCGCTGCACCATGCGGGTTCCGGCCCGGAGCCCGCGCCGGCCCGCGGGAACAGCTCGTCGAGGTTCCCTTCGTCGAAGTCGGCGAGTGAGTGATCCTTGGTGATGAGCGACATGGCAGGTATCCGCGGACGGAATCACCAGCTTTCGATGAGGGGGTGTACTGCGTGTCCATGCGGAAACCGGCGCCGAACCGGGCCGGGAGGTGCGCTCGTGCCGGGGGCCTCGACGGCCTCTCGGCGCGAGCGCGGCGACCCGCCGGTCGATGAGTCGGATCTCCAGCTGCGGGTGCAACGGGGGGACGGAGACGGCTTCGCGCAGAAGATTACAGCTTCCCGTGCGGGGAGCCGAGTCCTCGGGGCGGTCCTCAATCGTCTTCCAGCGAGCGGTTTTCACGCCTCTGCTGAGCGCCGGCCCCGCCTGGGACCGTGATGGTGCTTGTCACTCAGGGTTTTGTTCGCTCCCAGCTGTGAATGGGCTTGGAATCGACTGTGAGATCAACTGTTGAGGATTGCACAAACGTGCAGGATGCCTGGGTGAAAATGTCTTCTGGCCTGGTCAAACGCTCCTGTGCTGATTCTGTGTGCGACGACGGACGATACCCTGATTCCATCCTCAGGGTCCCCTGATTCTGCGATGTGAGACGTCGACCCGGGCGGGTCGCCCCGTCCGGACGTCAGTCCGTGGTGGCGGACATGGTCTGCGCGCCGTTCGGTTCCGCTTGCGGAGGCGTTTCGCTTGCGGAGGCTTTGCGGCTAAACTTCAGCTCTTGGTGGCGCAGTGCGCTCTCGGGGCGGTCGTCCCCGTGGTGCCGCTGGGCTCCGAAGGGCACTAGCTCAATTGGCAGAGCAGCGGTCTCCAAAACCGCAGGTTGGGGGTTCAAGTCCCTCGTGCCCTGCAAGGGCACGTCCCGTCGCGGCCCGTGCGGGGCGTGCCCTTGACGTGCGGGCCGGCCGGTCCGCAGAACGACGCACTGGGACGCGATCCGTCCCGGGGCCACCGGGGGCGCCGGTCGGTGCTCCCGCAGAAGACTCGAACAGGGGCAGTACGTGGCCGATGACAGCATGCACGCGGGTGACGCGCAGCGCGCCCCGCGTCGGGGCGACGGCGGGAAGGCCCCGCGACGGGACGGCGTCGAGAAGGGGCCCCGCCGGATCCCGCGCGCCGGCAGGCCGGCGCGCCGTTCGGCCTGCGCCGAGGACTCCGCGAAGGGCATCAAGCGCAAGCACACGACGGCCCCGGTCCGCCGCGCTGACGGTGCGGGGAAGAGGTCGGGCCGGCAGCAGGCCGAGCGCAGGCGCGCCACCCCGTGGAGCTTCGCGAAGCAGTCGGTCGGCGAGCTGAAGAAGGTCATCTGGCCCAACGGCCAGGAGGTCGGTCAGTACTTCATCGTCGTGCTCGTCTTCGTCGTGCTCATCATGGCCATCGTCGCGGGTCTCGACTACGGCTTCGCGAAACTGTTGCTGAAGCTGTTCGGCTGAGGACCAGGAGGAGGATACACGTGACTGAAGTCCCTGACGACGGGCCCATCGAACCCGCCGACGACATCCGGATCGATCTCGGACCCGCCGAGGAGTCCTCCGAGAGCGCCGACACCGGCATCAACCTCGACTTCGCGGACTTCTCGTCCGACGCGGACGACGTCCAGATCGACCTGAACGCCGTGGATGAGGCCGAGCGCGCCGCGGAGGAGTCCGCCGCCGAGCCCTCCGCCGAGGACACGGAGACCGACGAGGCCCTCGCCAAGGCGCTTGAGGAGCTCCACGCCGAGCTCGTCGTCAAGCCCGGCGACTGGTTCGTCGTGCACACGTACTCCGGCATGGAGAACCGCGTCAAGCAGAACATCGACAACCGCGTGAAGTCCCTCAACATGGAGGACTTCATCTACGAGACCGTCGTCCCCACCGAGGACGCGGTCGAGATGCGCAACGGTCAGAAGAAGAACGTCACCCGCACCTACATGCCCGGCTACGTGCTCGTGCGCATGGAGATGACCGACGAGAGCTGGGGTACGGTGCGCCACACCCCGTCGGTGACCGGTTTCGTCGGCAACGCCCAGGAGCCCACCCCGCTGAGCCTGTCCGAGGTGGAGGGCATGCTGACCCCCGCGGTCGTCGCCCGGGTGAACGCCGAGCACCAGTCCCGGTCGGGCCGTGCCCGGGCCAGGGTCGAGGTCGTCGACTACGCGGTGGGCGACCAGGTCATGGTCGTCGACGGCCCCTTCGCCGGCGTCCATGCGACGATCACCGAGATCAACACCCACAACCAGCGCTTGAAGGCCAATGTCGAGATCCTGGGTCGGGAGACCCCGGTAGACTTGACCTTCCCGCAGATCCAGAAGGTCATGGACTGAGGACCTGCACGGCCCGCGGCGGGCCGGGGCGGCAGGGCGCCCGACAACCATCCCGATGCGCGAGCCCTCGCAGCGCGCACCGGGGACCAGCGAAGAAGGACCCGACACATGCCTCCCAAGAAGAAGGTAGCGGCGATCGTCAAGGTCGCCATCCAGGCTGGTTCCGCAACCCCCGCGCCCCCCGTCGGCACCGCCCTCGGCCAGCACGGCGTCAACATCATGGAGTTCGTCAAGGCCTACAACGCCAAGACGGAGGCCATGCGCGGAACCATCGTCCCCGCGGAGATCACGATCTACGAGGACCGCACCTTCACCTTCATCACGAAGACCCCGCCGGCCGCCGAGCTCATCAAGAAGGCCGCCGGCATCCACAAGGGCTCGGGCAAGCCCGACAAGGAGAAGGTCGGCACCATCACCGCCGACCAGGTGCGCGAGATCGCCCAGACCAAGATGCCCGACCTCAACGCCGACGACGTCGAGGCCGCCATGGGCATCGTCGCGGGCACCGCCCGCTCCATGGGCGTCGTCGTCGAGTGAGACCGGGCACCATCCCGGAACCGCACGGCGCACGGCGCCGTGCTCAGAGACCTGGCAGGGGTTGTGCCCCCTCACCAGGAACTGGTGGATCAGCCCGCGAGGCTGACGGAAGGGAACCAGCATGAAGCACTCCAAGCGTTACACCGCCGACGCGCAGCTGCGCGGTGACAACCAGCAGTACTCCCCCGAGGAGGCCCTGGCGATCATCAAGCAGTACAAGCCCGGCAACTTCGACGAGACCGTCGAGGTCTCCATGCGCCTCGGCGTCGACCCCCGCAAGGCCGACCAGATGGTGCGCGGAACGGTCAACCTGCCGAACGGCACGGGCAAGACGGCGAGGGTCCTCGTCTTCGCCCAAGGCGCCAGGGCCGACGAGGCCGTCGCCGCCGGAGCCGATGAGGTCGGCGCCGACGAGCTCATCGCCAGGGTCGCCGACGGCTACCTCGACTTCGACGCCGTCGTCGCCACGCCCGATCTCATGGGCAGGGTCGGTCGGCTCGGCCGCGTGCTCGGCCCCCGCGGCCTCATGCCGAACCCGAAGACCGGCACGGTGACCATGGACGTCGCCAAGGCCGTCTCGGACATCAAGGGCGGACGGATCGAGTTCCGCGTCGACCGGCACGCCAACCTGCAGTTCGTCATCGGCAAGTCGAGCTTCGACCGCGACGCCCTGCTGGCCAACTACCGCGCCGCCGCCGACGAGGTCTACCGTCTGCGGCCCAGCACGGCCAAGGGCCGCTACGTGCGCAAGATCACGTTCTCCACGACGATGGGTCCCGGCGTCCAGGTCGATCCGCTCGCCGCTCGTCCCACCGAGTCCTGACCACGGCCGAACCGGCGCCGGAGGGCCGGCCCTCCGGCGCGTCACGGGCGTCCCGCGCCCGTGGCGATGGCCCGGCGGCCGGCCCCCGGCCGGGGCGCGTGGCGCTATCATTGCCGGGCATGACCGACCAGAATGTGCGAATGCCCAAGTCAGGAGCTTCTCGAATCGTCGCCGGGGAGCGTCCTGCCGACTGGGTCAACCATCCCGCGGGCCTCGAGGTCGAGCGCCACTGCCTCGACGCCGCGCCCGGGGCCCTGTACGACTACCGCGCCGGGTGGGAGCACCAGCGCCGGGTGCTCGACGAGGTCTGCCACCACCGGGCGCCCGACAGGGTCATCCTCTGCCAGCACGAGTCCGTCTACACCGCCGGACGGCGGACGAAGGACGAGGACCGTCCCCTCGACGGCACGCCCGTCATCGACGTCGACCGAGGAGGGGACATCACCTGGCACGGGCCGGGGCAACTCGTCGGGTACCCCATCGTCTTCCTCCAGCGGGGGGTGGGGGTCGTCGACCACGTGCGCCGCCTCGAGGAGGCCGTCATCCGGCTGCTGGCCGACTACGGTCTCGCGACCGGGCGGGTGCCGGGCCGGACCGGCGTGTGGCTCCCCTCCGACGGCCTGCGCCCCGAGCGCAAGATCTGCGCCATCGGCGTGCGCTGCGCCCACCGGACGACCATGCACGGTTTCGCGCTGAACGTCGCGCCGGACCTCGAGCGCTTCGACACCATCGTCCCCTGCGGGATCACCGACGCCGATGTCACCTCGATCCGTCGCGAGCTCGGGAGCGCCCCGAGCCTGGAGCGGGTCGCCGACGACCTCGAACCCCGGCTGCGCGAGCTGCTGGCCATGCGCCCCTACCGGATGAGCCCCGACATCCCCAGGAACGCCCACCCGCGCTTCTGCCGTCCGAGGGCCGACCGGCCGTCCCCCCGCACCCCGGAGGGGGCGCGCTCATGACCGGCGCGACGACTCCCGCGGGCGCGTCCGCGGCGAGGACCCCGGAGGGGAGGGGGCCCGGCGGACGCAGGATGCTGCGCATCGAGGCGAGGAACGCCCGGACCCCCGTCGAGCGGGACCGTCCCGAGTGGCTCAGGACGCGCCTGAGCGCCGGCCCGGACTACCAGGACGTGCGCCGTCGCATGGTGGACGGCGATCTGCACACCGTGTGTCGGGAGGCGGGCTGCCCGAACATCCACGAGTGCTGGGAGGACCGCGAGGCCACCTTCCTCATCGGCGGCGACAGGTGCACCCGTCGCTGCGACTTCTGCCAGATCACCTCGGCCCGGCCCCGGGGGTACGACACCGCCGAGCCCCTCCGCGTGGCCCGATCGGTCGAGCGGCTCGGGCTGCGCTACGCCACCGTCACGAGCGTCTGCCGCGACGACCTGCCCGACGAGGGCGCCTGGCTGTGCGCCGAGACGATCCGCCGCATCCACGAGCTCAACCCCGGCGTCGGCGTCGAGATGCTGGCCCAGGACTTCTCGGCCGACCCCGCGAAGCTGACGGTGGTCTTCGACGCCCGCCCGGAGGTCTTCGGCCACAACGTCGAGACCGTCCCGCGCCTGTTCGGGCGGATCCGCCCCGGTTTCAGCTACGAGGGCTCCCTGTCGGTCCTCGAGCAGGCCCACGAGGCCGGTCTCATCACGAAGTCGAACCTCATCCTCGGCATGGGGGAGACCGACGAGGAGGTCGTGGAGGCGCTGTGCGACATCCGCGACACCGGCGCCGAGCTCATCACGATCACCCAGTACCTGCGCCCCGGCCCGACGCTGCGCCCCGTCGACCGCTGGGTCCGGCCGGAGGAGTTCGTCCGTCTCGGACGGCTGGCCGAGCGGATCGGCTTCGCCGGCGTCATGAGCGGGCCCCTGGTGCGCTCCAGCTACCGCGCCGGGACGCTGTACCGCCGCGCGATCGAGCGGCGCGCGGACGGGGACGGCCGGGCCGACCGCGCCGAGCTCCTCACCGGTCGCTGATCCGTCCGGGCCCTGCCGCGGGGGCCGCCCGACTTGGCTCGTGCGCGCCCGGAGAGTACAGTCTGTCGGGCCGAAGACCGCTGGTGGTTCTCCACAATGCCATCCCCTCGTGGGGCGGCGCCCGCGCAGGTGCTGATCCGACGCCCATGTGTCATGCCCCAGTGCCCGCGCACCGGGGCTTTCCCATGCCCGGGGCCGCCGGAGTCCTCGGCCGGAACAAGAAGTGGGAAGGAGACCCAATGGCGAGGCCTGAGAAGGCGGCCACGGTCGAGCGACTCTCCGCGCAGTTCGCCGAGAGCAACGCCGCCGTGCTGACCGAGTATCGCGGACTCAGCGTCAAGGACCTGAAGACTCTGCGCAGGTCCCTCGGCGGCGACGCCGCCTACGCCGTTGCGAAGAACACCCTGACCAAGCTCGCTGCCGCCAGGGCCGGCGTCGAGGGACTCGACGACCAGCTCTCCGGCCCGACGGCCATCGCCTTCATCACGGGCGACGTCGTCAACGTGGCGAGGGGTCTGCGCGACTTCGCAAAGGACAACCCGCTTCTGGTCATCAAGGGCGGCGTCATGGACGGCAAGATCCTCGACGCCGACACGGTCAGGAAGCTCGCCGATCTCGAATCGCGCGAGGTGCTGCTCGCCAAGCTGGCCGGCGGCATGAAGGCTTCCATGAGCAGGGCGGCCGCCCTGCTCGCCGCCCCGCTCACGCAGGCCGCCCGCGCCATGGGCGCCCTCCAGGAGAAGGCGGCCCAGGACCCCTCCGTCATCGGCGGGCCCGGAACCCCCGCCACCGACCAGGAGCGCACCACCGCCGATGATTCGGCACCCGAAGCAGCGGATGCTGCCGAGGCCACCACAGACGCGGCTGACGCTGCATCGAACGAGTAAGGAAGGACGCCCAGCATGGCGAAGCTCAGCACCGAGGAGCTCCTTGACCAGTTCAAGGACATGACCCTCATCGAACTGTCCGATTTCGTGAAGGCCTTCGAGGAGGCCTTCGACGTCGAGGCCGCCGCCCCCGTGGCCGTCGCGGCGGCCCCGGCCGCCGGCGTCGCCGCCGCTGACGGCGAGGCCGCCGCCGACGAGGGCGATGCCGAGGTGGACGTCGTCCTCGAGGCCGCCGGCGACAAGAAGATCCAGGTCATCAAGGAGGTCCGTACTCTCACGAGCCTCGGCCTCAAGGATGCCAAGGATCTCGTCGAGGCCGCCCCGAAGGTCCTCCTCGAGAAGGTTGCCAAGGAGACCGCCGAGCAGGCCAAGGAGAAGCTCGAGGCCGTCGGCGCCACCGTCTCCTTCAAGTGAGACGCTCCGGAGCGAGGCGCACGGCTCGGCCCGTCGGCTGAGGAACGGCGCCGCAACGGGCACCACCCCGCGGGGTGGTGCCCGTTCGTCGTCCCGGTGCGCTCCTTCCGCCCGGGGCCTGAACGGCTCCCGGACGGGGCGAACCGGTACGGTGGAGGCGTCCCGGGGGGGGGAGTCGGGCGCAACGGGGGAGGATCGACCTTTTGAACGCAGCACGGGGCGGGCCGGCGCGGAGTGGGCGCAGCCGCGGTGAGATCATCCGGTGGTCGACCATCGGGCTGGCGCTCGCGCTCGTCGTCGTGCTCTTCGCGCTCGGCGCCGGGCCCTCGCGGGACGAGCGGGCCACCGCCGGTTCGGAGTCGGCCCGGGCGATCTCCACGACGCCCGCCACGGCCGGCTCGCCGGCCGGTTCCTCGCTGTCGACCGACACCCAGGCCTACGGCGAGCTGTCGGGTCACGCCGATGCCGGCTGGGCGAGCATCCAGCCGGTGCAGGGCCAGTGGGCGGCCCTGGTGGGCAGCCATGTCGTGCTGTCGCCGAACCAGCCCGCCTCGCGTCCCAGCGGCAAGGCCACCGTCGACTCCGCGCCGATCGTCCTCGCGGAGTACGAGGCGCTCGTCGACCGCTTCGCCTTCGACGGCACCCAGGTGCTGCTCGTGCGCCGTTCGGCCTACGGTCCGGCGGTCACCGACGACCAGTTCATCTTCGTCACCCTCGTCTCCAAGGGCTTCGGCTCCGGCGGGGACGTCCAGGGCTGGTGCGACGAGCACTACGCGAACCTCGGCGCCGGCGCCGACCGTGATGCGGCGTGCACGCCGGTCCAGTTGCAGAGGCGCTGAGGCGCTGAGGGGCGCCCGACGGGTGGTGCCGGGCGGTGGTCGTGGCCAATGTGGCGTCCGCTGGTTCGGTTCGTCGTCGCCGGTGCGCGTCGGCGGATCGTCGTAAGAGGGAATCCGGTGCGAGTCCGGAGCTGTCCCGCAGCGGTCAATGGGAACGAGGTCGAGGGCCAGCAGGTCGGCAACGCGGCGGCGGGCGACCCGGCCCTGCGCAGGGCCATGGTGACGGGCGTGAACCGTCAGCAGATGATCGACGACAGCCTCATGGGCCACGGCACCGTCGCCCTCGACATCTTCGACTCGTTCGACTGGGGCATCAAGGCCGACACCGCCTCGCTCGTGGACGGCGACGCGGCCGGCGCCCAGAGGATCCTCGAGGACGCGGGCTGGCGGGCCGGCTCGGACGGCATCCGCGCCGAGGACGACCAGCGGGCCTCCTTCCAGCTGCTCTACCCGCCGAACGACTCGGGGCGCCAAGCCATCGCCGAGGCCTTCTCGGCGCAGATGGCCCCGCTGGGCATCGAGGTCGAACCGACGTCCGGCGACTTCACCTGGCAGGTCGACCACAACCGCTCCAACGCGGTCGTCCTCGGCGGCGGCCGACTCAACCCCTACCACGAATACACCATGCTCCGCAGCTCGTCGGGCCACTCGCGCGGCTGGTCGAACATCTCCTGCTACGCCAATCCGACCGTCGACGGGCACCTCGACGAGGCGCTGGCCGCCTCCGACCAGGGGACCGCCCGCGAGCAGTGGCACGCGGCGCTGTGGGACGGCACGACCGGCGGCTCGATCCTCGGCGACGCCCCGTACGTGACGATCTGCTACATCGTGACGATCTGCTCCATCACGCACAACTACTTCGTGCGCGACGGCCTCGGCATCGGGACCCAGCGCGTGCACCCCCACGACCACTTCCTCCAGGTCATCCACAACCTCGGCTCGTGGGGCGTCTCGGCGTGAGCACGATCGCCTCCCGGACCGCCGCTCCCGCCCCCGGACGCCGCGCCGGTCTCGTCGGACCGGCGCGGCACGCGCTGGAGCAGGTCCTCAAGTGCGCCTCGCTGGTCCTCGCGGTGAGCGCCCTGACCCTCTTCCTCGCCGAGGCCTCGCCGATGGACCCGGTCGACTCCTACCTGGGCGCCGAGAGCGCCATCGACCCGAGCCAGTACGCGGCCCTGACGGCCAAGTGGGGCCTCGACCGGCCGGCCGTCGAGCAAGTTCGTCCTGTGGTGGGGCAACGCCCTGCACGGAGACCTGGGCACCTCGCTCATGCCGCAGCGCCCGGTCGCCGAGGTGATCGCCGAGGGCCTGTCCGACTCGCTCATGCTGCTCACCACGGCCTGGGTCGTCTCGGGCCTGTTCGGCGGGGCGCTCGGCGTCATCGCGGGCAAGAACCGCGACCGCTGGCCCGACCGGCTGATCAGCGCGGTCTGCTACGTCTTCGCTGCGCTGCCGACCTTCTGGTTCGGCCTGCTCATGCTCCTGCTGTTCGCCGTCCGGCTCGGCTGGTTCCCGATCGGCCTGTCCACGGGCGCCGGCGTGACGATGGCCGACTCGGGCCTGGGGGAGCGGATCCACCACATGATCCTGCCCGCCCTGACCCTTTCGACCTGGCCGACCGGCCCCCCTCGGCCGCCAGCCCGTTCGGCACCGACTGGATGGGCCGCGACATGCTCATGCGCACGCTCAAGGGCCTGTCGATCTCGATCCGCATCGGCCGTTCGCCTCGCTGGTCTCCACTCTCATCGTCCTGCTGCTGGGGGCGGCGCCGCCGTCTGCGGCGGCTGGGCCGACAGGATCGTCCTGTGGCTCATCGACCTCATGCAGGGCATGCCCCACCTCGTCCTCATGATCTTCCTCTCGATCCTCGTCGGGCGCGGCATCCCCGGCGTCATGATCGGCGTCGCGGCGACCCACCGGGTCTCCCTCGCCCGCATCGTGCGCGCCGAGACGATCCACCTGCGGGCCAGCCCGTACGTCATCGCCTCGCGTCAGATGGGGCGCGGCCGATGGTTCATCGCCCGGGCGCACTTCCCGCCCCACATCGTGCCGCAGGTCCTGGTGAGCACGGTGCTCATGTTCCCGCACGCGATCCTGCACGAGTCCGGCCTGACCTTCCTCGGCTTCGGCATCCCCGGCCAGCTGCCGGCCGTCGGCGTCATCCTGTCGGAGTCGGTGCGCTATCTGTCCACGGGCGCCTGGTGGCTCGGCGTCCTGCCCGGCCTGGCGCTGCTGGCCATCGTCCTGGTCATCGACCGCTGCGGCGACTCCCTGCAGGCCCTCGTCAGCCCGGCCTCGGCGCAGAACCAGGAGCTCGTGATGCCCCTCCTCGAGATCGACGGCCTGCGGGTCGGCTTCATGATGTACCGCTCCCTCCTCCGGCGCGCCGTCGGCTGGGCCGTCGACGGCCTCGACTGCGCGCCGGAGGAGGGGCGGGTCCTCGGCATCGTCGGCGCCTCCGGCTCGGGCAAGTCGCTCCTCATCGTGGGCCTGCTGCCGTGCAACGCCCGGACCGTCGGGACGATGACCTACGACGGGCGGCCGCTCACGCCCGAGCGCACGAGGACGCTGCGGGGCACCGGGTTCGCGCTCATCCCGCAGTCGATCGGCCACCTCGATCCGCTCATGCGGGTCCGCCGGCAGCTGTTCACCGGCGCCCGGCCCGACCCCGACGAGCTCGCCGGGACCGCCGAGCGCTTCGGCATGCGGGCCGGCGACCTCGACAAGTTCCCCTTCCAGCTCTCCGGCGGCATGGCCCGGCGCGTGCTGCTCGCCACCGCCATGCTCAGCCCCGCCAGGCTGATTCATCGCCGACGAGCCCACGCCCGGACTGTCCGTGGACCTCGCCGAGCGGATGCTCGTCGACTTCCGCGCGATGGCCGACGAGGGGCGCTGCCTCCCCATCATCAGCCACGACGCCGACCTCATCAGCGCCGTGGCCGACCGGGTGCTCATCCTCAACGGCGGGCGGGGGATCGCCGAGATGCCGGCCGCCGAGTTCATGGACCCCGACCACCACGACCACGGCCGGTACGCCGCCGGGCTGTGGCGGGCCCTGCCGCAGAACGACTTCGACGACGCCGACCTGTCACCGGCCGTCGGGGCCCGCCCGACCGAGGACGAGGGGGTCGATCGTGCTGAGGGCTGAGAACATCCGCTTCGCCTACCGCGGGGGGACGCCGATCCTGCGCGACGTCAGCCTCGAGCTGGCCCCCGGCCGGGTGCTCGGCCTCCTCGCCCCGTCCGGCCACGGCAAGAGCACCCTCGCCCGCATCCTCGCCGGCTGGGAGCGCCCGGACAGCGGCGCCGTGACGCTCGACGGCGGCCCGCTCGGGGCGCACCGCCCCTGCCGGGTGCAGTACCTCAACCAGAGCCCCGAACTCGCGGTCGACCCCCGCTGGCGGATGGAGCGCGTCCTCACCGAGTGCTGGCCCGTCGACGAGCGGACCCGCCGGGCGCTCGGCCGCCTCCCCGGCGGGCTGAGCGGGGGAGAGCTCCAGCGCTTCTGCATCGCCCGCGCCCTGCACCCGCAGCTGCGTCATCTCGTCGCCGACGAGATGACGACGATGCTGGACCCGATCACCCAGGCCCTCATCCGGTCGCGCCTCGTCGGGCTCATCCGCGAGCGGGGGATCGGGCTGCTCGTCATCACGCACAACCCGGCGCTGGCCGGGCGGCCGTGCGACGACATCGTCCGCCTGGAGCGGATCAACCACCTCGACCCCGACGAGTCCCGACCCTGACGGCGCGCGCCGGCGCGCCGTCCCGGGAGGCGCCGGCGCGTGCGTATCATCAACGGCGTGGTCCTGCTCCGCGGCCTCGCGCGACGCGTCGGCCCCGGACGAGTGCCCCGCGGGGGGTCCCGGCGCGAGCTTGCCCTTCTGGCGGCGAGGGTCTATAGTTAGTGGTTGCTTATCGCCATAAGGACGACCCGTCTCGCCGCGGGCCGTTTTGCATGCGAAGAACCCTTGCGAGTTCTTGGAAGGACCACACCTTGGCCGCCTCGCGCAACGCGTTGAAGAACACCGATGTCGTCTCCAGCAGTGGACGGATCTCCTTCGCGAAGATCCACGAGCCCCTGGAAGTCCCCAACCTGCTCGACCTGCAGGTGAAATCGTTCAACTGGCTCGTCGGCAACGACGTGTGGCAGCGCGAGGTGGACGAGGCCCTGGCGCAGGGCCGCACCGACGTCAACACCAGGTCCGGGCTCGAGGAGATCTTCGAGGAGATCTCCCCGATCGAGGACTTCTCCCAGACGATGTCGCTGAGCTTCCGCGACCATCGCTTCGAGGAGCCCAAGTACACCATCGACGAGTGCAAGGACCGCGACGCCACCTACGCGGCGCCGCTGTTCGTCACCGCCGAGTTCATGAACAACGACACGGGCGAGATCAAGAGCCAGACCGTGTTCATCGGCGACTTCCCGCTCATGACCGACAAGGGCACCTTCATCATCACCGGCACCGAGCGCGTCGTCGTCTCCCAGCTGGTGCGCTCCCCGGGTGTCTACTTCGAGCAGACCCCCGACAAGACGAGCGACAAGGACGTCTTCACCTGCAAGGTGATCCCCTCGCGCGGCGCTTGGCTGGAGCTCGAGATCGATAAGCGCGACACCGTCGGCGTGCGCCTCGACCGCAAGCGCAAGCAGAACGTCACCGTCCTGCTCAAGGCGCTCGGCTGGACCGAGGAGCAGATCCTCGAGGAGTTCGGGCAGTACGAGTCCATCCGCATGACGATGGACAAGGACCACGTCACGACCCAGGGCGAGGCGCTCCTGGACATCTACCGCAAGCTGCGCCCGGGCGAGCCGCCGAGCCGCGACGCGGCGCAGACGCTGCTGGAGAACTTCTACTTCAACCCGAAGCGCTACGACACCGCCAAGGTCGGCCGCTACAAGATCAACAAGAAGCTCGGCCTGAACCTGCCGTTCGACCAGCAGGTCCTCACGATCGACGACATCAGGGCCGCGATCCACTACATCTGCGCCCTCCACGAGGGGCGGACCGAGCTCGACGGCGGGCTGCCCGTCGAGGCCGACGACATCGACCACTTCGGCAACCGCCGCCTGCGCACCGTGGGCGAGCTGATCCAGAACCAGCTGCGCACCGGCCTGGGCCGCATGGAGCGTGTCGTGCGCGACCGCATGACCACCCAGGACATCGAGGCCATCACGCCGCAGACCCTCATCAACGTGCGCCCGGTCACCGCCGCGCTCAAGGAGTTCTTCGGCACCAGCCAGCTCTCCCAGTTCATGGACCAGAACAACCCGCTGGCCGAGATGACGCACAAGCGCCGCCTGTCCGCCCTGGGCCCCGGCGGCCTGTCCCGCGACCGCGCCGGCATGGAGGTCCGCGACGTCCACCCGAGCCACTACGGCCGCATGTGCCCGATCGAGACCCCCGAGGGCCCGAACATCGGCCTCATCGGCTCGCTCGCCTCCTTCGCCCGCGTCAACGCCTTCGGCTTCATCGAGACGCCCTACCGGAAGGTCGTCGACGGCACCGTCACCGACGACGTGGACTACCTCACCGCCGACGAGGAGGACCGGCACATCATCGCCCAGGCCAACGCCAGGATCGACGAGAACGGCCACTTCGTCGAGGACCGCGTCCTCGTGCGCAAGCACCACGGCGAGGTCGACCTCCTCCCGTGCGACGACGCCGACTACATGGACGTCTCGCCTCGCCAGATGGTCTCGGTGGGCTCGGCCCTCATCCCCTTCCTCGAGCACGACGACTCCTCGCGGGCCCTCATGGGCGCCAACATGCAGCGCCAGGCCGTCCCGCTCGTCCGCAACGAGGCCCCCCTCGTCGGCACCGGCATGGAGTACCGCACGGCCGTCGACGTCGGCGAGGTCACCTGCGCCTCCAAGCCCGGCGCCGTGACCTCCGTCACCGCCGATCTCATCGACATCGCCTGCGACGACGGCACCTACCAGACGTTCAAGCTCGAGAAGTTCCAGCGCTCGAACGCCGGCACCTGCGTCAACCAGCGCCCCATCGTGGTCCCCGGCCAGCACGTGGAGAAGGGCACGCCCCTGGCGGACGGCCCCTGCACCGACCGGGGCGAGCTCGCCCTGGGTCGCAACCTGCTCGCCGCGTTCATGCCCTGGAACGGCCTGAACTACGAGGACGCCATCATCCTGTCCCAGCGCATCGTCTCCGAGGACATCCTCACCTCGATCCACATCGAGGAGCACGAGGTCGACGCCCGCGACACCAAGCTCGGGCCCGAGGAGATCACCCGCGACATCCCGAACGTGTCCGACGACATGATCGCCAACCTCGACGAGCGCGGCATCATCCGCATCGGCGCCGAGGTCCGCACCGGCGACATCCTCGTCGGCAAGGTCACGCCCAAGGGCGAGACCGAGCTGACCCCCGAGGAGCGGTTGCTGCGCGCCATCTTCGGCGAGAAGGCCCGCGAGGTCCGCGACACCTCGATGAAGGTCCCGCACGGCGAGGAGGGCACCGTCATCGGCGTGCGCATCTTCGACCGCGAGGAGTCCGACGAGCTGCCGCCCGGCGTCAACCAGATGGTCCGCGTCTACGTCGCCCAGAAGCGCAAGGTGCAGGTCGGCGACAAGCTCGCCGGCCGCCACGGCAACAAGGGCGTCATCTCCAAGATCCTGCCGGTCGAGGACATGCCGTTCATGACCGACGGCACCCCGGTCGACATCATCCTCAATCCGCTCGGCGTGCCCTCGCGGATGAACCTCGGCCAGGTGCTCGAGATGCACCTCGGCTGGATCGCCCACTCGGGCTGGGACATCGGCTCCTGCGACGAGCCCTGGGCCCGGCGCCTGCGCGAGGTCGGCCTCGAGCACGTCGGCGGCGACGCCCACCTGGCCACCCCCGTCTTCGACGGCGCCAACGAGGAGGAGATCTCCGGCCTGCTGGCCAACGGCCTGCCCAACCGCGACGGTGACAGGGTCGTCGACACCGACGGCAAGACCACTCTCTTCGACGGGCGCTCCGGCGAGCCGTTCCCCGAGAAGGTCGGCGTCGGCTACATGTACATGCTGAAGCTGCACCACCTCGTCGACGACAAGATCCACGCGCGCTCCACCGGCCCGTACTCGATGATCACCCAGCAGCCCCTGGGCGGCAAGGCCCAGTTCGGCGGCCAGCGCTTCGGCGAGATGGAGGTGTGGGCCCTCGAGGCCTACGGCGCCGCTTGGGCGCTCCAGGAGATGCTCACCATCAAGTCCGATGACGTGGCCGGCCGGGTCAAGGTCTACGAGGCCATCGTCAAGGGCGAGAACATCCCCGAGCCGGGCATCCCCGAGGGTTTCAAGGTCCTCGTCAAGGAGATGCAGTCGCTGTGCCTGAACGTCGAGGTCCTCGGCGTCGACGGTCAGGTCATCGACCTGCGCGATTCCGACGACGACTTCCGCTCCGCCGACGATCTGGGCATCGACCTCTCCCGCCGCCCCGGCGCCGATTCGTACAAGCTGGAGTCCGAGGCCTGACGGCCCCTCCCGGCGTCGGGCCCCGGCCCGTCCCACGACCACTGGATCACAGTTTCGACCGCCTGCCCGGAGGCAGGGGAAAGAGAACCAACGTGCTGGACGTCAACACCTACGACACGCTCCAGATCGGGCTGGCCACGGCCGACCAGATCCGCGAATGGTCGCACGGCGAGGTGAAGAAGCCCGAGACGATCAACTACCGCACGCTCAAGCCCGAGCGCGACGGCCTGTTCTGCGAGAAGATCTTCGGTCCCACCCGCGACTGGGAGTGCTACTGCGGCAAGTACAAGCGCGTGCGCTTCAAGGGCATCGTCTGCGAGCGCTGCGGCGTGGAGGTGACCCGCTCCAACGTGCGCCGTGAGCGCATGGGCCACATCGAGCTGCGCGCCCCCGTCACCCACATCTGGTACTTCAAGGGCGTCCCCTCGCGGCTGGGCTATCTGCTCGACGTCGCGCCGAAGGACCTCGAGAAGGTCATCTACTTCGCCGCGTACATGGTCACGAGCGTCGACGAGGAGGCCCGCCGCCGCGACCTGCCCTCCCTGGAGGCCAAGGTCGCCGCCGAGCGCGAGCAGCTCGCCAAGCGTCGCGACGCGGACGTCGACGCGCGCATGGCCAAGCTCGAGGAGGACCTCGCGGCCCTCGAGGCCGAGGACGCCAGGGCCGACGTCCGCAAGAAGGTCAAGGACTCCGCCGAGAAGGAGCTCAAGACCATCCGTGCCCGCGCCGGCCGCGAGCTCGACCGCCTCGACGCCGTGTGGGAGCGCTTCAAGGGCCTCAAGGTCCAGGACCTCGAGGGCGACGAGGTGCTCTACCGCGAGATGAAGAACCGCTTCGGGAAGTACTTCGAGGGCTTCATGGGCGCTGAGGCCGTCAAGCGCCGCCTGGAGACCTTCGACCTGGCCGCGGAGTCCGAGAAGCTGCGCGAGATCATCCGCACCGGCAAGGGCCAGCGCAAGACCCGCGCCCTCAAGCGCCTCAAGGTGGTCAGCGCCTTCCTCGAGAACGGCAACTCCCCGATGGGCATGGTGCTCGACGCCGTCCCGGTCATCCCCCCCGACCTGCGCCCGATGGTGCAGCTCGACGGCGGGCGCTTCGCCACGAGCGACCTCAACGACCTCTACCGCCGCGTCATCAACCGCAACAACCGGTTGGGTCGGCTGCTCGACCTCGGCGCGCCCGAGATCATCGTGAACAACGAGAAGCGCATGCTCCAGGAGGCCGTCGACTCCCTGTTCGACAACGGCCGCCGCGGCCGTCCGGTCACCGGGCCCGGCAACCGCCCGCTCAAGTCGCTGTCCGACATGCTCAAGGGCAAGCAGGGCCGCTTCCGTCAGAACCTGCTCGGCAAGCGCGTCGACTACTCGGGCCGCAGCGTCATCGTCGTCGGCCCGCAGCTCAAGATGCACCAGTGCGGTTTGCCCAAGCAGATGGCCCTGGAGCTGTTCAAGCCCTTCGTCATGAAGCGCCTGGACGATCTCAACTACGCGCCCAACATCAAGAGCGCCAAGCGCATGGTCGAGCGCCAGCGCCCGCAGGTCTTCGACGTCCTCGACGAGGTCATCAAGGAGCACCCGGTGCTGCTCAACCGCGCGCCGACGCTGCACCGCCTCGGCATCCAGGCGTTCGAGCCCCAGCTGATCGAGGGCAAGGCCATCCAGCTGCACCCGCTCGTCTGCGCGGCCTTCAACGCCGACTTCGACGGCGACCAGATGGCCGTCCATCTGCCGCTGAGCGCCGAGGCGCAGGCCGAGGCCCGCATCCTCATGCTGAGCTCGAACAACATCCTCAAGCCGGCCGACGGCAAACCGATCGCCCTGCCCAGCCACGAGATGATCATCGGCATGTACTACCTGACCCAGGACCTCGACGGCCTGCCGGGCTCCGGGCGCGCCTTCAGCTCCGAGGCCGAGGCCATCATGGCCCGCGACCTGGGCCAGCTGGACCTGCGTGCCAAGTGCCGGATCAAGCTCACCGGGATCGTCCCGCCGGCGGCCCAGGCCGAGCGGATGCGCGCCGACGGCTCGATCATCCTCGACACGACCCTCGGCGCCGTGATCTTCAACCACGCGCTGCCCGACGACTACCCGTTCGTCGACTACCACGTGGGCAAGAAGCAGCTCTCGGCCCTCATCAACGACCTCGCCGTGCGCTACCCGCGCCCCGTCGTCGTCGAGACCCTCGACAACCTCAAGGACCTCGGCTTCGAGTGGGGCACCCGCTCGGGCGTCACCGTCTCGATCGGCGACGTGCAGACGCCGCCGAACAAGCCCGAGATCATGGCCACCTACGAGGCCAAGGCCGCCAAGATCGACAAGCTCTACGAGCGCGGCGCCGTGACCGAGGAGGAGCGCCGGGGCGAGCTCGTCCAGATCTGGAACGACGCGACGGCCGAGCTGACCAGCGCGATGGAGAAGAACTTCACCAAGACGAACCCGATCTACATGATGGTGAACTCGGGCGCCCGCGGCAACATGACGCAGATGCGTCAGATCGCCGCCATGCGCGGCCTCGTGGCCAACCCGAAGGGCGACATCATCGAGCGGCCCATCAAGTCGAACTTCCGCGAGGGCCTCACTGTCCTGGAGTACTTCATCTCGACGCACGGCGGCCGCAAGGGCCAGGCCGACACGGCCCTGCGCACCGCCGACTCGGGATACCTGACCCGTCGGCTCGTCGACGTCTCCCAGGACGTCGTCATCCGCGAGGAGGACTGCGGCACCGAGCGCGGTCTGACCAAGGTCATCGCGCGGACCGGGCAGGACGGCGCGCTCGTCCCCGCGCGGATGCTCGACACCTCCGTCCACGGGCGCACCGCGGCCGTCGACGTCGTGGGCGGGTCCGGCGAGGTCGTCGTCCCGGCCGGGACCCTGTTCAGGGCCGCCAACGTCGCCGCCGCGATCGCTGCCGGCGTCACCACCGTCAAGGTCCGCTCGGTCCTCACGTGCGAGGCCCACACCGGCGCCTGCGCGATGTGCTACGGCACCTCGCTGGCCACCAACCGCCTCGTCGAGGTCGGCGAGGCGGTCGGCATCCAGGCCGCCCAGTCCATCGGCGAGCCCGGCACCCAGCTGACGATGCGCACCTTCCACACCGGCGGTGTGGCGGGCGACGACATCACGCAGGGCCTGCCGCGCGTCGTCGAGCTCTTCGAGGCCCGCACCCCGAAGGGCAAGGCGCCGATCGCCGAGGCCGACGGGCGCGTGCGGATCGAGGAGACCGACCGGGGCCGCAGGCTGACGATCGTCCGCGACGACGGCGGTGCCGATGTCGAGTATCTCCTCCCGCGCCGCGCCCGGCTCGAGTTCGAGGACTCGAACCGCGTGCGCCACCAGATCGCCGACGGCGTCCACGTCAGCGTGGGGGAGCAGCTCACCGGCGGCACCATCGATCCCCAGGACGTGCTGCGCGTGCGCGGCGTCCGCCGGGTGCAGGAGCACTTGGTCGAGGAGGTCCAGAAGGTGTACGCCTCCCAGGGCTCGCCGATCCACGACAAGCACATCGAGATCGTCATCCGCCAGATGCTGCGCCGGGTGACCGTCATCGAGTCCGGCGACACCCCGATGATGCCGGGCGAGCTCGTGGACCGGCAGACCTACGAGGCGGCCAACCGCAAGGCCGTGGAGGAGGGCGGGCGCCCTGCCGAGGGCCGTCCGGTGCTCATGGGCATCACGAAGGCCTCGTTGGCGACCGACTCCTGGTTGAGCGCGGCCTCCTTCCAGGAGACCACCAAGGTGCTCACCGACGCGTCCATCCAGGGCAAGTCGGACCACCTGGTCGGCCTGAAGGAGAACGTCATCCTCGGCAAGCTCATCCCGACCGGCACCGGCCTGGAGCGCTACCGCAACATCCGGGTGGAGCCCACGGCCGAGGCGAGGGCGAACTCCTTCCAGGTGAGCTACGACCCGTTCGACTACGACTTCGGCTCCAGTTCCGGCGCCGCCGTCCCGCTCGACGACCTGGACTTCGGCGATCTGCGCTGAGGCCCCGCTCCGATTCCCGCCGAGGGCGCCCGCATGCGCGGGCGCCCTCGGCGCGTCCGGGGGCCGGGGCGGCCGGCTGCCCGCGCGGGGCGCCCTCCGACGGCCACCCCGAGCGGACGCCCCGAGCGACCGGCCCCGCCCATCGGAGGCGCCGGCCGGGCGACGGGCGGGCCGAGGCGACGCGCCGCGACCGCCCGGCGGGGCCGGCCCGTGGACTGGGACGGGCTGTCGGAATCGAATCGGCCGTGACCGTCCCGGCGGGGCCGACCGGTACCGGAGGAAAACGGAACTCCGGGTCCCGGACGGGTTCGGGAGAACCGGATGAGTTCGGGACAACCGGATGGGTTCGGGACAAGATGTCACACGGAGATGAGACCCTTCGACCCCGCTGTGACGAGCAACGACGCGATAATGCAGGGAGTGACGGGTCAATTCTCAAATGTTTAGCCTAAGCTGATCTCCCGAAGGTTCTGTCAAGAACCTGTGACCGAATCGGGTTCCTCCCGGGAATGGGGTGTTCGCCAGTGCGTTCCGCACAGTCGGCAGTGATGGCCGAACCCGTCGTCCTGCGCCGTCCGTTCGTTCTCGGCGGCGTGCTGCTGCTCCTGCTGATACTGCTGCCGGTCCACCGGCCGGCGGGAGCCGTCGCCGATCCCTCGGCCTCGGCAGGGCAGTGGGCCGCGGTGGCCCAGAAGATCAGCGACCAGCTCGACGGCGCCGGCACCGCCTTCCACGACGGCGACGCCGAGGGGGCGAGGAGCCGGGTCAAGGAGGCCCGCTACAGCACCTACGTCGGCTCGGGTTTCGAGGAGGCCCTCGGCGCCAAGTCCGGCGCCGACGTCAAGGACGCCGACATGGACTTCGCGCTGCTCGTCCAGGCGATCAAGGACAGCAACGCGGACAAGGTCGACGGCAAGATCGACGAGCTCAAGAAGCTCCTCAAGAACGCCGCCCAGACCCTCGACGGCTCCTCGCAGAACGTCGCCGACTTGGCGATCAGCCCCGGCAAGTGGGGCCAGGTCGCCACGACGATGATCGGCCTGCTCGACCAAGGCCGGGACGCCTCGGCCGGCGGCGACCCGGAGCAGGGCAAGGACCTCGTCAACCAAGCCTACTACGGCAACTACGAGACCACGGGCTTCGAGAAGGTCACGATGAGCCGGGTCTCCGGGGCCCGCGTGTCGACCATCGAGCTGCAGTTCGCCAACATCAAGAAGGACATGACCGACCGGAACAACGACTCGGCGGCCGAGCGCATCGCCGATCTGGAGGTCATGCTCATCCAGGACGCCAACACCCTCGACGACTACGACCCGAGCACCGGCACGAGCAGCGGGGGATCGGGCGGCTTCACGCTGTTCATCTCCGCCTTCCTCGTCATCCTGCGTGAGGGCCTCGAGGCCATCCTCGTCGTCGTCGCGGTCATCGCCTTCATGGTCAAGGCCGGCATGAAGCGCCAGTCCCGCGTCGTGTGGGCCGGCGTCGGGCTCGCGGTGGCGCTCTCGGTCGCCCTGGCCCTGCTGTTCCACTTCGTCACGGCCGCGGCGGGTGCCAACCAAGAGCTGCTCGAGGGCGTAACGGCCCTCTTCGCCGTCGCCATGCTCATCTGGGCGTCGAACTGGATGAGCAGCAAGGGCGGCGACAACTCCTGGCAGGGCGCCCTGGAGGGGCAGACCGCCGAGACCATCACGCGCGGCACGCTCATCTCGCTGGCCTTCATGGCCTTCCTCGCAGTGCTGCGCGAGGGCGCCGAGACGATCCTCTTCTACCAGCCCATCCTCGCAATGGCCGGCGACGAGACCCACCTCGTGTGGCTCGGCCTGGCCGTCGGCGGCGCGAGCCTGATCGTCGTCTACATCCTCATCCGCTTCTTCAGCGTGCGCATCCCCCTGCGCCCGTTCTTCCTCGTGATGTCGATCTTCCTGGCCGCCATGGCGGTCGTCTTCACCGGTTCCGGCATCAAGGAGCTCCAGGAGGCCGGGATGCTGCCCACCACCTCCATCAGCGGGCTCCCCACATTCGACCTGGTGGGCATCTACCCCAGGGTCGAGAATCTGACCGCCCAGGCCGTGGTTCTCATCATCATCGTTGCTCTCGACGTCATCGGGGTCCGGCGCGCCAGGCGTCGTCGCGCCGCATCCGAAGGCCGGAACGAGCAGGCGGCGATCGAGACAACCGAATAACCCCACCGATCCCTCAACACAGGAGACACATCATGTCCATGTCCCTCAAGAAGGCGGGGAGCCTCCTCGCCGCCTTGGCGCTGGCCGGCTTCATGACCGCCTGCTCCTCCGGCTCGAGCTCCTCCGGCTCCGGCTCGTCCGCCGACTCCAGCTCCTCGGCCTCCGCCACCGACGACAGCAGCGACGCCGGCTTCCAGGAGATGCCCATCGGCGACGAGGTCTTCTCGGGCCCGATCAAGGTCTCCGCCGTCTACTTCCAGCCCGTCCAGATGACCCCGTCCACCGGTGTCGACGCCTCCGCCGCCGCCATGCACCTCGAGGCCGACATCACGGCCGCCGAGGACAACGACCTCGGCTACGGCGCCGGCGACTTCGTGCCCGGTCTCACCGTCGAGTACTCCATCCTCGACCAGTCCGGCAAGAGCGTGCAGTCCGGCACCTTCATGACGATGAACGCCTCGGACGGCCCGCACTACGGCCTCAACCTGCCCGAGCTGGCCGCCGGCGACTACACGCTGCAGATCACCATCCACTCCCCGGAGGAGAACGGCTGGATGCTGCACACCGACGAGGAGACCGGCGTCAAGGGCCGCTTCTGGACCGAGCCGATCGTCGCGAGCTTCAGCGACTGGCACTGGGATCCCGAGACCGTCTGGTGGTGAGCCGGACCGCTCGCCGGGCGCCGGGGAACCGACGCCCGGCGAACGACTGCGCGCATCCACCCCGACCCGACCAGGAGGCAGACAGTGCTCGCTCAGCTTGTCGATTCGCTCGGCTCGCTCATCCTCGTCGCCCTGACGATCGGCGCCCTGTCCCCCGGCGTGCGCCTCGCCTCCGGTGGGGACCCGGCCCGCCCGGGCCCGCACCCGGTGGTGTGGGGCTCCCTGGCCGGTGCGGCGATCGGCCTGGCCCTCATCGTCGTCCACCAGTTCTCGATCATCCGCTTCGACCGTCAGCACCTCACCCTGACCACCCTCGAGCCCACCGTCGCGCTCTTCGTGGTCCTCCTGGCCCTCGTGTGGATCCTCGGTCGGCGGACCCTCCGGCTCCTGCGCGGGGCCAGGGGCGACTCCCTGGCCAGCGCCGGCGTCGACAACCCGATCCCGGGGCCCTGGCGCGTCGTCGTCGCTCTCGCGGGCTTCATCTGGGCCCTCGCCGTCGTCTTCCGCGCCAGCCAGAGTGTTTACCTCCAGATCTGGAGCTGGGTGCCGTCCAGTTCCACGGTCTTCTCGAGCACCACCTTCCTCAACGTCCTGGGCTTCGTCATCGGCATCGGCATCGCCGTCCTCGCCGGTGCGAGCGTCTCGATGCTGTGCACGCGCCGGCCGCTCCTCGCGCCGATCCTCCTCACGGTCTTCGGCGTCGTGCTCACCGCGAGCCATCTCTTCCTCATCGTCCGGCTGCTGTACTCGCTGCGCGTCATCCGTGTCTCCCGCCGGACCGCCGCGGGGATGTCCTGGCTCGTCAACCACGATAACCTCTTCGCCTTCGCCGCCATGGCGGTCACGGCCGTCGCAGCGGTCTTCGCGCTCATCGTCGCGCGCCGGACCAGCACCGACGCGGACGTGGCCGCCCAGCACCGCCTCCGGGCCGCCGGGGTCCGTTCGATGAGCCGCCGCTCCGTCCTCGTCCTCGCCACCCTCGCCGCGAGCGCCACGGCCATGACGGTCGGCAGGCACTACGCCACCCGTGAGGTCGAGCTGTCGGCCCCCGAGCCCTTCGACGTCGTCGGCGACAACGTCGTGGTCGGGCTCGACCGGATCAGCGACACCCACCTGCACCGCTTCGAGTACCCCACCTCGGCCGGCCCCGCGGTGCGCTTCATCGTCATCCAGAAGGCCGGGACATCCTTCGGCGTCGGCCTGGACGCCTGCGAGATCTGCGGCGCCTCCGGCTACTACGAGGAGGACGGCAAGGTCATCTGCAAGCTCTGCGGCGTCGCCATGAACATCGCCACCATCGGCTTCAAGGGCGGCTGCAATCCGATCCCGATCGACTTCACCGTCGCCAACGGCACGCTCACCGTGCCGATCTCGGTGCTGGAGGCCAACGCGAAGATCTTCGCGTGAGCCGGAACGAGGTGAATCACAGTGTTTCTCCGCATGCTGCGCAGCGCGCTGCTCGGGCAGCGCTCCAGGCGCCTCATGATCATCCTGACCGTCGCGCTCGGCGCCTCCGTCGCGACCTCGATGCTCTCGGTCATGTTCTCCGTGGGCGACAAGATCAACCAGGAGCTGAAGGCCTACGGCGCGAACATCGTCGTCCGGCCGCGCGACGCCGCCGTCGTCCAGGACGTCTACGACGTCGGGGACGCGGACGAGTCCCAGCAGTCCTATCTCGCCGAGGAGGACGTGCCGAGGATCAAGACGATCTTCTGGACCTACAACATCGTCGACTTCGCCCCGGTGCTCGACACCAGTGCCGACGTGGCCGCGGGCGGCGGCACCGCCGATGACGTGACCGTCGTCGGCACGTGGTTCACCAGGCACCTCGACCTGGCCGACGGCGAGTCGGTCGACACCGGGCTCGTGAACATGCGCGGCTGGTGGACGATCGACGGCTCCTGGCCGTCCGCCGACGATCCGTCCCAGGCGGTGGTGGGCGTCGCCTTCGCCCGGGAGCACGGGCTCAGCGCGGGCGACCCCCTCACGCTCACCCGCGGCGGCGTCACCGTGCAGTTGACGGTCTCGGGCGTCGTCACGACCGGCGAGGACGAGGACAACCAGGTCCTCACCGGCATCGCCACGACCCAGCAGCTCATCGGCCGGCCCGGCGCGGTCGGCGAGATCGAGGTCTCGGCTCTCACCACTCCGGACAACGACCTGGCGAGGAAGGCCGCGAAGAACCCGGCCAGCCTGTCGGTCGCCGAGCGCGAGACCTGGTACTGCACGGCCTACGTCTCCTCGATCGCCTACCAGATCGAGGAGGTCATCCCCGGCTCGACGGCCCGCGCGGTGCGGCAGGTCTCCGAGTCGGAGGGCACCATCCTCGAGAAGACGCAGTTGCTCATGGTGCTCGTCACGGTCCTGTCGATGGCCGGCGCCGCGCTCGCCATCGCCAACCTCGTCACCGCCGACGTCATGGAACGGGCGGGCCAGATCGGTCTCATGAAGGCGCTCGGAGCGCGCGACGCGGCGGTGGTCCGGCTCATCCTCACCGAGATCCTCATCGTCGGGCTGGTGGGCGGCCTCGTCGGCTTCGGGGCCGGCGCGGCCCTGGCCCAGCTCATCGGACACCTCGTGTTCGGCTCGTCCATCTCCATCCTGCCGTCGGTGGCGGGCATCGTCGCGGCGCTCGTCCTGCTCGTCGTGCTGGCCGGCTCGATCCCGGCGATCCGCTTCCTGCTCGCGCTGCGTCCGGCCGAAGTGCTCCACGGGAGGTGAGTCGATGAACCCCAAGCGCAGACTGTTCATCCGCATGGTGATGTCGTCGATCCTGCGGCGGCGCTCGCGCGTCATCGTCGCGATGCTGGCCGTCGCGGTGGGCGCCACCACCCTGTCGGCGCTGGCCACGATCTCGGTCGACGTGCCCCGCCAGATGGCCCGGGAGATGCGCTCGGCCGGCGCCAACATGCTCCTCACGCCGGCCGGCGGTGCGGGCAGCTTCGACCCCGCCGTCGTCGACGAGGTCGCCTCCGAGGTCCCCTCCGGCGAGCTCGTCGGGGCGGTCGGCATCGACTACGAGGCGATCCTCGTCAACGACCTGCCGTACGTCGCCGCCGGCGCCGACCTCGACGCCGTCCACGGCCTCAACCCGTACTGGTACGTCGACGGCTCATGGCCGGCCGGTTCCGGCCAGGTGCTCGTCGGCCAGGACGTCGCCGAGGCCCTCGACGCCCAGGTGGGTGACAAGGTCGCGCTGTCGATGCTGGTCGCCGGCGAGCAGAGCGCGACCCCCGGCGCGAGCGGAAGCAGCACACCGGGCTCCGGTGCGACGAACGCCGACGGTAAGGAGATCTCGAACCAGGACGTGAGCCAGGCCCAGGCGTCCACGGGGGCGCAGCTCGAGGCGACGGTTTCGGGCATCCTCGAGACCGGCGGCAACGAGGACCGCTTCGTCTACCTGGGCTCGGACGACATGTCCACGCTGACCGGCGCCGCCCCGGTCTGCACGGTCGCCGAGTTCTCGGTCACCGCGGAGGGCGGCGAGCTGCAGTCCCTGGCCGACCGGATCGGTGCGGACCACCCCCAGGTGAGCGCCGATCCCGTCGCGCGACTGGCCCAGTCCGACGAGGACGTGCTCGGCATGCTGCGCTCGCTCATGGTGATCATCTCGATCATCGTCCTCGCCCTCATCATGATCGGCGTCTCGACGACGATGATGGCCGTCGTCACGGAGCGCCGCAACGAGATCGGGCTGCGCAAGGCGCTCGGCGCCGATGACCGCTCGATCATCGGGGAGTTCCTCGGCGAGGGCGTCGTCCTCGGCCTCGTCGGCGGCGTCGTCGGGGCGGCGGCCGGCTTCGGCCTGGCCCAGGTGATCTCGTTCAACGTCTTCCACCGCACCGTCGAGGCCCACGTGCTCATCCTCATCGGCACGGTGCTGGCGTCCATCCTCGTGTCCACGCTGGCCAGCCTCATTCCGGTGCGCCGCGCCGTCGACGTCGATCCCGCCCCGGTGCTGCGCGGGGAATAGGAGAAACACATGAGTGACACCGCATCCGAGCTGCTGAGGCTCACCGACGTCTCGAAGATCTACGGCGAGTTGCACGCCCTCGACCACATCGACCTCACCGTCGACCGCGGCGATTGGGTCTCGATCGTCGGCCCGTCCGGTTCGGGCAAGACGACGATGATGAACATCATCGGCTGCATGGACCAGCCGACCGAGGGCACCGTCATGCTCGACGGTCGCGACATCTCGAAGTTCTCCGACTTCGACCTCACCCAGGTGCGCCGCGAGACGATCGGCCTCATCTTCCAACAGTTCCACCTCATCCCGCATCTGACGGCCCTCGAGAACGTCATGGTCGCCCAGTACTACCACTCGATGCCGGACGAGGCCGAGGCCATGGCCGACCTCGAGCGGGTGGGTCTGGGCGAGCGCGCCACCCACCTCCCGCGGCAGCTGTCCGGCGGCGAGCAGCAGCGCGTCTGCGTCGCCCGGGCCCTCATCAACTCGCCGAAGATCGTCCTCGCCGACGAGCCCACCGGCAACCTGGACGAGACGAATGAGCGCATCGTGCTCGACATCTTCGGCCGGTTGCACGCCGACGGGACGACGCTCATCGTCGTCACCCACGACGCCTGGGTCGCCTCGAAGGGCCAGCGGGAGGTCCGCCTCGACCACGGCCGGATCGTCGACCGGACGGTCCACGAGTACGACGGGGGAGCCGAGCCCGCCCAGCCGAACGTCACCGTGACCGACGAGCGGGGGGAGTGACCGTGGACGAGCAGCGCAGGGTCCTCGCCCGCCGTTTCGCCGCCCTCGCCGGTCTCGGCGCGGTCGGTGCGATGATGCTCACCGCCTGCTCGGGCGGTCAGAGCGACGACGAGCTCATCGACATGAGCATCCTCATGAACGACGGCACCTACACCGGCCAGTCCAATGCCGACGAGCAGGGCGCGGTGGGCACTGTCACGATCACCGTGGCGGGCGGGCGGATCACCGAGGCCTCCTACGAGACGGTCGAGTCCGACGGCACCGTCAAGGACGAGAACTACGGCAAGGACGGCTCCGGGCAGGTAGCCAACCAGGACTACTACCGGCGCGCCCAGGCCGCTGTCGCCTCGTACGAGCAGTACTCCGCCAAGCTCGTCGAGGTGCAGGACCCGACCGCCGTCGACACGGTCTCGGGCGCCACCGTGGCGCACAGCCAGTTCCTCCAGGCCTCGCTGCGCGCCGTCTATCAGGCGCAGGGCGTCGCCGACGACGGTCGCGCCGACACCGTCGCCATGCCCGGCCTCGGCTTGGAGGACGAGGATTACTGAGCGGGCGGCCCCGCGCGGCGCCGTTGCGCGCATCCGCCCCACCCCGGGGGCGCTGCGCTTCGTGCTCCCGGCGATGGCGACCGTCGTCGAGGTGACCGTGGTGATGCCGCGCCTGGGCGATCTCGTCGCCGAGACCGCCGGCCTGCTCATCCACGACGAGGCGCTGCTGTCCTGCTTCCAGCCCGATTCCGACGTGTCGGCGCTCAACCGGGCGGACGGCGCCGTCGTCGAGGTGGACGCGACGACGGCCGCGGTGCTGGACGCCGCCGGTGAGCTGGCCCCGCTGAGCGACGGGGCCTTCACCCCCTGCATCGGGGCGCTCGTCGGGCTGTGGGACGTGCGGGCCTGGTTGGCGGGCATCGCCGCCGGCCGACGGCCGGCCCCGCCGGCGCCGGAGCTCGTCGACGAGGCCCGCGCCCGGTGCGCGCCGGGGCTCCTCGAGAAGGTCGACGAGCGCGCCTACCGCCTGCACGACGGCGCGCAGCTCGATCTGGGGGCCATCGCCAAGGGCTTCGTCGCCGATGCCGTGCGGGAGCTGTGCCTCGACCGCGGGGCCGAGGCCGTCCTCGTGTCGGTGGGCTCCTCGTCGGTGGCCGCCGCCGGCGACCGGCCGCAGGGGCCCTGGCGGGTCGGGATCGAGGATCCCGGCGGCGCCGGCATCATCGGCTCGGTCGAGCTGCGCGGCACCGCCGACCTGGCGACCTCCGGCGACCACCTGCAGCGGCTCCCCGAGCTCGTCGACGGTCAGCCGGTGCATCATGTCATCGACCCGGCGACGGGCCGTCCGGCCTCCGGCGGGGTGCGTCAGGCCAGCGCGGTGTGCGCCGACGGCATGCGCGCCGAGGTGGCGGCGACCGCTCTCATGATGCGTCCCGCCGGACGGCTGGCCGGGCTGCTCGACGGCGTCGAGCAGCTGACGGTCACCGACCAGGCGGTGCGGACGAGCCCGGGACTGGCCTGGCTGCCGGTCGACGAGCAGTGAGTCGTCGTTTCGTCCCGCCCGCAGGGGAACCGCTCCGGGGTTTCCTGCCGAGGCGCCCTCGCCGGTGGCGAACGGGACGGCGGTCGGAAGCGCCGCCGCGACCCGGCGGGATGCGCCGCATGTTTTTGCCAACTGGCGCTGCGCCACGTACACTGATGGCTTGGTTCGGTTTGCCCGGATGAAGCACGCGTGCCCCACGGCCTGGCCCCTAGACGTTGCGAGGCGGCCCGGCGGGTCCGGGGCGCGTGCGGCAATGACCCATCGTCCTTCGAACGCGCACCGGTTGCTGGGTGCGGCGGTCCGGCCGCTGGGGGAATTGCACCATCAGGAGAATCCCCCCTCGACAACGAAAGAGATACCAGCAGGTGCCTACCATTCAGCAGCTGGTCCGCAAGGGCCGCACCGACAAGGTCAACAAGGCCAAGACGCCGGCGCTCAAGGGCTCGCCCCAGCGTCGCGGCGTGTGCACGCGCGTGTACACGACCACCCCGAAGAAGCCGAACTCGGCCCTGCGGAAGGTCGCCCGCGTCCGCCTCAGCTCCGGCATCGAGGTCACGGCCTACATCCCCGGCATCGGCCACAACCTGCAGGAGCACTCGATGGTGCTCGTGCGCGGCGGCCGCGTGAAGGACCTGCCTGGCGTCCGGTACAAGATCATCCGCGGCGCCCTCGACACCCAGGGCGTCAAGGGCCGCAAGCAGGCCCGCAGCCGCTACGGCGCGAAGAAGGAGAAGTAATGCCTCGCAAGGGACCCGCGCCCAAGCGCCCCGTCATCATCGACCCCGTGTACAGCTCCCCGCTGGTCTCCCAGCTCGTGAGCAAGATCCTGCTCGACGGCAAGAAGACCACCGCCCAGCGCATCGTCTACACCGCCCTCGAGGGCGCCCGCGAGAAGACCGGCATCGATCCGGTGCAGACCCTCAAGAAGGCTCTCGACAACGTCAGGCCCTCCGTCGAGGTCCGCTCCCGCCGGGTCGGCGGCGCCACCTACCAGGTGCCCGTCGAGGTCAAGCCCTCGCGCTCGAACACGCTGGCCATGCGCTGGCTCGTGGGTTTCGCCCGCGACCGCCGCGAGAAGACCATGGCCGAGCGCCTCATGAACGAGATCCTGGACGCCAGCAACGGTCTGGGCGCCTCCGTCAAGAAGCGCGAGGACACCCACCGCATGGCCGAGGCCAATCGGGCCTTCGCCCATTACCGCTGGTGACCGCCGCCCAGGCCCCCGTCCACCGCGGCGGGGGCGCTGCCCTGCTCTGGGCACATCCTTCACTCAAGACCAAGAAACAGAGGTTTGATCCAGTGGCCCTGGACCTGCAGACGAACCTGGCCAAGGTGCGCAACATCGGCATCATGGCCCACATTGACGCTGGCAAGACCACCACGACCGAGCGCATCCTGTACTACACCGGTGTGAACCACAAGATCGGCGAGGTGCACGATGGCGCGGCCACCATGGACTGGATGGAGCAGGAGCAGGAGCGCGGCATCACGATCACGTCGGCCGCCACGACCTGTTTCTGGAACGACTACCAGATCAACATCATCGACACCCCCGGTCACGTCGACTTCACGGTCGAGGTCGAGCGCGCCCTGCGCGTCCTCGACGGCGCCGTGGCGGTGTTCGACGGCGTCGCCGGCGTCGAACCCCAGTCGATGACCGTGTGGCGCCAGGCCAGCAAGTACAGCGTCCCGCGCATCTGCTACATCAACAAGCTCGACCGCACGGGCGCCTCCTTCGACTGGTGCATCCGGACCATCAAGGAGCGACTCAACGCCATCCCGGTCCTGCTGCAGCTGCCGATCGGCTCCGAGGCCGACTTCATCGGCGTCGTCGACCTGGTCGAGATGCACGCCAAGACCTGGCGCGGCGAGACCGAGCTCGGCGCCCACTACGAGGTCGAGGAGATCCCGGCCGAGATGGTCGAGCCCGCCCGCGCCGCCCGCGCCGAGATGGTCGAGACCGTCGCCGAGAACGACGAGCAGTTCATGGAGATGTACCTCGGCGGCGAGGACTGGACCAAGGACGACCTCAAGGCGGCCATCCGCCGCGGCGTCCTGGCCAACGCCTTCACCGCCGTCACCTGCGGCACCTCGTTCAAGAACAAGGGCGTCCAGCCCCTGCTCGACGCGATCATCGACTACCTGCCGAGCCCGCTCGACGTGCCCGCCATCCGGGGCTTCAAGCCCGGCGACGAGTCCGTCGAGATCGACCGCCATCCCGGCAAGGACGAGCCGCTGAGCGCCCTGGCGTTCAAGATCGCCGCCGATCCGCACCTGGGCAAGCTGACCTTCGTCCGCGTGTACTCCGGCGTTCTCACGACCGGCTCGCAGGTGCTCAACTCGACCAAGGGCAAGAAGGAGCGCATCGGCAAGATCTACCAGATGCACGCCAACAAGCGCCAAGAGGTCGAGGAGATGCCGGCGGGCATGATCTGCGCCGTCATGGGCCTCAAGGACACCGGCACCGGTGACACCCTGTGCGACGGCGCCGCCCCGGTCGTGCTCGAGTCCATGACCTTCCCGGCCCCGGTCATCGAGCAGGCCATCGAGCCGAAGTCGAAGGCCGACCAGGAGAAGCTGTCGATCGCCATCCAGCGGCTCGCCGAGGAGGACCCGACCTTCCAGGTGCACACCGACGAGGACACCGGCCAGACGATCATCGCCGGCATGGGCGAGCTGCACCTCGACATCCTCATCGACCGCATGAAGCGCGAGTTCCACGTCGAGGCCAACATCGGCCGGCCGCAGGTCGCCTACCGCGAGACCCTGCGCCGCCCGGTCAGGAACGTCGACTACACCCACAAGAAGCAGTCGGGCGGCTCGGGCCAGTACGGCAAGGTCATCATCGACCTGGAGCCGACCGAGCCCGGCAGCGGCTACGAGTTCGTCAACGCCGTCACCGGCGGGCGCATCCCCAAGGAGTACATCCCCGCCGTCGACGCCGGCATCCAGGAGGCCATGCAGTTCGGCGTCCTGGCCGGCTACCCGGTCGAGGACATCAAGGTCACCCTGACCGACGGCGCCTACCACGACGTCGACTCCTCGGAGCTGGCCTTCAAGATCGCCGGCTCGATGGTCTTCAAGGAGGCCGCGCGCCGCGCCGACCCGGCCCTCCTCGAGCCGATGATGGCCGTCGAGGTCACCACGCCCGAGGACTTCCTGGGCACCGTGATCGGCGACATCAACGGCCGTCGCGGTCACATCCGCGAGATGATCGAGGAGCACGGCAACAAGGTCGTCCGGGCGCTCGTCCCCCTGTCGGAGATGTTCGGCTACGTGGGCGACCTGCGGTCCAAGACCTCCGGTCAGGCCTCCTACACCATGGAGTTCGACTCCTACGGCGAGGTGCCGAAGTCGATCGCCGACGAGATCGTCGCGAAGGCCCGCGGCACCGGGTGAGCCGCCCGCCCGGGCGCCGCGCCGCGGCGGACGGGCCCGGTCCCGCCCGGGCGTTTGACTATGCCGCGGCGAGGGACCAAAATTGCAAAAGTTCATGGGTGCGAGCCCATGCGTTGTCGTGCCCGGTGTTCGCCGGTCGGTACCGGGAACTGACACAATCAGGACTGCGGGGAGCACCCGTAGCAAGTCAACACACGGGCGTCCCGCAAGCCAGCGTGACGCGACATCACAAAGGAGCCCCAGTGGCAAAGGCCCATTTCGAGCGTACGAAGCCGCACTGCAACATCGGCACGATCGGTCACATCGACCACGGCAAGACCACCCTGACTGCGGCGATCACCAAGGTCCTCTCGAAGAAGTACCCCGAATGGAACTCGTTCGAGGCCTTCGACCAGATCGACAAGGCCCCTGAGGAGCGTCAGCGCGGCATCACGATCTCGATCGCCCACGTCGAGTACCAGACCGAGAAGCGCCACTACGCGCACGTCGACTGCCCCGGTCACGCCGACTACGTCAAGAACATGATCACCGGTGCCGCCCAGATGGACGGCGCCATCCTCGTCGTGGCCGCCACCGACGGCCCGATGCCGCAGACCCACGAGCACGTCCTGCTCGCCCGCCAGGTCGGCGTGCCGGCGATCGTCGTCGCGCTGAACAAGTGCGACATGGTCGACGACGACGAGCTCATCGAGCTCGTCGAGATGGAGACCCGCGAGCTGCTCACCAGCCAGGAGTTCGACGGCGACGGCTGCCCGGTCGTGCGCGTCTCCGCCTACCAGGCGCTCCAGGGCGACGAGAAGTGGGAAGAGGCGATCATGGAGCTCATGAACGCCGTCGACGAGTACATCCCGCAGCCCCAGCGCGACACCGACAAGCCGTTCCTCATGCCCGTCGAGGACGTCTTCACCATCACCGGCCGCGGCACCGTCGTCACCGGTCGTGTCGAGTCCGGCGTCATCAAGACCGGTGAGACCGTCGAGCTCGTCGGCCTCGCCCCGACCCAGACCACCACGGTCACGGGCGTCGAGATGTTCCGCAAGATCCTCGACGAGGGCCAGGCCGGCGACAACGTCGGTCTGCTCCTGCGCGGCACCAAGAAGGAGGACGTGGAGCGCGGCATGGTCGTCACCAAGCCCGGCAGCACCACCCCGCACACCGACTTCGAGGGCAGCGTCTACGTCCTGACGAAGGAGGAGGGCGGCCGTCACAAGCCGTTCTTCACCAACTACAGCCCCCAGTTCTACTTCCGCACCACGGACGTGACCGGTACGGTGACCCTGCCCGAGGGCGTCGAGATGTGCATGCCCGGTGACAACACCGACATGATCGTCCACCTGCAGAAGCCGATCGCCATGGAGGTCGGTCTGAAGTTCGCCATTCGCGAGGGCGGCCACACCGTCGGCGCCGGTCGCGTGACGAAGATCGACAAGTGAGTCCGATCCGCTGATCGAGACGGAGGGCCCGTCCCCCGAGGGGGACGGGCCCTCCGCCGTCCCCGGGCCGGTGAGGAGGGCACAGGCTCCGGCGCCCGCCCTCCGGCACCGGCACGGGTATGCTCGACGGGGCGCCCGGCGGGCGTCCCACCCCCTGAAGCCGAGAAGATGCACGAGGAGTCGTCGTGGCAGCAGACCTCGAGTCCGGAACGGTCGAGGACGCAGAACTCGAGACGTCCGGGGCCGCGGACCCCGACCCGGAGCTGACCGGCCCCGCCCCGCAGCGCTGGCGCGCCCGCACCGCCACCGAGATGATCGTCTCCGGCCTGGTGGGCCTGTTCGTCTCGTTCAAGCTGTCGATCGAGGCCTGGGAGCTGGCCGGCGACCCCGGGCTCGACCTGGCCTGCGACATCACCTCGCACATCAGCTGCACCACCGTCGCCAAGACCTGGCAGGCCACCCTGCTCGGCTTCCCCAACGCCTTCCTCGGCATCCTCTTCGAGGGCATCGTGCTCACCATCTCGGTGGCCGTCGTCGCCGGGATCCGGTTCCCCCGCTGGTACATGCGCTGCGTCGAGACGCTCTACACGGTGGCGCTGCTGTTCGCCCTGTGGCTGTTCACGCAGTCCTACTTCGTCATCCACGCGCTGTGCCCGTGGTGCCTGCTCATCACGCTCACCACGACACTGGTCTGGGCGGGGCTGACGCGCATGAACGTGCGCGACCACGTCCTGCCGGGTACCGTGCGCCTGCGCTGGTTCGTCGCCAGCGGCAACGACTGGATCATCACGATCGCCTTCCTTGTCGTGCTGGCGGCGATGGTCCTCGTCCGCTACATCGTCTGAGCATCGTCCGGGCCGGCCCCGCTCAGCCCTCGCGCTCCAGGACGACGATCGCCTCGCCCGACCAGCGGACGCGGTAGTGCGCCCCGCGCACGACCGGGTCGTCCAGGAAGGCCTGGACCCAGCCGGTGGACTCGTTCTCGTAGCTGGTCGTCTCGCGGTTCAGCACGAGCCACGCGGCGTCGACCGGCTCGCCCAGGTCGTCCAGGTAACCGTCGGCGGGCCGCCACTGGCTCACCTCGAAGCGCCTGCTCAGGTGGTTCGTCAGGTAGACGTCGGCGCCGACCCACGAGCCGTCGGGGATCATCGCGGTCGCCTCGTCGAGCTCGGCGCAGGCGGCCCCGCAGGGCCTGCCGGCCAGATCGTGGAGCACGGAGCCGGTCGGGACCGACACGAGCGCGACGGCGACCACGACGGGCAGGGCCAGCGCCCGCCAGACCCGCACGGCCCGGGCCCGGGCCCCGACCGCGCCCCGGGCGCGCAGCGCGGCGGCCCGCTCCACGAGGGCGGGCCAGGCGTCGACGAAGGCGAAGCAGAGGACGAGCATGGGCAGCAGGTTGTAGTGGAAGCCGGCCGTCCAGTGCTGCGGGTTCTTCGAGGCGGCGCGCACCGCGAGGGGCCCGATGAAGCCCCAGACGAGCGCCGAGCGGGCGGCGACGAAGCCGGTCGCGGCGAGCAGGACGGCGGCGGTGCCGAGGGTGGCCAGCGGGCCGTACCAGGCCGGGTGGGCGGCCGGCTGGACGCCCTGGACCGTGACGGTGCCCAGTGAGCCGAGGTAGGCGTAGACGTGGTGCGGGTTGAAGCGGGGGACGACCACGAGGACGGCGACGGCCGTCCACGTCACGGCGAGGACCCCCAGGGCCAGGCCGGCCCTGACCCGTCGGCGTACGAGCAGCGCGATCGCCAGGCCCCCCACGAGGAAGCACATGTCCTCCTTGACGAGCAGGAGCGAGGCGGCCAGGGCCCAGAAGCGCCCCCAGCGCCCCCGGCAGAAGGCGCCCAGCGCGTGGGCCAGCAGCGGCGCCCCGAGGGCGACCTCGTGGAAGTCGAAGGTGACCGCCGACTGCACCCCGATCCCGCACAGCCAGGCGGCCGTGACGGCCAGTGCCGGCCCCGCGCCGACCCGCCGCCGGGCGAGGCGCCCCAGCACCCAGCCGGCCCACACGACGCAGAGCGCCTGCACGACGAGCAGCACGCGCGGGTCGTCCCACACCCAGTAGAACGGCACCAGAGCCGCGATGATCGGGTGCCAGTGGTCTCCGAAGACCGACATGCCCGGCGACTTCATCGTCGTGCTCCCGGGCCCGCCGTGCGCCAGGGACCGGATGGCCTGGTCGAAGATCGTCAGGTCCATCCCGTCGCCCAGCCGGGCGTACTTCAGCAGGCTGACGGTCACATAGGCGGCCAGCGCGGCGGCGCACAGGAGCGCCAGCAGCGCGGTGCAGTGCTCGTCCGGCCAGGTGCGCGCCCGCCCGGCTCGGGCGCTGCACTCGGTATCCGCTGGCATGCTCACCGGCCCAGTCTAGGGGTCGGACGCCCCGGCCGCCGTCCCGTCACCGCTGCTGGTCCCCTCATGGCCGCCGTCCCGGCCCGGGGCCCGCTCGGGAGGCCCGGTGCGTCAGGATGGGGGCATGAGCGCCCAGCCCTGGCAACCGATCTCGCTGCGCACCCGGCGGCTGGACCTGGTCGGCGTCGACCCGGCCCGGGCCCAGGAGCTCGCCGCGGGGGTGTGCCCGCTGCCGTGCGCGCCCGGCTACCCGCACGCAGACACGAGCAGCGCCGCCCGCCTGGCCCGGGCCGCCGTCGAGCTCGACAACTGGGTGCCCGGCTACGGGATGTACATGATCGTGCGGCGCCGCGACGGCCTGGTCGTCGGCGACATCGGCTTCCACGCCCCGCCGGACCTGCGCGGGGCCGCCGAGATCGGCTACGGCCTCGCGGAGAGCGCCCGGGGCAGGGGCTACCTGACCGAGGCGCTGGCGGCCGTCCTCGAGTGGGCGCACGCCCACGGCTGCGCGACCGTGCTCGCCGACGTGGACCCCGGCAACCGCCCCTCGCTCGCGGTCCTGGAGCGCTGCGGCTTCGAGCCGGTGCGCTCCCCGGGCCCCCAGCTGCGCCTGCGCCACGCCGGGTGAGAGGCCGCCGCGCCCCTCAGGCGCGGACCCGCGTCGGCTCGTCCCAGCGGGTGGTGGCCCGGTTGGAGAGCATCCCGCGACGCATCCGCCGGTCCGGCGGGGCGGCCATGCCGGCCAGGCCGAGCCCGAGCGCGCCGCGGCCGAGCTGTCCGTTGACCTCGTCGAGCAGCGCCCCGATGCGCCGCCCGCGCGGATCCGCCGGCCCGCCCCGGCCAGGGCGTCCGGGCTGGCCTCCCGCACCCGGACGAAGGCCTCGTCGATCGAGTGGGCCTCCACTGCGGGGGACAGGGTGCGCAGGAGCTCCATGAGCCGGTGGGACAGGGACCCGTGGAGCTCGTAGTTGGGCGAGCGGGCGACGACGCCCAGACGCGCGGCGGCGTCCCTGACCCGGAACCACGGCGCGCCCCGCGCGATCCCGAGCCCGGCCGCCTCCCGGCTGCGGGCGATGACGCAGCCGTCGTTGTCGGACAGCGCCACCAGCGGGGCGCCCTCCAGCTCGGGGTGGGAAACCCGCTCGCACGCGCAGTACACGCGCAGTAGTACGCGTCGACGTCCACGAAGCGCGTAGCGCCTCAGCGGTGCAGGTGGTGCGGGCACGTCGTCCACTCCCCAGACGGTCAGCTCGCGGGGGCGCAGCACCGGATAGGCGTCATTGGCCGGGTGCAGCCGGGGGCCGTCCGGGCCCAGACGGAGGCGCTCGACGGTCAGCTCGCCCTCGACGACCGCGATGACCACGTCGCCCTCGCCGGGCTCCAGGGAGCGGTCCACGATGAGCTCGTCGCCGTCGAAGATGCCCGCCCCCTCCATCGAGCCCCTGGCGACCCGCACGACGAACGTGGCGGGCCGGTTGCGGATCAGGTGCTCGGTGAGGTCGACGTCGCCGTCCCAAGTAGTCCTGCGCGGGCGAGGGGAAGCCCGCCGCGACGGCCTCGACGGCCAGCGGCACCGGCGCCGCCTCCGCCTGCTGCGCGACCCGCAGCAGGGATCTCACGTCGTACGTGCGTTCGATGATAGGCCCTGGTGCGGCGACCACTAGACTTGGCGCCACTATGACGACTCCCGCCCGCACCCGCGTTGCCCCGTCCCCCACCGGCGATCCGCACGTCGGCACCGCCTACATGGCCCTCTTCGACAAGGCCTGGGCGGTGCGGACCGGGGGCCGGTTCATCCTGCGCATCGAGGACACCGACCGCAACCGGCTGGTCCCGGGCTCCGAGCAGCAGATCGTCGAGACCCTCGACTGGCTGGGCCTGCACCCCGACGAGTCGCCGGTCGTCGGCGGGCCCTGCGCCCCCTACCGGCAGTCCGAGCGGCTGGACCACTACCGGCCGGTCGTCGACCGGCTCATCGCCGACGGGCACGCCTACCACTGCTGGTGCTCCCCCGAGCGGCTGGCCGCGATGCGCGAGGAGAAGGCGGCCCGGAAGGAGGACACCCGCTACGACCGGCTGTGCCACGGCATGACGAGGGACGAGCGCGCCGAGCTGCCCGGCTTCACCGAGAACCCCACCGTGCGCATGCTCGTCCCCGACGACGCGCCCACCACCTTCCACGACCTCATCCGCGGCGAGGTGCGAGCGCCGTTCCCGGACGACCAGGTCATCATGAAGGCCGACGGCTTCCCCACCTACCACCTGGCCGTCGTCGTCGACGACCACGGGATGGGCATCACGACGGTCGTCCGGGGCGAGGAGTGGATCAGCTCCACGCCCAAGCACGTCCTGCTCCACCAGTGGCTCGGCTGGCGGCTGCCGGAGTTCGCGCACATGCCGCTGCTGCGCAACCCCGACCACTCCAAGATCTCCAAGCGCAAGAACCCGGCGGCGCGCCTCATGTGGTTCAAGGAGCAGGGCTACCTGCCGGAGGCCCTGCGCAACTTCCTCCAGCTGCTGGCCTACCCGCCGGCGCCCGGGGACGAGGAGATCAGCACCTTCGAGCAGTTCGTCGCCGGTTTCGACTGGGGCAAGGTCAACACGGTCGGCCC
Source organism: Propionibacterium acidifaciens (assembly GCF_003798325.1). Lineage (NCBI taxonomy): Bacteria > Bacillati > Actinomycetota > Actinomycetes > Propionibacteriales > Propionibacteriaceae > Propionibacterium > Propionibacterium acidifaciens. The sequence goes on from NZ_CP033719.1 coordinate 2,301,751, forward strand.
GGTCTTCGACACGAAGAAGCTCGACTGGCTCAACGGCCACTACATCCGCGAGCTGGACGACGCCGAGCTGGGGGAGCGCCTCGTCGAGTTCATCGGCGAGAACCGGCAGTGGGGCGAGCACCCCGACCCCGCGTGGGAGGGCGTCGTGCGGGCGGCCGCCGGCATGATCAAGCCGCGCCTGGTCAAGCTGTCGGACGCCTGGGACCAGATCGCCTTCCTCACGGTCCCCGACGACGCGGTCGTCGTCGAGGACGCGGCGCTCGATCGACTCAAGGGCGACGTCGCCGGGATCCTCGACGCCACCACCGAGGCCCTCGGTCCGCTCGAGCCCTTCGAGGCGGACTCGATCGAGGCGGCCCTGCGCTCCCGGCTCGTCGACGGGCTGGGCGTCAAGCCCCGCGTCGCCTTCGCGCCGCTCCGCACGGCCATCAGCGGCCGCAGGGTCAGCCCGCCGCTGTTCGAGAGCTGCCAGATCCTCGGGCGCGCCGCCACGCTGGCCCGCATCGAGGGGCTGCGCGGACGGCTGTGACCGCGGGCCCGTGCCGATCCGCGGACGTCAGCGGCCGCCGGGCCGTCCCGGCGGACGGTCCGCGGCGCCGGCGACTTGCCTGAGCGGGCGATCCATGGAACGATGGACAAGTTGCTCCCCGCAGTACGGGCGCGTCCGGGCCCTCGGCCCGCGGCCTCCCGCGGCGGGGGAGCCCGGACGAGCGGCGGGTCCGCGGGCCCCTGTCCGGCCGCAGAGGGCGCACGCGCGGCGTGCGCTCAAAAAATGCCGGCCGACACGCCCGACCCCGGGTGCCAGGCGACACGACATTGACAAGGGTGGACAGTGGCGAGAGCGGCGAGTTCTCGAGGCATCTCCGCCCCGGTCACAACCAGGCCAGGCCGGTCGCACCGGCCCAGCAGGGACGAGAAGAGGAACAACCGTGGCGGGACAGAAGATCCGCATCAGGCTCCGTGCCTATGACCACGAGGTCATCGACTCGTCGGCGCGCAAGATCGTCGACACCGTCACCCGTACGGGTGCCAAGGTCGCCGGCCCAGTGCCGTTGCCGACCGAGAAGAACGTGTGGTGCGTCATTCGTTCGCCCCACAAGTACAAGGACAGCCGCGAGCATTTCGAGATGCGCACCCACAAGCGGCTCATCGACATCCTCGACCCGACTCCGAAGACCGTCGACTCGCTCATGCGCCTCGATCTTCCCGCCGGCGTTGACATTGAAATCAAGCTTCCGTGAGGCCGCAGAACATGACTACCGATCGCAAAGTCAGGGGCGTGCTGGGCACCAAGCTCGGCATGACCCAGTTGTGGGACGAGAACAACCGGCTCGTGCCGGTCACCGTCATCCAGGCCGGCCCCTGCGTCGTCACGCGGGTCCGCACGCCTGACAAGGACGGCTACTCCGCCGTCCAGCTCGGCTACGGCACCATCAGGGCCGCGTCGGTCAACAGGCCGGACGCCGGCCAGTTCGCCGCCGCCGGCGCGACCCCGCGCCGCTACCTCGCGGAGATCCGGACCGGCGACGCCACCGAGTACACGCCGGGCCAGGAGCTCGGCGCCGACACCTTCGCCGTCGACGACGTCGTCGACGTCACCGGCGTGACCAAGGGCAAGGGCACCGCCGGCGTCGTCAAGCGGCACGGCTTCCGCGGCCTGCGCGCCAGCCACGGCGTCCACCGCAAGCACCGCTCGCCCGGCGGCATCGGCGCCTGCTCGACTCCGGGTCACGTCTTCAAGGGCCTGCGCATGGCCGGCCGCATGGGCAACGAGCGCAAGACCGTCCAGAACCTCTCGGTCGTCTCCGTCGACGCCGACAAGGGCCTGATCCTCGTGCGCGGCGCCGTCCCCGGCAACAGGGGCGGTCTCGTCGTCGTGCGCAGCGCCGCCAAGAAGGGTGATGCCAAGTGAACGGGAACAGCACCGTCGACGTCGTCGACGTCAAGGGCGAGCGGTCCGGCTCCGTCGAGCTGCCCGGCGAGCTCTTCGACGTCCAGGCCAACATCGCGCTGATGCACCAGGTCGTCACCGCCCAGCTCGCGGCGGCCCGCCAGGGCACCCACGCCACGAGGACCCGTTCGCGGGTCTCCGGCGGCGGCCGGAAGCCGTGGCGCCAGAAGGGCACCGGCCGTGCCCGCCAGGGCTCGACCCGCGCCCCCCAGTGGACCGGCGGCGGCATCGCCCACGGCCCGGTGCCGCGCAGCTACGCGCAGCGCACGCCCAAGAAGATGATCGCCGCCGCCCTGCGCGGGGCCCTCTCCGACCGGGCCCGCGAGGGCCGGCTCCACGTGGTGGACTCCTTCGCCTCCGGCGAGCGGCCCAGCACGAGGACCGCCGCCGCCCTGCTCGCCACCCTCGGCGACCACGACCGTGTCCTCGCCGTGCTCGAGCGCTCCGAGGAGACCAGCCGGCTCTCGCTGCGCAACCTCGTCGGCGTCCACGTCCTGTCCTGGGACCAGCTGAACGCCTACGACGTGCTCGTCGCCGATGCCGTGGTGTTCAGCAGGTCGGCCCTCGAGGCCTTCATCGCCGGCCCCGCCAAGGGCAAGTCCGTCAAGGCCGTCTCCGCCAGCGGTGAGGCCGAGCTCGAGGAGGACGCCAAGTGAGCGACTTCAAGATCCACGATCCGCACGACGTCATCCTCGCCCCCGTGGTGAGCGAGAAGACCTACGGCCTGATCGACCAGAACACCTACACCTTCGAGGTCAGCCCCAAGGCCAACAAGATCGAGATCCGTCAGGCCGTCGAGGCCATCTTCGGGGTCCGGGTCCTGTCGGTCAACACCCTGAACAGGGCCGGCAAGAGGCGTCGCACGCGTCACGGCATCGGCCGCACCGCCGACACCAAGCGCGCCCTCGTGACCCTGGCGGCCGACGACCACATCGACATTTTCGGGAACGCTCCGGCCGAGTGACCGGGAGCCGACGCGCAGACAAGGAACGAAGAACCTCATGGCCATTCGCAAGTACAGGCCCACCACGCCGGGCCGTCGCGGCTCCAGCGTGTCCGACTTCAGTGAACTGACACGCTCGAGGCCGGAGAAGTCGCTGGTCGTCCCGAAGCCGAAGACAGGCGGTCGCAACAACTCCGGCCGCATCACCACCCGCCACATCGGAGGCGGGCACAAGCAGGCCTACCGCCTGGTGGACTTCAAGCGCTACGACAAGGACGGCGTGCCGGCCCGGGTCGCCCACCTCGAGTACGATCCGGGCCGCACCGCCCGCATCGCGCTGCTCCACTACGCGGACGGCGAGAAGCGCTACATCATCGCCCCGCTGGGCCTGTCCCAGGGCGCGACGGTGGTCTCCGGCCCCGACGCCGACATCAAGCCCGGCAACAATCTGCCGCTGCGCAACATCCCGGTCGGCACCCAGGTGCACGCCGTGGAGCTGCGCCCCGGCGGCGGCGCCAAGCTCGGCCGCAGCGCCGGCGCCGTGATCCAGCTGGTCGCCCGCGAGGGCAAGTACGCCACCCTGCGCATGCCCTCGGGCGAGATGCGCATGGTCGACGTCCGCTGCCGCGCCACCATCGGCGCGGTCGGCAACGCCGAGTACGCCAACATCAGCTGGGGCAAGGCCGGCCGCAACCGCTGGCGCGGCGTCCGACCGACCGTGCGCGGCGTCGTGATGAACCCGATCGACCACCCCCACGGCGGTGGCGAGGGCCGCACCTCCGGCGGCCGTCACCCGGTGAGCCCGTGGGGCAAGCCCGAGGGCCGCACCCGCAACAGGAACAAGGCCAGCAGCAAGCTGATCGTCCGTCGCCGCAAGTCCGGCAAGAAGCGCTGATTCAGGAGCCAGTAGAGATATGCCTCGCAGCTTGAAGAAGGGCCCGTTCGTAGACGAGCACCTGCAGAAGAAGATCGACCTGCAGAACGAGAGCGGCACGAAGAACGTCATCAAGACCTGGTCGCGCCGCTCGATGGTCACCCCGGACATGCTCGGCCACACCATCGCCGTGCACGACGGTCGCAAGCACGTCCCGGTGTTCATCACCGAGTCGATGATCGGTCACAAGCTCGGTGAGTTCGCGCCCACGCGCACTTTCCGCGGCCATGTGAAGGACGACAAGAAGGCCCGCCGGCGCTGAGGCGCGGACCAGAAGGAATGAATTCGATGAGCAACACCAACGAACGGCCCAGCCGTCGTCTTGCCCTGCTCGGGGATCGTCCTGGCTCGTACGCCATTGCGCGTCACGTCCGGATGAGCCCCCGCAAGGTGCGCCGTGTCGTCGACACGGTGCGTGGGATGGACGCCGCCCAGGCCATCGCCACCCTCCGCTTCGCCCCGCAGGCCGCCGCCGAGCCGGTCCGCAAGGTGATCCAGAGCGCGGTCGCCAACGCCGAGTCGGCCGAGGGCCTGCGCGTCGACGACCTCTACGTCAGCCAGATCTTCGTGGACGAGGGCGTCACGATGCGCCGCATCCGCCCCCGCGCCAAGGGCTCGGCCAGCCGGATCCTCAAGCGCGCCAGCCACATCACCGCGGTCGTCGAGCCCCGCTCGGCTGCCAGGAAGGGAGCCTGAGCATGGGACAGAAGATCAACCCGAACGGCTTCCGCCTGGGCGTGACCACCGACCACACGTCGCGCTGGTACGCCGAGAAGCAGTACGCCGAGCTCGTGGGCGAGGACGACGCGGTGCGCTCCTGGCTCACCAAGAACCTCGAGCGCGCCGGGGTCTCCTCGGTGGAGATCGAGCGCCGCTCCGAGCGCCTCACGATCTTCCTCTACGCCGCGCGTCCGGGCATCGTCATCGGCCGCAACGGCGCCGAGGCGGAGCGCGTGCGCAGCGAGCTCGAGAAGCTCACGGGCAAGCAGATCCAGCTGAACATCCTCGAGGTCAAGAGCCCCGAGACCGACGCCCAGCTCGTGGCCCAGGGCATCGCCGAGCAGCTCGGCGCCCGCGTCGCCTTCCGCCGCGCGATGCGCAAGGCCCAGCAGACCGCCGTCCGGATGGGCGCCCAGGGCATCCGCATCAAGTGCTCCGGCCGTCTCGGCGGCGCCGAGATGAGCCGCTCCGAGGGCTACCGCGAGGGCCGCGTGCCGCTGCACACCCTGCGCGCCGACATCGACTACGGCTTCTACGAGGCCCGCACCACCTACGGGCGCATCGGCGTCAAGGTGTGGATCTACAAGGGCGACGTCACCGGCACCCGCGCCGAGCGCGCGGCCCAGAAGGCCGCCCGTCAGGCGGCCCCGGGCCGTCAGCGCAGCAACCGTCGTCCGGGCCGCGGCGAGCGCTCCGGTCGTCGTCGCGCCGACGCCGCCCGCGAGCAGGCCCCGCGCAGCGCCGCTCCCAACGCCCCGGCAGAGGCGCCCGAAATCCAGAACGCAGGAGCCTGAGACCCATGTTGATTCCCAAGCGCGTCAAGTACCGCAAGCAGCACCACCCGAAGCGCCGAGGCATGGCCAAGGGCGGGACGCAGCTGGCCTTCGGCGAGTTCGGCATCCAGGCCCTCGAGCCGGGCTACCTGACGAACCGCCAGATCGAGGCCGCCCGTATCGCCATGACCCGCTACATCAAGCGCGGCGGGAAGGTCTGGATCGACGTCTATCCCGACCGTCCGCTGACCAAGCACCCCGCCGAATCCCGCATGGGCTCCGGCAAGGGCACGCCCGAGTTCTGGGTCGTCAACGTCAAGCCGGGCCGCGTGCTCTTCGAGCTGGCCGGCGTGTCCGAGGAGGTCGCCTCCGAGGCGCTGCGCCTGGCCATCCACAAGCTGCCCTTCAAGGCACGCATCATCAAGCGCGAAGCAGGTGAGAACTGACATGGCGAAGAACCAGAGGGCCACCGCAGCCGAGCTGCGCGAGCTGTCCCGCGCCGATCTCAACGCCAGGGTCGTGGAGCTGAAGGAGGAGCTGTTCGCGCTGCGCTTCCAGGCCGCCACGGGCCAGCTCGAGAACACCGCGCGGCTGCGCGAGGTTCGCAAGGACATCGCCCGCATCTACACGGTGCTGCAGGAGCGCAACCTCGGCATCGTCGACGATCCGGACCGTGAAGGAGAGGTCGAGGCATGAGCGAGTCGGCACAGAGCGCCACCAGGCGCAACACGCGCAAGGTCCGCGAGGGTCTGGTCGTGTCCGACAAGATGGACAAGACGATCGTCGTCGCCGTCGAGGACCGGGTGAAGCACCCGCTGTACGGCAAGGTCATGACCAAGACCGTCCGCTTCAAGGCCCACGACGAGAACAACGAGGCCGGCATGGGCGACCGCGTGCGCATCATGGAGACGCGCCCGCTGTCCGCCGCCAAGCGCTGGCGCCTGGTCGCCATCGTCGAGAAGGCCAAGTAACCGAGACCCGGCGGCGCCGTCCGCGTCGGCGGCGCCGCTGCTCCCTCTGGCAGAATCCAGAGGTCAACTACGAGTCCGGCGAGGCCTCGGGCAGCCCCGGGGAACCGGTCGGACGGAGGAGAAGAAATGATCCAGCAGGAGACGCGACTGAGGGTCGCTGACAACACGGGTGCCAAGGAGCTCTTGTGCATCCGTGTTCTCGGCGGCTCGAAGCGTCGCTACGCCGGGCTCGGCGACACCATCGTGTGCACCGTCAAGGACGCCATCCCCGGTGGCAACGTGAAGAAGGGCGAGGTCGTCAAGGCCGTCGTCGTGCGCACCGTCAAGCCGCACCGCCGGGCCGATGGCTCCTACATCAAGTTCGACGAGAACGCGGCCGTCGTCCTGGGCGGCAGCACGAGCGAACCCCGCGGCACCCGTATCTTCGGGCCGGTGGCCCGCGAACTGCGTGACAGGCGCTTCATGCGCATCGTCTCGCTGGCTCCCGAGGTGATCTGAGGATGGCGAAGATGAAGCTGAAGAAGGGCGACCGCGTCAAGGTCATCGCCGGCAAGGACAAGGGCGTGGTCGGCGAGATCATCGCCGTCTTCCCCGAGGACGACCGCGTGACGGTCCAGGGCGTCAACGTCGTCAAGCGCCACCAGCGCGACACCGGCGACCCCAACACCGGTCGGCAGGTCAAGGGCGGGATCATCTCGCGGGAGGCCCCGATCCACGTCTCCAACGTCCAGTTGCTCGTCAAGGACGGCGGCGAGGACGTCGTGACCCGGATCGGCTCCAAGCGGGTGACCGTGACCAAGCGCCGTCCCGACGGCTCCGAGTACGAGGGCACCCGCGGTGTCCGCATCGCCCGCAGGACGGGGGAGGAGATCTGATGGCCCGCAACACCGACAACACCCTCAAGGTCGCGGACGCGGCCCGGGCCGCCGCGCCGCAGACCCCGCGTCTCAAGGCCCGCTACCTCGACGAGATCCGCGGGCGGCTCCAGGAGCAGTTCTCGTACACCAACCCGATGCTCGTCCCCGGTCTCACGAAGATCGTCGTGAACATGGGCGTCGGCGAGGCCGCGCACGACTCGAAGGTGCTCGACGGGGCGATCAAGGACCTCACGGCCATCACCGGCCAGAAGCCCATGGTCGTCAGGGCCCGCAAGTCGATCGCCCAGTTCCACCTGCGCGAGGGCCAGGCGATCGGCGCCTACGTCACCCTGCGCGGCGACCGCATGTGGGAGTTCGCCGACCGGCTGCTCACCCTGGCCCTGCCCCGCATCCGCGACTTCCGCGGGCTCAACGGCAACCAGTTCGACGGCAACGGCAACTACACCTTCGGCCTGACCGAGCAGGTCATGTTCCACGAGATCGACCAGGACAAGATCGACCGGGTCCGCGGCATGGACATCACCTTCGTCACGACCGCCCGGACCGACGAGGAGGGCAGGGCCCTGCTCAAGGCCCTCGGCTTCCCGTTCAAGGCGGTCGACGATCCCAAGACCAAGAAGAAGAGCGGCCCGCAGCGCGGTCGCAGGAAGAAGTGACAGCCATGGCCAAGACCGCTCTCAAGGTGAAGCAGGCGCGCAAGCCCAAGTTCGCCGTGCGCGCCTACACCAGGTGCCAGCGCTGCGGCCGCCCGAAGGCCGTCTACCGCAAGTTCGGCCTGTGCCGCATCTGCCTGCGCGAGCTCGCCCACGCGGGCGACCTGCCGGGCGTGACCAAGTCGTCCTGGTGAGCGCGCGCGTCCACCCGATGACCCCACGGCGGCGCGAGCCGCTCTCCGCCCGGCCCGGCGAACCGGCCGGGGCGGACGGACCAGAACTCGAACACGACAGGTCCGGGCGTCGCCCGGAAACCGTGGTGAGAAAGAGGCTGACAAGCCATGACCATGACTGACCCGATCGCAGACATGCTCACGCGTCTGCGCAACGCCAATCAGGCGTATCACGACGAGACGAGCATGCCCAGCTCCAAGATCAAGGTGGGCATCGCGACGATCCTGAAGCAGGAGGGCTACATCGCCGACTTCTCGGTGGTCGAGCCCCAGGCTGGCGAGGTGGGCAGGACGCTCACCCTCAGGCTCAAGTACGGCGACGACCGCAAGCGCTCCATCGCCGGCCTGCGCCGCATCAGCAAGCCGGGTCTGCGCGTCTACGCGAAGTCCAACCAGCTGCCCAAGGTGCTGGGCGGCATGGGCATCGCGATCATCTCGACCTCCCAGGGCCTGATGACCGACAGGCAGGCCCACCGCAGGTCCGTGGGCGGCGAAGTGCTCGCCTACGTCTGGTGAGCGGACGAGACAGGCAAGGAGATAGAGAAATGTCACGAATTGGCAGGCTCCCCATCGCAGTCCCGTCCGGCGTCGAGGTGACCCTCGAGGGCCAGGACGTGACCGTGAAGGGCCCGAAGGGCGAGCTCTCGCGGACCATCCCGGAGCCCATCACCATCTCCCGGAACGACGAGGGCCAGCTGGTCGTCGAGCGTCCCGACGACGAGCGCACGAGCAAGTCGCTGCACGGGCTGAGCCGCACCTTGGTGAACAACATGGTGGTCGGCGTCACCGAGGGCTACGAGAAGCACCTCGAGGTCGTCGGCGTCGGCTACCGCGTCGTCGCCAAGGGCCCCGCGCAGCTCGAGTTCGCGCTCGGCTTCTCGCACCCGGTGATCGTCGACGCCCCCGAGGGCATCACCTTCGAGGTCATCACGCAGACGAGCTTCAAGGTGCACGGCATCGACAAGCAGGTCGTCGGCGAGGTTGCGGCGAACATCCGCAAGATCCGCAAGCCCGAGCCCTACAAGGGCAAGGGTGTCCGGTACGCCGGCGAGCACATCCGCCGCAAGGTCGGGAAGGCTGGTAAGTGATCATGGCGGTCAACATCAATCATCAGAAGCACCTCGCCGCCCGCAGGTCCGCCCGGCTGCGTCGTCAGAAGCGCGGCCGCAAGAAGATCTTCGGCTACCCGGAGCGCCCGCGCCTGGTCGTCACCCGCAGCGCCCGCCACATGGTGGCGCAGGTCATCGACGACGTCGCCGGCGTCACGCTCGTCTCGGCCTCCACCATGGAGAAGGACGTGCGCGCCCTCGACGGCGACAAGAAGGCCAAGGCCGCGAGGGTCGGCGAGCTCGTCGGCCGGCGCGCCAAGGACGCCGGGATCGAGCAGGTCGTCTTCGACCGCGCCGGCAACCAGTACCACGGTCGCGTCGCCGCGGTCGCCGACGGCGCCCGCAGGGCCGGTCTGAGTCTCTGACGGAAGGATTAGGAAAAGCGATGAACACATCCCAGCGCGGCGCCAACGGCCGCCAGAGCGGTGACCGTCGCGGCCGTGACGACCGTCGGAGCCGCGACAAGCAGAACGAGCGCAAGGACGAGTACTTGGAGCGCGTCGTCGCCATCAACCGCGTGTCCAAGGTCGTCCAGGGCGGCCGCCGCTTCAGCTTCACCGCGCTCGTCGTGGTGGGCGACGGCGAGGGCACCGTGGGCGTCGGCTACGGCAAGGCCAAGGAGGTGCCCGCGGCGATCGCCAAGGGCGTTGAGGAGGCCAAGAAGCACTTCTTCAGGGTGCCGCTGATCCAGCGCACCATCCCGCACCCCGTGCAGGGCGAGAAGGCGGCCGGCGTCGTCATGCTGCGTCCGGCATCCCCGGGCACCGGCGTCATCGCCGGTGGTTCGGCCCGCGCGGTCCTCGAATGCGCCGGCGTGCACGACGTGCTGGCCAAGTCTCTCGGCTCGCCGAACGCCATCAACGTGGTCCACGCCACTGTCGAGGCCCTCCAGATGCTCGAGGAGCCCGAGCAGGTCGCCAAGCGCCGCGGCAAGTCGGTCGAGGACATCGCCCCGGCCGCCCTGCTGCGCGCCCGTCAGGAAGCGGAGGTGTCGGCCTGATGGCAGACCTGAGGATCACGCAGATCAAGTCGACCGTGGCCCAGAAGCCCGCCATCAGGGCGAGCGTGCGGGCCCTCGGTCTGAAGCGAATTGGTGACACCGTCACGCAGCCCGATCGGCCGGAGATCCGCGGTATGATCCGCGCTGCGCGCCACCTGGTCACCGTGGAAGAGGTGAAGTGAGCATGGCGATCAAGGTCCACCACCTGCGCCCCGCACCCGGTGCGAACCGCCCCAGGAAGCGTGTCGGCCGGGGCGAGGCCGGCAAGGGCGGCAAGACGGCCGGCCGTGGTACCAAGGGCACGGGCGCGCGCAAGAACGTGCCCGAGAGCTTCGAGGGCGGTCAGATGCCGATGCACATGCGCATGCCGAAGCTGCGCGGCTTCCAGAATCCGTTCCGGGTGGAGTACCAGCCCGTGAACGTGGCCCGGATCGCCGAGCACTTCCCGGACGGCGGTGCCGTCGGCGTCGAGGACCTCGTCGCCGCGGGACTCGTCCGCGGCGGCAGGCCGGTCAAGGTGCTGGGGGACGGCGAACTGAGCGTCAGGCTCGACATCACCGCCGACCGGTTCAGCGCCTCCGCCAAGGAGAAGATCGAGAGGGCCGGAGGCAGCGTCACCGAGCGTTGAGAACGGTCCCGTCGCGAGGGGCGGCCCCGGAAGGGGGCCGCCCCTCGCGCGTGCGCGGGGTACGGCAGGGGGCGGACAGGTACACCACGTAATGGTACGGCCGCCCCTCGCTCGTGCGGGATCCGCCGTCAGAAATGACGGCAGGGCGCCCCTCGCGCGTGTGCGGAATGGGGTCCATTCCGGGCCGGCGCGCCCGCGCACCGGCCGCCGCGCGGGGGCCGGGACGTCGCCGTGCACCCGTCCGGCCCACCGGCGACCCCTCGTGCGCGCCACCCGTGGGCGGTCACGATGCCCGTGGCGGGCCCGTTGGTGGCATGCTTGTCGGCACCATGGGTGATGTCTTCGCTGAACGCTACGAACTGGTCGATGCCCTCGCCGGGCCGCCGACACCGCTGAACCGGGTCTGGGACGCCCGCGACCGCGTCTACCGGGTCGGTCGGCTCATCGAGGACGCCCCCGAGGACCTGGCCGAGCTGCTCGGCCGGATCCCCCGCGCCGGTGCCCATCTGGCGGTTCCCGTCGGCTGCTGCACCGACCACGGCACGGCGCTCGTCGTCGGCCCCCTCGTCCCCGGCCAACTGCTCGCCGACCGGATGGCGGACCACGAGCCGATCGACGTCGACAACGCCCTGGAGATCACGGACCAGGTGCTGGCGGCCCTCGGCGTGCTGCACGGCGTCGGGCTCGTCCACCGCGCCCTCGGCGACCGCGTCGTCGTGCTGCGCGCGGGCCGGCGCCCCCATGTGCTCCTCGGCGGTCTCGGCGGGGTGGCGGAGGCTGCGGCCCCCGGGAGCGCCCGCGGGGTCGGCCCGGTGGTCGGCGTCCCCGGGTACATGTCGCTCGAGGCCTTCTCCGGCGCCGCCCCGGAGCCGGTGCAGGACCTCTACTCGGTGGGAGCCCTGCTGGTCCAGATGCTCACGGGGCGTCGCCCCTCGGCCGGGGCCGTGGCCCGTGGAGGGGCCGAGGTGCCGGCCCGTCACCGCGGCACGCCGGTCGGCGATTTCCTCTCGCACCTGCTGGCCACGGCCGCGTCCCGGACCCCCAGCGCGTCGGCTGCCCGCGCCGAGCTCGCCGCCGTGCGGGCCGCCCTCAACGCCCAGGAGGGCCCCGCGGTGCGCTTCGCCGCGCCCTTCGTCGTCGAGGACCTCACCCCGGACCTGCCGCCCGACTGGGGCGTCGGCGGGCCTCTGCCGGCACGCGTGAGCGAGCACATGGTCCGCGTCATCCGGGACCCGGAGCCCGCGGGGGACGTCCCGGCGGTCCCCTCGTCCGGCGAGCCGGCGGTCGTCGGCGGCCGGAGGGGCCGGCGGGCGCTGCTCGTCGTGCTGGCGTGCGCGCTCGTCGCCGCGGTGGTGGTGGGGGCTCGCCTGCTGCTCTGACCGGGGCCGGCCCGGGGCGGGACTGCGCGACCCGCGGCCGCCTGGCCGCGGGATCCGGGACGGGGCTCAGATGACGTAGATCGTCACGGTGGAGCCCTTGGCCAGCCTCGTGCCGCGCACCGGGTCGGTCCGCTGCACCCGGTCGAGGTGGGTCGAGGCGCTCTCGTCCACGTACTTCTGCTCGACGGTGAAGCCGGCCGCCTCGAGGGTCGAGCGTGCGTCGGCGGTCGTGCGGGCGCGCACGTCCGGAACCGCGACCTGCTCGGCGCCGCTCGAGACGACCAGGTGGATCTCGCTGCCGGCCTGCAGCTGCCCGGAGGCCGGGTCCTGCGAGATGACCTTGCCCGCCTCGACGTCCGCCGAGGGCTTCTCCTCGGTCGTCACGGTGAAGCCGGCCGCCTCCAGCGTGCTCCGGGCGTCCGCGGCGGACCGTCCCGTGCAGTCGGTCACCGCGACGGGCGCAGGACCCATCGAGACGACCAGGTCGACGGCCGTGTCGTGGACGACCTGGGAGCCCGCCTCGGCGCCGGCCGAGACGACCCTGCCGCTGTCGACGGTGTCGGAGTACTCCCCGGTCACCGAACCGACGGCCAGGTGGGCGCCGACGAGCGCACTCGAGGCGGCGTCCTGGGACAGGCCCACGACGTTCGGCATCGCGTAGGTCTGCGGCCCCGCCGAGACGACGGTGTCGATCTGCGCTCTGCGCTCGACCCTCGTCCCGGCCGTCGGGTCGGTCGAGATGACGACGCCGGCTGCCACGTCGTCGCTGTACTGCTGCTCGACGTTGACCGTGAGATCGGCCTGCTGGGCGGCGCCGATCGCGTCGGCCTGGCTCATGCCCGCCATGGTCGGGGTCTCGGTGAAGCGGCCGGCGGCGAACCACCAGGAGCTCACGCCGATGACGGCGGCGAGGACGAGGACGAGCAGCGTTGCGACGAGGCCGCGTCGGCGCCGGTGCACCGGGTCGTTGACGATCTCGGGGAACAGCGGTGTGCGCTGGCTGCGGGGCAGGGGGCCGCGGGGCTGCGGGTTGCGGGGCAGCTGGTGCGAGCCGGTCTGCGAGAGGTGGTCGCGGTAGTCCACCGGGCTGACCGGCGCGGCGGGGCGCGTCGGGGCCCCGACCGGCCGCCAGCCGCCGGAGGGGGGCCGTGCCGCCTCCCCGGGGCGCTGCCGGCCGCGCACCCGGTTCGGGTGCACCCGGGGGCTCGTCGGGCCCGACCGGGACGGACCGGTGCCGCGGGCGCGCGAGGGCACCGGCCCCGAGACGCTCGAGGCTCCGACGTACTCGCGACGCTCCGCCCTCGAGGCGAGGCGGATCGGCTCGGTGTCGGCGTGCTCGCGGCCGGCGCTCCCGGCGGACCAGTGGCGGCCCTCGCGCCAGCCGGGCGGGTACATGACCATGGCCAGCGATTCGTCGTGCGTCACGCCGGCCGCTGCGGCGGCGCGGGCGCGCCGCACCCGGGAGAGCAGCTCGTGGCCGTCGGCCGGACGGCGGTCGGGATCGCGGCGCGTGCACGCGGCGACGAGGGCGTCCACATAGTCGGGCACCGGGGCGTGGCCGTTGCGGCGCAGCGTCCGGGACGGCGCGGGCACCGACCGGTGGACGTGCGCGTAGGCGACCTGGAGGTTCTCGCCCGTGTAGGGCTTCTCGCCGGTCAGCAGCTCGTAGAGGACGATGCCGGTCGAGTAGATGTCGGAGCGGGCGTCCGCGTGCGTCTGGGCGACGATCTCGGGCGGGAGGTAGCTGACCGTGCCGATGACGTTGCCCTTGGCGACGGTGATCGTCTTGGCGCTGGCGGCGCGCGCCAAGCCGAAGTCGCCCACCTTGATCTGGCCCTTGTCCCCGATGAGGACGTTCTCGGGCTTGACGTCGCGGTGCACCAGACCGGACTCGTGGGCCGCCGCCAGGGCGGCCGCGACGGGCTCGATGAGGCTGAGGGCGCGCTCGGGGCCGAACGGCGCCTCGCGCGTGATGAGATTGCGCAGTGTGCAGCCCTCGACGAACTCCATGACGATGTACGGGCGGCCGTGGTCGATGCCCTGGTCGAAGACGCCGACGACGTGCGAGTCGGTCAGGGCCGCCGCCGCCCGAGCCTCGCGGTCGAACTTGCGGGCGAAGTCGGTGTCCTGGGACTCGTCGAGGTCGTCGTGCATGACCTTCACCGCGACGATGCGACCGAGCCTCAGATCCTGGGCGCGGTACACCGTGGCCATGCCGCCACGAGCCAGCTTCTGCAGGATCTCGTAGCGGTCGTCCAGCACATGACCCACCAGAGGGTCAACAGTGCCATTTCTGGTCACGGTGTTGCTCCAAACACGGTCGGGGAAGGAAGGCCGTGCAAGCCTGTGAGCCAGTGTAGGGCGTCGAGATGGGCGAGGTCGAACGAAACACCTGCCGACGCTGTTTCGTTGAAAAGCAACTCATCGTCCGGGGGAGGGCCGGCAGGGGGCGGTCCCGGGAATGACCCGTGCTCCGCGGGGGCGCCGGGGTCCGACGCCAGGCCGATGCGAGGGCCCGGCGACGGGCTCAGGACTCGCGGACGAGGCAGACCTCGATGAGGGCGCCCAGCGCGGTGCGCCCCTCGGTGGTGACGTCGAGCCGGGACAGGGCCGCTCGGGCGCGCTCGCCGTCGGCGCCGATGCGCTCCTCGACGCGGGCGAGGGCGCCGCAGTCGACGAGCAGGGCCCGGGCCCGTTCCAGCTCCGGGGCGCTCAGCGGCCGCCCGAGGAAGTCGAGGATCCGCGGCTCGACGGCCAGGGCCTCTGCGACGAGCACGGTGCGCTTGCCCTCGCGCAGGTCGTCGCCTGCCGGTTTGCCCGTGCGGGCCTCGTCGCCGAAGACGCCGAGCAGATCGTCCCGGAGCTGGAAGGCCCGGCCCAGCGGCGAGCCGAGTCGCGCGAGGCCCTCGAGCGTCGCCGGGTCGGCCCCGGCCAGGGCGGCACCGTACTGCAGGGGACGGATGACGGTGTACCGGGCGGTCTTGAACTCGACGACGCGCTCGGCGACCGCGACCGGGTCGTCCCCGCCGGCCAGCCCGGCCTCCGCCGCCATGTCGAGGAACTGCCCCGCGTTGACCTCGGTGCGGACCTCGTTGAGCACGGTGTGCGCCCGGGCCAGCACCGCGGGCGGCAGGCCCGAGCGGCCGACGAGCTCATCGGACCAGGCGGTCAGCAGGTCGCCGAGGAGGATCGCCCCGGCGCGCCCGAAGGCGGCCGGGTCGCCGGCCCCCGACCGCTCGACGTGCCGGGCCTCGAGCTGGCGGTGGGCCGAGGCCTGCCCCCGGCGGGTGTCCGAGGCGTCGATCACGTCGTCGTGCACGAGGGCCGCGACGTGCAGCAGATCGAAGCTCGCGGCGGCGTCGAGGAGCGGGGCCGGATCGTCGGGCTGGCCGGCGACGGCGGCATGGCCCCAGTAGCAGAAGGCCGGACGCAGCCGCTTGCCGCCGGCGGTGAAGGCGCGGGCCAGCTCGCCGAGCGGGGCGAGCGCCGGTGAGATCGCGTCCAGACGCGCGCAGGCGTCGTCGAGGAAGTCGCCCAGGCGCGCACCGATGGCGGCGCGGAAGGCCGGGCCGGCCGGGTCGTCGGGGCTGAACATGGCGGCGGACACGCCCAGCAGCCTAGTGGATGCCCGGTACGCTGTGAACCGTGCAGCACGAGTACCGTCCCACCGCAGTGGCGCCGCAGGACCGCCTGGACTCCCGGCCCGATGAGACCATCGCGCAGTTGCTCGCCCGAGCCGACCGGCCGACCATCAGCGCGGAGTTCTTCCCGCCCCGCGACGACGAGGGCGCAGCGGTGCTGCACCGGTCCATCGAGCAGCTCGAGGCGCTGCACCCCGACTTCGTCTCGGTCACCTACGGCGCCAACGGCTCCAGCCGCGAGCGCACCCTCGACGCCGTGCGCGACATCCTCGCCAGCACGCGGCTGCGCGTCATGGGTCACCTGACCTGCACCGGCCAGAGCGTCGACGAGCTGAAGGCCGTCATCGACGGCTACGGCGAGATGGGCGTGCGCCACGTCCTCGCGATCCGCGGCGACATGCCCGGCGGCCCGCTCGTGCCGTGGGAGCGGCACCCGCAGGGTCTGGCCAACGCCACCGAGCTGGTGGAGCTCGTCAAGAGCCGCGGCGAGTTCTGCGTCGGCGTCGGCGCCTTCCCCGACGTGCACCCGGGCTCGACCGCCGAGCGGGACGTGCAGGTGCTGCGCGACAAGCAGACGGCCGGCGCCGAGTTCGCCATCACCCAGCTGTTCTTCCGCCCCGGCGCCTACCGACGGCTCGTCGATCGGCTGCGCGACGCCGGCTGCGGGCTGCCCGTCATCGCCGGCATGATGCCGGTCATCGCCATCGGCCAGATCGACAGGTTCGCCGAGCTGTCGGGCGCTCCGCTGCCCGACGAGATGGTCGCCCGGCTGCGGGCCGTCGGGGACGACCGCGCCGCGGTGCGTGGTGTCGGCACGGCCCTCTGCGCCGAACTGGCCCGTGAGCTGCTCGCCGGTGGGGCGCCCGGCATCCAGTTCTTCACCCAGAACCGCTCGGTCGCCACCCTCGAGATTCTTGGGCGGTTGGCGGGGGTTTCTTGGTGAGGTCCCTGGGTGGTCCCTGAGGGTTGTTCCTTGGGGGTGGGCTCGTGGTCTTGGGGTGTTTCCTCTCCGGCCAGGGGTTTCGGGGTTGTCGGTGGGTTCCCGGGGGTGCTTCTTCTTCTGCCCCGACTGGTTGACGGTGGGGTTGTTCTCGTGGCTGCATTGAGTTGGTTCTGTCTGCCCGCCCCAGGGGGTTCTCTCGTGAGTGATGATCTGAGTCTTGATGATCTGCACGCGACGTCGGATGTCGTATGGGACTATGATGTCAGTGCTGATCTGGCCGGCAAACTCGACGCCGCGGCGACCGCGGTGAGCGGCCAGGTGGGGCCGCGCAACAGCCGCAAGACCACGTACGGGACGGAGTTCAGGGGTTATTACGCCGAGTTGTGGGCGGACAACATCGAGACGGCGAACCAGGACGCGAGGCTGCTCGCGGAGCGGCTGGGTCAGGTGGCGCAGGGCGTGCGGGATCTGGAGGCGGACGCGCGGGCGGAGCAGGCCCGGATCGACGCGGCGAGGGAGTGGAAGCGCGAGCGGGACGCGCGGTCGGGCCTGGAGAAGCTGGGTGACAAGGTCGACGTGCTCCACCTGTTCCATGGTGATGAGAATCCGCCGAAGGCCGACCCCGTACCGCAGATGAACAAAACCTACGACTCACCGGCGGGGGGCGAGCGCAAGCAGTTCGAGGGGACGAGGAGCGGCACGAGCACGACGTCGGCGCTGCCGGACGACCTGCGTGGTTTCACCTCGCAGGAGCGTGCCGCGACGGACGAGATCCGCGGGACCCCGGCGGCGCTGCGGGGCCTGGTCGCGGATTTCCGGGCCACGTGCCGGTGGGGCCAGTTGGGCTGCGACCAGGTGCTCACGGGATTCGACAACTACATCACGTCGAATGACAACGACTGCGCCCGTACTGACGTCGTCGCGGCCAACTTCGAGGCGGCCGGCGGCTCCGGCGTGATCTCGACGGTGTCCGATGCGGCGATCGGGGCGAGTCTGGAGGCCAACGGGGTGTCCGAGCGGCGCCCGAGCCTGGAGATCCCGGCGGTTCAGGCGGTCGGGAATCCTCCGACGTCGGGGTATGCGAATGATCCGGTGAACACGGCGACCGGGAATTTCGTGGAGAACGAGGAGGATCTGCGCTTCGAGGGCGGGACGGCACTGCTGGGCTGGGCCCGGTCGTACTCGTCGTTGAGTGGGAGGACGGGCGGGCACGGCCCGGGCTGGGCGTCGTTCGACGGCTGCGGCCTGCGGTTCGACTCCGATGGGGCCGTGTGGACGCTGGCTGACGGCCGCGAGGTCGTCTTCTCCCGGCTGGGTGCGGGGTTCGACCGGGCCGAGTACGACAACTTCTGGCTGTCGGCGGCCGGGGAGGGCTGGGTCGTCACGAACAACACCGGGGCCCGCTGGTGCTTCACCTCATCCGGGCGGCCGATGTTGTTCAGCGTGAATGACGGTGCCACCGTCCTGTTCGACTACGCGGGTGGCCGGTTGCGGCGCATCCGGCATGTGCGGGGGCACGAGCTCGTTCTCGAGTGGGACGGGGATCGCATCGTCGCGGTGCGGGCCGATGACGGGCGTCGTGTCGAGTACCGGTACGACGGGGCGGGCCGGCTGGTCGAGGCCGTCGGGCCGGCGGGTTCGCGCCGGTACGAGTGGGGCGAGCAGGGTCTGATCGTCGCGGTGATCGACGCGGATGGTGTGGTCGAGGCCCGCAACGACTACGACGAGCGGGGCAGGGTGGTTGCGCAGCGTTCCCGGTTCGGGCGGCTGACGCGGTTCGCGTATCTGCCGGGCCGGGTGACTGCCGTGTCTGACGTGGACGGGGGCCGTTCGAATACGTGGGTGGCCGACGGGCGGGGGCGTCTGGTTGCCGTCACCGACTGCGACGGCAACCGGTCCCGGATGGCGTACGACCGGTGGGGCAACCAGGTGTGGGCGGCCGACCCAGAGGGCGGGCAGACGGTGCGGGAGTTCGATGCCCGGGGCCGTCTGGTCACCGAGGTGGTGCCGACCGGGGCGATGAGGCGGCTGGTCTGGGACGAGCAGGACCGTCTGACCGATGTGATCTCGTTGGAGGACGGCGCCGAGGTCGCCCGGACGAGCATGGCCTACGAGGGGGCCGGGCAGCAGCCGTCGGTGGTCACCGACGGCGAGGGCGGCCGCACCCGGATGGTCTGGGACGGCGGGCTGCTGGTGGAGGCGACCGACCCGACCGGTGTCACGGTGCGTTTCGCCTACGACGGCCACGGCGACCTCGTGGCCTCGGTCGATGCCGAGGGCAACACGACGAGGATCGTGCGTGACAGCTCGGGCCGCCCGGTGGAGATGATCAGCCCGTCGGGCGCGGTGACGCGGTACGGGTACGACGCGGCGGGCCTGCTCGAGTCCCGTACCGACCCGGACGGGGCCCGGTGGGGCTACGAGTACAGCGCGGGCGGCCGCCTGACCGGGATGGTGAACCCGCTGGGCGCTCGTACGGGCCTGGAGTACAGCGGGCACGGCGAGTTGTGCGCGACGGTCGACCCGTTGGGCCGTCGGGTCGAGCAGGAGCTGGATGACCTGGGGAACGTGAGCCGGGTGCGGCTGCCCGACGGGGCCGTGTGGGAGTACACCCATGACGGGATGTCGCGGCTGAGGCAGACCGTGGACCCGACCGGCGGGGTGTGGCAGCGCCACTTCGACCGGTTCGGCCGTCTCGCCGGGACCGTCGACCCGGCCGGGGTACGGGCGTTCTGGCGTCATGACAGCGCGCGCGGCGAGGTGACCGTGGGCGACGCCGCCTCGGCGAGCGTTGTGCGGATGGACCGGTGGGGCCGCCAGGTCGAGACGGTCGGGCCTGACGGCTCGCAGGTCTCGACCCGGTACGACCGGGCGGGCCGGCCGGTCGAGTTCACCGACGCGGTTGGCGGGCGCACGCTCGTCGAGCGCGACCCGGCCGGCCGTCCGACCCGGATCCGCCGGCCCTCGGGGGCGAGCGTCCGGTACGACTACGACGCGTGCGGGCGTCTCGCGGGGGTGCGCAACGAGCTGGGTTCGCGTACCCGGTTGGACTACGACGCCGATTCCCGGCTCGTCGCCGAGCACTGGCCGACGGGCGAGCGGGGCTGGACCCGCTACGACGCGTGCGGCCGTGTCACCGCCCGCCACGTGCCGGGTTCGGGGACCTTCCGCTGGTCCTACGACAGGGCCGGCCGCGTCGTGCGGGCGAAGGACCCGTACAACGGTGTCCGGGAGTTCGGCTACGACGCGGCGGGCCAGCTCGTGACCGCGGTGAGCGGGGCCGGCGGCACCACCCGGTACGGCTACGACGCGGCCGGGCGGGCGGTGACGATCACGGACCCGCTGGGCGCCCTGACGCGCCGCACCTTCGACGCGATGAACCGGTGCACGAGCCAGACCGACCAGCTCGACGGTACCGCGTACGCGTCCTATGACGCGGCGGGACGGTTCATCAAGAACGTTGACCCGGACGGGCGGGTCATCGAGATCGGCTACGACGAGACCGGCCGGCAGGCGTGGCTGCGGGCCGACGGGCGGCTGGTCTCCCGCACCAGCCGGGACCCGCGCAACCGTTGTCGCACCGTCGAGGACTTCACCGACCCGGACCGGCCCCTCACCCACACCCTCTCCTACGACCCGCGGGGCCTGCTGGTGCGCCACGAGCGCGGCGGGGCGTGCACCGGCTGGGCCTATGACCCCGACGGCCTGCCCGTCCGGGTCACCGCGCCCGGCGGGGCCGTGACCAGCCTCCGGCGTGACGCCGCCGGCGCCCTGGTCGGGGTCGAGCACCCCGGCCTGGCCACGGCCGTGCTGGAACGCGACCCGGCGGGCCGTCTCGTGCGGGCCAGTGCCGGCGGGATGGTCCACGAGTGGGAGTTCACCGACGGCTTCATCACCCGCCACACGGCAGCCGCCGGTGACGGCCGGGCCCGGGTGCAGGTGATGGAGCACACCGACGACGGGGCCCTGTCCGCTGTCACGATCGACGGGGAACGCACCCGCTACCGCTACGACAGAGCCGGGCAACTCGTCGAGGCCGCCGGGCCCGACGGGGCCCACACCTGGGCCTACGACCCGGGCGGGCGCCTGACCCGCGAGACGGTCGACGGTGAGACCTGGCAGCGCACCCACGACGCCGCCGGCCGGCTCCTGAAAGCCGCATGCGGGCACAAGACCATCACCTACACCCACGACCGGTCGGGCCGGCGCACCGTCGAGGAGCACTCCGACGGACGCCGCCGCGAGTACGAGTGGACCGGCCTGTGGACACTGTCCGCCGTCACCGACCACCACGACGACCAGGTCGTACGGACCACGACCGTCGTGGACGCGCTCGGGCAACTCTCCCGCGTCAACGACGAGGAGGTGTTCTTCGACGACCTGACCGGCCGGCTCCTCCAGGCCGGCGGCCAGACCATCACCCACGCCGGCCCCCTCACCGCCACCGTGCCGGGTGGCTGGCTCGAACCCTCATGGCGGCCCGGCCGCGACACGGACCCCCGGGACCCCTACCAGCCGCCCACAGCCCGAACCGTGTTGCCCGGCGGTCTCGGGCTCGGGCCCGGCGGCGAGGCCCGCATCGCCGGCACCGAATGGCTCGGAGCCCGCGTCCTCGACCCGGCCAGCCACGGGTTCCTGTCACCGGACCCCGTCGAACCGACCACCGGCGCCGGCTGGGCCGCGAACCCGTACTCGTACGCCGGGAACAACCCGGCCGGCCTGTACGACCCCACGGGCCTGCACCCCATCACCGGCCAGGAGATGGACGCCTACCGCCAGGCGAACTCGCCCAAGTGGGGCACCGCCCTCGCGATCGTGGCCGGGGTCGCGCTCGCGTTCGTTCCCGGCGCCCAGGGCCTCGGTGCGGCTCTCGTGGCCGGGGCGGTGCTCGGCGGCGGGGCCAGCCTCATCGACCAGGCCTGCACCGGCTACCCCATCGACTGGGGCCAGGTCGGCAAGGACACCCTGACCGGCGCGGCCGGCGGCGCCCTCGGCTACGGGGCCGGCAAAGGACTCCAATGGGCCGCCAGAACCCCCGCCGGACAGGCCGTCACGGGCTGGGCCGGCCGCCAGACGGACAGGATCCCCGCAGTACAACGACTCACCCAGAACCTGGGCGCCAAGGGCGCCGGCCAGAGCACCCGGGAAGCCCCACCCCTCACCGGCGACGCCCTCGACTCCGTGGCAACACCAGCAAAAGCATCACCCGCCCCACAAGCGCCCCAGTTCCAGGGCTACGAGGCGGAGGTTCGCAACAGCACCTCGGCCGCGCGGCTGCCCCAGGACGCGAACGTCAACCCGAAGCCTCCTCCTGCGCTCAAGACGGATCGTCCGGTCAGTCAGAGCACCACTCAGAACCAGTGGGCCCAGGACAGAGTCGATCACCTTCGTCAGCAGAACGTACGTGATCTTCGGGTCAACCAGCAGCAGGTCAATGCGCAGGGGCAGCGCGTGGGGATCAACCGGCCCGACCTCCAGTACACCGGAAAGGACGGGGTGCGGGTCTGCGAGGAGGTCGACACGTCCTCGTCGACGAGGGGCCCCGGCCATGCGGACCGTATCCTGGCGAATGACCCGGACGCCGTAGTGTACTTGTGGGACGACGTGGATTAGGAGCAGATGATGATGACCTCTCTCTTCGACGGGCGGCTCGCGCCGTTGACGTTTTCGATTGGTTTCCTCGATGCGCCGCCGGAGGAGGTGGCGGCTGTTCTGGTCGAGTTCTTCACGAGGGTTCATGACGGCGGGCGGGCCACGGAGCTCGGGGGCTCGTTGGAGGAGAATCTCCTCGAGCTGCCACCGCTCACCATCGGGTCGCAGCCAAAGGTCCTGCTTGCCTCGACGGCCCTGGACGGGTGGACGGCGATGTTCGAGGGCGATGCCCTCGGTCAGGGCGTCGCTCAACTGACAGGACTCCTGGCCAGTCAACTGTTGAAGGTGCGCGGGTATTTCGTTTCGTCTGTCCCGCCTGCCGGCAACAGTGGGGGGCCGTTGGGGGCGCGGCAGTTCCACATGTTGGGTCCGGAGACGAAACTCGGGTATGTCCGGACGGTTGAACTGATCGAGAACAATCCTGGACGCTGGTATTTCGAGGCGGGCGGCGAGGTCCAGCCGTTCGAGGATGTGGAGGCGTACGGGAGCCGGCGTCGTCGGGACCGGTTCACGGAGGAGATGCTGGCGGGGTATGCGGCCGCGGTGGGTCTGCGGCCGTGGGACGAGTCGTTCTACCGGAACCCGTCGTACCTGGTCACCAATGCCGCCACGATCCGTTACCCGTTCACCCTTGGGCAGGCCCGTGCCAGGCTGGGGCTGGACGGCTGATCCCGTGGCTTCCGGAGGGCCCGCGCAGGACCCTGTCCGGTGTTTCCCCGGGGCGAGTGCCTCGCCCGGCCGCGTCCGGGCCTCGCGCAGACGTCACCGGGTGTTGTCGTTCTCGTTGTCCTGGGGGGTGTCCGTGGTGAGTGTCCGGGAGCGTCTCGAGAGGGTCCTGCCGGTTCCGGTGTCTCGGTTCGAGGTGGTCGATGACTTCGATCACGACCGGGTCCCCGTGCTGTCCGCCGGTACTGTGACGCTCGAGATCACGGGGCCTTTCGTGGGGCGTCAGGGGCATGAGTCGTTGTGGGACGAGATGGAGCCGGAGGAGCTCACTGCGGCCCTGAAGGGTTTCGAGGGTCAGCGGCTGCGGGCTGTGGACTCCGGTGAGGGCTGGCTGCACGTGGGCTTCACGGATGGGTGGATCCGTGTGGTGGCGACGGAGTGGGAGTCATGGGTCATGACTCTGCCCGGGGTCACGTGGATGGGGCACGGCCGTGGGGCTCCCTCGGGTCCGGACGGGAAGTGGGCGTTCGGCGACATCGGACCCTGACCGGGGAATCCCGGAACCATGCTCTGCGCACGTGAAGCGCCCTCAGCCCCGTGGCAGCACCAGCAAACGCATCACCCGCCCCACGGGCAGAGCCACCGGCCGCGCCTGCACGGCCGCAGATCGAACCCCCGCACACGACCGGCCCCGACTCCATCGCCGACGAGAACGGCACAGTCATCCCCACGAGCAGGACCCGACTCGAAGAAGGCCTCCGATCAGCAGGGCTTGACACCTTCTCAACGAGGAGTCCGGATACTGGTTGCATTCTACCAGATGGCTCCAAAGTTCGGGTCATGGACGCAACCAAGCATGCATCACAAAGGGCTAGTTTCACCAATGTCAATAATGACTTGGTCAGTCCGTTCACGGGCAAGCCACCAAACCCACCCAAGGAGATATCCAATATCACGAAATGGGTTCGCGAGCGCTGCCACATAGAACTTTTTGACTAGTAGGAAGGATCCTCATGAGAGTTGATGAAATGTACCCGGACTTTGAGGAGTGGGCGACTGGCGTGCCTCACTTGTTGATCCAACGTGCATCCATGCAGAATGAGATGCTGCTTCTCGGTGGCCCTGACTGGGATTTTCAGTCGTGGTGCAGTCTTCGCGTCGTCGATGCCGGGGGTGAGCTCTTGTTCGATGACTCGTTGTCCGTTGACCTGCTCGAGGGACCGGGGACTCCACCTGGTGCCCTGGTGGGCCGTACGGTCATTGAAGTGGTGCCAGATTTCACCATGGACCTGGGAAATCTCACTCTGGTCCTGGACAACGGTATTCGGATCGAGTGCACGGATGACACCGATTTGGATCCATGGAATTTCAGGGTCGGAGAGGATGACTGGGGAGCTTGACTGCGCCCTGACAGTCGGTGGTGGCCGTGTCGCGAACGTGGGTCCGGGAACAAGGGAAGGGAGTGGTGGTCCTGTGCTTTTCGGTGGTCGGCTCGCGCCGTTGACGTTTTCGATTGGTTTCCTCGGTGCGCCGCCGGAGGAGGTGGCGGCTGTTCTGGTCGAGTTCTTCACGAGGGTTCATGACGGCGGGCGGGCCACGGAGCTCGGGGGCTCGTTGGAGGAGAATCTCCTCGAGCTGCAGCCGCTCACCATCGCTTCGCGTCCTCGCATTCTTCTGACCTCGACGGCCCTGGACGGGTGGACGGCGATGTTCGACGGCCAGGTGAATGGTCAGGGCGTCGCTCAACTGACAGGACTCCTGGCCAGTCAACTGTTGAAGGTGCGCGGGTATTTCGTTGCGTCTGTCCCGCCTGCCGGCAACAGTGGGGGGCCGTTGGGGGCGCGGCAGTTCCGGGTGTTGGGTCCGGAGACGAAACTCGGTACGGTTCGGACGGTTGATCTGATCGAGAACAATCCTGGACGCTGGTATTTCGAGGCGGGCGGCGAGGTCCAGTCGTTCGAGGATGTGGAGGCGTACGGGAGCCGGCGTCGTCGGGACCGGTTCACGGAGGAGATGCTGGTGGGGTATGCGGCCGCGGTGGGTCTGCGGCCGTGGGACGAGTCGTTCTACCGGAACCCGTCGTACCTGGTCACCAATGCCGCCACGATCCGTTACCCGTTCACCCTTGGGCAGGCCCGTGCCAGGTTGGGGCTGGACGGCTGATCCGTGGCCATCGACGTGGCAGTGCCTCGTCGGTCGCGACGCGGGCCGATGGCTCACCCGGCTTCGAGCCCCTCGCGCCAGCCGCCGGGGAAGGCGCCCGGCGTGATGTCGAGCGTGACGAGCAGCCGCGTGGGGCGGGTCAGCGCCACGTAGAGCACGCGCGGGCCGCCCGGGGCCTCGTCGACGATCTCGTCGGGCGCGACGACCAGCGCCGCGTCGTACTCGAGGCCCTTCGCCTCCAGGGCCGTCACGACGAAGATCCGCTCGGCGTCCCCGAGGCCGAGCGCGACGACCTCGTCGTAGCGGGACGGCGGGACGATGACGCCGACGGTGCCCTCGACCCGGTCGGCCAGCGCCGACACCTGGGCGCGGATCTCCTCGTCGGCGTGCTCCGGGGTGCAGCTGAGCAGCCGGGGTCGCTCACCGGTGCTGCGCACCGCGTTCGGCAGGTCGGCGTCGTCGACGAGCCGGCGGATGTAGGCGCCCGCCAGGGCCATGACCTCGGCGGGGGAGCGGTAGTTCGTCGCCAGCCGGAAGGTGCGGTGCGGGGCCCGTCCGACGAGCTCGCGCATGGCGCGCTCGGTCTGGCCCGCGTCGGGGTAGGAGCTCTGCGCCGGGTCGCCGACGATCGTCCAGCTCGCCTGGGGGCCGCGGCGGCGGATCATGCGCCACTGCATCGGCGTGATGTCCTGGGCCTCGTCGACGAGCACGTGCGAGTAGTTCTCGAGCGGGTCCTCGTCCTCGCGGCGGTCGGTGAGCAGATCCGCGACCGTCACGAGCTCGGCGACGTCCGAGTCCTCCTCGACGAGCAGTCCGGGCTCCTCGTCGACGGCCGCCGGGGCGGGACCGAGGACGGTGTACAGCTCGTCGAGCAGCGGGACGTCCGAGACGGTCCAGGCCGGCCGCGGCTGGCCGGCCTCGGGCAGGTAGCCGCGCGCGTGGGCCAGCGACTGCGACAGGACGGCCTGCTCGTCGGGGTCGAGCAGCCCGTTGGCCACCTTGGCGAGCACCGACGGCTCGGCCAGACGGGCGAGCGTCTGCTCGGGCCCGACCAGCGGCCACCATGCGTTCAGGAACATCCGCCAGGACGCCTGCCCGGTGACGCGCTCGTCGAACTCCTCGCGCCCCATGTCGGCGAGCTCGGCCGGGCGGCGCTCGTGGAGGGCGTCCAGCAGCATCTCCTCGGCGGCCGGACGGGCCTGGTTCATCGTGCGCTGGCCGAGCACCCGGGTGCGGATGCCCGCGAGGGTGCGCGCGTCCAGCCGCAGGAACTCGCCCTTGACGGCGACCTTGAGACCGCGCGCGGGCTCGGCCGTCAACGGTTCGTGGGCGATGCGGCGCATCAGCCGGGTCATGACCGGCGAGCCCTTGAGGACGGCCGTCTCGGCGTCGTCCTGCCGGTCGGTGCCCACTCCGAGCACGTCCTGGGCCACGCGCCCGACGCTGCGCAGCGCCACGGCGTCCTCGCCGAGGCCGGGCAGGACGCGCTCGATGTAGCGCATGAAGACGTCCGAGGGGCCGACGACGAGCACCCCGCCGCGCTCGAGACGCCTGCGGTGCGTGTAGAGCAGGTAGGCGGCCCGGTGGAGGGCGACGACCGTCTTGCCGGTGCCGGGCCCGCCCGCGATCATCGTGACCCCCTGGTAGGGGGCGCGGATCGCCTCGTCCTGCTCGGCCTGGATCGTCGCCACGATGCTGCGCATGTGCGCGCCGCGGGCCCGCGACAGGGCCGCCATGAGCGCGCCCTCGCCGATGATCACCAGATCCGTCGGCGCCTGCGTGTCGAGCAGGTCGTCCTCGATGCCGATGACCCTGTCGTCGCGGCAGCGCAGGACGCGGCGCCGTACGACGCCCATCGGGTTCGTGGGGGTCGCGCGGTAGAACGCGGACGCCGCCGGCGCGCGCCAGTCGATGACGAGGGGCTCGTACTCGGCGTCGCGCACGCCGATGCGGCCGATGTAGCGGCACTCCTCGTCCTCGCGCAGGTCGAGGCGGCCGAAGACCAGGCCCTCGTGCTCCTCGTCGAGGATCGCCAACCGCTTGGCCGCCTGGTAGGCGAAGGCGTCGCGCTCGAACAGGGCGGTGCTGTTCTCCTCGCGCAGCCAGTCGGCCCGGTCCGAGGTGAAGCGGGCGCGGGACTCGGCCTCGACGCCGCGGGCCTCGGCCTCGGCCTGTCGGAGGGCCTCGTAGACGCGGTCGACGTGCCGCTGCTCGGCGGCCAGTTCGGAGGCGAGGGGCTCTGCTGGATCCAGGTGCTCGGATTCGCTCAACTGCATTCTTCCTCATGGCGGGACCGACCAGGTCCGGTGGCGGGATCGATCAATTCTACTCCGTGCCCCGGGGCGTTTCCCCCAGGGCGGGGCGAGTCATAGACTGGGATCACCGTCGACCCGGTGGTGGATCGACGGACCGAACGCCTGACCAAGGAGGCGTGTGATGCCCCTCTCGAACGAAGAGCAAAGGATGCTCGACGAACTCGAAGCATCGCTCATGGCCGAGGATCCCCGGCTCGCCCGCACGATGGGCACGCCGTCGGAGCGCCGTCCCGTCACCCGTTCGCGGCGCCGGGCCGGTCTCGCCGGGCTCGGCTTCGTCGCCGGCCTGGCCCTCCTGCTCGTCGGCATGCAGACCGTCTGGGTCATCAGCGTCATCGGATTCATCCTCATGCTCTGCTCCGCGATCCTCGCGCTCAACGCCTGGGGCGGCACCGGGGGCTCCAGGAACGTCCCCCGCGCGAAGCCGCCGTCCTCGGGCAGGCAGACCCCCTCCGACCCCTTCATGACGAAGATGGAGGACCGCTGGCGTCGTCGCCAGGACGAGGGCCGCTTCTGAATCACCGCCGGCGGCGCCGTTCAACGAGGAGCGGAGCGGCCGCCTGACACGAACCCCCGCACGGGCGCAGCAGGACCCCCGGGTCTTCCGGACCCGGGGGTCCTGCTGCGCCCGCACTCGGCCGGCCGGGCCGCCGGGAAGGGGTCCCGCGTGTCGAGCGCTCGCTGCGCTCCCCGACCTCGTCATCGCCCCCGGGCCGTCGGCTCCCCGGTCCTGCTGCGCCCGCGCCCGTCGGCGACCGCCGTTCCCGCTCCTCGTCCGCACCGCCTCCCGACCGTGGTGGGGGCGCTCCCCGCCGCCCCTCGGCCACCGCCGTCCCCGCCCGAGGCCGGCGAGCGACTGCGCATCCGGCATGTACTGCCGGGAACTCCGTCCCTCCGCCCGGGAAGACCGGCATCTGCGGCGGTCACGGGCTCCGACGACGGGACCGTCCCGGCCGGGAGAGGGCAGGAGGGACCCGAATGGCCGAGGGGAGCGTTGAATGCGTCAAATGGAGTGAAATGGAGTATCGTGGAGCACAGTGGAGCAAACGTCCTCGGTCGGCGAGTGAAGGGGGAGGCCCATGTTCCTGGGTACCCACACCCCGAAGCTCGACGACAAGGGCCGGTTCTTCCTCCCGGCGAAGTTCCGCGACGAACTGGCCGGCGGCCTCGTCATCACGCGGTCCCAGGACCGCTGCCTGGCGATCTACCCGATGGCCACCTTCGTCGCCATGACCCGGTCGGTGGGCACCGCCCCGGCGACGCTCAAGCAGGTCCGCGACTTCCAGCGCATGCTGGCGGCCGGGGCGAGCGACGAGGTGCCGGACAAGCAGGGGCGAGTGACGATCCCGGCGACCCTGCGCTCCTACGCGGGGCTCGACAAGGAGATCGTCGTCGTCGGCGCCATCAACAGGGTCGAGGTCTGGGACTGCACCGCCTGGGAGAACTACTCCGCCGCCCAGGAGGACGTCTTCGCCGACATGAACGGAGAGATCCTCGCGGGTGATGCTGATCGCTGACTGCGGCATGCGGCTTCGACCCGGGCTGATCCCCTGGCGCACCTTCCCCGGCGCCAGGTGACCCCGGCTCGGGTTGGAACCGGATGCCGCAGTTCCACTTCGGGGGAGGACGTCATGACCGAGCCGGGCACCGGCGTCGACCCCGCCGCGGTCCACGTCCCGGTGATGGCCGAGGCCGTCGCCGCCCACCTCGCCCCCGCCCTCGGGCGTCCCGGCGCCGTCTACGTCGACGGCACCCTCGGCATGGCGGGGCACGCGAGCCTCGTCCTCGACCGGAACCCGGGCGCCGTCCTGGTCGGCATCGACCGCGACGCCGATGCGCTGGAGCTCGCCGGACGACGCCTGGCCCGGTTCGGCGGCCGCGTCCACCTGGTACGGGCCCGCTTCGACGAGCTCGACCGGGTCCTGGCGGGGGTCGGCGTCGAGCGCATCGACGCCATGCTCCTCGACCTGGGCCTGTCGAGCCTGCAGGCCGACCGCGTCGACCGAGGCTTCGCCTACCGCGTCGACGCCCCGCTCGACATGCGCATGGACACCCGGGGCTCCGTGACGGCGGCCGACGTCCTCAACGGCTACGCCCCCGACGAGCTCGTCCGCGTCCTGCGCGACTACGGCGAGGAGCGCCAGGCCCGGCGCATCGTGCGGGCGATCGTCGCCGAGCGCGAGCGCGAGCCCTTCACCACCTCCGCCCGCCTCGTCCGGACCATCACCGGCGCCCTGCCGGCGGCAGTGCGGGCACGCCAGGGCGGGCATCCGGCCCGCCGCGTCTTCCAGGCGCTGCGCATCGAGGTCAACGGCGAGCTGGACGCGCTGTCGGGCGTCCTGCCTGTCATGCTGGACCGCATGGATGTGCATGCGCGCGCGGCCGTCCTGGCCTACCACTCGCTGGAGGACCGCATCGTCAAACGGGCCTTCGCCGCGGCCGCCGAGGACGCGGCGCCGCCCGGCCTGCCCGTCGTCCCCGAGCACCTGCGCGCGCGCTTCGCGCTCGTCACCCGCGGCGCCGCCCGGCCCGCCGCCGAGGAGATCGCGCGGAACCCCCGCGCCGCATCGGCCCGGCTGCGCGTCCTCGAGCGCATCCGGCCGGTCGACGGGGGGCGGTGCTGATGTCCGCGCGCAGACCCCGCCGCGCCCGTCCGCGCGTCCTCGTCCCCGACGGCCACGGCGGACGGCGTCTGTCCAACGGCGCCTTCGTCCTGGTGCTCATCGGCATGCTCGGCATCGGCCTGGGCGGCGTGGTCGTCCTGAGCACCCAGATCCAGGACCAGCAGACCCAGCTCGAGCAGCTGCAGAACCAGGCCGAGCAGGCCTCCCACCACGAGGCGGCGCTGCAGGGCGAGGTGGAGAGGCTCAGCACCACGAACTCCCTCGCCTCGATGGCCGCGGCCCTCGGCATGGTGCCGAACACGAACCCCCTCATCGTCCAGATGCCCGACGGTGCGAGTCACGGCACGCCCGTCCCGATGGAGGGCACCGAGATGCCCGGGGTCGCCGTCCCGACGGCCGGCGCCCCGTCCGGCGGACCGTCGGCCGGCTCCTCCGCGTCGGCGTCGTCCAGCGCCCCGGCGTCGTCCCCGACGGGCTCCGGGCCCGCTCCGAGCCCCCAGGCGAGTGGCTGATGGGCTCCTCCCGTCCCCGCTCCCACTCGTCCCGCCCGCCGGCCGCGCGCGGGGGCGGCCGACGTCCCCCGTCGGGGCGTCCGGCCGGCTCGTCGGCCCACGGTCCGCGCCGGGGCTCGACCACCCTCCGGGTGCGCATCGCCATGGGCCTCATCGTCGTGCTCACCCTCGCCCTGGCGGCCCGGGCCTTCCAGCTGCAGGGGCTCGACTCGGCGGCCAACGCCCAGGCCGCGGCCGAGAAGATGACCCACACCCGCACGATCAAGGCCACCCGCGGTGCGATCCTCGACCGCAACGGCGAGGTGCTGGCCAGCACCCAGCCGGCGGTGAAGGTCATCGCCGACCCCACCGCGATCAGCGCCAACGGGTACAACACCGGCGGCCTGACCGACGAGCAGGCGGCCGACCTGGCCGAGCGCACCCCCCACCAGATCGCCGAGGTCCTCGTCAACTTCCTCGGCGGCGCGACCACCGACTACCTCCCGGCCCTGACCCGCACGACCAACGACGACGGCTCGGCCGACCAGTACGAGGTGCTCGAGGAGAGGGTGAGCGCCGACACCTACGAGCAGCTCCACCAGGCCCTCGACGAGGCCACCGACGTGCTGGGCAACAAGGGCCTCTACGGCATCACGAGCGAGGACGACCCGATCCGGGTGTACCCCTCGGGCACGCTCGCCTCGAATGTCGTCGGCTTCGTCAACTCCGAGGGGGCCGGCGCGGGGGGCTTCGAGTACTACGCCGACGCGCAGCTCGCCGGCGCCGACGGCTTCGAGCAGTACGAGTCGGGCCAGTACGGCCGCATCCCGCTCGCCGACAACACCCTCAAGGACGCGACCGACGGCACCACCTACACGCTGACGATCGACTCCGAGCTCCAGTACACGGCCCGGCAGCTGCTCGCCTCCCAGGCCGCCGAGTACAACGCGCTGAGCGCCTCGACGGTCGTCATGAACGCCAAGACGGGCGAGATCCTCGCCCTGGCCACCACGCCCGGCTACGACTCGAACGCCCCGGGCGCGGCCGACGCCGACGACCTGGGCAACCGGGCCATCACCGAGGCCTACGAGCCCGGCTCGGTCGCCAAGGTCTTCACCAACGCGGCGCTCTTCGACCAGGGCCTGGCCGACCCCGACACGAAGGTCGAGGTCCCCGCCTCGCTCGCCTCGGGGGACGGCGAGATCAAGGACGCCGACAGGCACGCCGACACGAAGCACTACACGGCCCGCGGGGTCTTCTACCACTCCTCGAACATCGGCTCGGCGCTCCTGCTGCGCCAGATGGACGCCGCCGCCTACCGGCAGTACATGGCCGGCTTCGGCTTCGGCGCCGCCAGCGGCATCGAACTGCCCGGCGAGACCGACGGCTACCTGCCGGACGCGTCGATGCCCGACTACACGCGCGACAACATGGCGTTCGGCCAGGGCTTCTCGGCCAACGCCGTCCAGATGGCCGCCGCGCTCGCCGCCGCGACCAACGGCGGCGTCTACCACCGCCCGACGATCATCGCCGGGGCCACCGGCGCCGACGGAGCCGCGGTGCCCCTGCCGGAGCGGAGCTCCCGGAGGGTCATCTCGGAGCGGGCCAGCGGCCAGGTGCGGGACCTCATGGAGGCGGTCACCGCCGGAGGAACGGGCCAGCAGGGACGGATGATCTCCGGCTACCGGATGGGCGGCAAGTCGGGCACGGCCCAGGTGATCGACCAGACGACCGGCCAGTACGACGCGCACCGCTACATGTCGTCCTATGTGACCGTCGCCCCGATCGAGGACCCGCAGATCCTCGTCTACACCGTCGTCGAGGTGCGGGACCAGTACGGCGGCACGGTTGCCATGCCGACCTCCCGCATGCTCATGTCGGCGGCGCTGCCGCGCTACGGTGTTCTCCCGAGTGCTGAGGTCCCGATCGACACCGAACCCCTGGAGTACGAGCCGTGATGAGTGCACCTGCGCCCGAGAGCAGCGAACGCGCCCTGCGTCCGTCCGCCGTCCGACCCCGACGGCTGGACGAGCTCGCGACCGGGCTCGGCCTGCGCGTGCCGGCCGACGCCGGCGGCACGGTCCTCGTCGACCTCACCCTCGACTCCCGGCAGATCGGGCCCGGCTGCCTGTACGTCGCCCTGCCCGGCACTCGCACCCACGGTGCGCGCTTCACCGCCCAGGCCGCCGGGGCCGGGGCGGCGGCCGTCCTCACCGACGACGAGGGCGCCGCGCTCGCGGCCGGCTCCGGCATCCCCGTCGTCGTCGCCGACTCCCCGCGGGTGGCGATGGCCCATCTCGCCGCCCGCCTGTTCGGCGATCCCTCGCGCGGGCTGCTCATGGTCGGGGTCACCGGCACCAACGGCAAGACGACGACCGCCTTCCTGCTCGAGGCCGCCCTGCGCGCGGCCGGGCACCGGGTCGGCACGATCGGCACCATCGGCTTCCGCCTGGACGGGCGCGCCCTGTCCAGCCCCCGCGGCACCGTGACGACGCCCGAGTCCTGCGACCTGCAGGGGCTGCTGGCCGCCATGGCCGAGCGGGGCGCCGACGCGGTGGCGATGGAGGTCAGCTCGCACGCCCTCGCGTTCGACCGGGTCACCGGGGTGCGCTTCGACGCCGCCGCCTTCACGAACCTCGGGCGGGACCATCTCGACTTCCACCGGACGCAGGAGGCCTACTTCGAGGCGAAGGCCCGGCTCTTCGCCCCGGACATGACCCGCCGCGCCGTCGTCAACGCCGACGACGAGTGGGGCCGCGTCCTCGCCGAACGGGTGCGGGCCGCCGGCGGCGTCGACCTGGCCACCTTCGGCTTCGGCGCCGGCGCCGACTACCGGGTGCTGGGCTTCGAGGGCACCGCGTCCGGCGGGGAGCACGTCGAACTCGACGCGGCGGGCCGCCGCCTGGACTTCGACATCGCCCTGCCCGGGCGCTACAACGTCGCCAACGCCGCCACCTGCGCGGCCATGCTGGACCTGTGCGGCGTCGACCTCGACGCCGCCCTGCCTGGTCTCGCGGCGGCCCAGGTCCCCGGGCGCATGCAGCGGGTCCCGCTGCCCGCCCCGGCCCCGCGCATCTACGTCGACTTCGCCCACACGCCCCAGGCGGTGGCCTCCGCGCTGGCCGCGGTGCGCGGCCGCACGATCGCCGTCGTGGGCGCCGGGGGCGACCGCGACCGGGCCAAGCGCGAGCCGATGGGCCGGATCGCGGCCCAGCACGCGGACGTCGTCGTCGTCACCGACGACAATCCCCGCACCGAGGAGCCGGCGAGCATCCGGGCCGCCGTGCTGGCGGGCGCGCGCAGCATCGGTCGGGCCGAGGTCATCGACGGCGGCGACCGCCGCAGCGCGATCGCCCGGGCCCTGGCCCTGGCCGGCCCCGACGACGCCGTGGCCGTGCTGGGCAAGGGCCACGAGACGACGCAGGAGGTCGACGGGGTGCGCCACCCCTTCGACGACACGGCGGTGATCGCCCAGGAGTGGGCGCGGCTGCGCGCGGGCGCCGCCGAGGACGACGGGGTGCGCCCCGGCGGCGTGCCGGAGGGGAACTGACGTGCGGGTCACCAGCGCACAGCGCCTCGCGCGGCTCCTGGCGGCCGCGGGCATCGAGCCGTCCGTCGTCGGCGACGGGCAGGTCCCGGTCGGCCCCGACGTCGTCATCGACAACCGCGCCGCCACGGCCGGCTCCCTGTTCATCGGCCTGCCGGGGGAGCGCGTCGACGGCGCCGACTTCGCCGCGGCGGCGGCCGAGCGGGGCGCCGCCGCGGCCGTCGTCGGCCACGACGTCGGGGCGCCGCTGACGCGCCTCGTCGTCCCGGACCCCGCGGCGGCGCTGGCCGCTCTGGCCCGCGCGCTCGTCGACGTCGAGGACCGGCGCGGTATGACGACCCTCGCCATCACCGGCTCCAGCGGCAAGACCTCGACGAAGGACCTGCTGGCCCAGGTGCTCGAGCGCCTCGGCCCCACCGTCAGCCCGGACGGCAACCACAACAACGAGATCGGCGTCCCCCTCACCGCCTGCGGCGTCGACGAGCGCACCCGCTTCCTCGTCGCCGAGATGGGCGCCCGGGGGATCGGCCACATCAGGACGCTGTGCGCGATGGTCCCGCCGCGCATCGCCGCCGTGCTCAACATCGGCACCGCCCATCTCGGCGAGTTCGGCAGCCGGGAGGCGATCGCCCGGGCCAAGGTCGAGATCCTCGAGGCCCTGCCCGCTGACGGCTGGGCGGTCCTCAACGACGACGACCGGCTCGTCGCGGCCATGGCCGGGCGCACCGGTGCCCGCATCGCCCGCTGGTCGGTCGCCGGCCGGCCGGCCGGCGACGCCGAGCTGGCCGTCTGGGCCGAGGACATCGCCCTCGACGCGCTCCAGCGCGGCGCGTTCACCCTGCACGCCCTGCGCGAGGGCGTCCACGGCCGGGTCCCGGTGCGCCTCGGGCTCGTCGGCGCCCACCAGGTCCCCAACGCCGCCGCCGCCGCCGCCATGGCACTGGCCGCGGGGGCCCCGCTCGGCTCCGTCGGTGCGGCGCTCAGCGGAGCCCGCACCCGCTCGCCGCTGCGCATGGAGCTGGTCGAGACCGCCCGCGGCGCGGCGATCGTCAACGACTGCTACAACGCCAACCCCGATTCGACGGCCGCCGCGCTGCGCGCCGTCGCGGCCATGGGCGCGGCGCGCCGGGCCGAGCGGCCGGACGCCCGGGTCATCGCCGTGCTCGGCGACATGGCCGAGCTCGGCCCCGACGCCGACGCCCTGCACCGGGACATCGGCGCGCTCGCCGCCTCGCTCGGCTACGACGAGCTCGTCGCCGTCGGCGAGCACGCCGGCGCGCTCGTCGCCGGCGCGACCGCCGCCGGGCCCGGGACCAACGCCCGGGCGGCGGACAAGGCGGATGTCGCCGGGTCACTAGAGTTGGGCGCGGGCGATGTCGTGCTCGTCAAGGCCAGTCGCGTGCTGGCGCTCGAGGATGTCACCGCACAGCTCATCGACCGTGACGAGGAAGGTACTGCGCGATGATCACGATTCTCTCGGCGGCGATCATCGCCATGGCCGCCACACTCGTGGGCACCCGTTACTTCATCGTCCTGCTCGTGCACCGCGGCTACGGCCAGTTCATCCGCGACGACGGCCCCACGAGCCACCGCACCAAGCGGGGCACGCCCACCATGGGCGGCGCCGTCGTCATCCTCGCCGTCGTCCTCGCCTACTTCCTGGCGCACCTCATCTCCCGCTCCTCGGTCACGGTCTCCGGGCTGCTCGTGCTCGCCGTCTTCGTCGCGACGGGCCTCGTGGGCCTCCTGGACGACTGGACGAAGATCTCCAAGCAGAGATCCCTCGGCCTCACGCCGCGCGGGAAGATGATCGGGCAGGGCCTCATCGGCGTCCTGTTCGGCGTCGCCTCCCTGCTGTTCCCCGCCGCCGCCGACCCCCAGGTCGCCAAGAACGTCGGCGCCCGCCCCGCCACCGTCGCGATCTCGCTCGTCCACGACATCGACTGGCTCCGCCTGCCCGTCGTCGTGGCGATCATCTGGATGACCCTGCTCATCACCGCCGGCTCCAATGCCGTCAACCTCACCGACGGGCTCGACGGCCTGGCCACCGGCGCCTCGACGATGGTCTTCGCCGCCTACGCCCTCATCAGCATCTTCCAGGCGAACCAGTGGTGCGTCACCGGCGGCAACCACGGCCCGCGCTGCTTCACGGTGCGCGACCCGAACGACCTGGCGGTGGTGTCGATCGCTCTGGCGGGCGCCTGCTTCGGCTTCCTGTGGTGGAACGCCAAGCCGGCGAAGATCTTCCTGGGCGACACCGGCTCGCTGGCGCTCGGCGCCGCGATGGCCGCCCTGTCGATCTACACCCGCACCGAGCTGCTGCTCATCGTGCTCGGCATGCTCTTCGTCATCGAGACCGCCTCGGTGATGATCCAGGTGAGCTACTTCAAGCTCTCGCACGGCAGGCGCGTGTTCAAGATGGCCCCGCTCCACCACCACTTCGAGATGGTCGGCTGGGACGAGGTCACGGTGGTGATCCGCTTCTGGATCATCTGCGGGGTGTGCGTGGCCGTGGCCCTCGCACTGTTCTACGGCGGCTGGATATGGGGTTGGTGACATCGTGAAGGACTGGATGGCCGGTGCCGACAGGACCAGCCCGTGGGGGAGGGCCCATGCCGTCGTCGCGGGCCTGGGCACCTCCGGGTACGCCGCAGCCGACGCGCTGCTCGAGCTGGGCGCCTCCGTCACCGTCCTCGACGACGGCGACGACGAGTCGCTGCACGAGCACGCCCGGATCCTCGAGGCCCTCGGCGCGCGGGTGGGCCTCGGCCCCGGCTCGAGCGCGCGGTTGCCCGACGGCGCCGACGTCGTCATCACCTCGCCCGGCTGGCGCCCCGACTGGCCGCTGCTCGCCCAGGCCGCCGGGGCGGGCGTGCCGATCTGGGGCGAGCCCGAGCTCGCCTGGCGCCTCGTGCCCGCCGGCCGCTCGATCGCCTGGCTGGGGATCACCGGCACCAACGGCAAGACGACCACGACGCAGATGCTCGACTCGATGCTGCGGGCCGGAGGCTTCCGCTCCGCGGCCGTCGGCAACATCGGCCGTCCGATCATCGAGGCCATCAACGATCCGGCCGACTACGAGGTCCTCGCGGTCGAGCTGTCGAGCTTCCAGCTGCACTGGTCGCCCTCGCTGGCCCTCCACTCGGCCGCGGTCCTCAACCTCCACGCCGACCACCTCGAGTGGTACGACTACGCCGGCGACACCGCGGCGGCGATGGCCGCCTACGGCGCCGACAAGGCGCGCATCCTCCACGGCGTGCACCACGCATGCGTCTACAACGCCGCCGAGCCGGCCACCCGCGAGATGGTCGCCGACGCCGACGTCGTCGAGGGGGCCCGCGCCATCGGCTTCACCCTCGGCGTCCCGCAGGTCGCGCAGCTGGGCGTCGTGGACGACCAGCTCGTCGACCGCGCCTTCATCGCGCAGCGCCAGACCTCGGCCCTGCCGCTCGCATCGCTCGACGACGTCCGGCCCTACGCCCCGCACAACGTCGAGAACGCCCTCGCCGCGGCCGCCCTGGCCCGCAGCTTCGGCGTCGCGGCGCCGGCCGTCGGCCAAGGGCTGCGCGAGCTTGACCTCGGCGGACACCGCATCGAGACGGTCGCCGAGGCCGGCGGGGTGCGCTGGGTCGACGACTCCAAGGCCACCAACCCGCACGCGGCGAACTCCTCGATGCGCGCCTTCGAGCACATCGTGTGGATCGCCGGGGGCCAGGCCAAGGGCACCTCGTTCGGCGGGCTCATCGACGCCCACCGGGAGCGGCTGCGCGGCGTCGTCCTGCTGGGCGCCGACCGCCGGCTCATCGCCGACGCCCTCGCCGAGCACGCCCCCGAGGTCCCGGTCGTCGTCCTCGACGGAACCGACACCGCGCTCATGGCCGAGGCCGTGCGCCGCGCCGCCGCGATGGCCGTCCCCGGCGACACGGTCCTCATGGCCCCCGGCTGCGCCTCGAAGGACATGTGGCCCGGCTATGCGCAGCGCGGCGACGACTTCGCCGTCGCCGCCCGCGCCGTGACCGCTCGGGGCGCCTGACATGGCCGCCTCCCGCGGGCGCCGGAGGGGCCCGCGCACCGAGCCGAGCGGTCTGAGCGCCGAGCTGCTGGGCGAGGCGGTCGCCCGGCCCAGCGCCGACTACTACCTCGTGCTGTCGTGCGTCGGGCTGCTCCTCGGCCTCGGCGTGCTCATGGTGCTCAGCTCCTCGTCCGTCTACGCCGCCGAGAACCTGGGCGACTCGTACTACTTCCTCCGCCGCCACCTCCTCTACCTGGCCGTCGGCCTCGTGCTCGCCTGGCTCGTCTCGCGGCGCAGCGAGCGGGCACTGGGGGTGCTCGGTTGGCTGCTCGTGGGCGCCATGATCATCGCCGAGCTGCTCGTCGTGTTCACTCCGCTGGGCGACGCCGCCGACGGCGCCTCGAACAAGGGCAACCGCAACTGGCTCAGCCTGGGTCCGCTCAGTCTGCAGCCCTCCGAGTTCGCCAAGATCGGTCTCGTCCTGTGGGCGGCGAGCATCTTCGCGACCAAGCGCAGGAACCTGGGCCGGGCCAAGGATCTCCTCTTCCCGGTCGTCCTCGGCTTCGTCGTCATCATCGGCCTCGTCGTCGTCGGCGGCCACGACCTCGGTACGGGCGTCATCCTCCTGGCGATCATGCTGGCGGTGTACTGGTTCATCGGGGCCCCCTGGCAGCTGCTCGTCGCATTCCTCGCCGCGGCCGTCCTGCTCGTCGCCGCCCTCGTCGTCACGAGCCCGGGGCGGATGCAGCGCATCGGGGCCCTCCTGTCGGGCTCGGGCGCGGTCGGCGACTCCGAGCAGCCGCTCAACGCCGTCTACGCGCTGGCCACCGGCGGCTGGTGGGGCGTCGGGCTGGGCCGCAGCCGCGCCAAGTGGGGCGGACTCTACGACGGCGCCCTCAACGACTACGTCTTCGCGGTGCTCGGCGAGGAGATGGGCCTGCTCGGTACGATCGTCGTGATCGGCCTGTTCCTGAGCCTCGGCCTGGTCGGCATGCGCATCGCGAATCGCAGCACGCGCGTCTTCTGGCGCATGGCCGCCGCCTCGGTGACGGCCTGGCTGCTCATCCAGGCGGTGCTCAACGTGGCCGTGGCGATGAGGATGTTGCCGGTCATGGGCGTGCCGCTGCCGTTCATCAGCTACGGCGGCTCCTCGCTCATCGCCGATCTCGTGGCGGTGGGGGCCCTGCTGGCCGCCGCCCGCCACGAGCCGGAGGCGGCGGCCGCCCTGAAGCGCCGGGGCGCGCCCGCCCGGGGGAGGGCCGTGCGCGTCACCTCAGTGGTCGACGGAAAGGGACGATGATGGTCAACGTCGTGCTGGCGGGTGGCGGGACGGCCGGGCACACCTCGCCGCTCATCGCCACGGCCGAGCAGTTGAGGAGCCTCGACCCGGGCGGGACGGTGGTGTGCATCGGCACGCCCAAGGGCCTGGAGACCCGCGTCATTCCCGAGGCGGGCCTGGAGCTGCGCCTCATCCCGCCGGTGCCGATGCCGCGCCGGCTCACCGGCGAGCTGGTCAAGGTGCCGTTCCGGCTGCGACGGGCGGTCCGCCGGGCGGGACGGGTCCTCGACGACGTCGGCGCCGACGTCGTCGTCGGCTTCGGAGGCTACGTCTCGATGCCCGCCTACCTGGCCGCCCGCCGCCGGCGCGTCCCCGTGGTCATCCACGAGCAGAACGCACTGCCGGGCCTGGCCAACCGCGTGGCCGCCCGCTTCGCCGCGGCCGTGCTCACCTCCTTCCCCGGCACGCCGCTGCCCGGCGCCCGCCAGGTGGGGCTGCCGGTGCGCGCCGCCATCACCGAGCTCGCCGAGCAGGGCAGGGCCTCGCGACGGGCCGCCGCCCGCGCCGAGTACGGCCTGCGCGGGGATCTTCCCGTGCTGCTCGTCTCGGGCGGCTCCTCGGGCGCCCGCTCCATCAACACCGCGGTCGTCGCGGCCCGCGACGACCTGCTGGGCGCAGGCATCCAGGTGCTCCACGTGCTCGGCATGAAGAACTTCCACGACGACGAGACCGTCGTCGACGGCTCCACCGGCGCCGGCTACCATCCGCTGGCCTACGTCGACGACATGGAGAACGCCTACGCGGCCGCCGACTTCATGCTGGCCCGCTCCGGCGCCGGCACCGTCGTCGAGACGGCCACGGTCGGCCTGCCGGCCCTCATGGTGCCGCTGCCGATCGGCAACGGCGAGCAGGCGCGCAATGCGAGGCCCCTCGTCGAGGCGGGCGCGGCCCTCGTCGTGCCCGATGACGAGCTCGACCGCGACCGCCTCGTCGGCGAGCTCCTCCCCGTCATGCTGGACGCCGGGCGTCTCGCACGGATGGGCGCCGCGGCCCAGAGGATCATGCCGCCCGGCGCCGCCCGGCGCGTCGCGGGGATCGTGCTCGAGGAGGCCGGCCGTGACGCTGCGTGAACCCGTCGGGCTCGTCGCCCCCGACCGCTTGGGCGCACTGCACCTCATCGCCATGGGCGGCACCGGCATGAGCGGCATCGCCCTCGGCTACCACGAGCTCGGCATCCCGGTCAGCGGCTGCGACCGGACCGACTCGCCGGCCCTGCGGCACCTCGCCGAGCTGGGCATCGAGACCCACGTCGGCCACGACCCCGCCCAGCTGGAGGGGGTGAGCACCGTCGTCGTGTCGAGCGCCATCCCCCCCGACAACGTCGAGCTCGTCGCGGCCCGCCGGGCCGGGCTGCGGGTGTGGCACCGCAGCACGGCGCTGGCCGCCCTCATGCTCGGGCACCGGGGCGTCTCGGTCGCCGGCACCCACGGCAAGACGACGACCAGCGCGATGGTCGCCACGATGGTGGCCGCCGCCGGGGCCGATCCCAGTTACGTCGTCGGCTCGCCGCTCGTCACGACGGGGGAGTCCGCCCGCATCGGCCGCGGCGCCCCCTTCATCGTCGAGGCCGACGAGTCGGACGGCTCCTTCTGGCAGTACCCGACGAGCATCGCCGTGATCACCAACATCGAGGCCGACCACCTCGACAACTGGGGCACCCCCGAGCGCTACGCGGACGGCTTCGCCCGCTTCGCCACGGCCGAGCGGGTCGAGCGGGTCGTCATCAACGGCGACGACCCGGGGGCGAGGGCGCTGGCCGAGCGGCTGCGCGCGGATCCGGCGGTGCGCGCCGGGGTCATCACCTACGGGGAGTCCGCCGGCGTCGACGCCCGGCTGACCGACGTCTCGTCCGCCGGCATGACGGCCCGGGCGCGCCTCGACCACGACGGCCGCGAGCACGGGCTCGAGCTCGCGGTGCCCGGTCGGCACAACCTGTGGAACGCCGCCGCCGCCTTCGTCGTCGGCGAGCTGCTGGGTCTGGACGCCGACGCGCTGCTGGCCGGCGCGCGCTCCTTCGCCGGCACCAGCCGCCGTTTCCAGCTCGTCGGGTCGGTCGCGCTCGACGGCGGCGATGTCACCGTCGTCGACGACTACGCCCACCACCCCACCGAGATCGCCAGGGCCCTGGAGGCCGGGCGCGGGGCGGCCGGCGGGGGGCGCCTCATCGCCTGCTTCCAGCCCCATCTGTTCAGTCGCACCCGCATCTTCGCCGAGGAGTTCGGCCGGGCGCTGGCCGCGGCCGACCTGGTCGTCCTCACCGACGTCTACCCGGCGAGGGAGGAGCCGGAGCCGGGCGTCACCGGCGAACTCGTCGTCGACGCGGCCCGGGCCGCCGGCGCCGACGTCCGGTACGTTCCCGACAAGACCGGGCTGCCCGCCGCCCTCGCCGACCTGGTGCGCGGCGGCGA
The DNA here is from genome assembly GCF_003798325.1 of Propionibacterium acidifaciens. Lineage (NCBI taxonomy): Bacteria > Bacillati > Actinomycetota > Actinomycetes > Propionibacteriales > Propionibacteriaceae > Propionibacterium > Propionibacterium acidifaciens. The sequence continues at coordinate 2,343,724 of NZ_CP033719.1, forward strand.
CCTCGTCATGACGCTCGGCGCAGGCGACATCACCCGCGTCGGACCGGCCCTGCTCGAGCGGTTGGGGGCGTCCCGGTCATGAGCGCGGAGCTCGACCAGGCGCTGCGGGTGCGTCAGCGCGCCCGGGCCCGCCGACGCACCCGGCGGTTCGCCGCCGTCGCCGTCGGGCTCCTCGTCGTCGCCGCGCTCGCCTGGCTCGTCGGCTTCTCGCCGGTGCTCGTCGTCCGCGACGTCGAGGTCACCGGCACCGTCCTCACCCCGGTCGACGACGTGCGGGCCGCAGCGGCCGTGCCCGCCGGCGCCCCGCTCGCCCGCCTCGACGGCGCCGCGGTCACCGGCCGCGTCGAGCAGCTGGCGACCGTCGCCGACGCGCGGCTCGTGCGCTCCTGGCCGAGCACCGTGCGGATCGAGGTCACCGAGCGCTCCGCCGTCTACCAGATCGACGCCGGCGGCGGCTACGGGCAGGTCGACTCCTCCGGCGTCGTCTTCACCACGAGCCCCGAGCGCTCAGCCGTCCCCGTCGCCGCGCTCGCCGACGCCGGCGACCAGGGGCTGCGGGCCGCCGTGGCCGCCGCGACGAGCGCCCTGCCCCAGGACGTGCGCGAGCGCCTCGGCTCGGTCAGCGCCGGCTCGGTGGACTCGATCAGCTTCCTCCTCGACGGCGGCACCACGATCTTCTGGGGCGGCGCCGAGCAGTCCGCCGAGAAGGCCTCGGTCATCGAGGTGCTGCTCGCCCGGGGCGGAGACTATACGACGTACGACGTCTCCGCGCCCTCCCGCCCGGCCGCCTCCTGAGCCGTCGTGCGGGTCCGGTCCGCGGCCGGGTGGGAGGGCCCGGAGCGCTCCGATTCAATGTCTCGACCACAGGTTCAGACTCTGGACGGAACACGCCGGGCCGTTGGACTAAGCCACCGGCCTTCCATAGCCTGAGCATGCACTTCCTGCAGGGCACTGTGCGGGTGCATTCGATCAAGCATGTCGGTACAGCGGGGCAGGCGCGGCCAGCTCCCCGAGAAATGAGGCGGACTCCCGTGGCAACTGCGTCCCAGAACTACTTGGCGGTCATCAAGGTTGTGGGCGTCGGCGGCGGTGGTGTCAATGCCGTCAACCGCATGATCGAGGACGGTCTCAAGGGCGTCGAGTTCATCGCCGTGAACACCGACGCGCAGGCGCTGCTCATGAGCGACGCCGACGTCAAGCTCGACATCGGCCGCGAGCTCACGAGGGGTCTCGGCGCGGGCGCGAACCCCGAGACCGGGCGCCAGGCGGCCGAGGACCACGCCGACGAGATCGAGGAGACCCTCAAGGGCGCCGACATGGTCTTCGTCACCGCCGGCGAGGGCGGCGGCACCGGCACCGGCGGCGCGCCCGTCGTCGCGAAGATCGCCCGCTCGCTGGGCGCCCTCACCATCGGCGTCGTCACCCGCCCGTTCCGCTTCGAGGGCAAGCGCCGCGCCCGCCAGGCCGACGAGGGCATCGGACGCCTGTCCGAGGAAGTCGACACGCTCATCGTCATCCCGAACGAGAAGCTGCTCGAGATGACCGACCGCCAGATGTCGATCCTGGACTCCTTCAAGCAGGCCGACCAGGTGCTCATGCAGGGCGTCTCCGGCATCACCGACCTCATCACCACGCCCGGCCTCATCAACCTCGACTTCGCCGACGTGAAGTCCGTCATGAAGGACGCCGGCTCCGCGCTCATGGGCATCGGCTCGGCCCGCGGCGAGGACCGCGCCCGCACCGCCGCCGAGCAGGCCATCAACAGTCCGCTGCTCGAGGCCACCATCGACGGCGCCAAGGGCGTTCTCCTCTCGATCGCCGGCGGCTCCGACCTGGGCCTGTTCGAGGTCTCCGAGGCCGCCGACCTCATCGAGGAGGCCGCCGCCGACGACGCCAACATCATCTTCGGCACCGTCATCGACGACGCCCTGGGCGACGAGGTGCGCGTCACCGTCATCGCCGCCGGCTTCGACAGCGACCAGGGACCCCAGTCCGTCCCGGTGCGCCGTCCCGCCGAGGCGGGCCGCCAGCCGTCCCGCCCCTCCGAGCAGCCGTCCCGCCCGGCGTCCGCCCAGCCCGAGCAGGCGCGCCGCCCGGCCGCCCGCACGCCCTTCTCGACGCCGGCCCCCGTCGAGAACGAGGAGCCCACGCGCCGCACCGGCGTCCAGTCCGAGCAGGCCGTCCTGCCGCCCGATGACGACGAGCTGGACATCCCCGACTTCATGAAGTGAGCCCCCGGTGTTCGCCTTCCTGAGCGAGCCCTCCTCCGACGATCGCGCCGGTGGCGTCGGCTTGGCCTTCACCGACCGTGAGGGCGGGTCCTCCGTCGGCGCGTTCGCGTCCCTCAACCTCGGGCGCACCGGCGAGGACGAGCCGGCCGCGCTGCGCGCCAACATGGCGGCCCTGCGCGCCCGGCTCTCGCTGGCGCCGATCAGCTTCGTCCACCAGGTGCACGGCGTGACCGTGCGGACGCTCACCCGCGCCGAGCTGCCGGGCCCCGACACCTGGCTGGGGGACAGGGTCCCCGGGCAGACCCCGCTGGCCAGCGCCGACGCCCTCGTCACGGACCTTCCGGGGGCGCCACTGGCCATCCGCGTGGCCGACTGCGTGCCCGTCCTGCTCGCCGACGTCGGCGCCGGCGTCATCGGCGCCGCCCACGCGGGGCGGCGGGGTCTGCTGGCCGGCGTCCTCGCCGCGACGACGGCCCGCATGCGCGAGCTCGGGGCCGTGCGCATCCGCGCCTGGATCGGGCCGCACATCTGCGGCGACTGCTACGAGGTCCCCGCCCGGATGCGGGACGAGGCGTGCGCGATCATCCCCGAACTGGCGGCGACGACGGGCTGGGGGACCCCCTCGCTCGACCTCGGCGCCGGGGCGCGGGCGGTGCTCGAGCGCGAGGGCGTCGCCGTCGAGCGCCACGACCCGTGCACGCGGACGAGCCCGGCCCTGTTCAGCCATCGGCGGGACAACGGCCTGACCGGCCGGCAGATCGGCCTGATCTGGCGCGCCGGGCGGGGCGGTCGTTCCGCTCGCACAGCCCGAGCAGGTACCCTAATCCCAGCCGTGTCATTCGCGGACGATCGCGACGTGGTCAGGGGGCGCGGCCGCTCAGAGGGGGAATCGGCATGCCGGGAGCGATGAAGAAGGCCGCCGTGTGGCTGGGCCTTGTCAGCGACGACCGTTTCGACGAGGAGCGCGCCGAGGCGACCGACTACACCGACTCGGTCTACGCCGACCCGGCGGACGAGGAGTCCGTCCAGGTCTCCACCGTCACGCGGCTGCCCGAACGCCGCACCAGGCCGGCCCAGGTCGGCGCGCGCGAGCATCGGCAGACGGCGGGCGCCCACGAGCATCGGCAGGCGTCCACCGGGGCGCGGGAGCACCAGCACCGCGACGACGACGAGGCGGAGGAGTCGCAGCCCGCGGACCTGGCGCGCATCATCTCGGTGCGTCCGCGCACCTACAACGAGGCGCGCACCATCGGCGAGAGCTTCCGCGAGGGCACCCCCGTCATCATGAACCTCACCGACATGGACGACGCCGACGCCAAGCGCCTCGTCGACTTCGCGGCGGGCCTCATCTTCGGGCTGCGCGGCTCCATCGAGCGCGTCACGAGCAAGGTCTTCCTGCTCAGCCCGCACAACGTCCACGTCACCGCCGAGGACAAGCAGCGGCTGGCCAGCCCCAACTTCTTCAACCAGAGCTGAGCGGCCCGTGCTCGTCCTCGCCCGTCTCCTCTCGTTGCTGTGCAGCCTGTACCTGTGGGTGCTCATCGCGCGCATGATCCTCAGCTGGATCCCCCTGCTCGCACCGGGTTTCCGGCCCCGGGGCGCGCTGGCGGCGGTCTTCGAGGCGATCTGCACGGTCACCGACCCCCCGATCGATTTCGTGCGGCGCTACGTCAAGCCGATCAGGCTCGGCACCGTCGGGCTCGACATCGCATTCATGGTTGTCTTCCTCGCCGTCCTGGTGCTCCAGAGGGCGGTGTGGTGGCTGCTGTGAGAGTCTCAACCAGAAGTTGAGTTTTGAGCCCCCGACTGCCCCTGTCGCGGCCGAGCAGGGTAGCCTCAAGGACTGTCCCCGCAGTTGCGGGCAGGAGTAGGAATCAACGCACCGAGGTTTGGAGCGCACAAATGACGCTGTCCCTTGACGAGGTTCGCAGTATCCGTTTCCCCATGGCCCGCAAGCCCAATGAGGACGGCTACCGCGCCAGCTCTGTCGACAAGTTCATGGACGAGCTCGAGATCAGTTACGCAGATCTGGTCAACGAGAACGAGAAGCTCAAGGCGAATGCCGGGGCCGGCGAGGAGAACGCCAGGCTCACCCAGCAGACCAACCAGCTGGGCGCCCAGGTCTCGAGCCTCGGCCAGGAGAACGAGCAGCTGCGCGCCCAGCTGAACGAGCTCCGTTCGGCCTCCGACCAGGGCTCGGCCGCCTCGGCCCAGCTGGCCGGCGAGAATGATCAGCTGCGCGCCCAGATCGCCGAGCTCCAGGCCCAGTTGCAGGCCGCCCAGAGCGCTCCCGCCTCGGCGGCGGCCGCCTCCGGCGAGCCGCAGCGCGTCGTCGTCACCGCGGCCCAGGAGGCCGGCCCGTGGGCCGCCCGCCTGCTCGAGATGAGCACCCATGAGGCCGATCAGCTCATCGAGGAGGCCAACCGTCAGGCCGACCAGGTGCGCGCCGATGCCGAGGCCGACGCCGATCGGACCCGCGCCGATGCCCGCGTCCAGGCCGAGCAGCTCGTCGAGGAGGCCACCCAGAAGGCCGCCCGTCTCGACTACGAGGCCCGCAACACCGCCGACCGCGTCACCGCCGAGGCCCATGAGAACGCCAGGCGTCTCATCGACGAGGCCCAGCAGCGCGCTGATGCCCTCGACGGGGAGGTCGCGAGCAAGCGCACCGAGCTGCTGAGCGCCCTCGAGTCCGAGCGCGACAACCTCACCGCCTCGGTGAGCCAGCTGCGCGGTTTCGAGTCGGAGTATCGCGCCAATCTGACCAGCCAGATCCAGAACCATCTCGAGAGCCTCCAGAACCTGTCCCTGGCCCCCCAGGCCAGTGGCCAGACCCCCCGCCTCGACGCCCTGATGAACAACCAGGGCTGAGCGGTCCTCCTGAGATGCGCCGGGCAGCCGACGACGGTGTACCGTCGTCGGCTGCTGGTGTATGGTCCCCCCTACGAGTCGGGTCACCATCTGGAGGAGTTGGAACGATGGGCACCAATGATTTGTCCCCGGCGGCGGCGAAGGAGCTCGCCGCCAGGCTGCCCGTCCTCGACGGTGAGGACGCGTGGACCGCGGAGGAAGTGATCGGCGTGCGCGAGGACCTCATCGCCGAGATCGAGCGCATGCGCAGGGCCGTCGAGGCCTCGGACGCCGAGCTCGAGCAGCTCATGGGCGAGGGCAGCGACACCTCCGGCAAGGACCCCGGCGATGTCGGTTCCACGAACTTCGAGCGCGACCAGGAGCTCAGCATGAACGCGAATGCGCGCACCCTGCTGGAGCAGAACGAGGCCGCCCTGCGCCGCCTCGAGGCCGGCGAGTTCGGCACCTGCGAGAACTGCGGGAACCCGATCGGCAAGGCGCGCATGGAGGTCTTCCCGAAGGCCACCATGTGCGTCCGGTGCAAGCAGCGCGCGGAGAGGCGCTGAACCGGTGACGTCCCGCCGCGCGCACCCGCGTCCGAGGACGGCGCGCGCGGTGATGATCGCCGTCGCGCTCGGCGGCCTGCTCCTCGACAGGGCGACGAAGGCGTGGGCCCTGCACGCGCTGTCGGCGCACGACCACCAGATCGTCCAGGGCTGGCTGAGCCTGCACCTCGTCTACAACTCCGGGGCCGCCTTCTCGATGGGCACCTCCTTCACCGTTGCGCTCAGCTGCATCTCGGTCGCGGCGCTCGTCCTCGTGCTCGTCTGGGTCCTCCCGCGGGCCCGGGGCTGGCTCGACAGCTTCGCCACGGGCCTCATCGCCGCGGGCATCGCCGGCAACCTGATCGACCGCCTGGTGCGCGAGCCCGGCCCGCTGCGCGGCACCGTCGTCGACTTCATCGCGGTGCGCTACTTCGCCGTGTTCAACGTCGCCGACGTGTGCATCACCTGCGCGGCCGTCCTGTTCATCTGCTGGGCGGTGCGCTCCGACCGGGCGGTCGAGCGCGCCGCCGACGCGGAGGGCGGCCCCGCCGCCGCGGACGCGCCCGGGGCCGAGGTCGACGGCGGCGCGGGGGAGCGGGCATGAGCGTCCTGTTCGTCCCCGACGGCCTGGCCGGCGAGCGCGTCGACGCCGCGGCGGCCCGGATGACCGGCTTGACGCGCTCGCGAGTGGCCGGGCTCATCGCCGAGGGCCTCGTACTGCTCGACGGGGCCGCCGTGGCGAGGCCCTCCCAGCGGGTGCGCACGGGCCAGCTGCTCGACATCGACCTGTCCGAGCCGGTGCGCCGCGCCCGCGTCGTGCCGGCCGTCGTCGAGGGCATGACGATCGTCCACGACGACCCGGACGTCGTCGTCGTCGACAAGCCCGCCGGCGTGGCGGCACACCCCTCCCTCGGCTGGGACGGGCCCGACGTCGTGAGCGGCCTCGCCGGCGCCGGCTTCCGCATCACGACCTCCGGGGCGGCCGAGCGGCAGGGCATCGTCCACCGCCTCGACGTCGGCACGAGCGGCCTCATGGTCGTCGCCAAGTCCGAGCGCGCCTACACGGCGCTCAAGCGGGCCTTCCGCGAGCGCACCGTCGACAAGGCCTACCTCGCGCTCGTCCAGGGCCACCTCGACCCGCTCGAGGGCACCATCGACGCCCCGATCGGACGCCACCCCGGCTCGGAGTGGAAGTTCGCGGTCACGGCCGGCGGCCGGGCCGCGGTCACCCACTACGAGGTGATCGAGATGATGCGCGCGACGTGCCTGGTGCGCGTCCGGCTCGAGACCGGGCGCACCCATCAGATCCGCGTGCACTTCGCGGCACTGCACCACCCCTGCGTCGGCGACCCGCTGTACGGCTCGGACCCGGGGCTGGCCGCCCGGCTCGGCCTCGACCGGCAGTGGCTGCACGCCGCCGAGCTCGGCTTCGTCCATCCCGGCACGGGGGGGTACGTGCGCTTCGCGTCGGAGCCGCCGGCCGACCTGGCGCGGGCCCTCGAGCTCGTGCGCGACTGAGCGGGCCGCGCCCGTCGGTGCGACACGCGGCCGACGCATCCGTCGCAGGCGGGCTGGCCGGGCGCTTCCGCTAGGCTTGGATCGTGCGTAGAGCGAAAATTGTGTGCACGCTCGGGCCGGCCACGTCGACCCAGGAGCGAATGGAAGAGATCATCCGCGCGGGCCTCGACGTCGCGCGTTTCAACATGAGTCACGGCGACCACGACGAGCACGCCCGTCGGCTGGCCGAGACCCGTGCCGCGGCGGAGGCCGTGGGCAAGACCGTCGGCCTGGTGGCCGATCTCCAGGGCCCCAAGATCCGACTCGGCGTCTTCGCCGAGGGCAAGGTCGAGCTGACCCACGGCCAGACCTTCACCATCACCACCGACGACGTCCTCGGCGACGCCAATCGCGCCTCCACGACCTACAAGGGCCTGCCCGGCGACGTGCAGCCCGGCGACCGCATCCTCATCGACGACGGCAACATCGGCCTCGAGGCCGTCGAGGTGCGGGGCAACGACGTCGTCACGACGGTGACCGTCGCCGGCCCCGTCTCGAACCACAAGGGCATCAACCTGCCCGGCGTCGCCGTCAACGTGCCGGCCCTGTCCGACAAGGACGAGGAGGACCTGCGCTGGGCGCTGCGCAACGACTTCGACATGATCGCCCTGTCCTTCGTGCGCCGCGCCTCCGACATCAACCGCGTCCACGAGATCATGGACGAGGAGGGCGTGCACCTGCCCGTCATCGCCAAACTCGAGAAGCCGCAGGCCATCGAGAACCTCGACGAGATCATCGACGCCTTCGACGGCTTCATGGTCGCCCGCGGCGACCTCGGCGTCGAGATGCCGCTCGAGGAGGTGCCGCTGGTCCAGAAGACCATCGTCCGGAAGGCCCGCATGTGGGCCAAGCCGGTCATCGTCGCCACCCAGATGCTCGATTCGATGATCGCCAATCCGCGCCCGACCCGCGCCGAGGCCTCCGACGTCGCGAACGCCATCCTCGACGGGGCCGACGCCGTCATGCTCTCCGGCGAGACCTCGGTCGGCGCCTTCCCGATCGTCACCGTCCAGACGATGGCCAACATCGTGGAGAACACCGAGAAGCAGGGCCTCGGGAACATCGCGAAGATCGAGTGGGACCCCCACACGACCGGCGGCGTCATCGCCCTGGCGGCCACCACCTCCGGCCAGCAGCTGGGCGCCAAGTTCCTCATCGCCTTCACCCAGTCCGGCGACACGGCCCGCCGCATGTCGCGGCTGCGCCCCGACATCCCGCTGCTCGCCTTCACCCCCGACGAGAAGACGGCCCACTGGCTGACCCTCTGCTGGGGCGCCAGCGTCATCAAGACCCCCAACTACGGCTCCAACGAGGAGATGGTCACCGCCGTGAACCGTCAGCTCCAGGAGATGGAGCTGGCCGAGCAGAACGACGTCGTCATCATCGTCTTCGGCTCGCCGATGGGCGTCGTGGGCAAGACGAACACGATGCGCGTCCACCGTCTCAAGGGCCTCGACTGGGTCGAGCCCGTCGAGCTGCCGCCGTACATGCGCGAGGACGCCGAGTGACCCGGCGGATCCCCGTCCGCTGACGGATCGTTCCCCGGTGGGGGGCGGAGGACCCGGTCCTCCGCCCCCCACCGCCGTTCGGGGCCGGTGCCGGCCCGCTCGTGCCCGAGAGGGGATTCGAACCCCTACGCCCTCGCGGACAGCGCATTTTGAGTGCGCCGCGTCTGCCGTTCCGCCACTCGGGCAGGCGCCGCTCATTGTGTCACACGCCCGCCGCCCGGGCACGTTCCCGGCTGGGAACTATCCCGCATCCTGCCCGGAGAAGGCTGGACAGCGCTATGCTCGGGCGACGCGGGCAGTGCCGTCCTGACAGATCTGTCCGTTTCGATCGACAGGAATCGACAGGACAGGAATCGAGAGATGGTGGTCAAGAAGACCGACAGCGCCGCATCGTCCGACAAGCGGCCCCGTGTTCTCGTCGCCGAGGACGAGGCGCTCATCCGGCTCGACCTCGTCGAGCTCCTCACCGAGCAGGGCTACGAGGTCGTCGGCCAGGTGGGCGACGGGAAGGCCGCGGTCGAGCAGGCCCGCGAGCTCGAGCCCGATGTCGTCGTGCTCGATGTGAACATGCCCGTCATGGACGGGATCGCCGCGGCCGAGCAGATCGCCGGGGACCGCATCGCCGCATGCGTCATGCTCACCGCGTTCAGCCAGCGGGAGCTGGTCGAGAAGGCCCGCGAGGCCGGGGCGATGGCCTACGTCGTGAAGCCCTTCGACGCCTCCGACGTCGTCCCCGCCATCGAGATCGCCCTCGCCCGCTTCGCCGAGATCGTCGCGCTCGACGACGAGGTCGCCACGCTCGAGGAGCGCCTCGCCTCCCGCAAGGCCGTCGACCAGGCGAAGGGCATCCTCCAGGAGACCCTCGGCATGACCGAGCCCGAGGCCTTCCGCTGGATCCAGAAGACCGCCATGGACCTGCGCAAGCCGATGCGCGAGGTCGCCGAGGGGGTCGTCGACCACAAGAAGGCCAGGAAGTCCTGAGCCCCCGGGCGTGATCGGGTCCGGCTAGGCTCTGGGATGTGAACGATCGTCCGCGCCTGCTGCTCATCGACGGCCACTCCATGGCGTTCCGCGCCTTCTACGCCCTGCCCGCCGAGAACTTCTCGACGTCCACCGGCCAGCACACGAACGCCGTCTACGGCTTCACGTCGATGCTCATCAATCTGCTGCGCGACGAGGGGCCCACGCACGTGGGCGTGACCTTCGACCTGCCCGGCGGCACCTTCCGATCCGAGGACTACGCCGGCTACAAGGCCACCCGTTCGGCCCCGCCGCCCGAGTTCGCCGGCCAGATCGAGCTCATCGGGCAGGTGCTCGACGCCATGGGCATCGTCCACGCCAGTCTCGCCGGCTACGAGGGCGACGACATCCTCGCCACGTGGAGCAGCCAGGGCGACGCGCTCGGCTGGGAGTCGCTGGTCGTCTCGGGCGACCGCGACGCCTTCCAGCTCATCGACGCGAACACCACCGTCCTCTACCCGCACCGCGGCGTCTCCGAGCTCGTGCGCATGGACCCGGCCGCCGTCGAGGCGAAGTACGGGGTGCCGCCCCGGCGCTACCCGGAGCTGGCGGCCCTCGTCGGCGAGACGAGCGACAACCTGCTCGGCGTGCCGGGCGTCGGCCCGAAGACCGCCGCGAAGTGGCTCGCCGCCTACGACGGGCTCGCCAACCTCATCGAGCGGGCCGACCAGGTCAAGGGCAGGGCCGGCCAGAGCCTGCGCGAGCACCTCGACGACGTGCGCCGCAACCGCCGGCTCAACGCCCTCGTGGACGACCTGCCCCTCGAGATCGGGGTGCGGGGCCTGGCCAGGGGGCCGGTCGACCGCAAGGCCGTCAACAGGCTGTTCGACGCCCTCGAGTTCCGGACGCTGCGCGAGCGCATGTTCACCGTGCTCGGCGCCGACGAGGGGGCCGGGGCCGGCGTGCCGGACGCCGTCGGGGTCAACCCGGTCGAGCCGGCGGCCGGCGCCCTGGGCGCCTGGCTCGACGGGCACGCCCGCTCCGGCGTCGTCGGCGTCGACGCGACGGGCCACTGGGGCGCCGGCGCAGGCGACGTCGACGCCCTGGCGCTCGCCGCCCCGGACGGGCGGGCCGTCCGCCTCGAGCCCGGCTCCCTGGACGCCGCCGACGACGCCGCGCTCGCCTCGTGGCTGGCCGATCCGGGGGCGCCCAAGGCCGTGCACGACGCGAAGGGCCCGATGATCGCCCTGGCCGCGCGCGGCCTCGGGCTCGACGGACTCGTCAGCGACACCCAGCTCGCCGCCTACCTCATGCGCCCCGACCAGCGCCGCTACGAGCTCGCAGAGCTCGTCGAACGCCATCTGGGCCTCGCCCTCGAGACGGACGGGCAGGAGGGGGCCCAGGCCGCCCTCGACCTCGACGACGGCACGGGGGGAACGGCCGGCCATGCGGCCATGGTGCGCGCCCGCGCCGTGGGCCTGCTCGCCCCCGCCCTCGACGCCGAGCTCGAGAGGACCGGCCAGCTCGGCCTGCTGCGCGAGCTCGAACTGCCGCTGCAGAGGGTGCTGGCCACCATGGAGGAGCGCGGCGTCGCCGTCGACGAGGACGTCCTCGCCGATCTGCACGACGGCTTCGACGCCCGGGTGCGCAGCGCGCAGTCCGCGGCCTACGCCGAGATCGGCCGCGAGATCAACCTGAGCTCGCCGAAGCAGCTCCAGAGCGTCCTGTTCGAGCAGCTCGACATGCCCCGCACCAAGCGCACCAAGAGCGGCTGGACCACCGACGCCGCCGCGCTCGAGGGCCTGTACGCGAGGACGAACCACCCCTTCCTCGCGCACCTGCTCGCCCACCGCGACGCCATCAAGCTGCGCCAGATCGTCGACTCCCTCGCCAAGGCGGTCGGCGACGACGGGCGCATCCACACCACCTATCTGCAGACCGTCGCGGGCACCGGCCGGCTGTCGAGCACCGAGCCGAATCTCCAGAACATCCCGATCCGCACCCCCGAGGGCCGCCGCATCCGCGACGGCTTCGTCGCCGGCAGGGGCTACGAGGCGCTCATGAGCGCCGACTACTCCCAGATCGAGATGCGCGTCATGGCCGACGTCTCCGGCGACGAGGCGCTCATCGAGGCCTTCGCCTCGGGCGTCGACTTCCACACCGTCACCGCCTCGCACGTCTTCGGCGTGCCGGTCGAGGAGGTCACCGCGGCCCAGCGCGCCAGCGTCAAGCAGATGAACTACGGCCTGGCCTACGGGCTGTCGGCCTACGGTCTGTCGAGCAGGCTCGGCGTCCCGGTGTCCGAGGCGAGGGCCCTCATGGACGACTACTTCACGACCTTCGGCTCGGTGCGCGACTACCTGTCCGAGGTCGTCGAACGGGCCCGCTCCCAGGGCTACACGCAGACGATCATGGGCCGGCGCCGCTACCTTCCCGACCTCAACTCGTCCAGCCGGCAGCGCCGCGAGATGGCCGAGCGCATGGCGCTCAACGCGCCCATCCAGGGCACCGCCGCCGACATCATCAAGGTGGCCATGCTCACGGTCGAGAGGGCCCTCGCCGAGTCCGGGCTGGCCAGCCGCATGCTGCTGCAGATCCACGACGAGCTCCTCCTCGAGATCGCCCCCGGCGAGCACGAACGGGTCGAGGCGATCGTCTCCGACGCGATGGAGCACGCCGTCGAGCTGAAGGTGCCGCTGTCGGTCTCGTTCGGCTACGGCCGCAGCTGGAACGACGCGGCCCACTGAGCGGTGCCGGGGATGGACGAGGAACTGCTCGTCGAGCGCGTGCTCCGCGCGGTCGAGTGCATCCCGCCCGGCTCGGTCGCGACCTACGGCGACATCGCGGCCCTCGTGGGCGCCGGGCCGCGCCGGGTGGGCCGGATCATGTCCGTCGCCGGCGCGGCGGTGCCCTGGTGGCGGGTCGTCGACGCCCGCGGCACGCTCGGGCCGTGGCGCCGGGCGCTGGAGCACTGGGCCGACGAGGGCATCGCCCTCAACGGCCGCGGCGACGGCTGCGCGCTCGCCGCCCACCGCGTCGACCCCGGGGCGCTGCGGGCCGCCTACGACGGGGCCGTCGCGGACCTGCCTGCGGACTGAGTCGTCAGGCCGCCCGCACCAGGTCGGCGTAGTAGAGGACGCGGGCCTGGGGGTCTCCGCCGTCGGAGGGGTAGTCCGAGCAGACGACGATGACGATCTTCGGGTCGCCGCCGTTGTCGTAGAGGACGTCCGAGTCGGGGTCGTAGGTGTCGACGTAGATCTTGAGCGCGTTGGTGAAGCGGTAGCAGACCGTGTCGCCCGCGTCGTCGCTGATCCGGATGACGTCGCCGGTCTTCAGCATGCCGTCGTTGAGGTCGTTGCCGAGCGCGCCGCCGTAGCGGAAGGTGTGCGAGGTGAGGACGGCCTTGCCCTGAGCGGAGCCGACGGCCGGGCCGCCGTTCCACCAGGCGACGGTGTAGCCCTCGTTGCCCGGTGGGGTGCCGGGCAGGCCCTCGGCGTCGAGGCCGAGCGAGAGCAGGCTCAGGGACTCGGTGTGCCCGTCGAACGTGATGTGGGTGCCCACGATCGGCGACGGGTCGGAGGCGCAGCCCTCGGGCACGTCACCGGCCGGGCTGGGCTCCGCGCTGGAGGAGGCCGGGTAGACCGGGATCCTCTGCTCGTAGTCGGAGGGCCGCATCCGGTACCAGCGCCAGCCGAGGTAGGCGGCGACGAGGACGACGATGAGCAGCGGGATGCCCACGCCGAGTCGGCGCTTCGTAGTCTTCTTCACGAGAACCCTCCGTTCAGCCGCCCGGGGTGAGGCGGCGCCGCGGCCAAGCCTAACAGCGCAGGCGCCGGTCCCCGCCCGCGTGCACCGGGCCACCGTGGAGCCATGGCTCCGCCCGATCCCGGGGCTCCGCGTTCGATCCCCGCGGACACCCCTCGTGCGCTGATCATCGACGGCCGCCCGGTCGCCGGCGCGGCCGGCCCCTTCGAGGTGACGAACCCCGCCGACGACTCCGTCCTGGCCTCCGTGGCCGAGGCCGATCCCGCCCAGGGCCTGGCCGCCCTCGACGCCGCCGTCCGGGCCCAGGACGCCTGGCGGCGCACCGCCGCCCGGGAGCGCGCCGAGCTGCTGCGCGCCGCCTTCGAGGAGGTCACCCCGCCGCGGCGAGGACTTCGCCCGGCTCATGACCCTGGAGACGGGCAAGCCGCTGGCCGAGAGCCGCGGCGCTGACCCCCGGTCCCCGGCCCCGACCGGGACGGGCGCAGGTTGCCCGCCGCAGCGTCCGGCGCCTAGACTTGGCGGAGCGCCGTGTGCGCCGCGCCGGACAGAGGGCGCGGCGTCGTCACCGGCGGGCCGGACCGCTGCGGCGGCCCGGCGTCCGCGGTGGGCGCCTCGGTGGCGACCGCGGGTCCTCCTCCGGCGGGTTCCGTCGCCATCGCGGGCACCAGCAGGCACGGGGCGGCAATTCGATCAATCCACCATCGGAGCCCTAACTACATGACCTCCTCCATTGAGGCCGTCGCAATCGACGACATCGGCACCGCTGAGGCCTTCGAGGCAGCAGTCGACGCCACCATCAAGTACTTCAACGACGGCGACATCGTCACCGGAACCGTCGTCAAGGTCGATCGCGACGAGGTTCTCCTCGACATCGGCTACAAGACCGAAGGCGTCATCCCGTCCAAGGAACTCTCCATCAAGCACGATGTCGACCCCTTCGATGTCGTGAGCGTCGGCGACGAGATCGAGGCCCTCGTCCAGCAGAAGGAGGACAAGGACGGTCGTCTCATCCTCTCCAAGAAGCGCGCCCAGTACGAGCGCGCCTGGGGCGCGATCGAGAAGATCAAGGACGAGGACGGCGTCGTCACCGGCACCGTCATCGAGGTCGTCAAGGGCGGTCTCATCGTCGACATCGGCCTGCGCGGCTTCCTGCCCGCCTCCCTCGTCGAGATGCGCCGCGTCCGCGACCTGCAGCCATACGTGGGCCAGGAGCTCGAGGCCAAGATCATCGAGCTCGACAAGAACCGCAACAACGTCGTCCTCTCGCGCCGCGCCTGGCTCGAGCAGACCCAGTCCGAGACCCGCCACAACTTCCTGCAGCAGCTGCAGAAGGGCCAGATCCGCAAGGGCGTCGTCTCCTCCATCGTCAACTTCGGCGCCTTCGTCGATCTCGGCGGCGTCGACGGCCTGGTCCACGTGTCCGAGCTGTCCTGGAAGCACATCGACCACCCGAGCGAGGTCGTCGAGGTCGGCCGGCCCGTCACCGTCGAGGTCCTCGACGTCGACATGGAGCGCGAGCGCGTCTCCCTGTCGCTCAAGGCCACGCAGGAGGATCCGTGGCAGGTCTTCGCCCGCACCCACCAGATCGGTGAAATCGTGCCGGGCAAGGTCACCAAGCTCGTCCCGTTCGGCGCCTTCGTCCGCGTCGAGGAGGGCATCGAGGGCCTGGTCCACGTGTCCGAGCTGGCCGAGCGCCACGTCGAGATCCCCGAGCAGGTCGTCTCGGTCAACGACGAGGTCATGGTCAAGATCATCGACATCGATCTCGAGCGCCGCCGCATCAGCCTCTCGCTGAAGCAGGCCAACGAGGGCATCGACATCGCCGCCGATGACTTCGATCCCTCGCTGTACGGCATGACCGCGAGCTACGACGAGAACGGCAACTACATCTACCCCGAGGGCTTCGATCCGGAGACCAACGAGTGGAAGCCGGGCTACGAGGAGCAGCAGGCGGCCTGGGAGGCCCAGTACGCCGAGGCCCAGGCCCGCTGGCTGGCCCTCAAGAAGCAGGCCGCCGAGGCCGAGGAGGCCGACCAGCAGGCAGCCGTCGAGGCCGGCACGAGCTACTCCGCCGCTCCCGTCGAGAACGCCGGCGAGGGCTCGCTGGCCTCCGACGAGGCCCTGCAGGCCCTGCGCGACAAGCTGTCGGGCGGCCGCTGAGCCGCACCGCCGGCGCCAGTCGTCACGGCGGAGGCCCCGGCCCGTTCCCGGGCCGGGGCCTCCGCCCTGCCGGGAGGTCCCCGCCGACCGCCCGGCGCCCCAGCCCCGCACACCACGAGGCCGCGCGTCGAGCCGGCCGGATCCAGGACATCATGCTGCACACCCACGAGCTGCCCGTCATCGAGCGCGACGACGACTCGAGCGATCTCATCGGCGAGGCCGAGTCCATCCCGGCCGATCTGTACCCGAGCCGCGCCGTCCTCGCCTTCCTCGGCGAGGTCGTCGACCAGTACGCCGCCGCCGAGCGCCTCCCGGTCATCGAGACGCTCCAGCAGATCGGCAACCACTACCCGGTCTACCGCGGCCACGACGCCCGCGGCGACTTCGCGATCCTCATGATGCCGCTGGGCGCCCCGGCCGCCGTCATGAACACCGACGTGCTCTTCCGGCACGGCGTCCGCAGCGCCATCGCCGTCGGCTCGTGCGGGGCGCTCGAACCGCTGGAGGTCGGCGAGTTCGTCGTCCCGGCCAGAGCGCTGCGCGGCGAGGGCACGAGCTTCCAGTACCTGCCGGCGAGCCGGTGGATCGACATCGACGCGGACCTGCGCGCCGTCATCGGGCGGGCCGTCGAGGCCGCCGGATACCGGGTCAGCGATGCGGCCGTGTGGACCAACGACGCCTTCTACCGCGAGACCAGGGCCATGCTGAACCGTCGCCGGTCCGAGGGCTGCGCCGTCGTCGACATGGAGTGCTCGGCGATGGCGGCCTCCGCCGCGCTGCGCGGGGCGCGCTTCGCCCAGCTCTTCTACACCGCCGACACGCTCGCCGACCCCGAGAACGGCCACGACGAGCGCGACTGGGGGCGCGGCTCGAGGGGCACCGCCCTGACGATAGCCCTCGACGCCCTGGGCCGCCTCGAGGCCTGACGGCCGTGCCGACCGCCGATCCCGGGGCCCCCGGCCCTCCGGTGGGCCGGGTCTTCACGCTCGGCCTCACCGGCGGCATCGCCTCGGGCAAGAGCGCCGTCGCCGCCATGCTCGTCGAGCACGGGGCGGTGCACATCGACTACGACCTGCTCGCCCGGCGGGTCGTCGAGCCGGGGACGCCCGGACTGCGGGCCCTCGTCGGGGCCTTCGGGGCATCCGTCCTGGCCCCCGACGGCTCGCTCGACCGGGCGGCGCTCGCGGCCGTCGTCTTCGCCGACAGGGCCGCGCGCACCCGGCTGGACGCGATCACGCACCCGCTCGTCACCGCGGCGGCCGACGCCGTGCAGGACGCCGCGCCCGACGGGGCGGTGGTGATGCACGACATCCCGCTGCTCGTCGAGACGGGCCGCGCCCACGACTTCGACCATCTCGTCGTCGTCGATGCGCCGGTCGAGACGCAGCTCGCCAGACTCATGGCCCGCGACGGCATGAGCCGCGAGCAGGCCCTGGCGCGCATCGGCGCGCAGGCCTCGCGCGCCGAGCGCCTGGCCGTGGCCGGGACCGTCATCGACAACTCCGGCACCCCGGCGGCCATGCGCGCCCAGGTCGACCTGATGTGGGACGAGGTCGTCGTCCCCGGCGCGGCGCGCTGCCGTCCGGGGCGGTAGCCGGGCATCCCCGGGCAGACAAAGGCTGTACACTTTACTTGATCTGATCAAGCTCATGGGCTTGAATGTGGTCATGGGTGAGGAGGGGACCGGCCGCTGGGCCGTGGTGACCGCCGACCAGCGCGCGAGCCGCAGCGGGCCGGACCGGGTGCCGGCGGCCCTCGCCGCGCTGGAGCCGCTGGCCGACGGATTCCGGCTCGGCTTCGAACGCACCGCCGGCGACGAGATCCAGGGGCTCAGCGCCGATCCGGGCGCGATCATCGACGCCGTGCTCGTGCTGCTGCGTCTGGGGGACTGGCACATCGGCGTCGGCGTCGGCGCGGTCGAGACGCCCCTGCCGGACTTCACGCGAGCCGCCCGCGGCCCCGCCTACCTGGCCGCCCGACGGGCCGTCGGCCGGGCCGGGCCGGACTCCCCGCGGCTCGTCGCGGCCGGGGCCGGCGTCGATCGGCCGGTCGACGAGGCACAGACGGTGCTCGCCCTCGTCGCCGCCCTGGTGCGCCGTCGCAGCCGGGCGGGTTGGCAGGTGGTCGACCTCGTGGACTCCGGGCTCACCCAGTCGCAGGCGGCCGCCGGGCTCGGCATCAGCCCGCAGGCGGTCGGCCAGCGACTGCGCGCCGCGCACCACCGGGAGGTCGCGGCCGGCCTGGCCCTCGCGACCGATCGGCTCGCCGAGGCCATGGGAGTGTCGGCGGGCCCCCCTACGGTGGAGGCATGAACCCGGTGCTGATGGATCTCCTGCGCCTCCTCGTGGCCTGCGCGCTCGGAGCGGTCGCGGTGTTCGGCGGCTGCCCGCTCGTCGAGGGGCTGCTGCGGCGCGTCGACGGGCCGCGGGGCGGCCCCGAGGGGGACGACCGCCCGCGGCCCGAAGCCGACGGGGTACTGCGCGGGGGCCGGTGGATCGGCATGCTCGAGCGCGCCACCGTGTTCGGGGCGCTCCTGGCCGGCCAGCCCTCGCTGGTGGCCGTCACCGTGGCGGTGAAGGCCTTCGCCCGCTTCCCCGAGATCCGCGGGGCCCGCAGCGGCGAGGTGGCCGAGCACTTCATCATCGGCACCCTGGCCAGCCTCCTCGTCGCGGACGCCCTGGCAGCCCTGGCCGGCTGGGCGGTGCGGCTGTGGTGAGCCTGGCGCGGCGCTGGGCCGAGGACTGGCCGACCCGGCCCGAGGTGGGGGTCCGCCTGCTGGGGCTGTGGGAGGAGCCGCGGAGGCGCTACCACGGTCCGCAGCACCTGGCGGAGGTCCTCGCCGCGGGCGAGCTGCTCGGGTGCACCCGCGCCGAACGGCTGGCCCTCTGGTTCCACGACGCCGTGCAGCACGGACGCCCGGGCGAGGACGAGCGGGCCTCGGCCGCCCTGGCCCTCCGCTGGCTGCCCGCCGCCGGATGGTCCGGGGCCGAGGCGGCGGAGGTCGCCCGGCTCGTGGCGCTCACCGAGCACCACCGGCCGGCCGCGGGCGACGGCCCGGGCGCCCGGGTCTGCGACGCCGACCTGGCCGTGCTCGGCGCCCCGCCGGAGCGCTACCGCGAGTCGGTGGCCCAGCTGCGCGCCGAGCAGCCCGCTCTCGACGACGCCCAGTGGCGGGCGGCCCGCCGCGCCGTCGTCGAGGACCTGCTCGGCGCCCACCGGTACGCGACCACGACCGGCCGGGAGCTGTGGGGCGCTCGGGCCCGCGCCAATCTGCGCGACGAACTGAGCTCGTTGCGCGGCTGAAGCGCCCGGGCGGGGCGGCGGAGAGCGGACCGGCCCCCGCGGCCGCGGCCGATCGGTCCGCAGGCGCCGTGGAGCGTCGGTGGGCGCGCATAGGCTCGGAGCATGCGCCCCGTCTCCTCGATCACCCGCACCGTGGCCCCGTTCGCCGTGAAGGCCGACTTCGAGCCCTCGGGCGACCAGCCGGCAGCGATCGACGAGCTCGAGCGGCGGATCAGGGCGGGGGAGCAGGATGTCGTCCTGCTGGGCGCCACCGGCACGGGCAAGACCGCCACCATCGCCTGGCTCGCCGAGCGCCTCCAGCGGCCGATGCTCGTCATGCAGCCCAACAAGACGCTGGCCGCCCAGTACGCCACCGAGCTGCGCGGCTTCTTCCCCGACAACGCCGTCGAGTACTTCGTGAGCTACTACGACTACTACCAGCCCGAGGCCTACATCCCCCAGACGGACACCTACATCGAGAAGGACTCCAGCCTCGACGAGGAGGTCGAGCGGCTGCGCCATTCCGCGACGAACTCGCTGCTCACCAGGCGCGATGTCATCGTGGTCGCCACGGTGAGCGCCATCTACGGCCTGGGCACCCCGCAGGAGTACGTCGACCGCATGGTCACCCTCGCCGTGGGCGACGAGTGGGAGCGCACCGAGCTGCTGCGCCGGCTCGTCGAGATGCAGTACGTCCGCAACGACGTGTCCGCCGCCCGCGGCACCTTCCGGGTGCGCGGCGACACGCTCGAGATCTTCCCCATGTACGAGGAGAACGCCCTGCGCGTGGAGTTCTTCGGCGACGAGATCGACGCCCTCACGACGCTGCACCCCTTCACCGGCGAGGTCCTCACCGAGGACCGGCAGGTGCACGTCTTCCCGGCCTCCCACTACGTCGCCGGCCCGGAGCGCATGGAGCGCGCCATCGCCTCGATCGAGGCCGAGCTGTCCGAGCGCCTGTCCGAGCTCGAGGGCGACGGCAGGGGCCTCGAGGCCCAGCGGCTGCGCATGCGCACCACCTACGACATCGAGATGATGCGCCAGGTCGGCACCTGCGCCGGCATCGAGAACTACTCCCGGCACATCGACGGGCGCGGTCCGGGCAGCCCGCCGAACTGCCTGCTCGACTACTTCCCCGAGGACTTCGTGCTCGTCATCGACGAGTCGCACGTCACGGTGCCGCAGATCGGCGCGATGTTCGAGGGCGACATGAGCCGCAAGCGCACCCTCGTCGAGCACGGCTTCCGCCTGCCCAGCGCCATGGACAACCGGCCGCTGCGCTTCGAGGAGTTCGTCGAGCGCATCGGCCAGACCATCTACTCCTCGGCCACGCCGGGCCCCTACGAGCTGGCCCGCTCCCACGGCGTCGTCGAGCAGATCATCCGTCCCACCGGCCTCGTCGACCCCGAGGTCATCGTCAAGCCCACCCACGGCCAGATCGACGACCTGCTCGGCGAGATCCGCGAGCGCGCCGCCCGCGACGAGCGCGTGCTCGTCACCACGCTCACCAAGAAGATGGCCGAGGACCTCACCGACTACTTCCTGGAGCACGGCGTGCGCACCCGCTATCTGCACAGCGAGGTCGACACGCTCACGCGCGTCGAGCTGCTGCGCGAGCTGCGCACCGGCGAGTACGACGTGCTCGTCGGCATCAACCTGCTGCGCGAGGGCCTCGACCTGCCCGAGGTCTCGCTCGTGGCGATCCTCGACGCCGACAAGGAGGGCTTCCTGCGCTCGGAGCGCTCGCTCATCCAGACGATCGGCCGGGCCGCGCGCAACGTCTCCGGCCAGGTGCACATGTACGCCGACGAGATCACCCCGTCGATGGAGTCCGCCATCAACGAGACGAACCGCCGCCGGGCGATCCAGCTGGCCTGGAACACCGAGCACGGCATCGACCCGCAGCCCCTGCGCAAGAGGATCGCCGACATCACCGACATGCTCGCCCGCGAGGGCGCCGACACCGACCGACTCATGGCGTCCACCCAGTCCAGGGGCCGGCGGCCCGCGCCGCTGCCGCCCGGCTCGGCGCGGGCCGCCGACGCCACGGCGATGCCGGCCACTGAACTGGCCGGGCTCATCGGCGAGCTCACCGAGCAGATGCGCACGGCCGCCGCCGACCTGCAGTTCGAGGTGGCCGCCAGGCTGCGCGACGAGATCGGCGAGCTCAAGCGCGAGCTGCGCGCCATGGTCGAGGCGAACCGCTGAGCACGGACCCTCACCGCGGCGAATCCGGACGGGCCCCGGGACGGTCCGCCGGACAGGTGACACAATTGGTCCCGTTGAGGGGAGTACTCCACTCGTGCAGTGGTCGTCAGTACGGTGCCAGGGCACCCGGCGCTGCACTCCGCGTTCCTGAGCGGAGGGAAGAGACCTCATCCCGTGGAACGTTCGTCGTCTTCGTGGAGGCCCCGACATGCACGTCTCCGTGCTCACCTGGATCATCACCATCGTCGTCATGCTGGCCGTGCTCGTCGTCGACGCCGTGCTCATGGCCCGGCACCCGCACGTGCCGAGCGTGCGCGAGTGCGTGGCCTGCATCGGCGTCTACGTGGGCCTGGCCGCCGTGTTCGGGCTGTGCCTGCACTTCTTCGCCGGCGGCACGCACTCGGGCGAGTTCTTCGCCGGCTGGCTCACCGAGTACAGCCTCTCGCTCGACAACCTGTTCATCTTCCTCATCATCATGCGCAGGATGAGGGTGCCGCGCGAGTGCCAGCAGTTCGGCCTGCTCGTCGGCATCATGCTGGCCCTGCTCCTCCGGGGCCTCTTCATCGCCCTGGGCGCCACGCTCATCTCGCGTCTGGCGTGGGTGTTCTTCCTCTTCGGCGCCTGGCTCATCCACGCCGCCATCGACCTCGTGCGGGACTACCGCCACCACGACACGGACGACGACGCCGACGACGCCACCGAGGGGAGGCTCATGCGCTGGGTGAAGAGGGTCATCCCCTCGAGCAACGCATTCGACGAGGACAAGGTGTTCGTCCGCGTCGACGGCAGACTCCTCGCCACGAGCCTGTTCTTCGTCATCGTGGCCCTCGGCTCCACCGACGTGATGTTCGCCCTCGACTCCATCCCGGCGATCTTCGGCCTCACCCAGCAGCCGTACATCGTGTTCACCGCGAACGTCTTCGCCCTCATGGGGCTGCGCCAGCTGTACTTCCTGCTCGGCGACCTGCTCAACCGCCTCGTCTACCTGCCGATCGGCCTGTCGGTGCTGCTCGCCTTCATTGGCGTCAAGCTCGTGCTCCACGCGATGCACCACTACGGTCTGGACGCCCGGCTCGGTTTCGACGGCGAGATCCCCACCTCGGTGTCCCTGCTCGTCATCGTCGGGATCCTCGGGGTGACGGCCGTCGTGAGCGTCGCCCGGATCCGCCACGACCGCCGAGCCGTCGCGCGGGCCAAGGCCGAGCGGCTGGCCAAGGACCGGGCCCGCTTCGAGGCGACCCAGGACCAGTGGAGCTGACCGGGCGGCGTCCCGGGGGTTCTTCGGGGAGGATCGTCGCGCGGGCGGCGGACCGGTGCCGGACGGCCGGCCCGCCCGGCGGGGACGCGCACCCTCGCCGGGGCCGCGCGCGTGGTCACCAGCCGCGGACGCGCCACTCGTCGAGGTGGGGGCGCTCGGCGCCCAGGGTGGTGGGCGCGCCATGGCCGGGCAGGACGCGGACCTCGTCGCCGAAGCGGGCGAAGAGCTTCGTCGTGACGTCGCGGTGGAGGCTGTCGAAGTCGGCCGGCGAGGTGGTCCTGCCGACACCGCCGGGGAACAGCGAGTCGCCGGTGAGGAGGGTCGCGGCCGGCTCGGTCGGCGCGACGAGCGCGATCGAGCCGGGCGTGTGGCCGACGAGGCCGATGACCTCGAGCCGGTCGGCGCCGACGGCGACGGCGTCGCCGTCCCAGACCCCGGTCGGCTCGACACCGGTCCGGGACGCGATCGCGGCGACGTCCGGGGCCCCGGCGCGGAGCGCGGCGCCGGTGGCGGCGGCCATCCGGGCCAGGGCGCCGATGTGGTCCCGGTGGCGGTGGGTCGTGACGATCGTGTCGATGCGGCGCCCCCCGATCCACTCGAGGAGGCGGTCGGCCTCGTCCGCCGCATCGACCAGCACATGGTGGCCGGTCGTGTCGGTCAGCAGATACGCGTTGTTCTCCAGGGGGCCCACGACGAGGGTCTCGATGCTGACGGTCATGCTCGCCATCCTTCCGGTAGTCCGGGCAGTTCGTCCAGTGCGGGGTGGCCGGCGGGCAGCCGCCCGGTCAGCCAGCCGAGCAGCAGGGTGTCGCCGCCGCCGACCGGGGTGGGGCGGCCCCGCGCGCCGAGCCTCGCGTGGAAGCCCGAGGTCGATTCCACCTGGAGCGCCGGCAGGCTCTCGTCGTCGGTGAGCCAGTAGCAGGTCCACCCCAGCACCCAGCGGGCGATGTCGTCGTCGGCGTCGGTGATCGCGAAGCCGCAGTCGAGGTCGACGTGGTGCAGCAGCACCTCGCGCAGGCGGGCCAGCGGCAGCAGTTCGAGGCGCAGCAGGCGACCGCCGCCCAGGTCGACGAACTCCGCACCGGGGAAGGCGTCGATCTTGTCGAAGCTGCGGTGCAGCCGGCCCGCCGAGGTGTCCAGGTCGATCTGCAGATCGAGGGCCCGCCGCTCGGCGCCGCGCTCGATGTCGGTGAAGCGGTCGCGGTCCGACAGGTAGAGGGGCATGCCCACCCCGTAGGGCGCCGACTCGGCCAGCCGGGAGAAGGCGTCGGCGCTGCGCGCCAGGTGCGTGGCGACATGGGCGCGCGTCCAGCCCGGCAGCGCGCTCGGCTCGTGCCAGGCGTCCTCCTCGATCATGATCGTGTCGCCGAGGAGCTGCTGGGTCGCCTCGAGCTTGCGCCGACGGACCAGGCGGATGTCGTCCGCCCCGAGCAGGGCCCGCTGGTCGTCCAGTGATGGCATCGTCGCACCCCCTCCTGCTCCGTCCCGCGGCGGTCCCGCGCGCCGGTGCGGCGCGGGCGGCCGAACCCATCGGCGTCTGGGGAAACCGTACCCTCCCGGCGGGAGCCCGGTGACACTGCGGCGGAGCCCTCGGCGGCTGGGCCGGACGCGGTCGTCCGCGCCCGCCCCGGCGGCGGGGAAAAGCCCGTGCCCGCCCCTACCATGGGGGCCGTGAATGACGAGCTCGTGATCCGTGGCGCGCGGGAGCACAACCTGCGCAACATCAGCCTCGACATCCCGCGGGGGCGGCTGGTCGTGTTCACCGGCCTGTCGGGCTCGGGCAAGTCCTCCCTGGCCTTCGACACGATCTTCGCCGAGGGCCAGCGCCGCTACGTCGAGTCGCTGAGCTCCTACGCCCGCCAGTTCCTCGGCCAGATGGACAAGCCGGCCGTCGACTTCATCGAGGGCCTGTCGCCCGCCGTCTCGATCGACCAGAAGTCCACGAGCAACAACCCGCGCTCCACGGTCGGCACCATCACCGAGGTCTACGACTACCTGCGGCTGCTCTACGCCCGCATCGGCCGTCCGCACTGCCCGACGTGCGGCGAGCCCATCGCCCGCCAGACGCCCCAGCAGATCGTCGACCGTCTCATGGGTCTCGAGCCGGGCACGCGATTCCAGATCCTCGCCCCGGTCGTGCGGGGCCGCAAGGGCGAGTACGTCGACCTCTTCCGCGAGCTCGCCGCCGACGGCTACGCCCGGGTCCTCGTCGACGGCGAGCAGCACCCGCTGTCCGCGCCGCCGGCACTCGACAAGAGGCGCAAGCACGACATCGACGTCATCATCGACCGCGTCGTCGTCAAGGCCGGCGCCGCCGGGCGCATCACCGACTCCGTCGAGACCGCCCTCGCCTTGGCGAAGGGCCTCGTCGTCATCGACTTCGTCGACCGCGGGGCCGACGAGCCGCACCGCCGTCGCCGGTTCAGCGAGCGGATGGCCTGCCCCAACGGCCACGACCTCGAGATGGACGAGCTCGAGCCGCGCCAGTTCAGCTTCAACTCGCCGTGGGGCGCCTGCCCGAGCTGCACCGGGCTGGGCACCCAGCTCGAGGTCGACCCGGCCCTCGTCGTGCCCGACGAGACGCTCTCGCTGGCCGCCGGCGCCATCGCGCCGTGGGCCTCGGCGATGGTCAAGCGCCACTACGACCACGTCTTCGAGGCGATGGCCGCCACCGAGGGCTTCAGCGTCGACACCCCCTGGGAGGAGCTGCCCTCCACGGTCCGCGGCTTCATCCTCAAGGGCCACGACGACCCGGTCTACGTGACCTTCCGCAACCGCTTCGGGCGTGTGCGCACCTACACGCAGAAGTACGAGGGTGTTCTGCCCTACGTGCGTCGGCGCTACGACGAGGCGGAGACCGATGCGGCCCGCGACCGCTGGGGCGCCTATCTGCGCGAGATCCCCTGCCCAGCCTGCGGCGGCGCCCGCCTCAAGCCCGCCTCGCTGGCCGTCACGATGGACGGGCGCTCCATCGCCGAGCTGTGCGGGCTGTCGATCGGCGAGGTCCTCGGGGTCCTCGAGGCGATGGAGCTGTCCGAGCGCGAGGCCCGGATCGCCGCCCGGGTCGTCAAGGAGATCCGCGAGCGCCTGCGCTTCCTCGTCGACGTCGGTCTCGACTACCTCACCCTGGCCCGTTCGGCCAGCACGCTGTCGGGCGGCGAGGCGCAGCGCATCCGCCTGGCCACGCAGATCGGCTCGGGCCTCACCGGCGTCCTCTACGTCCTCGACGAGCCCTCCATCGGCCTGCACCAGCGCGACAACGAGCGGCTCCTCGAGACCCTGCGACGCCTGCGCGACCTCGGCAACACGCTCATCGTCGTCGAGCACGACGAGGAGACGATCCGCTCGGCCGACTGGGTCGTCGACATCGGCCCCGGCGCCGGCGAGCACGGCGGCGAGGTCGTCGTGAACGGCACGGTCGACGACCTCCTCGCCAGCGAGCGCTCGATCACCGGCGCCTATCTCACCGGCCGGCGGCGCATCGAGGTGCCGGCCCGGCGCCACGCCCCCAACGGCGCCGCGATCACGGTGCACGGGGCCGCCGCCAACAATCTGCGCGGCATCGACGTGGGCTTCCCGCTCGGCCAGCTCATCGCCGTCACCGGCGTCTCCGGCTCGGGCAAGTCCACGCTCGTCAACCAGATCCTCTACACGGCGCTCGCCAAGCGCCTCTACAGCGCCAAGGCGGTGCCCGGGAGGCACTACTCGATCACCGGCGTCGAGCACATCGACAAGGTCATCCACGTCGACCAGACGCCGATCGGGCGCACGCCGCGCTCCAACCCGGCCACCTACACCGGAGTCTTCGACAAGATCCGGCAGTTGTTCGCCCAGACGCCCGAGGCGAAGATGCGCGGCTACCGGCCGGGCCGCTTCAGCTTCAACGTCAAGGGCGGGCGCTGCGAGAACTGCTACGGCGACGGCACCATCACGATCGAGATGAACTTCCTGCCCGACGTCTACGTGCCGTGCGAGGTCTGCAACGGCGCCCGTTACAACCGCGAGACGCTCGAGGTGCACTACAAGGGCAAGTCGATCGCGCAGGTGCTCGACATGCCCATCGAGGAGGCCGCCGAGTTCTTCGAGCCGATCGGCTCGATCCACCGCCATCTCGCCACCCTCGTCGAGGTCGGGCTCGGCTACGTGCGGCTGGGCCAGCCGGCCACGACGCTGTCCGGCGGCGAGGCCCAGCGCGTCAAGCTCGCCGCCGAGCTGCAGAAACGCTCCACCGGTCGCACCCTCTACGTCCTCGACGAGCCCACCACGGGCCTGCACTTCGAGGACATCCGCAAGCTCCTGGCGGTGCTCGGCAGGCTCGTCGACGCCGGCAACACGGTCGTCGTCATCGAGCACAACCTCGACGTCGTCAAGACCGCGGACTGGGTCATCGACCTGGGCCCCGAGGGCGGCAGCCGCGGCGGCACGGTCGTCGCCCAGGGCACGCCCGAGCAGGTCGCCAGCTGCGCCGACTCCCACACCGGCCGCTATCTCGCGAGGTACGTCCGGCCCGATCCCGACGCGGCGCCGCTGCCGCCGCGCCCCGGGGTCCCCACGGCGTCCCAGCTGCGCGCCCGGGCCCGGCTGCGCGGGGCCGAGAGGACGGCGGGCCGCAGGACCGCCAAGAGGACGTCGTCCGCCCGGGCCGGTGCGGCGCGGACCTGAGGCCGCCGCGGGCCGCCCCGGACGGCGGAATGATCGGGGCAGCGGGGCGCCCCTCACCGGCGGGCGGTGGCGCCGCGGCGTCGGGGTCCGGCGCGGACCGGCTCAGATGACCTCGTCGTTGTCGAGCCGGTAGACCCGGGCGATGCGACGGGTGCCGTCGGCGCGCAGCGACTGCTCGGCCGACTTGTGGACGAAGACGAAGCCGAGCTTCTGGATCGCCTTGTTCGCGCGTTCGTCGGTGTCGTCGGCGCGCATGACGACGCCGGAGCAGTCGTTCGCGCGGGCCTCGTGGATCATGAGACGCACCAGGCGCAGGTGCAGGCCGGTGCCCCAGACCCGCGGCGACAGATAGGTGGCGCCCAGTTCGACGCACTCCCCGCGGCGGAAGTGGCTGGAGGTGCCGATGACCTCGCCGTCGAGGCTGACCGTCCATGTGATGCGCTCGGGGCCACCCTCCCGCTGGGCGAGTCTGGCGGCGAGGTCGTCGGGCCCGTCCGGCATGCCGCGGGGCGCCGAGCCCCAGACCTCGGGGAAGGCCAGCGCCTCCCACAGCGGCCCGGCGTCGCGGGCCGGGTCCCAGCGCTGCGCCGTGAGGTCGCCTGCGGTGAGCGTCGTCTCGGCGAATGGCCAACGAAGCATGTCTCAACCCTTCGATGCGAGGACGCCCGGCGCCCGGGCGCCGGGGACGGCTTCTCCGGCCCACGCTAGCGTGCCCGCGCACGGGGCCCCGACCGGGGCCCGTGAGGTTCAGGACGGCGTCCGGACGGGTGCCCGCCCGGACGGATGCTTCAGGACCCCGTCTTCGCCTTGGACCGCTCGAGCGCCTTCCGGCGAGCGGCCTCGGAGCGCTCGGCGATCTGCGCGGCGTGCTGGTCGTCCCGGGTGAGGTTGCGCCCCGACTCGGGGTCGAAGACCATCATGTCCTCGGGCAGGAAGAACAGCGAGGCCTCCTCGCCCTCGAGGACGTGCGAGCTCGGGTCGAGGTTGACGATGAACTGCGTGCGCAGGCCCTCGCCGTCCAGGTCCCGGTCGAGCTCCTCGAGGGTGCTCTGCACCGCCGGGTCCGAGGCGAAGGGCACATAGGCGTACTGCTCATTGCCGAGCCACTCGGTGACGTCCACCGTGCTGGAGAAGACGACGGCGCCAGCCGGAGGAGTGCGCACCTCGGCGTCCTTGATGGCCTCGGGCCGCAGGCCCACGACAACGACCTCCGTGCCCTTCAGCTCGTCGCGGATCCCCTCGGGGATCGGGGCGCTGACCATCGGCAGCTCGAGGCGGTCGTCGCGCACCCGGGCGGGCAGGAAGTTCATCGGCGGGGAGCCGATGAACCCGGCGACGAAGAGGTTGACCGGCTCCTCGTAGAGCTCGCGGGGGGACGCGCACTGCTGGAGCACGCCTTTGCGCATGACGGCCACGCGGTCGCCCAGCGTCATGGCCTCGGTCTGGTCGTGGGTGACGTAGACCGTCGTGATGCCGAGCCTGCGCTGCAGCCGGGCGATCTCCGTGCGCATCTGGCCGCGCAGCTTGGCGTCGAGGTTGCTGAGCGGCTCGTCGAAGAGGAAGGCGTCGGCGTCGCGGACGATGGCCCGCCCCATGGCCACGCGCTGGCGCTGGCCGCCGGACAGGTTGGCGGGCCTGCGGTCGAGGTGCTCGGTGAGCTCGAGCATCTCGGCGGCCTCGCGCACCCGCTGGTCGACCTCCTCCTCGGGGATCCTGTTGTGCCCCAGGCGCAGCGGGAAGGCGATGTTGTCGCGCACGCTCAGGTGCGGGTAGAGCGCGTAGTTCTGGAAGACCATCGCGAGGTTGCGGTCCTTCGGCGCCAAGTCGTTCACGCGCCTGCCATCGATCTCCAGATCGCCGCTCGTGATGTCCTCCAGACCGACGACCATGCGCAGCGTCGTCGACTTGCCGCAGCCCGAGGGGCCGACGAGGATCATGAACTCGCCGTCGGCGATGTCCAGACTGATGTCGTTGACGGCCTTGAAGCCGTCGCCGTACTCCTTGCAGATGTTCTTCAGAGTGATCTGGGCCATGGTGGTTTCTCCTAACCGGGTCAGCCCTTGACGGCGCCGGAGGTGAGCCCGGAGACGATCTGGCGCTGGAAGAGGAGGACGAGCAGGACGACGGGGATGGTCACGACGACCCCCGCCGCGCAGATGGCGCCGGTCGGCGACTCGAACTGACTGGCACCGGTGAAGAAGGCCAGCGCCGCCGGGACCGTGCGGGCCTGGTCGCTGGTCAGCGACATGGCGAACACGAAGTCGTTCCACGCCGTGAAGAAGGCGATGATCGCGGTCGTGAAGACGCCGGGCGCGGCGAGCGGGACGATGACCTTGCGGAACGCCTCCCAGCTCGTGGCGCCGTCGACCTGGGCGGCCTGCTCCATCTCCCAGGGGATCTGCTGGAAGAACGCGGACAGCGTCCAGATCGCCAACGGCAGGGTCAGCACGAGATAGGGCAGGATCAGGCCGGGGATCGTGTCGAACAGGTGGATGCGGCGCCACAGGTCGAACAGTGGGGTGACGAGCGAGATGACCGGGAAGAAGGACACCGTGAGGGCGGTCCCGAGGATCATCCGCTTGCCCGGGAAGTCCAGGCGGGCGATCGCGTAGGCGCAGAAGGTCGCGAGGATCACGGCGACGAGGGTGGCGATGACCGCGACGAGGATCGAGTTGCGCAGCGCCGGCAGGAAGAGGTTCTTCGCGCCGCCGGTGAAGATGAGCCGGTAGTTCTCCAGCGTCGGGCTGTGGGCCCAGAACTTCCCGTCGGCCCGGTCGGCCGTCGACTTGAGCGACATGTTGAGGATCCACAGCAGCGGGACGACCGTGTAGACGATGATCGCCACCGAGGCGACGGTCTGCCAGAATCTCCGGGCGCCGGACAGCTCACGATTCATAGCCGGTCACTTCCTTCCGCCGGCCAGGTCGACGCGGAACCCCTTGACGAAGATCACCGCGATGATGACGACGCAGACGAACAGCAGCACCGACACGGCCGAGCCGAGCCCGACCTCGGTGCGCGAGATCGTCTGGTTGTAGGCGATCAGCGACAGCGACGAGGTGTCGTGGCTGCCGGCGGTCATGATGAAGATGTTGTCGAAGATCCGGAAGGCGTCGAGCGTGCGGAACAGCAGCGCCACCATGATCTGGGACTTCATGTTGGGAAGGATCACCTTGCGCAGCCGCTCGCCCCACGTGGCGCCGTCGACGACCGCCGCCTCCTCCATCGCACTGTCGATCTGGGTCAGGCCGGCGAGCAGCAGCAGCGACATGAATGGGGTGGTCTTCCAGATCTCCGAGCCGCAGATCGGCACCATCGAGCTCCAGAAGCCGCCGAACCAGTCGTAGTCGGCCGGGAACAGCCCGAGGGACAGCTTGTGGAGCAGCGGGTCGACGAAGCCGGTGTCGGTCGCGAAGGCGTAGAACCAGGAGAACGCCGAGACGACGGTGATGATCGAGTAGGGGATGAGCACGACGGTGCGCAGCAGCCCCCGCCCATGGACGATCTTCTCCATTGCCAAGGCGATCGCGAAGCCGAGCACCAGCTCGACGACGACGGTGACGACGGTGATGAAGGCCGTCGTGCCGAACGCCCGCCACCACAGCGGGTCGGTGAGGATGATCCCGTAGTTGCGCAGGAACACGAAGTCCCGCCCGCCCGGATCGGTGAGGCGGTACTTGAACAGCGAGGTGTAGACCGCCTGGAGGATCGGGTAGAAGGTGACGAGGATCATGATGACGAAGGCCGGCCCGGCCAGCTTCCAGCCGAGCCTGCGCTCCTCGCGGGCCCGGTCGCTCAGGTGGGGCCTGGCGGTGTCGGGGGCGGTGCTCATAGCAGGGCCTCCCCGCGCAGGACCTTCATGATGAGCTCGGTCGACTCGGCCGGGGTGCGCGACGGATCGACCTGCTCGGGCGGCGACCAGGTGCGCTGGATGGCGGCGGACAGATCGCCGTAGTAGGCGGTGCGGGGCCGCTGCACGGCGTTGTTCAGAGACTCCCTGAAGACGTCGGCCATGGGGAACTGCTCGGCGATCTCCGGGTCGTCGAACACCGACGAGCGGGAGGCGGCGTTGCCCGTGCCGAGCATGTACTCCTTCTGGTGCTCGGCGCTCGTGATGCACGAGATCGCCCGCCAGGCCTCGTCCTTGTGCTGCGAGGCCGTGTTGACGCCCAGCTCGATGCCGCCGAAGGGGGGCGCCGCCTCCTTGTCGGCGTCGACCCGCGGGTACGTGGTCCAGCCGATGTCGTCGAAGAAGGACAGGTCGTTCTCCTTCATGGCGGCGTAGACGTACATCCAGTTGAGCATGAAGCCCGAGGTCGCCTCGTCCTGGAACATGTTGAGCGAGGTGGTCTCGGTCATCGACGACAGGGCGGGGCCGACGGCCCCGGAGGAGGCCAGCTCCTGGATGACCTCGGCGGCGCGCCGGCCCTCGGGCGTGTCGAGCCCCAGCCGAGTGTCCTCGGCCGTGGCGCCCTCGTTCTGCACGATCGTGCCGCCGGCGCCGGCGACGAGGGCGTTGACGAAGACGGTGTAGCCCTCGTAGCGCTTGGCCTGGACGGCGAGGTCGGTGCCGGTGGAGCGGGCCGCCGCGGCGAGCTGGTCGAAGGTGACCGGCCGGGTCATGTCGAGCCCCGCTGCGGCGGCCACCGACTTGCGGTACCACAGCAGCTGCGTGTTGGCCCAGAAGGGCGCCGCGACGAGGGCGTCGTTCCAGTGGGAGGCGTCGAGGGAGCCCTGCACCCGGTCCTCGGTGAAGTCGGCGACGTACTGGTCGGGGACGTTCACGAGGTAGCCGGCCTCGGCGAACTCGGGGACGACCACCGGGTCGAGGCTCATGATGTCGACCCCCGAGTCGTGGGCCGCCAGTCTGCGGATGAGCTGCTGGCGCTGGTCGGAGGCCTCGTTCGGCAACAGCTCGACGTTGATGGTGTAGGTGCCGCCGGAGGCCTGGGAGCACTCGGCGGCGAGCTGCGCCTGGCCCCCTCCGGTGGGCGAGGAGCCGCCGCCGTCGGGATTGATGAACCAGGTGAGGGTGTCGGTGCCGGCCGTCCCGCCGCCGGAGCACCCGGTGAGCCCGGAGACGGCGAGGGCGAGAAGGCAGCCTCCCAGGACGGGTGCGAGAGATTTCCTCGATCTCATGGTCTTCCTGCCTCGTTGCATGAATGTGGTCCTGATCATAGTCGAGGGGCCACATTCCCGGGCGGCACCGGGGGGCGTTCGCGGTGAGCGAACGCCCCCCGTCAGGCCCCTTTACCGGGAGCCCAGCGCCTGCCTCAGGCTCACCCGGCCGTGGGTCTGCAGCAGCGAGCGCCGGTAGATCCTCGAGCCCGCCCAGACCACCAGCGGGGTGATGGCCAGCGTGACCGCCAGGGCGATGACCGCCTGCCACCACGGGGCCGTCCCGGTCGCCAGACGCACCGGCATGAGCACGCAGGACACGAGCGGCACGAAGGACAGGACGCTCTGGGCCGGGCCGTGGACGGCGAAGCCGACGACGTAGATCGCCAGGAGCAGCCAGGTCAGCGGCTGGGAGGTGTGCTGGAGGTCCTCCTGCGAGCTGGCCAGGGCGCCGGCGGCCGCCCACAGGCAGGCCAGGGTGCAGAAGCCGACCAGGAAGAAGGCGAGGAACCAGGCGAGGGAGCCGGACAGCCCCGGCAGCACGGCTCCGAGCCCGGTCCGCGAGACGCCGAGGAGCCCGACGATCGTGTAGAGGGCCATCTGGCCCAGGGCCATGAGGGTGTTGCCGACGATCTTGCCCAGCAGCAGCTGGTGGGCCGGCACCGCTGCCGTGAGGATCTCGATGACCCGGGACTGCTTCTCGGCCGTCACCGACTGGGCGATCTGCATGCCGAACATCATCGAGGAGACCATGAACAGCGCGGCGAAGGCGATGCCGACGAAGTAGCCCCGCATGGTGAACCCGGCGTCGGGGTCGAGCTCCTCGCTCGTGACGCTCGTCGCCGCGGCCAGCTGCTCGTCGCCCATGCCGGTCTGCTCGGCGAGCCGGGCCAGGGCGGTCTGGGAGGCGGCCGTGCTCGTGTAGGAGAGCAGCTGCTCGTCGGCGGAGCCGCCGAAGGTGAGCACCCAGCCGGTGCCGGTCTCGTGCAGCCAGGCCGTGTCGTCGTCGCCCAGTTCGGCGCGGGCGGCCGTCTCGTCGGCCGCCTCGGCGAGCTCGATCCGCGCGGAGGATCCGTTGGCCCCGGCCACGGAGCCGATGGCCTGCGCCACCCGGGCCGAGGCGGGGTCGGAGGTCACGACGGTCCAGGTCTTCTGCTGGGAGCTCGACCAGATGGAGAAGCCGAGGCCCCCGGCGATGATGACGAGCATGAGGATGGTCGAGATGATGAAGCTCCGGTCGCGGAGCCTGACGGACATCTCGTGCCCGGCGACGATGCGCCACTGATTCCCGGGGCCCGTTCCGACGGTGCTCATCGGGTCACCTCCCGGTAGATCTCGGCAAGGGTGGGACGGACCTCGGCGAGCTCGCGCACGTCGCCGCGGGCCAGCGCCTCGGTCAGCAGCGCGCGCCGGGCGTCGGCGGTCTCGAGGGTCAGCAGTGCGGTGGGGCCGGCCACGTCGAGGACGGTGATGCCGGGCAGGTCGCGCACCCAGCCCGTGTCGACGTCCATGACCAGGCGGTGGCGGGACTCGCCGCCGGCCTCCAGCTCCTCGCGGGTACCGGCCGCCACGACCCGCCCGTGGGAGAGGATGACGAGCCGGTCGCACAGTCGCTCGACGAGGGAGAGCTGGTGGGAGCTGAACAGCAGGGGGACTCCGGCCGCGGTGCGCGTGCGCAGCACCTCGGCCAGCGAGTCGACGGCCTCCGGGTCGAGGCCGCTGAAGGGCTCGTCGAGGATGAGAGCGGCCGGCTCGGTCATGACGGCGGCGGTGACCTGGACGCGCTGCTGGTTGCCGAGGGAGAGCTTCTCGAGCTTCTCGTCCGTGCGCTCGCCCAGGCCGAAGGCCTCGAGCAGCGCCACGGCCTCGGCGCGGGCCGCCGCGGCCCCGGCGCCGTGCAGGCGGGCCAGGTAGACGAGCTGGTCGAGCACTCGCTGTTTGGGATAGAGCCCGCGCTCCTCGGGCATGTAGCCGATCCGGCGGCGCTCGGCCGCGGTGATCGGGGCGCCGTCCCACAGGACCTCGCCCGCGTCGGGGCCGAGCAGGCCCATGATCATGCGCATCGTCGTCGTCTTCCCCGCGCCGTTGCCCCCGACGAAGCCGACGGTCGCCCCGTCGGGCACCTCGAGGCTCACGTCGTCGACGGCGACCAGCTCGCCGAACCGCCGGGTGAGGTGTCGTGTCTCGAACATGACGACAAGTCTGCCGGTCCGTCCGCGCTCGCGCATCGGCCGTCCAGGGGAACTCGGGCCCGCCCGTCCCGCGCGGCCTCGTCCGAAGGGATGAGTCCCGGTGCGGTCAGTCCGCCAGGCCGTGCCGGAAGGCCCAGGCCACCGCTTGGACCCGGTCGCGCAGTCCCAGCTTGGCCAGCAGGTTCGAGATGTGGGTCTTGACGGTCGTGTCAGGGCAGGCGTAATAAAAGATGACATCAGTGCGGGCTCCCAGGGCTGAGGGTCAACAGACACTACCCATCGTCCCGCGGAGCCCGCGCCCCAGCTCAACGACACATCAGCCCCACCCACCGACCCTGCCGACCCACGGGGTCTTGATCTTCCACGCGGGCAAGCTTCGCGTTCAAACAACATGAGGCACGTCGACGTGTTGACAGCACACCCCCGACGGGTTATACACTTCATCTCAGGGGGATCATGGAAGATCTTCCTGAAATCAACGAATTACCCTTACCCTTACCCTTACCCTTACTCTTAGCCGATGTTAGGTGATCACGATGGTTGAGTTCGTTGAACACGATTCTCCGTGCGATTCCTTGTGCGATTTATACATCGAGACGGATGCACTGTTTGAACAAGTCCAGTTGGAAGAGCTAGATTCTTTGGTGAGTGCCGGGTCATCCTCGGCAAGCTCACTTAGTTCAGTCAGCACGCTGTCGTGCCCTGGCGGATGTGTCTACAGCTACACGACAGTGTCGTCCGCATCGTAGAAGGGAGATTCTCATGAACCGTCAGAGGGGACACGGTGAAACTGTCCGTATGGACGATGCTTTGTTCATTGGTGAGCCTCTTGCCG
Organism: Propionibacterium acidifaciens; assembly: GCF_003798325.1. Taxonomy (NCBI): domain Bacteria; kingdom Bacillati; phylum Actinomycetota; class Actinomycetes; order Propionibacteriales; family Propionibacteriaceae; genus Propionibacterium; species Propionibacterium acidifaciens. The sequence goes on from NZ_CP033719.1 coordinate 2,378,852, forward strand.
TGGGGCTACCTGATATTTCTCTGTCGACAGTCGAAGATCTGTGGGTCGAATCCATGCCAGACCAGGTCAGTGCCGGTTGCTGTTGGACTTCGGCCGGGTGCTTCACTTCGCTGGGGACCTTCGGATCTTGCGCGTCGTCAAGTACCTCGGCGAGTACCGCGTCCTGCTCCTGCTGACTGCCCTGGTGCCCGGGCTGGCCACGTCATGGCACCGTGCAATTCCGAGTTTTTCTATTAAAAGGAGGTGTCTGATGACACTCGCTTCGGAACGTAATCCGTCGCTCCTCGAGTCTCCGCACAGCTCCCCTCACAATGAGTTAGCCATGGGCAAGGACCTGCTGGGAGACATGGACCTCTTCGCGACGGCCCTTGTCGCAGAGGAGCTTCCTGAAGCCCTCTCCGGTAGCTGTGCTGGTTCATTCTTCTGTGGAGGTTCATTCTCCACCGCGGGAAGCTGCGGGAGTTCCATCTCCTCGAGTTCATCCTTCTCGTCTGCGACAGGCTAGTGGGATTTTCACCTCGGAGGCTTCGGTTTCTGTGAATACTTGGGACAGTTCAGCGGGTCGGTGCCACTTAGGTGCAGAGAAGAGGACTTTGATGGCGGTTGTTGATGACCGGCCGCGGTTGCGGTCCGACGTCGAATTGGTCTCAGGTTTTGACGGTGAGTCCCTTCTTCACGTAGCGCCCGACGGGCGCTACGTGAGGTTGGGATCCGCCGCTGCTGAGCTCGTCCCGTATTTCGACGGCACTAGGAGTGTCCACGATATTGCATTGGGTGTGGTTGGTGACAGAGACATCAGTGCGCAGGACGTTGAAGTTGCCCTGCAACGACTGGTGGAAAGTTTGGCGCGAGCGGGATTTTTGGATGGTGTCCCGCGCGCATCCAATCCATCTCTTCGTTCTTGGTTCTCGCGCACGCCTACTAAGAGATTTCCGCTCCTGAGTGCCGATTCTGTGGCGCGCTTCATCCGCCCTGCGACTGCCTTGGTCGACGTGTTGCGTCCACCGGCCATGATAATTCTCATCGCCTGTTTGGCTGTGGTTATCTCGGGGGCGAGCGTGGGTGTTTTGGCTGTAAGATACATGACCATTCGTACGACATGGGTGCCCTTTGTCATGGGTGCCCTTTGTCTCACTTGCCCTATGCCTCTTGGCCACTGTGGCTCACGAGGCCTCGCACGCGGTCGTCTGCCACGTTTCGGAGCATCCAGTACGGAGCTTGGGGTTAGCGCTGTGGTATTATTTTATTCCGATCGCATACGCCGACCGGACCGACACGTACCGGGTCCGCAGTCGGGTAACTCGTGTTGCCATTAGCGTGGCTGGCCCGGCTTCGGACATGTTCTGGTGTGCCGTGGCATCTGTGTGCTTGCTCACTGGCGCGGTCGACGCATCAAGCGTTCCGGGGCAGGTGCTCGGCGGTTGCGTCTACTTCTTCCTTGTCGGGCTGCTCGGCAACTTGAATCCGTTGGTTCCCTCGGACGGCCAGCAGGCTTTGGAGACGGCGTTTGGATTGGTCAACGTCCGCAACAGAGCTATCGGCTACCTGCTGGCCAAGCTCCCCGGTCGGGACTCCGATGCGACGCCGATGGATGTTCCTCGCATGGCGAGATCTGCGTATTTGGTCTATGGGGCGGCTTGTTGCACATACCTCATCGCCGTGGCCGGAATGATGATCTGGTCTGCTGCCAGCGTAGTATCACTCATGGTCTCGGGGAGGTGACGCGGTGGTCGTGAACGTTGCCCCTTGCTGGGCGGTGAGAACGGCGGGACTACCCTTGGAGGTTGTTGATGGGCGAGCTTACGATCGGTGTATCGAGTTACTGGGGGAGCTGGACCATCACCTCGTCGAGGTCCATCGGGCGGGGGATGAGCTGGCTGATCTCCTACATCATGCGGTGAACCGACTCGCCGGGAAATCGGACCTCACTGGGCCTGTTCTGAGGCTTCGACGTGACGCCCACAGCGGTCGCGTACCATCTCGCTCTGTCGAGAAATTCCTCTTTCGGATTCGAGAAGTACTGACCCACCAAGAACGCGAATCGTTGGACTGCTGGATGGCGCATCTCGACAATTTGGCAGCAGCCAGACGCTCCTACGAGCTAAGCGTGGAGGCGGCGGTCGAGACCACTCATCGAGCGCGTGTGGAAGCCCTGAAGCGGCCTGAGATCCTGCGGGGAATAGCCATCGCCAGTCCCACCCTGTGTCTGGCGCTGCTTGATGGTGATACGCCGCACACTCGTCCAGCCAAGCGACGGCGCTTGGAGCGCTCGGTGGCCCTCTACATGGGCCGGATCAGTCGAAAGACCAGCCCCTTCTCCACGTTGACCACCGTAATCACTCAATCGGCTGATGGAACGGCGCAAGCTCTGCCTGACAGCATCATTGAGGTGGCACCTGCGCTGCGTCAGACGCTTCTCGAGACCCTCGCCATGTACGAAGCCTGTCCCGATGTCGTCCTCCGGGGCCCCACGATCAGCATGTCCTCCCCCAATGCACAGGCGTGCGCACGCGTCCTCTTGCCGATTCGAAGCTGCTACGATAATTTTTTCTACGCCGAGGATACTGCTTTCGATGTTCCTCGTGAACTTGATGTTCTGGTATCGGAAGAAATCCCGCACACCGTCGGGGAGTGGCTCCACATTCTGGATCGCGACAGATGGTCATTGGCTGAATTGATTGCCGAAGGTCTGCTTGTACCCCAGCCGCCACTTGGCGGTCTCAAGGAGATCGTGACCGAACCGGCGGGATGTGAGCATACTAGCGGTGCGGCCCTGAGGTCCATCCTTGACGCAGAATCCTCTGTCGCGGACCCCCGCCCGGATGTTCGCGCTGTCGGCCTCCTGCAACTCAGAGAGCGTGCTGCGGAGTTTGTCGCAGCGCGTGAAGGAGTTGCGCCGTCATGGATGAGGACCGCACCCTTGGTGCATGAGACCTGCGTGACCGATCCCGAACTGGTGCCACTCATTCCACAGGGCAGTTTGCGTCAAGCCATGACGGACGTGGCGAAGATCATTCAGCCCACTGTCGCTCGGTCCACGTTCTACGACGCCGTCATCGAGGCCTTCCAAGCGTTGTCAGGGTCCGCTGGCAGGCTTCCCCTGGTCGAGTTCGTCACCTCGTGCGTCTCATCTCCTTTGATGACGTCAATTACAAATCAGACCATGTGGCGCGACTTCCAGCGTGCCGAGTGGAGCCGGGCGCACGGTGTGGACGAAGCAATCCGCTGCGATGGTCTGGGAACGTTGGCGCCAGCAACCTTCACGGCCTTCCTCCAGCCAATCGGAGATCGGTCAGATTCCTGGTCAATGGCCGTACTGAACAGGGTGAACCAAGGACCTGGTGGACTGCTCGTACGTTGGGGTGAGCTTCAGGGTTGTGCTCACCATTTGACGACCCACTACACGCCGTGGCTTCAAACCCTTCACCCGGACGCTCGGATCGCTGCTTTGACAACGGGAGACAGCTGGGCAGGGGTCCAAAAGATTCCAGATTACGTGGTGCCTCGTCTCCTATGGCCAACCCATGCATTGAGTTCGGGTCGGCATGAGGCTGACATATCAGCCACTGATCTAGATGTGGTCCTTGATTCTGAAACCGCAACTCTCCAAGTCGTTCTCCGAGCTACCGGGCAGCCCGTCGCCCTGCCGTATCTGGGAGTGATTCCGCAGCACCTGCTGCGTGGGGCCGGGAAGATTCTTCACGCACTGACCGATCCTTGGGTGTACGACTTTCGGCTGGGTCTGGAGGCAATGGACACTCGACTTGAGCCACAGCAGCCCATAGAGATGGTTCCGAGGGAAATGGCCGGGGCGGTGGTTGTGCGCCGATGCTCATGGCGGGTGCATACCCACACCATGCCTCTGGTGGGTGGCCGTGCTACCCCGGATGCGGCCACGTTGCTGGCCGAGTACCACCGATGGCGCTCCCACCACCGAATTCCGCGCCGAGTCTATGTGAAGACAGGTGAGCAGGTGGCTGGGAACCTGCGGCGCAACAAGCCGCTATTCGTGGATCTAGCTGATCCTTCCGGTCTCGACCTGCTGCTGAAACTGGCGCACGAGGTCACTTGGGTCAGTATCGAAGAAGCACTCCCGGATGATGACGCATGGTGGCCAATTGGCAGCCATGCGCCTCGTTGTATGGAGATCACCGCGACGATGGCTCTCGGATCGGGGAATAGGAGATGAGTACGTCCCAGTGGCTCTACCTGAAAATCGGGACGCCAGGAGTACTGGCAGCCGAATCCTTGCTGCGTCACGTCATCGTCCCCTTCATGGGTGAGCGTGGATACTTGGGGAGCACTGACCAATCAACATGGTTCTTCATCAGATACCTAGACGCCACCGGTCTGCATTTGAGAATCCGAATCTGGGGACAATTACAGACACTCCAAGAGATGGACGTCACCCTGCGCAGTGCGCTCGGGCACTGGCACGCCCAAGGAAAGGATCAGATAACCTACGTCCGCCGTGCCGTGTATGTCCCCGAGTGGGTCAAGTGGGGAGGGCCTGATGGCGTTCGCTGGGCGGAGAAGGTGTTCGCGGCGTCCTCCCGTTTCGCCTTAGCCGTGCCATCGACCTACTGGGAGCGAAGATATGGGCTTGCGCTACTTCTCATGCGCCGCGGAGTCGATATGCTTCCACCTGAGCAGCGCGTCAGTTTCACATACAATTATGCGTGGTTCTGGTCGGGTGGTGATGATCCCATAATTTCGTCAATGCGAGAGGTCGTGCGCCATGGCGCACGACGAGCAGCCGACCATCTGGTAGGCCAGATGGCGTTGTGGGAATCAAGCTCAGGGGAGTGGCGCAGTCTTATGGAATGCTACGTGCAAGCACTCGAGGACGACTTGTCCCGAACGGATCATCCTGGACGACGACTCTTCAACCATCTGCACCTGACATCGAATCGACTTGGCGTCTCGCCCCGCGACGAGGCTCTCCTCGCAGAGGCGCTTCGTCTCTAGGATTCCTAGTATTTGCTTTGAAGGAGATGGTATGCTCAAAGCCACACCAGAACCACTCATCCGCGTCTCGGGGGCAGTTAAACGCTACGGGCAGGTAACTGCCTTGGCTGGGGTGGATGTTGAGGTGTTCCCGGGTGAGACGGTTGGAATCCTCGGCGCTAACGGTGCTGGCAAGACGACGCTCATCGAGTCGGTCATGGGCGCGCGGCTCCTAGACGAGGGCGACATCGAGGTGTGCGGTTTCTCGCCAGTCAGGCAACGAGAAGAATGCGCTAGGAGGATGAGTCTCCAGCCACAGGGATCTTCCTTATTCAAGCACTTGTCGGTGACGGAGAGCCTGGAACTGTGGGCGTCGTTTTATCCGCGACCGCGTGAGGTTGATGAAGTCATCGCTCTGGTTGAGCTCGAATCGAAACGACGGGCGCGAGTCAAGACCCTGTCAAGTGGCCAGCAGCAACGAGTTCGGTTGGCGTTGGCGCTCATCGGGGACACGGAGATCGTGGCCTTCGACGAGCCTACTGTTGGGCTTGATCCGTTGGCGCGTGAACAGGTGTGGGATGTGATCAGGCAGCGTGCTGGTCGGGGTGCAGTGGTCATGGCCACTCAGATGATGGATGAGGCCGAGGTTTTGTGCGACCGAATCGTGATCATGGACGCCGGCCGGATCGTCGCTGCAGGTGGTGTCGGTGAGTTGCTGGTTCGCTACGCGGGACAGGGCAGTGTCTCGTTCAAGACGGTTGCTCCCGTGGATGCCGCCACCATGAAGAAGCTCCCCGGGGTCCTCTGGGCATCGACAAGGCGCGTGGGTGGTTCGACGAGTGTCAGGTTGGTGACCTCGGACATGGCTCGCGCCCAGGCAGCAGTCCGCGCATCGAGCTCTGTCAGGGCGGAGAACCTCAAAACTGTTGGCCCATCACTCGGAGACGTATTCCTTCGCCTGGTCGGCAGGGAACTCAACGCTCCTATTCATGAGGAGAATTGATGAAACAGATGCGAGCTCTCTCCCAGGCCAGTTTCAGGGAACTGTTGCGTGATCCGATGACTACCGGGTTGGGCATGGTCTTTCCCATGTCGTTCATCGCGATGTTCTTGGTACTGCCGGATCTTCCCCAACCGCAGGGCCGGATCAGTGCCTTGGCCTTTGGCCTCCCGGCCGTGCTGATTTTCTCAGTACTTGCTCTGGGACTCTCGGGGACCGCTGCTCCGATGGCGCAGTTGCGCAAGGATGGCGTGCTGCGGAGTCTGGGGATGACTCCGGTGACACGGTCCCAGTACCTGTGGGCGCAGATCCCTGCGAGAGTTGCGGTGATCGGGGTAGAGTTTTGTCTGATCTGGCTCATCGCGGTGGTGTCGGGCTCGCTGGCGCTGGTAGCGCCCGTGATGTTGGTATGGGCGATGGTGCTGTGCGTGGCGACGGCACTGACACTGGGGTTACTGATCGGATCGCGATCCGACAACCCAGGGCTCGTTGGGGCGATGGCGGGAATTTTGGCCCCCGGCCTGCTGTTCCTGTGCGGGCTGTTCTTGCCCTACCGAATGATGCCCGTCGCGGTTGAGTACGTAGGACTGTTCTTCCCCTACACCTACGTCGGTGACATGCTGCGCCACACCTTGGTGGGGGCCCAGTTGCAGTACCCAGTGCTTCAGGGCTCAGCGGTGTGCATTGCATGGACGGTCATCATGGGGCTGTTGGCTTGGCGAGGATTCAGATGGGATGCACAAGGATGAGTAGTACTACGACAACGAGGTTCAGTGAACAGACGACCGCGAGTTTGAACGGACTGGTTGGGCGCACAGGTGTGGTGGGCGGCACTCTCAAATTGCCCGGTGCCGATGGGGATGGCCGAATGTCCATCTATGCAGCCAGCACGGGGAATCTGGCAGCCGTGCTGGACGGGGTCCGCGTGTCCACGCGTGGCGCGAGTACGTGGGGAACGATCGACGGTGCAGGTGGCGCGTTCGACTCTGAGGATGCTCGCCTTCTCAGCATTGCTGAGGGAGTGGAACGCTACTCGTCATGTGTCTACGACGAGGAGCAGTTCGTCTGGGCAACGGCTCGAGAGTTGGGTGCGGAGGCCGTCGACCTCACCCAGTTCCCGTCCGTGTCGGAGGCCGAGACTAAGCGTACGCCTGCCTGGGTCGCGCCCAATGTCGATGCGCCCATGCGGTGGGTTAGATCGGTGTGCATGATGACGGGCGCGATCCGCTGGATACCGGCGATAGCTGTCTACCTGCACCTTCCGTTCGCGAGTATTGGCGAAAGGTTCACCATACCGATTTCCACTGGCTGTGCTCTGCACACTGATCCCCAGTTGGCCATCAGAAATGCACTTCTCGAAGTGATTGAGCGTGATGCCGTTGCGCTCACTTGGTTGCAACAGATCCGATGGCCAAGGTTGAACACGACACTCTTGTCCGATTCCGAGGAAGTGGCCATGGCCATGCAGCCGACCTCGACGGAAACGATGCAGTACTTCAACGCGACCACGGACTTGGGGGTCCCCACCGTATACGGGGTCTCGGTGGTTCCAAACCATCCAACGGTGCGACAGGTCGTGGTTGCAGTCACCTCATGGGATTTTGACTCCGCTGTCATCAAACTGGTTCGTGAGGGCATCTCGTGCCGCATCGCCCTCGAACACCGACAGTTGGAGCGCACGGATCCGACCCAGTTCTTCGCAGTGCACGATGGAGCGCTGTACATGGCATCGCCAGAGCGCAGCTCGGCTTTCGATTTCTTGCTGGACGATTCACTTGGGCCTCGAGGCATGGCGCAACCTGCTCAAACTCTTGGGACAGATGCCGACGGAGCGGAAGCAGTCCGCTGGCTGTTAGATATCCTGCAGGAGCGAGGAATGACTGCTTACGTGGTGAACATGACAAGCCGTGAGGTGAATGATGCCGGGTTGTTCTGCGTGCGCGTCATAGTGCCCCAGCTGATGCCCTTGTAATTCGTCCACACCACACAGTTCCGTGGCAGCCGTCGTCTGTACGATGCCCCGGCGAACATGGGCTACGTTGTTCGCAGGGAAGAGGACCTGAATCCGTGGCCACAGCCGTTTGCCTGACAACACAGAAAGGACCATCGTGTACAAACTTGTGATAGTCGCTCTCGGTGCATTCGGTGCCGCGGTTTCTGAACGCCTGAACGGGCCGGACGCGTGGATCTGGCAGGGGGAGCCCTTCGATATCGATGTGTCCAGACTCCCTCTTGCTGATTCCTACGTGATGGTTGTTGGTCATCCCTGTCCTCAACTTGAGATTCACTTGTGTCAAGCGGTACTCAATTGGCGGCGGAGGTTCATCCCTGTTGTCCATGAGCATCCCTATCTGCGCAGCGGCCCGGTCACCTACGTAGGTGCCCTGGCCTGTTCTGCTTGTTATGACCGCAGGATCCACCAGCACACTGCATCAAACGAGGTGTCCGACAGGATGGCCGATGAGTATCTGCGTCGAGGTGACGCTGCTCTGCCTCGAGGCATATTGCCCGTATGGGCCGATGTGGCTTCAGGACTCGCGACGCTTCGGCTCGCACAGGGTCCAGAGGCGGGGCCTCAGGTGGCTCGACAGATGCTGGGCGTCGATCTTGTCTCAGGTGGTGTCGTTCGCGCCGAGGTCATTGGGGTTGATGGCTGTCGCGTCTGCGGCAGGATCGAGGGTGATCCCTTGGACCGCTCGATCGTGAATCTTTCTTCCATACTGTCCGCGATGATGTCAGGAGCACACGATGGAATCGACTGACGCCAGCGAAGTGGCCGAGCAGAGATCCGATGGTGGCGTGGCAGGGCGCATTGATGCCGTGACCATGTTGCGAGCAGCTCGAAATGACCCTGAGATGGCCATCCCGCAGCGGCCAGCCTTCATGCCGGGTGGCGTTGTGCTTCCTCTTTCCAATGGACTCATTGTTGATGGCGGTGCTGCCCGACAATTACTCAACGGGAGTGCTTCCACATCCTTGGTGCCACGGATGATCGACCTGCTCGATGGCACGAGGACAGTTCCTGAGGTTGCTGCTCAGCTGGCTGTTCCATCGGTTCAGGTCGAGGCTGCGGTTGCGTTAATGGCAACTTGCGGCCTGATTGTTCCATCGCTCGACGCTCCGGATGACGTTGCCCCTGATGTTGCGGCTGCTCTGGCAAGACACTTGGATACCACCAAGCGCTGGCCTTCAGCTGCGGAAGCATATCATGCCGCCGCCAGACAGCCGGCATACGTGGTGAACAACGGTTTGCTGACGCAGTTGTTGACGGAATCTCTGAGGTTATCCGGTGATCGGGCTTCCCTGGTCGACACTCCGCTCCAAGCTGAGCAATCAGGGTACATAATCCTGGTCGGAGCAGCCGCAGATACCCTGCGCCAAGCGATGAATCATGTGCGTGGCACGAATGGAGTGGTGAGAGTCTGTGGTCTTCGCCGGGATCGCGTATGGATTGCGCCTACGTCCAGCAAGCAAACAGTGTGTATGAACTGTCTGCTGTCCACGCTTGACGCGGTGCAGCTCTCGGGGTCGGTGGACGACAGCAACCCCGCCCTGCGTCTGGCTGCAGCCTTGATCGCCTTGGAAATCTTCCATGAAAGGCTGGGTATCGGCAGGCCGTTGGCATCAAATTCATTGCTCGTCCATGACTTGAGCGCGGGGCGGAGTAGCCAGTGGATGGTTCCTCGCACGCCTGGGTGCGATGGTTGCGGGATCCCCGGAGATCGAGTTGACCCGCCGTGGCCATTCATCTATGACCAAGCGGCAGTGTTCCCACCGCGCAATCAAGTGGCGATGAAGGGGCATCAAATGCATTATAAGCCATCGAATGTAGCGTTGCAGTGGGCTAGTCGTGATTTCAGTCACTCTGACCATCATCGCTTCTCTGCCGATCCGGACTGGCAGCACCCAACAGACGCTCGCTCGAAACTCGGCGCGTTGCTGCGATACGGGTTTGGGTTGCATGAGATCGGCGACATCACTCAAGTGCGACGGTTCTCCCCAACTGGGGGAAATCTGGGGTCACCGGAAGGTGTTATCATCGTTCGTGATGTCGAGGGCGTCGAGCCAGGGGCATATTGCTACCTGCCGTTTGAGGATAAGTGTGCCTACTTGGGAGAATTTTCGGATGCCTCCTTATCTGCTGCAATCTCCGATATGGATTTCGAGGCGGTCCTAGTTGTGACGACTGCCCTGGAGCGGGTTGAGAAAAAGTACCATTCATTGGCCTTGCGTATCTGTTTCTTGGATGCGGGGGCTGCTGTTTCTCAGCTACGGCATGCTGCAGATGCTTTTGGCTTTCGGGCATTGCTGGTTGAGCATTGGGATGATGGGGCACTCGCGAAGCGTTTCGGCAACAATGAGCTCCACCCGGTCATGGCGGTCATTGGAATTTGTGGACTCAATGGTGTGGGGAAGGAACAGTGATGGTAGTCATCGACAGGGTCGACGTTCTGGATGAGACAGTCGCTCGTCTCAATGGGTGGGACAGAGGGTTTCCACACACGAAGTCGAAAACTTCGGAAACCAACTGGTCTGATGCTGTGGATTTACCGGAGCCAAGTGAGAGCCAAAGGAATTTCTGGGAGGTTCAGCGACTCCGCCGATCCGTTCATGGTTACCAGAAACACCCGATCCCCCTGGCTGACGCGGTTGCTGTGTGTGAGGCGGCCCATGATCCTGACGCAGAGACCGAGATCCTGCTTGTGGTTCGTGATGTGAAGGGAGTCGAACCGGGTCTGTATGCCTATGACGGTGAGCGTCTGGGACTCCTAGAGGCGGTTCCTGCCGACTCCACGCGTCGTGAGGAATGGTTCCTGCAGCGTGAGTTTGCTGCTGCTCCGGCAGTGCTGGTCCTCGTATCGAGTGTTGCGGCGTGTGGAGGCAGCATGCATGCGTATCGACAGATGATGGTGCACGTCGGCGAACAGTGTCAAGACGCTGCTCTGGCGGCTGTTGGCGTCGGCTTGGGCGGGGTGATCTTTGCCGGCTTGCTGATGGTCGGTTTACTCGATCTGGGGATTGACGGTTTCCAACGTACCGGAGTCGTTGGGTATGCTTTCGGGTACCCCCTGGACGCCCAGAGGCAGTGAACTATGGCCGTCATGAAACGAAACCGTATTTTTCGTGGATTTCCTGTGCTGTTCCGGATATGATCGGAGCATGCAGGTCGGGGTCACCCCGGAAGAAACCGCCGTCCTGATCAGGTGGAAGAAGCGTTCCGACAATCATGTGCTGGTTCGGATGAAAGCAGAAGCGATCCTGTACGCCTCTGAAGGAGTCGGAATCGACATCATCGCGAAGATGGTCGAACGGACCGAGAGGACAGTGCAGGAATGGCCGGCCGAGTGGCAGGCCACCAGGATGCGCCGGGTCCCGGCTGGGCACGCGGGGAACCAGAACGCGGCGGAACCCGCCCGCGCACAGAAGGAAGAACTCAAGGCCATCCTGGCCCAGCCGCCCTCCCAGGCGGGCGTCCACGCTGAGTTCTGGGACGTCCCGGCGATACGTGACGTCGTGAAGATCATGTTCGACGTGGAATACCAGTCGGACTCCTCGTACCAGCTGCTCCTGCGCTTCTGCGGGCTGAGCCTCGAACTGCCGGACCCGTTCGACGAGCACCGCAACGAGAAAGCCATCACCAGACGCATGACCGAAGTGAAAACCCAAGTCAATGCCCTGTTGGACGCCGGCTGGGAGGTCTACACGGCAGACGAGGCCCGCCCCGAGCACGAGGCCTGGACCCGCCGGATGCAGCTCCCGAAAGGACAACGCACCAGACCGGTCCGTGGACCGGCAGAAGACGTCCCAGTCCTTCTTCAGTGCCCTGTCCCTCATCAATAAGAAGGTGAAGCTGTACCCGATCGAGGGGAACTAGAACACCGAACAGATCATCCTGGCTCTGGAACGGCTACAGCGTGAAACCAAGACCGACCGGCTCGCGGTCGTCCCGGACAACGCCCGATTCCACCACGCGAAAGCCCTGACCGGCCTCTACGAGCCCGGCCGGCTGCTGGAGCGCATCACGCCGGTTCATCTGCCGCCGTACGCGCCCGACCACAACCCGGTCGAGCACGTCCGGAACGCGGCCAGGAACGACATCGCGACCATTCAGCGCGAGACCCCCGAAGAAACCTTCGGCGCGTTCGCCTCATACGTCACCGGCCGCGCCTTCGACTACGACTTCGAGCACCTCCCACTCCGCGAAACCAGAAACGATTTTGTTTCATGACGGCCATAGTGAACTCATGGTCAATTATTCTTCAAGTACTCGGTCAGATCCTTTGAGTCGACGAACAGGCGCACCTCGCCGGTCCGGGGATCGACCTCGGCGTGTACATCGAGGCGCCGTTTTGAGCGGTACTGGACAGAATCGGCCAATTGCACCGAGAAGGTTGCCGAGGCGAACAGTTTCATCTTCAGAGGTTGATCTGTGGTCATGCTAGCCATTCAACCACTTTGGCTGCAGGGTTGGGTTGGCAGGGTCTCGTCAAGTCCTGTCTGAAGGTGTCAGACTAGGCGCTCTGGTGTGTCCGTGGTGTGATGGACACAGGGAGGGGTGGTGTCAGCTGGTGAGTGCCTCTGGAGTGGAGTAGGTTTTCGGACAGTGGTGAACGTCTGGTTCAGGCTATCTTGTTGCGGCGTCTCCATTCGGTGTTGATTTCGTTGGGTGTGCGGTATAGTGTGACGCACGTCGAGGCCTTCCGGATGGGCAGTGCAAGAACTTCCATCATCAGTAAGGACTCGGCCCTCACCCAATGACCGACGCGCTCAACCGCCAACCCGCCCATCCGTGAAGAGCCATCAAACCTGGGGTGGTTTAACCTCGAACCGGCCGGACAAGTCATGGCCTTCGGTACGCTGGCGGGCATGGCCGATCCGTCCACCTATCGTCCCGCACCGGGCGAGATCCCCACGAGCCCGGGGGTCTACCGGTTCAGCGATGCGCACGGCGGGGTCGTCTACGTCGGCAAGGCCAAGAACCTCCGCAACCGACTGAACTCCTACTTCCAGGACGAGTCGGCGCTGCATCCGCGCACCCGCACGATGGTGCGCACCGCCGGTCGCGTCGAGTGGACGGTCGTGCAGAACGAGCTCGAGTCGCTCCAGCTCGAGTACACGTGGATCAAGCAGTACCGGCCGCGGTTCAACATCATGTACCGCGACGACAAGAGCTACCCGTGGCTGTGCGTCAGCTGGAGCGAGGAGTACCCGCGGGTCTTCGTCGGGCGCGGCGCCAAGCACCGCGGGTGGCGCTACTACGGTCCCTTCGGCAAGGCCTGGGCGATCCGTGAGACCCTCGACATGCTGCTGCACGTCTTCCCGATGCGCTCGTGCACGAAGGGCGCCTTCAACGCGGCCGCCCAGTCGGGGCGCCCCTGCCTGCTCGGCTACATCGGCAAGTGCTCGGCGCCCTGCGTCGGCAGGGTGGGCGCCGACGAGCACCGCGCGATCGTGGCCGATCTGTGCGCCTTCATGGAGGGCCGCACCGGGCGCCTCGAGAGGAAGATGACCGAGCAGATGGTGCAGGCCTCCGCCGAGGAGAACTTCGAGCGCGCCGCCGTGCTGCGCGACTCGCTCGCGGCCCTGGCCGAGGCCGGCGAGCGCAACGCCATCGTCCTGCCCGAGCGCACCGACGCCGACGTGGTCGCCCTGGCCCTCGACCCGCTCGAGGTGGCCTTCCAGGTCTTCCACGTGCGCGGCGGGCGGGTGCGCGGCGAACGCTCCTGGGTGGCAGACCGGGCCGACGACGCCGACGAGGGCGGGCTCGTCGAGTCCTTCCTCCTGACGCTGTACTCCGACTCGGCGGTGCCGCGCGAGGTGCTCGTCCCGGCCCTGCCCCCTGACGCCGGGGCGCTCGCCGAACTGCTGGGCGCCCAGCGCGGCGCGGCGGTGAACCTCCACGTGCCCCGGCGCGGCGACAAGCGCGTCCTCCTGGACACGGTCGCGCAGAACGCCGCCCAGGCGCTGGCCCGGCACAAGGCCAGGCGCTCGGCCGACCTGGAGACCCGCAACCGGGCGCTGGCCGAGCTCGCCGAGCTGCTCGAGCTGCCCGAGGCGCCGCTGCGCATCGAGGGCTACGACATCTCGCACCTCCAGGGCACGCAGGCGGTCGGCTCCATGGTCGTCTTCGAGGACGGCATGGCCCGCAAGAGCGAGTACCGCCGCTTCGTCATCAAGAGCTTCGAGGGCTCGGACGACCTGCGCGCCATGGACGAGGTGCTCACCCGGCGCTTCGGCCGCCTGCTCGACGACCGCGCGGTGCTGCGGGACGCCGGCCGGGACGCCCTCGTCGACCCCGGCACCGGCCGGCCGCTCAAGTTCGCCTACGCCCCCTCGCTCGTCGTCATCGACGGCGGCCCGCTCCAGGTCGAGGCCGCCCAGCGCGCCGTCGACGCGCTGGGCGTCACCGGGGTCCGCGTCATCGGCCTCGCCAAGCGCCTCGAGGAGGTCTGGCTGCCCGGCGAGGAGTACCCGCTCATCCTGCCGCGCACCTCCGAGGGCCTCTACCTGCTCCAGCGCGTGCGCGACGAGTCGCACCGCTTCGCCATCGCCCACCACAGGCGCCGGCGCTCGGCGGCGATGGTCGAGTCCGTGCTCGACCAGGTGCCGGGCCTGGGCCCGGTGCGGCGGGCCACGATCCTCGAGCGCTACGGCTCGCTCAAGCGGCTGCGCGGGGCCGGTGTCGCCGAGCTCGCCGGGCTGCCCGGCATCGGGCGGGCGACGGCCGAGGCGATCGTCGCGGCCCTGGCGGCCGACGACGCGGCCCCGGCCGTCAACACGACGACCGGCGAGATCCTCCGGTGAGTCCGGCCGGGGTCCGTCCCCTCGTCCGGGGCGTCGAACGCCGGCGTCCGACGCCCAGGGTGGCCGATAATGGGGGTCGTGAGTGATCTGCCAGCGCCCGTCCGCACCCTGCCGAAGGCCCCCCGCACCGTCATCATCACCGGGATGTCCGGCGCGGGACGACGCACCTGCGCCCACGCCATGGAGGACCTCGGCTGGTTCGTCGTCGACAACCTGCCCCCGTCGATGCTGCCCGAGCTCATCGGCACCGCCAACGACTCCGGGCTGAACCGGCTGGCCGTCGGTCTCGACGTGCGCGGCCGGGAGATGTTCGACCAGCTGCCCGCGGTCTTCTCCCGCCTGCGCGAGCGGGGCATCTCGCCCGAGATCTGCTTCCTCGAGGCCAGCGACGAGGCCATCGTCCGCCGCCAGGAGTCCAGCCGCCGCCCGCTGCCGCTCCAGGGGGACGGCCGGCTGCTCGTCGGCATCGAGAAGGAGCGCCGGATGCTGTCGGACCTGCGCGCCAGCGCCGATCTCGTCATCGACACCTCCCGCCTCAACGTCCACCAGCTGGCCGCGCGCGTCGCCCACGCCTACGGCGGGGACGAGGCGGGCACCCTGCGCGTCCAGGTCATGAGCTTCGGCTTCAAGAACGGCGTGCCGCTCGACGCCGACTTCGTCTTCGACGTGCGCTTCCTGCCCAATCCGCACTGGGTCCCCGAGCTGCGCCCGCAGACCGGCCTGTCCGAGGCGGTCAGCGGCTACGTCCTGGCCCAGGACGGCGCCACGGAGTTCCTCGACGACCTGCAGAGCATGTTCCGCATCGTCGCACCCGGCTACCTGCGCGAGGGCAAGCGCCAGGTGACCATCGCCGTCGGCTGCACCGGCGGCAAGCACCGCTCGACGGCCATGACGGAGGCGGCCGCCGCGCGGCTGCGCGCCGACGGGATGCAGGTGAGCGTCCTGCACCGCGACCTCGGTCTCGAGTGAACCGTTCGCGGGGCCGGACCGGGCCCCCAGAGATGAGAGTGAAGGGGATCGGCGATGCGCGACCCAGGTGAGCTTCCCAAGGTCGTCGCCCTCGGCGGCGGACACGGCCTCTACTCGTCGCTCGCGGCGCTGCGGCGGGTCACCGACGACCTCACGGCCGTCGTCACGGTCGCCGACGACGGCGGCTCGTCGGGCCGGCTGCGCGCCGAGCTCGGCGGCCTGCCCCCGGGCGACCTGCGCATGGCGCTGGCCGCCCTGTGCGGCGACGACCACAACGGGCGCCGCTGGGCCACCGTGCTCCAGCAGCGCTACCGCTCCGACGGGCCCCTCAACGGGCACGCCATCGGCAATCTGCTCATCGAGGGCGTCTGGCAGACGATCGGCGACCCGGTCGCCGGCCTCGACATGGTCGCCGACCTCGTCGACGCCCGCGGGCGGGTCCTGCCCGCCTCGACGGTCCCGCTCGACATCGAGGCGGACGTCCTCGGCCTCGACCTCGAGTTCCCGACCGAGGTGCAGGTCGTCCACGGCCAGCACGAGGTCGCGGTGACGCGCGGCCTCGTCCAGTCGATCCGGCTGCTGCCCGACGACCCCCCGGCCTGCCCGCAGGCCCTCGCCGCCATCGCCGCGGCCGACTACGTCGTCCTCGGTCCCGGGTCGTGGTTCACCTCCGTCCTGCCGCACCTCATGATCCCGGGGCTGGCCAGGGCGATCATCGAGTCCGGGGCTCACAAGGTGCTCACGCTCAACGTCGCGTCCGGCCACGAGACGGCCGGCTTCTCGCCGACCCGCCACATGGAGCTCATCGCCGAGCACGCGCCCGGGCTGCGCCTCGACACGGTGGTCGCCGACGAGACCTTCGCCGGCGAGGACGAGACCCTCGAGGCGGCCTGCGCCCGGCTCGGCGCCCGCCTCGTCATCGGCGACGTCGCCATGCACGACAACACGGCCCGTCACGACCGGCTGCGGCTGGCGTCGGTCTACAGCGAGCTCATGCTCGGTTGACACCGGGCTCCGGGGCCGGTTGCGTACCCTGAGTGGGGTCGACGCCGAACAGGGGGAGAGCAGATGGCACTGACGCAGCAGGTGAAGTCCGAGCTGGCCACGGTCCCCGTGCTCAAACCCGAGTCGCGCCGCGCCGAGATCGCCACGATGCTGCGCTTCGCCGGCGGCATCCACCTCGTGAGCGGCCAGATCGTCGTCGAGGGCGAGTTCGACACCGGCAACGCCGCCCGCCGCCTGCGCGCCGGCATCCGCGAGCTGTACGACTTCGACTGCGACATCATCGTGGTCAACTCCTCGGGCATGCGCCGCGGCACCCGCTACGTCGTCCGCCAGGTGCGCCGGGGCGAGGACCTCGCCCGCCTGACCGGCCTCATCGGCGCCCGCCGCGTCCCGGTGCGCGGACTGCCCGCCCAGATCGTCGGCGGCTCGCTGGAGGACCAGGTCGCCGCATGGCGGGGCGCCTTCCTGGCCCGCGGTTCGCTCACCGAGCCGGGCCGCTCGATGGCACTCGAGATCACCTGCCCCAGTTCGGAGTCCGCGCTGGCCCTCGTCGGGGCGGCCCGCCGGCTCGGCATCGGCGCCAAGGCCCGCGAGGTACGCCAGATGGACCGCGTCGTCGTCCGCGACGGCGACGCCATCTCCGAGCTGCTCACCCGGATGGGCGCCAACGAGTCGGTGCTCGCCTGGGAGGAGCGGCGCATGCGCCGCGAGGTGCGCGCGAGCGCCAACCGGCTGGCCAACTTCGACGACGCGAACCTGCGCCGCTCGGCCCGCGCGGCCGTCGCCGCCGGCGCCCGCGTCGAGCGCGCCCTGGAGATCCTCGGCGAGGACATCCCCGACCATCTGCGCTCCGCCGGCGAGCTGCGCCTGTCCCATCGCGACGCCTCGCTCGAGGAGCTCGGCCGTCTGCACGTCCCGCCGCTCACCAAGGACGCGGTGGCCGGCCGCATCCGCCGCCTTCTCGCCCTGGCCGACAAGACGGCCGCCGAGCGCGGCGTCGCGCCCACGACCGCGGCCCTGACCTCCGAGATGCTCGCCGACGACAAGTGAGACGGCGACAAGTGAGCCGGCGAGCGCCGGAGCCGGGCCCCGGGCCGTGCATGAACAGGCATTCCGGAATCCGAATCCTGCACGGATTCCCAGAAGGGATTCCGGGATGAGCCCCATGGATCATGGGGCCGCCGGTCGGATAAGATTGCCTCGTCCGAGTCTGGGGGCCGGGTGTGACGCCGGGTGGCTCAGGCATCACGACCCGTCGAAGGAGAATCGACTACATGACCGTCAAGGTTGGTATCAATGGTTTCGGCCGCATCGGCCGCAACTTCTTCCGTGCGATGATCGAGCAGAAGGCTGATCTCGACATCGTCGCAGTCAACGATCTGACTGACACCAAGACCCTCGCCCATCTGCTCAAGTACGACTCGATCCTCGGCCGCTTCGCCGGTGAGGTGACCTACGACGACAGCAGCATCATCGTCGACGGCAAGGCCATCAAGGTCTGCTCCGAGCGCAACCCCGCCGATCTGCCCTGGAAGGAGCTCGGTGTCGAGGTCGTCGTCGAGTCGACCGGCCTGTTCACCGATGGTGAGAAGGCCAAGGCCCACATCGAGGCCGGCGCCAAGAAGGTCGTCATCTCCGCCCCCGCGAAGAACGTCGACGGCACCTTCGTCATGGGCGTGAACGAGAAGAGCTACGACCCGGCCACCCAGAGCATCATCTCGAACGCCTCCTGCACGACGAACTGCCTGGCCCCGCTGGCCAAGGTCCTCCAGGAGAAGTTCGGCATCGAGCGCGGCATCATGACGACGATCCACTCGTACACGGGCGACCAGCGCATCCTCGACGCCCCGCACAAGGACCTGCGTCGCGCCCGCGCCGCCGCCCTCAACATGATCCCCACCAAGACCGGCGCCGCCCAGGCCGTCGCCCTCGTGCTCCCCGAGCTCAAGGGCAAGTTCGACGGTCTCGCCGTCCGCGTCCCCACGCCGACCGGCTCGCTCACCGACCTCTCGTTCATCCCGGGCCGCGAGGTCACCGTCGAGGAGGTCAACGCCGCCGTCAAGGAGGCCGCCGCCGGTGAGCTCGAGGGCATCCTCGCCTACACCGAGGACCCGATCGTCTCCACCGACATCCAGGGCGACCCGCACACCAGCATCTTCGACGCCTCCGAGACCAAGGTCATCGGCAACCTCGTCAAGGTGCTCAGCTGGTACGACAACGAGTGGGGCTACTCCAACAGCCTCGTCAACCTGACCAAGCTCGTCTGCGACAAGCTCTGAGCCATCATCACCACGTGGGGCAGGGCGCGTCGGCTTGGCCGGCGCGCCCTGCCCCGTCGTGAACCGCCCGTGCGCATCCCGTCGACCCGTCCGCCGCGGTTCACCCGCCAGGAATCATCCATGACGAACCACCGAATCCCAGTTCCAGGAGTTGACCAGTGAAGACTGTCTCCCAGCTCGGCGATCTGCGCGGCAAGCGCGTCGTGATCCGCTGCGACTTCAACGTGCCGCTCAACGGCACCATCATCACCGACGACGGCCGCATCCGCGCCGCCCTGCCCACCCTGAGGGCCCTCCTCGGCGCCGGCGCCCGCGTCACCGCGCTCGCGCACCTCGGCCGCCCCAAGGGCCGGATCGACCCCGCGTTCTCCCTGGCCCCCGTCGCCGCCCGCCTCGGCGAGCTGCTCGGTCAGGACGTGAAGTTCGCCGCCGACACCGTCGGCCCCTCCGCCCAGGCCACCAGCGTCTCCCTCGCCGACGGCGAGATCGCCCTCGTCGAGAACGTCCGCTTCGAGCCGGGCGAGACGAGCAAGGACGACGCCGAGCGCGGGGCCCTGGCCGCCGAGTACGCCCGATTCGGCGAGATCTTCGTCTCCGACGGCTTCGGCGTCGTCCACCGCAAGCAGGCCAGCGTCTACGACTTGGCCAAGCTGCTGCCGAACGCCGCCGGCGAGCTCGTCGCCAAGGAGGTCTCCGTCCTGTCGAAGATCACCACGGACCCGGAGCGCCCCTACGTCGTCGTCCTCGGCGGCGCCAAGGTCGCCGACAAGCTGGCCGTCATCGACAACCTCCTGTCGGTCGCCGACACCCTCGTCATCGTCGGCGGCATGGCCTACACCTTCCTCAAGGCCCAGGGCCACGAGGTCGGCGACTCGATCCTCGACGAGTCCAAGGTCGCGACCTGCCGCGAGTACCTCGACCGCGCGCGGGCCACCGGCAAGAAGATCCTGCTGCCCGTCGACGTCGTCGTCGCCGAGGGCATGGACTTCGACGCCCGCAGGGCCGTCGGCGAGGTCTCGGTCGTCCCCGCCGATGCGATCCCGTCCGACCGCGAGGGCCTCGACATCGGGCCCGAGTCCGCCAAGGCCGTCGCCGCGGAGATCGCGGGCGCCCGGACCGTCTTCTGGAACGGGCCCGCCGGCGTCTCCGAGATCTCCGAGTTCGCCGGGGGGACCAGGGCCATCGCCGACGCCCTGGTCTCGTCCGAGGCCTTCTCCGTCATCGGCGGCGGCGACTCCGCGGCCGCGGTGCGCGCCTTCGGCCACTCCGACGACGAGTTCGGCTGGATCTCCACCGGGGGCGGCGCCTCCCTCGAATATCTTGAAGGAAAGGAACTGCCCGGCCTGGCGGTTCTGGAAGGGAGCAACTGATCATGGCACGCAAGCCGATCATGGCCGGCAACTGGAAGATGAACATGAACCACGTCGACGCCGTCGGCCTGGTCCAGAAGCTGGCCTTCACGCTGCAGGACAAGGGCTACGACCCCGAGGCCTCCGAGTGCGTCGTCATCCCGCCGTTCACCGGCATCCGCACCGTGCAGACACTCATCGAGGGCGACCGGCTCCCGATCGTCCACGGCGCCCAGGACGTCTCCGAGCACGACGACGGCGCCTACACCGGTGACATCAGCGCCGACATGCTCGCCAAGCTGGGCTGCACCTATGTGATCGTCGGCCACTCGGAGCGTCGCCAGTACCACGGCGAGACCGACGAGCTCGTCAACGCCAAGGCCGTCAAGGCGCTCTCCAAGGGGCTCACGCCGATCATCTGCGTCGGCGAGTCCCTGGAGGTCCGCAAGGCCGGCCAGCACGTCGAGTTCACCGTCGCCCAGGTGAGGGGGGCGCTCGCCGGCATCCCCGCCGGGCAGGTCGCCGGTCTCGTCATCGCCTACGAGCCCGTCTGGGCCATCGGCACCGGCGAGGTCGCCACCCCCGAGGACGCCCAGGAGGTCTGCGGCGCGATCCGGCGGGCCGTCACCGAGCTGTACGACGAGGCCACCGGCCAGTCCGTGCGCATCCAGTACGGCGGCTCGGTCAAGCCCGGTTCCGTGACGGCCATCATGGCCAAACCCGACATCGACGGCGCCCTCGTCGGCGGCGCGAGCCTCAAGCCCGACGACTTCGCCGCCATCGTCCGCTTCTACGCCATGGCCCAGGCCTGACGGGGCCTCCCCGGGGCCGTCCCGACGGGACCCGCGAGCAGGGGCGTCCGGCACGATGCCGGACGCCCCTGTCGCTGCTCCGATCCGCCTTGGTCCGTGGGCTAGAATCACCGGGTGATGCTAATCCCGCTCATGACATGGCCCATCACGACGCTGTCCATCGTGCTCGTGGTGCTGAGCTTCACACTCACCGCCTTCATCCTCCTCCACAGGAGCCGCGGCGGCGGCCTGTCGGATCTCTTCGGCGGCGGCATGACCACCTCGACGAGCGGCACGTCCTCGGCCGAGCGGATGCTCGACCGGCTCACTGTCATCATCGGTCTGCTGTGGCTGGCCTGCATCATCGGCCTGCTCGTGCTGTACCGGGCGACGGCGTGAGCCCGATCGGAGCCCGGCACGAGCGTCATCCCCTCTCCCCCGATAGGAGCATCCAGCTGTGGCTAGTGGCAGCGCAATCCGTGGCAGCCGCGTCGGCGCCGGTCCGATGGGCGAGGCCGAGCGCGGCGAGACGGCGCCCCGCGTCCAGGTCGCGTACTACTGCGCGAACGGGCACGTGACGCGTCCCTCCTTCGCCCAGGACGCCGAGATCCCCGAGGACTGGGAGTGCACCAGGTGCGGTCTGCCCGCCAGCCGGGACCAGCAGGATCCGCCGCCGAGGCCCCGGGCCACCCCGTACAAGACCCATCTGGCCTATGTGAAGGAGCGCCGCAGCGACAAGGAGGCCGCTGCGATCCTCAAGGAGGCCCTGGCCAATCTCAAGAAGCGCCGCCGCAGCGGCGAGATCATCTACTGATCGGCGGGCCCCGCCGCGGCGCCCCTCACAGGTCGCACTGGAAATAGGGGACCGTCGAGGCGGCGGCCCGGTCGACGAACCAGACGGTCCGCTCGGCGCCGTGCACCCGAGCGGCCGGTGTGCGCGGGTCGCCCCCGAGCGTGGCGGCGAGACAGCCCGCTCGCTCGGCGCCGCAGGCCAGGCCCCAGACCTGGCGGGAGCGGTTGATCGCCTTGTAGGTCAGCGTGACCTGCTCGGCGGGGCCCTCGGGGGCGTCGGTGACGCCGGTCGCCAGCTGGCTCGTGCCGCTCTGGGCGGTGAAGCTCGGGTGCCGGGGGAAGATCGAGGCGACGCGCCCGCCCCGCCCGATCTCGAGGAGACAGATGTCGAAGACCGTCCCGTCGAGCTCCTTGGCGTAGGCGTAGGCGGCGTCGTCCGGGTCGGCGGAGCCGTTCGAGCTCGGCATGGCGTGGATGTTGGACGGCGGCAGCGTGAGGGCGCCGCCGAGGACGGCGAGGGTCGCCAGCGAGTTGCGCGAGGGGTCGGTCGTCGTGACGAAGGCTTCCGAGCTCCACCACAGGTGCAGACGGGTCGGGACGATGCCGCCCGAGCGGGCCAGGGCGGCCAGGTGGGCGCACACCGCGCGCTCTGCGCGGCCGCCGCAGAAGCACAGATGGGCGGTGCCGCGCTCGGACTGGGCCCGGGCCAGGGCGTTCACCAAGTGCTTGCTCACCTCGGTGGTGAGCTCGTCCTCGTCCGCGTAGCGCAGGACCCGTAGGGCGCTCATCAGCCGGCCCGTTCCGCGAGGGCGTCCAGCGTCCGGACGAGGACGGTGTCGGGGTCGAGGCGGCGCAGCTCCTCGCTCAGCAGGGCCACGGTGCCGCGGCGCCCCAGCGCCGCGGTGCGCACCGGCTGGTCGGGGATGACGAAGATCGCGTCGGAGGTCCGCTCGCGGCGCACGGCCACCTCGCCGGCGTCGGTCTCCAGACGGACGGCCGTGAGCCCTGGCCCCATTGAGGTGCGCACCTCGACCGGCACGCCGAGGCGGGAGTCCAGCCAGGCGGCGAAGAGCTCGGCCGGGGCGTTGTCGGCGGCGGCCTCGACGACCGCCGAGCGCACGGGCCGGCGGCACTGGTCGAGGGCCGAGGCGACGAGTGCCCGCCAGCGCGTGAGGCGGGTCCACGACAGGTCGGTGTCGGCCCCGCTGTGCTCGCCGCGGGCGCGCGCCACGAGCGCGGCGACCGGGTCGTCCGCGTTCGTCGCGTCGGTGATGCGCCGGGTGGCGAGCGCCCCGATGGGGTCCTCGCCGGGCAGCTCGGGGCCGCGGCCGGGCCACCAGGCGACGACCGGCAGGTCGAGCAGGAGCGGCAGGACGACCGAGTCGCCGTGGCCGACGAGCTCGCCGGTCAGGCGCAGGGTGATCATGTCGCCGGGCGCGCCCTCGCCGACGCGGATCTCGGCGTCCATGGCGGTGGGACGGTCGCGGCCGCCCTCGATGACGACGATGATGCGTGAGGGGTGCTCGACGGCGGTGGCCTGCGCGGCGTCGAAGGCGTCGGAGTACTGGCGGGTGGTGCTCACGACGATGAGCGTCATGACGAGGCCGGAGGCGGCGCCCGTGGAGCGGCGGGCGGCGAGCGCCCGCGCGGCCACCTCGGAGGAGTTCGTGTCCGTGAGTTCGATGATCATCTGGGTGACCTCCCTAGGGACGGCGCCAGGCGAAGCCGTCGTTGGCCAGCATGCGGGCGCCGCCGGCCGGGCCCCACGTGCCGGAGGCGTACTGCTCGGGGCGTCCCTGGGCAGACCAG
This sequence comes from Propionibacterium acidifaciens, assembly GCF_003798325.1. Taxonomy (NCBI): domain Bacteria; kingdom Bacillati; phylum Actinomycetota; class Actinomycetes; order Propionibacteriales; family Propionibacteriaceae; genus Propionibacterium; species Propionibacterium acidifaciens. The sequence goes on from NZ_CP033719.1 coordinate 2,402,598, forward strand.
TGCGCCAGGACCGGGTCGAGCAGCCGCCAGGAGAGCTCGACCTCCTCCTGCTGCGGGAACAGCGGCGGCTCGCCGAGCAGGACGTCGAGGATGAGGCGCTCGTAGGCCTCGGGGCTCGTCTCGTTGAACGAGTCGGCGTAGGCGAAGTCCATGCTCACCTGGCGGATCTCCATGGCCGTCGCCGGGACCTTGGCGCCGAAGTGCATCGAGACGCCCTCGTCGGGCTGGATGCGCAGGACGAGCGCGTTCGTGCCGAGCTCGCGGGTCTCGGTGTTGGTGAAGGGCAGGTGCGGGGCGCGCTTGAACATGAGCGCGATCTCGGTGACGCGCCGCGGCATGCGCTTGGCACTGCGCAGGTAGAACGGCACCCCCGCCCAGCGGCGGGTGTCGATGTCGAGGCGGACGGCCGCGTAGGTCTCGGTGGTCGAGTCGGGCGCGATGCCCTCCTCGTCGAGGTAGCCGATGACCCTGCTGCCGCCCTGCCAGCCGGCCGCGTACTGACCGCGCGCGGTGTGGGCGTCCAGGTCGTCGGGCACGCGCGCCGCGGCGAGCACCTTCTGCTTCTCGATGCGCAGCTGCGAGGCGTCGAAGCTGTTCGGCTCCTCCATGGCGGTGAGGGCCATGAGCTGGAGCAGGTGGTTCTGGATGACGTCGCGGGCCGCGCCGATGCCGTCGTAGTAGCCGGCGCGGCCGCCGATGCCGATGTCCTCGGCCATCGTGATCTGCACGTGGCTGACGTGGTTGCTGTTCCAGAGGGGCTCGAACATCTGGTTCGAGAAGCGCAGGGCCAGCAGGTTCTGCACGGTCTCCTTGCCCAGGTAGTGGTCGATGCGGAAGACCGACTCGGCGGGGAAGGCCCGGGACAGGGTGTCGTACAGCGCGCGCGAGCTGGCCAGGTCGTGGCCGAAAGGCTTCTCGATGACGACGCGCTTCCAGCCGGTGGACTGGTCGGTCATGCCGTGGCGGGTGAGCTGGTCGATGACCCGCTCGAAGCGGCTCGGCGGCACCGACAGGTAGAAGGCGTGGTTGCCGGCCGTGCCCTGCTCGGTGTCGAGCTCGTCGAGGACGGCGCGGAGGCGCTCGAAGGTGCCGCCGTCGTCGAAGTCGCCCCAGACGAAGCGGATGCCCGCGACGAGCTGCTTCCAGGTCTCGTCCCGGAAGGGCGTGCGGGCGTTCTCCTTCACGTGCCCCTTGACGATCTCGGCGAACCGGGCGTCGGTGTAGTCGCGGCGCGCCACGCCGACCAGGCCGAAGCCGGGCGGCAGCAGCCCGCGGTTCGCCAGGTCATAGACGGCGGGCAGGAGCTTCTTCCGGGACAGATCGCCGCTCACGCCGAAGAAGACGAGCGCGCACGGGCCCGCGATGTGGGGCAGGCGGCCGTCCTCGGGGTCGCGGAGCGGGTTCACCCACTCCTGCTGTGCTGCGGTCATGGCGTCCTTCCGGGTCGTCAGGAACAGCTCTCAAGATTAGCCGCAGGGCGGGACCGGTGGATCGGCGGACGCGTCGCCCCGCCGGTCCGCGGCGGGGCGCAGGGGCGCGCGGCCTCGGCGCAGGCCGCCGCGATGACCCTCAGCGCCGTCCCCAGCCGGGCCGCCGGGACGGCGGCGAAACCGAAGACGATGCCCTCCTCGCGGCCGGTCCGACCCCATCGTCCCGCCAGGTCCCCGACGAGGACGCCGCGGGCCCGCGCCGCCTCGACGACCCGCGCCCCGGGCGCGTCGGTGAGGACGACGGCCTGCAGGCCGCCCATGAGCGGGGCCGGACGGGCCCCCGGCGCGTCGGAGAGGGCCGCCAGGACGGTGCGCCGGCGCGCCCGGTAGCTGCGTCGCATCCGCTGGATGTGGCGGCGCAGCTCCCCGCTGGCAAGATAGCCGGCCAGCGCCTGCTGGACGAGCGTGCCGGTGGGCGGGCCGAGGAGCCGGCGGCGGGCGAGCAGCGGATCGAGCAGCCCGTCCGGGGCCACGAGGTAGCCGGTCGCCAGGGCAGGCGACAGCACCGTCGAGAAGGTGCCGAGCGTGAGGACGCGCCCCGTCGAGGGGTCGTCCAGGGCGGCCAGCGGGGGCAGTGGCATGCCGACGTAGCGCAGCTCGGAGTCGTAGTCATCCTCGATGACGAGCACCCGGCCGGCCCTCGCCCAGTCCAGCAGCTCCTGGCGGCGCCGGGCGGCCAGCACGCCGCCGTGGGGGTACTGGTGGCTCGGCGTGACGATGACCGCGTCGATCCCCGAGGGGTCCGGCAGACGGTCGGTGACCAGCCCCTCGTCGTCGACGGCCAGGGCGACGGTCCGGTGTCCGAGCGCCCCGGGCAGTCCCGACAGGGCCGGATGGCCCGGACTCTCGACGCCGACCCGCAGCCGCGCCGGTCCGTCCCCGCGTCCCGCCGCGGCGCGGGAGCCCGCGAGCGCGCCGAGCGCCAGGGCGAGCCCCTCGCGCGCGCCCGCCGTGACGAGGATCTGCTCGGGCGGCCGCACGAGGGAGCGCATGAGACGCAGGTGCTCGGCCACCTCGCCGCGCAGGGCGCCGAGCCCGGCCGGGTCCGTCGAGGCGGCCGGCTCGGCCAGCGCCTCGCGCCAGGCGCGCCGCCAGGGCGGGGAGTCGATCGCCGAGATGTCCGGGTGGCCGGGCCGCAGGTCGAGCAGCCCGTCGTGCCGCGGCGCGCCGTCGCGCCCCCCGGGCGCCGTGCGCCGTCGTGCACCGGCTGGCGCACGACGCGCCCGCACCTGGGCGATCCGGGTGCCCGAGCCGCGGGTGGCGACCAGATAGCCCTCGGCCTCGAGCTGCTCGAAGGCCGTCACGACGGTGCCGCGCGCGACGCCCAGTGAGGCGGCCAGTGCCCGTGTCGAGGGCAGGGCGTCGCCGGCCCTGAGGGCGCCCGACTCGACGAGCCCCCGCAGGCCGGTGACGATCTGGTGGGTCAGCGGCGCCGGTCCGTCGCGGTCGAGGACGAGCGGGGGGTGGACCACCAGCGTGCTGCGCATGGTCCGAGACTGCCACCGGCGACCAGAAGTGGTCCAGTCGAAGATTCATGATGTGGATCTTGCGGTGGTCCACTGCTGGGGCTGGAATGGCGGGCATGACCACGCAGAGCGACTCCCCGAGCATGATCCGCACCGCCACGACCCGCGTCAAGAGGGGTCTGGCCGACATGCTGAAGGGCGGTGTCATCATGGACGTCGTCACGCCCGAGCAGGCCAGGCTCGCCGAGGAGGCCGGCGCCTGCGCCGTCATGGCCCTCGAGCGCGTGCCCGCCGACATCCGGGCCCGGGGCGGCGTCGCCCGCATGAGCGACCCCGCCCTCATCGAGGGCATCATCGACGCCGTCTCCATCCCCGTCATGGCCAAGGCGCGCATCGGCCACTTCGCCGAGGCCCAGGTGCTCCAGGCGCTCGAGGTCGACTACGTCGACGAGTCCGAGGTGCTCTCGCCGGCCGACCACGCGCACCACATCGACAAGTGGGCCTTCGACGTCCCCTTCGTCTGCGGCGCCACGGACCTCGGCGAGGCGCTGCGCCGCATCGCCGAGGGCGCCGCCATGATCCGCTCGAAGGGCGAGGCGGGCACCGGCGACATCTCCGAGGCCGTGCGGCACCTGCGCGCCATCCGCGACGGGATCGCCCGCCTGCGCTGCCTCGACCACGAGGAGCTGTACACCGCCGCCAAGGACCTCCAGGCCCCCTACGACCTGGTCCGCGAGGTCGCCGAGACCGGCGGGCTGCCCGTCGTGCTCTTCGTGGCGGGCGGGGTGGCCACCCCGGCCGACGCGGCGCTCGTCATGCAGATGGGGGCCCAGGGCGTCTTCGTCGGCTCGGGCATCTTCGCGTCGGGCGACCCGGCCCGGCGGGCCGCCGCCATCGTGAGGGCGACCGCCATGCACGACCATCCCGAGGTCGTCGCCGAGGTCTCCCGCGATCTCGGGGAGGCCATGGTCGGCATCGACGTCGCCGACGTCCCGACCCCGCACCGGCTGGCGGGACGCGGCCGGTGAGCACGGTGCCGGGCGCCGCTCCGCGCGCCGCCGGCGACGGGGCCCCTCTCGTCGGCGTCCTGGCGCTCCAGGGCGGCGTCGACGAGCATCTCGCCGCCCTGGCCGATGCCGGTGCCCGCACCCGCGCCGTCCGTCTGCCGGGCGAGCTCGAGGGGCTGGACGCCATCGTGATCCCGGGCGGTGAGTCGACCGTGCTCAGGGGACTGGCCGGCGCCCTCGGCCTTCTCGGGCCGTTGCGCGGGGCCGTCGAGGGCGGGCTGCCGGTGCTGGCCACCTGCGCCGGTCTCGTCCTGTGCGCCGGAGGGCCGTCCGGCGGCCCGGGCGTGCTCGACGTCGATGTGCGCCGCAACGCGTTCGGCCCCCAGCTCGCCTCCTTCGAGACGAGGCTCGACGTCGAGGGCGTCGGCGCGGACGTCGAGGCCGTCTTCATCAGGGCCCCGGTCGTCGTGCGCGTCGGGCCCGCCGGCCGCGTCATCGCGACGGTGGACGGGCGGGTCGTCGGCGTCCGACAGGGCGCGGTGACCGCGTTGTCCTTCCATCCGGAGCTCACCGCCGACCGCCGCGTGCACCGCGCGTTCGTCGAGCGGGTCCGCCGCTGACGGGGCCTCCCGGCCGGTCCGGTGCCGCGCCGCCCCGCAACGGGCGGGCGTCCGCATCGACCACCGCGCCACGGGCCCGTCACCGCTCCCTTCGCTGCGGGCGAGCGGGTTTGACTGGACGTCGATTTAGGAAACAATGGGCTCATGAAATCGGTGACGAGGCCGGGCGGGGAGTCCGGAACGGGCGAGGAGTCCACCCGTCACCATGTGCTGCAGGAGCTCTTCTCCAACGGGCCGGCGACGGCCGCCGAGCTGGCCGAGCGCCTCGGGGTCACCCCCGCCGCCATCCGCCGCCACCTGGGCGTTCTCGAGGCCGGCGGTCGGATCGTCGAGCGGGAGCGGCCCGTGCGCGGGCGCCGCGGCCGGGGCCGCCCGGCGAAGGAGTACGTCCTCACCGACCGCGGCCGCTCGGCCTTCTTCCAGGACTACGACACCCTCGCCCTCGAGGCGCTCAGCGCCCTCGTCGAGGCCGCTGGACCCTCGGCCGTCGTGAGGGTGGGGGAGCGCCGCCACGGCGAGGTCGAGGCCCGCTACCGCCAGCTGCGCGCGGAGGCGCCGGACGCCGACCCGGTCGAGGCGCTGGCCACCGTCCTCGGCGAGGAGGGCTACGCCGCCCATGTGAGGGAGGCCCCCGGGGGCCACCAGCTGTGCCAGTACCATTGCCCGGTCGCCCATGTGGCGGCCCGGTACCCCCAGCTCTGCGAGGCCGAGACGAGCCTGTTCGCCAGGCTCCTCGGCTCCCGGGTGCAGAGGATCGCCACCATCGCCCACGGTGACGGCGTGTGCACCACGAACGTCCCCCTGGACGGAGTGCCCATCGCCGGGCGCGCTGGGCCGCCCGCCGGAGGGCGCGGCGGCGCACCCACGGATCACCGCAGTGGCACGTCCACTGATCACCACAACCGAGAGGCAGCACGCGCATGACGCAGGTCGACACGAGGCCGGGGAACAGGTTCGCCGAGCGCGACGAGCTGGTCGAGGACCTGACCACCTACAAGTACGGTTGGCACGACGCCGACGACTACTCGGCGGCGTTCGAGCGCGGCCTGTCCGAGAAGGTCGTGCGCGGCATCTCCGGGCTCAAGGGCGAACCCGAGTGGATGCTCGAGCGCCGGCTCAAGGGCCTCGAGCAGTTCGAGCGCAAACCCCTGCCCACCTGGGGCTGCGACCTGTCGCAGCTGCACTTCGATGACATCAAGTACTTCGTCCGGGCCCAGGACAGGCCGGCCAACGACTGGAACGACCTGCCCGAGGACATCAGGAACACCTACGACCGCCTGGGCATCCCCGAGGCGGAGAAGGCCCGTCTCGTCGACGGCGTCGCCGCCCAGTACGAGTCCGAGGTGGTCTACCACAAGATCAACGAGGAGCTCGGACGCCAGGGCGTCATCTTCACCGACACCGACACCGGCCTGAGGGAGTACCCCGAGCTCTTCGAGAAGTACTTCGGCACGGTCATCCCGGCCGGCGACAACAAGTTCGCCGCGCTCAACACGGCCGTGTGGAGCGGCGGCACCTTCATCCACGTTCCGAAGGGCGTCCACTGCACCATCCCGCTGCAGGCCTACTTCCGGATGAACACCGAGAACCTCGGCCAGTTCGAGCGCACGCTCATCATCGTCGACGACGACGCCTACGTGCACTACGTCGAGGGCTGCACGGCCCCGATCTACAAGACCGACTCGCTGCACGCCGCCATCGTCGAGATCATCGTCGGCACGAACGCGCGCTGCCGCTACACGACGATCCAGAACTGGTCGAACAACGTCTACAACCTCGTGACCCAGCGGGCCACCGTCGCCGAGGGCGGCACGATGGAGTGGATCGACGGCAACATCGGCTCGAAGGCCAACATGAAGTACCCGGCCTGCCTGCTCATGGGCCCCCACGCCAAGGGCGAGGCCCTGTCGATCGCCTTCGCCGGCGAGGGCCAGCACCAGGACACCGGCGCCAAGATGGTGCACACCGCGCCGCACACCTCGAGCACGATCGTCTCGAAGTCCATCAGCCGCAACGGGGGGCGCACCGGCTACCGCGGCCTCGTCGCGGTCTCCCCGGACGCCCACCATGCGATGTCCTCGGTCAAGTGCGACGCCCTGCTCGTCGACAACGTCTCGCGCTCGGACACCTACCCCTACGTGGACGTGCGTACCGACGACGTCCAGATGGAGCACGAGGCGACCATCTCCAGGATCTCCGAGGACCAGCTCTTCTACCTCATGCAGCGCGGCCTCGACGAGGACGAGGCCCGCGCCATGATCGTGCGCGGCTTCGTCGAGCCCATCGCCCGCGAACTGCCGATGGAGTACGCGCTCGAGCTCAACCGGCTCATCGAGCTCCAGATGGAAGGCGCGGTGGGCTGATGACCCGGAAGAACGGAGCAGCAGCAGTGGCCGAACCGGCTGACACCGGCGCAGAGGCGGTGCGCGGCGCCCTCGAGGGCGTCGCCTCGCACCTGCACCCGAAGGTCTCGTGGGAGCTCGACGACCATCCCGTGCCCACCGGGCGCGAGGAGGTCTGGCGGTTCACCCCGGTGCACCGGCTCGAGGACCTCCTCACGAGCCCGGCCACCGGCGTCGAGCTCGACTGCGCCCTCCGTCTGCCCGAGGGCGTGACCGCCGGCTTCGTCGAGGGCGACGCCGTGCGCGCCGCCGCCGTTGAGCCTCCGGCCGACCGCACCTCGGCGATCGCCGCCGCCAACGCCGGCCGCGCCCGTCTCGTCACGGTGCCCGCCGACCTCGAGCTCGACGAGCCCGTCGAGCTCGACTTCACCGGAACCGGCGTCGACCGGCCCGCCTACCAGCAGACGATCATCGGGGTCGGGGCCGGGGCGCGGGCCCGGATCCTCCTGCGCTTCGAGGGCTCCGCCCGGATCGCCGACAAGATCGACGTGCGCGTCGGGGCCGGCGCCAGGGTCGACCTCGTCACCCTCCAGGACTGGGCCCCGGACGCCGTGCACGTCGCCCAGAGCTCCCTGCTCGTCGGCCGCGACGCGACGGTCCGTACCGTGCAGGCCTCGCTCGGCGGCGCCGTCACCCGCATGCTCGAGCGCGCCAGCTACGAGGGCGCCGGCGGCGAGCTGGAGCAGTTCGGCCTCTACTTCGTCGACTCGGGCCGGCACGTCGAGCACCGCCTGTTCGTCGATCACAACCAGCCGCTGAGCCGCTCGAACATCGACTACCGGGGCGCCCTCCAGGACGAGGGATCGCTCGGCGTGTGGGTGGGCGACGTGCTCATCCGCAAGCAGGCCGAGGGCATCAGCACCTACGAGGCCAACAAGAACCTCCTCCTGACCGCCGGCGCCCGCGCCGAGTCGATCCCGAATCTCGAGATCGCCACCGGGCGGATCGAGGGCGCCGGCCACTCCTCGACGACGGGCCGCTTCGACGACGAGCAGCTGTTCTACCTGCGCAGCCGCGGAATCCCCGAGGACGAGGCCCGGCGCCTGGTCGTCCAGGGCTTCTTCGTCGAGATCGTCCGCCGCATCGGGATCCCCGAGGTGGCCGAGCGCCTCATGGCGGCCGTCCAGCGCCAGCTCGACGCGATCGCGCCCGACTGGGGCGCCCCGGAGTGAGCCGCGTGAGAACCTCCGGCGGCCCCGTCCCGGCCGCGATCCCGCCCGTACCCATGAACCCCCTCCGCGCCGAGGACGTCCGGTCCCTCGTCGCCGTCGCGAACCCGATCAAGGAGAACTGAGACAGATGGCCGAACTCGTCATCAAGGACCTGCACGTCGACGTCGACACCGAGAGCGGGCCGAAGGAGATCCTCAAGGGCGTCGACCTGACCGTCGGCGACGGCCAGGTCCACGCCATCATGGGGCCCAACGGCTCCGGCAAGTCGACCCTCGCCTACGCCGTCGCCGGGCATCCGAAGTACACGATCACCCGGGGCTCCGTGAGCCTCGACGGCGTCGACATCACGGCGCTGCCGGTCGACGAGCGGGCCCGCGCCGGCCTCTTCCTGGGCATGCAGTACCCGGTCGAGGTGCCCGGCGTCTCGATGGCCAACTTCCTGCGCACCGCGAAGACCGCCCTGTCCGGCGAGGCCCCCCGGGTCCGCACCTGGCCCGAGCAGGTGAACGAGGCCCTCACCGCCATGGACCTGTCGTCCGACTTCGCCGAGCGCTCGGTCAACGAGGGCTTCTCCGGCGGTGAGAAGAAGCGCGGCGAGATCGCCCAGCTCGAGCTGCTCGACCCCAGGACCGCCATCCTCGACGAGATCGACTCGGGCCTGGACATCGACGCCCTCAAGGTCGTCTCGGCCGGCATCGTGGACTACAGCAGGAAACCCGGCAAGTCGGTCCTGCTCATCACGCACTACACGCGCATCCTGCGCTATGTGCATCCCGATCGCGTCCACGTCTTCGTCGACGGGCGCGTCAAGATCACCGGCGGCGCCGAGCTCGCCGACAACCTCGAGGAGCGGGGCTACGAGCAGTATGTCAAGTGATGTCGACGTCAAGACGATCCGTCGGGACTTCCCGATCCTGAGCCGGCGGCTCGGCTCCCACCCGCTCGTCTACCTGGACAGCGCCAACACCTCGCAGAAGCCGGAGTCGGTCATCGACGCGGTGGACCGCCACTACCGCGAGCACAACGCCAACGTCGCCCGGGCCATGCACGCGCTCGGCTCGGAGGCGACGCAGGCCTACGAGGGCGCCCGCGCCCGGATCGCCGGGTTCATCGGTGCGGCCGGCCCCGACGAGGTCGTCTTCACGAAGAACGCCTCCGAGGCCCTCAACCTGGCGGCCGGCACGCTGGGCGCTCGGCTGGGGCCCGGCGACGAGGTCGTCGTCTCGGTCCTGGAGCACCACTCGAACCTCGTCCCCTGGCAGATGGTCTGCGGGCGCACCGGCGCCACGCTGCGCTGGTTCGACATCACCGAGGAGGGCCGGCTCGACCTGGACGCCGCCGAGCGCGAGGGGCTCATCAACGAGCGCACGAGGGTCGTCTCGCTGGCCTGGGTCTCCAATGTGCTGGGTACGGTCAACCCGATCGCGCGGATCGCCGAGCAGGCCCACGCCGTGGGGGCCGTCATGGTCGCCGACGGCTCCCAGGGCGTGCCGCAGCTGCCCACGGACGTGTCGGCCCTCGGCGTCGACCTGCTGGCCTTCACCGGCCACAAGATGCTCGGCCCGACCGGCATCGGCGTCCTGTGGGGCCGGCGCGCCCTGCTCGAGGAGCTGCCGCCCTTCCTCGGCGGCGGCGAGATGATCGGCGTCGTGCGCATGGAGGGCTCCACCTGGGCCGAGGTGCCGCACAAGTTCGAGGCCGGGACGCCCCCGATCGCCCAGGCCGTCGGCCTCGGCGCCGCGGTGGACTACCTCACCGGCATCGGCATGGACCGGGTCGCCGCCCACGAGCACGAGATCACGCAGTACGCCCTCGAGCAGCTCGGCGGGATCCCCGCCGTCCACGTCATGGGGCCGCTGGAGGACGTCGACCGCGGAGGGGCGATCTCCTTCACCGTCGACGGGGTGCACCCGCACGACCTCATGCAGCTGCTCGACTCGAGGGGCGTCGCGGTGCGCGGCGGACACCACTGCGCCGAGCCGCTGCACCGCCGTCTGGGCGTGCAGAGCTCGGCCCGCGCGTCCGGGTATCTTTACACGACGAGGGCCGAGATCGACGCCCTGTGCGAGGCCGTCGTGTGGGCGCACGATTTCTTCACCGGCAAGCTGAGGGGTCGTTGATGAACGTCGAGGAGATGTACCAGGACATCATCCTGGACCACTACCGCGCCAAGCACCACAGCGGGCTGCGGGAGCCGTACGGTGCCGAGGTGCACCATGTGAACCCCAGCTGCGGCGACGAGTTGACGCTGCGGGTGGCGCTCGACGGCGACCGGATCGGCGACGTGAGCTACGCCGGCGAGGGCTGCTCCATCTCCCAGGCGTCCAGCTCGGTCATGACCGATCTGGTCATCGGGCGCTCGGTCGACGAGGCCATGGGCACCTTCTCGGTGTTCAAGGACATGATGGAGAGCCAGGGCCGCATCGAGCCCGACGAGGACGTCCTGGAGGACGCGATCGCGTTCGCCGGCGTCTCGCAGTTCCCGGCGCGCGTCAAGTGCGCCATGTTGAGCTGGATGGCCCTGCGCGACGCGCTCGCCCGCGCCGGGGCGGACATCGGCGACGAGAAGGAGACAGCATGAGTGAGCAGCAGCCGCCCGACGGCGATCCCACGTCCGGCCGGGACGAGCGGCGCCCGTCCGACCTGGTGCGCGACAGGCTGCCCGACGCCCCGGTCGGCGTCACGGAGCCGCCCACCCGGGATCAGGTCCTCGAGGCGCTCAAGGAGGTCATCGACCCCGAGCTCATGGTCAACGTCGTCGACCTGGGGCTCGTCTACGGCGTCGAGATCGACGAGGAGGCCAACGTCGTCATCGACATGACGCTCACGAGCCCGGCCTGCCCGCTCACCGACCAGCTCGAGTGGGGCGCCCAGTCGGCCCTCGACGGCATCGTGAACTCCGTGACGATCAACTGGGTCTGGCTCCCGCCGTGGAGCCTCGACCGCATCACCGACGACGGCCGCGAGCAGCTGCGCTACATCGGCTTCAACGTCTGAACCAGCGTCCGGAGGTCCTCCTCCATCGCCTGTCCCCCGGGGCGGCCGGCGCAGGACCCATCGGACGGGTCTGCCCGGTCGCCGCCGCCGCGGGCGGTACGGGCGTCGCTGGTGCGGGGGCTGCGGCGGGCGTGGATCCCGCTCGTGCCGGTCCTGTGGACGCTGGTCCCGTGAATGTCGGGTTCACGCGCACCGGGTCGATGGGTGGTGCGGGCGTCGCTGGTGCGGGGGCTGCGGCGGGCGTGGATCCCGCTCGTGCCGGTCCTGTGGGCGCTGGTCCCGTGAATGTCGGGTTCACGCGCACCGGGTCGATGGGCGTGGGCTGGGACGACGCCTCGTCGACCGGCCCCGGCCGGGGCATGGCCGGCTCGGTGGACGGTGCCGGTCCGACAGGTGCCGGGTCGACCGGCCCCGGCCGGCCCCGGACCGGTTCGGCCGACTCGGGCGGGGGAGGCGCCGACTCGGAGGGCTCGGAGGGCAGGGCCCGCGCCGCGGCGGGGGTGTCCTGCCCGGCTCCAGGCCACTCGCCGCTGAGCCGATCGTGGCCGAAGGAGCCCGCCCAGCCCAGCAGGGCTGCCGAGACGAGCCAGCAGGCGTTCTCGACGACGCCCAGCGAGGCGCCGATGAACAGCTGGATGAGGATGTTGACGGCCAGCACCATGAGCGCGATGAGGACGAACCGGAGCACGAGGCCGCGGCGACGCGAGCGCGACGCATCGGACATCTGGTTCACTTCCCTCACTTCCATACCGTTCGCGGACATGCCGGGGGTGGGACTCGTACCGTCCGCGGAGGGGGGTCGTGGGATGCCCGCTCCTCGCGTTCGTCGCGTTGCCGGCAGAGGGCACGAGGGCGCCCGCGGGGTGCGGGCGCGTTCATTGTGCGCTTCCGGATGCCCTGTGGACAAGTCGGAAGAATCTGTTTCAACCACACCGGGACCCCGCGCGGGCCCCGCCGGCGGGTCGCCGTCCGAGTCAGGGCCGCTTTGCCCGGCGCCACGGCGCGCGGGAGAATGGATGGCGGTCCGTTGCCGGGCGTGTCGTCGAGAAGTGCAGGAGCGCCGTTGATACAAGCCAATGACCTGGAGGTGCGCGTCGGCGCCCGTCTGCTGCTGGCCCCCGTGAGCTTCCAGGTGGTCAAGGGCGACAAGATCGGCGTCGTCGGGCGCAACGGCGCCGGCAAGACGACGACGATGCGCATCCTGGCCGGCGAGGCGCCGGCCCCGGGCGGCTCGGTGAGGCGCTCGGGCCGGGTCGGCTACCTGCCGCAGGACCCCCGCGAGTCGGACCTGGCGGTCACCGCGCGCTCGCGCATCGTCTCCGCCCGCAGCATCGAGTCCCTCCTGGAGCGGATGAACCGGGCCACCGACGACATCTCCCGCGCCCGCGGCCCGGCCCGCGAGAGGGCCATGGCCGCCTACGACCGCGCCGAGGCGTCCTTCGTCGCGGCGGGCGGCTACGGGGCCGAGGCGGAGGCCGCGCGCATCGCGTCCAACCTCGGGCTGCCCGACCGCGTGTTGGCCCAGCCGCTGCACGAGCTGTCCGGCGGCCAGCGCCGTCGCGTCGAGCTGGCCCGCATCCTGTTCAGCGACGCCGACACCCTGCTGCTGGACGAGCCCACGAACCATCTCGACGCCGACTCGATCACCTGGCTTCGCGACTTCCTGCGGAGCTACTCCGGCGGCGTCATGATGATCAGCCACTCCACCGTGCTGCTGGACGAGACCGTCACCAAGGTCTTCCACCTGGACGCCAACCGCTCCGTGCTCGACGTCTACTCGATGGGCTGGAGGCCCTACCTGACCCAGCGCCAGGCCGACGAGCGGCGCCGCCACCGCGAGCGCCTCAACGCCGAACGCAAGGCGGCCCAGCTGATGGCCCAGTCCGAGAAGCTGCACGCCAAGGCGACCAAGGCCACCGCGGCCCAGAACATGGCCCGCCGCGCGGAGCGACTGCTCGCCGGCACCGAGCCCGCGCGCGCCGAGGACAGGGTCGCGGCCATCTCCTTCCCCGAACCGGCCCCGTGCGGCCGGACCCCGCTCATGGCCGAGGGCCTGTCGAAGGCCTACGGCTCCCTGGAGATCTTCACCGGCGTCGACCTCGCCGTCGACAGGGGCTCACGGGTCGTCGTCCTGGGCCTCAACGGCGCCGGCAAGACGACACTGCTGCGCCTGCTGTACGGCGTCGAGGAGCCCGACGCCGGCCGGGTGCTGCCCGGCCACGGCCTCAGGCTCGGGTACTTCGCCCAGGAACACGACATGCTCGACATGGACGCCACCGTGCTGGAGAACATGCAGGCCGCCGCGCCGCAGCTCAACGAGACCGACGCCCGCACGGTGCTCGGCACCTTCCTGTTCACCGGCGACGACGACCACAAACCGGCCCGGGTGCTGTCCGGCGGCGAGAAGACCCGACTGGCGCTCGCGACGCTCGTCGCGAGCGCGGCCAATGTGCTGCTGCTCGACGAGCCGACGAACAACCTCGACCCGGCCAGCCGGGAACAGGTGCTCCGGGCGATCCGCGCCTACCGGGGCGCGATGGTGCTCGTCACGCACGACGAGGGCGCCGTCCAGGCCCTCGAGCCCGACCGGGTCCTGCTGCTGCCCGACGGCGACGAGGACCTGTGGAGCGAGGACTACGCGGAGCTCGTCGTCCTGGCCTGAGCGCCCGGCCGGCGACGGACGCGGACGCCCGACGTGCGGCCCGGTCCCGCGGGCCCGTTCGGAGGCGCCGGCGGGCCTCAGCCCCTCCCCAGGGTGCGCAGCATCCGCTCGAGGGTGCCGTCTCCTGGCCCGGCCGGACTCAGCCCCAGCTCGGCGTGCGCCTGGTCGAGCTCGATGGCCGTCGTCGTGGACTCGTCGCCTGCGGCGGCCGGCAGGGGCCCCCGCGTCGCGGCGTTGAGCTCGACGAAGGCCGCCAGCTCGTCGGCCGCCCGGTTGATGCGGGCCCGCAGCCCCCGGTTCTCCTCGCCGAGGGTGCCGGTCGTGAGGTAGACGCCGGTCGGGACGGTCATGGTGCGCAGATAGCTGAACAACGGGCGCATGGCGTGGTCGATGATGAGCGAGTGACGCTCCGAGCTGCCCGTGGCGCCCAGCAGCACCGGCTTGTGCGCGAGGTCGTTCGGCGGCAGCAGATCGATGAACGACTTGAACAGGCCCGAGTAGGAGCCCTGGAAGGTGGGGGAGACGGCGATGAGCGCGTCGGCGTCCTCCACGGCGGTGATCGCCTCGTCGAGGTCGGAGTGCGTGAAGCCGCCCAGCAGGGCGTCGATGATGGCCTGCGCGTAGTCGCGCACCTCGACGTTCGTCACGGTGAGCGGTCCGGGCAGGCGCGCGCTCACCGCCGCGGACAGCTCGTCGGCCAGAATCCGTGTCGTGGACGGTCTGCGCATGCCAGCGCTGATCACAACGAGGGTCGTCATCTCGGTCTCCATTCCAGCTCGGATCGTATAGGGCCGCGGGGCCCGGCGGTCGCCCCCCCGGACGCATTCGTGTCCATCGATGCCGTGAGGGTGTCATTCGCCGCGGGGCGCGCCGGGGCCGGCCGGGTCGTTCGCGCAGGGCGTCACGGCTCGTTGGCCGCCGCCCCCGGCACGAGGACGTTCACGGGTGACGGGTCGTTCGCGCGAAGACGCTCACGAGAACGCTCACGACCACCGTCCGAGGCCCGCGCGGGGCGGCGTGCTCGTGGAAGGCGTTCGGGCCCATGTCCACCAGGTCGCGCAGCTGCTCCCGGGTGCATGCGGCCTCGAACTCGACGAGCCGGTTCCCGACTCGGTCCAGGCCCGCGTCGCCCATCTGCCCGACGAGCCGGTCGGCCTTGCCGTCGGCGACATCGAGCAGGCCCAGCTCGGCGCGCAGCCCGGCCAGGTGGGCCGTCGTCGGGGCGGCCACGACGACGCGACCGGCCCCCGAGAGCACCCGGGAGAACTCGGCCGCGTTGCGCGGCGCGAAGACGCACAGCAGCGCGTCGACGCATCCCGCGCGCAGCGGCAACCCGGCCCAGGTGTCCGCCACGACGCAGGCCAGCCCGATCGCCGCCGCCCGCCTGAGGGCGGGCACCGAGGCGTCCATCGCGAGCGGCACGGCCCGCGGATGGGCCGCAGCGGCCCCGGCCAGGTACCAGCCGGGGCCCGCGCCGGCCTCGACGATCGTCGACGGCTCGCCGCAGGCCTCCACGACGGCCCGGCGCAGCGGCTCGTGGACCCCCGAGCCGAGGAGGCGCCCCCGGGCGTCGAGCATCCGCGCCGTGTCGGCGTTGCGGGGCTGGGCCGAGCCGGCCAGGTTCACGTAGCCCTGCCGCGCCACGTCGAAGGCGTGGCCGGCCCCGCAGCGCAGCCGCCGCTCCGAGCGTGCCAGCGGCGCATCGGGGACGCCCCGGCGTGCGCAGACCGGGCAGGCGAGCAGGCCCGCGGCCCGGTCGAGCGCGGCGAGGCGCCGGGCGAGGGGGACGGTCACAGGCCGCGCAGCATTCCGCCGTCGACCGGCACGAGGCAGCCGGTCAGATAGCTCGCCGCATCCGAGAGGAGGAAGGCCGCGACCGCGCCGAACTCGGCCGGCGTGCCCAGGCGCCCCATCGGGATGCCCGCCCGACGGGCGTCCTCGGCGGTGGGCTCGTGGCCGAGCAGGTCGATCATCCGCCCGGTGGCGATGTTGCCGGGCATGAGGCCGACGGCCCGGCCGCCGGCGGGGGCGATCTCGTCGCTCAGCTGCTTGACGAGCATGGCCAGGCCCGGGCGCAGGCCGTTGCTCGGGGCCATGTCGGCCAGCGGCATCTTCGCCGAGACCGACAGGACGAAGCCCAGCCTCGCCGCCCCGTTCGCGCCCAGCACGGCGCGGGCGATGCGCACGGCCGCCAGGAAGACCGAGTCGAAGGCGCCCAGCCACTGCGCGTCCGTGGTGCCGGTGACGGTGCCCTTCGGCGGGCCGCCGACCGAGACCAGGGCGCCGTCCAGCCGCCCCCAGGCCCCCAGCGCCGCCTCGACGGCGCGCTGCGCCGTGTCCGCCTCGGACAGATCGGCCGCCAGCGCCGTGGCCCGGTCGGCGCCCAGCTCGGCGACCGCCTCCTCCAGCGCGTCCCTCCGGCGCGCCACGAGCACCGTACGGGCCCCCTCGGCCACGAGCGCCCGGGCGCCCGCCAGGCCGAGGCCGCCGCTGGCGGCCGTGACGATGAACACCCTGTCGTGCAGTCCACAATCCATGTCCTCATCCTGCCCCACGGGGATCCGCGCCCCGCCGAGGGACGCGAACCGGTACCGTGGACGGGTGAGTACGCAGCAGAACGGGCGCGTGGCCCTCGTCACCGGAACCAGCCGCGGCATCGGCGCAGCCATCGCCGCCGACCTCCTCGCCGCGGGCTACCGCGTCGCCGGCACGAGCCGGACCGGCACCGCCCCCGAGGGCGTCCTGGGCATCGCCGCCGACATCACCGAGCCCGACCAGGTCGACGCGGCCTACCGCCGGGTCGAGGACGAGATCGGCCCCGTCGAGGTGCTCGTCGCCAATGCCGGCATCACCCGCGACGGCCTGCTCGCCATGATGAAGGACGAGGCCTGGGACGACGTCATCGGCACGAACCTGTCCGGCGCCTTCCGCACCGTGCGCCGCGCCGTGCGCCCCATGACGCGCGCCCGCTTCGGTCGCATCGTGCTCATCGGCTCCGTGTCCGCCTACGTCGGCACGCCCGGCCAGGTGAACTACGCGGCGAGCAAGGCCGGCCTCATCGGCATGGCCCGCTCCGTCGCCGGCGAGCTCGGCAGCCGCGGCATCACCTGCAACGTCGTGGCGCCCGGCTTCGTCCGCACCGACATGACCGACGAGCTGTCCGACGAGGTCAGGGCCGACTACCTCAAGCGCATCCCGCTGCGCCGGGCCGCCGAGGTCGGGGACGTCGCCGCCGCGGTGCGCTTCCTGTGCTCCGACGAGGCCGGGTACATCACCGGCGTCGTCCTGCCCGTCGACGGCGGCATCGGCATGGGACGCTAGTCTTCCACCGAGAACGGAAAGGACCAGAACACATGGGCATTCTCGAGGGCAGGAAGATCCTCGTCACGGGCATCACGATGAACACCTCCATCGCCTACAAGGCGGCCGAGGTCGCCCAGCGCGAGGGCGCCGACATCATCGTCACCGGCTTCGGCCGGGCGCTCAGCCTGTGCAGGCGCGTCTGCGCCAAGCTCGACCCCGCGCCCCCGGTCATCGAGCTCGACGCCACGAGCGAGGAGAGCCTGGCGGCCCTGCCCGGCGCCCTGCGCGAGAACGGATTCGACCGCATCGACGGCGTGCTGCACTCCATCGCCTTCGCCAACCCCGAGACGGCGCTCGGCGGCGGCTTCCTCACGACCGGCTGGGACGACGTGGCCACCGCGCTGCACACCTCGACCTACTCCTACCCGGCCCTCGCCATGGCCCTCAAGGACATGATGGGGCCCGGCTCCTCGGTCGTCGGCCTCACCTTCGACGCGACGATCAGCTGGCCGTCCTACGACTGGATGGGCGTCGCCAAGGCGGGCCTGGAGTCCGCGAACCGCTACCTCGCCCGCTACCTCGGCCCCGACGGCATCCGCGCCAACCTCGTCTCCGCCGGGCCGATCGATTCGCTGGCGAAGAAGGCCATCCCCGGATCGGCCTCGCTCAACGACGTCTGGGACGAGCGGGCCCCGCTCGGCTGGAACGCCAAGGACGCCACGCCGGTCGGCACGGTCATCTGCGCGCTCCTCAGCGACCTGTTCGCCGCGACGACCGGAGAGATCATCCACGTCGACGGCGGCCTGTTCTCGACCGGCGCCTGAGGGCTCCCGGCGTCACCGGCCTGCTGCGCGGGTCGGATCGGCCCTGCCCGTCGCCGAACCGGTCGGCGGCCCCGCCCGCGGGGCGGGCGCTCCGCACGGTGACGGTCGTGCGGGCCCCGGCGGCCCGGCGCGGACGCGCCGCGCCGGGCGCTCCGCCTCTCCGGCCCCACCTCTCAGAGACGGGCGCCCGCCGGCCGCGCGTCCGGCCAGCTGGCGGCCGCGCTGATCGCCTGCCGGCACACGATCCCGATCCTGCGCAGGTGCGCCGAGCGGGCCGGCCGGGCGTGCGAGTGCAGCGCCGCGTCGTCGGCGCCCGGGCCCGCCGCGCAGACCTCGCGCCACAGGATCGCCCGGTCGAGCAGGCGCTGGTTCCCGTGGGGTAGGCCCCGCCCAGGACGACCGGGGCCGCGTCGTCCGGACGTCGCCCGGCCGCCGCGTCGAGGCCGGCCAGCTCGCGGGCCGAGACGAGGACCTGCGCGTTGAGCGCCGTCGCCGCCTCGCCGGGCGTGGGCGGGGGCAGCGGACGCTCGGCGCGGGCCAGCCGCCACTGCATGGCGGGCCCGACCGGGTGGGGCAGCCAGGCCACCCGGCCCCGTGGGCGACGGCGGTGGCGCCGCACTCGAGGGCCTGGGCGTTCGTCGTCGAGGGGTCGCGCAGGCCGCCCAGCCGGATCGCCGGGGTGGACGACGGCCAGCATCCACAGCTCGCCGGGCAGCGGGTGCTCGCGATGCGGGCCAGGGCCGGGCGCACGGGGCCGCGTCGGGCCCGCCCGGTCCGAGGACCCCTCGGGGTCGGCGACGTGGTGGGGCCGGTCCGGCTCGCCGGTGTCGCTGATGCGCAGCACGCGCTCGGCGCGGGGAGCGTCGAGGGCGCCGACGCCCATGGCGTTGAGCACGCTCACGAGCCTCAGGCACGCGATGAGTGAGGGGGGTCGGACACGGCGCCCAGGCTGGTCGTCCGCCGCCGGGCGCCCGAGGGGTTGCGTCGCAGCCGAACGCGGCGCGTCGCCAGACGGTCGGCGGCCGCAGCCTCGCGGGGCCGACTTGTAAGGTCTAACCATGGTCTCGGTTGCGGAGCTTGCCGGTGTCAGTGTGCGGCGTGGTACCACCCTGCTGCTCGACGATGTGAACCTGTCGATCGACGAGGGCCAGCGCTGGGTCGTCATCGGCCCCAACGGCGCTGGCAAGACCACGCTGCTGTCGATCCTGGCGACTCATCTGTATCCCACCAAGGGGGTCGTCGGGATCCTCGGCGAGGTGCTCGGCGCCGTCGACGTCTTCGAGCTGCGCCCCCGCATCGGCCTGACGAGCCCGACGGTGGCCCACCGCATCCCGGCCCGGGAGAGGGTGCGCGACGTCGTCGTCTCGGCCAGCTACGCCGTCAACGGGCGCTGGCGCGAGCACTACGACGAGATGGACTTCGACCGCGCCGGCCGGCTCATGGACTACTTCGGCGTCGTCGAGCTCGCCGACCGCACCTACGGCACCCTGAGCGAGGGGGAGCGCAAGCGTGTCGAGATCGCCCGGGCCATGATGACCGACCCCGAGCTGCTGCTGCTCGACGAGCCGGGCGCCGGCCTCGACCTGGGCGGCCGGGAGCGCCTCGTGTCGACGCTCGCGCAGCTGTGCGCCAGCCCCTACGCGCCGACGACCGTGCTCGTCACCCACCATGTCGAGGAGATCCCGGCGGGCATCACCCATGCCCTGCTGCTGTCCGGCGGCCGGGTCGCGGCCTCCGGGCCGATCGGCGAGGTGCTCACCGACGAGCTCATGTCCGCCGTCTACGGCATGCCGCTGCGCATCGAGCAGGCCGACGACGGGCGCTGGACGGCCAAGGCCGCCTGCTGAGGACGGGGCGGTCCGGCCCGGTGGCCCGCCGTTCAGTCCCGCTGCTCCTCGGCGGCGCTCAACCGCCCGCCCCGCTCGTGCCAGGCCGCAGGCTTGGCGCGGTAGCGCCCGGCGATGACGCCGCAGACGATGAGCTGCACCATGTGGAAGATCATGAGCGGCAGGACGAGCAGCGGCACCTGGGCGGCGCTGAACAGCACGGAGGCCATCGGGGCGCCGGTGGCCAGCGACTTCTTCGTCCCGCAGAACTGGATGGCGATCTGGTCGCGGCGCCCGAAGCCGATCCGGCCGGGCAGCCACCAGGTGAAGGCCAGCATGAATGCCAGCAGCGCGAAGAGCACCGGCAGGAGCCGTACGATGTCGAGTGCGCCGACGGTGTGCCAGACGCCCTCGTTGATGCCGTCGCTGAACGCGCTGTAGACGACGCAGACGATGCTGATCTGGTCGACCAGCCTCAGCCGCGGATGGTCCCGGACGAAGCCGGCCGTCCACCGGCGGGTGAGCTGGCCCAGCACGAAGGGCAGCAGCAGCTGCACCGCCAGGTCGACGATCGAGCCCGGCTCGATGACCAGGCCGCCGGTGCTCATGACGACCATGGCCAGCAGCGGGGTGAAGAAGACGCCGAGGATGTTCGACATCGAGGCCGAGACGATCGCCCCGGCCACATTGCCGTCGGCGATCGAGGTGAAGTTGATGGAGCTCTGCACCGTCGACGGCAGGATCGACAGCCACAGCACCCCCAGGTAGAGCTCCGGGCTCAGGTAACCGCCCGACAGGGGGCGCAGCGCCAGCGCGAGGACCGGGAAGACGACATAGGTGCAGGCCAGGATCGTCACGTGCAGGCGCCAGTGCACCAGGCCGGCCAGCGCCTCGCGCGGTTCGAGGCGCACGCCGTACAGGTGGAAGAGCACGAAGATGAGCACCTTGACGGCCCAGTCGAGGACGCGGTTGGCCTCGCCGGTGGCCGGCAGCGCCGTGGCGACGACGGCCGAGACGACGATGGCGGTCACGAACCAGTCGATGCGGATCCTCCGGTACCAGGGTCTCGGTCCGTGCTGCTGGGTCTGGGTCGTCACGTGGCCAGTCTAGGATCGGGTCGCCTCCGGGCGGTGCGCCGCCGGTCAGCGGTCCGGTCGGAGCCGGTCCTGCCGGCGGGGCCCGTGCCGCGGCTCTCCTGCTGCCGCGCTGTCCTCTCGCGCGTGGCCGGGATGCTCCATCCCCCGGAGCCGGGGCGTCGTCCCCGCCGCCGTGGCGCCCCTCGGCGGCCTCGTGCGCGGTGCGCGGCGGTCCCCGGCGGCCCCTCATCGTTGGCCGGCCCGGCCGGGGGGCCGTCGGGGCACTAGCCTTGCGCCGTGGCGACCCTCATCCCGATCACCGATCCCGCCGACGAGCGGCTGGGCGACTACGTCCGATTGCGCGACGTCTCGCTGCGCCGGTCCCTCGAGGCCGAGCAGGGGCTGTTCATCGCCGAGGGCGAGAAGGTGATCAGGCGGGCCTGCGAGGCCGGCTACGAGCCGAGGTCCTTCCTGCTGGCCGAGCGCTGGATCGCCGGGCTGCGCCCGATCCTCGACCGCCTCGACGTGCCCGTCTACGTCGTGGACGAGGCCCTGGCCGAGCGGGTCACCGGGTTCCACGTGCACCGCGGGGCGCTCGCCTCGATGAAGCGCGCCACCCGCTGGAGCATGACCGAACTGCTCGACGCGCGGCGCCTGGTCGTGTGCGAGGACATCGTCGACCACACGAACGTCGGTGCCATCATCCGCTGCACCGCCGCCCTCGGCTGGGACGGCGTGCTGCTCGCCCCGCGGGCCGCCGACCCGCTCTACCGGCGGGCCGTCAAGACGAGCATGGGCGCCGTCTTCTTCCTGCCCTGGGCCCGCATGGACGACTGGGGCGGCGGCCTGGAGACCCTCAAGCGGGCGGGTTTCACCGTCGCCGCCATGGCCCTGCGCGAGGATGCCGTGACGCTCGACGCGTTCGCCGCCGACCTGGCGGCCGAGCCGCGCAAGGTGGCGCTGCTCATGGGCACCGAGGGCGGCGGGTTGAGTTCGCACTGGCTGGCCCAGGCCGACGTCGTCGTGCGGATCCCCATGGCCCGCGGCATCGACTCCCTCAACGTGGCCGCCGCGGCGGCGGTGGCCTGCTACACCCTGCGCGAGCGCTGACCGGGCCCGGGCCTGAGGCATCGCTGATTCGCGCTCGGACGCTTCCCCGCCGCTGCACCCTCCGCGAGTGCCACCACGCGCAGCAGACGCAGTGGCCGCGGCAGGGGCAGCGCGACGGCTGCTCGGGGGCTCGGGCGATGGTGGCCGGGGAGATGCGTTCGGGCGGTATGTCGTGGCGGTGGTCGACCGGGGCGGCTGCCCGGCCGGCCACCGCGGGGGAGCCCTTCCCCCGCAGGGGGCGGCGGACGCTCCCTCCAGCTGCTCCGCTGCTCCGATCAGCTGTGGAAGATGACGTTCTGGTAGCTGAAGTCCGGGGCCACCTCCATCACTAGGTCGGCGGGGTCATTGACGCCGTAGGCCATCGTGAACTCGACCTCACGACCGGGCAGCAATGACGTCGACGGGGTGTTCCCGAGCTGCTCGCTGTCGAAGACGCGGCTGGCCTCCTGGTTCCCTGACTGCAGGGTCGCGTAGAACATGCTCGGATCCCAGTTCTCGCTCGTGCCGTTGACGATGCGCACGGTGAACGCGACGAACTGGTCGTACCCCTCGGTGCTGGCCGCGTACGCGCCGGGAGTGAAGGTCTCGGGCGCACCCACCTCGACGGACAGGCCGTCATCCCAGGTGTATGCGCTGCCGAAGGCGGCGTCGACGCCCCGGGCGCTGGTGGAGGTTGATGTCTGGGCCGACTCGTTCGTCGAGCCGGCGTTGACCCCTGTCCGAGCGCTGTCGGAATGACTGGCCGGAACGCCGCAGGCGGTCATGGCCAGCGCGGTGAGGCAGAGGCCGAGGCCTGCGATCTTCTTCATCATGGGTGCTCCTTGGTTGGAAGGTTCGGTGCCGACCGGTTGTCCGTCCGGCGGTGTGGCACAACTGTCGATCAATCAGCGTTCATTAGCAATGATCTCTTTTGATAAGGGGGCTTATCAGTCTTTCTGTGTTGATTGAACGTCGGCTGCTCTAGACTCTGTCCTCGCAGGGGTGAAATCGCTGAGGAGGCGTGGTGAACGATCTGTCGCTTGGCGACGTGGCGCGTTTGGCGCGTGTGGAGCGTCCCGTCGTGACGATGTGGACCAAGCGTCCCAAGGCTGGGATTCGCTTTCCCGAGCTGAATGCTGACGGACGAGTCGATGCCGGCGAGCTCGTCGACTGGCTCGAAGCAACCGGCCGCGGCAACAACCCGGACGCCCGCGCCGAGGTGGCCCTTCACACGGTGATCAGCCCTGGTGCCCCGCTCGATGAGCTCTGGGCCGTGCTCGCACTGCTCACCGCCCGGGCGGCGATCGAGGATCCACTGTCCGCTCTCGACCGCGATGAACTGCTCGACCGCGTTGAAGAGGTCGACCCGGATGATGACTGGCTGCTGGGCGAGACCGAGCAGCTCTGGACGCCCGAGCTCGCCGCACGGGCCGATGCCGTCGCCGATGCGGCCTGGAACGATGCCACGGCATACGAGACTCTCCGCAGGCAGTGCCTCGTTCGCACTTCTGCCTCGGGTCTGGACCGGTCACTGGTTCGTCTGCTAGCCGCTGTTGTGCGCGCCATGCTGAGCGAGGGCGGCCGGCTCGTCGATGTGCAGGGCTCCTGCTCCGACGTCATGATCGAACTTGCCGCCGACGAGGACCACGAGATGCCCGGGCTGCTGCTCGTCACCGACGATCCCGGCGCGCTCCGTCCGGTGCGCCGACGGCTCGCCGTCCACGGGGTGAGCCCGCACGTGGCCCGATTCGACGACGGCTGGGCGCCGCCGTCGGGCTCGGTCATCCTGGTCCGGCTGCCCGATGCCTCGCAGGAGAGCCTCGACCTGCTCGACGGAGCCTGTCTCCAGCTGGGCGAGGGCGTGAGCCTGCTCGCCCTCGGTCCGTCGGCCCTGCTGGTCGACCCGCTCGCCGACAAGGCGGGGACCGTCCGCGACGAGCTGCTACGCTCGGGCGTCGTCCACGCCGTCGTCCAGCTGCCCGCCGGCATGCTTCGCGGGGGCAGCCGGGAGCGCATGGCCCTGTGGCTGGTGCAAGGGGCGGCTCGGCAGAGCGGCCGTGGCGTCGTCCGAGTCGGCGACCTGTCCGGGCGACGGCTAGACCGCACGGCGCGGCAGGAACTGCTCGGCGACCTGCTCGCCGCCGACGATCCCGGCTCCCACGTGTTCTCGATGCTGCGATCCGTCGCCCAGGCGCAGCTGGTTGCCGAAGACGGCCCGCTCGTCACGCCGGGGCGGGTCACTGCCCCGGCCATAGGGGCCACGCCGAGGCAGGACGCCGCACGCATGCAGCAGCTCTACGACTCGCTCGCTCAGGTGCTGCCGCCCTTCGGACCGGGTTTCGAGGCGGTCGCCACTGATGACGACGTGCTCAGGGCGGAGCGCATCGCGCTCGGCGCCGCTCTTGAACGCCGCGGGGGCGGGGCGTCACTGAGGCTGGTCAAGGGGCGTCGTCTTCCCGCACTGGCCTCCGGTGAACTGAAGCGGTGGAGGGCCGCGGACGTCGTGGCCGGGGCGCCCTCGCGCGTCGACCGGCTCGCAGTCACCAGGGCGGTGCCCGACCACGAGCTGACCAGGCCGGGCGACGTCGTCTTCACCGTGCGGCCGCGGCCCGCCGCTGTCGTCGACCGCAGCGGCGGCGCCATCGTCGCCTTCCCGGCCAGGGTGCTGCGGGTGATCGACGAGCGGCGGCTGTCGGCGTCGTCGATCACCGCGGCGATCAATGCCCGGGACGAGGTGGACAAGGCTTGGCGCGGCTGGCTAGTGCCGGTACGGGCCGTCGGTGCCGGGGATGCGGAGGAGTTCCTGACACACTTGGAGGGCTGGCGGGACCGAATCGAGCAGTGGGGCGCCCAGATCGACGAGCTGCACGCCCTGGTGACCGGCTCGGTGCCGTCCGGGGCGGTTGCCATCGGATGGGCCCGCGACGACAAGAACAACGAGGAAGGCCGCTGATGGCGCGCAGGAAGACGACGACCCAGGCCTTGGTGCCCACGTCCATGAAGGACCTGAAGAACACGCTGTGGAAGGCGGCGGACAAGCTCCGGGGTTCGCTCGACTCCTCGCAGTACAAGGATGTCGTCCTGGGCCTGATCTTCCTCAAGTACGTCTCGGACGCCTTCGAGGAACGGCGCCGCCGGATCGCCGAGGAGCTGAGCGCCGAGGGCTTCGACGAGGAGGCGATCGAGGAGTCCCAGGATGATCCCGACGAGTACCTCGGCAACGGTGTTTTCTGGGTGCACCCCGACGCCCGCTGGGAGCATCTCGTGGCACTCGCCAAGGTCCACGACACCCAGACCATCGGCCAGCGGATCACGGAGGCGATGGACCTGCTCATGGCGGACAACAGTTCCCTTGAGGGCACGCTGCCGCGCCTGTTCAACCGCGAGAACGTCGATCAACAGCGCCTGGGCGAACTGCTCGACCTGCTCAACTCGCTGCAGTTCGCGGGGGAGGGCGCCACGAAGGCCCGTGACTTGCTGGGCGAGGTCTACGAGTACTTCCTGGGCCAGTTCGCCTCGTCCGAGGGCAAGCGGGGCGGCGAGTTCTACACGCCGGCCAGTGTCGTGCGGACGATCGTCGAGGTGCTGCAGCCCGGTCACGGGCGCGTCTATGATCCCTGCTGCGGCTCGGGCGGCATGTTCGTGCAGGCCGAGAAGTTCCTCGCCGCACACCACGCCGATGCCTCCGACCTGTCGGTCTACGGGCAGGAGCTCAACGAGGCGACGTGGCGGATGGCCAAGATGAACCTGGCCATCCACGGGCTCACCGGCAATCTCGGGCCGCGCTGGGGCGACACTTTCACGCTCGACTACCACGCGGGCGAGCAGATGGACTTCATCATGGCGAATCCGCCGTTCAACATCTCCGACTGGAACCGCATCGAGGGCGACGCTCGCTGGGTCCACGGCGTGCCGCCAGTGGGCAACGCCAACTACGGCTGGATCCAGCACATCCTGTCCAAGCTAGCCCCGGGTGGTTCGGCCGGTGTCGTCATGGCCAACGGCTCGATGACCTCGAACGCCGGCGGTGAGGGCGAGATCCGCGCCAACATCGTCGAGAACGACCTCGTCACGGCCATGGTGGCCCTGCCCGAGAAGCTGTTCAGATCGACCGGCATCCCGGTGTGCCTGTGGTTCTTCGCCAAGGACAAGACCGCCGGCCCGGGCGGCCGGATAGACCGCACGGGTCAGGTGCTCTTCATCGACGCCCGCGGCTTGGGGCACATGGTGACCCGAGCCGAGCGCGCCTTCAGTGACGCCGACATCCAGCGGATCGCCGACACCTACCACGCCTGGCGCGGCATGGACCGCCTGCCGCTCGGCACCAAGGACCTCAGCCCCACCGGTGACCCGGAGGGCGACGGCGCGCCCGTGCCCACTGGGCCAGCCGGCGAGCTGGGGGAGTACGAGGACGTCCCGGGCTTCTGCAGGTCGGTGCCCCTCGCCGAGATCAAGCAGGCGGGCTACGCGTTGACACCGGGCCGCTACGTCGGCATGCCCGAACCCGAGGACGACGGCGTGCCCCTCGATGAGAAGATCGCCCGTCTCACGGCGGAACTGGAGAAGCAGTTCGCCGAGTCGGAGCGACTGCAGCAGGTTGTGCGTGAGCAGCTGGGGAGGTTGCGATGACAAAGATTCGTTTAGGAGACGTGGCGGTCAAGATAGGATCTGGAGCCACGCCCAAAGGTGGAGCTGCTGTTTATCGTGATCATGGCGTGGCATTGATTCGTTCTCAAAATGTCCTTGACAACACCATGGCCGAAGATGGACTGGTGTATATTTCTGATGATTCCGCGAAAACTTTAGATTCGGTGACAGTGGAGAATGGTGATATACTTTTGAATATCACTGGGGAATCTGTAGCTCGAGTAACGATGGTTGATTCTAGTTACCTACCCGCTCGCGTCAATCAGCACGTTATGATCATCAGGCCAAATAAAAGTGTTGATTCACGCTATCTCCAGTGTGTCCTTGTTGAGCCTCGAATGAAAAGTCACCTTCACTCCCTCGCGGTTGGCGCTACGCGAAAAGCACTTACCAAGAACATGATCCGAGAAATTATTATCGAGCTCCCCTCTCTGGATGAACAACGAGCAGTTGCAGAGGTGCTGGGGGCTCTAGATGACAAGATAGCTGTTAATCAACAGATTCATGAGCTGACAGGTGAACTGGTCAAAAATCTGTTCTGCCAATTTGCCGCTGGCCGGAAAGATGTAACCCTTGATCGAATGGCAAAAATGAATCAGGTCAAGGTCATGCCCAATGAAGGGAGTTTTCGATACATTGACATCGCGAGTGTTTCAGAGGGTGATTATTCATCTCCCAGGGTGATGGAATGGAATGATGCTCCAGGTCGCGCCAGGCGAGGTGTTCGCCGCGGTGATACCATTTGGTCAACCGTGCGCCCGAATCGGCGATCTCATGCGCTTGTTCTGGAGGATGATCCGTGTTTGGTGTGCTCAACGGGTCTGGTTACTTTATCGCCGCTTGGGCGAGGGTTTTCTTTTGTGTATGAGGCGTCCCACGCCTGGAGGTTCACTGAATACCTTCTATCGGTAGCAGAGGGCTCTGCCTACCCGGCGGTCACTGCATCAAAATTTGCTCATGCTCCGGTTCCTAAGGCGACAGAATCCGAAATCGCCCAGTTCAACGCCCAGTGTGATCCTTTGTGGGAACGTGCTGCTTCTGCCAAGGCGGAGTCCCGCACCCTCGCCTCGCTCCGTGACACGCTCCTGCCGGCCCTCATGAACGGCACCCTGCGCGTCAAGGACGCCGAGAAACAGGTGTCGGAGGTGCTGTGATGATCACCGAGGCACAGCTCGAGGCCAGCCTGCTCGACTGGCTCGGTGACCTGGGCTGGGAACCGGGCACCGGGACCGAACTGGAGCCCCAACGGGCCTCGCTGGGCGACTTGGTGCTGACCGAGGACCTCGTCGAGGCGCTGCGGCTGCTCAACCCCTCCGTGCCCGACCAGTACCTGCGCGAGGCGGCCGCCGACATGGTCAGGGTTCGCTCGCAGGACGCGCTCGCCGAGAACAGGGATTTCCACGTCCTGCTCGTCCACGGCTACCGGGGCCTTAGCTACGTGGACGCCGACGGCCGTGAGCAGACCCTCACCATCCGCCTGCTCGGCGCGCCCGAGCAGAACCGCTACCGGGCCGCGCAGCAGGTGCGGCTGCTGCGGGGCGACCAGAGCCGGCGCCTCGACGTGGTGCTCTACGTCAACGGGCTGCCCCTGGTGGTCGTCGAGCTCAAGCAGGCCGGCACGCGGAACGCCACCATTGCCAAGGCCCACGCCCAGCTCGGCACCTATCTCGCCGAGTTCCCCGCGGCCTTCCGCCCCGTCGTCGCCGCCATCATCAGCGACGGCATCAACGCCCGCTACGGCACCCCGTTCACCCGGCTCAATCACTACAGTCCGTGGAACGTCGATGAGGACGGCGCGCCCAGTCCCGCCGACAGCGACCAGCTGCTGGAACTGGAGAACCTCGCCCACGGGCTGCTCGAACCGGCCCGGCTGCTCGATGTCGTCCGCAACTTCACCGCCTTCGACGAGACCGACGAGGGGCTGACAAAGCGCATCGCCAAACCGCACCAGTACTTCGCCGTGCGCAAGGCCCTAGACAGCACGCTGGCGGCGCTCGGCACCAACGGCAAAGCCGGTGTCGTGTGGCACACGCAGGGCTCGGGCAAGTCGATGGAGATGGAGCTCTACACCAACCTCGTCCTCACGCACCCGCGCATGCAGAACCCGACGATCGTGGTGATCACCGACCGCAACGAGCTCGACGGCCAGCTGTACGGCACCTTCGCCCGTTCCACGCTGCTGCCCGACGAGCCCCGGCAGATCAAACGTCGCTCTCAACTGCGCAGCGAGCTCGCCGGCCGGGCCAGCGGTGGCATCTACTTCACGACCCTGCAGAAGTTCAGCCGCACCGCTGCCGAGCACGACGCCGGGCACGCTCACCCGCTGCTCACCGACCGCCGCAACGTCGTCGTCATCGTCGATGAGGCCCATCGCAGCCACTACGACGACCTCGATGGTTACGCCCGGCACCTGCGTGACGCCCTGCCCAACGCCACGCTCATCGCGTTCACTGGAACCCCCATCAGCGAGGTAGAACACAACACCCGCGAGGTGTTCGGCGACTACATCGACATCTATGACCTG
The DNA here is from genome assembly GCF_003798325.1 of Propionibacterium acidifaciens. Lineage (NCBI taxonomy): Bacteria > Bacillati > Actinomycetota > Actinomycetes > Propionibacteriales > Propionibacteriaceae > Propionibacterium > Propionibacterium acidifaciens. The sequence continues at coordinate 2,431,703 of NZ_CP033719.1, forward strand.
TCACGGGCCGTCACCGACGGCGCCACCGTGCCCGTCTACTTCGAGCCCCGCCTCATCGAGGTTCGACTCGACGACGACATGAGCGCCGAGAAACTCGATGAGCTAGCCGACGAGCAGACAGAAGGACTTGATGACGAGGCCCGCGAACGCGTCGAGCGCACCGTGGCCAAGCTCAACGCGATCTACGGCGCTCCGGAACGCATCGACGCCTTGGCCCGCGACATCGTCGAGCAATGGGAACGGCGCCGCGAGAGCATGACGGAGTTCCTCGCCCCCACTGAACCCGGCGAGAACACGGAACCGCATGGCAAGGCTCTCATCGTCTGCGCCACCCGCGAGATCTGCGCGCGGCTTTACACCAGGATCGTCGAACTGCGCCCCGGCTGGTACTCTGACCAGGACGACCGAGGCCTCGTCAAGGTCGTCTACTCGGGCAGCCCCTCCGATCCCGAACCCATCCGCAGCCACGTGCGTCGTGACTCGCAGAACAAGGCGATCAAGAACCGGCTCCGGGACGTGGATGACGACCTCGAACTCGTCATCGTCAAGGATATGATGCTCACCGGCTTCGACGCCCCGCCCCTGCACACCCTCTTCCTCGACCGGCCTCTCAAAGGCGCCCTGCTCATGCAGACGCTCGCCCGCGTCAACCGCACCTTCCGCGGCAAGCAGGACGGACTGCTCGTCGCTTACGCCCCGCTCACCGAGAACCTAAATCAGGCCCTGCGTGAGTACACGGCGACCGACGAGACGACCAGGCCCGTCGGACGGGACACTGCCGAAGCCGTTCGCGTCACCTGGGAAATCGTCGCGGCTCTGCGGGAGCTGCTGGTCGGCCATGACTGGCGGACCACGGCGACCAGCGGCGCAAGGGACGCGGGCCTGCGGGCCGTCAGCGACACGGTCGAGTATCTGCGCTCCCCGGCCACCCCCGGCAACCAGGCCGAACAGGATGGACAGACGCTCGGGGAACGTTTTCGCGCGCTGTCTACCCAACTGGCCCGCATGTGGACGCTGGCCGGCGGGACCGAGAACCTCGCCGAGATCGCCACCGAGGTGCGCTTCTACGAGGAGGTGCGCGTGTGGATGGCCAAGCTCGACGCGCGCCAGCGCGAGGCGAACGGTCAGCCGGTACCCGAGGAGATCGTGCGCGTCCTGCGCGGGGCAGTGGCCCAGGCCACGGCGGCCGGTGACATCACCGACCTCTACGAGGCCGCCGGTCTGCAGCGGCCGACACTCCAAGAACTCGATGTGCAGACGATCGAGCAGATGCGGCAGGGGCCCAGCCCGCACTTGGCGGTCGAGGCACTGCGCGACCTATTGGTGAAGGAGGCCGAAGCGGTGACGAGGAACAACGTCGTGCGCCGCAAGACATTCAGCGAACGAATCAGCGAACTCATGATCCGCTACACGAACCAGCAGATCACCGCAGCCGACGTCATCTACGAACTCGGCAGACTCGCCGAGGATGTCAGAGCCGAGAACGGCCGCGGCACGAGATTCGACCCGCCATTGAGCCACGACGAGCTGGCCTTCTACGACGCAGTGTGCCAGAACGACTCGGCCGTGCTCGCCCGGGGCACCGACGTGCTGGCCCGGATCGCCCGCGAGCTCGTGGCGGTCATGCGCCGTGACACCCGCACGGACTGGACTCGTCGCCCGGAGGCGCAGGCGAGACTGCGGGCCAGCGTCAAACGGCTGCTGCGCCGACACCACTACCCGCCGGACAAGCAGAAGAGCGCCGTCGAACTGGTCATCGAGCAGATGGAGACGCTGGCGCCGGGGTATGTAAGAGGGAAGGATTCGCTGTGAGCATCAGGAAAGAAGGAGTTCGAGTCGGTTATTTGTACGGGTTCTCGGATGATCCGGTCGTTGCTGCTCTAGAATTCAATGAGAAGGGTTGTCTGGTTCAGATCCCTTCCGAAAGAATCGATGTCGAGGAAGCACTTTCTGATGGCATGTCAGGCATTCCTGACGAGATGGTATTCAAGGATTCCTACGGTGCCTTGTGGCTGGCTTCCAGTAGAATAGCGAGAACCAGATTTGATTTGCGCGGGGAGGGGCAGTGTAACATCCAGGTCGATCGAATTGTTGAATCAGATTTCTCGGAGAGTTCATTTAAAGTTATTGTCGGCATGAAGACAATCATCGACGGACTTTATCAATGGTCCGGTGTTGAATATCCGGTCGTTTCTATTGATTGCTCTGATGTCGGTGGGCAAGCTGTTGAAATTCGTGTGAAAAATATTCCTTCGATCGAGCTGCAAGGACCTATGGGGAGCAAGCTTTCCACGTCGATCATCCCTCTTTTGAGGAGATTCACTGGATGGATTGGCCTTGACTATCGAGTTCATTTCCAGACGTCCTCTGCTGAGTTGCGACCATGGGATGATCATGCGCGATTTCATGGCATGATGCAGGATATGATGTGCTTGGTTTACGGAAAGCCTTGTGCTGTCAAGATTGTGAATGTTTCCAATGATATCAAATCTTCTGTCAAGGGAGCTGAAGTAGAGCGCCGCTGGGCCGAGGTCCATGAGCCTGAGTTCGGATATGTTTCGCGTCATGTCGAACGTATGAACCCGGCGCGGGACCATCCTCTGTTTAAATACGATGACATGGACCCGAAATTATTTTCTGATTTCATGCGTGCATGGGATTCCTGGTCGAAGCCCCTGCGCATCGCCACCACGACCTTATTCCAGGCGGGGGCTACGGTCGAAGCTGAACTTATCCAGATTGCCGTTGCCCTTGAGTCCTTGGGCTTTGAAATCCAGAGACGCAGAGGTGTGAACCATGCTAAAAATCCTGAATTTGAGGCTTTAGTCAAGGAAATAGTAAATGATTTCATTTCGAAAGATGATGAAGTCGACAGAAGGTTTCGAAGCGAACTCTTGTGCAAGATCTTACAGGGAGCGAAGCCTTCAGGTAAAGGCATGAAGAATTCGGATTGGGTCAAGTGCTTCAAAGATGCGTATTTGGGGGCCAAGCATGCGGATAGGGAGTTGCCTGACCCCTATGCTTCTTATGTTTTTGCGAGGCAGGGATTTGAGCTCATTCGCGTGTGGTTCGGCAAGAAGGTTGGCGTGGATGGACGATTGCTCGCGAAGAATTTAAATCTGGATTGATGAGGCTTATTAATATAGCTCTCATTTAACAAGATTTTTGTTGGTGGTGGGTTGTTGGGCGTGTTCCCGTGCAGGGCCGGTGGTGTTTGTCGTATGATTCGGGTCATGGATCAGGTTCTGGTCACCGATGAGGAATGGCGGGTCTTGCAGGACTACAAGAAAACAGCCCCGTACGTGTTGATGAAATTGAAATCAGAGGCGATCATCTTGTTGTCCAAGGGCATTGACGCGCGGACGGTCGCCGATGTGGTCGAACGCACACCCACGAGCGTGCGCGCCTGGGCCAGGGCCTGGAACCAGACCCGGTTGGGGTCTGTTCACACCGGGCATGCGGGTAACCTGAACGCCTGGCTGCTCACCGCGCAGCAGCGCGAAGAGGTCCTGGACGTGTTGTCCCGGCCCCCGTCCGAGGCCGGGCTACCGGCCAGTTTCTGGGACGTGCCGGGCATGTCCGAGTGGTTCTGGGATCGTTTCGAGGTGGTCTACGAGTCCGATTCGTCCTACCACTTCCTGTTGCACATGGCGGGCCTGTCGTTCCACCGGCCCGAGGGCGTTGACCGGCGCCGACCCGACCCGGCCACCGTTGAGGCCCGGATGGGCGACATCGGGCGAGAACTCGACCAGGACTGGTCCGGCCCCGACGTGCTGGTCGTGGCGGCCGACGAGGTCCGGATCGAACACGAGACCGTCATGCGCCGGGCCTGGTACACGCGAGGCACCAAGACCCGGATCCGGGTCGACCGGGAACGCAAGGCCCAGAACTACATCGGTTTTCTCCACCAGGACGACGGCACCGTCGACCTGATGGGTCTGGACTGGCAGAACAGCCATACCATCTCCAACGCGCTGATCGATCTGACCTTGAAGCACCCCGACAAGGACATCGTGATCGTCTGGGACAACGCCGCCTGGCACAAGTTCAAGGAACTGAAACAAGAACTGGGCGCGACCAAGAACCTGGAACGAGTCCACCTGATCAATCTACCACCCTACTGCCCCGACCTGAACCCCATAGAACACGTCTGGAAAGAAGCAAAAGACTCCATCAGCAACCACCAACGCGCCACCTTCGAGAACACCAGAACCGCATTCGAAACCTTCATCACCTCAAACAAATTCCCATACCGACTCACCAAAAACCTTGTTAAAAGAATGGTGTATGGCCGTCATGAAACAAGATCGTTTCTGGTTTCGCGGAGTGGGAGGTGCTCGAAGCCGTGGTCGAGTGTTCGGCCGGCGATGTGTGAGGCGGACGCGCCGAGGGTTTCTTCGGGGGTCTCGCGCTGGATGGTCGCGATGTTGTTCCTGGCCGCGTTCCAGACGTGCTCGACCGGGTTGTGGTCGGGCGCGTACGGCGGCAGATGGATCGGCATGATGCGCTCCAGCAGCTGACCCGGCCCGTAGAGGCCGGCCAGCATCTTGGCATGGGGAATCGGGCGTTGTCCAGGACGACCGCGATCTTCTCTGCCTCGGTTTCGCGTTGGAGTCGTTCCAGCGCGAGGATCGTCTGCTCGGTGTTCTGGTTCCCCTCGATCGGGTACAGTTTGACCTTCTTGCTGGTCAGCGAGAGCGCACCGAAGAACGACTGGGACGTCTTCTTCCGGTCCACGGACAGCTTGGTGTGCTGCCCTTTCGGTAGCTGCATCCGGCGGGTCCAGGCCTCGTACTCCAAGCGGACCTCGTCGACCGCGTACACCTCCCAACCGGCGTCCAACAGGGCATTGACTTGGGTCGTCGCCTCGGCCATGCGCCGGGTGACGGCTTTCTCGTCGCGGCGCTCGTCGAACGGGTCCGGCAGCTCAAGACTCAGCCCGCAGAACCGCAGGAGCAACTGGTACGAAGAATCCGCCTGGTATTCCACGTCGAACAGGATCTTCACGACCTCACGTATCGCTGGGACGTCCCAGAACTCGGCGTGGACACCCGCCTGGGAGGGCGGCCGGGCCAGGACGGCCGTGAGTTCTTCCTTCTGTGCGCGGGTGAGTTTCGCCGCGTTCTGGTTCCCTGCATGCCCGGTGAGCACCGAGCACATCCTGCTGTCCTGCCACTCGGCCAGCCACTCCCGGATGGTTTTCACGCTGCGCTCAACCATTTCAGCGATGATACTCACATCAACGCCACGAGAAGCATACAGGATGGCTTCTGCCTTCATCCGAACAAGCACGTAATTGTCCGTGCGTTTCTTCCACCTAATCAGAACAGCGGTTTCCTCCGGGGTGACCCCGACCTGCATGCCTCAATCATATCCGAAACGACACGAGAAATCCATGAAAAATACGATTTCGTTTCATGCCGGCCATACCTGATCAAGAGAGGATTGTCGTGAACGCAAAAAATGAAGATCCTGTTAAGGATCATGATGGGGATGTCAGGGGTCGTGTTCGAACTGTCTACACGACGGTCACCGAGAAAGTTTCGAACGCTCATGTGGATCCTGCTGAACTGATGGAGAATCTCATCAGGCAGGCTGTCGCCATCCCCGGTGTCGCCATTGATCGTGACAAGTGGCTTGAGAAGGAACTGAAGGTTTACTGCCCCCAGTCCGTGATTGACGAGGCAGTGGCGACATCGCCGTTCGAGGCTGGTGTGCCTCAGGAGATCATGGACAAGATCGCCACGAAGGCCATTCGCTTCGAGACGAGCAAGGCCTCCAGCATTTCTTTCGCGGCGGGGCTGCCTGGAGGGTTCGCCCTGCTCGCCACCATACCCACCGACATGGCGCAATATTATGCGCATATCATACGGATTGAGCAGAAACTTGCCTATGCGTATGGTTGGGGTTCTTTCTTGAAGCCCGGTGATGAAGTGGACGACCAGACCATGGGAATCCTCATTGTACTTCTCGGCGTTGCCGAGGGGGTCGGCACCGCAGGTATGTCCTTGTCGAAGTTCGCTGCGTCGACCGTCCAGAAATCAGTGGTGAAGAACATCCAGAAACAGGCCCTGACCAGGACCAGCTACTATCCCGCGATCAAGAAGATTTTTCAGGCCTTGGGTGTGAAGGTCAACAAGGAGGTCTTCGCCAAGAGCGTCGGTAAGGCGGTACCAGTCGTTGGGGGTGTCGTCTCCGGCGGCCTGACCATGACGACTTTCACCATCTCGGCAAATCGGTTGAAGAAGCGCCTCAAGGAACTTCCTGCTGCTGGCGCGGCTTACGAGTACGAAGGGGACTCCGGGGAACTTGACGAGGACACCCCTGCTCCCTGAGGGGAAAGCGGACCAGACGAGTTTTGCTCCCAGGGCCCCAGAAGCCCTGTCCCCCTGTCGCATCCCATCTGCCGAAGCTTGTGGGCGGGTTAGAACGACGGACTGATCGAGTCGATTGTTTCGGCGCGCGTGACGGGCGAGCCGCGGTGCACCGCCGTGTGACTCGATCATCCTCGCCTTGGCGGGGCATCAGCCTCCGGAGCAGCGTTGCCTGGTTCGGGACGTCGAAAACCTCAACGCCCGTCGACCTCGCCTGCCGTGCGCTTGGGGTGGATCGGCCAGTCGTCCGGGTAGAGGGGGGCGAGCCGCTCCTTCTCCTCGTCGAGGCGGCGGCGCGAGCGCTTCGAGAGGCGGTCGCCGAAGACGGTGCCGTGCAGGTGATCGGTCTCGTGCTGCAGGCAGCGGGCCAGCAGGCCGGTGCCCTCGACGCGAACCGGCTCGCCGTCCTCGTCCTGGCCCTCGCAGATCGCGAAGTCGGGGCGGGCGAGCTGCTGGTAGGCGCCCGGCCACGACAGGCAGCCCTCCTGCTCGCTCACGAGGCGGCGGTCCTTGCCCTCGGGGAGCGTGACGACCGGGTTGCAGACGATGCCGTGGATCAGGCGCCCGTCGGCGTCGGGGCAGTTGAAGACGAAGATCGACAGATCCGAGTCGATCTGGGGCGCGGCGAGACCGACCCCGTCGGCGGCCGCCATCGTCCGGAACATGTCGGCGACCAGCTGGTGCAGCTCGTCGCCGAAGTCCGTGACCGGGCGGGTCGGGGAGCTCATCACCGGCTCGTCCCAGCGGGTGATCCGAAGCAGATTGCCGGTGGTGGCCCACTCTGCCGGGCTTCTCATCTGTTCCTCCTGCTCGATGCCGACGCGCGGTGGCCTCGGCCGGCACCGCACTGACCAAACCTATACTCGCGCCCGTGGGCACTTCCTCCGCGGGCCAGGACCGGCATCCGTGGAGCGCCGTCGTGGCGCGCTACGGCGACCACCTGGCGCTCGAGCGCGGCTGCTCAGAGCACACCGTGCGCGCCTATCTGGGCGACGTCGGCGAGCTGCTCGACTTCCTCGCCGCGCGCGGCCGCACCGATCTGGCCGAGGTGGGGCTGGCCGAACTGAGGCGCTGGCTCGCCGCCCAGCAGGACGACGGCGCGGCGGCCGCCACCCTGGCCCGCCGTGCCGGGGCGGTCCGAGGCTTCTTCGCATGGGCGAAGGACAACCGGATCGTGCCCGTCGACATCGCCGGCGGGCTCAGATCGCCCAAGGTCGGTCGTGCGCTGCCGCGGACGATCACCCGGAACGACGCCCGGGAGCTCCTCGACGCGGCCGCCGCCGCGGCGGCCGAGGCCGAGGGCCCCCGAGGCGCCCGCGACGTGGCGATCCTCGAGGTGCTCTACGGCTCCGGCATCCGCGTGAGCGAGCTGTGCGGGCTCGACATCGGCGACATCGACGCGGCCACCGGTACCGTCCGGGTGCTCGGCAAGGGCGGCAAGGAGCGGGTCGTGCCGCTCGGCGTCCCGGCGCTGAGGGCCGTGGACGCCTGGCTGGCGCAGCGCCCCCAGTGGGCGAGGCCCGCCTCGGGGCACGCGATCTTCCTCGGCGTGCGCGGCGGGCGCATCGACCCGGCCGTCGTGCGCCGCGTCGTGCACACCGCCCTGCGCGCCGTCCCGCAGGCCCCCGACGTCGGCCCGCACGGGCTGCGCCACGCCATGGCCACCCACCTCCTCGAAGGCGGGGCCGATCTGCGCAGCGTGCAGGAGATCCTCGGGCACGCCTCGCTGGCGACCACGCAGATCTACACCCACATCAGCGACGAGCGGCTCCGGGCCGTCTACAGACAGGCGCACCCACGGGCCTGAGAGCAGCCGCAGGGACCGCTGGCCCCGGGCCCACAACGTGGAGCCCGGCGGGTGGCGGCTGTGGAGCCGCCGCGCCGCCTGCAACAGCCGCCTACAAAACAACGGCGTGGAGGCGCGCCCGCGGGCCTGGGAGCAGCCGGGGAGCACGCGTCGGCGGCAACGCACACTCGACCGTTCGGCCCCTTGCGGGATTCCTCCCGGCGGGTCCGGCCCCGGAGACCGACCGGTGGTGGGGACCGTGCCCCGTCGGGCCGGGCCCCGGTTCCTCCGGCACGCCCGGTCACGGCAGGTACGGGGCGGGGTCGACGGCCGAGCCGTCCAGGTAGACCGAGAAGTGCAGATGGCAGCCGGTGGACAGGCCGGTCGTGCCGACGTAGGCGATGACCTGGCCCGCCTCGACGTGATCGCCCACGTGCACCAGCCCGACGCTCTCGTCGGCGAGATGGTTGTACGAGCTGGAGCGGTGCCGGCCCTCCATCTCGCCGTGGTCGACCTCGACCCGGTTGCCGAAACCGCTCATCGGCGCGGCGTAGCTGACCGTGCCCGCCCATGCCGCCCGCACCGGCGAACCGCACGAGGCGCCGATGTCGAGGCCGTCGTGGAGCTCGCTCGTGCCCAGGATCGGGTTGATCCGGTTCGAGAACGGGGAGGTGACCGGCCCGTCGGCGGGCCAGCCCGGCGCCTTGCCGCCGGCGTCGGCCGCCGCCTGGCGCAGACGCTCCACCCACCATGCCGGCAGCACGTCGTGGAGCGCGGCGTCGGCCGGCAGCAGGCTGACGTCGCCACCGCTCCCGCCGCCGTTGATCCAGGCCAGCGGATCGAGGTACTCGTCGCCGCGCTTGAGGCCGAGGTGCAGGCAGGCCTGCCCGGGGCAGTGACCCGCCAGCAGCGTGCCGATCTGCTGGCCCGCCATCACGTGGTCGCCCTGCGCGACGGTGGCGGCCACCGGCTGGTAGGTGGTGCGCAGGCCGCCCTCGTGCGTGACGGTGAGCATCCGGACGCCGTTGATCGTGCCGACGAAGGTGACCGTGCCGTCGGCCGCCGCATGGACGACGTCGTCGACGATGCCCCCCAGGTCGACGCCGCGGTGCCCTGCCCGCCACTTCTTCGCCGGAGGGTCGTAGCCGCGCAGCACCGGGCCGTCGACCGGGATCACGTGGACGCCGTCCGCCCACCCCGCGGTGGGTCCGACCGCGAGCAGCAGGACGACGCACAGCAGCACAGCGGCGCCGCGCGCCGGTCCTCCGGGACGCCGGCGGAGACCGGCCCTGACCCTCGCGATGGGGCGGTGGGACGGCGGGCCCGACCGGGCCGGCCGCCCCGTGTGCGTGCTGGGTGTGCTCGTCATGCCCGGAGTGTGTGCGGGGCGGACCCGTTCCTCTCGCGCGAGTCCGATTGTGGACAACATCCGGTGCCGGGCCATGGCGCGATCCCGGGCGATCATCCCGGCGCCGGGTGCGGAGCCGCGGTCAGCCGCGCCGGCTCCGACGTCGTCGGCGACCGCTCCCGGCCCGGGCGCCCCGGCCGCCCCGCGCCGCCCGGGGCGAGGCCGCCGTGCGCCTGCGCCCCGGCCGTGACCGGCAGGCCGCCCCGCGCCGCCCGGGATGAGGCCCTGCCCGCTCCGACGCCGGAGGCGCCCCTCACCGGGACGCCTCCGGCCCCTCGGGCGACTCCGGTCGGGCCCGCCACCCGATTTCCCCCGTCGGACCCCGCCACGTAGACTGTCCGGCGCAGTCCGCACGGGCGGGCTGACTTCGCATGCGCGGGAACGGCCGTCCGACGGCCGCGGTCCCCGGCGTGGTCCTCGGGCGGCGAGCCCGGGGCGCCGGGGCGGGCGCATCAGGGGAGGCGGGCACACCGCGTCCGACAACCACGAAAGGAGACGGCAATGGCCGTCGTCACGACCAAGCAGCTGCTCGAGAGCGGCGTCCACTTCGGGCACCAGACCCGTCGCTGGAACCCGAAGATGAAGCGCTTCATCTTCAACGAGCGCAACGGCATCTACATCATCGACCTGCGCCAGTCCCTGACCTACATCGATCAGGCCTACGCCTTCGTCAAGCAGACCGTCGCGAGGGGCGGCCAGATCCTCTTCGTCGGCACCAAGAAGCAGGCCCAGGAGTCGGTCGAGGAGCAGGCCCTGCGCGTCGGCATGCCCTTCGTCAACCAGCGCTGGCTCGGCGGCATGCTCACCAACTTCCAGACCATCAGCAAGCGCATCGCCCGCCTCAAGGAGCTCGAGGCCATGGACCTCGAGACCGTTCAGCCCGGCGGCTTCACGAAGAAGGAGCTCCTCGGCTTCTCCCGCGAGAAGGAGAAGCTGGCCAAGTCCCTCGGCGGCATCCGCGACATGGGCAGGATCCCCCAGGCCGTGTGGGTCGTCGACACGAAGAAGGAGCACCTGGCCATCGACGAGGCCCGCAAGCTGCACATCCCCGTCGTCGCCATCCTCGACACCAACTGCGACCCCGACGAGGTCGACCACCCGATCCCGGGCAACGACGACGCCATCCGCTCCGTCTCCCTGCTCACGCGCATCATCGCCGACGCCTGCGCCGAGGGCCTGCTGGCCAGGTCCGACGCCCAGGCCCAGGACGGGGCCCCCGCCGAGCCGATGGCCGAGTGGGAGAAGGAGCTCCTCGAGTCCGGCGACACGGCCGAGCGGACCGAGCAGGTCGACCCCGAGGCGGGGCGCCTGAACGCCGAGGTCGCCGACGCGGCCCCTGCCACCGGGGAGCCCGGGGCCGCCGAGGCCCCCCGGGCAGAGTGAACGAGAACTGCGAGGAAACGGACAATCATGGCAATCAAAGCCGCTGATGTGAAGAAGCTGCGCGACGCCACCGGCGCCGGCATGATGGACGCCAAGAAGGCCCTCACCGAGGCCGACGGCGACTTCGAGAAGGCCGTCGAGATCCTGCGCGTGAGCGGGGCCGCCAAGGCCGCCAAGCGCGCCGACCGCGACGCCGCCAACGGTCTCGTCGCCGCCTCCGGGAATGCCCTGATCCACCTCGGCTCCGAGACCGACTTCGTCGCCAAGAACGCCGAGTTCATCGAGCTCGGACAGGCCATCGCCGAGGCCGTCGACAGGGCCGGCGCCGACGGCAGGCAGGCGGCCCTCGAGGTCGAGCTCGCCGACGGGCGCACCGTCGCCGAGGCGATCGGCGAGATCGCCGCCAAGATCGGCGAGAAGATCGAGCTGGCCGACGCCGCCCGCCTGCCCGGCGCCATCGACGTCTACCTGCACAGGCGCAACCCCGACCTGCCGCCGCAGGTCGGCGTGGCCGTCGCCTACGAGGGCGACGACGCGGAGTTCGTCCACCAGGTCGCGCTCCAGATCGCCTCGATGAGCCCCCAGTACCTCACGCGGGAGGACGTCCCCGCCGACGTGCTCGCCAAGGAGCGGCGCATCGCCGAGGAGACCGCGAAGGAGGAGGGCAAGCCCGAGAAGATCATCCCGCGCATCGTCGAGGGCCGGATCAGCGCCTTCTACAAGGACGTCTGCCTGCTCGAGCAGCCCAGCGTCGCCGACGACAAGAAGTCGGTCGGCGCGCTGGCCGACGAGCACGGCGTCACGGTGACGCGCTTCGTGCGCTTCGCCGCGGGCGCCTGAGTCCAGGCTCACGAGGGCCCCACCCGGGGGACGACCGGGTGGGGCCCTCGTGCGTCCCCGGGCGGTCCGGCCGTCCGGGCGGGAGGGCCCGCAACCGGTAGAGTGGCCACAGCAGTCAGACCGCGTCGATCACCGCCCCAGGAGGACACTGTGCCCGAACCCTTCCACCGAGTCCTGCTCAAGCTCTCCGGCGAGGCCTTCGGCAACGGGAGGCTCGGTGTCGACCCGCACACGGTCCGCACCATCGCCCAGCAGATCGTCGCGGTGACGAGGTCCGGCACGCAGGTCGCCGTCGTCGTCGGCGGCGGCAACTACTTCCGCGGGGCCGAGCTGCAGGCCGGCGGCATGGACCGCGACCGCGCCGACTACATCGGCATGCTCGGCACCGTCATGAACGCGCTCGCCCTCCAGGACTTCTGCGAGAAGGAGGGCGTGCCCACCCGCGTCCAGAGCGCCATCACGATGGGTCAGGTCGCCGAGTCCTACATCCCGCGCCGCGCGGAGCGCCACCTCGAGAAGGGCCGCATCGTCATCTTCGCCGCCGGCTCGGGCATGCCGTACTTCTCCACCGACACGGTCGCCGCTCAGCGCGCCCTCGAGATCGGCGCCGAGGTGCTCCTCATGGCGAAGAACGGCGTCGACGGCGTCTACGACGCCGACCCGCGCGCCGAGCCGGGGGCCACCATGTACGCCGAGCTGAGCTACGACCAGTTCCTCGCCCAGGACCTGAAGGTCGCCGACGCCACGGCCGTCAGCCTGGCCCGCGACAACGACCTCGACATGATCTTCTTCAACCTCGACGACCCCGACAACATCATGCGGGCCGTGCGCGGCGAGAAGATCGGCACCCTCGTGCACTGCTGATCGGCAGGGCATCGCAATCCTCGGAAAGGAATCATCGTGACGGCAGACATCATCAGGGGCGCCGAGAAGAAGATGGAGGGCGCCATCGCCTTCGCGAAGGAGGACTTCGCCGCCGTGCGCACGGGCCGCGCCAACCCCGCCATGTTCAACAAGCTCGAGGCCGACTACTACGGTGCGCCGACCCCGCTCCAGCAGCTGGCCTCCTTCAGCTCGCCCGAGCCCCGGACCATGCTCATCACGCCCTACGACAAGGGGGCCCTGGGGGCCATCGAGAAGGCCGTGCGCGACTCCGATCTCGGCGTCAACCCGGCCAGCGACGGCAACGCCATCCGCTGCGTCCTGCCCGAGCTCACGCAGGAGCGCCGCAAGGAGTACATCAAGATCGTGCGGGGCAGGGCCGAGGAGGCCCGCGTCACGATCCGCGGTCACCGTCACCACGCCCTCGAGGCCATCAAGAGGAAGGCCAAGAACAAGGAGATCGGCGAGGACGAGGCCAAGCGCGCCGAGAAGGCCCTCGACGCCACCACGAAGAAGCACGTGGCGAGGGTCGACGAGCTGCTCAAGGCCAAGGAGCAGGAGCTGATGTCCGTCTAGGGGCATCGACCCGCCATGACCTCCCCCCATCCGACGGCCCCCCATCCGGCGGGCGGCGACGGGTCCGCCCACGCGCACCGGACGGGCCGCAACCTGCCGGTCGCCATCACGACCGGGGTCGTCCTCGGCGCGATCGTCATCGCCACGCTCATGTGGTGGCACTGGGGCTTCGCCCTCTTCAGCGCGGTCGCCCTCACGGCCGGCGTTCAGGAGGTCTGCAACGCCGTCGAGCGGGTCGGCGCCCATCCGGCCCGCTGGCCCGTCCTCGTCGGCACGCCCCTGCTCGTGCTCGCCTCCTACGCCCTGTTCGACGCGGGCCAGCGCGAACGCGCGCTGGGCGTGATCATCGGGATGCTCGCGTTCATGGTGGTCGCCGTCCTGCTGGCGCGCATCCCGAAGGGCCCGGACGGCTTCCTCAGGGACGCCGCCGCCAGCGTCTTCACCATCGGCTACCTGCCGCTGCTCGGCTCCACCTGCACGCTCATGCTCGCCGACGACCACGGCGGCCGTCGCGTGCTGTGCTTCCTCATCGCCGTCATCGCCTGCGACACCGGGGCCTTCGCCCTCGGCGTGCTCTTCGGCCGGCACAGGATGGCCCCCCGGGTCAGTCCGGGCAAGAGCTGGGAGGGCCTCGTCGGGGGCCTCGTCGTCGCCCTCGTGGCGGGCGCCGTCTCGGTCCGCCTCATGCTGGACGCCCCCGTGTGGGTGGGCGCCCTCATGGGCGTCGTCGTCGGGGCCGTCGGGGCCCTCGGCGACCTGGTGGAGTCGGCGATCAAACGCGACGCCGGCATCAAGGACATGTCGCACGTCGTGCCCGGGCACGGCGGGGCGATGGACCGGCTCGACTCGATCGTCCTGGCCGCGCCGGCGGCTTGGTTCGTGCTGTACCTTCTCGTGGTGTGAACCAGCGCACCGGAGGGCCCGCCGGGGCCCCCACCATCGAGCAGATCATGTCCCCCGGCCCGGGTCGGCGCCCGCCCCGTCACTGGATGGACCTCGCGCCCGCCGAGCGCGTCGACGCGGTGCGCGCCATGGGTCTGCCCGCCTTCCGCGCCCGGCAGATCTCGACCCACTGGTTCACGCGCCTCGAGGACGACCCGGCCGGGTGGACCGATCTTCCCGCCGATGCGCGCGAACGGATCGCCGGGATCCTCCTCCCGCCCCTCCTGGAGCCCGTCCAGGAGCTCGCCGCCGACCACGGCACGACGGTCAAGACCGCATGGCGCCTGTACGACGGCTGCCTCGTCGAGTCGGTGCTCATGCGCTACCCGCACCGCACCACCGTCTGCATCAGCTCGGAGGCCGGCTGCGGCATCGGCTGCCCGTTCTGCGCCACCGGGCAGGGCGGCCTGCAGCGCAATCTGTCGACCGCCGAGATCGTCGGCCAGGTCGTCCACGGCGCGCGCCTGCTGGCCCGGGGCTCGGCGCCCGGCGGGCCGGGGCGCGTCACCAACGTCGTCTTCATGGGCATGGGCGAGCCCATGGCCAACTTCTCGGCGGTGCTCGCCGCGGTGCGCGAGCTCACGCGCCCCGAACCCGACGGGCTGGGCATCTCCGCCCGGGGCCTCACCGTCTCGACCGTCGGGATGGTGCCCCGCATGCGCCAGCTGACCGGGGCGGGCGTTCCCGTGACGCTGGCCGTCTCGCTGCACGCCCCCGACGACGAGCTGCGCGACGAGCTCGTGCCGCTCAACCGGCACTTCGACATCGACGCGGTGCTCGACGCCGCCTGGGACCACGCGAGGACCAGCGGGCGGCGCGTCTCGATCGAGTACGCCCTCATCAAGGACGTCAACGACCAGGCCTGGCGGGCCGACCTGCTGGCCCGCCGGCTCGCCGAGCGCGGCGACTGGAACTGGGCGCACGTCAACCTCATCCCGCTCAACCCGACGCCCGGCTCCCGGTGGACCGCCTCGCGCCGGGAGGACGAGGAGGCCTTCGTCCGGCACCTGGCCCGGCGCGGCATCCCCGTGACCGTGCGCGACACCCGCGGACGCGAGATCGACGGCGCCTGCGGCCAGCTCGCCGCCCGGGTCGGCGCCGACGGCGGCGACCTCGCCCGCCGGGCGGTCGGGAGCGCCCCGGCCGGGGCGTGAGCGGCGGCGGGGCGCGGGCAGCGACGCCCTGTGAACACATGTGCGCCGGTCCGGAACAATTCCCAGATGAAAGCCCTGGTCGGAGCGGTGTTCTTCGCAGTTTCCCATGGGCGGCCCGGCAGGACCATAATCACCGGGGTGCGAGATGTTGTGCTTCTGGGCAGTACCGGGTCGATCGGGACGCAGACCTGCGAGGTGATCGACGCGCGGCGCGAGCGGTTCCGCATCGTGGCGCTCAGCGCCGGGGGAGGGCAGGTCGGACGGCTGGCCCGCCAGGCCGCGCACTTCGCCCCGAGGGCGGTCGGCATCGCCGAGTCCGGCCACGAGGACGAGTTCTGGGCGGCCTTCGAGGCCGCCGGCGGCACGAGCCGACCCGCCCTCCTCAGCGGGCCCGAGGCGAACACCGAGCTCGCCGCCGCGCGGGCCGACGTCGTCCTCAACGCCATCACCGGCTCGGCCGGACTGCTCGCCACCCTCGCCGCCCTCGACGCCGGGACGACGCTGGCCCTGGCCAACAAGGAGTCCCTCGTCATCGGCGGGCACTTGGTCACCGACCGGGCGCGTCCCGGCCAGCTGGTCGCCGTGGACTCCGAGCACTCCGCCTTCGCCCAGTGCCTGCGCGGCGGCGGGGCCCGCGAGGTGCGCCGCCTCGTGCTCACCGCCTCCGGCGGCCCCTTCCGCGGCATGACCCGCGACGAGCTCGCCGGCGTGACGCCGGAGCAGGCCCTGGCGCACCCCACCTGGAGCATGGGGCGGGTCATCACCATCAACTCGGCCACCCTCGTCAACAAGGGCCTCGAGCTGCTCGAGGCCGCCCTGCTCTACGACGTCGGCCTGGACGACATCACCGTCGTCGTCCACCCCCAGTCGGTGGTTCACTCCGGCGTCGAGTTCTTCGACGGCGCGACGATCCTCCAGGCCTCCCCGCCCGACATGAGGCTGCCCATCGGGCTGGCCCTCGCCTGGCCGGAGCGGATGGCGGGCGCCGCGGCCGGGTGCGACTGGTCGAGTGCCGCCGCCTGGACCTTCGAGCCGCTCGACTCGCGGACCTTCCCGGCGGTCGAGCTGGCCCGCCGCGCCGGGCGGGCCGGGGGCACCGCGCCGGCCGTCCTCAACGGGGCCAACGAGGTCTGCGTGGACGCCTTCTTCGAGGGCCGCCTCGGCTTCCTCGGCATCACCGACACGATCGCGCGCGTCGTCGACGAGCACCTCGCCGACGGCCACGTGGACGACGCCGGGTTGAGCGTCGAGGCGGTCCTGGGCGCCGATGCCTGGGCGCGCCGCCGCGCCGAGCAGCTGTGCCGCTGAGACCCGGTCGCGAAGGCCCCGGCAGGGCTGTGCGGGCGAGCCGGCCTCGGGGCCCTGGTCGACGCCCGGATCGGCCCGACTCCGGATGCCGGCAGGACGGCCGCCGGCCGCGCCCTCGCCCGTGCGCCGCACCCGTCAGCAGGGGTCCGCGGGGCGGACGAGTGAGGCCTGGCCGGTCCCCGCTCCTGCGCCCCGGCTACCCTTGGGGGCATGGCTGACGACCTCCTCATCGACCTCCCGGACGACAAGCCGGTCCCCACCGTCGCCACACGGCGCAGGACCCGCATGATCCACGTGGGCGCGGTGGCGATGGGCGGCGACGCCCCGGTCTCCGTGCAGTCGATGACCACAACCCTCACCGCCGACATCAATGCGACGCTCCAGCAGATCGCCCAGCTCACCGCGGCCGGCTGCGACATCGTCCGGGTCGCCGTCCCGAGCCAGGACGACGCCGACGCCCTGCCGGCGATCGCCGCGAAGTCCCGGATCCCCGTCGTCGCCGACATCCACTTCAACCCCAAGTACGTCTTCGCGGCCATCGGGGCCGGCTGCGCCGGCGTCCGCGTCAATCCCGGCAACATCAAGCGCTTCGACGACAAGGTGGGCGAGATCGCCAGGGCCGCCGTCGACCACGGCACCGGCCTGCGCATCGGCATCAACGCGGGCTCCCTCGACAAGCGCCTCATGGAGATGTACCGGACCGACCCGGCCGGCGCCCTCGTGCAGTCCGCGCTCAACGAGGCCCGCCTCTTCGAGGACGTCGGCTTCCACGACTTCGCCATCTCGGTCAAGCACCACGACCCGGTCATCATGATCCAGGCCTACCGGCGCCTGTCCGAGGCCTGCGACTACCCGCTGCACCTCGGCGTCACCGAGGCCGGCCCGGCCTTCCAGGGCACCATCAAGTCCTCCGTCGCCTTCGGGGCGCTGCTGGCCGAGGGCATCGGCGACACCATCCGGGTGTCCCTGTCCGCCGACCCGGTCGAGGAGGTCAAGGTCGGCGTCAAGATCCTCGAGTCCCTCAACCTGCGGCCCCGCCAGTTCGAGATCGTCAGCTGCCCCAGCTGCGGGCGCGCCCAGGTCGACGTCTGCACGCTCGCCGAGCAGGTCACCGAGGCCCTCAAGGACATGACCGTGCCGATCCGCGTGGCCGTCATGGGCTGCGTCGTGAACGGGCCCGGCGAGGCCCGCGAGGCCGACCTCGGCGTGGCCTCCGGGAACGGCAAGGGCCAGATCATCGCCAAGGGCCAGGTCATCAGGACCGTGCCCGAGGACGAGATCGTCGAGACCCTCGTGACGATGGCCCACGAGATGGCCGCCGACTTCGCCGAGCAGGGCTCCCCGCAGGTCATCGTCTGATGCCCCTCGCCCACTCGGCCGACGCGCTCTGGCCCGTCCCGTTGCGGGGACGGGCCAGAGCACTCGGGTCGATGGACCTGCCGGCGCTGCGCGCCCTGCTGGACGAGCACCCGGTGGAGAACGTCTTCCTCAACGCGCGGCTCGATGCGGCCGGTCTCGCTCCGTCGGCCCTCGGCTGCCGCATCTGGGGCTACTTCCGGGACGGCCGACTCGTCGCCGCCTGCCATGCGGGCGCGAATCTCGTCCTCGTCGGCGACGACCCCGACGCCCTCGACGCCTTCGTCGACCGGCTCGGCCCGCGGCGCACCAGTCAGGCCATCATGGGGCGCTCGGCGACGGTGGCCGCCGTCCACGAGCGCCTCGTCGCTCGCTGGGGCCCCGCCTGGCTCGGGGCCCGCTCCCTCAGGGCCCACCAGCCGCTCATGGCCATCGACCACCCGCCGACGGTGGCCGGGGACCCGCGCGTCGGCGTCGTCGCCGACGACCGCCTCGGGCCCTACTTCGACGCCGCCGTCGCGATGTACACCGAGGAGGTCGGCGCCAGCCCGCTCGACCCGGCCAACAGCTACGCCGCGTACGTGCGGGGCCTCATCACGACCCGCCGCGCCTTCGGCGCCTACGACCCGCTCGGCGGGCGCTTCTGGTTCAAGTCCGACATCGGCGCCGTGCACGAGCGGGTCTGCCAGGTCCAGGGGGTGTGGGTCGCCCCCGACCTGCGGGGCCGGGGCCTGGCGGTGCCCGCCGTGGCCCGCGTCGTCGAGCTGGCCCGCCGGTTCCACCCCGTCGTCTCGCTGTACGTCAACGACTACAACGCCGCGGCCCGCGCCGTCTACGAGCACGTCGGCTTCCGGCAGGTCGGCGAGCTGGCGACGATCCTGTACTGAGGCCCCGGCCCGCGCCGAGGCCCGGGCTCTTCGGCTTCAGCAGAGTGCCCGGCGTAGGTCCATCGTGAACCGGTTCCGGCCGACAGTGACGCGAGGCTCCAGGAATCCGGTGGGATTGCGGGTGACACCGAGCGCCCAAGCCATGTCGTAGAGGCCGTCCTCCCTGAGACGCTCGCACATGATCGCCATGCGGTCCACGCAACCGGCGCCCCTGAACGCGGGATCGGGGACACCGATCCGCGTTCTGGCTCCAACAGGTTTCTGAGCCTCCGGAGTGATCTCCATGAGGAAGGACGTAACCACGCAGCATGGTCGCAGGGACGAGGCCCAGTTCTTGTGCTCGTTCGAGGTCCTGCGCTGCGCCGATGACCTCAGCGGCGCGGTTGTTGAGGTTCTTGCCCTCGGATCCGGCCATGGACTTGTACTCGGTGGCAAGAATCAGGTATCCCGTTGTTCAAGACGAGCGGGTCCCAGGACTTCGAGACGCGATGGTACCCGGGTGCGGTGGCTCGTCGGTCTGTGCAGCAGGTGTGCCCGGTCAGCCCGAGATCCTGGAGCTCTTCGACGATGAGCCTGTTCACACCGGCCAGATGTCTTCCACCCGTGACTGCTGCTCGTGCACCGCCCTGGGCTCGACCGGTCGCCTCGGAGAGCTCTTGCTGTCCCAGTTTGGTCGTGATCCAGAAGTCAACGGCGTTCGTGATGCGTTCCCTGTCTCGTGCGTTCATGGTGGAGACTCACAAGGTCGGGAACAGTTTCCAGGCAGCGACGTTCGCGCGCTTCCGATCATGGAGGCGGAACGCGGCTGCGAGCTCGGAGGAGGCTTCAGCCGGGACCTGATCGGGGGCTGGGATGTGCACCGTGCGCAGCACAGTGGGCTGGAATCTCAGGGTCCCGCCGCGCATCCGGACGCAGTGCGCCGCGACCTGCTTCCCGATGGGCACTGACATGAGGAGGCCGCCGAGTGCATCCAAGTCCCACTCAGTGCTGATGAACCATGTCAGACCGTGGTGCGGGTAGAACCCCCTCGGGACGCGGACTGGATGGGCATGGAGTTTCAGGTCCTGCACCACCAGCAGGTCCTGCTCCATGAGAGAGGGGTTGGATGAGTCGGTCGTCCGCCACCAGTGTGTGGATCTTTTCGCGACGTTCCGTGACATCGGCTGGTCACGGTGCGCCTCGTAGAAACGGCGCAGCAGCGGATACTCGTCGATCGGGACAAGAGCGCGGCCCGCCCATGGGCTCACAAGGTGTTCACCGGTCCACTCGAACCGGGGCCCCTGACCGCGTCGGGAGTGGCCATGGGAATCATGCGGTCCGGTTCCACAGTGGCCTGTCGTTGAATGCAGACCGTGTCGGCACCCGTGGCGATCCCGATGCCCGGTGTGACGCCTGCCTGCTCGATCTGGGGCATGGTGTCGAGCTTGGCGGGCCAGGCGAGCTCCTCTGGTGTGCCATCAGGCCATATGCCACTGGTGGTATGACAGTGATCCATACGGGCGGTGGTGGCATCGAGGTTGCGGTATCCGTCGGTGGGAGTGGCTCGCCATGCGAGGTGGTCGCGGGCGGCATCCCCTCCGAAATGCTCGGACGCGGTCGCGAGGCGCACCGTGCCCTGCGCGCCGCGGTGGATGTTCACGATCGCGGGATAGGCGCGAGATAGGCGCTGACTCTGTCGTCGAACGCGTCTGCGTCATGCATGACGAGGACGTCATCGACGCTGAAATCGCGCACAATCTTCGCGCGCAGCCCCTTTCCGTAACCACTGCGCATCCACCGGTCTGCGCAGATGAACAGCAGTCGACCATCGGGCCTGAGGAGATCGGGGACGCGTTCGAAGAAACCGACGAGGATGTCAGCTCATCCACTCATGGTAGGGCATTTTCTCCACCCATGGTAGGGCATTTTCGACGGTAGGTCGCGAGCAGTGCCGGATCGAGGTTCCCCACCCGGATGCATGGGGGATCGCCTATCGCAAGATCAGCGGTCGGGACGTCGCCGAGGAGAAAATCCCCTGTGTGGAACCAAGCGGCGGCCAATTCAACGGCCATCGGGCAGCCTGCACTGGTCAGGATCGCTGCGGCGAGTTTCCGACAGGTCATGACGTGCTCGGTGCGCAGGTCGTAGCCGCGCAACGCGTCGAACATGGATTCCCAGCGTGCCCCGCTCATCGCGAGCCGCCTCACCATCGGGCCCACGAACGCGCCGGACCCGATGCTCGGTTCCACGACGCGAAGGGTCGGGACATCACCGGTGCAGCCGGCCAAGTCCAGGGTGAGATCGACAACCCGACGACGGGTGGAGACCTCGCCGGTGGTTGTGATCGTCATCATGCACCTCCGGGCAGAGCTTCTCACGTGACGGTCGCATTACCGCCATGCACCGACATCCGGTGCGCTCCCGTGTCCGAGGCGCCGAACCATTCGGATCCCCCGGGTGCATTCGATCCGACCGGCGCCGGCAGACGACCTGCGGGGCGCCTCGCCCGTCCGGCACTAGGATTGGCACGGCACCGCTTCGAGAAAGGCCCCAGGACCCGTGATCACCCGAATGAGCAAGCTCTTCGTCCGCACGCTGCGCGATGACCCGGCGGACGCGGAGATCCCCAGCCACCGCTTCCTCGTCCGGGCCGGGTACATCCGCCGCGTCGCCCCCGGCGTCTACGCCTGGCTGCCGCTCGGCCTGCGGGTCCTGTCACGGGTCGAGGCCATCGTTCGCGAGGAGATGGACGCCATCGGTGCTCAGGAGGTCCGCCTGCCGGTCCTGCTGCCGCGCGAGCCCTACGAGACCACCGGCCGCTGGACCGAGTACGGCCCGAACCTCTTCCGGCTGGTCGACCGCCGGGGGGCCGACATGCTCCTCGGGCCCACCCATGAGGAGATGTTCACCCTCATGGTCAAGGACCTCTACTCCTCCTACAAGGACCTCCCGGTCACGTTGTACCAGATCCAGAACAAGTACCGCGACGAGGCCCGACCGCGCGCCGGCGTGCTGCGCGGGCGAGAGTTCGTCATGAAGGACTCCTACTCCTTCGACGTCGACGACGAGGGCCTGGACGCCAGCTACCTGAGGCACCGCGGGGCCTACATCCGCATCTTCGACCGCCTCGGCCTCGACTACGTCATCGTGAGGGCGAACGCCGGCGCCATGGGCGGCTCGGCCTCGGAGGAGTTCCTGGCCGTCGCCGAGAACGGCGAGGACACCTTCGTGCGCTCCCCGGGCGGCTACGCCGCCAACGTCGAGGCCGTCGCCGTGCCGGCGCCCGAGCCGGTGCCGTGCGAGGACGCCCCCGCGGCGCGGGTCGTCGACACGCCCGACGTGCCGACCATCGACACGCTCGTCGAGCTGCTCAACAGCGCCCACCCCCGGCCCGACCGCCCCTGGACCGCCGCGGACACCCTCAAGAACGTCGTCTTCATGACCGTGACCCCCGACGGCACCCGCGAGCCGGTCGTCATCGGCCTGCCGGGCGACCGCGCCGTCGACCCCAAGCGCCTCGCGGTGGCCGTCCAGCCCGCCGAGGTCGACGACTTCACCGACGAGGACTTCGAGAGGTACCCGCAGCTCGTCAAGGGCTACATCGGTCCGGCCCGCGACGGCGCCCAGTTCCTCGGCGCCGAGGCCCCCGCCGGGGTGCGCTACCTGCTCGACCCCCGGGTCGTGCCCGGCACCAGCTGGGCGACCGGCGCAAACGAGCGCTTCCGGCACGTCATCGGGCTGGTCGCCGGGCGCGACTTCATCGCCGACGGCGTCGGCGACGTCGCCGAGATCCGCGAGGGCGACCCGGCCCCCGACGGCTCGGGCCCGCTGAGCCTGGCCCGCGGCGTCGAGATGGGCCACATCTTCCAGCTCGGCCGCAAGTACGCCGAGGCCCTCGGACTGAAGGTCCTCGACCGCAACGGCCGGCTCGTCACCGTCACCATGGGCTCCTACGGCATCGGCGTCACCCGGGCCGTCGGCATGATCGCCGAGGCCGCCTGCGACGAGAAGGGCCTGTGCTGGCCGCGCGAGGTCGCGCCGTTCCAGGTGCAGGTGCTCGCCACGGGCAGGGGCGCCGAGATCATCGACAGGGCGACCGGGATCGCCGAGGCCCTCGACGCTGCCGGCGTGCCCGTCCTGCTCGACGACCGCAAGGCGAGCCCGGGCGTGAAGTTCAACGACGCCGAGCTGCTCGGCATGCCCACCCTCGTGGTCGTCGGCCGCGGCCTGGCCGACGGCGTCGTCGAGCTGCGCGACCGCGCCAGCGGCTCCCGGCGCGAGGTCGGGGCGGACGAGGCCGTCGAGCAGGTGCTCGCCGTCGTCCGCGGCGGGTGAGACGCGGCCGTTCACACCCAGCCGGGCCACCAGCAGGTGCCGAGCCCCCGGGCCGGCGCCTGACCGGCCTGCGCGACGGCCCGGTCGAGGATCTCGTCCAGCCCGTAGGGGAGGCCCGCGCCGGGCGAGCCGGTGCCGGAGGGGCCCGCCGACTCGCCCGCGCCGGGGGTGGCGGCGGCCAGGCGCAGCCAGCCGGCGAGCACGGCGTCCTCCAGGCCGGCCCAGATCCCGTCGCGCGAGTCCTCGTCGTCGGGATCGCCGCCCAGCTCGTACTCCAGTTCGGGGCCGGCCGTCCGCCCGCCCGCCGCGGCGATCCGCTCGGCCGCCTCGACGCGCAGGGCCTCGACCTCGTCGCGGCGCGCCGACATGTCGGCACGGGTGCCGCCCGAGCGGCCGATCATCGTCTCCAGCCCGTAGCGCAGGGCGTCGAGGCGGCTCACGAGCGCGTCGGCGGAGTCCAGGGCGGTGCCGGGCTCGACGTGCACCGGGACGGCCCGCCCGGCGACGGGCGCGGGGAAGGGGTCAGGACCGCCCAGCGCCACCGCCGCGCGGCCGGCGAAGACCGCCAGCGAGCACCAGAGCATGCGCATCGAGGAGTCCTGCTCGCCGGACGCCGCCGCACGGTGCGAGGCCTCCGCGTCGCGGTAGGCCTGCGCGAGGGCGCCGGAGGGCTCGGGGGAGGGGGCCGGCGTCGACGGCTCGGCGATCGGGGAGGGGTCGGCGCGCGTGCCGCCCAACGGGTCGGCCTGCAGGAGCACCCGGACGTGCGAGGAGTGCGCGGCCGCCGCCGCCTCGTACCACGCGGCGAGCCCGGCGTCCTCGTCGGCGGCCGCGTCGGCGCGGCGGGCCTCGACGAATGCGCCCAGACCGGCCTCGACGCCGGCCCCGACGCGCCGGGGGTCGTCGGGCGCCAGGGTGTGCGACGCCGCCGAGGACCCGGCCGACACGACGGGCGAGGGCGCGCAGGCCGCGAGCGCGCCGAGGGCCGGGACGGCCAGAATCATCCTGCGGGAGACCATGCCCCACACCCTAGTGCGGGCGCCCGTCCGGCCCCGGGGCCGCGCCCCGCCCCCTGGACGTCCACCTGCCGGGCCTCTGGGGCATCCCCGTCTCTGGGGCACCCCCGCCCCCATGCCCGCGACGGCCCCTCCCGCCCCGTCCGCCGGCCCTCGTCGTCGGGTCTGCGGACGGGCGGGCCCGGCTATGCTGGAAGGCACAACCGAACCGACAAGAGGATGAGGGCCGGCCTGTGAACGAATCAGCGTTGGTAGCCGTGCTCGAGCCCATCGTGGCCGCGCACGGACTCGAATTGGACGATCTCACCGTGGTGAACGCCGGCAGGCGCAGCGTCCTGCGCATCGCGCTCGACGGGGACGGTCCCGACGGCCGCGGTCCCACCATCGACGACATCGCCGAGGCCACGCGCGCCATCTCGGCCGCGCTCGACGACTCCGACGCCATCGGTGAGCATCCCTACACGCTCGAGGTCGGCTCCCGCGGCGTGTCCGCGCCGCTCGAGCGCCCGGCGCACTGGCGCCGCAACGTCTCCCGCCTGGTCCGGATCACCCCCGTCGAGGGCGAGCGCTTCGTCGGGCGGATCCGCGCCGTCGACGACACCGGCGCCGAACTCGACGTCGACGGGCGTCGTCGGCGCCTCGGCTTCGACGCGGTGCGCCGCGCCGTGGTCCAGGTCGAGCTGAACCGCAGGGACGAGGAGGTCTGAGATGGACGTGGACATGACGGCCCTGAGGGCCATCGGCAACGAGAAGGACATCTCCTTCGACTACTTGGTGCGCGCCATCGAGGACGCGCTCTACAACGCCTACACGAAGACCGGCAGCCCCAAGCCGGGCGCTCGGGTCGTGCTCGACCGCCGCTCCGGCAGGGCCTCGGTCATGGTCCCCGAGCGCGACGAGGCCGGTGAAGTCGTCGGCGAATACGACGACACCCCCGCCGACTTCGGCCGGGTCGCCGCCTCGACCGCCCGCCAGGTGATCTTCCAGCGGCTGCGCGAGGCCGAGGACGAGCGCACGTACGGCAAGTTCAGCGCCTCCGAGGGCGACATCCTCACCGGCGTCGTCCAGAAGGACGGCGGCAGCAGGACCGTGCGCGTGGACCTGGGCGAGACCGAGGGCTTCATGCCGCTGGCCGAGCAGACCCCCGGCGAGAACTACGAGCACGGCAAACGCCTGCGCGTCTACGTCGTGAGCGTGCGCATGGAGGCCCGCGGACCCCGGGTCATGGTCAGCCGCACCCACCCGAACCTCGTGAAGAAGCTCTTCGAGCTCGAGGTCCCCGAGGTCGAGCAGGGCGTCGTGGAGATCATGGGCATCGCCCGGGAGGCCGGCCACCGCTCGAAGATCGCGGTCGTCTCGCACAACCCCGACGTCTCGGCCAAGGGCGCCTGCATCGGTCCGATGGGCCAGCGGGTGCGCGCCGTCATGCACGAGCTGAACGAGGAGAAGATCGACATCGTCGACTGGTCCGAGGACCCCGCCGTGTACGTCGGCAACTCGCTGAGCCCCGCCAAGGCGGTCACCGTCCAGATCATCGACCGGGCGGCCCGCACGGTGCGCGTCATCGTGCCGGACTACCAGCTCTCCCTGGCGATCGGCAGGGAGGGGCAGAACGTCCGGCTCGCCGCGCGCCTCACCGGCTGGAGGATCGACATCAAGCCCGATATCACCCCCGATTCACCCTCTGTAACAGCCAGTTGACCCGGGCATATCGGTGTGGTAGGTTTCTAATAGGTCGCGAGTGACCGGTTGAGGGGTGAATCATCCTCCCGCTCTCGCACCGAAGGCTGGGATCCCAGGGGGTGGGGATCCCAGCCGCTTCACTTAACCCCCTGGGCGGCGCCCGTCGCGCCGCCCAGGGGTCTCATCGCACGTCGCGTCGCTCGAAACCGACGAAGCCGACTGCGAGCAGGGGCCATCGCGATGCCGCCGACGACGAGGAGCCCGGTCCACGGGGCGTCGTCCGCGGTGATGTTCGGTACGTGGCCTATGGGGCTGATCGACATCGCTTGGTCCGGGAACCTGAACGTCGGGCCCAGCAGGGTGATGCCGAAGGTCGCCACGATGCCCGCCCCTCCGAGGGGGCGCAGCGTCGGACGCGTGGCGACGACCGCCGTCGCGAGCCCGACGAGCAGCCAGACGGCCGGGACCGTGCAGGCGGCCTGTTCCAGGGCCTCGCCGAACGTGATGGCCGTGCCCCCGAGCGCGTTCACCAGGCCGATGCCGGCGTCGGCGACGAGCATCGCGCCTCCGGACGAGCCGAGCGCCACGAGGACGGCGCGAGGTAGCGGTCGCGGCGCAGCGGGCCGGCCAGCAGCGGTTCCGCGCGGCGGTCGAGCTCCTCGGCGCGGACGCGCATGACGATCTGCGTCCCCAGGACCGCGGCGACGACGTCCAGCAGCTGCCCAGTCGTGACGATGAACGCGGACGACAGCTCGTCCTCGTCCATCCGGCCGGAGACGAGGAGGGCGGAGACCACCGGGTCGTCCGGTCAGGATCGAGCCGACCGAGGTGCCCGGCGAGCCCATGGTGAGGTCGAGCACGGCGAAGGCGGCGCCCCACCGGCCCAGCGCGCTGTGGAGGCGCCAGGTCAGGGCCAGGACGGCCCAGTGCGGCGCGTGGGCGGGACCGGTCGGGGAGGGACGATGCCGCCGCTGAGGTCCCGGTGCTCGGCGGCGGCCAGGGCCGCGACGAGCAGCGCGGCCGTCAGCCCGAGCGCCGCGAGCAGCGGCAGCGGGTCGTTCTCGACGGCCGGACCGGTCCGCTCGAACCGGCCGAACGGGGTGAGCCACTGCGTCCGGTCCGGCGCGTCGTTCGCGTCGAGGCAGCCCCGGACGACGTAGAGCGCCCGGGCCGCCGAACGCGCGGGATCCGGCGGCGTGCGCGTCCGCGCCGAACTGGGCGGTGAGCGCGCCGAAGACCAGCGCGGAGACCGCGAAGGTCGCCGCCGGGACGAGCGTCGGGACGGCCCCGCCGCCGAACGCGCGGGTGAGCGCGAAGCAGAACGTGCCGAGCGCGGTCGCGAACAGGACCAGCAGGACAACCAGCAGGACAATCGGCACGAGCAGCCGGCTCCGACGGCCGATGACGCCCGAGGCGACGGGCTCGGCGCACCCGCAGTCTCATCCTCGCTCATCCTCGCGGGTGTCGCGCGCGACGAGCAGGACCGCCATGAGACCGGACAGCAGGGAGCCGAGCGTCCCGGACCGCCAGGCGGTGGAGCCGTCGACGGTCATCAGGTCACGGGCCGGCCCGAGGACCAGGTCGATCGCCGGATCGGAGGACATGGCCACGGCCAGCGCCGCGCGGTCCTCGGCAGTCGGTAAGACCACCGGCGGGCGGCGACCGAGCTCGCCGACGGGGTGCCGACGAGGACGATCCAGGGCGCGGTGCCCCGGACGTCCCGGCGCAGCGTCATCACGAGCAGCGGCCGCACCCCCGGCCCCGACCGCCAGGTCGGGGCCGGCGAGGGCGATGGTGGCTCCGAACCGCTTGACCAGCCCGCGTGCGAGGATCACCGTGTCAGCGCCCACGGTCGTCCTCCGGACGGGCCCGGTGACCGTCCTTCGGTGGGGCGCCGAGCGCCAGGTCGGCCCGGATGGCCGGCTCGAGCAGCTCGACGAGTCGTTCGGCGTCCAGACCCGCCGGCGGCTCCACACCCATGAGCCCGCGGATGACGACCGTGCCCAGCAGGTGCGAGGCGACGAGGGTCAGGCGCAGCCGGGCCTGCTGGGGGGAGAGGCCCTCGAGGCGCGCCGAGACGGGTTCGACGGCCGCCGTCGAGAGGAAGTCGACCAGGGCGCCGAAGCGCTCGGGGTCCTCGAGGGCGCGGCGCAGGAGGGCCCTCATCTGGGGCCCGCTGCGCGGGCTCTCCCAGATGTCGACGAAGGCCCTCACGATCACCTCGGGCAGTTCGCCGGCCGTGCCGATCGCCTCGAAGCGGGCGAGGACCTCCTGCGGCTCGACGGGGATCTCCATCGCCTGCCGGAACAGGCCCTCCTTGCCGCCGAAGCAGTGGGTTGATGGGGGACGGGTCGACTCCGGGCGGGGCCCGGCGGCGGCCCCGGCTATCCTGACCGGGTGAGCGCCTCCCGTCCGATCCGCACCTGCGTCGGCTGCCGCCGCACCGACGAGCGGTCCGCGCTGCGCCGGTACGTGCGCACCGACCGGGGGCTGGTGCTCGACGAGGCCGGTGGTGCGCCCGGGCGGGGCGTCTGGGTGCATCCGGACCGCCGGTGCTGGGACGGGGCGCTGCGCGGAGGATTCGCCCGCGCCCTGCGCGCCCCCGTGCGCCCCGACGAGATCGACCGGCCTCCGTTCGAGTAGCGCCGCGGACGGCGTCCGCGCGGTCGTCGACGCCCGTCACCGGTTGGTCTGCGAGGGGTGCCGCGGAGTAGACTGATTCGTGCGCGCCATTGCGGCGCGCGTTCATTCGTGCCGTGAGGTGCGGTGTGTTCCCAGTGATCTTCAGAAAGTGGGCTAACGCTCATGACCACTCGATGAGTACGCAGCAATGAGCACAACCGACGACTAACCGGTCCTGGCGGACGCCCGGACCTGAAGGAGAGTAGTGGCCAAGGTCCGCGTCTACGAGCTCGCCAAGGAGCTCGGACTCGAAAGCAAAGAACTTCTGGCGAAGCTGAAGGACATGGGCGAGTTCGTCCGGTCCGCCTCGTCGACCATTGAAGCCCCCGTGGTGCGCAGGGTGACCGAGAAGGTCCGGTCCGAGCGCACGGGGGGCGATGGCGATTCGTCGTCCGCCGCCAAGCCGGCCGCGAAGGCCCGGCCCGCGCGCTCGTCCGCGCCGACGGTGGGCTCGTCCGCACCCGCCGCGCGTCCTGCGGCCCGTCCCGGCGCCCCGAAGCCGGCCGCGCCCTCCGGCGCCCCCAAGCCGGGCGCCCGCCCGCGTCCTGGCGGCAGGGCCCAGGGCTCCGCCTCGCCGTCGGCGCCCGCCTCCGGTCCGGCTCCGCGCCCCGGCGCCCCGGCCCGTTCCGGCGCCCGCCCGACCCCCGGCCCGCGCCCGGCCGCCCCCGCGCCGCGTCCCGGTCGGGGCTCCGGCGCCCGTCCCGGCCCGCGCCCCGGGGGTTCCCGCGCGGGGGCGACCGGCGGCCTGCCCACCGGTCGCGGCGGCCGCCGCGGCGGTGCCCCGCGTCCCGGGAACAACCCGTTCAGCCAGTCCCAGGGGATGGGTCAGCAGCGCCGCGGCCAGGGCCGTTCCGCCGAGGGCGCCCGGCCGCACGCGCCCCGTCCCGGCGCCACCGGCGGTCTGCCCCGCCCCAACCCGGCGATGATGCCCAAGCGTCACAACTCCCAGCTGGCCCCGGCCGGCTCACGCTCCACCCGCGGCGGCGGTCGCGGGCGCGGCAGCGGCGGCCCCGGCCGCGGTGGCGGCGGCTTCCGCGGCGGCCCCGGCATGGGCGTGCCCCTCGGCGGCGGTCGCGGCGGCCGTGGCGGCCGTGGCGGCTCCGGCACGCAGGGCGCCTTCGGGCGCGGCGGCGGGAACCGCCGCGGTCGCAAGAGCCGCAAGCAGCGCAGGCAGGAGTTCGACGAGATGCAGGCGCCGACGATCGGCGGCGTGCGCATCAAGCAGGGCAATGGCGAGACCGTTCGGCTGCGCCGCGGCTCCTCGTTGACCGATCTCGCCGAGAAGATCGGCGCCGATCCGGCCGCCCTCGTGCAGGTCCTGTTCAATCTGGGCGAGATGATCACGGCCACCCAGTCGGTCCCCGACGAGACCCTCGAGGTCCTCGGCGCCGAGCTGAACTACACCATCGACGTGGTCTCGCCCGAGGACGAGGACCGCGAGCTCCTGGAGAGCTTCGACCTGGAGTTCGGCGAGGACGAAGGCGACGAGTCCGACCTCGCCCCGCGCCCCCCGGTCGTCACCGTCATGGGCCACGTCGACCACGGCAAGACGAAGCTGCTCGACGCGCTGCGCCACACGCACGTCGTCGAG
The DNA here is from genome assembly GCF_003798325.1 of Propionibacterium acidifaciens. Classification (NCBI taxonomy): domain Bacteria; kingdom Bacillati; phylum Actinomycetota; class Actinomycetes; order Propionibacteriales; family Propionibacteriaceae; genus Propionibacterium; species Propionibacterium acidifaciens. The sequence goes on from NZ_CP033719.1 coordinate 2,461,885, forward strand.
GGCGAGGCCGGCGGCATCACCCAGTCGATCGGCGCCTACCAGGTGCAGGCGGAGGTCGACGGCGAGGACCGTCCGATCACCTTCATCGACACCCCCGGTCACGAGGCCTTCACCGCCATGCGGGCCCGCGGCGCCAAGTCCACCGACATCGCGGTGCTCGTCGTCGCGGCCGATGACGGCGTCATGCCCCAGACCATCGAGGCCCTCAACCACGCGAAGGCCGCCGATGTGCCGATCGTCGTCGCGGTGAACAAGATCGACAAGCCCGGCGCCGACCCCACCAAGGTGCGCGGTCAGCTGACCGAGTTCGAGCTGGTCCCCGAGGAGTACGGCGGCGACACCATGTTCGTCGACGTCTCGGCCGTCACCGGTCAGGGCCTGGACGACCTGCTGCAGGCCATCGTCCTCACCGCCGACGCCGCCCTGGACCTGCGGGCCAATCCCGACATGGACGCCCAGGGCGTCGCCATCGAGGCCCACCTCGACAAGGGCCGAGGTCCCGTGGCCACCGCCCTGGTCCAGCGAGGCACCCTGCGCAAGGGGGACTCGATCGTCGCGGGCTCGGCCTACGGCCGCGTGCGCGCCCTCGTCAACGACCACGGCGAGCAGGTCGACGAGGCCACGCCGTCGATGCCGGTCCAGGTGCTCGGCCTGACCAGCGTCCCCGGCGCCGGCGACAACTTCCTGGTCGTCGAGGACGACCGCATGGCCCGCCAGATCGCCGAGAAGCGCGAGGCCCGCATCCGCGCCGCCCAGCAGGCCGCGTCGAGCCGCCGTCGCACGCTCGACGAGCTGTTCGAGCAGATGGAGAAGGGCGAGACCAACGAGCTGCTGCTCATCCTCAAGGGCGATTCGGCCGGCTCGGTCGAGGCGCTGGAGGACTCGCTCAGCCAGATCGACGTGGGCAACGAGGTCGACCTGCGCGTCATCGACCGCGGCGTCGGCGCCATCACCGAGACCAATGTCACGCTGGCGGCCGCGTCCGAGCCGCACGCCGTCATCATCGGCTTCAACGTACGTCCGACCGTCCAGGCCGCCCGCATGGCCGACCAGGACAACGTCGACGTGCGCTACTACACGGTCATCTACGACGCGATCGACGAGATCGAGGCCGCCCTCAAGGGCATGCTCAAGCCGGTCTACGAGGAGAGGACGCTCGGCACGGCCGAGATCCGCGAGATCTTCCACTCCTCCAAGGTGGGCAACATCGCCGGCTGCATGGTGCTCGACGGCATCATCCGGCGCAACGCCACGGCGCGCCTGGTGCGCGACGGCGTCGTCGTCGCCGAGACCTCGATCAACTCGCTGCGTCGGGAGAAGGACGACGTCACCGAGGTCCGCGAGGGCTTCGAGTGCGGCCTCACGCTGGGCTACTCCGACATCCGCGTCGGCGACCAGATCGAGACCCACGAGATGGTCGAGAAGGAGAGGGACAAGTAGGGATGCCCAGCCCTCGCATCGCCAGGCTCGAGGACCGGATTCAGGTCATCGTCGCGCAGCTGCTCCAGACGCGCGTCAAGGACCCGCGCCTCGGCTTCGTCACCGTCACCGACGTGCGGCTCACGGGCGACGCCCGCGAGGCCACCGTCTTCTACACGGTGATGGGGGCCGAGGCGGATCTGGCCGCCACCGCTGCGGCGCTCGAGTCGGCGAAGGGCCTGCTGCGCTCGGCCGTGGGCAGGCGGCTCGGGCTGCGCTTCGTCCCGACGCTGGCCTTCGTGCCCGACGCGACCACCGCGACCGCCGCCGACATGGAGGCGCTGCTCGCCCGGGTCCGTCGGGCCGACGCCGAGCTCGAGGCCCGCAGGGGCACCAGCTTCGCCGGTGAGGCCGACCCCTACCGGGCCGACGGAGGGGCCGAGTGAGCGGCCGGGCGGCGTCGACCGGCCCCAGCGGCCTGATCGTCATCGACAAGCCGGCGGGTCTCACTTCCCACCAGGTGGTGGGGCGCTGCCGGCGGCTCTACGCGACCCGGCGCGTCGGGCACGCCGGCACGCTCGACCCGATGGCCACCGGGGTGCTCATCATCGGCGTCAACCGGGCCACCCGTCTGCTCGGCCGCTTGGCCCTGCACGACAAGTCCTACACGGCCACCATCCGGTTGGGGAGCTCGACCGTCACGGATGACGCCTCCGGGGAGGTCCTCACGAGCGCCGACGCCTCCGGCCTGGCCGACGCGGCCGTCGAGGCCGCCGTCGCCGCGCTGCGCGGGCCGATCATGCAGGTTCCGAGCGCCGTCTCGGCCATCAAGGTGAACGGGCGGCGCTCCCACGCCCGGGTGCGCGCCGGCGAGCGGGTCGAGCTCGCCGCCCGCCCGGTCACCGTCGACGAGTTCACCGTGCTCGGACGGCGCAGCCACGACGGCCTGACCGATCTCGACGTCGTCGTCACCTGCTCCTCGGGCACCTACGTGCGGGCCCTGGCCCGGGACCTCGGCTCCGCCCTGGGGGTCGGCGGCCACCTCACCGCCCTGCGCCGCACCCGCATCGGCGGTCACCGCATCGAGGACGTCTGGGCCCTGCCGGACCCCGACGACCCCGAGGCCGTCGCGCCGCCGCTCATGAGCATGGCCGATGCGGCCAGGATCAGCCTTCCGGTGCTCGACATCGATGCCGACCAGTGCGTCGCCGTCGGCCACGGCGCCGCGCTGCCCATCGACGTGCCCGCCGGGCCCACCGGCCTCATCGACCCGCAGGGGCGGCTCGTCGCCCTCTACCGCCCGGACGGGCCGGGTCGGGCCCGCCCGGTGGCGGTGCTCATCGGCGGGGACGGCCCCTGACAGACGCCCGGGGCGGCGGGGCCGGACGCGCGAACGGGGCGGCCCCGCCGCATGCCCGGACCGCCCCGCGGTCGCTCAGCAGCAGCCCGACTGGACGTTCCCCTCGTCGACGGCGATGCGCGCCCGCCAGAACCGGCGCTCGCTCATCGGCTCGTGTCCGGGATGCTCCAGGCGGTGCCGTAGCACGTACCTGTCGTACGCCGACTCGCCGGTGAAGTCGCGCCACAGCGCCCGCGCCGGGTCCAGCAGCCTCCGGACGCGCCCGGGTCCCGCGGGCCCGGGCAGCGGTGGACGGGCCGCGCCGGGGGATCGGCTCATGTCCCGTCCCCCGTCCCGGTCCCTGCCGTCTGGAGCCGGGCGGCCCGTTCGGCCTGCTTGAGGCCCGGGATGAGCGCCGGGTCGCCGACGACCTCGTACTCGGCGGCGCACTTGCGGTCGAGCGCTGAGGGGACGAACGTGCAGGGGGCGAAGAAGTTCGACTCCTGGCGCGGGTCCTCCGAGGTGCTCGGGTCGCCGGTGCGCAGTGTCCGGACGACGCGGACGATGCCGCAGGCCATGACGAACGCCACCGTCACGAGGAAGACGATCGACAGCGTGCCCTGGATGAAGGTGTTGCGCTCGATGGCCCGCTGGACGGCGATCTGGTCGGCGTCGGTGAGCGAGGCCAGCTTGGCCCGGGCATCGCGCCACTGCTGCCAGTAGCCCAGCGCCGAGTCGTGCGAGAAGATCTTCTGCCAGCTCGCGACGAAGGTCACCACCGTGTCGAAGACGAGCGGGATGATCGGGATCCACACGTACCGGGCGTAGCCCTTGCGCACCACCATGACGGTGACGACGAGCAGCGCCACGGCGGCGATGAGCTGGTTGGCGATGCCGAACAGCGGGTAGAGCGTCTGGATGCCGCCGCGCGGGTCCGTGACGCCCATGAGCAGCAGGGAGCCCCAGGCCGCCACAACGATGGCGGTGGTGATCCATGCGCCGACCCGCCAGGAGGGATCGGCGAACCGCGGGATCGCATTGCCCAGGGCATCGGAGAGCTGGAAGCGCGCGACCCTCGTGACCGCGTCGACCGCCGAGAGGATGAACAGGGCCTCGAACATGATCGCGAAGTGGTACCAGAAGCCCATCATCGTGCGCCCGCCGCCGACCTGGTGGAGGATGTGCGCCATGCCCACGGCCAGGGTCGGTGCGCCGCCGGTGCGCGAGACGATCGAGGTCTCGCCGACGTCCTCGGCGACGGCCCGGTAGGCGTCGCCGTCGTGGACGGTGATCGTGTTGCCGTTCTCGTCCCAGGTCTCCCAGGTCGCGCGGATCCGGTCGCCGTGGACGTCGGTGACCCCGAGGTTCTGCACGGCCTCGGCGGTGATGTCCTCGCGGTTGCCGGCCGACTGGACGACGGCGCTGCCGGCCAGCTTGTCGACGGTGGCCGTCGAGGTGTTCATGCCGAAGTAGATGCCCTGGTTGAGGCTCACCGCGGCGGCCATGGCCATGACGGCCACGAAGGACTCCATGAGCATGCCGCCGTAGCCGATCATGCGGGTCTGCGACTCCTTCTGGATCATCTTGGGGCTCGTGCCCGAGGAGACCATGGCGTGCATGCCGGACAGGGCGCCGCAGGCGATCGTGATGAACAGGAACGGGAAGATCGACCCGGCGAAGACCGGGCCGGCCGTGTTCGTCGCGAACTCGGTGACGGCGGGCATCTCGACGATGGGGCGCACGATGAGGATGCCGAGGGCCAGGACGACGATCGTGCCGACCTTCATGAAGGTGGACAGGTAGTCGCGCGGGGTGAGCAGCATCCACACGGGCAGGACCGCGGCGAAGAAGCCGTAGACGATCATCGCCCACACGAGGGCGGTGGGGGACAGGTGCAGGTGCGCCCGGCCGAAGGCCGAGTCGGCGACCCAACGCCCCGCGACGATGACGCCGATGAGGATGACGAAGCCGACGATCGACACCTGGGTGATCCTGCCGGGCTGGACGAAGCGCAGCCACAGGCCCATCGCGATGGCGATCGGGATGGTGCAGCCGACCGAGAAGACGCCCCATGGGGAGGCGGCCAGTGCGTTGACGCAGATCATGGCGAGCACGGCCAGGACGATCATGAGCATGACGAAGACGATGACGGTTGCGACGATGCCGCCGACCTTGCCGATCTCGTCGGTGGCCATCTGGCCGAGCGAGCGGCCGCCGCGGCGCATCGAGAAGAACAGGACGAGCATGTCCTGGATGGCCCCTGCCAGGCAGACGCCGACGATGATCCACAGCGTGCCCGGGAGGTAGCCCATCTGCGCGGCGAGCACGGGGCCGACGAGCGGGCCGGCGCCGGCGATGGCGGCGAAGTGGTGGCCGTAGAGGACGATCCGGTTCGTCGGGTCGAAGTCCTTGCCGTTGTTGATGCGCTCGGACGGCGTCGCGTTCGTGTCGTCGGGGCGCATGATCGTGCGCTGGACGTACAGCGCGTAGAAGCGGTAGGCGATGACGTAGGTGCACACCGCGGTGATGACGAACCAGATCGTGTCGACCCGTTCGCCCCGTACGGCGGCGAGCATCGTCCAGCCGAGCACGCCCAGCGCGGTGATGGCGACCCACAGGACGATCCGTCGGGGCGTCCATCTGCTGTCGGGTCTGATGCCGACCGGTACGCCCTTCGAGTTGCGGATGACGCGCCGCTCCTCCTCGGGCGTGTAGGTGGGCAACGCGGATGCTGATGTCTGTTCGGCCATGAAACTGATCACCTGGATCTGTCCGGATGCTTGCAGGGAAGGTCGACCGGGTCGGCCGGGACGGAGCCTGCGCCCCGGATCCCGACCACGATCCGACCGGGGGCGGATCCGGCGCCGCGGGCCGCATCGGTGCGGTCGTCGGCGCCGGGGTCCGGGCACCCGGTGCTCATGCTAGGGCCCCGGCCCGTTCCCTGACCAGTGGTCGGAGCCGGGTTCGGACAACTCGGCGTCCGCCGTGAGCGAGCCGATGACAAGCGGGGACGCCGGGTCACGACGACGGGGCGGGCGCGCCGGACTGAGGATGCCCTCAGTGCCTGCCCCGGAGGATCCGCTCGGAGTTCGCGTAGATGCTCATCCGGTCGCCTCGCACGAAGCCGGCCAGTGTCAGCCCGGTCTCGTCGGCGGTGCGCACGGCCAGGGCGGTGGGCGCCGAGATGCCCGCCAGGACGGGGATCCCCGCCAGGACGGACTTCTGCGCGAGTTCGAAGCCGATGCGCCCCGAGACCATGAGCACGCAGCCGGTCGCCGGGCGGCGCCCGGAGAGCATCGCCCAGCCGACCACCTTGTCGACGGCGTTGTGCCGTCCGATGTCCTCGCGGGCCACGAGCAGCTCGCCGTCGGAGCCGAACAGCGCTGCGGCGTGCGTGGCGCCGGTGCTGGAGAAGGCCCGTTGGGCGCGGCGGAGCTCGTCGGGCAGCCCGAGGACCGTGCCCGCCGCCACGGAGGTGCGGTCGGCGCGCAGGTCGAAGCGGGAGTCGCGCCGCAGGGCCTCGATCGCGTCGGTCCCGCAGATGCCGCAGGCGGACGAGGTCACCGTCGTGCGGCCGGCCCTCGGCGGCGGGACGGAGTCGGCGAGGGCGATCTGCAGGACGTTGTAGGTGTTGCGCGCCAGCCCGGTCTCCTCGTCCTCGACGGTGCCCGTGCAGTAGCGGGCGCTCACGACGTCCTCCGGACCGGCGATGACGCCCTCGGCGGAGAGGAAGCCGTGCGCCAGCTCCAGGTCGTGGCCGGGGGTGCGCATCGTCGTGGCGTAGCTCGTCGCGCCGAGACGGATCTCGAGGGGCTCCTCGACGGCGAGCGTGTCGACGGCGGTCGTGCCCTCGGGGTGGCGCCCGTCGAGGCGCACGACGCGGTGCCGCGTGGTGACCCGGCCCATGGCTCGTCCTCCCCGCGCCCTCAGAGCAGCGCGGGTTCGTGGAGTCCGCTCAGGTGCCCGGGGACGGGCGCGTCGGCGGTCTTGGCGACCCTGACGGCGCAGACCTTGAACTCGGGGATGAAGCACAGCGGGTCGGTCGCGTCGTTCGCCACCACGTTCGGGTTGCCCTCGGCGAAGTGGAAGGTCATGAAGGCCTCGCCCTCGCCGACCCGGTCGCCGACCCAGGCCTGCGTCTCGATGGCGCCGCGCCGCGAGCTGACCCGCACCCGGTCGCCCTGGGCGATGCCGAGGGCGTGCGCGTCGGTCTCGTTGAGCTGGATGTAGGACTGGGAGGCCAGCCGCTCCAACCCCTCGGTGCGGTGGGTCATCGCGCCGTTGTTGTAGTGGTAGAGCATGCGGCCGGTGCTCATGAGGATCGGGTAGTCCTCGTCGGGCGCCTCGTCCGGCTCCTGGTACTCGGTGGGGTAGAAGTAGCCGCGGCCGCGCTTGAACGCGCCGACGTGGAGGATCGGCGTGCCCGGGTGGTCCTTCGAGGGGCAGGGCCACTGCAGCGACTCGCCGGCGTCCAGCCGGGCGTGCGAGATGCCGCCGAAGTCGGGGTCGACGAGGGCGATCTCGTCCATGATGTCGGCCGCCGTGTCGAGCGTCTCGGGGTAGCCCATGCGCCGCATGAGCTCGGCGAAGATCCACGTGTCGAGGCGGGCGTCGCCGGGGGCGTCGACGGCCTTGCGCACGCGCTGGACGCGGCGCTCGGTGTTGGAGAAGGTGCCCTCCTTCTCGACGTACGCCGAGCCGGGCAGGACGACGTCGGCGAGCTCGGCCGTCGGCGTCATGAAGAGCTCGTCGACGACGAGCAGGTCGAGCGCCTCCAGCCCGGCCCTCACGTGGGCGGTGTTCGGGTCGGTGACGATCGGGTCCTCGCCGAAGATGAACAGGCCCCTGACGCGGCCCTCGGCCGCGGCGCCGAACACCTGGGTGGCGCGCAGGCCGGTCTCGCGGGGCAGCGCCCGGCCCCAGACGCGCTCGAACTTCTCCATGACCCCCGGCGCGTCGTAGCGCTGGTAGCCGGGCAGATTGTGGGGCTCGCAGCCCATGTCGCAGGCGCCCTGCACGTTGTTCTGGCCGCGCAGCGGGTTGATGCCGCAGCCCGGCCGGCCGTACTTGCCGACGACCATCGCCAGGTTCGACAGCGCCATGACGTTCTGGGTGCCGCTCGTGTGCTCGGTGACGCCCAGGCAGTAGATGATCGGGGCCCGCTCGGCCCGGGCGTAGATCTCGGCGGTCCGGTACAGGTCGGCCACCGGGATGTGGCACAGTCGCGCCACCTTCTCCGGCTCGTAGCCCGCGACGATCCCGCGCAGGGCCTCGAAGCCCTCGGTGCGCTCGGCGATGAACCGCTCGTCGGCCCAGCCCCGGGAGATGATGATGTTCACCAGTGCGTTGGCGAAGGCGATGTCGGTGCCGGGCCTGATGGGCAGGTGGAGCTCGGCCATCGAGGCGAGGTCGGTCCGGCGCGGGTCGACGACGACGAGCCGGGCGCCGGCCCGCACCGCGGCGCGGATCTGCGCCCCCATGACCGGGTGCGCCTCGGTGGTGTTGGAGCCGACGAGCAGGATCGCGTCGACGTCGTGGGTGACGTCGCAGATCGTGTTCGTCATGGCGCCCGAGCCGAGCGTCGTGGCCAGGCCGGTGACCGAGGCCGAGTGGCAGACGCGCGCGCAGTTGTCGACGTTGTTGGTGCCGATGCCGGCGCGCATCAACTTCTGGAACATGTAGTTGTCCTCGTTGGGCGCACGCGAGCACGAGAAGCCGGCGATGGCGTCCGGGCCGTCCTCGGCGATGATGGTCCTCATCCGGTCGGCGATGAGGTCGAGGGCCTCGTCCCAGCTCGCCGTGCGGAAGCGCCCGTCCTCCTTGACGAGGGGATCGGTGAGGCGGTCGGTCGAGGCGGCGAACTTGTAGGAGCCGAACTTGCCCTTGACGCACAGGATGCCCCGGTTGGCCGGGCCCCAGGCCGGTTCGACGCCCACGACCCGCCCGCCGGCGACCTGGAGCTCGAGCTGGCAACCGACGCCGCAGTGCGGGCAGGTGGTGACGACCCTGTCCTCGACCTGCCAGTCGCGGTAGCCGCGCTGGTGGTCCTTGGCCTCGAGCGCGCCGACGGGGCACACCGAGACGCAGTTGCCGCAGGACTCGCAGTTGGTGAGATCCCAGGGCATCTCCCAGCTCGTCGACATCCGGGTGTCGAAGCCGCGCTGGGTGAGGGCGATGACGTTGCGGCCCTGCAGCTCGCCGCAGGCGCGCACGCAGCTCCGGCACATGATGCAGCGGTCGGCGTGGAAGGCGAGGAAGGGGTTGGACGAGTCGACCCGGTGCCCGATGAAGCGGCCGGAGGGGAAGTCCGTGCGGTCGATGCCGTACTGCAGCGAGTAGTCCTGCAGCCGGCAGTCGCCGTTGGCGGCGCACCGGAAGCAGTCGAACTCGTGGTTGGAGCAGAGGAGGTCGAGGAGGAAGCGGCGGGATTCGACGATCTCGTCGTCCGTCGTGACGACCTCCATGCCCTCGGCCACCGGCTCGGCGCACGAGACCTTCAGCCCCGTGCGGCCCCGGTGGGTGACCCGCACCGTGCACATGCGACAGGAGCCGTCGGGGGCGAGCTCCCTCATCTCGCACAGCGTGGGGATCTCGATCCCCAGCTCCCGGCAGGCCTCCAGGACGGTGCGGTCCTCGGGCACGTCGTACTCGCCGCCGTCGATCGTCATGCGGACGGTCGGGGTCGCGGCGGCGCCGGCCGGGGCGGACCGCCCGCCGTCGGGGCGGACCGGATTCGGTGCCGGGGTGTCAGACATGGCTGGGCTCCTTCGCGAGGGCCGCCTCGAAGGCGGCGGGTGCGCCGTCGAGGGCGCTGAGGACGGGGACGTCGATGGACTCCCCGAGGCCGCAGGCCGACAGCTTGTGGACCTGCTCGGTGGTGGTGCGCAGCCGCTCGAGGTCGTCGGGCTCGCCCCGGCCGGCGACCAGCCGCTCGAGGACCTCCCAGACGCGGGTCGTGCCGAGGCGGCAGGGCGTGCACTTGCCGCACGACTCCTTGCGGAAGAAGACCATCACCTGGCGCAGGTAGTCGACGACGTCGACCGTCTCGTTCATCACGACGATCGCGCCCGAGCCGATCGCCTTGCCGCCGGACCACTCGTCGTCGTAGTCGTAGGGGGCGTCCAGGCAGCCCTCGAAGCCGATCGGCCCCGAGTGCCCGCCGCAGTGGACGAAGCCGAAGCCGCCCCCGACGACGCCGCCGCCGAACTCGGGGGCCCAGATGAGCTCGCGCAGCGTGTACCGCCCGAAGGGCACCTCGTAGACGCCCGGGTGGGCGACGTGGCCGCAGAGGGAGATGAGCTTCATGCCGCCGCCGTGCTCCGAGCCCTGGTCCCTGTAGTGCTCGCCGCCGTTGGCCAGGACGAGCGTGACGTCGGCGTAGCTCTCGACGTTGTTGACGAGGGTCGGCTTGCCGTGGAGGCCGACTTCGGCCAGGTGCGGGGGCTTGATGCGCGGGCGGCCCGGCTTGCCCTCGATCGAGTTGAGCATGGCCGAGTTCTCGCCGCAGACGTAGGCGCCTCCCCCCGCGACGGTGTCGATGTCGTAGTCGAAGCCCTCGATGCCCAGGACGCCGCGCCCGAGCAGGCCGGCCTCGCGGGCCTGCTCGAGGCAGGCGCGCAGGATGCCGAACTCCTCGGGGTACTCGCCGCGCACGTAGATGATGCCCTTGGGCGAGCCGAAGACGCGACCCGCGATCGTCATCCCCTCGATGACCGAGTAGGGGTTCTTCTCGAGGAGGATCTGGTCCTTGAAGGTGCCCGGCTCGCCCTCGTCGGCGTTGCAGACGATGTACTTGGGCGAGCCGTCGATGCGGGCCAGCTGACCCCACTTGCGGCCGGTGGGGTAGGCGGCGCCGCCGCGGCCGCGCACGTAGGCGGTGGAGATCTCCTCGATGACCGCGTCCGGGGCCATCGTCACGGCCCTGCGCAGCCCCTCGTAGCCGCCCTGGCCGAGGTAGACGGACAGCTGCTTCTGGTCCTCGTCGTCGCCGACGTGCTCGAGCAGGCGGTCATACATGGCGGCCCACCCGCTCCTGTTCGTCGGCGCGGCCCCGCTCGGCGGCCCCGTCGGCGACGAGGCGGTCGACGAGCCCGCGGAGCGCGGCGGGGGAGACCCGGTGGTGCACCCTGCCGTCGATCTTGACGTTCGGCGCGCTGGCGCAGCGGCCGAAGCACGGGACGGTCTCGAGGCAGACGGCGCCGTCCGGGCTCACCTCGTCCACGGCGACGCCCAGCCGCTCGGCGGCGACGTCCTGGAGGGCCCGTCCGCCCTGGAAGAAGCAGGGGGTGCTCTCGCAGATCTCCACGTGGTGCCGCCCGTGGGGCTCGGGGTGGAGCATGTGGTAGAAGGTGACGATCTCGTAGATCCCGGTGGTCGTCATCCCCAGGTCGGCCGCCACCTGCGCGGCGGCCTCCCGGCCGACGTAGTGCTCGGGGCAGGCGTGCTGGACGTCCTGGAGGATCGACAGGATGTGCTCGCGCGAGTGGCCCCAGCGCTCGAGGATCCCGGCGACCTCGTCGCGGGTCGGATCGGTCATCGTTCGTTCTCCTCCGAACAGCTCGGGATCATGGCCCGCCGCCGGCTCCCGCCGGGCGCCGGGGCGCTCCGCTCGGCGGACACGGTCCGGATCGGCCCGTCCCACCGGCTCAGGCCCACGATAGTCGCTTCTCACGGCCGGAACCGCCCGGGGACCGGTGACGGTTCGCGTGTCGGCCGTCGCGGCGGGCGTCCAACCCCCGATCGGCGTCGTCGCTTGCGGCGGCGGGGGGCGGATCCGGCGGAGCGCAGCGCGGTGAGTGGAGGCTCGCCTCGTCCCGTCCTCGGCGCCGGCGCTCCGCGCGGGCGGCGGGCGCCTGGGAGGAAGTGCGCCGCCCGGCATAATCCGGTGCACATCTTGCATTTTTCCTGCGAGAACCCCTCTCGAACTGGCATTCGGCGCCGAGAGGTGAAAACTTGTTCTGCGGCTTCCCCCTAGGGGGTTGGGTCGGGTCGCATCCTCTGCGCACGGGCTCGTGGGAATTCGGGCTCGCGCGTGGCGAGCGGTCCGGCGGCCCGTCGGCACGGCGCCGGCGGGTACTCGTCCACAAGACACAAGGAAGTGCCACATGATTCCTCTTGTCTCCTCGGCGGCCATCTTCGGCTCCGAGTTCCTCGGCACCGCACTGCTCATGCTGCTCGGCGTGGGCGTCGTCGCGAACCACAATCTCCCGAAGACCGGCGGCCACGGCGGAGGCCCGCAGTTCATCAACTGGGGATGGGGCATCGCGGTCATGGTGGGCGTCTACGGCGCCTACCGGACCGGTGGCCACCTCAACCCCGCCGTCACCGTCGGCCTGGCGGCCTCCGGCAAGGACCTCGCCACCGGCATCCCGGCCACCGCGAGCAACATCGCGATCTACATCATCGCCCAGCTGTGCGGCGGCTTCGTCGGCGCCGTCTTCGCCTGGCTCGTCTACAAGAAGCAGTACGACGAGGACTGCGAGCCGGCCCTCAAGCGGGGCTCCTTCTGCACCGCCCCGCAGATCCGCGCCTACGGCTGGAACTGCCTCGTCGAGACCGTCGCGACCTACGTCCTGGTGATCTGGGTCATCCTGTCCGGCTACACCAACATCGCCACCGTCACGACCGCCGACGGGGTCGAGCAGCTCGCCGGCTCCCTCATCGGCCCCCTGGGCGTCATGCTCGTCATCGTCGGCATCGGCAACAGCCTCGGCGGGCCCACCGGGTACGCCCTGAACCCGGCTCGTGACCTCATGCCGCGCCTGGCCCACGCCGTCCTGCCCATCAAGGGCAAGGGCGACTCCGACTGGGCCTACTCCTGGGTCCCGGTCGTCGGCCCGCTGCTCGGCGGCGTCCTCGCCGGCCTCACCTACCAGATCTTCTGGTGATCCCCCGGGCGCCCGCGGCGAGGGTCACGCGCCCGGACCGCGGGCTCCCGTCCCCGGCCGTCGCGGGCCGCTCAGAGTGCGTTCGAAGGCGAGCGCACCACAGCTGAAAGGAACACTCACATGGCAGAAGAAGAGCAGTACATCCTGGCCATCGACGAGGGCACCACCTCCGCACGGGCCATCATCTTCAACCATGCCGGCCGCATCGTCGCCACCGGTCAGCAGGAGTTCGAGCAGATCTTTCCACGGGCCGGCTGGGTCGAGCACAACCCGGTCGAGATCTGGGAGGCCGTCCGGGCCGTCGTCGGCCAGGCCCTGTCGAACGCCGAGATCAACCGGCACCAGCTCGCCGCGGTGGGCATCACGAACCAGCGCGAGACCACCGTCGTGTGGGACCGCGAGACCGGCGAGCCCGTCTACAACGCCATCGTCTGGCAGGACACCCGCACCCAGCGGATCTGCGAGGAGCTGGCCGGGGACGAGGGCCCCGACCGTTTCAAGAGCATCTGCGGCCTGCCCCTCAACACCTACTTCGCGGGGCCCAAGGTGCGCTGGATCCTCGAGAACGTCGAGGGCGCCCGGCAGCGGGCCGAGGAGGGCGGGCTCCTCATGGGCACCATGGACACCTGGGTGCTGTGGAACCTCACCGGCGGTCTCGACGGCGGCGTCCACGTCACCGACGTGACGAACGCCTCGCGGACGATGCTCATGAACATCGAGACCCTCCAGTGGGACGAGCGCATGATCGAGGCCCTCGGCATCCCGGCCTCGATGCTGCCGCAGATCAGGTCCAGCTCCGAGGTCTACGGCCTCGGCCGCAAGAACGGCCTGCTCATCGACACCCCGATCGCCGGCATCCTCGGTGACCAGCAGGCGGCCACCTTCGGCCAGGCCTGCTTCGAGCCCGGCATGGCGAAGAACACCTACGGCACGGGCTGCTTCATGCTCCAGAACACGGGCACCGAGCCCGTCTTCAGCAAGAACGGCCTGCTCACCACCGTCTGCTACAAGCTCGGCGACCGGCCCGCGGTGTACGCCCTCGAGGGCTCGATCGCCGTGGCGGGCTCGCTCGTGCAGTGGCTGCGCGACAGCCTGAAGATGGTCGCGAGCGCCCCCGAGTCCGAGGCCCTGGCCGCCTCGGTGGACGACAACGGCGGCGCCTACTTCGTGCCGGCCTTCTCGGGTCTCTTCGCGCCGTACTGGCGCCCGGACGCCCGCGGGGCCCTCGTCGGCCTGACCCGCTACGTCAACCGGGGCCACATCGCCCGCGCTGTGCTCGAGTCGACCGCCTACCAGACCCGGGAGGTCCTGGACGCCATGAACGCCGACTCCGGCGTGCCGCTGACCGAGCTCAAGGTCGACGGCGGCATGACCGCGAACCAGCTGCTCATGCAGTTCCAGGCCGACCAGCTCGACGTGCCGGTCATCCGCCCGGTCGTTGCCGAGACCACCGCCCTCGGTGCCGCCTACGCGGCCGGTATCGCGGTGGGCTTCTGGAGCGGCGAGCAGGACGTCATCGACAACTGGGCCGAGGACACCCGCTGGGAGCCGGCGGCCGTTCCCGCCGAGCGGGACCGCCTCTACCGCAACTGGAAGAAGGCCGTCCAGCGCACCCTCAATTGGGTCGACGAGGACGTCGTCGAGTGACCCGCTGATCGCCGACCGTGCGAGGGGCCCCGTCACCGGGGCCCCTCGCTGCGCGTCCGGCGGGTGACGCCCGGGCCCGGGGTCGGCGCCCGGCCCGCGCCGGCGGCCCGTACTACACTCGGCCCGGCGCGGCGCGCACCGCCCCGCGCGGACCGGAGAGGTGGGTCATGGCTGGATCGGTTGTCGTCATCGGCAACTTCGACGGCGTTCACCGCGGTCATCGGGCGCTGCTGGACCGCGCGCGCGCCCGGGCCGCCGCCCTCGGCGTCGACGGCGTCCCGCTGCCGGTCGTCGCGGTGACCCTGTGGCCCCACCCGATGACCGTCTTCGCGCCGGACCGGGTGCCACGCCTGCTCACCAGTCTCGACGACCGCATCGAGCTGCTGAAGCGCTGCGGCGCCTCGCAGGTGCGGGTCGTCCAGTTCAACGGGGAGGTCGCCGCCTGGCCCCCCGCCCGTTTCGTCGAGCGCATCATCGACCCGCTCGACCCCCGGCTCGTCATCGTCGGCACGAACTTCACCTTCGGCAGGGGCGCCGCCGGGACCGCCCGGACCCTCGCCGAGCTCGGCGCCGGCCGTTTCGAGACCACCGCCCTCGACCTGGTCGGGGTCGGGGGCGTCGACACCTCCTCGAGCCGCATCCGCAAGGCCCTGGCCGCAGGCGAGGTCACCGGCGCCGCCGAGCACCTCGGCCGCTGGTTCTCCCTGTCGGGCGTCGTGGTCGTCGGCGACCAGCGCGGCCGCATGCTCGGCTTCCCGACGGCCAATCTGCCGATCCCCGCCGAGCTCGCGACGCCCGGCGACGGCGTCTACGCCGGCTGGCTGCGTCGCCTCGACGAGCCCGGCGCCGAGGCCATGCCCGCCGCTGTGAGCGTCGGCACGAACCCGACCTTCGACGGCATCGAGCGCCGCGTCGAGTCCTACGTGCTCGACCGCACCGACCTGGAGCTGTACGGCGCGAAGGTGCGCGTCGAATTCGTGAGGTCGCTGCGCGGGCAGCTGCGCTTCGCCGGGGCCGAGGGGCTCGTCGTCCAGATGCGCCGCGACGTCGCCGAGACGCGGCGGCTGCTCGCCGACCCGGCGAACCGGTCGCTGCCCCTGTGACGGCGGTCGCCGATTCGGTCGTCCGGGCCGGGGCCTGCTAGGCTTCGCGAGTTGCCGTCGATCGGCCGCGGAGCACCAAGAGCCGCCCACGGACAGGGTGGGGCGGCGCCGCGCAGCGGGAACGGGAAGGGGAGGCCATCATGGATGCCGCCGAGAAGAAGAGGATCATCGAAGAGTACGCGACGCACCCGGGCGACACCGGTTCCCCCGATGTCCAGATCGCCCTGCTGACCAGGCGCATCTCGCACCTGACCGAGCACCTCAAGGAGCACAAGGGCGACCACCACAGCCGCCGCGGGCTCATGCTCATGGTCGGCCAGCGCCGCCGCCTGCTCAACTACGTGGCCAAGGAGGACATCAACCACTACCGCGCGCTCGTCAAGCGCCTCGGCATCCGCCGCTGAGGTCCGGCGCGTCGCAGCCACGGGAACCGCCCGGGGATCGTCCCCGGGCGGTTCCGTCCGTCCGGGCCCGCGTCCGTCCGGGTCGGAACGGGCCCCGCGGCGCGCGGAGCGGTGCCCGAATAGGTGGAATCCGGGTGCGTCGGCTAGCCTTGACCCGGTGCGCCCGACGCGCACCCCTATGACGCCGCCGTCATGGCCGCCACGATCAGCCCTCGGTCCTCGGTGGTGGATCCCGGGCCCGTCCCGGCGTCCTCGATCGAAGACCGGTTCTGACGGGCGTCCATGCCAGTGGCGATTCCCCAGTGAAAGGAATCCCATGGAGGGACCTGACGTCAAGTTCGCCGAGGCCGTCATCGACAACGGCTCGTTCGGCAGGCACGTAGTCCGTTTCGAGACGGGCAAACTCGCCAAGCAGGCGGACGGCTCGGCGGCCGTCTACCTCGACGGCGACACCATGCTGCTGAGCGCCACCACCGCCCAGAAGACCCCGCGCGAGTCCATCGACTTCTTCCCGCTGACCGTCGACGTCGACGAGAAGATGTACGCCGTGGGCCGCATCCCCGGCTCGTTCTTCCGTCGCGAGGGCCGCCCGTCCGAGGGCGCCATCCTGGCCTGCCGCCTCATCGACCGTCCGCTGCGCCCCGCGTTCAAGAAGGGACTGCGCAACGAGGTCCAGGTCGTCATCACCGTCCTCGCCCTCAACCCGCAGGTCGAGTACGACGTCGTGGCCATCAACGCCGCGTCGATGTCCACCCAGATCTCCGGCCTGCCCTTCAGCGGCCCGATCGGCGGCGTGCGCATCAGCCTCATCGGCGACCAGTGGGTGTGCTTCCCCACCGTCGACCAGGAGAAGGAGGCCACCTTCTCGATGGTCGTCGCCGGCCGTGTCCTGGCCGGCGGCGACGTCGCGATCATGATGGTCGAGGCCGGTTCGACCGAGGCCACCTGGGATCTCGTGAAGGCGGGCCGCACCGCCCCGACCGAGGAGGTCGTCGGCGCCGGTCTCGAGGCCGCCAAGCCGTTCATCAAGGTCCTGTGCGACGCCCAGGCCGAGTTGGCCGCCCAGGTCAACAAGGAGACCTACGACTTCCCGGTCTTCAAGGACTACGAGGACGACGTCTGGACGCGCGTGAACGAGCTCGGCCGCGACCGGCTCGACGCGATCGAGCAGATCGCCGCCAAGCTGGAGCGCCAGGAGGCCGAGTCCGATCTCAAGCACGAGATCAAGGACGTCATGGGCGCCGAGGAGGTCTTCGCCGGCCGAGAGGGCGAGATCTCGGGCGCCTTCAAGGCCATGACGAAGCAGATCGTCCGCGGGCGCGTCCTGTCCGAGGGCGTCCGCATCGACGGCCGCGGCCCCAAGGACATCCGCACGCTGTCCAGCGAGGTCGGCGTCATCCCGCGCGTCCACGGCTCCGGCCTGTTCCAGCGCGGTGAGACCCAGGTGCTGGGCATCACGACGCTCAACATGCTCGACATGGAGCAGAAGCTCGACACCCTCAGCTCGGCCAGGACCAAGCGCTACATGCACCAGTACGAGATGCCGCCGTACTCCACCGGCGAGACCGGCCGCATCGGTTCGCCGAAGCGCCGCGAGGTCGGCCACGGCCACTTGGCCGAGCGCGCCATCGTCCCGGTGCTGCCCACCCGCGACGAGTTCCCCTACGCCATCCGTCAGGTCTCCGAGGCCATCGGCTCCAACGGCTCCACCTCGATGGGCTCGGTCTGCGCCTCGACGCTCTCCCTGCTCAACGCCGGCGTGCCGTTGAGGGCGCCCGTGGCCGGCATCGCCATGGGTCTCATGAGCGAGACGGACGAGAAGAGCGGTGAGACCACCTACCTGGCCCTCACCGACATCCTCGGCGCCGAGGACGCCCTCGGCGACATGGACTTCAAGGTGGCCGGCACCAGCGAGTTCGTCACCGCCCTGCAGCTCGACACGAAGCTCGACGGCATCCCCGCCGACGTGCTCGCCCAGGCCCTGCTGCAGGCCCGCGAGGCCCGCACGACGATCCTCGGCGTCATCCACGACGCGATCGACGAGCCCGACGAGATGAGCGAGTTCGCCCCGCGCATCATCACCGTGCACATCCCCACCGACAAGATCGGCGAGGTCATCGGGCCCAAGGGCAAGGTCATCAACCAGATCCAGGACGACACCGGCGCCAGCATCTCCATCGAGGAGGACGGCACGATCTACATCGGCGCCGACAACGGCGAGTCCGCCGAGTCTGCGCGTACGATGATCAATGCCATTGCCAATCCGACCATGCCGGAGGAGGGCGAGCGCTATCTGGGCACCGTCGTGAAGCTCACGAGCTTCGGAGCCTTCGTCTCGCTGCTGCCGGGCAAGGACGGCCTGCTCCACATCTCGAGGCTGCGCGCCCTCAACGGCGGCAAGCGCGTCGAGGAGGTCGACGACGTGCTCTCGGTCGGCCAGAAGCTGCAGGTCGAGATCACCGATGTCGACGACCGGGGCAAGCTCTCGCTGAGCCCGGTCCTCGAGGATGACGAGGACGAGGACTGATCAGGATCGCTCGACCGACGGAGGGCCGGTCCCGCTCGAGCGGGGCCGGCCCTCCGTCCGGTCCCACGGCGGCTGCGCCGCGGGGGCCGTCGGTCCCGTGGCGCGGGTAAGCTGGTCAGCGATCCGTCGGGCGAGGGAACTGCGAGGTAGCGATGATCGAGGTCGGTGTGTTCGGCGCGAAGGGCCGCATGGGCTCCACCGTGTGCGAGGCGGTCGAGGGGGCTCCCGACATGGAGCTGGTGGCCCGCATCGATGCCGGCGATGACCGCGCCCCCGCCGGGGCGGCCCGCGTCATGGTCGACTTCACCCGGCCCGATGCCGTCATGGACGACATCGAGTGGTGCATCGACCACGGCGTCAACGCCGTCGTCGGCACCACCGGCTTCGACGACGAGCGGCTCGACCGGGTGCGCTCCTGGCTCGGCGACGCCCCGCGGGTCGGCGTCCTCATCGCCTCGAACTTCTCCATCGGCGCCGTCCTCATGATGGCCTTCGCCGAGAAGGCCGCCCCCTTCTTCGACTCCGCCGAGATCGTCGAGCTGCACCATCCCCGCAAACTCGACGCCCCCTCCGGCACCGCCGCCAGCACCGCCCGGCGCATCGCGGCGGCCCGCCGCGCCGCCGGCTGCGCCCCGATGCCCGACGCCACGCGGACGGCCCTCGGCGGCGCCCGCGGCGCGCGCGTCGACGAGGTGCCGATCCACTCCGTCCGGCTGCAGGGCCTGGTCGCCCACCAGGAGGTGCTGCTCGGCACGGCGGGGGAGACCCTCACGCTCCGCGACGACTCCTACGACCGCGTCTCCTTCATGCCCGGTGTCCTGGCCGGGGTGCGCGCGGTCGTCGACCGGCCCGGTCTCACCGTCGGCATGGACGAGATCCTCGGTCTGTGAGCCTGCCGTGCCCCGCGGTCTGAAGGTCCTGTGCGGCCTCCTGGTCCTCGTCCTGCTGCTCGCCGGCGCGGCGGTCGGGGTGTCCTACCATGTGGCGATGCGCTCCGTGCAGTCGCGCGTCGCCGCTCGGCTCGGCGAGGACCCCTCCCGGGTCCACGTCGCGAGCTCCCAGCGGATCCTGCTGCCGGTGCTCACCTCCGGCACGCTCGACGACCTCAGCGTCGACGTCGACGAGTTCGGGCTGACCGTTCGGGGCCAGGACGTCACGCTGCGCTCGGCCCGCGCCGAGCTCACCGATCTCACCCATGTGCGCGAGCCCGACGCGCTGACGGCCGGGAGTCTCAGGGCCTCGGCCGTCATGGGCTGGGACGCGATCGCCTCGGCCACGGGCCTGACGGTGAGCCGCTCCGGCGACGGGACGGTCGAGGCCACCACCACGGTGTCTGCCGTCGGGGCGCAGCTCCCGGTGACGATCACCTCGGCGTCGCCGGCCGTGGCCGCCGACGGGACCGTCACGTTGACCGGCGCCGGGGTCCGGGTCGCCGACTCCGACCTGCCCGATGCGCTCGCCCAGCCGGTCCTGGCCGAGGTCCAGGACCGGCTCCGCCTGCCGGAGCCGCCCGAGGGCCTCGGCTACTCGGGGCTGGAAATCGTCCAGGACGGCATGAGGGTCGCCCTGAGCGGTCAGGACGTCACGATCTCGCGGCTCGGGGGATGATGGACCGGCCGGCGGGGCCGATCCCCCGGTCTCCCCCGCGGGGCGGACTGCGCCGGATCCTCAGTCGCGGATCCGGCCGGGCAGGACGAGACGCGCGGGCGAGCGTCGTCGCCCCGGCGCCCGGCCGGTCACCAGGAGCCGCCGTCGTAGCCGTCGGACTTCTTGCCACCGAACTCGTCGAGCTTCTTCTTGACCTGGTCGAAGCCGCGCACGTCGTCGTACTCGTCGGGCAGCAGCAGCCAGCCGATGAGATAGGCGATGACCCCGCCGCCGCTCGTCACGAGGGCGAGGACGCAGAAGACGAGGCGGACGAGGTTCGAGTCGATGCCGAAGTAGTCGGCGATGCCTCCGGCCACGCCGCTGAGCATCCGGTGGTCACGGCTTCGCGTGAGCTTCTTCGAGGCCATCAGGGTTCTCCTTGTCCCGTCGCGTTGTGTCGCGTCGTCGTGGGCGTCGGGGCGCCGGACGGCCCCGCGCCCCCGATTCCGCCGTGTGTCCTCATGTTACCCGCGGCCAGCCCCAGGAGCCCGGTGACGATGAGGGCCAGCGGTACTCCGAGTCGCACGGCGGCATGGCCGACCAGGTGGTTCGAGGTGAGCACCGCCACCGTGGCGATGATGAGGAACAGAAGCCCCCACACGAGGGAGGCGGACCGCTGGGAGCGCCCGTCCGGGCGCCGGCTCTCGGGGCTCATCGGACGACCTCCATCTGCGAGCGCACGAGTCGCACCTCGACGCGCAGGGCTCCGGGGGCCGGGCGGGCCTGCGCCCCGTCGGTCCCGTCGGTCCCGTCGTCGGGGACCGGCGCGCCGGGCCCGACGGTGCTCGTCCACGTGCCCGAGCCGACGCTCGCGCAGCCGCCCGCCGAGGGCAGGGCGAGCTCCGAGAAGAAGCAGCTGTACTCGATCGTCACCGTGCGGTCGGCCGGGACGATGATGCGCACGATCGCGTCGTGCGCCTGGATCGTCAGCTCGTCGCGCTGGGCGGGCAGGGAGCTCAGGTCGAGGAGGACGCTGCGGCTCTCGATGTCGAGCGGGCCGGCGGCGTACTCGTCCGGGCCGAGGCGGTCCCCGGGGTGCGCCTGCTGACCGAGGGTGGTCATGAAGGGCGCGTCGAGCACGAGGATGAGGACGCCGAGGCAGGCGCCGACGTCGCGCAGCGGGCGCGAAAGGCCCCAGGGGCTCGAGAGCACCAGGCCGGCGCCGATCGTGCCGAGGGCGGCGGCGACGCCGCAGACCAGCCGGGCGAGGGGCCGGGCGTCGACGAGGAGGAACACTGCCGCGCCGGCCCCGGCCGCCAGGGGCAGCGTGACCGCCGCGATGGCGGTGACCGGCCCGGAGCGTCGCGCGTCGGGGGCGGCCGCGTCGGCGCGGCGCCGTCGGGCCCGGGCGGCGCGCAGCGGCCCGACCGCCCACATGATGATGACGAGGAGCGCGATGAGGGCGATCGGCCACCACGTGAGGGGGACGAGGTCGTGCACGGCCAGGACCGTGGCTGCGCCGACCGCCAGCAGCAGGACCGCGAAGCCGAACCAGCCGGTGCGGCGCAGGCAGGGCAGGACCCGCTCGACGGGGCTGCGGTCGTCCTGACGGGTGGGTGTGGTGACCCACAGGGTGAGGTAGAGGGCGACGCCGAGGCCGGCGCTGAGTCCGGCCAGCGCGGCGACGAGGCGCAGCAGCAGGGGATCGATGCCGGTGCGGTCTGCGATGCCCTGGCAGACGCCGCCGATGACGCCGGCATCGGGGTCGCGGACGATGAGCGAGCCCGGCCCCCGGCGCCTGGTGACGGGTCGGGCCGATCGTCCGGGGACGTCGTCGACCGCCGGGCCGGTGCCCTGCTCGTCCCCATTCGCCATGGGCCCAGTCTCGTCCACGTCACCCCTCCTCCCCACACGAGACACCCCTGAAATGCCCCTCGTGCCCGGATCGTCCCCCTCCCATCGGCGTCCTCGCCGTTCCCCCGGGTCCGGGGATGCGCAAAGATTGAGGGGTGAGGTACCAGGACGAGCCCTCCGCGGGGCAGCGGGCGATGGGGGCCGGCGCGCCCGCGCAGGCCGCCGGTTCCGCTCCTCGTCCCGGCCCCGGCCCGGCGCGCGCCGCCGACGACCCGTCCCCCGCGCCCGACGGGCCCCCCGCCCCGGCGCGCCGCGCACCCCGCCCCAAGCTGCGCCGGCCCCTGGACCGACGCTGGCTCGGCGGGGTGTGCACCGGTGTGGCCGACCACCTCGGCTGGCCGGTGTGGGTCGTGCGCGTGTGCTTCATCGTGCTCGTGGGCGCCGATTACATCGGCATCATCTTCTACGCCCTGGCCTGGCTGCTCATCCCCGCCAAGGTGCCCGACCACGAGGCGCCGGGCCTGGAGATGGCCAACCGCGCCGACATGCGCCGCACGACCAGGGACACGAGCCCGGCCGGCACCGGGAGCGCGCTGGCGGTCATCGTCCTGTGCGTCGGCGTGCTCATGCTCGTGCGCATGATGGACGTCAATCCGGGCGGCGTCTTCTTCTGGCCGATCATCCTCGCCTGTCTGGGCGTCGCCCTCGTCTGGCGGCAGGCCGAGGCCCCCGAGGGGGACGGTTCGGAGCACGGCACCCCGCGCTGGCTGGCCCCCCTCGTGAGCCAGGACCACTGGGCACTGCTCGTGCGCATGGGTCTGGCGCTCATCCTCATCGGTGCGGCCATCTCGCTGCTGGCCTACAGCCAGGCCGGGCAGCCCTATCTGCCGTCGATGCTCGCCGTCGCGGCCCTCACCCTCATCGGCATCGGCGTCGTCGCCGCGCCCGCCATGAACCGCATGCGCAACAACCTCGCCGCTGCGCGCGAGGCGCGGATCGTCTCGGACGCCCGCGCCGACATGGCCGCCCACCTGCACGACTCCGTCCTGCAGACCCTCGCCCTCATCCAGCGCCAGGCGGGCGACCCCAAGGCCGTCGCCTCGCTCGCCCGCCGCCAGGAGCGTGAGCTGCGCGCCTGGCTCTACGGGGAGCAGCCCGGCCCGGAGACCTTCCGGGCGGCCCTCGTCGAGGCGGGCGCCGAGATCGAGGACGAGCGGGGCGTGCCCATCGAGGTGGTCTGCGTCGGCGACGCCGAGAACACGCCGGGCCTGGAGGCCACGCTCCGCGCGGCGCGCGAGGCGATGATGAACGCCTCCAAGCACTCCGGCGCCGACAAGATCGACGTCTACGCGGAGGTGGGGCCGGAGACGGTCGAGGTCTTCGTCCGCGACCGTGGCAGGGGATTCGATCCGGAACAGATCGGGGAGGACCGCATGGGTGTGAAAAGATCGATTGTCGAACGCATGGAACGCTACGGGGGCCGGGCGGTCATCCGCACGGCACCGGGCGAAGGCACTGAGGTGAGACTGGAGATGACGCGATGACCAACGCCCCGCAGGCTCTCGTGAGCCCCGAGCAGCCCACGCACGAGGGGCCCTGGCGGGTCGTCCTCGTGGACGACCACGCGATCTTCCGCGCGGGTGTGCGCCACGAGCTCACCAGCTCCGCGCCCGAGCACGTCGACGTCGTCGGCGAGGGCGAGGACGTGACGAGCGCCGTCCGGACCATCCTCGACACGCGGCCCGACGTCGTCCTGCTCGACGTCCACCTGCCCGGCGGGGGCGGGGCCGAGGTCGCCAAGCAGGTGCACCGGAACGCGCCCGAGATCACCTTCCTGGCCCTGTCGGTCTCCGACGCGGCCGAGGACGTCATCGGCGTCATCCGCGCCGGTGCCCGCGGCTACGTCACCAAGTCCATCAGCACCGACGACCTGGTCGACGCCATCAGCCGCGTCGCCACCGGTGACGCCGTGTTCAGCCCCCGGCTCGCCGGCTTCGTCCTCGACGCCTTCTCCGGCTCCATCTCGGTCGCCAGCGTCGACGAGGACCTCGACCGGCTCAGCCAGCGCGAGCGCGAGGTCATGAAGCTCATCGCCCGCGGCTACACCTACAAGGAGGTCGCCAAGGAGTTGTTCATCTCGATCAAGACGGTCGAGACGCACGTGTCGAGCGTACTGCGCAAGCTCCAGCTGTCGAACCGCCACGAGCTGACGAAGTGGGCCACCGACCGCAAGCTGGTCTGAGCGCGCCGACCCGGGACGAGCGCGCCGGGTCCCGTCGGCTCAGAAGATCGGGCGCCAGGGCGCCAGCAGGCCCTCGGTGAACTTCGCGACCGGGCTGCGCTGCTCCCAGTGCGCCAGGTCGACCTCGCGGCAGTTCGTGAGGTCGGTGAGGAAGATCCCCTCGAGGGCGTCGGCGACGGTCGGCGAGACGATCTCGGCATTGATCTCGTAGTTGCCCACGAGCGAGAGGCGGTCGAGGTTGGCGGTGCCGATCGTCGACCACTGGCCGTCGATCGTCGCCGTCTTCGCGTGGACCATGGCGTTCTGGTAGAGGAACAGCCGGATGCCGTCGCGGAGCATGCCCGAGTAGAAGCCCCGGCTCAACCAGTCGGTGAGGATGTGGTTCGACTCGGCCGGCACGATGATCCGCACGTCGACCCCGCGTTTGGCGGCGCGCCCCAGGGCGGTGCGGAGGTCATCGTCGGGGATGAGATAGGCCGTCGTGAGCCAGATGTTCCGCTGGGCCCGGTCGATCGCCTCGAGGTACATGTTGCGGATCGGGTAGACCCGCCAGCGCGGCACGTTGCGCTGCAGGGTGACGGGCCCGCCCCAGTCTCGCTCGACCACGTCGGGCAGCTCGGGGCGCGAGGACGGGCGCCACCAGAACAGGTGCACCGGGCGCATGTTCCAGTAGTCGATGAAGGCGTTCTCGAACTCCGCCACGCACGGGCCGGTGAAACGGCCGTGGGTGTCGCGCCAGGAGTCGGCGTACAGCGAGCCGATGTTGTACCCGCCCATGAAGGCGACCTCGCCGTCGATGACGAGCAGTTTGCGGTGGTCCCGGCCCGAGTAGCGCAGGTTCCAGAAGGCGGCCGACTGGACCAGCGGGTGCGTCTTGACGTGGATCGACCCGGGGAGGCTGAAGAAACGGGGGTCGACGACGATGTTCGCGAAGGCGTCGTAAACGACGTAGACCTCGACGCCGCGGTCGGCGGCGTCGATGAGCGCCCGCTTGAAGCGCCGGCCCATCTCGTCGCCCTTCCAGATGAAGGTCTCGAAGTAGATGCGGTCGGTGGCGGCGTCGATGGCGGCCAGCATGTCCGCGTAGAGGTCCTCGCCGAACGAGTAGACCGTCACCTCGTCGTGGTGGGCGCTGGCCTCGGCCACCGGACTGCGCGGGAAGGTGGGCGGGCCCTGGCGGCGTTTGCGCAGATGATCCATCGTCATGACCGCCGCTGCCGCGGTCGTCTGTGCTGCGGCGACCGCCAGGAGTGCCACGCCGATCGCGCGCCTGACACGGTGGGGAATCGAGGACATGGGCCGATTCTAGGGTCGCCGGGCCATGATGCGGGGGATTGGCGCCCGTCGTGCGGCGCGCCCGGCGGGCGCGTGCCGAGGAGCAGGTGCGCCGGTACGATTGCTGGGTCATGACTGATGCCGCCTCGCCCAACCCGTTCGCCGCCTTCGGCGCTCGTCTCGATGCCCTTCACGGGGCCGGGGCGGTGCCTGCGCCCGGCGTCGACGGCCCGTCCGGGCCCGACGAGGACGAGGCTCGCCTGCTCGAGGGCCTCAACGGGCCCCAGCGCGAGGCCGTCGTCCACACCGGGGGGCCCGTGCTCGTCGTGGCCGGTGCCGGCTCGGGCAAGACGCGCGTACTGACGCGCCGCATCGCCCACCTCATCTCCCGGTGCGGCGTGCACCCGGGCTCGGTGCTGGCGATCACCTTCACCAACAAGGCGGCGGCGGAGATGCGGGCCCGCGTCACAGCGTTGGTCGGCCGGCGCGCCCGGGCGATGTGGGTCTCCACCTTCCACTCGGCCTGCGTGCGCATCCTGCGCGCCGAACTGGGCGAGGCGCCCGAGTTCGGGCTGCGGCGCAACTTCTCGATCTACGACGACGCCGACGCCCGCCGACTCATGGCCCTCGTGCTGCGCGACGAGGACGTCGACGCGAAGAAGTTCCCGCCGCGCTCGGTGCTCGCCCGGGTCTCGAACGCCAAGAACGAGCTGACAGGCCCGGCCGAGGCGCTCGCCGATGCCGCCAGCGGCAACGACGAGCTCCATGCGCGCGCCTACGCCGAGTACGACCGCAGACTGCGCGCCGCCAACGCCGTGGACTTCGACGACCTCATCATGCTGACGGTCCGGCTCCTCCGGACGCACCCGGACGTCCGCGAGAAGTACCGCCGCCGCTTCCGCCAGGTGCTCGTCGACGAGTACCAGGACACGAACCACGCCCAGTACATGCTCATCCGCGAGCTCTGCTCGCCGCTCGACCCGGTTCCCGGCGCGCCGGCGGTGCCGCCGCCCGAGCTCATGGTCGTGGGCGACTCCGACCAGTCGATCTACTCCTTCAGGGGCGCCGACGTGCGCAACATCCTCGACTTCGAGAAGGACTTCCCCGGCGCCCGCACGATCCTGCTGGAGCAGAACTACCGCAGCACCCAGACGATCCTGTCGGCCGCCAACGCCGTCATCGGCAACAACCCGGACCGGCCCGCCAAGAAGCTGTGGAGCAGCGTGTCCGGCGGCGAGCGCATC
Source organism: Propionibacterium acidifaciens (assembly GCF_003798325.1). Classification (NCBI taxonomy): domain Bacteria; kingdom Bacillati; phylum Actinomycetota; class Actinomycetes; order Propionibacteriales; family Propionibacteriaceae; genus Propionibacterium; species Propionibacterium acidifaciens. The sequence continues at coordinate 2,488,413 of NZ_CP033719.1, forward strand.
ATCGGCTACGTCTCCGACACCGAGCACGACGAGGCCCGCTGGGTGGCCGACGAGATCGACCGGCTGCACGACGAGGAGGGCTGCAAGTACTCCGACACGGCCGTCTTCTACCGCACCAACGCCCAGTCGCGCCCGTTCGAGGAGGTCTTCATCCGTCTCGGCCTGCCGTACCGGGTGGTCGGGGGAGTGCGCTTCTACGAGCGCCGCGAGGTGCGCGACGCCCTGAGCTACCTGCGGGCCATCGCCAATCCCGTGGACGACGTCTCGGTGCGCCGCATCCTCAACGTGCCCAAGAGGGGCATCGGTGCCCGTGCCGAGGCGGCGCTCGAGGTCTTCGCCGCCGACGAGGGGATCGCCTTCACCGAGGCCGTCGACCGCGTCGACGAGGTGCCCGGCATGGCCACCCGCTCGACCAGGCAGGTGCGGGCGTTCGGCGAACTGATGCGCGGCCTCCGCGGGCTCGTCGAGCAGGGGGCCCCCGCCGACCAGGTCCTGGCGGCGGTGCTCAAGGACTCCGGCCTGCTGGACGAGCTGAAGGCCTCGAAGGACCCGCAGGACCAGACTCGCGTCGAGAACCTCGTCGAGCTCGTGGCGGTCGCCCAGGAGTTCGTCGCCCAGGCCCACGTCGTCGACCTGGAGGCCGACCAGGTCGCCGTCGACGACGAGGAGCTGGACGCCCGCGCCCTCGAGGGCGACGACTCGCTCGGCGTCTTCCTGGAGCGCATCGCCCTGGTGGCCGACTCCGACCAGATCCCCGACGCCGACCCGGACTCGCCGGGCGTCGTCACCCTCATGACCCTGCACACGGCCAAGGGACTGGAGTTCGACAACGTCTTCCTCACCGGGATGGAGGATGGCGTCTTCCCCCACATGAGGGCCCTGGCGAGCAAGGACGAGCTCGCCGAGGAGCGCCGGCTGAGCTATGTGGGCATCACCCGGGCCCGACGGCGGCTCTACGTCTCGCGCGCTGCCGTCCGGTCGGCGTGGGGCGCCCCGCAGTACAACCCGGCCAGCCGCTTCCTCGAGGAGATCCCCGCCGAGCTCATCGACTGGCAGCGCACCGCCGTCGAGCTGGACGGCTGGACCCTGAGCGCCGGCGCCCGTACGGGCGCCTCGCGGCGGGCCGCGGGCGCCTCCGGGCCGCGGGACGACGCCCCGGCGTTCGGTTCGGGGCGGGGGCACATGCCCGCCTCGGGGGCCGGCCGTGACTCTCGGATCGTCTCGCTCGAGGCGGGCGATCGCGTGCTGCACCCCAGCTTCGGGCTGGGCACGGTCGTCGCGACAAGCGGCAGTGGCGACAACGCCAAGGCCGACGTCGACTTCGGCTCGGGTGGCGTCAAACGCCTCGCCCTGCGCTTCGCGCCGCTCGAGAAACTCTGAGCCGGCGGTCGCGGAGCCCGAGGCATGGCCCGCGGCCGGGAGCCGCGGCCCCGAGTCGGGAACCCGGCCGTCGTCCCGGCGGTGGACGGCCGCCCCGATCCCCCGGAAGCACATGCACGATCCGAGCGCCGCCGGGGTGGACCCCCGGGACCGGGTCGGCATGCGGTCGCAGCAGGACCCACCCGGCGATCGACCACCGCGCACCGGGCGAAGCCGGCACCGGACCCAAGCGGCCCGAGACGAACATTCACCACTGTCCGAAAAACCCACTTCACTCTACCTTCGAGTAGCCGGTCTTCCGCGGACTGTCTTCCTTCTCGGCCTCGAAACACGAAGTGGTCATGTCATGGAGCAGCAACGAGACGTCCCCGCCGCGCTCATGCCGGGCATGCTGGGAGCACACCCCGGTGATCGTGCTGCGGTGGTCGTCGCCCGCGCAGCGGCGGAGCGCTCTGGTGAATGCGTTGCGGTGCGGCGCGGGCAGCCCGCGTCCGTCGATCGCACGGAGGCCGTCCGAGTTCGGGGCCGGTTCCACCGGACGCGCCGGCACGAGCTGGAAGAACGCCTCGTCCTCGACCGCTCGGGACCCGAGCCGGTCCCAGGCCCCGCGAATCGTCTCGACGAACAACCGGGAGGCCTGCCCCTGCACGGCCGCGCCGCCGCGTGATCGAGACCGGTCGTCCAAGGGGTCATCGGAACCGAGGTCAGGCTGATCCCTGACAGCCGGTTCCTCCCGTCCCACCGGCATCAACGCGGCAGGGCCGGCCTCCGTACGAGCCGGGCCCGGATGCTCCACGACACGACGCCGCCCGTGCTTCTTCTCCACGATCTGCACTGCAGGCGCCCCGAAGCGGTCCTCACCTTCCGCGCGAACGGGCGCATGAGCCACCATCCCATCGAGACCATATAGTGCCTCCCAACCGCCCACGCAAATCACGCCGACAAGCCCCGACGCACCCCGAACAGCTCAAACCAACGCTGAGGCGTGCAACTCGGGTCGGATCCGCTGGCCGCCCCGGTGCCCGCGAAGCCACGTTGGACGGGGTGAGGCGGACGAGTTGGATGAGCCGCCAGTCACCCTCGCGCCCGCCTCATCGAACCCTCGGAACGGACGCCGGGCCGTCAGGCCATGGGGGCGCCGACCGTGGGGCGGTGCGCCGGGCATGGATAATGGGCTGCGTGCCCGCGGACCGGCGGGTCGGAGCAGGCGGAGGAAGATGGTCGGTAAGAAGTTCGACGACGCCCTGGGTGCCTCGTACCGTCTGGTCGAGAAGGTCGGGCAGGGCGCCACGGGTGCGGTCTGGGCCGCCACCGACCTGCGCACGGGCGAACGCGTGGCCGCCAAGCTCCTCTACCCGCAGCACGCCGCCGACCGCGACCTGGTGGGGCGGTTCATCCAGGAGCGTGCCGTCCTGGAGTCCCTGAGGCATCCCAACATCGTCGGCTTCCGCGACCTCGTCGTCGAGGGCGAGCAGCTGGCGATCGTCATGGACTTCGTCGCCGGGGGATCGCTGCGCGACCGGCTCGACACGAGCCGGACCCTGCCGCCGGGCACGGCGCTGGCCGCGATGGCCGCCGTCCTCGACGCGCTGGCCGCCTCGCACGAGCACGACGTGGTGCACCGCGACGTCAAGCCCGACAACGTGCTGCTCGACCCCGAGTGGGGTCCGCAGGATCCGGGCGCCCTCAGGGTGAGCGACTTCGGCATCGCCTCGGTGATGATGGGCGATGCGAAGTCCACGACGGGACTCATCGGCACACCCGAGTACATGAGTCCGGAGCTCATCTACTCGGGCCGGGCCGGCTTCGCGTCGGACGTCTACTCGGCCGGCATCATGGCCTACGAGCTGCTCGCCGGGCGTACGCCGTTCGCCGGGCCCGGCACGGACTACGCCGTCGCCCACCGACACGTGCAGTCCCGCGTGCCCGTTCTCGACGTGCCGGAGCCGCTGTGGGAGCTGCTGTCGGGGATGCTCGAGAAGGACCCCGGGCGCAGACCCGGCGCGCAGGAGGCCGCGGCCTCCTGCCGGGAGCTGGTGCTCCTCGTCGCGCAGCTGCCTGCGCTCGAGCCGGTGGAGGCGCCCGAGGAGTTCGAGGGCGCCCACCCCATGACGGTGGTGAGGAGCCCCGGGGTCGAATCCGCCGCGGCGGAGTCGCGTCCCACCGCCGTCGTCGACATCAGCCCCGAGCCCGAGCTCGACGCCCCCTCCGGTGCCACTCGGCTGCGGCCCGTCACGCCGCACCAGCCGGAACAGGTGCAGTTGGGGACGACGGGGGCCGAATCCGCGCCCGGCCCGAGGCGTCCCGGCAAGCGGATGGTGTCCCTGATCATCGGCGCCGCCATGGTGCTCGTCGGGGTGAGCGCCTTCGCGATCCTCCGCGGCGGCGGGCACCTCTTCCCGCCCCACCGCAGGAACTCCGGTCCGGTCAAGGCGAGCCAGCAGGACCAGGCCCTCCCGACGGGGCTGGGCATCCGGCGCGAGGCCGGCTACGACGCCTCGTCCGGGTCGGTGAACCTGACCATCACCTACACGGCGCAGAAGGCCCCCCTGGAAGGGCCGTTCCTCGAAGTCGTCCCCGGTGCCGCCGACGGCGCGGCCTGCCCGGACGTCACCTGGCTCGGCGGGGCCCGGGCCGGCCACAACCTGACGACCACGAGCGGTCTGAGCGTCGACTGCGGCTGGTCCGTCGACCCGGGGCAGGTGCCGGCGGGGCAGAACCTCCAGGTGCAGGCCCAGGTGCCCGTGACGTTCGACGACGGCGACGAGGAGTCGGCGGTGCAGGCCTGGCTCGACCGGGCCGCCGCCGCGACGACGGCGGCCGTCACGGACTCGAGCGTCGAGTCGACCCACTACCCGGTCCAGCGCCTGCAGGACATCACCGTCAAGACCCCCGACAAGGTCGTCAACCAGTCCGGCCTGGAGATCTCGCTGCTGCCGGTGTGGCCCAGCGGGCAGGACGACCTGAACCCCCTGTACAAGAGCCCGTCCACCGGCAAACCCAGCTCCATGCTCGAGGCCGTCGCGGGAGGGGAGTCCGGAGTGCGCTTCTCGGACGGATGCGCCGGCGCGCTCACCGTCACGAGCGACGGCCTCAACGTGGCGGCCCAGCAGGTGGCCGATTCGTGCACGGTCGACGCCCAGGTGGGCAACTTCACGGACCTCACGAGCAGCAGCTTCCAGATCGCGGCGCACGGGAGCTGAGCCGCACCCCTCCGGAGGTGATCGGATCGGGACCGTCCCCTCCTCGCGGGAGGGCCCCGGTGCCTCCCCCTGATCGGGGCAGGGCTGCGGCGGGCGTCCCCGTCTCTCTGGGAGCGCCGCCCGGCTGCTCCTCGTCCGTGGTCCGACCGGACGGGCCGTCTCCGTCTCACTGGGAGAACGCTGTGGACGGGCCATGATGATCCCGTAGACTCGATGGGTGTTTTCCCGGTCGAGGTGCGCGGGATGCGGCCGCGCCGAGGCCTCCCACCCCCTGGAAGGAACGCAATGGGCACTCATCGTGGCAGCCGTCTGATCCATTCGTCACGGCGGACGCGCGCCGGTCTCGCCGCGGCGGCCATCGCCGCCCTGGTGGCGGGCATGGCGATCAGGCCCGGCACGGCGCTGGGCCAGGGCGACTCCCTGCTGCGCGCCGTCGACGTCACCATGTCGGGCGACGGCACGATGACGGCGGTCAGGGCCACGAGCATCACGACGAGGTCGAACCGGTCGAGCAGCTCCTCGTCCGACGAGTTCTCCCCGTCCGAGACCGCCGACGACCTCCCCGCGCGCGTCACCACGAGCTACCGGACCGCGGACTCGTCCGGCAGCGACCTGTCCGAGCTCAACGGCTACAGCGGCAAGGTCGTCATCGACGTCTCGATCGAGAACCTCACGCTCGTCGCCCAGCAGGTCAGCTACGACATGGACGGCAACTCCTACAGCACCAGCGCGCTCGTCGGGGCGCCGCTGACCGTCGTCGCCTCGGCCTCGCTCGAGGGCACGGGCGCCGGCGACGTCATCGTCGAGGGTGATGGCGACACGACGAACGGCCTGGTGAGCATGGACTCCGACGGCAGGACCCAGGTGCAGTGGGCCGACCTGCTGGCCCCGCCGATGATGCCGGCCAGCGCCGATCTGCGCCTTGTCGTCGACGCCAAGAACTTCTCGAGCCCCGACTTCTCCATCTCGGTGCAGCCGGGACTGGCCACCGACTCCTCGTCGAACTCCCTGCTGGACGCCTCGTCGCAGATGAGGGCCCAGATGGACCTCGAGGAGCGCACCATCGAGCTCGCCGCCCAGGTCAACCAGGTGCTCGCGCAGACCTCCTCGACGATCCAGGACGTGCGCTCCAGCCTCGACACCTCGGCCGAGACGATCGGCGCCCAGACCCTGTCGAACATGCAGTCCAATGCGCAGAACCTGAGCGGCGCGATGACTTCGGTCGGCAGCCAGCTCGACGGCCTCAAAGGCGAGCTGCAGAGCGCCTCGGCGCAGAGCTCGTCGCAGACCCTCGCCCAGCTGACCAGCAGTGTCGAGGCCATGAGCGCGATGCTCGGCGACACGAGCGGCGCGGCGCCCGACGGCCGGTCGACCAGCGTCTACGCGACGGTGCAGAACATCGCCGCCCAGCTCCAGGCCTACGCCGATGCCGGCGACGACCAGCGCGAGAGCGTCCGGGCGGCCCTCGAGGCCGCCATCGGACCGTCGGAGCCGAACGAGGAGAACTGCCCGGCGGCCGCCACGCCAGCCGCCCCCCAACCCACGAGTGGGGCGTCCGGGCCGACCGGGGACGAGACCCCTCAGGGAACGCCGTCCTCGAAGGCGCCGTCCTCGGGCGCGGCCGTCGGCCAGGAGGCCGGCGACGGGCAGTCGAGCAGGCCCTCCGAGGCGAGCGCCACCGGCTCGGCCTCCTCCGAGGCCCTGCCCGCGACGTGCGCCCTCTACCAGGGCCAGCAGTCGCTGAACGCCGCGATCTCCGACTTCACCACGGCCGCCAGGAGCGCCGTCGACGGGCTGAAGGGATCGGCCCAGGACACGGCGCAGCAGGCCTCGAGCCTCGCCACGGCCGCCGGAGGCGCGCTCGCGCAGGCCAACACCGTCGTCGGCGACGTCCAGGCCGTGAAGAACGCCCTGCCCGACGACTCCGCCCGGGTCGACCCCGCGACCCCGCAGGTCGCCGCGCTGGGCGCGAACATCGACGCCCTGAACACCCGGATCACCGCGCTGGGCACTGCGATCGACGCCGCCAAGGCGAAGGCCGATGCGGGCAAGGCCTCGAACGACTCGGCCTCGGCAAGACTCGGGGACGTGACGAAACAGGTCTGCCAGATGAGCGCCGCCGACCGAGCGAAGCTCATGCCGCTGCTCAGCACCAAGGACTGCAACGGCGACGCCCAGACCGGCGACGCGCAGACCGGCGACGCGCAGACCACGTCCGTGGAGGCGCTGCTCGCCGACGAGGGCGCGACGTGGGGCGATCTCAGCAGGACCCTCGACCGGAACGACACGACCGGCGGCGCCGGCAAGGCGCTCAGTGACGCCACCGCGACCTACCAGCAGCTCAGGTCCGACTACGACGCGCTGACCGCGGGCGGACAGGCCGGGGGAGCGGCCTCCGCCTCCCCGACGTCCCCCTCGCCCTCGACGGGCTCAGCGTCCCCCTCGCCCTCCTCCACGGCCACCGGGAACGCCGGTGGACAGGCCGGTGACGGCGAGCTGGACGCCGCGATGGCCAGGCTGACCGACAGCGCCGGGGAGATGCAGCGGCAGTCCAGCAGCCTCGACGACATGGCCGCCGAGCTCAGCTCGACCGCCGAGAAGCTCAACCACAGCGTCAACGCCTTCGACGGGCAGCCCAGTGCACTGGAGCAGGCGATCTCCGCCGCCGAGCTGGCCCAGAAGAATGGCGATGGCGCCCTCGACGAGCAGATCCGCCGGATCGGCTCCGCCAAGGACGGCAGCGGCCAGTCCGCCGACCAGGACGTCTTCGACCGGTCGGCCCTTGACCAGCAGGCCCAGCAGATGACCGACCAGGCCAAGTCGACCATCGACGCCCAGAACCAGCAACTGGCCAACGGTTACACGCAGGCCCAGCAGTCCATGGACAGCGCCACCCAGCAGGCCCAGCAGTCCGTGGCCGACTCCGTCGACCAATCGGCGGCCGACCTCGCCGGTGCGAACGCGCTGCTCGGCGACGACATGGCCAAGCTGCTGGCCGACATCGGCGATCCCGAGGCGGCCGGTTCGGGTCTGCTCGGCTCGCTCGGCAAGAATGCCGCCTTGGCCCAGGCCGCCGACACCCAGCTGGCCGTCGCCAGCGGCACCATGACCGGCTACGCGAACGTGCGCAGCGCCGATCTGGGCGGTCTGCTGCTGCGCCAGGCGCAGATGAGCGCCGCGCTGGAGCGGCTCGACGCGCTGCCGCTGTTCCAGATGCGCAAGCCCAGCGGCGGGACGACCGGCTCGGTCTACACCTTCTCGATCGAGAGCTCCCGATGAGGGCCCGCCCCCCCGGCGGCCGTCGGGCCGCCGCCCTCGTCCTCGCCGTGGCGCTCGGCGTGAGCGGCTGCAGCGGCGACCGGGGCGGCCAGGACGACGGGTCCGGCGGGACGCCGGCCCACCCCACCGAGCTGGCACTGCGCATCAGCGGCGTCCCCTCGCACCTGAACATCGGCGTCATCGTGAGTCTTGGCTCCGGCGAGCTCGAGGGATCGCAGTGGGCCGACAACGCCAACGGCGCCGAGGTCGCCGCCTACCGCCTCGGGCTCGGCGGCACGGAGGCCGAGTTCACGACCGTCGACGACCGGGGGGACTCGGCCGAGGCGGCGGACGCCGTGCAGGCCCTGTCGGACGCCGGAGTCATGGGCATCGTCATGGCCACCAGCGGCGACCACATCGACGCCGCCCTGGCCAAGGCCGATGAGCTCGACATGCCCGTCATCGCCCCGTACGAGCAGTCCACCGACTCGCTCGGGGCCGACGCCTGGATCACCGGGCCGAGCGCGGGCCAGACGCGCCGCGGACTCGGCGACGCCCTCGCCTCCCAGAGCGCCACGAGCCCGCTGCTCGTCGACGCCGGCGGGGGAGGCGTCGACGGCATCGCCTACGTCGACAGCGTCGACGCCTCGGCCGAGGACTTCGCGTCCACCGTCGAGGGCAGGATCGAGTCGTCCGGCGCCGACTCGGTGGTCGTCTCCGGGCAGGCGTCGCGCCTGGGCACGGCCGTCGCGGGCCTGCAGAACGCCGGTGTCACGGTGCCGATCATCTGCACCCCCGACGCCCTGAGCTCCCGGTTCTCCCAGTCGCTCGTCGACAGCGGCGCCTCGCTGTCGGCGCCGCTGCTCAGTGCGGGCGCCGACACGGGCGATGCCGCCGCCCTCACGAGCGACGCCGACGGCGATGCCGTCTCGGCCTATCTGTCCGGCGTGCGTGTCGTGGCGTCCCAGCCCGACACCAAGGACCTGTCCGGCGAGCGGAGCTTCAACGAGGTCTCCCAGGCCGCCGATGTCGCCTCGCACGACGCCGTCGTCGTCCTCGCCGACGCCGCCGCCGCGGCCGGCAGCACGAAACCCGGCAAGGTCGCCGAGGCCATGAACGGGCTCAGGCCCGACCACGGCGCCGGCCTGGCCGGAGCGGCGCTCGACCTGGGCAACCACGCCGGCCTGCCCGACGCCTCCGTGCACGCGCTCAGCGCGACCTCGCAGGATTTGGGCCTGCGCCCGGACAGCGCCACCCGCAATCTCGTCTGGTTCAGGACGACGAACGGCTGAGGGGTCGCCCGCGGGCGGCCCGACGGCGCGGCGGCCGCGTCGGCGAAGGGGAGTGAAGCACTGTGCGACTGATCGTCTCGGCGGGCCCGACCGCGCACGAGATCGACCTCACGAAGTTCGCGCCGGACGCCTGCCTGGCCGATCTCGTCGAGGCGGCCGGCCAGCAGCGCCCCGGCGATGACGAGAGCGTTTGGGTCGACGACGTGCGCTGCGGCGCGTCCGACAGGATCGACGACGTCACCCTGCTCGAGGGCTGCACGATCGGCTCCGAGCCGGTGCGCTCGTCGGCCAACCTCGAGGGCTGGACGGCGACCCTCACCGGCGGCATGCACGCCGGGGCCGCCGTCCCGGTGCCGCTGCGCCGCCGCCTCGTCATCGGTCGTGCCCCGCAGGCCGACATCGTCATCGACTCGCCCAGCGCCTCGTGGGAGCACACCCGCATTGTCCGCGAGGATGAGGGGCTGCGCGTCACCGACTGCCGCTCCACGAACGGCACCTTCGTCGACGGCATCCGCGTCGAGGAGGACGAGGGAGTCCTCGTGGAGCGCGACGCGCTGATCACCGTCGGCGGCGCCACCGTGCTGCTGCGCAAGGAGGGCTCCGAGCCCCTCGCCCCGCGTCCCGGATCGCTCCACAACCAGACCCGCGCCGGCACGGTCCCGTTCAACCGCCCGCCGCGCCCGGGCCAGCCCGCCCCGCCCGAGCAGCTCGTGCCCCCCGAGCGCAAGAAGGTCACGAGCTCCAGCAAGTTCTCGGTCGCCACCGTCCTGGGTCCGATCGTCCTCGCCGTGGGCATGGTCGTCGTCATGGGCAACCCCCGCTACGCGATGATCTCGATGCTCAGCCCGTTCATGGCGGTCTTCCAGTGGATCGAGCAGAAGCGCCGCTCCAAGAAGGAGAGGAAGGAGGAGGACGAGCGCTTCGCGAAGGCCTGCGAGCAGTTCACCACCGACCTCGCCGACGCCGTGCGCGAGGAGCGCGAACGGCTCCGCGGCGCCTCGCCCGACCCGGCCACCCTCGTCCGGATCGCCGAGCTGCCGGCGACGACGCTGTGGCAGCGCCGTCCCGAGCACCCCGACTTCCTGAGCCTGCACGCCGGGACCGGGACGAGCGACTGGACCGTGCCCGTCGACCGCAACGCCTCGCGCCATCTCGATGACGACGTGAAGGCGCTGATCGACGCGAGCCGAGTCACCGCGGCACCGATCCGGGCCGACCTGGCCGACTCGGGGGTCGTCGGCGTCGTCGGCGAACGCGAGGACGTCCTGGCGGTGGCCCGCTCGCTCGTCGTCCAAGCCGCCGTGCAGTCCGGTCCGGCCGACCTGTCCATCGGCGTCTACTGCGACCCCGGCCGCCAGCAGGCCTGGGAGTGGGCGACATGGCTGCCCCACACCCGCTGCCTCGGCGGCGTCGAGGACCGCTGGCTGTCGTGCGAGCGGTCCCGCTCGGAGACCCAGCTGCGCTCCCTGCGCGACGAGATCGACGGCCATCCGGTGCCCGAGGTGCTCCTCGTCATCGACTCCGACGTGCTCCTGGAGGGCCGCGAGGCGCCCGCCCGCGAGCTGCTCGGCCACGCCCGGGGCGCGACCGGCGACCGGGATGGCAAGCGCGTCAACCACGTGCCCGGCATCGTCATCGCCTCGGCCGTCGAGCAGCTGCCCGCGGCCTGCACGACGATCGTCGAGGTGCGCGAGGACGGCGCCGGCGTCGTCACCTACCCCAGCACCCGCACGACCATTGACGACGCGGTGCTGGCCGGCATCGACCTGCGGACCGCGCGCGAGGCCGCTGTGGCCCTGTCGCGCTTCGAGGACCCCGAGCTCGTCGTGCCCGGCGCCGCCCTGCCCTCGCTGGTGCGTCTGCCGCCGCTGCTGGGCATCGACGAGATCACCCCCGGGGGGATCGAGGAGCTGTGGGCCCACTCGCGGGGCACCTCCACCCCGATCGGCATCGGCGAGAACGGCCCGTTCGAGCTCGATCTGGTGCGGGACGGTCCGCACGGCCTGGTCGGCGGCACGACCGGTTCGGGCAAGTCGGAGTTCCTGCGGTCGCTCATCTCGGGCCTCGCCGCCCGCAACGACCCGACGAAGCTCACCTTCATCCTCATCGACTTCAAGGGCGGTGCGGCCTTCAAGCCCCTCGAGGCGCTGCCGCACACCATCGGCACCATCTCGAACCTGGACGAGCAGCTGGCCGACCGCGCGCTGCGCGCCTTGGAGGCCGAGATGGACTACCGCCAGCGCATGTTCGCCGCGGCGGGGGAGGGCGTCGACAACCTCGACGCCTATCTGGCCACCAATCCCTCCGAGCCGATGCCGCGACTGCTGCTCGTCGTCGACGAGTTCGCCATGCTCGCCAAGGACTTCCCCGACGTGCTCACCTCGCTCGTCTCGATCGGCGCCGTCGGCCGCACCCTCGGCGTCCACATGATCCTGGCGACCCAGCGTCCGGCCGGCGTCGTCAACGACGACATCCTCGCCAACACGAACCTGCGCGTGGCCCTGCGGGTGCAGAGCAAGGAGGACTCCAACAACGTCATCGGCGTGCCGCACGCCGCCGCGATCAGCCGATCCCAGAAGGGCCGCTCCTGGGTCAAGCTCGGCCAGGAGGACATCACGCCGGTGCAGACCGCGCTGGTCACCGGCCGCGCGGAGGCCGTCGACGCCGTCCAGATCGAGTACCGCGACGTCGTCTTCGGCGCCCCCGGCGGGAGCGTCTCCTTCGGGGGGACGAAGGGCGCCGAGGTCACCGAAGCCGACATGGACCTCATGATCGAGGCCATCATCGAGGCCTCCGACCATCTGGGCATCGCATCGCCCAGGCCGGTCTGGCCGACCCCGCTCGGCGCCCGCGTCGACCTGGCCGGCTTCACCGCCGACGATGGGCTCGATGCGGCCGACGCGCCCGGCGGACAGGTCGAGGAGGCCCAGCAGCCGGTCGTGGGCGGCACCGACGGCACGCGTGTCGCCCTGGGACTGTCCGACGACCCCGACCACCAGCGCCAGGTCCTCGCCCACTGGGACATGAGCCGCGGCAACGCCATGTTCCTCGGCATCCCGGGCAGCGGCACGAGCACCACCCTCATGACGGTGGCGCTCGCCCTCGCCGACGAGCTGCCGCCCGACGAGATGGACCTCATCATCCTCGACATGGGCGCCGGCGACCTGGCGCCGCTCCAGGCGCTGCCGCACACCATCGGCTACGCCGGGTCCGGCTCGGGCTCCCGCGAGCAGCAGACGCGGCTGCTGCGCCACCTCAAGAACGAACTCGACCGGCGCAAGGCCGATCCGACCGGCGACCGCCGGCGCATCGTCTTCCTGCTGGACGGCCTGGCGACTCTGCGCGACGAGTACCAGGACATCGACGGCATGGCCCTGCTCGACAGCCTGTACCGCGTCTATGCCGACGGCCCCGAACTGGGCATCTGGACGGCCGTGGCCACCAGCCGCGCCAAGTCGATCCCCTCCGCCGTCGACGAGGTCACCACCCAGCGCTGGCTGTTCCACCTCGCCGACCGCTACGACTACGCGCTGAGCGGCATCAAGGCCATCGAGGCCCCGCCCCCGGTGCCGGGCCGCTGCGTCGGCGCCGAGACGAAGCTCCAGACCCACGTCGCCACCCCGCACGGCGGCGTCGAGGCGGCGGTCGGGCTCGTCCGCGGCCGCTGGGGGAGCCCGGAGCCGAAGCGCAGCGTCGTGGCGACCCTGCCCACTGAGGTCGCCGTCATCGACTGCCTCGACGCGGCGCAGCTGACCGGCGAGCCGTGGCGCCTTCCGATCGGCCTGCGCGGCTCCGACCTGACGGTCGGCGCGCTGGAGACCTACGAGGGCGAGCACATGCTCGTCGCGGGGCCGGCCCGCAGCGGGAAGTCCACCGTGCTGCTCGCCGTGGCAGAGGTCGCCAGGGCCGCCGCGGCCCGCGATGGCGTCGAGCTGAGCGTGTGGGGCCTGTGCATGCGCCGCTCCCCGCTCGTCGACTCGCCCCTGCTCGACCAGGTGTCCGTCGGAAGGGACGGCGTGTCGGCCGTCACCGCCCAGCTGCGGCTCGCCACGGAGCAGGTGCTGCTGCTCATCGATGACGCCGAGCAGTTCGACGACAGCGACAAGTCCATCAACTCGCTCATCGAGTCGGGCATGCCCACCCTGCACATCGTCGCCGCCGGTCGTTCCGATGACCTGCGCAGTCTCTACTCGCACTGGACGAAGACCCTGCGCAAGTCGCGTTGCGGCATTCTGCTCCAGCCCAATGTCGACTACGACGGCGACCTGTTGGGTGCCCGGCTGCCGCGTCGGGCGACCGTGCCAGTGACCATCGGGCGGGGGTACATGTGCATGAGCGGCACCGTCGAACTCGTCCAGACCGCCGGACCGACGGCCCGGTGAGTCCGGCCATGGCGCCCGCGATCATTGTCAGGGGAGGATGGGGGTTGTCGCCGTGTTTTCCCTGAGCCTACATGATATGTCTTTGACTAGGCATTTCGTTGCTCCTGACAGCGGTCGGGGCGGTCGGCTCCCCGGTTCGCATCGTGGCCGCCGAGGTGGCGTCGACGCGGTGATCTGCCCTATGGTCGTGAGAACGGGCGTTCCAGCCGGGGCGTCTCAACACCACCCCTTGACAGATGGAGGCACGATGAGCGGTCGAGTACTTTCGACTGAGGCTGCGCAGAACGCGATCACGCAGATCAAGAGCATCACCGATGGCGGTCTGACGGATCAGCTGAACGGCCTGGAGACCCAGGGCCAGGTCCTGTGCGACAAGAGCAACTGGGACGGCCCGCTGGCCGACAAGTTCAGCAACGAGACGTGGCCGTCGCTGTCGAGCGCCCTGAAGCAGATGGTCGAGCAGATCAACGAGCTCCAGCAGCAGACCCAGCAGATCTCCAGCGACATCTTCAGCGCAGGCGGCGCCTGAGCCGATCGATCGGTGCGAGGGGGCGTCGCCCGGAGCCGTGGTGGCTCTGGGGCGACGCCCTTCTTCCTTCCCGTCTTCCGTGGGGCGGCCCGCGGCCGCGGGCGCGCCGAGTCCGGTTCCCCGGGCCCCGCCTCGGACCGTTCGTGCAGGCGGGCCCCGGCCTGCGGACGACCGGAGCGGGACCCCGAGGGCCGGCGCCCCGGAGCGGCCCCGGCGGACGGGAGGACCATCGTTCCCCGGGCCCCCGTCGTTGGGTATCGTCGGGGCCGATCACTGGAGGTGCGATGCCGTCTGTTGACCCGGGTCCCGACGAGGACGAGGAAGTGGCGGTCGAGAACCGCCGACGCGGTCTCCGCGCCGCCCTCGCAGGGCTGTCGTGGCGCAGCGCCGTCCTCGTCGGCTCGCTCGGCATCGCTCTCGCCGGCTGGCTGCCCCTTCTCGTCATCTGCGCCCTGGGCTGGGCCGCCGATCCGCGGATCGGGTTCGGCTCGGTGCTGACGGTCTCGACGCGCTTCTGGCTGCTGGCCAACGGCGTGCCGGCGCACCTCGGCAGGGGGCTGCTCACGCTCGTCCCGCTGGGGCTCACGGCGCTCATCGTCCTCATGGTCTGGCGCCTGTCGCGCGCCATCGCCCGGCGTGCCGCCGACGAGCTCATCGAGGGCCCGGTCCGTGCCCGCCGGCAGTCCGACCTGCGCGCCCTGTCCTGCCGCCTGGCCCTGTGGTTCGGCGGCTCCTACGCCCTGCTCCTCGGCATCGCGACGGTCCTCGCCGGCCAGTCCGCCGAGCTCGGCCGGGCCCTCGTCTGCGGGGCGCTCATCGGGGGCCTTTGCTCGCTGCTCGCCTCCGGCCGGGTCCTCGGATGGGCGCCCGTCGGCCTCAGCCAGGGGGGCTGGTCGGCCGGCGTCCTCGCCGGCGTCGGCGCCGCGCTGGCCGGCGCCGTCCTCGTCGGCTGCGCACGCCTGGCGGTCGTCCTCGTCGTCAACCACACGACCGTCACCGGGGCGCACGCCGCGCTCGGCGCCGGGGGGCCGGGATCGGTGCTGCTCGCCCTGGCCCAGATGCCCTGGATCCCCTCGATGGCCCTCTGGGCCTGCTCGTGGACGCTCGGCGCGGGCTTCTCGCTCGGGCAGGGCGCGCTCGTCGCGCCGATCGGCTCCTCGACCGGGGACCTGCCCACCATCCCGCTCCTCGCCGCCATGTCGACCGGCGACGCCCATCCGGCGATGATCGCCGTCTGGCTCCTTGCCGGCGCCCTGGCCGGCGCCGTCGGCGCCCACGTCTGCGTCCGCGCCCGTCACGACGATGCCCGCCGCGCCCTGCCCGAACGGGAGTTCCTCCCCGACGAGGGCGCCCTGTACGGACTCATCGTCGGCGTCCTCGCGGCCCTGTTGCTGTGCCTGCTCGCCCTGCTCTCCCACGGCGCGCTCGGCACCCGTCGTCTCACCGAGCTGGGGCCGCTGCTCGGACGGCTGCTCGTCCTGGCGCCCACGGTGCTCGGCGCGGGAGGCATGCTCGGGGGCTTCGCCACCGCCCTGCGGCTCGGTCGCGGGGGCAACGGCTAAACTGGCGCCCGTGGCCTATCGCGTAGTCGTCCTCGTCTCCGGGTCCGGCACGCTCCTGCAGGCCCTCCTCGACGCCCAGGCGCAGGGCCGTCTCGACGCCCGAGTCGTCGCGGTGGGCTCGGAGAACAGCAGGTGCACCGGTCTCGAACGCGCCCGCCGGGCGGGCGTGACGACCTTCGTGGTGCCCATGCCCCGACTGCTGGCGCGGGGCTCGGCCGAGCGGGAGGACTGGGACCGGCGGTTCGCCGACGAGGTGGCCCGCCACGAGCCCGACCTCATCGTCCTGGCCGGCTTCATGAAGCTCCTCGGCGCCCCCTTCACGGACCGCTTCGGCGACCGCATCATCAACTCCCACCCGGCGTTGCTCCCGGCCTTCCCCGGCGCCCACGCCGTCCGTGACGCCCTCGCGGCGGGCGCGACGGGCACCGGATGCTCCATCTTCTGGGTCGACGAGGGCGTCGACACCGGCCGGATGATCGCCCAGGTCCCCGTGGAGATCCTTCCCGGCGACGACGAACCGACACTGCACGAGCGCATCAAGGTGTCCGAACGCACCTTGTTGGTCAAGACCGTCAACGAGCTGGCGGCTCAGCACGCGACGGGCCCGCGGCCCGCCGCGAGAAAGGTCATGCCATGAGCGAGGACTCCACCCGAAACCCGATCCGGCGCGCCTTGGTCAGCGTCTACGACAAGACCGGCCTCGTCGGGCTCGGCAGGGCCCTGGCCGCGGCCGGCGTCGAGATCGTCTCGACCGGTTCCACCGCCGCGAGGCTCTCCGAGGCGGGGATCGAGGTGACCCCGGTCGAGGAGCTCACCGGCTTCCCCGAATGCCTCGACGGTCGGGTCAAGACGCTGCACCCGATGGTTCACGCCGGCATTCTCGCCGACCGCCGCCTCGCCTCGCACCGCGACCAGCTCGCCCGGCTCGGCGTGAAGCCCTTCGACCTCGTCGTGTCGAACCTCTACCCGTTCACCCGGACCGTCGCCTCGGGCGCCGACTTCGACGCCTGCATCGAGCAGATCGACATCGGCGGGCCCTCGATGGTCCGCGCCGCCGCCAAGAACCATCCGTCGGTGGCCATCATCACCGACCCCGACCAGTACGACGAGCTCACCGCGGCACTCGCAGACGGCGGCTTCACGCTCGCGCGGCGCCGCGTCCTCGCCGCGCGCGCCTTCGCCCACACCGCCGCCTACGATGCGGCCGTGGCCTCCTGGATGGCCGAGCGGACCACCGACGAGGGCCTGCCCTCCTTCACCGGCATCGCCGCCACCAAGATCCGCGACCTGCGCTACGGCGAGAACTCCCACCAGAACGCGGCCGTCTACGCGGTCGACGGCGCCAGCGCCGGTCTCGTCGGCGCCGAACTGCTCGGCGGCAAGGCCATGAGCTACAACAACTACACCGACACCGACGCCGCCCGCCGCGCCGCCTACGACTTCGACGAGCCCGCCGTGGCGATCATCAAGCACGCCAACCCGTGCGGCATCGCCGTCGGCGCCGACATCGCCGAGGCCCACCGCAAGGCCCACGCCTGCGACCCGGTGTCGGCCTACGGAGGGGTCATCGCCGCGAACCGTCCCGTCAGCCTGGAGATGGCGCAGACCGTGAAGAAGATCTTCACCGAGGTCATCGTCGCCCCCGACTACGAGCCCGCGGCTCTCGAGCTGCTGGAGACGAAGAAGAACCTGCGCATCCTGAGGGCCGAGGACCACCGCCCGGACCGGTTCATGTGGCGCGAGGTCTCCGGCGGCCTGCTCGTGAGCGACCCCGACCGCCTCGACGCCCCCGGCGACGAGGCCGCCGGCTGGCGGCTCGTGTCCGGCGAGCCGGCCGACGAGGCCACCCTCGCCGATCTCCTCTTCGCCTGGCGGGCCTGCCGCTCGGTCAAGTCGAACGCCATCCTGCTCGCCCACGACGGCGCCTCCGTCGGCGTCGGCATGGGCCAGGTCAACCGCGTCGACTCCTGCCGGCTCGCGGTCGAGCGCGCCGGCGAGCGGGCCAAGGGCTCCGTCGCCGCGTCGGACGCCTTCTTCCCGTTCAGCGACGGCCCGCAGATCCTGCTCGACGCCGGCGTGCGCGCCATCGTCCAGCCCGGCGGCTCGATCCGCGACGACCAGACCATCGAGGCGGCGCAGAAGGCCGGCGTCACGATGTACCTCACCGGCAACCGACACTTCTTCCACTGAACGAGAGAAGGTGCATGTCGCATGACAGCAATCCGGATGGACGGCAAGGCCGTCGCGGCCCAGATCAAGGCCGAGCTCAAGGACCGCGTCGCCGCCCTGCACGCCCAGGGCGCGGCCGTGGGCCTGGGCACCGTCCTGGTCGGTGACGACCCCGCGAGCCAGATCTACGTCAACGGCAAGCATCGCGACTGCGAGCAGGTGGGCATCGAGTCGTTCCGCGTCGACCTCGCCGCCGACGCCACCCCCGAGCAGGTCGAGCGCTCCATCCGGGTGCTCAACGACTCGGCCCTGTGCACCGGCTACATCGTCCAGCTGCCGCTGCCGCAGCACATCGACCTCACCTGGGTGCTCGAGCTCATCGACCCCGACAAGGACGCCGACGGCCTGACCGCCGACAGCCTCGGCAAGCTCGTCCTCGGCCAGCAGGGGCCGCTGCCGTGCACACCGCGCGGCATCGTCGAACTCCTGCGCCGTTACGAGATCCCGCTCGACGGGGCGGACGTGTGCATCATCGGCCGCGGCACGACGGTCGGCCGTCCGCTGGGCCTGCTGCTGACCACCCGCGAGAACAATGCGACGGTCACCCTGTGCCACACCGGGACGAAGGACCTCGCCGAGCACACCCGACGGGCCGACATCGTCGTGGGCGCCGCGGGGCATCCCGGCCTCGTCACCGCCGACATGATCAGGCCCGGGGCCGTCGTCGTCGACGTGGGCATCACCCGTGTGAACGGCACGCCGGTCGGCGACTTCGCGCCCGAGGTCTGGGACGTCGCCGGTTACGCCACGCCCAATCCCGGCGGCGTCGGCCCGATGACCCGGGCCATGCTGTTGGCCAATGTGGTCGACCGGGCCGAGAGGCTCGCCGGTTCCCGACAGCCGTGAGCCCTGTCGACACGGGCCCCGCCCCGTCCGGGCCCTCCCGGCCCGCCGAGCCGGCCGCACCGCCCGAGGACCCGGCTGTGGGCGCGCGCCGGTTCCAGGCGCCCTCCTGCGCCGTGCTGCTCCTGTTCGCCGCGGGGATGGCCATCGCCGGGACGGGGCACTGGCGCCGCGGCGCCTTCGTCATGGGGGCCGCGGCTCTCGCCGGCGGCGTCATCCGCTGGGTGCTGCCCCAGCAGTGGGCGGGCATGCTCGCCGTGCGCCGCCGCTGGTTCGACGTGCTGCTCATGCTCGGCGCCGGCGCCGTCATCTGGCTCGTGGCACTCGTCGTCCCGCCCCAGTGAAGCGACCCCGAGGGGCCCCGGTGCTCCCTGGGGCCCCGCCGCAGGAGGGCGGGACGGCGTCCAGGGGGTCCGACGGGTGCTCGCCCGGACGATCCCCCGAGGCCCCGGAGGGCGTTCGACTGAGAGGGTTTCACTTCCTGCGAGATGATAAAGAATTAAATCATCTTCTTCGTTCCCATGCTCGCAAGGGGTTTCGTCTCGATGAATTCATTTTCAATGAAGTTCATTCTTCGAGATTCTTGAGGGTGTTCAGTGAATTGTCATACGGTGAGACCACTTCCGGGTGCGCCGATGCCGGTGCGCCCGGAGTCACCGGAACCACTAGGAGAACCCCTGACCATGTCGATTCTGAAGAAGCTCACGGTCGGTCTTTCGACCGCCGCCCTCGCCAGCACGGGCATCATCCTGAGCGCTGGCAGCGCCATGGCGAACCCCGCCGACGCGCTGACCCTCAACGCGTCCCCCCATGACCTCAGCGCCAACGCCACCTGCGCCGACGGCTGGGGCGGTGCCGTCGTCGTCGCTCTCAACGGGGTCGAGCAGGGCCAGGTCGAGGTGCCCAGTCACTCCGGCACCGCCCAGTCCGACACCGTGCAGATCGGCTACGTGGGCGCCGGCACCGTGACGGCCAGTCTGCACTGCAACACCTACGACGCGAACACGAAGATGTCCTCCGCCGCGGATGCGGTCTCCGCCACCGCCGAGGCGACCCAGGAGGGCGTCCTCGACATCACCCCCAGCAATTGGACCTCCGGTGACACCGTCAAGGTCACCGGCTCCGGTTTCGCCCCGGGCTCGACCGTGACGTTCAACCTGTACGACGCCGATGCCGACTACAACCGCGCCTCCGACGAGGTCCTGCACACCTGGACCGCCACCGCCGATGACAGCGGCAACGTCTCCCTCGACGTCGTCCTGCCCTACGACAAGACCGGCAACTTCCGCCTCGAGGCCGTCGGCACCGATGCCGCCGGCAACCAGCTCGTGGCCAGCGCCGGCTACTACTGGGACGCTCCCGAGAGCGCCGGCGACCAGAACCAGGAGGAGGCGACCGCCGGCCCGGCCGAGAGCAAGGAGGCCGCTCCCCAGCAGGGCACCCCGATGGACGGGACGTCCCGCCCCCAGGCCCTGCCGAAGACCGGTTCCGAGACCGCTGACCTGGCCGGCTCCGGCCTCGTCGGTGCGGTGATCGCGGCCGGTGCCGGCGCTGTGGCCCTGCGCCGCAAGCACTGACGCCCTCGCGCCTTCCTCCTCCTCACATGACGGCAGCACCCGGTGGCCCCATCCGGCGCCACCGGGTGCTGTCCTGTCTCATCGGGGTCCTCGTCCTCGCCGTGCTCGTGCCCGTCATCGTCCTCGGCGTGCTCGACCATCGTTCCGGCGACGTCGCCCTGCGCATGCCCACCGGTGACGGTCCGAGCACCTGGCTGATCCTCGGCCTCGACGACCGGACCCAGCAGGCCGAGGGCAACGACATCGGCGACCAGGACGGTCACCGCGACGCGGCGGCCAATGCCGACGTCATCCTCGTCGCCACGCGCACCGAGGACCAGTGGCACCTCACGAGCGTGCGCCGCGACGTGCACTACTCGATCGGCATGGGCCTGTCCGGCAGGCTCGGCCTGGCCTGGCGCGACGATCCCCAGACCCTCGTCGACCAGACCTGCCTCACGCTCAACATCCCGGCGGACCACGTCGTGGCGGTCACCCTGCGGGCCTTCGTCGACCTCGTGGACGCCCTCGGCGGCATCGACATCACCGTCCAGCACGACATGCGCGACGAGCGGGCCGCCCTCGACATCACGGCCGGTCCCCACCACGTCGACGGCCGCACCGCCCTCGCGTACGTGCGCAGCCGTCAGGGCCGGGTGCTCATCGACGGCGCCTGGGTGGACGATCCCGAGGGCCAGGACGGTCGCGCCCGCCGCGCCGGCGAGGTCTTCGGCGCCGTCGTCGCACGGCTCAGGTCCCGCCCCGGCGACTGGTTCGGCGCCGCCTGGCGGACCGCGCCCGACATCCGGCTCGACACGCGGACCCATCTGTGGGAGCTGACTCTCCTGGCCGGCGCGTCCGGCGCCGACGTGCAGGAGCTGCCCCTCACGCAGAGCCCCGACGGCTTCTACTCCGAGGTTGACGAGCGGACCCGCGCGTACACCGAGGGGATCGGGTACACGCGGACCTGCCGCCTGTGACGCGGCCGAGGGTCGTTCGTCGTCCTCCCCCTCGGGCGCCTCCGCCCTCCCTCCGGCCCGCCCACGGCCCTCGACGCCCCGACCGCACGCCCCCACCGCCCGTCGGGGCCCCTCGCCCGGGACGCGCAACGGCGGGCCGTCCACGAGGGACGACCCGCCGTTCCAGCGGTTGCTGTCGGTCAGATGAGGCCGAGCTCGCGCACGGCGCCCTGCTCGGTCTGCAGTTCGGCGACGGTCTCGGCGATCTTCTTCTTGCCGAAGTCGTTGATCTCCAGGCCCTGGACGATCTCGTACGTGCCGTTCCGCACGGTGACGGGGAACGACGAGATGAGGCCCTCGGGGACGCCGTAGGAGCCGTCGGAGACGACGGACATGGAGACCCAGTCGTCCTCGGGGGTGCCGAGCACCCAGTCGTGCATGGCCTCGACGGTCGCATTGGCGGCGGAGGCGGCCGAGGAGGCGCCACGGGCCTTGATCACGGCGCCGCCGCGCTTGGCGACGGTGGGGATATACTCGTTCTCGTACCAGGCCTGGTCGTTCACGAGGTCGTAGGCGCACGTGCCGCCGACCTTGGCGTTGAACAGATCGGGGTACTGGGTGTTGGAGTGGTTGCCCCAGATGGTCATGTTGGTGACCTCGCCCACGTTGACGCCGAGCTTCTTGGCGAGCTGCGTCTTGGCGCGGTTGTGGTCGAGGCGGGTCAGGGCGCTGAAGCGCTCGTTGGGGATGTCCGGGGCGTTGTCCATGGCGATCAGCGCGTTGGTGTTGGCCGGGTTGCCGGTGACGAGCACCTTCACGTCCGAGGCCGCGACCTTGTTGAGGGCTGCGCCCTGGGCGGTGAAGATCTTGCCGTTGGCGCTCAGCAGATCGCTGCGGTCCATGCCCTCCTTGCGGGGCATGGCGCCGACGAGCATGGCCAGGTCGACGCCGTCGAAGACCTTCTCGGGGTCGTCGCCGATCTCGACGCCCGCGAGGTTCGGGAACGCGCAGTCGTCCAGCTCCATGACCACGCCCTCCAGGCGCGGCAGGGCCGGGGTGATCTCGAGCAGGCGGAGCTCGACCGGCGTGTCGCCGAGGAGCGAACCGGAGGCGATGCGGAACAACAGGCTGTAGCAGATCTGACCGGCGGCACCGGTGACAGCCACCTTGACTGGTGTAGTGCTCAAGAGCTTCTCCTCATCCATTGAGTGGGTTGCCGCTGACATTACCGCGTGAGAGGCTCATCCTCGACGTCGGGGCGCCCGTTCCGGGCCGGGTGCGGGGAGCGGCCCCGTCCGATATCTTGACATCGAGAGTTCAGTCGAGGCGGAAGGTGCAGCAATGAGCAGGATCAAGGTCGTGGGCACGGTCGTGGAGCTCGACGGCGACGAGATGACCCGGGTCATCTGGCAGTTCATCAAGGACCGCCTCATCCTGCCGTACCTGGACGTCGACCTCGAGTACTACGACCTGGGCATCACGAACCGCGACGCCACCGACGACCAGGTCACCGTCGACGCCGCCCATGCGATCGAGCGGCACGGCGTCGGCGTCAAGTGCGCGACCATCACCCCCGACGAGGCCCGCGTCGCCGAGTTCGGCCTCAAGCGCATGTGGTCCTCGCCCAACGGCACGATCCGCAACATCCTGGGCGGCACGATCTTCCGCGAGCCCATCGTCATCTCGAACATCCCGCGCCTGGTGCCCGGCTGGACGAAGCCGATCGTCGTCGCCCGCCACGCCTTCGGCGACCAGTACAAGGCCACCGACTTCCGGGTGCCCGGCGCCGGCCGGCTCACCGTCGCCTTCACCCCCGCCGACGGCTCCGAGCCCATCGAGCACGTCGTGTACGACTACCCGGGCCCCGGCGTCGCCCAGGTGCAGTACAACCTCGACGAGTCCATCGAGGGCTTCGCCCGCGCCTGCTTCGCCTACGCCCTCCGGCGCGGTTACCCGGTGTACCTGTCGACGAAGAACACGATCCTCAAGGCCTACGACGGCCGGTTCAAGGACGTCTTCGCCCGCGTCTTCGACGAGGAGTACAGGGACCGCTTCGCCACCGCCGGCCTGGGCTACGAGCACCGCCTCATCGACGACATGGTCGCCAGCGCCCTCAAGTGGGAGGGCGGCTACGTGTGGGCCTGCAAGAACTACGACGGCGACGTCCAGTCCGACACCGTCGCCCAGGGCTTCGGCTCGCTCGGCCTCATGACCTCCGTCCTCATGACCCCGGACGGGCGCACCGTCGAGGCCGAGGCCGCCCACGGCACCGTCACCCGCCACTTCCGCGCCCACCAGCGCGGCGAGGCCACGAGCACGAACCCGATCGCCTCGATCTTCGCGTGGACCGGCGGCCTGAAGCACCGCGGCGAGCTCGACGGCACCCCCGAGGTCACCGGGTTCGCCCGGACCCTCGAACGGGTCTGCGTCGAGACCGTCGAGTCGGGCCGGATGACGAAGGACCTGGCGCTGCTCGTCGGCGGCGACCAGCCCTGGCTGACCACCGAGCAGTTCCTGGCGGCCCTGGACGAGGGCCTCGCGCGGGCGTTGGGATGAGCGGCGGGCGGACCGGACTCCGACTCGATATCCTGGCAGGCGTGAGACACGTGCACGTCCCCGACGCCCGCCCGGATGGGGTCGCGACCGGTGCGGGGGGCCGCTGACATGCCGCTGTGGGCCTCGCTCCTCCTCATCCTCCTGCTCTTCTTCATCGCGGGCGTCTTCTCCGCCGCCGAGATGGCCCTCGTCTCGCTGCGCGAGTCCCAGATCGCCGCGCTCGCCCGGCGGGGCAGCCGCGGTCGGGCGATCGAGCAGCTCACGAGCAACCCGAACCGCTTCCTGTCGGCCGTGCAGATCGGCGTGACGCTGGCGGGCTTCCTCTCCTCGGCCTTCGGCTCGGACTCGCTGGCCGGCCGGTGGGTCGCCCCGCTGCTCATGGGCCGGGGTCTGGGGGAGTCCCTCGCGAGGGTGCTGGCCGTCATCGTCGTCACGGCGGTCATCTCGTTCGGCTCGATCGTCATCAGCGAGCTGTTCAGCAAGCGTCTGGCCATGCAGCAGCCCGAGGCGATCGCCCTGGCCCTGGCCCCCGTCGTCAACTCCATCGCGCGCCTCTTCCGCCCGCTCATCTGGGCGCTCGGCTTCTGCACCAATCTGCTCGTGCGCCTGGTCGGCATGGACCCCGACGCGAACCGCGAGGCGGTCAGCGACGACGAGCTGCGCACCATGGTCACGAACGCCGACTCGCTGGGCGCCGACCAGAAGCACATCGTCGACGAGGTCTTCAGCGCCGGGGAGCGCTCGATGCGCGAGGTCATGGTGCCCCGCACGGAGGTGGAGTTCCTGCCCGGGGAGATGACCGTCGACGAGGCCATCGCCCACGTCCAGAGCTCCCCGCACAGCCGCTACCCGGTCATCGACGGCTCGCCCGACAAGGTGCTCGGCTTCCTCCATGTGCGCGACCTCATGGGCCGGGCCGCGGGCGCCGGCACCCGGCTGCGCCGTCTCGTCCGCCCCGTGCTGCGCCTGCCCGAGACGGTGCGCGTGCCGAGGGCCCTGTCCGACATGCGACGCGCCCATTCGCACCTGGCCGTCGTCCTCGACGAGTACGGCGGCACCGCCGGGATCGTCACGCTCGAGGATCTCGTCGAGGAGCTCATCGGCGACATCACCGACGAGTACGACGTCGTCGACCCCGAGACCCGTCGTCACCGCCTCCAGCGCGACATCGACGGGCTGACCACCCTCGAGGACTTCGCCGATCTCACCGGCCACGCGCTGCCCGAGGGCCCCTACGACACCCTGGCGGGCTTCTTCATGGCCCGGTACGGGGCCATCCCGCGGGTCGGCGAGTCGATCACCGTCGCACTCGCCCCCCTCGATCCCGGGGCCGACGAGAGCGAGGACGAGGTCCCGCCGGAGGACCCCTTCCTCATCGGCGTCACCCAGATGGACGGGCGCCGCATCGCCTGGCTCAGCGTCCAGGCCCTCGACGCGGGGGCCCCCGGCGCCGGGCGGCCCGCGGGGTCCGAGGCCGGGCAGCAGGGCGAGCGCCCCGTCGACTCCAACGCCGCCGTCATGGCCGCCGACAGCCAGGCGCGCACGAACCTCGCCGCCGGGCTCCAGCGCGCCGACGAGCGGACCCCGGGCGTGCTGCCGTGATCCTCGGCGGACTCGGCCCGGGTCCCGGCGCGTCCGCGCCGTCGGCCCGCGCCCCGCGCGACGGTCCGGCCCGGTCCTCGCGCGAGGACGCCCGGCTGGCGGCCGAACTCACCGGGCCCGGGGCCGTCGAGCTCGTCGCAGCGGTGCTCGCCGTGCGGGGCCACGAGATGGCCGGCGCCCGGCTCGACCACGTCGACCACGAGCCGGGCCGCGCGCTCACCGTCACGTATCAGGCCCGGACCTCCGGAGCAGCGGGACGCACCGAGCTCGTCGGTCTCACTGCCCGCCCCGGGGGTCCCACCGCGGAGGACGTCGGAGCGCAGATCTTCGAGAGGGGAGGGCGGCGCGTCGCCGCCTGGCTGTACCCGGACGACCCCGATCTGCCCGGTCTGGCGCGCATCACCCGGACCGGCCCGGCCGTCGGCCTGTTGGCGCGCCGCGGCCTCGTCCCCGGCGAGCCCGACCCGGCCCGGCTGACCATCCGCGTCGTGAGTTACCGGCCCCGGCGCCGGGCCGTCGTGCGTGTCGACGTGCTCGGCGGGCCGAGCCTCTACGTCAAGGCACAGGGCTCCGAGCAGCTGGCCCGGACCGTCTCGAGGCTGGAGATCCTCGCCCGCGCAGGGCTGCCCGTGCCGCGCATCCTGGGCGTCACCGCCGACCACCTGCTCATCACCGGGGCCCTGCCCGGCAGGCCCATGGCGGGCCTGCTCTTCGAGTCCGTGCCGCAGGTGGCCGGTGAGCGGATGGTCGAGCTGCTCGACGCCCTGCCCGGGGAGCTCGCGGCCCTGCCGCGCCGCGCCGCCTGGGCCGATGCCGCCATCCACTACGCCGGCATCGTCGCGAACCAGCTGCCCGGCGAGGGGAACCGGCTCGACGCGATGGTCGAGGCCATCTGCGCCGGCACCGCTGGCGCCGCGCCGGGCTCCGAGCCGACGCACGGCGACTTCCACGAGGGGCAGATCCACCTCGACGACGGACGGATCGTCGGACTGCTCGACGTCGACGCCTGCGGGCCGGGGCGCAGGGTCGACGACCTGGCCTGCCTCGTCGCGCACCTGTCGACCGTCCAGCGCATGGACCCGGTGCAGACCGCCCGGGTCGGGGTGCTGCGCAACGGTCTCGTCGAGGTCTTCGACCGCCGCGTCGACCCGGTCCAGTTGCGGCTGCGGGCGGCCGGGGTCGCCATCTCGCTGGCCACCGGCCCCTACCGCGGGCAGGAGGTCGACTGGCAGGGCCAGACTCGGTACATCCTCGACGCCGCTCAGGGACTCATCCACGCCGCAGGGGCCCTCTGAGCGGGACCTTCCCCGCCCTCCGGGCCCGAGCCCGGCGATGATGCCGTCCGCCTCGCTGTGTTACTGTATTAACACAGCGAGGCGGACGGGGCGTCCGTCCTCCTCCCGGTCGAGAGCAGGAGGGGACGAGTGACGGTGGATGACACCCGGCCGATCTGGGTCCAGCTCGTCGAGGAGTTCCGGCGGTGCATCGTCACCGGCCGGTGGCCCTCGGGATCGCGCGTGCCCAGCGTCCGCGAGCTCGCCCAGCGGGCCGGGGTCAACCCGAACACCGTGCAGCGCGCCCTCGCCGAACTCGACCGCAGCGGGCTGACCGCGACGGAGCGCACCTCGGGGCGCTTCGTCGCCGCCGATGACGCGGTGATCGACACGATCCGCCGGGAGCTCGCCGCGGGGGCCGCCAGGGTCTACCGCGACGACGCGAGGGCCGTCGGCCTCGACCTCGGTCGGGCCGTCGACCTGCTCACCGAGTGCTGGCACGGCGCCGGGGCCGCCGCGGCCGACCGACCCCACGACGACCACGACCAGGACGATTCCCATGAGCACTGACACGACACCACGGCCGCAGGCCGTCCCCCCCGTCCCCCGACGGCTCCGCGCCGCTGGTCCGCATCGCCGGCCTGACCAAGCGATACCGCCGCATCGTGGCGCTGGACGACCTCGACCTCGACCTGCCCGCGGGGCGCATCGTCGGCCTCATGGGGGCCAACGGCTGCGGCAAGACCACCCTCCTCAAGGTCCTGGCCGGCCTGCTCGCCGACTGGACCGGTGAGGTCGCCATCGCGGGCATGGTGCCCGGACCGGGCACGAAGGCGATCATCTCCTACCTCGGCGACGCGGACTTCCTCGACCCCGCGCTGCGGGTCGGGCAGGCCATCGAGCTCTACGCCCGCTTCTTCCCCGACTTCGACACCGACCGGGCCCGCGAGGCGGTGCGCTTCTTCGGGCTGCCCGTCGACCGCCCGCTCAAGGAGATGTCGCGGGGCATGGGCGAGAAGCTCCAGATCGCCCTCGTCATGAGCCGCCGGGCGCGCGTCTACCTGCTCGACGAGCCCATCTCGGGCGTCGACCCTGCGGCGCGCGAGGTCATCCTCGACGGCATCCTGCGCGACTTCGAGCCCGACGCCCTCATGCTCATCTCCACCCATCTCATCGCCGACGTCGAACCGATCGTCGACTCGGTCGTCCTCATGCGCGACGGCCGCGTCCTCCTCGCCGACGACGCGGACGACCTGCGCGAGCGCCGCGGCATGAGCCTGGACGCCATCTTCCGGAAGGAGTACCGCTGGTGTACGCAACCCTCGTCGGTCAGGAGTTCCGCTCCCACGGACGCGCCTGCGCCGTCATCACGGGTCTCGACCTGCTCACCGGGCTCCTCCTCACGGGGCTGGGGATGCTGCCCGTGCCGGTCCTCGGCGAACTGTGCGCCAGGCTCGGGCTGCTCGTGCTCGGCGCGCTGCCCGTCATCGTCCTCGTCTACCTGGCCGTCGTCTACTGGCAGACGATGTACGGCCAGCGCGGCTACTTCACCTTCTCGTTGCCGGTGCGCGGGCGGGTCGTCTTCTGGGCCAAGGTCACCCACGGCTCGTGCTGGCTGCTCATGTCCTCGGCGGTCATGATCATCGCGCTGGCGCTGCACGTCTGGCTGCTGTCGATCCCCGAGGGCAAGCGGCTCGGCGACCTCGTCGACGTCCTCCGCGGGTACTACGACGCGATCGACGCCCGGTTCCTGTGGGCGATGGTCGCCCTCGCGCTCGTGTCGGCGCTGTGCATCGTCATCGAGTGCGCCGGGGTCATGAGCGTCGGGGCCCGCTCGCGCTGGGCCCACCTGGGCATCGGCGCCCCGATCATCGGCCTCGTGCTCCTCGAGGTGGTGAGCCAGGCGCTGTCCCTCGTGCTCATGCTCGTCGTCCCCGTCGGCCTGCGCCTGGACGGCCCGGAGGGCGGTGGCATGCGGCTCGTCGTCGGCGACATGGCGACACCCCTGCTCGACGCGATCCGCGGCGGCACCGATCCGACGACCGTGGGGCTCGGCTCCGCCCTCCTGGGGCCGCTGCTGGCGACCGTGCTGGCCATCTGGGCGGTGAACTCGATCGAGCACCACACCTCGCTGCGCTGAGCGGATCCCGGCGGTGCGCGGCCCGGAGATCGTCCGGTCGCTGTCGGTCAGCAGGTCCCTGGCGCTCGGCGGGGATCGTCGCGGAACGGAAGGCGACGGCGCCGTCCACCTCGACGACGATGCGGATGACGAGGCCTTCGTCGACTTCTCCCGGCCCTCGATGGACAGGCGTGCGTCGATCCTGCCCGCGGGCGCCGAGCCGATGCTCGTCGTGCTCTCCTCGTCCCGGGGCGTCAGACTCGGGGGAGGCGCTGCTGCTGTCCTCGGCGGCCGGGCGCGCGGGCCGTTCGCCGGGGGCTCAGCCCCTCGTCAGCTCGACGGCCCGGGAGAACTCCGCGTCGATCGCGGGGTTCGGCCGGTGGGTGAGGAGCGAGACGACGATCGCGACGACGAGGTTCGCGACGAAGCCGGGCAGCAGCTCGTACAGGGTGAAGACGCCGCCGAGGGTGTCGCCCAGGTGGTCCCAGAGGAACACGAGCGCCGCGCCGACGATCATGCCGGAGGCCGCGCCCGCCGTCGTGAGCCGGCGCCACCACAGGGCCAGCAGGGTGGTCGGTCCGAAGCCGGCGCCGAAACCGGCCCAGGCGAAGGCCACGAGACCGAGGATCGTGTCGCTGCGGCCGACCGCCAGGGCCATGGCGACGACGGCCACGGCGAGCACGCCGATGCGGCCGGCCCAGACGCCCTTGGCGGGGGTGAGGGGCCTGCGCGTGACGCCGCGGTAGAGGTCCTCGACGAGGGCCGACGAGGTGACGATGAGCTGGCTGGAGATCGTCGACATGATGGCGGCCAGGATGGCGGCCAGGAGGAAGCCGGCGATGAGCGGGTGGAAGAGTAGCTGGGCCAGCGTGATGAAGACCGTCTCGGGATTGGCCAGACGGGCCGCGTCGTGCTGGTAGACGGCCACGCCGACCAGGGCCGTCGCGACTGCCCCCAGGTACGACAGGACCATCCAGTCGATGCCGATGCGGCGGGCCCGTCGGGCCTCGGTGGGCGAGCTCAGCGCCATGAGGCGCACGAGGATGTGCGGCTGGCCGAAGTAGCCCAGGCCCCAGGCGAGGGCGGAGACGACGCCGATGAGGGTGCCGCCGTGGACGAGCGAGGTGAGGTCGGGGTCGACGCCGCGGATCGCGGCCAGCGCCTCGCCCGGGCCCCCCAGGCGGATGATGCCGACGATCGGCAGGACGACGAGGGCGAGGACCATCATGAGACCCTGGATGACATCGGTCCACGAGACGGCGAGGAAGCCGCCGACGAGCGTGTAGAGCACGGTGACGCCGGCCACCAGGAGCATGCCCCACAGATAGGGCAGGTGGAAGCTCGACTCGAAGAAGGTGCCGCCGGAGACCATGCCGGAGGAGATGTAGAAGGTGAAGTAGACGAGGATGATGAGGCCCGTGATGATGCGCAGGATGCCGCGCTCGTCGTGGAGGCGGTTGCCGTAGAAGCTGGGGATCGTGATCGCGTTGCGCGCCGTCTCGGTGTAGCTGCGCAGCCGCGGGGCGACGATCCGCCAGTTGAACCAGGCGCCGATCGTGAGGCCGATGCCGATCCACGCCTCGACGAGGCCCGACGCGTAGACGGCGCCGGGCAGGCCCATGAGCAGCCAGCCGCTCGAGTCGGCGGCCCCGGCGCTGAGCGCCGAGACGAGCGGGGGCAGTCGTCGCCCGCCGAGCATGTAGTCGTCGAGGTCGACGGTCTGGTGGTTGCCCCAGAAGCCGATGGCGACCATGGCCCCCAGGTAGACGATCATCGCCACGACCTGCCATGCGAAGGTGCTCATGCCGGTGCGCTCCGTTCCGCCGGTCGTTCTCAACGGGTGGGGGTTAAGCAAAACTGAATACCTGCTTAAGCCCAGGACAGAGTAGCGCATCGCGGGGGTGGGTGGCATCGCGGTCCGCCCGTCGATTGGCCGCTCGTGCTGTGGAGGATGGATGTAGACGCTCTCACGTCTCCAAGTCGAGATCGGCGTGAACGGCAGTGTTGAGTGCGTGGAGTACTCGAAGAGTCGTCCGAAGGTCGTCCACGCTGATACCGTCGCTCAGATGGGTGATGCGGTCAAGGTGGTTGTCGCCCATTGTGGCGATACGCTCGAGGGCCTCATCGCTGAGTCTTACTCGAGTTATTCGCCCGTCATCGGCCTGACGTTCGCGGACGACGTGACCATCTGCCTCGAGTCCGTCTACGAGCCGAGTGATGGCCCGTGGGGTGACGGAGAGAGTTCTTGCGAGTTCGCTCATGGTGGGGCGACCCAGGCGTGCAACGGTCATGAGTAGCTCAACGCGTGACGAAGACATTCCCCACGCCTCCTCGGTCAGGCGGTTTTCCGTTGCCGGCGCAGAAGTCCTCCGATGGCGCTGATCATCGTTGTGACGATGAAGGGTAATGCTTCATCCGGAAGCTCTTGGGAGTCGTCGATCCGAGTGGCGGAGGTCAAGAGGAAACGTAGGAGTGGGCTCGCGTTTCCGGTCTGTTCAAGTTCGAAGGCAAACGCAGGTGGTTCTGGCGGCCAATCACTATGGCCGTCATGAAACAAAATCGTTTCTGGTTTCGCGGGGTGGGAGGTGCTCGAAGTCGTAGTCGAATGTTCGGCCGGCGATGTATGAGGCGAACGCGCCGAAGGTTTCTTCGGGGGTCTCGTGCTGGATGTTCGCGATGTTGTTCTTGGCCGCGTTCCGGACGTGCTCGACCGGGTTGTGGTCGGGCGCGTACGGCGGCAGATGGATCGGCATGATGCGCTCCAGCGGCTGACCCGGCTCGTGGAGGGCGGTCAACGCTTTCGCGTGGTGGAATCGTGCGTTGTCCAGGACGACCGCGATCTTCTCTGTCTCGGTTTCGCGTTGGAGTCGTTCCAGCGCGAGGATCGTCTGCCAGGTGTTCCGGTTCCCCTCGATCGGGTACAATTTGACTTTTTTGCTGGTCAGCGAGAGGGCGCCGAAGAAGGACTGGGACGTCCTCCGCCGGTCCACGGACGGTCTGGTGCGCTGCCCTTTCGGGGGCTGCACGCGGCGGGTCCAGGCCTCGTGCTCCAAGCGGACCTCGCCGACCGCGTACACCTCCCAGCCCTGATCCAACAGGGCCTTGACCTGGGTCGTCGCCCAGGCCATGCGTCTGGTGACGGCTTTCTCGTCGCGGTGCCCGTCGAACGGGTCGGGCAGTTTGAAGCTCAGCCCGCAGAAGCGCAGGAGCAGCCGGTACGAGGAGTCCGACTGGTGTTCGGCGTCGGACAGGGTCTTCACGACGTCACGTATCGCCGGGACGTCCCAGAACTCGGCGCGGACACCCGCCGGGGAGGACGGCCGGACCAGGATGGTCTTGAGTTCTTCCTTCTGTGCGCGGGCGGGTTCCGCCGCGTCCTGGTTCCCGGCGTGCCCGGTGAGCACCGAGCACATCCTGGTGGCCCACCACTCGGCCAGCCATTCCTGCACCGTCCTCTCGGCCCGCTCGACCATCTTCGCGATGATGCCGATTCCGACTCCTTCAGAGGCGTACAGAATCGCTTCTGCTTTCATCCGAACCAGCACATGATTGTCGGAACGCTTCCTCCACCTGATCAGGACGGCGGTTTCTTCCGGGGTGACCTCAACCTGCATGCTCCAATCATGTCCGAAACGGCACAGGAAATCCACGAAAAATACGGTTTCGTTTCATGTCAGCCATAATAGACTCCGTAGGCTTTCCACCTTTGGCTGCAGCGGGCACGAGACAACTCTTAGTACGAAAACCTGTCAGTCTTCTGTGAAATCCGATGAACTTCAGCATCCCCCTTTACTTACCGAGGTAAAAGATCTATGGCCGTCATGAAACGAAACCGTATTTTTCGTGGATTTCCTGTGCCGTTTCGGATATGATTGGGACATGCAGGTTGAGGTCACCGGGGAAGAAACCGCCGTCCTGATCAGGTGGAAGAAGCGCGCGGACAATTATGTGTTGGTGCGGATGAAAGCAGAAGCGATCCTGTACGCTTCTCGAGGCGTTGATGTGAGCATCATCGCTGAAATGGTTGAGCGCAGCGTGAAAACCATCCGGGAGTGGCTGGCCGGTTGGCGGGACAGCAGGATGTGCTCGGTGCTGACCGGGCATGCGGGGAACCAGAACGCGGCGAAACTCACCCGTGCCCAGAAGGAAGACCTCAAGGCCGTCTTGGCCCAGCCGCCCTCACAGTCCGGGATTGATGCCGAGTTCTGGGACGTCCCAGCGATACGTGACGTCGTGAAGATCCTGTTCGATGTCGAGTACGAGTCAGATTCTTCGTACCAGCTGCTCCTGCGGTTCTGCGGGCTGAGTTTCAAGCTGCCGGACCCGTTCGACAAGCACCGCGACGAGCAGGCCGTCACCAGGCGCATGGTCGAGGTGAAAGCCCAGGTCAAGGACCTGTTGGACGCCGGTTGGGAGGTGTACGCGGCAGACGAGGTGCGCCTGGAGCATGAGGCCGAGACCCGCCGCATGTGGCTCCCGAAAGGACAGCGCACCAAACTGTCCGTGGACCGGAAGAAGACGTCCCAGTCGTTCTTCGGTGCTCTCTCGTTGACCAGCAAGAAGGTCAAGTTGTATCCGATCGAGGGGAACCAGAACACCGAGCAGACAATCCTCGCGCTGGACCGACTTCAACGCGAAACCGACACCGAGAAGATCGCGGTCGTCCTCGACAACGCCCGGTTCCACCACGCCAAGATGCTGACCGGTCTCTACGAGCCCGGCCGGCTGCTGGAACGCATCACCCCGATTCATCTGCCACCGTATGCGCCCGACCACAACCCGGTCGAGCACGTCTGGAACACGGCCAAGAACAACATCGCGAACATCCAGCGCGAGACCCCCGAAGAAACCTTCGGCGCGTTCGCCTCATACATCACCGGCCGCACCTTCGACTACGACTTCGAACACCTCCCACCCCGCGACACCGAAAACGATCTTGTTTCATGACCGCCATAAAATAAATATACACCATATGTAAGTTGAACCCAAGCTTGAGGTAAAGTCTATCGTGTTGTATGGCTGACATGAAACGAAACCGTATTTTTCATGGATTTCCTGCGCCGTTTCGGATGCGGTGGGGGGTGCGGGTCGGGGTCGCCCCGGAGGAGACCGCCGTCCTGGTCGGGTGGAGGAGGCGTTCCGACAATCATGTGCTGGTGCGGATGAAGGCCGAGGCGGTCCTGTACGCCTCCGAAGGAGTCGGAATCGGCATCATCGCAGAGACGGTCGAGCGGACGGAGAGGACGGTGCAGGAGTGGCCGGCCGAGTGGCTGGCCACCAGGATGCGTCGGGTCCCGGCCGGGCACGCGGGGAACCGGGACGCGGCGGAACCCGCCCGCGCCCAGAAGCAGGAACTCGAGACCATCCTGGCCCGGCCGCCCCTCCCAGACGGGCGTCCGCGCCGAGTTCTGGGACGTCCCGGCGATACGTGAGGTCGTGAAGATCCTGTTCGATGTCGAGTACCAGGCGGATTCTTCGCATCAGCTGCTCCTGCGCCTGTGCGGGCTGAGCCTCGAGCAGCCGGACCCGTTCGACGAGCACCGCAACGAGAAAGCCATCACCCGACGCATGGCCGAGGTGAAGACCCAAGTCAAGGCCCTGTTGGACGCCGGCTGGGAGGTGTACGCGGTCGACGAGGTGCGCTTGGAGCACGAGGCCTGGACCCGCCGGATGCAGCTCCCGAAAGGGCAGCGCACCAAGCTGTCCGTGGACCGGCGGAAGACGTCCCAGTCGTTCTTCGGTGCCCTGTCCCTCATCAATAAGAAGGTGAAGCTGTATCCGATCGAGGGGAACCAGAACACCGAACAGATCATCCTGGCTCTGGAACGGCTACAGCGTGAAACCAAGACCGACCGGCTCGCTGTCGTCCTGGACAACGCACGATTCCACCATGCGAAAGCGTTGACCGGCCTCTACGAGCCGGGCCGGCTGCTGGAGCGCATCACGCCGATCCATCCGCCGCCGTACGCGCCCGACCACAATCCGGTGGAGCACGTCTGGAACGCGGCCAGGAACGACATCGCGACCATTCAGCGCGAGACCCCCGAAGAAACCCTCGGCGCGTTCGCCTCATACGTCACCGGCCGCGCCTTCGACTACGACTTCGAACACCTCCCACTCCGCGAAACCAGAAACGATTTTGTTTCATGACGGCCATATATATGATCGGATGATTGCTAATGATCGAGCTTCAGATCCTTTAAGTCTCCTCGGGAGCTTAGGGATGGCTCTTGTATCTCCCGTTGGAAGTGAGTATACACCGAATAATCTTATTGAATTTATTAAGCAAGCCGATTTTATGGATTTATACCAACAGAACTTAGCTGCTACGGACACGTTGATTGTAGCTAAAAAATAGCCAATGGAGATGCAAAGTATGAAAAAATTTAATATGAAATATTTAAATCTTCCTAGACCCTTAATATTTATTGAACTATATTATCGCAAAACACCTATGCTGGTGAATTATCGAGAGATGAGTATAAGGATTCAAAATGGTAATTCGTGCTTCAACTACGCTATATTATAATGGTCAGTTCTGGTGTATTTTGTTTGAAATGGAGGATGATAGTGGTCGCTATGTATCACAAGAGGTACTTGGTGCTGAACCTGGTTCTGCTGAGTTGATCAATTGGATTCATAAAAATGGTTCTGCATTAATAGAAAAGGCAGTTTGTAGTTCTCCGATACATTCGGATATAGAACAATATAGTTATAAGAAAATTAATCCAAAGCGTGCCGCTAGAATTGCTGCTAAAGAAGCTAGGGTTGCAAAGCTTAGTACGGCTTCACAAGAAGCCCTTGCACGACAACGCGATGATCTTAAAAAGACGGCTTCAGCGAATAAAAAGAGAGAAAAAGATGAACATGAAAAATATGTTAGATCGGTGAGACGTGCTAAAGCTAAAGAAAAACATAAGGGTCATTGATAATTACTCCAAATTGAATGGCTGACCCTTTAGAACGATAGTGTTCTTTTAACAAGGTTTTTGGGTGAGTCGGTATGGAAATTTTGGCCGGCATGAAACGAAACCGTGTTTTTCGTGGATTTCCTGTGCTGTTTCGGATATGATTGGAGCATGCAGGTTGGGGTCGCCCCGGAAGAGACCGTCGTCCTGGTCGGGTGGAGGAAGCGTTCCGACAATTATGTGTTGGTGCGGATGAAAGCAGAAGCGATCCTGTACGCCTCCGAAGGAGTCGGAATCGGCATCATCGCGAAGATGGTTGAGCGGGCCGGGAGGACAGTGCAGGAGTGGCTGGCCGACTGGCGGGCCACCAGGATGTGCTCGGTCCTGACCGGCCATGCGGGGAACCAGAACGCGGCGAAACCCGCCCGCGCCCAGAAGGAAGAACTCAAGCCATCCTCGCCCAGCCGCCCTCCCCGGCGGGCATCCACGCCGAGTTCTGGGACGTCCCAGCCCTGCGCGACGTCGTGAAGACCCTGTTCGACGTGGAACAACACCAGTCGGACTCCTCGTACCGGCTGCTCCTGCGCTTGTGCGGGCCGAGCCTCGAGCCGCCCGGACCCGTTCGACGAGCACCGCGACGAGAAAGCCATCACCCGACGCATGGCCGAGGTGAAAACCCAAGTCAAGAGCTTGTTGGATCAGTGCTGGGAGGTCTACACGGCAGGCGAGGTCCGCTTGGAGCACGAGGCCGAGACCCGCCGCATGCAGCCCCCAAAAGAGGGCAGCGCACCAGGCCGGTCCGTGGACCGGCGGAGGACGTCCCAGTCCTTCTTCGGCGCACTCTCCCTGACCAGCAAGAAGGTCACGCTGTACCCGATCGAGGGGAACCGGAACACCGAGCAGACGATCCTCGCACCGGACCTGCTCCAACGAGAAACCGAGGCAGAGAAGATCGCGGTCGTCCTGGACAACGCCCGGTTCCACCACGTGAAAGCGTTGACCGCCCTCTACGAGCCGGGCCGGCTGCTGGAGCGCATCACGCCGATCCATCTGCCGCCGTACGCGCCCGACCACAACCCGGTCGAGCACGTCCGGAACACGGCCAAGAACAACATCGCGAACATTCAGCGCGAGACCCCCGAAGAAACCTTCGGCGCGTTCGCCTCACACGTCACCGGCCGCGCCGTCGACCACGACTTCGAACACCTCCCGCCCCACGAAACCAGAAACGATCCTGTTCCATGACAGTCATGATTGTCTGTGCGTTTCTTCCACCTGATCAGAACGGCGATTTCTTCCGGGGTGACCTCAACCTGCATGCCTCGATCATATCCAAAAAGACGCATCAAATCCATCAAAAATATGACTTTATTTCACGGCATCCACAGGACACGGCACTGATCAAAATACGCACCAAAACGGGAACACCAAGGACTCGGGGCGGCATCCTCTCCCCACTGGCCCGGCATCGGCGCCCGCGCACCGACGCCGTCCATGGCGCCGACGGCCCGACCCCGGATCGCAGGACGGTGAGACGGATGCGCGCGGCCCGCACCGGCGACCGGCGCACAGGACTCGCGTCGTCCGCGGACCCAGAGCCGGCGGTGTGCATCCACGATGTCGCTGTGCGCCCGCGGCGCGGCACGAACGACCCGGCGACGACCATCGTCCCGATGGGGAGCGGCGGAATCGGCGGGGCCAGGGGTTCCGCCGCGGCGGCAGGAGGCACGGCGCGACTCGGGGCGATCCAGTCATGTCGGTGATTCAGTCGTACTGGGGTGGGGCTCGTTTGGCGGCATGAGCACAATGGGGGCGTGATCACGGCTGCTGCAGACGGTTCGTCCCTGTCCAACCCCGGCCCGGCCGGCTGGGCCTGGTACATTGACGACGAGCGCTGGGCCAGCGGTGGCTGGCCGCACGGCACGAACAACATGGGCGAGCTGCGGGCCGTTCTCGAGCTGCTGCGCGCCACGGCCGTCGACGCCGACCAGCCGCTGCGCGTCCGGTGCGACTCGCAGTACGTCATCAACGCCCTCACCCGGTGGCTGCCCGGATGGAAGCGCAACCGCTGGCGCAAGAAGGACGGCAGGCCCGTGCAGAACGTCGAGTTGCTCCAGGCACTCGACGAGGCCCTGGCCGGGCGCGAGGTCTCCTTCGAGTGGGTCAAGGGCCATGCCGGCGACCGCATGAACGAGGCCGCCGACGCCCGCGCCCGGGCGGCCGCCACCGCCTATCGGGACCACCGCGAGCCCGACCCCGGACCCGGATACCGGCCCGGCTCCGACCGCCGCCCGGACCCGGCGCCGGCGCCCTGCCCGGCGGACCGCGGCACGGCGGGCCGCGGCGCGCTGGGCGCCCCGAGCCCCGTCGTCGAGCCCGATCCGTCCGGCGCCGTCGCACCGGCCCGCGACGGGCTCGCCGAGGTCTGGGAGGCCGAGCGGGCTCTGCTCACCGCCCCCGTCCGCGCCGACCCCGACCGGCTGCGCGTGCTCCTGCACCCCGACTTCGTCGAGCACGACGCGGCCGGGCGCATCTGGACGCGCAGCCGCCTGCTCGCCCAGATCGCGCCCCTCGAACGCGAGACCCGGCTCGAGCAGCTGGGCGCCACCCGCCTGGGCCCCGACGCCGTGCTGCTGCGCTGGCGCGCCGTCACGAGGACGATGTCGAGCCTGCGCAGCTCGGTATGGGTGCGTGACGACGCGCTCGGCCGCCCGCGCTGGCGCCTGCTCTTCGCCCAGGGCACCGCAACCAGGTCCTGAAACCGGGCGATGCGGGGCGGGTCAGCCGACGATGGCCCGCACACGGGACGGGTCGACGTCCTCGACGCGGGCGTGCGCGAAGCGCGGGTCGCGGTCCTTGTCGACGAGCTGGGCGCGCACGCCCTCGACGAAGTCGCAGTCGGGCAGCAGGCCGCGGGCGATCCGCAGGTCCTGGTCGAGCGCCTCGACCGGCCCGGCCAGGCCCGCGGCGCGGCGCACCGCGGCCAGCGCCACGCACACCGACAGCGGCGACTTGGCGCGGATCCGGCGGGCGGCCTCCTGGGCCCGCTCGTCGCTGCTGGACTCGAGGCGGGCGAGGATCTCGACCGGGTCGTCGCCGACGAAGCACTCGTCCACCCAGCCCAGGTCGAGCACCGGCGCGGCGGCCATGCCCTCGACCTCGTCGACGAGACCCAGCCCGAGGGCGGTGGGCGCGTCGATCGTCCGGCCGGTCATGGCCAGCCAGGCGCCCGCCTGGCCCGGCAGCCGGGAGAACTCCCAGGTCATGCCGACATCGGGCCACAGGCCGATCTGCACCTCGGGCATCGCCAGGGCCAGGTCGGCGGCCGCGACGCGGTGCGCCCCGTGCATCGACAGGCCGAGGCCGCCGCCCATCGCGATGCCGTGCAGGTGCGCGGTGACAGGTTTGCCGAAGCCGGCGACGAGCGCATCGGTGCGGTACTCCAGCGCCAGGAAGTCCAGCGCCGGCCCGACGCCGCCCCCGAGCATCATCTCGCGCATCGCGCGCACGTCGGCGCCGGCGCAGAAGCCCCGCCCCTCCCCGTGCAGGTGCAGCGAGGTGATCGACGGATCGTCGCGCCAGGCGGTCAGCCGGGGGGCGATCGCCTCGAACATCTCGGTGGACAGGGCGTTGAGCGCCCTCGGGCGGTTCAGGCGCAGGACCGCCGCGCCGCCGTCGACCTCGAACACGACGTCGTCCATGGGGGCCTCCATGATCTCTCGGACGGGCGCGGGGCGCGGCCGCCCCGCGCGGGGAACAGCCCCGAGACTACCGGTCCGGGTCCGCCGGGGTCCGGCGTTCCGGCCGATCGGACCGCTGCTCGGGGAACGGCCCGGACGAGGGCGGGGGAGCACGACATGACGGCGCTCGGCCCGTCGTACGGGGAACGGCCGCCATCGGCGCCGGACCCGACAGCCCGCCCGGCCGATCGGTCCGACGTCCCGGGAACGGTCCTGGGCCACGGTCCGGGGCTCCCGTCCTGCCGGGCGCTCGGCGCCGAGCGCGTGCCCGCCCGGACCCACGGTCCGGGGCTCGCGGAACCGTGCGGCGGCCGGAGCGGCGTCCTACTATCCTTGGCCGCATGTGCGCTCACATCCTCGCGACTGCTGCCTGGCCCTACGCCAACGGGCCCCGCCACATCGGCCACGTGTCCGGCTTCGGCGTCCCCTCCGATGTCTTCGCGCGGTACATGCGCATGGCGGGCCACGACGTCCTGCTCGTGTCGGGCTCGGACGAGCACGGCACCGCGATCCAGGTGAAGGCCGAGGCCGAGGGCCTGACCCCCCAGCAGACCGCCGACAAGTACCACGCCGTCATCGTCGAGGACCTGGCGGGCCTGGGGCTGAGCTACGACCTGTACACCCGCACCACGACGCTCAACCACCAGGAGGTCGTGCAGGAGATCTTCCGCACCCTCCACCGCAACGGCTACATCGTCGAGCGGACCCAGCTCGGGGCCATCTCGTCGAGCACCGGTCGTACTCTGGCCGACCGCTACGTCGAGGGCATCTGCCCGATCTGCGGCTTCGAGGGCGCCCGCGGCGACCAGTGCGACAACTGCGGCAACCAGCTCGACCCCACCGACCTCATCGAGCCGCGCAGCCGGATCAACGGCGAGAGGCCGAGCTTCGTCGAGACCTCGCACTTCTTCCTCGACCTGCCCGCGCTGGCCGACGCCCTCATGGCCTGGCTCGACTCGCGCAGCGACTGGCGTCCGAATGTGCTGAACTTCAGCTACAACTTCGCCAAGGAGCTCAAGCCCCGCGCCATCACCCGTGATCTCGACTGGGGCGTCCCGGTGCCGGTCGAGGGCTGGGCCGACGACGAGATGAAGCGCATCTACGTCTGGTTCGACGCGGTGATCGGCTACCTGTCCGCCTCCGTCGAGTGGGCCCGGCGCTCCGGCGACCCCGACGCCTGGAAGGCCTGGTGGCAGGACCCGCAGGCCCGCTCGTACTACTTCATGGGCAAGGACAACATCGTCTTCCACTCGGTCATCTGGCCCTCGATGCTGCTCGGCCTCAATGGCGAGGGCTCCCGCGGCGGCACCCCCAGCGCCGAGCTCGGCCGGCTCGACCTGCCCACCGAGGTCGTCTCCAGCGAGTTCCTCACGATGAGGGGCTCGAAGGTCGACACGAGCGCGGGCGTCGTCATCTACGTCGGCGACTTCCTCCGCGAGTTCGGACCCGACGCGCTGCGCTACTACATCGCCGTTGCCGGGCCCGAGAACAAGGACACGGACTTCACCTGGGACGAGTTCGTCCGCCGCAACAACAACGAGCTGG
The DNA here is from genome assembly GCF_003798325.1 of Propionibacterium acidifaciens. Taxonomy (NCBI): domain Bacteria; kingdom Bacillati; phylum Actinomycetota; class Actinomycetes; order Propionibacteriales; family Propionibacteriaceae; genus Propionibacterium; species Propionibacterium acidifaciens. Next base: position 2,529,350 of record NZ_CP033719.1, read on the forward strand.
CCAACGAGTGGGGCAACCTCGTGAACCGCTCGATCTCGATGGCCGCCAGGAGCAACGGCGCCGTCCCGCCGGCCCACGAGCTCACCCGGGTCGACCGGGAGCTCCTCGACGCCGCCGGGGACGCCTTCGGCACGGTCGGCGGTCTCATCGAGCAGTGCCGGTTCAAGGCCGCCATCACCGAGGCCATGCGCGTCGTCTCGCTCGCGAACCAGTACATCTCCCAGCAGGAGCCCTGGAAGCTCGAGGACGACCCCGACCGCCGCGACACGGTCCTCAACACCGCCCTCCAAGTGGTCCAGGACGCCAACACGCTGCTCACGCCGTTCCTGCCGCACGCCGCCCAGAGGGTCTTCGAGATGCTCGGCGGCCGGGGCGTCTGGGCCGCCCAGCCCCGCATCGAGCAGGTCACCGAGGGCCGGGGCCCGGCCGAGCACAGCTACCCGGTGCTCACGGGCGACTACGCGGGCCAGCAGGCCGTGTGGTCCTCCCGCCGGATCGGGCCGGGGACGCCGCTGAGCAGGCCGATCCCGCTGTTCCGCAAGCTGGACGCCGAGCTCGGCCGCACCGGCCCGGAGTGGGCTCGCATCTGAGGGCCCCGCCGTGACGCCCGGGGCCGGTTCCGGGCCTCACCAGGCGGTGACTTCCGGGGATTGCGTCGAGGCGTAGCGCGTCGCCAGCGCCAGCGCATGGGCGAAGTCGTCCACGAGGTAGGTGAGCGCCTCGAGCTCGCCCTGGCCGCGTCGGGGCGAGTCCGACAGGCCCTCGTACCAGATGAACTTCGGCCTGTAACGGCCCTCGTCGGTGAGCTCCTGGAAACGGTCGATCCAGGCCTCCGAGACGCCGAAGGCGACCGCCCAGGGCAGGTAGCGGCCGAAGATGTTGCCCGACTCGGCCCAGTCGACGCTCTCCGGGTCGAGGTCGACGAGGAACGAGCGGAAGCCCATCGCCTGCTCGCGCACGGCGCTGCCGACCGGCGTGCGCGAGGGCATGAGCGGGATGACGGCCAGGACGAGCAGGCCGATCGAGGTGATCGCCACCGACCACAGGCCCAGGCCGAGCGGCCCGGCGAGGAGCACGACCGAGAGCAGGCCGCCCAGACCCACGACGGTGCCGACGGCGCGGCAGCGGGCCCGCGCCTTGTTGGGCGCCACCCGGAACCAGCCGAGCTCGGCCACCCGCCGCTCGATGCCCTCGCGCGTCGTGAGGAAGCCGCCCTTGGCGCGGGAGATCTGCTGGGTGCTCGTGACCGTGACGATGCGCCCCTTGACCTTGGGGAACATCTTCTTGAGCACCGTGCGCTCGTAGAGCTCCAGCGCGCCGGCCTCCTTGTCGGTGCGGCGGAAGGTCCATGCGTGGTCCTCCTCGCGGTGGATCGTCATGAAGCCGCGCACGGCGAGGTCGAGCATCGTCGCCGTGATGTGGGCGAACTCGGGGCGGGCGTCGATGAGCATGCCCACCTCGGCGGGCCGGGTGCCCTCGGGCGGGCAGGAGCGCTGCGGCACGTGGTGGGCCGTGCCGCGCACGACCCGGGTGCCCGGCGGCGGGGGAATGGTGCCCGGCACGGGGCTGGCCCAGCGGTGGTCCCGGCAGATGAGGGAGAGGTGGGCGAGGGTGAGGCCGCCGCCGACAACGAGGATCACCGCTGCGCCGACGAGGTCCGGGCCGTCGAGCGGGAAGCGGTCGGCCAGGGTCTTGACGGTCGTGTACGACTCGTCGACGTCCTGGAAGGTGCCCCGCGGGCAGTGCGCCCGCAGCACGAGCGCCCGGTCGGCCCCCACGTCCTGCGCGGCGAAGCGCGCGACGACCCCCGAGGTGAAGGCCCGGCAGTCGGCGCCGCCGGAGGCGCAGTCGGCGCCGAGCACGGCGTCCGGCGCCACGACGACGGCGGTGAACCGGTCGTGCACCGCCGAGCCGGCGAGGACGGCGGGCCAGACGAACCCGTCCTGCTCGCCGCCCGGGGTGACGAGCCCCCGGACGGTCATGGTGATCGTGTAGCGCTGGACGCCGACGACCTTGGCGCCGCGATCGCCGATCGTGTAGAGGCGCTCGTCCCGCGCGCTGTGAGAGCGCACCGCGGTGCTCGCGCCCGTCGGGCTCGTGACCCCCACGTCGGTGGTGCGCACCGCGCGGTAGCGCCGGTGCCCGTCCGCCTCGTCGGCCTCGATGCGGCGCGGCACCCGGAGGACGGGGCCGGTGACGGGCGTCGTCCCCGCGTCGAGGACGAGGTCGATGCGCACGCGGGCGACGCCGTTGCGGTCGAGCTCGATGCGCTCGTCCACGCTCGTGAAGCGCCCCTCGGCCGGGCCCGGCTCGGCCGCGGCGCGCGTCGGCGCCCCCATGAGCAGCGCCGCGCCCATCGTCAGCGCGGCGCACAGGGCGCACAGCAGCCGCAGCCGGGGACCGCGGGCGCCCGACCCCCGGCTGCGGGGCGGCTGCACCGGTGCGTGCGAGACGGTCACGAGGGGCAGGTTAGTCGACGAGGCCGCGGCCGTGCGAGGGATCCGGGTCCGGCCGCGCACCCGCTCAGGGTCCCCTGAGCGCCATCACGGGCGGATCGGCGCCCCTGTGAGGCCATCTCGCACGGTCTGGCACCGCAGTGCCGATCGGCTTGTGGCCTGTGGAATTCTGGGGGAGCAGAAGAGGAGTTCTCGATGACCACGACCGTCCGTTCAGACGCCGCCACGGCGACGACCACCGACCAGACGACCTCCGGGGCGCCCCCGGCGGATGGGTCCCGCGCGCGGGGCCGCCGCGAGACCATGGACGGCAACGAGGCGGCGGCCCGCGTCGCCCACGCGATGAGCGAGGTCATCGCGATCTACCCCATCACCCCGAGCTCGGCCATGGCCGAGAGCTGCGACGCCTGGAGCGCCGCCGGGCGCACGAACATCTGGGGCGGTGTGCCCCGGGTCGTCGAGATGCAGTCCGAGGGCGGTGCCGCCGGCGCGCTGCACGGCGCCGTGACGAAGGGCGTCATGGGCACCACCTTCACGGCCTCCCAGGGCCTGCTGCTCATGATCCCGAACATGTACAAGATCGCCGGCGAGCTCACCCCGGCCGTCATCCATGTGGCGGCCCGTGCCGTCGCGACGCACGCGCTGTCGATCTTCGGCGACCACTCCGACGTCATGGCCTGCCGCCAGACCGGCTGGGCCATGCTGTGCGCCTCGAACGTCCAGGAGGCCCACGACCTCGCCGCGGTCTCGCACGTCGCGACGCTGCGCACCCGCGTGCCCTTCCTGCACTTCTTCGACGGCTTCCGCACCAGCCACGAGGTCAACACCCTCGACACCCTCGAGCGCGAGGACCTGCGGGCGCTCGTCCGCGAGGAGGACGTGCTCGCCCACCGCGAGCGCGGCCTGACCCCCGACGCCCCGCAGCTGCGCGGCACCGCCCAGAACGCCGACGTCTACTTCCAGGCCCGGGAGGCCGTCAACCCCTTCTACGAGGTCGCGTCGGGCGTCGTCCAGGAGGTCATGGACGAGCTCGCCGCCCGCTGCGGCCGCCAGTACCACCTCGTCGACTACCACGGCGCGCCCGACGCCGACCGGGTCGTCGTCGTCATGGGCTCGGGCGGCGCCACCGTCCGCGAGACCGTCGAGGCGCTCAACGCCGACGGCGCCCGGCTCGGCGTGGCGCAGGTGCGCCTGTACCGCCCGTTCCCCGCCGAGGCCCTCATCGAGGCGCTGCCCCCGAGTGTGCGCCGCATCGCCGTCCTCGACCGCACGAAGGAGCCCGGCAGCGCCGGGGAGCCGCTGTTCGCCGACGTCGTCATGGCCGTCGCCGAGGCGGGCGAGCACTTCGACGGGCCCCTGCCGCTGATCACCGGCGGGCGCTACGGCCTGGGCTCCAAGGAGTTCACCCCGGCCATGGCCAAGGCCGTCTTCGACGACCTGGCGGCCGAGGCGCCGCACCGGCGCTTCACCATCGGCATCGACGACGACGTGACGCACCTGTCGCTTCCGGTCGACGAGGACTTCCGGATCGCCCCCGAGGGCCTCACCGCCGTCTTCTTCGGCCTCGGCGCCGACGGCACCGTCGGGGCCGCCAAGAACTCGGTGAAGATCATCGCCTCCGAGCCCGACCGCTACGCGCAGGGCTACTTCGTCTACGACTCCCGCAAGTCGGGCGCCACGACGGTCAGCCACCTGCGCTTCGGCAGCAGGCCGATCGACGCCCCCTACCTCGTCGACGCCGCCGACTTCGTGGCCGTCCACCAGTTCGAGCTCCTCGAGAGGATGCCGACCCTCGACCTGGCCAAGCGGGGCGCGACGGTGCTCGTCAACTCGCCGTACGGCGCCGACACCTGGGACCGGCTGCCCGAGGACGTCCAGCGCATCATCCTCGACCGCGACCTCGACCTGTGGGTCGTCGACGCCGCCCGGATCGCCCACGAGGCGGGCCTGGGCCAGCGCATCAACACGGTCATGCAGCCCTGCTACTTCTACCTGTCGGGCGTCGTCGACCGGGACGAGGCGATCCCGCGGATCAAGGAGAGCATCGAGAGAACCTATCTGCGCAAGCGCGGGCGCATCATCGTCGAGCGCAACTTCCAGGCCGTCGACGCGGCCGTCGAGAGCATGGTCCACGTCGAGCCCGGGTCCGAACTGTCCGGCCTGGCCCGTATGAGACCGCTGCCCGACGAGGCGCCCGACTTCGTCAGGCGCGTCACCGGAGCCATGCTGCGCGGCGAGGGCGACTCCCTGCCGGTGAGCCTCCTGCCGGTCGACGGCACCTGGCCGGTCGCCACGAGCCGGTACGAGAAGCGCGGCATCGCCGAGGAGATCCCGATCTGGGACGAGAGCCTGTGCATCGACTGCGGCAAGTGCGCCCTCGCCTGCCCGCACGCGGCGATCCGCATCAAGGTCGCCCCCGCCGACGAGTTCGCCGACGCGCCCGAGGGCTTCCCGTCGAAGAACTACCGCGACCGGAGACTGACCGACCACCGGCTCGTCGTCCAGGTGGCCCCCGACGACTGCACCGGCTGCTCCATCTGCGTCGACGTCTGCCCGGCACGCTCGAGGACCGAGGTCAAGCGCAAGGCCCTCGCGATGGAGCCCCGCCGCGAGCACCTCGCGGCCGAGCGCGCCCACTACGACTACTTCCTGGGCCTGCCCGAGATCGACCGCACCGTGGTGCGCCACGACCAGGTCAAGGGCGTCGCCCAGCTGCAGCCGCTCTTCGAGTTCTCGCTGGCCTGCTCCGGCTGCGGCGAGACCCCCTACATCCGCACCCTCACCCAGCTGTTCGGCGACCGCATGCTCATCGCCAACGCCACCGGCTGCTCGTCCATCTACGGCGGCAATCTGCCGACCGCCCCGTACGCGAAGGACCGGCACGGGCGCGGCCCGGCCTGGAGCAACTCGCTGTTCGAGGACAACGCCGAGTTCGGCCTGGGCATGCGGCTCGCCTGGGAGCAGCAGAACGACGAGGCGAGGCGCCTGCTCGCCGAGCTGCCCGGGCTCGACGCCGAGCTGGTCTCCGGGCTGCTCGACGCCGACATGGGCCAGGAGCAGGGCGTCGTCGACCAGCGCGAGCGCGTCGCCCGGCTCAAGAAGGCCCTCGCCGGGCGCACCGACGCCGCCTCCGCGCGCCTGGCCTCCCTCGCCGACGAGCTCGTCGAGAAGTCCGTGTGGATCATCGGCGGCGACGGCTGGGCCTATGACATCGGCTACGGCGGCCTCGACCACGTGCTCGCCAGCGGACGCAACGTCAACATCCTCGTGCTCGACACCGAGGTCTACTCCAACACCGGAGGTCAGGCCTCGAAGGCGACCCCGCGCGGGGCGGCGGCGAAGTTCGCGGCCGGCGGCAAGAGCGGCGCCAAGAAGGACCTCGGCCTCATCGCCCAGGCCTACGGCGACGTCTTCGTCGCGCAGGTCTCCATGGGCGCCAACCAGCAGCAGACGGTGCGCGCCCTCCTCGAGGCCCAGGCCTGGCCCGGGCCGAGCCTCGTCATCGCCTACGCCACGTGCATCGCCCACGGCATCGACATGGGCACGTCCATGACGCACCAGGCCGAGGCCGTCTCCAGCGGCTACTGGCCGCTGTACCGCTTCCGCCCCGGCACCGACGAGCACGCGGTGCCCCTGCACCTGGACTCCAAGGCCCCCACCGGACGGGTCGCCGACTTCATGGCGAAGGAGGCGCGCTTCGCGATGCTCAAGCGCTCCGACCCGGAGCGCGCCGCCGAGCTCGAGAGGCTGGCGCAGGCCGACGCCGACGAACGCTGGCGCTACTACAGCCAGGTCGCCGGCATCGAGCGGGCCCTGCCCTCCGAGCGGCCCGGGGACGAGGACGGCGCCCCGCAGCCCGTCGCCCGGCCCACGGCGCGGGCCGGGGCCGACGGCGACGTCGCGAAGGCGGCCCGCGCCGCCCGCATCGCCGCCGCCCGGGCCAAGGCTGCCGCCGCCAGCGGCGCGGACAGGGGCTCCGGAGGGGCCCCCCGGCCCGCCGAGGGGGCCGCCGCCCGTCCGAGCAAGGAGGAGCGGGCGGCCGCGATCGCCGCACGTCGCGCGGAGCTGGCCGCCGAACGGGCCGCCGCCCGGGCCGAGGGGGAGGACGCCCGATGAGTGCTCCGCAGCTGAGCACCACCTACATGGGCCTCGACCTGGTCAGCCCGGTCGTGGCCTCCGCCGGACCGTTCAACCGCCGACTCGACAAGCTCATCGAGATCGAGGCGTCCGGGGCGGGCGCCGTCGTCCTGCCCAGCCTCTTCGCCGAGGAGATCGAGGCGGAGGCGCTGGCCGCCGACTCCGTGCTCGACACCGGCGACGCCTTCGCCGAGTTCGACTCCGCCCCGCTGGCCGGCCTGTCGGTGAGCGGCACCGCCTCCGCGGACCGGTACGTCGAGCTGGTCGGCGACGCCGCCGAGGCCCTGTCGATCCCGGTCATCGCCTCACTCAACGGCGCCCGCCCCGGTGACTGGGCGCGCTACGGCAGGCTCCTCTCCGATGCCGGCGCCGACGGGCTCGAGCTCAACCTCTACGACGTCGCCGCGGACCCCGCGCTCACCGCCGCGGACGTCGAGGACCGCCACCTCGCCGTCGTCGCCGAGGTGCGGGAGGCCGTCGGAGGGCTGCCGCTGGCCCTGAAGATCTCGCCCTATCTGTCCTCGCTGGCCAACTTCGCCCCGCGGGCCCGCGCCGCCGGCGCCGACGCCCTCGTGCTGTTCAACCGCTTCTACGGCCCCGACATCGACCTGGAGGAGCTGACGGTGACCCCGCGGCTGGTCCTGTCGACCCGGGCGGAGCTGCCGCTGCGGCTGCGCTGGGCCGGCATCCTCGCCGCCCAGTGCCCCGACCTGCAGATCGCCGTCACCGGAGGCGTGCACGGCGGCGCCGACGTCGTGAAGTCGCTCATCGTGGGGGCCCGGGTGGCCTGCACGACCTCGGCCGTCCTCGACGAGGGGCCCGGCGTCATCGCGACGATGCTCGACCGGCTGCGCGACTGGCTGGCCGCGCGCGGTTACGGGTCCGTCGACCAGCTGCGCGGCGCCATGGACGCCCACTCGGTCGACGACCCCGCCGCCTTCGAGCGCGCCCAGTACGTGAAGGTGCTCCACACCTGGTCCTGACGCCGGGCCCGCGGTCCCCGGGGCGCCGGTCAGCCGGGCAGCGGCCAGCCGTCGAGGACGCGGCAGGCGTTCGCCTCGTACCAGTGCAGCTCGACGCGCTCGGCCCGGCAGCGGGCCGGGACGAGATCGCCCAGCAGCGTGCGCGTCGAGGCGAGCGAGACGTCCCGGGAGATCCTGTCGAGCGTGAGGTGCGGCTCCGGGTCGTCGCCGCCGAAGGGACGCACCTGCGGGTGGGCGCGCATGAGGGCATGGATGAGTGCGCTGAAGGGGGCGCGCTCGTCGGGACGCAGATGGATGACTCCGTCCGGGAAGGCCTCGAGGCGCGCGAGCCGGAAGTCGAAGGGGCCGTGCCCGGCCAGGGCCCGCGCCACCGTGTCGTGGTCGGGCAGCTCGTGCAGGGGCGCCAGCAGCGTCACGTGCGCATGCGTGAACGCCGGGTCGGCGCTGAGGAAGGTCTCGTCGTAGAAGGCGGTCCGCGCCCGCACGAAGGGTTCGAGCCGGGGGACCGGGACGAGGAGGACGCCGTGGCCGCGCCAGGACGACGGGCCCTGCTCGGGCTCCGGTGCCTCCGACGCGGCCACGGATCGAATCCTATGCGCCCCGGACGCCCCGCGCACCGCGGGGGCGTCCGGGGCGGGGTGTCAGGCGAGCGAGGCGCGCAGCATCCAGGCCTGCTTCTCCAGCTCGGAGGCGATGCCGATGAGCAGGTCGTTCGTGAGGTGGTCCTCGGCGTCGACGGCGTCGAGGGTGGCCTTGATGCCGGCGGCGACGCGGGCGGTGCGCTCGGCGAAGCCGGCGTAGGCGTCGGCGACCGCGAGATCGCCGCCCTCGACGGCGTCGAGGCTGCTCGTCGCGGCCACGGTGGCGGCACGGCCGTCCGGAGTGCCGCCCAGGGCGGCGAGACGCTCGGCGACCTCGTCGGCGGCCTCACGGGCCTCCCCGACGATCTCGTCGAGGAACAGGTGCAGCGAGCGGAAGCCCTCGCCCTTGATGTTCCAGTGGGCCTGCTTGGCCTGCAGGTGCAGGTCGGTCAGGTCGACCAGGGCCTGCTGGAGGGCCTTGGCGACGGTGCCGGTGGTGGCGGGGGCGGTGGTGACAGTGGCGGTCATGAGATTTCTCCTGGACTTGTTTCGTTCCGATGTTCCTGACGCCCTGTACAACCAGCGGGGGCCCCGGGCTATTCCTCGGCGGGCCGGGGGCTTCCCGCCGGATCGTGTCCCGACCGATCCCGCAGGCGGACGGACTCGGCCGCGGTCCCCGACCGGACGGCCGCGGTCCGCCCCGGTGCTCCGCTGACGGGGACCGCTCACCAGGCCCCGATCAGGTGCCACCACGCGGTGCCGATCGTGAGCCAGATCACCATGTGGACGATCCCGATGACCAGCCCGCTGCGCCACCAGTGGCCGATCGTCACGTACCCGGTCCCGAAGAACAGCGGGGCGGGGCCGTTCCCGTAGTGGGTGAGACAGCCCATGAGGGTGGGGATGCCCGACAGCAGGACGATGAGCGGGACCGGCGGCAGCCCCAGGGCGGTGCCGACGCCGAAGAACACGCTGAACATCGATGCGGCGTGCGCCGTGCCCGAGGCGAACATGTAGTGCGACAGGGCGTAGACCAGTGACAGGGCGATGAATGCCACGGACGGGTTCAGCCCACCGAGCGGTCCCTTCACGAGATCACCGAACCAGCTGATGAACCCGAGTTCGTTGAGCTGGCTGCCCATCATCACGAGAGCGGCGAACCAGGTCAATGTGTCCCAGGCGGACTTCTCCGATTTCATGTCGTCCCAGGTGAGCGCGCCGGTGAGCAGCAGCATGCCCAGACCGATGAGCGCCACGGTGGTTGCGCTCATGAGTCGGTCCCCGACGACCCACAGGGCGATGGTGAGGACGAAGACGCCGAGCGTCACTCGCTCCTCCCCGGACAGGGGACCGAGTTCGTGCAACCGCCGGGCGGCCTGGGCGGGGGCCTCCGGTGTGCGACGAACCCCCGGAGGGAAGATCACGTGCAGGATGAGCGGCACCACGAGGAAGCCGAGCAGGCCGGGGACGCACGCGGCGAGGAACCAGCCGCCCCAGCTGGGCGTGTCGGCGCCGGCCGCGGCCGCGAGCCTGACCCCCATCGCATTGGGGGCCGCACCGGTGAAGAAGACCACCGAGGCGGCGAGGTCCAGGTTGTAGGCGGTGATCGCCAGGTAGGAGCCGATCCTCCGACAGCTCTCGGGGTCGTCCGGGTCGGCGCTCGTCGCGCGGATGATCGAGCGCATGATCGGGTAGACGACGCCGCCCGCCCGGGCCGTGTTCGAGGGGATCGCGGGGGAGAGCACCAGATCGGCCAGGCCGAGACCGTAGGCCAGGCCGAGCGTGCTGCGCCCGAAGATCCGGACGAAGAAGTAGGCGAGGCGCTCACCCAGGCCCGACTTGATGACCGCCCGGGCGATGAAGAAGGCCGAGACGATCAACCAGATCGTCGGGTTGGAGAAGCCGCTCAGAGCGGCTGAGACGGACTTGGATGTGCTGCCCGGGGCGAGGACCCGGCTCGCCGCGCAGACGGCCATGGCGACGACGGCGACCGAGCCCATCGGCGCGGCCTTGCCGATGATGGCGATGATCGTCGCGACGAAGACGGCCGCCAGGTGCCAGGCGTTGGGAGCCAGCCCGGACGGCGTGGGGATGATCCAGACGGCCAGACCGACGGCCGTCGCGACGGCGAGCGGCATGAGACGCACCTCGCCGATCGCCGGTGCCCGGCGGGTCCGGTGCTCGTGCGCATCCCCGGCGGCGCTGACGGGAATGCCGATGCTCATTTGATGAACCCCACCTTCGTGCGGAGCTCGGCCAGCACCTGCTCCCTGCGCTGCTCGTAGCGCGCCCTCTGCTGCTCGAACAGGTTGTCGCCGTGGGTGTCGATCGAGACGATGAGCGGACCGAAGTCCCGCACGCGGTTCACCCACAGGGTCTCGGGCATGCCCAGATCGCGCCACTGGGCGTCCTCGATCTCCTCCACCTCGGTGGCGGCGATCACCGCGTTGCCGGCGGGGAAGACGCAGTGCAGGGCGCCGAACTCCTGGCAGCCCGCCACGGTGCCGGGGCCCATGCCGCCCTTGCCGACGATCAGCCGGACGCCGGTCTGCTTGATGAACTCGTACTCGAACTTCTCCATGCGCATCGAGGTCGTGGGGCCCACCGAGACCATTTCGAAGCCGGAGCGCGCCGTCGCGCTCGGCCGTACGATCGGCCCGGCGTGCAGGATCGCGCCGTCGTGGACGTCGACGGGCAGTGCGCGGTGCTCCTCCACGAGTCGCCGGTGCGCGACGTCGCGGCAGGTGACGAGTCGGCCGCTCAGGCGGATGACGTCGCCGACCCGGATGCCGGCGAGGTCCTGGGCGCTGATGGGCGTGGTCAGTGTCGTGCTCACAGTTCAACCCCCTCGTGGGTCAGCAGTTCGTAGGACAGATCGGGGTGCACCCGCACGGTGCCCCGACGGTGCGACCAGCAGCCGGTGTTGACCGCCACCGACAGCACCGAGGGATGGCGCGCCGAGTTCTCGATGTGCACGCCCATGACGGAGTTCTCCCCGCCCATGCCCTGCGGCCCGAGGTGCAGGGCGTTGATCGCCGTTTCCAGCTCGTCCTCGAGCCGGGCGGCCCGTTCATTGGGGTTGTGGCTCCTGACCGGACGCATCAGGGCGCGCTTCGACAGGTACGAGGCGGCATCGATGGAGGATCCGATGCCGACGCCGACGAGCAGGGGCGGGCAGGCGTTGACCCCGTAGGAGACCATGACGTCGAGGACGAAGTCCACGACTCCCTCGTAGCCCTCGCCGGGCATGAGCGTCCTGCCCTGGCCGGGCAGCGAGCAGCCCCCGCCCGCCAGGTAGATGTCGACCTCGAGGTCCGCGGAGCCTGGCAGCGGCGCCCAGTAGACCCAGGGGGAGTCCGTGCCGGTGTTCGTGCCGGTGTTCACCTCGTCGAAGGTCTCGACGGTGTTGTGGCGCAGCGGGGCCGTCCGGGTGGCGGTGCCGACCGCCTGCCGGAAGATCTGCGGGAGCCGGTCGCGCAGGGGGAACCCGTCGCCCACCCGGGCCATGATCTGCACGAGACCCGTGTCCTGGCAGGACGGCCGGTCGAGTTCGGCGGCGAGCTCCTGGTTGCGCCGCATCGTGTCGTAGATCATCCGGGCGCGCTGGTCGGTCTCCGCGGCGGCGAGCTCGGTCAGCCGCTGCTCGACGTCCCACGGCAGGTGCTTGCTGATGTGATCGGTGAAGCGGGCCAGCATGCGGGTCAGACGGGTCGCCTGGTCCGTCATGTCCGTGCGGCCGCTCGTTGTTCTCGTGGTTGTCGCCATCGTGGCGAGCCTCCCCTCATGGTCAACCGGGGCACGGCGATTGCTCCGGTGCTCTCACTCTGCAAGGGGGCGCAGGGGCTGGTCACGGCATATTTCGAGGATTTCGCGACAAGGTGTCGCACTGTTCCAGGGCCGTCCGCCCGCGCGCGGCGGCGGTGCGGACGGGAAATGCGCCCGGCCCGTCGGGCCCGGCGGATCGGGGCCTGACAGGCCAGGTCGGCACTCGTCAGGGCCGGCGGCCCCGGCCGTTGCGGACCGAGCCGGGACCGAGAACATGCCCTACTGCTCGAGGCGGTTGAGACGACGGGCGAGATCCGCTGCGGCGTCGGCCAGCTGGTCGGCCCGCGTCCTCAGCCCGGCCAGCTCCGCGCTGCGGCGCCGCGGGGAGCGCACGATCTCGTACCAGTCGGTGAGCAGACGTCTGACGTCGTCGTCGGCGCGTGGGACGAAGCGCTTCTTGAAACCGGCATCCACCACGGCGATCTCGGCTGCTGCCGGGCCGGTCGCGATGTGACGTCGGTAGGCCGATGGCGACTTGTCGAACCAGCGCCGGAAGGCCGTGTCGAGGGCCTTCGCGTCGGGGAATCCGTTGGCGAGGGCCACGTCACTGATCCGGTCCCGGGTCTCGGCGAGCTGGCGCGCGGCCGCGCGTACGCGCAGGCGGCCCAGATAGTCGAAGGCGCTCATGCCGATCGTCCGGGTGAACAACTCCGACAGATAGCTCTCGTTGTACCCGCCGATGCGACTGAGCTGCGCCAGCGTGATGCGTTCGGTGAAGTGCTGCTCCAGGTGGGCGCACACCTTGGCGATGACGGCATTGCCGCTGTCATGCCGGGCCCTGGTCACGCCGGGCTCAGTGAGGGGGAAGGCCTCGACGATCCCTGCGAGCATGTGGTAGAAGTCCGCGCGCAGCCTGAACGCCTCCTCGGCCCGCGTGACCGGTTCCAGCAGCAGGGCCGCGACTGCGGCCCGGACACGTGCCTGCGCGGACAGCTGCCTCGGCGAGTCTCCCGGCATGGAGGCGAAACGGTTCGCCGGCCAGTCGGGCGTCACGCCCTCCAGGACGTGCGGGGAGAAGTGCACGGCGAGCGCCCGGGCCCCTGCGCTGAGCGCGAGTGTGGCGTGACCCTGGTGGGGATTGATGAGCGTCATCTCGCCGCTGGTGCAGGTGCGTGCCCGTCCGCCGGCGCAGACCTCGATCTCGCCCCGGACGATGGTCAGCAGCTCCAGTTCCTCGTGCCAGTTGAAGTGGTAGCTGCCGATGTCGTACACATATGCGTGAAGACCGAGACCGGCGTCCTCCACCTCGAAGCCGCCCGGGTCGATGGGCCCCTCGCGCGGGGCCGTGCCCTCGCCGCGGGGCATGGCCCTCACTCGTCGGCGATCTGGCACAGCACGTCGCCGGAGGCCACGGCGGTGCCGGGGGCCACGAGCTCGTGGACCGTTCCGGCGCGGTGGGCCGCGATGGGCTGCTCCATCTTCATGGCCTCGAGCACGAGCACCGTCTCGCCCTCCTCCACGTGCTGGCCCTCGATGACCGAGGTCTTGATGATGGTGCCCTGCATCGGGCTCGTGAGCTCGGTGCCGGTGCTCGCGAGCTTGCCGCCGCCGCGGCCGCGCTTGGTGGGCTTGCGGCGCTTGCCGGCGGCGTGGCCGGTGGCCGCCTGGAGGCCGGACGGCAGGACGACCTCGAGGCGGCGGCCGTTGACCTCGACGACGACGTGGCGGCGCTCCGGGGTCTCCTCGGCGACGCCGAGTTCGCCGGCGTACGGCGGGATGTCGTTGTCGAACTCGGTCTCGATCCAGTCGGTGAAGACGCCGAAGGAGCCGTCCTCGGCGGTGAACGCCGGGTCGACGACGACCCTCTCGTGGAAGGGCACGACCGTCGGCATGCCCTCGATCCGGAACTCCGCCAAGGCGCGGCGTGAGCGCTGGAGGGCGATCTCGCGGGTGGGGCCGGAGACGATGAGCTTGGCGACGAGCGAGTCGAAGGCGCCGGGCACGCTCATGCCCTTGCGGTAGCCCTCGTCCATGCGCACGCCGGGGCCGCACGGGGGGCGGAAGCGCGTCAGCGTGCCCGGGGCGGGCATGAAGCCGCGGCCCGGGTCCTCGGCGTTGATGCGGAACTCGAACGCGTGGCCGGACGGCGCCGGGTCGGGGTAGTCGAGTGCGCCGCCGCAGGCGATGCGGAACTGCTCGCGCACGAGGTCGAGCCCGCTCACCTCCTCGGTGACGGGGTGCTCGACCTGGAGGCGCGTGTTGACCTCGAGGAAGCTGATCGTGCCGTCCCGGCCCACGAGGAACTCGCAGGTGCCGGCGCCGACGTAGCCCGCCTCCCTGAGGATCGCCTTCGAGCTGGAGTGGAGCCGCTCGAGCTGGTCGTCGGTGAGGAACGGCGCCGGGGCCTCCTCGAGGAGCTTCTGGTGACGGCGCTGCAGCGAGCAGTCGCGGGTGGAGGCCACCACGACGGTGCCGTAGCGGTCGGCCAGGCACTGGGTCTCGACGTGCCGGGGCCTGTCGAGGTAGCGCTCCACGAAGCACTCGCCGCGGCCGAAGGCGGTGATCGCCTCGCGGGTGGCCGAGTCGTACATCGCCGGGATCTCCTCGAGAGTGCGGGCGACCTTGAGGCCGCGGCCGCCGCCGCCGTACGCGGCCTTGATCGCCACGGGCAGGCCGTGCTCGCGGGCGAACCCGACGATCTCGTCGGCCCCGCCCACCGGATCGGACGTGCCGGGCACCTGCGGGGCGCCGACGTGCTGGGCGATGTGACGGGCCGTGACCTTGTCGCCGAGCATCTCGATGGCCTCCGGCGGCGGGCCGATCCACAGCAGCCCGGCGGCGACGACGGTCCGGGCGAAGTCGGGGTTCTCGGACAGGAAGCCGTAGCCGGGGTGGACGGCGTCGGCGCCGCTGCGCTCGGCGATCGCCATGATCTTGTCGATGTCCAGATAGGTCTCGGCGGGGGTCGAGCCGTTCAGCGCGAAGGCCTCGTCGGCCAGCTCGACGAACAGGGACTGCGAGTCGGAGTCGGCGTAGACGGCGACCGAACCGATCCCGGAGTCCTTCGCCGCGCGGATGATGCGGACCGCGATCTCACCACGGTTGGCGATGAGGACTTTCGAGATGGTGCGTGTGCTGTGGTCGTGAGCCACGTTTCCTCCTGAACAGCCGGCCTGAGCGGTGCCGGGCCCGCCCGACTACACGGCGAGTCTAGGGCAAGCCCGCCCCCGGCGCCCTTCCGGTTCGCCCAGTGCCCGCGCCGGCCTCAGCGCCCGCGCTGGCAGGCGGGGCACCAGAAGAGATGGCGGCCGCCCAGGTCGGTCTCGTGCACCGGACGGCCGCAGACCAGGCAGGGCCGGTCGGCACGCCTGTACACGTAGACCTCGCCGCCGTGGGCGTCCACCCGCGGCGGCCTGCCCATCGCCTCGGGGGTGTGCTCGGGGCGGACGGTGTCGATGCGTCCGTCGCGGACGCCGAGCGCCATGAGATGGACCAGGTCGGCCCAGATCGCGTCGAAGCGGGAGCGCTCCAGCTCCGAGCCCGGGCAGGCGGGGTCGATGCCCTGGCGGAAGAGCACCTCGGCCCGGTAGATGTTGCCGACGCCGGCGAAGACGGCCTGGTCCATGAGCAGCGCGGCGATCGGCCTGGACGAGCGGTGCACCCGCGTCCAGACCCGCTGCGGGTCGGCGTCGGCGCGCAGCGGGTCCTCGCCGAGCCGGGCGGTCGCCGCGTCCCGCTCGGTCGCGGTGACGAGACGGCACGTCTGGGGGCCGTGCAGGTCGGCGGCCCACCGGTCATCGGCGATGCGCACGCGCACCTGCCCGACCGGTTCGGCCAGCGGCGCGAACGTCAGTCTCCCGATGAGGCCCAGATGGATCTGGAGGATGTTCGCCGGCACGTCGGCGTCGAAGGCGACGAACAGGTGCTTGCCCCAGGTCTCGGCGCGGTCGAGGGTCGTGCCGTCGAGGAGCGCCGCCGATTCGGCGAAGCGCCCCTGCGGGGAGCTGACGGCCACCGCCTCGGCGGCGAACAGTTCATTGGTGCGGTTGGCGAGACGGTGGATCACATGACCTTCGGGCATGCACACCACTGTGCCCCATCGCGGGCCCCGGGTCGGGGCCCGTCCGCCGTCGGCGGCTACCCTGGTGCGGTGAGCATCTCCGGCCCGCGCACCCGGCGCGCCAGCCGGGTGCGCGTCGGCGCGGCCGGGCCGCCCTCGGTCCTGGCCGCGCCGGCGGCGGCCCTGGCGGTCGCGCTGGCGGCCGGGGCGGCGGGCTGCTCGTCCCCGACGGACGCCGTGCCCTCGTCCACCGCCTCCTCGGTTGCGGCGTCCGCGACCCCCCGCCCGCCGACCGGCCCTGACGCCGACCCGGGGACGGTCCCGCTGAGCGAGTTGGGCTTCCGCAACGGGCCCGAGGGCTTCCGCGTCCCGTCCGGCCTCGTGCTGTCCGGCAGGGTCGACCAGACCAATGTCGTGACCCTCACCATGGACGGCGCGCAGGGGCGGCGGCTGCACGAGTACCTCATGACCGCCCTGCCGTCCATGGGCTGGACGATCGAGGGCTCCAGCGGGGACTCGATCGTCTTCTCCGCCAGCGGCTGGGAGGGCGCCTTCACGATGTCCGACGAGCAGGCCGGCCTCACGCTGCGCCGCCTCGGGTCGGGCCCCTCGAGCGGGGGCCCCGGCTGAGCGCCGCCCCGGGCCCGGCCGACGGTCAGCCGCGGGCCCGGGTGCCCGGCGGGATCGGCCACAGGTCGAACCAGGCCACCCCCAGGTCGAGGAGGATCTGGCGCACGAGCGGCAGCGAGATGCCCACGATGTTGTGCGGGTCGCCCTCGATACGGGTGATGAACGGGCCGCCGAAGGAGTCGATGGTGAAACCGCCGGCGACCCCCTCCGGCTCGCCGGTGGCCGCGTAGTCGGCGATCTCCTGCTCGGTCAGGTCGGCGAAGGACAGCACGGTGACCGCCTCGCGGGTGGCCTGCCTCATCGTCCCGTCGCGGAGGACGGCGACGTAGTGGCCGGTGTGGACGACGCCCTGGCGCCCGCGCATGCGCATCCAGCGCGAGACGACCGAGGCCCTCGTCCCGGGCTTGCCGTAGGTGTGGCCCTCGAACTCGAGCATCGTGTCGCAGGCCAGCAGGACGGTCGCGCCGCCGAGCAGGTCCTGCTCGCGCAGGATCCGCAGCACGTCCTCGCCCTTCTCGCGGGCCAGCCGGCAGGTCAGCTCGGAGACCGACTCGTCGATGCGGGCGGTCTCGTCGGTCCTGGGGCGGATCGGGACCGGCTGGAGGCCCGCCGCGCGCAGGGTCTCCAGCCGCGCGCGCGACGAGGACGCCAGGATGAGCTGCATGTTCCCCTCCTCAGATGCCGTGGCCCGGTCAGCGCAGCGAGCTGCGCCAGAACTCCCGGCCGGGCACCAGCGGCTGGCGGATCACGCGCCAGTACGACTTCCAGCCGGGGATCTCGTTGCGGTCCTGGTTCTCGTGGACCGAGGCCTCGGCGAGCATGGCCGCGAGGACGACGGTGAGCGCGCCGAGTTCCTCGTCGGTCGGCTCGCCGCGGGCGATGCGGACGCCCTCGGCCGATTCGACGAGGCTGTGCGGCGGGGTGTGCGGAACGTTGCTCACAGCGGAATGTTCCCGTGCTTCTTGGGCGGCAGGGCCTCGCGCTTGGAGCGCAGCAGGCGCAGGAAGCGGATCACCTGGGAGCGGGTCTCGTGCGGGTAGATCACCTGGTCGACGTAGCCGCGCTCGGCCGCGATGTACGGATTGGACAACTCGTCGTCGTACTCCTGCCTGAGGCGCTCGCGCTCGGCGTCGGGGTCGTCCGACTCGGCGAGCTGCTTGCGGTAGAGGATGTTCACCGCGCCCTCCGAGCCCATGACGGCGATCTGGGCGGTCGGCCAGGCCAGGTTGACGTCGGCGCCCAGGTGCTTGGAGCCCATGACGATGTAGGCGCCGCCGTAGGCCTTGCGGGTGATGACGGTCATCTTCGGCACCGAGGCCTCGGCGTAGGCGTAGATGAGCTTCGCGCCGCGGTGGATGATGCCGTTGTGCTCCTGCTCGACGCCGGGCAGGAAGCCGGGCACGTCGACGAAGGTGAGCACCGGGATGTTGAAGGAGTCGCAGGTGCGCACGAAGCGGGCGGCCTTCTCGGAGGCGTTGATGTCGAGGCACCCGGCCAGGGTCATCGGCTGGTTCGCGACGACGCCGATCGAGCGCCCCTCGACGCGCCCGAAGCCGCAGATGACGTTGGGGGCGTAGAGCGCCATGACCTCGAGGAACTCCTCGTCGTCGATGACGGCGCGGATGACCTCGCGCATGTCGTAGGCCTGCGACGGCGCGTCGGGGACGAGCACGTCGAGGCTGTGGTCGAGGTCGGTGATCGGCACGTCGATGTCGTCGGGGTAGTCGTAGACCGGCGGGTCCTCGAGGTTGTTCTGGGGCAGATAGGTGATGAGGTCGCGCACGTACTCGATGCCGTCCGCGTCATCGGTGGCGAGGTAGTGGGCGTTGCCGGCGATGGCGTTGTGGGTGCGGCCGCCGCCGAGCTCCTCCATCGTGACGTCCTCGCCGGTGACGGTGCGGATGACCTCGGGGCCCGTGATGAACATCTGACTCGTCTGGTCGACCATGACGACGAAGTCGGTGAGGGCCGGCGAGTAGACGTGGCCGCCCGCCGCGGCGCCCATGATGAGGCTGATCTGGGGGATGACGCCGGAGGCCATCGTGTTGCGGCGGAAGATCTCGCCGTACATGCCGAGCGAGACGACGCCCTCCTGGATGCGCGCGCCGCCGCCCTCGTTGATGCCGATGAGCGGCACGCCCGTCTTCACGGCGAAGTCGATGATCTTGCAGATCTTCTCGCCGTAGACCTGACCGAGGGAGCCGCCGTAGACGCCGACGTCCTGGCTGAAGACGCACACCGGGCGCTCGTGGATGTTGCCCAGACCGATGATGACACCGTCCGAGTAGGGGCGGTGCCTCTCCATGCCGAAGGCGTGGGAGCGGTGCCGGGCGAACTCGTCCATCTCGGTGAAGGTGCCCTCGTCGAGCAGGGCGAGGATGCGCTCGCGGGCCGTCATCTTGCCGCGGGCGTGCTGCCTCTCGACGCTGCGCGGGGAGGCCGCGTGGACGGCCGCGTCGATGCGCTCGCCGAGGTCGGCGAGCTTGCCGGCCGTGGTGTGCGGATCCATTGCCATGGGCCCACCTTAGCGGGCGGGGCCGGCCCCGCCGCCTGCGCGCCAGCCCGGTTCCGCATAGACTGCTGGCCGTGCCCTCCACCGCTCCACTCAACGTGCCGCACCTGGTCGAACTGCTCGGGCCGGACAGCCGCTGGGGGCCCATCGAGTGGTACGAGCGGACCGGCTCGACCAACGAGGACCTCGCCGCCCGCGCCCGCGCCGGCGCGCGCCCCGGACTCGTCCTCATCGCCGAGCACCAGAGCACCGGTCGCGGCCGCTTCGACCGCCGCTGGGAGGACGTCCCCGGCACCGCGACCGCCACCTCGGCGCTCGTCGCGCCGCGACCCGAACCGGCCCGCTGGGGCTGGCTGAGCATCCTCGTCGGCCTTGCCGTGCGCGAGGGCGTCGAGCGCGCCACCGGAGCCGGGCCCGACCGCGTCGCCCTCAAGTGGCCCAACGACGTGCTCCTGGACGGGCGGAAGATCTGCGGCATCCTGTGCGAGCGCGTCGACGGGCTGGCCGTGCTCGGCTGGGGCGTCAACATCTCGATGGACGAGACCGAGCTGCCCGTGCCCGGTGCCGGCTCGCTGCTCCTGGCGGGGCTGCCGCACGGCAAGGACGAACTGACCGCCGCGATCCTCACGAGTCTCCAACGCTGGTTCGAGCAGTGGCAGACCACCGGCCAGGTGCGGGAGGGTTTCATGGCCGCCTGCGACACCATCGGCCGCTCCGTCCTCATCCACGAGGACGTCGACTCGGCGGACTCGGCCGTCGTCGCGGGCACGGCCGTCGGCGTCGACGACACCGGCGCCCTCGTCGTCGAGGACGCCGACGGGCACCGCCGGGTCCACAGCGCCGGCGACGTCATCCACCTGCGCTGAGCCGACCGCGGGCGGGGAGCCGCGTGGCGGGTGCACGGGGCCTGTCCGTCCCGTCGGCGGGCGCGCGACGAGGGGCGCGCGACGGTGCGCGCAACAATGGTGGTCATGCGCAGACGGCACGGCGACCTCGCCGACGACGAGTACGTGGTGGTCCACTGCCATCCCCACGGACGGGTGCTCGCCGCACCCGTGCTGGCCCTGTTCGTCCTGGCGGGCGTCCTCGGCGTGCTGCTCGCGGCCCTGCCGTCCGGGGCGCGGCCGGTCGGCACGTGGGTGCTCGTCGGCCTCTTCGCCGTCACCGCCGTCGTCCTCGTCCTCGTGCCCGTGCTGCGCTGGGCGTCCACGAGCTACACGGTCACGAGCCGGCGCATCATGGTGCGCGCCGGCCTCCTGCACCGCGCCGGGGTGAACGTCGCGCTGAACCGGGTGGCCGAGATCTCCTACCGCCGGAGCGTCCTCGACCGGGTCTTCGGCTCGGGCACGATCGTCGTCGACACGCAAGGCCCGGCGCCCCTCCAGCTGCACTGCGTGCCGGACCTGGCCGGCGTGCAGCGCATGCTCGGCGAGCTGGTCTACGCGGTCGGCGACGGGGGCCAGCGGGTGTGAGGTCCGCGGGGCGCCCACCGGTGCCGGCTCCGCGGCGGTGCGCGGCGCGGCGGACGGGCGGCGGATAGCATCGGTGTCGCAACCCCGCGGCGGACGGGCGCCGGGGGCCACCGGGGGCGCCCCCGGGCGAGACGGGCGAGGAGGGCCGCGTGCCGAGGATCAACGCGCCGACGGTGCGCGAGCACCACGAGCAGGTCATGACGTCCCTCATCGACGCGGCCGAGCAGATCCTGCGCGAGGAGGGCCCCGGGGCCCTCACCGCCGGCGCGGTGAGCTCGCGGGCGGGCGTCGCCCGCAACTCCATCTACCGCTACGTCGAGTCCATCGACGATCTGCGCGGCCTCGTCGTCGAGCGCTACATGCCCGGCTGGTTCGACGCCGTCCAGGAGGCCATGGACGCCAGCGAGGACCCGCACGAGCAGCTCGTCGCCTGGGCCATCGCCAACCTCGAGCAGGCCACCATCGCCGGGCACGGCTGGCTCATGCGCATCGGCGAGGGGCGCCTCAAGCCGAACGCGGCTCGCACGGTCGGCCGTGCCCACGCCGCCCTCTACGCGGGGCTCGACCGGCTCTGGGGGAGGATCAACCCCGACAGGGCCCGCATCGCCTCGATCATGACGCAGGGGCTCCTCGTGGCCATGATGAACGCCGTGGAGCGCCGCGCGGTCGGGCTCGACGAGGCCCGCGAGGAGCTGAGGGGCGCCGTGCTCCTCCTCATCGACAGGTACGAGGTCGACGACCGCGGGGGACGCCCCGCCGGCTGAGGACGCCCGGCGGGGGAGGGCGGCTCAGATGAGCTCGGCGCTGAGGATCTCGGTGAGGACGCCCGAGGCGGCCGGCTCGTCGCTCGGCATGACGTGGAGGGCGTGCGCCCCCTCGCGCTCGGCGAGCACCCTCGACAGCTCGCCGTCGACGAAGTGCAGGGCCGCGCCGTCGTCGACGCCGTAGCCGCCGGGGATCATCCCCGAGGCGACCGCCTGCGTGTAGACGGCGCCGCGGTCCTCGCCGTCCAGGTGCGGGCAGAAGCTGCCGGGCAGCAGGCCCAGGCCGCCGCGCCAGCCGCGGAGATCGCCGAAGGCGTCGGTGAGGCAGCCCTCGAACCAGCAGGCGGCGCCGGCCGAGATGCCGCCGAGGACGGTCGTGCGGTCGGGATCGCCCGCCATGCGGCGCAGGGCGGTGGAGACGCCGTGGACCTCCCACAGGGCCATGAGGTTGGCGGTGTTGCCGCCGCCGACGAGCACGACGTCGGCCTCCGGCAGGCGGCGCACCGACTCGGCGGCGCCCTGCCACAGGGTGAGCACCATCGTCCGCACTCCCAGGCCCGAGTAGGCCATGAGGAAGCGGTTGATGTAGGTGGCGTTGTCGGCCGAGGCCGTCGGGGCGAAGCAGACGAGCGGGGCGCGTGCGCCCGCGAGGTCGACGACGTACCGGTCCAGGCTCGTCGGGGCGCCGTTGCTCGACATGGAGAAGCCGCCGCCGCCCATGGCCACGATGTGAGTGCTCATGGGCCCATCCTCTCATGCCCGTCGTTAGGGTTGGAGCCGTGAATGCGGCGCACACGATCGGGATCATCGGGGGTGGGCAGCTGGCCCGCATGATGTACGAGGCGGCGATCGGTCTCGATCTCGAGGTGAGGCTGCTCGCCGAGGGCCCCGACGTGAGTGCCGCCCGGGTCGTGCGCGAGGTGACCGTCGGCGACTTCACCGACCCGGCCGTCGTCCGGGAGTTCGCCGCCGGCTGCGACGTCATCACCTTCGACCACGAGCACGTGCCCACCGGGCTCCTCGCCGGGCTCGAGGCGGCCGGGGTCCTCGTCCGGCCCGGCCCGGCCGCCCTCGTCCACGCCCAGGACAAGCTGCTCATGCGCGAGTGCCTCGGCGACGGGCTCGGCCTGCCCTGCCCGCGCTGGCGCGCCTGCCGGGACGCCGACGAGCTGCGCGCCCTCGGCTCGGAGCTCGGATGGCCCGTCATCGCCAAGGCCTCCCGGGGCGGCTACGACGGGCACGGCGTGTGGCGGCTCGACGGCCCCGCGGACGCCGACGCCCCTTTTGAGGAGTCCCTGTCGGTGAGCGCCGGCGAGCGGGTCGTCATCATCGGCGAGGAATTCGTCGACTTCGCCCGGGAGCTGTCGGTCGTCGTCGTGCGCGGCCCCGACGGACGGGCGCTGTCGTATCCGGTGAGCGAGACGGTGCAGGACGGCGGCGTCTGCGTCGAGACGACGACCCCGGCGCCGGGGCTGTCCGCCGCCAGGCAGTCCGGGATCCGGGCCCTCGGCCTGCGCATCGCGGACGCGCTCGGCGTCGTCGGCCTGCTCGCCGTCGAGCTCATGGAGCGCCGCGACGGGGGCGTCGTCGTCAACGAGCTGGCCATGCGCCCGCACAACACCGGGCACTGGACGCTCGACGGCGCGGTGACGAGCCAGTTCGAGAACCATCTGCGCGCCGTCGCCGGGCTGCCGCTCGGGGCGACCGACGCCCGCGCGCCGTGGTGCACGATGCGCAACGTCCTGGGAGGGCGCAGCGCCGACAGCGTGGGCGACTTCGCCCACGTGGCCGCCGCCGACCCCGGCCTGCGGGTGCAGTTCTACGGCAAGAGCCTGCGTCCGGGCCGCAAGCGCGGCCATGTGACGGTCTACGGGGACGACTGCGACCGGGTGCGGGCCCGCGCCCGCGCCGCGGCCGCCTATCTGATGGGAGAGGACAATGACTGACGCCACGCCCCTCGTGGGCATCGTGATGGGCTCCGACTCGGACTGGCCCACGATGGAACCGGCCGCCGAGGCCCTGGAGGAGTTCGGCATCGCCTACGAGGCCGACGTCGTCTCGGCGCACCGCATGCCCGAGGACATGGTCGCCTACGGGAGGGGCGCCCATGGGCGAGGCCTGCGCGCCGTCATCGCCGGCGCCGGGGGAGCGGCCCATCTGCCCGGCATGCTCGCCGCTCTCACGCCGCTGCCGGTCATCGGCGTGCCCGTCGCGCTCAAGCACCTCGAGGGCATGGACTCGCTGCTGTCGATCGTCCAGATGCCTGCCGGCGTGCCGGTGGCCACCGTCGCCATCGGCAACGCCCGCAACGCCGGGCTGCTCGCCGCGCGCATCCTCGCCAGCGGCGACCCCGCGCTCACCACCGCGATGGTGCGCTTCCAGGACGAGCTGCGCCGGACCGCCCTCGACAAGGGCGAGAGGGTGCGCGGCCGGCGGGCGGGCTGAGCCTCGGCGGCCGGCCCGGCGCCGCCTCAGCCCGCGTACTGGGCGATGTTGCTCGTGTCCCCCCGCGAGAGATCCTCGAACATCGCCGAGGCGCGTTCGGAGTCCCAGATGATGACGGACTCGGTGCCGTCGTCCGACCAGCCGTTGGTGGTCTCCAGCGGTACCTGGAGGCTCGCGCCGGATCCGCCGGAGACCGACAGGACGCCCCTGGTCATCTGGGCCATCGTGAGGACGCCCATGCCGTCGCCGCGGCTCACGGCGCCCGCCAGGGCGTGGGTGACGGTCCACCACCGCACGGGGTTGAGCACGGTGGACGGCCTCTTGAGCCTGGTGGCGATCTGGGCGATCACCTCGCGCTGGCGGCGGGCCCGCCCCAGGTCGCCCTCGGCGTCGCCGTAGCGGTGACGCACGTAGCCGAGCGCGTCGGACCCGTTGAGCGTCTGGCAGCCGGCGGGCAGGTCGATGTTGGCCTTCTCGTCGGCCATCGGCTCGTCCAGACAGACGTCCACGCCGCCCACGGCGTCGACGATGTCGGCGAAGCCGGCGAAGCCGACCTCCATGAAGCCGTCGATGCGCAGGCCGGTGGCCTGCTCGACCGTCTCGGTGAGCAGCTCGGCGCCGCCGTAGCTGTAGGCGGCGTTGATCTTCGTCCTCCCGTAGCCGGGGACGGTCACGTAGGAGTCGCGCGGGATCGAGATGAGCACCGACTCGCCGGAGGGCGGGGTGTAGAGGAGCATGATCGAGTCGGTGCGCTGGCCCTCGGCCTCGCCCGTGCCGAGCTCGTTCCGCTCCTCCTCGCTGAGGCCGTCGCGCGAGTCGGAGCCCACGAGCAGGATGGCGGTGCCCGGCTGGTTGCCGACGCGCCCGGCGTAGCTCGGCTCCCAGCCGATGGTCGTCATCGTGCTCCAGGCGTGGATGGGCGTGACGAGGGTGAACAGCAGCCAGGCGAGGACGGGGACGAGGACGGCGCGGAGCGTCCGCCGGACCGGGCTCCGCCGGATCCTCCCGTCGGGGCCGTGCCGGCGCCGGCCCGGGGCGGGCGCCACGGGGGCGACCGGCTCGCGGTGGGCCCAGTCGGCGCCCGGGGCGCGGGGGGCGGGGGCCGCCGGCTGCGCACCGGCCCGGAGGTCCCGCTCCGGGCCGCCCCGACGGTCCTGCTGAGCGGCCTGACGGCGGCGCCGCTGCTCCAGGAAGGCCCGCTCGCGGCGTCGGATGTCGGCGTCGTTGGCGATGTTGGTGGCCGGGGCGGCCCGCGGGGCGCCGGCCGCCCCGTCGCCCGTCGCCCGGCGGTAGAGCCAGTCCAGGTCCTCCTGTCGGCTCGGTTCGTCCCTGCTGTCAGCCATGGCACCCAAGGTACTGGCACGGGCGTCCCGGGCCCGGCAGCGCGCGCCCGTCACGGCGTGCCGAGGCGCGGGGCCGGCGAGCCGGGCCCACCACCCCGAGGGCCCTCCGGGATTCGTCTCAGGGTTTACTCAGGGGTGTCCTCCACGTTGCCGCCCGCCCCCGGCGCGGCGCCGCGTGGTTGCCGCCCCTCGGACGTCCGCGGTCCTATGGTGTGCGCGTGAGATACGCAGTGATCATGGCCGGTGGTTCCGGCACTCGCCTGTGGCCCCTGAGCCGCCGGGGCGAGCCCAAGCAGCTCCTCAGGATGATCGACGGGCGCAGCCTGCTGCAGCTGGCCTTCGACCGGGTTCGCGCCGTCGTCGCCCCCGGGAACATCCTCGTGTGCGCCGGTGCCGCCTACGCCGACGAGGTGGCCTCCCAGCTGCCCGCCCTGCGCCCGGAGAACCTGCTGGGCGAGCCCGTCGGTCGCGACTCCCTCAACGCCGTCATCTGGCCCGCCGCCGTCCTCGTGCGCCGCGATCCGGAGGCCGTCGTCGCGGTCGTCACCGCCGACCAGATCATCGAACCGGTCGAGACCTTCGCCGACCGGCTGACGACGGCCTTCGAGGTGGCCGAGGCCGATGACCGCGCGCTCGTCACCTTCGGCATCGTGCCCACCGGGCCGCACACCGGCTACGGCTACCTGCACCGCGGCCGGGCGGTCGAGGGCCTCACCGACGTGGCGCGGATCGTCGAGTTCAAGGAGAAGCCGGACGCCGGGCTCGCCGCCCGCTACGTCGACAGCGGCGAGTACTGGTGGAACGCCGGCATGTTCGTCTGGCGCGCCGCGACGCTGCTCGGCCAGGTGCGCGTCCTGCTGCCCGAGAGCCATGAGCGGATCACCGAGCTCGCCGCCCATCCCGAGCGCCTGGCCGAGATCTACCCGGGTCTGCTCAAGACCTCCGTCGACTTCGCCGTCATGGAGCCGGTCAGCCGGGGCCGGACCGACGCCCACGTCATCGGCGTCGCACTCGCCGCCCGCTGGGCCGACGTCGGCAGCTTCGCGGACCTGCACGCCGAGCTCGACAAGGACGACGACGGCAACGTCCGTCAGGGCGCCGTCGTCGCCTCCGGCACCACCGGGTGCCTGCTCGTCAACGCGGACCCCGAACGCTCCGTGCTCGCCGTCACCGGGCTGCACGACATGGCCGTCGTGCGCACCGCGACGGCGACGCTCGTCTGCCCGCTGTCCGATTCCCAGCGGGTCAAGGCCCTCGTCGGCGAGGTCAAGGAGCGGTACGGTGCCGAACTCGCCTGATCCGCCCCGGCCGCACGCCAGGAGGCTCGGGATCCTGCTCAGGATGCGCGAGCCGATCGCCTGGCTCGTCCTGGCCGTGACGGTCGTCTACATCGTCCTCGGCTGGATGCGCCTGGGCTGGAACCTCGCGCACGAGTCCATGGGCGTGTCCGCCTCGGCGCGGCAGACCGGCGCCTCGGTGCCGCTCATCTGGGTGCTCGTCGACGTGGCGATGGTCCTCGCCTGCGTCCTCGGCACAGGCGCGATCGGGAGGGCCAGGGCGCTGACCCGGACCGCCGCCGTCGTCGTCTCGGTCGTCGCCTGCTACGACGTCCTCATCCTCGTCGTGGGCGTCCTCGGCTCCGACGCCCCGGTCTTCTCGCGCGTCCTCGAGACGATCGGAGGGCTGCTCGAGGTCGCCGCGAAGGTCGCGGCGACCGTCGTGCTGTGGCGGCTCGTCCCCTCCCCGACGGTCCGCGGCGCGGCGGCGGAGGCCCCCGGGCCCCCCGTCCGCGATGCCGTGTGGGCCCCCGGGCAGGCCGTCGGGCGCACTTGGGCCAGGGCCGGGGACGCCGCGGGTGTCACCGGCCCCGGGCCGGCCCCCGAGCCGGGGCCGGCCGTCGCGGGGGCCTCGGGGCCGGGAGGGCCACGGACCGGCGCCGACGGCGCGGAGTCGTCCGTGCCGTGGTTGACCGCGGGTCAGCCGGCCGCCGGACGGCGGCCGGGCCCCGGCCGCGGGGCCGGTTCGGGCCGGTGGGGCCCGCTTGCGGAACAGGAGGGCCCCGCCGATGCATGATCCCTTGTCGTTGCCCTGTCCTCATGGTCCTCCCGGGGTTACCCCGAGGCGATTCGTCCCCTCCGGAAGATGCTTGAATCTTCGTGAACATGCGGCCGAGCACCGGACATGGTAGCTTTCAACCATGTAATTCCGCCGACGTCGTTCGCCGTTCCGTCCGTACGGATGTGGCGTCCGGTCGCCCCCGCGGTGGGGTTCAGCGGTGCGCCGATGGCGCGCTGATCTGATGGAGAGGATTGTGCAGATGCACGAGCTGCTGCTGGTGGATCTTGGCGAGGACAGCGGGCCCGCGTGGCGGGCGCGCGCCCTCTGCGCGCAGACCGATCCGGAGGCCTTCTTCCCCGAGAAGGGCGGTTCCACGCGGGAGGCGAAGAAGGTCTGCCAGGCCTGCCCGGTGCGTGGCGAGTGCCTCGAGTACGCGCTCACCCATGACGAGCGCTTCGGCATCTGGGGCGGTCTGTCCGAGCGCGAGCGCCGCAAGCTGCGGCGTCGCGCCGTGTGACGCCTTGTCCGGTCGTGTGAGCGCGTCCGCCGACCCCCGGCGGGCGCGCGCTCGCTCCACGTCCGGGCGCGGCGCGGGTCGCCCGGCTCAGCGGTCGTCCTCGGGGTCGATCTCGTCGATGCCGCGCCCCGTGAGGGCGACGATCTGCTCGACGAGGGTCTCGTGCACGAGCAGGCGCAGGTCCTCGCGGTCGACGGCGCGCCGCTCCAGGGGGCGGCGGTAGACGACGATGCGGGCGTGCTGGGTCGCGGACGACTCGATGGCGGCCGCCAGCGGGACGGTGCCGTGCTCGCCGAGGTCGTTCCACAGGGTGCGCTGGTCGGGCACCTCGTCGACGCCGATGTCGATGGCGTCGACGACGTCGGGGCAGTGCTGCCCGATGCGGGCGATCGACTCGCCCACGCAGGCCATGAAGTATGCGCGGGCGCGCGGGCGGGTCGGCGTGCGCAGCGGGCGGTCGGTCAGGTCGTTGGGCAGGGCCATCGGCCCGCGGATGCCCCGCCCGTGACGATCCCTTGTGCGCATGGGGCCAGCCTAGTGCCGTCCGGGCCCCGGCCCGGACGGCCGCCCTGCGGGGTCGGTCCTGGGGGGCGGGTGAGGGGAAGGCCCCGTCTTCCTCGAAGGGGCGCGCGCCCGGCTCCCAGGGGGCGCACAGGTGGGGCATAGTGGGCGGCGCCTTTCTGCGAACACCGCCGCCACGTGGTGTTCCCGGTCGCGGAAGGAGACCCCCGTCCATCGAACTGCCGCCCACCCCTGAGGCGTCGGAGAGGAGCAGCGTGCCGAACATCCCACCCCCGTTCCCGGTGCACATCCTGCCCGCACCCGTCCTGCCCGCACCCGTCGCACGGCGCCGGCCTCCGGGCCCGGCGCCCCTGGGGCGCGTGCGCCCCCGGCCCGGCGGCGCGGACCGGTTCTCGATGACGGGGGGCGTCTCGTGAGCGGCACGACCCTCGTCCCTGCCGGTCCCGCCTCCGTCCCGGGGGCGGCCGCCGGCCCCCGGCGCCGCCGCTGGTGCCGCGCCGGGGGCCGGGCGGGGGCGGCCGCGTTCGTCTGCTACCTCGCGGTGGCCCTGTGGCTCAGCGCCCACGACCTCGTCTTCCCCGACGCGATGAGCCGGGTCGCGAACGGCTACTACGTCCTGTTCAGCCGGGATCCGCACCTGGCCGCCATCGGCTTCGTGTGGAACCCGCTGCCCTCGCTCGCCGCCATTCCGCTGCTCCTCGCCACGCCGCTGTGGCCCGCGCTGGCGTCCAGGGCGCTGGCCGGGTGCCTCGTCTCGGCGCTGTGCGGGGCCTGCTCGGTGGCGCTCATGCACCGGCTGCTGGGCCGGCTGGGCGCCGGCCCGGCGATGCGCCTCGTGCTCACCGCCGTCTTCGCCCTCCACCCGCTCGTCCTGCTCGGCTCGGCGGCGGGGGCGAGCGAGCCGATGCTCCTGGTGCTGTGCCTGTACGTCGCGGTCCACCTCGTGGACTGGCTGACCGGGGCCGATCCGTGGCAGCTCGTCCATGTGGGCGTCGGCGCCGGGGTGGCCTACCTCGTGCGCTACGAGGCGCTCGCGGCCGGACTCGCGGTCGGCGTCCTCGTGCTCGTCGTGAGCTGGCGCCGGTCGAGGGGCGGGAAGGGCGCCCCCGCCATGGCGCTCGTCGACACGGTCCTGGCGGCCGGGCCCGTCGTCGCGGCCTTCGGGCTGTGGGCGCTGGCGAGCGAGGCGGTCGTCGGCTCGTGGCTGGCGACCTTCGCGCCCCAGTACGGCAACTCGGCCCAGGTCGGGGCCGGGCGGGGGACGATCGACGTGGTGAGCGGCGCCGGGTCGTTCGCCCACCTGCGCTACATGGCCGAGCAGCTCGTGAACACGGCCCCGCTCGCCGTGCCGCTGGCGCTGGTCGGCCTCGTCGTGGCGCTGCGGCGCGGTGAGCGGGCCCTCCTGTCGCCGGTGTGCGTGCTCGGCTCGGTGCTCGCCTTCCAGAACCTCGTCTTCTCGTGCGGGATGTCCTTCGGCTGGCTGCGCTTCCAGATCGCCGCCGTCCCGCTCGGCGTCGCCGCCGCCGGCTACCTGGCCGGCGTCCTGACCGGCGGGGCCCGGCCCGGTCGTGCGCGCCGGGCGGGAGCCGCCGCCCTGACTCTGGCGATGGTCGCCTCCCTGCCGCTGGCCTGGAGGGCCGAGCGGAACCCGAGGCTGGCCCGCGAGGAGTCCCGGGCCGTCGACGTCGCGGCCGCAGGCCAGTACCCGATGGAGCGGCGCGTCGCCGCCGACATCGCGGCGATGGGCCTGGGCCGCGGCGCCGTCATCACCGACGTCGCCTACTCGTTCCCCGTCGTCCTGAGCGCCGAGGACCCGCGGGTCTACGTCATCACCGTCGACGGCGACTTCGACGCCCTCCTGGCGGATCCTCTTCTGAACGGGGTGTCCTACGCCCTCCTCGCCTCCCCCGACACGGCCCCGGCCGACGCCGTCGCCGAGCGCTACCCGGGCATGTGGGAGGACGGCGCCGGCCGGGCCGAGATGGTGCGGCAGTGGAGCGACGGCCGCGGGCTGACCTGGCGGCTGTACCGCTTCACCGGCTGAGACGGCGGCGGTTCCGCGGCGCGTGCCGGTGACCGCCCGGGTCCGGGGGCGGACTACCGTTGTGCGGGTGATGGATCGTCGGTGCTCGCGCAATGGCTGCAACGAGCGTGCAGTCGCCACCCTCACGTTCGCCTATGCCGATTCCACGGCCGTCCTCGGCCCGCTCGCCGTCTCCGCCGAGCCGGGAAGTTACGACCTGTGCGCGCGCCACGCGGAGTCGATGAGCGTGCCGAGGGGCTGGGACGTCATCCACGTCGAGGCCCCGGACGGCCGGCCGCCGACCCCCGACGAGGACGACCTGCTCGCCCTGGCCAACGCCGTCCGCGAGGTCGGGCTGGCCGAGGAGCCGGCCCCGGCGGCGCCCGACGAGAGCGGCGTCGTCGAGCTGGCCCACCGCGGGCACCTGCGCGTCATCGCGGACCGGCGGCGCTGAGCCCCGGGTCCGGCCGGCCCTCCCCGCCTGGTGGCCCCCGGCTCGTCCCCGATGATCCCCCGTCCCCGCGGGAGGAGCCGGGCCGTCCCCCTCCGCTGGTCTAGGGTGGCTGCCATGGTTCACGAGCTCAGCGAGGGCTTCCCCGCCCTCATCGCCTTCGACCTGGACGACACCCTCGCCCCCAGCAAGTCGCCCCTGCCGGCAGGGATGGGCGCCGCGCTGCGCGCGCTGCTGGCGGTGCGTCCCGTGTGCATCATCTCGGGCGGACAGTTCGGCCAGTTCAGGTCCCAGGTGCTCGACCGCCTGCCCGCCGACGCCGACCTGGGCGGGCTCCACCTCATGCCCACCTGCGGCACCCGTTACATGCGCTTCGTCGACGGCGCCTGGTGCGAGCTGTACGCCCACGACCTCGAACCCGACCAGCGGCGGGCCGCCATCGACTCGATCGAGCACCGCGCCGCCGAACTCGGCCTGTGGGAGCCCGACGGGACCGTCGACGGCGAGCGGATCGAGGATCGCGGCAGCCAGATCACCTACTCGGCGCTCGGCCAGGAGGCCCCCGTCGACGCCAAGAGGTCCTGGGACCCCGACGGCGCCAAGCGCGAGGCCCTGCGCGCGGCGATCGCCGGCGACCTGCCCGGCCTCGAGGTGCGGGCCGGCGGCTCGACCTCCATCGACATCACCCGCCGCGGCATCGACAAGGCCTACGGCATCAACCAGCTGTCCGCCCAGACCGGCATCCCGCTCACCGGGATCCTCTTCGTCGGCGACCGCCTCATGCCGGGCGGCAACGACCATCCGGTGCGCACCATCGGCGTGCCCTGCCACCAGGTCGCCGACCACCACGAGACGCTCGACTACCTGGGCGCCCTCATCCCCGTGCTCGCCGCCGGGCGCCGTCCCGGCGACGAGCTGCTCGACCTGCTCGAGCCCCTCGCCTGAGGCGCGCCGGGGGAGCCCGGTCGCGCCGAGGGGCGTCCGCGATGGGGCATCATGGACCCTGAACGCAACGAAGGAGCCAGCAGATGCCCGCTGAGGCCGATGTGATCCTGTCCCCCGATTTCCTGCAGATCGCGGCGTGCCCGAGCTGCCACGCCAAGCTCGCCGTCGACTACGACAGCAACGAGCTCCTGTGCACCGACACCGACTGCGGCCTGGCCTATCCGATCGTCGACGGCATCCCCGTGCTGCTCATCGACGAGGCCCGTCCGACCCCGTCCAGGTGAGCGGATGAGCGACTTCGACGACTCCCTGCTCGACGACCAGGAGGCCCTCACCCGCGTCGACGCGCCGCTGCGCGCCCTCGCCGGCACCGGCGCCCGCATCCGCATGGACGCGGCCGAGCTCGTCCGACCCGACCTCGGCCCCGGCTACCGCCCCCGCGGCGTCGTCATCGTCGGCCCGGAGTCGCGCCTCGTGCGCGCCCTGCTCGAGCCCTGCTGCCCGGTGCCCGTCGTGGCCTGGCCGTTCGCCGGGCTGCCCGCCTGGACCGGTCCGCTCGACCTCGTCGTCGTGCTCGCCGGCTCCGTCGGCGCCGGCCCGGACGAGGTCTCCAGCAGCGCCGAGGCCGTGCGCCGCGGCGCGGCCGTCATCGTCGCCGCACCCGCCGACTCGCAGGTCGCCCGGGCGGCCGACTCGTCCTCGACGGTGCGCATCCGCACCCGCAGCGAGGACGCCCTCGGCAGTGCCGTCGCGGCGGTGAGCATCCTGCACGAGCTCGGGCTGTGTCCGCCGGTGCGCCCGGGCGACGTCGCCGAGAGGGCCGACATGGTCGCCGAGGAGTCCAGCCCCTTCCACGACCTGTCCGACAACCCGGCCAAGGACCTGGCCCTGGCGCTGGCCGACGCCATGCCGCTCGCCTGGGGGGACTCGGTGCTCGCCGCCCGAGCGGCCCGGCGCGTCGCCGAGGCGCTGCGCCGGGCCAGCGGCCGTCCCGCGCTCGCCGCGGTGAGCGCCGAGCTGCTGCCGGTCATCGAGGGCGCGCCCGCCCACGACCCCTTCGCCGATCCCGACGACGGGCCCGCCCGGCTGCGCCCGGTCCTCGTGATCCTCGACGACGGCGAGCGCAGCCCGGCCGGCGACGAGCAGCGGGATCGTCTCGTCGCGGCGGCGGAGCTGCACGATGTGCGGGTGTGCGCCGTCCTCGCCGACGACGGGGGAGCGCTCGACCGCTACGTCACGCTCCGCCAGAAGGGCCTGTACGGCGCCGCCTACCTGGAGCTGGGCCTGTCCGGCCGCCGGCCCTGAGTCGCGCCCTCGCCCGACGCCGTGCCCGCGCCGGCCCGGCGGGCGCCGCTCCGGCGAGGGGGGACAATGGACGGCCGGTGCGCGGCGGCCCCGCGCCCATCTCCGATCCCCACGAGCGAAGGCCCTGACATCCATGAGTGAAGAAGGCGGCACGAAGGCCACCATCGCGGCGCTCGCCGCGAACCTGGCGATCGCCGCGACGAAGTTCATCGCCTGGCTCCTCACCGGGGCCAGTTCGATGCTGTCCGAGGCCATCCACTCGCTGGCCGACACCGGCAACCAGGTCCTGCTGCTCGCCGGCGGCCGGCGGGGCGCCCGCGGGGCCACCGCAGCGCACCCCTTCGGGTACGGGCGCCAGCGCTACATCAACGCCTTCCTCGTCTCGATCATCCTGTTCAGCGCCGGCGGCCTCTTCGCCCTCTACGAGGCGGTCCACAAGGCCTCCGAGGTGCTCGCCGGCCACGGGGACGAGCTCATGGGCTCCCGCTGGTGGTGGGTGCCCGTCGCGGTGCTGCTCGTGAGCGCCGTCGCCGAGTCGCTCAGCCTGCGCACCGCACTCCACGAGACCCGGGCCCAGCGCAGGGGCCGGGGCCTCCTCGGCTTCGTCCGCGCCACCAAGTCGCCCGAGCTGCCGGCCGTCCTCCTCGAGGACACCGCCGCCCTGGCCGGCCTGGTGCTGGCCCTCGTCGGCATCGTCCTCACCCTCGTCACCGGCAACGGCCTCTTCGACTGCATCGGCTCGGGTCTCATCGGCGTGCTCCTCGTCGCCGTCGCGGTCCTTCTCGGCCACGAGATGCAGTCGCTGCTGCTCGGCGAGTCCGCCGGCCCCGAGACCGAGTCCCGCATCATCGGGGCCCTCACGAGCACGCCCGGCGTCGAGGGCGTCATCCACATGAAGACGGTGCACACCGGCCCCGACCAGATCCTCCTCGCCGCGAAGATCGCCGTGACCCGCAGTGAGAGCGCCGAGTACGTCGCCGCCGTCATCGACGCCGCCGAGCGCACCGTGCGCGGCGCCGAGCCGCGCTGCGAGTACATCTACCTGGAGCCCGACATCAGGCGCTCCGGCTACCGACCGACGCGGCGCAGGTTCTGACCCTCCGGCCCGGGCTCAGCGGTCGGGGCCCTTGTCCTCGCCCGGCCTCATCTGCTCCCAGATCTCCTTGCAGGTCGGGCAGACGGGGAAGCGGTCGGGGTTGCGCGTGGGCACCCAGACCTTCCCGCACAGGGCCACGACGGGCGTGCCCATGACGAGCGCCTCGGTGAGCTTCGCCTTGGGGACGTAGTGGCTGAAGCGCTCCTCGTCGCCCTCCTCGTACGTGGGCTGGGCGCGCTGCCTGACGATGGTTTCCGAACCCGGTGCCAGCTGACTCATGGATTCATCGTCCCACACCCCGGCAAGGGTCGCGGGGCCCATCCCCCGGATCGCGGTCCGGGGGATGGGCCCCGGTGGGGCGCTGTGATGTGATGGGCTGCCATGACCACCGGAACCCCCGATCCGACGGGCCCCGGCGCGAGCCGGCTGCTCGTCATCGGCATCCTCACGGCCGTCCTCGCCACCGCGTTCGAGAGCTACGGCACGCTGACCGCCATGCCGTCCGCTGCCGCACGGTTCGGGCGCATGGACCTGTACGACTGGGCGTTCACGACCTTCATGATCTTCCAGGTGATGGCCATCGTCGTCGGTGGGCGCCTGTGCGACCGGATCGGTTCGGCCCCCCCGATGATCTGCGGGATGGCCGTTTTCGCGCTCGGCCTCGTCGGTGCGGGCTCCTCCGTGTCCATGGGCATGCTGCTGGCCATGCGCGCCGTGCAGGGCCTCGGCGCCGGCCTCGCCAGTGTCTCCCTCATGGTGCTCATCGGCCGGGTCTTCGACGACGACCGCAGGCCGGCGATGATGTCGGCCTTCTCGTTCTGCTGGGTGCTGCCCAGCGTCATCGGCCCACCGGTCGCGGCCCTCGTCACCGAGCGCCTCGGCTGGTACTGGGTCTTCTGGGGCCTGCTGCCCGTCGTCGTCTTCGCCCTCGGCGTCAGCTGGGCGCCGCTGAAGCGGGTGCGCGGGCGGGACCTCGCCGCCATCGGCTCGGACGACGGCTCCGGCGACGCGCCGGTGCCGCTGTGGGCGGCCGGCGTCGCGGCGGCCGGGGCCGCGATGATCCAGTACGCCGGGCACCGCCTCGACCTCATGGCGCTCGTCGTCGCGCTCGTGGCCGTCGTCCTGCTGCGCCTGGCGATCCCCGCGCTCATGCCGGCCGGCTTCCTGAGCCTGGGCAGGGGGCTGCCCTCGGTCATGGTCACCCGCGGCCTCGGGAACGGCGCCTTCATCGCGTCCGAGACCTATCTGCTGCTCATCCTCACCCAGGAGCACGCCATCGCCCTGGGTCGCGCGAGCCTCATCCTGTGCACCGGCTCGATCGCCTGGGCCATCAGCGCATGGGCCCAGTCCCGACCGTGGCTGCGGGGCAGGCTGCGCCGCGACCGGATCATCGTCCTCGGCGCCCGGCTGTGCGCGGCCGGCATCGCGCTCATGCTCGTGTGCGTCCTCGTGCCGGCCCTTCCGGTCCCCGTGCTCGTCCTCGGCTACGGCACGGGCGGTTTCGGCATGGGCCTCATCGTGTCGAGCACCTCGCTGGCCGTCATGGCCCTGTCGGAGCCGGCGGCGCTCGGCCGGCACACCTCCTCGCTCCAGGTCTCCGAGGGCATGCTCACCTCTCTCATCACCGGCATCGCCGGCTCGGCCTACGCACTCGGCGCGGGCGGCGGCCACTGGCCCGTCGTCTTCGGCCGGGTGCTCGCCGTGACGACGGCCGCCGCCGTCGTCGGCCTCGTCGCGGCGCTGCGCATCGGGCCCGTGCACGACCCGGCCTGAGCGGTCCGCGCCGTTCCGGCGGCGGGGCGCCGCGGCATGGCATCCTTGAGGGCGTGAACGAAGATCCCCGCAATGACCACAGCCCGAACCCCGATCCCGGCGATCAGCGGACGGGCGATCCGCTGAGCGGCGGTGCCGGCGGACCGCAGTCCGCCCAGCAGCTGCCCCCGGCCGGCTGGTACGCGGACCCGCACCCGCAGGGCACCGGCCAGCGCTTCTGGGACGGCGCCCGGTGGACGCACCAGACGCGCCCCGACCCGGCCGCCGCCCCGGCGCCCGCCCAGCCCCCGTACGGCCAGGACCAGTCCCCGTACGACCCGTACGGCCAGGGCCGGCCCCCCTACGGCGGCTACGCCCCCCAGCCCGGCGGGTGTCCCCGGCCCCAGCAGGGCGACTACCAGAACCCCTGGCGCTCACAGGCCGGCTTCGGGTACCCGACCGGCCGCGTCACCGCCGACGGGGTGCGGCTCGGCGGCTGGGGCGCCCGGTTCGTCGCCCTCCTCATCGACGGCGTCCTGATGACCGTCCTCCAGGTCGTCGTGCTCCAGGTCTTCTTCGGCGACATCACCGACGCGATGCTGCGCTGGGAGCAGGACGTCATGTCCGCCGTCTCGAGCGGCTCGACGAACTACCCGAGCAGCCCGGCCGATCCCGTCTACGGGGTCACGGCCCAGTGGTACGTCTACGGGGTCCTCGCCCTGCTCCTCGGCTTCGCCTACTTCACGCTCCTCATGCGCTTCCGGGGCGCCAGCCTGGGCCAGCAGGCCATGGGCCTGCGCGTCGTGCCGGCCGAGCACGGGCGGGGCCCGGTCGCCCTGCCGTGGAGCACGAGTCTCCTGCGCAACGGCGTCTGGTACGCCGCCACTCTCGTGGGCTTCGTGCCGGTGACCCTCATCAGCCCCCTGGGGCCGCTGTTCCAGACGGTCGACATCATCTACGGCCTGGCCAACGGGAAGCGCCAGACCCTCCACGACCGGTTCGCCCGGACGCAGGTCATCTCGACCCGGCCCTGAGCCGCGCCCCGGCCCCGTGGGCGCCGTCGGCCGGTGACCCGCGCAGAGCGGGGACCCGCCCACGGCGCCGCGGCCGGTCAATGGTCCTGTCCCGCCCGCCGCAGGGACGCTCGCTAGGGTGGCCCCATGGCCCTGAGCGACCCTGCGTTGAATCGTCTTGCCGAGCTCTTCGGCATCTCCACCGAGTTCTGGGACTGGAAGGGCAACCGCGTCGACGTCACCCGCGAGACGGTCGTGAGGGTGCTCGCGGCGCTCGGCGTCGACGCCGCGACGCCGCAGGCCGCCGCCGAGGCGGTCCGGGTCCAGGCCGACAGACCGTGGCGCCGCGCGCTGCCGCCGGTCGTCGTCATGCGCGCGGGCGGCGCCTCGCGCGTCGACGTGCACGTCGAGGACGGCCGTCCCGCCCGGCTCCGCGTGCGTCTCGAGGACGGCCGGCTGCGCGAGCTGACCCAGATCGACAACTGGGAACCGGCGCGCCTCGTCGACGGGCGCATGGTGGGCGAGGCGAGCTTCGAGCTGCCGGCCGACCTGCCGCTGGGCTACCACCGCATCCAGCTGGTCTCCGACGAGCTGCGGGCGGAGACGACGCTCGTCGTCTCGCCGCCCTTCCTCGGCTTCCCCCGCTCCATGGGGGACCGGCGCGTCTGGGGTTACGCCGTGCAGCTCTACTCGGTGCGCTCGGCCGACTCGTGGGGCATCGGCGACTTCTACGACCTCGGCGCGCTGGCCGGCTGGTCGGCCTCGCAGCAGTACGCCGACTACGTCCTCACCAACCCGGTGCACGCGGCCGAGCCGGTCGAGCCGCTGGAACCCAGCCCCTATCTCCCGACGAGCAGGCTGTTCGTCAACCCGATGTACATCCGCCCCGAGGCGGTCGCCGAGTACGCCCTGCTCGACGAGACCGATCGCACCCGGGTCGAGGACGCCAAGGCGGAACTCGCCGGGCGCCTGAGGGGCGCCGAGCGCATCGAGCGCGGCATCTGTTGGTCGCTCAAGCGCCGCGTCCTGCGCATCATCTGGGCGGCCGGGCGCGACGACCACCGGCAGATGATGTTCGAGGCCTACCGCCGCCGCGAGGGCCGCATGCTGCGCGACTACGCCATCTGGGCGGCGCTCACCCAGGAGCTCGGGCGGGACTGGCGCCTGTGGCCGGCCGAGTACCAGCGACCGACGTCGCCGCAGGTGGACGCCTTCCGCGCCGAGCACGCCGACGAGGTCGACTTCCAGTGCTGGATGCAGTGGATCGCCTCGGTGCAGGCCGGCCGGGCCCAGCAGACGGCGCTCGACGCGGGCATGTCGGTGGGCATCATCACCGACATGGCGGTGGGCGTCAGCGCGGCCGGCGCGGACGCCTGGATGATGCGGGACGTCTACGCCGAGGGCGTGTCGGTGGGGGCCCCGCCGGACGCCTACAACCAGCTCGGCCAGGACTGGGGGCAGCCGCCGTGGCGCCCCGACCGCCTCGAGGACCTCGCCTACGCGCCCTTCCGCACGATGGTGCGCAACTGCCTGCGCCACGCCGGCGGCATGCGCATGGACCACATCATCGGCATGTTCCGCCTGTGGTGGGTGCCCGCCGGCTGCGGCCCCCGCGAGGGAACCTACGTGCGCTACGACCACGAGGCCCTCATCGGCATCATCGCCCTCGAGGCCTACCGCGCCCAGGCCATGGTCATCGGCGAGGACCTGGGCACCGTCGAGCCCTGGGTGCGCGAGTACCTCGCGGGCCGCGGCATCCTCGGCACCTCGGTGCTGTGGTTCGAGGAGGAGGACGGCCTGCCCCGGGCCATGGAGTCCTGGCGCGAGTACACGATGGCCTCGGTCAACACCCATGACCTGCCGCCGACGGCGGGCTACCTCGACAAGTCGCACGTGAGGCTGCGCCACGAACTGGGTCTGCTCACCGAGTCGCTCGAGGCCGAGGAGCGGGCGGCCGACGAGGAGCAGGAGCGCTGGATGTCCTATCTGCGCGACGCCGGGGCCCTCGACGGGTCCGTGGCCGACGAGACCGAGGCCAAGGTGCTCGGCCTGTACCGCATGCTCACCCGCACCCCGAGCAGGGTGCTCAACGTCACGCTCGTCGACGCGGTGGGGGAGCAGCGCATCCAGAACCAGCCCGGCACGACCGACGAGTACCCGAACTGGCGCGTGCCGCTGGGAGGGCCCGACGGGCGGCCGCTGCTGCTCGAGGAGCTCTACGCCATGGAGCGCCCGATGCGCCTGGCCGCCGTGCTCAACGGGTTCGCCCGGGCGCCGGCGCCGTGGGCCCGCGACCCGCTCGTCGAGTCGCGCCCCGTGGGGCGGCGCGGCTCCGGGTCCGGGGCCGCGGGGCGCGCCGGCGCGCGGCCGTGGACGGCGAAGAGGCGTCCGCCCTCCTCCTCGTCCGGCTCGCGGCGGGGCGGCCGGCGCCGCAGGCGCGGGCGGTGAGCCGTCGCGGGCCGACCACTAGCATGATCCCGTGAGCGGACGAATGGAACTGGGCCGGTTGCGCGTCCCACCGGTGCTGGAGCGCGCGGGCGTCGACGAGCTGCTCGTCTTCAGGGCGCCGCTGCGGCACCGCTTCCGTCGCATCGACGTGCGCGACGGCCTTCTCCTGCACGGCCCGGCCGGCTGGGGCGAGTGCTCCCCGTTCTGGGACTACGGGCCCGCCGAGTCCGCCGCCTGGCTGCGCGCCGGCATCGAGGCGGCCACGGCGGTCCTGCCCGCCCCGCGGCGCGCACGGGTGCCGGTCAACGTGACGATCCCCGTCGTCGGCCCGGCGGACGCCGCCGCCCTCGTCGCCGCCTCGGGCGGCTGCACGACCGCCAAGGTGAAGGTCGCCGATCCCCGCAGCGGGATCGCCGAGGACTGCGCCCGCGTCGAGGCGGTCCGCGCGGCGCTGGGCGCCGGCGGTCGCATCCGGGTCGACGCGAACGCCGCCTGGGGCGTCGAGGAGGCGGTGACCGCCATCGCCGAGCTCGACGCCGCGGCCGGTGGCCTCGAGTACGTCGAGCAGCCCTGCCCGGGCGTGGCCGAGCTGGCCGCCGTGCGCGCCCGGGTGGGCGTGCCGATCGCCGCCGACGAGTCGGTGCGCAGGGCCGAGGACCCGCTGGCCGTCGCCCGGGCCGGGGCGGCCGACGTCGTCGTCGTCAAGGCCCAACCGCTCGGCGGCGTGCTGCGCGCCCTCGACGTCGTCGAGCGGTCCGGGCTGGCCGCCGTGGTCTCCTCGGCCCTCGACAGCTCCGTCGGCATCTCGGTCGCCGCGCAGCTCGCCGGCGCCCTGCCGTCCCTCGACCACGCCTGCGGTCTGGCGACCGTCGAGCTGCTCGACGGCGACGTCACCGCGCACCCGCTCCTCCCCGCCGACGGCGCGATCCCGGTCGTGCGGGCCTCGGTCGACGAGCCCGTCGGCCCGGCCGAGGCGCTGCCCGGCGGCCTCGCCGCGCGGTGGGCCGAGCGCCTCGACGCGATGTGCGGGAGGCTGCGGTGAGCGCCGCGCGGGCAGCGGCCGCCCCGGGCGCGCCCGACGAGAACGAGTCCACCCTTCTCGCGCGGCGCCTCGTGGGCGCCCTCGTCGCGGCCGGGGTCCGGCACGTCGTCCACTGCCCGGGATCGCGCGACGCGCCCCTCGCCTACGCGCTCGACGCCGCGGAGCGGGCCGGCTGGCTCGACGCGCGCGTCCACCTGGACGAGCGCGACGCCGCGTTCATCGCCTTGGGCATCGCCAAGGCGGCCCGGCTGGAGGGACGCTGCGAGCCCGTCGCCGTGGTCACGACCTCCGGCACGGCGGTCGCGAACCTGCACCCGGCCGTCGCCGAGGCGGACGCCTCGGGGACGCCGCTCGTCGTCGTGAGCGCCGACCGGCCGCACGAGATGTGGGGCACCGGGGCGAACCAGGTGACCCGGCAGAGCGGCATCTTCGGGCGCACCGTGCGCGACGCCGTCGACATCCCCGCCGGCTTCCCCCCCGACCAGCGTCTCGACGCCGCGGTGAGCCGCGCGCTGACGCTGGCCCGCGGCGCGCTGAGCGGCGACCCGGGCCCGGTCCAGCTCAACGTGGGGCTGCGCGAGCCGCTCGTGCCCGGCTCGCCGTGGCGGCCCGGTGCCCGTCCGCGGCCCCGCACGGGCGAGTGCCGGGAGCCCGCGCCCGCGCCCCTGGACCTTCCCGAGCGCACCGTCGTCGTCGCCGGCGACGGCGCCGGGCCCCGGGCCGAGGCGCTCGCCCGGGCGGGCGGCTGGCCCCTGCTCGCCGAGCCCGGCTCGGGCGCCCGCTTCGGCCCGAACGCCCTGTGCGACTACCAGCGGCTGCTGGACGGAGGGCCGGCCGAACGGATCGAGGCCGTCCTCGTGCTGGGCCACCCGACCCTGTCGCGGCCCGTCTCACGGCTGCTGGCCCGCCCGGACGTCCGGATCGTCGCCGTCGCGGACGGCTCGCGCTGGACCGACGTCGCCGGTCTCGCCCGGGTGGTGCCCGGGCCCGTCGAGGCGGTTCGGCGCCCGGCCGGCGGCTGGCTGCGGGCCTGGCGCGAGGCCGACGCCGGCCGGCGCGGCGTCCGCGGGCCCCGCGATGCGACGGGCCGCAAGGATGCGGTGGCCTCCGCCGTCTGGGACGCGCACTGCGCGCCGGGGGCCCCGGCCCTGGTGATCGGCGCCTCCGACGTCATCCGCTCCTTCGATCGCTGCGCCCGCCCGGCGGACCGGGCCCCGACCGTCGTCTCGAACAGGGGGCTGGCCGGTATCGACGGCACCCTCGCCACCGCGGTGGGGGTCGGCATCGGGCTGGGCGGGCCGGTGCGGGCCGTCGTGGGCGACCTCACCGCCGTCCACGACGGGCTCGGCCTGCTGCACGGGGTCCACGAGACCGCGCCCGACGTGCAGGCCCTCGTGCTCGACGACGAGGGCGGGGCGATCTTCTCCCGGCTCGAGCACGCCCGCACGGCCGAGCCGGCCATGTTCGCCCGCTGGTTCACCACGCCCCAGGCCGTCGACCTCGGCGCGCTGGCGGCCGCCGTGGGGGCCGTGCACCGGGTGGTCGACGGCGCCGTGGAGCTCGCGCGGCTGCTGGCCGAGCCCGTCCGCGGCTGCTCCCTCGTCGAGGTGCCGCTGCTGGGCTGACGGGGCCCGGCCCCGCGGCCTCACCCGTGGGCCAGCGCCCGCCGCATCGGCGCCATCTTCGAGTCCGTCTCGTCCCACTCCAGCTCGGCGCGGGAGTCGGGCAGGATGCCGGCGCCGGCGAAGAGCCGGGCCCGCCGGGACCCCGGGGAGAACTGGGCGCAGCGCAGGGCCAGGCCCCACTGGCCGGAGCCGTCGGCGCCCATCCAGCCGACCGGGCCCGAGAAGCGTCC
Source organism: Propionibacterium acidifaciens (assembly GCF_003798325.1). Classification (NCBI taxonomy): domain Bacteria; kingdom Bacillati; phylum Actinomycetota; class Actinomycetes; order Propionibacteriales; family Propionibacteriaceae; genus Propionibacterium; species Propionibacterium acidifaciens. The sequence continues at coordinate 2,571,525 of NZ_CP033719.1, forward strand.
GCGGTCGAGGTGCTCGACGGCCATGATCCGGGCGAACGCCTCGGCGCGCGGGGTGCCGCAGATCGCGGCGGTGGGGTAGAGGACGTCCGCGACATCGGCCGCGCTGCGCCCCGGGCCCACCCGGGCCGTGATGTCGGTGGCCAGGTGCGTCACATTGGGCAGCTCCAGGAGGTAGGGGCCGCGCAGCCGCGGCTCGCTCAGCCCGGCCCGCTCCAGGTGGGCCGTCACCGAGGCGACGGCCAGGGCGTGCTCGTGCTGCTCCTTCGGGTCGGTGAGCAGCTCCCGGGTCCACCCGGGCTTGCGGGTGCCGGCCAGGATCCGGCAGCGGAAGACCCCCTCGTGCACGTCGACGAGCAGCTCGGGGGTGGCGCCCACCAGACCGTCGTCCGCGTAGACCCAGCAGCCGGTGAAGCGCCGTGCGAGCCAGTCGAGCACGCCCGTCTGGTCGAGCGGCCGGTCGGCGCGCGCGTCGACGGCCCGGGCGAGGACGACCTTCTCCTCGGCGCGCTCCGGATCGGCCAGGACGGCCCGGAGCGCGTCGATGGCCCGCGCCCAGGCCCGCTCGGCGCCGGGCGCGGTGGTGAACTCGAGGCGGGGCGCGTCCTGGCGCGTACGGCCGGGGGACCGCGGTTCCGGCTCGCCTGCGGGTGCGATGAGTCTGGTCGGCTCGCCGGCGGCGGCGCGGACGAGCGTGACCCGCGGAACGACGAGGAAGCCGTTCCGGGACGGGTCGAACGGGAAGGACCCGAGGGCGACGGGCCCCTGGGCCCCGGGGGCCGTCGGATCGTCGGCGCCGTTCCAGTGCCCGCGGGCCCAGTCGCGGAAGCGCCGCCAGGCCGAGGCGACGGGGCCGGCCCCCGAGGCCTCGAAGCGCGCGGTCTCGCCCCAGCCGAGCACGGCTGGTCCGCCGTTCGGCGCGAGCCACGCCCAGGGGCGCTCGACGTCGTCGGGCACGAGGTCGAGCGCCGCGCCCAGCCACTGCGCGCTGTCGAGCCCGGCCCAGTCGTCGGACGCGGCGGCGAGGCGGGGCGTCAGCGTGCTGTCGGGGGCCACGTCCTTCACGTCAGTCGAGTCTAGAGAACCCGCGCCGGGCCGTGCGCCGGGTCACCGCAGCGCGGCAGCGATGGCCCCGCCGATCTGCCCGGTGGAGCGCGCCGTACCGCGGTTCGACTCGATGTCGGCGCTGACGGCCGCATCGACGCGGTCGGCGTCCGCGCCCCGGCCCAGGTGGCGCAGCAGCAGCGCCATCGAGCTGATGGCCGCGGTCGGGTCGGCGACGCCCCGGCCGGCGATGTCGGGCGCCGAGCCGTGCACGGGCTCGAACATCGAGGGGAAGCGCCCGGCCGTGTTGATGTTGGCGCTGGGGGCCAGCCCGATGCCGCCGGTGATCGCCCCCGCCTCGTCGGTGAGGATGTCGCCGAACAGATTGTCGGTGACGATGACGTCGAAGCGCTGGGGGTCGGTGACGAGCATGATCGTCGCGGCGTCCACGTGGAGGTAGTCGTGCTCGACGCCCGGGTGGTCCGCGGCCACCTCGTCGACGATGCGCCGCCACAGACCGCCGGCGTTGACCAGCACGTTGTGCTTGTGCACGAGCGTGACCCGGCCGCGGCGCGTGGCGGCCAGCTCGAAGGCGTAGCGCACGACGCGCTCGACGCCGAAGGCCGTGTTGACGCTGACCTCGGTGGCCACCTCGTGAGGGGTCCCGCGGCGCAGAGCGCCGCCGTTACCGGCGTACAGGCCCTCGGTGCCCTCGCGGACGACGACGAAGTCGATCGGGCCCCTGTCGAGCACGGCCGGGGCCAGGGGGCTGGGCACCCCCGGATACAGGCGCGAGGGCCGCAGGTTGACGTCCTGGTCGAAGGCGAAGCGCAGCCGCAGCAGCAGGCCGCGTTCGAGCAGGCCCGAGGGCACCTGCGCCGAGCCGGGGGCGGCGCCGACGGCCCCGAGGACGATCGCGTCGTGCCGGGCGAGCCGGGCCAGCGTGTCGTCGTCGAGGACCTCGCCGGTCTCGAGCCAGTGCCGGGCGCCCAGGTCGTAGTGGGTGAACTCGAAGGCCTGCTCGCCGCAGGCGGCGGTGAGCACCGCGAGGGCCTGCTCGACGACCTCGGGGCCGATGCCGTCACCGGGGATCACCGCGATGGATGCACGATCGGACGTCATGGGCCCAACACTAGGGGCCGGCGTCCCCCGCGGCGGCGCCGGTCTCATCCGCCGCCCCGGTCGCCGGTCCCGCGTCCGCCCCCGCAGGATCGGGGCGATCACGCCCGGGCGGATCCGCCGAGGCGGCCGTCGGGGGCCCGCCGTTCCGGCAGCCGTCAGATGAACCGGCGGCGGGGCCCGCCCCGGCGCGGGCTAGTCTGCTGGCATGGCACTCACGTTCAGCACCCGGCTCAAGGCCGCTCCCACGAGCGAGCAGGACATCGCGAGGATCAACGAGGATCCCGGGTTCGGCGTCCACTTCACCGACCACATGGCCGCCATCGACTGGGACTCCGAGAGGGGCTGGGTCGACGCCCGGATCGAGCCCTTCGCCGACTACGTGCTGTCGCCGGCCGGCGCCGTCCTCCACTACGCCCAGGAGGTCTTCGAGGGCCTCAAGGCCTACCACCGCGCCGACGGCACGGTCTGGCTGTTCCGTCCCGAGCGCAACGCCCGGCGCTTCGCCAACTCGTGCACGCGCCTGGCGCTGCCCGAGCTCCCCGTCGAGGACTTCGTGAACTCCGTGCGCGAGCTCGTCTCCGTCGATGCCCGCTGGGTGCCCACCGGCGACGAGCAGAGCCTCTACCTGCGCCCCTTCTCCGTCGCGAGCGAGCCCTTCCTGGGGGTCCGGCCGTCCCGGGGCGTGCGCTACGCGGTCATCGCCTCCCCGGTCGGCGCCTACTTCTCCGGCGGCGTCGCCCCGGTCGACATCTGGGTCGAGTCGCATTACAGCCGTGTCGCCAACGGAGGCACCGGCGAGGCGAAGTGCGGCGGCAACTACGCCGCCAGCCTCCTGCCCCAGGAGCTGGCCCGCGACAGGGGCTGCAACCAGGTCATGTTCGTCGACAACGCCGAGCACCGCTGGCTCGAGGAACTGGGCGGCATGAACGTCTGCGTCGTGACGAGGGCCGGCGAGCTGCTCACCCCGCCGCTCAACGGCAACATCCTGCCCGGCGTCACCCGCGACTCCCTTCTCGCCCTGGCCCCCGAGGCCGGCCTCGAACCGGTCGAGCGGCCCATCGACATCGCCGAGGTCTACGCCGGTCTCGTCGACGGCACCATCACCGAGATGTTCGCCTGCGGCACCGCGGCGGTCATCACGCCCATCGGCACCCTCACCAACGAGGAGGGCCGCCACGAGGTGCCCGTCCCCGCCGACGGCGGCAGGACGATCGCCCTGCGCACCATGCTCCTCGACATCCAGTACGGCCGGGTCGACGACACCCGCGGCTGGACCCAGCGGGTCCGCTGAGCGCACCCCGACGCCCTTCCCCCTCCCCGCCCCGATGAGCGAGCTGCCATGACGATGATCCCGCTGCGCCCCGACGCGCTGGAGCTGTACGACACCACCCTGCGCGACGGGGCCCGGCAGACCGGCATCTCGCTCACGGTGCACGACAGGATCCGCATGCTCGGTCAGATCGACTCCCTGGGGGTCGGTTTCATCGAGGGCGGTTCGCCCGGCGCGACCCCTCTCGACAAGGAGTTCTTCGCGCAGGCCGCCCACGTGCCGCTGCGCAGCGCCAGCCTCGTCGCCTTCGGCCCGATCCGCCGCCCGGGCGCCGCGGCGGCGGACGACCCGCAGGTGGCGGCGCTGCGCGAGGCCGGGACGCGCTTCGTGACCGTCGCGGCGCCGGCCCACGACCTGCACGTGAGCCAGGTGCTGCGCACCAGCCTCGACGAGAACCTCATGATGCTCTCGCAGACGGTCCGCCACCTCGTCGCCGAGGGCAGGAGGGTCATCGTCGACGCCGAGCACTACTTCGACGGGTTCGTCCGCAATCCCGCGTACGCCCTCGAGGTCGTGCGCACCGCGGCCGAGGCGGGCGCCCGCACCGTCGTCCTGTGCGACACGAACGGCGGCATGCTGCCCGACTGGATCGGCGACGCGATCTCCGGCGCCGCATCCCTCGGCGTCGACCTTGGCGTGCAGTGCCACAACGACAGCGGCTGCGCCGTCGCGAACTCGTTGGCGGCCCTCGGCGCCGGCGCCGTGCACGTCCAGGGCGCCGTCAACGGCTACGGGGAGCGCGCCGGCAGCACCGATCTGACGACCCTCATCCCCGACCTGCAACTCAAGTACGGCTGGCCGGTCGTCACGTCCGAGCAGCTGAGCGGGCTCACCCATGCGGCGCGCGCCATCGGTGAGATCACCGCCCAGCCGGTCGCCCCGCGCCAGCCCTACGTGGGCGAGTCCGCCTTCGCCCACCGGGGCGGCCTGCGCGCCGCCGCCGTCAAGGTCAACAACGACCTCTACCAGCACGTCGACCCCCGCAGCGTGGGCAACGACATGCGCATGCTCATCTCCGACATGGCCGGACGCGCCAACATCCAGGTCAAGGGGGCCCAGCTCGGCCTCGACCTGGCCGACCGGGCCACCGCCGGGGAGGTGGCCGAGGCCGTGCGCGAGCGCGAGGCCCGCGGCTACGCCTACGAGGCCGCCGACGCCAGCTTCGAGCTGCTCGTCAAGCGGATGCGAGGGGAGCTCGCCGCGCGCCCCTTCACCGTCGTGGGCTGGTGGGTCCTCACCGAGCAGCAGGGCGACGACCCGGACGCCGAGGCGCCCACCGAGGCGGTCGTGAGGCTCCTCGCCGACGGCAGCTACCGGGTCTGCGCGGGGGAGGGGAGCGGCCCGGTCAACGCCCTCGACCAGGCGCTGCGTCGCGCGCTCGGCGGCGTCTACCCGCAGGTGCGCTCCTACGAGCTCGTCGACTACCGGGTGCGCCTGCTCGGGGCGGTGCGGGGCACCGACGCCACGGTGCGCGCGCGCATCGACACCGCCTGCGGGGGCCTCACCTGGACGACCGTCGGCGTCGGCGAGAACGTCATCGAGGCCAGCTGGGAGGCCCTCGTCGAGGCCTTCCTCTACGGGCTGGTCAAGGGGTACGGGTCGACCGCCCCGCACGCGCTCTGACCGGCGGCCCCGGGCGGCGCCGCCGACGGGCTAGATTTGGCCCATGCGCATCGCTCGTTTCGCCGCGGCCGGCGCCGACCCGGCCTACGGGATCGTCGAACTGGCGGCCGACGGCGGGGAACACCCCGACACGGTCGCCGCGATCAGCGGCGATCCGCTGGCCGGCCCCGTCTCCTTCACCGGGATGCGCCATCGGCTCGACGAGGTGCGCCTGCTCGCGCCGGTGATCCCGCGCAGCAAGATCGTCGCGGTCGCCCGCAACTACGCCGAGCACGCCGCCGAGCTGGGCGACGAGGTCGACGAGCGGCCGCTGCTCTTCCTCAAGCCGAACACGAGCGTCATCGGCCCCGACGAGCCCATCGTCAAGCCCGTCGAGACCCACGAGCTCCACCACGAGGGCGAGCTCGCCGTCGTCATCGGGCGCATCTGCCGGAAGGTGCCCGTCGAGCGCGTCGACGAGGTCGTCCTCGGCTTCACCTGCGCCAACGACGTCACCGCCCGCGACATCCAGCGCGCCGAGAGCCAGTGGACCCGGGCCAAGGGCTTCGACACCTTCTGCCCGCTCGGCCCGTGGATCGCCGCCCACATCGACCTGGACGGCGCCGGGCGCCTCGGCATCCGCACGCGCGTCGACGGCGAGCTGCGCCAGGACGGCAGCACCGCCGACATGATCCATCCGATCGCCCGGCTCGTCTCGTACATCTCCGAGTTCACGACCCTGCTGCCCGGCGACGTCGTCCTCACCGGCACGCCGGCCGGCGTCGGGCCGATGGGGCCCGGCCAGCGGGTCAGCGTCGAGATCGAGTCGATCGGCACCCTCACCAATCCGGTCATCGACGCCGCCGACGACGGCGGCTTCGCCGGGGACGGGGCCGCTGCCCGGTGAGCGGCAGCAGGAGCCCGAGGAAGCGGGCCCGGCCCTCCGGTGGCCGGGCCCGCCCCCGCCCGAACCCCCGGCCCGGACCGGCCCCCGGGCCCCGCCCGCCCGCGCGGCCCGCTCCCCGGCCCCTCGTCGGGGCCCCGCCCGCGCGGCCCCTGCCGAACGTCGGCTACACCGGGCTCCTCACCGACGCCTCGGGCCCCTTCCGCAGCCGCGCCGCGCTCGGCCTCGTCCTCGTCGCCCTCGGCTACCTCGTCGTCACGACGCTGCTCATGGACGCCGGCGCCGCCGTCTCGTGGCTCGCCCGGGGGCGCCACGGCTCCTTCTCCGACGGCTACGCCCTCGTCGCCTCCTACGGCGTCGTCGAGGGCGTCGCCGTCGTCGACCTGGCGCTCGCCTCGGTCGTCCTCGTCGTGCTGGCCGTCGCCCGATGGCTCAACGGGCGGGCGCCGGGCTGGACCTGCTCCGTGGAGGGGCGTCTGCGCCCGGGGCTGCTCGGGTGCTGCCTGGTCATCGGCTTCGTCGTCCTCAACGCCGTCTACCTGCTCGGCGGCGCCGACCGGTCCGGGGGCTCCGGCCCTCCGGAGCACGCCTGGATCTGGGTGCTCCTGGTGCTGCTCACCTCGCCCCTGCAGGCCGCGGGGGAGGAGTTCCTCTTCCGCGGCTACGTGCAGCAGGCCGTCGGTGCGCTCACCGGCCGCACCTGGGCCGCCGTCGGCGCGAGCGCCCTCGTCTTCGCCCTCATGCACGGCACCCAGAACGCGGCCCTGTTCATCGACCGGCTCGGCTTCGGCCTGGTGGCCGGGGCCGTCGTCGTGGCGACCGGCGGGCTGGAGGCCTCGATCGCCGTCCATGCGGCCAACAACGTGAGCAGCTTCTGTTACGCCGTCGCCGCCGGCACGGTGAGCCAGACCCGCCTCATCGACGAGAGCACCTGGTCGACGACCGCCCCCAACCTCGTCGCCTACGCCCTGTGCGGCGCCCTGGCGGTGCTCGCGGCGCGCCTGCTGGGGCGGCGCCGGACGACCGGGCCGGGCCCGGTTTGATTCTCGGGGGCCCCATACACTAGAGTTCCAATCCGTTGCCGGCGCGGGTCCGCCCGTCCAGGCCTGTGGGGTATGGGGTAATTGGCAGCCCAACGGATTCTGGTTCCGTCAGTCCAGGTTCGAGTCCTGGTACCCCAGCCAGAGCTGCTCCGGCCGGCCGCTCCGGCGCCCTGCAGCACAACAGAAGATCGACCTGGCCCCGTTGTGCAGCGGCCTAGCACGCGGCCCTCTCAAGGCTGAAACGTCGGTTCGAATCCGATCGGGGCTACCAGGTGGGGAACCCGGCCCGAGCGGCCGGGTTCTTCCCTCTCCGGCCCCGCCCGGGGCGGCGCCCACTAGCCTGGCCCCATGCTGGCCCACACGGTTCGGGACGCACGGCGCACGATCGGCACGCCCGAGTTCGTCGAGCGCTTCGTCGACGTCCCGCGCTTCCTCGAGTGCTGCCGCGAGTGCCCCGCCCACGGGCGCACCTGGGCCTGCCCCGAGTTCGACTTCGATCCGATGGACGTGTGGCGGAGCCGGCGCTGGTTCCACGTCATCGTCCGCACCCTCGCCTTCACGGCCGACCAGCCCCGCAGCGGCCTCGACCCCGACGAGCTGCGCCCGCAGGTCATGGAGCTGTTCACCGCCGAGAAGCGGCGCCTGAGGCACCGCGTCGTCGTCCTGCGCGCCCGGCACGAGGGCTCGGTGCCGCTGCTCGCCGGCTCCTGCGAGCTGTGCGCGCGCTGCACCCGCCTGGACGGCCGCCCGTGCCTGCACCCCGGCCAGCTCATCCACTCGGTCGAATCGATCGGCGGGGACGTCGTGGGCCTCGTGCGCGAGCTCTTCGGCATCGAGATGGGCTGGAGCGACGGCACCAGCCTGCCCGAGGCCTACCACCTCGTCGCGGGCCTGCTCAGCGACGAGCCGGTCCTGTGACGGGCGCGCTCCGGCGCCCCGGGCCGCGGGGCGCCGGCCGCTGCGCCGGAGCGTCCCCCGGGGCGGCGCCTCCCGGGACGGGGGACGGTCGGGGCCGGGGCCCCCCGGCTCACTCGTCCCCGCGGGTGCGGCGCAGCACCTCGGAGAGGCGCTCCCCGGCGGCGATGACGGCCGGCGCGTGCAGCCTGCCGGGCTGGCGGGTGAGGCGCTCGATGGGCCCGGAGACCGAGACGGCGGCGATGACCCTGCCGGCGGGGGAGCGGACCGGGGCCGAGACGGAGGCAACGCCGGCCTCGCGCTCGCCGACCGACTGGGCCCAGCCGCGGCGGCGCACCGTGTTGAGCGCGACCGCCGAGAAGCTGGCGCTGGCCAGTCCCGCGCTGATCCGCTCGGGCTCGTCCCAGGCCAGCAGCACCTGCGCCGCGGAGCCGGCGTTCATCGTGAGCTGGGCCCCGACGGGGATCGTGTCGCGCAGGCCGCTGGGGCGCTCGGCCGCGGCGGCGCAGATGCGCACATCGCCCTGACGGCGGTAGAGTTGTGCCGACTCGCCGGTGATGTCGCGCAGCCGGGCGAGGATGGGGCCGGCGGTCGCCAGCAGGCGGTCCTCGCCGGCCGCGGCGGCGAGCTCGACGAGGCGCGGTCCCAGGACGAAGCGGCCCTGCAGATCGCGCCCGACGAGGCGGTGGTGTTCGAGGGCGACGGCCAGCCGGTGGGCGGTCGGACGGGCCAGACCCGTCGACTGCACCAGTTCGGCCAGCGTCATCGGCCCCTGCTCGAGGGCCGTGAGGACGAGAGCCGCCTTGTCGAGGACGCCGACCCCACTCGATTTGTCCATGAAGTGAGACTAGCATCTCGCATTTTGATATAACAAGGGCTAGGATCGAACTCATGGCGAGAACTCTGGTTGAGAAGATCTGGGATGACCACGTGGTCCGTTCGGGCGACGGGGAGCCCGACCTGCTCTACATCGACCTGCACCTCATCCACGAGGTCACGAGCCCCCAGGCGTTCGAGGGCCTCCGCCTCGCCGGGCGCGCCGTGCGCCGTCCGGAGTTGACCGTCGGGACCGAGGACCACAACGTCCCCACGACCGACGTCGACCGGCCGATCGCCGACCCCGTCTCCGCCCTCCAGGTGCGGACCCTGCGCGAGAACTGCGCCGAGTTCGGCGTGCCCCTGCACCCCCTCGGCGACGCCGAGCAGGGCATCGTCCACGTCATGGGCCCGCAGCTGGGCCTGACCCAGCCGGGCATGACGATCGTCTGCGGCGACTCGCACACCGCCACCCACGGCGCCTTCGGCGCCCTCGCCTTCGGCATCGGCACGAGCGAGGTCGAGCACGTGCTCGCCACGCAGACCCTGCCCCAGGCCCGCCCCCGCACCATGGGCGTGTTCATCGACGGCGAGCCCGGCCCCGACGTCACGCCCAAGGACCTCATCCTCGCCCTCATCGCCCAGGAGGGCACCGGCGGCGGCCAGGGCCACGTCGTCGAGTACCGCGGCGGGGCCATCGAGCGGATGTCGATGGAGGGCCGCATGACGATCTGCAACATGTCGATCGAGTGGGGCGCCAAGGCCGGTCTCGTCGCGCCCGACGAGACCACCGTCGAGTACGTCGAGGGCCGCCCGCACGCCCCCGCCGGGGCCGACCGGGACGAGGCCGTTGCCCACTGGCTCTCGCTGCGCTCGGACCCCGACGCCCGCTACGACGAGGAGGTCCACCTCGACGCCTCCCGGCTCGCCCCCTTCGCCACATGGGGCACCAACCCCGGCCAGGGCGTCCCGCTGGACGCCCGGGTGCCCTTCCCCGAGGACTTCGCCGATGCGGCGGCGCGCGCCGCCGCCGAGCGCGCGCTGGAGTACATGGACCTGCGGGCCGGCACCCCGATGCGCGACATCGCGATCGACACCGTCTTCCTCGGCTCGTGCACGAACGGCCGCATCGAGGACCTGCGCGCCGCCGCCGAGGTCATGCGGGGGCGTCGGATCGCCGACTCCGTGCGCATGCTCGTCGTCCCCGGCTCGGACGCCGTGCGCCGGCAGGCCGTGGCCGAGGGCCTCGACCGCGTCTTCACCGAGGCCGGCGCCGAGTGGCGCCACGCCGGCTGCTCGATGTGCCTGGGCATGAACCCCGACCGGCTGAGCCCCGGCGAGCGCAGCGCGTCCACCTCGAACCGCAACTTCGAGGGGCGCCAGGGCAAGGGCGGACGCACCCACCTGGTGAGCCCGGCCTCCGCCGCCGCGACCGCCGTCACTGGCCACCTGTCGGCACCGGCCGACCTGGACTGAAGGAGCAGCTGGCATGGAGAAGTTCTCGAGGCACACCGGCGTCCCGGTCCCGCTGCGGCGCTCCAACGTGGACACCGACCAGATCATCCCGGCCGCCTACCTCAAGCGCATCGAGCGCACCGGATTCGAGGACGGCCTGTTCAGCGCCTGGCGCGACGATCCCGACTTCGTCCTCAACCGGCCCGCTTGGCGCGCCGGCTCCATCCTCGTCGTCGGCCCCGACTTCGGCACCGGAAGCTCTCGCGAGCACGCCGTGTGGGCCCTGCAGAACTACGGCTTCCGGGTCGTCATCGGCTCGCGCTTCGGCGACATCTTCCGCGGCAACTCCGGCAAGGCCGGCCTGCTGCTGGCCACCGTGCCGCAGGGGGTCGTCGAGGAGCTGTGGGCCTTCTGCGAGGCCGAGCCGGGCCGGTCGATCACCGTCGACCTGCTCACGCGCACGATCGAGGCCGGCGGCCGGACCCACTCCTTCGAGCTCGACGACCACACCCGCCACCGCCTGCTCGAGGGCCTCGACGACATCGCCGTCACCCTCCAGCACGCCGACGACATCGCCGCCTACGAGGCCCGCCGTCCCGCCTTCATGCCGACGACCCCCGAGCGCGGCGCCGGGGCCCCGGCCGCCTGAGGCGCGGGACCGTGGACCCGCTGGGGCAGGCCCGCCGCCCCTACCGGGGCAGGCTGGGGCGCGTCAACGACGAGCCCACGACGCGACTCTTCGCGTCGCTGCCGCCGCTGGCCGACGCCCTCCTCGCGCCGGTGTGCCGGCTCCACTGCATCGGCCGGGAGAACATCCCGGACACCGGCCCGGTCATCCTCGCGCCCAACCACCTGTGCAACCTCGACCCCGTCGTCGTGGGGCGCTTCACCGTTCAGGCAGGGCGCTGGCCGCACTTCCTCGCGAGGGCGAACCTCTTCGACCTGCCCGTCGTCGGCCCGCTGCTGCGCGGCATCGAGCAGATCCCCGTCGAGCGCGGATCCGTGCGGGCCGCCGACTCGCTCGCCGCGGCCCGGGGGATGCTCGACGCCGGACGGGCCGTCATCGTCTACCCGGAGGGCACCTTCACCCACGACCCCGACGAGTGGCCGATGGCCGGCCACACGGGGGCGGCGAGGCTGGCGCTGACCACCGGCGCGCCCGTCGTCCCGATCGGGCAGTGGGGCGCGAACCTCGTCGTCCCGTCGCGCCGCCGCCCCGCCCGCCCGCACCTGTTCGGCCGCACCGACGTCGTCGTGCGGGCCGGGCCGGCCGTCGAGCTGTCGGACCTGGCGGGCCGCGGCGACCACGACCGCGCCGCGGTCCGCGAGGCCACCGTGCGCATCATGGACGCCATCACCGCCCAGACCGGGCTCGCCAGGGGCGAGCGGGCCCCGGTCGGGCGCTGGCACCCCGGCTGTCGGCGGCGCGTGCCCGCCGAGGAGGCGGTCCGCTGAGCGCCCGCCGAGGCCCGGGCGCCGGGCGTCCGGCCCACCGCTACGCTGGGGGCGGTCCTCCAGAAGGGAATCACGATGGGTGCTGATGAGCGCGTCACGATCGCCGTCGTCTTCGGCGGCCAGTCCAGCGAGCACGAGGTCTCGTGCCTCACGGCGGCCGGCGTGCTCGGCGCACTCGACCCGTCCCGCTACGAGGTGCACGGCATCGGCATCGACAAGCGGGGCGTCTGGCACCGGTACACGGTCGAGGAGATCGGGGCCCTCCGCGTCGAGGACGGCAGGCTCCCGGCGATCGGAGAGGACCGCCCCCGCGCCGTCATGGTGCGCGAGCCCGGCGGCGTGCGCCTGGCCACCCTCGAGGGCGACCGCCTCGTCGACCCGGTCCACGTCGACGTCGCCTTCCCCGTCATGCACGGCGCCTACTGCGAGGACGGCTGCATCCAGGGCCACTTCGAGATCCTCGGCCTGCGCTACGTCGGCTGCGGCGTCACGAGCAGCGCCAACGGCATGGACAAGGCCTTCATGCGCACCTGCTTCGAGCAGGCCGGCATCCCGCTCGTGCCGTGGCTGACGATCACGCCCGGCCGGTGGCGCGACGACCGCCGGGGCTGCCTCGCCCGCGTGAACGCCGAGCTGCGCTACCCCGTCTACGTCAAGCCCGCCCGCGGCGGCTCCTCGGTGGGCATCAGCCGCGTCACCGACCCCGCCCGGCTCGCCGAGGCCGTCGGGACGGCCCGCGCCGCCGATCCGAAGGTCGTCGTCGAGCAGGGCGTCGTCGGCGCCCGGGAGGTCGAGTGCGGCGTGCTCGGCGTCGCCGGAGGCGCCCCCCGGGCCTCGCGGCCCGGCGAGATCGTCATGCACGCCAACGGCGGCTTCTACGACTACGACGCGAAGTACCTGCCCGAGGAGCAGGTCGAGCTGCGGGTGCCCGCCGAGCTGCCCGCCGACGTCGCCGAGCGCGTGCGCGCCACGGCCGTCGCCTGCTTCGAGGCGCTCGACTGCGAGGGCCTGGCCCGCGTCGACGTCTTCGTCCTGCCCGACGGGGGCGTGGTGGTCAACGAGATCAACACGATGCCCGGCTTCACCGCGCACTCGATGTACCCGAGCATGTGGCAGGCCACCGGCATCGAGTACCCCGCCCTCGTCGACGCCCTCGTCGACCAGGCCCTGGCCAGGCCGGCCACGGTGCTGCGCTGAGCCGCGGCGCCGCGGCGGGTCCGGGACGGCGCCGGCGCCCCGGACCCGCTAGCGTTGACCCCATGCCGAGCACCACCTCATCCCATGCCCGCACCGTCGCCGACGTCGGCGAGTTCGGCATCATCGCCGACATCGTCCGCGACCTGTCGATGCCGCCCGCCGTGGCGACCGGCCCCGGGGACGACTCGGCCGTCTTCCTCGTGAACGGCTCGGCCGTCATGAGCACCGACATGCTCGTCGAGGGCGTCCACTTCCGCCGCGACTGGTCCAGCGGCACCGAGATCGGGCGCAAGGCGGTCGCCGTCAACGCGGCCGACCTCGAGGCCATGGGCGTCACGCCGCTCGTCATGAACGTCGGGCTCGGCGTGCCCGGCGACCTGCCCGTCCAGTGGGTGCACGACGTCGCCACCGGGCTGCGCGCCGAGGCCGACGCCGCCGGGCTGACCCTCGTGGGCGGCGACACGACGAGCGCTCGCGACGTCACCCTCTGCGTCACCGTCATCGGCCAGACCGAGGGCCGCGAGCCCGTCCCGCGCAGCGGCGCCCGTGCCGGGGACGTCGTCGCCTGCCGCGGCCGGCTCGGCTGGGCCGCCGCGGGGCTGGCGGCGCTCGGGCGGGGCTTCCGCAGCCCCCGGGCGGCCGTCGACTCCCAGCGGGTCCCCCTCGTGCCCTACGGCGCCGGACGGCAGGCCGCCCGGGCCGGGGCCACCGCGATGATCGACGTCTCCGACGGGCTCATCGCCGACCTCGGCCACATCGCCGACGCCTCGGACGTGCGCATCGACCTGCGCTCGGACGCATTCGAGCTGCCCGACCCGGTGCGGGCCGTCGCCGCGGCCACCGGCAAGGACCCGCTCGGCTTCGTCCTCACCGGCGGCGAGGACCACGCCCTCGCCGCGACCTTCCCCGCCGGCGCCGTGCCCGACGGGTGGGTCGAGGTCGGCGCGGTCGCCGAGACCGACGGGACGGCCCCCGGGGTCACCGTCGACGGCGCCGCATGGAGCGGGGAGGGCGGCTGGGAGCATTTCCGGGCCTGAGACCGGTTCCCGCCCGCCCCCGGCGGGTGGACTGGCAGCCCCCGGGGGCAGCGGGTAGCCTGAGCCCCATGGCGACCCGCGTGTCTTCCCCGTCGCGGTCCGGCGCCCGCAGCGGTTCGAAGCGTTCCTCGAACGCGACGAGCCGGGCCGCGGGCACGCGCACCCGCGGGGGCAACAGATCCAAGTCCACCCGCGCCAGGTCCTCCAGGGGCCGGGCGCGCGGCGCGTCGCGCCCCAACCCGCTGCTCCACGCCCTCGGCGTGGCGTGGTCCGGGCTGGCCGGCGCGCTCGGCGCCGGCGTGCGGAGGATCGGCCGCTCCGCGCGGGACCTCGACCCGGCCCTGCGCCGCGACGGCGCCGGCCTGGCGCTGCTCGTCGTCGCCATCGTCGTCGCCGCCGAGTTCTGGTTCGGCGTGCCCGGGGCGCTCGGGACGGGCATCCGCGTCGTCTGCAGCACGATCTTCGGCGCGGTCAGCTGCGTGCTGCCCTTCCTCTTGGGCGCCATGGCGTGGCGCACGCTGCGCAACCCCGAGGCCAACGGCCCGGCCGGCCGTCAGCTCGTCGGGTGGACCCTCTTCCTCATGGGCCTGCTGGGCCTCATCAACGTCACCGAGTCGCCGCTGCCCGGCCCCGCCGTCATCGACCGGATGCGCGCCCGCGGCGGCATCATCGGCTACATCTCCAGCTCCATGCTCAACCAGCTCATGCCCGCCTGGCTCACCGGCGTGCTGCTGTTCTTCGTCGCCCTGTTCGGCCTGCTCGTCATCGTCGGCAGGCCCGTCTACGAGATCGTCGACCAGGTCCGCGACGCGTTCACCGGGGCCCAGGACCGCCGCGACAGGGCCATGGCCGCCCGCCGCGAGCGCAGGTCGCTCAAGTACGGCGTCGACGAGGCCTACGACACCCCGATCATCGAGGAGCACCGGCCCCGCGGCCGCCGCGCGGGCGCGCGCCCCGAGCCGACCGGCGGGCCCGAGGAGGTCTTCGACGCGGAGTCCCCCGACGGTCCCGCGCAGGCGCCGGCCGCGCGGGCCGGGGCCCACGAGCAGTACGCGCCCGAACCGGCCGCGCGGCCCTCGGCCGCCGAGCCCGAGCAGCACGCGCTGCCGCTGCCGGCCCCCGAGCCCGAGCCGGAGCCCGCCGGGCTCGCGGCCCCCGAGCACGCCCAGATGCCCGCGCGCGTCGAGCAGCTCCAGCTGTCCGGCGACGTCCAGTACACCCTGCCCGAGCTGTCCCTGCTCAAGCCCGGCTCGGCGCCCAGGGCCCGCACCGCGGCCTCCGACGGGCTCGTCGACGCCCTCCAGTCCGTGTTCAGCGAGTTCGGCATCGACGCCCAGGTCACCGGCTACACGCGCGGCCCGACGGTCACCCAGTACGAGGTGGAGCTCGGCTCCGGCGTCAAGGTCGAGAAGGTCACGGCCCTCCAGCGCAACATCGCCTACGCGGTCGCCTCGCCCGACGTGACGATCCTGTCCCCCATCCCCGGCAAGTCCGCCATCGGCATCGAGATCCCGAACAAGGACAAGGAGGTCGTCTCCCTCGGCGACGTCCTCCGCAGCCCCCAGGCCCGCGCCAACGACAAGCCGCTCATCGTCGGCCTGGGCAAGGACGTCGAGGGCCGCGTCGTCCTGGCGAACATCGCCAAGATGCCGCACCTGCTCGTCGCCGGCGCCACCGGCTCGGGCAAGTCGAGCTTCGTGAACTCGATGATCACCTCGATCATGGTCCGGGCCACCCCCGACGAGGTCCGCATGATCCTCGTCGACCCCAAGCGCGTCGAGCTCAACCAGTACGAGGGCATCCCGCACCTCGTGACGCCCATCATCACGAACCCGAAGAAGGCCGCCCAGGCCCTCGAGTGGGTCGTGCAGGAGATGGACCACCGCTACGACGACCTCGCCGCCTTCGGCTTCCGCCACATCGACGACTTCAACAAGGCGGTGCGCGCCGGGCAGGTGCAGCTGCCCCCCGGCTCCGAGCGCGAGCTCTCCCCGTACCCGTACCTGCTCGTCGTCGTCGACGAGCTGAGCGACCTCATGATGGTCGCCCCCCGCGACGTCGAGGAGTCGATCGTCCGCATCACCCAGCTGGCCCGCGCCGCCGGCATCCACCTCGTCCTCGCCACCCAGCGCCCCTCGGTCGACGTGGTCACCGGCCTCATCAAGGCCAACATCCCCTCGCGGCTGGCCTTCGCCACGAGCTCGGCCACCGACTCGCGGGTCATCCTCGACCAGACCGGCGCCGAGCGCCTCGTCGGCCAGGGCGACGGCCTCTTCCTGCCGATGGGTGCCGCCAACCCGAAGCGCGTCCAGGGCAGCTGGGTCACCGAGGCCGAGATCCGCGAGGTCGTCGACCGCGTCAAGTCCCAGCTGGAGCCCCAGTACCGCGCCGACGTCACCGTCCCTGCCGGCGGCGAGAAGAAGGTCGCCGAGGACATCGGCGACGACCTGGAGCTGGTCCTCGAGGCCTGCCGCCAGGTCGTGGAGCTGCAGCTCGGCTCCACCTCGATGCTCCAGCGCAAGCTGCGCATCGGTTTCGCCAAGGCCGGGCGCATCATGGACATCCTCGAGACCCGCGGCGTCGTCGGGCCGTCGGAGGGCTCCAAGCCCCGCGACGTGCTCGTCAAGCCGGACGACCTGCCCGAGACGCTCGCCTCGCTGTCGGGCGAGGCCGCCTGAGGTGCGCCGGCCGGTTCGCGCCCGCGGGCGCGGCGGTGGATACTGAGACCATCATGGGCAGGACCACAGTGCACCTCATCAGTCTCGGCTGCGCCCGCAACGACGTCGACTCCGAGGAGCTCGCCGGGCGACTCGAGGCCGGTGGCTTCGCCCTCGTCGCCGAGCCCGCCGAGGCCGACGCGCTCGTGGTCAACACGTGCGGCTTCATCGAGCAGGCCAAGAAGGACTCCATCGACACGATCCTGTCCGCCGCGGACCTCAAGTCCGGCGGCCGCGCCCGGGCCGTCGTCGCCGTCGGCTGCTTGGCGCAGCGCTACGGCCGCGAGCTGGCGCGGGCCCTGCCCGAGGCCGACGCCGTCCTGGGCTTCGACGACTACACCGACATCGCCGAACGGCTCCGCACGGTCCTCGCCGGCGGACGCCCCGGCGCTCCGGCGCCCCGCCGGGACCGCCGCACGCTGCTGCCCCTCGCCCCCGTCGACCGCCACCTGGCGCCGACGGCGGTGCCCGGCCACCAGGGGGAGCTGCCGGCGGGCCTGGCCCCCGCGTCCGGTCCGCGGACGCCCCGCCGCCGCCTGGGCCACGAGCCGTGGGCCCCGCTGAGGATCGCCTCCGGCTGCGACCGCCGCTGCGCCTTCTGCGCCATCCCGGGCTTCCGCGGCGCCCATCTGTCGCGCGAGCCCGCCCTGGTCGTCGAGGAGGCCCGCTGGCTCGTCGACCAGGGGGTGCGCGAGATCATGCTCGTCTCGGAGAACTCGTCGAGCTACGGCAAGGACCTGGCCGACCGGCGGGCGCTCGAGGGGCTGCTCGCCGAGCTCTCGCGGATCGACGGGCTCGAGTGGATCAGGGTCAGCTACGTGCAGCCCGCCGAGCTGCGCCCCTCGCTCCTCGACGCGATGGTCGGCACCGAGAAGGTCGTGCCCTACTTCGACATCAGCTTCCAGCACGCCGCTCCCGCCGTGCTGCGCCGCATGCGCCGCTTCGGCGACCCCGAGAGCTTCCTCGGGCTCCTCGGGCGCATCCGCGAGCGGGCCCACCGGGCCGGCATCCGCTCCAACGTCATCGTCGGCTTCCCCGGCGAGACCGAGCAGGACGTCGACGTCCTCGCCGACTTCCTCACGAGGGCCCGCCTCGACGTCACCGGGGTCTTCAGCTACTCGGACGAGGAGGGCACCGCGGCCGAGCGGCTCGACGGGCACCTCGACGAGGACGGGATCGCGGCCCGCCACCGGCGTATCGCCGATCTCGTCGACGAGCTCGTCGACCAGCGCGCCGCCGAGCGGATCGGCGAGCCGGTGAGCGTGCTCGTCGAACGCGTCGAGGACGGCCTCGTCGAGGGCCGCGCCGCCCACCAGGGGCCCGAGGTCGACGGCGTCACCGAGCTGCGCACCGCCCCCGGCGGTGAGCCGCCCCGCGTGGGCGGTCTCGTGGCGGCTACGGTGGTGGCAGCGAACGGCGCCGATCTGGTCGCCGAGCCCCTGACCGGTGCCGGTGCGGGCGTGCGGAACGAAGCGGAACGGGGGTGCGGCGAGCATGAGCGAGCCTGAGGCGAGCGGGCCCGAGCAGCAGGACACGACACTGGCCTTCGCCTGGAACGTCCCGAACATCCTGACGATCCTGCGCCTGGTCCTCGTGCCGGTCTTCGCGCTCGTCCTGCTCACGCACCCGCACGACCACGTCTGGCGCCACTGGGCGACGGCCGTCTTCGTCATCGCCATCCTCACCGATCTCGCCGACGGGCGGATCGCCCGCAAATACCACCAGGTCACCAACTTCGGCAAGATCTGGGACTCGATCGCCGACAAGGCGCTCACCGGCATGGCCTTCGTCGGCCTGTCGATCATCGGCGAGCTGGCCTGGCCGATCACCCTCGTCATCCTCGTCCGCGAATGGGGCATCACCGTGATGCGCTTCCGCGTGCTCAAGTACGGCGTCATGGCGGCGAAGCGCGGCGGCAAGCTCAAGACGACCCTCCAGGGCGTCGCCCTGGCCATGTTCCTCGTGCAGGTCCCCGACACCGTCACCTGGTTCTGGGCGCTGCGCTGGTTCATCATGTGGGCGGCCTTCGCGCTCACCGTCCTGACCGGCATCGACTACGTCTTCGACGCCCACCGGCTGCGCCGCGACGCGCTGCGGGCCGGCCACCCCATCGACTACAGCGCCCGGCACTGAGGGACGGGCGGCGTGGACGGGGGCACCGGGGCGCTCGCCGAGCGGCTCCTCGCGCTCTGCCGGCGGCGCGGCCTGCTGCTCGCCACCTGCGAGTCGATCACCGGCGGCGGCATCGGCTGGGCGCTCACCGCCGTGCCCGGCGCCTCGGACGTCTTCCGGGGCGGGCTCATCACCTACGCCAGCGGGCTCAAGGCCTCACTGGCCGGGGTCGACGCCGCGTTCATCGCCGCCCACGGCGTCGTCAACGAGCGGACCGCCCGCGAGATGGCCGAGGGGGCGGCCCGGGTCTGCGGGGCCGACGTGGCCGTCGCGGTCACCGGCACGGCCGGGCCCCTCGGCCAGGACGGCGTCGCCCCCGGCACGGTGTGGGTCGGCGCCCGCACCCCGGACGGCACGCGCACCCACCGGCTCGCGCTCGACGGCGACCGCGCCCGGATCCGCGAGGAGACCGTTCGCCGCGCCCTCCGGCTGACGGTCGAGGCGCTCTCGCAGCGCCCGGCCCCATAGCACCGGGGCCCCGGCCCGCCCGCACCGGGGTCCGGGAATGTTCGCCCGACGGGAATGAATCGGCGTCATGGCCTGTTGAACCCAGTGTGACCGCGGGGCCGACCTCCATCGGAGGGCGGGGCCGCGCAACCGGCGAGGGGAGAGAACGTGAAGCCGTTGTTGGTCCGTGAACTGCTCGGTGAGGCGCTCAGGGAGCGCCGCATGAGCCAGGGGCGCACTCTTCGTGACGTCTCGCTGTCCGCCCGGGTGAGTCTTGGCTACCTCTCCGAGGTGGAGCGGGGCCAGAAGGAGGCCTCGAGCGAGCTGCTCTCCTCGATCTGCACCGCCCTTCGCGTGCCGATGTCGGAGATCTTCCGCCGGGTGAGCGAGAAGCTCCTCGTCGCCGAGATCGGGAACGGCGAGAACCCGACCGCGTCGACGACCCGCCACGGCACTGTGGTCGCGGCCTGAGGGCGCGCACCGACCGGGAACCCGTGCCGCAGCGGGGCCGCCGCCCGGATGACCGGGCGGCGGCCCCGCTGCGCGCCGGCCCGAGGGCCCGAGGGGGTCAGCCCCGGACCGTCCGCCTGCGCCGGTAGCCCCGGGGGTGCTGCACGAAGCCGGCCGCCTCGAGGGCCTCGCGCAGCGGGCCGGCTTCGAGGGCGCTGCGGGTGTCGATCCGGTCGATCGACACCGGCGGCAGACGCCCGGCGTCGACGGCGGCGCCGACGGCCGACAGGGCCCGTCCGAGCGCCTCGGGCCCGACGCCGTCGAAGGTGACGAGCGTGTGCGCGCCCCGCTCCAAGTAGAGGAGCGGGGCCCCGTCGTCGAGGACGACGAGCGCGCCGGCCTTTCGGGCCGGGCGATGGGCGTTCGTCTCCGGCCACTCGAGCGCGGCGCCGTAGGGGTTCACGGGATCGCAGGCGGCGAGCAGGCGCAGCGGCGCGGCCGGGGCCCGGCGCAGCTCGTCGACGGCCCCCGGCACGGCGAACTGGGCGCCGCCGAGCCCCTCGACGAAGTAGCCGCGGCGCACCGCGCCGGACTCCTCGAGGGTGCTGAGCAGACGGTAGACCTGCGAGTAGTTCCCCGTGGCCGGCTCGGCGAGGGCGCTTCCCCTCGTGAGGACGCCGTAACGGGCCAGCTCCGCGTCGACCTGGTCGAGCAGTCCCCGGGGGCCGTCCTCGGCCGCGGGCACCCGCGACCAGCGCACGCCGGCCGGCGCCGCGGCCGCCCTCGCCGGGCGGGGCCGGATGAGCCGGCGCCGCGCAGCGCCGGCCCGGGGCCGGCGGACCACGCCGCGGACGCTCAGCTCGCGCAGCGGCCCGAAGCCGTCCGACGTGGCGAGCCCCGCCCAGACGAGCTCCCACAGGGCGTCCTGCGCAGCCGCGGCGCTCGTGCCGGCGTCGACGAAGTCGGCGCTGCGCCAGGCCCCGCCCGCCTCGAGACGCTCCAGGACGCGCCGGGCCGTCCCGCTCAGCCCGGCGCGCCCGCCCCGCCCGTCGGGCTCCGGCCCGTCGGGCGGGGCGGCGGGGGCCAGATCGGCCGGCCACAGGCGCACCCAGCCGTCGCCGGCGCCGATGGCGCCGGCACCGCTCCAGGTCACCTGCCCGGAGCCCATCAGCTGGTCGAGCAGCGCCGGGCGGTAGCCGGGCACCCTGGCCGGCAGGACGACGGTCTCGAGCATCGAGGCCGGGATCCGGTGGCCCGCCAGGGCGTCGACCGCGGTGAGCAGCCGCTCGACGGACTCGGCGTCGTCGCCGGCGGGCTCGTCGGGGCCCGGCAGCTGCTGCCAGGCGTCGAGGAAGCGGGCGAACTGGCGCTGGGCGACCGGTTCGACCTGGGCGCGGAGCCCGGCCAGGGTGCGGCGCTTGAGCACCGCCAGGACGGTGTGGTGGACGTACTGCCGGCCGTCGCCGACCAGCGCCGGCAGGTCGTCGCCGCGCGGCAGGAAGGACCCGGCGACGAGCGTTCCGGCATCGGCGAGCCGGGCCAGCGCCTGCGCCGCCGTCGCCTCGGCGAGCCCGTAGCGGTGCGCGAACGAGGCCGCCGTCACGGCGGCGTGCCGGCGCGCCCACCGCACGGCCAGATCGGCCAGCGCCTGCGCCCCCTCGCGCACCGCGCCCGCGCCGATGCCGGCCGGCACCGGCACGCCCAACGCGTCGCGCAGCAGCCCCGCGTCGGTGTCGACGCAGTACATGGGCGTCCCGGCGATGCGCACGAGCGCCAGCCGGCGGGCCGCGACCAGCTCGTCGAGCCAGCCCGACGGGTCGGCGACGCACCGCGCGGCGCACTCGGCGCCGGTGAACGGCCCCGCCGTGCGGATCTGCTCCCACAGCTGCTCGGCGTCGGCGGCCCTGCGGTCGTCGGCCAGGTGCTGCAGCTGCGCCTCGTGGAGCGCCGCGACGTCGCGGTCGATGAGCTCTCCGGCGCCCTCGCGCCCGAGGAGCTCGGCGAGCATCCCCGAGTCGAGGCTGAGGGCAGCCAGGCGCCGCTCGGCCAGCGGCTGGTCGTCGTCGTAGACGAACTCGCCGACGTAGCCGAAGAGCATGTGGCGCGCGAAGGGGGAGGCCTGGGGCGTCTCGACGTCGACGAGCCGCACCCGCCGGGCCGCGATGTCGGCCATGAGGCGCACCAGCGCGGGCAGGTCGAAGACGTCCTGGAGGCACTCGCGCATCGCCTCGACGACGATCGGGAACTCGCGGTAGCCGGAGGCGACGGCCAGCAGCTGGGCCGCCTTGTGGCGCTGCTGCCACAGGGGCGAGCGGCGGCCGGGGCCCCGGCGCGGCAGGAGCAGGGCGCGCGCCGCGCACTCGCGGAAGCGCGCCGCGAACAGCGCCGAGCCGAAGACCTGCTCGGTGACGACGGCCTCGACGTCCTCGGCCGGGACCGCGAGCACGGCCGAGTCCGGCGGTGCCGCGCTGATGTCGGGCAGCTGGATGATGATGCCGTCGTTCGTCGCGTTCACATGGGCCTCGAGGCCGTAGCGGTCGGCGAGGCCCGCGCGGATCGCCAGCGCCCACGGCTCGAGGACAGCGGCGCCCAGCGCGCTGTGCACGCAGAGCCGCCAGTCGCCGATCTCGTCGCGGAAGCGCTCGACGACGATCGTGCGGTCGTCCGGCACGACCCCGGTGGCCTCGCGCTGCTCGTCGAGATGGGCCATGAGGTTGGTGCGGGCGTTCTCGTCGAGCCCCGCGGCCCCGAGACCGGCCAGCGCCTCGTCGCGCGGGGCGGCGCCCAGCTCCCGGACGCGCGCGCCGATCGCCGCGCCGAGCTCGGCGGGGCGCGCCGGCGCGTCGCCCCGCCAGAAGGGCAGCCTGCCGGGCTGGCCCGGCGCCGGGCTGACGATGACCTGCGACGGCGTGATCTCCTCGATGCGCCAGCTCGACGTGCCGAGCGTGAAGACGTCACCCACCCGGGACTCGAAGACCATCTCCTCGTCGAGCTCGCCGACCCGCCGCCCCGGCTCGTGCCGGCCCGAGGCGTTCCGGGAGCCCACGAGGAAGACGCCGAACAGGCCCCGGTCGGGGATCGTGCCCCCGCTCGTCGTCACGAGACGCCGGGCGCCGGGCCGGGCCTCGAGGATGCCGGCGACGCGGTCCCAGTGGAGACGGGGGCGCAGCTCGGCGAAGTCCTCGCTGGGATAGCGGCCCGAGAGCATGTCGAGGACCGAGTCGAAGGCCGAGCGGGGCAGGGAGGCGTACGGAGCGGCCCGGCGCACGAGGGCGTGGAGATCGTCGGCGGGAACCGGCGAGGCGAGGCAGGCCGAGACGATCTGCTGGGCCAGCACGTCGAGCGGGTTGCGCAGGGCGGGCGTCTCCTCGATGAGGCCGGCGCCCATGCGCTCGGCGATGACGGTGCAGTGCAGCACGTCGCCGCGCGAGGTGGGGAACACCATGCCCTGCGAGACCGCCCCGACCCGGTGGCCGGCGCGGCCGACGCGCTGGAGGCCGCTCGAGACCGACGGCGGGGCCTGCACCTGGATCACGAGGTCGACGGCGCCCATGTCGATGCCCAGCTCCAGGGAGCTCGTGGCCACGACGCAGGCCAGGCGCCCCGCCTTGAGGTCGTCCTCGATCTGCGCGCGGCGCGTCTTGCTGACCGAGCCGTGGTGGGCGCAGGCGATGATCGGCGCGTCGGTGCCGTCGACGCCCCTCGAGGCGGCAGAGGCGATCATCACCTGGGCGGGCTGGACGACCGGCCCCTCGGGGGCGCCCAGATCGGCCGCGTTCAGTTCGTTGAGGTGGGCGGTGAGCCGCTCGGCGCTCTGCCGCGAGTTGACGAAGCAGATGGTGGAGCGGTGCCCGCGCACCAGCTCGAGGATCCGCCGCTCGATCGGGGGCCACATCGACCGGCGCACCGCCCCGGGCCCCCGCTCGCCGGCCGGGTCGACGACGCGCAGCTGCGTCATGTCCTCGACCGGCACCTCGAGGTGCAGGTCCCAGGTCTTGGCGGCGGCCGGGTCGACGACCTGCACGGGGCGATCGCCGCCGAGGAAGCGCGCGACCCGCTCGGGCGGGCGGACGGTGGCCGACAGGCCGATGCGCTGGAAGTCGCCGTCGCGCTGCATCGCCGAGAGGCGCTCCAGGCTCAGCGCCAGGTGGGCGCCGCGCTTGGTGCCCGCCAGGGAGTGGATCTCGTCGACGATCACCGTGTCGAGGTCGCGCAGCGTGCCGGCCGCCCGGCTCGAGAGCATGAGGAAGAGCGACTCGGGCGTCGTGATGAGGATCTGCGGGGGATGCGCGGCCAGCGACCGGCGCTCGGCGGCCGGCGTGTCTCCCGAGCGGACCGCCACGGTGACCTCGGGGACGGGCAGGCCGAGCCGGGCGGCCGTGGCGGCGATGCCGCGCAGCGGGGCGGCGAGGTTGCGCTCGACGTCGACCGCGAGCGCCTTGAGGGGCGAGACGTAGAGCACCCGCACGCCCCGGCGCCCGGCGGGGCCGTGCGGGCCGGCGGGGGAGTCGTGCGCCCCGCCCTCCCGGCCCGGGGGCGTGTCGGTGCCGGCCCGGTGCGGCGCGGGGCCGTGCGGGCCGGTTGCGGTGTCGGGGTCGTCGAGCGCCCGCCTGGCCGAGGCCTCGCGCGAGAGGCGGTCGAGGCCGTGGAGGAAGGCGGCGAGCGTCTTGCCGGAGCCGGTGGGCGCGACGACGAGCACATGCGCGCCCGAGCCGATGGCGGCCCAGGCGGCGGCCTGGGCCGGCGTGGGGGAGTCGAAGACGTCGGTGAACCAGGTGCGCGTGGCGAGGCCGAAGGCGGCCAGCGGGTCGCCGGCGGTGCGCTCCGGTGGTGTCATGGGCACAAGTCTTGCGCGCGGCGCCGACAATCCGGCCCGGCCGCCGGTCGGGCTCCTTCTGCCGTACCGGCGGACGGTCCGGCGGCCCCGAGCCTGGCCGCCGCCCCGTGCGGGCGGCCGACCGCTCAGGCGGTCTGCTCGTGGTCCCGCTCGTGGGGCACCTCGCGCCGGGTCCTGGAGCGCTTCGACGCTGACCCCGCCGGGAGGGTCCACCGCGAGTCGCAACGCGCGGGCGAGTGTCTCGTCATCCATGCCGATGACGCTGCGGCGTGGAGCGCGCTCGAACCCAGGCCTGACCGTCGAGGACGCGCGCCCGCTCCTCCACTGCTTCTCCGAGAGCAACCGCCCCGTCGCCTGCCCCGCGCTCGCCGCGCAGGCCCGCCGCGCCATCGAGGACCTCGAGCGGCAGGAGGCCCGGCTGTCCCGGGCGCGGGCCCCGCTGATGGCCCTCCTGGGCCGGGCCGGGCGCCCCGGCCTCCGCACGCGGTCATCGGCGCGGCGGTGCTCACGCGCGTCGGGCGGCGTCTGCGGTGCGCCTAGCGCTCGGCGTCGGGGAGCTCGAGGAAGGCCCACACGGCGCGCCAGACCGCCTTGAACGGGACGCCGTCGGCCAGGGCCTCGCTCGTCGTGCGGTTGCCGAGCTCGCCGAGCACGGTCTGGTCCGCCCACACACGGGCGTAGTCGGCCCCCAGATGCCTCGTCATCCGACGCCAGAACTCGGTTTCACGCACGCGGGCAGCCTAGCGCCGGGCAGGGGCTCGGGGACTCCCACCCGACCCGGTCCGTCCCGCGACGGGCGGCTCCCGCGACGCGCGGAGGGGGATCGTTGGTGTTCGAACGGGTGTTCGTATACAGTGGACGGGGCGCCCCGGTTGTCCACAGCACCGGGCTCCGCCGAGAAAATGTCGGACCCCGTCCCTACAGTCAAGACAGTCAAGACGTCACGGGAACCGTCGGCGATCCCGACGTGAGGAGGAGGAAGCAGACATGGCCGTTGCAGACCGGCAGAAGGCCCTCGAGGCCGCCCTCGCACAGATCGAGAAGGCCCACGGCAAGGGTTCCGTCATGCGCCTGGGCGACCAGGCCTTCGGGCAGATGGAGTCGATCCCCACCGGTTCGGTGGCGCTCGACATCGCCCTGGGCATCGGGGGTCTTCCCCGCGGCCGCATCGTCGAGATCTACGGCCCGGAGTCCAGCGGCAAGACGACGGTCGCCCTGCACGCGATCGCCAGCGCCCAGGCGGAGGGCGGCATCTGCGCCTTCATCGATGCCGAGCACGCCCTCGACCCCACCTACGCCCGCGCCCTCGGAGTCGACACCGACTCGCTGATCGTCAGCCAGCCCGACAACGGCGAGCAGGCCCTCGAGATCGCCGACACCCTGGTCCGCTCGGGCGCCCTCGAGCTCATCGTCATCGACTCCGTCGCCGCCCTGACGCCGCGCGCCGAGATCGAGGGCGAGATGGGCGACAACCACGTCGGCCTGCAGGCCAGGCTGATGAGCCAGGCCCTCCGCAAGATGACCGGCGCCCTCAAGAACGCCAATACGACGGCGATCTTCATCAACCAGCTGCGCGAGAAGATCGGCGTCATGTTCGGCAACCCCGAGACCACCACGGGCGGTCGCGCGCTGAAGTTCTACGCCTCGGTCCGCCTCGACGTGCGCCGCATCGAGGCCCTCAAGGACGGCGGCGAGGTCGTCGGCAACCGCACCCGCGTCAAGGTCGTCAAGAACAAGGTCGCCCCGCCGTTCAAGCGCGCCGAATTCGACATCCTCTACGGCAAGGGCATCAGCCGCGAGGGCAGCCTGCTCGACATGGGGGTCGATGCCGGCATCGTCCGCAAGGCGGGCGCCTGGTTCACCTACGGCGACGACCAGCTCGGCCAGGGCAAGGAGAACGCCCGGGCCTTCCTCGTCGCCCATCCCGACGTCGCCGGCGAGATCGACAACCGGATCCGCGTCGCGCTGGGCCTGGTTCCCGATCCCGAGGTGCCCGAGGACGTCGACCCCGTCACGGGCGAGGTCCGCGAGCGGGCCGGGGCCTGAGCGTGGTCGGCGGCGGACCCGGTCGGTCCCGGGGCCGTCCCGGCGAGGCGGGATCTCCCGGGCCCGACCCCGCCGCCCCGGGCCCGGGGGACGCCCCCGCGCCGGGCTCACCGGACCCGGACGCCGACCCGGCTGAGGTCGTCCGCGAACTGGCCCTGCGCCGCCTGGAGCAGCGCGACTACTCGCGCGGCGAGCTCGTCGACCATCTGGTGCGGCGCAGGGGCTGCGAACGGGGCGTCGTCGACGCGGTGCTCGACCGGTTCGAGGCCGTCGGGCTCGTCGACGACGCGCGCTTCGCCGCCCTGTGGGCCGAGTCCCGACGCCGTTCCCGAGGGCTCTCCGGCGGCGCCATCGCCCGTGAGCTGCGCGCCAGGCACGTGAGCGAGGAGATCATCGCCGGCGTGCTCGCCTCCTTCGACCCGGACGGCGAGGCGGCGACGGCCCAGGAGCTGGCCCGCTCCCGGGCCCGCACCATGAGGGGCCTGGACCGCCGGGTCGCATACCGGCGACTCGCCGGCTTCCTGGCCCGCAGGGGCTACGGCCCCTCGGTCGCCGCCGACGCCGTCGCCCGGGCGCTCGACGAGCTGCCCGAGGACTCCGAGCCGTCCGGGCGCCCCGGGCCCTGACGGGCCCGGGGCGACATGCGGCGCCCGGCGCCGGGGCCCTGCCCCCGCGGGGCGGGAGTCCGCCCCGACCCGGGGCCCACCGACGTCGGCCCCGAGCATCCGCGCCGGCCCCGGTCGGGCCGCTGGGTACCATGGACCCCCCATGGACACGCCCGACATCACCACCGCCCGGTCCGACGCCGCGCGCCCGCGCACCTACCAGGTGATCACCTACGGCTGCCAGATGAACGTGCACGACTCGGAGCGCATCGCCGGCCTGCTCGAGGAGGCCGGCTACGTGCGCGCCCCCGAACCGGTGCACGGCGAGCTCGCCGAGGCCGACGTCGTCGTCTTCAACACCTGCGCGGTCCGCGAGAACGCCGACAACCGGCTCTACGGCAACCTCGGCCACATGGCGCCCCTCAAGGAGCGCCGTCCGGGCATGCAGATCGCCGTGGGCGGGTGCATGGCGCAGAAGGACCGCGAGCTCATCACGAACCGGGCCCCCTGGGTCGACGTCGTCTTCGGCACGAACAACATCGGCTCGCTGCCGGTCCTGCTGGAGCGCGCGCGCATCGAGCGGATCGGTCAGGTCGAGATCACCGAGGCCCTGCGGACCTTCCCGTCCGACCTGCCGAGCCGCCGCGAGTCCGCCTACTCGGCGTGGGTGGCGATCAGCGTCGGCTGCAACAACACCTGCACCTTCTGCATCGTCCCGGCGCTGCGCGGCCGCGAGACCGACCGCCGCCCCGGCCAGGTGCTCGCCGAGGTCCGCGCGCTCGTCGAGGCGGGCGTCCAGGAGATCACCCTGCTCGGCCAGAACGTGAACTCCTACGGCGTGCAGTTCGGCGACCGCGCCGCCTTCGCCAAGCTCCTGCGCGCGTGCGGCGGGGTCGAGGGGCTGGAGCGCGTGCGCTTCACGAGCCCGCACCCGGCCGCCTTCACCGACGACGTCATCAAGGCCATGGCCGACACGCCGAACGTCATGCACCAGCTCCACATGCCCCTCCAGTCCGGCTCCGACGCGGTGCTCAGGCAGATGCGCCGCTCCTACCGGGCCGAGCGCTTCCTGGGCATCCTCGACCGCGTCCGCGCCGCCATGCCCGACGCGGCGATCAGCACGGACATCATCGTCGGCTTCCCCGGCGAGGCCGACGAGGACTTCGAGGCCACCATGGACGTGGTGCGCCGGGCCCGCTTCGCCAACGCCTTCACCTTCCAGTACTCGGTGCGGCCGGGCACCCCGGCCGGCGCACGGCCCGACCAGGTGCCGCGGGAGGTCGTCCAGGAGCGCTACGAGCGGCTCCTCGCCCTCCAGGAGCGGATCAGCTGGGAGCAGAACAGGGCCTTCGAGGGCCGGAGCGTCGAGGTCATGTTCGCCACCGGCGAGGGCCGCAAGGACGACCGTCGCGAGCGGATGTCCGGCCGGGCCCGCGACAACCGGCTCGTCCACGTCGCCGTGCCGGCCGACCCGGCGCGGCGCCCCCGCCCCGGCGACATCGCCGAGGTCGAGGTCACCCGCGGTGCGCCCCACTACCTCGTGGCCGACGCGCCCCTGCGCGGGCTGCGCCGCACTCGCGGCGGTGACGCCTGGGCGGCGCGCCACGAGCCCCGGCCCGAACCGGTCGGTGTCGGCCTCGGCCTGCCCGCGATGCCGCGCCCATGAGCGCCCCGCCGCTCGTCGTCATCGTCGGCCCGACCGCCTCGGGCAAGTCGGCCCTGGCCGTCGCCCTGGCGCGCCTGCTCATCGCCGGCGGGCGCCCCGCCGAGATCGTCAACGCCGACTCCATGGCCCTCTACCGGGGCATGGACATCGGCACGGCGAAGCCCTCGCCGGACGAGCGGGGCGGCGTCGAGCACCACCTCATCGACGTCCTCGACGTGCGCCGGACGAGCACCGTCGCCGACTTCCAGGTCATGGCGCGCGAACTCATCGCGCGGCTGCGCGCCGACGGCACCACCCCGATCCTCGTCGGCGGCTCGGCCCTGTACACGCGGGCCGTCATCGACGACTTCGAGTTCCCCGGCACCGACCCGCGGGTGCGGGCCCACTGGCAGGCCGAGCTCGACCGTCTCGGCCCCGCCGGCCTGCACGAGGCGCTGGCCGCCCGCGCGCCCGAGGCCGCCCGGATCATCGGGCCCGGCAACACCCGCCGCGTCGTCCGTGCCCTCGAGATCCTCGACCTGACCGGCAGCGTGAGCCCCCACCTGCCCGAGCCGCGCTGCCTGCTCGAGAACGTCCACCAGTACGGCCTGGCGCTCGACCGCCAGGTCATGGACGAGCGCATCGCCGCCCGCGTCCACGCCATGTTCGACGCGGGACTCGTCGAGGAGGTGCGCCGCCTCGTCGACGAGGGCCTGCGCGAGGGCGCCACGGCCCGGCGCGCCCTCGGCTACCGGCAGGTGCTCGACCTCCTCGACGGACGCACCGACCTCGACGGGGCAGTCCGCAGCACCATCGACGGCACGCGGCGCTTCGCCCGCAAGCAGCTCGCCTGGTTCCGCCGCGACCCGCGCATCCGCTGGCTGCCTGCCACCGGGCCCGGGTCGGAGCGCACGATCGTCGACGACCTGCCCGCCCCCTGACGTCCCCGGCCGGACGGGCCGCGGGAACACCGGGCGGTGGTGGGAGAATGGGCCCATGGACACCTGGGGCTTCGCCAAGGGGCACGGCACGCGCAACGACTTCGTCCTGCTCAAGGACCGCACCGGATCCGCTCCGCTGGAGCCGGAGCAGGTGCGCTTCCTGTGCGACCGCCACGGCGGCATCGGCGCCGACGGCGTCATCCGCGCCATCAAGGCCGCCCACGTGCCCGGCTGGGACGGCGACCCCGACCTGTGGTTCATGGACTACCGCAACGCCGACGGCTCGCTCGCCGAGATGTGCGGCAACGGCCTGCGCGTCTTCGGGCGCTTCCTCATGGAGGAGGACCTCGTCGACTCGAAGGACCTCGTCATCGCGACCCGCGCCGGGTTGCGCGGGGTGCGCGAGCTGCCCGACGGGCGCATGTGCGCGCACATGGGCGCCGTCCGCGTCGGCCCCGAGCCCATCTCGGTCGTGCACGCCGGGCGCCGCTATCCGGCCACCGTCGTCGACGTCGGCAACCCCCATGCGGTCGTCCTCCTGCCCGAGGCCGTCGAGCTCGACGGCCTCGACCTGTCCGACGCCCCGCTCCTCGACCGGGCCGTCTTCCCGCAGGGCGCCAACGTCGAGTTCGTCCGCGTCGACGGCGAGCGCGAACTGTCGATGCGCGTCCACGAGCGCGGCTCGGGGGAGACCCTCTCGTGCGGCACGGGCGTCGTCGCCGCGGCGGCGGCCCACGCCGAGACCCTCGGCGGGCCCGACGGCCACTGCGCGGTCACCGTGCCCGGCGGCCGCCTCGAGGTGACCCTCGACGACGGCCGGGCCGAGCTCATCGGCCCGGCCGTCATCATCGCCCGCGGCGAGGTCCTCGTCCCCGACCCGCGCACCCGCTGAGGCGGCAATGGCCGACGAACACCTCCCCGGACCGGCCGACCCCGACGGCGACCAGCAGGACCTCGCGGACCGCATGGCGCTCACCCGGGTACCCGGGATGTCCACAGAGCTGCAGGACGAGAGCGAGGTCGAGTACCGCAGCCTGCGCCTGGAACGGGTCGTCCTCATCTCCGTGTGGACCACCGGCACCGCCGACGACGCCCGCAACGCCATGATCGAGCTCAAGGCCCTCGCCGAGGCGGCCGGCTCCCAGGTGCTCGAGGGCCTCGTGCAGCGCCGCTCCCGCCCCGACGCCGCCACCTACCTGGGCGCCGGGAAGGTCGACGAGCTGCGCGAGGTCGTCGTCGCCACCGGCGCCGACACCGTCATCGCCGACGGCGAGCTGAGCCCCGCCCAGCTGAGGAACCTCGAGGACCGGGTGGGCGTCAAGGTCGTCGACCGCACCGCCCTCATCCTCGACATCTTCGCCCAGCATGCCCGCAGCGTCGAGGGCCGCACCCAGGTCGAGCTCGCCCAGCTCACCTACCTCAAGCAGCGCCTGCGCGGCTGGGGCGACTCGCTCTCACGGCAGGTGGGCGGCCGGGCCGCCTCCGGCGTCGGCATCGGCGGCCGCGGGCCCGGCGAGACCAGGCTCGAGACCGACCGGCGCCGCATCAACGCGCGCATCGCCGTCCTGCGCCGCAGGCTGCGCGGCATGGACGCCACCCGCGCCCTCGGCCGCGAGGGCAGGCGGCGCCGCCGCATCCCCTCGGTCGCCGTCGTCGGCTACACGAACGCGGGCAAGAGCTCTCTGCTCAACCGGCTGACGGGCGCGGGCCTGCTCGTCGAGGACGCCCTGTTCGCCACCCTCGACCCCACGACGCGCCGCTGCCGGGCCGCCGACGGGCGCGTCTACACGATGACCGACACGGTCGGCTTCGTGCGGCACCTGCCCACCGAGCTCGTCGAGGCCTTCCGCTCGACGCTCGAGGAGTCGGTGCAGGCCGACCTGCTCGTCCACGTCGTCGACGGCTCCGACCCCGACCCCGAGGGCCAGATCACGGCCGTCCGCGAGGTGCTCGACGGCATCGGTGCCGGCGGGCGACCCGAGCTGCTCGCCGTCAACAAGACCGACCTGGCCGATCCCGACGTCCTCGCGCGGCTGCGCGCCGAGCACCGCGATGCCGTCCTCGTGAGCGCGCGCACCGGGGAGGGCGTCGACGCGCTGCGCGAGGCCGTCGAGTCGGCCCTGCCCGCCCCGCACGAACGGGTCGACGTGCTCATCCCGTGGGACCGCGGGGACCTCGTCGACCGCATCCACCGCTTCGGCGAGATCGAGTCCGACGAGTACCTGGCCGACGGCACCCGCCTGGTCGCCAGGGTGCACGCCGACCTGGCGGCCGAGCTGGCCGGGTTCGCCGTCGCCCCGGGCGGCGGGCGGCCGGAATAGGCTGTCCCGGTGACCGAGCCCCTCCATGACCGCGCGCTCGATGCCGCCGTGCGGGCCATCGGGGGATCGGCGCGCCCCGGACAGCGCCGGATGGCCGACGCCGTGGCGAAGGCCCTCGCCGAGGGCACCCGGTTGCTCGTCCAGGCCGGGACCGGGACCGGCAAGTCGCTCGGCTATCTGGCGCCCGCCCTCGTGCACGCCGGGGACGGCGGCCGGGTCGTCGTCGCCACCGCGACCCTCGCCCTGCAGGACCAGCTGGCCACGAAGGACGTGCCCGCCGCGGCCCGCGCGGTCGCCGAGGTGACCGGCCGCCGTCCCGTCGCCGCGGTCGTCAAGGGCCGCGCCAACCACGCCTGCCTCATGCGCGCCCGGGGGAGCGCGCCCGAGCAGTCGAGCCTGCTGACCGCCGGCGACCTGGCCGGGGCCGCTCACGGTGCGGGCCGGGCACGGGACGCCGAGTCGGCGCTGGGCGCCGAGGTCCTCGCCCTGCGCGCCTGGGTCGAGGAGCAGGCGCGGGCCCACGCCTTGGCCGACCGCGACGACGCGCCTGCCCACTCGGGGCGGGCCTGGGCCCAGGTCTCCATCGGCTCGCGCGAGTGCCCCGGCGCGCGCTGCCCCTTCCACGACGAGTGCTTCGCCGAGACCGCCCGCGCCAGGGCGCGCGAGGCCGACCTCGTGATCACCAACCACGCCCTCCTGGCCATCGACGCGATGAACCGCAGCGGCGTGCTGCCCGAGTACGACGCCGTCATCATCGACGAGGCCCACGAGCTCACCGACCGGGTCACCGGAGCGGCGAGCGAGGAGCTCACCCCCCGGCAGGTCGAGCGCGTGGCGCGCCGCGGCTCCGATTGGCTCGACGACGACGCCTCCCTGGCCCTCCTCGACGCGGCCGACGCCCTGCGCGGAGCGCTCGAGGACACCGGGACGGGCAGGGTGGGCGCGGCGCACGGAGGCCTCGTCGAGGCGGTCGGGACGGTCCGCGACGCGGCCCGCCGGGCCGCCGGTCGGCTGGGCCGGTCCGGCTCCCGGAGCCAGGTCGAGCCGGAGCGCATCGCCGTCGCGGCGGCCGCCTCCGAGGTCTTCGAGACGGCCGAGCGCATGGCCGCCCTCGCCGACGCCGACGTCGTGTGGGTCGGCGAGCACGAGCGCCTCGGGCGCTGGCTCACCGTCGCCCCGCTGTCGGTGGCGGGCCTGCTGCGCGCGGCGGTGCTGTCCCGCGCCACGACAGTCCTCACGAGCGCGACGCTGACCCTCGGCGGCTCCTTCGAGACGATGGCCGGACGGGTCGGGCTGCGCGCCGACGAGCGCCTCGGCGAGGACGAGGAGGCCCCCCGTGCCGAGCCCCGGGACGACCCGGACGCCCGGCTCTCCTGGCGCGGCGTCGACGTCGGCTCGCCCTTCGACCACGCCCGGCAGGGCATCCTGTACACCGCCGCGCACCTCGACCGGCCTGGGCGCGACGGCATCGGCGAGGACGCGCTCGGGCAGATCGTCGAGCTCGTCCGGGCCGCCGGAGGTCACGCGCTGGGGCTGTTCAGCTCTCGCCGCGCCGCCGAGACCGCCGCCGCGCACGTGCGCCGGGAGCTGCCCGGGCCGCCCGTCCTGTGCCAGGGGGAGGCCCAACTGCCCGAGCTCGCCCGCCGCTTCGCGGCCGAACCCGGGACCAGCCTGTTCGGCACCATGTCGTTGTGGCAGGGCATCGACGTGCCGGGCGACACCTGCCGCCTCGTCATCATCGACCGCATCCCCTTCCCCCGCCCCGACGACCCCCTCGTCCAGGCCCGCCAGCAGGCCGCCGCGAGGGCCGGTGGCAATGGCTTCATGCAGGTGGCGGCCTCGCATGCGGCCCTGCTGCTGGCCCAGGGCGCCGGGCGGCTCATCAGGAGCGTCGACGACAGGGGAGTGGTGGCGATCCTCGACCCGCGGCTGGTGCGAGCCCGCTACGGCCCGTACCTGCGCCGGTCGCTGCCGCCGTTCTGGACGACGACGGACCTCGCTCGCACGATCGGCGCGCTGCGCAGGCTCTCGGGTTCCGCCTGAGATCCTCGCGGAGCCGGGGTCCTTCCCGGACCCGCGCTCTCCTGGCCCCCGCGTCCGGGGGGCTCGTGGTGGAATTCGGGATGGAGGCCGCCGTGGGCGCTGCGGCCCCGCGCCCCGGGGAGGCTCAGAGGCGGCGCAGGACCGCGACGACCCTGCCGACGATCGTCGCGCCGTCGCCGTCGATCGGCTCGTAGCGCTCGTTGCGCGGCAGCAGCCGGACGTGGCCGTCCGCGCGCCGGAACTCCTTGACGGTGGCCTCGTCGTCGATGAGGGCGGCGACGATGTCGCCGTTGTCGGCGGTGGGCTGGGCGCGGACGACGACGTAGTCGCCGTCGCAGATCGCCGCGTCGATCATCGAGTCGCCGTGCACCTCGAGCATGAAGACCGTGCCCCGGCCGACCAGCTCACGGGGCAGGGGCATGGTCTGCTCGACCTGCTCGGCGGCGAGGATCGGCGCGCCGGCGGCGATGCGTCCGACGAGGGGGACGTTGACGGCCTCGGGGAAGGCGTCGCCCAGGTCGGTCGGGTCGAGGGCCTCGTCGGGGTCCTCCGGGGGCGCGGGGACGACCTCGAGGGCGCGGGGGCGCTTCGGGTCGCGACGCAGCAGGCCCTTCGCCTCGAGCACCCTGAGCTGGTGGGCGACGCTCGAGGGGCTCGTGAGGCCGACCGCCTCGCCCATCTCGCGGATGCTTGGGGGATAGCCGCGGGCGTCGACGCTGGTGCGGATGAAGTCGAGAATGAGCCGCTGGCGTCGGGTGAGCGAGTCCGCGTCGGCGGGCCGCCCATCGGGGGCCCGAACACCCGCGACGCGGCGACGGGCGCTGCTGGCCCGCAGCTGGGCGTCGATGCGCTCCGCGCTCGGACGACCGGCCCTGCGGGGCGCCCGGGAGGAGGGATTGCTCTGCGTGCCCATGGCGGAATGCTACGCCGGGGCGCCCCGGAATCAAACGACTGTTCGACTCGGCGTGTCGGCGACACCACCGCCGCCCTGCTGTCCACCGCGCCCGGGCTGCTGTCGACGGTGCTGGTGACGGGGACCCTGCGCTCTGCCGTCTCGCTGGCAGCCGGACGGTCGGCCGACCACGGCCCGTCGTCTCCGTCTCGTGCCGGGCTGGACCCGGAGGTGATCCGGGTCGAGGAGGCGATGCCGGCCTCGAGGCTCTGCGCGC
This sequence comes from Propionibacterium acidifaciens, assembly GCF_003798325.1. Taxonomy (NCBI): domain Bacteria; kingdom Bacillati; phylum Actinomycetota; class Actinomycetes; order Propionibacteriales; family Propionibacteriaceae; genus Propionibacterium; species Propionibacterium acidifaciens. The sequence goes on from NZ_CP033719.1 coordinate 2,606,835, forward strand.
TGTCCGGCATTCCCGGACGGGCCCGGCGGCGCCGGCAGGCACGAGCCCGGGCAGGACAGCCCGTGGATAGGGGCCATGGCCGGCACCATCGCGTGAGCGCCGCCGGGCCGTGGCCATGGCCAGCAGGCATCCCGCCCGGGGCCACCGCAAGACCTGGGCCATGGCCCGTCACGACGGCCATGCCGTCTCCCCCCTTCGAGGACGTCGCGGACCATGGCCGACGAAGGCCCGCTTCTGCGCGCTGACCGCCGGAGACAACGCCGGGAGCCGGCCGGGCGGCGCACGGCGGCGTCCGCGCCACCGACCGGGCCGAATCAGGTCTGGCAATCCGGCTTCTCCGAGCACGAGACCACCGGCGGCCGGACCCGAGGTGTCGCGGGCCGCTCCTCGAGGCCCGGGTCCGGCTGGTGCTGGTCACCCGCCGCGGACCAGCACGACGCGGCCGCCGGAGTCGAGCCGGCCCCCGCGGAGGCCGAAGCCATGCTCGACGGGGTCACGCCGCTGGACCGTCCCACCGACCCCGGGACGGGCGAGACCGCCCCGATCACGCCGGTCACCGACAACGACGGACCGTTCCGGTTGCACGGCCTCCGGCGCACCCGACGGCATGGGGCCGATCCCCGCCTCGGCCCCGGGGGCGCGGTCATGCCGACGACCCCGGCCCGCCCCAATGGGCTGGTGAGGGGCGCCGGTCGACCGACGCCGGGAATCGTCGGTGCGGGCTGCTTGGCTGTCGGGTGTCCGGGCGGGGTCCCGCGACGAACCGCAGAACGAGCGGTCCGCCGCGGGTCTTCCCGAGGAACTCGAACAGGTGTACGATACTCCAGTAGTCGAACAGTCGTTCGAGCGCTCGGGGCGGTTCAAGCCCCGACGACCCGCCCGCCCACGCGGACGGGTTCTCGCGGACGGGTTCTCACGTGCAGGAGGTTGACATGACTCAGCTCGATCGGCTCGCCGGTTCCGACCGGCTCACTCGGCACTGCCAGGGCGCCGGGCCGGCCCGCGGGGGTGCGCGCGAGGGCGTCCGGGGCGTCGGTGCGCCGGCGTCGGTCGGCGTCCCGCGCGGTCCGGCGTCCCGTCCGGCGCAGCCCGGGAGCCCCTCCCGCGCCGCCGGGCCCACCCCTCCGGCGGCCCGGCAGGGCTTCACCGGGCCCTCGCTCGTCCCGCTGCCCCTGGGCACGGGCGCCCGCGCGTGCACGCTGGCCGATCCGGCTCCGGGCGTCCCCGACGACGGGGCCGAGCACGTCCAGGTGCTGAGCGCCGAACTGCTGGCCGCCGCCTGCGCCGAGCCGGTGCCGGTCGAGGTCCCCGCCGTCCCCGCGGGGGCCGTGCGTCCCGCGCCGCTCGCCCGGCGGCGGCGCGGCGACGGCGTCAGGAGGCCGTCCGGCCGGACGGATCCCGGGCGCGGCGCCGTCGTCGCCGCGGCGTCCTTCCTCGCCGCGATCACGCTGGGTTTCGGCGGGGTGGTCCACGCCTTCCTCGCGATCCCCGACACGCCCGTCGAGCCCGGCCAAGGCGCCGTCGTCCAGGTCGACCACGGGCACTGAGTCCGGGTGACGCGCCGACGACGCGCCGGAGGCCTGTTCGTCGTGGGCGTCATGACGGGTCCGGTCCGGGCGTCGGGGCTCCGGAGTCGTTCATTCGGGGTGACGAGGGATGTCACCGCCGGGCGGGCCCCGGGGCCCGCCCGGGGTGAGAAGGTCCGCGCCGCGGAGTCCCTCCCCGGCGGCTCCGCCCGGCGCCGCGAGCGGTGTACTGTACCCACATCTAGTAGTTGCACGTCTGTTGTTCGTCCACAGATTGTGGTTCCGGTCCACAGCCGTCCACAGGATGCCCACAGGGGGCTGTGGACGGGGCGGGGACGACCCCGGGCGGGCCGGGGAGACCGAAGGAGGTGGCGCCGATGCACTGCCCGTACTGCCGCAACGGCGACTCCCGGGTCCTCGACTCGCGCGTCGCCGAGGACGGCGCGAGCATCCGCCGGCGCCGTCAGTGCCCGGCCTGCGGCCGGCGCTTCACGACGATCGAGCAGATGCAGCTCACGATCGTGAAGAAGTCGGGCGTCCTCGAGCCGTTCAACCGGGACAAGGTGATCAGCGGGGTCCGCAAGGCCTGCACCGGCCGGCCCGTCACCGAGGACCAGCTGGCCAGACTCGGCCAGCAGGTCGAGGAGTCGCTGCGGGCCAGCGGCTCGGCCGAGGTCCCGTCCGAGCAGGTGGGCGTGGCGATCCTCGAGCCGCTGCGCAGGCTCGACGCCGTCGCCTATCTGCGCTTCGCCAGCGTCTACCGGCACTTCCAGTGCATGGACGACTTCCTGGCCGAGATCGCCGTACTGCAGGGCGCCGGGCACGAAGGGCCCGGCACCGGTTGAGCCGTCAGCACCACCCCCCATCCGCCGCCGAAGAGGGTTCCCTGCGTCTTCGGGAGCAGGCCCCGGGCGGGACAACTGAACACCAACCGACCATCGGCGTCCACGACGCACAACCACGATGCACAACGAGGCCCGGGCGGCACCGCCCGGGCCCGGAGAGGGAACGATGACACAGACTGTGGCCACGACCGGCGCCCGCGGCGGCTCGACCAGGTCTCGCGGCAGGAAGCCCGCCGGCCTCACGATCGAGCGCACCTTCAGCACGGATGGCGTGCATCCCTACGACGAGATCACCTGGCAGCGTCGTGACGTGGTGCAGACCAACTGGAAGACCGGTGAGACCGTCTTCGAGCAGAAGGGCGTCGAGTTCCCCGACTTCTGGAGCGTCAACGCCTCCACCATCGTCACCACGAAGTACTTCCGCGGCGCCGTCGGCACCGACGAGCGCGAGTCGAGCCTGCGTCAGCTCATCGACCGCGTCGTGAAGAAGTACTCCTCGACCGGTTACGAGGAGGGCTACTTCGCCTCGCGGACCGACGCCCGGGTCTTCGAGGAGGAGCTCACCTGGCTGATCCTCCACCAGTACTTCTCCTTCAACTCGCCGGTGTGGTTCAACGTCGGCACCAGGAGCCCCCAGCAGGTCAGCGCCTGCTTCATCCTCTCGGTCGACGACTCCATGGAGTCGATCCTCAACTGGTACCGGGAGGAAGGGATGATCTTCAAGGGCGGTTCCGGGGCCGGTCTGAACCTCTCGCGCATCCGCTCCTCGAAGGAGCTCCTGCGCTCCAGCGGCGGCACCGCCTCCGGCCCCGTCAGCTTCATGCGCGGCGCCGACGCCTCGGCCGGCACCATCAAGTCCGGCGGCGCCACCCGGCGCGCCGCCAAGATGGTCATCCTCGACGTCGACCACCCCGACATCGAGGAGTTCATCGAGACCAAGGCCCGCGAGGAGGACAAGATCCGCGCCCTGCGCGATGCCGGCTTCGACATGGACCTGGGCGGGGCCGACATCACCTCGGTGCAGTACCAGAACGCCAACAACTCGGTGCGCGTCTCCGACGAGTTCATGAAGGCCGTCGAGGCCGGCACGACGTTCGGTCTGCGGGCGCGCACCACCGGCGAGATCGTCGAGCGGGTCGACGCCCGGGAGCTCTTCGGCAGGATCGCCCAGGCGGCCTGGGAGTGCGCCGACCCCGGCATCCAGTACGACGACACGATCAACGCCTGGCACACGACCCCCGCCACCGGCCGGATCAACGCGTCCAACCCGTGCTCGGAGTACATGAGCCTGGACAACTCCTCCTGCAACCTGGCCAGCCTCAACCTGCTCAAGTTCCTGCGCGAGGACGACACATTCGACGTCGAGCTGTTCACCAGGGCCGTCGAGCTCGTCATCACCGCCATGGACATCTCGATCTGCTTCGCCGACTTCCCGACCGAGCCGATCGCCGAGACCACCCGCGACTACCGCCAGCTGGGCATCGGCTACGCCAACCTCGGCGCCCTGCTCATGGCCCTCGGCAAGGGCTACGACTCCGAGGGCGGGCGCAGCCTGGCCGCCGCCATCACCTCGCTCATGACCGGCGCCGCCTACCGCCGCAGCGCGGAGCTCGCCGCCGCCGTCGGCCCCTACAAGGGCTACGCGCCCAACGCCGAGGCCCACCAGGGGGTCATCGCCAGGCACCGGGCCGCCAACGAGTCCCTGCGGACCCTCACCGCCCTCGACGGGGAGGTCCACGAGGCGGCCACCGCCCAGTGGGACGCCGCCGCCGAGGGCGGCGCGGCCAACGGCTACCGCAACGCCCAGGCCTCCGTACTGGCCCCGACCGGCACGATCGGCTTCATGATGGACTGCGACACCACCGGCGTCGAGCCGGACTTCTCCCTGGTCAAGTTCAAGAAGCTCGTCGGCGGCTCGTCGATGCAGATCGTCAACGGCACCGTCTCCCGCGCGCTGAAGAACCTCGGCTACGACGAGGAGGCCACCGGCCGGATCGTCGACCACATCGCCGCCAACGGCAATGTCGTGGGCGCCCCGGGCCTGGCCCAGGAGCACTACGAGGTCTTCGACACCGCCATGGGGGTGCGCGCCATACCCCCGATGGGCCACGTGCGCATGATGGCGGCCGTGCAGCCCTTCATCTCGGGGGCCATCTCCAAGACGGTCAACATGCCCGAGAGCGCCACCGTCGAGGACATCGCCGACGTCTACATGGAGGGCTGGAGGCTCGGTCTCAAGGCGCTCGCCGTCTACCGCGACAACTGCAAGGTCGGTCAGCCGCTGAGCGCCGGCTCCAAGGGCAAGGACGACAACAGGAGACCGGGCTCCGACGAGGCCCCCAGGCCCGAGGTGCGGGTCGAGTACCGTCCGCGCCGGCGCCGCTTGCCCAAGAGCCGCGCCGGGCGCACCACCAGCTTCTCGGTGGCCGGCGCCGAGGGCTACATCACGACCGGCGCCTATGAGAACGGCAAGCTGGGCGAGATCTTCCTCAAGCTCGGCAAGCAGGGCTCCACGCTGGCCGGCGTCATGGACGCCTTCTCGATCGCCGTCTCGATCGGCCTGCAGTACGGCGTGCCGCTGGAGGGCTTCGTCCAGAAGTTCACCAATCTGAAGTTCGAGCCCGCCGGCATGACCGACGACCCGGACGTGCGCATCGCCCAGTCGATCCTCGACTACGTCTTCCGCCGCCTGGCCCTGGACTACCTCGACTTCGACGAGCGCGCCGAGCTCGGCATCTACACCGCCGCGGAGCGCGCCCACTACGTCGAGACCGGCTCCTACCTCTCCGAGGAGGAGGAGGCCGAACTGCCCGAGAGCGAGCAGCTCAAGAACGACGCCGGCGACGACGTCGCGGTGGGCGCCGGCGGCGCCCGACAGCCCAGCCTCATCGAGGCCCCGTCCGTCGCCCCCGCCGGCGTCGGGACCGCCGCCCCCCACACCACGACCGAGATGATGGAGCGGATCACGGGCACGGCCTTCGACGCCCCGCTGTGCATGACCTGCGGCACGAAGATGCGTCCCAGCGGCTCCTGCTACGTCTGCGAGGGCTGCGGCTCGACGAGCGGTTGCAGCTGAGCGGCGCTGCGCCGGGACGCCGGGGCCGGGCGGGGGAGCGGTCCCCGGCTCGGCCCCGGCGCCGTGTCCGGCGAGCGGGCGCGCCCGACGGGTCCCATCACCGGCGGGACCCGGTCCCCGCGGAGCGGACGCGTCGGCATCGCCGCCATCCCCGACGGGCCCGCCGGTGACCCCGGGTCGTGGGGAGCGGACGAGCCCGGGGACGTTGGTGAAGCGGGCGAAGCGGGTGACCCGGCTCCGCGGGGGCGGGCCCGATCATCCGGTAGGGAGGAGGCGCCCCGGCCCGCGGGGCGGCACCCGTCGGCCCCGGGACCGGAGCGCCGGTGCCGGTGATCCCGGATCCGCGGGCGGATGCGCCGGTGCCGTCACCATCCCCGACGGACTCGCCGGGGCCCGGGCCCGCGGGGCGGACGGGGCCCGGCTCACAGGCCCAGGAACTCCTTGATCGCCGGCAGTTCCCGACGCGCCTGCTCCAGACCCGCGGCGTGGCTCGCGGACAGCCGGGCCCGGTCGCGCTCGCCGTTGTCGACCGGCATGACGTCGGGGACGAACAGGTACGCCCGGCCCGCCTCCTCGAGCGCGAAGAGCTCCTCGCGGACCGCGTTGTAGCCCTCGTGGCGGTGCAGGAGGGCGTCGACCACCGCCGGCCGCCGGCGGAAGACGGTCCGGTAGAGCAGCTCCTGGCCCCGGGTGGGGGCGGGCTTCACGTAGTCGCGCCCGCGGGTGAGCACGACGAGGAATCTGTCGAAGCCGGCCCGCTGGGCGCGGTCGAGTCCGATGCCGCCGTCGGCGCCGAGGGCGCCGTCGACGTACTCCAGCCCGTCGATCGTCACGACCGGCATGAGCCCGGGCATCGTCGAGGAGGCCCGCACCCGCACCATGAGCTCGTCCATGGTGCCGGTGTCGGCCCGGGTGAACCAGACCTGCTCCCCGGTGTCGCAGCGGAAGGCCCCGAAGTTCGGCTGCGCCGGGTTGGCGCGGTAGGTGTCGAAGTCGAAGGGCAGCGCCTGGCCGGGACCGCCGGTGCGCTGGTAGATGTACTCGGCGTTGAACCAGCCCTCGCCGCGCAGGAGCGTGCCGAGCCCGCCGAAGTGCGGGTCGTCGACGAGATCGACGAAGCTCGCCCTGGCCCGGGCGGGGTCGCGCGACAGATAGTTCGCCGTGTTGCTGGAGCCCGCCGAGATGCCGGCGACCCAGTCGACGAAGACCCCTCCGACGATCAGCTCGCGGACCAGCGCGCTCGTGTAGCTCGCCCGCATGCCGCCGCCCTCGAAGACGAGTGCGGTGTCGGTCACATTGCTCGTCAGCGCGGTGCCGGCCGCGTCGCTCGTCGGCGCGTCGCCGTCCGGGGAGGCCGCGCCCGGGGCCCGTGTCAGAGGATCCGTCACGCAGCCATTGTCCCGCGCGCGACGCCGGGCGGGCGAGCCCGTCCGTCCGACCCGCCGGGTCATAGGTGCAATTACGGACCGGGAGCGTGCACGAATGGGCGCGCGGTGCCGAGCGGGGATGGCGCGGGGCCTAACGTGAGCGGCGTACATCGTGCCAGCCGAAGCTGCTTGGAGGTTCGTATGGCTGACCTGACCGTCGACGTCGTCGTCATCGGTGGCGGTGCGACCGGCGCGGGCATCGCCCGCGACGCCGCGATGCGCGGCCTGTCCGTGGCGCTCGTCGACCGCGCCGACCTGGCCCAGGGCACCACCGCCCGCTACCACGGTCTGCTCCACTCCGGTGGGCGCTACGTCGTCTCCGATCCCGAGTCCGCGCGCGAGTGCGCCGAGGAGAACCGGATCGTCACCCGGATCCACGCGAACGCCGTCGAGCAGACCGGCGGCCTGTTCGTCGTGACGCCGGACGACTCCGAGGAGTACGCCGACGGCTTCCTGGCCGCCGCGGCCCGGGCCCGCGTGCCCGCCGAGGAGATCACCGTGGCGCAGGCGCTCGCCCGCGAGCCCCGCCTCAACCCCGGCACGAAGCGCGCCTTCGCCGTCCTCGACGGCACCGTCGACGGCTGGGCGATGGTCTGGGGCGCCGCCGGGTCGGCCCGCGAGTACGGCGCGCACCTGCTGCCCTACCACGAGGTCGTCGCCGTCCACCGCGCCGACGACCGGGTCGTCGGCGTCACCGTCCGCGACGTCAAGGCCAGCGGCAGCAAGCGCATCGACTGCCGTTTCGTCATGAACGCGGGCGGCCCGTGGGCCGGTCGCATCGCCGCCATGGCCGGCTGCCACGACGTCGAGGTCGTGCCCGGCCGGGGCATCATGATCGCGATGAACCACCGCTTGGTGAACATGGTCGTCAACCGCTGCATCAAGCCGGCCGACGGCGACATCCTCGTCCCGGTGCACACGGTCGCCATCATCGGCACCACCGACGTGCGGGCCGACGACCCCGACAAGCTGGCCATCCCGCGCGCCGAGGTGCAGCAGATGCTCGACGCCGGCGAGGCGCTCGTGCCCGGCTTCCGGCAGGCCCGCGCCGTGCACGCTTGGGCCGGCGCCCGGCCGCTGGTCAAGGACACCCGCGTGGCGGCCTCCGACACGCGCCACATGAGCCGCGGCATGTCCGTGCTCGACCACGCCGAGCGCGACCACCTGGCGGGCATGCTCACCATCACCGGCGGCAAGCTCACCACCTATCGCCTCATGGCCGAGCGGATCGTCGACCTCATGTGCGAGCAGCTGGGTGAGGAGCGCCCCTGCCGCACCGCCGACGAGGCCGTCCCCGCGGCCCGCGGCGCGCGGACCTACACCGTCACCCACCGCCTGGCCGATCGCGAGCGGGACCGCCGCGACGACCAGATCATCTGCGAGTGCGAGCTCATGAGCCGCAGGATGTTCCTCGACCTGCTCGCCGACGACCCGGACGCCTGCCTCGACGACCTGCGCCGCCGTCTGCGCCTGGGCATGGGCCCCTGCCAGGGCGGCTTCTGCTCCTCGCGCGCCGCCGGGTTGCTGTGCGCCTCCGGGGCCCGCAGCTCCGTGGAGGCCACCGCCGAGCTGCGCGGCTTCCTCAAGCATCGCTGGATCGGGCTGTGGCCCATCCTGGCCGGCGCACAGCTGCGCCAGGCCGCCCTCGACGAGTGGATCGCCCGCGGCACCTTCGACGTCGACCACGCCCCCGGCGCGGCCGATCCGGTCGAGCAGTACCCGGTGGGCACCGAGATCGACGACCGCGACCGCGCCCGTGCCGCCGCGGCCGCCCACGAGCAGGAGGTTCTGGCATGAGGGATGTCGTCGTCGTCGGCGCCGGGTTGTCCGGCCTGGTCGCCTCGCTGCGCCTGCGCCGCGCCGGCCTGCGCACCGCGCTCGTCCACATGGGCCGCGGCGGCCTGCAGCTGGGCCAGGGCACGATCGACGTGCTCGGCTACCGCCCCGCCCGCGTCGAGCGTCCGCTCGACGAGCTCGGCGCGTTCTGCGCGTCCACCGAGGACGAGGGCGGCCCCACCCACCCGTACGCCGTTCTCGGCGCCGACGGCATCCGCGCCGGCGTCGCCTGGCTGCGCGAGCTCGTCGGCGAGTCGCTCCTCGGCGACGTCGAGACGAACACGGCGCTGCCGACCGCCCTCGGCGGCCTGCGCCCCACCGCCCTCTACCCGCCCTCCATGGCCGCCGGCGCGGTGAGCCTCGACCCGGCCGCCCCCGGCGCCCTCCACGGCGGCGGCTCCGTCGTGGTCGTCGGCATCGACCAGCTCAAGGACTTCTCGCCCCGGCTCGTCGCCGAGAACCTCGCGGTCGTCGGGCTGCCCGACGGCGGCCTGCTCACGACCCGCTCCGCCTCGATCAGCTTCCCCGGCCGGGGCACGGAGGCCGACTCGAACGCGGTGAACATCGCCCGCGCGCTCGACCGCCCGGGGCGTCGCGGGGAGTTCATCGCGGCGCTGCGGACGGTCTCCCGTCGCGGCGAGACCGTCGCCGTGCCGAACGTTCTGGGGCTCGACCCGGCGACCTTCCGGGCCGTCGCCGATGGGCTCGACCGGCCGCTCTTCGAGATCCCGCTGCCGCCGCCCGGCGTCGCGGGCCTGCGCCTCAACGATCTGCTCACCGACCTGGCGAAGGCGGCCCGCGTCGAGCTGATCGGCGGCTCGCGCGTCACCGGCGCGCGGACCGGCGAGGGCCGGGTCCGGTCCCTGCTCGTCGGCACCGCGGGCCACGAGACGGCGCTGGAGGCCCGCGCCTTCCTGCTCGCCCCCGGCGGCTTCGAGTCCGGCGCCCTCGAGCTCGACTCCCACGGCGTCCTGCACGAGCGCATCCTCGGGCTGCCCCTGGCGGTGCCCGACGGCGAGCTCCTCAACGACGCCTGGGCCGGACGGCAGCCGATCTTCCGGGTCGGCGTCGCCGCCGACGCGGCGATGCGCGTCGTCGAGCCGTCCACCGGGCGGCCCGTCCACGAGAACCTCCACGCCGCCGGCGGCATCCTCGCCGGGGCCCAGCGCTGGGACGAGAAGTCCGGCGAGGGTATCGCTCTGGCCAGCGCGGTGCGCGCCGCCGATTCGATCATCGAGAGCCTGAAGGAGTCCGCATGAGCACCACCGCACCCGAGCGCGAGCAGGGGCACGGCGACCGGGCCGACGAGTCGTTCTCGGTCTGGGAGCACCTGAGGAAGGCGAGCCCCCGGCTCGACCGCAACCCGAACAGCTACGAGGCCCAGCAGCTCAACCGCCTCTCGCTCGACCAGTGCGTCAAGTGCACGATCTGTGAGACGCAGTGCCCGGTCGCCCGCGTCACCGAGATGTTCGCGGGCCCGAAGTTCGTCGGGCCGCAGGCCGAGCGCTTCCGCAACGGCGAATCGGTCGACCACACGCTCGACTACTGCTCCAGCTGCGGCATCTGCACGCTGAACTGCCCGCAGGGCGTCAAGATCGCCGAGATCAACTCCATGGCCCGCGCCGTCATGAAGCAGGACCACATGCCGCTGCGCGACCGGCTCATCACCCGGACCGCCCTCGAGGGCAAGCTGCTCACGCCCGTCGCCCCCGTCGCCAACTGGGCGCTCCGGCGCAGGCCGCTGCGCGTGGCCGTCGAGAAGGTCGTCGGCGTCCACCGCGACGCCCCGATGCCGGTCGCCCAGAGCCAGTCGATCCGCGGCTGGCTCAGGCGCCGCTCCGGCCCCACGGCCCGCCGCCCCGGCCAGCCCGACCGCGGCCCGGTGATCTTCTTCACCGGCTGCGCCGGCACCTACTTCGAGGTCGAGACGAGCAAGAAGACCATCGAGGTCCTCGAGCACCTCGGCTACCGGGTCATCGTCCCCCGCCAGGGCTGCTGCGGGCTGGCCAGCCAGTCGAACGGCCTGTTCGACCAGGCCCGCTCCTCGGTCGTCGCGCTGGCCGCCCAGCTGTCCCGGGCGGGCCGGGACGTTCCGGTCGTGTCGAGCTCCGGCTCGTGCGCCGGCATGCTCAAGCACGAGGCCCACGAGATCATGGGCGTCGACGACCCGAAGGTCATGGACATCGGCGCGCGCATGCGCGAGACGAGCGAGTTCCTCCTCGACCTGTACGACGCCGACGAGCTGCCCACCGACTTCGAGCGCATCGAGATGACGATCCCGTACCACGCCCCCTGCCAGGTCAAGGGCCAGGGCATGGGGATGCCGGCCGTGCGCCTCATGGAGCTCGTGCCGGGGATCACCGTGGACGAGTCGGGCGAGAACTGCTGCGGCATCGCCGGCACCTACGGCCTGAAGAAGGAGAAGTTCGAGGTCGCCCAGGCCATCGGCCGGCCCCTGTTCGACAAGTTCAAGGCCTCCGGCGCCGAGCTCGGGGCCTGCGACACCGAGACCTGCCGCTGGCAGATCCGCAAGGGCACCGGCATGCCGATCGTCCACCCGATCCACGTGATCCACGCGGCCTACGGCCTCTCCGACATCCGCAGCCCGGAGGTCTGAGCCCCGGAGCCCGGTCCGTACGGTCCGATCCGCGCGGCGGCCGGCTCCCGGCCGCGTCGGAGGACCCTGCGGGCCGGGCCGGCAGCGCCCGGACTCCCGGGCCGGGGGAGGGCCCGCACCCCCTGCGCCCGGGCCCTGCGCCTCGGACACCCTCAGGCGAGCGTGAGTACGTGGCGGGCCGTCTGGTCGTCGACGATGAGATCGGTCATGACCCGCGCGCGCAGTGCGGCGAGCAGCGGCCGGGCCTTGGCGCGCCCCGAGACGACGCCGATGCGCCGCGGGATGCGCCGCAGTTGGACGGGCGTCAGCCCGGAGGCCCGGGTGTTCATCTCGATGTCGGCCCACGAGCCGTTCTCGCGCAGCAGGACGGTGCACACGTCGCCGACGACCCGGTCGCGGGCCATCGCGGCGCGGTCCTCGTCGTCGAAGTAGCCCGACTCGTAGACGTGGCTGGGCAGACCGCCGACGAGCGAGCCGACGCCGAAGACGGCCAGCGAGCACTCCCGCTGGGTGTCGCGCACGCGCATGATGGAGCGCTCGCGCCACATGGCGTCGCGGGTGCTCGCGTAGTCGAAGAAGGCCGGCACGGGGAAGAGCACGGAGTGGGCGTTGAAGGCGCCGGCGAAGCGCGAGGCGATGTTCGAGACGTAGTCGATGCCGGTCGTCGAGTCGTTCGCCGCGCCGTTGAGCTGGACGAGGGTGCAGCCCCGCACCGGCTTGGCCAGCAGGTGCGCCGCGACGGCGTCGATCGTCGTGCCCCAGGCGATGCCGAGCGTCGTGCGGTCCTCGACCGCCTCGCCGATGGCGTTGGCGGCGACCTTGGCCACCCGGTCCAGACGGGCGACGTCCGAGACCGACTCGCGCACCGGGACCACCTGGGCGCGCACCCCGAAGCGGTTGAAGAACTCCTGCTCGACGTCGGACGAGGCGTCGCGCGGGTGGGTGAGGCTGATCCGGACGATGCCGGTGTCGCGGGCCTGCTTGAGGCTCCGGGAGACGGTCGAGCGGGAGACGCCGAGCTGGCGGGCGATCGCGTCCATCGACTCGCCCTGCACGTAGTAGAGCACTGCCGCGCGGTACATCTCGTCGTCGCGATCGGGCACTCCCGTCACCTCCCGTCTGGCACCGGCCGCCGGGCGCCGGTCGGTCCGGGGCCCGGCCAAATTCTACGTTCCGGCCCGGGACGGTTCATCCCGGCTCGTCCGCCCGGGGCGGCCGGGGCGCGGGGCCCGCGGCGTAGGCTCGCCTCGTGCTCGACGTGCTGCGCGGTTTCACCACCATCTGGGTGGTGATCGGCGTGGGCGTCCTCGTGGCCCACCTCGGGCTCTTCGGGGGGGACGCCCAGCGGATGCTCAGCCGCTTCGCCTTCTTCATCGGGCTGCCGCCGCTCATGGCCGTGACGATGTACCGGGCCGACCTGGAGCGCATCTTCAGCGTCAACGTCCTCGTCTCGATCGGCGCGATCCTCGTCTCGTCGGGCCTGTACCTGGGCTCGTGCCTCCTGCGGGCCCGCCTCGCCGGCCGCGCGCGTCCGGGCCCGAGCCATCTCATCATCGGCACCTTCTGCTCGGCCTACGTCAACGCCAACAACATGGGCGCCCCCATCGCCGCCTACGTCATGAAGGACACCAGCTGGGTGGCGCCGGTGCTCATGATCCAGGTCATCGTCCTCCAGCCGCTGGGGCTGAGCCTGCTCGACGCGGACAACGCCCGGCGCACCGGCGCCCGCACCTCGGTGCTGCGCAATCTGTCGATCCCCTTCCGCAACCCGATGACGATCGGCGTCCTGACCGGCCTCGCCCTCAACCTGCTCGACTGGACCCCGCCGGCCCTCGTCGTCGGCACCCTCGACCTGCTCGCCGGCACCGCCGTGCCGTCCATGCTCATCGCCTTCGGCATCTCGCTGCGCCTCGGCTCGCCGCCCGGACGCGAGAACAGAGGCGAGACCGCCCTCATCTGCGTGCTCAAGCTCGTCGTCCAGCCGGTGACGGCCTGGGTGCTCGCCCTCCTCGCCGGGCTCGACCTCACGACGACCCTCGCCGTCGTCGTCATGGCGGGCCTGCCGACGGCCCAGAACGTCTTCGTCTTCAGTTCCCGCTACGACACGAACGTGTCCCTGGCGAGGGATGTCATCTTCATCACGACGGTCTGCTCGATCCCCACGATCACCGGCTACGCGGCCCTCGTCCACGCGCTGGCCTGAGCCGGGCTCCGCGCGGGGCGCCTATGCTTGAGCCGACATGCCTGACACGCCCGATACGCGCGAGGAGCCCGTCGCCGACGAGCCGCTCCTCGACGTCGACCCCTCCCTGCCGATCAGCGCCCACGCCGACGAGATCGCCGGGCTCATCCGGGACAACCAGGTCGTCGTCGTGGCCGGCGAGACCGGCTCGGGGAAGACCACCCAGCTTCCCAAGATCTGCCTGCGGCTGGGCCGGCGCAGCATCGGCCACACCCAGCCGCGGCGCATCGCCGCCCGCTCCGTCGCCGAGCGCCTCGCCGACGAGATGGGCGTGGGTCTGGGGGACGCCGTCGGCTACCAGGTGCGCTTCACGCGCCGGGCCACCCGGCGGACCCGGGTCAAGGTCATGACCGACGGCGTTCTGCTCGCCGAGATCAACCACGACCGGCGGCTGCGCCGCTACGACACGATCATCATCGACGAGGCCCACGAGCGCAGCCTCACCATCGACTTCCTGCTCGGCTACCTCAAGCAGCTGCTGCCGTCGCGTCCCGAGCTCAGGGTCGTCATCACCTCGGCGACGATCGACACGGCCCGTTTCGCCGAGCACTTCGCCGGCCCCGACGGGACCCCGGCGCCCGTCGTCGAGGTCTCCGGTCGCGGCTGGCCGGTCGAGATCCGCTACCGGCCCCCGGACGAGGGCGACGACCCCGACATGCCGGCCGCCATCGTCTCCGCCGTGCGCGAGCTCGGGCCGAGCGGCGACGTCCTCGTCTTCCTGTCCGGCGAGCGCGAGATCAAGGACGCCGCGGCCGCGCTCGCCGCGGCCGACCTCGGGCCGGGCACCGAGGTGCTGCCGCTCTTCGCGCGCCTGTCCGCGGCCGAGCAGCACCGCGTCTTCGCCGCGCACGCCGCCCGGCGCATCGTCCTGGCCACCAACGTCGCCGAGACCTCGCTCACGGTGCCCGGCATCCGCTTCGTCGTCGACACCGGCCTGGCCCGCATCTCGCGGTACTCGGCGCGCACGAAGGTGCAGCGGCTGCCCATCGAGCCCGTCAGCCGCGCGAGCGCCGACCAGCGCGCCGGGCGGTGCGGCCGCGTCGGGCCCGGCGTGTGCCTCCGCCTCTACTCGGAGGAGGACTACCTGGCGCGGCCCGAGTTCACCGAGCCCGAGATCCTGCGCACCAACCTCGCCTCGGTCATCCTCCGGATGGCCGGCGCCGAGCTCGGCGACGTCCGCGACTTCCCCTTCGTCGAGGCGCCCGACCGCGCCCAGATCACCGACGGCCTGCGCCTGCTCGACGAGCTCGGCGCCCTCAAGGGCTCCGACCGCCGCGCCCCGCGCCTCACCCGCACCGGGCGCCGACTGGCCGAGATGCCCGTCGACCCGCGGCTGGGGCGCATGCTCGTCGAGGCCTCCCGCCGCGACTGCCTGCGCGAGGTCGAGGTGATCGTCGCCGCCCTGGCCATGCAGGACGTGCGCGAGCGCCCGGCCGACAAGCGCCAGCAGGCCGACCGGCTCCACCGCCGCTTCCTCACCGACGAGGTCCTCGCCGGGGCCGACGGGGGCCGGCCCGCCGCGGGCGCCGACGCCGGGCCCGAGGCCGAGGACGGGCCGGCGCGCTGGACCGCCCGGAACGGGCGCCGCGGCGAGTTCGACGCCCCGACCCCGGAGGCCGACCCCGGCGGCGACGTCCTGGCCATCTGGCGGCTGTGGCGCTATCTGCGGGCGCGGCGCCGGGCCCTGTCGGGCAACCGCTTCCGCCGCCTCTGCCGGGACGAGTTCATCAATCACCTGCGCGTGCGCGAGTGGTGGGATCTGCGCTCCCAGCTGTCGGGCATCGACCGCGAGCTGCGCCTGCGGCGCAACGAGGGCCCGGGGAGCACCGAGGCGATCCTCCAGTCGGTCCTGGCGGGCCTGCTCTCGCACATCGGCCTGCTCGAGGTCGAGGAGCGGCCCCGGGGCGGGCGGCAGCACCGCGGCGGACGCCGGCCCCGCGGGCCGCGCGAGTACCTCGGCGCCCGCGGCACCCGCTTCGCCATCGCGCCCGGCTCGGCGCTGTCGGGGCGGAACCCGCCGCTGGTCATGGCCGTCGAGCTCGTCGAGACGAACCGCCTGTGGGCCCGCACGTGCGCCCGCATCGAGTCGGAGTGGGTCGAGTCCGTCGCCGGTCCGCTCGTCCGCTACGGCTGCTCCGAGCCGCACTGGTCGAGCAGCGCGGCCGCCGTCCTGGCCCACCAGCGGGCCAGTCTGTTCGGCGTGCCGCTGTTCACCGACCGGCTCGTCGACTACGGGCGCGTCGACCCCGCCGGGGCCCGCGAGATCTTCCTCCGCGCCGGCCTCGTCGAGGGCGGCTGGCGGCCCCGCGACCCCCGCGGGCGGTACCGCTTCCTCGAGCACAACGAGCGGCTGCGCGCCGAGGTCGCCGAGCTCGAGGAGCGCACCCGCCGCCGCGACCTGCTCGTCGACGACCAGACGATCGTCGACTTCTACGACGCCCGCATCCCGGCCTCCGTCGTCTCGGGGGCGACCTTCGACGCCTGGTGGGCCCGTGAGCCCGACGAGCACCTGCTCGACCTGACGATGGACGAGCTGGTGCGCCCCGACGCGGACGCCGTCGACGTCGACGCCTTCCCCGACCACTGGCGGGTCGGCGCCCTGGACCTCCCGGTCGGCTACGTCTTCGACCCCGGTTCCGGCGCCGACGGCGTGACCGTGACCGTCGAGCTCGCCGAGCTGAACCAGCTGCGCCCCGAGCCCTTCAGCTGGCAGGTGCCCGGCCTGCGCACCGAGCTGGCCACGGAGCTGATCCGCACGCTGCCCAAGCAGGTGCGCACCGCCCTCGTCCCGGCGCCCGACCGGGCCCGCGCCGTCCTGCGCTGGCTTCGCGAGAACGGGGCCGACCGCTCCCGGCCCCTGCACGTCGAGCTCGGCCGGGCGCTGCGCGCCCTGACCGGCGTCGTCGTCGAGGCCGACCAGTGGAGGCCCGACGCCGTCCCGGGGCATCTGCGAGTGCGCTTCCAGGTGGTCGAGCGGGGCCGGCCCGTCGACCAGGGCAAGGACCTGGCCGCCCTCCAGCGGCACCTGGCCGAGCGCGTCTCGGCCACCCTCACCCGGGCCTCGCGCCGCAGCGCGACGACCGGCGCCACCTCGTGGGTCTTCGGGACGATCGAGGACACCAGCACGATCCGCCGGGGCGGGCTGCGGGCGGTCGGCCACCCGGCCCTGCGCGACGACGGTGACTCGGTGGCCCTCTTCCTCGCCGACGGCCCGCAGGCGGCCGCGCGCTCGCACGCGCGCGGCGTCCGGCGCCTCCTCGTGCTCGTCAACCCCGACCCGACGCGCTGGGTGGTTGCCCACCTCGGGGCGCGCGAGAGGCTGTGGCTCGGCGACAGCCCCTACCCGGGCGTGCCGGAGCTGCTCGCCGACGCCCGCCTCAAGGCCGTCGACCGGGCCGCCCGCGCGCACGTCGACCCCGCCCTGGTGCGCGACGAGGAGCGGTTCACCGCGTTGGCCGCCCGGGTGCGCGCCGAGCAGGCCGACGTGATGCGCGAGGTCGTCGCCACCGCGTCGGCGGCCCTCGGCTGGGCCCAGCAGATCCGCGCCGACCTGCCCGCCGCGCCCGAGGCCACCCGCGAGGACGTGAGCGCCCAGCTGGGGAACCTCGTCTTCGACGGCTTCATCTCGTTCACCACCGACCCCTGGTTCACCCACCTGCCGCGCTATCTGCGCGCCGCGTCGATGCGCCTGGACGCGGCGCGGGCCGATCCGGGCCGGGACGAGGGGCTGCTGGCCGGCCTCGACGAGCTCGCCGCCGAGTACGACGAGCTGTGCGACGCCCAGCCCGACGGCCCGCTGCCCGGCCCGGTCGAGGACATCGGCTTCCTGCTGGAGGAGTACCGGGTGCAGCTGTTCGCCCAGCGCCTCGGCACGAGCCGGACGGTCTCGCCCAAGCGGATCCGCCAGGCCATCGCCCGGGCCGCTGGCGATCGATAGGTATTTCCGCCTGCGAAGGGTCCCGGATGAGCCGCACCTTACTTCTGCGGCTCCTCGTGGGAGACGTACAGTCGCGTCAGGCCGCTGCCCTTCCGACGCCGTCGCACGGTTACCTGCCCATCGATTTCCTGCATGGACCGGACATGAGTTCCGCCGCACGGGATGACGAATCCGGCCGCCTGCCACAGGCGAATGCCGTCGGTCGTCTCCGTCACGTGCGCGTCGATTCCCGAATCGACCAGTTCCTGCACGTGCTGCTGGATACCGGGGAGGGATTCCGCGGCGATGTCCGCGCGAAAATCGAATCGTGCAGAACGCCCTTCTATCTGGCAGCCCTTGGTTGCGACCGGCAAACCCTGCCCGGCGAGGAACTCGCTGGTGGCGATGAACAGCAGGTGCGCGAGCGTGTGCATCTTCATGTTGGCATAGCGCCAATCCCAGTCGAGGGTCGAGGAGACGACATCGCCAACCATGAAATCATGACCGGGAACGGTGTGGACTACTACGGACGAGACGGCCACGGAGCTGTCATATTCGGTTTGTCGGAATTGAACATGCTCACGCCTCAGCGCCGTGATCTCGTGGCCGTTCAGCCAACCCTTGTCGGCAGCCTGTCCGCCTCCTTCGGGATAGCAAAGGGTGGCGGAAAGGACGACGTCATCGCCGTCGATTGCGAGTACTGATGAAGTCGCCTGCCGCTGATAGGGATCGGCATTGTAGAGCAACCGGGTGAAAGGAATTGTACTTAAATTCATTGTAGCGTCCCTCTGTGGAATCTTAGATAAGATCTTGGTAGAGCTCACCTCTGTCTGGGAAAAAAGTCAAGACAACTGCGTTGTTTCCAACTTCGCGCATAACATCTAGACTTCCAGCGTAGGCGACACCTGACGAACCTCCCACGAATATCCCCTCTCGCGCTAATCTTTGACAATGTTCAACAGCTTCTTCATCAGTATACACGTGGACACCTCGTACTAGGTGCATTGCCCTGCTTATGACCTCAGGAACGGTATTTTGATTACCGGTTCCTCGAAGAATGGAAAAGCCTGGTTTTCCTCCAAAAGTAACGGAACCTTGTCGATCTGCGACGTATGAAGGAATTGAGTAGCGATTCAGCATTTCTGCAAATGCAGTAAAATGGCCTCCGCTTCCAACCACAAAGCATCCCGCGTCTACACGATTCATAGATTTAAGTTGTAATTCTATTTTTGGTACCAGCCAGCGTCGATAAACTTCTGGGTTGAGGTCAGAATCATTCTGCTTTGGCCAATATAATTCTTCATTATCAGCTAGTAAAGCATGAAGTTGATCTTCTCTACTTTGCTGCATCCCAAGAGTCGGGTGAGGCTTACTGACTAGGTGCATGGTCGCACCTAAATATTTAATTTTCTGGAGCGTGATCTGCGGAATATTGATGTCTGAAACGAGATGGACAGGGTGCCCTAGAAGCATTCCGGCGGCTGCGAGACCGACTCCTAGAGAACCAGAAGTAGATTCAATGACAGGTTGTCCTGATGACAGCTTGCCGGTGCGTCTTGCCAGAAGGAGTAATCCTATTCCTAGAATTGATTTGAAGCTGGATTCTGTCGTGGGAGAACCGAAGATGGCACGTACTTCTCCTTGTGGATGGTGGATACGAATGATCTTTAGATCGCATAGCGTTTCGATACGTTGTTCTGCCTCGTCGAGACTGATTATTTTATTCATGGTTCAGACTCCAAATTATTTTATTCATGATTCAGACTCCAAAATCGTCTTCGATCTGTAAATGGCGCCGAGAAGTATTATTATTCCTATTATTTGTGGAAGGGCCAGTTTTTCTTTGAATAATATATATGCATATAAGGCTGCAGCTATGGGTTGTAGTAGTACAAACAGAGAAGCGAGCTGAAGCGGTAGAAACCGTACGGCATGCGCCATGAGGGTTTGACCTAAGATTTGAGAAGTTATCGCTAATATCACGAGCAGCAGCCATCCTCGCCATGTTTGAGGTATTAATTTTTCTCCTCGTAAAAGTGCTGCTGCAAAGCATCCGGAAGCGCACCATAAACTCAGGATTGACATGATATGCATTGCTGGGTAGCGTTCTCGTAACTCCTTAGCAACAACGAGAAACCCTGCGTAAAAGAATGCTGTGCTTAAAGCTAACACATCACCGAACACGTGCGTAGGGTTTAAATGAGCATTGGCTAGAGCAAGTAGTGCTAGTCCTCCTAATGCGAAAAGTGCTGGTATTGCTAGCCGTTTGTCGGGAACAGTACGATAAAAAACCCATCCATAAATCGCGACGATAAATGGAACTAAATTTGCTAGAAGATTAGATTCGGCTAAGGTTGTATAGAAAAAAGACACGTTCCATAAACACAAATCGGCAGCGAGTAAAAAACCTCCAGCTGCAATAATGGCGTGATCGCGGAGTGACAGTTTTGCTTTACTGCTTCGGTGTTGTCCCAGAATGCTTAATAAAAACAGAATTGGAGCCGCTATGAGTGAGCGAAACCCACCAGTTGCAATCGGGCCAACTTCACTGAGTCTGACAAAAACTCCACCGAGAGCTAAACAGCAAACGGCGAAGATAACATATATAATTGCTTTCGTTTTTTGAATCTTCAAAGTATTCTTCTTTTTGATGAATCCATGTTGGATGTTCATGATTCCAAGATAGTTAGAGTAGGCAGTGGTGTTATTCCTGGTAAAGTGCACAGCTTTTTTCTAATATAGTTGACTTTGGTTTCTAAGGTAGAATCATCAGATGAAATTAATATTCCTATCATTGTTCCGCTATGTGCTACGCAAACTCCGTATGCGTGGACCTCGTCCATAAGTCTTAAGGTGTAGTCATAACTCCGTTTTGGGAGGACTTTTTGATGCAATTCTGAACTTGCTGTCGCTATACGGCCCACTTCCCAACAGTCATTTTTTACTAATGCTGCATCCATTTGGTCAAATAATTTTTGATACGTCTCTGAATATTCTTTGCGAGGAGGATGGGTAGCGTGAAATTTAACAGTATCAACTTTACCTCCTTCATCAACTCCTACTACGGTTAAACCCATATCAGTGTGATATTTTTTGATGGCCTTATATTCTTCTTGCGCACAGGCAGTTATGCCTGGGTGGAGAAGATACTCACCGCGCTCAAGTGTCATGGCGATATGTGATATTAATGCTGATGCTACAGGAAGAGGAACCTGAGGGAAAAAAGAATCATAAAAAGCCAAGGCAGTTGCCATGATATCGGCTGTTGAACTTGAACACCCCTTCCCTGTTGGGATATTTGACTTGATATGTAAAACCAGATCATCGAGTTCTATGTTCATTTCGTCGGCAAGAGCATGCAGCATAGATAGAGCTTTTGTTTTATCTTGGGTAAGATTTTGATTAAGATTACCCCTTGGTGTCAAATATGCTTTTGCCTGATATTCGACAATGGGGGAAGTAAAGAGAAAGTGGTGAACTTTTTCTGAATCAAAGGTATATCCCTGCAAAAGCTCTCCAAATGTCCCATGTACGTGGTCAATGGAAGTGATCGGGAAGCTTCTTGTGTCAAAGCGACATCGATGCCGTCTAGCTCCTGTAATGGAAGCCACATGTTTGGTTCGCATACTTTACATCTAAGCCCTAGTCACGAGCTTTTGCAACAGGGTGGTCACATCGTGGACACTTCAATGATGAGAGCTTCTAGGTGTCATGGAAGTGTCCAGTGACTTGCTCTTTTGCTCAAAATTAATTAGTCAAGCCTAACCTAAATAAGAGATCACTGAAACTTATGAATTTGTTAATCATTCGGCCGCCTATACCGTGCAGTCTCACAGCTGACACCCAGATATGCGGCTCTTCGCAATCTCGTGTGTAGGTTGGGTGTAAACCCGCTGGTCTCGAGTAGTGATTGGGTGATGTAGTTGGGTCGGGTTCCGGAAAACTAGGGTGGTCGCGTAGGTGCTCGAAGCGTCCGTTGATGATCCCGGTGGGGTCGTTGCTGGAGTCTCGGTGGTCGGAGAGCGCGAGGATGTCGTCGCGACGCTTGGTTAGGGTGCGGTTGAGCTTGGCGACCGCGCGCCCCCGGGGCCGAGACGGGGATCGGCCCCATGCCGTCGGGTGCGCCGGAAGCCGTGCAGTCCCACGGCCCGGCACGAGTCCTTCGACGGTCCTGCGGCACACGCCGGAGTGAAGTAGGTTTTTCGGGCAGTGGTGAACGTCTGGTTCAGGCTGCCCTGTTGTGCTGCCCTGTTGTGGCGTTGTCCTGTGTTGAGTGGTTGGCAGGGTTTCGGGGTGGGGAGAGTTGGGGATGGCCGGGTCGGCCGGGCCGCGGTGGGTGTCCGGGGCCGGTTCCGGGCCGGCGCCTGGTGGGGTCGGACGGTGTTGACCCCGGCCCGGTGGGCGTCGGCCTCGCGGGCGAGGTCGAGGGCGTCGTCGATCCGCTCACGGTGGAGGCGCTCATGCTTCAGCGACTGGGAGGCGCGCTCGGGCTCGGACACGGGTGCGGACGTGACCCGGCTCGGGGTGGGCGGTGATGACGTGCCCGGACCGGAACGGCCGGAACGGCCCGCCGTTGTCGGTGACCGGCGTGATCGGGGCGGTCTCGCCCGTCCCGGGGTCGGTGGGACGGTCCAGCGGCGTGACCCCGTCGAGCATGGCTTCGGCCTCCGCGGGGGCCGGCTCGACTCCGGCGGCCGCGTCGTGCTGGTCCGCGGCGGGTGACCAGCACCAGCCGGACCCGGGCCTCGACCCGGGCCCCGCGGGCCGACGGCCCGGGTCCGGCCGCCGGAGCAGTCCTCCCCGCTTCGAGGAACCCTGCCTTCCACCGGCCCCGATCGACTGCCCGGAGGCCTTCTCCTCGCGGCCCGCCACGACGACCGCGGTCTCGCCGGACAGCACGCCATCCCGGGTCCTGGCCCCGCACCGAACACCGGTGGCCGTCCCATGGCCGCGTCCCCCTGCCCCCGGACGCCGATCACGCCCCCACAACCGGCCCGCCAAAAAACCGACGCAGGACACGCGCACCCACGTCCCCAGGTGCCCGAGGCGATCCGCTTTAACAATGATTTTCAGCATCTCCCACCCCCTCGAACCGACAACCAATCTCGTTTTGTGGCGGCAGTACCCCTCCCTCGCCGTACCTCTTCTTCGCTTGCTGCCTGGCCGAAGCCTCGGCCTTCTCTCAGACCGTCTCCCGGCCGAGCCGCAGCGCCCGGCGCACCGGCCCCGGCCAGTCGGCGACGGCCATGCCGTGGGTGGCGAGCAGGGCGATCGCGACCCGTTCGATGCCGAAGCCGGCGCAGGCCGTGTGCGCCGGCCCGCCGTCGGGGAGGCGGATGCCGAAGCTGTCGGCGAAGTGCGTGCGGTGCGCGTTCGAGCTCGAGATGGCCGTCCGGCGGTCGGGGTACAGGTCGACGCTGATCTCGTTCTTCATGCCCGACTGCAGCTGGTTGGCCGCCAGCATCCGGCCGACGCGTCCGAAGAAGGGGTCGTTCGCCCGGTCGGCGGCCACGTCGAGACCGAGGCCGCGGAAGAGGTCGAGGAGCAGTTCGAGCCAGTCGGCGCGGAAGGCCTCCGCGCTGTCCGG
The DNA here is from genome assembly GCF_003798325.1 of Propionibacterium acidifaciens. NCBI lineage: Bacteria > Bacillati > Actinomycetota > Actinomycetes > Propionibacteriales > Propionibacteriaceae > Propionibacterium > Propionibacterium acidifaciens. Next base: position 2,629,907 of record NZ_CP033719.1, read on the forward strand.
GGTGCCCAGGTGGACGTACTCGCAGATGCGGAAGGCCACCATGCGCACCGGATCCTCGCTCGGCTCGTGGCGGAAGCACCAGCTGCGGCAGAAGACGGTCGTCGGCGCCTCGAGGGTGCCCGCGTAGCGGGGGTAGACGTTCTGGCAGGTCGCGGGGACGAGCGTCATGCCGCTCGGCTCGAAGTACCCGGTCCAGTCCCTGCCCGCGTCGACGTCCCCGATGAGGGCGCGGTGCTCGGGGTCGCCCCCGCGGAAGACCTCGACCTCGCCGACCAGCTGGGGGAAGGACCGCGGGTAGTCGGTGGCGGTGAACTGGGCCGCGTCGATGAGCGGGCCGAAGGCCATGACCGGGGTGCCGGCCGGCGCCCGGTCGGCGTAGGCGCGCCAGAGCCCGTCGACGACGGCCTCGAACTCGGGCCCGTGCCCGTCGATGCCCGGGCGCGCCCCCGGGAGCAGATGGCCCGCCCCGCGCAGCGCCCCGCGCAGCGCGCTCTCGCCGTCGACCAGGCTCATGACAGGGCCTCGATCTCGGCGACGATGGCGCCGATGGAGGCCATCGTGGCGGGCGTCATCCGCTCGGGCGGGAATTCGATGCCGAGCCGGTCCTCGATCTCGAGCAGCAGGCTCACCGCTGCGTGCGAGGTCAGTCCCGCATCGGCCAGCGAGGCGTCCGCGGCGAGCGTCGTCACGTCCTCGTCCAGGTTGCCCACTTCGGCGAGCGCCTCGCGCACCGCCTGCTCCGTTCCGTTCATCTCACCATCTCCTGTCGTGCCGGGATCCGCAGCGGCCCCCGAGCGGTCTGCCGCCCCCGGCCCGGGAGGGCCGCGGCGAGCGTCGTCACGTCCTCGTCCAGGTTGCCCACTTCGGCGAGCGCCTCGCGCACCGCCTGCTCCGTTCCGTTCATCTCACCATCTCCTGTCGTGCCGGGATCCGCAGCGGCCCCCGAGCGGTCTGCCGCCCCCGGCCCGGGAGGGCCGCGGCGAGTCCCGCCGGCCGGTCGCGGTGCCCATCTCAGCGCCTCCCCACCTGGTGCGCGCGCGTCCAGGCGTGCCCGTCGATGTCGCGGCGCGGCTTGCCGGCGGGGGTCAGCGGCAGCTCGTCGACCACGGTCAGGCGCATCGGCACCTTGTACGGGGCCAGCCGTTCGGCGCACAGCGCCAGGGCCGCCGCCGTGTCGACCCGGGCCCCTGGCTCTGCCGTGCAGGCGGCCATGAGCAGATTCACGCCCGGCGTCGTGCCGCGCGCGTGGACGAAGGCCCGGTCGATGCCCGGGACGGTCTCGAGGAGCTGCTCGACCTCGGCGGGGGCGACGTTCTCGCCCTGCACCGAGATGATCTCCTTGAGCCGGCCGTGGAAGTGGAAGAAGCCCTCCTCGTCCATGCTCACCAGGTCGCCGGTGCGCAGATGGCCGTCGGGGGTGAAGGCCTCGGCGGTGGCCCGCGGGTCGTTCCAGTAGCCGGCGGTGACGAGGCGCCCGCGCAGCTGCAGCTCGCCGCGCGCGCCCGGGCCGAGCTCGCGGGTCGGGTCGGCGGGATCGCAGACGCGCACGTCCAGCCCGGGCAGCGGCACGCCGCAGCTGCCCGGCGGGATCAGCTCGGGGTCGGGCAGCGGCATGAGCCCGTAGCCGCAGGACTCGGTCATGCCCCAGCCGTTGACGGGCCGCTGGTCGCTCACCGCCAGCCAGTCCCGGACGAGCTGCTCGGACATCGGCATGCCGCCGGTGACGACGTAGAGGTCGTCGAATCGCACGCCCGCCCGCGCCGCGGCGGCGGCGATCGCCGCGAGGATCGGGGGCACCGTCGCCAGCTTGCGGGGCGGGCGGGCCGCGGCGGTGCGCACGACGGCGCCGATGTCGCCCCGGTCGAAGGCGACGAGCTCGACGGCGCGGGCCAGCCCGCTGAGCAGGTGGTCGACGAGCGAGTAGACGTGGTTGAGCGGCAGCGTGAGATAGTGCACGCCGTCGCCGCGGGCCTGGTTGCGGAAGAAGTTGAGGTTATGGTCGATGGCGTGGCCGACCATGGCGTGCGTGAAGGGCACGCCCTTCGACCGGCCGGTCGTCCCGGAGGTGTACAGCAGCAGCGCCGTCCCGTCCGCCGCCGGGCGCGCGGCGCCGGCCGCGAGCGGCTCGTGGGCGAGCAGCCCGGCCCAGTCCGGCGAGGCGTCGGCCCCGTCGTCCGTGGTCGAGGCGGCCGGGTCGATGACGACGGCCCGCACACCGGCGGGCAGCCGGTCGGCCACCGGGGCGTCGACGACCGCCAGGCGCGCGCCGTGGTCGGCGAACAGCCCGGCGAGCTCGTGGGCGGTGGCGGCCGTGTCGTGCTCGACGACGACGACCCCGACGCGCAGGGCGGCCAGCAGCGCGATGACGTGCTCGGGCGAGGCTCCGGCGACGAGGGCGAGGCGGTCGCCGGGGGCCAGCCCCGCGGCGAGCAGCCCGGCGGCGACGCGGTGCAGCGCCTCGACGAGCCGTCCGTAGCCGAGGGCCCGCCGATCGCGGCGCAGCGCCACGCGGTCGGGATCGACGGTCTCCAGCCGCAGATGGGCCACGATGTCGTCGGTGACCGGCGGCAGGGTCCTCTCGATGCCCGGCGGGTAGTGGTCGACCCAGGGGCCGTTGATCATGCCCGCCCCGCATCCGGCCGGCCCGCGTCCCGGTGTTCGGCGTCGCGGTCGCGGAAGTCGGCCCGGTGCGCCCGGTACCAGGCGACGGTGTCGGCGATGCCCTCGCGCAGCCCGTAGCGGGGCCGCCAGCCCATGCCGGTCAGCAGGCTCACGTCGAGGAGCTTCTGCGGGGTGCCGTCGGGCTTGAAGTCGTCCCAGACGACCTCGCCGGTGTACCCGGTGGCCTCGGCCACGAGCCCGGCGAGCTCGGCGATCGTGCAGTCCCTGCCGGTGCCCACGTTGACCTGGCTCGGGCCGTCGTAGTGGTCCATGAGGTACAGGCAGGCGTCGGCCATGTCGTCCACGTGGAGGAATTCGCGGCGCGGCGTGCCGGTGCCCCAGTTCGTGATGCTCGTGGCCCCGGTGCGGACGGCCTCGTCGTAGCGGCGGATCATGGCCGGCAGGACGTGCGAGCCGACGAGGGCGAAGTTGTCCTCGGGGCCGTACAGGTTCGTCGGCATGGCGGAGATCCACGGCAGGCCGTACTGGCGGCGCACCGCCTGGGTGCCGATGATGCCGGCGATCTTCGCGATCGCGTAGGCGTCGTTCGTGGGCTCCAGGTGGCCGGTGAGCAGGGCGTCCTCGGGGATCGGCTGGGGGGCCAGCTTCGGGTAGATGCACGAGGAGCCGAGGAACAGCAGCCGCTCGGTGCCGGTGGCCAGGGCCGCGTCCATGACGTTGGTCTGGATGCGCAGGTTGACCGACAGGAAGTCGACCGGGTACATGTCGTTCGCCATGATGCCGCCGACCTTGGCCGCCGCCAGGAAGACGTAGCGGGGCCGGACGGCCTCGAAGCGGGCGAGGACGGCCGCCCGGTCGGTCAGGTCGAGCTCCGCGTGGCTCGCGCCGACGAGACGGCTGAAGCCTGCCCGTTCGAGGCGGCGCCAGATGGCCGAGCCGACGAGGCCGCGGTGCCCGGCGACGTAGGTCACCGCGTCGCGGTCGATCGGGTCGGGGCGGCCGGTCGGGGCGGGGGAGTGGGTCGTGCTGCTCATGCCCGCGCCTCCACTCGCGGGACCCGGTCGGCCCAGTCGGTGCGGGGCACGTCGATCCAGGGATCGGTGTGGTGGGCGAGGATCTCGATGTCCGCGTCCACCATGATCTCGGCGAGCTCCTTGACGTCGACCCGGGCGTGCCAGCCGAGCCTCTCATGGGCCTTCGTCGGGTCGCCGATGAGGGCGTCGACCTCGGTGGGGCGCAGATAGCGCTCGTCGAAGCGCACATGGTCGTGCCAGTCCAGGCCCACGTGCCCGAAGGCGTGGTCGAGGAACTCGCGCACCGTCGTGCCGCGGCCGGTGGCCAGGCAGAAGTCCTCGGGCTCGTCGGCCTGCATGATGCGCCACATGCCCTCGACGTACTCGGCGGCGTAGCCCCAGTCGCGGATCGCGTCGATGTTGCCCATGTAGAGCTCGTCCTGGAGGCCGGCCTTGATGGCGGCCACGGCGCGCGTGATCTTGCGGGTCACGAAGGTGCCGCCGCGGCGCGGGGACTCGTGGTTGAAGAGGATCCCGTTGACCGCGAACATGTCGTAGGCCTCGCGGTAGTTCTTGGTGATCCAGTAGCTGTACATCTTCGCCGCGCCGTAGGGCGAGCGCGGGTACATCGGCGTGGACTCGTTCTGCGGCGGCGGGGTCGCGCCGAACAGCTCCGAGGTGGAGGCCTGGTAGAAGCGGGCCCCGATGCCGGACTGGCGCACGGCCTCGAGCAGCCGGACGGTGCCGACGCCGGTGGTGTCGGCGGTGTGCTCGGGCTCGTCGAAGGAGACGCGCACGTGCGACTGGGCGGCGAGGTTGTAGACCTCCTCCGGGTCGATGCCGTGCAGCAGCGTCACGAGGCGGGCGCCGTCGGACAGGTCGCCGTAGTGCAGGAACAGCCGGGCGTCCGGATCGTGGGGGTCGCGGTAGAGGTGGTCGATGCGGTGGGTGTTGAAGCTCGAGGAGCGGCGGATGAGGCCGTGCACCTCGTAGCCCTTCGAGAGCAGGAGCTCCGCCAGGTAGGAGCCGTCCTGGCCCGTGATGCCGGTGATGAATGCTCGTGTGGACATGGTGTGACTTTCGCTAGGGGTGGATGCTTGCTCGGTCCGGTGGTCCGGCGTCTCAGCGGCCCGTCATGCGCGACAGCCAGTCGCGCACGGTCGTGACGGCCGCGTCCGGGGTGAGCCTCTCCCGGACGAAGCGCTGGGCGCTGCATCCGGTCCGTTCCGCGGCTGCGGGGTCGGCCGCGATGCGTTCGATCGCGCCGAGCAGGGCGGCCGGGTCGGCCGGCGGGACGACCTCGCCGGCTCCGGCGGCCGCCATCTCGTGGGCGGTCGACGAGTCGGGCTCGGTCGCCGCGACGACCGGCCGGCCGCTGCGGAAGTAGGTGGTGAGTTTGCTGGGCACCGCCATCTCGCGCAGGCCCGGCTTCTCGTTGACGAGGAGCACGTCGCCCGCCGCCAGGATGGCGCGGTACTCCTCGTCGGGCAGCGAGGGCACGAAGACGAGGTTCCTCGCGCCGGCCCCGTACTCCATGAGGGCCTCGCGGCGGGAGCCGTCGCCGACGAGGGCGATGACCGTGTCGGAGCCGGTCCGCTCGGCGTAGCGGGCCGTGTCGACGAGGTTCTCCAGGCCCTGCTTGGCGCCCATGTTGCCGGTGTGCAGCGCGACGACCGGGGCGTCGCCGAAGTACTGCCTGCGCAGCCCCGCCGCCAGCCGCTCGTCGCACCGGTCGGCGTCCACGTGGCACCAGTTGCGGCAGACGGCGACCCGGTCGGGGTCGACGCCCAGGACGTTCACGACGTGGTCGCGGAAGCGGGGGTGGATGACCAGCACGCCGTCGGCGCTGCGCAGCACCCGGGACTCGACCCGGGTGAGCAGGCGCGAGACGAGCCCGGCCCGCTCGATCTCGGCGGCGCCGGAGGAGTAGAGGTCCTGCACCCACACGCCGACCGGCCTGCCGGTGACCCTGGCGCGGGCGAGGACGCAGGCGGTGGCGAGCAGGGCGGGGCTCACGGCGATGACCGCCTCGGCGCCGCGCCACGAACTGGTCAGGGCGCCGGCGCCGAAGCTGAGCTCCTGGCCGATGCGCCCGGGGCCGTGGCCGCCCGAGCCGATGAAGTGGCGCACGCGGCGCACCTCGATGCCGTGGATGCGCTCCCGGCGGCGCAGGCCCCGCATGCCGGTGAAGTTCGACCACGACGGGTAGTGGGGCACGCCGGTGATGACGCGCACCCGGTGGCCGGCGGCGGCCAGCCCCTCGGCCATGCCGGTCGTGTAAGGGGCGATGCCGGTGCTCTCGGGGGTGTAGTTGATGCCGACGAGGAGCACGTTCCGCGGCTCGGGGGCCCGTCGGCCGGGCCGCGGGCGCCCCGGCGCGTCCGACGCGCCGGGGGAGCCGGGGGAGGAGCCGCCGGACGAGGAGGAGCCGCTGGACGAGTAGGCCTCGACGAGCTGACGGGCGATGGCGGGCATGCCGAAGACGTCGCGGGCCGTGGCCCAGGCCCGCCGGCCGGTGGCCAGGCGCCGGTCCGCGTCGGACAGCAGGGTGCGCACCGCGTCGGCGACCTGGTCGGTCGAGGCGTCCGTGACGATGCCCGCGCCGTGCTCGGCGACGGCCGGGGCCAGGCCGCAGCTGTCCGTGAGGACGACCGGGAGCCCCTGGGCCATGGCCTCGAGGACGCTCATCGGGTAGGGCTCGTCGACCGAGGGGAGCACGTAGACGTCGGCCCCGGCCATCGCCCGGGCGCCCTCCTCGTGCGTCGCCGGGCCCCGCCAGACGAGGCGCTCGCCGAGCCCGGTCGCGGCGATCTGCGCGCGGACCCGTTCGCCGATGCCCTCGTCGGGCCCGATCATGACGAAGCGCGCATCGGGGAACTCGCCGGCCAGGCGCTCCGCCGTCTCGACGAAGGCGCCGGGGCGCTTCCGCTCCTGGACGCGGGCCAGGTAGAGGACCGTGAGGGGCCCGTCGGCGCGGTGCCCGGGCTCGGCCGGGGGGACGAGGACGCCGTTGTGCAGCTCCTCGAGGCGGAGGCCGGGGCCGAACAGCGAGCGCAGGTCGTCGCGCTCGCGCCCGGTGAGGTGGAAGACGCGAGCGCAGTCGCCCAGCACGCGGGCGGTCAGGGCCCTGTCGAGCGGGGCCGCCAGCGGGTTGTCGGAGGCGTCGATCATGCCGTGCGTCATGGCGTGGACCGGCACCCCGGCCCGCTGGGCGATCCGTGCGGCGGGCAGCGAGACGAGGTCGCGGGCCAGGTGGACGTGGACGACGTCGGCCTCGTGGACGTGGCGGTTCAGCCAACGGTGGAGGGCCGGGCCGGCCAGGCCGGCGAAACCGGCCCCGGGCAGCACCCGGTGGCCGGGGAAGAGCCTCACGGGTACGCCCTCCCAGCTGTCGGGGAAGGCTCCCTCGAAACCGAGCCCGACGGCCGCGAGCAGGACGTCGTGCCCGGCGTCGGCCAGGGCGCGGCACTGGTTGACGGCGACGGTCGTGGGGCCGCCGTAGACGTTGGCGGGGCTGATCGCCGTGACGATCTGGAGGATTCTCACCGGACCCGCTCCTCGGCCCGGGGCGCCAGGATCCGCGCCCCGTCGGGCACGTCCCGGGTGACCAGGGCGGTCGCGCCCACGACGGCGTCCCTGCCGATGGTGACGCCGCGCAGTACGGTGGCCCGCGCGGCGATCCAGCTGCCCGAGCCCACGACGATGGGGCCCAGGTCGACCTCGAAGCGGGGGTCGTCGGCCCGGTGCGAGCCGGTGCAGAGCATGGCCTGCTGGCTGAGGCACACGTCGTCGCCGATCGTGATCGGGGCGGGGTCGAGCAGGGCGACGCCGACGCCGATCCAGCAGTCGCGTCCGACGGTGAGCTTCCACGGCCAGTGGATTCGCACGCCGTGACGGATCAGCGTGCCCCGGCCGATCCTCGCGCCGAAGGCGCGCAGCAGGAGGGCGCGCAGCCGGGGGGGCATGAGCACCGAGCGCTGGGCGGGCTCGGCGACGAGCGCCCAGGCCGCGCACATGAGCCGTCCGCGGCCCTTGTCATAGCCCCGGCCGGTGAACTCGGCGAGCCGGTGGAGGTGGGGCGCCTGGGTGGGATCTGTCATGTCTGGGGTGGCTCCTGGTCGACTCGGTTCCTGGACTCAACGGTAGCGTTCAGTTTTCTCAGGTACCGTAGTAAAACACATGATGCGGACATGATTTCTCTAAGGATCACGGGCGCTACCATGACGCAGGGGCTGTTCCCCGGGGCTGCTCCAGCGACCTCGGGGGAGGGTCCTGAAACACCCCTGATCCCGTCCCCCCACCATCCCCTGACGTTTCCGGACGAGCGCAGCCGAGCGAGGAGTTCCCGCATGCGAAGTGCATCCACGGCCATCGGGTACGGGCTGTCGATGATCATGCTGGCACTGGCATCCCTCATGGTCATCCCTGCTCTCATCCGGGCCTCCGGGGACACGGCGTACGGCGCCCTCAGCGCGGGGCAGGTCATCGGCTCGGTCGGGGCGGTCGTCATCGGCTACGGCTGGGGCATGTCCGGGCCCGCGATCATCGCCCGCGCCGATGCCGACGGCCGCCGGGCGGAGTACGTCGAGGCGCTGCGCGCCCGGCTGTTCCTCTGCGTGCCGGTCTGCCTGGCCTGCTGCGTCATCGGGGCCGTCCTCGCCGGCTCCGGCCTGCGGGGCTTCGGGGCGATCGGCGCGCTGGCGCAGGCCGTCATCGGCATGAGCGGCCAGTGGTACTTCGTGGGCATCGTGGCGCCCTACTGGTTCCTGCTCGTCGAAACGGTCCCGCGCGTCGCCGGCACGATGGCCGGCTGGCTCCTCATGCGCAGCGCGGGCGCCGACGCCCTGGTCGGCACCGGCTGCCAGTGCCTGGGCATCGTGGCGGGCGTCCTCTGCAGCAGCATCTACATCCTGGCCCGGCTGCGCCGCGAGGGGGCCCTCCCCCGCAGGACGCGCTCGATCGCCGTCGTCCTGCGCGAGCAGTTCGACGGCGTGGCCGCGTCGATCACGAACGCCGCCGTCCTGTCGCTGCCGATGGTCCTCGTCTCGTTCCTCAACCCGGCCGCCCGCCCGATGTACGCCTTCGTCGACCGGGTTCAGCGTCAGATCACCGTGGCCATCACCCCCCTGTCCACGGTCATGCAGGGCTGGGTGCCGCGCGGCGACCAGCGCGACCGCGGCCGCCGGGCGCTGCTCCTCATGGTGCCGCTGTGCGCGGTGATCGCCGTCGCCGTCATCGCGCTCGGGCCCCTGCTCACCGACTACCTCGGCGGCGGCATCATCCGGCCGGGCATGGGCGTCACCGTCCTCATGGCCCTGTTCGTGGCGCTCGGCACCTACGAGACCGTCCTCAGCCGCGCCGTGCTCACCGCCTTCGACAGGCTGCGCCGCATCACTCGCGCCAACCTGGCCAGCGGCCTGCTGGCCGTCGTGCTGGTCGGCGTCGGCGTGCGGCTGTGGAACGCCGAGGGCGCCCTCATCGGGGTCGTCGGCTCGATGCTCGCGCGCATCGTCGACGAGTACGTGGGCGTGCGCCCCGATCTGTCCGGCCGGGTCGACCGGCTCCCGCGCCGGGCGGCGGTCGAGGGGGCCTTCGAGGACGAGCCCGTCAGCGTGCCGGCCAGGAGGGCGGCATGAGCGCGGGGAGCGGTCCCGGGCGCCGGCTCCACCGGCGCGACCGGTTCGGCCGGCGGGGGCGCGCCGTCCTGTCCGCCGTGGTTGTCGCCCTGCTCGCCCTCCTGGCGGTCGACGTGCGCCTCGTCGCCTTCCCGGACCGCGCCGGGCTCCCCGGGCACGCGGACGTGCTGTTCGTGCTCGGCCCCCACGACGCCGGCCGCATCGCGGACGCCCTCCGGCTCATGGATGCCGGCCTCGCCGACGAGCTCGTCGTCTCGACGCCGACCCACGGCTCGCTCCTCGACCCCGCGCCGAGCACCGCCTTCTGCACCGCCGAGCATCCCTATCCCGTCACCTGCTTCGTCCCCGAGCCCTCGACGACGAGGGGCGAGGCGGCCCAGTTGGCCCGCTGGCGCGCCGAGCGGGGCTGGGGCACCGTCATCGTGCTGACGGCCCGCCCGCACGTGAGCCGGACCCGCTACATCATGGGCCAGTGCGGCGGCGGGCCGGTCACGGTGCTGTCCTACGACGGCGGCATGAACCCCCCGCGCTGGGCCCGCCAGTTCGCCTACCAGGGCGTCGCCTTCGTCAAGGCGGCCGTCATGGGACCGTGCCGGTGAGCCGACCCCGCCAGAACCACCGAAGGAAACCAACCCACCCCACCGACCGCCCCACCGAAGGAACCGAACAGTGAAGACCTCAAGAACCTTCCGAGCAGTCCGGGCGCACTGGGCCATCGTGCTCGTCGTCGCGATCATCGGCCTGCTCGGCGGCACCGGCCGGGCCGCGCTGGCCACCCCCCGCTACTCCTCGACGGCCTCGGTGCTCATCAGCGTGGCCGACCCCGACGAGGGGGCCCAGCAGAACTACCAGTCGACGGTCGCCACGACGATCTCCGAGTCGATGAACACCTACTCGTCCCTGGCCACCTCGGGCGTCGTCCTCAACGAGGTCGACTCCCGCCTCGGCCTGGGTCAGTCCGTCACCCAGCTGGCCGGGCGCATCCACCCGAGCGTCCCGCTGAGCACCTCGATCGTCGAGGTCACAGCCACCGGGGACGACGCGGACAGCGCCGCCCGGCTGGCCAACACGACCGTCGCCGTCCTCGGCGACGAGATCGTCGGCTCGGGCATGAAGCAGGGCTCCGGCTCGCCGGCGCTCAAGACCGTCATCATCCAGGACGGCGCCGATGCGGTCGTCGAGACCGGTCCGAACCCGCTGACCGGGGGCCTCGTCGGCCTCCTGGTCGGCTTGGTCGTCGGTGTCATCATCGCCCTCGTCGTCGAGTCGGCCCAGCGCCGCGGCACCGACGACTCCCAGACCCGCCGCGGCGCGCACCATCAGGAGGTTGTGGAACTCTCATGAGGACTTCTCGTCGTTTCTTCCTCGGTGCCGGTGCAGCCGGCGCCGTCGCTCTCGGCACGGCAGGCTGCGGCGCCCAGGGGGCCGTCAAGGGCTCCGCCGGGGCCCGGACCGCCGGGGGCGGGTCCGCCTCGGCCGCCTCGTGCGTCTCCGCCTCGGCCCTGGCCGGCGCCGATCAGGGCGCCTCCGCATCCGCCTCGGCCTCCCCGGGCGCGGACCAGAGCACCGCGGCGGACTCCCCGGGCCAGGCCGCCTCGGACGCGCCGGGCAGCACCGGCCCGACGGCCCCCGCCGCCGACCCGTCCTCGGCCGCCCCGAGCCCGGGCGCCCCCGACACGCCCGAGTACGCCCCGGTGACCGGCGAGGGGCTCGTCGCGACCGGCGTCGACGACACCGAGACCATCGAGCGGGCCATCCGCGAGGGGCTCACACTCGGCGAGGGGGCCTTCGTCTACAAGGGATCCGGCATCGACGTGAACGCGCCCGTGCTGCGCGGCCTGGGCGCCGGGCGCACCTTCATCACGATCGACTCGGACTGTCTCATCGACTCCAACCAGCAGTGGAGCTCCCTGTTCATCGAGGGCATCAGCTTCACCGGCGGCCGCGCGGTCATCCGCAACCGCTACCGGGGCGCGAACGTGACGACCATCCACGTCGTGCGCAACTGCCGCTTCGTCAGTTACAAGGAGAACGCCATCTGCCACGCCTCCTCGGACATGCCCTACTGGAAGATCACCCAGAACTACTTCTCGGCGGCCGACTCGACGAACTCGATCGCCGTCGCCCTGTCCGGGCTCACCGACGGGTCGACGGTCTCCGACAACGCTTTCGTCAACAACCGCGTGCACATCAAGCTCGACCACGGCGGCAACAACACCCACATCCAGAACAACGACTTCGTCCAGTCCGCCCCGGGCACGAACCGGATCGCCGTGTGGATCGTGCCGGGCGACCAGAAGGCCAACGCCGGATCCGGTCTGCTCATCGACGCGAACAAGTTCGGCAACGAGTTCGCCGACGCCTCCGACCTGCGCATCGCCTACCTCGACCAGAACGGCGACGACTTCTCGCGGGCGATGCCCTCGGGCTCGGTCTCGGGCGGGTACATCTCGGGTCACACGATCACGGGCTGCAACTTCGCCGGCAACGACAACGGCTACGAGGGCGCGGTCGTCTCGGCGACGCCGAACATCACCGACTGCTACATCGGGCCCATCACCATCTCGGGCGCCTCGCCGAACTGCGTGCTGGCCTTCCGCCAGCCCCCGAGCGGGGACATCCGGACGAAGATCGGCCCCGTCCAGGGAGTCGAGGGCATCGTCTTCTGCAACGCGGGCGACATCATCACGAGGATCGGGTGAGCCCGGCATGAGGCTGACCATCGATCGTCTGCCGGTCCTCATCGTCGGGCTGCTCTTCCTCGTCTGTCTCCCGGTGGCCGAGTGGGCCGTCGGGCAGCCCTCCGTGGGCGCGGCGGGGCCCTTCCTGAAGGTCTGGCGGGTCTACGACCACGACGCCGCGGTGCGTCTGGTCGCGGCGATCGTGGTCGGCGTGCTCGTCGCCCTCGTGCTCCCCCTGGGCAGGGGCCTGACCCCGTCCGAGATCACCGAGCGCACCCGCGAGCCCGTCGAGCTCCTCATGCCCGTGTGGATCGGCCTGGGTCTCGTCATCATCGTGATGAACGCGCTGGCCAAGGGGCGCTACCTCTTCTACGCCACCGCCTATCTCATGACGACCGGGCCGCACGCGGTGGTCGTGGCGTCCAGCGCCCTCTCGCCGCTGCTACCGATGCTGTCGGGCATGATCGGGCGTCGGCACCGGGCCCTGAGCGCGCTCTTCCTCGTCGTCTCGTGCGCGTTCATGTTCGGCTCGGGCACCCGTGTGCTCTGCGGCCTCGTCATCCTCCACCTGCTGGGCCGGGTCCTCGGCGGGCGCCCGGTGCCGTGGTGGGGATGGCTGGCGGGCATCGCCTTCGCGCTCCTCGCCCTGCCCGTGCCGCTCCACAACCGGGGCCAGGCGACGCACGGCATCACCCCGTACACGGGCGCCACGATCGACCTGCTCACCGGCCCGGACTACCTGTCGTCGGTATGGATCAGCTTCGCCGAGAACATCGCGTTCATCGTTCCGCTGGTCATCTACTGCACGAGCGTGCGCTGGATCAGCCTGGACCAGTTGCTCGTCGAGGTGAACCCGCTGCCCTCGGGCGTGACGGGCTGGCCGCAGATCGCCGACTCGATGCGCGTCCACGACTACATCCCCTTCTCCGCCGTGGGCGAGTGGGGCTCCCTGTGGGGCATCGCCGGCGTCATCGGCTCGGTGGTCGTCTTCGGCCTGCTCACCAGGCTCTGCCTCCTGTCGCTGGGCCGCTGTACGAATGCGACGATGCCGGTCGCCCTGGCGGCGGGCATCGCGCTGGGGATCATCGCGGCCGTGCAGTTCTGCGAGTACAACACCCGCATGACGATGCGCATCCAGGAGTTCCTCGTCGTGCTCGCCGTCGTCGAGCGGATCGCCCGCCCGTCCATCGATGCGCTCCAGGCGCGCTTGGCGGGGCGGCGCCTCGGGCGGTCGCCGGGCGGCGCGGGGCCGCCGCAGGTGGGCGCGGCCCCCGCCTCCCCCGATCCGGTGCGCACCGGTCCAGTACATTGAGAACCAGCTGAGAGGAGCCCTCGAATGTCCGCTTCACGTGCCCTGACGGTGGCCCGTGCCCTGGCCTGGCTGCTGCCGGCGGGCGCCATGAAGAACCGTCTGCTCACCCGTCTCGGGCACCGGATCGCCCCTCGCGCCAGCGTCGCCCCGAACCTGGTGTGGGACGTCGACGAGTTCGTCGTCGCCGACGGCGCCTCGGTGCTCTCCGGCAACATGATCCGCCACCTCGGCGCCGTCGAGCTCGGCGAGGACGCGATGCTGGGCAGGTTCAACCTCGTCTCGGCCCATCCCGCATACAAGGCCAACTACCCCGAGCCCAACGGCCTGTTCCTCGGCGACGGCGCGAAGGTGCTCAACCGGCACCAGCTCGACTGCTCGGCGGCCGTGCACGTGCGTTCCTTCGCCTCGGTCGCCGGCCACGGCACGACCGTCCTCACGCACGGCGTCGACCTCGGGCGCGACGCCCAGGCCGCCTACCCGGTGACGGTCGGCGAGCGCAGCTTCGTGGGCGCCCGGTGCCTGCTGCTCGGCGGCGCCGAGCTGCCGCCGCACTCGGTGCTCGCGGCCGGCTCCACGCTCCTGCGGTCCCGGGGCGACGAGCGCCCGGAGAGCCTGTACGCCGGGAACCCGGCCGTCTTCCGGAAGAAGGTCGACGGGGCCTGGTTCCACCGCCGCCACCCCCACACGTGGAATCTCTACGTGCCCGGTACGGGCAGGACGATCAGGGGCTGATCCGGGGGCCCTCGTCCGCGCGGTCCTCGGGGGCGCCGTCGTCCCGCCGGCCCGCCGCCATGAGCCCCAGGGCGGCGTCCATGATGATCCGCCGGGCGCGCACGCGCGAGGCCCCGGCGAGCAGCGAGTGGTCGAGCGTGCTCTCGTGGCTGCCGGTGACGGCCCGTCCCCGCGCGCTGAGCCGGGCGACGGCCTCGTCCCCGCGCTCGGTGCGCCAGTGCGGGGCGTCGTCCTCGCCGATGTGCATCTGGACGGCGGTCGTCGCCGGGACCCGGGAGAGCAGGATCGCCGCGTCGTCGAAGACGCCGGCCCGGGCCAGGAGCGTCCAGGCGCGCCGCGGCGCCAGCCGGAGCAGCCGCTGCCGGGTCCGCTTGGCGGCCTGCTTGGTGCGCTCGTAGCGGGAGAATCCGTTCGCGGCGCCCTCGGCGGTGAGAGGGTGGTCGACGCGCAGGTGCTGCAGGTGCTTCTTCAGCCAGGGGCCCTCGAGGACGTGGCGGTAGTGGGACGCCCTCGGGTTCCACCCCGTCGGGTTGAGGATGACGAGGCGGTCGATGCGCACCTGCTCGGCCGCGCGGCCGAACAGCCACATGCCGATGCACGCGCCGACGGTCATGAGCGGGGTGCGCGGCACGGCGGTGCGCAGCGCGCGGATGGCGGCGACGCAGTCGGCGACGCCCTGGTCGTTGAACGGGTTCGGCTCGCCGTCGGTGCGGCCGCTGTAGGCGTCGCCCTGGTCGTTGCGCTCGCAGCGCAGGCTCGCGGCCCCGGCCGCGGCGAGCTCGCGGGCGCTCTGGGCCCACAGCCCGGCTCCGCCGTCGCGCGGTTCGCCGCCGGTGCTGGTGAAGACGACGGCCAGCCGCGGTTCTCCGGCCGGGCGGGTCAGGACGCCGGGCAGTCCGTCGACGCTCACGAACTCCTCGCTGATCAGCGCGCCCCCATGGCGGGTGGCCACGGACCGGGCGGGGTCCAGGACGAGGTCGGAGGCCGGGCCGCAGGGGATCATTCCGACGATCCGGTCGAGGCTCTCCCATGGCACCCGGGCCAGGT
Source organism: Propionibacterium acidifaciens (assembly GCF_003798325.1). Taxonomy (NCBI): domain Bacteria; kingdom Bacillati; phylum Actinomycetota; class Actinomycetes; order Propionibacteriales; family Propionibacteriaceae; genus Propionibacterium; species Propionibacterium acidifaciens. Next base: position 2,644,950 of record NZ_CP033719.1, read on the forward strand.
GGGGGGCGACGGCGTAGAGGCGCTCGGCGACCCGGCCGTCCTCCTCGGTGACGACCGTTGCGCGGGCGGCGTGCTCGGGCCCCAGGGCGAGCCCCCGTACGGACGCGGCCTGCCGGGGGGTCCAGCTGCGGGCGGGGGTCTCGAGGAGATCGTCGTCGGGGACGATCTGCACCGCGACGCTGCGCAGCAGCTGCTGCTGGCGCAGCTGGTGGCGCCCGTCGATCGGCTCCCAGCTGATGAGTCCGCCGGCGGTCCCGGTGCGGGCCGCGATCGCGCAGCCCAGGCGGAGCCCCAGCGTCGTCACCCCGTGCCCGGGCAGGAGCCCGGCGGCGTACCGCTCCACGCGGGCCATGTCGTCGCTCCAGGCCCCGGCCGGGTCGGGCTCGGCGTCGAGCCCGTGGGAGTCGCCGTCGCCGCGCCAGGAGAAGCGCACGGCGACGAGGCCGGAGCGGGCGCACGCGATCGCGAGGGCCCGCAGGGCGCGGAAGGTGATGACGGCCTCGCGGCCGACGGGCCCGGCGATGACGACGACGCCCTCGGCGGTGCCGCCCTCGGGGGAGTGGACCCAGGCCGACAGGTAGTCGTCCGGGCCGCCGATCCAGGTGGGGACCCCCTGGACGCCGGGGCGGGGGAAGCCGAACCGCGGCGAGGGGGAGCACGGGGGCCCGGGGCTCGGCCCCTCGCCCGTGACGGGGTTCTCGGGCACGGTGTTCTCGGACACGGTCTTCCATTCATCGGCGCGTACCCGGACCGGGGATGCGGGGGAGGGGGAGGAAGAGGAACGGTACGCTCGTCGGCACTGCGGTCCGACCGGTATGATCCTACGCCATCGGGTCCGGCCGGCGCCCCGCCCCGCCGGCCGCGCGCCGGGTCGGGCCCGATGATCGCCGCGGCGGGGCGTCCGACGTGGCAGAGTTGTGACATGCCGGCAACAACAGCTGAACTCGTTGATCTGCTGCGCCTGCGCGCCGAGCCCGACAGCGTCTTCATCGGGCGTCATCCGCGCACGATGATGCAGCGCACCTACGGCGGGCAGGTGCTCGCCCAGTCCCTCATGGCCGCCTACGGCACCGTGCCCTCCGGGAGGGTCGCGCACTCCCTCAACTCCTACTTCATCCGCCCCGGCCAGGCCGACAGCGACATCGAGTACGCCGTCGAGCCGCTGCGCGACGGGCGCACCTTCTCCGTGCGCCGCGTCACCGCGCTCCAGGACGGGCGCACGATCTTCACCGGCTCCTACTCCTTCCACGAGATGGAGCCGGGGCTCGACCACTCCGACCCGATCGCCGCGCAGGTGCCGCCCCCGGACGACTGCCCGGGCTTCCTCGACATCAGCAGGAGGCGCTACGGGGCCTCGCCGCTGTGGCACGAGTGGGACGCCCTCGACGTGCGCTTCGCCGGCGACTCCAGCCGGGGCGGGCTCATCGAGCCGGCCAACCATCCGGCGCACATGCGCGTGTGGGTGCGCACGACCGCGCCCCTGCCCGCCGAGGAGTTCGCCGTCCACCAGGCGGTGCTGGCCTATCTGTCGGACCTGACCCTGCTGTCGGTGACGGTGATCCCGCACTCGGTCGCCTACATGTCGCCGCACCTGCAGGTCGCCACGCTCGACCACGTCATGCACTTCCACCGCTCGGTGCGAGCCGACCAGTGGCTGCTCTACGACATGCTCTCGCCGTCGGCCTCCAACAGCCTGGGCATCGCCACCGGCCGCCTCTTCCAGAACGGCACGATGGTCGCCTCCTGTTCCCAGGAGGGCCTCATCCGGGTCCTCCGGCAGGAGCGCGATCTCCTCACCTGACGCCGGCGGTGGACGCGACGGAGGGGCCCGCCATGGCGGGCCCCTCCGTCGCGTCCGGGCTCAGACCGAGGCGGTCAGGCGCAGCTGGTTGAGGGCGGCGCGCTCGATCTGGCGCACGCGCTCGGCGGTGATGCCCCACACGGCGCCGATGTCGGCGAGCTTGGCCTGGCGGCCGTCGAGGAGGCCGTAGCGGCGGCGCATGACGTCGGCGGAGCGCTCGTCCAAGTCGGAGAGCATGCCCTCCAAGCGCGTGCGGTCCTCGGCGTCGAGCACGAGCTCGTCGGGGCCCGGCGCCGTCTCGCGGGCGATGAGATCGCCGAGCGAGGTGTCGCCGTCGTCCTCGACCGGGGCGTCGAGGCTGACGTGCTCGCGCGAGTAGCGGATGAGGTCGACGACCTTCGACTCCTCGACCCCGAGCTCCTCGGCGATCTCGGCCACCTCCGGCTCGCGGCCCAGGTTGCGCTCCAGGTTGCGGCGCACCGCGAGGATCTGGTTGACCTGCTCGGCCACGTGCACGGGCAGGCGCACGATGCGGCCCTGCTGGGCGATGCCGCGGCTGATGGCCTGGCGCACCCACCACGTCGCATAGGTGCTGAACTTGAAGCCCTTCGCGTAGTCGAACTTCTCGACGGCGCGGATGAGGCCGGTGTTGCCCTCCTGGACCAGGTCCAGCAGCGGCATCTGGGAGCGTCCATACTTGCGGGCCACGGAGACCACCAGGCGCAGGTTGGCGCGCACGAAGTGCTGCATGGCGTGCTCGCCCTCCTCCGCGATGGTCTCCAGCTCCTCGCGGGTGGCGTCGCTCGTCGTCTCGGCGTCCCCGCGGAGGATCGCCTGAGCGTACTGGCCGGCCTCGATGAGTCGGGCGAGCTCAACCTCCTCGGCGGCGTCGAGCAGCGGGGTCTTGGCGATCGACTCGAGGTAGAGGCCCACCGAGTCCTTGCCGTCGATGCCGTCGTTGCTGCGTGCGCGAGTCTTCTCCATCGGTTCCCTTCCGTCGTCCATCCATAGTTTCCAACAACTCGGCGGGGGAAAACCATCCCGGAGGCCGCAGGAAAGTTGAGAAGAGGTCCATCCGCGGGTGGTCCTGCCACCGCGGTCTGATGCCCCCAGCGACCGCAGCGGGACGCGGGGCGGTGGTCCGTGGCCCTGTGACCAGCGTCTTCGTCGCTCCTGGGCGGTGCCTGGCGTCTCCCGACGGGCCGTTCGGACGGCGGGCGGACCAGGCCGGACGGCTGCCGTTTGTTGCCGGGTGACACACTGGTGGGTGGCGTCCTCTTGACACATGCAGCCTTGAGTGCGCCCTGGTCCCGGACCGATGCCCCGGGCCCGTCGAACGCTTCACCAATTGGAAAGGTCCCCTGTGACGGCTCCCACCAAGAACCCTGTCCAGACCTCCGAGGAAGCCGGCGCCGCGTCGGCGGAGAAGGCCACGAGACCGGCCCGCACCCGCACGAAGAGCGCTCTGGCCAAGAATACCGGGACGAAGGGCACCGCGGTCAAGCGGTCGACGTCGAGGAGTGCGTCGTCCAAGGCCGCGCCGGCGAAGGGCGCGGCGGGCGAGCCGGCCAAGGGCGCCGCGACCCGCAGGACGACGAGGAAGCGGACGTCCGAGGGGGGCGCCGGGACGAAGACGAAGAAGACCGGGACGAGGAGGAGGTCCGCCCGCCGGGCGCCGGCCAGGGGGGCGTCCTCGGGCGGCACGGGCACGACGAGCAAGGCCGTCCTCACGAAGGCCATGGCCGGCAAGCCCGAGGGCACCGCCGAGGCGGACGGCATCGAGGTCACCTTCGAACGCGACGGCGACGACATCGTCGTGCGCGCCGGCGGCAGGAAGCGCACGCTCGACGACGTCGACGAGTCGGCGTTCGACCGGAGCGCGGCCGAGAGGGACGAGGCCGAGATCAACGAGGACACGAAGGGCTTCAGCCTCTCCGACAAGGACGACGGGGACGAGCCCGAGCAGCAGGTGACAGTCGCCGGCGCCACCGCCGATCCCGTCAAGGACTACCTCAAGCAGATCGGCAAGGTGGCCCTCCTCAATGCCGCCCAGGAGGTCGACCTGGCCAAGCGCATCGAGGCCGGGCTGTTCGCCGACGAGCAGCTCGCCCAGCACCCCGGAAGGATCAAGCCCGCCGACCGCGAGGACTTCGAGTGGATCGCCGAGGACGGACACCGCGCCAAGAACCACCTGCTCGAGGCCAATCTCCGCCTCGTCGTCTCGCTGGCCAAGCGCTACACCGGCCGCGGCATGCTCTTCCTCGACCTCATCCAGGAGGGCAACCTCGGCCTGATCAGGGCGGTCGAGAAGTTCGACTACACCAAGGGCTACAAGTTCAGCACCTACGCCACGTGGTGGATCAAGCAGGCCATCACCCGCGCCATGGCCGACCAGGCCCGCACGATCCGCATCCCCGTCCACATGGTCGAGGTCATCAACAAGCTCGCGCGCGTCCAGCGTCAGATGCTCCAGGACCTGGGCCGCGAGCCCACCCCCGAGGAGCTGGCCGTCGAGCTCGACATGACCCCCGAGAAGGTCATCGAGGTGCAGAAGTACGGCCGCGAGCCGATCAGCCTGCACACCCCCCTCGGCGAGGACGGCGACTCGGAGTTCGGCGATCTCATCGAGGACTCCGAGGCCATCGTCCCGGCCGACGCCGTGAACTTCACGCTCCTCCAGGAGCAGCTGCACGACGTGCTCGACACCCTGTCGGAGCGCGAGGCGGGCGTCGTCTCGATGCGCTTCGGCCTCACCGACGGCCAGCCCAAGACCCTCGATGAGATCGGCAAGGTCTACGGCGTGACGCGCGAGCGCATCCGCCAGATCGAGTCCAAGACGATGAGCAAGCTGCGCCACCCGAGCCGCTCCCAGGTGCTGCGCGACTACTTGGACTGACGCATCCGGGCCCGCGCGGGCGGGGCTGTTCCTCGCCGCCCCCGGCGGTCCCTCCCGCCTGGGCCGGCCCGATGGCGCGCGTCCCGCCCGGCGCCGCCTCGCGGGACCGTGGGGCCGCCGCCCGCGGCCGCCCGGTCTCGGCCTCAGGGGCGTTCGGCCTCGCGGGCCGCCGAGTAGGCGTTGAGGTCGAGCAGCGCCTGGTGGACCATCGCGCGGGTGATCGGGTAGGGGGCCTCCTCGGGCCTGACGAAGTCCATGATGCGGTCGGTGAACTCGTCGAGGCGCCCGGGCCCGACGGAGACCTGGTCGGTCCGCGTCGGGAGGCCGAGGGAGGCGTTGAGGTCGTGGAAGCGGTCGCGCTCGGCGAACTGCCCGTCGAGGGTGAGCAGGACGAGGACGCCGAGGCTGACGATCTCGCCGTGCAGATGGTTCCCGGCGTCCGGCATCGTCGTGTGCGCGTTGTACACCGCGTGGGCGAACGAGGAGTTGAACCGGTGCTGGACGAGCACGCTCGTGAGCCCGGTGGTGACGAGGATGGTGAGCGCCATCTCGCGCACGGCGTCGCTCGCCTCGCCCCGCTCGGCATCGGCCAGGGCCTGCGCGCCGTGGGCGAACAGCGGCTCGGCCCCGCGGCGCGAGATGTCGACGCCGACGCGGTCGGAGTGCCCCAGGGCGAGGCCGCGCGAGCTGAAGGGGCTCTCGACCTGCTTGCTCAGGGCGTCGCCGATGCCGGCCCACAGGTACACGGTGGGGGCCCTGGCGATGATGTCGGTGTCGATGACGGTGTGCTCGGCCGGGCGGTTGCGGAAGATGTGCCGACTGAACGAGTGGTCGGGGTGGTAGATCACGCCGACGCGCGTCACGGCCGCGCAGGTCGAGGCGATCGTCGGGATGGTGACGAGGGCCTTGCCGGTCTGGATGGACAGCAGCTTGCACAGGTCGATCATCTTGCCGCCGCCGACGGCGAGGATCACGTCGGCGCGGGCCACCTCGTCGGCGCCCTGGAGCTCGTCGGCCTTCTCCTGGGTGGCCTCGTCGCCGGCGACGAAGGAGCCGGTGACGGACACGGGGGAGCCCTCGAGCGCCCCGCGGATCCTCGGCTCGGCGGCGGCCATGGCGCGGCGTCCGCCGATGATGACGGCGCTCGAGCCGTGGGCCGAGACGATCCCGGGGAGCGCGGTGTGGACGTCGGCGCCGCCGATCGTCCAGTCGGGCAGATAGGTGCTGGACGTGCTGCTCATCGTCGGCCTCCGCTTCGTCGTCCGCCGGACCCGGCCGGTGCCGGGGCGGCCCGCCGCCGGGACGGACCCCGGGTGAAGAATTAGCCCCGTCGGGCCGGTGCCGGGGCGGGCGCCCGGCGCGCCGCAGGGGGCTCAGCTGAGGAGCGAGGTGTCGCCCTCCAGACGGACGGCGACCTCCTTGATCTTCTCGGCGTGGGCGCGGGCGTGGTGCGCGCAGAACAGGAGCGTCCCGCCGCTCGCGAGCCGCACCCTCAGATGGGCCTGCGCACCGCATCGGTCGCAGCGGTCGGCTGCGGTCAACCGGGTGTTCTCAACAACGGGCGTGCTCACGGCACCCACAGTACGCGCAGGGGACAACAGGCGGGCCGATCCGGGGGAGGCCGGCCCCGGCTCGGCCCGGAGGCCCCGCCGCGCCGAACCGGTCCACGGGGCCTGCCGCTGCCGGGGATCGTCGGTGCGCGCCGATAAAGTTCCGCTCGTGTCCAGCACCACGAGCAGCAAGAACTCCGAGCGGCGCTCCTACGGGGCGAAGAACCTACTCGTCCTCGAGGGCCTCGAGGCCGTCCGCAAGCGCCCCGCCATGTACATCGGCTCCACCGACACCCGCGGGCTCATGCACTGCCTGTGGGAGATCATCGACAACGCCGTCGACGAGGCGCTGGCCGGCTTCGGCAGGCGCATCGAGGTCGCGCTGCGCGCCGACGGGTCGATCCACGTCGCCGACGCCGCGCGGGGCATCCCCGTGGACATCGAGCCGCGCACCGGCCTCACCGGCGTCGAGGTCGTCTTCACGAAGCTGCACGCCGGCGGCAAGTTCGGCGCCGGCTCCTACGGCGCCGCCGGCGGCCTGCACGGCGTGGGGGCCTCGGTCGTCAACGCCCTGAGCTCCCGCCTCGACGTCGAGGTGGACCGCGACGGCGCCACCTGGGCCATGAGCTTCCGGCGCGGCGTCCCCGGCGTCTTCGACGGCGACGGCCCGGACGCCGGCTTCACCCCCGGCGGGGGGCTGCGCCGCGTCGGCAGGGTGCGCAAGGGCGTGACGGGCACCCGCGTCACCTACTGGCCCGACCGGCAGATCTTCCTCGGGGACGCCCAGCTGTCCGTCGAAAAGCTCGTCGAGAGGGCTCGCCAGACCAGCTTCCTCGTGCCCGGCCTCGAGATCGTCCTCGACGACGAGCGCGGCCCCGAGTCGGTCCGCGAGTCCTTCAGGCACGACGGCGGCATCAGCGAGTTCGCCGATTTCCTGAGCACCGGCGAGCCCGTCACCGAGGTGCTGCGCCTCCAGGGCTCCGACTCGTTCGTCGAGACGGTTCCCATGCTCGACGAGTCGGGGGTCATGACGCCCACCGACGTCCAGCGCCGGCTCGACGTCGACATCGCCGTCATCTGGGACAACGGCTACGACACCGTCGAGCGCTCCTTCGTCAACATCATCGCCACCCCCAAGGGCGGCACCCACGTCCAGGGCTTCGAGCGCGGTCTCACGAGGGCCTTCGTCACCGGCCTGGACGGCACCCGGCTGCTGCGGGCCAGCGACGACGTCGTCAAGGAGGACATCCTCGAGGGCCTCACCGCCGTCATCACGGTGCGCCTGCCCGAGCCGCAGTTCGAGGGGCAGACCAAGGAGGTCCTCGGCACGCCGCCGGTCACCCGCCTGGTGGCCCGGATCGTCGAGGAGCGGATGGGGGACTACTTGGGCTCGACCCGACCCGCCGTGCGTGCCCAGGCCCGCGCCCTCATGGAGAAGGTCGTCAACGCCTCCCGCACCCGTCGGGCGGCCCGGGCCCACCGGGAGAACCAGCGCCGCAAGAACGCGCTCGAGTCGAGCTCCATGCCGCCCAAGCTGAAGGACTGCCGCAGCGCCGATGGCGAGCGCAGCGAGCTGTTCATCGTCGAGGGCGACTCGGCCCTGGGCACCGCCTCGCGCGCCCGCGACAGCGAGTTCCAGGCCCTGCTGCCCATCCGCGGCAAGATCCTCAACGTCCAGAAGGCCTCCCTCGGCGACATGCTGAAGAACCAGGAGTGCTCGGCGATCATCCAGGTCGTCGGCGCCGGCTCGGGGGCCGGCTTCGACCTCGACCAGGCCCGCTACGGCAAGGTCATCTTCATGGCCGACGCCGACTCCGACGGCGCCCACATCCGCTGCCTGCTCGCCACGCTCTTCTTCCGCTACATGCGCCCGATGATCGAGGCCGGCCGCGTCTACAGCGCCGTCCCGCCGCTGCACCGCTTCGAGCTGACGAATCCGCGCAAGGGCATGGAGAAGTACATCTACACCTACTCCGACCCCGAGTACCAGCGGAAGACGGCCGAGCTCACGAAGAAGCGGATCCGCTTCAAGGAGCCGCAGCGCTACAAGGGCCTCGGCGAGATGGACGCCGACCAGCTGGCCGACACGACGATGAACCCGCGCCACCGGATGCTGCGCCGCATCACCATCGACGACGCCGAGACCGCATCGCGCACCTTCGAGCTGCTCATGGGCAACGAGGTGGCCCCGCGCAAGGAGTTCATCGTCGCCGGCGCCTACCAGCTCGACGAGGACCGCATCGACGTGTGAGCCGTGTCCGGTCACCGGGACACGGTCCGGCCCGCTGGCCCGGTCCGTAGCCTGGAGCGGTGAGCTCGGCCGGCACAGCCGTCTCCGGACGGGCCCGCCCCGTCCCGGGCCGCCCATCGCACCGGTCGACGCCGCCTCGCGCACCCGCGTCCTGGCCCGGGCCCTGTGGGGCTGGGGCACCCAGCCGTGGAACACGGTCGTCACGATCCTCGTGTTCCCCGTCTACCTGGTCGGCCCCTCGTTCGGCTCGGCCAACCACACCGCCTACGTGCAGTTTGGTACGTGCAGTTGGTCTGCATGACGATCGCCTCTGCCGTGATCGCCCTCGTCGCGCCCGTGCTGGGCCGGAACACCGACCGCACCGGCCGGACGATGAGCGCCCTGCGGGTCCTCACCCTGGGCCGTGGCGGCCGTCGACGCCGCCCTGTTCCTCATCGCCGACGAGTCCGTCTTTCTGTGGGCGGGTTTCATCATGCTGGACCTGGGCACGGTCGCCTCCGAGGTCGCCGGCTCGCTCTGCAACGGCGTCATCGACCGGGTCCCGACGCCGCAGAACGTCGGCCGCGTCGCCTCGCCCCTGGCCCCGCCCATGTTCGGCCTGTGCGTCGGCCTCGGAGCCCGTCCCACCGGCGCCGAGAACACGTAGTACCTCGGCATCGTCGGCATCGCCGTCGTGCTCGCCGCCGGCCTGCTGGTCCTGCCCGGCCGGGTGCCGCAGATCGCGGCCGGGCGGGGGCGGGGCTGATCAGCCGGCCCGGGCCCGGCCCAGGCGCAGCACCTCGTGCATGAGGTCGTGCAGGGGGACCGGCACGTCCGCCTCGTGCGCGAGCCGGACGATCGCGCCGGTCTGCGGGTCGAGTTCGCTGGGGCGGCCGGCCATCAGGTCGCGGCACAGCGAGGCGGTGCTGCCGGCGGGCTGGCGGGCGTTGAAGGCCATGATCTCGTCGACCGCGTCCGCCCCCACGTCGACGCCCTGCGCCTGCGCCACGGCGGCGATCTCGGCGGTGGCTCGGCGCCACAGGTCGGCCAGCTGGGGCCGAGCGCCCAGCTCGCCGAGGGTCAGCCCGGTCATGGCGCCCAGCTCGCCGAGCGGGATCACCATCATGGCCTTGCGCCACAGGGCGGCCCAGATGTCGTCCGGCTCGGGTGAGCCGATGCCCGCCCCCTCCAGCGCCTCGCGCAGGGCGCGGACGCGGACGGTGCCGGCGTTGTCCCATTCGCCGACCTCGAGCGTCCCCGGCCCGCCGTGGCGGGCGATGACTCCGGGCTGCTCGGTCATGGCGAAGATCTTCATGACGCCGGGGAGCGTGTGACCATCGCCGACGACCCCGGCGGTCAGGCGCGGGCCGTCCACGCCGTTCTGGGTGGTGACGACGGCCGTGCCGGGGCCGATGAGGGGACCGGCGGTCCGTAGCGCCTCGGTGATCCGGGTGGCCTTGACGCAGCTGAGCACGTAGTCGACTGGGCCGATTGCAGCCGGGTCGTCGGTCGCGGTGACCGACACGGTGAACTCCTCGTCACCGACCAGCCGCAGCCCGTCGGCCCGCAGCGCCTCGAGGGTGCGGCCCCTGGCGACGAAGGACACGTCGTGACCGGCGCGGGCCAGCCGCCCGCCGAGGAAACCACCCACGCCACCGGCACCGACGACAGCGAATCTCATGGCCCGAGTCTACGGGCGGGTGCTGCCCGACCCCGCGGTTGTCGTGCGAAGACGCACGGGGACCGCAGGACGAGCCGGAACCGCGCAGTGATCGCTCAGTGCGGCATGACGCGGGAGCTGACCGCCGCCACCGGCCGGACCAGGGGCGTTCCGGAGCCGTCCCGCTTCCCGGTCGCCGGGGGCAGGTCGACGGCCGAGCCGCTGGCCGCGGCGGCGACGGCCGGCGCCGGGCCGACCCAGGCGAGCGTCAGGGCGTCCTCGCCCTTGAGGAAGCGGTGGCAGCGCACCCCGGCGGTGGCGCGGCCCTTGGCCGGGTACTCGGCGAAGTCGGTGAGCTTGACGGAACCGGCCTCGGTGCCGGGCAGGGCCTCCGAGGAGCCCGACACCGTCACGACGACGGCGCCGCTCGTCGGCGAGGCGCCGAACCAGAGGGCCTGCGCGTCCTCGCCGAGTCGGATGCCCGCCACGCCGCCGCCGCCGCGGCCCTGCGGGCGCACGAGCGAGGCGGGGAAGTGCAGCAGCTGGGCGTCCGAGGTGACGAAGACGAGGTCGTCGTCCTCGTCGACGAGCTGGAGCGCGCCGACGAGCTCGTCGCCGTCGTCGAGCCGGATGATCTCCCACGCGTCGCGGGTGAGCACCTCGGGGTTGACCCGTTTGACGACGCCGGCCCGTGTGCCGACCGCCAGTCCTGGGCCGTCGGGGTCGAGCGTCGTGAGCGCGAGGGGGCGCTCGTCGCGCTCGAGGGCGACGAGCTCGGTGAGCCGGGCGCCGCCGCGCAGGCTCGGCGCGTTGGCCGTCTGCACGGTCTCGGGCAGGTCGATGACGCGGGCCCGCACGAGGCGCCCGGCCGTCGTGACGACGCCGAACTCGGCGTGGGTGCTCGTGGCGATCGCCGAGACGATGACGTCGTGGCGTCCGCGCGGCCCGGAGGCCGGCAGCGCGTCGGGGTGCGCGGCGCCCTCGGGACGGTTCATCCGGGCGACGAGGCCTGCCGAGCCGAGCATGACCCAGCACGGGCCGTCGGGGATCTCCAGCGGCTCGGCGGCGGCCGGCAGGGCGGCCCCGGAGTCCTCCAGCAGCACCGTGCGGCGCGGCGTGCCGTACCTCCTGGCGACCTCGGTGAGCCGGTCGGAGACGACCCGGTGGAGGCGCTGCGGGTCCTCGATGATCCCGGTGAGCTCCTCGATGCGGCGCCTCAGCTCGTCGCGCTCGGTCTCCAGCTCGATGCGGCTGAGCCTCGTGAGACGGCGCAGTTGCATGTCGAGGATGTGGTTGGCCTGGATCTCGTCGAGCTCGAAGGCGGCGATGAGGCGCTCCCTGGCCTGGCCCGCGTCCTCGGACGAGCGGATGATCGCGATGACGTCGTCGATGTCGATCATCGCCAGCAGCAGGCCCTCGACCAGGTGCAGGCGCTCCTGCGCCCTGTCGAGCTGGAAGCGGGCGCGGCGCAGGCAGACGTCGAGGCGGTGGTCGAGGTAGACCTGCAGGAGCTCCTTGAGCCCGAGCGTGCGCGGCTGGCCGTCGACGAGCGCCACGTTGTTGATGCCGAAGGAGTCCTCCAGCTTCGTGTGCCGGTACAGCTGGGCGAGCAGGGCGTCGGGGTTGATGCCGTTCTTGACCTCGATGACGAGGCGCAGCCCGTTGGTCAGGTCGGTGAGGTCCTTGACGTCGGCGATGCCGGTGATCCTCTTCGTCTGGACCAGGTGCTTGATCTGCTCGATGATCTTCTCGGGCCCGACGGCGAACGGCAGCTCCGTGACGACGATGCCGCGCCGGCGCGGGCTCACCTGCTCGATGCGGGCCGTCGCGCGGGTCCGGAAGCTGCCTCGGCCGGTGGCGTAGGCGTCCCGGATGCCGCCCATCCCGACGATCCTGCCGCCGGTGGGCAGGTCCGGGCCCGGGATGAAGCGCATGAGCTCGTCGAGGTCGGCGTCGGGGTGCCCCAGCAGGTGCTTCAGCGCCTGGACGACCTCGACGAGGTTGTGCGAGGGCATGTTCGTCGCCATGCCGACGGCGATGCCGGTCGCCCCGTTGACGAGCAGGTTCGGGAAGGCGGCCGGAAGGACGGCTGGCTCGGTCTCCTTGCCGTCGTAGTTGGGGCGGAAGTCGGCGGTGTCCTCGTCGAGGCCCTCGATCATCGGCAGCGCGGCGGGGGCCATGCGGCACTCGGTGTAGCGCATCGCGGCGGGCCCGGCGTCGAGCGAGCCGAAGTTCCCGTGGCCGTCGACGAGCCGCAGCCGCATCGACCAGTCCTGGCCCATCCGGACGAGGGCGTCGTAGATGGCCGAGTCGCCGTGCGGGTGCAGCTTGCCCATGACGTCGCCGACGACGCGGGCGCACTTGACGAAGGGGTGGTCGGGCAGCAGCCGCTGCTGGCTCATGCCGTAGAGGATGCGCCGCTGCACCGGCTTGAGGCCGTCGCGGGCGTCGGGCAGGGCGCGGGCGTAGATGACCGAGTAGGCGTACTCGAGGAAGGAGGACTCCATCTCGTTCGAGACGTCGACGTCGATGATGCGTTCCTCGAAGTCGTCCTCGGGGGGCGTCGTGGTGCGTGTCATCTGCTGATCTGCTCCTGACTGTGGGCCAGCCCCGATTCTCGGGCATCGGGGCGACGGGGGGAATCATTCCACGCCGGTCGGGGGCCGATCAGCCAGCACCCGGCTCAGGCGCGCACCTCGACGACCGTGCGGCCGTGCGCGCGGTGCCCGATGAGCTCCTCGGCGGCACCGATGGCGCCGTCGAGCGGCACGGTGCGCGCGGTGACGGCGTCGATGCGCTCGCCGGGCAGCGCGGCGAGCAGGCCCCAGGCCTCGCGGCGGGCCTCGACGGGGGCCTCGACGGAGTCGACGCCGGCCAGGGTCACATTGCGCAGGATGAACGGCATGACGGTGCCGGGCAGGGCGGGGGAGCCGGCCAGGCCGCAGGCCGTGACGGTGCCGGAGTAGGCGGTCTGGGCCAGCGCGTTGACGAGCACCTGGCCGCCGACGGTGTCGACGACACCGGACCAGCGCTGCTTCTGGAGGGCGCCCCGCTGGTCGCACAGCTCGGCGCGGTCGACGATCCGCTCGGCGCCCAGGCCCCGCAGGTAGTCGCCCAGCTCCTCGGGGCGGCCGGTGAGCGCCGCGACGTGGTGGCCCGCCGCGGCGAGCAGCAGGATGGCGACCGAGCCGACGCCGCCGGTGGCGCCGGTGACGAGGACGGGCCGCTCGGGGCCGGTGACGAGCCCGGCCCGGCGCAGCCGCAGGAAGCACAGGGCCGCGGTGTAGCCGGCCGTGCCGAGCGCCGCGGCCCGGGCGGGGCTCAGGCACGACGGCAGGGCGACGAGGCGGTCGCCGGGCACGCGGGCGAGCTCGCTGAAGGCGCCGTTGCGGGTCTCGGACATGCCGATCCCGTTGAGGAGGACCGCCTCGCCGGGCCGCCAGAGCGGGTCGGAGGACTGCCGGACGGTGCCGACCAGGTCGATGCCGCCGATGAGCGGTGTCCGGCGGACGATGCCGGGCAGGCCCGTGAGCGCCATGGCGTCCTTGTAGTTGATGCTCGAGTGGCTGACCTCGACGAGTACCGGGTCGTCGCCGAGGAAGGACTCGTCGACCTCCTCGACGGCCGCGGTGTTGACGGGCCGGTCGTCGCCGTGCTCGTGGGCGGGGTTGGAACGGATGACGATGGCGCGCGGCATGCTGCACCTCCAGTGGTTCGGGGCGGCCCGGTGGGAGAGCCCTCCCAGAATGCCGTGCCGGCCGGGGGTTCCGCAAGGAGCTCCGCTCGTCGGGCCTCCGGGCGGGCCGGCCGCTCAGGACCCCGCGGGGGAGCCCCGCCGGCGCCCCGCCCGCCGGGCGACCGGCCGCCGGACGGTCGTCGGCTCGTCCCCGAGGCCCAGCACGTCGGCCAGCGCCGGCCACAGGGCGTCGCCGTCGGCGCCGTGGAGCGAGGGCACCCGGCGCGGGCGCCAGTGGCGGCGCGGCTCGGCCAGCGGCGGCACCGTGCCGTGGGCGAGGATCTGCTCGGTGGGGCTCAGCGAGCGCAGCGCCACGGCCCGCACCCGCCCGGGGTGCTCCTGCGCGAACTCCTCGTAGAGCTCGGGGTCGTGCTGGCCGTCGTCGCCGACGAGCACCCAGCGGATGGTCGGGAGCTCGCGGGCGAGCCCGGCCATCGTGCGGCGCTTGTGGTCCGTGCCCGAGCGCACCCACTCGGTGCGGGTGGGCCCCCAGTCGGTGAGCAGGAGCGCGCCGGGCGGGAAGCCGTGCCGGGTCATGAACCGCTCGAGGAAGCGGATCGAGGACCACGGGCCGGTCGAGACGTAGAAGATCGGCGCGCCCGGGTGCTCGGCCAGCATCCGTTGGTACAGGCGCGCCATGCCCGGCACCGCCCGCCGGTTGCCCTCGAGCTGGAAGAAGCTGTTCCAGATGGCGAGGAGCAGGCGGGGCATCCACGTGCTGATGATCGTGTCGTCGATGTCGGAGATGACGCCGAAGTCCTCGTCGGGGTCGATGATCCGCACGGGCATCTCGGCCCCCGAGCCGTTGCCGGCGGCCAGGTGCATCGTGTGCCAGCCGGGGGCGAGCTCGGAGTCGACCATCGTGTCGACGTAGCCGCGGCGGTCGGTGCGCAGGGTCCGTGTGCGGCCGGCGACCGTCAGCCGCACCGGACGGTGCGGGGCCGGGAGCTCGAGGAAGTTGCGCCAGCCGCGGCGGTGCAGCCATGCCGCGGCGTGCGCCGGCAGCAGCTTCTCGTCGTCGGGGCGCAGGACGAGCCGCCCCAGCACGCGCACGCGCCCCGGGGTGCCGTAGCCGATGAAGGGGACGGGCCGCTCGCGCCAGCCGCGCCGCCCCAGCACGGCGCCGATGCGACGCGTCACGAAGTCGTTGGCGTGAACGCCGATCACCGATCCGTGCCTCATGACCCCACCCTAACGGGCGCCCCGGGGCCTCGCGGGCCACGACCGTCCCGCCCGGGAGGCGGCCCGCCTCCGGGACCCCGGTGAGGCTGGTGGAGGCGCCCGCGGCCGGGCGGGGCGGACACGCCGGTCCCCGCCCGGCGGGCCCCGGGGTGGCACGATGGGGGCGTGATGAACACGAGCCCCTCCGCCCTTCCGCAGGCCCTGCGCGACCGCGTCGACGAGTGCGGCTTCTTCCCCGAGCTCGTCGAGGACTCGGTGTCCACGGCCCTCGGGGACGAGACGGTCGTCGACTTCCTCGTCCAGCACGAGGCCACGGTCGGGCCCGAGGGCATCATCCGCCATCTCACGGTCCTCGTCCTCACGCCCGGGCGCCTCATCGTGAGCCACACCGACGAGGAGACCGACGCCCGCGGCGCGGACACCGCCGTCACGACGAGCGAGTCGGTTCCGCTGTGGCTGCTCGGCGTCATCACGGTGAGCCGCGTCCTGTCCCACCCCGAGCGGTACGGCAGCGCCGAGGCGTCCGTCGTCGAGACCTGGCTGACCCTCACCTGGGACGCCGTGCGGCGCCTGCAGATCGTCCCGGCCCACTGCGGCGACCCGTCGTGCACGGCCGACCACGGCTTCGACGGCGAGGCGGTCGGCGAGGACATCACGATCCGCATGAGCCCGGCCGCGGACGGCGCCGAGAACGTGCAGCGCCTCGTCGAGTTCGCCGGCGCCCTCCAGCGCCTGGCCCACGGGCCGGTCCCGCGGTGAGCGCCGACCCGGCGGCCCCCGACTACGGCAGCGGCACGCTCGCCGAGCTGCTCCCGGCGGTCGCCCACCGCCTCGGGGCGCCCGACGCCCCGCCCGGCGCCCTGGACGTGCCGCCCGCCCGCGCCTACGTGCTCGTGCTCGTCGACGGACTGGGCTGGAACCAACTGCTCGCCAACCTTCCCGCGCTCGGCCGCATCCCCCGGCTGCTCGCCGACGCCCGCCCGCTCAGCGCGCCCGTGCCGGCCACCACCGCCTGCTCGCTCACGACGCTCGGCACCGGTCGCCCGCCCGGCGTGCACGGCATCGTCGGCTACTCCTTCCGCCCCTCGAGGGCGGGCGACCTCCTGCGCCCCCTCGACTGGGGGCCACTGGACCCCGACCCCGAGCTGCTGCAACCGGTGCCCACCTGGTTCGAGCGCCTGGAGCGGGCCGGCGTCGCCGTCACCACCGTCTCGCGCAGCCGGTTCCGCCGCAGCGGCCTCACGCGCGCGGCGCTGCGCGGCGGGTCCTTCCGCGGCTTCGGCCGGGACGCCCCCATGGCGGCCCGGCTCGAGACGATCCTCGCCGCCGTCGCCGCCGGGCCCGCGCTCGCCTACGTCTACGAGAGCGAGCTCGACCACACCGGTCACGGCAGGGGCGTCGGCTCGGGGCAGTGGCTCGACCGGCTGGTCCGCGTCGACGCCGGGCTCGAGGTCCTGCGGCGGGCGCTGCCCGCCGACGTCTGCCTGCTCGTCACCGGCGACCACGGCATGGTCGACGTCCCGGCCCGGCACCGGGTCGTCATCGAGGACGTCCCGGGCCTGGCCGAAGGGCTCGAACTCATCGGCGGCGAGGGCCGGCTGCGCTATCTCTACACGCGCGAACCGCACGCCGTCGCGGCCCGCTGGGCGCGGATCATGGGCGAACGCGCCTGGGTCCGCACCCGCGAGGAGGCCGTCGAGGCCGGCTGGTTCGGCCCGGAGCTCGCACCCGGGGTCGCCGAACGGCTGGGCGACGTCCTCGTCGCCGCCCGTGGGGACTGGGCCGTCATGACCCGCACGAGGGAGCGCGAGTTCGCGCTCGTCGGCCAGCACGGCTCGCCGGAGCCCGACGAGATGCTCGTCCCTCTGCTCGTCGACGAGGGACTGGACTGGGTGGAACCCCGGCCCCGTCGTCCGGCTCCTCCAGACGGTCGGCCGACCGGCCCGTCGGCGTCCCGGCTCAGCGCAGGGGGGCGCCGGAGTCGTCGGGGCCCTTCGGGCCGCCGAACATGATCTCGTCCCAGCTGGGGACGGAGGCGCGGTGGCCCCTGCGCTTGCGCGGAGGCCTCTTCTCCGGCGCCGCCTCCGGCAGCGGGTCCTGTTCGGGCTCTTCGGGGCCCTGCCCGGCCGGGTGCTCCCTCTTCGCGGTCCGTCCCCTCCCGGGGCGGTCCCTGCCGGCCCGCTCCGGCCCGCCGGCCCCGGCGGGCGCCTCCTCGGCGCCCCGGGCGCCGAGGTCCCGGTCGGCCCCGGCGGAGCGGTCGTCGGGCCCGTCCACGTCGCGCCCGTCCTCGCCGGCGCGCCCGTCCTCCGCACCGCCCACCGCGATCGGCTGGTTGAGGCCGGCGTAGACGTGGACGGAGTCCTCGTCGAAGCCCGAGAGCATGTCGTAGAGCACGTCCATGTCGGAGGTCGGATTGGGCACGAGCTCGTAGACGCCGTCGATCTTGGTCAGCCCGGTGTGCTCGAGCTCGTCCTCGGCGTCCTCCAAGCCGCTCGACTCGGCGGCCCCGTAGACCTCGGCGAGCGCGGCGCCGCCGCCGACGATTGGCTGCTGGCCCGGCTGGACGGCCCGCACGAGCGCCATCTCGTCATTGAGGTCGACGGTGGGCTCGGCGTCCGGGTCGGCCCTGCGGATCGGGGTGCGCGGCCTCGGGGGCTCCTCGCCGAGGAGCCAGCGAGCGTCGTCGTTCGCCGCCACCGCGAACCGTCCGCGGGGGTCGAAGTCGAAGCGCGCCTGCTTGACGGTCGAGCCGATCCGGTAGCTGGCCTGCACGGTCCAGTGCCGATCGGCGCGGTCCTCCTCGCGCCAGGCGTCCCAGTCGACGGAGTCGGCGTCGATGCCCTCGGAGCCCAGGCGCGCGCGGGCGGCCTCGCCCAGCGGGGCCGGCCCGCGGCCGTTGCCGCGCCGGCACTGCGCCGCCTGCGCCATCTCGGCCATGTGCTCGCGCTCGGCCAGGACGGGGGCCGCGTAGCCCTCGATGCCGTCGACCGGCACCCCGGCCGCCCGCGCGACGTCGTCGGGGGACTCGCCGGCGCGGATGCGGGACTGGATCTCCCGTGGCGTCAAGGCACTGTCCATCTGGCATCTCCCCGCATCCTGCCCGGATGCCCGGGCCTGTAGATCGGTCATGGGATCACGCGACCGGACGCATGACAGGGGCAAATCTACCGCGTCGGCACGCCGCCCGGTCGCCGCGGCATGCCCTGTGGCCGGGATCGGCCCCGGGCGCCGCCCCCGCCCCGGATGCGGCGCCCGGACCGCTTCTCGGCACGGTGTTCGTTCTGCGAGTTCTTTGGGTATGATGCCCACGATTTACCGGTCTGGAGGTCCTCTCAGCAGGCGCCGGTACGAAGCCCACCCACTGGTTCGGAAGGTCATCATGGCGACTGATTACGATGCACCCCGCAAAACTGATGAGGAGTCACGCGAGGATTCGATCGAGGAGCTCAAGAACCGTCGCAACGACAAGAACTCCGGCAAGGTCGACGAGGACGAGGCGGAGGCCGCCGAGTCATTCGAGCTGCCCGGCGCCGATCTGTCCCACGAGGAGCTGACCGTGCGCGTCCTGCCGCGCCAGTCCGACGAGTTCACCTGCGCGAGCTGCTTCCTCGTGAAGTCGCGCAGCCAGCTCGCCGAGGAGCGCAACGGCAAGCCCTACTGCGTCGACTGCGTCTGAGTCGAGCCGGCCGGCCCCACGATCCGGCACGGCACGAGGGCCCGCACCGTCACGGTGCGGGCCCTCGTGCGTGTCCGTGCCGGATCATGGGGCGGGGACGTCAGTGACGCAGGCCGATGGGGAACCGGCGCCTGGCGGCCAGGTCGGGGATCTCCCCGGTGAGCCGGGCGACCCTGGCCGCCGTGAAGCGCTCCACGACGAGCTGGAGGACCGCCATGCCGACGCCGCTGGCGATGATCCACCCCGCTGCCTTGGCCAGCGGGACCTCCGGATCGCTCGGGTCCGGCGGCTTCTCGCCGGTGATCGTCTTCCACGAGGCGTTGAGAAGTTTCTGGCCTGCGAAGACGCCGACCGTGCCGAGGACCCCGGCGAGCACCTTGAACTGGGTGTTTGTGGTGCGAGATGCCATCCTGCCTCCCTCCGATGCCGGTCCGCGGGCGCGGCCGGCGGCCCCTCCATCCTAGGGGTCGTCGGTGTCGGCCCGCCGGACCCCGCTGCCGGGCCGGCGGCGTCCGACCCGTGCCCCGCGAGGACGACCGCCGGTGCCCGGTCGGGCCGATGGCGTCCGGGCACGGCCGGACCCGTGTTCCGCGTCGGTCCCGGGTGCTCCGCGCCGATTCAGGGACGACGGGGCCGGACGGTCCGGCCGGGGTGTTCGTGCGCGGCGTTAGGCTGGGGCACGGCATGGCACCGGGCCTGTCGCAATGTGAAGCTCAGCAGATGCAGATGATGGTGGGAAGCCTGAATGTTCGGACGCAAGAAGCGCAGGGCGGCTGACGAGGACGAGCTCGACGAGCTCGTCGGGCGGGACGGGTCCGACGACGACCCCGCTGCCGACCCCGATGACACCGAGGACGAGGACTCCGGCGACGACGCCGAGCCCGAGGACGAGCTCGATGAGTGGCGGCGGCTCGACGCCTCGCGCGACTGGCGCGAGGAGGGTCCCTTCGACCTGTCCGAGGTCGACCTGGACGCCGACGACGTCGAGCGCATGGACTTCGACGCGCTCATCCTGACCCCCTTCGACGGCATGCAGCTCCAGCTCCAGGTCAACCAGCAGACCCAGCAGCTGCAGGCGCTCCTGGTGGTCTCGGGCCAGTCCGTCATGGAGCTGTCGCTGTTCGCCGCGCCGGCGGGGCGCGACATGCGCGCCGACGTGCGCGACGAGATGATCGCCAACGCCCGGAAGGCCGGCGGCAAGGCCACCCTGACCGAGGGGCCGTTCGGCACCGAGGTGCGCCGCGTCGTCCCGATCACCACCCAGCAGGGTCAGCACGGCTACCACGTCTCGCGCACCTGGTTCGCCCAGGGCCCCCGCTGGCTGCTGCGCGGCGTCCTCATGGGCGAGGCCGGCCTGGCCGAGGGCCTCAAGGGCTCCACCGAGCTGCTCTACGAGCTCTTCGCCAACACGGTCGTCCGCCGCGGCGACAGGCCGAAGGTGCCCGGCGAGCTCATCCCCATGACGATGCCGCCCGAGGTCGCGAACCGGGCCTCCGGGGCGTCCGCCGGGACGCGGTGACCATGGCCGGCGGCCTCCTGTCCCGGCTGCTCGGTCGGGGCCGCGGGCCCGAGGAGGGGCCCGCCGACGAGGGGGCCGGCCGCGGGCCGGTCGCCATCGCCGACGCCCCCACCCGCCGGCGTCTCACGGTGCAGGGGCAGGTGGCGATCCTCACCGTCACCCCCGCGGCCGAGCACCGCTGGCTCGAGGCCGAGCTCACCGACGGCACGGGCGCGCTCACGCTCATCTGGATGGGCCGCCACCGGATCGCCGGCGTGACGCCCGGGCGGTCCCTGCGCGTCACCGGCCTCATCAGCGAGCGCGGGGGCCGTCGCGTCATGTTCAACCCCGGTTACGAGCTGCTTCCCTGAGCCGCCGGCCAGGATCCGTCTTCACGGCCGCGGGGCCTCCTTCCGGGCCCCGCCGCGCCGGCTCCTGGGTCGCGCCTGCCCGCGCGTCCCCGTCCGGTCGTCGCGCGCCGGCGACGCCCTGTCAGGCCAGGCAGGCCGACAGCTCCCGCTCGTGGTCCTCGCTGATCGTGAAGAGCAGCTCGTCGCCCTCCTCGACCGCCGCGTCGGGCAGCGGGGGCTGCGCCCGTCCGTCGCGGATGATCGCCACGAGCACCCCGTCGCCGGGCAGGCTCAGCTCGCGCACCCGTCGTCCGATGGCCGGCGACTCGGCGGGCAGGGTCAGCTCGACGAGGTTCGCGGAGCTCTTGGTGAAGGTCATGAGGCGCACGACCGCGCCGACGGAAACGGCCTCCTCGACGAGGGCCGACATGATGCGCGGCGTCGACACGGCCACGTCGACGCCCCACTGCTCGGTGAACATCCACTCGTTCTTCGGGTGGTTGACGCGCGCGACGGTGCGGGGCACGCCGAACTCCGTCTTGGCGAGCAGCGTGTGGACGAGGTTGGCCTTGTCGTCGCCGGTGGCGGCGATGGCCACGTCGCAGGTCTCGAGGTCGGCCTCGGCGAGCGAGTCCATCTCGCAGGCGTCGGCGAGCAGCCACTCGGCCTCCGGGACGGTGTCGGAGCGGATGGCGTGGGGGTCCTTCTCGATGAGGAGCACCTCGTGCCCGTTCGCGATGAGCTCGCGGGCGATGGACCGGCCGACATTGCCGGCGCCGACGATGGAGACGCGCATGGTTCCTCTCCTCAGGCCTGCTCGGGGGCGTTCGACAGGGTCTCGAAGACCGAGCCGATGCGTTCGGACGCGACGGCGACGTAGAGCACGTCGCCCTCCTGGACCAGCACGTCGCGGGTCGGCACCATGCCGGTGCCCAGGCGGGTGAGGAAGGGCACCCGCAGGTGGAGCCGGTGCTCGATGCCCTTGACCGGGGTGCCGGCCCACTCGGGCGAGAAGGGCACCTGGTAGAGGGCCGTCGTGCCGGACGGGTCGCGCCACACGGGGGTGGCCGTGTCGTCGAGGAGCCGGTTCATCACCTGACCGGCGGACCAGCGGACGGTGGCGACGGTGGGGATGCCGAGCTTCTCGTAGACCTCGGCGCGGCCCTGGTCGTAGATGCGGGCGACGACGTTCTGCACGCCGAACTCCTCGCGCACGACGCGCGCCGCGAGGATGTTGGAGTTGTCGCCGCTCGCCACGGCGGCGAAGCCGTCGGTGGTGCGGATGCCGGCCTTGAGGAGCACGTCGCGGTCGAAGCCGACGCCCTTGTAGGTGTGGCCGCTGAACTCGGAGCCGAGCCGGCGGAAGGAGTCGGCGCTCTGGTCGATCACGGAGACGGCGTGGCCGCGTCTCTCCAGGCCGCGGGCCAGTGTCGAACCGACCCGGCCGCAACCCATGATGATGATGTGCACGTCGACCTCCGCCCCACGACTGCGCCCCGGGCCGCCCGGTGCGGACGCCCGGCGGCAGCACGCTGACAAGATTAGCCGCATCATGAAGCCTCCGGCCCGGTGCGGGGTTAGGCTGGCTGGCCGTGAGTGTCACAGATCGTGTGAAGCGCGTCCTCGTCGGACGCAAGCTCGCGAGCACCCAGCTCGGCGACACGCTCCTGCCCAAGCGCATCGCGCTGCCGATTTTCGCGTCCGACGCCCTGAGCTCGGTCGCCTACGCTCCCGACGAGGTGCTGCTGACCCTCTCGCTGGCGGGCATGTCCGGCTTCGTGCTCTCCATCCCGATCGGCATCGCCGTGGGCGTCGTCCTCCTCGTCGTCGTGGCGAGCTACCGCCAGACCGTGCACGCCTACCCCTCGGGCGGCGGCGACTACGAGGTCGTCACGAGGAACCTCGGGCCCGACGCCGGCCTCGTCGTGGCGAGCGCGCTGCTCGTCGACTACGTGCTCACCGTCGCCGTGTCGGTCAGCTCCGGGGTGCAGAACGCCGAGGCGATGCTGCCGTGGATGGCGGGCCACGAGGGCGTCGTCGCGGCCGTCGTCATCGTCGCGCTCATGTCGGTGAACCTGCGCGGCATCCGCGACTCGGGCGGCATCTTCGCGGTGCCCACCTATCTGTTCATGGCCGGCGTGGGCGCCATGATCGTCTGGGGCCTCGTCCGGATCCTCGTCCTCGGCCAGAGCGTCCGCGCCGAGACCGCCGACTGGACCGTCGTGGGCACCGGGCGCTACGAGCCGCTCGTCGGCCTCGGCGCCCTCGCCCTGCTGGCCCGCGCCTTCTCGTCGGGCTGCGCCGCCCTCACCGGCGTCGAGGCCATCAGCAACGGGGTGCCGAACTTCCGCGCCCCGAAGTCGCGCAACGCGGCCGCGACGCTGCTCCTGCTCGGCACGATCGCCGTCTCGATGCTCCTGGGCATCCTCGTGATGGCCCGCCTGACGGGCGCCCGGCGGATCGACCCTGCGGCGGGCAGTCACTTCGTGACCCCCGACGGCACCCAGGTGCACGGCGCGACGACGACGATCATGGGCCAGCTGGCGCGCGCCGTCTTCTACCCGGGCTTCGGCGTCGGCTTCTACTTCCTCGTGACGATGACCGTCGTCATCCTCTTCCTCGCCGCCAACACCGCCTTCAACGGCTTCCCGACACTGGGCTCGATCCTCTCCCGCGACGGCTGGCTGCCCCGCCAGCTGCACCAGCGCGGCGACCGGCTGGCCTACTCCAACGGCATCATGACGCTCGCTGTCGGGGCCGTCGTGCTCGTCCTCGTCTTCAACGCCTCGGTCACGATGCTCATCCAGATGTACGTCGTCGGCGTGTTCATCTCGTTCACGCTCAGCCAGATCTCGATGATCATCCACTGGAACCGCCACCTGGGCGCCGAGTCCGATCCGGCGGCGCGCCGCCGCATGCGGCGCAGCCGCGTCGTCAACGCCGTCGGCGCCGGCCTCACCGGCGTCGTGCTCGTCATCGTGCTGGCCTCCAAGTTCCTCCACGGCGCCTGGATGGCGCTGCTGGCCATGGCCGTCGTCTACGTCCTCATGCACGCCATCAGCCGCCACTACCGGACGGTGCGCGAGGAGGTCGACGACATCGACGAGTCCGACCTGGCCCTGCCCAGCAGGGTGCACGCCGTCGTCATGGTCAACGCGGTCAACAAGCCGACGGTCAAGGCGATCCAGTTCGCCAAGGCCACCCACCCGAGCCGGCTCGAGGCGCTCACGGTGGCCGTCGACCCCGTCGAGACGGCCCGCTTCACCGAGGCCTGGGAGGACGAGGACCTGGGCGTCCCGCTGAAGATCGTCGCCTCGCCGTACCGTCAGATCACCGGGCCCTTCGTCGGCTACGTGCGCCGGATCGTGAGCGACAACCCGCGCGACATCGTCTGCGTCTACATCCCCGAGTTCGTCGTGGGCCACTGGTGGGAGCAGCTGCTGCACAACCAGACGGCCCTCGTGATCCGCACCCGGCTCCACTTCATGCCCGGCGTCATGGTCACCTCGGTGCCCTACCAGATCCGCTCGGGGCGGCAGCTGGCCGCCCGTCGGCGGCAGGCGCGCCTCGAACGCGAGGCGGCCCGGGCGCGGGCCCTGCAGGGGGCCCGCTCGTGAGCGGGCCCGTCATCGGGCCGCTCGTGCTCGGCCCGCCCGCCCACGGCGGCCACGTCGTGGCGCGCCACGAGGGCCGGGTCGTCTTCGTGCGAGGGGGCCTGCCCGGCGAGAGCGTCCTCGTCGAGCTCACCGACACCCGCCACGATCGCTTCTGGAGGGGCCGCGTCGCGCGGGTGCTCGAGGCCTCGCCCGAGCGCGTCGACCTCGACCTGCCGCCGGCCGCCTGCACCGGGGCCGACCTCGCCTTCGCCTCCCTGGACGCCCAGCGGCGCATGAAGGGGCTCGTCGTCGCCGAGCAGCTCGCCCGCCTGGGCGGCGTCGAGGAGCCTGCGCGCCTGGGCGGGCTCGACGGCGGCCCCGGGGGAGCCGGGCCCGGTGACGGCGCCGGGCCGGCGGTGCCGGTCGAGGCGGTGCCCGGCGACGACGACGGCTGGGGCTGGCGCACCCGCATGCGCTATCTGCACGTCGACGGCCGCGTCGGCATGCGGGGCTTCCACTCCGACGAGCTCGTCGAGGCGCCGGCCGGGACCGGCTTCCTGCTCGCCGATCCGCGCGGGCCCCGGCCGCACGAACTCGCCCGGTACGCCGACCGGGCCGGGCGCGAGATCGTCGTGACCGTCGCCGACTCCGGGGTGACGGTCACGAGCGGCGGGCGCTTCTTGGACGGCGAGGCGGTCGTCACCCAGCGGGTGCGCGGACTCGACCTGCGGGTCCGCGCCGACGGCTTCTGGCAGGTGCACCCCGGCGCCGCCGACGCCCTGGCCGGCGCGGTCCTGGACGCCCTGGAGGTGCGGCCGGGGGAGCGGGCCCTGGACCTGTACTGCGGCGCCGGCCTGTTCGCCGGCGTCCTCGACCGGGCCGGCGCCCGGGTCACCGGCGTGGAGTCGGACGGCCCGGCGGTCCACCTGGCCCGGACCAACGTGCCGCGGGCCCGGTTCATCGCCTCCCGCGTCGAGCGGGCCCTCGGCCGACTGCCCGACGCCGATGTCGTCGTCCTCGATCCGCCGCGCACCGGCGTCGACCGGCGGGTCGTCGAGGCCGTGACCGGGCTCGGCGCCCGGGCCGTCGTCTACGTCGCCTGCGACCCGGCCGCCCTGGGCCGCGACGTGGGCCGCTTCGCAGCCCGGGGCTGGCGGCTGGCCGGCCTGCGGGCCCTCGACGTCTTCCCGATGACCCACCACGTCGAGACGGTCGCCCTCCTGAGGAGAGGCCTCGAGACCCACGGCCGACGGGGACGGGCGGGAGAGCCCGGACGGGATGGACCCGAACGATGACCCGCAGTGATGGAGACTGGACGTGAGGAAACTCTTCAGGGCGATCAGGCGCAACGAGGCGGAGACGGTCGAGCGGCTCGTCCGGGGGAAGCCCGAACTGGTCAACTGCGTTGCACGGCAGCCTCCCAAGAAGGACGACGGCCAGTCGCCTCTGCAGGTGGCCCTGAAGAGCGGGACCATGGACATCGCGGAGTACCTCATGGACATGGGGGCCGACGTCAACTTCATCGAGGACGCCGCTTCCTGCTGCAACGCGTGGCGGGCCCCGGTCGTCCATGACGCAATCAACTGCGCCGTCATGAGCAGCAGATGGAGCACGGACGACGAGCTCTCCGGGACCAGGGTCTTCGCCACGAAGGAGGAGGCCGACAAGGCCCTTGCCGTGCTGGAGAGAATGATCGACTGCGGCGCCGACGTGAACGCCAGGGACTCGTACGGGAATTCCGGGCTGTGGCGTTTCTGCCTGCAGGCGCAACAGATTCTTCCGCGGTACAACCGGACGAGGCACCGCGAGGAGGGCAGCCGCAGGTTCACCGAAGAGCTGCACGAGGACCTCGGACGCGTACTCACCGTGCTGAGGGACGCCGGGGCGGACGTCTCGTACGCGCCGCCCGGTCCCGGGGGAGCGGCCGATCCCGGGCGGACGGTCCGCGAGCTCCACGCCGAGGGCCCCCTGTCAGTGCTCCTGGCAGAGGTGTACGGGCCCTGAGGGGCTGCGCGAGAAGGCCAAGCCGGTGGGACGTGGATGAGACAGACCTGTCGGGCCCCTGCGGGGCGGACGTGAGGATTCCGTCGGCTCCGGGCCGGCGTACCGTCGGGTACGGGCCGGGCCCTCGTCCGGTCCGGAGCGGTTCCTGCGGGACGATCCCCGAGACGAGGCGAGCGAGGTGAGTGCGATGGGTGCGGACACGCCGACGACCGGCACCGGACCGGCGTCCGGCTCCGACGCCTCCGGGCGCGCTCCGCGAGCGAGGGCGGCCGGCGCCGTCGTCCCGATGTGCCCGCTGCGGCCCGAGGACTACTGCAGCCAGTGCCAGGCGTACGCCACGGGCCCGCAGGACTGCGGTCTCGTGTACATGGTGCTGCACGACCCGGACCTGCGGGAGATGTACGCCGAGCAGCTGGCCCGCTACCGCGAGACCGGCCGCCAGTGGGGCCGGCGGCGCTGACGCCGGGAATGCCGGCGCCTCCGGCGGGGACCCGCGACCGGGGCCCTTCCGGAGCGTCCCGTTCCGCCGTGGCCTGCGCGGAAACACCGGCGGTGCGCCCCTCAGAACCGGAAGTTCATGCCGCGGATGCGCGCCAGGTACCGCTCGTGGCGTTCACGCGCCCGGCGTCCGCCCGCGCCGCCTCTCACCAGACCGTGGTGAATCCACGTCGAGCGCCGCACCCCCAGCTGGCGGAGCGTCTGGTTCATGAGGATGCGCCGGATCGCGTTGCCGTTGCGGAAGCGGATCCAGGCCTTCGGCGAAGTGCTCGTCGTGAGCACGTAGGCGCGCCGCAGGTTGCCCAGCTCGCCGCGGACCCCGCGGGCCGAGACCGTGTGCGTGAGACCCTCGCCCTCCTTCATCACCTTGTCGATGAAGCCCTTGAGCATGCCGGGGATGCTGTTCCACCGCAGCGGGGTGATGACGATGAGTCCGTCGGCGGCGAGCAGGGCGTCGAGCGTGGCCGCCATGAGCGGGTCGGCTCTCAGCGCCGGGCAGGCCGCCGACCACCCGCGCCCCGTCCCGCGGCGGTGACGGTGCGCGGGGTTCGCTCAGCGCTGGAGCAGCGGGTTGTACTTCAGACTGTTGTAGCGGGCCGGGCACTGCTCGTCCAGGAGGATGCCCGGGGCCAGCCGGCCCTCGCGGCGCAGCTCGTGCAGGCGCGGCACGAGGCGGTCCCGGACGTGCCACGGGTCGATCGTGTTGAGGTAGACCTTCGTGTCGCCCTCGAAGCCGGCGAGCGTCGAGACGCGCCACTTGAGGGCGATGTGCCACGGCAGGGGGACGTCCATGTCGGGGGAGCGGTGGTGCCACTCCTCGTTGCACGGCACCTCGGCGCCCGTCGCGGCGTGGATCGCGTGGAGGATCGCCGACATGTCGGCGATCTCCTTCGGCGACTGGAGCCACGGCTCGCAGGTGCGGGACTTGGAGAAGATCTCGACCGTCGGGTAGCGGTGGCCGAAGCCGGCGAAGGCGATCGCCGAGTCGTTCTCGGCGATGATGAGGTTGTGCTGCACCGCGGCGTTGAGGACGTCCTCGTTGAACACATTGAGGTTGCGGCGTAGAGCGGCGATCTCGTCGTTGGTCTGGGCGCCGTGCTCGTCCATCGCCACGAGCTGCTTGTGCAGGTGGTCGATGGAGGCCCCGGCCGGGCTCCGCCAGTTCTGGAAGACCGCCACGTAGCGGGCGTAGCGGTTCTCCTCGTACAGGTCGTGCAGGGCCTCGATCGTGAAGAGGAGGTACTGCTCGTGCTCCTCGACGCTCAGCGAGCCCGAGCCCGCCAGCTGACCCGTGTCGGCGGCGAAGTCCATGTAGTGGCGGCGGGCGACGATGACGTCGTGGGAGGAGGCGAAGAAGGACAGCGAGTCCTCGAGCATCTCGTCCTCGCCGACCCCGGCGATCTGGTCGGGGCTCATGCCGGAGGCGACCATCTTCGAGCGGCAGACGCTCAACAGGTGCTGCCGCCCGGCCGGGTCGGCCACGTAGCGCTCGTAGGCGGCCATGACCCCGGGCGAGGGCCGGTAGTCGTAGTTGGTGCGCCAGTAGTCGAAGCCGAGGATCTCGAACAGGTTCGGGACGCGGCGGAACTCGGCCACCGTGTCGGTGCGCTGGCTCGGCAGCACGCCGGACAGCGTCCGCCAGCCCTCGGCGGTGCGCACCCGGCGGGACTTGGGCGGCGGGATCTCGGACATCCGCCCGAGGCAGAAGACGCAGGCGTGCGTGCTGTCGCCCGGCTGCAGCGGACGGACGTCCTCGATCGGCTTCGTCAGCGGGCGGTTGCCCCGCCCGGGAACGGTCCAGACCTCGACGCCCGACAGGGGGTTGGTCTGCTTGACGGTGCCGTCAGGCATGACTCGGATCGGTTCGATGTGGCCCTCATTGCCCATGACAAGGATTCTAGGGCCAGTCGGCGGCGATCGGCCGGGCTCCACGATGCGAGACCGGCACGGGTTCCCGCCGGCGCCGCCCGCGGGTGTTCCATGGGGGGCATGAGCTCCGCCCCGCCCGAACAGGCCCTGTGTCATCTGCCCGATTTCGCCGCGCTCGACGCGCCGACCCACGACCGCGTCATCCACGAGGCGATGCGGTTCCGGCGCCGCCGACTCGACGCCCTGGCGGCCGATCCGCACCCGCCGACGGCGGAGAACGTCATCCACGTCTGGGAGCTCGCGGGGCTGCCCCCGGCGCGGGCCCTCGCCGCGTTCACGACCGTGCGCGACGCCGACACGACCGAGGAGCTCGACGCCCTGGCCGAGCGCCTCGCCCCGAGCTGGCGGCCCACGAGGACGCCATCGCGCTGAGCCGTCCCCTGTTCGACCGGCTCCTGGCGTGCAGGACGCGGCGGCGCGGGGCGTGGTCGAGCTCGACGACGAGGACTCCCACTGGCTGTCCGAACGCATCCGCGACCACCGGCGCCGGGG
Organism: Propionibacterium acidifaciens; assembly: GCF_003798325.1. Classification (NCBI taxonomy): domain Bacteria; kingdom Bacillati; phylum Actinomycetota; class Actinomycetes; order Propionibacteriales; family Propionibacteriaceae; genus Propionibacterium; species Propionibacterium acidifaciens. Next base: position 2,674,048 of record NZ_CP033719.1, read on the forward strand.
CGTCGAGCTGCCGCCGGGCGACCAGGACGCCCTGGGGCCCTCAACGGCGCCATCGCCGCCGCCTCGGCCCACTTCGAGCGGCTCGCCCGGGCCGGGTGCAACGAGGCCGCCGTGCACCTGACCGACGAGGCCGAGCCGGCCGGGCTCGGCCCGGAGCAGCGGCGGGCCGCCGCCGACGCGGCGGCCGCGGCCGGGCTGGACGGCTGGCTGCTCGAGCTCGTCAACACCACCGGGCAGGACTGGCTGGCCCGCCTGGACCGGCAGGACGTCCGTCGGCGCGTCTTCGAGGCGTCCGTCGGCCGCGGCGCCTCCGGGCCGAACGCCACCGGGGCGACCGTCGTCGAGCTGGCCCGGCTGCGCGCCCGCCGCGCCGCGCTGGAGGCCCGGGGTCTGGCCCCCGGGCTCGTCCCGCCGCGCTACCGCAGCCGCTGCTTCTCGCACGTCTGGGGCGGCGGCCACGACGGCGGCGCCTACTACGCCTACACGTGGGCCGAGGTCCACGACGCCGACGTCTGCGCCCGGTTCGCCGAGCAGGAGGTCGACGGCGACGGCGGCCTCAACCGGGCGGCGGGGGAGCGCTTCCGCCGCGAGGTCCTGGCGCCCGGCGGCTCGGTCGACCCGGCCGCCGCCTACCGCGCCTTCCGCGGGGCCGACCCGGACGTCGCGCACCTGGTGCGCCGCCGCACCCGCGGCCCGGAGCGCTGACCGGGCGCCCGGCCCGGCGACTGCCGCCCGGCCCCGCGCCCGCCGTCGGCGGGCCGGCCTCGCAGGTGGGCGGCGAGCAGCCCGCCGAACGACATCCCGACCCGCCGCGTCCGCGCTCCGGCCGCCTGCCTCACAGGTGGGCGGCGAGCAGTTCCCCGAGACTCATCGCCGCGCGGCCGCGCAGGTCCTTGATCTGCTTGCGGCAGCTGAAGCCGTCGGCGAGCAGGATCGCGTCGGGCCCGGCGGCGTCGATGGCGGGCAGCAGGTCGTGCCCGGCCACCGCGACGCTCATCCCGTAGTGGCCCTTCTCGACGCCGAAGTTGCCCGCCAGGCCGCAGCACCCGGCCAGCGGGACGACGGTGGCGCCGGTCGACTCGAGAAGCCCCTTGTCCTTCTCCCAGCCGAGCACCGACGAGTGGTGGCAGTGCGGCTGGGCGACGATCGTGTGGCCGCTCAGGTCGGGGGCCCGCCAGCCCTCGGTGGCGGTCAGCAGCTCGGCCAGCGTGCGCATCGAGCCGGCGACGGTCCCCACCCGCTCGTCGCCGTCGAGCAGCTCGGCGGCGTCCGAGCGCCACACGGCCGTGCAGCTGGGCTCCAGCCCGACGATCGGGATGCCCTGCGCGGCGATCGGGTGGAGGACGTCGAGCGCGCGGCGCAGGCGCGAGCGGGCCCCGTCGAGCTGGCCGGTGGTGATCCAGGTGAGGCCGCAGCAGGCGTCCTGCTCGATGACGCGCGGGGCGTAGCCGGCGGCGAGCAGCGTGCGCACGAGGCCCAGCGCCTGGCCGCCCTCGAAGGCGTCCGAGAACGAGTCGATCCACACCGCCACCGGCCTGCCCTGCGCCGGCGGTTCCTCGCGCAGGACCGTCGCCGCCTCGGAACGGGCCGAGCCGCCGGTGCGGAAGCGCGGCATGGGACGGCGCTGGTCGACCCAGGCGAACCAGCGGACGAGGCGCCGCAGCCCAGGGGTCTGGAGGAGGACGTTGCCGAGGACGCCGACGTGCAGCCTCGTGACGAGCCGCCCCCAGGTGGGCAGCCAGCCCATGGACAGGTGGGAGCGGGGACGGGAGAGGAAGCGGTGCCTGAATCGCTCGTGCAGCACGCGGGACTTGTAGGCGGCCATGTCGATGCCGGTGGGGCAGTCGCGGCGGCAGCCCTTGCAGGCCAGGCAGAGCTCGAGGGCCTCGCCGACCTCCGGCGAGCGCCAGCCGTCCGTGAGCAGGCCGCCGTTGACCATCTCCTGGAGCACGCGGGCGCGCCCTCGGGTGGAGTCCTTCTGGTCGCCGGTGGCCCGGTAGCTGGGGCACATGACCCCGCCGGAGGCCGTCGTGTCGGCCAGGCACTTGCCGACGCCGGTGCACCGGTGCACGGCGCGGGAGAAGTCCGGGTCGGCGATGCGCAGGGGGGCGGCGATCGTCGCGGGCACGCGGACGGCCTCGTCCGTGGGGTCCGGGTCGACGATCACGCCCGGGTTCATGACGTTGTCGGGGTCGAAGACGTTCTTGACCCTGCCGAACAGCCCGATGGTCCGCTGCGAGTACATGAGCGGCAGCAGCTCGCTTCGGGCGCGGCCGTCGCCGTGCTCGCCCGACATCGAGCCGCCGAAGCCCGCGACGAGTCGGCCTGCCGCCAGCATGAAATCGTGGTAGCGCTCCACGCCGCCGGGACTCTCGAAGGGGAAGTCGATGCGGCAGTGCACGCAGCCGTCGCCGAAGTGGCCGTACGGCAGGCCGTGCAGCCCGTGCTCGGCGAGCAGCCCGTTGAGCGCGGTGAGGTACTCGCCGAGGTGCTCGGGGGGGACCGCCGAGTCCTCCCAGCCGGCGTAGGCCGGGTTCTCGAGGGCGACGCCGGCCAGCCCGGCGGCGTCGGAGCGGATGCCCCACAGCCGGTCGGCCTGCGCCGGGTCGTCGACCACCCAGCCCTCGAGGGCCCCGCAGCCCGAGGCGAGGCGCCGGGCGCGGTCGGCGACCTCGCGGGGGTCGTCCCCGACGAGCTCGACGAGGGCCCAGCCCTCCCCGCACGGCAGCGGCGGCACCGCCGACGGACCGAGCCGGTCGGCGACCAGCTGGACGAGCCGGGCGTCCAGGCCCTCGATGGCCGTCGGGCCGTACTCGAGGATCGTCGTCGTGGCGGTGCCGGCCATCGGCATCGTCGGGTAGCCCAGCGCCACCATCGTCTTGCACGGGGCGTCGGCGACGAGCCGGACCGTGGCCCGCGTGATGATCCCGAGCGTGCCCTCGGTGCCGGAGAAGAACCTGGCGGTGTCGCGCCCGTTCTCGGGCAGCAGGTGCTCCAGGGAGTAGCCGGAGACCTCCCGGGTGAAGCGGCCGCACTCGGTGCGGATGGGGGCGAGGTTGTCGTCGACGAGGGCGGCCAGGGCGCGGGAGACCCCGCTCGAGGCGTCGTCCGGGCCCAGGCGCACGTGCTCGCCGGTGCCGGTGACGACGTCGAGGCCGAGGGTGTTGTCGGCGCTGCGCCCGTAGCCGAGGGCCCGCGGGCCGCAGGCGTTGTTGCCGATCATGCCGCCGATGGTGCAGCGGTTCGAGGTGGACGGGTCGGGCCCGAAGCGCAGCCCGAACGGCTTGGCGGCCGCCTGCAGCGCGGACTGGACGACGCCGGGCTCGACGGTGGCGGTGCGCTCCTGCGGGTCGATGTCGATGATGCGGCGCAGGTGCCGGTTCATGTCGATGACCAGGCCCGGGCCGACGGCGTTGCCGGCGCAGCTGGTGCCCGCGCCGCGTCCGGTGATCGGGATGCCCGCCTCGATGGCCGCCGCGACGACCTGCTCGAGCTCGTCGGTGCTGCGCGGCTTGGCGACGGCCCGGGGCACGATGCGGTAGACCGAGGCGTCGGAGGAGTAGACGGCCCGCGTGAGCGCGGAGTCGTCGAGGCAGTTGTCGGCGCCGAGGGCGGCCTCGAGGGCCCTGGCCCGCTCGGAGGCCTCCCGGGCGAGGACCCGCAGACGACTCGTCTCCCGTGCTGGTGCGCTCACGAGCACATAGTGTGCCACCCGGCCGGCGGCGTCCCGGGGGCGTCCCAGCCTCGCGGGTCGGACGGGCCCAGGTCCGCTCCGGTGCGGGCGCCGGGTCAGCAGTGCGCGTAGGAGTCGGGGGAGAGGCCCTCGAGGACGGCCGCCATGGCGCGCCCGAGCGCCCGCAGGTCCTCAGGGGCGACGCGGTCGATGAAGGCCCTGCGGACCGACTCGACGTGGACGGGGGCGGCGGCGTCCCGGGGGCGTCCCAGCCTCGCGGGTCGGACGGGCCCAGGTCCGCTCCGGTGCGGGCGCCGGGTCAGCAGTGCGCGTAGGAGTCGGGGGAGAGGCCCTCGAGGACGGCCGCCATGGCGCGCCCGAGCGCCCGCAGGTCCTCAGGGGCGACGCGGTCGATGAAGGCCCTGCGGACCGACTCGACGTGGACGGGGGCGGCGGCGTTGAGCAGCCCCATGCCGGCCTCGGTGAGCTCGGCGATGATGCCGCGGCGGTCGTCGGGGGCGCGGCGGCGGCTGACGAGATCGCGCTTCTCCAGACGGGAGACCGTGTGGGTGAGGCGCGAACGGGACTGGTAGGTGTTCCTCGCGAGCGCGGACATGCGCAGTGCGTGGGGGTCGTTCTCGGAGAGCCTCACGAGGATCTCGTACTCGTTGATGTCGAGATCGAACTGGCGCAGCGCCAGATCCAGTTGGGTCAGAATGTAGGCGCTGCCCGCGAGGCAGCTGCGCCAGACCATCTGCTGCTCGTCATTGAGCCAGCGGGTGTAGGAGACTTCATCCATGCTTAACATCCTATGTATGTGGTTCACAGTTTTGTTAACTTCATGACCGCCCATGACAAGCCCCGTTGTCAGGACCGTTCTCGTGTCCGCGCCCGCCTGTCCGTCGGGGTCGGGGCGAGGGGGCCGATAGGCTGGGCGACGACGGATGAACCGTCACGGACGCACTCGACGGAAGGCGGCCTCATGGCTGATGTTCGCGAACGGATCCTCGCCGAGTGCGAGCCGAGCTACCCGGCGATGTTCCGGGCCCGCGCAGCAGCCGCACCGGACGCCGTGGCCTACCGGGTGCCGCTCCACACCGAGCCCGAGCGGTGGGTGGACATGACCTGGCGCGAGGCCGAGCGCGAGGTCGACGAGATCGCCGCGGGCCTCGTCGCGCTCGGGCTGAGGAGTGAGCAGCGCGTGGCCATTGCGGCGATGACGCGCATCGAGTGGATCCTCGCCGACCTCGGCGTGGCCTGCGCGGGGGGCGCCACGACGACCGTCTACCCCAACACCAAGTCGCCTGATGAGCTGTTCATCCTGCGCGACTCCGAGTCGGTCGTCGTCGTGGCCGAGAACTGGACCCAGGCGCAGAAGGTCCTTGAGCTGACCGAGCTCGACGAGCAGGTCCATCACATCGTCCTCATGGACGACGACCGCCCCGTCGGCCACGTCGACGAGCGCCTCGTCACCTGGGAGCGGCTGCACGAGCTGGGCCGCGCCCACCTGGCCGACCATCCGCGGGCCCTCGCCGAGCGGATGGCGGCGATGGGGCCCGAGACCCTGTCCACCCTCATCTACACCTCGGGCACCACCGGCCGGCCCAAGGGCGTCGAGCTGCCGCACCGCTGCTGGACCTACGAGGGGCACTCCATGCGTCTCATGTGGGACGGCGTCGTCGGCGAGACGGACTCGCTCTACCTGTGGCTGCCGCTCTCGCACGTCTTCGGCCGCGATCTCGTCGCCACCCAGCTGGCCATCGGCTTCCGCATGATCGTCGACGGGCGCATCAACCGCATCGTCGAGGGCATGGGGGAGACCGGCCCGACCATCCAGGTGGGGGTGCCGCGCATCTACGAGAAGATCCGCGCCACCGTCATGACGATGAACCCCTCACGGGGGATCAAGGGCCGTGTCTCGCGCTGGGCCTTCGCCGTCGGCCGCGAGTCGCGCGCCTACCGGCTCGAGGGGCGGTCGATGCCCTGGGACGCCCGCGTCCGCTACTCGATCGCCGACCGGCTGGTGTTCCGGCGGCTCCGGCAGACCCTCGGCGGGCGGGTGCGCTTCATGATTTCGGGCTCGGCCAAGCTGTCCGAGCAGGTGCAGGAGTGGTTCTATTCGGCGGGGATCACCGTCATCGAGGGCTACGGCGCCACCGAGACCTCCGCCATCGCCGCCGTCAACGTGCCCGACCGGCCGCGGTTCGGCTCGGTCGGCCCGGTCACTCCGGGCGTTGAGCATGCGCTGGCCCCCGACGGCGAACTGCTGCTGCGCGGCCCGATCATCGCCACCGGCTACCACGACATGCCCGAGGCGACCGCCGAGGCCTTCGCCGACGGCTGGTTCCACACCGGCGACATCGGCGAGTTCGACGAGGACGGCTACCTGCGGATCACCGACCGCAAGAAGGACCTCATGAAGACCTCGAACGGCAAGTACGTCGCGCCGCAGAAGGTCGAGTCCACGCTGCTGGCCAATGTGCCGTACATCACCCAGGCCGTCGTGAGCGCCGAGGGCCGGCCCTATGTCGTCGCGCTGCTCACGCTCGACCGCGCCGACCTGCTCCGCTGGGGCAGGAGGCACGGTCACGGGGTCGAGGACTATGCGGCGCTCTCGCAGCTGCCCGAGATCCGCGCCTCGATCGACCGCTTCGTGCGTCGGGCCAACACGCGCCTGGAGCGCTGGGAGACCGTCAAGCGCTACGCGATCCTCGACCACGAGTTCAGCCAGGACAGCGGCGAGCTGACGCCCAGCCTCAAGGTCAAGCGCAACGTCGTGCTCGAGCGCTACGCCGGCACGATCGACGCCCTGTACGAGCAGGAGTCCCGCTCCGACCTCACGCCCGACAGCCACGGGGCCTGAGCCGTGGCCTCGTTCACCGTCGACATCCCGCTGCGCTGGTCCGACCTCGACCCGCAGGGCCACATCAACAATGTCATGACGGTCGACTTCACCCAGGAGGCCCGGGCGCGCTTCATGATGGAGTCGGACGCGCCCCAGCTGCTCATCGACGGCTGCGTCATGGTCAGCCAGCAGGTCGAGTACCTCCGGCCGGTGCGCTACTCCGACGAGCCGCTGCGGGTGGAGTTCGGCACCGTCGAGATCCGCTCGGCGCGCTTCATCATGGGCTACCGCATCTGGCACGAGGGGCGGCTGTGCGGGCGGGTGCGCACCTCGATGTGCCCCTTCGACTTCGACGCGCAGCGGCTGCGCCCGCTCGACGCCGCCGAGCGGGCGACCCTGTCGGGCATCGCGATCGAGGGCGAGAAGCGCTGGCGGCCGCTGCCCAAGGCCCGGCTGGGGGGCCGCGGCGAGCCGACCGAGCTCTTCGCGCGCTGGAGCGACCAGGACCGCTACGGCCACGTCAACAACGTGCGCATCCTCGACTGGATCCAGCAGGCGCGCATCGAGGCGACGACGGCGATCGACCCGTTGATGGCCCGCGCCGGCATGGGGCGCGGCCCGGAGCCGGGCGAGGAGGGGGCCGGCGGCTGGGCGGTGGCCCGCCAGGAGGTCGACTACGTCGAGCAGATGGCCTGGCGCACCGAGCCGTACATGGGCTACACGGCGCCGCTGCGGGTGGGCACCACCTCGGTGACGCTGGGCTGCGAGATCGTCGACCCGCGGGACGCCTCGGTGCGCATCCGCTCGCGCACCGTGCTCGTCCGCACCGGCGCCGACGGCCGCCCGGCCCCGCTGCCGTCCTCGACGGCCCGGGCCATGCGCGCCCGTCTTGTCGCCGACTGAGGGCCGCCCGCCGCTTCACTGTGCGCAGAACGCTGGTCATTGGGCACTCTGCGCACAGTGAAGGATGGCGGCCGGGGCGCCCTTGCGGTGCCGGGGGCGGGGTCAGCGGCCGTAGCAGCCCTGGTAGGCGCAGTCGAACGGCGCATTGCCGTGCATGCGGTGCTCGATCGCCGAGACGACGACCTGCTTGGCGGTGCGGGCCGCCTCGAGCGGGCTCGCCCCCTTGGCGAGCTCGGCGGTGACGGCGGCCGCCAGCGTGCAGCCGGCGCCCGAGACGCGCTCGCGGCCGATCGCCGGCACCTCGAGGACCTCCATCGTCGAGCCGTCGTAGAAGACGTCGAGGGCGGTGCCGGTGTCGAAGAGGGTGCCGGCCTTGGCCAGGACGCAGGGCACGCCCTGGTCGTGGATGCGCCGGGCGCCCTCCTCGAGCTGCTCGACGGTGGTGATCTCGTCCATGCCGGCCAGCACCCGGGTCTCGAACAGGTTCGGAGTGACCATCGTGGCGTGGGGGAGGATCCTGGCGCGCAGCGCGTTGTCGGTGTCGAGCGCGGCGCCGGGCTCCTGGCCCTTGCAGATGAGCACGGGGTCGAGGACCACCTGTTCGAAGCGGTACTGCTCGAGGGCCTCGGCCACGACGCCGATGGTGGTCGGCGTGCCGAGCATCCCGATCTTCACGGCGTCGATGCGCCCGTGGACGGCGACGGCGGCCTCGATCTGGTCGTGGATGACCTGCGGGTCGATGGGGACGAAGCGGTGGGACCAGTCGTGGTGCGGGTCGAACGAGACGATGCACGTGAGGCTCGTGGCGCCGAAGACCCCCAGCTGGGCGAAGGTCTTGATGTCGGTCTGGGCGCCGGCGCCGCCGGAGGCCTCGGAGCCGGCGATGGACAGAGCGATCTTGGTCATGGGGCCCATTGTGGTCCATCCCTGCCGAGGCCGGGTGTCGTGGCTCGCGGATGAGTGACCGGGCAGGCGGCATGACCCAGACGCCGGATGTCTCGTCTCGGTAGCGCGTCTCAGGGAGAAGTCAGGGTCAGATCCGGATAGAATCACTAGCGAGCATGGGTCGGGTGAGCCCTGCCGCGAGAGGATGGGTGCCGGCATGTCAGCGTTCACTGACCGCGTGCCACACGGTTCCTCACTCGGGTCGGCGGCGAGTGAAGATTCCACCGGTATCAGGGGCTTCGCGAACTGGCACGGGGCGAGGCTCAACGCGGGATCCTGGCTGGCCGTTGGCCGCCTCTTCGATGCAGGAGGTCGTACTCGAGGTCATGCGGATAGGCCGGGTGATCGCTGTCGTTTCGGCTTCGCACGTAGAAATCATCAGGGGCGGGATTGTGATGATGTCAACGATGCCGATCCTGTTGGCCCAGGGCGTCTCGAAATACATGCAGGGGCTTTGGAGGACGACCGGTGCAGCCATCAGGGGATGCTGAGGATCCTGATATGAGCGACGAGCGCGATAGAATCTCTGCAGAGATCATGAACCGGGTCATATCAGATCGCGTATCGATCGATGAGGCGGCTGACCGGGTGGCTCATGAGTACAGGCGATTCGTGTCACGGGAAGCCGTTCGTCAGATCGTGACTTCCCTCAAGTCAGAGATGGCTGGGAATCGCGTTCTGAGGCATGCGGTCATCGATGAATCCGCGTATCAGGGTTCGATGGATATGCCGACCTCCGCCATGAGCGGTGCTCAGTGGTGCCGATATCTTGACATGCTTCAGCGAAAGAACGCCTTCGGTATCGATGAGCTGTCTCGAACCACTGAGGAGGTGTGCTCGCTGCTGGCCCTGCCCAATCAGCCGGGTGCGCGTCGCAAGGGCCTGGTCATGGGTAATGTCCAGTCAGGTAAGACTCGTCATTTTTCCGGGGTGATCGCTCGGGCTGTCGATATGGGATATCGGTTCGTCATCGTGCTATCAGGCCTCTATAATAACCTGCGCGAGCAGACGCAGAGCCGTCTGGATCGAGATCTCTTCGTCGATCGGGAGTTCTGGTATCACTTGACCAGTGCTGAGAACAATGATTTCGACCGGCGGAGCGAGCTGTTGGCCCTCATGGGCTCCCATAGCGATGTGCGTCTCTGCGCTGTCGTCAAGAAGAATAAGACGCGACTCAAGAACTTGGAGGCGAGTCTCCGGAATGTTCCTGAGGAGATCCGCAGGAAATGCCCGATTCTGATTATAGATGATGAGGCGGATCAGGCCACACCCAACAGTGAGAAGGAAAAGAAGAAGATTTCTGCGATCAATGCTGTGATGCGCAGGATCTGGGATCTGATTCCGAGTGGTTCGTATGTGGCCTATACGGCTACACCGTTCGCCAATGTGCTGATGGATCCCGATGATGAGGCCGATCTTTTTCCTTCTGATTTTGTTTACACGTTGACCGCGGGTGATGGTTATCTCGGTGCGGAGCAGGTTTTCGGGCTCGCCGACGCGGATGTCGACGATTCTGAGCCTGCGGCCGAGGGGCCCGACCTGGTCCGGATCATCCCGGCGAAGGACTCATGGGTCTTGAAGCCGCCGTCGAAGAAGCTGCAGCGGGAGAGTTTCGATCCCGAGCCGCCCTCCTCTCTGATCTCAGCGGTCAGATGGTTCGTCGTCGCTAGTGCTGTGCGAAGAGCACGAGGATACGCGGGGCATTCGTCCATGCTGGTCCATACCACGCACTACACCGCACCCCATTTCGCGATGCGCGAGCGGTTTTTGACTCTAGTCCAGCGCATGAGACGCGAGGTTGAATTCCATCGCGAAGCGGGGCTCGCCCAGTTCTACGAGTCCTGGCGGAACGAGCACGCGAGAGTTGCTGCACCGGCCGGGCGATCAACTCCCGAGTGGGATGCAGTCGCTGAACAGCTGCCGGGCGTACTTCGAAACATCGAGGTCATTGTTGATAATGGAGTATCAGAGGATCGACTGAATTATGATGCCGGACGCCCACGGACCGTAATCGTCGTGGGCGGCGGCACTCTGTCTCGAGGCCTGACCCTGGAAGGCCTCGTCGTTTCGTACTTCACTCGCTCCTCGAACACCTATGACACCCTCATGCAGATGGGGCGCTGGTTCGGTTATCGGTCAGGTTATGAAGATCTTCTTCGCATCTGGGTGGCCGATGGCCTCGATCGTGATTATGCTTTCCTGGCACTCGTCGAGAAGGATTTGCGTGATGAGATCAGGTCCGTCGAGGACAGTGAGTACACGCCGAGACAGGTCGGGGTGAAGGTGCGATGCCACCCAGGCCGTTTAGAGATCACTTCTGCCGGGAAAATGGCGAATGCTCGGCTCGTTCGCCTCAGTATGAGTAATGCCCGGCAACAGACCTTCATCATGGATGGCAGGCCTGATGCAACGCGTAGGAATCTTCGAGCCGTAGAGCGGCTTCTGAGCGGATGCGAGCCTCGGCCGTTGAGGGCGGGTGGTCGTCGTTGGATCGTTCGCGGAATCGATACGCGGGCGATCATCGGTTTCCTTCAAGGCTATTCCTTTCATCCTGACCAGAGGATCTTCTCCGATCCTGATCTTCGCGGTGCAACGATCGACTGGCTGATGAAATATGCGCAAGAGCGCAGTTGGAATATTATTCTTGCGGGCAATTCGATGCCGGGGGCGATGGATTCTCTTGGCGTGCTGCCCGTTGCGGGGATTCGTGTGCCGATGCTTCGGCGCACTCCGCTGCGGGGCAGCACGGTGGAAAAGCTGAATTTTAAAGCGATCATGTCATCGGCTGATCGATTGGCTGACATCGAGCCGGAGGCTTATGCAGACATGCCGAATGCCACTGATGCGCAGCGCATGGTCATCAGAAGGAGACTCGCCGGCGGGGACGGGCTTGTCATGATCTACCCGATCAGTCATCGGTCGAAGAATAAACTCGAGCTGACTACTCGGATGGACATGCCACAAGGAGTGGGTGAGGATCTTCTCGGATTCAGCATCGTCTATCCCGCAGTGGATCATTCTGATGCAGAATATGGAAATTTTGTCAGCGTCAAGCCCTTGGCGGCCGATGTCGATGTGGGCGAGCCCGAGGAGGACGACGATTGGGAGGATGAGGAGTGAACGGATCGCGAAAAGAGTTCGGACTTCTTCTCGCCTCTCTGTACGGCGGCGAAACCGCGACGATGATCGTGCGCGCCACGCGGGATTCTAATCATCCCATGGCATATGGAGTGGATCAAAACGGAGGCTGGCATCTTCTGATGCCGATCGCAGATGATTACTCCTTCGTTGAAATTAGTGGCGGCCCCCTCTCGCTAATTCACTGGAAGCACCCCGAGACAGGGCGGCGGTACATGGACCTGATGTGCGGTGTTGATCAATTCCATGAAGTCTTCGCCTCTCTGGTCGATGATATTACGCGTCGCGTTCAGACGGATGACAGTGCACCGGAATCCGTGCTTCAGACGGTGCTGGAAGAATGGCGGCAGCTGCTGAGCCCGGCGTCCCCGGCTATATCAGAAAAGCTGCGAAAAGCGATTTTCGGGGAGCTGGAGGTATTGCGACTTCTTGCCATCGGGAATCCGTATCGCGCAGTGGAGTCCTGGGTCGGGCCTGCTGGAGGTGCGCATAGTTTCATGACTCCTCGCGCCGATCTCGAGGTCATAACCTCATCCCAGGAGGGGTTGTCGGTGGTCATCTCCAGTGTTGATCAGCTGGACCCGCCCCAGGGCCGTGCGCTCCTGCTCGTACGCGTCTCCGTGAGGGATTCCCCCTCGGGGAGATCCATTCATGATCAGGTTGAGCTGCTGACGGAGCTGGGTCTGCCGATGTCAGCGCTCGTCAAGAGACTTGCTGAGTGCGGCTTCTTATTGGGCGTCGACTCCGATGATGCACGATATGAGGTCGCGAAATCCCCGGTGATCTGGGAGGTGACCGATGACTTCCCCGGCCTGCGTTCCAGCGATCTTCCCGAGAGTCGACGGCATGCGATCACGAGAATGAAATACGTCTTGGATCTGACATCTGAGCAGCCTCTTACCGGGGGGCAAGTGAAAACCCTTCTTGGTGAGAGGCGGGCTGAACATGATCAGGCTTGACTGGGTTCCCAAGCCCTTCCGTGACGGCGACATCGCGGGTGAGGGGACGAAGAAGCTCCTGGGGACGAGTCTGGCGGCGCCGAAACTCTTTCTGAGAGAGACCGCGCAGAACAGCTGGGATGCGCATATCGGTCACGGCGTGATCCCTGAATACCAGATGAGATTCGTGACCCTTGACGCCCCGAGAATGAGTGTGCTACGGAACTTCGTCTTCCCCGAGACCTTTCCCGGCAGTGAGCTCGCCAAGGTTATTCGTCGGTCCAGGGTCTCGGCTATTGAGGTGCACGATCGGGGGACTACAGGGCTCGATGGGCCGACTCGGAACGATGTTCATGTTGGCAAGGGCGAGCCGACGAATTTTCGTGATTTCATCTTGACGGTGGGTGCCCCGCGCGACCTGGAGTACGGCGGTGGCACCTATGGCTTCGGGAAGACCGCAGCGTTCAGGGCGAGTCAGTGCGGGACGATCATCGTCTGGACAAGGATCAGAGGCGGAGAGGGCTTCGAGGAACGATTCATCGCGATCTCGATCATCCCGAATTTCAGCATGGGTGAGAAGCGATATACTGGACAGCAGTGGTGGGGCAGGGATCAGCGACTGAAAGACGGTATGAATGTTCAGCCCATTGAGGGCGATGCCGCCCATGGATTGGGTACGAAGTTGTTCGAGCGAGGTTTCGGCGAACAGGAGACCGGTACCTCGATCATGATTCTGGACCCCGCATTCGACGACGGCGGGCAAGAAGGCTTCGTACAGGCAACTGCTGATGCTGTTGCCCGCAATCTATGGCCCAAAATGATTCCCGGTCAACCAGTTGATAAACAGATGAAGATCAGTCTCATCGAGAATGGGCACCCGGTGGATCTCGCTGCCGGTTGGGATGACCGGATCAGAGCCTCACGGGAGAGCTGTCTGACTGCGATTCGCAAGGTGCAGTCCGGACAAAAAGCCGAGGAGGCCTTCATTGATGTTTCAGAGATCCGGTGCGGAAACCCGAAGCAACTTCTCGGCCATCTGGCAATCGCACCCTGCCCCTTCGGCTCGGACGACGAACTCGTGAACAGCGTCACCCTCATGCGAGAGCCTGAGTTGGTCGTGTGCGAAAAAGAATATCCTGATCTTCAGAACGGCAGAGATTCCTGGGTTGCCGTGTTCAAACCGATTCGCGAGCTCGACAACGCCTTCGCAGAAGCCGAACCGCCAACTCATGATGACTGGAAGCCGGATTCACTCGAAAGGCGGAAGGGGACATTTGTTAGAGTCGCGCTGAGGCGAATCAAGGAGGACCTAAAGGATTATCTGAATCCTGTCGATGATGATGTTCAGCCCGGGGAACGGGTCTCGACCGGACGATTGGCAGCCTCATTGGACGTATTGGCTGTTGGCGCGGACGGGGACTTGGCCAGCGGGATGCCCACTGGACGACGGAGCAGATCTCGTGGGTCCAAAAGAAGAGCCTCGGTCGAGGTGCTTTCCCAGGAGCTGCTGCCCATGCCCGATGCATCTGATGGCCGAGCTCTTACTCGGTTGGAATTGCGGGCCTCCGCCGGGGCGAATCTTATGACGGTCACCCCTGATCTTGCGGTCGTCGTCGAGGGGAGCGGCGTCATTAAAGACGCTGAACAGGTACGGGTGGACTCATGGACTACGGCGGAGGGCGAGGTGACGGCTGCGGAGCGTCTTCAAGTCCATGGCGGTGATGTCTTCTACGTTGATATCAGCTATCCGGAGAACGCGGCGGTGAACTGCACTTTTCGAAGTGAGGTCACGAAATGAGACTCATGCCCTTCCGGGCCTCAGCGAATAATGCGGTTGTCTGTCAGCCTCCCCGGCTCAGGATCTGGGGAAAGGCTTATGAGCCCGGCTCGGAGATTCCAGAATGGGATTATCTTACCGAGGTGACGATCGAGGGTGAGCTCTCGATCAAGAACGACTTGCTGTTATCCTCGACCGGACTTGCAAGGAATCCTGGGCTCGCCGTTATTCGCGCCGTTCTGCGCGTCGATTGTCCAGCCACGGGCAAACGATTTCTGGGTATCAGTCCCTTGAATAATAGTGACCAGCCAGTGAGTCTGAAGGTGCGAGTCCCGGCTGGTGAGGCGGCTGAGGAACTCGAGGTCCGCTACGAGATCGTTCTGGATGCTCCTGATGGTCCGGCGCCCGAAAACCGTGCGGCGCATCAGCGGGGAAGTAGGCTTTACGGGCTGAACAGACCCTATCGGTTCAGGCTCGAGGGGGACGGTTCGTCGTTTCCGATCGAAGCTTTTGAATTCGCGGGCGGAGATTTCCCGACTGGCAGCGTCTGGGTGCTCAAGTTTCAAGACGAGGATCTCGCGGTGCCATACTTGAGTGCCGTCAGATTGTATGTTAATACTGCGCACTCGGAAGGTGGTAAACTTGTGCACGGAAAATCTGATACCGCTCTATCCGTGCTGAAACGGGATGTACTGCTCCAGCTGCTCCTGAAACTGGCTGTTCATGATCGGGACGACCTGGGAGTGGAATACCAGGAGGGCAGTGCAGGCGCAGTCATCGGTTCCCTGTGCGATATCTTTTTGGGGCAGCCCCTGCGTGGAGCGGTGGAGCTGATGCGCGATGACCCGGGTCGGGTCTGCGCGCTTCTCCAAAGAACTACTGGATTCTTGAAGGCGAAATCATGAGCCGACTCCTCATTCCACGATTGTCCACCGGACAGGCGAGCGAGCTGCTCGTGAATCACGCCCGTGCTCTCGAGGAAGGGGCGTCGCCCGAGACACTGGTCAGACTCGACGTATCGGGTACGCCGAATCCGACCGGCGGCTCTCCTGCCCCCATTGAGGACATCGAGCACTGGCGTCGGGAGATCATCGACCGGATCGATGGGGTCGATACGCGTTCCCGAGCCGGCCGCGATGCGCTCGGTGTCGCGTTGGGACAGGCGATCGAGGAGGTGATCCATCCGATTCCAGCGGATGCTGCGCATGACGGCATATGGTCGTACCTGTCCTTGGCGGTCTTCCCCGATGTCGTCAACAGGCGCTGGCCGGGGGAGCGGAAGGACGGTCAGTTCATCCTGCCCGCCGAGCAGTGGATCGGTCACCAGACGACGACCCGTGACCGCAACTACCTGAAGCTCTCCTGGCGCCGGTGGATCATTCTGGGTGAGGTCATGGAAGAGGCCAGGCCGCGACTGGGCGAGAATGAGTTCGGGGCGATCCTCGAGGAACGCACTGCGGTGGCCAGGAACCGACGGCTGGTTGTGGCCGCGGCGCGCACGATCATCCAGCGCGGTTCGAAATACCCGGGTGGACGTACGGAGTTCTCCCGTCAGCTCATGAAGCGGATCGCTGAGCGAACAGGACCACTGCTGCTCGATATCCGATCGGATGAGGAGATCCTCTCGGTCGTGGATGCCGAGGCCGATGCCTGCTTCAGGTCCGTCCAGTACAGGGGAGCGCGGCGGGCAGTTGTCTGAGGGGTTCGAGGGAGCCCTCTTCCGGGGTGGGGCATGGGTGCCGAATCCGGAGGTTCATGCAGAACCGGGCGGCGCCAAGTAAAATCCCCGGATGGAAGAAGGGCCGTGGAGTTGGGTGCGCACAAACCTCTGGAGGGGGGGCGGTGCACCTCGGAAGATTCCTTCCCCCGTCTGGGTTCTTCCGACCTGGCTCGTGCCATTTCAGCGTGAGGGCCAGCTGAGGTAGAGGGTGTCGAGGATGGTTTGGGCTGCGGGTGCGATCCCGTCGTGGACGTGCAGAATTTTCCCGACGATATTGACGTTCATTTCGTGGAGCAGTCCAAGCGTTTCGATGACTTCTGCGATGAATTTCCTGTTGATTATTTGCAGGCGCTGGGCGCTGGCGGGTGCGGCCATCATGGTGGTGAGGCGGGCTTCGATCACCTCGTGGCTGCGATGAAAGATCGGGCGGGCTTCAGGTCGCTCCTCGATATCCCGAACGACTTCTCGACCCGCCAGAGCTCGTGATAGTCGCCAATGACTTCCGTCGCGGAGATTCGGGTGGCTGGCATGTTCATGACACGGCTTTTCAACCCGACCAGCCGACAAGCCGGGTCGAGGGCCTCCGCGGCGAGGGCCTTCTTGCCGTTCAGGGTTTTCACGAACCGCGGGCTCTTGACCGCCTCGATGCCGTTGATGACAGCAACAGCCCTGCTGGTCGTCTTCGCGGGTTGCTGGTGTCTTTGGCGGCCCGCTTCCGGTCCGTCCCGGGGCTCGTGTCGAGGGGAGGCGCGCGCCGGCCACGGCAGGCGGTGCTCTCTCTGCGCGCAGAAACGGGGGCGCCGACCGGCCGGCGCCCCCGTGACGGACCCCGCCTCGCGGCGGGACGCCGTCGGCTCAGTCGATCCTCGTCTCCGAGCGGTCGGCCGTCCACTCGATGTGGAAGTGGCCCTCGTCGTCGACGCGCTCGTAGGTGTGCGAGCCGAAGAAGTCGCGCTGGGCCTGCGTGAGGGCGGCGTTCACGCGCGGGGCGCGGGCCATGTCGTAGTAGGCCAGGGTTGCGCTGAACACCGGGGCCGGGACGCCCGACTCCGCCGCCGTGGCCACGACGCGCCGCCACGCGTCCTGGTTGGCGGCCATCTCGGGGGCCACCGAGGAGGCGCACATGAGCGAGACGAGGCCCGGGTCGGCGGTGTACTCCCTGCGGATGCGCTCCAGCAGGGCGGCGCGGATGATGCAGCCGTCGCGCCAGATCCTCGCGGCCTCGGCCACGTCGATGTCCCAGCCGAACTCCCTGCCGCCGGTGCGGATCTCGTCGAAGCCCTGCGAGTAGCTGACGACCTTCGAGCACCACAGCGCCCTGTGGACGTCCTCGATGAAGGCCTCCCGGTCGTCCACGCGGACGGCGCCGTCGGGGCCCTGGAGGGCGGCCCGGCCGGCGGCGCGTAGCTCGTCGTGGCTGGACTCGGCGCGGGCGAACACGGCCTCGGCGATGCCGTTGGCGGGCACGCCGAGCTCGAGGGCGGTCTGGACGGTCCACGTGCCGGTGCCCTTCATCCGGGCCCGGTCCTTGATGATCTCGACCAGGTCCCTGCCGGTGCGCGGGTCCTTGGCGCGCAGCACCTCGGCGGTGATCTCGATGAGATAGCTCGACAGGTCGCCGGTGTTCCAGCGCGCGAAGACGTCGGCGCACTGCGCGTTCGACAGGCCGGCGCCGCGCAGCAGCTGGTAGGCCTCGCCGATGACCTGCATGTCGGAGTACTCGATGCCGTTGTGGATCATCTTGACGAAGTGGCCGGCTCCGTCGGGGCCCATCCAGGCGCAGCAGGGCTCGCCCTCGTAGTGCGCCGAGATCGTCTCGAGCATCGGGCCGATGATCCGGTACGACTCGGGCGTGCCGCCGGGCATGATGGCCGGGCCGGTCAGGGCGCCGTGCTCGCCGCCAGAGATGCCGGCGCCGACGAAGTGGAAGCCCTTGGCCGAGATCTCCCTCTCCCGGCGGATGGTGTCGCGGAAGTACGCGTTGCCGCCGTCCATGATGATGTCGCCGGGCGACAGCAGCGGCAGCAGGGTCCCGATCGTGGCATCGGTCGGGGCGCCGGCCTTGACCATGAGGATGATCGAGCGGGGGGCGCGAAGCGAGGCCACGAACTCCTCGGGGGTCTCGGACGCGAGGAAACTCCCCTCCGAGCCGTGGTCCTCGACGAGGGCCCGGGTCTTGTCGCCGCTGCGGTTGTACACGGCCACGGTGTAGCCGTGGTGGGCGAGGTTGCGGGCCAGGTTCGAGCCCATCACCGCCATGCCGACGACGCCGATGTCCGCCTTGGTGGGCTGTTCCGTCATTGGACCTCCTTGTGTCGTGCGGGTCGCTTCCGGGGAGCGTCCCATACCCATGGTCATCCTGCCATCGTGCGTAGTCGCCGTGCGGGGGTTGCCATGCCCTTGCCGGCGTGCCGGTCATTGTCAACGCCCCGTCCGAACCGTAGGGTTCATCCGTGAGCGACGTGCGCGGTGACGGCGGATCCTTCGAGCTTCCCAAGCAGACGACGATCTACGACGTCGCGAAGGCGGCCGGGGTGAGCCCGTCCACGGTCTCGCGCACGTTCAGCCGTCCCGGACGGGTCTCGAACCGCACCGCCGCGCACATCCGCAGGGTCGCCGCCGAGCTCGGCTACCGCACCGACCGCGTCCACCAGCAGGCCGCGCCGACCCACACGCACATGATCGGCCTGGCCGTCACCGACGTCACGAACCCCTTCTTCTTCCCGCTGCTGCGCGGCGCCGAGCAGGTCTGCACCGAGCACGGCTATGCGCTCATGCTCTTCGACGCCCAGGAGTCCGGTTCCCGCGAGCGCGAGATCTTCGAGCGCGCGCTGCCCGTCCTGGACGGTGTCGTCATCGCCAGTTCGCGCCTGTCCGACACCGCCCTGCGGGGCTTCGCCAAGAAGGCGCCCACCGTCATCCTCAACCGCGTCGTCACCGGTCTGCCCTGCGTCGTGAGCGACTACGAGCGCGGCGTGCGCAGGGCCCTCGAGCACCTGGCCGGGCTGGGCCACCGCCGCGTCGCCTACATCGCCGGGCCGCCCGCCTCGTGGGCGGACGGGGCCCGGTGGCGGGCCTTCCACGAGGCGGCCGCCGAGCTGGGCATGGTCGACTGCCGCCTCGGCCCCGTCATGCCGACAGTGCGCGGCGGGGAGCAGGTGCTGCCCCAGGTCCACGAGCACAAGGTGAGCGCCGTCATCGCCTACAACGACCTCATCGCCATCGGCATCCTGCGCGGCACGGCCGCCGCCGGGGTGCGTGTGCCCGACCGCCTCAGCGTCATCGGCTTCGACAACATCTTCGCCTCCGACCTGGTCACCCCGCGCCTCACCTCGATCGCCTCGCCGCTCGGCCTCGTCGGCGAGAAGGCGGCCCGCAGCGTCATCTCACTCATCGAGCACCACGACGAGTCGGCCGACTTCGTGGAGCCGCTCGTCATGCCGATGCGGCTCATCGAGCGCTCCTCCACCGGGCCCGCCCGCGCCTGAGGGCCCCGCTCAGGCCGGCCAGGCGCTCGTGACCGTGAAGGGCCCGTCGGCGCCGTCGATCCGCCCCGAGCGCAGCCGGTAGAGCACCTCGCCGGCGTCGGGGATCACCGTGACGCCCTCGCGCCCCGCCCACTCGGCCGGGTCGATCGTGTCCGGGTCGCGGTAGCCCAGGTTGACCGACTCGCAGACCCGCCGGGGGATGCCGGTGGCCAGCGTGACCCGCACCCGGTCGGCCTCGACGCCCGCGGCGGGGTCGTAGGAGCCCAGGCCGCGCAGATGGGTCGAGTGGGCCAGGACGCCCCACGGCAGCCCGGAGAAGCGGTCCCACTGCTTCACGAAGTAGTCGCGGCAGTGGTAGCCGATCTCGCCGATCTCGTGGTGCACCTGGCTGATCTCGGTGATGTGGGGGGCGTGGAGGACGACCTCGCCGCCGGCCGCGACGGCCGGCTCCACCTTGTAGAAGCCCTTGGCCGCGGTCCAGATGTCGTGGTAGCGGTCGGGGATGAGGCTCAGCACCGTGCGCATCGGCTCGTCCACGTACTCCACGTGGGTCCTGGCGCCGACCCCGGCCTGGACGCCCCAGGCCTCCTCTGGCGTGCCGAACGAGACCGACTCCAGGTCGGTGGTGTGCGAGCGGACGACGAAGGCGATGCAGCGGCGCTGCCCGGGGATCATCGCGGCGCCCTCGTTGATCATGGCGCGCACCGGCGTGACGGCCGGGGTGCCGATGATGTGCGAGCTCGTGATGAGCGCCCCCACCCAGTGGGTGCGCGAGATGAAGCCCTCCTGGGCGACGCCGGGGATGAAGTACTTGTTGCCGCCCGACATGCCGACGACCTCGTGGGGCAGGACGGGGCCGATGACGATCTTCACGTCGGCGTCGACGACGCGACGGTTGATGAGCACGTCGCAGCCGGTCGACAGGAGGCCGTCGCTCAGCTCGGCGATGCGCGCGCCGCCGATGCGCCCGACCCGCACGAGCATCGAGGGGTCCCGCCACTCGTGGTTGACGATCGTCATCCGCGGGTAGACCTCGGCCGGGTCGGCGTCCGGATCGCCGGTGGTCCACTCGGCGATCGCCGCCGGGCCCATGTACTCGTGGGTGCCCAGCGCGATGACGCAGACCAGCTCCCGGGCGCGGTCGACGAGCTCCCGGTGGACGATCCGCAGCAGCCGGGGCAGCGGGCACGAGCGGGTGTCGTCGGGGGTGACGAGGGCGACCGACCGGCCGTCGACGTCGAGCCCGGCGAGCTGCTCGGAGAGGAAGGCCTCGAGCTCCTCGTCGCCGACCGTGCAGCCGGCCCCACCGATCGTCCGACACCCCATCGTCCCGCTCCTCCTCGTGCGCTCCTCCCGGGCGGTCGGCCCGTGCGGGACCCGCGGACGGCGCCGGCCCGTCCTCACGCTAACCCCGGGCCGGGGCCGGGCGCGAGCCGGCGGGCCCCGCCGCGCATCCGGCGAGCAACCGCTGGCAACGTCTCGACGCAATCCGGGGCAACACGGGGCGGCGACGGAGCCGCGGGCGGCAGCATGGCCGCATGGCCTCACCGTTGACCCTCAATGACGACCGTCTCCTCCCGCCCGACCCCGGGACGCGCGGGATCGCGCGCCGGATCTACGCGACCACCCGCGAACTGCCGATCATCTCGCCCCACGGCCACGTCCCGCCGCGCTGGATCGCCCTCGACGAGCACTTCGGCAACCCCGCCAGGCTGCTGATCACACCCGACCACTACATCAACCGCGTCCTCCACGCGAACGGCGTGGAGCTGTCCGAGCTCGGCGTGGGCCGCGGCGAGGAGATGACCGAGGCCGACAACCGCAGGGCCTTCCGTCTGCTGTGCGAGCACTGGACCGACCTCAACGGCACCGCGATGCGCTACTGGCTGACCGACCAGCTCGTGGGCATCTTCGGCGTCCGCGTGCGCCCCGCCGCAGAGACCGCCGACGCCATCTACGACACGATCGCCGCCCGGCTCGACGAGCCGGGCTTCCGGCCCCGCCGGCTCATGGACGCCTTCCGGATCCGCTTCCTCGCCACCACCGACGACCCCTGCGACGACCTCGGGATGCACGCCGAGATCGCCGCCGACGAGGAGTTCTCCGCGAGGCACCGCGTCGTGCCGACCTTCCGCCCCGACCGCTACCTCGAGCCGGCTCGCCCGGACTGGAACGAGCTCGTCGACGCCCTCGGCGGCGCCGCCGGCGTCGACGTCGGCACCCTGGACGGCTACACGCGGGCCATGGCAGAGCGCCGCCGCTACTTCAAGGAGCACGGCGCCGTGAGCTCCGACCACTCGCACGCCGACCTGGGCACGCTCATCCTGCCCGCCGACGAGGCGGCCCGGCTCTACGATCGGGCCCGCCGCGGCCTGGCCACCGCCGACGAGGCCCTCGCCCTGCGCCGCCACCTGTTCACCGACCAGGCCCGGATGGCCTGCGAGGACGGCCTCGTGATGACCGTGCACCCGGCCGTCGCCCGCAACCACGACGCCGACGCCCTCGCCCGCTACGGCGCCGACGTCGGGGGCGACATCCCCCTCGCCCTCGAGGCGACCCGCGCACTGGGGCCGCTGCTGAACGCCTACGGCAACCACCCCGGCCTCCACCTCGTCCTCTTCACCCTCGACGAGGACGTCTACAGCCGCGAGTTCGCGCCGCTGGCCGCCTGGTACCGCAGCGTCCACCTCGGCGTGCCGTGGTGGTTCGTCGACGCGCCGGAGTCGATCATGCGCTTCAAGCGCGGCGTCACCGAGATGGCCGGCTTCAGCCGCATCAGCGGCATGGTCGACGACACCCGCGCCTTCTGCTCCATCCCGGCCCGCCACGACATGAGCCGCCGGCTGGACGCCGCGCACCTGGCCGACCTCGTCGCCACCCACCGCTTGGACGAGGACGAGGCGATCGAGCAGGCCGGGGCCCTGGTCGTCGACAACCAGGTGCGGATCTTCAAGCTGGACCGCTGAGCGCCGCCCGCGCCCCCTCGGCCGTCCCCCGACGGCGTCCCGCGGGTCCGGGGGCCGCCGCTGCCGGCGGCGCCGGGGCGGGCCGGCCCCGCGCCCGGTCAGGAGCGGGCGCCGAACTCCTGCGCGGCCAGCGCCCGCAGCGCCGCGTCCCGGCGCTCGGAGATCGTGCGGCGCACCGACTCGGACGGCCGCGTCGCATCGGTCCACTCGTCGACGCGGGCGATGAACTCGCGGGTGGCCAGCGGCGCCGGCCACAGCCAGGTGAGCACGGCGTTCGAGACGGCGTGGCCCCGCCCGGCCCAGATGCCCGACCTCGCGCCGATCAGCTCGGCCACCTCGAGGTACTTCTCGGCGTAGGGGGCGAGCAGCTCGTCCTGGCCGTACTGCATGAACTGGCGGCAGATGTGCAGGTGCGTGGCGTTCGGCACGTCCTCGACCGCCGTCGCGAGCTCCCAGGCCCGGGCCTTGGCGCCGGCGTCGGCCATCGCCGCCCGGGCGCCGGCGGCGCGCTCGGCCCCGGAGATCGTCCGGTCGGCGGCGGTCTCCGCCTCGATGCGCGCGTCGTCGACGGCGCCCATCCGGGCCAGGCTCGTGAGGATCGCCCAGCGGCGGTCCTGGTCGACGGCCAGCCCCAGCGGCAGCTCCTCGTTGGCGAGCCATCCGGCGATGAGATCGGCGCCCTGCGGGGTGCTCACCGCCGACACGAGGGCGTCGGCGAGGGCCAGCTGGTGCTCGCCGCCGGGGGACGCCTCCTTCAGCCGGGCGGCGATACCGGCCACGAGCGCCTCCCCGTTGACCTCCCGCTGGGCCGGCGCCGTGTAGGCGGTCGCCGCGATGCCGGCCCGGGACAGCGCCGTGGTGACGGCCGTCATGTCGGACTCCGCGCCCGCGCCGTCGACGACCATCGCGATGAACTCGGCCGCGGCCAGCTGCGCGTCGCGCGTCATGTCCCAGACCGTGTTCCACACGAGGGCGCGGGCCAGCGGATCGGCGATGCGGGCGACCCCTCCGAGGGCCGTGGCCAGCGACTCGTCGTCGAGGCGCACCTTGGCGTAGTCGAGGTCGCGGTCGTTGAGCAGCACGAGCGCGGGGCGCCGGCGCCCGACGAGCGCGGCGATCGGCGTGCTCGGGCCGTGCACGTCCGTCTCGGGGGAGTCGACGGCCACGAGCGCCCCGTCGGAGAACTCGTAGCAGCCGATCGCCAGGTGGTGGGTGCGCAGCGTCCCGTGCCCGTCCGGGGCGCTCTGCTCGACGGCGAAGGAGGTGATGGTCCCGTCGTCGACGGTGATCCCGCTCGACAGCGTGTTGACCCCGCTCGTGGACAGCCACTGCTCGGAGAACGACGACAGGTCCTTGCCGCCGGCACGCTCCAGCGCCTCCAGCAGGTCGGAGAGGCTCGCGTTGTCGAAGGCGTGATCGGCCAGGTACTGGCGCACCCCGGCCAGGAAGGCGTCCTCGCCGACGTAGGCGACGAGCTGCTTGAGCACCGAGGCGCCCTTGGCGTAGGTGATGCCGTCGAAGTTCTGCTCGACGGCCTCCAGGTCGACCATGTCGGCGGCGATCGGGTGCGTCGTGGGCAGCTGGTCGGCGGTGTAGGCCCAGGCCTTGCGGGCGTTGGCGAAGCTCACCCACGGGTCGGTGCCGCCGTGGCGCTGCGCGATGCGCTCCTGGCAGTGGTAGGCGCTCCACTCGGCGAAGCTCTCGTTGAGCCACAGGTCGTCCCACCAGCGCATGGTCACGAGGTCGCCGAACCACATGTGGGCCAGCTCGTGCAGGAGCGTGTTGTCGCGCGTCTCGTACGAGGCGCTCGTCACCTTCGAGCGGAACAGGTACTCGTCGCGGATCGTCACGGCGCCCGCGTTCTCCATGGCGCCGGCGTTGTACTCGGGGACGAACAGCTGGTCGTACTTGTCGAAGGCGTACGGGCGGCCGAAGTCCTGCTCGTAGACCTCGAAGCCGCGCTGGACCGTCTCGCGGATGCGCTCGGCGTCCAGGTGGGGCGCCATCGAGGCGCGGCAGACGATGTCGGCGTCCAGCGTGCCCTTGGCCGACTCGATCGTGCCGTGGTCGACGTGGTACTCGCCGGCGATGAGCGCCGTGATGTACGTGGAGATGCGCGGGGTCGGGGGGAAGTCCCAGATCATCGCGCCGATCGGGTCGGGGCCGAAGGGCTCGGGCGCGGGGGAGTTGGACCTCACCGTCCAGCCGGCCGGGGCGCGCACGACGAGCCGGAAGGTCGCCTTGAGGTCCGGCTGCTCGAAGCAGGCGTACATGCGGCGGGCGTCGGCCGTCTCGAACTGCGTGTAGAGGTAGACCCTGCCGTCGGCCGGGTCGACGAAGCGGTGCAGGCCCTCGCCGGTGCGCGAGTAGCGGCAGATCGCCGTGACGGTCAGCTCGTGCTCGCCCGCCCCCGGCTCCAGGGGAAGGCGCGAGCCCGCGAAGTCCGCCGGGTCGAGGGCCTCGCCGTCCAGGGCGGCCGAGACGACCTCATCGGCGATGAGGTCGATCCACGTGCTCGTCCCGGTGCTCGTGAAGCGCACGGTGCTCGTCGACAGGAAGGTCTCCTCGGGCTCGGGCAGCTCCACGGCCCCGACCCCGTGGCCGGTGAGGTCGACGGTGACCTCGTACGACGTCGTCGACAGCGCAGCCGAGCGGGCGGCGGCCTCGTCCCTCGTGATGTTGGCGGGGTTCATCGGATGGCTCTCCCAACTGTCGGTGCGTGGCGGCGGCACGGCCCCGGCCGCACCGCCTGCTCCCACGAAGGCTAACGCGGCGCCCCGGCTCAGGGTCCGGTCAGGGGCGGTTGTCCGCGCTCGGCATGACGTGTCGCTTGCGCGCGGGACGCCGAGGCGGTTCAGTGGTGTCCATGACCGCCACGTCGACTCCCGCCCCCCAGACCATCGGCTTCTGGTTCGACCCCCTGTGCCCGTGGGCATGGCTGGCGAGTCGCTGGATGCTCGAGGTCGAGACGGTGCGGCCCGTGCGCACCGAGTTCCACGTGATGAGCCTGTCCGTCCTCAACGAGGGCCGCGACCTCGACCCCGCCGACCAGGACGAGATGGACCGCGGCTGGATCGGCGTGCGCGCCGCCATCGGCGTCGAGCGGATCCACGGCCAGGAGGGGCTGCGCGCCTTCTACACCGAGCTCGGCACCCGCTACCACCTCAAGGGGGAGACGAAGGGCGACGCCGCCGTCGTGCGCGGCGCGCTCGAGGCCCTCGACCTCGACGCCTCGATCGCCGAGCGGGCGACCACCGACGAGTGGGACGAGGCCCTGCGCGCGAGCCACCACGCGGGCATGGACCCGGTCGGCTCCGACGTCGGCACCCCGGTGCTCCACATCAATGGCAAGGCCATGTTCGGGCCCGTCATCAGCCCCGCCCCCCGCGGCGAGGAGGCCGGCCGCCTCTTCGACGGCGTGAACCTCATGACCGCCTACGACGGCTTCTTCGAGCTCAAGCGCAGCCGCACCGTCGGCCCGATCCTCGACTGACGGCCCCGGGCGGGTGCGCGCCCGATCCCGTGAGGAGGCTGTGCACCGGCCATGGAATGGCCGTGGCACGCGCCGGGCCGGGCGAGTCTGACGCGATGAACCACATCGGTGTGTTTTCATCTGAGCGAGCCGGACGGGGGATCGACGGGGGGTTTCCTCCGCCGGGCTTGCTTGACCGATTCCTCCCACCGATGGACAGGTGACTCGAGTGAGCAGTGCGACTCTGACGTACGGGCCCGCCCGACGGGCGATCGAGCCGTTCGACGAGGCCTTCATCGAGGCCACCCACGGCTACACGGCGCGCCGGGCCATGCCGAATCCCGAGACGCGCGACGAATGGGACGCCTTCCTGGCGCAGTTGCGGGTCGACGAGGACGACTACGCGGCCCGCCGCAACACCCGCGGCCTGCAGGCGGTGCTCGACCGCATCCTCGGCTTCGGCCGGGGCGGACGCGCCCAGCGCCTCGAGGTGGACGCCGACGAGCTGCTCGCCTCCGAGCTCGTGCGGCTCGCCGCGCTGGATCCCCGCTGGGGCTTCCTGCAGATGTCCCGCACCGCGAGCGGCGTCGTCGTCCCGCAGCACATGGTCGTCGGCCCCGGCGGCGTCTTCCTCCTCAACGCCAAGAACCATCCAGGCGCCAAGCTCTTCGTCGAGGGCGACGTCTTCCGCGTCAACGGCCAGGACCGCCCCTACATCTCGACGAGCCGCCAGAACGCCTCGCGCGCCATGGACCTCATGAGCCGCGACTCGGGCATCGACTTGGGCGTCACCGGCGTCCTCGTCCCGGTCAAGGACCGCCGCCTCGTCATCCAGCAGGCCCCCGACGACGTCGCCGTCATCGAGCGCAACGGCCTCGCCGAGTGGCTGCTCAACAAGCCCGAGGAGCTGTCCGAGCACCGGGTCATCACCAGCTACACGATCGTCAGCGAGGTCACCGGCTGGGGCGTCCTCGGCGACCGCTGAGCGCCCGGGCCGGAGCCGGTGGGCATGATTGTCCCCATGGACACCGACGAAGAGCCCGACGCCGTTCCCGCCGACGGCACCGTCCCCGCCCCGGCCCAGGCCGGCCCCGCCCGTCAGCGCCGGCACGCCGAGCTCGTCGGCCTCATCGACGACGCCCAGCAGGCCTACTACGGCCGCGACGCCCCCGTGCTCACCGATGCCGCCTACGACGCGATGATGGTCGAGCTCGAGCGCCTCGAGAACGAGTTCCCCGAACTGCGCACGCCCGACAGCCCCACCCAGCGCGTCGGCGCCCCCCATGAGGTCACCGACTTCGCCCCCGTCGAGCATCCCCAGCAGATGCTCAGCCTCGACGACGTCTTCAGCGTCGACGAGCTGCGCGAGTGGATGGCGCGTACCGTCGAGGCCCTCGGCGCTGAGCCCGTCTGGCTGTGCGAGGTGAAGATCGACGGCCTGGCCGTCGACCTCCAGTACGTCGACGGCGCGCTCGCCACGGCCGCCACCCGCGGCGACGGGCGCGTCGGTGAGGACATCACGCCGAACGCCCGCACCATCGAGGCGATCCCGCGCCGCCTCGACGCCTCCGCGCCGGCGCCCCCGCCGGCCCTCCTCGAGGCCCGCGGCGAGGTCTTCTTCCCGGTCGAGGACTTCACCGCCCTCAACGCCGAACTGGAGCGGGCCGGCAAGCAGGTCTTCGCCAACCCGCGCAACGCAGCCGCCGGCTCGCTGCGTCAGAAGGACCCCTCGGTCACCGCCCGCCGCCCGCTCTCGATGATCTGCCACGGCGTCGGCGCCCACACCGGGCTCGACGTCGATCGCCAGAGCCGGGTCTACGAGGCCTTCCGGGCCTGGGGGCTGCCGGTGAGCCCCTACTACGAGTGCGTCGCCGGCACCGACGCGGTGCTCGAGTTCATCGCCCACTTCGGCGAGCACCGCCACGACCTGCTCCACGAGATCGACGGCGTCGTCGTCAAGGTCGACGACCTTGCCGCCCAGGCCCGGCTCGGGGCCACGAGCCGGGCCCCCCGCTGGGCGATCGCCTACAAGTACCCGCCCGAGGAGGTCAACACCCGGCTGCGCGACATCCGCGTCAACGTCGGGCGCACCGGCCGCGTCACGCCCTACGGCGTCATGGACCCGGTGCGCGTCGCCGGGTCGACGGTGGCCATGGCCACCCTGCACAACGCCTTCGAGGTGCGCCGCAAGGGCGTGCTCATCGGCGACATGGTCGTCCTGCGCAAGGCCGGCGACGTCATCCCCGAGATCGTCGGGCCCGTCGTCGAGCTGCGCACCGGCGCCGAGACCGAGTTCGTCATGCCGACGCACTGCCCCGAGTGCGGCGTCGAGCTGCGCCCCGAGCAGGAGTCCGACAAGGACATCCGCTGCCCCAATCAACGGTCCTGCCCGGCCCAGCTGCGCGAGCGCCTCAGCGCGGCCGCCTCTCGCAATGCCCTCGACATCGAGGGGCTGGGCGACGAGGGCGCCGCAGCCCTCCTCGCGGCCGGGGTGCTCGACGACGAGTCCCGCCTGTTCGACCTCACCGCCGACGACCTGGTGCGGGTCGAGGTCTTCACCCGCGCTGCGACGCGCAAGGAGCTGACCGGCGAGAGGGCCGCCCCGGCCCCCGGCGTCGTCGACGGGAGGGTGCTGTCGGCCGTCGGCGTCAAGCTCCTCGCCAACCTCGAGGCCGCCAAGGGGCAGCCGCTGTGGCGGGTGCTCGTGGCCCTGTCCATCCGCCACGTCGGGCCCGCCGCCGCCCGCGCGCTGGCCGCCCGCTTCGGCTCGATGGCGGCCATCCGCGCCGCGAGCGCCGAGGAGCTGGCCGACACCGAGGGCGTCGGCGCGGTCATCGCCGCCTCACTGCGCGCCTGGTTCGAGGTCGACTGGCACCGGCGGATCGTCGAGGCCTGGGCAGCCGCCGGCGTGCGCATGGCCGACGAGGAGCCCGGCCGGCCCGTCGACGACCGGACGCTCTCCGGGCTCACCGTCGTCGTCACCGGCACGCTCGAGGGCTTCACCCGCGAGGGGGCCAAGGAGGCGATCGTCGCCCGCGGCGGCCGGGCCGCCGGCTCGGTCAGCAGGAGGACCGACTTCGTCGTCGTCGGCGCCGGCGCCGGGTCGAAGGCCGCCAGGGCCGCCGAGCTGGGCCGGCCCGTCCTCGACGAGGCGGGCTTCCGCACGCTGCTCGAGAAGGGGCCGGCGGGGCTGGCGGGGAAGGGGCCGTCGGCTCAGAAGTAGGTGATGTTGTACGGGGCCCGGTCGGTGGCGAACAGGACGCGCAGCGCCGCGACCCGCTCCGGGTCGCCCTCGATGAGACCGGCGGCGGCCATCGCCACCGGATCGGCCAGCCCGAGGTAGAGGCTGCCCAGCGTCGCGATGCCCAGGCTCACCTCGGGCCGGGCCCCGGTCGGGGCCGCCTCGGCGCCCTCGGGCGAGACGTCGAGCGCGAAGACGCCCCCGCTGAGGCCGAGCGGATCGCGCACCTCCATCGTGAGACGCCCGCAGCCGTCCCAGCCGCGCGCCCTCAGGGCCCCGGGCACGTCGAGGATGCGCAGCCACGTGAGGTCCTCGCGGCTCGTCCGGGCCAGCCGCCGCGGGTCGTCCAGCGCCCACGGCAGCGGCGAGTTCGGGTTCAGGTGGGGCGCGCTCACCGAGCGCGCCAGGTCGATGGACGCCAGGTAGCGCCACAGGGCCAGCTCGGCGCTCTCGTGCGCGGCGATCATCTCGACCACCTCGACGTCGAGGGCGTAGTCGCCGTGCCCGCCGGCGGGACCCCGCCGGAGCGTGAAGGTGACGACGCCGTCGGGCGCGCCCCGCCCGTCCCAGTGCGCCGCGGCGTGGACGCCCTCGATGCTGCCGGTGGTCAGCGCCGACCAGACGCCGGTGGCGTGGTCGTTGCACCAGGCCGGACGTGAGTGCGAGCCCCGCGAGGCGGCGTGGAAGAGGGCGAAGACCCGGTCCATGACCTCCGGCGCCGCGTCGAGGTCGAGCTCGTGCACGGCGCCGGGCCGTGCCGGCGCGCGCAGCCCGTGGCCGGGGCCCGTGCGCAGGGTGGCGCCGACCGTCTCGGTCGCCGGCCCGAAGCCGAACCGCCGGTAGATGGTCGCCTCGGTTGCGGTGAGCGCCGCCAGGGTCAGGCCCCGCCCGGCCGCCTCGGTGAGGTCGGCGCGCATGAGGGCGGTGAGCAGGCCGTTGCGGCGCGCGCTCGGGCGCACCGTCACGTCGGTGATGAGATCGGCTCGCTCCAAGTGCCCGCGGCCGGTGTTGATCGTCCCGTCGAAGCTCGCGAAGGTGGCGTAGGGGGTGCGGCGCGCCACGCCGGGCTCGGGCCCGGTGGGCCATGCGCCGCGCAGTCGGGCCCCGTCGGCGCACAGGCCCCGCCACCAGCGCCGCGCGCCGTCCTCGTCGACGGGCGGATTGCCGAAGGCCCGGCTCATGACGTGCTCCCAGCGCCGGGCGTCGTCGGTCAGCGCGCCGGTCGCCGCCATGGTCTCGATGGTGCAGTCGATCACCCGGACAGGGTACCGGCCCCGGCTCGGACGGGCGCTCAGCCCCAGAGCAGCCAGGCCAGCGTCGTGTCGTCGGGCCCGGCCGCGCACAGCCAGGCGCGGGTCGCGCCGACCAGTTCCGGCAGCGGCCAGGGCATCCGCGCGCCGATGTCCCAGCCCGCGGGCGCCAGGCCCAGGGCCGCGCAGCACAGGGCGGCGTCGGCGGCGCGCCCGGGGTCCAGCGACCAGGGAAGGCCGCTGTGCAGGCGGGGGAGCACCTGCCACAGCTGCGGCGGGGCGTCCGGCTCGCGGGCCGCGGCCGCCGAGAGCATCCGGCAGAGATCGTCGTCGCGGTCCAGCGGAGGGGGAGGCGCCGCGACGCCGGCACGGGCCAGCGCCGGGGCGGCCCCCAGCCAGGCCAGCAGCGGGCCGGGCGCGGGCGGCAGCGCGGAGAGCCGCTCGGCCACCGCGCCGAGCCGGTCCGGGTCGGACCCTGCGGCGGCCAGCAGGGGGACGATTCCGAGCGCCTCGGCGGGGGAGCCGGGCCGGTCCAGCCGCTCGTCGGCCCACGCCCGGAGGAAGCCGACGGCCCGGTCGTGGTGGAGCCCGTGACGGGCGTCGGCCCATGCGACGATCATCGCCTGCGCGGCGCCGGCCGTGCGCGCCTCGGAGCCGACGAGCCGGCGCGCCCGGCGCGTCGCGGTCGCGTCGACCGACCGCGCCCAGGCGAGCCGCAGCCGGGCGTCGACCCCGGGCCCGGCGACGGTGAAGCGGTGCACCCCGGGCGCGGCCTCGAGGAGGCTGCCCTCCTCGTCGGCCGAGATCGTGCCGGGCCCGCTCACCGCGGCGTCGGGCAGCCCGATCCGCACCGGCTCGCCCTCGGCCACGTCGAGCCGGTGGGGCAGCCAGGCGGGCAGGGCGGCCAGCGCGCCGGCGCGGTGCGGGTGCACGTCGATCGTCCAGGCGCTCACCCAGGACCGGCCGGCGGCCAGCTCGAGGCCCGCCGGCGTCAGCGCCAGGCCGGGGCCCGCCGCGCGGACCTGCCCGCGCGTCTGGACGGCCGCGACGACGAGCCCGTCGGAGGGGCGCTCGTCCAGCAGGGCGAGGCCGGTGCCCCCGCCCGGCCAGGCCGGGCAGGCGAAGGCGCCGCGCCAGCCGACGACCGGCCCCTCCACCGCGGCGTCGGCGCCGCGGGCGGTGATCGTGAGGCGGGCGCTGAGCGTCTGGTCGGCCGTCAGACGGAGCCGTGCGTCGGCGTCCGGCGAGCTCCAGCGCCAGGTCGCCTCGTCGGCGTCCACGACGAGCCCTCCGGGGCGCCATGGCGGGCCCATCGTGAGGGTCGCCGTGCCGACGGGGCGGTCCTGCTCGCGATCCGTGACGCGCACCCGGGCGGTCGTGCAGTCCAGACGCAGGTGCTCCCAGTCCAGCGCCCCCGCCGCCGTTCCCGGTGCTCTCGTCGCGTTCATCACCTCACCCTATGCGCGGCGCCCCCGCGCGAGCGGCGTCGCACGAAGTAGACGATGGACACGAAGTAGACGATGAACGAGTCGGCGGTGACGCCCGCGCTTCCCGCGCGAGCGGCGTCGCGGGGCGGGACGGGGAGCGCGGTGCCCCCAGGGCCCGTGGACCCGCGCCGAGGTGGGCGCCGGCCCGCGCCGGGACGGCCCGTGGGCCCCGTCGGCGCCCGGGCCCGGGCGGCGTCGTGCGGTAGTCTTCTGCTGTGCGCGCACCGGGGGCGCGACCGCGCGCCCGCCGGACGAGGAGCACCGCGACGGGGCACGGAGCGCACCGGCACGGGTGCGGCCGCGGGGTGCGGCGCAGACGGGGTGTGGCGCAGTTGGCAGCGCGCCTGCTTTGGGAGCAGGAAGTCGCCGGTTCGAGTCCGGTCACCCCGACGGGGCCGTCGGGCCCGCCCCGGGCGGCGGATCCCCGGCGCGTCGAGCCGGGCCGGCGCCGACGGGTGCCCGGCGGTCTGCGCCCGCACCCGGTTCGAGCCGTTGCCCCGCGCCGTTCGGGTCGTGCCCCGTGTCGTCGTGCCCGTGCTGTTGTCCCGTGCGGTCCGGGCCCTGCCCGGGCCGCGGGAGGGTCGGCGCCTCGGAGGATGCGGCGCGCGTCGCCGCAGGCCGGGACGCGTCGGCTACGATAGACCCGTCGGCTCGGACTCGGCCGGGTCGACGACCGGCCCCACGGGGCCACGCGAACGTAGCTCAATGGCAGAGCCCCAGTCCTCCAAACTGGCTACGCGGGTTCGATTCCCGTCGTTCGCTCGTACACGGCCCGCCCGGCCGCGCCCTCCACGGGCGGCTGACCTGCACGCACAACGGATCCGGGCGCGGCGCCCCGCGGCGCATCCGTCGCGATCCCCGTCCCCGAGCGGATTCTTGGTGCTCATCGCCCCTCTGGCTAAGATTGGCGGGCGTCCGTGCGCACGCCCACGAGCATGTCCGCGCCATGGCGCGCACATACGTCCCATGTATCAGGAGTCCCCAGTGCCGAGCACCGTCGAGCAATTGAACCCGACCCGGGTGAAGCTCACCATCGAACTGCCCTTCGCCGATCTCCAGCCGAGGATCGACGAGGCCTACAGGCAGATCGCCCAGCAGATCAACCTGCCCGGCTTCCGCCGCGGCAAGGTGCCGCCGCGCCTGATCGATCAGCGCTTCGGCCGCGGCACGGTGCTCCAGGAGGCCGTCAACAACGCCATTCCCGACGCCTACTCGGCCGCCGTCGCCGAGCACGAGATCGCCCCGCTGGGCAACCCGCAGATCGAGCTGACCAGGCTCGACGACGGTGATGTCGCGGAGATCACCGCCGAGGTCGACGTGCGTCCCGAGTTCGACATGCCCGACTTCGCGACGGTCTCGGTCGAGATCGAGCCCGTCGAGGTCACCGACGCCGACGTCGACGAGCGCGTCGAGCTGCTGCGTCAGCGCTTCGGCACCCTCAAGGTCGTCGACCGGGCCGCCGCCGACGGCGACGTCGTCCTCATCGACCTGTCCGCGACCCGCGACGGCGAGGCCATCGCTGACGCCGAGACGAAGGGCATGCAGTACCGCATCGGCGCCGGCGGCATGGTCGAGGGCCTCGACGAGGCCCTCGTCGGCCTGTCCGCCGGCGAGAGCAGGACCTTCTCCTCGAGGCTCGTCGGAGGTCCCCACCGCGACGAGGACGCCGATGTCACGGTGACCGTGACGAAGGTCAACGAGCAGGAGCTGCCCGAGCTCGACGACGACTTCGCCCAGCTCGTCTCCGAGTTCGACACCGTCGACGAGATGGTCGCCGACGTCCGCGAGAACCTCGTGCGCCTCGCCCGTCTCGACCAGGCCAGCACGGCCCGCGACAAGGTTCTCGAGGCCGTCATCGGCGGGCTCGACTTCGAGCTTCCGCCCGCCGTCCTCGAGAACGACGTCAAGGCCTACCACGAGCAGATCGAGGGCCAGCTCAACGCCGCCGGCCTGACCGTCGAGCAGTACCTCGCCGACGCCGAGGACGAGGACGCGGAGAACGCCGAGGAGTTCTGGAGGCAGATCGACGAGCGCGCCGAGCAGGGCCTGCGCGCCCAGATCGTCCTCGACAGGCTCGCCGAGGACCGCCAGATCGGCGTCTCCCAGGAGGAGTTCACCCAGCTGCTCTTCCAGAAGGCGCAGCAGAACGGCACGT
Source organism: Propionibacterium acidifaciens (assembly GCF_003798325.1). Classification (NCBI taxonomy): domain Bacteria; kingdom Bacillati; phylum Actinomycetota; class Actinomycetes; order Propionibacteriales; family Propionibacteriaceae; genus Propionibacterium; species Propionibacterium acidifaciens. The sequence continues at coordinate 2,708,046 of NZ_CP033719.1, forward strand.
CTCCCGAGCAGGAGATCAAGCACATGACCGAGCACAACCACATGCCGGAGTGGATGGCCGAGGTCCGTCGCGGCAAGGCCCTCGGCATGATCGTCGACGAGGCCTCCATCACCGACACCAACGGTGAGAAGGTCGAGATCTCCCGCCTGCAGAACGACGGAACCCTCGCCGACGAGGAGGAGACCGACGAGGACGCCGGCGCAGGCGACGGGGATGCCACCGAGGAGGCGGCCGTCCCGGCGGACGCCGGGAAGGACGGCGACGCCGGGGACGAGGCCTGATCGGCCCGTCCTCGGGGCCACGAGTTCCGAACGCACGGGGCGCCGGCGCCCCGTGCGTTGTGCCGTCCGTGCGTTGTGCCGTCCGTGCGTTGTGCCGCTCCGGCCCGGCGCCGGTGACGGCCCGCCTCCACGGGGCCCGGCCCGGGTCCCCGGCGTGGACCGCCCGGCCGGGACGCCGCGGCGTTGCTAGGCTGAGCGCTCGTCCGATGAGGGGGAGCATGCGATGAACGACACGGATGGCGTCACCGGGGCGCGGACCCCGGCGGGCGGGCTGCCGAGGCCCCTGCAGATCGCGCTGGGCGTCGTCCTCGTGCTCGCCGCGCTCATGCTGCTGAGGAGCTACTCGGGCATCTTCGGCCCGGTCTTCCTGGCGCTCAACCTCATGGTGACGGTCTACCCGTTCCACACCTGGCTCGTGCGCAGGGGCTGCCCCTCGGCCCTGTCGGCCATCATCGTCGCACTCGTGGTCTTCGTCCTGCTCCTCCTGATGCTGGCGGGCTTCATCTGGGCGGTCAACGAGATCATCGGCATGATCCCGCAGTACACCGGTCAGTTCGTCGCCCTGTACGACCGGCTCATCTCCTTCGCCTCGGACCTGGGCCTGGACCACGCCTCGCTCACGGGGGCGCTGGGCAAGATCGACCCGAACTCCCTGCTCAACGCGGCCACCTCGCTCCTGTCCGCCTCGACCGGCTTCCTCGGCGGCCTGTCCGTCCTCGTGTGCGCCCTCGTCTTCATGGCCATGGACACCGCCGGCTTCGCCCAGCGCCTGGCGATCGCCGCCTCGACCCACTCGCGGATCGTCGCGGGCTTCCGCTCCTTCAGCCAGGGCGTCCGGTCCTACTGGATCGTCACCACCGTGTTCGGCCTCATCGTGGCCGTGCTCGACGTCGTCCTCCTCCAGGTCATGGGCGTGCCCGGCGTCATCATCTGGGGGCTGCTGAGCTTCCTCACCAACTACATCCCGAACGTCGGCTTCATCGTCGGCCTCGTCCCGCCCGCCCTCGTCGCGCTCGTCTCCCTCGGATGGAAGCAGGCGCTCGTCGTCGTCGCCGCCTACTGCGTGGTCAACTTCGTCCTCCAGACGATCATCCAGCCGCGCTTCGCCGGCGACGCCGTCGGCGTGACCCCCACCGTCTCGTTCGTCTCCCTGCTCGTGTGGGGCGCCGTGCTCGGCGCCCTCGGCACCCTGCTGGCGCTGCCGATGACCCTGCTCGTCAAGGCGCTCGTCGTCGACGCCGACCCCAGCGCCCGCTGGATCAACGCGCTCATCGCCTCGGACCCGCACGACGCCGACGGGGCCGTCCGGCAGCGCTCCTGACCCCCGGTGACCCCCGGCTGGCCGAGGACCCCGGAGTTGAGCCGGATCGGCTCAATCCTTCCGGCCGGCAGTGAAAAACATGCGAGTCCCGCTCCGGTTTGCCGGTGCCCCCAGGTAGGTTCGACGATGTGAATGACATGGTCAAGAACCCCGTGCTGCCCGCGATGGCCGCCGGTACCGGCGGCGTCGGCCTGACCGACAACGTGTATCAGTCCCTGCTGGCCAACCGCATCGTCTTCCTCGGCTCCGAGGTGAAGGACGAGAACTCCAACGCGATCTGCGCGCAGATGCTGCTGCTCAACGCCGAGGACCCCCACAAGGACATCTACCTCTACATCAACTCGCCCGGCGGTTCGATCGACTCCGGCATGGCGATCTACGACACCATGCAGTGGATCAGCAACGACGTGGCCACGGTCGCCCTCGGGCTGGCCGCCTCGATGAGCCAGTTCCTGCTGTCCGGCGGCACGCCGGGCAAGCGCTACGCGCTGCCGCACGCCCGCATCCTCATGCACCAGCCCTCGGGCGGCATCGGCGGCACGGCCTCCGACATCAAGATCCAGGCGGAGCAGTCCATCCACCTCAAGCACGAGATGGCCGGGCTCATCGCCCGGCACACCGGGCAGACCGTCGAGCAGATCACCAAGGACTCCGACCGCGACCGGTGGTTCACCGCGACCGAGGCCCTGGAGTACGGCTTCATCGATCACGTCTACGATCGCGCGTCGAAGATCTCCATGAGCGACGCGCCGAACCAGTGAGGACTCCCATGACTGACGACTTCAGCGCGGCGATGCCCCCGGCCCCCGGCGGCGTGGTCGTCCCGCCCAGCGCCGAGTACTACATCCCCCAGTGGGAGGAGCGCACCAGCTACGGCGTGCGCCGGGTCGACCCCTACACCAAGCTGTTCGAGGACCGCATCATCTTCCTCGGCACGCCGATCACCGACGACATCGCCAATGCGGTCATGGCCCAGCTGCTGTGCCTGCAGTCGATGGACGCCGACCGCCCGATCTCGATCTACATCAACTCGCCCGGCGGCTCGTTCACCGCGCTGACCGCCATCTACGACACGATGCGCTACATCAAGCCCGCCGTGCAGACCATCTGCCTCGGCCAGGCCGCCTCGGCGTCCGCCGTGCTGCTGGCGGCCGGCACGAAGGGCCAGCGCCTGGCGCTGCCGAACAGCCGCATCCTGATCCACCAGCCGTCCATGGGCGGCGAGGGCAGCTACGGTCAGTCCAGCGACCTGGAGATCCAGGCCAACGAGATCCTGCGCATCCGCGAGCTCATGGAGACGATGCTCGCCGACGCCACGGGCCAGCCCAAGGAGAAGATCAGCCTCGACGTCGAGCGGGACAAGTTCCTCACCGCCGAGGAGGCCGTCGAGTACGGCCTCGTCGACGACATCCTCACCTCGCTGAAGGACTGACGAGGCCGGATGACCGGGGTGAGGGCCGCGGTCCTGTCCGCATTCCGGTCGCGGGGCGCCCGCCCGGCGGACCGGGCTCCGATGGACCGTGTCGAGTCCGTCGGGCGGGGGCGTGCTTGAATGGACCCGACGGGGCTGACCGGCCCGGCCCGATGCGCGGGGGCGCGTGGGCGTCGTGCAGCAAGGAGGTGGCCATGCCGCGCATTGGGGAGAGCAGCGATCTGTTCAAGTGTTCGTTCTGCGGCAAGAGCCAGAAGCAGGTCAAGAAGCTCATCGCCGGGCCGGGGGTCTACATCTGCGACGAGTGCATCGACCTGTGCAACGAGATCATCGAGGAGGAGTTCTCCCAGAGCGAGGAGACCGAGGCCCCCTCGAAACTGCCCAAACCGGTCGAGATCCGCGAATTCCTCGACCAGTACATCATCGGCCAGGACGACGCCAAGAAGGCGCTCGCGGTGGCCGTCTACAACCACTACAAGCGCCTCAACGCCGGCACGGGCGTCGAGGGCGCCAAGCACGCCGCCTCCGAGGACGTCGAGCTCGGCAAGTCGAACATCCTGCTCATCGGGCCCACCGGCTGCGGCAAGACCTATCTGGCGCAGACCCTCGCCCGCATGCTCAACGTGCCTTTCGCCATGGCCGACGCCACGGCCCTCACCGAGGCCGGCTACGTGGGCGAGGACGTCGAGAACATCCTGCTCAAGCTCATCCAGGCCGCCGACTTCGACGTGAAGAAGGCCGAGACGGGCATCATCTACATCGACGAGATCGACAAGGTGGCGCGCAAGTCCGAGAACCCCTCGATCACCCGGGACGTCTCGGGCGAGGGCGTCCAGCAGGCGCTGCTGAAGATCCTCGAGGGCACCGTCGCCTCGGTCCCGCCCCAGGGCGGGCGCAAGCACCCGCACCAGGAGTTCATCCAGATCGACACCACCAACGTGCTGTTCATCGTGGGCGGCGCCTTCGCCGGGCTCGAGGACATCATCGCCGAGCGCGTCGGCAGGCGGTCGGTCGGCTTCACCAATGACGACGTGAAGCGCCGCCCGAGCGGCGTCGACCCCTTCACCGGCGTGCGGCCCGAGGACCTGCACGCCTTCGGGCTGATCCCCGAGTTTATCGGCCGGCTGCCGGTCGTCGCCACGGTGCCCCGGCTCGACGAGACGGCTCTGCGCCGCATCCTCACCGAGCCGCGCAACGCCCTCGTCAAGCAGTTCACCAAGCTCTTCGAGCTCGACGGGGTCTGCCTGGAGTTCGCGCCGGACGCCATCGCCGCCGTGGCCGAGAAGGCCATCGAGCGGGGCACCGGGGCGCGCGGGCTGCGCGCCATCCTCGAGGAGACCCTCGGCGACGTCATGTTCGAGGTGCCCAGTCGCGACGACATCGCCCAGGTCGTCATCACCGGCGACGCGGTGCGCGGCGAGGCGCCGCCGCGGCTCGTCACGCGGGCCCGGGCCGGCGAGCCGGCGGCCTGACCGGCCGACGCGGACGGGCCCGGGGGTGCGGCACAGCGGCGACCGGTAGCCTGCACCTGTGCGTTATCTCTCGACCCGCGCCGTGGGCGCCGACGATGCCAAGCCGTTCTGCGACATCCTGCTCGAAGGCCTCGCCGCCGACGGCGGCCTCTTCCTGCCCGAGGAGTACCCGCGGCTGGACGCCGGGACGCTCGAGCAGTGGCGCGGGCTGCTCGCCGCCGAGGGCTACGCGGCCCTGGCGGCCCGGATGATCGGCCTGTTCCTCGACGACATCCCCGCGTCCGACCTCGAGCGCCTCACCACCGCGGCCTACACCGGCGGGAAGTTCTCCGATCCGCGGATCGTCCCGGTCAGCCGCATCGGCGACGGTCCGCTGTGGCTCGGCCACCTGTCCAACGGCCCGACGGCGGCCTTCAAGGACATGGCGATGCAGCTGCTCGGCGAGCTCTTCGAGTACGAGCTCGCGCGCCGCGGCTCATGGATGACGATTGTCGGCGCGACAAGCGGCGACACCGGCAGCTCGGCCGAGTACGCGATGCGCGGGCGCGAGGGCATCGCCGTCGTCATGCTCACCCCGGCGGGACGCATGACGCCCTTCCAGCAGGCCCAGATGTTCTCCCTCACCGACGCGAACATCGTCAACGTCGCCGTCGACGGCGTCTTCGACGACTGCCAGGACCTCGTCAAGGCCCTCAACGCCGACGCCGCCTTCAAGGCCGAGTACCACCTGGGCGCCGTCAACTCGATCAACTGGGCCCGCCTGGTGGCCCAGGTCGTCTACTACGTCAGCTGCTGGCTGCGCGTCACCGACGGGCCGGGGCAGGAGATCAGCTTCGCCGTGCCGACCGGCAACTTCGGCGACATCTGCGCCGGCCACGTCGCCCGCTCCATGGGGCTGCCGATCCGTCGCCTCATCCTCGCCACCAACGAGAACGACGTCCTCGACGAGTTCTTCCGCACCGGCGTCTACCGTCCGCGCAGCTCCGAGCAGACCTGGGCGACCAGTTCGCCGAGCATGGACATCTCGAAGGCCTCCAACTTCGAGCGCTTCATCGCCGACCTGTACGGCCGCGACGGCGCCAGGGTCCGGGAACTCTTCGACGCGGTCGCCGAGGGCGGCTCCTTCGACATCTCCGGGACCCCCGAGTTCGAGGCGGTGCGCACCAGCTATGGTTTCGTCTCCGGTTCGTCGACCCACGCCGACCGGGTCGCCACCATCGGCCGTCTCTGGCGCGAGCACGGCGTCCTCGTCGACCCGCACACCGCCGACGCCGTCACGGTCGCCGAGCAGTACGTGGCGGATGAACCCGTCGTCGTTCTCGAGACCGCCCTGCCGGTGAAGTTCGCCGCGACGATCGAGGAGGCCATCGGCTGCCGGCCGCCCGTCCCCGAGCGCTTCGCCGGCGTCGAGGAGGGGCCGCGCCGGGTCGTCGACCTGCCGAACGACGTCGAGGCCCTCAGGCGGCTCGTCGTGGACACCGTCGGGTCCCTGCCGAACCTGGTCCGTTGAACGGGCCGCCACCCACCGAGAAAGGAGACGATCATGACGATGCGTGTCGGGATCCTCACCGCCGGAGGCGACAGCCCCGGCCTGAACGCCGCCATCCGCGGCTTCGGCAAGGCCGCCATCGGCACCCACGGCATGGAGCTCATCGGCTTCCGCGACGGCATGCGCGGCCTGGCCGAGAACCGCTTCATCGAGCTCGACTCGGCGGCCCTGTCGGGCATCCTCACCGTCGGCGGCACGATCCTGGGCACCAGCCGCGACAAGGTCCACAAGATGATGGTGGACGGCAAACCGCGCAACATGATCGACACGATCAGGAAGAACTACGAGAAGGACGAGCTCGACGCGCTCGTCTGCCTCGGCGGGGGCGGCACGGCCAAGAACGCCAAGCGCCTGTCCGACGCCGGGATGAACGTCATGACGCTGCCCAAGACGATCGACAACGACCTCGTCGGCACCGACCGGACCTTCGGCTTCGCGACGGCCCTCGAGATCGCCACCGACGCCATCGACCGGCTGCACTCCACCGCGCACAGCCACCACCGCATCATCCTCACGGAGATCATGGGCCACCGGGCTGGATGGCTCGCGCTCGGCGCCGGGATCGCCGGGGGCGCCGACGTCATCCTGCTGCCCGAGGTGCCCTACAACGTCGAGTCGATCGCCGAGACGATCAAGCGCCGACGCGCGGGTGGCAGCAACTTCTCGGTCATCGCGGTCGCCGAGGGCGCGCGCTCCGTGGCCGACGCCGCCGAGCTGGCCGCCGCCGAGGCGCTGGTCAAGGAGGCCGACTCGCCGGAGGGCCGCGACGCCGCCAAGCAGCACCGCCGGGCCGTCGAGGCCTCACACCGCGCCCACACCTTCGCCCTGGCCTCCCAGCTGGAGGCCGCCACCGGCCTGGAGTCGAGGGTCTCGATTCTCGGCTACGTCCAGCGCGGCGGCATCCCGTGCGGCCGCGACCGCCAGCTGGCCACCCTGCTCGGCACCGCCGGCGCCGACCTCGTCAGCCAGGGGGTCTTCGGCGTCATGGTCGCCGCGAAGGGCGAGCAGGCCGTCCCCGTCCCGCTCGAGGAGGTCGCCGGGAGGGTCCGTTACGTGCCCACCGATCATCCGTGGATCCGGGCGGCCAAGGAGGTCAACACCGGCTTCGGCGACTGAGCCCGGAGGGCGGGGCGTCCTCAGCCCATGACCACGACCGAGCGCAGCGCCTGCCCGGTGCCCATCCGAGCGAGGGCCTCGTTCACCTCGTCGAGGCCGATCGTCTCGGAGACGAAGGCGTCGAGGTCGAGGCGGCCCTGTGCGTGGAGGTCGAGCAGCATCGGCACGTCACGTTCGGGAAGGCAGTCGCCGTACCAGCTCGACCGGAGCGAACCGCCGTGGCTGAGGACGTCGGCGAGCGGGATGTCGATCCGCGCGTCGGGGTCGGGCACGCCGACCAGCGCGAGGCGGCCGGCCAGGTCCCGGGCGTAGAGGGCCTGCGTCCAGGTGGTCGGGGTGCCCAGCGCGTCGATGACGACATCGACGACGTCGGTGCTGCTGGCGTCGATCGTCGCGGTGGCGCCGAGACCGGAGGCCAGCGCCAACCTCCGCGGGTCCGTGTCGACGGCGATGGGCCCGGTGGCGCCGGCCAGTCTGGCGCCGAGCAGGGCGGCCGTGCCGACCCGCCCAGGCCGATGACGGCCACCTGCTCGCCGCGGCGCAGGGCGGCGGTGCCGAGGGCCGCCCCGAGTCCGGCCATGACGCCGCAGCCGAGCAGGCCGGCGACCTCGGGGCGCACGGACGGGTCCACCCGCGTGCACTGGCCCTGCGCGACGGGCGTCCGGGGCGTCAGCGCGCCGATGCCGAGGGCGGCGGTGAGCCCGGTGCCCTCGGCGAGCCTCATCGGACGGGCCGCATTGGCGGTGTCGAAGCAGTACCATGGCTCGCCCCGGCGGCAGGCCCGGCACTGGCCCGCAGACGGCCCGCCAGTTGAGGATGACGTGGTCGCCCACCCGTACGTGCGTGACGCCCTCGCCGACGGCGGCGACGGTGCCGGCCGCCTCGTGGCCGAGGAGGAACGGGTAGTCGTCGCCGACGGCGCCCGACGCGTAGTGCAGGTCGGTGCGGCAGACGCCGCAGGCGGCGACGTCGACGACGACCTCGCCCGGGCCCGGGTCGGGGACGACGACGTCGAGCAGTTCGACCGGCGCGCCCCTGGTTCGTGAGACGACTCCTTGGACTGTCGTGGGCATGTGGGGACTCCTTGATCGCGGCCCTGATGAGGGAGGACGTCTCCGACGCTAGCGTGGCCGGCCGGCATCGCGCCGGACCGTCCACGGTCACGCCGGCCCTCCGGGCGGGACCGTCCCCCTATGCTGAGGGGCGTGACAGAGAGCCCCGCACCGCCCGAGAGCGCCGCACCGCAGTCGTGCTCCGTGACGCTCACCGTGAGCGCCCTCGTCCTCGACATGGACGACACCATCAACAGGACGGGCCCGGCCATGCGCACCGGCCTGTGGCGGGCGACGGAGGAGCTGTGGCCGCAGCTGGACGATGAGGAGCGCGGGCGCCGTATCGAGGACTACGTGGCCGACCGCGCCGGATGGTTCGACCGCTTCTCGAGTGGGCACATCGACTTCGAGACGATGCGCCGCGGGCGCCTGGGCGACATGGCGGCGGGTCTGGGCGAGCGGCTCGACGACGAGCGTCTGCACCGCTTCGAATCGGTCTACCGGGCGGCCTTCGCCGCGGCGTGCGCGCCCTGGCCCGACGCCCTGGGCCTCATCGACCGGGCCGACGCGGCCGGCGTCCCGGTCGCCGTGCTGTCGAACTCGGCCCAGCGGATGACCCTCATGAAGGTCGACCGGCTCGGACTGGCGGGCCGCTTCGCCCTCGTGCTCTCGTCCGACCGGCTCGGCTCCGGCAAACCGGACCCGGCCGCCTACCGCGCGGCCTGCGAGCGGCTGGGCGCCGAGCCGGCGCTGACCGGGTACGTCGACGACTCCCTGCGCGACGCCGGGGGAGCGGCCCTGGCCGGTCTGCAGTCCTGCTGGCTCGACCGGGCCCGGCGCGGCGGGGCCCCGGCCGGTCAACGGGTCGTCACCGACCTCGACCGGCTGCTCATCGAGCGCGCCGGCCGCTGAGCGGGCCGGTGTCGCCGATCCAATAGACTTCCCGCGTCCGGTCCCGATCCCCTGGGAGGAACGATGTCGGCGAGCAGGGTCAGCGCGACGGTCGACGCGCTGTTCGACATGGTCGTGAGCGGTCGAGCCCCCGTGGGCGAGGCACTGCCCGCCGAAGCCGCGCTGGCGCGCACCCTCGACGTCTCGCGCCTGACGCTGCGCGAGGCCGTGCGCGTGCTGACGGGTAGGGGAGTGCTCCGGCCCGTCCACGGCCGCGGCACCTTCGTCAACCCGCCGGGCAGGTGGACAGACCTGGGCAGCATCGTCGCTCTCCGCTCGCGCACCTCGAGCTGGAGCGAGATCGCCGGGCAGCTCGTCGAGATCCGTCGGATGATCGAGGTGGGCTCCGCGGGCCTCGCCGCCGAACGGCGCTCCCGCACCGACGTGGACCGCCTCGGACGCGATCTCGAGGACTTCCGTGCCCACCACGAGGCCGGGGACGCCGAGAGGGCCACGACGGCCGACCTCGACTTCCACGATCACATCCTCCAGGCTGCGGGGAACCCCTTCCTCTTCACCGTCTACGAGCCGCTGCGCGGCCTGCTCGAACGGGGTCGCGCCGAGACCTCGGCGAGCAGCGAGGTGCGCGAGCGCGCCATGGGCCATCATCGCGCCATCCTCGACGCCATCGCCGCCGGGGACCCGCGGGCGGCCGAGCGGGCCATGAGCGCCCACATGGACCAGACGGCGCGCGACGCCGTCGCCCGGGCCGACGCCGGCTGATCGGTCCTTCCGTTGGGCCCGGCCGAAGGGGCCCGCAAGGCCGTCGCGCCCCGGACGGGTTCTCTCCGTCCGGCTTCGTCCTCGTCGGGGGCTTCCTCACCACCGCATTCGCGAGTGGGTCATGCGACGGACCCCGTCCCTGATCGGCAGGGCCCTTGCCATCGCGTTCGTGAGTGGGTTAGTGTCGGAACAACTCATCAGAGGTCTGAGCGCAAAGGGGTGTCTGCCGTGAGCATCTCGTGGGACGAATTGATCAGGGGCCTGCCGGACGGGCCCGCCATCTCCGCCGAGGACGTCGCCCGGGCAGGCTGCCCGGCGTTCGTCGTCCTCGATGACGACCCGACCGGCACCCAGTCGGTGTCCGATCTTCCCGTCATCACCTCGTGGGGGATCGAGGACCTCGAGTGGGGCCTGGCGACGGATGCGCTCGCCGTCTACGTCATGACGAATTCCCGCAGCCTCGACCCGGCCGACGCGGAGCGGGTCAACCGGGAGGCCGTCGCCAACGGTCTCGAGGCAGCCCGGCTCACCGGACGCGAGGCGGCCTTCGTCTCGCGCTCGGACTCGACGCTGCGCGGCCACTACCCCCTCGAGCCCGACACCATCGCGGCCGTCCTGTCCGAGCACGGCCGGCGTACCGACGGCGTCGTCATCGTGCCGGCCTTCCCCGAAGCCGGCCGCGTCACCATCGACTCCGTGCACTACGCGGGCGGCGTCGCCACAGGCTTCGTGCCGGTCGGCGACAGCGAGTTCGCCGCCGACGCGACCTTCGGATACCGGGCGTCCGACCTCGCCGAGTGGGTCGAGGAGAAGTCCGGCGGACGCCGCAGGGCCGCCGATGTCATCCGCATCCGCATCGGTGAGCTGCGCACCGACCCCGATGCCGTCGTGGTCGCGCTGACCGGCGCGCACGACGGCCAGCCGATCGTCGTCGACTGCCTCGAGGAGAACGACCTACGGCTCCTGGCCCTCGATCTGGCGCGCGCCGAGGACCTCGGGCACCGCTTCATCTACCGCGTCGGCCCGCCCTTCGTGAGAGCTCGCATCGGCCAGGCCACGAGAGCGCCGCTCGGCCCCGCCGAGTGCCGGCCCGCGCCCGGCGCCGTGGCCTCCGACACCACCGGGGGGCTCGTCGTCGTCGGCTCCCATGTCGGCCTCACCCGGCGTCAGGTCGACGCCCTGCGCGAGCGCGACGCGATCCCCGAGACGGTCGTCGAGGTGCCCGAGGTGCTCGACGGGGCGACCCGGGTCGCGCACCTGGACGGGGTCGTCGCCTCGGCCGTCGAGGACCTGAGGCGGGGCACCGTCGTCGTGCGCTGCAGCGGACGGCTCGTCACCGGCGCCGATCCGGACGACTCGCTGCGCATCGCCCGAGCCGTCTCCGACGCCGTCGTCGAGGTCGTGAGCCGCGTGCTCGAGGCGAGGGCCCCGCGCTTCGTCATCGCCAAGGGCGGCATCACCTCCTCGGACGTCGCCTCCCGCGGCCTGGGCATCCGCAGGGCCATCGCCCGGGGGCAGATGCTGCCGGGCATCGTCTCGCTGTGGGAGCCCGTCGACGGGCCGGCCCGCGGCATCCCCTACATCGTCTTCCCGGGCAATGTCGGCGACGATCGGTCGCTGGCTGACGTCGTCGACACGTTGCAGGCATCCCTGTGACGTGCACCCGGTGAACCTGAACACATCCACGAACCGATCGAAGGGGATCACAATGACCACCACCGTTGCCGTGCTCGGGCTCGGCGCCATGGGCCTGCCGATGGCGACCAACCTCGCCCGCGAGTTCGCCGTCACCGGATTCGACATCAGCCCCGAGCGCACCGCGCTGGCCGCCGAGGCCGGCCTCCGGGGCGCCGCCGACGCCGGGGAGGCGGTGCGGGACGCCGACGTCGTGCTCATCGCCGTGCGCAACCCCGCCCAGCTCGAGGAGGTCCTCTTCTCGGACGCCGGCGTCGCGTCCGTCATGCGGCGCGGTTCCGCCGTCGTCCTCACCTCGACCGTGGGGCGCGAGCCCGTGAAAGAGGCGGCCGCCCGGCTGGACGGGCTCGGCCTGCGACTCGTCGACGCCCCGGTCTCGGGTGGCTCCGCCCGAGCCGGCACCGGGGACCTGCTCGTCGTCGTCGGCGCCGACGAGCAGGCGTGGGACGCCGTGCACGACGTGCTCGAGCTCATGAGCTCCACCCTCGTGAGGGTCGGCGGAGCGCCCGGCGACGGCCAGGCGATGAAGACCGTCAACCAGCTGCTGTGCGGCGTGCACATCGCCGCTGCCGGCGAGGCGCTCGCCCTGGCCCGCGCCATGGGCCTGGACCTCGACCGGACGATGGTCGCCCTCATGGGCGGCGCGGCCGAGTCCTTCATGCTGGGCGACCGCGGCCCCCGCATGCTTCGCGCCTACGACGAGGAGACCGTCGAGGTGCGCAGCCGTCTGGACATCTTCGTCAAGGACATGGGCATCGTCACCTCGGCCGCCCGGTCCGTCGGGCTGTCGACGCCCGTGGCGGCAGCCGCCGAGCAGCTCTACATCCAGGGCGGGGCCCGCGGCCTGGGCGCCTGCGACGACTCCTCGGTGATCAGGGTGATCGCCCCGTCGGCGGACCGGTGACATGCCCTCGGCAGTCCTCCTCGTCCTCGCCCTGGCCGCCATTGCGCTCCTCCTGCTGCTCGTCATCGGACTGAGGATGAGCGCCTTCATGGCTCTCATGACGGTCTCCGTCCTGCTGGCCATCGCCACCCGCGTGCCGTTGACGAGCATCGCCGACACGATGACGACGGGCATGGGCAACGCGCTCGGCTCGGTGGCCACGGTCGTGGCGCTGGGCGCCATGCTCGGTTCGCTCATCGAGCGGGCCGACGGCGCCGACACGCTGGCCCGCCGGTTCGTCCGAGTGCTCGGCGAGCACCGGGTCGCCATCGCCGTGACGATCGTCGCCTTCCTCGTGGGCATTCCGATCTTCTTCGAGGTCGCCTTCATCGTCCTGGCGCCCATCGTCTTCGCCCTGGCCCGCGTCACCCGGACGAGGCTGCTGAGTATCGCCCTGCCGGTCGGCACGGCGGCCCTCACCGTGCACGTCGCCGTGCCGCCGCACCCCGGGCCGACGGCCGCCGCGAGGATCCTCGGCCCGGACCGGACTCATGCTCATGATCGGGCTGCCCGTCTGCGCGGTCGTTGCCGCCGTCGGCTACCTCGCCTCGCGGCGGGTCCGGACCGACGACATCGTTCTGGGCGCCACGCCGCTCGGCGACCCGCCCGACGGCACCGAGGAGCCGTCCGACGAGGAGCTCATGGTCGGGGCCGACCCGACGGGGCCGGGCACCGTCCTGTTCCTCATCCTCGCCCCGGTCATCCAGATCGTCATCGGCACGGTCGGCAGGATGCTCGTGCCGGACCCGTCGAAGGCCGACTCCGTGCTGAGCCTGGTCGGCGCGCCCCTCGTGGCGCTGCTCACCGCGGCACTGCTCGCCTGTGTCGTCCTGGGCTGCCAGCAGCACTGGTCCCTCGACCAGCCCGGACGGACCGTCGACCACGCCCTGCCCGACGTGGCCGTCGTCGTCCTCGTCGCCGGCGCAGGCGGCGTGTTCGCCTCGATCCTCGTCGCCAGTGGCGCCGGGGCGGCGCTGTCACGGGCGCTCATGGCGGTGCACATGCCCGTCCTGCTCGCTGGCTTCGTCATCTGCCTGGCCCTGCGCGCCAGCCAGGGCTCGGCCACGGTGGCGATCCTCACGACGGCCGGTCTGCTCGTCGACAACGTCGCGGCGGGCGGCTACGACGCTCTGCACATCGCGCTCATCGCCCTGGCGATCGGCTTCGGCGCGCTCGGCCTCTCGCACGTCAACGACGGCGGCTTCTGGATCTTCACCACGTGCACGGGCCTGAGTGTTCAGGACGGCCTGCGGGCCTGGACGGTGCTGACGACCGTCCGCGGCTTGGCCGGCTTCCTGCTCACCGCCCTCGTCTGGTTGCTGGCCTGAGGCGGTTCGGGGCCGCGACGGACGCCTCCCGGTGCCGCTCCACGGCGTCCCGACGGTCTCGGGCTCTGTGATCCCTGCGGCGGACGGTGGCCCCGGGTCAGCCCCGCGGCCTCTTGACCGGGGGCTCGCCCAGGACGATGTCGGCCGTGACGGACTCGCCGCCCTCGACGAAGTCGATCGGGCACTCGATGTGGCCGACGGCCGACAGGTCGTCGGCGACGAGGCGCAGGTTGGCGATCGACGCCGCCGGGGCGGTCACCGCGATGGCCTCGACGGGCGTCTTCATGGAGACCTTGGCGTCCGACTTGGCGCCGCGCACGAGGACGAGCGCCGCGGCCGTGTCGGCCACGAGGGAGGTGTCGCCGTCGGAGGGCAGCTCGTCGACGGTCGGCCAAGCGGAGGTGTGCACCGAGCCGGGCCGCCACCAGCTCCAGACCTCCTCGGTGACGAACGGCATGAACGGGGCCAGCAGGCGCAGGAGCACCGACAGGGCCAGTTGGAGGCTCGCATTGGCCGAGGCGGCGGCCCGTTCGCCGCGGGCCCCGTAGGCGCGCTCCTTGACGAGCTCCAGGTAGTCGTCGCAGAAGCTCCAGAAGAAGGTCTCGGTGGCCTCCAGGGCGCTCGTGTAGTCGAACGCGGCGAGCGCCGCGCCGGCCCTCCCGACGATCTCGCGCAGGGCGGCCAGCTCGGCCAGGTCGACGGCCTCGCAGATGGCCTCCCGCCCGGTCGGGGCGCCCATGCCGAGCACGAACCGGCTGGCGTTGAGCACTTTCATCGCCAGGCGCCGGCCGACCTTCATCTGGCGCTCGTCGAAGGGGGAGTCCATGCCCGGACGGGCCATGGCGGCGCGCCAGCGCACGGCGTCGGCGCCGTACTTGTCGATGATGTCGGTGGGCACGATCGCATTGCCCTTGGACTTGCTCATCTTCTTGCGGTCGGGGTCGACGACGAAGCCCGAGACGGTGGCCCGCCGCCACGGCACGGCGCCGAACTCGAAGTTGGCGCGCACGACGCGGCTGAACAGCCAGGTGCGGATGATGTCGTGGGCCTGCGGGGCGAGGTCCATGGGGAAGGTCAGGTCGAACAGTTGCCGGTCGCGCTCCCAGCCGCAGACGATCTCGGGGGTCAGCGAGCTCGTCGCCCACGTGTCCATGACATCGGGCTCGGCCATGAAGCCGCCGGGGGCGCCGCGCTGGGCGGGCTCGTAGCCGGGCGGGCAGTCCGAGCTCGGGTCGACGGGCAGCGTCTCGGCCGCCGCCATGATCGGCTCCCCGTAGTCGGGGTCGCCGTTGGCGTCGAGCCGGTACCAGACGGGGAGGGGGATGCCGAAGAAGCGCTGCCGGCTGATGAGCCAGTCGCCGTTGAGCCCCTCGACCCAGTTCGTGTAGCGGTGGCGCATGTGCTCGGGCACGAAGTCGATCTGCTCGCCGCGGGCCAGCAGCGCGGCCTTGAGCTCCTCGTCGCGGCCGCCGTTGGCGATGTACCACTGGCGGGTGGAGACGATCTCGAGGGGCTTGTCGCCCTTCTCGTAGAAGTTGGCCATGCGCTGGGTGGCCTTCGGCTCGCCGTCCATCTCGCCGGTGGTGCGGAGCTTGTCGACCATGGCCGCGCGGGCGCTGAAGACGGTCCTGCCGGCCAGCTCGGCCTCGTAGAAGGAGGCGTCGGGAAGCCACTCGGGGCGCTCGCGCGACAGCCGGCCGTCGCGGCCGATCACCGTGCGCGTGGGCAGCTCGAGCTCGCGCCACCACTGGACGTCGGTGAGGTCGCCGAAGGTGCAGCACATGGCGATGCCGGCGCCCTTGTCCATCTCGGCGGCCGGGTGGGCCAGGACGGGCACCTCGACGCCGAAGACGGGCGTGGTCACCGTCGTGCCGAACAGCTCCCGGTAGCGCTCGTCGTCCGGGTGGGCGATGAGGGCGCAGCAGGACACGAGCAGCTCGGGGCGGGTCGTCTCGATGAAGACGTCGGAGCCGTCGGGCCGGTGGAAGGCCAGGCGGTGGTAGGCGCCGGGGTAGTCGCGGGCCTCGAGCTCGGCCTGGGCGACGGCGGTCTGGAAGGTGACGTCCCACATGGTGGGGGCCTCGCTCATGTAGGCCTCGCCCCGCTCGTGGTTGCGCAGGAAGGCGAGCTGCGAGATGCGCTGCGTCTCGGCCCCGATCGTCGTGTACAGCTGGTCCCAGTCGACCGACAGGCCGACCTTGTGCCACAGCTCGGCGAAGGCCCGCTCGTCCACCTGCGTGAGGCGGTGGCACAGCTCGACGAAGTTGCGGCGGCTGATCGGCACCTGCTTCTTCGGGTTCGGCCTGGCCGGGGGCTCGAAGTCGGGGTCGTAGGGGATCGACGGGTCGCAGCGCACGCCGAAGTGGTTCTGGACGCGGCGCTCGGTGGGCAGGCCGTTGTCGTCCCAGCCCATCGGGTAGAAGACCTGCTTGCCCAGCATGCGCTGGTAGCGGGCCACGACGTCGGTGTGGGTGTAGCTGAACACGTGGCCCACGTGCAGCGAGCCCGAGACGGTGGGAGGCGGGGTGTCGATGCTGAACACCTGGTGACGGGCCTGCGGGCGGTGGAAGGCGTAGAGCTGCTCGGCCTCCCAGGCGGCCGACCACTTGTCCTCGAGGCCCTCGAGCACCGGCCTCTCCGGTACCCGCCAGCCCGAGGGGGTCGTCGCGGGTGTCGTCGTGGCGGGTGTCTCAGTCATGGGGGACATCCTACTAACGCGCCCGCCACCCGGCCGTTCGGTTCCGCGCCCGGCCGGGCGCGGAGGAGCCCCGGCGAGGGCGGCAGGCGCGGGGCGTCCCCGTTCGGGCCCGGCGGCGCGGAGGACCACCTATCCCCGCCGACGGCTACGACCGGATCCGGCTGTTCGGTCTCGGCGGCGCTCAGGGGCCCCGGGGCGCGGCGCGCGACCGCGGCGGTTCAGGCCGGGGCGGCGCTGGTGATGACGTCGAGGACGGCCTGCTCGTCGGTCGGGTCGACGTTCTGGAACGAGACCTGCTTGCCGTTGACCATGAAGGTCGGGGTCGAGTTGACCTGGGCGTCCACGCCGGCCTGCTCGACGTTCTCGACGAAGGTCTGGGTCTGGTTCTGGTCGACGCAGCCCTGGAAGGTCGTGAGGTCGTCGCCGGTGATGCCGGCGTCGGCTGCGATCTCGTCGCGCAGCTTCTGCACGGAGTAGCCGTCGCCCTCCTCCTCGGGGGCCTTGGCGTAGGCGGCGTCATGGTACTCCTGGAACCTCCCGACCTGGTCGGCGCAGGCCGCGGCGATGGCGGCGCGCTTGGAGGACTCGGGAACGCCCTTCGAGTCGTTGAGCGACTTGAGGTTCCTGTCGAGGAAGGTGCGGGTGCGGTACTCGATGCGGAGCCGGCCGCTGGAGGCCAGCGAGTCGAAGGTCTTGCCGTAGTGGCTCTCGTAGGTCTGGCAGATCGGGCACTGGTAGTCCTCGTAGACGACGAGGGTCGGCGCCGAGTCGTTCGTGCCGATCGGCGAGACGATCCCGGTGCCGTCCGCGTTGGCGTGCGGCGGGGTGATCTGCTCGCCCAGGCCCGTCACGACGGCGGTGGGCTCGTCCTTGCCGGAGCCGAGCCTCCCGGTGGCGGCGAGCACCACGACGACGATGATCGCCAGCGCGACGACCGAGGACACCGCGACGAGGATCGTGCGCATGCGCCGCTGGTGCGCGGCCTGCGCGGCCTGCGCCTGGCGCAGCGCCTCGCGACGGTTCGTCCCCGCCCCGCCGGCGGGGCCCTGCTTCCCTGGGTTCTTCGAGGCCATGTCAACCTTCCGGCTCGAGCGTGCTGGTCCGTCGTTCTGGCTCGGCGCTCAGAACACGCAGGCAGTCTACCCGGGCGGGCCCCGCGGCGTCGGACAACTAGTCTGGGGCCCGATGAGCAGCACACGTGAGCACAGCGACCCCTCGTCCGAGCACGCCCGCACCGTCGCGTCGATCACCTCGCGATGGCCGGAGCACCGCGTCGGCCCCTCGTTGGCGCGCATCGGGGCGCTGTGCGAGCTGCTCGGCGACCCGCAGGACGCCTGCCCGGTCATCGCCGTCACCGGCACGAACGGCAAGGGCAGCACGGCCATCATGATCGACGCGATCCTGCGCTCGATGGGGCTGCGCACCGGCCGCTTCAGCTCGCCGCACCTGGAGGACATCACCGAGCGCATCTGCATCGACGGCGCGCCCGTCGAGGCGGGGCGCCTCGACGAGCTGTGGACGCAGATCGGCCCCATGGTCGACATGGTCGACGCCCGCCGCCTCGATGGCATCGTCATGACCTTCTTCGAGGTCATGACGGCCCTGGCCTACGCCGCCTTCGCCGACGCGCCCGTCGACGTGGCGATCATGGAGGTCGGCATGGGCGGGCGCTGGGACGCCACGAACGTGGCCGACGCCCGGGTCGCCGTCGTCGGGCCGGTCGCCATGGACCACATGCAGTACCTCGGCGACACGCTCGGCGCCATCGCCCGCGAGAAGGCGGGCATCATCAAGCCCGGTGCGACCGCCGTCCTGGCGGGCCAGGGCCCCGAGGCCGCCGCCGTCCTGGCCGAGCACTGCGCCGAGGTCGGTGCGACGATGGTGCGCGAGGGCCCGGACTTCGCGCTGCTCGACCGCCGGGTCGCGGTCGGCGGCCAGCTGCTGCGCCTGGAGGGCGCCGGCGGGCCGATCGGCGATCTCTTCCTGCCCCTGCACGGGGCGCACATGGCCCACAACGCCGCCGTGGCCACCGCCGCCGTCGAGGCGTTCTGCGGGGGCCGCGCCGTCGAGCCGACGGTGCTCGCCGAGGGCCTGGCCGCCGTCCGGGCGCCGGCCCGGCTCGAGGCCGTCCACCACGACCCGCTCGTCGTGCTCGACACGGCCCACAACCCGCACGGCGTGCGCGCCACGCTGGCCGGGCTGCGCGAGGCCTTCGTCATGCGCCCCGCCATCGGGGTGCTCGCCATGATGGCCGACAAGCAGGTCGACGCCGTGCTCGAGCTGCTCGCCGACGAGCTCGACGAGGTCGTCGTCACCGCCGTCCGCGACAACCCGCGCGCCCTGGGCGTCGAGGAGCTCGCCGAGGCCGCCGCCGGGGCGTTCGGCCCGGCACGCGTGCATGCCGCGACGGACACCGCCGAGGCGCTCGGGCGGGCCATGGCGCTCGCCGGCGCCTCGGGCGAGGAGGCCGGCGTGCTCGTCATCGGCTCGGTGTTCCTCGCCGGGGAGGCCCGCGGCATCCTGGCCGACGACGGGCCGGGCTCCGGCGGCGGACCGCTCACCGTGACGGTGCCGACCGGCCCGTAGGGCGTGCGGCGTCCCGGCCGTGGAACGGACCCCGGCTCCTTGTGACGGCCCGTTAGGGTGGGGCGTCATGAGCACTGCCCGCCCTCCGATGGGCCCCGCGTATCCTCCTGCCGGCCCAGCGCACCCTCCCACGGCCCCGGCGTATCCGTTCCAGCAGTCGTACGAGTCGGCGCTGCCGGTGCTGCCGACCCGCTACCACGGACTGTGGCACTCGCCGCGCTGGCGGGTGTGGCGCCCGGTCGTCGGCGCCCTCGTCGGCGGCGTGCTGTGGTTCGCCGCCTCGACCGTCGCCTTCGTCGTCGCGATGGTCATCGACGTGGCGAGCGGCCGTTCCACGGCCGAGGAGTACTACCCCTCGCTCGCCGGCGGTGGCGGCTTCACCCCGGCGCTCTTCATCGCGAACAACGTCGGGCTGGCCTGCTCCATCCCGATCGTCTGGCTCGTGGCGCGCCTCCACGGCCAGCCGATCGGTTTCGTCCACTCGGTCATCGGGCGCTTCCGCTGGCGCTGGTTCGGCTGGTGCCTGGCCGTGCTCCTGCCGATCTGGATCGTCTTCACCGTCGCCGACGCCTTCCTCGAGGGCGGCGGTCTGGACGGCCTGGCCGTCAACGGCGACACCGTCGTGCTCATCCTCGGCATCCTCCTCACGACGCCCCTCCAGTGCGCCGGCGAGGAGTGGTTCTTCCGCGGCGGCATCAACCGCTTGGTCGCCGGCTGCTTCCCGCAGCGCACGAAGACGCTCGGCATCGTCTCGGCGCTCGTCGGCGGCGCCGTCAGCTCCTTCTGCTTCATGCTCGCCCACATGGCCCAGGACCCGTGGCTCAACATCGGCTACTTCTGCTTCGGCGCCGCGGCCTGCCTCCTGTGCTACTGCACCGGCGGCCTCGAGGCCTCGACGGCCATGCACATCATCAACAACATGACGGCCATGGCCCTCATGCCGTTCAGCGACATCAGCCACATGATGGACCGCTCCGAGGGCACCGGCAGCCCGTGGAGCCTGCTCCAGCTGGCCGTCATCGCCATCGCCGCGGCCCTCATCTGTCGGCGGGCCAGGGCCAGGGGTCTGGACGTGGTCAGCGGGCCCGAGCCGGCTCCGGCGCCCGGCCCCTGGCCGCAGGCCGTCATGACGGGCGCCTGGCCGTCCCCGGACCCCGCCTCGTTCCCGCCGCCGGCCGCGTACCCGCCGCCGGCGCCGTCCCCGCTCCAGGGGGTCCCGCCCGTCCCGCCGACCGTCGACGGCGCGGGGGCGCCGCAGGTCGAGCCCCCTCGTTGACCCTCGGCGGATCATGGAGGGGGAGCGGTCGAGGGGCGGGCCGCCCCGGCAGGAGGAACGGATGAGCGAGCAGCCGCGGCCCGAGCCGGCCGGGCTCTTCGACGAGCTGAGCCCGCTGCTGGCCCAGGTCGTCACCCCCGTGCAGTACGTGGGCGGTGAGATCAACGCGCGGCTGCGCCCCTGGGGGGACTCCCAGGTGCACTGGGTGCTCATGTACCCCGACACCTACGGCGTCGGCCAGCCCAACCAGGGCTTGGCCATCCTCTACGAGGTCATCAACGAGCTCGGCTGGGCGAGCGCCGAGCGCAGCTTCAGCGTCTGGCCCGACCTCGAGGCGCTCATGCGCGCCCACGGCCTGCCGCAGTTCACGCTCGAGAGCCACCGGCCGGTCCGGGCCTACGACGTGCTCGGCGTCGGCCTGAGCACCGAGCTCGGCTGCACCAATCTGCTCAACGCACTCGACCTGGCGGGCGTCCCCCTCCACAGCGACGAGCGCACCATGGACGATCCACTCGTGCTCATCGGGGGACACTGCGCGTTCAACCCCGAGCCGGTCGCCGACTTCATCGACGTCGCCGTCCTCGGCGACGGGGAGGAGGCGTCCGTCGAGCTCTCGCGCATCGTCCGCGACTGGCGCCTGGCCGGTTGCCCCGGCGGGCGCGACGGCGTCCTGGAGGTCCTGGCCGCCACCGGAGGGTTCTACGTGCCGCGCTTCTACGACGTCGAGTACGGCGACGACGGCGCCATCGCGCGCATCAGCCCGAACCGGGACGGCGTGCCCGCCGAGGTCGAGCGCTGGGTGCTCACCGACCTGGACGCCTGGCCCTACCCGAAGGAGCCGATCGTCCCGCTCGCCGAGACCGTGCACGAGCGCTACTCGGCGGAGATCTTCCGCGGCTGCACCCGCGGCTGCCGCTTCTGCCAGGCGGGCATGATCACCCGCCCCGTGCGCGAGCGCTCCCTGGCCGCCATCGGCGCCATGGTCGACCACGGACTGCGCGCCACGGGCCTCGAGGAGGTCGGCCTGCTCAGCCTGTCGAGCGCCGACCACACCGAGATCACCGAGATCGCCCACCAGCTGGCCGACCGCTACGAGGGCGACAACGTCTCCCTGTCGATCCCCAGCACCCGGGTCGACGCCTTCACCGTCGACCTGGCCCGCGAGCTCTCGCGCGGCGGGCGCCGCTCGGGCCTCACGATCGCCCCCGAGGCCGGCTCGGAGCGCCTGCGCGCGGTCATCAACAAGAACGTCAGCGAGGACGACCTCATGGCGACCGTCTCCGCGGCGTTCGGCCAGGGCTGGCGCTCGGTGAAGATGTACTTCATGTGCGGCCTGCCCACCGAGACGGACGAGGACATGCTGGCCATCGCCCGCCTGGCCCACCGCGTCGTCGAGACCGGACGCCGGATCACCGGGCGCCGCGACATCGCGTGCACCGTCTCGATCGGGGGCTTCGTGCCCAAGGCGCACACCCCGTTCCAGTGGGCCCCGCAGGCCGGCCCCGAGCTCGTCGACCACCGCATCGGCGTGCTCCGCGAGGCCGTGCGGGCCGACCGCGGCTTCCACCGCGCCATCACGGTCCGCTGGTCCGACGGCGCGCCCGGCCAGATCGAGGGCCTGCTGGCCCGCGGCGACCGCCGGGTCGGGCGCGTCATCGAGGCCGTCTGGCTCGACGGCGGGCGCTTCGACGGCTGGCGGGAGCACTACGACCACCAGCGGTGGGTCGACTGCGCCGCCATCGAGCTCGAGCCCCTCGGCGTCGACCTGGACTGGTACACCACCCGCGAGCGCGACGAGCTCGAGGTGCTGCCCTGGGACCACCTCGACGCCGGGCTGGACCGCGGCTGGCTGTGGCAGGAGTACCTCGCCGGGCGCGCCGCCCGTCAGCTCGCCGACTGCCGGTGGGACGGCTGCGAGGACTGCGGCGTCTGCCCCCGCCTCGGCGTCGACATCGAGATGGGCCCCTCGGGCACGACGCTGCTGCCGCTCGAGCCCCCTCCGCCGCGGAGGGCCGGCGCGGACGCCTGACCGGCCCCCGGCCGCCGGTTCGCGTCCCCGTCGTCGGGCGCCTACCATGCGTGGGTGCCCCGTCGAGAACCCCCGCGCCAGCCGCCGCCCGTGCAGCATTTGCGCCTGTGCTACTCGAAGCTCGGCGCAGCCCGCTTCGCGTCTCACCGCGACTTCTCGCGGGCCTTCGAGCGCGCGCTGCGCCGGGCGGGCGTCCCGATGGCCCACTCCTCGGGCTTCTCGCCGCATCCGTGCATCAGCTACGCCAATTCGGCGCCCACCTCGGCGGCCTCCCACGCCGAGTACGCCGACATCGCCGTCCTCGAGGTGCTCGACCCCGAGCGGGTGCGCGAGGAGCTCAACGCCGCCCTGCCGGCCGGCTTCCGCGTGCTGCGCGTCGTCGAGCGGCGCCGGCCCCCGCTGTCGGAGCTGCTCCAGGTCTCCGACTGGGTGATCGACCTCGGCGAGGACCGGACGCTGCGACTCGGGCGGGCGGTCGACGAGTTGCTCGCGGCCCGGTCCGTCGAGGTGAGCCGCGTCACCCGCAAGGGGGAGCGGACCTTCGACGCGCGCCCGGCCGTCCGGTCCGCGCACGTGGACGAGGACGGCCGCGTGCGGGTGCGCCTCGTCCACGGGGCCCCGCTCGTACGCCCCGACGACGTCCTCCGGGCGCTGCGCCGGCTGGAGCCCGGACTGGGCGGGGACCACCCCGGCCTGTTCACCCGCCTGCGCCAGGGCCCGCTGCTTCCGGATGGCGCGATCGGGGACCCGCTCGACGTGCCGGACCCGACGAGCGGGCCGCCGGCCCCGTGAGCCGGTCCCGCGGGCCGGAGCCCGGTTCCCGCCCGGCCCGGCCCGGTCCGGGCGTGCGCGCGTCCTCACGCGTCCGTGTCGGTGCGTGTGCCATACTTGAAACCAGGTAAGGGCCGCCAAGCGCCCGTACCCGCGAGCCGGAGGCATCCTCACCGCGACGCGCGAGCAGACCGCGGGGGATCCCGGCGACAGCGGGAGCCGCCAGCTTTCGTCGCACCCGTGCGACTGATCCGCGCCTGCACGGCGCAAGAGGAGCACTTCATGCTCGATGACGTGACGTCCACCGCATCCCACGCCGACGACGACCTGCCGCGCCCCCCGCGCGGTCGCCGCGCGAAGACGCGCCCGGCGGGCCCGCCCGAGGAGGCCCCCGCCGCGGCCCCGGAACCGGCGCCCTCCGAGCCGGCCGCCGACGAACCGGCCGCCGCCGGGCCCGCGGACGACGCGACCACGGCCGGCGACGGCCAGGGGCATGGTGGGGCCCCGGCCGACGAGCCCCCCTCGGCCGGGGAACGGCCCGCTGCGCGGAGCAGGACCAAGCGGCCCGACCCGGTCGACATCGCCATCGCCGCCGTCCTCGACGAGGCCGTCGCCCAGCGCGAGGCCGAACGGGCCGAGCTGGCGGGCCTTCCCGAGCCCGGGCCCGTCGAGGTCCCGACCGGCGGCTCGGACGACCGGCCCGATGCGGAGGCCGAGGAGACCCCGGCCCCGGCGCGCAGGCCGGCCCGGCGCCGCTCCTCCCGGGCCCGCGCCGTGGAGTCCGAGCCCGCCGCCGACGGCGAGCAGGACGACTCCGGGAGCAGATCCCGCGGCCGCAGCAGGGCTGCTGCCGACGCCGACGACTCCGCCGCCCAGCGGGTCGGCGCGCTCCTGTCCGAGGCCGAGCGCGAGGCGGCGGGCCGGGACCGTCGCGCCGAGGGCGGCGCGGACGAGCAGGTCGACAAGCAGGCCGTCCTCGACTCCCTCACCGCCGCGATCGCCGGCGGCGAGCAGGCGCCCGCCGAGCCCGCCGCCGAGAAGGAGACGGCGCCCGAGGACGAGGGCGGGGAGAACGCCGCGGACGAGCAGGGCACGCGCCGTCGCCGTCGGCGTCGCGGCGGCCGTCGTCGTCACCGCGGCGAGCAGTCCGACGAGACCGAGGACGGCGCCGGGGGCGAGTCCGGCGGCTCCGACGAGGACGTCGACAAGGACGTCGACAAGGACGGCTCCAAGGACTCCGGCGCCGAGTCGTCCGAGGCCGGTCAGGGCCAGCACCGTCGCCGTCGCCGTCGTCGCCGCCGCGGCGAGGACACCGGCGGCTCCGACGACGACCCGAGCGACGTTGTCGTGCGGGTGCGCGAGCCCCGCCACAGCGCCGTCGACGAGGTCACCGGCATCGAGGGCTCCACCCGGCTCGAGGCCAAGCGCCAGCGCCGCAAGGAGGGCCGTGCGGCGGGCCGCCGCCGCGCGCCGATCCTGTCCGAGGCCGAGTTCCTGGCCCGCCGCGAGTCCGTCAACCGGAAGATGGTCATCCGCCAGCGCGAGGAGTACACCCAGCTGGCCGTGCTCGAGGACGACGTCCTCGTCGAGCACTACGTCGACCGCAAGGCCTCGACCTCGCTCATCGGCAACATCTACCTCGGCAAGGTGCAGAACGTCCTGCCGAGCATGGAGGCCGCGTTCATCGACATCGGCCGGGGTCGCAACGCCGTGCTCTACGCCGGCGAGGTCGACTGGGACCTCATGCCCGACAAGAACGCCCCCCACGCCATCGAGGAGGCGCTCAAGCCCGGCCAGACCGTGCTCGTCCAGGTGAGCAAGGACCCGGTCGGAGCCAAGGGGGCCCGTCTCACCGGGCACGTCTCGCTGCCGGGCCGCTACGTCGTCTACTCACCGGACGGCCATCTGTCCGGCATCAGCCGCAAGCTGCCCGACACCGAGCGCCACCGCCTCAAGGGGATCGTCAACGAGGCGGTCGACGAGTCCGGCTCGGTCATCGTCCGCACCGCGGCCGAGGGGGTCTCCGCCGACGACCTGCGCCACGACGTCACACGGCTCAAGGCCCAGTGGGAGGTCATCGAGAAGAAGGTCGCCACCGGCAACGCGCCGCAGCAGCTCTACGCCGAGCCCGACCTGACCCTGCGCATCGTGCGCGATCTGTTCACCGAGGACTTCTCCGAGCTCGTCATCGCCGGCAGCGGCGGTCCGGGCGACGCCTTCGACACGATCGACGCCTACGTCGAGCACATCGCGCCGCGGCTGCGCGACCGCCTCCGGCACTGGGACGACGAGAAGGGCGATCCCTTCACCGCCCACCGCATCGACGAGCAGATCTCCAAGGCCCTCGAGCGCAAGGTCTTCCTGCCGTCGGGCGGCTCGCTCGTCATCGACCGCACCGAGGCCATGACGGTCATCGACGTCAACACCGGAAAGTTCACCGGCACCGGCGGCAACCTCGAGGAGACCGTCACGAAGAACAACCTCGAGGCGGCCGAGGAGATCGTCCGCCAGCTGCGGCTGCGCGACCTCGGCGGCATCATCGTCGTCGACTTCATCGACATGGTGCTGCCGGCCAACCGTGAGCTGCTGCTGCGCCGGCTCGTCGAGTGCCTGGGTCGGGACCGCACCCGCCATCAGGTGAGCGAGGTCACGAGCCTGGGCCTGGTCCAGATGACGCGCAAGCGCATCGGCACGGGCCTCGCCGAGGCCTTCACCGTCGAGTGCGACAAGTGCGGCGGGCGGGGCTACATCCGCCATGACGAGCCCGTCGCGAGCCAGGCTCCGGCCGACGGCGGCGAGCGGCATCGCCGCGGGCGCCGCGGCGGGAGGAGGAGCGGCTCCTGAGCGGATCCGGGCCGGAACCGCCGGGACGCGACGCGCAGGGGATCGCGGGCCGCACGGCCCGAGTCCCTGCGCGCACCATCCCGGTCCGGCGACCGATCACGACGGGCGCGCCCGGTCCCCGCTGCCCCCTGTGCGCCGTCCCGACGCGCAGACCGGGCAGTCCCGCCGCGCCTCGGGGGCCTGCGCCGCGTTTTTGCCTGCCGGGCGGCCGAGGAGGAGGCCGCCAGCTCGGGCCTGCGGTTGGACGACGAGCTCGGTCGCGTGCGGCGGCACGGCCGCCCCCGCGCCCCGGGCCTGCGGGCTCTTCGGGCCGCCCCGGCCCGGCCCACGGGTTCAGGCCACCATGCCGGCCGCCAGTGTGTTGCCGGCCTGCGGGTGGACGAGGATGAACGAGCCCGTCGTCCGCGAGTCGCCGTAACGGTCGGGGCACAGCGGTTCGGCCAGCGTCAGCCCGATCCGTCCGATGTCGTTGAGGGCCAGCTCGTCGGCCTGCTCCTCGTCGAGTGCGGCGAGGTCGAGGCGCCCGTCGATGGCGGTGACGATGGCGGTGACCGTCCGCGTCGTGTGCTTGACGAGCAGGCGGTCCCCGACGTGCAGCGCCCGGTCGCCCAGCCAGCACACCGTCGCGTCGAGGGTGCTGACGGGCTCGGGGCCGGGATCGGCGGCGATGAGATCCCCGCGCGCGACGTCGATCTCGTCGCCCAGCCGCAGCGTCGCCGACCGTCCGGCCCCGGCGCGCTCGGCCCGTCCGCCCCCCGGGAGGTCGATGCCGACGATCCGCGTGCGCTGCCCGCCGGGCAGCACACGCACCTCGTCCCCGACCCGGAAGGAGCCCCGCTCCACCCGGCCCGCGTAGCCGCGGTAGTCGCGGAAGCGCTCGCCCGCGCCGGACCCGGGGCGGAGCACGTACTGCACTGGGAAGCGCCCCGGCTCGTCATCCTGGGGCTGCTCGACGGGCACCCGCTCGAGGTGCTCCATGAGGCTGGGCCCCTCGTACCAGGGCGTCCGCCCGGAGCGCTCCACGACGTTGTCGCCGAGCAGCGCGCTCACGGGGATGACGGTGAGCTCGGCGATGCCGAGCCGGGCGCCCAGCTCGCGGACCCGCTCGGCGAGCTCCTCGACGACCCGGCGGTCGTAGTCGACCAGGTCGATCTTGTTGAGGGCCACCACCACGTGGGGCACGCGCAGCAGCGCCGCGACGGCCAGGTGGCGACGGGTCTGCTCCAGGATGCCGTGGCGCACGTCGACGAGGGCGACGATGAGCTGGGCGGTGGAGGCGCCGGTGACGGTGTTGCGCGTGTACTGCACGTGGCCGGGGCAGTCGGCCAGGATGAACGAGCGTCGCGGGGTGGCGAAGTAGCGGTGGGCGACGTCGATGGTGATGCCCTGCTCGCGCTCGGCGCGCAGCCCGTCGGTGAGCAGGGCGAGATCGGTCTGGTCCAGGCCGCGGTCGGCGGAGGCCCGCTCCACCGCGGAGTACTGGTCGATCATGATGTTCTTCGTGTCGTGGAGCAGCCGGCCCACGAGGGTGGACTTGCCGTCGTCGACGCTGCCCGCGGTGGCGAGACGCAGCAGTTCACTCATCAGAAGTAGCCCTCCTTCTTGCGGTCCTCCATGGCGGCCTCGGAGAGCCTGTCGTCGGCGCGGGTGGCCCCGCGCTCGGTCAGCGTCGTCGCGGCGACCTCGGCGAGCACCGCCGCGGCGTCGCCGGCCGTCGACTCGACGGCCCCGGTGCACGACATGTCGCCCACGGTGCGGTAGCGCACGGTCCGCGTGACGACCCGCTCGTCGTCGCGGGGGCGGGTGACGGGGCCCAGCGGCATCCACATGCCGTTCCGCCGGAAGACCCGGCGCTCGTGGGCGTAGTACAGGGAGGGCAGCTCGATGCCCTCGCGCACGATGTAGCTCCACACGTCGAGCTCGGTCCAGTTCGACAGCGGGAAGACCCGCACGTGCTCCCCGGGCAGGTGCCGCGTGTTGTACAGGCCCCACAGTTCGGGGCGCTGGTTGCGCGGGTTCCACTGGCCGAAGGCGTCGCGCAGCGAGACGATCCGCTCCTTGGCGCGGGCCTTCTCCTCGTCGCGGCGGCCCCCGCCGTAGACCGCGTCGAAGCCGCCCGCGGTGATGGCGTGCAGCAGCGGCTGGGTCTGCAGGGGATTGCGCGTCCCGTCGGGGCGCTCGACGAGGCGCCCGTCGTCGATCCAGTCCTGCACCCTCTCGACGGTCAGCCGCAGCCCGTGGCGGGCCACGACGTCGTCGCGGAAGGCGAGGACCTCGGGGAAGTTGTGCCCGGTGTCGACGTGGAGCAGGCCGAACGGCAGCGGGGCCGGCCAGAAGGCCTTGCGGGCGATGTGCAGCATGACGACCGAGTCCTTGCCGCCGGAGAACAGCAGGACGGGCCTCTCGGCCTCGGCGGTGACCTCCCGGATGATGTGGACCGACTCGTTCTCGAGCGCGTCGAGGTGGTCGTCGCCGGGCGCTCCCGCCGGGGACGCCGGCCCGGTGGTGCTCGTGGTGGTGCTCATAGGTGGATCCCGCATTCCGTCTTGGTGAGGCCGGCCCAGCGGCCGGACCTGGGGTCCTGTCCGGGGGCGACCCTGCGCGTGCAGGTCGCGCACCCGATGGATGGATAGCCCTGCCCGAGCAGGGGGTTGACCGGCACGTCGTGGGCGTCGACGTAGGCGAAGAGCTCGTCGGCGCTCCAGGCCGCGATGGGGTTGAGTTTGACCATCCGGTGGCTCTCGTCCCATTCGACGAGTCCGGCGTGGGCGCGCAGCGCGTTGTCCTCGCGGCGGATCCCGGTGACCCAGGCCTCGTAGCCGGCCAGCGCCCGGTTGAGCGGGACCACCTTGCGCAGACGGCAGCAGGCGTTGGGATCGCGCTCGTACAGCCGGGGGCCGTACTGCGCGTCCTGCTCGGCCACGCTCTGGTCGGGCCGCAGCTCCACCAGGGTGATGTCCTGGAGGATCGGCAGGTCGTCCCGCAGGTCCTCGGTCTCGGGGAAGTGGTAGCCGGTCTCGAGGAAGAGCACGTCGACCCCCGGCAGGGCCCTGGAGGCCAGGTCGGTGACCGCCGTGTCCGCCGCCATCGAGCAGGCGACCGCCATCGAGCGGCCGAAGGTCCGCGCCGCCCAGGCCATGAGCTCGGCGGCGTCGTCGTCGGCGTGCTCGCGGGACGCCCGCTCGGCGATGGCGCGCAGCTCGTCCTCGGTTCTCGTTCTCGTCATGGCAGGGTCCTTCCTCGTCCGTCCGGTCCGTGTCGGCCGCTCATGAGATCTCCTCGAGGGAGCGTCCCCCGGTGCGCCGGCCCGCCGCGGCGACGAGGGCCGCCGCGGGGAGCAGGCCGACGGCGATGGCGGTGAAGACGCCGGTGAAGCCGGCCGAGGCGAACAGGCCGGGCACGAGGGGCTGGGTCGCGGCGACCATGGAGCGTCCGACCGCGTTGTGCGCGCCGTCGGCGCTGTTGCGCAGCCGGGTCGGGTAGTTCTCGGTGGCGTAGGTGCAGCTGATGAGGCCGACCGCCATGCCGCTCGCGGTGAGCAGGAAGCCGACGACGATGAGGGCCCAGTGCCCGCGGACGTGCCCGAAGGACACCGCGAGGGCGGACTCGGCCAGCAGCAGCGCCACGATGGGCCACTTGCGCCCGCCCAGGTCGGAGACGCGCGAGGAGACCCAGCAGCCGAAGGGCACGCCGATCTGCATGCAGAAGGTGGCGACGAGGGCCAGGCGCATGCTCATGCCCTGGGCGTCGAGGAGGGTGGTGATCCAGGTGCGGACGATGAAGCTCGCCGGCGTCTCGAGGGCGAAGAGCACGAGCAGGACGGCGGTGGGTCGCGCGTTGGCCCGCGAGAAGATCGTCCGCAGGCTGGTCAGCGGGCCGGGAGGGCGCCCGGTGCGGGCGGCCGCCTGCGAGAGGTCCACGTCGTGGCCGGTCAGCGCGCGGACCGTCGCCTCGGCCTCGGCGACGCGCCCCCGGGAGACGAGCCAGCGCGGCGACTCCGGCAGGGAGCGCCAGGCCAGGGCCAGCGGGATGATGCCGAGCCCGCCGAGGATGAACAGCGCCCGCCAGGCCTGCGCCCCGAGGGGGATGATGAGGTTCGCGGCGATGCCGATGACCGGCACGGCGCAGTAGCCGACCGCGGCCACCCGGCCCTGCCAGCGCCCGCGGGACTCCCCCGGGGAGATCTCGGCCAGATAGGTGTGGGAGCAGACCATCATGGCGAACAGGCCGACGCCCGTCAGCGCGCGGGCGGCGACGAACAGCCCGAAGCCGCCGGCCAGGCCGTTGACGACCGAGGCCGTGCTGAACAGCGCCATGCCGTGCAGGAAGACCCTGCGGCGCCCGAAGCGGTCCGAGCAGAAGCCGCCGAGCAGGCCCCCCACGGTCATGCCGACGAAGTAGGCGCTGTTGATCGTCGCGATCCGTTCCAGGCCCAGTCCCCAGGAGCTGCGCAGGGCCGGTGCGATGTACCCGAAGTTCCAGTTGTCGAGCTGGTCGAAGAAGTAGGCGATCATCACGAGGACGAAGACGCGCCGGTGGGCGGCCCGTACGGGCAGCCCGTCGAAGTAGTGGGTGGCCCGTCGGGGGCCGGTCGGCCCCGGTCTGGCCGGGGCCGCGGCTCGGCGGTCCGAGGTGAGGAGTGTCATGTCTGTCCAGAGATGCGTGCGGCCGCTGCGCGCCGGCCGGACGGAGCGGCGCGGTGCTGCCGGGGAGCGGAGTGCGGGTGCGACGGCCCGCCGGTGAGAGGGGACGGGGCGTGAGGGCGCAGGGGCAGCCCTCAGGCGTCCGTGGTGATGCGTGCGGGGGAGAGGAGGGCCGGGATCAACAGGCCGCGGCGACGACGAGCATGAGGTCGATGTGCTGGCGGCAGGAGAGCAGGGCGCCGAGGGCGGTGCTGCCGTCGACTGCGCTCATGGATCGGCTCCTCGTACTGGGACACTCCTGCTGGGATAAGGCCCGTGACAGGGCATGTCGATCGTATACGGAGAGGTCGGGGCGGATCAAACCGCGTCGCGTCGGCGGAGGCCGTACCGGCATGCCCGCCGGTCGCGCCCGCCGATCCGGCGTTTGACCCCGCAATGCGGCACCGGGTAATCTGTCCCCTCGGTGCTCTGGCTCCGCCTTCGTCGAGCCGAGCAGGAATGACCGTCCCGGTGGGCGGTCGTGCACTGAACCGAGGGCCACCGGATCCGATGGCCGAAGAGCGAGAGCCGCCCGCGGGTGGCGCGACACAGGAAGTGGGTCAGGCGTGTACGCGATCGTGCGCAGTGGCGGCCGTCAGCACAAGGTGGCGGTGGGCGATGTCGTCGAGATCGACAGGGTCGCCGAGGAGGTGGGCGCGAGCGTCGAGCTCCAGCCCCTGCTCGTCGTGGACGGCGGCGCCGTCACCTCCGACGCGAAGTCCCTCGGCAGGGTGAGCGTCACCGCCGAAGTGCTCGGCGAGACCAAGGGCCCCAAGCTCCACATCCTCCACTACAAGAACAAGACCGGTTACAAGCGCCACCAGGGCCACCGTCAGCACTACACCCGGGTCAGGGTCACCGGGATCAACGCCTGAGGAGGCAGACATGGCACACAAGAAGGCTGGTTCCAGCTCTCGCAACGGCCGCGACTCCAACGCCCAGCGCCTCGGCGTGAAGCGCTTCGGCGGCCAGCTCGTCAACGCCGGCGAGATCATCGTGCGGCAGCGCGGCACCCACTTCCACCCCGGCGAGGGCGTCGGCCGCGGCGGCGACGACACGCTCTTCGCACTGGTGCCGGGCACCGTCCAGTTCGGCACCCGTCGCGGACGCCGTGTCGTCACCATTGAGCCGGTCGAGGCCGCCGTCTGAGCGGGCGGCACGCAGACCTCTCGCAGGGGCCGGTCCTTCGGGGCCGGCCCCTGCGCCGTGCCCCGTCCGCGCGGCGGGTCCGTCCGCGGGGCGTCGGATCGTAGACTGGCCCGGCCAGCCACCACAGGAGTTCCGTCATGGCCATCCCCTCATTCGTCGACCGCGTCCGGCTGACCGTGCGCGCCGGTGACGGCGGCAACGGCTGCGCCTCGGTGCACCGCGAGAAGTTCAAGCCGCTCGGCGGTCCGGACGGCGGCAACGGCGGGCGCGGCGGCTCGGTCGTCATCCGCGTCGACCCGCAGGTCGACTCCCTGGTCGGGTACCACCGCCAGTCCAGGCGCTGCGCCGGCAACGGCCAGCCGGGCATGGGGGAGCACCGCAACGGGGCCAACGGCGCCGACGTCGTCCTGCCGGTGCCCGAGGGCACCGTCGTGTCCGACGCCGACACCGGCGAGGTCCTGGCCGACCTGACCGGCGGGCTGACCGAGTGCGTCGTGGCCGAGGGCGGGCGCGGCGGCCTGGGCAACGAGGCGCTGGCCTCCCGCGCGCGCAAGGCCCCCGGCTTCGCCCTGCTGGGCACCGAGGGCGAGGAACGCACCATCGACCTCGAGCTCAAGGTCGTCGCCGACGTCGGCCTGGTGGGCTTCCCGTCGGCGGGCAAGTCCAGCATCATCGGCGCGATCAGCTCCGCGAAGCCGCGCATCGCCGACTACCCGTTCACGACGCTCGTGCCGAACCTCGGCGTCGTGCGGGCCGGCGACCACACCATCACGGTGGCCGACGTGCCCGGCCTCATCCCCGGGGCCAGCCTGGGCAAGGGTCTGGGCCACGACTTCCTGCGCCACATCGAGCGCTGCCAGGCGATCGTCCACGTCATCGACGCGGCCACCTACGAGCCCGGCCGCGACCCACTGAGCGACCTGGACGCCATCGAGACCGAGCTCGCGGCCCACGGCGGTCTGGAGGACCGCCCGCGCATCGTCGTCGTCAACAAGGTCGACGTGCCCGACGGCAGGCTCATCGCCGATCTGGTCGTCCCCGAGCTCGAGGCGCGCGGGCTGCGCGTCATCGAGGCCTCGGCGGCCACCGGCGAGGGCCTCCAGGAGCTCGTCTTCGCGATGGGCGAGCTCGTGCGCGCCCGCCGGGCCGAGCGCGCCGCGGCCCCCGCCCGGCGCGTCGTCGTCCGCCCGAGGCCCGTCGACGAGGGCGAGGAGTTCACCATAAGGCGCCAGGGCGACGGCGAGGGCGGCCTCGTCTGGCGGGTGCGCGGCGCCAAGCCGGAGCGCTGGGTGCGCCAGACCGACTTCGGCAACGACGAGGCCGTCGGCTATCTGGCCGACCGCCTCAACCGGCTCGGCGTCGAGGACGGGCTCCTGGCCGCCGGCGCGCAGCCCCACGACGCCGTCGCGATCGGCGCCGGCGAGCACCCCGTCATCTTCGACTTCGTGCCGCAGGTCGAGGCGGGCGCGGAGATCCTCTCGCGGCGCGGCGAGGACCAGCGCCTCGCCGACGCCCGGGGCG
The DNA here is from genome assembly GCF_003798325.1 of Propionibacterium acidifaciens. Lineage (NCBI taxonomy): Bacteria > Bacillati > Actinomycetota > Actinomycetes > Propionibacteriales > Propionibacteriaceae > Propionibacterium > Propionibacterium acidifaciens. The sequence goes on from NZ_CP033719.1 coordinate 2,741,465, forward strand.
CCGTCCGGCGCCGCCGCGAGCGCGACGCCGCCTACCGCGCCGAGCGCGAGGCCCTCATGGGGTCCGCCCGCGGCGCCGACTGGCGCCGGGTGCGCGGCGCACGGCTCGACGAGATCCGCGCCGAGGCCGCCGACGGCGGCGACGTCGAGGTCGAGGTCGAGTGGGCCGAGGGCGACCCCTCCCGCGACGTGCGGTCCTGGACGGGGCCGGACGATGACTGAGCCGGGCGCGTCCGTCTCCCGGGGCGAGGACGAGGCGGAGCTGCGCACCGCCATTGCCGACGCCCGCCGCGTCGTCGTCAAGGTCGGCTCCTCGTCGATCTCCAGCGCCGAGAACGGGGTGGACACGATGCGGCTCGCCGGGCTCGTGAGGGCCCTGGCCGACGCCCACGACGCCGGCCGCGACATCGTCCTCGTGAGTTCCGGCGCCATCGCCGCCGGCATGAGCCCGCTCGGTCTGGCCCGGCGACCCCGCGACCTCGCCCACCAGCAGGCGGCCGCGGCCGTCGGCCAGGGCCTGCTCATGGAGCGCTACGCCGAGCTCTTCGCGGCGCGCGGGCTGCTCGCCGGCCAGCTCCTGCTCACCGTCGAGGACATCACCCGTCAGGCCAGCTACCGCAACGCCTCCCGCACGCTGGGCACGCTGCTGCGCATGGGTGCGGTCCCGATCGTCAACGAGAACGACACCGTCGCCACCGGCGAGATCCGCTTCGGCGACAACGACCGGCTCGCCGCGCTCGTCGCCCAGGTGGTGCGCGCCGACGCGCTCGTCATGCTCTCCGACGTCGACGCCCTCTACACGGGCCACCCCGACGAGCCCGACTCCGAACGCGTCGGCTACGTCGCCGACGTCGACGCCCTCACGGTCGACACCCACCGCTCCGGCGCCGCCGGCGTCGGCACCGGCGGCATGGCGACGAAGGTGCAGGCCGCCCAGATCGCCACGAGCTCGGGCATCCCGGTGCTCCTCACCGACGCGGCCAGCGCCGGGAGGGCGCTGGTCGGCAGCACCGGCACCGTCTTCGCGCCGGTCGACCACCGGCGCCCGCGCCGCCTCATGTGGCTGGCCTACGCCTCGCAGAGCCGCGGCCGCCTCGCCCTCGACGCCGGGGCCGTCCGCGCGCTCACGGCGGGCAAGGCGTCCCTGCTCGCCGCCGGCGTCACGGGCGTCAGCGGTGATTTCCTGGTCGGCGACCCGGTCGAGCTCGTCGGGCCGGACGGCGAGGTCGTCGCCCGCGGCCTGGTCAACTTCTCCAGCGAGGAGCTGCCCGGGATGCTCGGGCGCAGCTCGGGCGAGCTGGCCGCCGAGCTGGGCGCGCAGTACGAGCGCGAGGTCGTGCACCGCGACATGCTCGTCCTCATGCACCACGACCATGCGGACTGACGGCGTGCGGACTGACGGCGCGGAGCCCCGGGCCGCGCCGCGGCGCGCGGACTGACGGCGGGTGGGCGCCGCGCCGTCCGGCGCGGCCCGGTGTTGTGGTGCCGTCCGGCGCGGCCCGTTACTGTGGTGTGGTGCAGATCAGCGAACAGGCCGAGCGCGCGAAGGCCGCCTCCCGCGTGCTCGCCACGGCGAACCGGCAGCGCAAGGACGCGGCGCTGGCGGCCATGGCGGCGGCCCTCGAAGCGGCGACCGACGAGATCCTCGAGGCCAACGCCGGCGACGTCGGGGCGGCCCGCGCCGGGGGCACCGGCGAGTCGCTCGTCGACCGCCTCGCCCTCACGCCCGCGCGCCTGGCCGACATGGCCCGGGGCCTGCGCGAGCTGGCGGCGCTGCCCGACCCGGTCGGCGAGACGGTCCGCGGCTGGCGGCTCCCCAACGGGGTGCGCGTCGAGCAGGTGCGCGTGCCCTTCGGGGTCATCGGCATGATCTACGAGGCCCGCCCCAACGTCACCGCCGACGCCGCCGGCATCTGCCTCAAGTCCGGCAATGCGAGCCTGCTGCGCGGCTCGGCCGGCTGCCTGCGCACGAACCGGGTCGTCGTGGCGGCCCTGCGCGCCGGCCTCGAGGCCGCCGGGCTGCCCGCCGACTGCGTCAACCTCGTCGAGGGCGGACACGAGGTCACCGGCGAGCTGATGCGCGCCCGCGGGCTCGTCGACCTGCTCGTCCCGCGCGGGGGCGCGGGCCTGATCCGCGCCGTCGTCGAGGGCGCCACCGTGCCTGTCATCGAGACGGGCACCGGCAACTGCCATCTGTTCGTCGACGCCTCGGCCGACCAGGACATGGCCCTCGCGATCATCCTCAACGCCAAGACCCAGCGTCCCAGCGTCTGCAACGCGCTCGAGACGCTGCTCGTGCACCGCGCGATCGCCGACGACTTCCTGCCGAAGGCCCTCGACGCCCTCACCGGGGCGGGCGTCACCGTCCACGGCGACGGGCCGAGCCGCGCCGCCGACGCCCGGATCGTGCCGGCGGGCGAGCACGAGTACGAGGCCGAGTACCTCGGCCTCGACCTGGCCTGCGCCGTCGTCGACGACCTCGACGCGGCGGTGGCCCACATCCGCCGTTACAGCACCGGCCATTCCGAGACGATCGTCACCGCCGACGCCGCCGCCCAGCGGCGCTTCACCGACGAGGTCGACGCGGCGGTCGTGCTGGTCAACGCCTCGAGCCGGTTCACCGACGGCGGCCAGTTCGGCTTCGGGGCCGAGATCGGCATCTCCACCCAGAAGCTGCACGCCCGCGGCCCGATGGGGCTGACCGAGATGACGACCACGAAGTACCTCCTGCTCGGCGAGGGGCAGACGCGTGCCTGAGGGCCCGACGAGCGCGGACGCCTGCGAGCCGGGCCCGGCCACCGTGGCAGGGGAGCGTCCGGGGCCGGCGGCCGCCGATCCGGCGTCCCCCGGCGACGAGCAGGGGAGCAGTCTGGGGCTGCCGCGGGCGAGCATGGCCCGCCGCTACCGGCTCGGCATCATGGGCGGCACCTTCGACCCCATCCACCACGGCCACCTCGTGGCGGCAAGCGAGGTCGCGGCCCGCTTCGGGCTCGACGAGGTCGTCTTCGTGCCCACCGGGGTGCCGTGGCAGAAGGCGGGCCGGCGCGTCTCCAAGAGCGAGGACCGCTACCTCATGACGGTGGTGGCCACCGCCTCGAACCCGCAGTTCACCGTCAGCCGCGTCGACATCGACCGGCCGGGCAACACGTACACGATCGACACGATCAAGGACATCCGCGCCGAACGCGGCGGCAACCTGGAGCTCTTCTTCATCACCGGCGCCGACGCCCTGCGCTCGATCCTCACCTGGCGGGGCGGCGACGAGCTCTTCGGCCAGGCCCACTTCGTCGGCGTGACCCGCCCCGGCGTCGAGATGGCGCGGCGAGACATCAGCCATCTGCCGTCCGACAAGGTCACGCTCCTCGAGGTGCCGGCGCTGGCCATCTCGTCCACCGAGTGCCGCGAGCGCGTCGCCTCCGGCCTGCCCCTGTGGTACCTCGTGCCCGACGGCGTCGTCCAGTACGTCGCCAAGCGCGGCCTGTACACCGGGGCCAACGAGTCCGAGATCCTCGTCGCCGACCCGGTGCCCGACGAGCCCGCGGAGGCCGTCCGACCGACGGGGGAGGGGTCCCGATGAGCGCCACGGAGCGGGCCCTGGAGATCACCCGGGCCGCGGCCCTGGCCGCAGCCGACAAGCTCGCCACCGATCCCGTGGCCTTCGACGTGAGCGAGCAGCTGGCGATCGCCGATGTCTTCCTCATCGTCTCGGGGCGCACCGAGCGCCAGGTCGGCGCCATCGTCGACGCCGTGGAGGACCGGCTCGTCGAGCTGCGCGAGCGGCCCCTGCGCCGCGAGGGCCACGGGACGAACCGCTGGGTGCTGCTCGACTACGGCGATCTCGTCGTGCACGTCATGCACGCCGACGACCGCGCCGCGTACGGCCTGGAGCGGCTGTGGCGCGACTGCCCGACCATCGACCTCGCGCTCGGGAACGCCGGCGTCACTCGTGCCGCCGGGGACGGGCGGGACGCCCGGGCCCCCGGCTCCGCGGCGGTGGGCGACGGGTGAGCGGGCCGGGCACCAGGCTGGTCCTGTGGCGCCACGGGCGGACCGGCTTCAATGCGCAGCACCGCTTCCAGGGCCGGCGTGACGTGCCGCTCGACGAGATCGGCCTCGCGCAGGCCCGCGCGGCCGCCCCGCACCTGGCGGCGCTGGGCCCCGCGGCGATCATCAGCTCGCCGCTGAGCCGCGCACTCGGCACGGCGGAGGCGTTGGCCGGGCTTACCGGGCTGCCGGTGGAGCGGGACGGCCGGCTCGTCGAGGTCGACGTGGGCGACTGGGCGGGGCTCACCCCGGCCGAGGCGGGCGTCGCCCGGGCCGACGGCCGGGCGCCGTGGGGCGAGGACGACGACTTCCGCTTCTCGCCGAGCGGCGAGACGAACGCCGAGGTGAGTGAGCGCGTCGGCCGGGCCCTGCGCGAGATCGCGGAGCGCCACCGGGGCCGTACCGCCGTCGTTGTGACCCACTGGGTCGCCATCCGGGCCGGAGTGCAGGCGCTGTGCGGGCCCGGTTTCCGCGCCGACGAGCACTCGGCGCCGGGCAACTGCTCGTGGACGGTGCTGGTGTCGGCCGACGGCGGCTGGCGAGTGGACCTGTGGGGCGCGAGCGCGGGCTGAGCGGTTCGACGGGCACGCGCCACCGAGCGGGGTTGTGGGGGTCGGACGATTCACCGGGATCGGCAGGCCAGGGGGCTTGGAGGTCACGCCGATCGTGCACGATGGGCGGAATCTCGCGGCACGACGCCGATCGACGAGCCGGGGAACTTGAAGGTCACGCCGGCAGGCCATGATCGGCGGGTTGCTCGGATGTCCGACGGTTGGGCGGTCCGGTTCGTCCGCCGGCGCATGGATCGGAAGAGACAAGGAGACTTATTCAAAATCCTTGTCGAACCCACGCCTGACTTAGGGTCTTTCCTTGACAACGATGGCTGACATGAAACGAAACCGTATTTTTCGTGGATTTCCTGTGCTGTTTCGGATATGATTGGAGCATGCAGGTCGGGGTCGCCCCGGAGGAAACAGCCGCCCTGATCAGGTGGAAGAAGCGTTCCGACAATCATGTGCTGGTGCGGATGAAAGCAGAAGCGATCCTGTACGCCTCTGAATGAGTCGGAATCGGCATCATCGCGAAGATGGTCGAACGGGCCGAGAGGACGGTGCAGGAATGGCTGGCCGACTGGCAGGCCACCAGGATGTGCTCGGTCCTGACCGGGCATGCCGGGAACCAGAACGCGGCGAAACTCACCCGCGACCAGAAACAAGAACTCAAGAAAATCCTCGCCCAGCCGCCCTCCCAGACGGGCGTCCACGCCGAGTTCTGGGACGTCCCGGCGATGCGTGACGTCGTGAAGACCCTGTCCGACGCCGAACACCAGACGGACTCCTCGTACCAGCTGCTCCTGCGCTTCTGCGGGCTGAGCCTCGAACTGCCCGACCCGTTCGACGAGCACCGCAACGAGAAAGCCATCACCCGGCGCATGGCCGAGGTGAAGGCCCAAGTCAAGAGCTTGCTGGATCAGGGCTGGGAGGCCCACACCGCAAGGCGAGATCCGCTTGGAGCACGAGGCCGAGACCCGCCGCATGCAGCCCCCGAAAGGACAACGCACCAAACTGTCCGTGAACCGGCAGAGGACGTCCCAGTCCTTCTTCGGCGCCCTCTCGCTGACCAGCAAAAAAGTCACGCCGTACCCGATCGAGGGGAACCGGAACACCTGGCAGACGATCCTCGCGCTGGAACGACTCCAACGCGAAACCGAGGCCGGCAAGATCGCGGTCGTCCTGGACGACGCCCGATCCCACCATGCGAAAGCGTTGACCGGCCTCCACGAGCCGGGCCGGCTGCTGGAGCGCATCACGCCGATCCATCCGCCGCCGTACGCGCCCGACCACAACCCGGCCGGGCACGTCTGGAACGCGGCCAAGAACAACATCGCGACCATTCAGCACGAGACCCCCGAAGAAACCCTCGGCGCGTTCGCCTCATACATCGCCGGCCGAACATTCGACTACGACTTCGAGCACCTCCCACCCCGCGAAACCAGAAACGATTTTGTTTCATGACGGCCATACTTCACTCCACTCATACACTGCTATTCGGACAGTCTCGAGCATCGATGCTGATGCCCTGGTGTCTCGAGACGAGCGTTGGCTGCTTTTCAATATCAGGGTGAATTTGGGAGGCCGCTCAGAAATGGAACTGCTGTTTTCAAGACAAGGGGTAGCCACGGGGTGAATGGTCCGATGGCTCGCTCGTCAAGGGTCCACCAGAATACCTCCTCTACTTCGCGCGGGTTGGGTTTCAATGAGTTGTGATCCTGACATACTCCGATGAGGACGTGATCGTACTCCCATTCCACGGCCCCACTCTCCGGATCTTGTGCCCAATACACGAAGCGACCAACCTCATGTAGTGCTGGTGAATGTAGACCGAGCTCTTCTTCTAGGCGCGTGGCGGCGTCGGTGAGAAGTAGTTCCTGGGAGCGTGGATGTCCACAACAAGTATTCGCCAAATACCCTGGCCAATGCTCTTTTGATGATGCTCGCCGTTGCAGGCAAACTCGACCGCTACAATCGGTCAGCATGATACTGAAAGCTCGATGCAAAGCACCCGGTCTCGTGTGCGCCTTTGCTGCGCTGATGTGCCCGAGGCTAATTCCGTCCTGAGTTACGAGCTCGACATCCCCGTCAAGGCCGTGGGCGCGCCGTAGGGGTATAATTTCATTATTCTGGCGCATGGGTCATCGCTTACGTGTATTCATTGTTTGTTGCTCAAGATCAGTGCCAACTCGAAGATGAATTGGCTTGTGTAGGCCATAAGCATTCCAGGGCCCCAGTAACGTTGTTTTCTGTGAAGTAAAGTCATCGTGCCTGTGAGACTCATCACAAGACTCAAAGTCATCCACCCAAAGACCGACACGCTGGCGCGTACCAGGATGAGATAAGTGTAACCAAGACTGGTCGCTACTAGTTGGCCGAAACACGAGACCTTCACAGCTAAGTTCCGTCCCCAGTGGATGGGGAGAGTCACCAGTCCTGACTTCTGATCTCCTGGGATGTCGCTGAGGTCCTTGAGTATGATTCCCGACCCGAAGAACAACCCGATCGACACAGCGCACAGAATCAGCCGGGATGTCACCAACCCATGGCCAAGTCCACCGACGAGAACCAGCAACATGGGACCTACAGTGAGAAGGAGTTGACGGCCGAAACCGGCCATCCCCAGGTTAGGATGTAAGCAGTACACCAGATGCATTACCTCAATCAGACACAGGATTCCCACTACGAGGAGGCCTCGAGCGGGAGCGAGGGTGATCAAGAGAAGAAGCAGGGAGATGACGACGGGAGCGATCACCAAACCCATCACATAGTGTCTGAGGCTGAGGTCACCTCTTGTCAGAGGCCTGTTCGGATGGTTGACCTTGTCCCGTTCCAGATCGAAGACATCGTTGAGGGCTGATACCCCTCCCATGTAGAAGAACCCCACACACGCTGCGACGAGCCAGTCCATCGGAGCTGGTCGTGACTGTCCCGCGGTCGTGGCGCCGACCAGTACGGGCAACACGATCGCTGGTTGAACGTGCGGTTTCCAAGCGCGGAGCACGCCAAGGGTGAGGGGTGGGGTAGACGCGACGTGTTGACCCGACATGCTCACTCCTTGAGCTGTGTCCTCGCCACCCAAGGTCCGGTCATCATACTCGTGTCCGTGGGTCGTTGAAGGCGAAACGCGATGTTGGTCCCGCGACCCGGGTGCTAATTACGTGACTAGTATACCTTTTTGTCTAGCTGGAAAGCTCGAGGATGGCACCAATGTCCAGAGATGTCTGTACCTTGGTGCAACTTCCGGATGTCTGAATGAGTCAAAGGTTTAGCCTTGCTGGTATCGAATGAGGTTGTGCTGTCCTGTACAAGTGTTCGAGTGAGGAAGGCTGAGGGGGGAATCCGTGACTCGACCGGTTAGGTTTATCTTATCCTTTGTCTTGACTTTCATTCTGTTCTTCTTGGTTCTTCCGAGTTTAGTTGTTCTGGCCTACATGGGGTGCGATCTCTTTATCGACCTTCGCATCATCCCGACTCCTTGGAGCTACTTGACTGCAGCTGCGGCCTTTATCTTCGGATGGTGGTGGATGATTTGGTCAAATCTTCATATATTTGGACGTGGACAGGGCACCTCGTTGGAAGTTGCTGGGCGGGTCAATAATCCGACGCGTCACTTGGTTCTAACTGGTCCGCATGTTTATTCTCGTAACCCAATGGCTTTTGGCTTCGTTGTAGCTTATGTTCTGGGCTTGGGGTTACTTCTGCACACTGTGTGGTGCTTGGTTTTGACGCCATTGTCGTTCCTCTTCTTGCGCCTCTATTTGGCGTATTGGGAAGAGAAGGGTTTGGTGCGACGTTTCGGTGAAGAGTACTTGGACTACCGTAGCTCGGTCCCGGCGTTTGTTCCTCGCCCTTGGCGGCGTTTGGCTGCTGAAGAGTCTGTGACAAGCCGTTTGGGGGGCGGAGGTGCCCGCCAATGATGAGACAGGTGCGCGCTCTTGTGGCGTTCGTCGTCATCACCTACCTGTTCTTCATGGTGATACCGATGGTGGTTCTTGCGCTGGTCGATAACCTCCGACGAGTCGTTGGTGGTCCGGTATGGCCAGGATGTCCTTTCAATTACCTCGGAGCCATAGCGGCCTTGGTGTTCGGTGGGTACTGGGTTGTGGAATCGAATCTTCTCCTGCTGAAGGTTGGCCGAGGAACCTCCCTCGAGGTTGCGGGTAGGGCCTTGGCTCCGACGACGACGTTAGTCAGCTCGGGCGTCTACTCCCGCGTGAGGAATCCGATGGTGTTCGGATACTTCACTGCTTTCGGCCTGGGCATCCCGCTGTTGCAGCAGACGCTCATTGGCTTGGTGGTGTATCCGATCTTCTTGGTCTTGTACGGGTTGTATCTGAAAATCTGGGAAGAAAAGAATCTGGTCCTGCGTTTCGGTGATGATTACGAGGCGTATTGCCGAGAAGTACCCATGCTCATCCCTGCTCTTCGTTCACGAAGCTCGTCGAAGGAGGTCCGTTCATGAACCGTGGCTTGTGGGGGCTGCTGTTGTTTATCTCGTGGTTGGGGTCCATCCTGTTGACCGTCGCCTGTTGGCCGGTCATAGCACATTTGGATGTAGTCATATTTGATGCATGGGTGTGGTTTGTCATGCTGTTTTGCCTCAATTGGCTGGCGATCAATGTCATCTTGACGTTCTTCTTCGTGCGAGGTGTTCCTACGTTCGTTCTCGCTGACCCTAGCTCAACGGTGAATGATGTCTAATATGGCCGCAATTACAGGAGTCGGGGCTGTGGGGCCTGGATTTGCTGATGTACTAGGTCGGACGCGCCCGTATTATCAACTTGAGCGCTTGAGCAATCTCGATCAATTGCCCCAGGAAGGTTTTCTCGTCGTCGCCGTACCTGTCTTAGTGGGCGAGGCGACTGCTGCTTGGTCTCGTGTCTTCGCCTTAGTTCCTCGTTCCATTCCCCAGCATTGAGGAGGTCTCATGTCAGTCCACTTACAGCGTTCGATCGACATACAAGCTCCCCTCGGTTTTGTTTTCGAGCAATCCAATCAATTGGACCAATGGCCGCAGATGATTCCCGAGTACCTCTCGGTCGAGGTTATACGCTGTGAAGGTCACAAGGTTTGGTTTCGGTTGACCAATGCGAATGAGGACTCGTGGGTGTCATGGAGGATGTTCGCGCCGCCGGTGTTGGCGTATGCGGAGCGCCTCGATCCGATGGGCCCGTTCGAATTCAACCAGATCACGTGGACATATGCTCCGACGCCGGGGGGAATGACGATCATGACTTGGGATATGTTCTTCAGTTTGAAGGAAGAGATACGTGTGCAGGAACAGATATGGGCTGAACGCATGGCTGAACATGTCGAGGCAAACCAAGCGCATATGAAGCTGTGGCTGGAGGCTCGGGCACCAGTTTCTTGGTCGCCGGAACTTTTGATAAGAGCTGAGGACCATGTCTGATAGTCAACCCAGTGCCTTGATAACCGGGGCAGGTTCAGGAATCGGCAGGGCAGCAGCGGATCTGTTCGCGGAGCGCGGGTACGCTGTGGCGCTGTTGGATCGGGACCCCGTTGGTCTACAGGAAACCGCAGGTCGTATCAACGCTCTCGGGGGTCGCGTTCTGTCTCTGGAGACTGACGTTGCCTCGTGGTCAGGGGTGGGGGAGGCGGTTTCAGCGACAGTGAATGCACTTGGGGGGATCGACTGTGCCTTCAACAATGCTGGCGTGGCGGGGCAGGGCGAGTGCGATCTTCACGATGTCACCGAGCAGGACTTTGACGAGGTCATGGACATCAACCTCAAAGGTACGTGGATATGCATGAAGCAAGAGCTCGCGGTCATGGTGCGACAGGGGTATGGGAGCATAGTCAACGGTGCCTCAGTTGCTTCATTCGTCGGGTTCGACAAGCTAAGTGCCTACACAGCGAGTAAACACGGAATCATTGGGCTCACGAAGAGTGCAGCTCTGGAATACGCCTCAACTGGAATCAGAATCAACGCCGTGTGTCCTGGCGTCGTGGACACGCCGTTCACGACTCACTTCACGGGTGGAGACGCCACCGCCGAGCAACGCTTCAGAGATGTCGAGCCGATGAATCGCTTTGCCCAGCCATCGGAGGTGGCGCACGCTGTGATCTGGCTCTGTTCGCGAGAGGCGTCCTTCGTCACCGGAACATCCCTGATGGTGGACGGGGGATTGACATCACGATGACAACTATCGGTTCCATCGCTGCGGTCACGCATCCCTCTCAACGTAGGGACATCTTAGCTCGCGTCGAGCGAGTCATCTCCGTAAGGCTTTGCGAACAGTCAGAAGTTTGGGGCGATCTTGATTCGGAGGCGAGCTTACCCATTGAACTGGTTTCACGCCTCTTCAAAGCCGGCGGAAAGCGTATTCGACCAACTCTGGCCATATCGACCTACCTGAGCCTAGGCGGTGATCCGGACCGGCATGAACTGGTGGAGTTGGCTGCAGCTTTAGAATTGCTTCATTGTTTCGCGCTTCTCCAAGACGATGTGATGGATGAGTGTGATGTGCGCAGGGGATACCCCACCGGTCACCGGGTAGCCACGGAGCATCATCTCGACGCGAAATGGTGTGGCGAGTCTGAGCGTTTCGGTGAGAGTGTTGTCATCCTCGCTGGTGATCTGGCGATGGTATATGCGGATTCCTTCATGGTGCACCAACCGATGATGGTCCGGAAGCACTGGGGAGAGATGCGGACAGCCATGATCATTGGTCAGCATCTTGATCTTGTTCTAGCTGCGCGGCCTACTTCGTCTCCCGAGTCCATTCGGACTATCGCTCGCCTGAAGTCTGGGCAGTATTCAGTGGAATACCCGATGATGCTCGGTGCGGCCTTGGCAACCGGAAAGCAGATCCCAAATTTCCTTTCTCAGTATTCTCGTTTATTGGGCGAGGCTTTTCAACTCCGCGACGACCTCATCGGGGCCTTCGGGGACACTCAACGCACTGGCAAGCCATCCGGCTTGGACCAAGAGCAGGGGAAACTCAACCTGTTGGCAACATTGGGGGGATCCAGATCGTCGGTGTGCGATGGTTGTATGAGCCTGTCCGATGAAGTTCGCATGTTGGGTGAGATGCGCATTGCCGACCTCGTCGTTGCTGCCGTGGGAACATTGGGGCGTGGCGAACTGGTCGTTCAATGGCAGGAGGAGTTTGCGCGTTTGGCTCGCGACATTGCCGTGCGTGATCATTGAACACCTGATGAGTAGAGGAGCAAGATGAAATCACTAACGCTCGAGGAGCTGAGGATCCTCATGGCTGGCGTCTTGGATGACCCTGTAGACCTGCCGTCGGGGTTTGATTCCATACCATTTACGGACTTGGGGTATGACTCATTGGCAATGATGGCGATGAGTGCCATGCTCATGGAACGTTATGGCATCGATGTTCCCAGAAATGTCTTGCGTGCATTGCGCACCCCCGCGGACCTGTTGGAATGCATCAATGATGGTTTCTGTTCAAGTGGGCGGGTGGTGTGATGGCTGCGGCAGCGGAGGTCATTGAACTCTCCAAGAAGTTCCGGGGCACCACGGTGGTTGACCAAGTGTCCTTCACCGTGGAGACTGGATCAGTTCTTGCCCTGCTCGGTCCTAACGGAGCGGGCAAGTCGACTACTGTGTCAATGGTGTGCGGGCTTCTGCGGTCCGATGGCGGCCATGCTCGTGTTCTCGGTGACGATGTGGCATCGGACCCCAAGAAAATCCACTCACACGTTGGCGTGATGTTTCAAGACACAATCGTGTACGAAGATCTCACCGCCGATGAGAATCTTCGCCTGTTCGGTGGACTGCATGGCCTCCGTGGGAAGCGGCTACGGGACCGTATCTCTTCGGTACTGGAGCTGGTGCAACTCACAGATCACAGGAAAAGGCGTGTGTCCACCTATTCGGGTGGGATGAAGCGGCGTCTCGCGATGGCCGTCGTCTTACTTCATGAGCCTCCGATGCTCGTACTCGATGAACCGACATTGGGGATCGATGTGCAGGCTCGCAATGCGATCTGGGAACGGATACTGACTTTGCGAGAGGATGGCCATGCCATCTTGTTGTGCACTAACTACATGGAAGAGGTGGATCGTCTTGCGGACCATGTTGTGATCCTCGATCATGGTCGTGTCGTGGTGAACGAGCCGATGGAGAAGGTGAGGGCACGTGCTGGAGGTGTTGCGGTTCGCCTCAGCATGGGGCAAGTCCCCCCGTCAAATCTGCTGGAGGGACTCCAGGACATGCGATGGGAGACCTCTGACCAACACGTGGTGTTGTCTTTCCGGCTACCACAAGGAGCCGCAGACCTGCCTCGGTTGCTGTCCACGATCGAGGGTCACACTTCAATCCTCGGTATTGAGATGCATGAGCCCACGATGAGCGACGTGTTCCTCGCGATCACGGGCCGGGAACTGCGTGATTAGGAGACTGACGATGGTATTTATTCTAAGGAAAGACCTGCTGGCCTGGTTCCGGTCGTTGCGCAGCGTTCTAGTGTCGGTGTTGGTCCCGGCTGCGCTCCTGCTCTTCGCGGCATTGGCTGGTACGGTTGGTCAGCAGTTCACTGTGGCTGTCGTGGATGAGCAACCACAGGAGGTGCAGGACGTCGCTTTTGACTCCCCATTCCTGAACGGTCTGGCCTTGAAGCGAGCGGAGGCGGAGCGGAAAGTGGATGAGGGCTCGCTGGCTGGGCTTGTTGACAGCAGCGGAAACATGGCAATCCTGCGCGTCACAGCGCGCGGAGATGAAGATCTACGTCGCAATCTTATCATGCGTCAGGAGGGACTCGTTTTCGACCTCAACAGCCATCATCTTGCCGAGAGTGGAGAATCTCGTCTGGATCTCGAAACAACCGGGGTTACTCGAAAATCAATCAGTGACATGACCTATCTTGCCACAGGAATCATCGTCTTCACAGCCCTCTTTGGTGGAATGGCGAACACCTCGTATGTGTCTGCTCGCGAGTGGGAAGAATCGACTATCAAGTCACTGTTGGTCACTCCGCAGCCGCTGCTGGGGGTGGTCTTCGCCAAGCTCGTCACCGGTGCAGTCCAGACGATCGTTTCGGTCGCTGTGATCACCCTACTGAGTGTCCTGTTCCTGGATGTGTCGCCGGAGGGTAATCTTCTCACCATTGCTGCGGTCCTCCTGCTGACGGTGGTTGCATCATGCGGCCTCGGGCTCCTTCTGGGGGTCGTGATGCGTCGATCAGTACCGGCGATGATGGGCAGCATTCTCGTAGCGATTTCTCTGTGGTTCGTCGGTGGAGGATTCGGGCCAGTGTCGTTCTACAGGGAAGATTTACAGGCCATTGCGTGGAAGTTGCCTTCAACATATGCAATTGCTGCAGTCGAACGATTGGTGAACATGCCCGGCCCAAGTACGGTGTTCGATCATGATCTCGAGGTGGTGTGGTTGGCTGCTTCCGTATCCTTCCTTGTGTTCATGATCCTGACTATTGCGGTGGTCAGGCGCAGTCCTGTGGGAGGGGGCGTGTCATGAGAGCTGCGATGGCGGTGCTTGAGGCGGAGTTGAGAGTGGCTGCGCGTCGGCCGTTCGAGATGGTGCTAGCGTTGGCCGCTCCGGTCATCATTCTGGTGCTAGCGTCTTTTCTATTCAGTCCGGGCGGGCGTGACATTCCGATCGCGGTCGTTCCTCAGGGCACTTCTGGTATCGAGACGCAGCGTATCCAGCGTGCTCTCGAATCCCGTGAGGGTGTGCCGATGTATCTTCATGTCGTTACAAATGATGAAGCAGAAGCTAGGAATCTTTTGTCCGCTGGACGGGTGTTCGGCGTGATCGAACTTCCATCTAGTTTTGAGGAACAGGTTGCTCAAGGGGAATCTGTGGAAGTGCGCTTGACAACATACAATGCAATGGCGGATGTTGACAAAAACGTTCGACTGAGCGTGATGCGCGCCCTCAACGCGTATTCCCGAGACACCTATCATGCTCCGTTCACTGTGAGGGTTGTTTCGAAGGATGGCTCGGTCGTGTCACGTACTGGATTCTTGGCGTCCGGATCAATCATCTACGGTATTGTTTTTGCTGGCGTTCTGTTCGGTGGTGTGGCAACTGCGCGTCAGTGGGAGATGAGGACGATCAAAGGTCTCAGGGTGGCCCCGGTGTCCGGTATTCTGATCGGTACTGGATTTCTTCTGGCCAATGCTATTCGGTCGATCGTGATCGGCATGATCATGGTTGTCGTGGCTGTGACATGCACCGATTTCTCGCTCCCGGAAGAGAAGTGGATGATGGCGGCTGTTCTGATGCTTACGTCATTCTTTGCAACGGCGATCGGGATGCTGGTGGGAACATTGACACGACGCTTCTATGCCACTTTACCCGTGGCCGGAATCACAGCCATCCTGCTGTGGTTCCTTAGTGGTGGTTTCCAAGACTTGGTGGCAGTGCGGGGTACATTCCTCTTTGCACTGTCAAGGGTGTTGCCGACGTCATACGCGTTCGATGTCTTGCGGGGCTCCAATCTGGAGGAATCAGTGCTCCTAGCCTGCGTCGGTGTTCTCGCCGTGATGACGGTGGGTGTTGTAGCGATGAGCCTTGCTGTCTTGCATAGATCACTCTCCCGAATGGGCAGGAGGGGCGTTGAGTCTTGATGATGTGGACCGGGCCATCGTCTCGGCTACTGAATGGGTGCTCGCTCATCAAGCAGACGATGGGCACTGGGATGGAAATCTGAGCTCGGACACGACGGTGACTGCTTGGCTTGCCTATGGGCTTCATTTGTGGGGTGATGAGACCGCGCAGGATGCTCTGGACTGGCTGTGCCGGACTCGGAATCCTGATGGAGGCTGGGGAGGAGCGGCGGGGGAGCCCTCACACCGGGATGTCACTCAACTCGTCCATTCGGTTCTTGGGGCGTGTGGCAGGGAAGTCCAGAGCGCCCCGGCACAGGTCGACGATGGCGAGGTCCTCGGAATGGCGCGCGTGATGCGTGCCTTCGTCCGCGATGATTCTGCACTTCTGTCTGACCGCTCGCCTGCCATGATGAGGAGGCTGGGGTACATCGGTGTTCTTGCACCGCCACTTCTGGCACGCATACCTATCGTGCCCGACATTTACACGAGTTCATCGTGGTTTCAACCATGGCTTTCGCAGGGATGACCTCTGATGTCGGGGGGAGGTTCATCATGCGGAAGGCCAGTCGTCTGCTCAGTTCGATGTGGGATCGTCAAGGCAGATGGTTCATGCCGGGCCTTTCACTGGCCGCACTGGCGAAGTATGGCGAGGGGTTCGATCCGGTGGTCGTTCGACGTGCTAGGTCCTGGGCGCATGAAAGACAGAACCTCGATGGAGGATGGTCATGGTGCCCCGAAGGGCAGTTCTTGGACACCGCGCTAACCGTAGGCTGCTTGGGTGATCTGGCTGGTCAGCAAGTGCAGACGAGTATCAGCAGGGCCGCGACGTGGATACGCGCACGGCGCTCGCCCGAGCGCGGATGGGGACAACACATCGCGGCTCCTCCGGATGCAGACGACACCGGTGCTGCAGTCCTCGCCTTGGTGGCAGCAGGCAGCGATGGGAACGACACTGACGTGTGTGATGCGTTGGACTTCTTGTGTCGAAGTCAGAACCGCAACGGCTCATGGGGTTATCCGCGTCATGTAGGGGCCAACCTGTCCGAGGACACTGCCGCTGCAACGGCAGCACTGATGATTTCTTCGACACAGCGGCATCGCTCCGCGGCGCAGCGGGGCATCGCTTGGCTGCTCAACCACCAACAACCCGACGGCTCGTGGGCGACCCGGTGGTACGTACAGCCTCAGATTGCTTGCTGGAGGGTGGTGCGGGCATTCCGTGCCGCCGGGATGAACCCCGATGCTGGTCCCTTAGTAGGAGTCCGCATCTTCCAAGCGCAGCTGGCATGATTGCCAGTTGACGTCGTCGATAACCTCTGAGCAGGCCGCATACACGCTGTTGGCGCTCGGGGAACTTGAGACTCCCCGCGCTCGTCCGCTGATCGAGGCGTGCCGGTGGCTGGTCGACAATCAGAAGAAGGATGGAAGCTGGCCGCTTGCCACGACCGGGCTTCATGGGCGACGTGGAGGGAGCGTGGCGAGCTGGATACACCGATCGGATGTGGACCAATGCCCATGCGTTGTAGGCGCTCGTACGTCATCGAAGCCGCTTGGGGTGAGCTGCCGCAGCGCTCTGGAGTGCTTGGTGTTTTTCGGACAGTGGGAAAATGATCGTGTGATAAAGTTATGGCCGTCATGAAACAAGATCGTTTCTGGTTTCGCGGAGTGGGGGTGTTCGGAGTCGTGGTCGACGGTGCGGCCGGTGATGTGTGAGGCGGACGCGCTGAAGGTTTCTTCGGGGGTCTCGTGCTGGATGGTGGCGGTGTTGTTCTTGGCCGTGTTCCGGACGTGCTCGGCCGGGTTGTGGTCGGGCGCGTACGGCGGCGGATGGATCGGTGTGATGCGTTCCAGCAGCCGGCCGGGCTCGTGGAGGGCGGTCAACGCTTTCGCGTGGTGGGATCGGGCGTTGTCCGGGACGACCGCGATCTTGCCGGCCTCGGTTTCTCGTTGGAGCGGGTCCGGTGCGAGGGTCGTCTGCCAGGTGTTCCGGTTCTGCTCGGTCGGGTACGGCGTGACTGTTCTGCTGGTCGGGGGGAGGGCGCCGGAGAAGGACTGGGACGTCCTCTGCCGGTCCACGGACGGCCTGGTGCGCTGTCCTCTTTTGGGGGCTGCATGCGGCGGGTCCAGGCCTCGTGCTCCAAGCGGGCCTCGCCTGCCGTGTAGAGTTCCCGGCCCTGGTCCAACAGGGTTTTGACTTGGGTCGTCACCTCGGCCATCGGGCCAGGACGGCCTTGAGTTCCTGCTTCCGGGCGCGGGCGGGTTCCGCCGCGTTCTGATTCCCCGCATGCCCGGCCGGGACCGAGCACATCCTGGTGTCCCGCCAGTCGGCCAGCCATTCCTGCACCGTCCTCTCGGCCCGTTTGACCATTTCAGCGATGATGCCCACGTCGACGCCACGGGAGGCGTGCAGGATCGCTTCGGCCTTAATCCGCACCAGCACATGATTGTCGGAACGCTTCCTCCACCTGGTCAGGACGGCGGTTTCCTCCGGGGCGACCCCGACCTGCACGCCCCCACCGCATCCGAAACGGCACAGGAAATCCACAAAAAATACGGTTTCATTTCATGCCAGCCATACTACGCCTGACGCGACCGACCCTTGCCGGCAACAGCCCGGAGAAGACAGGACCCCGGCCGCCACCATCGCCCGGTTCTTCGACGAGTCCGAGCAGATTCTGCGGCCACCGGCCGCATCCGGGCCGAACTCGCCCGCCACGGAATCCAAGCCAGCGCGCTAGAGCCTCCGGAAGATCATGGCCGCAAACGGCATGACTCCTTGTCAACCCAGGAAGAAGGCCCGAACCACCATCCAGGCCGCGGACCTCCCGGGCCGGCCGGACAGGCTCCGCAGGAACGTCACCGCCGACGCGCCGGCGGTGACACGGGTCGGTGACACCACCCTGCATCCCGACCTGGCAAGGATTCGTCTACCTGGCCACGGTCACGGGGCTGCATCTGGCAAGAAGATCATCGGCCACGCCATGACCGGCCACATGCGCACCGGGCTGACCGGCGAGGCCCCCACCCGTGGTCACCAGGGTCCGCCCACCGGTCCGGGGCGCCACGGTGTTTCATTCCGATATCAACGGGACCCTGAAGAAAGAACTCGTGAACCGCAAGGTCTACCCGACCAGGATTCACGCGATCCGGGACGTGGCATCCTGGATCGAACTGAGATATGGCTGACATGAAACGAAACCGTATTTTTCGTGGATTTCCTGTGCTGTTTCGGATATGATTGAGGCATGCAGGTTGAGGTCACCCTGGAAGAAACCGCCGTCCTGATCAGATGGAAGAAGCGTTCCGACAATCATGTGCTGGTTCGGATGAAAGCAGAAGCGATTCTGTACGCCTCCCGTGGCGTTGATGTGGGTATCATCGCTGAAATGGTTGAGCGCACGGAGCGGACCGTGCAGGAATGGCTGGCCGAGTGGCGGGCCACCAGGATGTGCTCGGTGCTGACCGGCCATGCCGGGAACCAGAACGCGGCGAAACTCACTCGCACCCAGAAGGAAGAACTCAAGGCCATCTTGGCCCAGCCGCCCTCCCGGTCCGGTGTTCATGCCGAGTTCTGGGATGTCCCGGCGATACGTGAGGTCGTGAAGATCCTGTTCGATGTCGAGTACCAGGCGGATTCTTCGTACCAGCTGCTCCTGCGCCTGTGCGGGCTGAGTTTCAAGCTGCCCGACCCGTTCGACGAGCACCGCAACGAGAAAGCCATCACCCGGCGCATGGCCGAGGTGAAGACCCAAGTCAATGCCCTGTTGGACGCCGGCTGGGAGGTCTACACGGCAGACGAGGTCCGCTTGGAGCACGAGGCCGAGACCCGCCGCATGTGGCTCCCCAGAGGGCAGCGCACCAAGCTGTCCGTGGACCGGCAGAAGACGTCCCAGTCCTTCTTCGGCGCGCTCTCCCTGACCAGCAAAAAAGTCAAACTGTACCCGATCGAGGGCAACCAGAACACCGAGCAGACGATCCTCTCCCTGGACCGGCTCCAACGAGAAACCGAGACAGAGAAGATCGCAGTTGTCCTGGACAACGCCCGCTTCCACCACGCGAAAGCGTTGACCGCCCTCTACGAGCCCGGCCGGCTGCTGGAGCGCATCACCCCTGTTTTCCTGCCGCCGTACGCGCCCGACCACAACCCGGTCGAGCACGTCCGGAACACGGCCAAGAACAACACCGCGAACATCCAGCGCGAAACCCCCGAAGAAACCTTCGGCGCGTTCGCCTCATACATCACCGGCCGCGCCTTCGACTACGACTTCGAACACCTCCCACTCCGCGAAACCAGAAACGATTTTGTTTCATGACAGCCATACAATCACAAACGATCCCCGCTCGGCGATCGACTACCGCACACCCAACGAAGTCGACGCCGAATGGAGACGCCATAATAAGACAGCCTGAACCAGAAGTTCACCACTGTCCGAAAACCCACTTCACTCCAAGATCACGCGGCGCAGCATGGGTGGGAAGGACAGGAACGGCGTGAACCGTTCCCAGGCTCTCTCCCAGGTCGTCACGGTGTCGGGGTACCGGGCTCCCAGCGCAGAGTCGGAGAAGTCCGCCAGGGCCTTGCGGGCGGCGTCCTCGCTCGGGGCGGCGTAGACCGGTTTGAGGGCGGCGGCGACCTTCTTGCGGTCTTGGTAGGCCACGAACCTCATCAAGGAACGGATCAGGTGGACCACGCAGGTCTGGACCACCGAGTCGGGCCACCAGGTGGCCTCGATGGCCTCGGCCAGGCCCGCCAGCCCGTCGCAGCACACGATGAGTACGTCCTTCACGCCCCTGTTGGCGAGCTCGGCGCACACGTGAGCCCAGAAGGGGGCTCCCTCATCGGCTTGGACCCAGATCCCCAGGACGTGCTTGATCCCGTCCATATTGACGCCGACGGCGATGTGAGCAGCCCGATTGGTCACGCGCGAGTTATGGCGGACCTTGACGCGGATCGCGTCGAGGTAAATCACCGGGTAGAAGGCCTCCAGCGGGTGGGCCTGCCAGGCCAGGACGGCGTCGGGCACGGCGTCGGTGATCTTGCTGATCGTGCCGGCGCTCAGTTCCACCCCGAGGGTGGAGTCCAGCCGATGGCGGATCTCGCGGACCTTCAATTCCGCCGGCGTACAGGCTGATGATCATCGCGTCCAACCCGTCCATGCGCCGCTGACCCTTCCTGACCAGGCGGGGCGTGTACGTGCCGGCGCGGTCGCGGGGGACCACGGGTCTCGAACGAGCCGGCCTCGGAGTCGATCGTCTTGGTCGTGGTGCCGTTACGCGCGTTGCCACGGGCCACCGGTGTCGGCCCGCCCTTCTCATAGCCCAAGTGATCGGTCAACTCGGCGGCCAGACCCCGTTCCAGAGCCTCTTTGAGCAGTGCCGGCAGCAGCCCGTCACTGCCCGTCAGCTCCACTTGGCCGGAGTCAATCAGCTCGAACAGCTCGCCCAAGCCACCCGAGGCACGTAGTTTCTCGACCACGCTGCGCCCACCAGCGGGACCAGTCTTCTCATCAGTTCGGGCCGAACGGTCGCCCGCTTCGAGACTGAAAACGAAGCGGCCCCGCCATCGGGCGGGGCCATGTCGAAACCAACGGGGTGGAGCTAAGGGGATTCGAACCCCTGACCTCTTCCATGCCATGGAAGCGCGCTACCAACTGCGCCATAGCCCCGAACGGGTGCCGCGCCGGCCGGTCGGCCGCGGCGGCCTGACATATGGTAACGCACCATCGGCGCGATGCAAAATCAGTGCCCCGGCGCCGACGGGGTCCCGCTCCGGGCCCTGCCGCGGGGACTCAGGCGGGCACGACGAGGGCGGTGATTTGGTGGCCGCTGGCGTCCGCGAGCACGATGGTCGTGTCGTTGCGGTCCTTGCCGAAGCGCACCTCGCCCTGCGTCGTCCGTCCGTCTTCGACCGTGCCGGAGGCCATCTCGCCGGTGCCGTTGGTCTGCCCGGTGCTCGCATTGTCGATCGCGAACGTCGTGAACGCCAGCCGACCCTTCGTGCTCGTGATCGTCATGTCGATCACGAGCCCGTTCGAGTCCCAGCGGGAGCTGCTGATCTGCCAGGTACCGGTGAAGGAGCCCGACTCGACGGGGATCGCGCCGACGACGCTCGTCGACTGGCCGGGGGTGGACGGCGCCGCGCTCGTGGACGGCGCGGCGCCCTGCCCGCCCTGGTCCTGCCGGGGGCTGCGCATCGCCACGGCCATCATCGCCATGAGGATCACGAGGACGAGGGCGGCGACGGCGATGAGGTAGGTGCGGTTGCGGTGCACCGCGTACTGCCCGATCGCGTTGCTCGGCGCCGTCGGTGCGCCCGATGGCGCGCACGGCTCCTGCGGCGGCGGGGCGACCGGAGCGCTCGTCGCCGCGCTGCTGCGGTCGCCGTAGGGATCGATCCGGGGGCCCGGTGCGGCCGGCGGGACCCCCGCAGCGGCCTCGTCGAAACCGGGCAGCTCGGCCCCGGGGTACCAGCCGGCCGGCTGCTGGGCGGGTCCGGGGGCCCGGCCGGCCGGTTTCAGGCGGTCCCACGTCGGAGCCGTGGCCCCGGGCGCGGGGCCCTGGGGCGCCGCCGGGCCGCCGGCGCCGGGCCCGGGTGCGTTCGGGCCCGTGCCGGGGCTGGTGCCGTCGCTGCTCTGCTCGCTCATGATGGTTCTCAGCCTAGGCCAGCCGGGTGACGGCCGGTCGGCGTCCGGGCCGTCGGACCGAACGGCGGGAGTTGTCCACAGCTTCCGCCGGAGGCGAGAAAGCCGGTCCTCGCTGCGCACAGTGAGGGCATGACAGCCACAACCGCCCTCGACCGCTTCACCGTCGGCTCCTGCGAGGACCTGCTCGCGCTCATCCCCTATCTCATCGGCTACGAGCCCGACGAGGCGCTGCTCGTCATGACGCACTGCGACGGCGCCGTCGCGCAGTCCTCGTGCATGAGCAGGGCCCTCGTCGACGAGCCCGACTCCCTGACGCCCATCATCGGGTCCATGCGGGCCGCCACCCCCGGCTCGGAGTTCATCGTCGTCGGCTACGGCCCGCCCGAATGGGCCGACGCCGCCGTTATGACCGTCCGGCAGGAGCTGCGCCCCGGCGAGATGCTCTGCTGCCTCGTGGTCACCGACCGTCTGTTCTGGGACGTCGGCGCGGGCGAGGTCCCAGGCCTGGCCCCCGGCCACGAGTTCGACCCGAGCACCTCCCCGGTCGCCGTCCAGGCGATCGCCTCGGGCATGTCGGCCTACGCCAGCCGCGACGAGCTCGTCGCCGTCGTCGCCGGGCCGGGCGACCCCGGGCCCGACGAGGCCGCGGCGTGGGACGTGGCCTGCGAATGCCTGGGCTGGCCGCCGGGCCGCCAGCGGGCGTTCGTCGACGACTGCCTCGCCGACGCCGTCGAGGCCGGGCGGCGCCTGGACCGCGAGCGGCTGCGTCGGCTGTGCGTGCTCGCGGGCGGGCCCATGCGCCGGCACGTCATGGTCCGGACGGGCCTCGACGAGGACGACCCAGCGGCCTACGAGCAGCTGTGGGCCGACGCCGTGACGATCGCCCCCGCGCGGTGGGCGCCCCCGGTGCTCGGCCTGCTCGGCATCGCGTCCTGGCGGCGCGGCGGGGGAGCGCTGCTCAGCGAGGTGATCGCCCGTCTCGAGGCGCTCGACCCGGCGTCGGGCATGATCCTCGTCCTCACTGATCTGCGCACCCGTCGCCCTCCCCGGGGTCGTCGGCGCCCGCACCGCTGAGGGCCAGCCCGGCGGGACGGGCCGTCGGGCGGCCGGCATCCGGCGGGGCACGGGACGCTCGCGGGCGCGGCGGTATGCTGTGCCGGCACGACCGGCATCCGACAGGGGCACGGGCACGAGTCGCAGGAGGAGCTCGAAGTGAGCCAGGTGGAGACGAGCCAGGGCGCGGGCCAGCCGCGGGCCGAGCGCGGCGGCTACGACGCCGCTGCCGCCGAGGCGAAGTGGCAGAGGTTCTGGGCCGAGGACCGGACGTTCGTGGCCCGCGACGACGACCCCCGCGAACGCCGCTACATGCTCGACATGTTCCCGTACCCCTCCGGCGACCTCCACATGGGGCACGCCGAGGCGTACGCGATGGGCGACGTGCTCGCCCGCATCTGGCGGATGCAGGGCTACAACGTCATGCACCCGATCGGCTGGGACGCCTTCGGCCTGCCGGCCGAGAACGCGGCCATCCGCAACGACGAGCACCCGTCCCGCTGGACCTACGAGAACATCGAGACGCAGAAGAAGTCGTTCAAGCGCTACGGCCTGAGCCTGGACTGGAGCCGCGAGATCCACACCTGCGACGAGGAGTACTACCGCTGGACCCAGTGGCTCTTCCTGCAGTTCTTCCGCAAGGGCCTGGCCTACCGCAAGGACGGCTACGTCAACTGGTGCCCGACCGACCAGACCGTGCTCGCCAACGAGCAGGTCAAGGAGGGTCTGTGCGAGCGCTGCGGCTCGGTCGTGACCAAGCGCGAGCTCACCCAGTGGTACTTCCGCATCACCGACTACGCCCAGGAGCTGCTCGACGACATGGGCCAGCTGGAGGGCACGTGGCCCGACCGGGTGCTCGCGATGCAGCGCAACTGGATCGGCCGTTCCGAGGGCGCCTGGGTGACGTTCGCCGTCGAGGGCCGCGACGAGCCCATCACCGTCTTCACCACGCGCCCCGACACGCTCCACGGCGCCAGCTTCATGGTCGTCGCCCCCGACGCCCCGCTGGCCGAGGAGATCGTCTCGGACGAGTGCCGCCCGGCCTTCGAGGAGTACCTCGAGCGGGTCAAGAGGACCAATGACATCGAGCGCCAGTCCACCGAGCACGTCAAGACCGGCGTGCCGCTGGGCGTCACCGCCGTCAACCCCGTCAACGGCGAATCGATCCCGATCTGGGCCGGCGACTACGTGCTGTCCGAGTACGGCTCCGGCGCCATCATGGCCGTGCCCGCCCACGACCAGCGCGACCTCGACTTCGCCCGCACGTACGGCCTGCCAGTCCGCATGGTCATCGACACCGGCGAGCCCGACCCGGCGGTCTCCGGCATCGCCACCACCGGCGACGGCGCCTACGTGAACTCCGGCTCGCTCGACGGCCTGTCCGACAAGGCCTCCGCCGCGCGCCGCATCATCGCCGAGCTCGAGGCCGCCGGCACCGGCGAGGCCACCGTCACCTACCGGCTGCGCGACTGGCTGCTCAGTCGGCAGCGCTTCTGGGGCTGCCCCATCCCGATCATCCGCTGCCCGGCCTGCGGGGACGTCCCCGTCCCCGAGGACCGGCTGCCGGTCCGGCTGCCCGACCTGCGCGGCGAGGCGCTGGCGCCCCGCGGCGTCTCGCCCCTGGCCGCCGCGACCGAGTGGAAGCAGGTGGCCTGCCCGCGCTGCGGCGCCGACGCGGAGCGCGACACCGACACGATGGACACTTTCGTCGACTCGTCCTGGTACTTCTTCCGTTACTGCTCCCCGCAGGACGACGAGGGCCCCTTCGACCCCGCGCAGGTCCGGCTCTGGTCCCCCGTCGACCAGTACGTCGGCGGCGTCGAGCACGCCACGATGCACCTGCTCTACTCGCGCTTCTTCACCAAGGTGCTGCGCGACCTGGGGCTGGTCGACTTCGATGAGCCCTTCACGCGCCTGCTCAACCAGGGCCAGGTCATCAACGAGGGCAAGGCCATGAGCAAGTCCCTCGGCAACGGCGTCGACCTCGGCGCCCAGCTCGACGCGTACGGCGTCGACGCGGTGCGCCTCACCGTCGTCTTCGCCGGGCCGCCGGCCGACGACATCGACTGGGCCGACGTCTCCCCGGCGAGCTCGCTGCGCTTCCTGCAGCGCGCCCACCGCCTCGCCCAGGACGTGAGGGCCCCCCACGGCGCCGACCCGGCCGCCGGCGACCGGCAGCGGCGCCGGGCCACCCACCGGGCCGTCGCCGAGATCACCGAGCTGGTCGGCTCCGGCCGCTTCAACGTGGCGATCGCCCGCATCATGGAACTCGTCAACACGACCCGCAAGGCCATCGACACCGGTCCCGGCGCCGCCGACCCGGCGGTGCGCGAGGCGGTCGAGTTCATCGCCCAGGCCCTCAGCCTGTTCGCCCCGTACGTCGCCGAGGAGATGTGGGAGCTGCTCGGCGGCGCCCCGTCCATCGCCAACTCCACCTGGCCGACCGCCGATCCCGCCCTGCTCGTCGCCGACGAGGTGACGATGGTCGTCCAAGTGCAGGGCAAGGTGCGCGCCAAGCTGCAGGTCGCCCCCGACATCGCCGAGGACGACGCCGTCGCGCTGGCCCTGGCCGACCCGAAAGTCCGTCGGGCCCTCGACGGCCGCCCGGTCGCGAAGACGATCACCCGGCTGCCGCGCATGGTGAGCATCGTCCCCGGCCGCTGACCGGGGCGCCGCCCCGGCGCGGGAGCCCCCGGGGGCCCGTGGCATGCTGAGGGCGGCACAGCGAGGAGGAGGACCCCGTGCAGTGGCTTCTGCGTGACGTCGACGTCCTCGGGCGGGGGCGCCGCGACATCGCCCTCGACGGCGACGCGATCATCGACCCCGCCCTCGTCGGGCCGGCCGCACGGTCCGTCGGCTGCTCCGGGCTCGTCGCGCTGCCGGCCCTCGTCGACCCGCACACGCACCTGCGCGACCCGGGCGCCGGGGACGCCGAGACGATCGCCACGGGTCTGAGGGCCGCGGCCGCCGGCGGCTACGGGGCGGTCTTCGTCATGGCCAACACCGAGCCGGTCGCCGACACCGCGGCCGTTGTCGAGTACGAGCGCGACACCGCCGAGCGGGCGGGTCTGTGCGATCTTCACCCGATCGGGGCCGTCACGAAGGGCCTCGCCGGGCAGGAACTCGCCGACCTGGAGGCCATGGCCTCCAGCCGCGCCGCCGTGCGCATGTTCAGCGACGACGGCATGTGCGTGGGGCGCTCCGATCTCATGCGCGAGGCCCTCGAGCGCATCAGCGCCCTCGGCGGGGTGCTCGCCCAGCACAGCCAGGACCTGGCTCTCACGGCGGGCGCCCAGCTCGACGAGGGCGAGCTGTCGCGGGCCCTCGGGATGACGGGCTGGCCCGCGATGGCCGAGTCGACGATCATCGCCCGCGACGCGATCATGGCCGGCCACCTGGGCGCCCGCCTGCACGTCTGCCACATCTCCACCGCCACGGGCGTCGAGGTCGTGCGCTGGGCCAAGGCGCAGGGCTTCCAGGTGACCGCCGAGGCGACCCCGCACCACCTGGCGCTCGACTCGGGCGCGACCGCCGCGGGCGACCCCGACTTCAAGGTGAACCCGCCGCTGCGCGGCACCGCGGACGTCGCCGCGGTGCGCGAAGGGCTCCTCGACGGCACCATCGACATGATCGGCACCGACCACGCCCCGCACCCCGACTCGGCCAAGGGCTGCGACTGGAGCCGGGCGGCCAACGGCATGCTCGGTCTCGAGACCGCCCTGGCCGTCGTGGCCGAGCTGTTCGTCCGCACCGGGCGCATGAGCTGGGCGCAGCTGGCCGACCGGATGTCCACCCGGCCCGCCGGCCTCCTCGGCCTCGGGCACCGCTACGGCGGCGACCTGTCCGTCGGCCGGCCCGGGAATCTGTGCCTGATCGACCCGCAGCGGTCCTGGACGGTCGATCCCGCCGGGCTGTCGTCGATCGCCCGCAACACCCCGTACAAGGGGCGCACCTATCACGCCCGGGTCGTGGCCACCGTCCTGCACGGCCGTCCCACCTTCGACCTGGACGGCGTCTTCGCGGCGGGCTGAGCGCGCCCGCCGCACGGAGGAGGATCACGTGAGCAAGAATTTCGAGTACGTCCGCAGCGACGGCCACGACGTCGTGCGCATCGCCGCGCGCGGCCGCGACGTGCTCACCCACCCGATGACGAACTTCGGCACCGCCTTCACGAGGGACCAGCGCGAACGCCTCGGTCTCGTCGGCCTGCTGCCGCCCGGCGTCGTGGACATCAACGGCCAGCTCCGGCGCATCCACGACCAGTACCTCACCGAGCCGACCGACATGGCCCGCTACGTCTTCCTCAACACGCTCAAGGAGCGCAACGAGATCCTGTTCTACCGGCTCGTGTCCGAGCACATCGAGCAGATGCTGCCCATCATCTACACGCCGACCATCGGCCGGGCCATCGAGGAGTACAGCCACTGGTTCCACCGGCCCCGCGGCGTCTTCATCGACATCGACCACCCCGAGGACATGACCGAGGCGCTCCTCGCCTACGGCTACGGCCCCGACGAGGTCGACCTCATCGTCGTCACCGACTCCGAGGGCATCCTCGGCATCGGGGACCAGGGCGTCGGGGGCGTCTCCATCGCGGTCGGCAAGCTCGCCGTGTACACCGCGGCCGCCGGCATCCGCCCCGACCGGGTGCTGCCCGTCGTGCTCGACACCGGCACGAACAACCTCGAGCTGCTCAACGACGACTGCTACCTCGGCGTGCGCCACTCGCGGGTGCGCGGGCGGCGCTACGACGACTTCATCGAGCAGTTCGTGCGGGCGGTCGGTGAGCTCTTCCCGCATGCGATGCTCCACTGGGAGGACTTCGGCGCGTCGAACGCCCACCGCATCCTCAGCCGCTACCGCGCCGAGATGTGCACCTTCAACGACGACATCCAGGGCACGGCGGCCGTCGTGGTCTCCGCGGCGCTGGCCGGCATCAGGCGCTCCGGGGTGCCGATCGAGGAGCAGCGGATCGTCGTCTTCGGCGCGGGCACCGCCGGCATCGGCATCAGCGACCTGCTCGTGCAGGTCATGGTCGAGCAGGGACTCGACGCCGCGGAGGCGCGCCGCCGCTTCTGGGCGATGGGAAGCCGCGGCCTCATCGTCGAGGGCGGTCGGATGCGCGACTTCCAGGAGCCCTACGCGCGCCCCGCCTCGGACGTCGTCGACTGGCCGGACGCCCCGCACGGCCACGGCCTGGACGAGGTCGTCCACCGGGCCCGGCCCACGATGCTCATCGGCTGCTCGGCCCAGTCCGGCGCCTTCACCGAGCGGGTCGTCCGCGAGATGGCCTCCCACCAGGAGCGGCCGATCATCATGCCGCTGTCGAACCCGACCTCGAAGGCCGAGGCCCTTCCGGCCGACCTCCTCGAGTGGACCGACGGCAGGGCCCTCATCGCCACGGGCTCGCCCTTCGAACCGATCGCCGTCGGGGGCACCCGCTACGAGATCGCCCAGGCGAACAACGCGCTCGTGTTCCCCGGCATCGGTCTGGGGACCATCGCCGTCGAGGCCTCGCGCGTCAGCGACGGCATGATCCGCGCCGCGGCGACATGCCTCGCCCGCTCCGGGGCCAGGGACGCCGAGGGCGCCTCCCTCCTGCCCTCCATCCACCGGCTGCGCGTCATCAGCGCGAAGGTCGGGCTGGCCGTGGCGCAGCAGGCCATCGACGAGGGGCTGGCCCGTGTCGTCCCCGACGACACGGTGCAGGCGATCGCCGACCGCATGTGGCGCGCCGAGTACCCCGAGGTCGAGGTCGTCGACCAGCTGTGAGCCGCCCGTCTCACAGGGTGTTGTCCGTCTGATCGACTCGGCGGCCTCCCGCACACACTGCGGGCATGGCACACGGATTCGGGCGCGGCGCGGGCGCCGACGAGGCGGTCTCCCGTCTGCGCGAGGTCATGGCCGGAGCGGGCCCGCTCGTCGGCGGCCCCCGGCGCGCACGGGGTGGACGGTCCGCCGGTCCCGCCTGGTGCGACGACGAGGGCCTCGCCCCGTACGGCGACGTCGACCCCGCCGGGTACGACGGCGTCGAGGACTGGGACGGGCCCGAGGAGCCGGGCGCGGACGAGGCCCCCGACGGCGACGAGAGCGACGAGCCGTTCGTCGGCGCCCCACCGGGCCGCGTCGACGGCGCGGAGCCGGCCCCGCGGCGGGGCCCCGGCCGCGGGCCCGGCCCCGTCGCGGGGCCCGGGGAGCGGCTGCGCGAGTTCGGCCGCGCGCACTTCGCGGTCATCGTGGTCGTCTGCGTCGTCGTCCTCGTGTTCAGCGTCATCCAGGTGCTGCGCGCCCGGGCCACGACGGTCGACGCGCCGAGCCCGAGCGTTCAGGACTCCGGTGGCGTGCAGGGCCCGGGGCCCGAGGCGTCGGCGCAGCCGACCCCGCCCGCCGGGCAGACGCCCCAGGGGGCCCAGTCGCCCGCAGCCATCCGCGTGCACGTCATCGGCGCGGTCGCGGCCCCGGGCGTCGTGGAGCTGCCCGAGGGATCCCGAGTCTCGGACGCCCTCGACGCCGCCGGGGGCCTCGGGGCCGACGCCGACCCGGGTGAGCTCAACCTCGCCCAGACCGTCTGCGACGGCTGCCAGGTCGTCATCGGCACGACCGGCGCCCCGCGGGGCGAGCTGAACGGGCCGGGCGGGGCGGGGGCCTCCGACCGGGGGTCCGCAGGGGGCGCCCCCGCCGCGCCGGCCCCGTCGTCGGGCTCCGGGCAGGGCGACGCGCTCGACCTCAACTCGGCCACCGCCTCCCAGCTCGAGGAACTGCCCGGCATCGGCCCGGTGCTCGCCGAGCGCATCGTCGAGTGGCGCACTCAGCACGGCCGCTTCAGTCGGGTCGAGGAGCTCCAGGAGGTCGACGGCATCGGCGAGAAGCTCTACTCGCGGGTCAAGGACCATGTCAGGGTCTGAGCGCGGACGCGTCCGCCCCGGCGGGCGAGACGCCGCGGATCCGCCGCAGGGCCGGGGCGGCCCGGCCCGCGACCTGCGGCTCGTCGCCCCGGCGCTGTGCGCATGGGCCGGGGCCCTCATGACGCTCGGCGCCCCGCCCCGGGTGAGCTGGCCTGTGCTGGGGCTCTGCCTGGCCCTGACGGTCCACGCGGCCCGCCGCCGCCGGTGGGCGCTCGCCGGTGCGGCGCTCGTGACCGCGAGCGCCATCGGCTGCTGCCTCGGCCAGCTCCACTGGTGCGAGCACGGTCCGCTGGCCGGGGCCGCCGCCGACGAGGCGGTCGTCGAGGTCACCGCCCGGGTGGCGGCCGACCCGGTGGCCCTCGAGCAGCGGGGCTCCTTCCCGGCCGCCACCCGCGTGACGGTCGTCGTCGAGACCGTGCGGGTCAGGGGCGGGTCCTGGCACGTCCGGAGCAGGGCCGAGCTCACCGCCTCCGGCGAGCGGGGCGAGCGGATCGCCAGCCTGAGGGTGGGGGAACGGGTCCGGCTGCTCGCCCTGGCCTCGTCCCCCGACGACCACGACGACGGCCTCGTCGCCGTGCTGCGCCCCCGGGGCCCCGTCGAGCGGCTCGCGGGCCCCGGCCCGGTCGACCGGGCGGTCAACGCGGTGCGATCGCGTCTGCGCGAGTCGATGCGGTGGAGCCCCCACGACCAGGCGGGGCTCGTGCCCTCCCTCGTCGAGGGGGACACGAGCGGCCTCGACGGGACGCTCGAGGAGGACTTCAGGGCGTCCAGCCTCACCCATCTCACGGCGGTCTCCGGCACGAACCTCACCCTCATGCTCGCCTTCTTCCTCGCGGTCGCCAGGGCGGCGGGCGTCCGCGGCTGGTCGCTGAGGTCGCTCGCCGTGCTCGTCGTGGCGGCCTTCGTCGTCCTGTGCCGGGCCGAGCCCAGCGTCGTGCGGGCCGCCGCCATGGGTCTCGTGGCGCTGGCGGCCACGGGGCGCAGGGGCCTGGGCCCGTCGGGCCTGCGCCAGCTGGCCTGCGCCGTGTGGCTGCTCCTCCTCGTCGACCCGTGGCTGGCCCGCAGCTGGGGCTTCGCGCTGTCCGTCGCCGCCACCGGCGGCATCCTGCTCTGGGCCGGCCCCTGGCAGCGCGCGATGAGCGGCTGGGCGCCCGGCTGGCTCGCCGAGTCGGTCTGCGTCCCGGCGGCCGCGCAGCTCGCGACGCAGCCGCTCATCACCGCCCTGTCGGGCACCGTCTCCATGACGGGGCTCGTCGCCAACATGGCCGCGGGGCCGTTCGTCGCGCCGGTCACCGTGCTGGGGCTGCTGGCCGCCCTGTGCGGGGTGGCGTGCCCGCCCGCCGGAGCGGTCCTCGGCTGGTGCGCCGGCTGGTGCGCCGAGCCGATCATCCTCGTCGCCCGCCTGTGCGCCGGCCTGCCCGCAGCGACGCTCGCCTGGCCCGTCTCCGGCTGGTCGCTGGCCGTGCTGGGCTGCGTGTGCCTGGCCCTGGTCCGACTCATCGGCCGGGCGGCCGCCCGGCCGGGGGCCTGCGCCGCCCTGGCGGGCGTCCTCCTCGTCGGCTGCCTGTGGCGTCCCGCCGCGCCGGGCTGGCCGTCCGGCTGGGCGATCGTCAGCTGCGACGTCGGCCAGGGCGACGCCACCCTCGTGCGCACCGGCGCCCGCTCCGCCGTCCTCGTCGACGCCGGCCCGCCCGGGGACGCGGCGGCGCGCTGCCTGCGCGAGCAGCACGTCGACCACCTGAGCATGCTCGTCCTGAGTCACTTCCACGACGACCACGTCGGCGGCCTCCCCCAGATCGTCGGGCACATGGGCATCGACCTGGCCCTCCTCGACCCGCTGGAGTCCCCGGCCGGCAACGCCCGCCGGGTGCACGAGCTGCTCGACGCCGCCGGGGTGCCGACCCGCACCGCGAGGGCCGGCGAGCGCATCGACGTCGGCCCGGTCCGCTGGCTGACCCTGCAGGCCGGCGCGGACGCGGGCCCCGACCAGGCCCGGGCCGCCGCCGGCGACGCCGGCGGGCAGCGGGCGGCCTCGGAGAGCTCGGCCGAGAACGACTCGAGCATCCTGGGCCGGATCACGGTGCAGGGGATCGGCCTCGTCGTCACGGGCGATCTCGAGACGGACGGCCAGGACAGGGCCGTCACGGCCGGTCTCGACCTGCGCGCCGACGTCCTCAAGGTCGCCCACCACGGCTCAGCGCGGCAGAGCCCCGACTTCCTCGCCGCCACCGGCGCGCGACTGGCCCTCGTGAGCGTCGGGGCCGGGAACTCCTACGGCCACCCCGCCGCGAGGACGGTGGACGCGCTGGGCCTGCTCGGCATGCGGGTCATGCGCACGGACCGCAACGGGGCCGTCGCCGTGGTGGTTCTCGGCGACGGCGCGCTGAGGGCGGTGAGCAGGCGATGAGACGCGCTGCGACGACCCGTCGTCGACGCGCCCGGGGCGCCGCCGCCGGTGCCGGGTGGCACGATGGCAGGGTGAGTTCAGATTCCGTCTTCGGTACGACGACACTCGTCCACGGCTCCGAGTCGCTGCTGGCCGAGCGCGCCACGGCCGCGATCCTCGCGCGGGCCCGCGCCGAGCGGCCGGACGTCCAGGTCAACGAGCTCGACGCCTCCTCGGCGAGCCCGGCCGACTTCCTCGAGGCCACCGGCGGCTCCCTGTTCGCCAGCCACAGCGTCGTCGTCATCCACGACCTGGGCAGCGCCGACGACGGACTGGGGGCCAGGCTCGTCGAGTTCGCCGCCACCCCGAGCGAGACGGTCTGCGTCGTCGCCGAGCACACCGGCGGCACGAAGGGCCGCGGGCTGCTCACCAGGCTCCGCAAGGCCGGGGTCGCCCGGATCGCCGCCGAGCCCCTCAAGGCCTGGGAGCTCACCGACTTCGTTGCCGGGGAGGCCCGCGAGCAGGGCATGAGCATCGACGGCCGGGCCGCCCAGGGGCTCGTCGAGGCCGTCGGCAAGGACCTTCGCGCCCTGGCGGGCGCCGTCGGGCAGCTCGCGTCCGACTGGCGGGGCGAGCGGCTCACCGTCGATGTCGTCAACCGCTACTTCGCGGGCCGCGTCGACGTCACCGGCTACGCGGTGAGCGCCGATGCGCTCGCCGGACGCCCCGGCCAGGCCCTCGAGAAACTGCGCTGGGCCCTGTCGTGCGGCGTCCACCCGGCGGCCGTCACCGCCGCCTTCGCCGCCGATCTGCGCGCCCTCGGCCTTTACCTCGGCGCCCAGGGCGAGCGCTTGCGCGACAACCAGATGGCCGAGATCTGCGGCGTCGGCCCGTGGAAGGTCAAGACGCTGCGCGCCCAGGCGCGGGGCTGGCAGCCCGGCGGTGTCGCCCGGGCGCTCGTCGCCGTCGCCGCCGCGGACG
Organism: Propionibacterium acidifaciens; assembly: GCF_003798325.1. Lineage (NCBI taxonomy): Bacteria > Bacillati > Actinomycetota > Actinomycetes > Propionibacteriales > Propionibacteriaceae > Propionibacterium > Propionibacterium acidifaciens. Next base: position 2,774,591 of record NZ_CP033719.1, read on the forward strand.
CCGCCGTCAAGGGGGCCGCCACCGATCCGCACTTCGCCCTGGAGCAGCTGCTCCTGGCCGTCGACCGTGCCCGCTCGGCCGGCCGGTCCAGGGCGCGCGCAAGCGCCCCGACCACCCAGTGAGGATCGGGGCGCTTGCTGCGGGGAGTCAGTCCCCGGCCCGGTGCGGGCGCGGCGGACTCGGATGAGGATCAGAGGGAGTCGGCCCTCAGGGAGATGGCCGATTTGCGGTTGGCCGCCTGGTTGGCGTGGATGACGCCGGCGGACGCCGCCTTGTCGAGGGCGCGGTTGGCGACCTTCGCCAGCTCGAGTGCCTTCTCCCTGTCGCCTGCGGCTGCGGCCTCGCGGAAGTGACGCACGTGCGTGCGCAGGGCGGACTTCACCGCCCTGTTGCGCCGACGGGCCTTCTCATTGGTCTTGATGCGCTTCTTCTGCGACTTGATGTTTGCCACGTGTCCTCAACCTCTGGTGCCGGTACTGGGTGATTCGTGTCGCGTGAGCACGATCCGGCGTTGTCGCGCGGACGGCGCACAGACACAGCGAGAAATTCTATCACCCGAACGCATGCCGCCTCAAACCACGCGCGGGCGCCCGGGCCCGGGCGAGCCGGCGCACCCGCCCGGCCCCGTACGGACCGGACGCGCCGGCGGGGCGGCGATGGCCCCGTGGATCGCCCCGAGGTCCCGCGCGGGCCGGACGCGTTGTCGACCCGTGCGTCGATCCTCCGCGCGATCGCACGGCCCAGCGCGGGCCGGACCGATGCGCATCCGCAGGGCAGGATCGGCATGGCCGATCACACGGCCCCGCGCGGGCCGGGCGCGTTTCGCGGCCGTGCGACAATGGGTTCGCCCGCGGCCCGGCCGCCGGCCAGAACGCGTCGTCCACGGCGGCCCCACGGGCGGCGCACGATCGATCGAGGAGTCGACGAGATTTGACCGTCCAGCCCGGAGCCACCGATCCGGCCATCATCCGCAATTTCAGCATCATCGCGCACATCGACCACGGCAAGTCGACGCTGGCCGACCGCATGCTCCAGCTGACCGGCATCGTCGACGAGCGCGAGATGCGCGCCCAGTACCTCGACAGGATGGACATCGAGCGCGAGCGCGGCATCACCATCAAGTCGCAGGCGGTGCGCATGCCCTGGATCGTCGGGGGCCGGGAGCACGTCCTCAACATGATCGACACCCCCGGCCACGTCGACTTCACCTACGAGGTGAGCCGCTCGCTCGAGGCCTGCGAGGGCGCCGTGCTGCTCGTCGACGCGGCCCAGGGCATCGAGGCCCAGACCCTCGCGAACCTCTACCTGGCGCTCGAGGCCGATCTGACGATCATCCCGGTGCTCAACAAGATCGACCTCCCCGGCGCCCAGCCCGACAAGTTCGCCGCGGAGCTCGCCGGCATCATCGGCTGCGAGCCCTCCGACGTCCTGCGCGTCTCGGCCAAGACCGGCGAGGGCGTCCCCGAGCTGCTCGACGCAATCGTCGAACAGGTCCCCGCGCCGGTCGGCGACGCCGACGGACGGGCCAGGGCACTCATCTTCGACTCCGTCTACGACGTCTACCGCGGCGTCGTCACCTACGTGCGCGTCGTCGACGGCCGCCTGAGCCATCGCGACCGCATCCGCATGATGTCGACCGGCGCCACCCACGAGGTGCTCGAGATCGGCGTCCACGCGCCCGAGCCGGCCCCCTCCGAGGGGCTGTCGGTCGGCGAGGTCGGCTATCTCATCACCGGGGTGAAGGACGTGCGCCAGTCGCGCGTCGGCGACACCATCACCCTGGCCCCGCGGCCCGCCGCGGAGCCGCTGGCCGGGTACAAGGACCCGAAGCCGATGGTCTTCGCGGGCCTCTACCCGATCGACGCGAGCGACTTCCCCGAGCTGCGCGAGGCCCTCGAGAAGCTCCAGCTCAACGACGCCTCCCTGACCTTCGAGCCCGAGACCTCCAGCGCCCTGGGCTTCGGCTTCCGCGCAGGCTTCCTCGGGCTGCTCCACATGGAGATCATCCAGGAGCGCCTCGAACGCGAGTTCGGCCTCGACCTCATCAGCACGGCCCCGAGCGTCGACTACCGCGTCGTCATGGAGGACGGCACGGAGCACCGGGTGCAGAACCCCTCCGAGTTCCCCGACGGGAGGGTCGAATCCGTCCATGAGCCGGTCGTGCGCGCCACGATCCTGTGCCCGGCCGAGTTCATCGGCCCCGTCATGGAGCTGTGCCAGAGCCGCCGCGGCACCCAGGACGGCGTCGACTACCTGTCCGAGGACCGCGTCGAGATGCGCTACACGCTGCCGCTCGGCGAGATCGTCTTCGACTTCTTCGACGCCCTCAAGTCCCGGACGAAGGGCTACGCCAGCCTCGACTGCGAGGAGGCCGGCGAGCAGAGCGCCGACATGGTCAAGGTCGACATCCTGCTCAACGGCGAACCGGTCGACGCCTTCAGCGCGATCGTCCACCGCGACAAGGCCTTCGACTACGGGGTCGAGATGACGGGCAGGCTGCGCAGACTCATCCCCCGTCAGCAGTTCGAGGTGCCCGTCCAGGCAGCCGTCGGCACCCGCGTCATCGCCCGCGAGACCATCCGCGCGGTCCGGAAGGACGTCCTGGCGAAGTGCTACGGCGGCGACATCACCCGCAAGCGCAAGCTGCTCGAGAAGCAGAAGCAGGGCAAGAAGCGCATGAAGATGGTCGGTCGCGTCGAGGTGCCGCAGGAGGCCTTCGTCGCCGCCCTCACCGCCGTCGACGCCGCCGGGAAGAGGGCGTAGTGCCGCCGGCCGGCCCCGCCGCGGCCGCCGAACCGGGCGCCCTCGTCACGACGCCCGGGCGGACGCTGTCGTGCTACGTCCACGTGCCCTTCTGCGCGGCGCGCTGCGGCTACTGCGACTTCAACACCTACACGCCCGCCCAGCTGCCCGGCATGTCGACGGGTGACTACGCGCGGGCCGCCCGCCGCGAGATCGACCTGGCCGCACGGGCGCTGGCCGGCGACGGCCGGGCCCTCACGAGCGTCTTCCTCGGCGGCGGCACCCCGACGATGGCCACCGATGACGAGCTCGCCGGCTTGCTGGAGCACCTGCACCGCTCCTTCGCCCTCGTCCCGGGCGCCGAGATCACCATCGAGGCCAACCCCGAGACCCTCGACGAGCGTCGCCTGGCGAACCTGCGGGCGGCGGGCTTCAACCGGCTCAGCCTGGGCATGCAGTCCGGCGACGAGCGGGTGCTCGCCACCCTCGAACGGCGCCACCGCCCGGGCCGCGCGGTGCAGGCGGCGCGCTGGGCCCACCGGGCGGGCTTCGACAACGTCTCGCTCGACCTCATCTACGGCGCGCCGGGCGAGACGCTGGACCAGTGGCGGGTCTCGCTCGAGACCGCCCTGGGCGCCGAGCCCGAGCACGTCAGCGCCTACGGCCTCATCGTCGAGCCCGGAACCGCCATGGCCCGGCGCATCGCCCGCAGCGAGCTGCCCGAGCCCGACGAGGACCTCGAGGCCGACGAGTACCTGCTCGCCGAGGAACTGCTGGGGAGCGCCGGGCTGTCCAACTACGAGATCAGCAACTGGGCCCGTCCGGGGCGCGAGGCCGTCCACAACCTCGCCTACTGGCGCGGCGGTGACTGGTGGGGGATCGGCCCCGGCGCGCACAGCCACCTCGGATCGGCGCGCTGGTGGAACGTGAAGCACCCGCGCCGTTATGCGACGATGCTCGCCGCCGGGGCCAGCCCGCGGGCCGGCCACGAGATCCTCGACGCGCGGACCCGCCACGAGGAGACGGTCATGCTGCGGCTGCGCCTGCGCGAGGGCCTCGACGTGGCCGAGCTGAGCGGCCCCGAGCGCTCCCCGCTGCCCGGCCTGGTCGAGCGCGGGCTCGTCACCACGGCCGGCGGGGAGGTGCGCCTCACCCCGGCGGGGCGGCTGCTCGGCGACGCCGTGACGCTGGAGATCCTCGGCTGAGCGTCCGGCCGGCCGCCGGGGCCTCCGGTTGGCAGATCTCGACTGCGATCCCGCGGTCCAGCGGTCGGCTGAGCGCCCGACCGGTCGCGGGGCGCCCGCCGGACGAGAGCGACGACCGCGACCATTAGGCTGGGGACCATGGCTGGTCAGGATCGCTACGGCGCCGACGTGCTCTCGGGGGACTGGAGGCGCGGCAACAGGCCGAGGACGGTCGACCTGCCCCTGGAGCTCGGGCTCATCATCGAGGTCGGCCCCGACGGCTACTGCGGCGAGGTCGTGGGCTGGGAGAACGGACTGGTCGTCCTCGAGGACCGGGCCGGACGGCGCCGCACCTTCCCCGTCGGCGAGTACGGCTACCTCGTCGAGGGCCGCCCCGTCGCGCTGCGCATTCCCCCGCGCCGCGGCTCCACCCGCCGCCGCACCGCCTCCGGCTCGCTCGCCGGCCCGCGCGAGGACGCCCGGACGGCGCTCGGCAGTCGCATCTACGTCGAGGGCCGCCACGACGCCGAGCTCGTCGAGAAGATCTGGGGCGCCGACCTGCGTCACGTCGGCGTCGTCGTCGAGTACATGGGCGGCATGGACGACCTGCTCGGCATCGTCGCCGAGTTCCGTCCCGGCCCGGGCCGTCGCCTCGGCGTGCTCATCGACCACCTGGTCGCCGACACCAAGGAGTCGCGCATCGCCGCGCAGGTGCGTCGCGCGGGCCGCGGCGACCACGTCATGATCACCGGGCACCGGTTCATCGACATCTGGCAGACCATCGACCCGCACCTGCTCGGCTTCTCCGCCTGGCCGCAGGTGCCGCTCGACCAGGACTGGAAGCGGGGCACGCTGGCGCGCCTGGGCATCCCCCGCGGCAAGCGCTACGAGCAGATCGACCAGGCCGACGTCGGCCGGGCCTGGCGGGCGATGCTCGCACGCGTGCGCACCTACAAGGACCTCGACATCGACTTCGTCCGCGAGGTCGAGAGACTCATCGACTTCGTCACCCAGGACCACCTGGACGAGCTGGGCTGATGCCGGCCGCGGGACCGGTGGGGACCGGACAGGAGAGGGCATGAACCCCGACGACGTGATGGACCTGATCAAGGACGTCAGCGCCCGCATCATCGAGCCGCGCTTCCGCGCGCTCGGCAGCGGCGACGTGGGCACGAAGGGGCCCGGCGACTTCGTCACCGTCGCCGACCGCCAGGCCGAGGCGGAGTTCATCCGGCTCCTCGGGCGGGCCTTCCCCGGCGCCGTCGTCGTCGGCGAGGAAAGCTGCTACGCCGACCCGTCCCTCATGGGCGCCATCGGCGCCGCCGAGCACTGCTTCGTCATCGATCCGGTCGACGGAACCGGCAACTTCGTCCGCGGCAGCGACGACTTCGCCGTCATGGTCGCCGAGATGCGGGGGCCGCGGACCGTCGCCGGATGGATCTGGCAGCCCCGCCACGGGCTCGGCTACCAGGCGACGGTCGGCGGGGGAGTCACCCGCAACGGCGCGCCCGTCACGCCGAGCCCCACCCATCCGCGCCCGACCGGCGCCACCGGGCAGCGCCTGTGGCGCGGCTTCGACGCCGCCGGGCGCCTGGCCCCGCTCCGGGAGTCCTCGCACTGCGCCGGCGTCGACTACCCGCAGGTCGTCACCGGCCTGCTCGACTTCGTCGCCTACCGCCGCCCCAGACCCTGGGACCACCTGGCGGGCGGCCTCATGCTCACCGAGATGGGCGGCGGCATCGTCCACCTCGACGGCTCCCCGTGGACGCCCGGCGGCCCCGAGACCCCGATCATCAGCAGCCGCGACCTGGACACCGCCCGGCGCGTCGGCGCCCTGTGGCTGCCGTACACCCTGCGCTCCTGACCCGTCCCGGGGCGGTGCGGGCGCCCGACGGCGGCGGGCGGCGCGCTATGCTGGCACTCGATGGCCGAGAGTGCCAGAGCCCGGCGCGCGAGGGCCCGGCCGGCGTCGGCGGATCGGGGAACGGCGGATCCAGCAGAGGGGGCAGCGGTGATCGACGATCGCAAGCTCGACGTGCTCAGGGCTGTCGTCACCGACTACGTCTCGAGCCGCGAGCCCGTCGGCTCCAAGGCCCTCGTCGAGCGCCACCGCATGAAGGTCTCGCCGGCCACCGTGCGCAACGACATGGCGGCCCTCGAGGAGGAGGGCTACCTCACCCAGCCGCACACGAGCGCCGGGCGCATCCCCACCGACAAGGGCTACCGCCTCTTCGTCGACCGGATCGCGCAGGTCAAGCCGCTGTCGCCGGCCGAGCGCCGCGCCATCTCGACCTTCCTCGACGGGGCCGTCGACCTGGACGACATCGTCACGCGCACCGTGCGGCTGCTGGCCATGATCACCCACCAGGTCGCCCTCGTGCAGTACCCGGCCGTCGGCTCCGTGCGCGTGCGCCACGTGGAGCTCGTCACCCTGGCCCCCCAGACGGTCATGGTGATCCTCATCACCTCGGTCGGCAGCATCCACCAGCGCAGTCTGCTGGTCCCCGAGCACTCGGCGGACGACCTGGCCCTGCTGCGCGAGCGCATCAACTCCGCGGTGGGCGCCCGGACCGTCTCGACGGCCCTCGAGGCGCTGCGCGGCCTCGACCCGCGCGGCCTGCCGTCGGTCGCCGGCGATGTCCTGGGCGCCCTCGACGACATGCTCGCGGCCGACACCGCCCCGCGGATCGCGGTCGGCGGCGTGCCGAACCTGTCGCGCCTCGGCGCCGAGTTCGACACGACCGTCAAGCCGATGCTCGAGGCCCTCGAGGAGCAGGTCGTCCTGCTCAAGCTGCTCGGCGCCGCCGCCGCCGACCTTCCCGGTGACGTCGCCGTGCGCATCGGCGAGGAGAACCCCTACGGCCCGCTCCGGACGACCTCCGTCGTGGCGAGCAGCTACGGGCCCTCCGATTCGCCGGCGCACCTGGGTATCGTCGGTCCCACCCGGATGGACTACCCGTCCATGATGGCCATCGTGCGTGCCGTCGCCCGCTATGTCGGCCAGTTCCTGACAGAAGGTTGATCAACTCCACCGATGAGTACTGACTATTACGAGGTCCTCGGCGTCCCCCGCGACGCCACCGCCGAGCAGATCAAGCGCGCCTACCGGAAGAAGGCGATGCAGGTGCACCCGGACGTCACGGACGATCCGGACGCCGAGGAGAAGTTCAAGGCCGTCAACGAGGCCTACGAGGTGCTCTCCGATCCGCAGAAGAAGGCGGTCTTCGACCGCGGCGGCGACCCCATGCGCAACGGCGCCGGCGGCTCCGGCGGTGCCGGCTACGGCGACCCCTTCGGCGGCATGGGCGGTTTCGGCGGCTTCTCCGGCGCCGGCGGCTTCGACGTCGGCGACCTGCTCGGCGCCATGTTCGGCGGCGCCGGGGGCGCCTCGAGCCGCGGCCCTCGCTCGCGCGTCCACCAGGGCTCCGACCAGCTGCTGCGCGTGCGGCTCAGCCTGGCCGAGGCCGCGTTCGGCACGACGAGCAAGCTCGACCTCGACACCTACGTCGTCTGCCCGACCTGCTCCGGCAAGGGCTCGGCGGCCGGCTCCGAGCCGGTCATCTGCGTCCAGTGCCACGGCTCCGGCTCGGTGACGCAGGTGCAGCGCTCCTTCCTCGGCGACATCCGCTCCACCACCGTCTGCCCGACGTGCAACGGCTACGGCTCGACGATTCCGAGCCCCTGCCCGGAGTGCTCCGGCCAGGGCAGGGTGCGCACCCGCCGCCAGATCTCGGTGAAGATCCCCGCCGGGGTGAGCAGCGGCAACCGCATCCACCTGCGCGGCCAGGGCGAGGTCGGCACCGGCGGCGGCCCGGCCGGCGACCTGTACGTCGAGGTCCTCGTGGCCGAGCACGAGGTCTTCCGGCGCGACGGCGACAATCTCGAGATGGTCCTGACCATCCCGATGACGGCCGCCGCCCTCGGCTGCACCGTGCCGATCACCACGCTCGAGGCCGAGCTGGAGGGCGCCACCCCTGAGGACTCGACGGTCGAGCTCGCGATCCCGGCCGGAACCCAGGCCGCCACCCGGCTCGTCGTCAAGGGCCGCGGCGTCCCGGCCCTGCGCGGCCGCGACAAGGGCCGGCGCGGCGAACTGGGCGTCACCGTCGTCGTCGAGACCCCGACCCGGCTCAGCGACGAGCAGCGCGAGCTGCTGGCCCGGCTCGCGGAGCTGCGCGGCGAGGGCGATGGCGGGGTCGGTGTGCGGCCCGGCGCCGACAGGGGCTTCTTCAACCGGCTGCGCGAGGCCTTCAACGGATGACCGATCCGCTCTTCTGGGCCGGTCCCGAGGACGTCGCCGCGGCCCGGCCCGGCGCCACGATCCTCCTCGAGGGCGACGAGGGCCGTCACGCCGCCGCCGTGCGGCGCCTGCGCGTCGGCGAGTCCGTCGTGCTGGCCGACGGCGAGGGCCGCGGCGTGCGCGGCCGCGTCACGGCGGTCGGGGGGTCCTCGCTCGAAGTCGCGGTCGACGAACTGCTCGAGGCCCCCGCCGAGCCCCTGGAGCTCGTCGCCGTCCAGGGCCTGGCCAAGGGGGACCGCTCCGAGATCGCCATCGAGGCCATGACGGAGCTGGGGGTCCGCCGCATCGTCGCCTGGCAGGCCTCGCGCAGCGTCGTGCGCTGGGACGGCAAGGTTGACAAGGGCCTCGCCAGGTGGCGCGCCGCAGCCGCCCGTGCCGCCAAGCAGTCGCGCCGTCTGCGCATCCCGCGGCTCGAGGCGGCCGGCACCGGCTCCGTCGCGGAGCTGCTCGCCGGCGCCGACCTGCCCCTGGTCCTCCACGAGGGATCCGCGCAGCCGCTGTCGGAGGTGCCGGTGCCGTCCACGGGCCGCGTCGTCGTGGTCATCGGGCCCGAGGGCGGCATCGCCCCCGACGAGCTCGGGACGTTCACCGCAGCCGGTGCCCGACCCGTCCTCGTCTCGGACGCGGTGCTGCGCAGCTCGACGGCGGGCGTCGTCGCGCTCGCCCAGGTGCGGGCCCTCGCGGGTCGTTGACTCCTGGCGTCGTGTTCGCCGTCGGGGCGGGGCCGTCGGGTTCTCACACCCGCAGTTCGGGCGGTACGGGCATGCCCGAGGGGCGCAGGCCGGACAGGTCCTTGAGGACGACGTGGTTGCGGTCGTTCGTCGAGCCCACCGTGAACAGGGGGCCCAGGCCCATCGACTGCCAGCGGCTGCGCATCTGCCAGGCCGCTGCGTCGTCGCCGCCGATGCGCCAGAAGTTCACCAGGTAGCCGCCCTCGTACAGATGGAGCAGGGCGTAGCCGGCCGGGTAGGACGAGCAGGCCGCCACCTCGAGGTACTCGGCGCTGGCCCCCTGCACGTCGGCGCGGCCGCGGCGCATCCGGTGGGTGTGCCCGGCGTGGTGCAGGAACAGCCCGCGGGCCTTCCGCTCGGCGAGCTGGAGCTCCATGCGGTCGCGCATGCGCAGCATGAACTGCGGCCCCGACGGATAGGTCAGGGCCGCATCGTTGGTCGCGGGGTGGTGGGCGGTGACGATGGTGGGCCGGTCGTGGTCCTCGGACAGGAGGGACCGGAAGTCGCTCATCTGCGCCGGCGTGATCCAGCCGCCGCCCCCGCCGCGGGTGGTGTCCAGGCCGATGATGCGCAGCCCCGAGGCCGTCGTGGTGGTGCACATCGCCTGGTAGTCGGTGAAGTGCTCGGCGAAGGGATCGGTGCCGTCGTGCTGCGATCTGTCATGGTTGCCGCGCACCGCCAGCCAGGACTCGTGGCGCCGGCCGTAGCTGTCCAGCAGGGCGCGGGCGCAGGCGGTCTGCTCGGCCGTGCCCTTGGAGGTCACGTCGCCGCCGAGCACGAGGAAGGGGTGACCCCGCCGCGAGTCGAGCTCGTCGAGCATGGCGGTGAACATCGCCTGCGCGTAGTTCTTCTGCCCCGGTCCCGGCTTCACCGAGGTGGGCAGCGGCCCGAGGACGATGCCCTGGCGCTTCTCGCCCAGGTGCGAGTCGTTGGCCAGGGCGATCGTCTCCAGGTAGTGCCCGGGCGGAGGGGTGAGCGTCATGAAGCGGTGGGTGCGCTCCGGGCTGTGGCGACGGTTCGTGATGGCCATGCCGGGCGTGGGCTGCTGGTCGCCGGACATGGCGCGGAAGTGGTACTCGCACCCTGGCTCCAGACCGTCGATCCGCACCTTGTGGAAGGCGGTCGGCCGACTGTCCTCGTGGACGAGCCGCAGCGGGGCGCCGGCCGGGGCCAGCCAGACCCGCGCGTCGGTGCGGTAGGGCTGGGGGACGAGCCTGCCGTGGCGGATGCATCGCGTGATCCAGCTGATCACCACGCTCGTGGGGGTGATGGTGAGGACTTCGAGATCGGTCGCTAGGAAGGGCTTCGGCACGGGCCGAGACTACTGCGCTCCGGCCCGCGGCCGGGTGCCAGCTCGCCGGTTCCGCCGATGCCGGTGCACGCGGGGCGGCCGCACCCCGTTCACGGGAACCGGGCGCGGCGGTGGTTCTGCCACAATCATCTCCATGACCTCCCAGGACGACTTCGGCTTCACCCCGGGCGCGCGGCTGCCCAACGGCCTGGGGCGCACGGGGACGATCACGACGCCGCACGGGACGGTCCGGACCCCGGCGTTCGTCGTCGTCGGGACGAAGGCGGCCGTCAAGGCCATGCTGCCCGAGCAGGTCGCGGCCGCCGGAGGCCAGGCCGTGCTGGCCAACGCCTTCCACCTGTACCTCCAGCCCGGGCCGGGGATCGTCGACGCGGCGGGCGGCCTGGGCCGCTTCATGGGCTGGCCCGGGCCCACCCTCACCGACTCCGGCGGTTTCCAGGTGATGAGCCTCGGCTCGGGCTTCCGGAAGACCCTCGCCATGGACACCACGGGCCTCCAGGACGACGACGTCATCGCCGCCGGGCATGAGCGCCGGGCCCGCGTCGACGACGACGGCGTCGACTTCAAGAGCCCCCTGGACGGCTCCCCGCACCGCTTCACCCCCGAGGTGAGCATGGGCGTCCAGCACCGCCTCGGTGCCGACATCATGTTCGCCTTCGACGAGTTGACGACGTTGTTCAACACTCGCGGCTACCAGGTCGAGGCCCTCGAGCGCACCCGGCGCTGGGCCCGGCGCTGCCTCGACGAGCATGCGCGCCTGACCGGGGCGCGCCGCCACCGGCCCTACCAGGCGCTCTTCGGCATCATCCAGGGCGCCCAGTACGAGGACCTGCGCCGCAGGGCCTGCCGCGAGCTGTCGGCGATGCGCTCGTCCGACGGCGGTCTGCCCTTCGACGGCTACGGCATCGGCGGCGCCATCGAGAAGGCCCGCCTGGGCGAGATCGTCGGCTGGTGCGCCGACGAGCTGCCCGACGACCGGCCCCGCCACCTGCTCGGCATCAGCGAGCCCGACGACCTCTTCGCCGCCTGCGCGGCCGGCGCCGACACCTTCGACTGCGTCAACCCCAGCCGCGTGGCCCGCAACGCCGCCATCTACACGGCGGACGGGCGCTACAACGTCACCACCGCCGCGAACCGCCGCGCCTTCGTCCCCCTCGAGGACGGCTGCGACTGCTACACCTGCACGCACTGCACACGCGCCTATCTGCACCACCTGTTCAAGGCCCACGAGATCAACGGGAAGGTCCTCGCGACGGTGCACAACGAGCGCTTCACCGTCCGGCTCGTCGACCGCATCCGCCGCTCCATGGCCGACGGCGACTTCGAGGACTTCCGCGCCGAGTGGCTCGGCCGCTACAACGCCAACGGGGGGCGGGCCGCCTCGCCGTGACGTCCCGTCGGGCGGGGCGAATCCGTTCGGGATCATCGTCGGCAATGCCGCCATCGGCGGCCCTGTCATGGCAGGATCGAGACATGAGTGAGATCAACGAGGAGCTGCCCGTCGGCGAGAGCGCGGAGAACAGCGATCTGGCCCAGCTGTCCCAGGCCGATTCGCTCATCGACCGGGGGGTCGCCGATCCCCTGGACGAGGGCTTCGTCGCCCCCGACCACTGGTCCGCGGCCCAGCGCTTCGGGAACACCCCGGCGGAGATGGCGCAGGGGGAGACCATCGACCAGCGGGCCGCCCAGGAGGAGCCCGAGCCCAGCGGCGAGCCCGGCCCCGACTGGAACCCCGGCGGCGAGAAGCGCCAGGTCGGTTCGACACGGGCCGGACGGCTCGTGGCCGCGGGCGGCGGTATCGACGGCCCGGACACGGAGTCCCAGGCGGTCGCCTCCGACGTGGGCATCTCCGGGGGCGCCGCCAGCGCCGAGGAGGCCGCGATGCACATCATCGACGAGGACGACCTCGCCCGCCGCGGCGACGAGGACGACGAGCCGGCGGGGTCCCGCCCCGCCCACGGCTGAGCCCCGCGCCCCCGGTCCGCCGTCCGCCCCGCACGGGCGTGGTTCGCTCACGGCATGCGTCTCGAATGATGAAATAACTGTCTCGTTTCGTGAGACACACTTATCCTGGAGGGCGTGTCAACAGCAACCGATCTCACGAATGACGCCATGACCGCCGACCGGGGAGCCCCTGCCGGCGGCAGTTCCGCATGGCGCATCATCGTCTCCTCGTTGGTCGGCACGACCATCGAGTTCTACGACTTCTACGCGTACGCGACGGCGGCCATCTCGGTCTTCCCGCTCCTGTTCTTCAGGACGGCGACCGACACCGGCGCGTTGCTGGCCTCGCTGGCCACCTTCGGCGTCGCCTTCGTCGCGCGTCCCGTCGGCTCCGTGCTCTTCGGCCACTTCGGCGACCGCGCCGGGCGCAAGGCCACCCTCGTCGCCTCGCTGCTGACCATGGGCATCGCCACCGTCCTCATCGGCCTGCTGCCCACCTACGAGGCGGTCGGCATCGCCGCCCCCGCATTCCTCGCCCTCATGCGCTTCTGCCAGGGTCTGGGCCTCGGCGGCGAGTGGTCGGGCGCCTCGCTGCTGGCCGGTGAGAACTCCCGCCCCGGCAAGCGCGGCTTCGACTCGATGTGGCCCCAGCTGGGCGCCCCGATCGGCTTCCTGCTGGCCAACGGCTTCTTCCTCCTGCTCACCGTGGCGATGGACTACGACTCGACGACGGCCCCGAGCAACCACGTCTTCCTCGCCTGGGGATGGCGCCTGCCCTTCCTCTTCTCGGCCGTCATCGTCGTCCTCGGCCTGTGGGTGCGCTTCACGCTGGACGAGACCCCGAGTTTCCGGCGGGCCCAGCAGCGGGGCGACGTGGTGAAGGCCCCGGTCGTCGAGGTCTTCCGGACCTCCTGGGGCCCACTGGTGCGCGGCACCTTCCTCATGGTCGCCACCTACACGCTCTTCTACCTCATGACGACGTGGATCCTGTCCTACTCGATCGGCAAGGTCGGCTCCGGCTTCCTCGGCATCGGCTACCACGACTTCCTCGTCGTCCAGCTCATCACGATCTGCGCGTTCGCCGTGACCATCCCGATCTCGGGCATCCTCGGCGACCGCTGGGGGCGCAAGCGCTTCCTCACGATCGTCACCGCCGCCATCGTGCTCTTCGGGGCCAGCTTCGGCTTCTTCCTGAGCCCCGAGAGGATCGGCACCGGCTCCGACGCCAACCTCGTCCGCATGACCGTCTTCATGCTCATCGGCATGGCCCTCATGGGCCTGACCTTCGGCATCCAGTCGGCCCTGCTGCCCGAGCTGTTCCCGACCAATGTGCGCTACACCGGCTCGGCCATCAGCTACAACGTGGCTTCGATCCTGGGCGCCTCGGTGGCCCCGTTCATCGCCGCCTGGCTCGCCGGCCGCTTCGGCCCGGGCGCCGTCGGTCTCTACCTCATCGCCATGGCCCTGTGCACCCTGGCCTCGCTCGTCACCATGAGGGAGACCAAGGACCTCGACCTCGACACCGTGGGCCGCGACGGCACGGTCGTCGTCGTGGCGCAGGGCTGACCTGCGCCCGCCGCGTCCGGCGTCGCCCGGGTGCGGCGGACGTCCGCCGGGGGCGGTCACCGCGTAGCATGGGGGCCGGCACCGCCCCTTCGGGGGAGATCGTTCTCTTGTGAAAGGCCCCGTTCTGACCAGCACGAACATCCGGCGCGCCGATGGCGCCGACGACACCGACGACCAAGGCGTGCGCACCATCCTCGTGCCCGCCTCGCTCGACATGGTCAACCTGCTCGGTCCGCGCGACGAGTTCCTGCGCCTGCTCGAGGGGCGCCTCGACGCGGACGTCATGGTCCGCGGCAACCGCATCACCCTCACCGGGCCCGCCGACGCGGTCGAGCTGGCCTGGCGGGTGCTCACCGAGATGATCACCATCATTCGCACCGGCCAGGGCCTGACCGGCGAGGCCGTCGAGCGCATCGTCGCGATGGAGTCGGACGACCCGCGGGTGCACCCCTCGGCGGTCCTCACCCAGAACATCCTGTCGAATCGGGGCCGGACGATCCGGCCCAAGACCCTCAACCAGAAGCGCTACGTCGACGCGATCGACACCCACACGCTCACCTTCGGCGTCGGTCCCGCCGGCACCGGCAAGACCTACCTGGCCATGGCGAAGGCCGTCCAGGCGCTGCAGTCCAAGCAGGTCAACCGCCTCATCCTGACCCGTCCGGCCATCGAGGCGGGGGAGCGGCTCGGCTTCCTGCCCGGCACCCTCTCGGACAAGATCGACCCGTACCTGCGCCCCCTCCACGACGCCCTGCACGACATGCTCGACCCCGACCGGGTGCCGAAGCTCATCACGAGCGGCGTCATCGAGGTGGCCCCGCTGGCCTACATGCGCGGCCGCACGCTCAACGACGCCTTCATCGTCCTCGACGAGGCCCAGAACACGAGCCCCGAGCAGATGAAGATGTTCCTGACCCGGCTGGGCTTCAACTCGAGGATCGTCGTCACGGGCGACACCACGCAGGTCGACCTGCCCGGCGGGGCCCCGAGCGGCCTGCGCCAGGTCGAGGGCATCCTCGACGGGATCGAGGACATCGCCTTCTGCAGGCTGACCAGCCACGACGTCGTCCGGCACCGGCTCGTCGGGCGCATCGTCGCCGCCTACGACCGATACGACACCACCCATGCGCGCCGTTCGGGGCGCCGCCAGGAGCAGCAGTGATCGACATCAACAACGAGTCCGGCGAGCAGGTCGACACCCAGGCGCTCGTCCGGCTGGCGCGCTACGCCCTCGGGGCGCTGCGCATCCACCCGCAGGCCGAGCTGTCGATCCTGCTCGTCGACGAGGACACCATGGCCGCCTACCACCGCCGGTTCATGGACCTGGAGGGCCCGACCGACGTCATGAGCTTCCCCATGGATGAGCTGCGCGTCCCCGACGACGAGGAGGAGCCCCCGCAGGGCCTGCTCGGCGACATCGTCCTCTGCCCGTCCTTCACGGACGCCCAGGCGGGGGGCAACGGCCGCACCAACCAGGAGGAGATGGAGTACCTGCTCGTCCACGGGCTGCTCCACCTGCTCGGCCACGACCACGCCGAGCCCGAGGAGAAGGCCGTCATGTTCGACCTCAACGACCGCGTCATCGCCGGCTGGCGGGAGGCCGGATGACCTCCGGCCAGTGGATCGCGCTGGCCGTCGCGCTCCTCGCGACGGTCCTCGCCAGCCTGCTCGCGGCCGGCGAGACGGCGCTGCAGGTCATCACGCCCTCGCGGGCCCGGCACATGGTCGACGACGGCATCGCCGGCGCCGCGCGCGTCGCCGAGATCGAGGCCGATCCGGCCCCGACCATCAACACGGCGATGCTCCTGCGCATCGGGTGCGAGATGGTCACCGCCTGCGCCGTCCTCCACGTGCTCTCCGAGCACCTGAAGGGCACCGGGGCGCGTCTCGTCGTGCCCGTGCTCATCCTCACCGTTGTCGCCTTCATCCTCTGGGGCGTCATGCCGCGCACCCTCGGCCGCCAGCGCGCCGAGACCGTCGCCGTGCGCGCCGCCGCCCCGCTGCGCCTGTGCACCGCGCTGCTCGGCTGGCTGACCAGCGCGCTCATCCTCGTCGGCAATGCGGTCACACCGGGCCGCGGCTACGCCGACGGGCCCTTCGCCTCCGAGGAGGAGCTGCGCCGGCTCGTCGACATCGCCGAGCAGAACGACGCCATCGAGCACGGCGAGCGCGAGATGATCCACTCGGTCTTCGAGCTGGGCGACACGCTCGTGCGCGAGGTCATGGTGCCCCGCACCGACGTCGTCTTCATCGAGTCGGGCCGGACGCTGCGCCAGGGCATGAGCCTGGCCCTGCGCTCGGGCTTCAGCCGCATCCCCGTCATCGGCGAGAACCTCGACGACGTGCGCGGCGTCATGTACATCAAGGACCTCACCCAGCGGGTCTTCGACAACCCCGACGCCGAGCGCGCCGAGACCGTCGACCAGCACATGCGTCCGGTCGCCTTCTGCCCGGACTCCAAGCCGGTGGACGAGCTGCTCGCCGAGATGCAGGCCAGCCGCAACCACATGGTCGTCGTCGTCGACGAGTTCGGCGGCTCGGCCGGCCTGGCCACCATCGAGGACCTCGTCGAGGAGATCGTCGGCGAGATCACCGATGAGTACGACGCCGAGCCCGACATGGCCGAGGAGCTCGGTCCCGACCGCTGGCGCGTCTCGGCCCGCATGCCCCTCGACGAGGTCGGCGACCTGTTCGACCTCGAGCTCGCCGACGAGGACGTCGAGACCGCCGGAGGACTCATGGCCAAGCTGCTCAACCGCGTCCCCATCCCCGGGGCGCACGTCGCGTGGCAGGGCGTCGAGTTCACCGCCGAACGGGCCACCGGCCGGCGCCACCAGATCGACACCATCGTCGTCTCCCGGCCTCCGGAGCCGACGGCCGACGAGCAGGAGGACGCCGATGAGTGAGCCCGCGAGTGCCCCCGAGGGATTCCGCAGCGGCTTCGTCTGCTTCGTCGGCCGCCCCAACGCGGGCAAGTCGACGCTGATGAACGCCCTCGTCAGGCGTAAGATCGCCATCACCAGCCCGAAGCCGCAGACCACTCGCCACACGGTGCGCGGCATCGTCCACCGCGCCGAGGGCCAGCTCGTCGTCATCGACACGCCCGGCGTGAGCAGACCCCGCTCGCTGCTCCAGAACCGGCTCAACGACCTCGTCCGCGACACCTGGGCCGAGGTCGACGTCGTCGCTCTCGTGCTGCCCAGCGACGAGCGGATCGGCCCCGGCGACAGATACCTGGCGGGCCAGCTGGCCCGGCTGCGGGGTGGCCCGTCGGTCGTGGCCGTCGCCACGAAGACCGACCTCGTGAACCCGCCGCGCCTGGCCCGGCACCTGGCCGGCATCGGCGCCCTCGAGGACGAGTGCGGCCTCGCCCTCGAGCAGGTCGTGCCGTGCTCGGCGCTCGTGGGGGACCAGGTCGACGAGGTCGCCGACGTGCTGCTCGGCCTCATGGAGCCCGGGCCGGCGTTCTACCCCGACGGCGAGATCACCGACGAGCCCGACGAGACCCTGGCCGCCGAGCTCATCCGCGAGGCCGCCCTCGAGGAGGTGCGCGACGAGCTGCCGCACTCGATCACCGTGTCCGTCGTCGAGATGGGTCTGCGCGAGGACCGCGACGGGCGCCGTCCGCTGCTCGACATCCATGCCGACCTCGTCGTCGAGCGGGACTCGCAGAAGGGCATCATGGTCGGCAGGGGCGGCGAGCGCGTCAAACGGATCGGCACCCGCGCGCGGCGCCAGATCTCGTCGCTGCTCGGCACCCCCGTGCGCCTCGACCTCAGGGTCAAGGTGGTCAAGGACTGGCAGCGCGACGCCAAGCAGCTGAACCGACTGGGATTCTGAGGGGGACCGTCATGGCACTCATCGGACGCGAACGCCGTGCCGCATTCGGCACGCGGCTCATCTTCGAGGGCCTCGTCAACGCGCAGGGCGACAAGGTGGGCGCGATCGTGCACGACCTCGGCGCGACCAACGTCCTGAGCTTCTCGGTGCGGCCCGTCGACGGGGACCTGGTCGAGGTGAGCTCGCGCATCGAGTGCAAGAACGCCAACCCCTTCACCTGGACGCACGCCCTGACCAGGGTCGACGACCGGCTCCACGACCTGGAGCGCACCCCCGACATGCCCGATCCCTGCGTGCCCGGCCGGACCGAGTACGCCATCGCCACCTACCTCGCCGACAAGCCCGAGCACGCCCCGATCGCGTGCACGATGATCGACGAGATCACCGGGGGGCGGCACCGGGCGGTCTTCACCTGGACCGGGCCCGGGACCATCACCTGGACCCTCGACGGGGCGCTCCGCCGGCGCTACACGGTCGCCTCCGAGCGGATCGTCTCCAGCGAGCAGGGCGCCCTCACCGCGGTGCTCGCCGCCGATGAGGACGACCTGCTGTCCGACATCGCGCCGGCCATCCGGTACCGTGTCATCGACTTCATGAAGGACGCGAACAGGCGATGAGCCGTTCCCGCGGTGCCATGACCGGACGAGGGCCGCGGCCGTGAGACGATGGAACCGCACAACGCACTAGGAGGCAATCATGGCGATCTGCAAGAAACGTGCCGCGAAGAAGGCGGAGAAGAGGGCCGCCAAGGCCGCTGCCCGGGCCGAGGAGGCCCAGACCAGGAGGAAGGGCTCGTTCCTCGGCCGCTGCGTGCGCAGGCTGTTCGTCTGCACACTCGTCCTCGGCGGCATCGTCGGTGCCATGGCCTACCTCGGCCGCCCCGGGACGGGGGACGGCGAGGACGCCTGAGTTCCGCCGCGGACCCCGCGTCGGGACCGCCGGCGCCCGATGGTCCGGGGTCGGCGCCCCGACGCCGGCCCGAGGGCCCTGCGCCGACCGTCCGGTGCGGAGCGGCTCGGCGCCCGGTGCGTGCGGGAGCCGGTGGGCGCAGGACGAGGCGGATGCGCGGGGAGGGACCGGCCCATGGGCCGGTCCCTCCCCGCGCATCCCGGCCCCGGGCGCGTTCAGTCGGCGGCGTCCGCCCACCAGGTGAGCTCGCCGTTGGCCATCGTGAGGTGGACCCGCGTCTCGGCGAGGTGCTCGGGATCGGTCTCGAGCGGGTTCTCGTCGAGGGCGATGAGATCGGCGTGGCCGCCGGGCACGAGCGCGGCGATGCGCCCGGTCGAGGAGCGCAGGGCCTGGGCGATGCTCAGCGACTCGGAGGCGTTCCACGGCTCCTGCCCCGGGACGGCGCGCAGCACCGCGGTCCGGATCGCCAGCCACGGATCGATCGGCGTGACCGGGGCGTCGGTGCCGAAGGCGAGGGGTACGCCCGCCTCGAGCATCGAGCGCAGCGGGAAGGAGCGCCCGGCCCCGGTCGGCCAGCTGTCCTCGATGAGCTCCCGGTCCGCGAGCATGTGCACCGGCTGCACGCTCGCGTGGAGGCCGAGCTCGGCCATGCGGGCGATGTCCGCCGCGCTCGGCACCATGGCGTGCTCGATGCTGCCCGAGGCCCCCGTCTCGGCGAAGCAGTCGAGCGTCATGGCGATCGCCCGGTCCCCGATGGCGTGGACCGCGAGCTGCAGGCCGTTCAGCTCGCCGCGGCTCATGAGGGTGGCGAGCTTCTCCCGGCTGATGCTCGGCGAGCCGTGCGGGTCCAGGCCGCTGTCCGGATCCCCGTACGGGTGCGTGCACCAGGCGGTCTGGGCGGTGAAGGAGCCGTCGGTGATGATCTTGAGCGGCCCGCCGCGCAGCCATCCGGCCTCGTCGATGGGGTGGCCGGTGCGCATCCCCGCCCCGATGGCCTCGTCGATGCTGTCGGCCCAGCAGGCGATGACGACGCGCAGGAGCTGGTCGGTCCGGGCGGCGCGGCGCCGCCACGTGCGGATGCGCTCGGGCCCGTGCTGCATGTCGACGATGCCCACGATGCCGCGGGAGGCCGCCTGCTCCTGCGCCCTGGCGACCCAGTCGTCGAGCAGGGCCTCGTCCACGACGCTGAACCGGTCCTCGAGCCGGAAGGCGTCCTTCTCGCGCAGGACGCCGTCGGCGAGATCCTCGCGGTCCATGCCCCAGTGGCGCCGGGCGGCCCGGTTCGCCCAGGCGGTGTGGAGGTTCGCCGCCACGACGACGAGGGGCCGGGTCCCGCTGATCGCGTCGAGCATCCTGCCGTCCAGGTCGTCGGCCCAGGCCCAGTGCTGGGCGCCCATCGCGATGACGGGATCCTCGTCCGAGCCGGCCTCGACGATGCGTCGCAGGCCTGCGCACAGCTCGGCCGCGCTGTCGGCCCGGCCCGCATCGGGGCGACGGCAGGCCATGGCCCACAGGTCGAAGTGCACGTGCGCGTCCCACAGCCCGGGCATGACCCAGCGGCCCTGCAGGTCGATCTCGGCGCCGTCGTCGCCGGCGCCCGTCGTCGACACGTCGGAGCGGTAGATGCGCGAGCCGCTGATCACAATGTCGCGGGGTCGGTCCGACACGCCCGTCGCGAGGTCGACCATCCTGGCATTGCGGAGTCTCATGCCCCCATCAAACCCCTCGACGCAATGGGCCCGGAGGGGTGTCCGGGGCGTCAGGACATGCTGTCGCGTCGTGCCGGGGCTGTGAGCTAGCATGGGTCCGTGGCTGTGGACAGTGCCGCCCTGAGGGGGCTGCTACTTCTGTGCCGCAGTGAGATCCGTTCCGAGTAGTCGGCCAGTCTCGCTGCGGAGTGCTGTCGCGCCGGCGCCCGGGCCAGTGCCCGGAGTCCTCTCCTGACGAAGGATCCTCACATGACCACCGTTCCCCCCGTCCCCCACGTGTGCCCGCTGGCGGCGCCGGTCCAGCGGCCCAGCGGCATGAGCGTCGGCCGGTACCGTCCGGCCGAGACGATCCCGCTGCCCGACCGCACCTGGCCCGACCGGCGCATCACGAAGGCCCCGCGCTGGCTGTCCACCGATCTGCGCGACGGCAACCAGGCCCTCATCGACCCGATGACCCCGGGGCGCAAGCGCAAGATGTTCGACCTGCTCGTCCAGATGGGCTACAAGGAGATCGAGGTCGGCTTCCCGTCGGCCTCGCAGACCGAGTGGGACTTCGTCCGTTCGCTCATCGAGGACGACGCCATCCCCGAGGACGTCACCATCTCGGTGCTCACCCAGGCCCGCGAGGACCTCATCGACCGCACCGCCCAGTCGCTCGTCGGCGCGCACCACGCGGTCATCCACATGTACAACGCCATCGCCGAGCTCTTCCGCCGCGTCGTCTTCCACAACACCGAGGCCGAGACGGTCGACCTGGCCCGGCGCGGCACCGGCTGGGTGATCCGGGCCATCGAGGAGCACCTGCCCGACACGCCTGTCGGCTACGAGTACAGCCCCGAGATCTTCACCCAGGCGCCCGTCGACTTCGCCGTCGAGGTGTGCAACGCCGTCATGGACGTCTGGCAGCCCGACGACGAGCGCGAGATCATCCTCAACCTGCCGGCCACCGTCGAGGTCTCCACCCCGAACGTCTACGCCGACCGCATCGAGTACTTCGGCCGCACCATCGCCCACCGCGACAACGTCTGCGTCTCCATGCACTGCCACAACGACCGGGGCTGCGCCGTCGCGGCCACCGAGCTGGGCATGATGGCCGGCGGTCAGCGCGTCGAGGGCTGCCTGTTCGGCCACGGCGAGCGCACCGGCAACGTCGACCTCGTGACCCTCGGCATGAACCTGTACAGCCAGGGGGTCGACCCGCAGATCGACTTCTCCGACATGGACCGCATCCGCCGCACCGTCGAGTACTGCACCGGCATGCCCGTGCCGGCCCGCCAGCCGTACGCCGGCGACCTCGTCTACACCGCCTTCTCCGGCTCCCACCAGGACGCCATCAAGAAGGGCCTGGAGGACCTCGAGGCCAGGGGCCGGGCGCAGGGCAGGACCATCCACGAGGTCGACTGGCTCGCCCCGTATCTGCCCATCGACCCGCACGACGTCGGGCGCACCTACGAGGCCGTCATCCGCGTCAACAGCCAGTCCGGCAAGGGCGGCATGGCCTATCTCATGAAGAGCGACCACCACCTCGACCTGCCGCGGCGCCTCCAGATGGAGTTCAGCCGCGTCGTGCAGGACCGCGCCGACGCCAGCGGCCGGGAGATCAGCTCCGAGGAGCTGTGGCGGCTCTTCCACGACGAGTACCTCGAGCGCGCCGAACCGATCGGCGCCCTCGACTTCACCGTCGGCGCCGCGAGGGGCCTCACGAGCGTCGACGCGACGATCGGGTTCAACGGCCGGGACGAGCGCATCAACGGCGAGGGCAACGGCCCGCTGTCCGCCTTCATCGACGCGCTCGGGCAGGTCGGCCTGACGGTCAAGGTGCTCGACTACACCGAGCACGCCCTCACCTCGGGCGGCGACGCCTACGCCGCCGCCTATGTCGAGGTGGAGGTCGGCCGCGGCGACGACGCCGTCGTCCTGTGGGGCGTCGGCATCGACCCGGACATCACGACGGCGACCCTCAAGGCCGCCGTCAGCGCCGTGAACCGGGCCTGAGCCGGGTCCGGGCCGACCGCCGGCTCAGGCCGGCAGTCGGCTCAGGCGGTCCGCGAGGACCGTGACGTGATCGTTGCCGGCGTCCTTCGCCGCGTAGACGAGGGTGAGCCGCCCCTTGCCGGAGGCCGCCGCGCGCTCCAAGAGCGCGGCCGGGGCCCCGGAGGCGTCCAGCTCCTTCGCGTAGCGGGCGGCGAACTCCTCGAAGCGCTCGGGCCGGTGCCCGAACCAGACCCGCAGCTCGGGGCTGGGGGCCACGTCCTTGCACCACTCGTCCAGCGCGGCGCGGGCCTTCGAGACGCCCCGCGGCCACAGCCGGTCGACGAGCACCCGGTAGCCGTCCTCGTCCGATGCCTGCTCGTATGCGCGCTTGATGACGATCTCCATGCCCTCCGGTCTAGCACGGACGCCGACGGCCCGTGCCCCCGGGCCCGGCCTCTCCCTCCTCGACGGCGCTGGTCTCGGCCTGGTCGGAGAGCGGATGACCCCTCCTGTCGGTTCCTGCCGTGCCGTCGCCGGCGGCCTCAGTGCTGCACCGCGGCCTGGAGGGTGGCCTCCTCCTGCCTGGATGCTGCCACCAGCTCGTAGCGCTCGTAATGGTCGAGCACGTCGTTGCAGATCTGGTTGCACTCGTAGGGGTAGATGTTGTAACTCAGCCCTTCTCCGAATGCCACTTCGAGATGGATCGTCACGTCGTCCGTCCCGATCGTGCGGGCACCGCAGGACGTCGCGGACGAGCGCCGGATCTGGACGGGGTAGACGAAGTCCTCGCCGTCCTCGCTCTCCGAGAGGGCCTCAAGCTGGACACGCCGCGAGACGTTCTGCTGCAGCCCGTTCGAGACCTCGCGGACGACGGCCGGGACCCCGCGCTCCTGCAGGGCCTCGGCGACCTCGTCCAGAGCCGGGCGGATGACGTTCTGGAGCCTCTCCTCGGCCTGGCGCGAGGACACCGAGTCGAGCGACAGCGAGAGGCGGCGGCGCCACGATCCACTCGAGATCGCCGTCTCGGGGCTCGCCCACTGGGCGGTGAACGAGCGCTGGACGGCCTGCTCGTGCAGGTGCTCCTCGCGCAGGGCCCGGTCGAGGCCGACCATGACGAGCATGAGGACGAGGGCGAAGGGGATCGCCATGATGATCGTCGCGCTCTGCAGCGCCGGGATGCCCCCGACCATCAGCATGCCGATGGTCAGGATCCCCGTGGCGGCGGCCCACAGGATGCGCAGCGACGGTCGCGCGTCCGTGTCGGCCGCGGGCAGCTCGCTGCAGAGGTTCGCCATGACGAGCGCGCCGGAGTCGGCGGAGGTGACGTAGAACAGCAGCCCGACGAAGGTGGACAGCGCGATCAGGACGGGCGTCCCCGGGATCGTGGTGAGGAGCTGGAAGAAGCCCTGCTCCGGCGACGCCGTCGCGGCCTGACCGAACGCGGCGTCCCCGTCCATGATCCGCTTCACGGCGCTGTTCCCGAAGATCGAGATCCACATGACGATGTACGAGAACGGGATCATCAGCGTGCCGAGGACGAACTGCCCGATCGTGCGCCCCTTCGAGATGCGGGCCAGGAACATGCCCACGAAGGCCGACCACGCGATCCACCACGCCCAGAAGAACAGCGTCCACGACTGCATCCAGCCGGCCGGGTAGTCGTAGGCCATCGTGTCGAGCGTCATGCCGGGGAACATCGTGACGAAGTCGCCGATGTTCATCACCATGGAGCGGAGCAGGAAGGTGGTGTTGCCCGTGAACAGCGCCCAGCCCGCGAGGACGACCGCCAGCGCCACGTTCAGCTGCGAGAGGCTGCGAATGCCCTTGTCGACGCCGGTGGTCGCCGAGATGGTGGCCAGGACGACCGCCAGGACGACCAGGGCCGTCTGGGCGCCGAGGCCCTGGGGGATCCCGAAGAGGATGTTCAACCCCACGTTGAGCATCACGACGCCGATCCCGAGTGATGTGGCGACACCGAAGATCGTGCCGATCACCGTCGCGATGTCGACCGAGTGCCCGATGAGTCCCCGGACCCGCTTGCCGAAGAGGGGCGCCAGCACCGAGCGGACGGCCAGCGGCGCCTTCTTGCGGTGGGCGAAGTACCCCAGGGCGAGTCCCATGAGGGCGTACATCCCCCAGCCCGTGATCCCGTAGTGGTAGATCGCCCACACGGTCGACTGTCGGGCCGCGTCCACGGTTCCGCCGGGGATCTGGGGCGGCGACAGGAACTGCGCGGCGGGCTCGGCGACGGCGTAGAACATGAGGTCCGTGCCGATGCCCGCCGCGAACAGCATGGCCGCCCACGAGAAGGTGGAGTACTCGGGACGGTCGTAGTCGCCGCCCAGGCGGACCCTCGGATAGCGGAGGCCCAGGTGGATCACGAAGAGCAGCGCCGCGGTGGCGAGGGCGATGTAGAACCAGCCGAGGCGGTCGGCGGCCCGGGAGACGGTCTTCCCGAGGACCCCGCCCGCGAACTCCGGGGCCGCCAGGCACCACGCGGCCACCAAGCCGGTGATCGACAGGGCGGTGATGAAGACGGGCCACCTGACGGGCGGCCTGTCGGTGCGGGCGGCCGCCCGGTGACCGGTACCGGTCACCGGTGGCTCCCGACGCGTCGCGGCGGAACCGGGTGCTCCGCCTCCGCCTGTGCGGCGCTGGGGACGCGCGGGACGGCGTCCCAGGCCTTGTTGCGCGGATCGCCCGGCGGGTAGATCGGCATCGATCCGTCAGCCCTGTAGACGGGGGGACGCTCGGGTGCGAGGGGCGTGTTGCCGATGATCAGGTCGGCGGCCTTCTCGGCCACCATCATGACCGGCGCGTAGATGTTGGCGTTCGTGATCGTCGGGAAGACGGACGCGTCGACGACGCGGAGGCCCTCGGCCCCGTGGACCCGCATGGACGCGGGATCGACGACGGACATGTCGTCCGTGCCCATCCTGGTCGAGCAGGACGGGTGCAGTGCGGTCTCGGCGTCCCGCGCGACCCAGCTGAGGATCTCCTCGTCGGACTCGACCTGAGGGCCGGGGGAGATCTCGCCGGCGTCGAACGGGGCGAAGGCCGGCTGGGCCAGGATGTGGCGGGCGGCGCGGATGACCTCGACCCACTCGCGGCGGTCGCGCTCGGTCGACAGGTAGTTGAACAGGATGGACGGGCGCACGGCGGGGTCCGGGTCCGTGATGTGGATGTGTCCGCGGACGTCGGAGTTCATCGGTCCGATGTGCACCTGGTAGCCGTGCTCGGACGCCGGGGCGGATCCGTCGTAGCGGACCGCGATGGGAAGGAAGTGGAACTGCAGGTTCGGGTACGGGACCTCGTCGTTGGTGCGGATGAAGCCGCCTCCCTCGAAGTGATTGGACGCCCCCACGCCCGAGTCGAGGAAGAGCCACTGGGCTCCGATCCAGGGCGCCTTCCACATCTTCAGCCACGGGGCGATCGAGACGGGCTGCAGGCACTCGTGCTGGAGGTAGACCTCCAAGTGGTCCTGGAGGTTCTCGCCGACGCCCGGCAGCTCGATGCGCGGGGTCACGCCGGCGGCGCGCAGCACCTGGGGATCCCCCACGCCGGACAGCTCGAGCAGGCGGGGGCTGTTGAACGCGCCGCCGCACAGGATGACCTCACCGGCGTCCACGTGATGGGTCCGGTTCATGCGGTGGAAGTCGACCCCGGTGACGCGGGTGCCCCTCCAGGTCAGGCCCGTCACGTACGCGAGGGTCGTGACGTCGAGATTCCTCCGGCCCCTGACCGGGCGCAGATAGGCTCGCGCCGCACTCCAGCGTGAGCCGTGGTTGATGTTCTGGTCGAACGGCGCGAAGCCCTCCTGACGGTAGCCGTTGACGTCATCCGTGCGCGGATAGCCGGCCTGGACGGTCGCCTCGAAGAACGCCTGGAACAGTGGCGACGTGGCGGGGCCGCGCTCCAGGTGGAGCGGGCCGGATCCCCCGCGCCATGCGTTCGCGCCGCCCAGACGGGTCTCCATGCGCTTGAAATAGGGCAGGCAGTGCGCGAAGTCCCACTCCTGCATCCCCGGGGCGGCGGCCCAGCGGTCGTAGTCGCCCGGGTTGCCGTGCTGGAAGATCATGCCGTTGATCGATGAGGAGCCCCCCAGCAGCTTGCCACGGGTGTGCTTAACGCGACGCCCGCCCATGAAGGGCTCGGGGTCCGTCTCATAGGCCCAGTCGTAGAGCGGGTTGCCGGACGGGAACATCAGCGCTGCCGGCATGTGCACGAGGGGATCGATGATGAAGTCGGCCCGGCCCGCCTCCAGGACGAGGACGGAGGCGGAGGCGTCCGCCGAGAGACGGTTCGCGAGGGCCGATCCGGCCGAGCCCCCTCCGACGATGACGTAGTCGTAGCGCTTCTTCACTGAGCTCTTCTCCTTCTTCTGGGTACTGCGGACTCCCGGTGCTGCGGAGTGCCGCGGAATCCGGTGGCGGGGCCACGGGACAGCCGATCCCACGGCCCGGGACGGCCCCGGACGCATTCATCGCGGGGGCGCACCGCCGCGGCGGTGCCACGGCGGAAAAACGGTGGGGATGAGGTGAGGGCCTCAGCCCTTGTCTGCGGGATCGTCGAACCATCCGGCTCGTGCCGGTCGGAGGTTGTGCCAGATGTGCTTGTGCTCCTGGTACTCGCCCAGCCCGGCGATCCCCAGCTCGCGACCGATGCCGGACTGCTTCATGCCGCCCCATTCCGCCTGCGGTACGTAGGGGTGGTAGTCGTTGATCCAGATCGTCCCGTGGCGGAGCCGTCGGGCCACGCGTTCGGCGCGTCCGGCGTTCTCGGTCCAGACGGCGCCCGCGAGCCCGTAGACGGTGTCGTTGGCGATCGCCACCGCGGCGTCCTCGGCCTCCTCGGGCGTCGGCCCGCTGAAGCTCTCGACAGTGAGGACGGGCCCGAAGGACTCCTCGTGGACGCAGGCCATCGGGGACGCGCAGTCGTCAAGGATCGTCGGCAGGTAGTACCAGCCGGAGGCCAGGTCCCCGCCGGGGCGCTGGCCGCCGCAGCGCAGGACGGCGCCCTCCGCCAGGGCTTGGGCCACGTGGCGCTCGACCTTGTCGCGGTGGGCCTCGCTGATGAGGGGACCGGTTTCGGCGTTCGGATCGAAGGGCCCGCCGAGACGAATGGCCCGGGCCCTCCGGACGAGCTCGTCGACGACCCGGTCGTGGACCGACTCCTCGACGACGAGCCTGGCGCCGGCCGAGCAGACCTGCCCGGAGTCGAGGAAGACGGCCGTGAGCGCGTTGTCGATCGCGGCATCCAGATCGGCGTCCGCGAAGACGACGTTCGGGTTCTTGCCGCCCAGCTCGAGCGCCACCCGTTTCACCGTGCCGGCCGCAGAGGCCATGATCGAGCGTCCGGTCACCACACCGCCTGTGAACGACACCAGGTCGACGTCCGGAGAGGCGGTCATGGTCGGGCCCAGGACAGACCCCGGACCGAGGACCAAGTTGGCGACGCCCTCGGGAAGGCCGAGTTCGGTGAGCGTCCGGCACAGCCAGATGGCGGTCTGCGGGGTGAGCTCCGAGGGCTTCAGGACGAACGTGTTGCCCGCGGCGAGCGCCGGTGCGACCTTCCATGCCGTCTGGAGGAGCGGGTAGTTCCACGGGGTGATGAGCACGCAGACCCCGACGGGCTCGGTCACGACGCGGCTCGCGACGTCCGGTACACCGGTGTCGACCACCCGGCCCGCCTCGCTCTGGGCGAGGGCTGCGAAGTGACGGAACACGTTCACGATGTCGGCCATGTCGAGGAGGCTCTCCACGTGGCGCTTGCCCGTGTCGAGCGATTCCAGACGGGCCACCTCGTCCGACTCGGCCTCGAGCCGGTCGGCGACGGCCATGAGGAGCCCGGCCCGCTCCGGTGACGGGGTCGTCGGCCAGGGGCCCCGGTCGAACGCGCGGCGGGCCGCTGCGACTGCGGCCCGGCAGTCCTCGACCGTCGCCTCGGGAACCTCGGCCACCTGCTCCCCGTCCGCTGGACACAGGATGCGTCGCGTGCCGCCGTCCGATGCGGCCCGCCAGCTCCCCCCGATGAGCAGTCGGTCCGGTCGATCCATGAGTGTCTCCTGTCTGGATGTTCTGAAAATGTGTTGCCTGTGGATGTGTTGTCCGAGCGCATCGGGCGGTGGGTTCGTGCGGGTGCGCCGGTGGCGCGGTGACAGGGACTTCCTGGGACTCGGGACCGAACGCCACTCGGTCCGTTCCACCGTGGGCCCTGCCGTGGGCCGGCGGGCCCTGCCGTGGGCCGGCCCATGCCGTGGGCCAGCTCCGTGTTCAGGATAAACACCTCGTGCGTCATGGTCCGATGATGAGCCCTGGGCTCGTTCCCCCGGGGCGCCCTCCCGTCGGGGGTGCCCTGATCGTCCCCTGACCGGCTCCACCGAGGGTGCTCGTCGCGATCGCCTCGCGGTTCGGAGCGCGTCCGACGGTCGGGGCGTCGGCGGTGGGTCGGGGACGGCCCGAGCGACCGGGCGGATGGGGAGGGCTCCGGGGCCAGCGGATGATCGGGATCCGTCCCGGGAGGAGCCCGGACCCGCTCGTCGGAGACCTGCCGGAGCGGCCCCCCGACGAGCGGTCCCCGGCGGTCACGGGGCGCGGGGCTCCTGCCGGAGCGCTCGGTTCGTCAGGGCCCGCGTCCGCCGGGGAGGGGCGCGCCGGCCCAGTCGGCGGACCGGGCCTCCGAGAGGGGCCCTCGCCCCGTCCGGAGGAGGGCCGCGGAAGGGGCCGGCCCTCCTCCGGACTCAGGGAGGAGGGCCGGCAACCCGCAGATGATCCTGGTTCCCGGCGCGATCCGTGTCGCCCGGCCGGTCCCGCTGCCGCTCCGAGCCGCCGACCCCCGACGGCAGGGCCTGCGCGACAGGGCCGCCGCCGGCGGGTTCGCCGTGCGCCGCCGACCGGTCCCGCGTCGCCGGCATCGGTCACGGCTCCGGGCGGCCTGCCCGACGTGCACGGCGCCGGGCCGGACGATTCACCCGGGGCGGCGCTCAGGCGTCCAGCGCCTCGGCGATGCCGGCCAGGACCGCCCGCAGCTCGCCGCGGACCGACTCCGGCGCCGGCCGCTGCGGGCGCACGGGATCGCCGCACGGGTACCCGGCCTCGTCGAGCGCCAGCTTGACGAGCGGGGCCGCCCCGTGCCGGACGAACAGGGCGTTGAGCGGCCAGATCGCCTCCTGGAGCCTCGCCCGGCGGGCCAGGTCGCCGCGGCGGTGCGCATCCCACAGGGCGACCGCCGCCGCGGGCGCGACGCAGGCCGGCCCGGCCATCCGGCCCACCCCGCCGAGGTCGAGGACCGCGGCGGGCAGGTGGGCCGAGGCGGCGAAGAACCGCAGCCGCCCGCCCAGCGCGGACCGGATGGTCACCAGCCTGCCGGTCACCCCGGACGCGTCCTCGAGGTACTACACCGTCTCGTCGGCGACGATCCGCTCCAGCGCCGACAGGGGCAGGTTCGAGACGCGGATTCGTGCAGAGGACGACCGGCAGGTCCGTGGCCGTGGCGAGCGCGTGGACGTGGTCGACGATCTCGTCGGGGGACGGCTGGCCGTGAACCAGCTGGATGCCGACGAGGCCGTCGACCCCACGAGGCCATGGCCTGCGCCTGGGCCGCGGCATCGGCGATGGCGAAGGCCGCCACCCCCGCGACGACCGGCACCCGGCCGGCGGCCTCGTCGACGGTGATCCGCACGACGGCCTCCCGCTGGGCGGGCGTGAGGTGCGTCACCTCGCCAGTGGAGTCCGACGGGGACAGGCCGTGCACCCCCTCGTCGAGCAGATGCCCGACGAGGCGGCGCAGGGCCCGTTCGTCCACCCGGTCGCGCCCGTCGAGCGGTGACACCGGATAGGGGTAGATGCCGCTGAGGCCCCCGCCTCCGGCGGTCGTCGCGTTCCCGGTGGTCATCGTCTTCTCCTCACCAGTAGCCGATCAGCTTCATCCAGCCGCCGCCGACGACCATCCACACGGCGATCGAGGCGAGGGCGGCGATGAAGCTGACCCGCCACCAGTCTCCGACGCTGTTGTAGCCGGTGCCGAACAGGGCCGGGCTCGCGCCGCCGGAGTACTGGGTGATCGAGGTGAACAGGTTCGAGATGTAGCCCAGTACGAGGGCGGCCATGAGCGGGGGAGTCCCGACGGCGACGGCCGCCGCCAGGAAGGCCGCGTACATGGCCGAGATGTGCGCCGTGGCGGAGGCGAACAGGTAGTGGCTGAAGAAGTAGACCAGCGTGAGGATGATGAACGCGAACTGCCAGCGCATGCCGCCGAGCGAGCCTGCGATCACGTCCGCGAGCCAGCCGAGGAGCCCGTACTTCCCGAGGGCGGTGGCCATCATGTAGAGCACCGCGAACCACACCATCGTGTCCCAGGCCGCCTTCTCGCGGATGACGTCCTCCCAGGTGAGCACGCCGCTCAGCAGCAGGACGACGAGACCGATGAGGCCGGTCGTCGTGGCGTCGACGCCGAGGACGATGTCCCCGACCGTCCACAGCAGCAGGAGCAGCACGAAGGTGCCCGCCATGATCTTCTCGGCCGGGCTCGTCGGGCCGAGGGTCGCCAGCTCGCGCTTGGCCATGGCGACGACCTCGGGAGTCTCCTCGAGCTCGGGCGGGCAGACCACGTGGACGACCAGCGGCACCACGGCCAGGGCGCACAGGCCCGGCACGATGGCGCCCAGCGCCCAGGAGGTCCAGCTGAGCGTCACGCCCTGGGAGGAGGCGAGCGAGGCGATGAGCGGGTTGCCCGCCATCGCGGTGAGGAACATGGCGCAGGTGACCGCGTTGACCTGGCCGACGTTGATCGCGAGGAAGGATCCCGCGCGTCGGGCCGTCGGGCCGGGGGTCGAGTCGTAGGTGAGCGCCACCGAGCGCATGATCGGCGCCATGATGCCGCCGCCGCGGGCGGTCGCGGACGGGATCGCGGGGGACAGAACCAGGTCGGCCAGGGCCAGGCCGTAGCTCACGCCGAGCATGCGCCCGCCGATCCTGGAGACGAAGAGGAGCGCGATGCGCCGTCCGAGTCCGGTCGTGATGAAGCCCCTCGAGATGAGGAAGGCCACGACGATGAGCCAGATGGTGGAGTTCGAGAAGCCCATGAGCGCGGTCGGGTCGCCCGCCTTCTCGGCGGTCAGCGGGACGGTGCCGGTGAGGATGCACACGACGGTGCCGATGATGGTCACCGCGCCCATGGGCAGGGGCTTGGCGATGATCCCGACGATGGTGGCGAGGAAGATCGCGAGCATGTGCCAGGCGCGACCGGTGACGCCGCCGGGCGGCGGGGCGAACCAGATGACCGCCCCGACGACCAGCGGGACCAGAACGCGCAGCAGGGGGGCCGGGCTGAGCCCGCCCCGCTCCTCGACGTTCCCCCGCCGGTCTGCCTGCGACGGGGCGGATGCTGCGGCCATGGTGCTCACCCGCCCAGGTCCGCGATCGCCGGGCCGGCGGGCAGCGCCCGCGTGGTCCGCCACCGCTCGACGGCCGTCGAGACGATGCGACCCGCCTCGCCGACGTAGTCGGACGGCCCGACCAGGTGCTCGGGCAGCAGATCGGCCCTGCCCTGCTCGGCCGCCACGACCGGCATGATCTCGTGCAGGGTCCGCTTCTGCTCGCGCGCCCGCTCGGCCGCCTCGTACACGAGGTCGTGGGCGTGCTCGCGGCCCATCGCCGGGGCGAGCTGGATCATCATCGCCTCGGCCATGATGAGTCCGCCGTCGAGGTCGAGGTTGGCGGCCATCCGCTGCGGGTCGACCCGCATGCCCTCGGCGACGACGAGGGCCTCGCCGAGGGCCGAGCCGGCCAGGCAGCCCAGGTTCGGGACGAGGTACCACTCGGCCTGCCACTCGCCGGCGGCCCGTTCGTGGCCGGCCTCCTGGATGCGGACCAGTCCCGAGGCCAGCGCGCCGGCGACGGCGCCGACGCCGATCATGAGCTCCGAGCTGATCGGGTTGACCTTCTGCGGCATCGTGGACGAGGCGCCCCGGTGGCTGGTGAAGGGCTCGAAGACCTCGCCGATCTCGGTGCGCGACAGGTCGACGATGTTGCGCCCGAGCTTCGCGCAGGTGCCGGCGATCGTGGCGCAGATCCAGCCGTACTCGGACAGGACGTCGCGGTCGACGTGCCAGGGCACGGGCACGTCCGCGAGACCGAGCTCGGCGGCCAGCCGGGACCGGATCCCGACGGAGCGGGGCCCCTCGGCGGCGTTCGTGCCGCCGGCGCCGAAGAGCGACACGACGGCGATCCGCTCGTGGGCCTGCTGCAGACGCGTGCGCTGGCGGCGCACCTGGTCGAGCAGAGTGGCCAGTGTCGCGCCGAAGGTGGTCGGCACGGCCTGCTGGGCGTGCGTGCGGCCGGGCATCACGGTGCCGGCGTGCTCGGTGGCGCGCTCGGCCAGGGCGTCGCCGAGGCGCTGGAGCCGCTCGTCCAGGGCCTCCAGGGAGCGGGACATCTGGAGCGCCAGTGCGGTGTCCATGATGTCCTGGGTGGTCGCGCCGTAGTGGACGCGCCCGTCGGGGCCGGCGGGGCAGTGGGCGGAGATCTGCCGGACCAGCCCGAGGATCGGGTAGCCGACGTTCTGCGCGTCCCGCCACAGCCGGTCGCGGTCGATGTTCCCGATCCGTGCGGCGCGGACGATGGCCTCGGCGTCCGAGGGCCCGATGACGCCCAGCGAGGCCTGCGCCGTGGCCAGCGCCCGTTCGACGCTCAGCCACGACTCGATGCAGGAGTCCTCGCCGAAGAGTTCGGCCTGGACCGGGTCGCCTGCGTTCCGCCAGAGGAGGGAGAAGGGGGCTGCGTAGGACATCGTGTCGCCTTTCGCCATTGAATGGAAACGCTTGCAGGATGGGTTCAGCGTAAATTCGGCGAGACGCTCCGCATCATGACGATGGAACTGGAATCGTTTGCAGTTAAATTGCGGTGCCGCAGGGCGGCTCGGGGCCCGTCGGCGGGGCCGCGACGCTGTCGCGCTCGACCGCACGGCCCTCGACCAGGACCGTTGTCGGGTCGGCCGTCGAACCGGCCATGCGGTCGGCCAGCAGCTGCACGGCGATGTGGGCCACCTGCTCGATCGGCTGCTCGTAGGTGGTGATGCCGGGATCCGTGACGGCGTACCAGTCCGTCTTCCCGAAGGCCACGAGCGACAGCTCCGACGGCAGGCGCAGACCCCGCCGCCGGGCCTCGGTGAGCAGCCCGAGGACCAGCTCGCTCGAGGACGCGCACACGGCGGTGGGCGCCGGGCGCAGCGCCAGCAGGCGCCTGAGGGCCTCCGAGCCCCAGTCGGGGGAGTAGGCGCGCAGCTGCACCCACCGCGGATCGGGCTCCACGCCGGCCTCGGCGAGCGCCCGGCGGTAGCCCTCCAGCCGGCGGCGGGTCGTGCTGAACGAGGGCTGTCCGCCGATGAAGGCGATGTCGTGATGGCCGGCGCCGACGAGGAGCCCCGCGAGCGTGCGGGCCCCCTCGTCCTCGTCGTAGCCCACCCAGTCGACGCGCCTGCTCGACCGGCGGTTCATCTCGACGAGGGGCGGGCCCTCGGGGGTCGGGGGCCGGCGGGTCGGCGTCGGGACGACGATGATGCCGTCGACCCCGCTCGCGATGAGCCGCTCGAGGCCCGTTCGCTCGCGCCGGCCCTCGTTGTTCGTCACCGCCATGACGACGCTGTGGCCGCGCTCCTCGAGCTGGTCCTGCACCATGGAGATCGTCCGGGCGTAGAAGGCGTTCATCATGTCGGGCAGCACGACGCCGACGGTGCGGGTCCCCGAGCCGCGCAGGGCGCGCGCCGCCGCCGAGGGCCGGTAGCCCAGGCGCTCGGCCGTCTCCCGGATGAGCCGACGAGTCTCCTCGTTGACGTGCGGGTGCCCGTTGAGGGCGCGCGAGACCGTTGAGACGGCGACTCCGCACTCGAGGGCGATCTGGCGCAGCGTCGATCCCATCGCCGTCTCAGGCCCGTACGCCGCCGAACCGGCGGTCGCGGCGGGCGTACTGCTCGACGGCGGCCCACAGGTCCCGGCGGTCCCAGTCGGGCCAGAGCTTGTCGCTGAACACCAGTTCGGCGTAGGCGCTCTGCCACAGCAGGAAGTTGCTCGTCCGCTGCTCGCCGGAGGTGCGGATGAACAGGTCCACGTCACCCAGCTCGGGGTGGTAGAGGTAGCGCTGGAGCGTCCTCTCGTCGACCCGGTCGGGGTTGAGCCGGCCGGCGCGCACGTCGCGGCCGATGGCCCGCGCCGCATCGGCGATCTCCGCGCGGCCGCCGTAGTTGAGGCACAGCTGCAGGGTGATGACGGTGTTGTCGCGGGTCTGCTCCTCGGCCGCCTGGAGCTCGCGGAGCACGCTCGCCCACAGCCTGGGCCGGCGCCCGGCCCAGGCCACGCGCACGCCGAGCCCGTCGAGGAGGTCGCGGTGGGTGTGGATCATGCGGCGGCTGAAGCCCATGAGGAAGCGCACCTCGTCGGGGGAGCGCCGCCAGTTCTCGGTGCTGAAGGCGTACATCGACAGCGTGCCGATGCCCATCTCGATGGCGCCCTGGAGCACCTCGATGAGCACGGCCTCGCCTCGCTCGTGGCCCTCCGTGCGCGCCATGCCGCGCGATCTCGCCCAGCGTCCGTTGCCGTCCATGACGATCGCCACGTGCCGCGGGACGAACCGCGCGGGCAGCTGCGGGGGGCGGACGCCGCTCGGGTGCGGATCCGGCGGGCGCACGGGATGACGGGACGATGCGTTCACGGGCACCAGCCTAACGGCGTCCCCGTCCCCGGCGGGGGTGGACGGCCGGACGACCGGGCGCCCCCTCGGACCTTCCGCGCGGCGGCACAATGGAGTCGTGCCCACCTATCGCGACGAGGCCATCGTGCTGCGCACCCACAAGCTGGGCGAGGCCGACCGCATCATCACCCTGCTGTGCCGCGACCACGGCAAGGTGCGCGCGGTGGCCCGTGGGGTGCGCCGCACCTCCAGCCGGTTCGGCGGGCGCCTCGAGCCGTTCAGCCACGTCGACGTCCAACTGGCCGTCGGCCGCAGCCTCGACGTGGTCGCCCAGGCCGAGTCGCTGCACCACTACGGGGACGCCCTCGTCGGCGACTACACCCTGTACACGAGCGGAGAGACGATGCTCGAGACGGCCGACCGGCTCATGGTCGTCGAGAAGGAGCCCTCCCGGCGCCAGTACCTGCTGCTCCAGGGCGCCCTGCGGGTGCTCGGCCGGGGCACGAGCGACGGGTCCCGGCCGGCCTCGATGATCCTCGGCTCCTATCTGCTGCGCGCGCTGGCGATCGCCGGCTACGCGCCGGTGCTGGACTCCTGCGCGCGCTGCGGACTGCGGGGGCCGCACGAGTGGTTCGCGCCCGCCGCGGGGGGCATGGTGTGCAACTCCTGCCGCCCGCCCGGCTCGACCCGCCCGGGCCCCGAGTGCTGGGCGCTGCTGAGCGCCCTCGTCTGCGGCGACTGGCCCGCCACGAGGGGCGTCGGCGAGGATGTCGAGCGCCGGACGGCGGGGCTGGTCTCCGCCTTCGCCACCTGGCACATGGACCACGGGCTGCGCTCCCTGCGGATGATCCCCGGCGACTGAGCGGGCGCCCGGGGCGGGGCCGACCGGACCGAGGCGGGCCCGGGGGAGGGACCCCGTTCCCCTGACCTTCTCACCTGTTACCCTGAGGGCGGAGGTTGACGATGCCCCAGCAATGGACGCCGAGACGACCGGACCCCGAAGAACTGCAGAGGATCCTCGAGGACTTCTCCGAGGCGACAGGGTTGGCGACGGTCGCTGTGGACACCCAGGGTGTTCCGGTGACGAGGCTGTGCGCCTTCACCGAGTTCTGCAAGGCCATGCGCGCCGATCCGCTGCGCTCGCGCGCCTGCCACGGCTGCGACGCCCACGGCGGCCTGCAGGCCCTCCTCGAGGGCACCCCCCAGATCTACCGCTGCCACGCCGGGCTGGTCGACTTCTCGATCCCGCTGACCGACGGTGACGCCTACGTCGGCGCCATCCTGTGCGGCCAGGTGAGGATGCCCGAGGACGAGATGCCCGCGCCCCTGCTCGCCCAGTCGGGCTGGCACGACGACCCGTTCCTCCAGGAGCTCTACGACAGGGTGCCGGTGGTGAGCCGGCGGCGGGTCACCGCCGCGGCGGAGACCCTGCTCGGCCTCCACGACCTCGTCGACCTGGCCCTGCGCGCCGGGACGGTCCGCCCCCAGGACGAGGGAGCCGCCCGGCTCTCCGTCGTCCCGCCCTCGCGCGCCACAGCGGCCTCCGACGCCCGCCCGCCCGAGGCGCAACAGCGCAACCCGACCGAGTTCATCACGGCGGCCGTGCGCCGCGAGGACCTGAGGGCCGCCTTCCTCGAGGCCGGCACCTTCCTCGACACCGTGTACGCCCAGGGCTCCCCCGAGGCCGTCCTCGCGGGCCGCGATCGGCTGGACGAGATGATCCTGGCCGCCGCCGCGGCGTGCTCGCCGCGCATCGTCCCCCACCTGCGCCAGCTCGTGGAGCGCGACCGGCGCCGCGGCGGGATCGACCGCTTCGGGGCGCAGCTGGCCGCCGAGCGCTTCATCGGCATGGTGCTCGACGAGTTCCAGCGCCACCGTCCGCGCCGGCGCCGCGAGATCGGCGACCTGCTCAACGACATCGCCCGGCACCCCGAGCAGGCGATCTCCCTCAGCGAGGCGGCGAATTCCCTGCACTGGTCGCCCGGTCACCTGTCGAAGTTGTTCAAATCCGTCACCGGATGCACTTTTGTGTCCTACGTCACCGCGCGCCGCGTCGAGCGGGCGAAACTGATGCTAGCGTCAACGCAGATGCCGGTCCAGAGGATTTCCTCGGAGCTCGAGTTCAGCCAGGTGAATTACTTCTCCAGGGTCTTCCGGGCGAGTACGGGAATGTCTCCGAGCGAGTACCGGCGTCATTGCCGGTCGCGCGAGGAGGGACACACCGGTGCTGCAGTTCCAGGTTCCGACAAGGGTCGTCTCCGGGCCTGACGCGCTCGGTGCGCTGAGTGCCCTGTCCGGTCGTCGGGTGCTCGTCATCACGGACGGCTTCATGGCCGCCGCACCGCTCATGGACCAGGTGCGGGACCGGCTCGGCGACGCCGTGCTGCGCGTCTTCTCCGACGTGCGGCCCGATCCCGACACCCACGCCATCGCCGCCGCGCTCGGGGCCTATCTCGAGTTCGGGCCCGAGGCGCTCATCGGCCTGGGCGGCGGCTCCCCGATCGACACCGCCAAGGCCGTCCGTCACATGGCCCGCCAGCGGGGCGAGGAGCTGCCGGCCGGCTTCATCGTCATCCCGACCACGAGCGGCACCGGCTCCGAGGTGAGCTCCTTCGCGGTCGTCACCGATCCCGCGAGCCGCGCGAAGGTCCCGCTCACGTCCCCCGACATGATCGCGGACGTGGCGATCCTCGACCCCGAGGCCGTCCGCACCTGCCCGCCCGGGCTCACCGCCGACTCGGGCATGGACGCGCTGAGCCATGCGATCGAGGCGGTCGTCGCCAGGGGCCACAACGACCTGTCCGACGCCCTGGCCGAGAAGGCGGTGCGCATCATCCTCCGCCACCTGCCCCGCAGCTGGGCCGACGGGGACGACCTCGAGGCGCGCGACCACCTGCAGAACGCCGCCACCATGGCCGGCGTGGCCTTCCAGAACTCCGGCCTGGGGCTCGTCCACGGCATCTCGCACGCGATCGGCGGCAGCTTCCACGTCGCCCACGGCCGACTCAACGCGATGATCATGCCCCACGTCATGGCCCTCAACGCAGGCGACCTGTCGGCCGGCGGGACGCTGTCCGGGCCCGCCCTGCGCTACTCCCGGCTGGCCGCCCACTCGGGCCTCCAGGCGACCACGGCCCGCAACCTGGTCCTCGCCCTCATCCGCCGCGTCGTGCGGCTGCGGGAGACGCTCGGCATGCCCGACAGGGTCACCGGGGCGGGCGTCGACCGGGGCGAGTTCACCGCGGCCGTCCCGGACCTGGCCACGACGGCCCTGGCGGACTTCTGCAGCGGGGGCAACCCCGTCGTGCCCACCCACGAGGAGGTCGTGGCGATCCTCCGCGCACTGGTCTGAGCGCCCGCCCCCCCGGGCCTCGGGCAGTGCGTCCCTCCGGGCGTCCTCGCCCCGGCGGGGCCCGGGGGCTCACGCCAGGCGCGCCTCGAGCTCGGCCATGCCCTCGCCGGTCACGGCCGAGACGCGGAGCACCTCGGTCGCCCCTGCCAGGCGCAGGTGGGCCTCGGCCGCCTCGACGGCGTCCGGCCCGGCGCGGTCGATCTGCGTGACGACGCCCAGCACCGGCACGGTGAAGAAGGTCGCGAAACCGGGCGGGTACCTGCTCTCGGCGGCGGTGGCCGAGGCGAGCATGACCACCAGCTCCCGGTCGAAGGAGGCCAGGCGGAGGGCGTGCTTGTAGAAGGGCAGCTCGAGGTACTCGCCGGGGGTGTCCACGACCTCGTCCTCGGCGGTGATCGTCTCGGTCTTCGCGTAGCGGATCTCCTGCCCGTGCAGGCGCTGCATGAGCGTCGTCTTGCCGCAGCCCACGCTGCCGACCATGAGCAGGCGCCTCATGTGCGGGTCAGGGGGGCGGGGGCGAAGCCGAGCTCGTCGCACAGGACGTCGGTCGCCGCGCTGATCGAGGCCTCGACGTCGGCGAGCCGGCCGAGCACGACGAGGGATCCGGAGAAGCGGTCCACGAAGCCCAGCTCGACGGTGGAGGCCTTGGTCGCCACGTCGGCGGCGATGATCGCCGCCTCGCTCGGCGTGATGGTCATGA
The DNA here is from genome assembly GCF_003798325.1 of Propionibacterium acidifaciens. Taxonomy (NCBI): domain Bacteria; kingdom Bacillati; phylum Actinomycetota; class Actinomycetes; order Propionibacteriales; family Propionibacteriaceae; genus Propionibacterium; species Propionibacterium acidifaciens. The sequence continues at coordinate 2,813,537 of NZ_CP033719.1, forward strand.
TGCCGATCGCGCCGCCGTTGTTCGGCAGGCCGATCTTGGGGTGGAGGCCGTCGTCCGGGTTCGACAGGACGTGCGCGAGCGTGACCTGCTTGCCGGGGACGAACTCCTGGATGATGCGCTGCTTCGCGGTCGCCATCGCCTCTCTCCTACGGGTCGGCTCCTGTGGTTCGGCGCCGGGCGGTCCGCCCGGCGCCCCCTCCGGCCCGGCGCCCCGGCGGGTGGTGCCGGCGGTGACGGGCCGATCCGCGCGTCCACCGGGCGCACCACTCCTGATTGTCGCCGCGCCGTCGCATTCCGGGTCAAGGCCCGCGCGACGGTCCTGACGGTATTGTCGCCGGGCGTCCCGGCCAGTTGCACTTTTTGGTCCCCGGGGTGCTTTTTGGTCGTTCCAGGCCTTTCGAGAAGGGCTGAAAAGTGGAGCTCCACGTGACCTTCTCTCTGATTTCCTGGCTTAGAGTCGTCAGTACTTCCCGCCCGTGGCCAGAGAGGTCGACGGCGGCTCGTGTTCACACCCAACGGAGGAGTTCAGAATGCAGGAAGCCCTTGGCATGGTGGAGACGAAGGGTTTCGTCCCCGCCGTTGAGGCCGCCGACGCGATGGTGAAGTCGGCCAATGTCGTGCTCGTCGGCAGTCAGCGCGTCGGCTCCGGTCTGGTGACCGTGCTCGTGCGCGGCGACGTCGGTGCTGTGAAGGCCGCCACCGACGCCGGCGCGGTCGCCGCGCAGAACGTGGGCGAGCTCGTCTCGGTCCACGTCATCCCGCGTCCCCACACCGACGTGGAGAAGATCCTCCCGTCCGTCGACGCGAAGTGAGGCGCTGAACGATCATGACCAACGACCAGCTCGTCGACCAGATCATGTCGGCCGTCATGACCAAGATCTCCGCCGATCGGCCCGCCGCGCCCGCGGCCAGGCAGCAGGTCACCACCGTGCCCGAGGCCACCCAGTTCGTCGGCACCACCGCGCTCGGCGACACCATCGGCCTGGTCATCCCCAACGTCGACCCGCAGCTCCACGCGCTCATGGGCATCGACCCCGGGTTCCGCTCGATCGGCATCATCGGCGACCGCACCGGCGCCGGACCGCAGATCTTCGCGGCGGACGAGGGCGTCAAGGCCACCAACACCGAGATCGTCTCGATCGAGCTGGCCCGCGACACCAAGGGCGGCGCCGGCCACGGCAGCCTCATCGTCTTCGGCGCCGAGGACGTCTCGGACGCCCGTCGCGCCGTCGAGGTGACCCTCGGCGAGCTCGAGCGGACCTTCGGCGACGTCTACGGCAACGACGCCGGCCACTTGGAGTTCCAGTACACCGCGCGCGCCTCGCACGCCCTCAACAAGGCCTTCGGCGCCCCGCTCGGCAAGTCCTTCGGCATCACGGTCGGGGCCCCGGCGGCCATCGGCGTCGTCCTCGCCGACACCGCGGTCAAGGCGTCGACGATCGACGTCATCGCCTACTCGAGCCCGAGCAAGGGGACGAGCCACTCCAACGAGGTCATCTCCGCCTTCACCGGCGACTCCGGGGCGGTGCGCCAGGCCATCGTCGCGGCCCGCGAGGTCGGTCTCGGCCTGCTCGGCGCCATGGGCGACGCCCCCGTCTCGACCACCACCCCGTACATCTGAGGAACGAGGCATCCGCCGTGAGAAGCAAGCGTTTCGAGGCTCTGGACGCGCGTCCGGTCAGCCAGGACGGCTATGTGAGAGAGTGGCCCGAGGTGGGCCTCATCGCCATGAACTCGCCGTCCGATCCCACTCCCTCGATCAGGATCGAGGGCGGCGTGGTCGTCGAGCTCGACGGCAAGCGCCGCGAGGACTTCGACATGATCGACACCTTCATCGCCGACTACGGCATCCGCCTGGACAACGCGGTGGAGGTCAATGCGACGCCCTCGCTGGAGCTGGCCCGCAGGATGGTCGACTTCACCGTGCCGCGCGAGGAGGTCGTGAAGCTCACGACGGCCATGACCCCCGCCAAGATGGTCGAGGTCGTCGGCACGATGAACGTGCTCGAGATGATGATGGCCGTGACCAAGATGCGGTCGCGGCTGTTCCCCGCGAACCAGGCCCACGTGACCAACCTCAAGGACAACCCGGTGCAGATCGCCGCCGACGCCGCCGAGGGCTCGCTGCGCGGCTTCGCCGAGGAGGAGACGACGGTCGGCATCGTGCGCTACGCGCCGTTCAACGCGATCGCCAACATGGTGGGCGCCCAGGTGGGGCGCCCCGGCATCCTCACCCAGTGCTCCGTCGAGGAGGCCACCGAGCTCGCCCTCGGCATGCGCGGCTTCACCGCGTACGCCGAGACCGTGTCGGTCTACGGCACCGAGCAGGTGTTCATGGACGGGGACGACACGCCGTGGTCGAAGGCCTTCCTCGCCTCCTGCTACGCGTCCCGCGGTCTCAAGATGCGGTTCACCTCGGGCACCGGCTCGGAGGTCCAGATGGGCTACGCCGAGGGCAAGTCGATGCTCTACCTGGAGGCCCGCTGCCTCTACTTCACCAAGAGCGCCGGCTCTCAGGGCATCCAGAACGGCTCGGTCTCCTGCATCGGCGTCCCGGCCGCCGTCCCCGGCGGCATCCGCGCCGTGCTGGCCGAGAACCTCATCGCCATGGCCCTCGACCTCGAGTGCGCCTCGTCGAACGACCAGACCTTCACCCACTCGGACCTGCGCAGGGTCGCCCGCTCGCTCATGCAGTTCGTGCCGGGCACGGACTTCATCTGCTCGGGTTACTCGGCCACGCCGAACTACGACAACATGTTCGCCGGCTCGAACTGGGACGCCGACGACTTCGACGACTGGCTCGTCATCCAGCGCGACCTCAGGATCGACGGCGGTCTCGTGCCCGTCACCGAGGAGGAGGTCGTGAGGGCCCGCAACAAGGCCGCCCGCGCCATGCAGGCGATCTTCCGCGAGCTCGGCCTCACGGAGATCACCGACGAGGAGGTCGAGGCGGCCACCTACGCCCGGGGCTCCCAGGACATGCCCGCCCGCAACGTCGTCGAGGACCTCAAGGCGGCCGAGGACCTCATGAACCGGGGCCTCACCGGCGTCGACATCGTCCGGGCCCTCATCCGCGGCGGCTTCGAGGACGTCGCCGAGTCCGTCTACAACATGCTGATCCAGCGCGTCGCGGGCGACTACCTGCACACCTCGGCAATCCTCGACGAGGACTTCCACGTGATCAGCTCTGTCAACTACCCGAACACCTACGCCGGGCCGCTCACGGGCTACCAGATCAGCGACGAAAGATGGGCCAGGCTCTCGAACATCCGCCAGGCCATCAGCCCCGAGAGCATCTGAGGTGAGCACCATGGACGAGAAGACACTGCGCAGCATCATCGAGCAGGTCGTCGACGAGCTCACCGCCGGCCGGGGCGTCGAGGCCGCGCCGGCGGCGACCGCCACGGCCGTCGCCGAACCCGTCGCGACGGGTTCGGGTACCGGGGGCGCGACCTCGCCGGCCGCCGGGACGTCGGCGGACGACGGGGAGGAGCTGGTCGTCACCGAGGACGGTCCCGCCCAGCGCGGCACCGATCCCCGGGAGGTCGTCATCGCCCTGGCGCCGGCCTTCGGCGGCGCCATGCAGCGGACGATCATCGGACTGCCGCACGCCGACGTGATCCGCGAGGTCTGCGCCGGCATCGAGGAGGAGGGCCTGAGCCACCGCTTCATCAGGATCTTCCGCACGGCCGACGTGGGCTTCATCGCCCACGACGCCGCCGAGTACTCCGGTTCCGGCGTCGGCATCGGCATCCAGTCGCGCGGTACCACGGTCATCCACCAGAAGGACCTGCCCCCGCTGTCCAACCTCGAGCTGTTCAGCCAGGCGCCGCTCATCGACCTGGAGACCTTCCGCGCGATCGGCAGGAACGCCGCCCGCTACGCCAAGGGCGAGTCGCCGGACCCCGTGCCGGTGCGCAACGACCAGATGGCCCGCCCGAAGTACCAGGCCATCGCCGCACTGTTCCACATCAAGGAGGCCGGCCTGTGCGACCTGAGGAAGAAGCCCCAGGCCCTGCGGGTCGAGTACCGAGAGGAGAAGCCATGGACACCGAGGAGCTGATCCGCCAGGTCATGAACGAGGTCATGGCGAACCTCGACCTCGACAAGGACACGGTCGCCCCCGCCGCGGCGGCCGGCAGGGGCGCCGCGGCAGATGCCGGGCGCGTCGACGCGTCCCAGTACCCGCTCGGCGAGAAGGCGCCCGAGAGGATCAGGGCGGCCAACGGCCGTCCCCTGTCGGAGTTCTCCTTCGAGAAGCTGAAGAGCGGCGAGCTGCAGGCCGAGGACTTCCGCATCGCCCCGCAGACCCTCGAGCTCCAGGCCCAGGTCGCCGAGTCCGCGGGCCGCGACGCCCTGGCGCGCAACATGCGCCGCGCGGCGGAGCTCATCGCCGTGCCCGACGACGAGCTGCTCGAGGTCTACGGCGCGCTGCGCCCGTACCGCTCGACCAAGGCCGAGCTCTACGCCATCGCCGACAAGCTCGAGAAGGACTACGGCTGCACCATCAACGCGGCCTTCATCCGCGAGGGCGCCGACGTCTACGAGAAGCGCGGCCGCCTCAAGGACAGCGAGTGAGCCCGGCCCGCTGAGCAGCCCGCCTCGAGCAGCAGGAGATTCGTGCCATGACCCTCATCGCCGGTGTCGACATCGGCAACGCCACCACGGAGGTGGCGCTGGCGGAGGTCCCCGCCGGCGCCGCCCCGCGGTTCCTGGCCACGGCGACGATCCCCACGACGGGCATCAAGGGCACCCCCCAGAACACCCAGGGGGTCTTCCAAGGGCTCACCGTCGCCCTCGAGAGGGCCGGCCGCGAGCTCGGCGAGCTCGACCTGATCCGCATCAACGAGGCCGCGCCGGTGATCGGCGACGTGGCCATGGAGACGATCTCCGAGACGATCATCACCGAGTCCACGATGATCGGGCACAACCCGTCGACCCCCGGCGGGCTCGGCGTCGCGGTCGGCACGACGATCCGCATCGAGGACCTCGGGCTCGCCAGGGCGGGGGAGCAGTACATCGTCCTGGCCGACCGCACCCACGACTTCCGCGACGTGGCCCGGCGCATCAACGAGCACGCCGAACGCGTCACGGTCACCGGCGCCATCCTGCAGCTCGACGACGGCGTCCTCGTCGACAACCGGCTCGAACGCAGGATGCCCATCGTCGACGAGGTCCGGCTCATCGACAGGGTGCCGACCGGCATGCCGGCGGCGATCGAGGTGGCCGAGGCCGGCCGCGTCATCGAGACCCTGTCGAACCCCTACGGCATCGCCACCCTCTTCGGCCTGTCCGCCTCGGAGACGGCGGCCGTCGTCCCGATGGCCCGCGCCCTCGTCGGCAACCGCTCCGCGGTCGTCATCAAGACCCCGGCCGGCGACGTCACCGAGCGCCGCATCCCCGCGGGCACCCTGCATCTGCTCGGCGAGCGCGCCGTCGACGTCGACGTCGAGGCGGGCGCCGAGGAGATCATGCGCGCCGCCGCCCGAGCGGGCCTCCTGCGCGACGTGCGGGGCGAGCCCGGGACGAACATCGGCGGGATGATGGAGAAGGTCCGCGTCACGATGGCGCGGCTCACCGGCCGTGAGCCGTCCGACATCGAGATCACCGATCTGCTCGCCGTCGACACCCAGGTCCCCCAGTCGGTCACCGGCGGCCTGGCGGGGGAGTTCTCGCTGGAGGCCGCCGTCGGCATGGCCGTCATGGTGAAGGCCGACAGACTCCAGATGCAGCGCATCGCCGAGGAGATGACCGGGCAGTTCGGCATCCGCGTCGAGATCGGCGGGGTCGAGGCCGACATGGCGATCCGCGGTGCGCTGACGACCCCCGGGACCTCGCTGCCGATCGCCATCCTCGACATGGGCGCCGGGTCCACCGACGCCTCGGTCCTGCGCGAGGGCGACGAGGCCGTCTCGATCCACCTGGCCGGGGCCGGGGACATGGTGACCATGCTCATCGCCTCCGAGCTGGGCCTAGAGGGCACCGACCTCGCCGAGCGCATCAAGCGCCACCCGCTGGCCCGCGTCGAGACCCTGTTCAACATCCGCCACGAGGACGGCACCGTCCAGTTCTTCGACGAGCCGCTGGCGCCCGAACTGTACGCCCGCACGGTCGTCCTCGACGCCGAGGGGATGCTGCCGCTGCCGCTGCGCCAGCCGCTGGAGGCCATCCGTCGGATCAGGATCCGCGCCAAGGAGCGCGTCTTCGTCACCAACGCCCTGCGCGCCCTGGCCGCGGTGAGCCCCACCCGCAATGTGCGCGACATCGCCCATGTCGTCCTCGTCGGCGGCTCGGCCCTCGACTTCGAGATCCCGCAGCTCGTCACGAGGGCGCTCGGGGAGTACCGGGTCGTCGCCGGGCGGGCCAACATCCGCGGCACCGAGGGCCCGCGCAACGCCGTGGCCACCGGTCTCGTGCTGTCCCGGAAGGAGCGGCCATGAGGATCGTCGAGCAGACCAGGCCGACGATCGGGGTCGGGGTCGGCCCGGGGGCGAGCGCCGAGTGCATCGACCTCATCCGCGTCGGCATGGAGGAGGAGGGCGTGCCCGGCTCGGTGACGCGCGCCGACGCCGGGGACGCCGCCGCGCTGGCCCACGGGGCGGCGCTGGCCTCCCGGCTCGGCGTCGGCGTCGGGGTCGACGGGAGGCGGGTCGCCGTGACGACCGAGAAGCTCGACGCCGCGCGCCCCTATCTCGTCCTCGACGTCGACGCGGGGCCCGAGCGCGTCCGCGCCATGGGCGCCGACGCGGCCCGGCTCGTCAAGCGCATGCCGCTCATCGGGATCGGCGGCGACCGATCGGGGTCGTCGAGGAATCGGGGCCATCAATGAGGAGTGGAGGAGAGGCAATGCTCACGAACGCCCTGGGCGAGATCGAGGTCCTCGGTCTGGCCGCGGCCATCGAGGCCGCCGACGTCGCGGTGAAGGCCGCGAACGTCCGGCTCATCGGGTACGAGACCACCGACGGCGCCGGCATGGTCACCGTCAAGGTCGAGGGGCAGGTCTCCTCGGTCTCCGCGGCGGTCGCCGCGGCCGCCGCGGCGGCGGCCCGGGTGAGCACCGTCTTCGCCACCTCGGTGATCCCGCGGCCCGACCCCCAGCTGGGCGACGTCGTCCTGTCGCCGCTCACCGTCGGGCTCGGCGCGCCGACCAGCGCGGACCGGCCGGGCCACGGGGCCGCCGTCCCGACCCCGCCCGAGGAGGCGCCGGCCGAGCCCGAGCCCGGGCAGGGCGATGCCGACCAGGACGGTGCCGGATCCGAGCGGGGCGAGCCCGCGCAGGACGGGGCCGAGCAGGCCGGCGACGAGGGCTCCGGCTGCGCGCCGGACGGGGCCCGGGGCGGGGCGCGTCAGAAGGACGCGCCCTCGACGATCGGAACGGGCCGGGCGAACCGCCCGTCCGGGCGCAGGGCTTCCGTCGGCGGTGACGGACCGTCGACCGAGAAGGAACGACAGAAGGAGGGATGACCATGGGTGAGGCGCTGGGTCTCATCGAGACGAAGGGCTACGTCGGGGCCGTCGAGGCCGCCGATGCCATGGCGAAGGCCGCGAACGTGACGCTGATCGGCTACCAGAAGGTCGGCGCCGGGCTGGTGACGGTGATGGTGCGCGGCGACGTCGGCGCGGTGAAGGCCGCCGTCGACGCCGGCCACGTCGCGGCCACGAACGTGGGCGAGGAGGTTCTCTCCCGCCACGTGATCCCGCGTCCGCACACGGACGTGGAGAAGCTGCTGCCGAAGCAGGCCTGAGAAGAAGCAGGCCGGTGAACGGATCCGATCGAGTGAGGTGCGGATGACCACGGACACGACGGCGCCGTCCGGGCGCGAACGGGCGATCGCCCGGTTCGCCGAGCTCGTGCGCACGGGCGAGGTCGAGGAGCACGGGGGCGGGCTGCGGCTCGGCATCGACCTCGGCACCGCCAACGTCGTCGTGTCCGTGGTCGATGCCGCCAACCGCCCCGTCGCCGGCGGGTGGGTCCACTCGTCGGTGGTCCGTGACGGGGTCGTCGTCGACTGGGCCGGCGCCACCGGCGCGGTGCGCGGCCTGCTCGCGGACCTCGAGTCGCGGCTCGGGCACCGGTTCGACCGGGCCAGCGTCGCGGTCCCGCCCGGGATCGGCGCCGGCGACGTCCGGGTCTTCGAGAACGTCGTGTCGGCGGCCGGCCCGGAACCCGACGAGATCGTCGACGAGCCGGTCGCGGCTGCCCGCGCGCTCGGCGTCACCGACGGGTGCGTCATCGACATCGGTCACGGCACCACCGGGGTCTCGGTGCTCGAGGGGGGCCGCGTGCGGCTGTCGGTCGACGAGGCCACCGGCGGGCACCACATGACGCTCGTCCTGGCCGGCGCCCACGGGCTGAGCTACGAGGAGGCGGAGGCCATGAAGAAGGACCCGCGGCGCCGCGACGGCGTGCTGGGCGTCATCCGCCCGACGCTCGACAAGATGGCCTCGATCGCCGACCGCGTCCTCGCGGGCGTCGACGTGCCCGTCGTCCACCTCGTCGGCGGCTCGAGCTCCTTCTCCAACGCCCCCGAGGTCTTCGCGGCGCGGCTGCACCGCCCGGTCGTCCGCCCGATCGAGCCCCTGTTCGTGACGCCGCTGGGCATCCCCATGACGGCGGGGGAGGAGGATCCCTCATGACCGCCGACGACGTGAGCGCCCTCGTGCGCCGGGCCCTCGCCGAGCTCGTGACCCCGCCGCCCCGCCGCGCCCTCGTGCTCTTCACCGGGGCGCTCGTCGGCTTCGAGCGGGTCATCGGCGAGCTGGATCTGCTCGCCGCCTCGGGCGTCGAGCTCGAGTACGTCCAGACCCCCAGCGCCGAGCGGATCCTCGACCAGCGACTCATCGCCTCGGTCCCCATGAGACCGGCCGACCGGCACCTCACGGGCTCCCACGACACGCTCGTCGTCGCGACGCTCACGCAGAACGCCGCCGCCAAGACCGCCCACGGCATCGCCGACTGCCTGGCGAGCAATCTGCTCAACGACTACCTGCTGGCCGGCAGGCCCGTCGTCGCCGCCGCGTCGGGCTGCGACCCCGATGATCCCGACAAGCGGCGCTGGTTCCCCACCATTCCCGAGGGCCTCGCCGCGGTGATGCGCGAGAACCTCGAGACGCTGCGCGGCTTCGGCGTGCGCACCGCCCGCGCCGGGGCCCTGGCCCGCACGGTCCTGGCCGCCTACGAGCGCGCCGAGCGCGCCAGGACGGCCCCCCTCACCACGGCTCTGGGCATGAGCCGCCGCGAACTGCTGGACAGGCTCGGTGCGCCCGCCCCGGCGACCCCCGTCGCCGTCGGCGGGCGGGCGGCCCGGGCCGCTGCGGCCCCGGCGCCCCGGACGGGAGCCGTCAGCGTCCAGCTGCGGCTCATCAGCCAGCGCGTCGTCCAGCGCCTGCCGGTCGGCACGGTGCTGCGGGTCCCCGCCGGCGCGCAGATCACGGCGATGGCCGCGGACGTCGCCCGCACCCGTTCCGTCACGATCATCAGGGAGGCCTGAGATGTTCCTCGCCACGGTGCGCGGCACCGTCGTCTCGACGAGCAAGGACGAACGGCTCGTCGGCTTCAAGCTCCTGCTGGTCCAGCCCCTCGACGTCGACGGGGGCCCGACCGGCCGGCCCGAGATCGCCGTCGACACCGTCGGCGCCGGCATCGGCGCCACGGTCATCGTCACCAAGGGCTCCTCGGCCCGCTTCGCGGCGTCCCGGAAGGAGTCGCCGATCGACTCGACGGTCGTCGGCATCGTCGACTCCGTCGAGCTGGCGGGGGACTGATCGTGCCCGACGTCTACACCCGCAGCGGCGACAAGGGCACGACCGGCCTCCTCGGCGGCTCCCGCGTGCCCAAGCAGTCGCCCCTCGTCGAGGCCTACGGCACCGTCGACGAGGCCAACGTCGCGATCGGCGAGGCGAAGGCGGCCATGGACGATCCCCGCTCCCGCGACCAGCTGCACCGCATCCAGCGGCGCCTGTTCGCCCTGGCCTCCGAGCTGGCCAGCGACGAGAAGGGCCGCGGGCTCCTCACGGACCGGATCGGCGAGGACGACGTCACCGGGCTGGAGCGCCTCATCGACGACTGCCTGGCCGTCACGGGCCCGCAGCACCACTTCGTCATCCCGGGGCGCGATCCGGTCTCGGCGGTCCTGCACCGCGCCCGCACGGTCGTCCGCCGGGCCGAGCGCCGGGTGCTCACCGCCGCCGAGCACGAGCCGATACGCCCCGAGATCGTCACCTATCTCAACCGGCTCTCCGATGCGCTCTTCGCGCTGGCCCGGCTGGCCGAGCACCGCCACGACACGGCCCGCCTCGAGGGGCTCGTGCGCGAGGCCGTCACCCGGGCGCTCGCGGGGCCCCAGGACCCCGCGGGAAGCGGCGGCGCCGCCGGCGACCCGCGCCCCGCCGCGGCCGGGAGCGCCGGGCCGTCCGACCCGCACGAGCTGCCCCGCTACGACCTCGCCGCGCTCAGGACCATGGCCGCCGCGGCGCAGGAGCGGGCCGCCGAGCTCGGCGTGCCCTGCGTCTTCGCCGGCGTCGACGCCGGCGGCAATCTCGTGCTCCTGGAGCGCATGGCCGGTTCGCTGCTGGGCAGCCTCGACCTGGCCCAGGGCAAGGCGTTCACCGCCGCGGCCTTCAAGCGGCCCACCGCCGACCTCGGGGACGCCTCGGGCCCCGGCGGGGAGCTGCACGGGATCCAGAACTCGAACGGCGGCCGCGTGGTCGTCTTCGGGGGAGGGCTCCCCGTCCTCGTCGACGGCGAACTGGTCGGAGGCATCGGCGTCTCCGGCGGCACGGTCGACCAGGACGTGTCCATCGTCACGCACGCACTCGCAGCAGCCCGGAAGGAGCACCGTTCATGAGCATCAGCCCCGAACTCGTCTCGAGGATCGTCCGCCAGACCGTCCAGGAGGTCGTCGCGCGGCGCCCCGAAGAGCCCGGACGGGCCGCCCCGGCCCCGGGCGGGCGCGACGGCGGCGGGATCTTCGCGACCATGGACGACGCCGTCGAGGCCGCCGACCGGGCCTGGCGGCAGTACCTCGACTGCTCGATGCGCGACCGCCGGTGCTACGTCCAGACGATCCGCGACGTCTGCTCCGACGATGCCGCGCTCCGGCGCATGTCCGAGGCCGCGGTCGAGGAGACCGGCATGGGCGACGCGCGCGACAAGTGCCTCAAGAACCGCGCGGCCGCCCTGGACACCCCCGGCGTCGAGGACATCGTCACCGAGGCCTGGAGCGGCGACGACGGCCTCACCACCATCGAGTTCTCGCCCTTCGGCGTCATCGGCGCGATCACCCCGACGACGAACCCGACCGAGACCGTCATCAACAACTCGATCGGCATGCTCGCCGCGGGCAACGCCGTCGTCTTCAGCCCCCATCCCCGCGCCACCCGGATCACCCACTGGCTCATCCGCCGCATCAACGCGGCCCTGGCCGAGGCGGGCGCCCCGGCGAACCTCATCACCACCGTGGAGAGGCCCTCGATCGAGAACACGAATGCGATGATGGCCCACCCGGCGGTGCGCCTGCTCGTCGCGACGGGCGGCCCCGGCATCGTGCGGTCGGTCCTGTCGAGCGGGAAGAAGGCCATCGGCGCCGGTGCCGGCAACCCGCCGGCCGTCGTCGACGCCACCGCCGACATCCCCCAGGCGGCCGAGGACATCGTCGACGGAGCCAGCTTCGACAACAACCTGCCCTGCACCGCGGAGAAGGAGGTCATCGCGGTCGACTCGATCACGGACCTGCTCAAGTTCGAGATGCTCAAGCACGGCGCCGTCGAGGTCAGGGACCCGGCCGTCATCGAGCGGCTCGCCTCCTTCGTCGCGAAGGACGGCCACGCCGTGGCGTCCTGGGTCGGCAAGCCGGCGACCGCCCTGGCCGCCGAGGCAGGCCTGAGCGTTCCGGACGGCACCCGCCTGCTCATCGCCGAGGTGCCCTTCGAGCACACCTTCGTCCAGACCGAGCTCATGATGCCGATCCTCGGCATCGTCCGGGTCAAGGACGTCGACGAGGCCATCGACAAGGCGGTGGAGGCCGAGCACGGCAACCGCCACACGGCGGTCATGCACTCCCTCGACGTCCGGGCCCTCACGCGGATGGGCAAGCGGATCCAGACGACGATCTTCGTGAAGAACGGCCCGTCCTACAACGGGATCGGCATCGGAGGGGAGGGCCATGCGACCTTCACGATCGCCGGCCCGACCGGAGAGGGCCTGACCTCGGCCCGCAACTTCGCCCGTCGGCGCCGCTGCGTCCTCAAGGGCGGCCTGTCCGTGCGCTGAGCGTCGCACCGGGCGTCCTCGGCCCCCGCGCACCGAGGCCGAAGGCGCCCGGTGCGACCTCGAGGCGCTCCCCGCGGCGCCTCGGTGCGCTCACTCGGTGGCGATGGCCCTCAGCACCGGCAGGCGGGTGGCCCGCAGGGCCGGCCACAGGGCGGCGATGACGCCGACGACGACGGCGATCCCCAGCATCACGCCCAGCTGCGACCAGGGGATGACCAGCTCGGTCAGCCCCTCGTCGGCCAGCACCCTGCGCAGGGCCCCGGCCAGCAGCACCCCGGTGGCGCCGCCGATCACCGTGCCGTAGACGGCGGTCAGCACGGACTCGCAGATGATCTCCCCGGCCAGCTGGGCCCGGCCCAGCCCGACCGCCCGCATGAGGCCGATCTCCCGGATGCGTTCGGAGACCGACAGGACGAGCGTGTTGACGATGCCGAGGATGGCGATGACGATCGACAGGCCGAGCAGCGCGTAGAGGACCGACAGCATCCGGGCGGCCTGCTGGCCGGTCTGATCGGACAGCTGGTCCGCGTCGAGGACCTCGAAGACGTAGCTCGGGGCGACGATCTCCTGGATCTGCTTGCGCACGGACTCCTTGTCGGCGCCCGGTTCGAGGTTGATCATCATGCCCCTCGGGCTGGCGAGCACCTGCGTCGGGTCGGTCGGCACGTAGCCCTGCCAGGAGCCGACGGCGGCGCTCAGCTCGGGCGCGACGTAGAGGGAGGCGGAGATCCCCTTCGGATCGGCGATGGCCGAGACCGTGGCCGTGACGGCGCCGTTCGGACCGTTCACCGTGAGCTGGTCGCCGAGCGCGTAGCCGGTGTCGGCGAAGGCGGCCACGTGCGTGGCGTCCAGCGAGTCCAGGGAACCGCTGGTGATCCCCGGGTCGTAGAACTCCCCGTAGTGCTGCGGATCCACGGTGGCGAGGTAGCCGGTCCCGCTCGTGCCGTTCCGGCCGCTCAGGGCGGCCACGGAGAGGGCGTAGCCGGTCGTCGACTCGACGCCGTCGAGCTCCTTGATCCGCTCGGCCGTCCCGGCCGGCAGCTGGACCGCCTGCCGGGTGCTCGCGGAGCGGACCATGAGATCGGCATGCATCGAGTCGTTGACGATGCTCTCGATCGAGGAGCGCATCGAGGCCGCGACGGTGGCGCCCGCGCACACCAGGGACATCCCGATGAGCAGGGCCGCCGAGGTCGCCGCCGTGCGACGGGTGTTGGCCACCAGATTGCGCACGGCCAGGCGCCCGCCGGGACGGATGATCCTGGTCGCCAGCCCGAGGACGGCGACGACGGGCCTGGCGAGGACGGGGGAGAGGACGAGCAGCCCGATGACGAGGGCGCCCGCGCCCGCGCCGAGGACCGCGGAGCGATGCGTCAGACCGTCGGTCGTCCACACGGCCGTGACCCCGGCCGCTCCGGCCGCGGCGAGCACGGCGCCGACGGCGCCGCGCAGTCTCAGCGGCCTCTCCCGCGAGCCGGAGGTGGCGCGCATGGCCTCGACGGGGGCGGTCAGGGCGGCGTCCCTGGCCGGGAGCAGGGCGCCGGCCACGGTGACGAGCACGCCCGTGATGAGCGAGACCGTGATGATCCGCGTCGTCATCGGGATCCCGCCGCCGGGCAGGGGCATGCCGCCGGCCTCCAGCATCACCATGAGCAGGCGCGTCAGGCCCGTGCCAGCCAGAACGCCCAGCGCGGATCCGATGATGCCGATGACGACGGCCTGGAAGATCACGACGGCGAAGACCGACGAGACGGAGGCGCCGATCGCGCGCAGCAGGGCGAACTCCTTGACGCGCTGGCGCACGCTCATCGCGAAGGTGTTCATGATGATGAAGGAGCCGACGAACATGGCCAGGACCACGAAGACCAGCAGGAAGGTCTGCACATAGCCGAGGATGTTCTCGACCGCCTCGTTCTGCTCGTCGATGGCCTCGGCGCGGGTCTGCAACCGCTCGCCCTGGGGCAGCAGCGCCCTGATCTCGTCGCAGACCTGCTGGGTCCGGGCTCCCGGGGACAGATGGATCGAGATGGACGAGACCTTGCCGTCCGGGGCGATCGTCGGCATGAGCCAGGACGGGTCCATGCCGACGATGGTCGCGCCGGCCATGGAGGCGCCGTAGCTGATCTCGCCGACGACCCTGACCTCGAGCGGCTCGCCGTTGACGACCATGTGGGTGCTGTCGCCGATCCTCAGCCCCGAGCGCTTCAGGGCGTCCGATTCCAGGACGATCTGGTCGGGGCCCGTCGGCCGGGAGCCGGAGACGAGCTGCTCGTCGTACTCGTCGGGGTAGACGGGCAGCAGCATGGACGGCGCCCCGTTGCTCCTCACCGGCGTCTGGTCGGCGCCGACGAGGGTCACGGTGGTCGAGGAGTAGGGGCGGGCCGCCGCGACGCCGTCGAGGGCGGAGATCCGCTCGGCCAGCGAGCCGTCGATCGGCTGGGTGAGGACGCCCGAGCTCGAGTTCGAGCTCGAGCCCGATTCCTCGACGCGGGAGCCGCTGACGTACAGATCCGCCTTGAACGTGGAGGAGGTCAGCGCCGAGAAGGTCTCCGAGAGCACGCCGCGCAGGGCCAGCGTGCCCGAGAGGAAGGCCGCGCCCAGGACGACGGCCAGCGTCGTCAGGATGAACTGGCCCGCATGGGAGCGCACGGAGCGCCAGGCGACTCGTCTCACGTGAGCGACCTCCGGGGCTTCTCCTGCCCGCCCTCGGCCGGGCTCTCCTGCTGCCGGTCGGCCGGGGCCTGCGGGCCGGGCGCGGGCGGGCCCGTGTTCGCGCCGAGCCGGTCGAGGAAGCTCAGCACCCTGGTGCGGTCGGGCTGGTCGATCTGGGCGACGAAGCCGCCGTCGCGCAGGAAGGAGACCACGTCCGCCCAGGCCGCGGCATCGGGCTCGTGCGTCACCATCACCACGCTCTGGCCCAGATCGTCGACGCTGGAGCGCAGCACCCGGAGGATCTGCTCTGTCGCCTGCGAATCGAGATTGCCGGTCGGCTCGTCGGCGAAGACCACCGCCGGCTCGCCGATCAGCGCCCGGGCGCACGCCACGCGCTGCACCTGGCCGCCCGAGAGCTCGGCCGGGCGGTGCCCGAGACGGTCCTTCAGCCCCACCGCCTCGACGATGCGTTCGAAGCGGGCTCGGTCGATCCTGCGGTGGGCGATGTCCATGGGGAGGGTGATGTTCTCCTCGGCGGTCAGCGAGGGCACGAGGTTGAAGGACTGGAAGACGAAGCCGATGCGTTCGCGGCGCAGTCTCGTCAGGCGCCGCTGACTCATCGAGGAGATCTCCTGGCCGTCGAGGACGATCGAGCCCGCGGTGGGGCTCTCCAGGCCGGCCAGGCAGTGCATGAGGGTCGACTTGCCCGAGCCCGAGGGGCCCATGATCGCGGTGAAACGGGCCCGGGCGATGTCCACGGTCACCTGGTTCAGCGCGGTGACGGCGTTGTCGCCGTAACCGAAGACCTTCGTCAGGCCCCGGGTGAGGATGACGGGTCCGTCGCCGGCCGTCCGCGGGGCCGCGCCGCCGTCGGGGTTGTTCTTCTCCATGGCGCGAGATTACCGGTCGACCCGGGCCGCAGATACCCCCAACCGCCCTTGAGAAGCGGGTTCGGGGTGCCCCGCAGATGTTATTGTCTCCGTGTCGAAAGCTTGTCGGCCCCGGCGTCCGGGGCCAAGACGCCGAGGAGCCGGCCATGAGCGCCTCCCCCCTGCCCACCAGGGCGGCAGACTCGATCGTCTGCGCTTCGCCCCCGAGCACGCCAGGCTGCTCGTCGGCTCGGGCGTCGGCTGGGCGCTCGACGCGATGGACGTGGGCCTCCTCATCAGCGACGTCATGACGGCCCTCGCCGCCCAGTGGGGCCTGTCGAACAGCCGGCTCGGCTGGATCGGCTCGATCGGCTTCGTCGGCATGATGATCGGCGTCTCGGTCGGGGGCCTGCTCGCCGACCGGCTCGGCCGGCGCACCGTCTTCGCCCTCATCCTGCTCATCCACGGCATCGCCACCGGCGCCGCGGCCCTGTCGGTCGGCGTCGGCATGCTCATCGTCCTGCGCCTCGTCGTGGGCATCGGCCTGGGCGCCGAGCCGCCCGTCGCCTCGACCCTCGTGAGCGAGTTCGCCCCCCCGGCGCATCCGCGGGCGCATGGTGGTCTGGCTCGAGAGCCTCTGGGCCCTCGGCTGGATCCTGGCCGCCCTGCTCGGCCGCTTCCTCGTGCCGCGGACCCTCGGCGGGGTGCCCGGCTGGCGGTGGGCCCTGCTGGTCGGGATCGTCCCCGCCGTGTTTTCGCGATCAGCTTCGTCATCGCCGCCTCGGCCCTGCTTCTGCCCGAGCGCCGAAGCCTCGACATGGTCGAGTGAGGCGGGCCCCGCCGGGGCCGTGGACGGGGCCGGCCGGGCCGCGGGGGTCAGCCCGTGATGAGGCTGTGCCCCATCCAGGAGCGCACCTGGGCCGGGGAACGGCCGCAGTCGAGCCACAGCTGGGCGGCGGTGTGCCGCAGGTCGACCAGCCGGCGGCCCCGGCCCGTGCGCGGCCAGTCGAGCGTGCGCAGCACCGAGGTGCGGTGCAGCTGGCAGCCGCGGTCGGTGGTCATGGCCAGCTGATCGGGGCGGGCCCCGGCGGTGAGCTCGGCCAGCGCGCGGGTCGCGCACTTCGAGAGCGGGACCCTCCGGACGAGCTCGGGTCCGAACTCGCGGGTGCTCACCCCCTCGGGCGTGGACCGGTGGACGACGAGGAAGCCCTCGCGCAGGTGCACGTCCCCGACGAGCAGGGAGCGGGCCTCGGCCCAGCGCAGCCCGGTGTGCGACAGGACGAGCATGACGAGCGCCAGGCGGCGGTCCTGGGCCTGCCACTGGCGGAAGGCCTCGTGGAGCTCGTCCGCGGTGAACGGCATCGCCGAGGTGGTCGGCTCGGCGGGGCGGCGGGCGGACCGGGGCACGGGGGAGCGGTCGATGAGCCCGCCCTCGCGCAGCCAGGTGAAGAAGGACGAGAGGCTGGCGCGGTAGCGGCGCACCGAGAGCTCGCCGAGTCCCCGCGAGCGGAAGTGCGCGAGGAGCTGGCGCACGTCGGACTGGGTGAAGGTGCACGGATCCTGGCGCATCCAGGGCTGCGGGATGAGGCGGAGCAGATCCTGGTCGGTGCGCAGGGTCTTGTCGGCGACGGTTCCGGCGCGGGTGGCGAGCCACGCATGGAGGTAGGTGTCCAGACGCGGGATCATCTGCGCGGTCGGCAGCGGGTGGAGGGAGGGTGCGGTGCTCGGCTCGGTCTCGTGGGGCTGTCCGAGCGGCCAGGTCGTGGCGCTCATGATGTCATCCTTTGTGCTGCATGCACGACGACATCACGGTCGCCGGTGCGTTCGCGGCAGCGGTCGAGGTTGGAATCACCGGAGCGAGCATTCCGACTCGTCGGGGCGTCCCCGACTCACGGCTGCGCGTCAGCGCCGGATTCCCACCGGCTTCCCTCGCAGAGGTGATGTGTGTTGTACGGATCGATCCTATCGCCAGGGGCCCCGGATCCACCGGCGGGGTCGTCCCGCGACCGTCAGTCCTCGAGCGGCCCGCGGGCGGCGCACTCGGGGCAGATCCCGAAGATCTCGACGTGGTGCTCGGGCTGGATGAAACCGTGCTCGGCGGCGATCGCCTCGGACCACCGCTCGGCCGGGCCGCCGCTGACCTCGACGGTGCGACCGCAGGTGCGGCAGATCAGGTGGTGGTGGTGCCGGACCGTCGAGCAGCGGCGGTAGGCCATCTCGCCCTCGGGGGTGCGCCAGGTGTCGGCCTCGCCGTTGTCGGCCAGTGAGCTGAGGACGCGGTAGACGGTGGCCAGCGAGGCCTGCTCGCCGGCCTCCACGAGCTCGGCGTGCAGCTGCTGGGCGGTGCGGAAGCCGCGGCCCTCGCCGAGGGTTCGCAGGATGAGCCGGCGCTGGCGCGTGTTGCGCGGCTGCGCCCTGTCCGTGGTGCCGGCCCTGTCAGTGCTCATCGCCCGCGTCACCGATCCTCGTCCGTGTCCTCCCGGGGACGCCCCCGCCGTCGGCGCCCCCGTCCGCGGTGTCGTGGCGCGTCATGGCGCACCGGGGGTCGGGACCCCCGCCCGTTGTCCTCACTATAGGGTCGTCGGAGGCCCTCAGCGACCTCCTGCGGGTCAGCCACGAGCCGATCGGTGCGCTGACCATGAAGACGACGATGGCGCTCACGACGATCGTCGCTCCGGAGGCGGTGTTCCAGTAGTACGAGCCGATCACGCCGACCGCGCTGACCACCAGGCCCATCCCCATCGAGGTGAGCAGCGCGCGGTGGAAGCCGGTCACGAGGTTGTTCGCCGCCGCCACGGGCACGACCATCATGGCGCTCACGAGCAGGAGTCCGACGGTGCGCATCGAGACGGCGACGGTGACCGAGGCCATGACGACGATGCACAGTTCGAGCGCCCGCACCGGCAGGCCCTGGCTCCGGGCGTGGTCCTCGTCGGCGCACACGGCGAACAGCTGCGGTGCCAGGCCGAGGCACAGCGTCACGATGACCACGGCCATGACGGCGACGACGACGACGTCCGAGGTGCTCACCGTGGTGAGCGAGCCGAAGAGGTACTGCGAGAGCACCCCCGAACCCCGGCCCGAGATGCCCGCCATGAGGACGCCGGTGGCCAGCCCGCCGTAGAAGAGGATGGCCAGCCCGACGTCGGCCGGCGCCCGGCCGCTCTGGCGGGCGAGCTCGATGGCGACCGCGCCGGCGACGCACACGGCGATGGCGACCGGTGTGGGCGCCCAGCCCGTGATCAGGGCGAGGCCGACGCCGGCGATGGCCACGTGGCCCAGGCCGTCGCCGAGCAGTGAGAGCCGCCGCTGGACGATGTAGGTGCCGACGGCCGGGCTCATGACGCCGGACAGCAGCGCCGCGACGAGCGCGCGCTGCATGAACGCGAGGGCGAGGAAGGACATCTCAGTGCTCCTGTCCGGCGTGGAGCCGTACGACCCTGGGGCCGGGCAGGATCCGGGGGTCGGGCAGGTAGGCGCCCGCCCGCGGCGCGTTCACGTGGTGGTCGCCGCTCCCGCCGCCGGTCGGTTCGAGCGGGCCGTCGTGGACCTTGTGCCCGGTGCGCAGCACGATCGAGCGGTCGATGAGCCCGGCCATCGGCCCCAGCTCGTGCATGATGACGAGGATCGACAGGCCGTCGGCCTTGAGCGTCCCGAAGAGCCCGGCGAGGCTCTCCTGGGTGTCCACGTCGAGGGCGGCCAGGGGCTCGTCCATGACGAGCAGCTCGGCCCGGCCGGCGAGGGCCCGTGCGATGAGCGCGCGCTGCTGCTGCCCGCCCGAGAGGATGCGCAGCGGGTCGCCGGCCCGGTCCGTCAGGCCGACGCGCTCCAGGGCCTCGCCGACGGCGGCACGGTCGGCGGCCCCCAGCGGACGGAAGGGCCTGCGGTGGGCGAGCCTCCCGGTGGTGACGATCTCGCGGACGGTGGCATTGCTCACCGAGGACTCGCCGCGCTGGGGCACGTAGCCGATGAGACGCCACCGCGTGAAGCGGGCGAGCGGCTCACCGAACAGCCGGACGCTGCCGGCGCTGGTCGGGACGAGCCCGAGGAGTGCCTTGACGAGGGTCGACTTGCCCGACCCGTTGGCGCCGAGGAGGGCGACCGCCTCGCCCCGGTGCACCTGCACGTCGATGTCGACGAGGATCTGGTGCCCGTCGAGGGTGACGCACAGCCCGCGGCACTCCAGGACCGTCCCGTCCCCGTCCTCCGGGGCGGCCGCGCGCCCCCTCGTCGTCCCGTCCATCCCTGCTCCTCCTCGTCGTGCCCGGCGTGCCGTGTCCGGCGCCCGGCGGTTCACCCGCACCGGTTCGCCGTCCTGAGGGCGGCGAGGTTCGACTCCATGACCTCGATGTAGTCGTCGCCCCGCGACTGGTCGGTGATGCCCTCGAGCGGGTCGAGCACGTCTGTGGCCAGGCCCAGGTCCCCGGCGATCGAGCTCGCGACCTTGTCGGAGACGAGGGTCTCGTAGAAGATCGTCGTCACGCCGTTGTCGCGGGCCAGCTGCTGCACCCGCGCGATGCGCGCCGGCGAGGGTTCCTCGTCCGGGGACAGCCCCGAGATGCCGATCTGGTTCAGCCCGTAGCGGGTGGCCAGGTAGCCGAACGCCGCGTGCGTCGTCACGAAGGTCTTCTGCTGGCATTCCCCGAGCGCGGCGAAGTCGGCGTCGAGCCGGGTGAGTCGCTCGACGAGGGTGTCGGCGTTCGCCCGGTACTGCTCGGCGTGCTCGGCATCGAGCTCGCTCAGCTCGTCGCGCACGGCGTTCGTGATCGTGATCATGTTCCGCGGATCGAGCCACTCGTGGGGGTCCTTGGCGAAGTGCTCGTCGTCGTCCCCGGCGTCGTCCTCGCCGAGGTCGACGGACTCGACGGGATCGGCGAGGGGGACGATCGAGGCGACGTCGATCGAGGCCTTCGGCGCGCTCTGCGCGACGGCGTCGTCGACGGCCGCCTGGAATCCGGTCTGGTAGAGCACGAGGTCGGCCTGGCCGAGGGAGGCGGTCTGCTGGGCGGTGAGCTCCAGGTCGTGCGGCTCGGAGCCGGGCTGGGTCAGGTTCGTGACCTGCACGAGGTCCCCGCCGACCTGTTCGGCGACGAACTGGAAGGGGTAGAAGGCGGCCACGACGTCGAGGCCGTCGGTGCTCCCGCCGGCGCCGGACGACGAGCAGCCGCTCAGGGTCAGCGCGCCGGCGAGCACGGCGGCGGCGGCGCGCAGGGTCACGGGTGCGGATCGAAGTCTCATGAGAGCCATTCTGGATCGGCTCGGCTCTAAATGCAAATGATTCGCAAGAAGATGGGTCGCCCCGGCCCGGGCCCGCCGGGGCGTCCGCGCTGCGGTGCGCGGGGCACCGCCGGACCCGCTTCGGGCATGATGGGCCACGGGCCAGCGGGCCCGCGCCGGTGCCAGCCAGGTATCGGCCCGTCGCCGGTCATCCGGCATGACGAAGGAGCCATCAGTGGCAGAGAGCAAACTCGACAGGGTCATCGGCCTGTGCAAGCGGCGCGGATTCGTCTTCCCCTGCGGCGAGATCTACGGCGGGACGCGCGCGGCCTGGGACTACGGACCGCTGGGCGTCGAGCTCAAGGAGAACATCAAGCGCCAGTGGTGGCGCAGCACGGTCACGAGCCGCGGCGACGTCGTCGGTCTGGACTCGTCGGTCATCCTGCCGCCCCAGGTGTGGGTGGCCTCGGGCCACGTCGCGGTCTTCAACGACCCGCTCGTCGAGTGCCTGTCCTGCCACAAGCGCTTCCGCGCCGACCAGCTGGCCGAGGAGTACGCGAACCGCAAGGGCATCGCCGACCCCGACACCGTCGAGGCCGCCGAGATCCCCTGCCCCAACTGCGGCACCCGCGGCCGGTACACCGAGCCGCGCGACTTCAACATGATGCTCAGGACCTGCCTCGGTCCGGTCCAGGACGAGTCCGGGCTGCACTACCTGCGCCCCGAGACCGCCCAGGGGATCTTCATCAACTTCAAGAACATCCTCACCACCACGCGCATGAAGCCCCCGTTCGGCGTCGCCCAGACCGGCAAGAGCTTCCGCAACGAGATCACGCCCGGCAACTTCATCTTCCGCACCCGCGAGTTCGAGCAGATGGAGCTGGAGTTCTTCGTCGAGCCCGGCACCGACGAGGACTGGCACCAGTACTGGATCGACCACCGCAAGGCCTGGTACACCGGCCTGGGCATCGCCGAGGAGAACCTGCGCCTCTACGAGCACCCGGCCGAGAAGCTCTCGCACTACTCCAAGAGGACCGTCGACATCGAGTACCGCTTCGGCTTCGCCGGCGGCGACTGGGGCGAGCTCGAGGGCATCGCCAACCGCACCGACTTCGACCTTGGCACCCACGCCGAGCACTCCGGAGCCGACCTGACCTACTTCGACCAGGCCAGGAACGAGCACTACCTGCCGTACGTCATCGAGCCCTCGGCCGGCCTGACCCGCTCCCTCATGGCCTTCCTCGTGGACGCCTGCACCGAGGACGAGGCCCCGAACACGAAGGGCGGCGTCGACAAGCGCACCGTGCTGCGGCTCGACCCGCGCCTGGCCCCCGTCAAGGCCGCCGTGCTGCCGCTGAGCCGCAACGAGCGGCTCTCCCCGAAGGCGCGCTCCCTGGCCGACGAGCTGCGCGGGGTCTGGAACGTCGATTTCGACGATGCCCAGGCCATCGGCAAGCGCTACCGCCGCCAGGACGAGATCGGCACCCCCTTCTGCGTGACGGTCGACTTCGACACCCTCGACGACGACGCCGTGACGATCCGCGAGCGCGACACCATGACCCAGGAGCGAGTCGGGCTCGCCCGGGTGAAGGACTACCTGGCCGTCCGGCTGGCCGGCTGCTGAGCCCGCCCGGCGCCGCGTCCGCGTCGGCCCCGCCGTGTCAGTCCAGGTCCAGGCCCAGGTCGAGCACGGGGGATGAATGGGTGAGCGCCCCCACGGCGACGTAGTCGACCCCCGTGGCGGCGACGGCCGCCGCGTCGGGCAGCACGAGGCCCCCGCTCGCCTCGGTGCGCACTCCCACGGGCCGGCACAGCGCCACGGCCTCGGCCATGGACGCCGGCTCCATGTTGTCGAGGAGCACGAGCGAGGCCCCCGCGGCGACGGCCTCCCGCACCTGCTCGAGGGTGTCGCACTCCACCTCGCAGGGCAGTCGCGGCGCGTGCGCCCGGACCGACTCGAGGGCCGCCGCCACCGAGCCGGCCGCCGCGACGTGGTTGTCCTTGACGAGTGCCGCGTCGCCGAGCCCCATCCTGTGGTTCGCCCCTCCTCCGCAGCGCACGGCGTACTTCTGAAGGGCCCGCAGACCGGGCACCGTCTTGCGGGTGTCGCGCACGACCGTTCCCGTGCCCGCCAGCGCGTCGGCCCAGGCGGCCGTCGCGGTCGCCACGCCCGAGAGCTGCCCCAGCAGGTTGAGCATCGTGCGCTCGGCGGTGAGCAGGCAGCGCAGCTGCGTCCGGATGCGCAGCACCGTCCGTCCGGCGGACACCGGCCGCCCGTCTTCGACGAGGACCTCCACCGTCGCGTCGACGCCCCGGGCCCGGGCGAGGCGGTGGACGACCGCGGCCGCCACCGGGATCCCCGCCAGACGGCCGTCGCCCCGCGCCACGACCGATGCCGAGCCCCGCGCCCCGGCCGGAAGGATCGCGTCCGTCGTGACGTCCGGGCCCAGGGCCAGGTCCTCCCGCAGCGCCCCGTCGACGACCTCCAGCACGCCGCGCGGGTCGAGACCGGCGGCGCGCAGGGCATCCGGCACCCGCTCGGGCCCCAGGACGCCGGGCGCCGTCCCCGGGGCGCTCATCGCGGACCCTCCGCGTCGTCGCACCGGCCCACCGGGACGTCGCGGACGCGCGGTCGGCGCTCGTCGTCCAGACTCCAGTCCTGGTGGACCAGCCAGGCGGGGTCCTCCACGAGCAGATCGGCCCTGCGGTGGCAGCCGCGCGACTCGCGTCGGCGCCGGGCGGCGCGGGCGAGGAGCGCCGCGACGAGGGCCGTGTTCGTCGCCGTGAGGCTCGCGTCGTCCAGCCCCGCGGCCCGCCCCGGCTCCTGCGCCGCCGCCTCGACCAGGGCGAGGCCCTCGTCGGTGCGCAGCACCCCGGCGTACTCGGCGAGGAGCCGGCGGATGCCCCCGGTGGCGCCGCCGTCCGCCGGCGGGGACGAGGGGCGCGCGACCGGCGGTCCGGGACGGGGGAAGTCGGCGATGATGGCCTCGGCGGCCCTCCGCCCCATGACGAGCCCCTCGGTGAGGGAGTTCGAGGCGAGACGGTTGGCCCCCTGGACCCCGGTGCAGGCGGCCTCGCCGACGGCGTGGAGCCCGGGCACGTCGGTCCGTCCCGCCATGTCGGCCCGGACGCCGCCGCAGTGGTAATGGGCGCCGGGGCGCACGGGGATCGGTTCGGTGACGGGATCGACGCCGCGCTCGCGGCACATCCGCAGGATCGAGGGGAACCGCTCCCGCCAGGCGGCGGCGCCGAAGGCGGTGGCGTCGAGGAACAGGTGGGGCTCCCCGGTGCGGGCCATGTGGGCGTGCTCGGCGGACGAGACGACGTCGCGCGGCGCAAGGTCGGCGAGCTGGTGCACCCCCGCCATGATCCGCGCGCCCCCGTGGTCGACGAGGAGGGCGCCGTCCCCGCGCACGGCCTCCGAGATGAGGACGCCGCGGTCGCCGGGTCGGCGCCATCGCGGCGGGACGACGAGCACCGTGGGGTGGAACTGGAGGAACTCGACGTCGCGGGCCCGCGCCCCGGCTCGCAGCGCCGCGGCGAGGCCGTCGCCCGTGCACACCGGAGGATTCGTCGAGGTCGGCCACAGGCCGGCGATCCCGCCGGAGGCGAGCACGACGGCGCCGGCGAGGATGCTTCCCGTCCGGCCGCGTCCGTCGAGGACCCGGGCGCCGCAGGCCTCGCCGTCGGCGTCGGTGAGGACGTCGACGACGCGCACCGACTCGCGGACGTCCAGGCGGGCCCGACCGCGGAGCGCCGCCACGAGGGCCCGGTGCACCTCGTGCCCCGACCGGTCGCCGCCCGCGTGGAGGATGCGCCGGGCGCTGTGGCCGCCCTCCAGGTGCAGGTCGGCGCCTCCGTCGGGGCCCGTGTCGAAGCGCGCGCCCAGCGCGATGAGCCGGCGCAGCGCCTCCGGCGCCTCGGCGGCGAGCGCGCGCACCGGGCCCGGTTCGCACAGCCCGGCCCCGGCCGTCAGCGTGTCCGCGACGTGCGAACGGGTCGAGTCCTCGGGCGACCACACCGCAGCGAGCCCGCCCTGCGCCCAGTCGGTGCTCGAGTCGGACAGCGAGGCCCGCGTGAGGATCGTCGTGGGGACGCCCGAGCGGCAGAGGCACCAGGCGGTCGTGAGCCCGGCCACGCCGGAACCGACGACGAGGACGCCGGTGCGCAGGGGCCTGTCCTCGGCTCCGTGGGGCAGTTCCCAGCCGTGCACGGCGCCCACCCTCACTCGCCCCCGCCGGTGCGCCCGATGGCGATCATGCGCTCGACGGCGACGCGGGCGCGGGCCGCGATCCGCTCGTCCACATGGAGCTCGTCCCGGCCCTCGCGCAGGCAGCGCAGCAACTTCTCCGGGGTCGTGAGCTTCATGAAGGGGCAGGCCGCGCGCGGGTTCACCGCGGTGAAGCGGGTGGCGCGGTTCGCCCGGCGCAGCTGGTGGAGCATGCCCACCTCCGTCGCGACGAGCACCTCGCCGGCCCGCGTGCTCCTCGCGGCGTCGAGCATGCCGCCGGTCGACAGCACCCTGGTGCGCCCGGGCGGCAGCTCGCCGCGTCCGGCGAGCCACAGCGCGGCGGTCGTGCACCCGCACTCGGGGTGGACGAACAGCTCGGCCTCGTGGTGCTCGTGCACCCGGTCGATGAGCTCGGCGGGGGAGATCTCGGCGTGGACGTGGCACTCCCCGGGCCACACGCGGATGGTGTCGCGCCCGGTCATGCGCCGCACGTGCGCCCCGAGGAACTGGTCGGGGCAGAAGAGCACCTCCCGGTCGGCCGGCACCGAGGCCACGACCTCGACGGCGTTCGACGAGGTGCAGCAGATGTCCGACTCGGCCTTCACCTCGGCGGTCGTGTTGACGTAGCTCACCACCACCGCGCCGGGGTGCTCGCGCCTCCAGCCCCGCACCTGGTCCGCGGTGATCGAGTCGGCCAGGGAGCAGCCGGCCCCCGCGTCGGGGATGAGGACACGCTTGCCGGGGGACAGGAGCTTGGCGGTCTCCGCCATGAAGTGCACCCCGGCGAAGACGATGGTGCCCGCGTCGCAGTCCGCCGCGATGCGCGACAGCGCGAGCGAGTCCCCGACGTGGTCGGCGACGTCCTGGATCAGCGGCGGCTGGTAGTTGTGAGCCAGGATGACCGCATCCTGCCCGGCGGCCTCCCGGCGCACGGCGTCGGCCCAGGCGCGGACGGCCGGTGCGGGATCGGTGGTCGCGGTGATGGTCATTGGGTTCCTCCCGTCCTCGGGATCGCTGCCGATCAAGTTACTGCTCATGAGTCGATAACATAGCTTAATATCGTCTCTGAGTCGAAAATTCGGGGCGGTACCATCATGCCGTGTCGAACGAGCCCTTCCGCGATGGTCATGGCGTGGCGAAGTTCCGCCATGAGGTCATCGCCGTGATCCTCCGCGTGTCGCCGGTCGGGGGCGCGCGGCTCGAGGTGCTGGTCTGGCGCCGGACCCGTGAACCCTTCACCGGCAGGCTCGCCCTGCCCAGCGGCCCGGTCGACGCGGGGGAGACGATGGACGAGGCCCTGGAGCGGCACTTGGCGACGAAGCTCGACCTGACCGACCTGGGGCACTGCGAGCAGCTCGTGACCCTGTCCGACCCCGGGCGCGACCCCTTCGAGCGCACCATCGCCACCGCCTACGTCGGGCTCGTCGGGCCGTCCGTCGAGCCCGGCGGCGACTCGGCAGGCCGCTGGGAGCCCCTCGCGGGGCTGGGTGGGATGGCTTTCGACCACCGCCGCATCGTCACGGCGGCCCTGGGGCGGGTGCGGGCCAAGCTGTCGTACACCAACATCGCGTACGCCCTGGCCCCGGCCGAGTTCACCCTCGCGCGGCTGCGCGACCTGTACATCGAGGTGCTCGGCCACGACGTCGACGCGACGAACCTGGGCCGCGTCCTGGGCAGACGGGGCGAGATCGTCGCGACGGGCCGCCTGTCGACCCCCGGGGCCGGTGGAGGGCGGCCCGCCCGCACCTATAGGTTTGGATCATCCGGCTACCGCGTGACGGACCCGTTTGCGGTTCTCAGACCAGTGAATCCGGTCGCCCCGACCGAATAGGTCTGCAAATCGTCCCAAAGGTGCGTCCCGATGCCGCGTGCCCCCGGCGAAGGGCATATGGTAGGACCAATTCATCACCCGATTGGAGTAACCCATGAGCGTCACCGAGAAGGCGCGAGGACAGGGGGACACGGTCGTCCGGCAGAAGCTGAACCAGCATCCGTCGAACGTGACCCTGAAGCTGATCATGGCCGCCACCGGCACGATCTTCGTTCTCTTCGTCTTTGTCCACATGGTCGGCAACCTCAAGCTGTTCCTCGGCGCCGAGGACTACAACGCGTATGCGGCCTTCCTGCGCACCTTCCTCTTCCCGTTCCTGCCCTACGAGGGTCTGCTCTACGTCATGCGCCTGGCGCTCGGCGTCTGCCTGATCCTGCACGTGTGGGCCGGTCTGACGATCTACGTCCGCGGTCGCAGGGCCCGCGGCGGGTTCTCCCGCAAGGGCATGAAGAAGAAGGCCTGGTTCGCCAAGTACATGGTCGTCGAGGGCGTCCTGCTCCTCGCGTTCATCATCGTCCACCTGCTCGACCTCACCATCGGCCGCGGCCTCGCGCCCTCCCGGTTCCAGGAGGCCACCCACGAGATGGTCGGCAACGAGATGGTCGTCCACGCGCACGCCTACGAGAACCTTGTCGCCAGCTTCTCCCGCCCGTGGATGGCGATCTTCTACACGGTCATCATGATCGTCGCCGCGCTGCACATCGGCCAGGGCGGCTGGAACGCCGTCAACGACTTCGGCGGCACCGGCCCGCGTCTGCGCAAGATCTGGCTCATCGCCTTCCTGCTCATTGCGCTCATCATCATGGTCTGCAATGGCGCCCTGCCCATGCTCGTCCTGTCTGGGGTGATCTCATGACCAACATCATCAAGAACGTCATCGGCGCGGTCGCCGAGAAGCTCGACGTCACGCCGCCGGCGGGCGCGACCCCGGTTCCGGCCCCCGCGGCCGCCGGGCACGACCCCAGCCGCCCCCTCGTCCGTCCGAACGACGCCCCGCGCAAGCGCGACGTGCTCGGCCCGGCGCAGAAGGCCGCAGGCTACGAGGTGGGCCCCGAGCTCGACGCCCACGTCCCCGAGGGAGATCCGCTGACCGCCTGGAGCCGTCGTCAGGACGAGTACAGGCTCGTCAACCCGGCCAACCGTCGCAAGATGAAGATCATCATCGTCGGCACCGGCCTGTCGGGCTCCGGCGCGGCGGCCACGCTCGGCCAACTCGGCTACGACGTCGACTGCTTCTGCTTCCACGACTCGCCGCGGCGCGCCCACTCGGTGGCCGCCCAGGGCGGCATCAACGCGGCCCGCGCCCGCAAGATCGACGGCGATTCGCTCAAGCGCTTCGTGAAGGACACGGTCAAGGGCGGCGACTACCGCGGTCGCGAGGCCGACGCCGTGCGCCTCGGCATCGAGTCCGTCAAGGTCATCGACCACATGTACGCCATCGGCGCCCCGTTCGCCCGCGAGTACGGCGGCCAGCTGGCCACCCGCTCGTTCGGCGGCGTGCAGGTCTCCCGCACCTACTACACGCGCGGCGAGACCGGCCAGCAGCTCGAGGTGGCCTGCTCGCAGGCGCTCCAGGAGCAGGTCGACGCCGGCACCGTGAAGATGCACAACCGCATGGAGATGCTCGACCTCGTCGTGGCCGACGGCCGCGCCCAGGGCATCGTCACCCGCGACCTGCTCACCGGCGAGGTCCGCGGCTGGACCGCTCACGTCGTCGTGCTGTGCACCGGCGGCTACGGCTCGGTCTACCACTGGTCGACGCTGGCCAAGGGCTCGAACGCCACCGCCACGTGGCGCGCGCACCGTCACGGCGCCTACTTCGCCAGCCCCTGCTTCCTCCAGTTCCACCCGACCGCCCTGCCGGTCAGCCAGCACTGGCAGTCCAAGACCACGCTCATGAGCGAGTCGCTGCGCAACGACGGCCGCATCTGGGTGCCGAAGAAGCCCGGCGACGACCGTCCCGCCAATGACATCCCCGAGAACGAGCGCGACTACTACCTGGAGCGCAAGTACCCGTCGTTCGGCAACCTGACCCCCCGCGACGTCGCCTCCCGCAACGCCCGCACGCAGATCGACTCCGGCCACGGCGTCGGCCCGCTGCACAACTCGGTGTACCTGGACTTCAAGGACGCCATCAGCCGTCTCGGCAAGGAGACGATCAAGGAGCGCTACGGCAACCTGTTCGACATGTACCTCGACTGCACGGGCGAGAACCCGTACGAGGTGCCCATGCGCATCGCCCCCGGCGCCCACTTCTCGATGGGCGGCCTGTGGGTCGACTTCGACCAGATGAGCAACATCCCCGGCCTGTTCGTGGGCGGTGAGGCGTCGAACAACTACCACGGTGCGAACCGCCTGGGCGCCAACTCGCTCCTGTCGGCCAGTGTCGACGGCTGGTTCACCCTGCCGCTGGCGGTGCCGAACTACCTCGCCGGGTTCGTCGGCAAGCCGGTCCTGTCCACCGAGGCCCCCGAGGTGCGCGAGTCGATCGCCTACGTCGAGGACCGCATCAACAAGCTGACGAGCAACAACGGCACTCGTCGTCCCGAGTGGTTCCACCGCCGCCTCGGCGACATCCTCTACGAGGGCTGCGGCGTGAGCCGCGACGAGGCCGGTCTGAGCAGGGCCCTCGGCGAGATCCGGGAGCTGCGCGAGGAGTTCTGGCGCGACGTCACGGTCGTCGGCTCCGACGACCGTCTCAACCAGGAGCTCGAGAAGGCGGGCCGGGTGGCCGACTTCCTCGAACTGGCCGAGGTCATGGTCCTCGACGCCCTCGACCGCCGTGAGTCGGCCGGTGCGCACTTCCGCACCGAGTACGCCACCCCGGAGGGCGAGGCCAAGCGGAACGACGACGAGTGGTGCGCCGTGTCCGCGTGGGAGACCCGTCCCGACGGCACCCATGTCCGCCACAGCGAACCGCTCAACTTCTCGCTGATCGATCTGCAGGTGAGGGATTACCGATGAAGGTCACACTCGATATCTGGCGTCAGGACGGACCCGACGCCGAGGGGTACTTCGAGACCCATGTCATGGAGGACGTCGAGCCCGAGCTCAGTCTCCTCGAGATGCTCGATCAGCTCAACGACGAGATCGTCGGGGCCGGCGGCGAGCCGATCGTCTTCGAGTCGGACTGCCGTGAGGGTGTCTGCGGATGCTGCGGCTTCCTCGTCAACGGCAAGCCGCACGGCCCGCTGGCCAACACGCCGGCCTGCCGTCAGCACCTGCGCTCGTTCCCCGAGGTCACGCACTTCACGATCGAACCCTTCCGCTCGGCGGCCTTCCCGGTCATCCGCGACCTCGCGATCGACCGTTCGGCCCTCGACGAGCTCGTCCAGGCCGCCGGCCACGTGAACGTCATGACCGGCACCGCCCCGGACGCCGACACCGTGCCGCAGGACCACCTGACATCCGAGCAGGCCATGGACTACGCCATCTGCATCGGCTGCGGCGCCTGCGTCGCCGCCTGCCCGAACGGCTCGGCCATGCTGTTCGCGGGCGCCAAGCTCGCTCACCTGGCCAAGATGCCGCAGGGCAGGCAGGAGCGCAGCCGTCGGGCCCGCAAGATGGTCTCGATGCTCGACGAGAACTTCGGCCCCTGCTCACTGTACGGCGAGTGCGCCGTGTCCTGCCCGGCGGGCATCTCCCTGGCGGCCATCGCCACGGTGAACAAGGAGCGCTGGCGCTCCGTCCTGCGCGGGCGCCACTCGCGTGAGAACTGATCGCGACCATCGATCATCCTGAACGGAAGGGTCCGGTGCCGGAGCACCGGACCCTTCCGTCATCCGGTGTGTGAAAAGATTGAAAATCAAATTTACCTGAAGGGTGGAACGCCATGCTCCCGGGGCTGACAAGGCCGTCAACGTGTCCGCGAACCTGCTGCTCGCGGCGCCCTCCGCGGGCACTGATCAGCGCGTCGTCTGCTGGCTGCTGCACTCGGTGTCGCGCTCCTCATGACCATGCTCGCCGTACTCCAGGGGCACCGGGAGCCGGCCTTCGCGGAGCAGTCCTGCGCCGGCTCGTTCTCGGACGTCTCCTGGCGCGAGGGCGTCAGCGTGACCGACGACGGCGTAGCCGCCTTCGGCGGGGCCGCCACGGTCGTCTTCCACTGGTCGGTCAAGGAGGGCTCACGCGCTGGCGACTACTTCACCCTGCAGATCCCCGAACCCATCAGACGCGAGCGGACGCTCGCTCCGTTCTGGCTCGACTCGCCCACCGGTGAGCACATCGCCCGTGTGACCTGGGACGGGCAGACCACCAGGTTCACGTTGACGGACTACGTCGAGACCCACAGCAATGTCTCCGGGGATGCGAACTTCGGCGTCGACTGGCAGGGCGAGACCCGCCCCGGTGATTACCAGTTGAACTTTCGGGGGCTGTGACGGCAGCGGCGGCACCCTGCCCGCGCACCTGCTCCAGGAGCCCCCGCCGGGCTACTTCCAGAAGAACGGCAAGAGCGGCTCGGTCAGTGAGGCCGACTCCAACATCATCCGGTGGATCGGTCTCAACAGCGCCACCGCCGGCGACGTCCACGAGCCGACGGTCATCCACGACCCCGGTGGTGACGGCTATGTACTCGGCTGCGACGGGATGACCATCGCCGATCGCACCCCTCGCCGTACACGGGCATCGACGACGAGAACTACGTCGACACCGACCGCTGGTCCTGCCGGGAGGAGAACAGTGGGGTCACCGTCACCTTCGAACCGGATCGTTTCGGCCGATACGTCCGGTGGAACGAAGCACTGATGATCATCGTCAACGGGCGGCTGACCCCCGACTACAAGGACTGGGACCGCCTGCACAACGTGGTCGACGTCGACAACAGTCCTCAGGAGGCCAGTCGGCCCGATCCGGGCATGACGACGGACCACATGGAGGGCCTATGCCGAGGTGCCGCAATCCGGTGGTTCTGGAATCGGCGAGACCGCGACCTTCTCGATCATCAAGTACGCTGATGGCGACGGTCAGCCTGAGGCGGGCCAGGAGTTCGTCTTCGAGTACGAGTGCCTCGGAGACGACTTCATGCCGTTCTTCCCGACCACTGTCGGGGGAGCACCAACAAGGCATCGACGAAGTCCTCCGCCACGTGCACCATCCGCGAGAAGGACCTTCCCCCGGGAAGTGGCGGTGCGCTACTCGGTGGCCAATCCCGACAGCGGTGCAACGGTCGGCGACAACACGGCGACCCTGACCTTCGCCGACAACGCGCCTGCGGATGTGAAGGATCTGCGTCGTCAACACCTTCCCCGGAAACATCCCCATCTTCACCGCCGGGAGGAGGACCTCCGAGGACAGGGCGATCATCAACGGCGGCGACACCGAGCTGCACCGTCGGTACGCGGTGACTGCCCGCACCACCGGCCCCGCCGGCGGTGGCCTCCCCGAGATCATCGACCGTCCGGGGGTCCCCGGGGGGGGGGTTCCGGCTGGACGGCGTCGATGTCGATGGACAGCCGGCGGCCGCACTCGGCGGCGGTGCCTACCGACTCAGCTCGGGCGACCACCTGGATCCGGGGCAGGAGAAGCAGGACAGGATCACCGTGCACTATGCGGTGGAGCCCAATGCGATCACGGCGAGCGGACGGGATGCTCTCGGGAGTTGCGACGGCGGGAACGACTCGGATCCGACCAGGGGCCTCTGCAACAAGGTCACCATGGAGGACGATGCCGACGGCCCCGAGAACAACGATGCCTGCACCACCGCCGAGCTCCGCGGCTCCCTCTCCTGGGAGAAGGTCGATGCCGAGGGCAATCTGCTGGCGGGGTCGTCCTGGCAGATCCAAGGAGGCTACGACACCCAGAACTGGACGACGGTCGAGGGCTGCACCGGCGACTGCCGGCCGGGGGAGTGCGCGGACCAGGACCCCGAACCGGGGAGGTTCAGGATCGATGGGCTCGGCCTGTTCCACTACTGGATCAAGGAGCTGAACGCGCCCGAGGGCTACGACAAGTTCTCCACGGCCACCTGTGTCTTCCCCTCGATCAAGGTCGGTGGCTTGAGCGCGAGACTCGAGCCGCGCAGCACCGGGGGCAGTCCGAGGTCCTGCTGATCGATGACCGGGGAAGCCGAGCGCCGCGCCGGTCTGGATCGGGGCAGTCCGAGGATCCTGCTGGTCAATGACCGGGGGCAGATCGTCAACAACCCCAAGGGCACGGTCGTGTGGAGGAAGAACGATGACTCCGGAAAGCCGCTGGCCGGCTCCGTCTGGCACGTCAGGGGCGGTGCGGGCAAGGTCGCCGTCGACGTGACCGACTGTGTCGCGGACAACGCTGACGGGTGCGGCAAGGATCCCTGCGCGGACCAGGACCCGGCTCCGGGCTCGATTCATGGTGAAGGGGCTGACCGCCGCACCAGCCTCCCCCTTCCACCTGAAGGAGGTGCAGGCGCCGTCCGGCTACGTGACCGACGAGAAGGAGCACGAGTTCAAGACCGACCCGTTGACCCGTCGGTACGAGTTCAGCGATGCCTTCGTCAACAAGGAGTTCGGGGCGCGACCCCTGCCCCCGACCGGCGGCGGCCCGGCCCGTGATCTTCTCCTGATCACTGGCGGTCTGCCCCTGGCCGGATCCTCGGTGTCCGCCCTCATGAAGCGCCGCAGGCAGCGGCTCGGCTGAACATGGAGGTGATCGGAACGCCGGCGGGGCGGGCGCCTCATGAGGTTCGGGCCCACCCTCACGTGACGGACGGAGGGCCAGGACATGCGGCTGATCCCACCGCCTGGATCTAACGGTACCACGCATCAGGACCCTCGTTCTCCGCACGTCCTCGGGCGGGTGCGTCGAGGTCGGGGCCCCGTCGTCTCCGGGCGGTGGACGGATCCGCCCCCGACGCGGCCGGCGCGTGGATCCTGGAGGCCGTGTCCGTCATGCTCCCCATCGCCGTCGTCGCCCTGTTCGTCATCGCGATGAGCGAGCGATTGGCCGATCGGGCGGGCGTCGTCGCCCCGGTGCTGCTCCTGGTCCTCGGCACCGGGGTCGCAGCGATCCCGGCCGTGCCCGCCATGCACGCGGACCCCGACATCATCCTCGAGGTCATCCTGCCCGGGCTCCTCCACGCCTCGGCCGTCAAGATGCCGATGCCCGAGTTCCGACGCAACCTGGGCCCGATCGCCACCCTGTCGGTGCTGCTCGTGGCGCTCTCGGCGGTGGTCGTCGGGACTGTCCTCCACACGCTCGTGCCCGGGCTGGGACTTGCCGCCGCCATCGCCCTGGGCGCCGTCGTCAGCCCGACCGACGCCGTCGCCACGTCGATCGTCCGCCGGGCCGGCGTCAGCCAGCGCATCATCGCCGTGCTCGAGGGCGCTCGAGGCCGCCCAGCGGTCGACGAACCAGGCCACCTGGGCCGAGATCTCCCTCGTGCTCGAGTCGAGCGTCTTCCTGCTCATGGGGCTCCAGCTGCCCGCGGCCCTGGCCGACGAG
The DNA here is from genome assembly GCF_003798325.1 of Propionibacterium acidifaciens. NCBI lineage: Bacteria > Bacillati > Actinomycetota > Actinomycetes > Propionibacteriales > Propionibacteriaceae > Propionibacterium > Propionibacterium acidifaciens. The sequence goes on from NZ_CP033719.1 coordinate 2,848,024, forward strand.
CAGGACGTGCCGCCGACGCGGGCCGTCGTCCTGGCGCTCCTGCTCGTCGTCCGGGCGCTCGTCGTCGCGCTCATGCTCGCCGCGGCCAGGCACCGTTCGTCCCGGCACGTGAGGCGCAGGCCGGCCGTCGAGCGCGCCCTCATGACGGTCTGGCACAACCAGCGCGAGCACCACGCCTCGCGTCGGAGCCGCCGCAGGGTGGTGCGCCTCATCCGGCGCATGGAGCGGACGCTGTCGGACATCGACTACTACGTGCAGGAGCGCCTCGGCACCCGGGAGGGCGCGACCATCGGCTGGGCCGGCATGCGGGGCGCCGTGACCGTCGCCGCCGCGCAGACGCTGCCGAGCGGGCTGCCCGGGCGCACGGCGATGATCCTCATCGCCTTCTGCGTCGCCGCGATCTCCCTCGGGATGCAGGGCGGCACTCTGGGGCGCTTCGTCGCCGGGGTGCACCCGGCCGCCGCCGCTCCGGTCTTCGCCGAGGAGAGGGCCGAGCTGCACCGGGTCATGCGCGAGGCGGCGCTGCGGGTGCCGGTGCCCGAGGAGCTGCGGGAGGCCCTCGACGACCTGTGCGCGGCCGCCGCGCACGGCGGTGGCGGCGAGGGGGCCGACGAGGAGACCGAGCTCGTCTCCCGAGCCCAGAACCTGCTGGGCAGGGCCGGCGCCGCCGGGCGGCTCCCCGCCGACCGGCGGCTCGCCGAACTGGCCGGCCGGCACGCCCTCGAGGTCATCGACGCCCAGCGGAAGGCTCTGCTCGCGGTGAACCGGACGGGCCGGTACAGCCCCGCGGCCCTGACGGGCATGCTCCGCATTCTCGACGCCGACCAGGCGGGCCTGGAGCTGCGCGCAGGCAGGTGTAAGCGTGCGCGCGGTCCTGCGGTCGGTCCCCGCGGTGTGAGCCGGCACCGCTGCTCCTCGACGCCGGAGCGCCGCCCCGCCGGCCGGGGCGTCCGCGCCACCATGACCGACGGCACCTAGACTTGCCTGGTGATTCCGGCCGAACCGCTCGTCCTCCGCTCGCCTTCGGGCGGGCGCGTCGAGGCGGGGACCCCCGTCGTCCTGGCGCCGATGGCCGGCGTGACGAACGCGGCCTTCCGCACGCTGTGCCGGGAGCAGGGGGCGGGGCTCTACCTCTGCGAGATGATCACGAGCCGCGGCCTCGTGTGCGGCGACCGCCGGACCGACGCCATGCTCACCTTCTTCGACGAGGAGCGCATCCGCAGCGTCCAGACCTACGGCACGAACCCGCCGGTCGTCGCGCGGGCCGTCGAGCTGCTGTGCACCCGTCACGGCGCCGCCCACGTCGACCTCAACCTCGGATGCCCGGTGCCCAAGGTCACGCGCAAGGGCGGCGGGGGAGTCCTGCCCTGGAAGACCGGGCTCGTGCGCGAGATCATCACCGCCGCCGTCCGCGCCGGCGACCGGCACGGCGTGCCTGTGACCGTCAAGACCCGCATCGGCATCGATGAGGGGCACACCACGTGGCGCGACATCGCCGACATCGCTCAGGAGGCCGGCGCCGCCGCCATCTGTCTCCATGCGCGCACCGTCGAGGAGGCCTACTCCGGCCATGCCCACTGGGACGTCATCGCCGAGCTCGTCGATCGGGTCGACATCCCCGTGCTCGGCAACGGCGACATCTGGGAGGCCAGCGACGCGGTGTCCATGATGGAGCGCACCGGCTGCGCCGGCGTCGAGATCGGGCGGGGCTGTCTCGGTCGCCCCTGGCTGTTCGCCGACCTCTCCGCGGCGATGACCGGCGTCGAGCGCCTGACCCTGCCCACGTTGGGCGAGATCTGCCGGGTCGTGCGCCGTCACGGTGAGTTGCTGGCCCGCCAGATGGGCGGGAGGAGTGGCCTCACCGACCTGCGCAAGCACATGGCCTGGTACTTCAAGGGCTTCCCCGTCGGGGGCGAACTGCGCCACGCGCTCGGCATGATCGACTCCTTCGAACGCCTCGACGAACTGCTGGCCTCACTCATCGACGAGGCCGGCGTGGACTGCCCCTACCCGGTCCGCGAGCTGGGCCGCCCTCGCGGGCGCCAGGGCTCGGCGCGCCGCAGAGTGGCCATGCCGACCGGCTGGCTGGACGACCGCGACGGGCGCGACCTCGACCTGTCCGACGCCGAGCTGGGCTACTCCGGCAGGATCGCCTGAGCCTCCCCGGGCGCCCCGCGGCTCGCGACCGCAATGTCGGCGCCCGCCGCCATACTGGGACCATGACGAGCAGCAGCGAGCAGGCCGGCGACGGCGGTCGCGTCCCGGTCCCCACCGCGCGCGCCAGGGCGTGGGCCACCACCATGAGCGGACACGAGCACGAGGTCGACGGCGACGGCGTCGTGCGTCCCCACGCGGACTCCCACCTGCGGATCGGCTGCGGCGAGCCCATCGGGCGGCTCGCCCGCGAGGAGCTCGAGGCCGCGACGCTGCGCGAGGGCGCGGCCCGCTCGCACGGCGCCGGCGACAGGGCCCGCCCCGAGGCCCCCGACGCCGAGCGCACCTGCTTCGAGCGCGACCACGACCGCATCGTCCACTCCACCAGCTTCCGGCGCCTGGCGGGCAAGACGCAGGTCGTCGTCTACCCGACCGACCACCAGCGCACCCGCCTCACCCACGCCATCGAGGTCGCCCAGGTCGCCGGCTCCATCGCCCGGGGCATCGGGGCCAACATGGCGCTGACCGATGCCATCGCCCTGGGCCACGACTGCGGCCACGGCCCCGGCGGGCACGCCTCCGAGGAGGCCTTCGACGTCTTCCTGCCCGAGGGCTTCGACCACGGCCCGTGGGGTGCCCGGGTGGCCCTCGCCGGGCTCAACTTGTGCGCCGAGACCCTCGACGGCATCGCCAGGCACTCCTGGTCGAGCCCGGCGCCGTCCACCGTCGAGGGCGAGATCGTGAGCTGGGCCGACCGCATCGCCTACTGCGCCCACGACCTTGAGGACGCCCTGCGCGCCGGCATCGTCGATCCGGGCGACGTGCCCGGGCGGGTCGTCGACGTCATCGGGCTGCCCCTGCGCGAGCAGCTGTCCGCTCTCATCAGGGCGGTCGTCGACACCACCTGCCGCACCGGCGTCGTCGGCATGGACGCCCGCACCGCCGGGGCGCTGGCCGTGCTGCGTCGCTTCAACTACGAGCAGATCTACACGCGCCCGGAGTCGCTGGCCCAGTCGCACACGATGATCGAGGTGCTCCAGCAGCTCGTCTCGTACTACTTCCACCACCCCGACGACCTGCCCGCCGAGCACTGCGACCGCGACGACCCGATGCGCAGCGCCGTCACCTACGTCGCGGGCATGACCGACCGTTTCGCCTTCGACTGCGCCGAGTACCTGCTCGGCTGGGAGCCGGCCAGGTTGCCGCGGGGCATCGGCCACGGGGCCTGAGGATCGTCCCCGGTCCGCCGGGGCCCTCGTGCGGCGCTCAGGTGCGCAGCGTCCCGGCCAGATCCCTGGCAGGGGCCTCGCCGCGGTGACGAGCGCGTTCATCACGAGCACCGCCACCGACCCCCGGCGAGGTCCCGCTGACCACGGGAACCTGCGCGGCGCCGGCCCTGGAGGGCCGTGCTGCCGCCGAGCAGGACGCCGATGAAGGCCCCAGGCGCGTCACCAGACCCGCCCTCCGTGTCGTGCCGAGGGTGCATGAGCGATTCCCAGGCGACGGGGCGGGCGACGACGCCGATCGTCTCGGGCCGGATGGATCCGAGGGTGAGAGCCGCCGAGGACCTCGCACCCCTCGCACGGCGCGGTGAGGCCCGCTGCCCGTTCAGCGTGGGGTCCTCATCGCATTGCCGATGATGATGGAGCCGATCGGCACGATCGATGTGCCGTTCAGCGGGGCCGCGCCGGTGGCGAAGACGATCGCCATACCGTCTGGACCCCGCCGAGATCGTCGGCGCCGATCGGCTCCGGACCCGTCCGGTCGTCGTCCACGACGACGAACATCGCGAGGACGAACAGCACGACCGCCCCAGCCTCGTCACCGCAGCGACGACGATGAACGGGACGGCGAACGGTTGGATCACGGCGCGCACTGCGGCTGGCGGCACGGATCGGAGGAGGCCGAAGCGGCTGGCCCGGCGGTCAGCATCGTGAGGGCGACGAGCAACACCAGCGCCATGGCGGCCGGCCTGGCCCCGGATCGGCGGACACGTCCGGCTGTCCGCCCCAAGGCTCTGGGCGACGCCGTGTTTAATTAGGGTGGCCTCGTCTTCAATGTGATGGGCATCTGGACGGACGGGACGAAGGAGGGATGACGATGCCTGACGCATGGCGTGTCTACGAGGACCTCATCGCCGAGATTCCTCAGGACGTGGTGGTCGGGACGGTGAACGTCGGCGTCCGGGGGACCCGGGTGGTGAACTCCGCCGGGGGCGGCGGGATGGCTTGGACGATGGACCAGCGGTCGCGGCCCGAGATCTTCGAGGGGGCCGTGCTCGACGGTCTGCCGATGCGCACTGCGGCCGGGCTCGTCTGCAGCTGGAACCCTGCCGAGGCCTCCATCGGCCAGGCCTCCATCGACTCGTGGTACTCGCGTCCCGAGTCGGCCGCCGAGAAGGGCTTCGTCGCGACGGGGGAGGCCCTCGCCTGACAGCGGGTCTTCGCCCCCTGCGCGCAGGCCGTCGCCGGCAAGGGGGTGGCCGTCGTTGGGCACTTCGATTCCGCCCCGGAAGGCGCTGGAACGGGCCGCTGAATACTACTTGTCCGGAACGCGTCCCCCGGCCGGGCGATCACCCCGACACCGCCTGCGAGTACCTCCTGCCCGAGTGCGACTACGTGTTCATCTCGAGTTCGAGCTTCGTCGACAAGACCGCGCCGCGGCTGCTGGAGTTGTCACGCCGAGCTCACACCGTGCTCGTCGGCCCCTCCACGCCCTTGCCCCCGATGCTCTTCGACTACGGCGTTGACACCATTACCGGCTTCGTCGTCACCGACCCGTACCTGCTCGATCGGGCCTTGGCGGGCGTCGCCGTGAAGGCCATGTTTGAGGCCGGCCACCGCATCCACCGGGACCGCCCCGGCTCCTGACACCCGGGCTCAGCCATCCGGCGGCAGCCCCAGGCGTTCACGGAGCGTGCCGCGCACGCGCGGCCAGTCGCCGTCGGTGATCGAGAAGACCCGGGTGTCGACGGGCTCGCTGTGCGGGCCGCGCCGGAATGCCCGCGCCACCCCCTCCTCGGTCGCGCCGAGCGCGGCGATCGCCCTCGCGGAGCGCTCATTGCGCACGTCGCAGCGCAGGCCCACGCGCTGCACCTCGTAGACCGTGAAGGCGTACTCGAGCAGCAGATACTTGCACGACGGGTTCACCGTCGTGCCCTGAGCCGCCGGAAGGTAGAACGTCGAGCCGAGCTCCAGGCGCAGCGGCACGTGCATGTCGTAGAAGCAGGTGCGGCCCACGAGCTCGCCCCGGTACTCGACGCTGAAGACCACGGTGGCTGGGTCGGCGATCTTCTCCCCGTAGGCCCGGGCGAACTCCTGCGGGCTCGCGGGGAAGGGCGTGGCCATGCCCGCCCACATCCGCTCGTCGAGCAGCGGCTGGAGGGCCGCGCCGTCCTGCGCCCTCGCCGGGCGCAGACGCACCTCGCCCAGCTCCATGTGAATCTTGTGCCGCATGGGCCTCCCTCCGTCCGGACCGAGCCAACACTAGGCCTGCCGCCGCAGCCTTGCCACCGCCGGACGGTCCGCGGCGTCCGCCGGCGAGTGGCATACTTGCCCTGTCATGTCCCGGGGACGGTGGAACTCCGTACCGGCGGTGAGAGTCCGCGAACCGGCCAGTGGGCCGGCCGATCTGGTGGAATTCCAGGACCGACAGTCAGAGTCTGGAGGGGAGGCGCATGACGCCGGCGCGGCGCGCGGTCGCCGGCCGCCGAGCACCTCCCGTCGACGTCCCACGACCCCGGGCGAGGAAGCCTGGGAGGGGAACCGATGAGCCCGCAGACGGACCGGGGCGCCGGACAGGCGCGTCCCGCCGTGACGCGGCTCGAGGCGCGGGCCATGGACCTGGCGCTGCGGGCCGCCGCCGAGGGCGTCCGCGGCGCGAACCCACTCGTGGGAGCGGCGATCATCCACGACGGGCGGATCCTCGCCGTCGGTCGCCACAGGGGGGCGGGCACCCCGCACGCCGAGATCGACGCCCTGCGCGCCGTCCGTGAGCGCGGCGAGGACCCCCGTGGTGCCACCGCCGTCGTCACCCTCGAGCCCTGCAACCACACCGGGCGCACCGGCCCCTGCGCCCGGGCGCTCGTCGACGCCGGGATCGCCCGGGTCGTCTACGCCATGGCCGATCCGCATGCGGTCGCCTCGGGCGGTGCGGTCAGGCTCCGCGCGGCCGGCGTCGAGACCGTCGAGGGGCCGGGCGCCGGGCGCGCCCGCGAGCTCAACGAGCGCTGGCTGCTCGCCACGGCGCAGGGCCGTCCCTATGTGACGGCCAAGATCGCCCAGAGCCTCGACGGCCGTGTCGCCGCGGCCGATGGCACGAGCCAGTGGATCACCGGCCCCGAAGCGCGCCGCAGCGGACACGCCCTGCGCGCCCGCGCGGATGCCGTCCTCGTCGGCACCGGCACGGTGCTCGCCGACGACCCGAGGCTCACCGCCCGCGACGAGCACGACGCGCCGCTCGAGCACCAGCCCCTCCACGTCGTCATGGGCGCTCGCCCGGTCCCCGCCGGGGCCGCCCTGCGCGACGGCCCCTGGGTGCGGATCGCCGACCACGACCCGGCCCGGGTCCTCGCCGAGCTCGCCGACCGGGGCGTCGGGCACGTCCTGGTCGAGGGCGGCCCGTCCGTCACGAGCGCCTTCATCGGGGCCGACCTGGTCGACACGCTCGTCGTCCACGAGGCCCCCCTCATGCTTGGCCCCGGCGCCGGGGCCACCGACTCCCTGACCGTCGGGACGCTCGGCGAGGCCGTCCACTGGCGGCTGGACGGGCCCGTCCGCGTCCTCGGGGGGGACCTCGAGATCACTCTTCGACCCGCGCCCCGCCGCCCCCTGGCCGCGGAACCGTCAACCCCACTAGGAGAAGCATGTTCACCGGAATCGTGAATGGACTGGGAACCGTCGTCGAGCTCGACCCCGGCGCGGCCCCCGGCGTCGCGCGCCTGGTCGTCGACGCCCACGGCATCGCCGACGACCTGCCGGCCGGCGGCTCCATGGCCGTCAACGGCGTCTGCCTGACCTCGATCGCCGACCCCGCGCGTCCCGGCCTGTTCGTCGCCGAACTCATGGGCGAGACGATGGACCGCACCAGCCTCGGCCGGGTCGCCCCCGGCGACGCGGTCAACCTCGAGCGCTGCATGCCCGCGGACGGGCGTCTGGACGGCCACGTCGTCCAGGGCCACGTCGACGGCGCGGGCCGTGTGCTGTCGATCACCCCGCAGGGAGGGTGGACGACGCTGCGCGTCGGCGTCCCGGCGCGCCTGGGCCCGCAGATCGCGGAGAAGGGCGCCATCGCCGTGGACGGCGTCTCGCTCACCGTCACCGCGGTCGGCGCCCCCGACGACGGCGACGGCTGGTTCGAGGTCGGCCTCATCCCCAGCACCCTCACCGGAACCCGCCTCGGCCGACTGCGCGAGGGCGAGCTGGTGAACATCGAGACCGACGTCCTCGCCAAGTACGTGAGCCGGCTCATGGCCTTCGCGTCCGGGCCCGACGAGTCCTGCGCGGGGAACCGCACGTGAGCGCCCAGCGGATGGACGCCATGCCCGCCGAGGCCGCCATGACCGAGATCGCGCCGGGAGTGGAGTGCACCGACCCTGTCACGCTGCCCACCCAGTGGGGCACCTTCACCGCCCAGTGCTGGCGCATCAACGGCGTCGAGCACATGAGCCTCGTCTCGCCGATCGGGGCCGCCGGCGCCCCGCTCGTGCGCGTGCACTCCGAGTGCCTCACGGGCGACGTGCTCGGCTCCCACCGCTGCGACTGCGGCGAGCAGCTCCACGCCGCCATGGACAGGATCGCCGACGAGGGAGGGGCCCTCGTCTACCTGCGTGACCACGAGGGGCGGGGCATCGGCCTGTTCGACAAGCTCCGCGCCTACCGGCTCCAGGAGCAGGGGGCCGACACCGTGACGGCCAACGAGCTGCTCGGGCTGCCCGCCGAGGCGCGCGACTACGGGTCGGCCGCCACGATCCTGCGGGGCATCGGCATGACGAGCATCAGGCTGCTCACCAACAATCCCGCGAAGGCCGTCGGCCTGCGCGCCGCGGGCATCGAGGTGGTCGCCCTCGAGCCCGATCAGGTGCGAGCCCGGCCCGAGAACATCAGCTATCTGCGCACCAAGCGCGACCGCATGCACCACCTGCTGGACCTGGACTGAAGGAGGAAACCATGACCCGCACCGACGGGGCCCCGGCCAACGCCATCGACCTTCCCACCCTCACCGCCGACGCCGGCCTGCACGAGGACGGACGACCCGTGAGCGTCGCCATCGTCGCGGCCAGCTGGTACGACGAGATCATGGCCGGCCTCATCGCCGGCGCCGTCCGGGCCTGCGCCGACGCCGCCATCGAGCCCGACATCGTGCGGGTGCCCGGCAGCTTCGAGCTGCCGCTCGGCGCCCAGGCCGCCCTGCACGGCCACGACGCCGTCGTGGCCCTCGGCGTCGTCGTGCGCGGCGGCACCCCCCACTTCGACTACGTCTGCGAGGCCGCCACCGCCGGCCTCACCCGCGTCGGCCTGGACGCCGGCAAGCCCGTCGGCTTCGGCCTGCTGACCTGCGAGGACGCCGAGCAGGCCCGCGACCGCGCCGGGCTGCCCGGCTCCGCCAAGGACCACGGCTACGAGGCGACCGTCGCGGCGCTGCGCATGGTCGCCGTCGCCGAGGGCAGGGGCTGAGGGGCCGGACGCATAGAATTCGGGCATGGCCGGACGCATCAACGACGAGGACATCGCCCTCGTGAGAGAGCGCGCCCGGATCGACGAGGTCGTCGGCTCGTACGTCACGTTGCGCAACGCCGGCGGCGGCTCGCTCAAGGGCTTGTGCCCGTTCCACGACGAGAAGACCCCGAGCTTCCAGGTGACGCCGGCGCGCGGCCTGTTCTACTGCTTCGGCTGCGGCGAGGGCGGCGACGTCATCACCTTCATGGAGAAGATCGACAACCTCTCGTTCGGCGAGGCCGTCCAGGCCCTGGCCGACCGGACCGGCGTGCAGCTGCGCATCGTCGACGACGGCCGCCCGGCGGCGCCGCCCGGACAGCGGGTGCGCATCATGGAGGCCAACCAGGTGGCCGCCGACTTCTTCGCCACCCAGCTCGCCTCCCCCGAGGCCATCGAGGCCCGCCGCATGCTCGACGGGCGCGGCTTCGACCGCGCCGCCGCCCAGCGGTTCGGCGTGGGCTACGCCCCCAAGGACGGCCGGGCGCTGCACCGCCACCTGACGAGGGCGGGGTTCCGCGACGACGAGCTCGTCCGCGCCGGCCTCATCCGCGAGCACGGCGGCTGGGACTACTTCCAGGGCCGCGTCATCTGGCCCATCAAGGACTCGGGCCGCTCCGTCCTGGGCTTCGGCGCCCGCCGCCTCTACGACGACGACCGCCTGCCCGCCAAGTACATCAACACACCCGAGACCCCCGTCTACAAGAAGTCGCACGTCCTCTACGGCCTCGACCTGGCCCGACAGAACATCGGCAGGAAGCTCCAGGCCGTCGTCATGGAGGGCTACACCGACGTCATGAGCGCCCACCTGGCCGGCATCGACACGGCCGTCGCCGTCTGCGGCACCGCCTTCGGCGAGGACCACGCCCGCCTCCTCCAGCGCCTCATGGGCAACTCTGACGCGACGCGCGGGGAGGTCGTCTTCACCTTCGACGGCGACCGCGCGGGCCAGGCGGCGGCCCTCAAGGTCTACCGGCTCGACCGCTCCTTCACGACCCAGACCTACGTCGCCGTCGAGCCGGGGGGCCTCGACCCGTGCGACCTGCGGATGGCCCAGGGCGACGCCGCCGTCCGCGAGCTCATCGGGTGCCGCGAGCCCCTCTACCGGTACGTCATGGCCCGTACGATCGACGGCTACGACCTCGACCGCGCCGACGGCCGGGTCGCCGCCGTGCGCGCCGCGTCCGACATGATCACCTCGATCCGCGACTCCTCCCTGGTCAACCAGTACCTCCGCGATCTGTCGCACCTGGTGGGCATGGACCCCGACGAGGTGCGCCGGATCGTCAACGGCCAGCGCCGCCGCGGACCCCGCCGCCCCGGGCCCGAGCAGGCACCGGCGCGCATCGTCGAGCCCGGGCCCGTCATGCCCGCACCGGTGGGCCTGCCGTGGCCCGACCCGAGAGACCACCGCCTCGAGGTCGAGCGCGGCACCCTCAAGCTCATGCTCCAGTGCCCCACCCTGTTCGACACCGCCTGGAACGGCGTGACCGCCGACGACTTCACCCACCCGGCCCTGCGCGCCGTCTTCGAGGCGATCGCCGACACCGGCTACCGGCCCCAGGGCTGGGCGGAGCAGGTGCAGGCCGCGACGGCCGACCCGACGGCCCGGCAGCTCGAGGTGGCCCTGCTCGTCGAACCGCTGCTGCGCGAGGACCCGACCGAGCGCTACGCCGCCGCGTACACCGCCAAGCTGCGCATGCTCACCACGATGCGGCGCATCGACGACCTCAAGTCGCGGCTGCAGCGCACCAACCCGGTGACCGACGAGGCCGGCTACGACGCGATGTTCGACGAGATGCTGACCCTGGAGACGAGCCGTCAGAGGCTCGCCGAGACCAGCATCGGCTTCCTGGAGTGAGCCGTTAGCACGCACCGGGCGTGCCGGGGGCCTGTCCACAGGAAACGGTGTTGTCCGTTCCCCGGCATCCACAGCGCTGGAGCCGCCCGGCGGCCGCCGTGAGGCTGGGGCCATGGATGCCATCGACGTCATCGAGAACGAACCGAGCAGGCTCGGGGCCGAGCAGGAGGTCGCCCTGGCGAAGGCCATCGAGGCCGGCCTCTACGCCCGATGCTGCCTGACCAGGGGCCTGTGGGGCGCCGACGCCAGCGCCGCCGAGCTGGAACTGGTCGCCGAGCAGGGCGAACACGCCCTCCTCGTCTTCCACCGGGCCAACATGGCCATGGTGCGCCGCATCGCGCGCAAGTGGGACAAGCCGGGCGTGGCGGAGCTCGACGAACTCGTCGCCGAGGGCTCCGCCGCCCTGGTCGAGGCGATCCACCGCTGGGACTGGCGCCGCGGGGCCCGCTTCAGCACCCTCGCCTGGCTCATCGTCGCCCAGCGCGTCGGCGCCCTCGGCGCCCAGGAGCACAGCGCGGGCATGGGCGGGCGCGCGCTCGCCAGGAGCCTGTCCGGCGCGGACGGCGAGCCGCTGCGCCTGAGCTCCCTGTGGACGAGCAGCCCCGACGTCGGCGAGCGCCTCGCCGCCGAGTACCACGACGAGACCGGCGCCGGCATCGAGTGGATCGCCGCCCTGCCCGGCGACGAGCGACGCGTGCTCGTCATGGCCTTCGGTCTGGACGGCCACGGGCCCAGGACGCTCGCGCAGATGAGCCTCGCCATGGGCGTGAGCGTGGCCAGCGTGGCGCGCACCAAGCGCCGCGCCCTGGAGCGGGGCCGGCGACTCGCCGCGCAGGCGAGTGCCGCCTGAACCCGGCCCGGCGGCGGCCACAATGGGGTCATGCGCATGACCGGACACGACGCAGCCCCTCCCACCCGCGAGGAGCTCCGGCAGCTGCGCGCGCTGCGGGGCCGCGCCCCGCACGTCATCGCCCACGGGCGGGGCGAGGGCGTGCTCGCCGTGGCCCTGCGCGACGCGCTCGCCGTCCGTCGCGAGGGACGGTGGAGCCAGGTCGGCTGGCAGAGCATCCAGCACGGCTCGTGGGCCGAGGACGAGGGCCGTCTGGCGTGGGAGCTCGTCGACGGAACCCGGGACGCCGTCGTGCTCCCCGGCGCCGGCCTGCTCCCCGGCGCCTTCATGGAGCGCGTGCAGGCCTCGGTCCTCGTCCAGGAGCGGGTCGAGGTCCCCGGCGGAGGATCGGTCGTGCTCAGCGGCCGCCGCAACCCCGATGGCACGGGCGGGGTCACGTGGATGGCCGAGCCCTCGGCCAGGGTCGCCATGGACGACCCGGCGGTGCAGGAGTTCATCGTCGGCCAGGGCGAACGGCTGGCCGCCGAGTACGGCCTGTGACGGCGCCGGCCCCGATTTTTGTTTCGGGTGGGCTGCTGGTAGCGTGTTTTCACGCGCCGGACGCCTCGGGCACGAAGCGTCGGGCCGATCCCCTGTAGCTCAATCGGCAGAGCATCTGACTGTTAATCAGAGGGTTACTGGTTCGAGTCCAGTCGGGGGAGCAGAGCGAGGCCCGGTCCGTTGCGAACTGGGCTTTTTCTGTCGGCTCCCGCGCACCTCGCAGGCGGTTTCCCGCGGTCGCCGGGCTGTCGGCCGTGCCGTCCTCCCGGTGGGGCGCCGCAGCCGGTGACCTCGGGCGTGCGCGGGGGATCAGGAGCGCAGGGGAGCCTGGGCGACCGCCCGTTCGGCGGCGAGCCGCATCGCTGCGACGATCTCGTCCTCCCGCTGCTGGGTCCAGCGCGAGGCGGGGATCGAGCAGGAGATCGCATCGGTCACGGGCTCGGTGTACGGCAGGGCCAGCGCGATGCACCGCAGGCCCGTCGTGCTCTCCTCGTTGTCGATGGCGTAGCCGCGCAGGCGAGTCGCCCTCATCTCGGCCTCGAAGGCCTCCGTGTCGGTGATGGAGCGGGGCGTGAGCTGCTCGAACGTGGCGGGGACGAGTTCGGGCCGCTCGGCGAGAACGGCCTTGCCGAGCCCCGTCGCGGTGGCGGGCATGCGCCGTCCCACGCGCGAGTAGGGACGGATGTCCTGGCGGGACTCCTGGGTGACGAGGTAGACGATCCTGTCGGTGTCGATGCGTCCGAGATGGAAGGTCTCGTCGAACTGGGTGGCCAGGTCGGTCAGGAGCGGGCCGACGATCCTCACATGGGGATCGGCGTCGATGTAGGAGGTGCCCGTGATGAGTGCTCTGAGGCCGAGGGAGTACCCCTCGGAGCCATCGGTCTGCACCCAGCCACGTGCCTGAAGCGTCCTGAGGATCGCGTACACGGACGACCGCGGGGCGTCCAGTGCCTGTGCCATCTCGTTCAGCCGGGGCGGGTTCGCCCGGCGGCGCGCGAGGAACTCGAGGAGTTCGATCGCCCGGCCCGCGGACTTCACGTCGCGCACACCACCTGTCGCGTCGTGAGTGCTCGTCATGGGGATCCTTTCACCGGTGGCGTCCGCCCGCGGAAGGCCTCTCGCCGTCTCGTCCCGTCGCGAGGACGGGCCGAATGGCGTTGGACGCGTCAACACGATAGCCCGATCCCTTGTCGGCTCTCGATTCGTGCGCGTGTCGCGTGACGACTGTCCCCGATGGTCGATGAGTGTTCTCCTCTTAAGACGTATGTCTACAAATGTGGACATGAGTCTACGAAAAGGCTAGGCTTGGCACGACGCGAACGCATCATCGGCGATGCGGGAAGGGAGACGGTCATGCCGTTCAGGCCCCACGGGATCATCCCGGCCCTCGTGACCCCCCTCGACAGGGACGGCGAGCTCTTGGAGCAGGGCTTGCGGGATCTGCTCGACTACACGATCTCCAACGGGGTGCACGGGGTCTTCGTCCTCGGATCCTCCGGCGAGATCTACGGGTTGTCGGAGGTCCAGAAACGCCGCGTCGTCGAGATCACCGTCGAGCACGTGGCCGGCCGGGTGCCGATCTACGCCGGCGCCTCCGAGATCACGACGCGCGACTGCATCGCGACGGCGCACATGGTCCAGAGCGTCGGGGGAGTGCAGGCCCTGTCGGTCCTCACCCCCTACTTCATGACGCCGACCCAGTCGGAACTCGTCGAGCACTACCGGGCGATCGCCGCCGAGACGGATCTCCCGATCCTCGTCTACTCGAATCCGGGCCGTACCCAGGTGCCGGTGACGCTCTGCACGGTCCTCGAGCTGGCCGAGGTCGACAACATCATCGGGGTCAAGGACTCGGCCGGCGACATGACCCTGACCGCTGACTACATCCGCGAGGCGCCGGAGGGCTTCAGCGTCCTCATGGGCCGCGACACCCTCATCTACCCCGCCCTTGCCATGGGCGCCGATGGTGCGATCGCCTCCACCGCGAACATCGCGCCACGACTGCTCGCCGGTCTGTACGACAGCTTCGTGGCCGGCGACCGGGCCCGTGCACTCGAACTGCAGGAGCGCCTCTCCCCGCTGCGCAACCTCGTCGACAAGGCGACCTTCCCGGTCGTTCTCAAGGAGGGCCTGAGGTGTGCGGGCGTGGAGGCCGGGTACTGCTTCGCGCCGGCCCGTGAGCTCGACGAGCAGTACCGCGAAGCGCTGCGCACGGCGGTCCGCGCCGTCACCGCCGGCTGAGCGGGCTCGTCCGCCCCGGTCCACAACCGCAAACTGCATCACCGGACGCGTCGCGGGACGCAGCGCGGCTTCCCGCACCTCCGGCTCACGTTGGGAGGACTCCATGCCCCTCGTCATTCTCGCCGTTGGCATAGCACTCTTGCTGCTGCTCATGCTCGTCTTCAAGCTCAACGGCTTCATCTCACTCGTCCTCGTCGCCGTCGTGGTCGGTCTCCTGCAGGGGCTGCCCTTCATCAGCGGTGACAGCGACGACGTCACGGTGATGAGTTCGATCGTCGACGGCGTCGGCGGACAGGTCGATGACCTCATCCTCATCCTCGGCTTCGGCGCGATGCTCGGGGTCCTCATGGCCGACATGGGCGCCGCGAACCGGCTGGCCACCACGCTCATCCGCGGTTTCGGCGTGCAACGCGCCCAGCTGGCCATCATCATCGTGGCCTTCCTCGTCGGCGTCGTCCTGTTCTGGGAGACGGCGTGGATCATCCTCATCCCGATCGTCTTCGCCGTCGCCCGGCAGGAGAAACTGTCCATCATGTGGCTGGCCATGCCGCTGGCGATCGCGCTGTCCTCGATGCACTCCTTCCTGCCACCGCACCCCGGGCCGACCGCGGTGGCGGGCATCTACGAGGCCTCGATCGGCAAGACCCTGCTCTTCGGGCTCATCATCGCCCTGCCCGTCGGCCTCGTGGTCGCCCTCGTCTGGCCCCGGCTCGGTTTCGTCCGCAACGTCACCGCGACCGCCCCCGAGGGGCTCGTGAGCGAGAAGGAGTTCACCGACGAGACCATGCCTGGCTTCGGGGTCTCGCTCGGCATCACGGCCCTGCCCGTCCTCCTCATCGCGGGATCGGCCGTCTTCGAGCTGGGACTCGGCGAGGATCACATCATCACCCGGGTGTTCGCCGCGATCGGCGACGCCCCGGTCGCCCTCCTCATCGGGCTCCTCGCCGCGATCTGCTACTTCGCGCTGGTGCGCAGGGTGCCGATGGACACCCTCATGGGTTCGTGCAGCTCCTCCATCAAGTCCATCGCGATGATCATCTTCATCATCGGCGCGGGCGGCGCCTTCAAACAGGTCCTCCAGGCCGGCGGCATCTCCGACTACATCATCGGGCTGACCGGCGGGTGGGACGTCTCCCCGATCATTCTCGCCTGGGCGATCGCGGCCCTCATGCGCATCGCCCTCGGCTCGGCGTCGGTGGCCGTGGTGGCCGCCGCCGGCATCGCCCAGCCCCTGGTGGCCGCGGGGGCCGTCAGCCCGGAACTCATGGTGCTGGCCACGGCGTGCGGTTCCGTCATCGCCTCACATCTCAACGATCCGGGGTTCTGGATGTTCAAGGAGTTCCTCGGCCTGTCGGTCAAGGACACCCTCAAGGTGCGGACCACCTACACGACGGTGCTCGCCGTCCTCGGCCTGGCCGGCTGCCTGCTCCTGAGCCTCTTCATCCACGCATGAGCCGCACCCCCAGCAGAGGAGGAACAAGTCCATGAAGGCTCCCACCATTGTCAAGGCCGACGTCTACCCGGTCGCCGGACACGACTCGATGCTCCTCAACCTGGCCGGCGCCCACCAGCCCTGGTTCACGCGCGACGTCGTCGTCCTCACCGATTCGGAGGGCCGCCTCGGCCTCGGGGAGGTCCCCGGGGCACGACGCATCACGACGGCGATCAGGGATGGGTTCGCCGCCGTCATCGGCCGGCCCGTCACGAGCCACCGGAGGATCCTGCGCGATGTCGCCCGTGCCGTGGCCGGGCGCGACGACACCACCGCCTTCTGGACCTTCGAGCGCACGGCGATCCACGCCGTGACGGCGATCGAGGCGGCCCTGCTCGACCTCTTCGGCCAGCTCGTGGGTCTTCCGGTGGCCGAGCTGCTCGGTGAGGGGCAGCAGCGCGACGAGGTCCGGGTCCTCGGCTATCTCTTCTTCGTCGCCGACCCGGACAGGACCGACCTGGACTACCTGCGTGAGGACGACGGCGACTGCCAGTGGTACCGGCTGCGCCGCGAGGAGGCGCTCACGCCCGAGGCCATCGTCCGGCAGGCCGAGGCCGCCCACGAGGAGTACGGCTTCCGCGACTTCAAGCTCAAGGGCGGGGTCCTGGAACCCGAGCAGGAGGTCGAGGCCGTCACGAGGCTCAAGGAGCGGTTCCCGCAGGCGCGCATCACCCTCGACCCCAACGGCTGCTGGTCGCTGGACCGGGCCGTCGAGCTGTGCGCACCGCTGCTCGGCGTGCTCGCCTACGCCGAGGATCCCTGCGGCGCCGAGGACGGCTTCTCCGGCCGCGAGACCCTGGGCGAGTTCCGCCGTCTGACCGGCATGCCCACCGCCACGAACATGGTCGCCACGACCTGGCGCGAGATGGCCTCGACGCTGCTGCTCCAGGCGGTGTCGATCCCGCTGGCCGACCCGCACTTCTGGACGATGCAGGGCTCGGTGCGGGTGGCGCAGCTGTGCCACGACATGGGGCTGACCTGGGGCTGCCACTCGAACAACCACTTCGACATCTCCCTGGCGATGGCCGTCCAGTGCGGTGCGGCGGCCCCGGGGGAGTACAACGCGCTCGACACGCACTGGATCTGGCAGGAGGGGGTCGAGCGGCTGACCGTCTCCCCGCCGGTCATCGCCGACGGCGTGGTGCGTGTCCCCGATCGGCCGGGTCTGGGCGTCGAGCCGGACATGGACCGGATCCTGGCCGCCCACGAGTCGTACCGGGAGAGGATCGCCGGCTCCGGGGCCCGTGACGACGCGATCGGCATGCAGTACCTCATCCCCGGCTGGACCTTCGACCCGAAGAAGCCGGCCCTCGTCAGATGAGAGCACCGTCGGCCGGCGCGGGCGGAATCCGGAAGGGCCGCACGATGGCAGCCGTGTCCGCCGTCCCGGGACGGCCGGAGACCACGACTGCTCCCAACCCGTACACCACCAGAGCAAGGAGATCCGATGACCGTTCCCGCGGTAGCCAGAATCGACGTCTTCCCCGTCGCCGGACGCGACTGCATGGAACTCAACCTCTCCGGCGCGCACGGCCCCTATTTCACCCGGAACGTCGTCATCATCGAGGACTCCTCCGGAAACGTGGGGGTCGGCGAGGTGCCGGGCGGTGAGAGGATCACGCGGACCATCGAGGACGCTGAACCGATCGTGCTGGGCAGGCCGCTCGGCCAGTACAAGAACATCCTCGCGCAGATCAGGGCGGCCTTCGCCGACCGCGACGCCGGGGGGCGGGGCCTGCAGACCTTCGACCTGCGCACCACGGTGCACGCCGTGACGGCGATCGAGGCGGCCCTGCTCGACCTCTTCGGCCAGTTCGTCGGCGTGCCCGTCGCCGCCCTCCTGGGCGACGGCCAGGTCCGTGACCGGGTCAGGACCCTCGGCTACCTCTTCTACGTCGCCGACCCGGACAGGACCGACCTGGAGTACGCCCGCGAGAAGGACTCCCCGGTCGAGTGGTACCGCATCCGACACGAGGAGGCGCTGACCCCCGAGGCCATCGTCCGGCAGGCCGAGGCCGCCCACGAGCTGTACGGCTTCCACGACTTCAAGCTCAAGGGCGGCGTGCTGGCCGGCGAGGAGGAGATGAGGGCGGTGCTCGCGCTCAAGGAGCGGTTCCCGCAGGCGCGCATCACCCTCGACCCCAACGGCGCGTGGTCGCTCGGCGAGGCGATCGCACTGTGCCGGGACAAGGTCGGCGTGCTCGCCTACGCCGAGGACCCCTGCGGCGCCGAGGGCGGCTTCTCCGGCCGCGAGATCCTCGCCGAGTTCCGCAGGGCGACCGGACTGCCCACCGCCACGAACATGGTCGACACGGACTGGCGCCAGATGACCCACTCGATGGCCCTCCAGGCGGTGTCGATCCCGCTGGCCGACCCGCACTTCTGGACGATGCAGGGCTCGGTGCGGGTGGCGCAGCTGTGCCACGACATGGGGCTGACCTGGGGCTGCCATTCGAACAACCACTTCGACATCTCCCTGGCCATGATCAGCCACTGCGGTGCGGCGGCCCCGGGGGAGTACAACGCGCTCGACACGCACTGGATCTGGCAGGAGGGACTGGAACGGCTGACGAAGGAGCCGCCGGTCATCGTCGACGGACAGGTGACGATACCCGATCGGCCGGGTCTGGGCGTCGAGCCGGACATGGACCGGATCCTGGCCGCCCACGAGTCGTACCGGGAGAGGATCGCCGGCTCCGGGGCCCGTGACGACGCGATCGGCATGCAGTACCTCATCCCCGGCTGGACCTTCGACCCGAAGAAGCCGGCCCTCGTCAGATGAGACGATCGACAGGATGAGCCGTGAACGAGGCTCTTCGGGACCGTTCACGGATGATCAACGAGACAGCTGAAGGAGAAGAACTCATGAAGATCGGTTTCATCGGACTGGGCATCATGGGCCGCCCCATGGCCAAGAACCTCGTGAGGGCTGGCCACGAGCTCTACGTGAACGATCATCACCAGGACGCCGTCGACGATCTCGTGTCGCTCGGGGCGACCGCCGTCGAGAAGGCCGCCCAGGCCGCCGAGGCCGCCGAACTGGTCATTACGATGCTCCCGAACTCGCCGCAGGTGAAGGAGGTCGCACTGGGCCCGGGCGGCATCATCGAGGGCACCCACGAGGGGCTCGTCCATGTCGACATGTCGTCGATCGCCCCGCTCGTGTCTCGTGAGGTGCACGACGCCCTCGCCGCGGCCGGCATCGCCATGCTCGACGCCCCGGTCTCCGGCGGGGAGCCCAAGGCGATCGACGGGACGATGTCGGTCATGGTCGGTGGCGACAAGGACGTGTTCGACCGGGTCGCGCCGGTCCTCGACGCGATGGCCGGAGACGTCACCCATGTCGGCGCCATCGGGGCCGGCAACATCGCCAAGCTCGCGAACCAGACCATCGTCGCGGTCAACATCGCCGCGTGCGCCGAGGCCTTCACCCTCGCCCAGAAGGCCGGGGTCGACCCGGAGGCCGTCTACCGGGCCATCCGCGGCGGCCTGGCCGGGTCGACGGTCATGGACGCGAAGGTCCCGATGATGCTGGCCCGCGACTTCGCCCCGGGGTTCCGCATCAACCTTCACATCAAGGACCTGGCGAATGCGCTGGACACCGGCCACGGGGTCGACGCGCCCCTTCCGCTGACCTCCCTGGTCCGCGAGATGATGAGTGTGCTGGACGGCGACGGCTCCGCCGCAGAGGATCACTCCTCGCTCGTCAAGGTGTACGAGAAGCTCGCCAACATCGAGCTGAGGCCGGGCGGGTCGCAGGACTGATTCGCGGACCACCGCCGTTCCACCGGGCCGGCGGGCACGCCGCCGATGCGAAGGAGGAACCGACATGAAGATCGTCTGCGCACCCGACAGCTTCAAGGAGTCCATGAGCGCGGCCGAGGCCGCTGCGGCACTCGCCGAGGGCGTGCACCGGGTGCTCCCCGACGCCGACTGCCCCCAGGTCCCCATGGCCGACGGCGGCGAGGGCTTCACCGAGTCCCTCGCCGATGCGCTCGACCTCGGGATGGTCGAGGCGCCTGTCACCGACGCCTACGGCGGCCCGGCGTCCGCACGGTTCGCGCTGGCCGACGGCGTGGCCGTCATGGAGTGCGCGCAGGCGATCGGGCTGGGCATGATCCTCGCCGAGCGCCGCCGCCTCCGTGAGGCGACCACGGCCGGCGTCGGGCAGATGATCCTCGCCGCACTCGATCGGGGCGCGCGCGAGTTCCTCATCGGCATCGGCGGATCGGCCACGAACGACGGCGGCGCGGGAATGCTGCGCGCCCTCGGCGTGCGGTTCACCGATGACGAGGGCGCCGAGCTGGACGGGAGCCCGGCCTCCCTCGTCCGGCTCGCCGCGGTGGACACCACGGGTCTCGACCCGCGGGCCCGGGATGCGGTCTTCAGGATCGCCTGCGACGTCGACAACCCCCTGCTCGGCGACCGCGGCGCCTCCGCCGTCTACGGCCCGCAGAAGGGCGCGTCACCCGAGGACGTCGAATTCCTCGATGCCGCCCTGCGGCGCCTCGCCGCGGTGTGCGGACACCTGGACTCCGTCGCGGCCGAGGAGGGGGCCGGTGCCGCTGGCGGTCTGGGCTATGCCTTCCGCGCCTTCCTCGGCGGCAGGCTCCAGTCCGGGGCCGATCTGGTCGTCGAGGCCGTCGAGCTCGCCCGGACCATCGAGGGCGCCGATTTCGTCTTCACCGGCGAGGGCGCCATGGACCGTCAGACGCTCATGGGAAAGACCCTCTCGGGCATCGCCCGCGTGGCCCGGCCGGCCGGCGTGCCCGTCGTCGCCTTCGCCGGCAGGCTCGGTGAGGGCGTCGAGGAGCTGTACGACCACGGCTTCGTCGGACTCGTCCCGATCGTCGCCACCATCACGACCCTCGAGGACTCCCTGCGCAACGGGCGACAGGCCCTCGCGGACGCGGCCGAGCGGGCCGTCCGCCTCATCCTGGCGGGCCGGCGGACGGGCAACCCCTAAGAATCCCGGGCCGTCCCGTTCCCGCGGGCCCCTCCGTCTCGGCGTCGAGGGCCGCGAGGGAGCGGGAGAGATGAGTGCGCATCGCGGCCCTCGACGCCTCGGGGTCCCGCCTGGCGATCGCATCGCAGATCTGCTGGTGCTCGTGCACGAGGAGGTCGGCATGCCCCGGTGCCAGCACCGTGGGGTCGGCCAGACCCGCCCGATGGCGGAGAACGGCGTGCGGACCGAGCCCCCGCAGGATGTCGTTGACGAGCGGGTTGCCCGAGGCGCGGGCCACCGCCGCGTGGACCGCGAAGTCCTGCGCGATGGCCGGTTCCCGGCGGGCGAGGGCATCGCGCAGATCCGCCATCGCTCGGTCGATGACCCCCCGGTCGACCTCGGTGCTCCTCCTGGCCGCGAGCGCGGCGGCCTCGCACTCGAGGGCGAGACGCAGCTCCATGACGTGGCGGGGCATGCCGGTGAGGGGCGGCGTGCCCGATCCCTGCTGACCGCCCGGCGAGACAACGGCGGTGACGTAGGTGCCGCGACCTTGAAAGGTCTCCACCAGTCCCTCGGCCCGCAGCTGGGCGACCGCCTCCCTGACGACCGTCCGGGACACGGCGAAGTCCCGGCACAGCTCGGTCTCCGACGGAACGCGTTCCCCGGCGCCGAGATCGCCCTCGGCGATGCGCTGCTTCAGGTGGTCCGCCAGAGCGTGCCCGAGGCCGCGCGGATCGGTGCGGGACAGTGCTGCCATAGGGGTCTCCCGGTGGTCGCGTGTCATGCGCAGGCTACCGGGGCCGGGGTCGCCGGAGCGTGCGCCCTCGTCCGGCGGCCCCGGGACGCCGTCACCGGGTGCCGAGCTCGAGGCTGTCGACCGTCCAGGCGCGCAGCCGGTCCGACAACGTCACACCCAGTCCGGGGCGCTCCGAGACGATCATGCGGCCGTCCTCGATCCGCATGTGCTCGTTGAAGAGCGGATCGGGCCAGTCGAAGTGCTCGACCCAGGGCTCGAGGGGATAGGTCGCTGCCAGATGCGAGTGGATCTCCATCGAGAAATGCGGGGCCAGCATGAGGCCGGCAGTGGAGGCCAGGGCCGACAGCCTGAGGAACTCCGAGATGCCCCCGATGCGCGGGGCGTCGGGCTGGATGACGTCGCAGGACCGGTGCTCGATGAGCGAGGCGTGCTCGGCGACCGAGGTCAGCATCTCACCGGTGGCGATGGGCGTGATGACCCGGCGGGCCAGGTCCGCGTGCCCCTCGTGGTCGTAGGCGTCCAGGGGCTCCTCGATCCACACGAGGTCGAACTGCTCGAATGCCGTGCACATGCGCAGCGCGGTGGGGCGGTCCCACTGCTGGTTGGCGTCCACCATGAGCGGGAAACCGTCCCCGAGGTGCCCGCGCACGGCGGTCAGCCGTTCGAGGTCGACGCGGGGGTCCGGGTGCCCGACCTTGATCTTGATGCCCCCGATGCCGGCCTCGACCGATCGGGTGGCGTTCTCGAGGACGGTCTCGAGCGGGGCGTTGAGGAAACCACCGGACGTGTTGTAGCAGCGGATGGAGTCCCGGTGCGCGCCGATGAGTTTGGCCAGCGGCAGCCCTGCGCGTTTCGCCTTGAGATCCCACAGGGCGACGTCGATGGCGGCGATCGCCTGGACGGCGACGCCGGACCGGCCGACCGACGCGCCGGCCCACAGCAGCATGACGCGCAGCCGGTCGATGTCGTTGGGGTCCTCGCCGATGAGGTTGTCGGCGATCTCCCTGGCATGCGCGAACTGCGCAGGGCCACCGGCTCGCTTCGAGTAGGCGAAACCGACGCCGTAGAGGCCATCGGCGGTCCAGAGCTCGCAGAAGAGGAAGTTGACCTCGGTCATCGGCTTCTGCCGGCCGGTGAAGACCTTGGCGTCGGAGATCTCCGTTGCGAGCGGGAGGACGACATGGGACAGGCAGAGACGGGTGATGGTGTCGTGCGTCACGGATGCGCTCCTTCGCGGTTGCGTGTCGCGGTCAACTCATCATATAAGTCATGAACATATGGCTGACATGAAACGAAACCGTATTTTTCGTGGATTTCCTGTGCTGTTTCGGATATGATCGGGGCATGCAGGTTGAGGTCACCCCGGAAGAAACCGCCGTCCTGATCAGGTGGAAGAAGCGTTCCGACAATCATGCGTTGGTGCGGATGAAGACCGAAGCGATCCTGTACGCCTCTGAAGGAGTCGGAATCGACATCATCGCGAAGATGGTCGAACGGGCCGAGCGGACCGTGCAGGAATGGCTGGCCGAGTGGCAGGCCACCAGGATGTGCTCGGTGCTGACCGGCCATGCGGGGAACCAGAACGCGGCGGAACTCACCCGCGACCAGAAACAAGAACTCAAGAAAATCCTCGCCCAGCCGCCCTCCCAGACGGGCATCCACGCCGAGTTCTGGGACGTCCCAGCGATACGTGACGTCGTGAAGATCATGTTCGATGTCGAGTACCAGGCGGATTCTTCGTACCAGCTGCTCCTGCGCTTCTGCGGGCTGAGCTTCAAACTGCCCGACCCGTTCGACGAGCACCGCAACGAGAAAGCCATCACCAGACGCATGACCGAGGTGAAAACCCAAGTCAAGGCCCTATTGGACGCCGGCTGGGAGGTCTACACGGCAGACGAGGCCCGCCCCGAGCACGAGGCCGAGACCCGCCGCATGTGGCTCCCGAAAGGACAACGCACCAAGCTGTCCGTGGACCGGAAGAAGACGTCCCAGTCCTTCTTCGGCGCCCTCTCGCTGACCAGCAAAAAAGTCAAACTGTACCCGATCGAGGGCAACCAGAACACCGAGCAGACAATCCTCGCGCTGGAACGACTCCAACGAGAAACCGAGACAGAGAAGATCGCGGTCGTCCTGGACAACGCCCGCTTCCACCACGCGAAAGCGTTGACCGCCCTCTACGAGACCGGTCAGCTGCTGGAGCGCATCACCCCTGTTTTCCTGCCGCCGTACGCTCCCGACCACAACCCGGTCGAGCACGTCTGGAACGCGGCCAAGAACAACATCGCGAACATTCAGCACGAGACCCTCGAAGAAACCTTCGGCGCGTTCGCCTCATACATCGCCAGCCGAACATTCGACTACGACTTCGAACACCTCCCACTCCGCGAAACCAGAAACGATTTTGTTTCATGACGGCCATATATGTTAAGTGAATCGTGCGGGGAATCCGGTACGGAGATCGGGATCCTGTGCAGAACCTGGTCGGCGCCGCGGCGCGTTCCCGGGCGGAGGGGCCGTGGAGCGGGGACCCTCCGGGCGTGCGCCGTCGGCTCCTCCCCGGGGCACGGACGGGGCGGTGCAGATGTATGGGTCGGCATGCGGGACGATGCGTCCCCGGCCCGTCGGTGACCGGTCGTTCCGTGCGAGCCGGCATGGCGCGTCGTCGCGGCGATCGGGACCGGGGCGGCGAGCCGGCCCCTCAGTCCGCTGCCGCCAGCACCGCCAGCGGCACGAGCAGGTGCGCGCTCGTCACCGGCGCCGCGTCGACGAGCGGCGCCACCTCGTCGACGAGCCGTCCCGACGCCCTGAGCGCCAGCTCCGCGCGGGCCCGCGGCAGGTGCGGGGCGAGATGACGCAGGTGCAGCGCGCGGGTGAGCGCCAGGGCCGTCAGCACGCGGCAGCCGCCGGCCCCGTCATGGCGGACGGGCACCCCGAGGGTCGCGTCCCGCGGCGATCCGAGCCGCGGCAGGAAGCCGGCGAGCCACCGGTCGAAGGCGCCTGCCGGCAGGACGCGGCGGACCAGGTCGGCCTGGGACAGGGCGGGGGAGCAGATGTCGTTCGCGCACGGGTCGACGGCGGACGACGAGCGCTGCGGACCGCAGAACCACGTGCGGGCCCTATCCCGCAGCACGCCTGCCGGGCCGTCCTGCCCGAGGGCGTCGAAGGCGTCGAGCAGCAGCCCCGCGCAGAACGCGGTGTTCCGGCCCGTGCCGAGCCGCACCGGAGCGTCCGTGCACGCCAGCGTGCGGAGCAGATTGGCCGACACCGCCTCGGCCAGCTCGCCGAGCTGGCCGTCCCATCCGTTGTCGACGGCGGTCCCGTTGCGGCGGGCCTCGGCGGCCAGCATCGCCGTCCACGCCCAGCCGAGGGGGCGCCCCGCGTCGGGCCGCGCGCGCAGCTGGTCGGCCTCGGCCGGGATTGCGCCGCCCCGCCAGCGCCGTCGGAGCTGCCCGGTCAGCGCCCCGACCAGCTCGGGGCCGAGCGCGTCCGGGGCCTCGCGCAGCAGCACCAGCGCCGCCCACTCCATGTGCGCCGAGGAGTGCCAGTCGTCGTCCACGCGCGGGCGCAGGCTCTCGGTGTCGGGGTTGGCCCTCGTCGCCGTGGACGACGACCCGGCGCTCGCCCACGGCACGGGCGTCCCCATCGTCCGGAGCAGCGCGCGGGCCCAGCCGGGCGCGCAGGAGGCGCGCCAGTCGGGGCGCTGCTCGACGGGGCTGCTCATGAAGGGACCTCGGTGATCGGGACGGGGACATCAAGCGGGGCGCCCCGTTCGGGGCGCCCCGCCGGGGATCAGCGGGTCACTCGGCCCTCACCGGGGCCGGCTGGCCGATCTCGGAGAGCATCCGGCGGTACCAGTCCTGGTCGACGTCGAACGGCTTGTGGCCTGCGATGCGCGGGAAGGCGATGACCGACAGCTCGTCGCCAGCCTCCTCGTCCTGGCCGACGACGCCGGAGTTCCCGGCGAGCGCCGCGTCGACCGCCATGTCGCAGGTGGCGGCGATGAGCTCGAGGTCCTCGTTGTTCGACTTGGCCGAGCGGCTGAAGTAGCCCGACTTCTGGACCATGGTCTTGGCGGCGCGGATGCGCGGGGCGAACTGCTTGGCGAACCACTCGCCGGGATTCACCTTGTCGAGCTGGACGTGCCCGAAGGCGTCCAGCGGGACCTCCTGACCGGCGGCCTGCAGCCGGGCGACGATGTCGTTGACGCCGGCGCCCTCGGACAGGAAGATGGTCACGTTGCCGACCTCGTCCATGACCCTCGACAGGCGCTCGGCCTCGGCGTCGAGGTCGATCTGAGCCTCCGGCACGTACACGGCGTGGACCTCCCAGGCCTCCCGTTTCAGGCCGGCCTCGGGCAGCCACTCCTGCTCGTCGAGCCAGGCGCGGTAGCGGCGGGCGGTCTCGGCCGTGAGGTAGCCGCAGTTGCGGCCCATGACCTCGTGGATGATGAGCTCGCGGGGTGCGGCGTTGTGCTCGCCGATGATGTTCGCGGCGAAGCGGGCGCCCTGCTCCGCGGCGGTCCAGGCGCCGAGGGACTGGCGCACGGGGACGATGTCGTTGTCGATGGTCTTGGGCAGCCCGACGACGGTGAGCGGGTAGTCGTTGGTGGCCAGGAAGGCGGCCAGGTCGGCGGCGGTGGTGTTGGTGTCGTCGCCGCCGATGGTGTGCAGGACGTCGACGCCGTCGGCGATCAGCTGGTCGGCGGCGATCTTCAGCGGGTCGGCCCCCTCGGGCACCAGGCCGCGCCTGACCAGGTCGGCGGCGTTCGTGAGTTTGACGCGCGAGTTGCCGATCGGCGAGCCGCCGAAGGCGAAGAGGCGGTCGTAATGGGCGCGGACCTCGGGGGGGAACTCGATCGAGTCACCCTTGAGCAGGCCCTCGTAGCCGTAGCGGTAGCCGATGATCGTGGTCTCGGGGGAGACCTCTGTGTAGCGACGCACCAGACCGGCGATGGCCGACGACAGGCACGGAGCGAAACCGCCGGCAGTGAGCAGGGCGACCTTCTTCACCATGTGGGAGCCTTTCCATGAGCCGGGCCCGCCCTGGTGCGGGCCAACACCTCAAGACTAGGCCACCGGGACGGTGGTGAGGGGCCCGCTCACCGGGCGATGTCCACAGCCCTGTCCCGGCCGGGGCTTCCCGTGCCACACTGGGCCCAGCCCCCACCCCTTGGAGCATGCGATGAAGCGAGAACCCCTTCCGGGTCGCCTCCCCGCCGCGCCCCGCCGGTCGGTCCGCGACGAGCGCGGCATGAGCGTCAGCACCCTGCTCGCTGCGGTCATGCCCGCGTTCATCCTCGTGGCGGGCCTGGCGGTCGACGGCGCCGCGCGCCTGTCCGCCCAGCGCCGGGCCCAGGTCGCCGCGGCGGCCGGCGCCCGCGCCGCCACCGACGAGGCGGCGACGTCGCGGCTGCAGGGATCCTCCGGCGACGCCCGGGCGATCGCCGAAGCCACCGACACGGCGCGCGGGTACGGCGCCGCCGACGTCGAGGTGTCCATCGGCCCCGACCGCCGGGTGTGGGTGAGCACCACGGCCACGAGCGACACGGTCTTCCTCGGCCTCATCGGCATCGACCGGTTCACCGTCACCGGGCGGGCCGAGGCGGACCTGCGGCAGGGGTGAGGCGGGCCCGTGCACCGTTCTAGTCTGGTTCCATGGCTCGTTACTATCCCGTGCACCCGGAGAACCCGCAGCAGCGCTCGATCAACCAGACGGCCGAGCTGCTCCGCGACGGGGCCGTCATCGCCTACCCGACGGACTCGGGGTTCGCGCTCGGCGCGGCGTACGGCAACCGGGCCGGCATCGAGCGCATCCGGCGCATCCGCGAGCTCGACGAGAGGCACCACCTGTCGGTCGTCGTGAGCGATTTCGCCCAGCTCGGCAGGTACGTCGAGATGGGCAACCGGCAGTTCCGGGCCGTCAAGGCGGCGACCCCGGGGCCCTACACGTTCATCCTGCGCGCCAGCCGTGACGTGCCGCGCTCCATGCTGCACCCGAGCCACCGCACGGTGGGGGCGCGCGTGCCCGACCACGTGACGGCGCTGGCGCTCATCAACGCCCTCGACGAGCCGATCGTCTCGTCGACACTCGTCCTGCCCGGGCAGGACGAGCCCTTGGCCGACGGCTGGCAGATCAAGGAGGCCCTCGACAACGATGTCGACGCCGTCCTCGACTCCGGCGACGCAGGGCGCCTGCCGACCACTGTCATCGACCTGACCGGCGACGAGCCGCTCATCGTGCGCCGTGGCGGCGGGGGCACCGAGCTGTTCGAATGAGGGCGGCCCGTCCGAACGAGGCGGGGCCTCACGGCAGTGCTGCGACGCCCAGGGTCAGGACGATCGGGACGAGCAGCAGCCACAGGGCGCGCGTGCTCCGGCCCGCCCGGCCGCGCGTCCTCACGAGCACGCCGGCGGCCAGGCCGATGAGGAAGCCGCCGAGCTTGACCTGCCAGGCGATCGTCGGGATGAGGATGACGTAGAGGACGTTCAGCCCGACGAGCACCCAGAGGCCGCTCGTCGACTCCTTCGACCAGCCCTTGGGGCGGAGGGTCACCAGGACGCCGAACATGCCCCAGATCGCTGCGGACGCCCCGCTGACGAGCAGGGATCCGTGGCTGGCCCGGCTCCACAGCACGGCGGCGGCCGAGCCGCCGAGCAGACTCAGCAGGTACAGCAGGAGGAAGTCCCTGCGCCCCATGGCGGGCTCGATGGCCTGACCGACGATCCAGATCGTGAGGAGGCCGAGGCTGATGTCGAGAAGGCTGCCGCCCAGGTACAGGAAACCGCCGGTGAGCAGGCGCCACGGCTGGTGGAGGGCCAGATCGGGAACGAGCTCGAGGACGCCCGTCAGGCGAGGGGCGACCGTCGTGAGCAGCCACAGGGCCCCGCAGATCGCCATCATCGTGTACGTCACGACGGGCCTGCCGGTGTCGGCGTCCCTGTCCGGGGCGACGTACCCGTCGGACGCGGCCGCCGGACGCGGGGGCCGCGGCGCCGGGCCCGCAGGGCCCGGCAGACCGGGTGCCGCTTGGTGCTCCTGCGGACGAGGCGGGCCCCACGGGGATCCCTGCGCGCCTGCGCCGGGCCGTGCGTCCTGCGTCGGCGGGTCCTGAGGCGGCCAGCCCGGCACCGGGCCGGGGCCCGCCGGGGCGCCGCCGGCAGCGTGCCCGGAGGCCTGCAGGCCCGGCCCCCGCGTGTCCAGCGGCGGCCACGGGGACTCGGGTGCCGCGAAGTCGGGCGTTCCGGGCGGGGGAGTGCGCCCGATGTCCCCGCCAGTGCTCGTCGCGTCGCTCACCAGGCCAGTCTACGGGGTCGTTCCGGGCGGGTCCGTGCGCCGTTCAGCCCAGGGCGTGAGGGGCATGGCCGGTCCGGGGACGGTGGAAGGATGGCCGGGTGACGAACTGGGTCTTCCTCCACGCGCATCCGGACGACGAGGCCAGCCAGACCTCCGGGACCGTGGCCATGGCGCACGAGCGCGGCGACCGTGTCATCGAGGTCCTCGCGACCGACGGGGCCCTCGGCGTCGTGCCCGACGGCCTCGACCCCGCCGGGCTGGCGGCCCACCGTCGGGCCGAGCACGAGCACGCCGCCGAGGTCATCGGCATCGACCGGATCGTCCGGCTGGGTTTCGCCGACTCCGGGATGACCGGCTGGGACTCCAATCGTGACCCGAGGGCCTTCTGCAATGCGGACCCCGGGTCGGTCGCCGAGAGGCTGGTCGGGGTCCTGCGCGAGGAGGACGCCGATGTGCTCGTCCACTACGACCCGCACGGCAACTACGGCCATCCCGACCATCTGATGGTGCACCGAGTCGGCGCCGCTGCGGCGGATCTGCTCGGCCCCGGGCTGCGCGTGCTCGAGGAGACGATGAACCAGAACGCCATCGCCGAGCGCTACGCGAGGGCGAGGGCCATGGGCATCGAGGACGAGGGCTTCTGGGACCCTGCCGCCGTGGGCGACGACGGGAGGCCGATCGGCTCCCCCCAGTCGCAGATCCGCTGGGCGGTCGATCTGCCTGAGCGCGTCATCGCCACCAAGCACCGCGCCCTGGAGGCCCACGCCAGCCAGGCGAGCGACGTCGGCGTCTTCCTGTCGTTGTCCTCCGAGGTCTTCGCCATCATGTTCGGCACCGAGTACTACCGCGAGCCGGCCGATCCCGGTCCGATGCGGCACGCGTGGCCGGTCCCGTCCCAGCGGCCCGGCGCCCTCCGGGGCTGAGCGCCCGCCCGGACCTCAGGGGCGCGCGACCGACGCCGTCGTCCAGGCCTCGGCCGGCATGGGTTCGCGCAGCCGCCAGTCGATGCCGACGGGGCGGCTGCCCTCGTGGCCGGGTCGGCCGTGCCCAGGCACGGATAGGGAGCGCCGGCCCCGAACTCGCTGGCCCGGTCCTCGCGGACGAACAGCACTGTCTCGGCGCCCGAGCCGTCCAGCCCCGGGTGCCGGCGGGCGGTCGGCGAGTCCTCCGAGGTCGTCGACTGCGTCTCCCGTGGAAGAGCGTCTTGGAGATCGCCACGTCGCGGTACATGGTCGTCGGGGAGTGGCCCTTCTCGTTCTTGCGCAGGGTGATGAGCAGCGCGTCCGCGTTGAGGGCTCGCTGAAGAGGACGCCCTCGCGGATCGCGTCGGGCCGCCGCCGGAAGCCGTCGTGGCGCATGCCGACGACGATCTCCTCGCGCGTGTGGTGGGCGTGGACGCGCAGGGCCTCCGTCGCGCAGGCGTCCGGCGATGGGCCGCGCGACGTGCCGGACTCGCCCGGCCGCGACGTCGAGCACCTGGCGGAACTCCTCGCGGGCGGCCGGCTCGTCCGCGAGCGCCGCGAGCGCCTCGTCAAGGCCGGTGAACCCGCCGCCGTCGGGCCAGACGGTGAAGACGAGCATCTCGACCAGCGTCGGCTCCCGTCCGTCGAGCGCGTCGAGGGGCCCGGGTCCGCCGGTGAGCACCCGGCGGCGGAGGCGCAGTCGTTCCGGGTCGTCGACGTGGGCGAGGGCGCGTCGGACGCCGGGGCCGCGGAGGGGCGCCTCGTGCGCGGGGCCGTCCGTGAGCGGCGCTCGTCCGACGCAGGAGGGGTCATGCGTCGCGGACGGGCCCGCGGCGCCGCGGGGTCACTGCTGCCCGTGATCGGGCTCGGGGCCGTCATGGGGCCCGGAGTCCTGCGGGCCCCCGCCCCGTTCCTCGTCGTCGGGCGGGTTCCCGGCATCGCCGTCCTGCCCGCCCTCGTCGTCGAGGCTCGCGAGGAAGTCCTCGACCGCCCGACCGATCTCCTCGGCGTCGGGCAGGTTCTCGCCGTTGACCGGCAGGGAACGGCCCGCCATGAAGCGGTCGTACTGGCCCTCGAGCTGGGAGATGACCTGCTGCAGCTGCTCGGAGACGTTCACCTGGGCGTCGATCTGCCCGCGCACCAGGCGGGCCGCCTGCTCGAGGTCGCCCATCGGCACGTCGAGGCCGGCGTTGAGGTTCAGTCCGTGGACGAGGGCGATCGTGGCCTGGGGGTACTCGTTGTCCGTGAGGTACTGCGGCACGTGGGCGGCCAGGTTGATGACGTCGAGGCTCTTCTCGCCGAGGCGCTGGGTCATCATCGCCGAGAAGGACGCGCTCATCCGGAACGATCCGATGCCCTGGTTGCCGGGCAGCAACTCGGGGCGCGTGGACAGCTTCGTCAGCGTCACCGGGCGGGTGTGGGGCACCGGCATCGGGATGCCCTGGGCGGTCACCACGAGCTGCACGTCGAGCTCGTCGACGATGCGCTCGATCGAGCCGGCGACGCGCTCCCACTGCAGCGACGGCTCGGGGCCGGTGAGCAGGAGGAAGGGCGCGCCGGACTTGTCGGTGAGCTCGTGCAGCTCCATCGCTGGCGCCGCGTAGTTGGCGTAGTGGTCGAGGTCCAGGTCGATCGTGGGGCGGTGCTCCCGGTAGTCCGTGATCTGGTCGACGTCGAAGGAGCCGAGCCGGCGATGGGCGAGGGTGTTGAGCAGGTGCTCGTCGAGCTGGGCCTGGGCCGATCCCGCGTCGCCGTAGCTGCCCAGGGTGATCACCAGCACCCGGTCGTGGACCGTGCGCTTGTCGACGGAATTCTCGTAGTGGAACAGCGATGTGGGCTCGAACATGGTCTCCTCCTGCACTCGCGTCGCGCGCTCGTGCACGCGGTGCTCATCAGTGGGTGGAACGCCGCCGGGGCGCCATTCATTCCTCAGAGTTAAGCGTACCCGACTCAATCCTGTCCGGTCGGTGGGCGGAGCAGGGCTTCAGGTGAGCAGGGTGCGGTCGGACAGCTGAGCACCCTTGATCCGGTCGAACTCGGCCATGAGGTCCTCGACGCCGGCGCCGGCCTTGTCCTGGCCGCTCAGCTCGAAGATGATCCGCCCCTCGTGCATCATGATGAGTCGGTTGCCCAGGCGCAGGGCCTGCTCCATGTTGTGCGTGACCATGAGCGTCGTGAGGCCCTTCTCGGCGACCAGCTCGCGCGTCAGGTTCGTGATGAGCTCGGCCCGCTGCGGGTCGAGGGCGGCGGTGTGCTCGTCGAGCAGCAGCACCTTGGGATCGCCGAAGGTGGCCATGACGAGCGACAGCGCCTGGCGCTGGCCGCCCGAGAGCAGGCCGACCTTCGTGGTGAGGCGGTCCTCGAGGCCCTGCTCGAGGACCTTGAGCTGGGTGCGGAGGAACTCGCGCTTGGCGCGGGTGACGCCCTGGCCCAGGCCGCGGGTGGTGCCGCGCCCCATGGCCAGCGAGAGGTTCTCCTCGATCGTCATGTGCGCCGCGGTGCCGGCCATCGGGTCCTGGAAGACGCGCGCCACGTACCGGGCGACTGTGTGGTCGGGCAGGCGGTCGACGCGCCGGCCATCGATCCTCACCGTGCCGCCGTCGGGCCGGTACCGCCCGGAGACGACGTTCAGCAGGGTGGACTTGCCGGCGCCGTTCGAGCCGATGACGGTGCAGAAGTCGCCGGCGGCCAAGTGCAGGGTGACCCCCGACAGGGCGACCTTCTCGTTGGCCGTCCCGGGGAGGAAGGCCTTGTGAATGTTCACCACGTCAAGCATCTCAGGCTCCTGGCTTCACCAGACCGGACAGGGGGTCGCGGTCCTCGATCGGCGCCGTCACGTCGGGCTCTGCCGGCAGGCCGCGGGCGCGCCGTCGGGCGCGGGTGTTGGCGAACACGCCCCAGCGCGGGATGAGCAGGGCCAGGACGACGATGACCGCGCTGACGAGCTTCATGTCGTTGGGTTGAAGACCCACCATGAGGGCCAGCTGGATGATCACGCGGTAGGCGATCGAGCCGAAGCAGACGGCCGCCGTGGCGACGGCGATCCGCGAGGAGTCGAAGATCGCCGTGCCGATGATCACCGAGGCCAGGCCGGCGACGATGAGGCCGATGCCCATCGAGATGTCGGCGTAGCCCTGGTACTGGGCGATGAGGGCGCCGGAGGCCGACACGAGGCCGTTCGACAGCGCCAGGCCCACGATCTTCATCGTGTCGGTGTTGATGCCGTTGGCCCGGGCCATCGACTCGTTGTCGCCGGTGGCGCGCATCGCGAATCCGAGGTTCGTCGACAGGAACCAGTCCATGAGCAGGACGAACACGGCCAGCACCGCGGCGAGGACGACGATGGAGACCCCGGTGCCCATCAGCCTGCCGTTCGTCAGAGGGGTGAACAGCGTCGTCGCGCGCAGCAGCGGCAGGTTCGCCCTGCCCATGATGCGCAGGTTGATCGAGTAGAGCGCGATCTGGGTGAGGATGCCCGCCAGGAGCGGGTGGATCCGGCCCTTGGTGTTGAGCAGTCCCGTGACGGCGCCGGCGGCGAGACCGCCGCCGAACCCGGCGAGCGTGCCCAGCAGGGGGCTTCCGCCGTGGGTGATGATGAGGGCGCAGGCGCCCGCGCCCGTGGTGAAGCTGCCGTCGACCGTCAGATCCGCGAAGTCGAGGATCCTGAAGGTGAGGTAGACACCGAGGGCCATGAGCCCGTAGAGGAGGCCCAGTTCGATGGCGCCGAGCATGAGCCGATCAGCCGACCTTCTCCGCGCCGTCGAGCAGGTCCGCGGGGATCGTGACGCCCATGGCCGACGCGGCCGACTCGTTGACGTAGACGGTCAGGTCGGACTGCGTCTCGACCGCCATGGTGGCCGGGTCCGCGCCGTCGCGCAGGATCCGCATGGCCATCTCGCCGGTCTGGCGGCCGAGCTTGACGTAGTCGATGCCGTAGGTGATGACGCCGCCGTTGCGCACCGAGTCGCCCTCGGCGACGATGAGCGGGATCCTGCGGTCCTCGCACAGCGCGACGACCGTGGCGAGGCCCGAGACGACGTTGTTGTCGGTGGGCACGTAGAGGGAGTCGACGTCGAGGGTCTCGGCAGCCTGCTGGAGCTCCGCGGTGTTGGTGATCGTCTTCTCCTGGACGCTCAGGCCCTGGTCCTCGGCGGCCGCGCGGGCCAGGTCGATCTGGACCTGCGAGTTGACCTCGCCTGAGGAGTAGAGGAAGCCGACCGAGGCGGCCTCGGGCTTGATCTGCTTGATGAGCCCGATCTGCTCGGCGACCGGGTTCATGTCGCTCGTCCCGGTGACGTTGCCGCCCGGGGCGTCGGCTGAGGCGACGAGCTGGGCGCTCACCGGATCGGTGACGGCGGTGAACAGGACGGGGATCTGGGTGACGGCTTGGGCGGCGGCCTGGGCCGCCGGGGTGCCGATGGCCAGGACCAGGTCGAGGTTCTGCGAGGCGAACTTCGTGGCGATGTTCGTCGCGGTGGTCTGGTCGCCCTGGGCGTTCTCCTCGTCGACGTCGCACGTGATGCCGGCGTCGGAGAAGGCGGCCTTGAAGCCCTCCCTCGCGGCGTCCAGCGAGGAGTGGGTGAGGATCTGCATGATGCCGATCGAGTAGCTCGACGACGAGGAACCCGAGCTGCTCGAGTCGGAGGAGCAGGCGGCCAGCGGGCCGGCCAGCGCGGCGAGGCCCGCGGC
This sequence comes from Propionibacterium acidifaciens, assembly GCF_003798325.1. Classification (NCBI taxonomy): domain Bacteria; kingdom Bacillati; phylum Actinomycetota; class Actinomycetes; order Propionibacteriales; family Propionibacteriaceae; genus Propionibacterium; species Propionibacterium acidifaciens. Next base: position 2,882,521 of record NZ_CP033719.1, read on the forward strand.
GGAGAGCAGGGTGCGACGATTCATGGTTGTCCTTCGTCGTTGAGAGAAGTTCTGCGGGGAGTTTACGCCAACGCCCGCCTGCGGCGCCGCCTCGGCCCGCCCGCGGGGCATCCGCGCGTCCGGGCGTCCGCCCGCGCGGCCTGCCGGGCCCATAGGCTGGTACGGGCGGCCGGTCCGATGCGGCCGGTCGGAGGGAAAGGGAAGGGGAGAGCATGTCGGTGAGGCCCCGTCTGATCATGGTGCGCCACGGTCAGACCGAGTGGAACGTCCAGCGGCGCTGGCAGGGGGCCACGGACATCCCCCTCAACGCGAACGGCCGACGGCAGGCGCGGGCCGCCGCCCCCTACTACGCCTCGCTCGAGCCGGTCGCGATCTGGAGCTCCCCGCTGAGCCGCGCCCACGACACGGCGGCCGAGGTCGCGGCCCTGACAGGCCTGGACATCCGCACCGACGGTCGGCTCGCGGAGATGGACTTCGGCGACGCCGAGGGCCGCGTCTGGGAGGAGGTGCTGGCCATGGACCCGCGGCTCGCCGGATGGCGCACGGGCCGGGACGTCCAGTGGCCCGGCGGGGAGTCCGGGGCCCTCGTCCAGCGGCGCGTGAGCCGGACCCTCGAGCGGATCCACGAGTCCGAGCCCGAGGGCGTCGTGCTCGTCTTCTCGCACGGCACCGCCATCAGGATGGGCGCTGCGGCCATGGTCGGTTGGGGCGTCGACGCCGTGTGGCGGCTCGACTCCATGGACAACTGCTGCTCCACCGGGCTGGCCCTCACGAGCACCGGCTGGCGGCTGGACCACTTCAACGCATCGCCGCAGTGGCATGCGTCGACGCCGCAGTGAACGGCGCCGTCGCGGGACGGTGGTCACTGCGGGCTGCGGGGGTCCTGACGCGTGCTAACTTGACCGCCATGGCGAATGAGGAGGCGGCCGGCGGCGCCGGCGATTTCATCAGCGACGCGGTCGAGCAGGACCTCGCGAACGGCGTCCACGGAGGGCGCGTCCGGACGCGTTTCCCGCCCGAGCCGAACGGCTACCTGCACATCGGCCACGCCAAGGCCATCACCGTCGACTTCGGGACGGCCGAGAGGTTCGGGGGCGTGTGCAATCTTCGTTTCGACGACACCAACCCGGTGGCGGAGAACCCCGAGTTCGTGCAGTCGATCCTCGACGACATCGCCTGGCTCGGCTACGAGCCCGGCGCCGTCCTCCACGCCTCCGGCCACTTCGAGCAGCTCTACCGGTGGGCCCTCCTGCTCGTCGAGCAGGGCCTCGCCTACGTCGACGACCAGGACAACGAGACGATCTCGGCCCAGCGCGGCGGCTTCGGGCGCCCCGGCGTCGAGAGCCCCTACCGGAACCGCACGGTCGCCGAGAACCTCGACCTGTTCACCCGCATGCGCGCCGGCGAGTTCCCGGACGGCTCCCGTGTGCTGCGCGCCAGGATCGACATGGACGCCGACAACATGGCCCTGCGCGACCCGGTGATGTACCGCATCCGCCACGCCGAGCACCACCAGACCGGCACGCGGTGGCCGATCTACCCCACCTACGACTGGGCGCACGGCCAGTCCGACGCCATCGAGGGCGTCACCCACTCGCTGTGCACCCTCGAGTTCGACGCCCACCGCCCGCTCTACGACTGGTTCCTCGAGCACCTGCCGCTGCCGACCGACAAGCCGCGTCAGATCGAGTTCGCCCGCCTCGAGCTCACCCACACGATCACCTCCAAGCGCCGGCTCGCCGCGCTCGTCAACGGAGGCGTCGTCGACGGCTGGGACGATCCGCGCATGCCGACGCTGCGCGGGCTGCGCCGGCGCGGCTACCCGGCCAAGGCGGTGCGCGACTTCTGCACCTACGTCGGCACCACGCGCACGAACTCCCGGCACGCCATCGAGGAGCTCGAGTCCTTCGTGCGCCGCGAGCTCAACACGACGAGCCAGCGCCGCATGGTCGTCACACGGCCCCTGCGCCTGGTCCTCGACGACTGGCCCACCGACGAGGACGGCGCGCCCGTCGTCGAACACTTCAGGCTGACGAACAACCCGGAGAACCCCGACGACGGCACCCGCGAGGTGGCCTTCACCGGCGAACTGCTCATCGAGCGCGAGGACTTCGCCGAGGTGCCCCCGCCCAAGTTCTTCCGTCTGGCGCCTGGGCGCGAGGTGCGCCTGCGCGGCGCCTATCTCGTCACGGCCACCGACGTCGTGAAGGACGCCGACGGCGAGATCGTCGAGGTGCACGCCAGCTACGACCCGGCCACGCGCGGGGGGAATGCTCCCGATGGACGCCGGGTCAGGTCGACGATGCACTGGGTCAGCGCCCCCCACGCCGTCGACGTCCGGGTGGCGCTCTACGACCGTCTGTTCACCGCGGTGAACCCCGGTGAGGCCACCGGGGAGCCGCTCGACGACCTCAACCCCGACTCGTGCGAGCTCCTCGACTCAGCCAAGGGCGAGGCGGCGATCGCCGACGTGGAGCCGGGCCGTGTCGTCCAGTTCGAGCGGCTCGGCTACTTCGCCGCCGATCCTCGCACGAAGCGCCTGTTCCATCGCACGGTCGGGCTGCGCGACGAGTGGGCCGCCCTTCAGCGCAGGGCCGCCAGGGCGGACGACGGCGCCCGGGCCCGCTCGAGGGGATGAGCCCCGGCCCGTCCGTGGGACGCCCGCCGACGGGCCGGCCCTGGACCGCCGCCTGCCGGCTCCTCGCCCTCATGGCCCTCGGGGGCGCCGTCGTCCTCCTGCCGATGACGACGCACCGGGGACGGCGGTCGGCCTGCCCCGTCCCCGCGGCGACCGCCGTTCCCGTCACGGTCCGAGGGCGACGCGGGCCCTGCGAGGGTCGGACGTCTCCCGTTCGAGAGGCCCGAGGGCCGGAGACGACGCCCGCGCTCCCCGGCCCCGCCGGTCAGAGCGTGAAGAGCGTGCTCTCGAGGTAGGCGCGGGCCTTGACCGCGTACTCGTGGGGGTTCGCGACGGCCGGGTCCTGCTCGGCCTCGACGAGGATCCACTGGTCGTAGCCGTGGTCGACGAGCATCCGGTAGGGCTCCGTGAAGTCGATGCACCCGTCGCCGGGGACGGTGAACATGCCCGACAGGAAGGAGTCGAGGAAGGAGCGCTCGGCGGCGCGGGACTCGGCCAGCTTCTCGGGGCGGACGTCCTTGAAGTGGACGTGCCCGACCCGGTCGATGGTGGCGCTCAGCAGGTCCGCGACCGTCCCGGCCCCGACGTAGGCGTGGCCGGTGTCGAACAGCAGGGAGACCCTGGCGGGGTCCGTCAGCTCCATGAGGCGGATGGTCTCCTCGGCGGTCTGGACGACCGTTCCGAGGTGATGGTGGTAGACGAGCTCGAGGCCATGGGCGTGGGCGATGTCGCCGAGTCGGTCGAGACCGTCGGCCAGGACGTGCCACTGCTCCTCGGTGAGGACCGGCTTGTCGGTGAAGATGCAGACGTCGCGGACGCCCTGGACCGAGCCGGTCTGTTCCGAGACGACGATGCGCGTCGCGCCGAGGTACTCCAGGTACGCGCACTTCTCCTCGAAGTCCTTCGCGACGGCGTCGACGCCGTCGCGAAGGATGAAGGAGGAGAACCACTGGGCGACGATCCGGATGCCGCGCGCCTCGGCGCGCTCCCTGACCTCCTCCTTCGCGGGGAAGAAGCCGGCGCACTCGGTGCCGGCGTAGCCCACGTCGGCCAGGTCGAGCAGCATGTCGTCGAGGGTGTTGAAGGCACCGACCTCCGGGATGTCGTCGTTGCGCCAGGCGATGGGGTGCATGCCCCAGTGGATGCCGTGCGGGTCCTTGATCGCCGTTGCGGGATCGAGTCGGAAAGCCATGGTGTGTCTCCATTCCATTCGTGGTGTCATGATTCGTGAAGGCTTGTTCACAGGAGCCTCAGCGGGGGCGCAACCCCTGGCCATAGCCCGGTTCATCGAGGTCGTGAACGAGTCTTGTGGTGTCCTGCTCCGTGGCTGCGCGGAGTGGGGCCGGGCCCCGGTCGTCCGATGCCTGCGCGTCGGGAGTAGCGCTCCTCCATGTCGTGCTCGATCCGTTCGAGCGAGCGGCCGGAGGTCTCGGGCATGATGCGGAGCAGGACCACGGCGATGACGAGATTGAGCACCCCGTAGATCGCGTAGGTCAGCCCGCCGCCCAGGCCCTCCATCATCGTGGGGAAGGTCCACGTGATGATCGCGTTGGCGATCCACATGCAGAAGACGGCCGTGCCGTTCATGACGCCGCGGACGTTGGCGGGGAAGATCTCGCCCAGCATCGTCCATACGACGGTGCCGTTCGAGGACTGGACGATGAGCATGAACAGGGCCATCAGGCCGAGGACGAGGAGGGCCGCCCAGGAGGGCGGCGCGCTGCCGGCCGCCATGTGCGGGGCGATGGCCAGCTGGAAGGTGGCGGCGATGCCGAGCAGGCAGACGCCCACGCCCGTGACGTCGGCGATGAGGATCTGGCGGCGACGGAACCGGAGGATGAGCCAGATGCCGACGGCCGAGCCGATGACACTCATGACGCCGTTCGCCACCTGGGCGGTGATGGAGGCCGACGTGGACATGCCCGCGTACTCCAGCACCTTGGGCGCGTAGTACATGATCGTGTTGACGCCAGTGGTCTGATTGATGATGGCCAGGAAGATTCCGACGAGGAGCAGCTTGCGCAGCCACGGCGTGGCGAGGACGTACCCCAGCCCTCTTCGCTGAGCCTCCTCGGCCAGCTCGTGCTGGCGGGCCTCCGCCATCTCCATGAGCTCGTCCTCGAGGGGGCCGTCGCGGTGCGGATCCCGGACCCGTTTGAGCGAGCCGATGGCCTCATGGAGGCGCTCCTTGGCGATGTACCAGCGAGAGGACTCCGGCATGAACCGGATGCCGATCCACAGCGCGACGGCCGGGATCGAGCACAGGACGAGCATGTATCGCCAGGTCTCGCCGTTGCCGCCCGAGATGACGAGCTGGTCGAGGAAGGCGTGGTACTGCTCGGCGCTCATCGTGCCGCCCTGCGAGGACTGGAGGGCCTGGATCGTGTCGTAGACGTACTCGCCCGGGGCAAGGGTGCCGGAGGGATCCGCCTCGATCGTGATCCGGGGGCCGCCCTGGATGTTGCTGATGATGGCGTTCATCGTGAAGGCGAGCAGCTGCCCCGTGACGATCATGAGCTGGTCGATGGCCACGATCGAGCCGCGGATGCGTTTGGGTGCGGTCTCGGCGAGGTAGACGGGCACGGTGGCGCTGGCGCCGCCCACGGCCAGGCCGAGGACGACTCGGAACGGGTACATGACCCAGATGTTCGGGGCGAGAGTCGTGCCCAGGGCGCCGACCAGGAAGACGATGGCGAGCACCGTGATGTTGTGCCTCCTGCCGTAGCGGTCGGACAGCCGGCCGCCGAGGAGGGCGCCGAAGGCGGCGCCGATGAGGAGAGTACCGCCGATCGCGCCCTCCTCGAGACTGGTGAGCTGGAAGCCCTGGGCGGCATGGGGCATGTACATGAAGGGCAGGGCGCCGGAGATGACACCGGTGTCGTAGCCGAAGAGCAGCGAGCCGAGGGTGGCCACAGCGGCGATGGCGATGATGCCCCGATGCCCGCCCGAGGCCGGGGTGGCCGCAACGGCTTGTTCCATCTGGTCCGCGGTGATGTTCTTCAGCGCGGTCTCCTGAGCTCCTTCGCTCATGGTTCTCCGTTCATCCGGGGCCCGGCGGTGCAGGCTCCTGCGGGGGTGCTTTCCCGGTCGCGGTTCCGCGACCGGGAAGCGGTGGGGTTCTCAGGCGTCGAAGGTCGTCGGGCCCTCAACGGGGGCGACGTCGTGCCAGGTGCCATCGGCCGCGGAGGCCACGATGGCCTCATCGACCTCGGCGGCGCACCAGGCGTCGGCCGCGGAGGGGGCGAACTGCTGCCCGGTGAGCACCGACCGGAGGAACTGGGCCGCCTCGATGGACTTCATGTCGTCGAATCCCATGGAGGTGCCGATGGCGGGCTGGTAGCGGCTCCACTCCCCCCAGGCCGGGTTGGCCATGGCGCGGGTGTAGCCGTGCGTGGGGCCGCCGTCGACCGTCGTGCAGACCTCGAGCTCGTTGAGGCGTTCGAAGTTCCATCGTGCCGAGCCGTTCGTCCCGTAGACCTCGACGACGTACTCGGCGCGCGGCCCGACGCTCACGCGGGAGGACTCCATCGTGCCGAGGACGCCGTTCTCGAAACGGACGAGCATGCCGACGTAGTCCTCGTTCTCGACCGGGCCGGTCTCGTCGCCGATCTCGAAACCGGAGTGCCCGATGCCCGTCTTCGTGGGGATGGGACGTTCCGTGATGAAGGTGCCGGTGATGGCGGTGACCTGGGCGATGCGTCCCACGATGTACTGGGCGAGGTCGGCTCCATGACTCATGAGATCGGGGACGACTCCGGCGCCGGCCTTCTCGCGGGAGGCGCGCCAGGTGAGCGGGACTCGGGGAGAGGCGTTGTAGTCGGCGATGAACCAGACGCGCACGTTGGTGATCCGGCCGAGCTCCCCGGAGCGGACGAGCGTCCGCATGTACTCGATGGCCGGGACGTGCCGGTAGTTGAAACCGACGGCGGTGACGAGACCGGCCCCGGCCGCCGCCCGGGCGATGGCCCTCGACTGGCCGGAGTCCACGCCCATCGGCTTCTCGATCCAGAAGGGCTTGCCGGCCTCGACGGCGGCCAGCGCGATCTCCTGGTGAAGATGATTCGGTGAGCAGATGGAGACGGCCTCCACCAGGGGATCGGCGAGGAGCTCGTGGTAGTCGGAGCAGGCCCGGTCGAAGCCGAGGTCCTCGACGGCGGCCCGCTGCGCCTCGACGACGGGGTCGGCCGCGGCGACGAGACGGGCCTCGGCGCCCAGCTCGGGGAAGCGCTCCGAGACCGAGCGGTAACTGCGGGCGTGCAGACGACCCATCCAGCCCAGGGAGACGATGCCGATGCCGATCTGCTTCTTGCTGTTCACAGAGATCTCCTTCCCGGTCGACAGTGGCCGGTGGGGTGCGGACGTCACGTGGCCGCACCGGCACGCTCAGCGTCGCTGAATGGCGATGCGCCATGAGGAGTGCTAACGCGCGTAATCAATGATATGACAAAATGTAGCAACACCTCGTGCCCGGCGCAAGAGGGCGAGCTGACTCATCTCGTGTCTGCGCTTGTGCGCTGTCGTCGTCCCCGCTCCGGGACGCCGGTCCTCCGGGCCTCTTCCCCGGCCGGGGCGCGCGGAGGGGGAGCTCAGCCCCGCGGCGTCCGCAGGCTCGAGGCGCGGACGACGAGCGTGGCGGGGACCGTCACATGCGCCGCCGGGGCGGGGGCGAGTACCGCTGCGACGGCGGCCTCGGCCAGCCGGTCCGGGGACTGGTCGACGCTCGTGAGCGAGACCTCGGGGCGTGAGGCCAGCGAGGTGTTGTCGTAGGAGACGATCGCGACATCGGCGCCGGGCCTGAGGCGGGAGGCCAGCACTGCGGCCACCAGGTCGATGCCGAGCATGTCGTTGTAGACGACGGCCCCGAACGGATCCTTCGAGTCGGAGCGCAGCGCGGCCAGGGTCTCGTTCATGTCGTCGCCGCGGACGACCTCCGTGAGGTCGAGACCGGCGTCCGTCGCGGCCTCGCGGCACGCCGCGCGGCGTTCGTCGAGCAGCGACTCGTGCATGCTGCGCGGCGGGGAGAAGAAGACCAGGCGGCGAAGGCCCTGGGCGGCGAGATGCGCGACGATCTGCCATGCGGCATCGGCCTCGTCGAGCCGGACCGTCGGGATCGACGGCTCGTCGAGCGCCCGGTCCAGGACGCAGAGCGGGATGCGCTCCGACATGGCCAGCAGAGCCTCGGGACTCATCGAGGTGCCGGGCAGGATGAGTCCGGCGGGCCGCATCGACAGGACCTCGTCCACCGTCGTCCGCTCGAGCTGGTCCTCCAGGTCCGAGACGAGGACGACCAGGGTGTGACCGGCGACTCCGGCGTGATGGCGGAGCCGCCGGAGCAGACGGTCGAAGAAGGGGTTGTCGAGGTAGGGGAGGACGACGGCCAAACGGTGCGAGCGCCGGGCCGCGAGTTCGGCGGCAGCGGTGTTCGGGTGGTAGTCGAGGGCGCGGGCCGTGTCGAGGATGCGCCGGCGCGTCCCGTCGGACATGCGGCCCTCGCCCTTGAGCGCGAGCGAGACGAGACCCCGGGAGACTCCGGCCCGGGCGGCGACGTCCTGCTGGGTGGTGTGCGACGCGCGTCCTGGGTTGGGCATGTGCTGATCTCGATCCTCGGCCGGCCTTCTCGCTCCATTCTGGCAGCGAAAAAGCCACCGCGCGTGCATCGTCGGCGCTGCGGTGGCTCACCGGTCATGGGCTCGTCTGGCTCGTCGCCCCCTTTCTCCGTGGCTGCTGCGGTGCCGTTCCCGCCCGGATCGGCCGGGGCGTCCGGCTCACTCCGAGGCGAGCGCGTTGATGCCGCTGTAGATGCCGATCATGACATCGGCGACGAGCGTGAGGGCGCCGACGAGCATCATCGCGGGCATGTCGACGGCCAGACCCACGACGACCAGGAGGACGCTGGCGAGCGTGAAGGCGCTGGTGGTCATGAAGACGATGGTCCTGCCCGGGATGAGGGCGGTCTCGTGACGGACTGCGGTGGCGCTGGTGGCGATGGTGTCGATCGCGGTCATGGTGCCTCTTTCTCTGGGCGCACGCCGCGACACCGGTCGCGACGTGCACGACGGTGTACTCCGGGCCCGGGGCGATCCCCGGCCCGCTGACGCACGCCACTGTAGGACGGGGGATTTGTGCAGACAAATGGGTCGTCACGATGTTGCCACGGGATGCCACCACGGGACGGTGCCGTCGTGGGCCGAGATCCCGGGCCCTGCTCGTCCGCTTCGCGGAGCTCCGTCGTCGTGCCGACTCCGGCTCGGGATGACCAGCGCCTGCACCCATCCGTACTACCGCACGCAGGCCCTCTCGCTGGGCGAGCAGCTCGACGTCGGCGTGCGTTACCTCGACCTGCGTCTGACGCGGACCATGGTGGCCGCCCACCGGGAGTGGGTCAGCGGCACGACCGCCGAGCGAATCCTCGACGTGCTCCGGTCCGTCTGGCCGAGCACTCCCGCGACTTCCTCCTCATGAGGGTCCAGAACGCCAACGAGGCCAGGGACGACTTCGAGCGCTACGGCAGGGCGCTGCCCGCGGTCGTCGCGAAGAACCTCGACCTCTTCTGGCGACCGGCCGGGACCTGCGAGGAGACCGCGTCGCCCACGATCGGTCGGATCAGGGGCCGGATCGTCGCCTTCGAGTGCGCACCCCCGCAGTTCGGTCTGGAGAGGATCGACGGAAGGCAGTGGGCCGTGCCATGGCACGGCAACCGCAGCCTCCTCCCCCAGGACGACTGGGACGGCCCGGAGATCGCGATGAAGCTCGAGGAGATCCGGCGGCTCCACACGGACGCGCATCCTCCGGGATCGCTGGTTCTCAACCGCGTCAGCGCGACCAACGGGGTCCTGGGGAATCCCACCGCCTACGCCGGGAGGCTGAACCCCGCCGTCCTCGGCATGCTGCGTTCGGCTCCCGGCGGGGGCGTGCTGATCCACGACTTCGTGGACGAGGAGTTCGCCGACGCGGCATGGGCCGTCGACCTCGGGGGTGTCTGAGCACGACCGGGCGGGACACCGGCCCGCCGCCCCCGGACCCGTTCGACGACGGTGCGGGTCTCGGCCCTGCTGCTGGCCGGCCACGGCGCGCCCGACCGGTTCAGGCCGTGCTGCGACGAACCACCCGCGTGTCGATCTCCAGGCGCCTCGGGGCGGACCGGTCGCCCCTGGCCCGGGCGTTCGCGAGGTCGAGGGCGAGTCGTGCGACCTCCCGCGATCTCCCGCGACCTCCCGGGGCTGCCGGTCGACCGGGGTCAGCCCGAACGCCTTCGAGGACGCGATGCGCGTGTTGTCGAAACCCACCACCCTGTTGTCCCCGGGCGCCGACGGACGCGCACGCCACAGGGCGATCAGGGCGCCCTGCGCGTACTGGTCGTTGTAGCAGACGAGGGCCTGCGGCAGGGGCTGTGCGTCGACCAGGACGTCGTGGACGCTCCGCCATCCGGCGTCCACGGTCGGCCCGCTGGGGATGACCCGCGCCGCGGCCCGCCGGGGGACATCGCCGTGAGGAAGGCGCTGCGGCGGCGCTCGGCCGATGAGGACGGCCCCCGTCGAGATAGTGCACCTGCGAATGGTGCACATGCGAGCAGTCCCCGACGAGCTCCGCCACCTGGACCATGCCCGTGGCGTTGTTCGAGATGACGAGGTCGGCGTCCTGCCTCGGGGCGGTCTGGCCGATCGCCACGACGGGAACGTCCACTGCCGCCGAGGCGGCGGAGTCCGTCATGACGGGGTCCACGACGATCACGGCCCGGGCGTGCAGCTGTATGATGCGGGCGAGGGCGTTCGCCCCGTTGCCGGCGGCCATGTCCTCTGTCACGACCAGGTAGCCGAGCTCCTCGGCGGGGGCCGTGATCTCGCGGGAGTGGGCGACGTGGAGCTCCTTCTCGACATCGCAGGTCAGACCGATGATGTTCGGTTTCGTGGCGCGCAGCAGTGATCCGGCCAGATCGGTCCGGTAGCCCAGCGCCTCGGCCCGTCTGACGATCTTCTCCCGCACGGGCGAGGAGATCCGCTCGGACCCCCGCAGCGCGAGGGACACGGTCGAGACCGACACCCCGAGCGAGAGCGCGATGTCGCGCAGCGTGACCCTGCTCATGGCCTCACCCCCTCGTGCCGGGACCCTCGGCGTGTTGAGCCTACCGGGAGCGGGGGTCGGGTCCGGTGCCCACGACCGGCAGCGAATTCCACATTCCACGCCCCGGCCGGGGTCGTCGGCGGGCCGGCGCTGCGCACCGTTGCGACAGGTGCGGCCTCAGAACAGGAGGAAGACCGAGGAGAAGACCGTCAGGGCGATGACGAGGACGTCGAAGACCGTGGTGCTCATGCGTCGGATGACGAAGCCGCCGGCGAGGGCCCCGACGACCAAGGGGGCCAGCAGCACGGCGTCGAGGCGCAGGGAGTGCGCCGAGATCAGCCCGAGCCCGATCTGGAAGGGCATCTTCGTGACATTGACGAGGAAGAAGAAATAGGCCTGCGTCCCCATGAAGCGCATGACGTCGAATCCGGAGGCGACGAAGTACATCGTCATCGGCGGGCCGCCCGCGTTGGCGATCATGGTGGTGAAGCCGCCCAGTGATCCGTAGACCCAGCGCGCGACGGGGCTCCGGGAGAAGGTCCGGGCGGTCCCGGCGCCCCGACCGGGGCCGCGTCGGCCCCGCCGGCGCATCATCCACAGGGTCGCGGCGGTGAGCAGGAGCAGGATGATCCCGATCATCCGCTTCATGCCGGCGTCGTCGATGCGCCACAGGACGAGGGCGCCGGTGCCGAGCCCGACGAGGATCGCCGGTGCGAGACGGCCCAGCGTCCGCCAGTCGACGTCGTGACGGTACATCCAGATCGCGTACAGGTCGCCCGCGATGAGGAGGGGGACCATCACCGCGGTGGACTCGCGGGCCGGGAGGACGGCGGCGAAGAGGGCGACGGAGAGGGTCGCGAGACCCGGCAGGGCCGTCTTCGCGATTCCGACGAAGACGGCGGCGATGACGAGAACGGACCACTGCGCGGCCGTGAGATCGGGAAATGCGCTCACCGGGCGATCCTAGGCCCGCCTCGGGTCCGGCCGCGCGCTCGTGGAGGTGACGAGCCCGCCGGTGACGCGGATGCGGGCGCCGGAACCCGTTCAGCGGATCCCGGCGTCCGCATCGTGTTCATGCCACGCCCCGTGTCACACGGCGGCGGCCGCGGCCAGCAGATTGGCCGCGGAGAGCTTCAGGCCCTCGACGTTGCCGTACTCGGCGTCCTCGTGCTCGATGTTGACGTTCATGTCGGGATCCGCCGTCTTGATGGCGCGCAGGAACTCGGCCCAGTAATCGGTGTCGTGGCCCAGGCCGAAGGCGACGAAGCGCCATGCCGGGTCCTGCGGCCAGGCGCTGCACCAGTAGCCGTAGGCGGTCGGGGTCCTGCCCTCGGCGTCGGCCGGGACGTGGCCGAAGTCGGTGTCGAGGACACCGCGGTAGGCGACGCCGGGGAAGATCCTCGTGTCCTTGGCGTGGACGTGCCCGACGAGGTCGCCCAGGCGCTTCGTCGCGGCGATCGGGTCCATCTGCTGCCAGAACAGGTGCGAGGGGTCCATGTTGACGCGCAGGTTCGTGGCGCCGGTCTCCTCGACGAGGCGTTCGAAGGCGGGCACGTTGAAGACGACGTTGCGCGGATGGAGCTCGAGGCAGACCTTGACGTCGTTGTCGCGGGCTAGGGCGTCGATCTCCTTGAAGAAGGGCACGATGACGGACCACTGGTAGTCCAGGATCTCCAGGTCGATGCCGTTCCAGGGGTTGACGACCCAGGAGGCGTACTTGGCGGTCGGGTCCGTGCCGGGCGTGCCGGACATCGTCACGATCTCCTTGACCCCGAGCAGGCCGGCCAGCCTGATGGCGTTGCGGATGTCCTCGGCGTGCTTGAGTCCCTCGTTCGGCAGCGGCGAGACCGGATTGCCCGAGGTGTTGAGGCCGGACAGGACCATGCCCTTGGACTCGAAGACGCCGAGGTAGTCCTCGCGGGCCGCCGCGGAGGCGAGCAGGGCGTCGACGGGGCAGTGCGGTGAGGGGATGAAGCCCCCGACGTTGACCTCGGCGCCGGTCAGACCGGCCTCCTTGAGGACGTCGAGGGCCGCGCTCAGCGGGCGGTCCTGAAGACAGGCGGTGTACGCGCCGTAGGTGAGTGCCATGGCGATGACTCCTTCGTTCTCGTTCGTTCGGATGGATCAGTCGGTGAGCCCGGTGAGGTCGACGGCGGCGCCGTTCGCGGCGGCGGAGCGGGCCACGGCGTCCGTGATCCGCATCTCGCGGTATCCGTCGGCGAAACTGGCGCAGGGCGGCAGGCCCTCGACGCCGGCGACCTGCTGCAGGAAGGCGTGAGCCTGGTAGGTGAACTGCTCGATCTGGGTGAGGCCGACACCGCCGAAGGCCATGGAGGAGCCGCGGGCGAAATAGGGGAAGTCGGGATTGACGAGCACTTGGCGGGCGCCGCCCAGACCGGCCGGCGAGTTGGTGTCGTCGATCTTGATCTCGCCGCAGCGGGCCATGTCCCAGGAGGCGCGACCCTTCGTGCCGAGCACGTCGATCATCATCGCATTGGGCATGTTCCAGGCGACGCGGGAGACCGAGAAGGTGCCGACCGCGCCGTTCGCGAAATGGCCGGTGAACGTGGCGACGTCGTCGTTGGTGACGGGCTCCATCGTGAGGTCGACGGTGTCGAGGGCGGTGCCGCGGGTGACGTGTCCCTTGGCGACCGGGCGCTCCTTGATCGCGGTGGTCATGGCGCCGCCGGAGACGGAGACGAGCGGTCCGCAGATGGTCTCGGCCGTGTCGATGAGATGGGAGCCGACGTCGCCCAGGGCGCCCGAGCCCATCGGGCCGCGATAGCGCCAGGCCATCGGCGTGTTCGGGTCGACGCCGTAGTCGCACCAGTAGCGGCCCTCGAAGTGGTTGATCTCGCCGAGATGGCCCTCGGCGACGAGTTTCGCGATCTCGGCGACGGCCGCGTTGCGCCGATAGGTGAAGCCCACCGAGGTGACGACGCCGGCGTTCCTCTCCGCCTCGGCCATGGCCCTGGCGTTCTCTAGGGTGTCGGCCAGCGGTTTCTCGCACAGGACGTGCTTGCCCGCCTTGATCATGGCCTCGGCGATCTCGCGGTGCAGGGCATTGCCGACGACGATCGAGACGATGTCGATGGTCGGATCATCGGCGACTTGGCGCCAGTCGTCGACGGCCCTCTCGTAGCCGTAGCGCTCGGCGGCGTCCTCGGCGAAGGGCAGGTAGGTGTCGGCGATGGTCGCCAGGCGGATCCTGGGCAGTCCCAGGTCGTAGACGGTGCCCACCTGACGCCAGGCATTGGCATGGGTGGTGCCGGCCATGCCGGCGCCGATGACGGCGACGGAAAGGGTTCTGGTGGTCATGTCGAAGCTCCTCATGTCTTCGGTGACAATGCTTGTCCATGAGTATTCACGCGCGTTAATAATCTGTTGTCACGAGTATGGGCGCAGGGCTTGGGCGATGTCAACCCCGATGCCCTGTTTTCACATCCGCGCCGGACGGGCAGGATCAGGGGGAACGTGTCTGAAAGGGCTGCACCGATGCAGCGCGGGTGGTGCTCGGCCTTGACTCGCTCGAAGAGCGGACCCGGTTGCGCAGCAATGGCGTGATGCCCGGCCGTGTGGTCGTCCGTGGTCCCGGTCTGGTGAAATGATCGGGGCGTCAGCCGCACACCCGGTCCGGTTCCGAGGAGCCCCTGATGACGAGGGCGGGTTCCAGGACGACGTCGCGAGGGCTCCCTGCGGAGGTTGTCCCTTCTTCGGCGCGCTCGCACAGCAGGCGCACGGCTGTCGTCCCCAGCACGTCCTCGGGCTGGTCGATGCTTGTGAGGGAGAACTCCCCGCGCCTGGCCAGGTAGGTGTTGTCGTAGGAGACGAGGGCGACGTCAATGCCCGGGTGCCGATCCGTCTCGCGCAGCACGGGGACGGCGTCGATGGCGAGGATGTCGTTGTGGATGACGAGGCCGAGCGGCTCGTGACGGGAGCGCAGCATGTCGCGCACGGCCGGACCGGCGTCCTCGTCGCACTCGCGGACGTCGAGGGTCAGTCCGGCTGCTTGGGCGGCAAACCGCAACGCGGACTCTCTCTCAAAGCGGGAGGTGTCGTTCACGACGCGCGGCCCGACGTAGCCGACCGAACGCATGCCGAGCTCGGCGAGGTGCCCGACGAGCAGCCGGGCGGCGGCCTCCTCGTCCACGCGTACGGAGTCGACGCTCCCGCCGGGGCTGCGCCGTCCGATGAGGCAGACGGGTACCTCCTCGCCGATGGCGATGAGGTCCTCGTCCGGAAGCCAGGGGGAGACGAGGATGAGCCCTATGACTCGGACGCTCAGGAGGCTTTCGACGGCGCGGTGAAGAACCTCGGGCCGGTCTGAGCCCACCGTGACGAAGAGGGCGAGGTCCCTGGCGCCCGTGGCGTCGCCCAAGGTGTGCGCGATCTGCTCGAAGAAGGCGTTGCGCAGATTGGGCAGGACCAGACCGATGGTCCTGGACCGCTGGCGAGCCAGGGAGGCTGCGGCGGCGTTGACCCGGTATCCGAGAGTGGTGGCGGTCTCGGCGATGCGTCGCCTCGTCTCCGCGGCGACCTTGGGTGATCCGTTCAACGCGAGGGAGACCAGGCTGCGCGAGACTCCGGCGACACGGGCCACGTCGTCCTGGGTGACGTCCTGTCCGCTCGTTGCCACGGGCCCCTCCTCGCCTGTCGGGGCCGTCGACGATCCGGCCCCCGACAGATTACACGGGAGGGGTCGACTGTCGGGTGTCTCATGCGTAGCGTTGCTGGAACTGCTCCTCCAGCTCCTCCAGCGAGGCGTACTTGGTCTCGGGGACCTTGCGGTACATGTAGACCACCGCGACGACATTGATGAGGGCGAAGACGAGGTAGGTGGCCACCGGGCCGAGGCGGCTCATCATCGAGGGGAACGCGAAGGTGATGATCGCATTGGAGATCCAGATGCACAGGACGGCGAAGCCCATGGCCGCGCCACGCATCCGCGCGGGGAAGAGCTCAGACATGATGACCCACGTGCCCGGGGCGTTGCCGGCCTGCATGAAGAGCATGAAGACGACGATGACGATCACCACGAGGTAGGGCACCAGTGGTGGCATGCCGGATGTGACGTTGCCGCTGTCGTCGAGGTGCGGGTTGATGCCGAGGAGGAAGACGGCCGTCATGGCCCACAGCATGACCGTCAGGCCGATGGTGCCGCCGATGATGACCCGGCGGCGGCTGAAGCGCGCCAGCAGCCACAGGCCGAGCGCCGAGCCGATGACGGAGGCCAGGCCCGTGAGGACGTCGAGCACGATGGCATCCTCCGTGGCGAAGCCGGCTGCCTGGAGGACCTTGGGCGCGTAGTACATCATCGTGTTGACGCCAGTCGTCTGGTTGAAGATGCCGATGAAGCATCCGATGACGAGGACGCGCCGAGTCCAGGGGGTGCGGAAGACCTGACCGAGGCCCCACTTCGTGATGGCGGCCTCTCTGCGGTTGACCTCGATCATCTCGCTCACCTCGTCGGCGATCGAGCCGTCCTTGGACTCGTCGCGCACGCGCTTGAGCACGCCGATGGCCTCGGGGATGCGACGGTTCACTGCGTACCAGCGAGAGGACTCCGGCATCATCCGCATGCCGATCCACAGGGCGATGGCCGGGATGGAGCAGATGACGAGCATGTAACGCCATGTGTTGCCGTTGCCGCCGTCGATCGTGACCGCGTCGGCGACCTGCTGGAGGGCGTCCCAGGTGTAGCATTGCCCCGCCTCGATCGTCGTCCGAACACCGTTGATGGTCACGCTGGTGCCGGGGTCGACGGTGGACACCCTGGCCTCGGGGCCGCCTGTGATGCCGCGCGCGATGATCGCGTTCATGGCGAAGGCCAGGAACTGGCCGGTGACGATCATGAGCTGGTCGACGCCGACCAGGGTTCCTCTGATGCGTTTCGGGGCGGTCTCGGCCAGATAGACGGGCACGGTGGCCGAGGCGCCGCCGACTGCGAAGCCGAGGACGAAGCGGGCGGGGTAGAGGGCCCGGAGGTTGGGGGAGAAGGTGCAGGCCATCGCGCCGACGAAGAAGACGACGGCGAGCAGGAGGATGTTGTGCCTCCGTCCGTAGCGGTCGGACAGGCGTCCGCCGAAGAAGGCGCCGAAGGCGCATCCGATGAGGAGGATGCCGCCGACCAGGCCCTCCTCGAAGGAGTTGATGCCGAGTCCTCCGGCGGCATGGGGCATGTACATGTAGGGCAGGGCTCCGGCGATGACGCCGGTGTCATAGCCGAAGAGCAGTGAGCCCAGGGTGGCGACGACGGCGACGACGGCGACGAAGGCGACGGAATGTCGTCGGCCTGAGGCGGGGGTCTGCGTGACGAGTTCATCGATCTGGGTCCGGGTCGGATCAGTTTCCGGTGGGTGACTCATGTGGTGGTCCTTCGGTCGCACCCGTCGACGACGACGGGCTGTTCTGCCGTGTCTGGACTGCTGGTGGGAAGCGGGATGGCTCCAGAGGGACACGTGCCACACTTATTTCACGCGCGTTAATCCGATTTGTCAAGACATTGGACACTGCATGGGCCGGGTCCTGCTCGCCGGACTGTCGGTGAGCAGGACCCGGCCCATGGCGCGGGGAGGGTCAGGAGTCGAGCAGGGCTCAGGAGCCGAGACGCACGACCTCCCCCGTCCTGGCGGACCGGGTGGCCGCCTCGGCCAGCCGCAGGGCCGCAACGGCGTCACCGATTCCGGTGGGCGGGGTGGTCCCGGCCTCGACGGCCTCGATGAAGGCCGACAGCTCCAGCCGGTAGGCGTCCGCGTAGCGCTCGAGGAAGAAGTCCAGGTACGGTTCCTGGGCGTCGGTCACCTCGGCGTTCGACAGGCGCACCGTCGTCGGGCGGATGTTCTCGGCGAAGAGGGCGCCGTCATGGCCGGAGGCCTCCAGACGCTGGTCGTAGCCGGAGGCGCAGTGCCGGTTGTTGATGATCGTGGCCACGGCCCCGGAGGCGGCCCGCAGGGTCACGACCGCCGCGTCGAAGTCGCCGGCTTCCTCGATCGCCGGATCGAGGTTCTGCCCCACGGCGTGCACCTCGGTGATGTCGCCGAGGAAGAACCGGGCGGTGTCGAAGTCGTGGATGGTCATGTCGCGGAAGATTCCGCCGGACACCGTGACGTACTCGATCGGCGGTGCGGCCGGGTCGCGACTGATGACGGTCAGCTGCTCCAGGGCGCCGATCCTGCCCGCCTCGACGGCGGCGCGCACCGCGGCGAAGGAGGGATCGAACCGGCGGTTGAAGCCGAACATGACAGGCGTCGAGATGGCGTCCAGATCGGTCCTGGCCGCCTCGACGTCGGCCATGTCCAAGGCGATGGGCTTCTCGCACAGGACGGCCTTGCCGGCCTTCGCGGCGGCGAGGAGGTGCGGGATGTGCAGCGGGGTGGGCGAGCCGATGATGACGGCGTCGACCTGCGGATCGGCGAAGGCCTCCTCGGCGTCCTTGGCCGATCGCGCCCCGTCGTACTGCGACGCGAGCTTCTCGGCGGCGTCCCCGACGGGGTCGCAGACGAGGGCCAGGTCGGCCTGCGGGTGCCCCGCGATGGTCCTGGCGTGGACGTGACCGATGCGACCGGCACCGATTACGGCGATGTTGAGCATCCTTGCTCCTTGGTGGTGTTCGGGATTCTGTCTGGTGTCAGAGGGATTCGCGCCCCACGGGCCGAGGCGCAACAACGCTGCGCCTCGGCCCGTGGTCGCGAGCGGGGGCTTCTCGGCTCACGGCTGGGGCATGATGACGTCCCGCACGAGGGTGTCCAGGTCGGCGTCGGCCTGGAGGAAGCCGCGCAGCGTGCGGACGGTGGCGCCGAAGGTGTCGAACTCCTCGGGGGTCATGCCGTCGGGCTCGTAGGCGCGGACGAACTCCGGGATACTCTCCAGGGTCTTCATGATCTCGGGGGCCACCGGCTCGTCGATGCGGTTGACGACCTTGTAGCCCGAGTCGTTGATGAGCTTCTGCCACTTGAAGGGCGGGGAGACGACGAGGTCGCCGCCGACGAGCTCGGACCAGTGCATGACATTGCGGAAGGCGGCCGAGAGCACGCGGGCGCGCAGGCCGCGGGCCTGGAACTCGTGGTAGGCCCGCTTGAGCGCGGCCACGCCGGCCCACTCGAGGTGGCCGGGATCGATGAAGAGGTTGTCGCGCTTGGCCACGATCTTGATCCAGTCGTCGAGCCGCCCGCCCATGAGCGTGACGACCGGACCCATCGTGGAGATGTCCTTGCCCTCGGCCTCACGGCGCTTGAGGCCCCGCTCGATCGCCTCACCGGTGGTGACGGCCT
This sequence comes from Propionibacterium acidifaciens, assembly GCF_003798325.1. Taxonomy (NCBI): domain Bacteria; kingdom Bacillati; phylum Actinomycetota; class Actinomycetes; order Propionibacteriales; family Propionibacteriaceae; genus Propionibacterium; species Propionibacterium acidifaciens. The sequence continues at coordinate 2,901,490 of NZ_CP033719.1, forward strand.
GGGGGACGGAGAAGGAGACGGTCACGTTGACTGAGACGCCGCGGTGGGTAGCGTCCTCGATGGCCTTGATCCCGACGGAGGTGGCGGGGATCTTGACGATGATGTTCCTGGCGAGCTTCGAGAACTCCTCGGCCTGGTCGGCCAGGGCCTTGGCGTTGCGGGCCAGACGCGGATCCGTCTGGATGGAGAGCCGCCCGTTGCGGCCGTTCTGCTCGTCGAAGATCGGCTCGAGCAGCTTGGCGGCCTCGACGCTCAGCTCGCGCACGACCTGCCAGCCGATCTGGGACTCGGTGGCCTCGGGCATCTTCTCGGCGAGCTCGGCGATGCGGGGCAGCCACACGTCCTTGCGCTGGTTGATGCAGGTGTAGGCGATGGACGGGTTGCACGTCGCGCCCACGCCGCCGAAGGAGATCGACTGCTTCAGCTCATCGGGGTCGGCGGAGTCGTTCCACAGGGCGGTCGGGGTGCTCCGCGATGCGTCGAGGAGCGGGCCGGGAGTGTATTCGATGGTCATGCGCTGCATCTCCTATGCGGTCGAGGTTCGGGCTCCGCGTCGCTGTCGGAACGCCGTGTGACACTCATTCAAGTCGCCCTCGGCCCTGCTGTCAACCAATGTCAGCACAAAGATCGGGACGGGACGGGGCCTGTGTGGCAACTGATGAGACCGGGCGCCAGACCTGGTGAATCCGGCCAGCGGCGGGTCCGACCGGTGCCTTCGTAGGCCTCCGGCTCCCTTCTGCGGAGCGGGCGGGTGGGGGAGCTGCGCGTCCGACGGGAACCGGAGTGGCCCGGGGGCTTCCCAAATTCTGATTGTCATGACAATATGGGGTTCGGCAACATCGCCGTTGGCTCGATGAGGAGACCCCCATGGTGGACATCGCCCTTGACCCGAACATGTACTACATGACCATGTCGACGCCCGACACTCTGCGCAGGGCCGCTGAGCTCGGCTTCGAGCACGTCGAGCTGTCGCCCCGCTCCGACTTCCACTTCTGGCACCATTACCCCAAGGCCGACCGGGCCTTCATCGACGAGTTGAACAGGGCGCAGCAGGAGAGCGGCGTCACCATCCGGACGCTCAACCCGGTCTTCAACTGGTCCGCCGTCGACGAGCAGGAGCGCCGGGCCCAGGTGCGCAACTGGCGTCGCCTGCTGGAGATCGCGGACCAGCTCGACGTGCGGGACGTCGTCTCCGAGTTCTCGGGCGACCGCAACAGGTCCCGCGAGTCGGAGCACCAGTGGTACCGCTCGATCGAGGAGCTCGCCCCCGTCTTCGAGCGCTACGGGATCCGCCTCGCCATGGAGGCCCACCCCTACGACTTCGTCGAGCTCCACGACCGGGCCCTCGAGATCGTCAGGGGAGCCGATCGGGACTGGATCGGCTACGAGTACTGCTGCCCGCACACCTTCCACCTGTCCGACGGCGTCGGGGACGCCGGTCGTATGATCCGGACGGCCGCCGAGGCCGGGAAGCTGCGCGAGGTGCACGTCGCCGATTCCCTCAACCATCGGGCCAACGACGGCAACCGCTACATTGTCAATCCTCCGGGCGCCGACGTCACCGTCCATCAGCACAACGAGATCGGGAACGGCGAGGTCCCCTGGGACGAGGTCTTCCAGGCCCTGCGGGAGGTCGGCTTCGACGGCGTCCTGTCGGTGTGCGTCTTCGGGTGGCACGAAACGGCCGACGAGATCAACCGGAGAATGCTGGAGCGCCTGCGCCACGAGTTCAGGTGATCCTTGCGGTGCGGGGATCGCACCACGACTCATGACCCGTCGGGCCGCCGTCCCCGATCGGCGTACCCCGGTCCGACACCATCTCGATGGCGCGATCCGCAGCACGAGGTGAATCAATGGTGAAGACCTTCGACACGAGGAGAACGGAGAGCACATGTCCGCCAGACCGTTGACGGTGGATGACTACACACCGGAGAAAATCAGGGAACTGGTGGCCGAGACGCCGCCGTCCGGGAGGAAGCGCTCCCTCGGGGCGATCGCCGCAGTGGCCACGCTGGGTTCGCTGCTGTTCGGCTACGACACGGGCGTCATCGCCGCGGCCCTGCCCTACATGCACCTGCCCCGGGCCGCGCACGGCCTCGGCATGACGATCTTCGAGGAGGGCTTCGTCGGCGGCCTGCTGTGCTTCGGCGCCGCCCTGGGCGCCACCTTCGGCGGTCGCCTGTCCGACAAGTACGGGCGTCGTCACAACATCACGCTGCTGGCCATCGTGTTCCTCCTCGGGGCGCTGGGCTGCACCTTCTCGGTGAACATCTGGATGCTGTATCTGTTCCGCATCGTCCTCGGCTTCGCCGTCGGCGGCGCCTCCGCCACGGTGCCCGTCTTCCTGGGCGAGACGGCGCCGAAGCGGATCCGCGGCGTGCTCGTCGCCGTCGACCAGTTCATGATCGTCGGCGGACAGCTCCTCGCGTACTCGATGAACGCGATCATCGCCCATGTGAACAGCGGCCCCTCCGTCACCATCAAGAACGACCCGAGCGGCGCCTACGCCTCGGGAACCGTCGTGGCCTGGGAGAAGGTCCAGCACATCGCCGGCCTTCTCGTGTCCGACGGCAACGGGTCGACATGGCGCTACATGCTCGTCCTCGCCTCGATCCCGGCCATCGCCCTGTGGATCGGCATCCGCCTCATGCCGGAATCCTCGCGCTGGTACGCCGCCAACCTGAGGATCCCCGAGGCGATCGGCGCGCTCAAGCGCGTGCGCGACGAGTCCAAGGACGGTCCCGTCGCCGCCGAGGTCGACGAGATGCTCGAGATCCAGCGCAACGAGGCGAAGCAGGAGAAGTGGGGCCTCGGACAGATCTGGGGCGCGAGGTGGACCAGACGACTGCTCATCATCGGCATCATCCTCGGCCTCGCCGACCAGCTGACCGGCATCAACACGGCCATGTACTACATGCCAAAGGTGCTCAACGCGGCCGGTCTGCCGATGAGCGACTCCATCAGCCTCAATGTCATCTCCGGTGCCGTGTCCTTCCTCGGCTCGGGCGTCGGCTTCTGGCTCATCGCCCGGTTCGAGCGCCGCCACATCGGCATGTACCAGGAGTCCTCGATCGTCGTCTCGCTGGCCCTGCTCTCGGCGACCTTCTTCCTCTTCATCCAGCCGCACCAGCAGGACGACGGCTCGATCGTCGGGGCGCCCGCCTTCGCGCCGTACCTCGTGCTCATCATCGTCTGCCTGTTCGTCTTCGCGAAGCAGTCGGGCACGGTGACCTGGGTGCTCGTCTCGGAGCTCTTCCCCGCGAAGGTCCGCGGCATCTCGATGGGCATGGCGGTCGGCGCCCTGTGGATCGCCAACGGCATCGTCGCCATCGTCTTCCCCATCATGATGGAGCAGCTCGGCGGGGCGCTCACCTACCTGATCTTCGCCGCGGTCAACGTGCTCTCGCTCATCTTCTACAAGAAGTTCGTGCCCGAGACGAAGCACGACTCCCTCGAGGAGCTCGAGATGCGCTTCGAGAAGGAGTTCAGCTGACGGTCGCAGGGCCGGTGCCCTGACTCCGTCCTTCCAGGGGGTTCTGTCCCGCGGCCCGGGCCGCGGGACAGAACCCCCTTTCACGCTGCTGCGGACCGCGCCCACATCGCCCGAGCCTTGACGAGCAGCCCCCGTCGTCGTCGATGACCAGTACCACCGGAGTGCTCCACGTTTTGGACATTGATAAAGAGTGGTGTTCCCGATGTGTGTGTGATGTCTCAGGAGTTCGGTGACGGTTTGAAATGGTCCGGGTTTGCTTCCTATGAAGCGCCCTGGGTTTCGTTTCGGTCTATTTCCTCGAGGAGGATCGGAGCATGTCCCAGAAGTACAGCCCCGAGTTCAAGGCGAAGGCCCTGCGGCTCATCGAAGAACGCGTCCGTGCCGAGCAGTGCTCCGGCTGGGCTGCCTGCACCGTCGTGGGCGAAGCCCTCGGCGGGATCTCCCCTCACACCCTGCGGGGCTGGTGGAAGCAGAGCCACATCGACCGAGGCGAGGCCCCCGGTGTGAGCACCGACGAGTCTGGCGAGATGCGCCGGCTGCGCCGGGAGAACCTCGAGCTGCGACGCGCGAACGAGATCCTGCGCAAGGCCTCGGCTTTTTTCGCAGCGGAACTCGACCGCCCCACGACGAGATGATCCGGTTCATCGACGAACACCGTGACCGTTTCGGGGTCGAGGCCATCTGCCGCGTGCTCAGCGCGACGGAGTGTGGGTTCATCACTTCCCGCGGGTACCGGGCGGCCAGGACCCGCGCGTCATCGGCACGGGCACTGCGCGATGAGATCCTCGTGGCCAAGCTCCGGCGGGTCCACGCGGAGAACTACTCCGTGTACGGGGTGCGGAAGATGCACCACGCGGTGCGCCGTGCTGGCTGGGATCTCGGCCGTGACCAGGTCGCCCGGCTCATGCGGGCCGCCGGCCTGCAGGGCATCAGGCGTGGCCGCAAGCCGGTCACCACGCGTCCTGCTGAAGCACCCGATGCCCGGGCCGATCTCGTCGAGCGGCAGTTCACAGCCCAGCGTCCTCATCAGCTCTGGGCCGCTGACATCACCTACGTGAGGATCCTGACCGGGTTCTGCCATGTCGCGTTCATCACCGACGTCTGCACCCGGCGCATCGTGGGATGGGCCGTCGCGGCGAGCCTGCACACCGCCGGACTGCCGCTGCTCGCCCTTGAACACGCCCTCGTGGTCACCGGGGCCGGCCGCGGCCGGCAGGGGCTGGTCCATCACAGTGATCACGGCTCCCGGGGTGGGTTCAGCTGGTCGTCGCAACAGTTTGATCGGGAGGGTGTTGATGATGGCGGTCGGGTACGGGGGTGTGGAGACCAGTGGTGCGTCTGAGGGGCTGCGGTGTCAGTGGCGGGCTGACAGGGCGTTGGGCCTGTGATGTGTTCACCGGGGCGCCCGGAACCGTCTCGGGCGCTCCAGAGGCGGTTCTGGCGTGTGGTAGCCGCTGGGGTCACCACGACAGAGGCTGTTACCGCTGTGGGCGTGTCGGTTCCTGTCGGGGCGCGGTGGTTTCGTCACGCTGGGGGCATGCCCCCGATCAGTCTTGCCGAACCCGGCCGGCGTTACCTGTCCCTCGCCGAGCGTGAGGAGATCGCGATCCTGCGCGCCACGGGCCAAGGAGTCCGTGTGATCGCGCGCGCTACCGGCCGTGACCCGGGAACGATCAGTCGTGAACTGCGCCGCAACGCTGCCACGCGTGGCGGGAAGGTGGAGTACCGGGCCACTGTGGCCCAGTGGAAGGCCCAAGAAGCCGCGAAACGTCCCAAGACCGCGAAACTGGTCACCGATCCCCGACTGCGGGACTACGTCCAGGACCGTCTCGCTGGCAGCGTGACCAGGCCCGACGGCACCGCGGTGAAGGGGCCCGACACCCCGGGCCTGGAAGGGATTGAACAAGCCCCACCGGGCCGATCGGCGCTGGTCGAAGGCATGGAGCCCTGAGCAGATCAGCAACCGCTTGAAGCTGGACTTTCCCGATGATGAGTCCATGCGTGTCAGTCACGAGACGATCTATCAGTCACTGTTCATCGAGGGCCGCGGCGCGCTCAAGCGTGAACTGGTGACCTGTCTGCGGACCGGACGAGCCTTGCGGCGGCCAAGGGAACGTTCCCGCAACGAACCCGAAGGCCATGTGAGAGCCGATGTCGTGATCAGCAGGCGACCCGCCGAGGCCGCAGACCGGGCGGTCCCCGGGCACTGGGAAGGCGACCTGATCATCGGGACGGGCAGATCAGGCATCGGTACCTTGGTCGAACGCCACGGCCGCGCCACGATCCTGGTCCACCTGCCCAGGCTGGAAGGCCACGGTGAACAGCCCCGGACCAAGAACGGTCCGTCGTTGGCAGGCTACGGCGCCGAAGCGATGAACACCGCTCTGACCGCCTCGATCACCACCCTGCCCCAGCAGTTGCGCAAGACCATCACCTGGGACCGTGGCAAGGAACTGTCCGCGCACGCCGCGTTCACTCTCGCCACGGGCACCAAGGTCTACTCCGCCGATCCCCACAGCCCCTGGCAACGCCCCACCAACGAGAACAACAACGGCCTGTCACGCCAGTACTTCCCCAAGGGCACTGACCTGTCACGCTGGAGCGCCACAGACCTCGAAGCCATCGCCCACACACTGAACAACCGGCCCCGCAAGAGCCTCAACTGGAAGACCCCAGCCGAAGTCCTCAACGAACAACTATGGCCGTCATGAAACGAAACCGTATTTTTCGTGGATTTCCTGTGCTGTTTCGGATATGATTGGGACATGCAGGTAGAGATCACCCCGGAAGAAACCGCCGTCCTGATCAGGTGGAAGAAGCGCGCGGACAATTACGTGTTGGTGCGGATGAAGACAGAAGCGATCCTGTACGCTTCTCGAGGCGTTGATGTGAGCATCATCGCTGAAATGGTTGAGCGCAGCGTGAAAACCATCCGGGAGTGGCTGGCCGGTTGGCGGGACAGTAGGATGTGCTCGGTCCTGACCGGGCACGCCGGGAACCAGAACGCGGCGAAACTCACCCGCGCCCAGAAGGAAGAACTCAAGACCATCTTGACCCAGCCGCCCTCCCAGACGGGTGTCCACGCCGAGTTCTGGGACGTCCCAGCGATACGTGATGTCGTGAAGATCCTGTTCGATGTCGAGTATCAGTCGGATTCTTCGTACCAGCTGCTCCTGCGGTTCTGCGGGCTGAGTTTCAAGCTGCCGGACCCGTTCGACAAGCACCGCGACGAGCAGGCCATCACCAGGCGCATGGCAGAGGTGAAGACCCAGGTCAAGGACCTGTTGGACGCCGGCTGGGAGGTGTACGCGGCAGACGAGGTGCGCCTGGAGCATGAGGCCGAGACCCGCCGCATGTGGCTCCCGAAAGGACAGCGCACCAAACTGTCCGTGGACCGGAAGAAGACGTCCCAGTCGTTCTTCGGTGCTCTCTCGTTGACCAGCAAGAAGGTCAAGTTGTATCCGATCGAGGGGAACCAGAACACCGAGCAGACAATCCTCGCGCTGGACCGACTTCAACGCGAAACCCGGGAGGAGAAGATCGCGGTCGTCCTCGACAACGCCCGGTTCCACCACGCCAAGATGCTGACCTGTCTCTACGAGCCCGGTCAGCTACTGGAACGCATCACCCCGATTCATCTGCCACCGTATGCGCCCGACCACAACCCGGTCGAGCACGTCTGGAACACCGCCAAGAACAACATCGCGAACATCCAGCGCGAGACCCCCGAAGAAACCTTCGGCGCGTTCACCTCATACATCACCGGCCGCACCTTCGACCACGACTTCGAACACCTCCCACCCCGCGACACCGAAAACGATCTTGTTTCATGACCGCCATAGCATCAGACTTGCGGCCTGTTCCTTGATTTTTTTGGTCACGCATCAATTATCTCGGGGCAGGCCGCCCTCTCATCTTCCGCGACACGCCCCACGCGAGATCATCGACGACAACCCGAACCAGCCCCATGAACAAGCCTCTGTGATGAGCCGTATTTCCTCTGTCCCATGTGCAGTGATCCTTCCTGTCATCACTGCCTCCATCAAACCCGGGGCGCAACACTCCACGGTTTTGTTTCATGACGGCCGTTGATTTGCTCTGATCAGCCCAGGAGGGAGTAGTTTTTTCAATGTCAACCCATTGTCGCCTGACATGTCGAGAGCTGCTGAAACACTGTTTCTGGTCAGTTCTGCAACGCTCGTCCGCAAGTCAGCGACTACTGAACCCAATTTTTCGCAGATCGTTTTGACGTCATCTTTTTTGTCTGAAACATGATTGGCAAGCTGCACGATTATTTCTGCAACGAGATATTCGGCAGTGACCTCGCTACCCCTCTTGTAGACATCACTCTGTGTGACCTCACTTAAAATCTGGTGAGTGCTGCACAATTCGTGGAGCGCGTTCATCAGTATGCTGTTTTCCATGTCGCGCTTTCTGGCTTCTTCCTCCCAGCCAGGGTATTCATTTGCTACGTCATCGATTGTGACTCGAAAGATGTTCGATGTTTCGTCTCCGTTTTCAAAGCCGAGCTCTTCCCAGGTATGATCAAGCCAGTCGCTGAAGTGTATGAACTCTTCCTCGTTGCCTCGCCGAATGGAGCCTACGTTCTCGCCATGAGAGTAGCTCAGAGCCTCTATCAAGTTCTTAAATGCTCCTGCATTGTCGCGCAAGTAGTCCAGCGGCATTTTTTGGAGAGCGCGAATAATATCTAGCTCTTGATAAAACCTCATGATCGTGGGGTATTCATTGAAATCTTCGATTCGTGTCATATCTTGACCTTCACCTTTATTCGGGAAAACCTGGTAATGCAGGTCAGCCAATTGGACGATGAGTGCTATGAAGAAGGATCGATCGCTTGTTGGCGGTCGAAAGGTGGTGCAAGTCGCCTCTGGAGGTGCGGAAATTATGTCGTAAAGGAATGTTGTGAAGTTTCTCAGAGGCTTCGCGTTGTAGACTGGAAGTGTGTTTTCGGCGTGTCAATGAGCCATTCTCGGTGGTTTTCTTGCCGTGTTCGATTATTTTTGACGATGATGGCTGGCTCGCATTCAGTGGTGTTCAGGATTATTTCAACTTTCATGTGAACGAGTATGCGTGTTCCATATAACCCTTTCATTGAGGCTTATTCACAGGGGGCCAGATCGCGATCATCACCCCTGGTCACAGTGTCATCCGCAGACGCTGTGAATAAGCCTCATTGCAATCAGATAACCGTTTCTTCTGTGGCGACATCGACCCGCACGGTCCAAGCGTATCCGAAAAAAGATTGCAGATTCGTCAAAAATGTTCCCTTGTTCACGAGGTTTGTTCACAGAGTCAACAGACATTGACTTGGCAAGAAGTAACGCTTCTGATGGAGGTCCCTGTGAACGAACCGTCCATGAGGGCCGAAATTATTCTAAAACGGCGACCCGCCAAGTGGGATGTGTGACTCATTATTATTGTTACGAGGGCGCCACGCTTCATCTGTTCCAAACCATCCATTTGGGCCTTTGATGCTAACCGTTGGCCCATTGCTTGAGTTTGATCCTTGTGGAGCCCTGGGGTTCGGGCCGTGCATGTGTACATGGTATGTGCCGTTGTCCGCTCTTTCGCCACCTGTGGGGAAATTAACTGGATCTTCCCTCCATGTGTTGGGTAGTCCCTGCTGATCGGCCCACTGGTGGAGGCTTTCGTAGTCGCCTCTGCCGTTGACGATGGTTTCGGTGGGGTCTTCCGGGATTGTGCGGAATTGTCCGGTTTCGGTGTCGCGCCATCTGCTCGCGGTGCTGTCCCACCGGCATCCGTTGTGGACGAGGAGCCAGCTTCTGGTGGTGGCGACGTGGTAGGTGTGGGTGTTGTTGACTTCGATGTTGTGGACGGTCTGGACGGTGCCGGTCGACTCGATGGTGTGGAGGTGGACGGGTTGTCCGGTGTGGTCGCGGAGGGTGTCTTCTGTGGTGAGTTGGCCGGCGGGGGTGAAGCCTTTGCCCTCGACGTAGAAGGGGTGGGCTGCTGTGGTGGTGATCTGGCCGGTGCTGGTGGTCAGGCGCAGGGTCGCCACGTTGTGGTGTGTGAAGGTTGCGGTGACGGTTGCTGTGGTGGGCTGTCCGGTGTCGGGGTCGGTGGAGGCGACGCGGTCGCCTTCGGTGACTTGTTCGATGGGTTTGCTCGACCCGTCGGCGAGGAGGATTCGGGTGCCGGCGGGGAAGCAGCCGTAGGCGGAGGTTTCGGTGACCGCGGACAGGGCGCCGGTCCTGCCGCCGGCGGATGTGTTCTCGCGTTTCACCGCCGCCGTGCCACAGCACGTCAAGAATCATCGCTTGAGATCCGGATATTCTTTGATCAAGCTGTCATAGCCGAACCTGAAGGCGGCACTTCCTTTCAAGCGAGGTTTTCCGAGTTTCGGGTAGACGTCATCGAGCCAGTCGGCGAACTTGAAGAACTCGCCCTCATTCTCAGGGGTGATGTCGACATAGGCAACGTCGCCGTAGGAAATCCCCATGAACAGAACATAATTGTTAAATTCGTCAAAGTGCTCCTTCAGATAGCCCAAGGGCATGCTCATGAGGCCATGGATCGCCTCGATCTCCTCATTGATCTCAAGAATGGGCGACCTTGGTGGAAGGTCATCGAATGTGATCATGATCAGTGTCTCCTACTTGTTGTTTCCGTATGGCCATCCATCCAATGGAATGTGGGTTTCATTTATTGAAGAACTGTCGACCCACTCACCATTAGTGGTGTAATGTTGTTGAGTTCCACGATCGGTTATCCCTATGGTGGGGCCTTCGGCTGAATTTCCCCAGGGTGCTCTGGGGTCGATGGAGTGGGCGTGTGACGCCTGTTCCGGTGTCAGGACGACTTCTGTTCTTGGGAATCTGTTGCTCGTCCTGACTTCAAGGGACGCGTCGGGGCTGTCCTTGACCAGTTGGGTCATGTCATCATACTGCACACGACCGTTGTTCACGATCTCGGTCTGCTTCGTCGGGGTCGCGACGGGCTCGCCCGTCTCGTAGTCAACCCATTCTCCGTTCCGGTATGTGCATCCGTTGTGGACGAGGAGCCAGCCTCCGGTGGTGGCGACGTGGTAGGTGTGGGTGTTGTTGACTTCGATGTTGTGGACGGTCTGGACGGTGCCGGTCGACTCGATGGTGTGGAGGTGGACGGGTTGTCCGGTGTGGTCGCGGAGGGTGTCTTCTGTGGTGAGTTGGCCGGCGGGGGTGAAGCCTTTGCCCTCGACGTAGAAGGGGTGGGCTGCTGTGGTGGTGATCTGGCCGGTGCTGGTGGTCAGGCGCAGGGTCGCCACGTTGTGGTGTGTGAAGGTTGCGGTGGCGGTTGCTGTGGTGGGCTGTCCGGTGTCGGGGTCGGTGGAGGCGACGCGGTCGCCTTCGGTGACCTGTTCGATGGGTCTGCTCGACCCGTCGGCGAGGAGGATTCGGGTGCCGGCGGGGAAGCATCCGTAGGCGGAGGTTTCGGTGACCGCGGACAGGGCGCCGGAGGCGGCGCCCATGCCGCCTCCGACGGCGGCGCCCTTGCCGGTCGCGGCGAGCAGCCCGCCGGCTGTGTGGGGGCCGGGGCCGGTCAGGTAGCCGGCGCCGCCGGCGAACCCACCGCCGGCTGCTCCTGACGCGGCGCCGACGAGAGTGGAACGGCCCAGACAGTTCATGGCGCTTCCGGACAGGGCGGAGGCGGCGCCTCGTCCCGCCGCGCCGCCCACGAGCCCGGCGGCGCCGCCGATGAGGGCGGAGACACCGACCTGGCTCCAGTCGATCGGCCCGCCCGCGGCGTGTTGCTGGTCGATGTTCTGCCAGCCGCCCACGATGGCGCCGGCGACCGCGCCGCCGGCGATCGGGCCCATTACCGCGGACAGGCCCACGGTGAGCAGCGTGCCGACGACCAGGTACTTCCAGTTGTCCTTCAGGTAGTCCCCGGCGGCTGCCACCCCGGTCGTGTGGGCGTCGCGCCAGGCGTTCATGTCGGCGTCGGTGAGGGGGTGCAGGCCGGTCGGGTCGGACAGGTTGACGGGGTCGTTGCCGGCGTAGGAGTACGGGTTCGCGGCCCAGCCGGCGCCCAGTACCGGCGGGAGCGGGTCCGGGGGACAGGAAACCGGCCGTGGCCGGGTCGTAGGCCCGGGCGCCGGTCAGCGCGAGCCCGTCGACGCCGAGGGTCCCGGTGCTGGACAGGCCGAGCCCGCCGCCGAGACCGAACCCGTCGGCGCCGGGCTCCCACGGGCCGGCGCCGGCGTCGTGGCCGGCGCGGTCGGGCAGCAGCCAGCCGCCGGCTGGCCCGCCGACACCGAGGCCGGCGCCCACGTCCACGATGGGCACGTCACCGACCTGGATCGGTGCTCCGCCCCACGGGTCGTCCCATGCGATCTGTTGGTCGTTGATCTGGGCGAGCCCGCCCAGACCGTCGGTCTGCAGTTCGGTCACCGTGGCGGGCCCGCTGGTGCCGGTGGTGGTGATGCGTTCCAGGAAGCCGTGCGGGTCCCAGTCGAACATTCGGGATCGGCCGTCATCGTCCCGTTCGCCGGTTCTGCGGCCGGCGCCGTCGTGGGTGTACTCCACCTGGCCGCCGTCCGGGCGGCGCATCCACGTCAACTGCCCCGAGGCGTCGTACCCGTAGCCGGTGCGCCGCCCGCCGCTGGTCTGCCCGGTCAGGCGGCCGTTGGGGTCCCACTCGAACTCGGTGACGATGCCCTCGCCCGACACGGCCCGCACGAGCTGACCGGCCGCGTCATAGCCGAACACTGTGCGGACGCCGTCCACGGTCTGCGCCGTCACGCGCCCGTCCCGGTCGCGCTCGAGGCGGGTCGTGCGCACGAAACCATTGCGCTCAAGACGCTGAGCGACCACGCCGCCGCCCTGCCAGACCCACTCGGCCCGCACCCCGGGCGCCGTCACCGCCGTGATGCGCCCCAGCTCGTCACGGGCGATCTCGGCCCGCCCGAGCCCGGGGTGCTCCACCGCGCTGACCCGCTCGTCGGTGTCGTACTCGTAGCGGGTGACCGTACCGTCCGGGCGCGTCATCGAGGTGCGCAGCCCGTCGGCGTCGTATCTCCAGCGCACCGTCCGCCCGTCGCGGCGCCGCTCGACCAGCCGGCCCAGCTCGTCCCACCTCAACGCGTCGGAGTCCTCGCCGGAGACCACGGTGTAGGAACGCGCGGCATGATCCCGCGATACCTGCGACAGCACGCGCCCGCCGGCCAGCGTCGCCGCATGCCTGCCCGTCGCGTCGTAGCGCCATTGCAGGTCCCGGCCGTCCGCGTCGACCCGGGCCGCGGGCCGGCCCGCCGCGTCCCACCGGTACCGGGTGGTCCGCCCCGCAGGATCTGTCATCGCCGTGACCCGGCCCACCGCGTCATAGGCGCACGCGGTCCGTCCGCCCATCGGGTCGACCAGCCCGACCCGGCGCCCGGACCCGTCGTACTCGAAACGGGTGGTCCCGCCGAGGGCGTCCGTCACCGACACCAGCTGCCCGGCCGTGTCGTAGCCGAACCGGCGGCGCCCGTTCCACGTGTCCCGCACCCAGCTGATCCGCCCGCACCGGTCGTAGCCGAACCGGGTCCGGCCCCGGCCCGGCTCGACCCGCTCGATGATCCGCCCGCACGCGTCGAACCGTGACGTGACGCGCTCGCCCGTCGGCCAGGTCTCACCGATGATCCGCCCGTCGCCGTCATAGTCGATCTCGTACCGGCGCCCGCCCGTGCTGACCGTCGCCGACCAGCGCCCGCACGCGTCGTACTCGTACCCGAAGCACTTCCCGCCCGGTTGGGTGATGCGCACCGGCCTGCCGGCGGCGTCGCGCTCGACGCGCGTGACCCCGCCGGCCTCGTCGATGCTCTCAACAACGCGTCCGCACCGGTCATGGCGCGCAGACACCTGCGAACCGTCACTGCCGGTCCGGCTCGTCAACCGTCCCAGCCGGTCCCAACCCGCGCCGATCCGTGAACCGGCATCAGAAGCGGCCGTCGGCAGACCTGCCGGACCGTACCTGAAGTCTTGGACCACGCCGGTCGGATCGACCGAACCCGTCAGATTCCCGCACGCGTCGTACGACAACTCGGCCCTGCCCCCGGCGGCGTCGGTCACCTGGCGCAGCCGGCCCAGCCCGTCGTAGCCGAACTCCCACCGGCTCCCATCAGGAAGGATGGCTTGAGTGGTGTTCCCCAGATCGTCGTAACCCATGACGACGGCCCGGCCCAGCGGGTCGGTCGTGACATGCTCGGCCCCGCCGGGCCCGTACTCCACCACGGTGCGCCCGCCCTCAGGGTCCACCACCGCGGCCAGCCTGCCCCCGGCCGTGTGCTCGAACCGCCACAGCGCCCCGTCCGGGTCCCGCCGCGAGACCAGCCGGCCGGCCCCGTCGTAGCGGTACTCGGTCCGATGCCCCAGCGGGCTCACCGCCGCGACGACCCGGCCCGCCCCGTCACGGACCAGTCGGGCCGTGTCCCCGACCGCGTTCATGGCCGACACGAGATCACCGCGCCCGTCATAACCGAACGCCATCGTCACCCCGGTCGGGTCGACCACCCTCGTGAGCAGGTTCCGATCCCACACCAGGCGGGTCACCCCGCCGGCCGGGTCCGTCACCGTCGACGGATTCCGATCCTCGCCCTCGTACGCGAACAGCACACCCGCCGGGTCCTCATCGACACGGCGCACCGCCACCAGACGATCCGCCCCGTCCCACTCGTAGGAGAACCGAGCACCCGTCTCCAGCACGTGATCGGTCAAACGGCCCCGCCCGTCATACCGGAAAACGGTCACCGCCCCGTCGCGGCCGGTGACCTGGACCCGGTTGCCCCACCGGTCCCAGCCGATGCTCTGCCGGTTCCCGTCCGCGTCCACCATCCCCACAAGACGGCCACGCTGGTCGTGGATCCACGTGTTCGCCCGGCCCCCATCCGAGTCGGCGACCTGCGTGATGTTCCCCGGCAGGTACGTGTAGTGCGAGGTACGGCCGAACCGGGACCGCTGCGATGTCATCTGCCCCCGCTCGTTGTAGGTGTTGGCGGCCTCGACCACACCGTCCGGGTCCGTGACGGTGGCGATGAGGCCGGCCTCGTTCCATGTGTAGCGGCGGGCCCCGCCGCCGGCGGTTCGGGCTTCTGTGAGTCTGCCGGCCGGGTCGTAGGTGTAGTCGATGCGGCGTCCGTCGTTGGCGGTCAGGGCGGTGATTCGTGTGTGGTGGTCGTTCCATTCGATGGTGATGGTCCGGCCCCGCTCATGGGCCAGGCCGACCAGGCGGTCTCCGTTCCACTGGTGGTCCACCCTGGTGCCTGGGCCCCGGCTGACCGAGACGGGCCGGCCGGCACGATCAAAACACCACCGGCCACCCGCATTGTCCGACACCACGAACCAGCCAGCACCACCACCAGCACCGGGGTCGGCATCGGCAGTGGTGGCCACGGCAGAAGAAACAGCGGCAGTATCGGAGGCGGAAGCATGCGCGCCACCGCCGGCGGAGGCGTCCCCGGCGGCACGCGCGCCCGACATGGCGGTGGTACCGGCAGTGGTGGCCATGGTGGTGGGGGAGTCCCCGCCGGCCGGCCCGGCAGCGCCCCCAGCGGTATCAGCAGCAGCGTCGGGGGCGCCGCCAGGGCCGGCGGTATCACCGCCGGCAGCGGGGCCGGCCTCGCCGGCGGGGCCGTCGGTGGTGGGGACGGCACCACCGGCGGTGTTGTCGGTGTCGGGGCCGGGGTTGGTGGTGTGGAGCCAGTAGGTGTCGTTGTGGGCCCGGTCCCAGCCGCCACCGAGGCGGCCGAAGGTGATGTGGCGTCCGGAGGGCTGGACCCACACGGCGCCGTCCTCGGTCACGCGCAGTCGTTGGTCGGCGGTGGAGGCCCAGCCGGGCCCGAACGCCCCGATACCGGCCGACAGGGAGTTGTACATGCGGTCGAACCCGAGGGACGCGCACCCGCCGTCGAAGGACAGGTCGGTCTCCGGCTCCACGAAGTTCCCGGTCGTCGTGTTGACCGGGTCGTCCGCGTAGCCCGAGGTCTGGGGGTCGCCCTGGATGGTGGGGGCGGTGACGTCGACCGGCTGGCGGGTCTGGGTCACGCCGGCGGCCTGGAGGGAGGCGTCGAGGGCCGCGTCGGAGACCGTGGAGATGGCGCCGGAGGCGCCGGCGGCCTCGAACGCGGCCGCGACCGTGTCGACCCAGCGGGTCTCGTTCGTGTTGTTCGCCCCGAATGTGGCCAGGGCGGTCGTGATGCCGGACGTGTCGATGCTGCACCAGGAGCACTTCGCCGTGAACTCGGTGATGGCCCCCTCCAGGGTGCCCTTCTGGGTGGTGACGGTGTCGTTGGCGCCGGTCACGTTCGACGAGTACGTCCGCAGGTCATCGGGCCGGGCCGAGCTCGTGGCCCCGGACCCGCCCGGGGCAGGTTCGGACCAGGGTGTGGTCGTGACCTCGTGGGGCTGTGGGAGTGGTACCTGGGCGGGTCCTGCGGGGGGCTTGTCGCCGTTGGACACCCAGTCCCAGCCCTTCTTGAAGATGTTCTCCTTGTCCTGCCGGTCGGCCCACTCCTTGGCCTGCTTCCTCCGCTCGCGTTCGGCCTGGGCGGCTTCTTTCAATGCCTGTACCTCGGTTGCGAGGTCGTCGAGGGCCGAGGCGATGTTCGTGCAGTCCGTCGAGGCTGTTTTCGCGTTCGTGTCGAACACGTCCGCGTAGTGGCCCTCGAAGTCGGTCGACGCGGTCGTCGCCCATGACGTTCTCGAGGCGGCCTGGCTCGTCAGGGTGGCCGACAGGGTCGTCGCCGCCGACTTCAGGGTGTCGGCCGTGGCGTCGTCGAACGCCACCGGCTCGTCATAGGCTCCCAGCTTGTCCGAGTACTCGGCCACGACATGATCCTTCCCACACAGGTACAGACGGGCCAGCACCGGGGGCGGGCGGCCACACCCCACCGACGCTAAACCGAACGGGCCAGTGGGCACCACCCCTGAGGGGTGACCGGACCGGTGCCCTACATGCCGACGATGACTCGCCGAAACCCCTAGCCATGAGACCATCCGGCCACTCCGAGGCTCGGGGAGAGGACCACGTCGACCGCTCGATTCTCAGGGGCCGGTCAGGGGTGCTCCCAAGGGGCCCTGTGCGGCGAACCGGAGCGGTGGACGCTTCATGCCTGGCTGCATGACAGTTCGTCGGGCCGACCCGGAAAACGCGCTCGGCGATGGATCAGTGGTCCTGTCCCGTGTCGGGAGCCCGGGCGAGCAGCCATTCAGGCCAGGGCCCCGCTCGGCATCGCCTGGACTGCGCCACGAGCCTCCTGGCTTCACCGGCATGGGTCGAAACCAGCGGAGCGGGGCTGCGGCGGCGGGTGCAGGAGCCGGGAGTCCCGGAGAGGGGAGTGCTCCGTAGCCCTGCGGTTGGGGTGACGAGACCGCCTGGCACCGCGTCGCCCTTGGTCACCGGACAAGGGCGGTGCCCCGCAGCCCTGCGGCTGAGGGGCACCGCCGGCAGGATTCCGTCGTCTGTGGTCCGGGAAGAGGATCACTCCTCCCGCTGGAAGGACATCGTCGCCGCGTAGGTCTTCTCGGAGGGCCAGCGCGTCGTGATCGCCTTGGCGCGGGTGTAGAATTTGACGCCCTCAGGGCCGTGGATGTGGGTGTCGCCGAGCAGCGACTCCTTCCAGCCGCCGAAGGAGTAGTAGGCGACCGGGGTCGGGATCGGCACGTTGACGCCGACCATGCCCGCCTCGGTGTCCAGGGTGAAGCGGCGGGCGACGCCGCCGTCGTTCGTGAAGATCGCCGAGCCGTTGCCGAAGGGCGAGGAGTTGACGATTCGCATGGCGTCGTCGTAGGTGTCGGCGTGGACGATCGTCAGGACGGGGCCGAAGACCTCCTCGGTGTACACCGGGGCGTCGAGCGGCACGGCGTCGATGATCGTCGGACCGAGGAAGTGGCCGTTCTCGTGACCGGGGACCACGAGGGAGCGCCCGTCGAGGACAACGTCGGCGCCGCGCTTCTCGGCGTCGTCGATGAGACCCGTGATGCGGCTCTTGGCCTTCGCACTGATGACCGGGCCCATCTCGACGCCCTCGTCCATGCCGTAGCCGACCTTGATGGCCTGCGCATGGGCCTTGACGCGCTGCGCCAGGTCGGGGCCGATGCCGCCGACCGCGACGACGACCGGCAGGGCCATGCAGCGCTCGCCCGCGGCGCCGAAGGCGGCGGCTGAGATGTGCTGGGCGGCGAAGTCCAGGTCGGAGTCGGGCATGACGATCGCATGGTTGTTCGCGCCACCGAGGGCCTGGACGCGCTTGCCGTGGGTGATGCCCGTGTTCTGGACGATGTGGGCGACCGGCGTCGAGCCGACGAACGAGATCGCGTCGATCCCGGGATGCTCGAGGATGCTGGTGACGATGTCGCGGTCGCCGGCGACGACGTTGAAGACGCCGTCGGGCAGGCCGGCCTCCTTGTAGAGCCGTGCGGTGAGCATCGCGGCGGAGGGGGCCGGGGACGCGGGCTTGAGAATGAACGCGTTGCCGGCGGCGACCGCCAACGGATGCATCCACATGGGCACCATGGCCGGGAAGTTGAAGGGGCAGATGCCCGCGACGACGCCCACCGGCTGGCGCAGCGTGTGGATGTCGACGCCGGACGAGACGTCGTAGGAGTACTCGCCCTTGAGGGCGACGTTGATGGCCGTTGCGAAGTCGAAGGTCTCGCGGCCGCGCTGGATCTCGCCGATGGCGTCGGAGTAGTTCTTGCCGTGCTCGGCGACGATCAGCCTCGCCATCTCGTCCTGATGATCGAGGACCAGCTGCCGCATGCGGAACATGATGGCCACCCGCTTGGCGAGGGAGACCTTCGCCCATTCCCTCTGAGCCCGACGGGCCACCTCGACGGCGTGATCGAGATCGGCGTCCGAGGCATGGAGCAGTTCGGCCTCCACCTCTCCCGTTCCGGGGTTCTCCACGGGGATGCGTCCCGTCGGAGCGCCGCTGTAGGGGGCGCCGTCGATCCAGTGCTCAATCGTCTTCATTGTCCGTGAACTCCTCTGGAGTGTTGATTTCATGTGCGGATGCGCCTGCTCGCCCGCCCGTCCCGGCAGGAGCCGGGCGGGCGAGCAGGCATCCGTTGGGCAGTCTACTCTGCGCTGACCAGTTTGTAGCCCATGACGAAATTTTGTTCTAACAAATAAAGGAGCTTGTGGGTGGGCAGGCCGCGGCCGGGAGCCGAGCCGCCGCGACGCGCGGACGGGCCACTGTGCGCCCTACTTCAAGTAGTGACGCTGCGGCGCACGATCACGCAGGTAGTCCTGGTAGGCCGCCTGCGTGGACTCGATCCGGGAGACCTGCGAGACGGGGACGTCCCACCAGGACGACGCCGGCGGATTGGGGCCGTACAGGTCGGTCTCGATGTGGATCATCGTCGGACGGTCGGAGGCGACGGCGCGCCGGTACGCGTCCTTGAACTCGTCGATGCCGTGGACCTCGATGACGTCGATCCCCCAGGAGCGGGCGTTCGCCGCGATGTCGACGCCGAGCAGTTCGCCGTCCGCGGTGTGCGAGGCGCCGGCCCCGCCCTTGCGGTACCGCGTGCCGAAGCGCTGGGAGCCGTGCGACTCGGACAGGGCTCCGATCGAGGCGAAGCCGTGGTTCTGCAGCAGCACGTAGATGACCTTGATCCCCTCCTGGGCGACCGTGGCCAGCTCCATCGGGAGCATCTGGTACGAGCCGTCGCCGACGATCGAGACGACCTCGGAGTCGGGCAGCGCGAGCTTGACGCCCATCGCCGCGGGGATCTCGTAGCCCATGCAGGAGAAGGCGTACTCCACGTGGTACTGGACGGGCGTGCGGGCCCGCCACAGCGCCTGGAGGTCGCCGGGCATGGAGCCCGCCGCGTTGATGACGACGTCCTCGTCGCCCATGAGCTCGTTCAGGGCGCCGAAGACCTCGGTCTGGGCCGGCAGCGGGCCGTGACCGAGGTGGTAGCACTCGTCCACGCGCTCGTCCCAGGCCGCCTTCTCCCGCGCGATCTCTGCCGCGTAGTCGGGGGAGACCGAGTAGTCGCCGAGCGCCTCCGTGAGGGCCGTGAGCGCCTCGCGGGCGTCGGCCACGAGCATCTCGCCGCCGTTCTTCACGGCGTCGAAGGCCTTGACGTTGATGTTGACGAAGCGGACGTCGAGGTTCTTGAACTGGGTCCGGGACGCCGTCGTGAAGTCGGAGTAGCGCGTCCCGACGCCGATGACCAGGTCGGTCCTGTCGGCGATGTGGTTGCCCGCGTCGCCGCCGGTCGACCCGACGCCGCCGATCGACTGGGCGTGGTCGAAGTTGATGGCGCCCTTGCCGGCCTGGGTGTCCGCGACCGGGATGCCGGTGCGGGAGGCGAACTCGCGCAGCTGCTCGGAGGCCTCGGAGTAGATGGCGCCGCCGCCGGCGATGACCATCGGGCGCTCCGAGGCCCTGATGAGCTCCACCGCGCGCTCGAGCGAGGCGGGGTCGACCGGCGGCCGGCGCACATGCCACACGCGCCTGCGGAACATCTCGACGGGGAAGTCGAAGGCCTCGGCCTGGACGTCCTGGGGCATCGCCAGGACGACCGCTCCGGTGTCGGCCGGATCGGTGAGCGCGCGCATCGCCTGCATGAGCGAGGGGAGCAGCTGCTCGGGGCGGTTGATGCGGTCGAAGAACGCACTGACCGGGCGGAATGCGTCGTTGCACGTCGTGTCGAGAGTCTGGGCGTTCTCGATCTGCTGGAGGACCGGGTCGGGGTAGCGGGTGGCGAACTGGTCGGAGGGGAACAGCAGCACCGGAAGGCGGTTCGTCGTGGCGAGCGCGGCGCCCGTGACCATGTTGAGCGACCCGGGGCCGATCGAGGCGGTGCACATGAGCGTCTGCAGCCGGTTCCTGCTCTTCGCGTAGGCCGCTGCCGCGTGAACCTGACCCTGCTCGTTGCGGGGCATGATGTAAGGCATCGACCCGCCGTCGGGCTCGGGGTCGAGCTCGTTCTGGAGGAGTGCCTGGCCGAGACCGGCGACATTGCCGTGCCCGAAGATGCCGAAGGCGCCGGCGATGAGGCGCTGCTCGTGCCCGTCGCGTTCGGAGTACTGGTTGACGAGGAAGCGGACGGTTGCCTGGGCCGTCGTGAGGCGGACGGTGGGTACGGGACTGCTGGTCATTGTCTCTCCTGGTCGGGAACGGGTTGTCGGCGTGCTAGTTCATCGGGGTCATGGGCAGTCGGGGATCGACCTGCTCGTGCTCCCACGACCGGCGGATCCACGTGTGCCGAGGATCGTCCGTCATCAACCAGATCGAGTCCTCCGCGGGACCGGCCATGACGTTGAGGTAGTAGAGGTCGTACCCGGGCGCGGCGACGGACGGGCCGTGGTAGCCGTGGGGCATGACGACGATGTCCCCGCTGCGCACCTCGGTGCACACGTCGATCTCGTGGCCGGGTGAGGGGTAGATCCGCTGGAGGGCGAAGCCCTCCGCGGCGCCCTCGTCGCCGGGCCTGATCTCGTAGTAGTAGATCTCCTCCAGGACGCGTTCGACGTCACTGTGGACGTCGTGCTTGTGCGGGGGATAGGAGGACCAGTTCCCGCCCGGGGTCAGCACCTCGCAGGCGAGCAGGTGCGAGGTCTCCAGGTCGTTGCCGAGGGCGTAGTTGTTGACCTGCCGGGAGGACGGGCCCGCCCCGCGCAGCCCCGTGCCGACCTCGTCGCGCCCGCAGTAGCGGACGGGCAGGTCCTTCGTCGCCTTCGCCCCGGGCAGCGCGATGCGCGCGCCGTCCTCGCTGGTCACCCTGATGTCCGTGGTTCGGGGGATGTAGAGATAGTCGGTGATGTCGGTGAACACCGATGCGCGCCCCGCGATGTCGTACGACCGGTCGCAGACTTCGACCGTGCAGCCGCCGGCCAGGGGCAGCACGAGGAACTCGGCCTCGCCCCCCGGCACCTCGACCCCCTGCTCCGGGGCGAGGTCGAGCACGCGCAGGGACGACCACTCCCAACCGGCGCGGGCCGGGCTCAGATCGGTCGCGTAGGAATCATGGGCGGTCTCGCCCGAACGGACGATGTACTTGTTCTCGTTCACAGCAACTCCACTGCATTGTCGACGGCCGCCTCGACGTTGTCGTCCGGCGGATAGAGGAGGGACCGGCCGATGACCAGTCCTCTGACGTTGGGCAGGGCGAGCGCCCTGGCCCACGCGGCCCGTGCGGCCTGCGGATCCCGGGAGACCTCACCGCCGAGGATCAGGCTGGGCAGGGTGGTGGACTCCATGACGTGCCCCATGTCCTCGACGCACGGCAGTTTCAACCAGGTGCGGGCCGAGCTGCTTCCGAGCCCCTGGGCCACGGAGATCGACCTGATGACGGCGTCGGGGGTGAGGTCGTTGATGACGCGCCCGTCCTCGCGCCGCGAGACGAAGGGCTCGATCATGGCGTTGAGGCCCCGCCTCGTGAGCGAGTCGACGGCGCGGGCGCTGGCCTCGAGGGTGCGCGCCGTCGCGGGGTCGTCGTAGTCGATGCGGGTGAGCATCTTCCCGCCGTTGAGCCCCGCCGCGGCGATGCCCTCCGCGTCGTAGGCCCCGAAACGATCGTCGAACTCGAAGGCGGCCCCCTGCAGACCCACCCGGTTCATCGACCCCCACACGAGCTTCCCGTCGAGGGCCCCGAGCAGGGCCAGGTCCTCGATGAGATCGGCGGTGCCCAGGAAGCCGTTGACCCCGGGCCGCGACAGGGCTGCGACGCACCGACGGAGCAGGTCCTCGCGCGAGGCCATGGCCATCGGATCGGGCCCGGCGCCCAGGGCGCTTCTGGCCGGATGGTCGCAGGCGATGACGAGGAGCCGCCCCTCGGACGCGAGATCGGCGCGCGGACGGTCGGCGAGGACCCGTGCGATCCTGTCCGGATCGCACGAACGGATCCTCGTGAGTTCTTCGATCAGAGCTCCCATGAGTGCCCTACCTCTTCTCGATGACTGGTCGGATGTCGGGGTGCTCGGCGATGACCCGCTCGATCTCCGTCGTTGTGGGCATCGCGGTGGAGCACTCGAGGCGGGAGGCCACGATCGCCCCCGCCGTCGAGGCGTACTGGACGGCTCGTGCGAGGTCGAGGCCCGCGAGGAGCGCGTGGCAGAAGGAACCGCCGAAGGCGTCCCCGGCCCCCAGCCCGTTGCAGACCTCGACGGGGGTGACGGGCATGACAATACGCTCCTGCCTGGTCTTGGCGAGGGTGCCGAGGGGCCCCTGCTTCACGACGGCGATGTCCACGCCGCGGTCGAGCAGCGCGTCCGCGGCGCGATCCGGCTCGGTCTCGCCGACCGCGATCCGGCACTCCTCCTTGTTGCCGATCGCCACGTTCGCCTTGCCCAGAGCCCGCCCGACCTCCCTCGAGGCGATCTCCTCGTCCTGCCAGAACATGGGGCGGTAGTCCAGGTCGGCGATGGTCCACTTCGAGCCCTTCCGCAGGTCGAGCGCGAAGTGGTGCGCCGAGCGGGATGGCTCGGCCGACAGGCCGGTGACGGAGAACCAGAAGATCCTGGCCGCCCGCACGGCCCTGATCGGGATGTTCGAGGCGGTGAGCTCGAGGTCCGGGGCCTTCGGCTGGCGGTAGAAGTAGAGGGGGAAGTCGTCGGGCGGGAAGATCTCGCAGAAGGTCACCGGGGTGTTGTAGTCCTCGTTGCGCGCGACGAACCTGTCCGAGACTCCGAGGCGCTTCATCTCGCGGCAGACGAAGCGGCCGAAGGGGTCGTCGCCGACCTCCGTGATCACCGCGCTGCGCGCCCCCTGCCGGGCGGCGGCCACCGCGACGTTCGTCGGGGATCCGCCGAGGAACTTCCCGAAACTCGTCACGTCCTCGAGTCCGATCCCAGTCTGGAAGGGGTAGACATCCACGCCGCAGCGCCCGATCGTCAACAGATCGAGCTCGTCGTCCTCGGTGCGTGCGGTGCGGGCCTGTGTCATCTCTGTTGGGCTGGACATCATCGTTCCTCCTGCGGCCCAGTCATGCCCCGCTCTCCGTGCGGGTGCTCCCTGGATGCTGCTGACCCCAACCTATGACGCGGGGACGAACCCGTCAAGATTTTGTCATGACAAATTGAGGATCAATATGTCATATGGGTTCGATGTACACTGACGCACCCGACGCGGTGCGCCGGTGGGCAAGGTCAGGAGCGGTCGATGGCAGAGGTGAACATGACGGGCACGGCGCAGGCCGAGGGCCTCGACGTCCCCTTCGTCCCGCAGATCGCCCTGGACCGCGACTCGGAGGTTCCGCTCTACCAGCAGATCGCCCACCCCCTCGAGGAGCTCATCCTGGCCGGCCGGCTGGAGCCGGGCCGCCTCATTGAGGACGAGGTCTCCATGGCGAGGCGTCTCAAGGTCTCGCGCCCCACAACGCGCCGGGCGCTGCGCGATCTCGTCGCGAGGGGGCTACTGACCCGTCGGCGCGGTGTCGGGACGCGGGTGACCCCGATGCACGTACGCCGCCCCCTCGGGCTGACCTCCCTCAACGACGACCTCGTGGACGCCGGGTTCACCCCCCGCACCGAGGTCCTCTCCTACGAGGTCATGCTCGCCGGCGAGCAGGAGGCCCGCGATCTGCACACCGGGATCGGCTCCGAGGTGGTGCGCACGACGCGACTGCGCTACATCGACGACGAGCCCTTGGCGATCCTGACGAATCTGCTGCCCTCCGGGGACAGGACGCCGAGCGTCACCCAGCTCACCAGGCAGGGGCTCTACGACAGTCTCGCCGTCCACGGCATCCGTCCGGTCATGGCCCAGCAGTCGATCGGGGCAAGGCTCGCATCCGCGCGCGAATCCCATCTGCTCGCGCTGGACGAGGGCAGCGCCGTGCTCGTCATGGAGAGGACCGCCTTCGACAAGGAGGGCACCGTCATCGAGTACGGCAACCACGTCTACAACTGCGGCATGTACTCGTTCCAGTTCAATCTCGTCGCGGACGGCTGATCCCGGGCCGCCACCCGTGCTGCCCGGAACCGGCGCCGCCCCCTCGGAGCGGCGCCGGA
This sequence comes from Propionibacterium acidifaciens, assembly GCF_003798325.1. NCBI lineage: Bacteria > Bacillati > Actinomycetota > Actinomycetes > Propionibacteriales > Propionibacteriaceae > Propionibacterium > Propionibacterium acidifaciens. Next base: position 2,925,944 of record NZ_CP033719.1, read on the forward strand.
TCGCCGGGTCACAGCGACATGTCGACGACGCCGCGCCCCTGCACCGCGCCCTGCCTCAGCAGTTCGTAGCCCTGCGCGACGTCCTCGAGGGCGAACCTGCGGGTGACGATGTCCTGGTAGCGGATCGTCCCCTCCGCCGCGAGGCGGACGACCTCCGGCAGGTCCTGACGGGTCCGGGCCCCGTAGGACCCGATGATCGACTGCGAGCGGCGCACCGTCCGGTTGATCTCGACCTGCGCCGTCTGCACCCCGGCGCCCAGACCGATCGGCACCATCCGCCCGCCGTCGCGCAGCGCGTCGAGGGCTGACGTCCACGTCTGGGGGCGGCCGAGGGCCTCGAAGGCGACGTCGACGCCTCGCCCGCCCGTGAGCGCGAAGACCGTCTCGTGGACGTCCTGCTTCGTCGAGTTGACGGTGTCGGTGGCGCCCAGTGCGCGCGCCGCCTCCAGCTTGTCGTCGGCGACGTCGATCGCGATGACCTGCTTCGCGCCGAAGGCCCGGCTGATCTGGATGATGTTCGAGCCCACCCCGCCGGTGGCGACGACAGCAACGGACTCCCCGTGGCGCAGGTCCGCGCCGCGGCGGACCGCGCCGTAGGCCGTCATTGCCGCGCAGCCGAGGATGGCCCCGGCGACCGGGTCGATCGAGTCCGGCAGCGGGGCGACCGAGGTCGAGGGGATGACGCAGTACTGCGCCAGGCCGCCCATGGAGTACATGGCGATGGGCGTCCCGTCGAGGTCGAAGAGCCTTGTCTCGCCGTCGTAGAGCCGACCCTGGATCCGGTTGAGGTCGAAGAAGGGGCCGCACAGGTCGTCGCGGCCCTCCGCGCACGCCGGGCACTGCCCGCAGGGCATGAGGAAGGCGCCTGCGACGCGCTGGCCGACGGCCAGCCCGGTGTGGTCGTTGCCGGGGCCGAGCTCGACGATCTCGCCGGCGACCTCGTGCCCGAGGACGCACGGCAGGGGGAAGGCGATGGCCCCGCCGATGACGTGCAGGTCCGAGTGGCACAGTCCGCAGGCGCTCGTTCGCACGAGGACCTCGCCGGTGCGCGGCCTCGGCGTGCGGATCTCCTGGATCTCCAGTCCGCGCGAGACGTCGCGCAGGACCGCGGCGCGCATGGTCGTGGGAATGTGAGAAGTCATGTCGTCCTCCGTCGGTTGAAGCATCGCTGGTTCGCACCCGGACTTCTTCCCCGGGTCAGTTCTGACGCTAGTCACGCGATCCGACGATGTAAAGTATTTGTTAGGACAAATTGCCGGCGAGGGGCGACGCGCCGACGTCCGGGGTGCCGCGGGAGCGGCTGGAGTCCCGGCGGACGAGGGTCGGGGCGCACACCCGGTCGACCTGTCCGGTCCGTCCGTCGATCCGCTCGCCGAGCAGCTCCACGGCGGCATCGGCCAAGTCGGCGGTCCTCTGGTCGATGCTCGTGAGGGAGATCGCCGGGTGCGAGGCGATGCGCGAGTTGTCGAAGCCGGTGATCCCGTGGTCGTGCCCGCCCGCCGGGGCCCGGTCGGCGAGCACCCGCATGACCTCGAGCGCGACGAGGTCGTTGTGGCAGCAGAACCCGATTCCCGGGCCATGTGCGCGGAGCAGCCCCCGCACGGCGTCCTCGACGGTCGTCGTCATGAGGTCGACGGACAGCGGCTCGGTGCCGGCCCGTCGTGCCTCCGCGAGGAAGCCCCGCCGTCTGGCGCCGGCGGAGTCCCCGGGGATGGCGCGGTCGTAGCCGAGGTGGGCGACGGGCTCGAAGCCGTTCTCGAGCAGGTGGCGGGTCGCCATGCGCGCCCCGGTCTCGTCGTCGGTGTGCACGAGGTCGACCGACCCGGGGCCGCTGTTGTGGGTGAGGAGGACGGTGGGGACCTGGGTGCCGATCCGGTCCAGGTCCTCGGCGCCCAGGGGAGGGGAGACCACCGTGAGACCCTCGACCCCCATGTGGACGAGCCGCTCGGCGCAGACGATGCAGCTGTCGCGGTGCCGGCCCGAGATGGCGACGAGCGGGATCAGCCCGCGCTCCTCGCAGCGACTGCGCAGCGCATCGCACAGGTCCGCGTAGAAGGGGTTCGTGATGCCGACGAGGATGATGCCGATGAACCGGGAGTTGTGCGCGGCCAGGGCGCGCGCGGCGATGTTGGGCCGGTAGTCGAGCTCGTCCATGGCCGAGAGGACCCGCGAGCGGGTCTGCGGGGCCACCCGGGGGTCGTCCCGCACGACGAGGGACACGGTCTGCCGCGATGTGCGTGCCAGCCGTGCGACGTCCACCTGCGTCGGCCTGCGCTTCGCGGACATGACCCACCTCTCACCCGTCTCGGCGGGGCGCGGGCGCGGCCCCGGTCCCCGCGTCCGACAACGGGGCGTGCCCATTGTGCCAGTCGCGGGGCCGGGGCCGCATGATCACCGCGCGGGCGATCGGGTCGGGGCCGCTCAGGCGTAGAACGCGGGCTTCTCCATGAGCCTCACCTCGACCATCGGAGCGCTCTCGTCCTCGAGGGAGGCGACGGCGGCGTCGACAACCGAGGTCGCGGCGTAGCCGTCCCATGAGGTGGAGCCGGTGTGCTCGTCGCGGGCCACGGCGTTGATCCACTCCTGGAATTCGCGGTTGAAGGCGGCCTGGAAACGGTCGATGTGGGACTGGCACATCGCATTGCGGTCGCCGTGCTCGTCGCGGACGTGGATCTTCTCCTGGTCGCCGAGGCGCACGGCGGCGGTCTCCAGCACGAGCTCGCACTCGATGGAATAGGCCCACTGGAGGTTGACGTTCACCTCGTCGTCGATGCGGACGCCGGACTCGGTGTACATGACGACGACGACCGGGTCGATGAGGTGGGGGAAGCGGTGGGTGGTCGACTTCGGACGCTCGACGCGGACCCGGACGATCTCCTCGCCGAGCAGCCAGCGCATCGTGTCGATCTCGTGGATGGCCGTGTCGTCGATGGCCATGCGCGAGGTGTAGGACTCGGGCACGGTGGGATTGCGGTGGCGGTTGTGCACCAGCAGCGCCTGACCGTTCCCGCCGGCGTCCAGGACGGCCTTCATCTCGTTGTAGGCCGCGTCGAAGCGCCGCATGAAGCCGACGGTGACCAGCTTCTTGCCGGCCCGCTGCTCCGCCGCCATGATCGCGGCGCAGTCCTCCGCCGTCGTGGCCAGGGGCTTCTCGCACAGGACGTACTTGCCGGCCTCGATGCAGCGGATGACGTCCGGGGCGTGGACCTTGCCGAAGGTGGCGATGATGACGGCGTCGACCCTGGGGTCGTTGATGAGCTCGTCCGAGGTGTCGTGGACCCTGGCTCCGTAGGGCGCGGCCGCTTGGACCGCTGCGTCGTGGTTGATGTCGGCGACGGCGACGATCTCGCCGCCCGACAGCTCATTGGTGATCCGGGCGAGATGGGCCCGGCCCATGCCGCCGGCGCCGATGAGTCCGATGCGGACAGTCATGATGTGTTCTCCTCTTCGAGTGATCGGGTGGCCGCGGATCGGTCAGGCCAGGCCCAGGCCGCACCCGGCCAGGTAGGTGCGCATGTTGATGGCGTTCTGCTTCGGGAAGGACGGCTCGCACGGGTAGCAGTCCTGCTCGCAGATGCAGTAGATCGGCTTGTCCAGATCGGCCAGCGCGTCGACGAAGGCGTGCATCTCGGGCAGCCCGGCGGGCGGGCAGACCGAGGCGCCCTTGGTGACGGCCTCGCCGAAGGGCCAGTCCTTCTCGTGGGCCTCCCTCGTGATGGCCTCGTCGAAGGCCTTGATGTGTACATAGGTGATGCGGTCGGGGTACGTCCGGCAGAGCTCGACGGGATCGCCGCCGCCGTAGACGACGTGGCCGGAGTCGAGACAGAGGTTGACGTACCTCGGGTCGGTGGCGTCGAAGATACGGGCGATCTCCTCGGGCGTCTCGATGTGGGAGTCCCCGTGCGGGTGCAGCACCATCCTGAGGCCGTACTCGTCCAGCAGCATCCGGCCCAGGGCGTTGGCGTGCTCGACGTAGAGCCTCCAGGCGTCATCGCTCAGGACGCGGTCGTCGGTCCACTCCCAGGTCTTGTCGTCACGGTACAGCGGCGGCAGGTGGACGATGTACTCGGCGCCGACGGCGGCGTGTGTCTCGGCGATCTCGCGGAAGTGCGCGACCGTCTCGGGCCAGGCCTCGGCCTTGTGCAGGATGCCCCAGCCGGTGCCCGCCACGACGCGCATGCCGTACTCGTCGCACCACTTCTGCAGCTCCTTCGGGTCCTTGGGGAAGTATCCCCAGGGGCCCGTCTCGATGACGTCGAACCCGGCCTCGGCCATCTCCTGCCAGGCCTGGCGGGGCGGCATCTGCTTCGGATCGTCGGGGAACCACACCCCCCACTGGTCCGGGCACACGCCGATGGTGAGCTTCGAGTACCTCGGATCGTTCGTGTTGCGTGCCTTCGAGGTCATTGTCCCTGTTCCTCCTCGTTGAGGTTCTTGTCCGCTCAAACTCTTATTAGAGCGCGCTAATAACATAACAAATGGATCAGGGCCTGGCCACCCCCGCGTGGTGACGGATCGATCCGGCGCTTCCGGTGCGGGGGCTCCGTCTCGGGCGCCGCCGATTCCGATCCGGCCAGTGCGGACCTCGGGCCGCGCCGTCGTTCCGGACGATCCGCAGTCCCACCCCGCGGCGCCGGCCGGTCAACCTACCGATGACGCCGAGGGCGCCCCAGACCCGTTCGGCGGGCGCGGATCCCACGGTCCGGACCGCCATTCGGCGTCGCGGAACCGGTTCCTGCGCGCAGGGGGACAATGGGACGCATGCCGTCCGACGCCCATGACCTGCCCGCCGAGGCCGCCCCGCCCGAGGGGACGGTCCTGCCCGAGGGGATCGCCTCCCGGCTGACCTTCGATTCCGCTGGTCTCGTCCCCGCCATCGCCCAGGACGCCACGAGCGGCCGGGTCCTCATGATGGCGTGGATGAACGCCGCTTCGTTGGCCATGACGCTCGCCACCCGCAGGGCGACCTACTGGTCGCGCTCGCGCCGCGAACTGTGGGTCAAGGGCGCCACGAGCGGTCATACGCAGTACGTGTGCGAGGCCCGGCTCGACTGCGACGGCGACACGATCCTCCTGCGCGTCGACCAGGTCGGCGGCGCCTGCCACACCGGCGCAGAATCCTGCTTCGACACCGGCGGCCCGCTCCCGCTCGTCGAGGGGTCCGACGACCGGACCCCGCCGGACGGCCCGGCGGCGGGGGGCGCCGCATGAGCCCCGAGCTGACGATCCTCCCCGGCCGCGATGAGTTCGTCGCCCAGGCGGGCCGGCGGCGCGTCATCAGCGTCCACGCCCGGCTGCGCGCCGACGACCTCACCCCGGTCGCCCTCTACCAGCAGCTCACCCGGGGCCGCGAGGGCGGCTTCCTGTTCGAGTCGGTCGAGCGCGGCGTCTGGTCGCGATGGTCGTTCGTCGGCGTCGACTGCCCCTCGATCCTCGTCGGCGCGGCGGGGCGCAGTCGTTGGCTCGGCCGTCCGATCGCCGGGCTGCCCACCGGCGGGGCCCCGTTGGCCGTGCTCGGCGAGACCCTGGATGCCCTCCACACCCCCGCCGACCCCGCGCTGCCGCCGTTCAGCTCCGGTATGGTCGGCTATCTCGGCTATGACGTGAAACGCGAGCAGGAGCCGACCCTGGGCGAGCCCCTGCCCGACGACCTGGGCGTGCCCGACATGGTCATGATGCTCGCCGCGGACATGGCCGTCCTCGACCACGACGGCGGCGAGGTCTGGCTCATCGCCAATGCCGTCAACTACGACAACAGCCCGGAGCGCGCCGAGCGGGCCTGGGCGGATGCCGTGGGGCGCGTCCGGGCGATGGCCGCCCGGCTGTGCGCGCCGCGTCCGGCGATGCTCGCGACGACACGCGAGGTCGCCCCGCCCGTGGTCCAGGACCAGCGTGCCCCGGGGGAGTTCCAGCGGCTCGTCGAGGAGGCCAAGGAGCACGTGCGGGCCGGCGACGTCTTCCAGGTGGTGCCCTCCCAGCGCTTCGACGTGCCGGTCACCGCCTCGGCCCTCGACATCTACCGCGAGCTGCGCGTCACGAACCCCAGCCCCTATCTCTTCCTGCTGCGCCTGCCGGGCTTCGACCTGGTCGGCTCCAGCCCCGAGGCCCTCGTCACCGTCAAGGACGGGGTCGCGACGACCCACCCGATCGCCGGCACCCGCCCGCGGGGCCGGGACGAGGCCGAGGACCGCCGCCTGGCCGATGAGCTGCTCGCCGACGAGAAGGAGCGCGCCGAACACCTCATGCTCGTCGACCTCGGACGCAACGACCTCGGCCGCGTCTGCGTGCCGGGCACCGTCGCCGTCACCCGGTTCATGCACATCGGCCGCTATTCGCACGTCATGCACCTCGAGGCCTCCGTCACCGGGGTCGTCGGGTCCGGCGTCTCGGGCCTGGACGTGACGATGGCGTGCTTCCCGGCGGGCACCCTGTCGGGAGCGCCGAAGCTGCGCGCCATGCAGATCATCGGTGAGCTCGAGGTGACGCGCCGCGGCCCCTACGGCGGCGTCGTCGGCTACTTCGACTTCGCCGGCAATGCCGACGCGGCGATCACGATCCGCTCGGCCGTCCTCAAGGACGGCGTCGCCCATGTGCAGGCCGGCGCCGGCATCGTGGCCGACTCGGTGCCCGACAACGAGGACGCCGAGACCCGCAACAAGGCGGCCGCGATGATCTCCGCCCTGGGGCGGGCCCAGGCGAGCGTGCCGCTCGCCTGGGATTGGGGGGGGGTTCGAGCGGGGGCACGCGGAGCAGCGACGTCGACGAGGAGCAGTCATGAGCACCGGAACCGTCCTGGACGGAATCATCGCCGGCGTGCGCGCCGACATGGCGGCGCGCATGGCGCGCACCGCCCCCAGCCGGCTGGAGGCGGCCATCGAGCGGCTCGGGCCCACGATCGATCCGCGGCCGCGTCTGCGCAGCGCCGGATCCGTGCGCGTCATCGCCGAGGTCAAGCGCTCCAGCCCGTCCAAGGGCGCCCTGGCCGAGATCCCCGACCCGGCCGTTCAGGCGCGCGCCTACGAGCGCGGTGGAGCCGGGGCCGTCTCGGTGCTGACCGAGCGGCGTCGCTTCGGCGGCAGTCTCGAGGACCTCGTCGCCGTGCGCGCCGGGGTCTCGGTGCCCGTGCTGCGCAAGGACTTCGTCGTCGACCCCTACCAGGTGCTGGAGGCCCGTGCCGCCGGCGCCGACCTGGTCCTGCTCATCGTCGCGGCGCTCGATGACGCGGACCTGCGGGTGCTGTACGACCGGGCCGCCGGTCTCGGCCTGCTGCCGCTCGTCGAGGTGCACACCGCCGACGAGGCGCGCCGCGCCGTCGACCTCGGCGCCGAGCTGATCGGCGTGAACAATCGGGACCTGAAGACCCTCGACGTCGACCTGGGCCGCTTCGAGCAGCTGGTGGGTCTCGTGCCCGACACGGCGATCAAGGTCTGCGAGTCCGGCATCGCCACGGTGGACGACGTCGTGCGGGTGCGCGACGCCGGTGCGGATACGGTACTCGTCGGGGAGATGCTCGTGCGCAGCGGCGACCCGGCCGCTGCCGTGCACGCCATGATGGCGGCCACCAGCGCCGCCGGAAGTCGAGAGATGGGGAATCCCAATGAGTGAGATCGTGCCGGACGCGCTGCCCGACGCCCTGGGCCACTACGGGCCGTTCGGCGGCCGGTTCGTCCCGGAGGCGCTCATGGCCGCGCTCCAGGAGCTGACCGAGGCCTTCGAGTCCTCGCAGGACGACCCCCGGTTCGCCGCCGAGCTCGCCGATCTGCAGGTCAACTACGCGGGCCGTCCCACCCCGATCAGCGAGGCCAGCAACTTCGGCGAGCGCTACTGCGGCGGGGCCCGCATCCTGCTCAAGCGCGAGGACCTCAACCACACCGGCAGCCACAAGATCAACAACGTGCTCGGACAGGGCCTGCTGACCCGGCGCATGGGGAAGCGGCGCGTCATCGCCGAGACCGGAGCCGGCCAGCACGGCGTGGCGGCGGCGACGATCGCCGCCCTCATGGGTTTCGAGTGCCGCGTCTACATGGGCAGGGTCGACACCGACCGTCAGGCCCTCAACGTGGCCCGCATGCAGCTGCTCGGCGCCGAGGTCGTGGCCGTCGAGGCGGGCAGCGCCACCCTCAAGGACGCCATGAACGAGGCGATGCGCGACTGGGTCACCAACGTCGGTACCACCCACTACCTCATCGGGACGGCCTCCGGCCCGGCCCCGTTCCCCCAGATGGTCAAGGCCTTCCAGTCGATCATCTCCAAGGAGTCCCGCGCCCAGATGCTCGACCGCTTCGGGGCCCTGCCCGACGCCGTCTGCGCCTGCGTCGGCGGCGGCTCGAACGCCATCGGCTCGTTCGCCGAGTACATCGCCGACGACGACGTCGCCCTCTACGGCTTCGAGGCCGGTGGGCGCGGCGTCGCGACGGGGGAGCACGCCGCCTCGATCAACGGCGGCTCGGTCGGCGTCCTCCACGGGACCCGCACCTTCGTCCTCCAGGACGACGACGGCCAGACGGTCGAGTCGCACTCCATCTCGGCCGGCCTGGACTACCCGGGGGTCGGGCCCGAGCACGCCTACCTCGCCCGGATCGGCCGCGCCCACTACGAACCGGTCGATGACGACGAGGCCATGACCGCCCTCGACCGTCTCGCCCGCTGCGAGGGCATCATGCCGGCCATCGAGTCGGCCCACGCCGTCGCCGGCGCCCAGCGCCTCGCCCTGCGGATGCTCGCCGAGGACCCGGACCGGCGTCCGACGATCCTCGTGACGGTCTCCGGGCGCGGTGACAAGGACGTGGACACCGCGATGAAGTACTTCGGCGTGAACGGCGACGTGGACGCCACGACCGGGAGGATGTCATGACCGATCTCACCAGGCCCTTCCCCGACGAGGCCCGGCTGGGCGTCTCGGGGCGCATGGTGGCCGCCTGCCGGGCCGAGAACCGCGCGGCCCTCGTCGGCTACCTGCCCGTCGGCTACCCCGACGTGCCCGGGTCGATCGCCGCCATGGTCGCCCTCACCCAGGGCACGGGGGGCGGGGGGGTGGACGCCGTCGAGATCGGCATGCCGTACTCCGACCCGATGATGGACGGTCTGGCGATCCAGCACGCCGACACGAAGGCCATCCAGCGGGGGGTGCGTACGCACGACGTCTTCTCCGCGGTCGAGGCGGTCGCCGTCGCCGGTGCGACGCCGCTCGTGATGATCTACTACAACCTCGTCGAGCACTACGGCGCCAGGGGCCGCCGGAACGATCCCGCCGCCTCCGTGCGCGCCTTCGCCCGCGACCTGGCCAATGCCGGCGGCGCGGGCCTCATCACGCCCGATCTGACGCCCGATGACGCCGAGTTCTGGACCGCCTCCTCCGACGAGTTCGGCCTCGACCGCGTCTACCTCGTCGCACCCTCGTCCACGGACGAGCGCGTCGCCCGGACGACGGCGGCATGCCGGGGCTGGGTCTACTCGACCTCCGTGATGGGCGTCACCGGTGCCCGCGCGCAGACCTCCGACGCCGCCCCCCGGCTCGTCGAGCGGGTCCGCGCCATCGCCCCCGATCTTCCGGTGGGGGTCGGGCTGGGCATCTCGAACGGGGCCCAGGCCGGCGAGATCGGCGCCTTCGCCGACCTCGCCATCGTCGGCTCTGCCCTCGTGAAGCAGCTCATCGCGGCCGAGGACGCGGGCACCGCCTCGCTCGACGGGCTGCGCGCCCTCGTCGACGACCTCGCCTCGGGGGTGAGGGCCTCCCGGTGACCGCCCTGTTCCTGCCCAGTCCTCCGGTCAGCTCCTTCGGGATCGGACCGGTCACGATCCACTACTACGCGCTGTGCATCCTGGCGGGCATCTTCCTGGCGTGGTGGCTGGGGCAGCGCCGGCTGCGGGCCCGCGGCGCCGAGCCCGGAGAATTCGACTCGATGATGGGCTGGGCGGTTGCGGCCGGTATCGTCGGCGCCCGTGCCTACCATGTCGTCACCGATCACCAGCTCTATTTCGGGCCTGGCCGCCATCCGGCCGACGTGCTGCGGATCTGGAACGGCGGCCTGGGCATCTGGGGTGCCGTCATCGCCGGCGGGCTGGCCGTCTGGGTGTGGTGCCGGGCCCATCGGGTGCGCTTCGGCGCGGTGGCCGACGCCGTCGCTCCCGCCCTGCTCCTGGCCCAGGGCGTCGGACGGCTCGGCAACTGGTTCAACCAGGAGCTCTTCGGCCGGCCGAGCACCCTGCCGTGGGCCCTCGAGATCGACCCGGCGCACCGGCCGAGCGGCTACGGGCAGTACGCGACCTTCCATCCGACCTTCGCCTACGAGCTGATCTGGGACATCGGCGGCGCACTCCTCCTGCTGTGGGCCTCGGGAAGATTCCGTCTGGGGCGGGGCAAGACCTTCACCGCCTACGTCGCCTACTACTGCCTGGGCCGCTTCTTCATCGAGGCGCTGCGCATCGACCCGGTCAACCGGATCGGCGGCATGCGATTCAACAACTGGACGAGCGCCCTCGGCTTCGTCCTCGCCGTCGGGCTGCTCTGCTGGCAGCTGAAGCGCCGTCCGGGCTGCGGCCCCCGACTCGACGAGGCCCGGGACGGCGGTGGGCGCACGGGCTCCTGCCCGGGGGGCGGTGCCGTCGAGACGACCGGTGCGCAGGTTCGTGGTCGGGGGTCCGGCGGCGCTGCCGCCGCCAAGGGTCCGGGGTCGAGCGCCGCCGGTGCACGACCGGACCCGGACGAGGGGACGACGAGTCGTTCGTGACGTCTCGTGGTCCGGCCCCGGGGCTGCGGCGAGCGGGCCGGAAGGCCGTGCGGGGATGGGCTCTCCGGGCTGCGGAGTGGGCCCGTACGCGACGGCCGTACCGGTCGGGTGAGTCGAGCGTTGCTGGACCGTTGTCGTATCGGCGACCGCTCAGTTTCATCGTTGCCGATGTGGGCGCCTCGTCGGCGCTGGCGGGCGAGAACGACCGGGCCCTGCGACTCCGGGACGTCTCGGCCGCGTCCGTCGTCGCAGGGGCTCATCGTGATGCGGCTGGTGGTCGGCTCCGGGAACCGACTCCTCGCCGGACGGGCATTCCCTCACCGATCCCGGAGATCCCGGAAGACGCTCCACGGACTGATCGCGGACCGCAGCCGCCTCATGTGCCCGGAGATCTCCCCGAGGCGGGGAAGGCACCCGGGCGGAGACCTCCGGTCGAGTGCCTTCTGCAGGCCTGACAAGGGTTGACACACGGCCTTCCGAGAAGAACGATGGTTCCGTCCCCACGACGTCATGGGAACAGTTTCCGAGGGGGAGACGTGCGAGCTGTGCGAGGAGGAAACGATGCGAACTCTCAAAGTCTTTTCCGCGGGCCTGGCCGCTCTGGGTGTGTTCATGATCCCAGCGTCTCTTGCCGAAGCAGCCCCCGACCCTGGGGCGCAGCTTCCGACGGATTCCACCACGGCCGCCCCCGAGACACCGGGGGCTACGCCGTCCAAGTGCAGAGGCCCGAACAGGCGATGGTGACGGCGGATCTCTCCGTCTCAACCGATTCTGCTGTCTCCCTCGCCGAGGACGGGTCATTGCTCATGACGTCGCCGACGAGTAGCGAACTGGTCCCCGCCGTTCTGGACCTGGGTTCTGGACGACGGGCAGTGGGGACATGGGAGCTGGTCTCATCGACGCACGCGATCTACTCGGCCTCGGTGAGCACGGGAATGGACTCCGGGTCGGTTCGTGTGATGTCGAGTTTCGACTGGGACTGCAGCAACGAGAGAATTCGTGATGGTTTTATCACGGGGACCATTGGTGGATGCATCGCCGGCTCAGCCGGCGGGTGCATGGTCGGTGGTGTCAGCGGTGCCTTCGGCGGTGCCGTGACGGGATTGATCGACTGTTGGTGACGCACCGGGGAGCGGGGGCAAGAGATGGTGAATGCCGACATCGGTGTGGTGTCGGGGCTGATGGCAGTCGCCTTCATCATTCTTCTCAACGTCGGGCCGAGGGAGGGGAACTGGAAACTCTGGGTGCTCCTGCTCGTCCTCCTCGCGGCGCGGGGGCTGTACTGGCTGCTCGCTCGGGGCCGGGAAAGACGACTGCTCGCCGAGGAAGGGAGCGGTGACCCCTCGGTTCGGGGGGACTCTCCTCGACCCGTGGAATGAGCAACGACCAGGTTGAGGACCGTCGCAGGGGCGCGGTCCCCGGACCGGCATGTCCTTGCCGAACCTCTGCCGATGAGCTCCGAGGCTGTTCGCAGAGGCTTGTTCACAGCGTCCGTGGATGGCGTCGTGACATGGATGGGGGCGATGATCGTGATCCGATCCCCATGAACAAGCCGCACAGCATCGATGGACCGAGCCATGACATGGAGCTGTGCCTCCTGCCGAGTCGCCTGTGAACATGTCCCTCTGATGGGAGGATGCGGTGCCCGTCTCCACGGGCACCGCATCCGGTGTCGCGGGAAGGAAACGGGACGCGGTTCGTCCAGGGGCAGTTCGACTGGTTCGTGGAAGATCCCGGATGGCATGCCGGGAAGACGAGAAGCGGTCCGCCCGATGATGATCGATGTCGTCTTGGAGGACTGGACAACGACGGACGCGCGGAGAGGCGCAGCCGTGGCCTGCTCATGGGACCCGACCAGAGGCGCTGCTCCTTTACGGAATCCCCTTGCCAATGCGCTAAACGAGCCGCAGGAGCCTGCCGACAGGGGCGGCTCGGGGCCCTGTGGGTGATCCCCGCCTGCTTCCGGACGCGCCGGGGTCTAAGAAGGGGCAGCAGGAACACAGCGATGGCGAGCGAGTCCCCAGCGAACCACTGATGGTCTGAGCCCGAGTGTCCGTCCGAGGTCATGCGACCTCGACCCCGTTCGACTGTCAACGACAGTCGAAGACCCGATGTCCTCTGGGGCGCAGTGCTCACTGCTCGTGGTGGGCATGCTGTCCGCAGACTTCATGACACGAGTGAATCCCGTCAAGGCCGTGTCAGCAAACTTGATGTTAGCTGTCACCGAGGCCCAAAGACTATGAGGGGGTTAAGAGGTCAGTCGACAACTGTTGACATGGAAGCTGCTGGCTGTTATATTAATAAAAAGAACGTTCATTCTAACTAGTGAGGACAGTAAATGTATCATACGAATAGAAAGGCTGTGACCCCTGAGATCGTCAGGGAGCCGGGTGCGAAGCAAACCACTCATCGAAAGCTGATTGACACCAAGAACGGGGCGGATCGTTTTGTCCTGACCGAATTCGAGATCGAGCCTAGCGGATCGACGCCTCCTCACTACCATGACTGGGAGCATGAAATATATGTCTTGGAGGGTTCGATGACGCTGGTGGCGTCGAACGATGAAACGCCGCTCCACGTCTCCGAAGGGGACGTGGTGTTCATTCCAAGAAATGAGTCCCACGGCTTCGTTACGGCTCCTGATGAGTCGTGCCGGTTCATCGTGGTGGCGCCTGCGGAACGTCCACCGGTGCGGAGTGTCTTCCTCTCCTCAGATCCATACGAATATATCCAGTCCAGTCAATACAGAGAGGCGCTGAACTCTGATCATGACGAGGGATGAGGATAGCAGTGCAGTCCGTGTCCATGGGATGCTGACAGCATATCTCCAGACACAGGTGCTTATCAGTGCGCTTCAGTTCGGTATCTTTGAACAGCTGGAGGGGCGAAGCCTCGACGTCCATGACCTGTCAAGCCGGATAGGCGTCCCAGAACGACCCACGCGTGCACTGCTCATCGCGCTGAGCGGGCTCGGGCTGTTGAGTGAAGATGGGCTGGGATACCGGAACACGCCCGAAGCGTCACGGTATCTTGTCCGGCGGAACCCGGAGTTCATGGGAGATTTTGCCGAGCATCAAAGCGTTCATTTCGCGAACTCCATTGAGCTCCCTGCTGTGATCCGATCGAACAGCTCCATTACGAAGAGGGTCCTCAAGGAGGGTTACAGCGACCAGGGATCGGGTGCCGGAGAAGGGGCCGCCGGTCGAGAACGGCTGATCGGTGCGATGCGGGTCAGCGCGCGTCTTCAGGCTGATCCGCTGGCGAAGCGACTTGATCTACTGAGTGGAAGCACCTTGGTCGATCTCGGGTGTGGTTCGGGCGACTACTCGATCGCCATCGCGCGCCGCCATCCCGAGGTCAGGGTCATCGCCGTCGATTATCCCTCGATCAGTGAAATTGCTTCGAGGAATGTTGCTGTGGCAGGTCTCGAGGACCGTATCGAGTTTCAGCCCGGTGACATTATGAAGGATCTCTTGCCCGAATGCGACGCTGTGCTCCTCTCCCATGTTCTTGACGGGTATGGCAGGGATCGAGTCCGGCATCTCGTGTCCAAGATTTTCGATGAGCTGCGAGGCAATGGTCGGCTTTTCGTCCATTCCCACATGCCCGACGTGTCGAAGGGGCTGTTCCCGAATCTTTTCGGTGTGATCCTTCTGATCAACACAGAAGAAGGTGAGGTCTATGAGGCCGTGGACCTGATGGAAATAATTCGAGGTGCTGGGTTCTCAGATTTGAGGACTCAGCGGGTCTCCTTTCTGTCGGGACTGGTTTCAGCAGTGCGACCCTCCCTTGAGGGGCAGAGCGACCTCTCCCTTTGAGGCGGAGCTCGATGATCGACAATGGTGTCCGTTCGGGGTTACGAGGTTGGCTGGAAGGTTGAGTGGAGTGAATAAGAGTCATTCCATCGAAACTGAGTATAAACTGCTTTCACTCAATTATGGTTACACATTCTCAGCAGTACTCGATGCTGCACTCGAACTGCGGATCTTTGATCAGTTCGGAGACCTTCCCGGCACGGTTGATCGTGTTGCGGGTGCGTCTGGATGGTCCCGAGACGCTGTCCGACGGTTGTTGGACGTCTTGACGTACATGGGTTTGCTGCTCAAGGTGACGGAGTGTGAGTATTGCGTGCCCCACCCCGTCGCTGAGTTGCTCAGCGCTGGTTCCCGGGAATCTATCGCCGCTCATCTTCGAGCAGTTTACGCTGCCCGTCCCCGCTGGGGAGACCACTTGGTTGAGACCGTGTGCACTGGAAATCGGAGGAGTCGGATCAATGACGTAGGGGACCGTCCATCGAACGTGGATTTTTTCGTCCGCGGTGGGTTCGGGGTGCTCGAGGATGCTCGCAAGGTGGCAGCGCTGTCCTCTGATGTGTGTGCGGAGACCGTTGTCGTACTGTATTCAGGTGGCGGTGAGTGGGCACTGGCGCAGGCCGAGAGTGGTTCGGGAAGAACGGTCTACGCCTTGGATACACCTGAATTCATCGATCGAGTTGTCCTTCGTGTCGGTGCGCTGCCGGCCCTCAATCATCTCAGATTCGTACCGTGCGGCGACGGGGTGCAGTCCTGCGATATCGGTGCCCAGTTGGTCCTCGTACCGCCGGTCACTCGTTTCTTCAGCATCGAGATCGTCCGACAGATGCTGTCAGGTGCGATTGCGAGCCTTGCCGGGGACGGCGAACTCCTGCTGGTCGACATCATGGCTGATCTGCAGACCAAGGAGCAGTCGTTGATCTCTGTCTTCGATCTGAGTCTTCTGGTCAACACGTCCGGTGGTGCCATAAGAAGTTCTGGATTCTACGGAAAAATGCTTGAGAGCATGGGGGTAGAGGTGACGAAAGTGGAGGGGATCGGGTTGTTGACGGTGCTAAGGGCCAGACGCGGGAGGTAATTATGACTGGGGTCGTTGTCACGGGTATAGGTGCTGTGAGTCCAGCCGGCGTCGGAATAATTCCGCTGTGGAAAGCGGTTTCCAGTGGACGCTCACTGCTGAAAGGGATGATGGATTCGGCTAACGAGGCCGTACTTGGTGGGTTCGAGTTCGGTTCAGTCGCCATTGGCGAGGTGCCGGATCTCGAGAAGCACCTCGACTCCCTGCCGCGGGAGGTGAGGAGACTCGATCGATTCGTCCAGCTCGCTGTACTGGCCGCCTCGGAGGCAGTGCAGGATTCTGGCTTGGAAAACAAGATGCTCTCTGATGCGAGGGCTGGCATTGCCTTCGCAACCGCGATCTGTGGAACTACAACCTTGGAACGTGAGTTCGTTCGGGTTACGGGCTCAGGCATGAACCCGGTGGATCCGAACGCAGTTTCTCATGACTTGTACTTGGCGGCGATGTCCAACACCCCGGCGATCGTTCTCTCTGCGATGCTCGGTACCCAGGGGCCAGTACTCGCCTTGTCTACCGGCTGCGTCGGTGGGATCGACGCTGTTGGAGCTGCTTGCGCGGCCATCGAGGACGGGGAGGCGGACGTGATGATCGCAGGTGCCTCGGAGGCCCCGATCACTCCGATCACGATTGCCTCTTTCGAAATCATCAACTGTCTCTCCAGGAGGACACAGGGTCCTCCCAGTACTGCATCGCGACCATTTGACGCAGAACGGGACGGTTTTGTTCTGGCCGAGGGCTCTGGATTCTTGGTTCTCGAGAGTGCTGACCATGCACGGGCGCGCGGCGCAAGACCGTACATGAGAATCGGTGGGTTTGCGCTTGCCTCCAATGCGAGACATATGACTGCTCTGGAAGCAGGCGGCAGAGACTTGGCCAGGGCGATGGGATTCGCCGTGGACCGTTCCGGTGTAGACCCACGCGACATCGAACACGTGAGTGCCCATGGGAGCTCGACCATTCAGAACGACAGGTGCGAGACGACTGCCATAAAGAAGACCTTGGGTGACCATGCCTATGAGGTGCCTGTCACCTCTGTCAAGTCGATGATCGGCCACCCGCTCTCAGCGGCATCGACGATCGAGCTGGTCGTCTGCGCGAAATCTTTCCAAGAAGACTTCTTATCGCCAACCGCGAATTATGAGGCCTTCGATCCCGAATGCGACTTAAATTATGTCCCGGGCTCAGGAGTCGAGTGGCTCGGAAGAAGTGTTCTCAAGCAGGCCAGCGGGTTCGGTGGGCTGCATGCTGCCATGACCCTTCATGCAATTGGCTGATCGGAGATGATTCTACATGGCTGATGATGTGGCGATCACGGGGATCGGGTGCGTGACCCCCTATGGACGCGGATATCAACTTTTTTGTGAGGGGGTGGCAACAGGACGCGATGTGATCGGACCCATCTCCCGTTTCGATGCGACGCCCTATCTCTCCAATGCGGCCGGTGAGGTCCCTGGAGGCCTCGTGGAGGAGTTCCTGACTCCCCGGCTTCGGAAGCGCACTGACCGGTTCACTCATCTCGCGCTGCTTGCTGCTCATGACGCGTTGGTGGACGCTGGATTAGAAGTCGACACTAATGTGGATGGGGATCGTGTCGGCCTGTCCATTGGAAATGCTCTCGGTGGTTGGGAGTTCGCCGAACGGGAGCTCCGTGCACTGTGGACTCAGGGGCCACGGGAAGTTAGTCCCTACCAGGCAACGGCTTGGTTCCCGACGGCGGCCCAGGGAAACGTGACCATTCAGAATGCAATCAGAGGGCCGTCGAGGACCTTCACCCTCGACCGCGCGAGCAGTGCGTACGCCCTGATTGATGCGATCCGACTGCTTAGGCACGGACATGCTGATGCGGTGCTTGCGGGGGGCACAGAGGCGCCGATCTCCCCCTATGGGTGGCTCTGCCTGCAGACCAGTGGGCTCGTTGCACGTCGCCCGACTGATTCGGATGACTCCGTCGCGTACCATCCCTATGATCATCGACACAGCGGGTCGGTCTTCGGAGAAGGCGCCGGGTTCCTCGTTCTCGAGCGGGGCGAGTTTGCTCATTCGCGTGGGGCGGTCATACTCGGCTGGCTCTCCGGTTGGGGGCGCTCCACCGATGGCTACATGCCCTACTACACCGTTGAACCCTCAGGAGAGATATACGCAAGAGCCATCGCCGACGCTCTACACCGTGCTGGTGCCGGGATGGATAGCCTCGGTGTTGTGTATTCCCATGGTTCCGGTCTCCCCATTGAGGACGTCACTGAGTTGAGGGCACTGAGCATCGCCTTGGGGAATGGTGCAGAGCAGGTTCCCATCACGGTGCCAAAGCCACTCTTCGGTCATCTTCTGGGTGCCGCCTTCGTCTTGGATGTCATTCTTGCCCTTCAGAGCCTCAGAACACGTTTCGTTCCCCCCGTGGCGCACTTCGAGCAACCAGCGCCCGGCCTTCCTCCAAGTGTGAGCCTGGCTCGTCTGGGATCATCCATGAGAGCTGGCTGCACAGCCGCTCTGGTCACCGCGCGCGGTACCGGGGGAACCAATGCAGCTGTCGTCATCAGTGTCTGAGAACAGGTCGTTACGGCCGATTGAGAGGATAATTGTGAGAGAAGAGAGCCGTGTCAGTAAGGTGTTGTCCACCATGAGCATCCCGACTGCGGGACTGAGTGGTGCGACCCTGTTGCACGATGATCTCGGTATCGACTCGGCAGAGCGTGTCGAACTCATCGTCGGATTGGAGAAGGAGTTTGGACTCAAGTTAGGCCCGGAGGCCGAAGGGATCAAGACGTTTGGTGAGTTGTGCACCTATCTTACTGCTCTTCAGTCAAGGGATGCGGGGGAAGGGCGGGTCAATGCCACGTCTTGAGAACTCTGTCTTCGTTGATGCACCGGTGGGCAGGGTCTTCAGCATCACGAACGACATATCGCGCTGGCCGACATACTTTGATGAGTACAAGCACGCAACTGTACTCAGGATCACCTGCTCGGGGTCATTCACTGAATTGGTTTTCGAACTCAACAATGGCGTGACTACGTGGCGGTCGTGGAGGCTGCTGAACAACAGCTCCCATGTCGTCATTGCAGAACGTCTAGACCCTTTGTTCCCCTTTGTCTTCATGCACCTGCGCTGGAACTACGTCGAGGAGGCCGGTGGGACGCGGATGACCTGGATTCAGGATTTTGAGCTTGACAAGGCCTTCGGCATGCCTCTGGAGAAGGTGTTGGAGAACATGCAGAACCATACTCGACGGAACCAGATTAATATCAAAAAATTCATCGAGCAGCTTCCCGGTTAGATGAAGCTTATTCACGGCTCGGCAGAAAGAAGATCCGACAAGGGGAAACGTTCCTGTTGACGACTTCTGTGAATAAGCCCCGATGTATGGTTTCGTTTCCTCGTTGTGATGACAGCGACTCGGTCCGGACCCGGCTCGTGGAGGACTTTGCGGCGCACATGTTCACGGTGGGCCTGCCCGGGAGGGTTGTCCGTCATGTTCGCAGGAAGCTGAGGAGGATGCTGCGAAAGAGGGTGGATGATAGCGATGGGATTGAGTGATGTTGGTTGATTTGAGTCTCCCCGTTGGGCCTGGCACTGCTGGGGTGTCATACCGTCGATGGACGCATGAACGTGGACACAGGATTATTTCACGCCGTGCTAGGAGACTCCCGGGCGATGGTTTTTTCAAAATTCTTCGCAACTATGTCCTGTGGTTGGGCGGGATGCGGGTCGTCAGGCCGGAGGATCTTCCGGACCGTTGTTTTCTGTCGAATGAGTTCTTCTCGTTGTCTGTGCACACTGGGACGCACATCGACGCCCCGTTCCATTATGGTCCGATGAGTGAAGGCACGAAGGCGAAGAAAGTTCTCGAAGTGCCGCTTGAACTGCTTCATGCCCCGGGGGTCATCATCGACGGGACCCGGGCCGGAAGGATCGTTACGCGTGGATACGTCAGAAAACGCCTCGATGAGTTGCGCATCGATTCGCTTGAGGGAGTCATACCCCTGCTCCGAACAGATCTTGATCTGGTAGCCGGGACCTCCTCTTACCATCTGGATTCGGTGGCTCTTGCGCCATCGGCGATAGATGAACTCCTCGATAGGGGAGCGAAAGTCGTTGGAACAGATTCATGGAGCCTGGATGCGCCTGCCAGAGACATGCTCGAGCGATACTTCAAGACCGGTGACGGCAGTTGTCTTTGGCCGACGCACATGCATGGCAGACAACGCGAGTTCATCGCGATCGAGTGTCTCGCGAATCTTCGTTCCCTGCCTTCCTCCGGGTTCGTTTTCTCTGCCTTCCCGGTCGCGCTGCGCGAGGCAGGAGGGTCGTGGACCCGGGCGGTCGCCGAACTTCCCGACCAGTAGGAACGACAGCGCTCGACTGCTCATCCGGTCTCTGTCCTCGAAGCTCTGTTCCTGCAGTCCCGACTTTTCCGGAGAAGCGGGTCGACAGGGCTGGTGAGGAAGGGCGCGATCCGGTCTCAGGACCGTCTTGGGTACGTCTCGCGACTCAGGGAGGAGCGCTGGGCATGTTGGCGTTATTCTGCATAATCTATGCGGAATTTCATCTCTGTGGCTCCTGGCCATGTTCTCCAGCCAGTGTCATCTGGGCTTGCTCAAGCATCTTTTTCTTCACTGGGTGCAGACTCAGACCGAGAGTGTCGTGATCCCTCGGGCTGGCAGACTACGGCCTTGGTGACTAGGGGAACGAGGCTCGATGTGAAGACCTCACAGGTGCACTCTGCGCAGCAGCCATCGAGCCACGGGACATGGAAGAGGTTCAACCGAAGACTGCTCGGGTCCTTCGCAGGGACTCCTGGCGATTCGCGCTGAACGACCTGAAGGTTCCGCTGCTGCGTGCTGATCATCGGGAGCATGGCTGTCATGAAACGAATTCGTTTTCGGTTTCGCGGGGTGGGAGGTGGTCGAGGGCACGGCCGGTGGCGTGGGAGGCGAACGCGCCGAAGGTTTCTTCGGGGATCTCGCGCTGAATGTTCGCGATGTTGTTCTTGGCCGCGTTCCAGACGTGCTCGACTGGGTTTTGGTCGGGCGCGTACGACGGCAGGAAAACAGGGGTGATGCGCTCTAGCAGTTGACCCGGCTCGTAGAGGGTGGTCAACTCTTTCGCGTGGTGGAAGCGGGTGTTGTCCAGGACGACCGCGATCTTCTCTGTCTCGGTTTCTCGTTGGAGTCGTTCCAGGGCGAGGATTGTCTGCTTGGTGTTCTGGGGGCTATTCAAAACTAGCGCTCCGTTAAGGATAAATATTTAGTCGGGGCTAGGTTTGTCGCGACTTTTGAATAGGCTTCTCGGTTCCCCTCGATCGGGTACAGCTTGACGGTCTTGCTGGTCAACGAGAGCGCAACGAAGAACGACTGGGCCCCCTTCTGCCGGTCCACGTACAGTTTGGTTCGCTGTCCTCTTGGGAGCTGCATGCGGCGGGTCTCGGTCTCGTGCTCGAGGCGTGCCTAGTCTGCGGCGTAGACCTCCCAGACCTGGCTTAACAAGTTCTTGACTTGGGTTTTCACCTCGGCCATGCGCCGGGTGGTGGCCGGTTCGTCGCGGTGCTTGTTGAACGGCTCCGGCAGCTTGAGGCTCGGCCCGCACAGGCGCAGGAGCAGCTGGTAGGAGGAGTCCGTCTGGTGTTCGGCGTTGAACAGGATCTTCACGACCTCACGTATCGCCGGGACGTTCCAGAACTCGGCGTGGACGCCCGCTTGGTAGGACGGCTGAGCGAGGATGGTCTTGAGTTCTGGTTCCCGGCGTGCCCGGCCAGGACCGAGCACATCCTGGTGGGCTGCCACTCGGCCATCAGTTCAGCGATGATGCCCACGTCGACGCCACGGGAGGCGTACAGAATCGCTTCTGCCTTCATCCGCACCAGCACATGATTGTCGGAACGCTTCTTCCACCTGATCAGGACGGCGGTTTCTTCCAAGGTGACCTCAACCTGCATGTCCCAATCATATCCGAAACAGCACAGGAAATCCACGAAAAATACGGTTTCGTTTCATGTCAGCCATAGTGTGTTTCTTGACAGTCGTAATGTCATGGGGACGGCGCTATGAGCCGGGCTGGCGACGCATGAATTCTTCCAGCGCCTGATGTTCAAGTCAGATGCGTTGTACGGTCAACGACATCTGGATCAAAACTCTCTGGGACATGCCTCGGCTCCTCCATGACCTCGAACTGAACCTGTGACAATCCGAACGAGGGCAGTAGTTGCAATCAGTGCCCTGACCATGCGATCTGGTTCAAATCTTGACGGCATCTTCGTCGGGTCCTCGGAGCCCCGGTTCTCGCGCTACCTGCCGACAGGTGCTGTCCATGGACACCGCTCAGTCTGACTTGTTGGCGAGCAGTCAGGGTTTGAGGGTCGAGGCGATGTGACACTGCTCCTGGCGGACGACAGTATCAGTTGTGTTCCTGGTGACTGGTTGCCAGGATAGGGTTCGAGGAGTATGATGAATGATCATTCATTCAAGGAGGAGAGATGACTGATCACACGATGGCTGGTCAAGAACGGACGGCAGCGCATGTCGTGAGTAGCTGGGGAAGGGTGACATGGGTCGTGGTGCTCGTGTCGGTCGCACTGTCCCTGCTGATCCTCACCTTCGCGTGGCCGAGTTCACGGGCCGAGATGTCGGGCCAGACGATAGCGGTGACCGGGGACGGCGACCTGGTCGACCAGTTCATGTCCGGTGCCGGTGGGAACCTGGGCGGGGTCGCCGACCTGGAGAGGGTCGATGACCGCGACGCTGCCGTCAGAGGCGTGCGGGAGCGTAACTTCATCGGAGCCGTGGTGCTCGTCAACGGGGCGCCCGAGGTGCTGACGGCCTCGGCCAATGGTCAGGTGCCTGCCGCCGTCATGACCGAGGTGGCCTCGCGGGTGCAGACCATGCTCGACACGCAGATCTACGCGGGGATCCGCGACGGGATCGGTTCTGCCGCCGGTCACGGAGTCGATCCGGCGGTTGTGGCGGGACAGCTGCCAGAGGCGCTTCCTCAGGTGACGGTGACCGATCTGGTGCCCTACTCCGAGGATGATGCGAGCGGGGCCGGCGCCACCGCTGCCGGTATTCCGCTCACTGTCGGCGCTCTGCTCGCCGGACTCACGATCGCTTATCTGGTCAAGGGCGTGTGGCGCAAGGCCGCCGCAGTGCTCGGGCTCGGGGTCGGCGGGGGTCTGCTGCTCACCCTGATCCTGGACACCTGGCTCACGGTGTACCCGGGATCGTTCGGCATCCTCTGGCTGGCCCTGGGCCTGTCCCTTATGGCGACGAGTGGTCTGTTCGCTGGCCTGCACTCCGCCTTCGGAGGAGTGGGCATAGGAATCGCGGCCGGGATCACATTGTTCGCCGCGATGCCCTGGGCCGCGTTCGCCATCCCTTACAAGTTCCTGCCCGCAGGTTTGGGATACATCGGACAGTGCCTCATCCCCGGCTCGACGACGACATTGGTCCGCGTCCTCAGCTACTTCCCCGATGCCAGCACGGCGGGCCAGTGGTGCGTGCTGTGCGCATGGGTCCTCGTGGACGCCACGCTGCTGATCTTCGGGCGCCGCTCGAGCGTGCGGGCGCGCGGGGACGTCTGAGTCCGAAGGCGGGGCCGACGGTTCGGCCGGGTCGGGGCGAGCGGTGCTCCTCGCCCCGACCCGGGGCCGGTGGAGTCGGCAGTTCTCTCGATGGGTGACGCCGGGGAGCCGAGGGTCACGACGGGAGCGCGTCAAAGGGGCCCGGCTGGTCGAGAGCCATCCCGTCTTTGCCGGTACGTCATCGGGGGAGCTGTTCGGTGGATCGTCCCGAGGCACAGGGTACGGCATGCGCCGCCGCCCCGCTCTGGTACTTTGAAACAAGGCTTGTTCACAGGAGGCCCAACAAGAGACGAAACCCCTAGCCATAGCCTTGTTCATTGAGGTTGTGAACAAGCCTCAATGGTTCGTCTCCTTGGAGTGAGGATTGTCGTGGTGAGGGTCAGCAGTGAGTACATGCAGGCGCGGCGCGACCGGATCGCCCGGGCCGCCATCGACCAATTCTCCTTCCGCGGAATTCACCTGACCTCCATGTCCAACATCATCGAGGCCTCGGGGCTCTCCGCCGGCACGATCTACAACCACTTCAAGGGCAAGAACGAGATCATCGCGTACGTCGCCCGGACGACCTTCAGCGAGCTGTTCGCCGAGGTCGAGGCGGCGGCCTCGACGGAGCCGCCGCCCCGGCCGAGCGAGCTCATCGGTCTCATCGCGGCGCGCATCGCATCGGCCGACATCCCCACCGGGCTCCTCGTCCAGGTGTGGGGCGAGGCGGTGTCGAACCGGGAGGTGAGGGATGCGGCGAACGACGTGTACGAGCAGGCGCGTGACGCCCTGGGTGAGTACTGCGCGGCCTGGCTGGCCGCGCAGGGCGCGGACCGGCGCGCCGCCGAGCGGAGGGCGCCCGCACGGGCCCACGTGATGGTCAGCCTCATCTACGCGCAGATCCTCCAGATGTCGCTCATCGACGACCACGACCCCGCCGCCCTCGCCGCGGAACTCGGGGAGCTGCTCGACCGGGCATGACGACCGGCGACCGGCGCCCAGCCGTCCGTGCGGGCTCACAGCCAGTCGCGCCGCTTGAAGACGATGTAGAGCACCACGGCCGAGACGACCATGAGGCCGAGGGCCATCGGATAGCCGTAGCGCCAGTGCAGCTCGGGCATCGCCTCGAAGTTCATCCCGTAGATCGACCCGATGAGCGTCGGGAACAGGAGAATGGCGCCCCACGAGGAGACGGTCTTCATGTTGTCGTTGCGCCGCTGGTCCGTGAGCGTGGCGTTGACCGTGAGGATCTGCGTGAGCAGCTCGCGGACCTGGTCGATCTGGAGCCCCACCCGCCGGGTGTGGTCGGCGACGTCGCCGAGGTGGGCGCGCAGCTCGTGGGCCACCTCGTGCCTGTCGAAACCGGCGCGCAGGGCCTCGACGATGTCGGACATCGGGGCGACGGCCTGCTGCAGGTCCATCGTCTCGCGGCCCAGCCGGTAGATGCGCTCGGGCGCCGCGGTGTCGCCGCTGAACACCTGGCGCTCGATCTGGCCCAGATCTGTCTGGACGCCGCGCACGACGGGGAAGGCCGTGTCGACGACGCTGTCGAGGATGCCGTAGAGCAGCGCCTCGGTGCCGAGCGACAGGAACTGGGGACGGTAGTCCAGGGTGGGGCCGGCCCAGACCATGCCGTGCGGGGTGGGGCGGACGAGCATGACGATCATGTTCTCGCGCTTGAGCACGTGCACCTCGGCGACGTCGACGTCCTCGATGTCGTCCAGGTAGAAGGTCGGCTCGACGACCATGAACAGGGTGTCCTCGTAGCGCTCCAGCTTGGGGCGCTGATGGCCCTTGAGGAGGTCCTCGACGAGCAGCGGGTGCAGTCCGAGCGCCGCGCCGAGCTCGCGGATCTGACGCTGGCCGGGGTCCGTGTACGCGACGAGCGCCATGTGCTCGGGGTGCTGATCGAGATAGGGCAGGACGCCGTTCAGTCCGCTGACGCCCTCGGGGTGCACCTGCTCGCCCGCGTCGTACAGCCGCACCGAGACCGCTCCGTCGGTCGTGGGGAGCCCGACCGGTTCCGGCTGTCCCCAGCGGCGCTGGCCGTCCCTGGCGCGCTGGTCATTCATCACGGGCTGCTCCCTCATCGGGAGCCGGCGTCGGCGCACCGGCTCGGACGGTCTGCGGATCCGCACCACACTACTGCCGGTCCGCCCCCCGGGCCCCGTCGCGCCGGGCTGGGCGCCGGCCGGCCCGTTCACTCCTCGACGTCGCCCTCGATGACGACCTCGGTCGGGTCCTGCGCCGCCGGGGGGCCGGTGTGCCAGCGGCGCAGCCGCAGCGCCAGCGCGATGAGTCCGGCGCCGAACAGAACCATGACGACGCCGATGAGGACGCCCATGGCGGCGGCGCCGAAGTGCGGGTGCACGAGGAAGACGAGACCGATGACGGCGCCGACGAGGCCGCCGATCTGGAGCCAGCGGGTGCTGCCCAGCCAGCCGCGCAGGACGGTGCCGAGCCAGGCCGCCGTGAGGCCGGCCACGAGGATCGCGCCGCCCACGGCGACGATGATGAGCTCGCCGGTCAGGCCCGGGTGCCAGGCCATGAATGCGGCGACCAGCCCCAGGAGGACCCCGGACAGGATCATCGTGCCCGAGCCGGCGAGGCCGCGCGAGCGGTGGCCGGTGACGATCGAGCCGATGGCCTGGACGAGCAGGGCGAGAGCGATGAGACGCACGAGCGCATCGATCGAGTGGCCGGGCCAGATCATGCAGGCGAGACCGGCCGCCGCAGCGGTGACGCCGGTGCCCAGGCAGATGCGCCAGCCACGCTCGGCGGGCCGGGGGTACGGAGGACGGCCCTCGCTCCGTCCCGGGACGCGCATTCCGGTGGTGCTCATGGGAACTCCTGAGTGAGAAGCGATGACTCAATATTGAGCCCATCTGACTCAACTATCAAGTGTCGAGGTGTCGAGCCGGGCTCCGGGCCGCCGTCCGGCGGGCGGACCGGTGCATCGCGGCAGCGCGGAACCAGGGGCGTGGCGGAGACGGCCCGGCGCCGGAGCGTTCGAGGCTGGATCACGGGCTCGCGGGCGCCGTCGCTCGTGCCCGTGCGCCGGACCCGAGTAGCCTGAAGCGGACCGCCGTGACCGGCCGCGCTGAGGGGAGCGACATGAGCAGGAGCAACTTCGTCCATCTGCACGTGCACACCGAGTACTCGATGCTCGACGGCGCCGCGAGCAATGCGAAGCTGTTCGCCGAGGTCGCCCGTCAGGGCATGCCCGCCGTGGCCATGACCGACCACGGCAACATGTTCGGCGCCTACGAGTTCTTCCAGACCGCCAAGAAGTACGACGGGACCCAGAACCCGGCCGTCAAGCCCATCATCGGCATCGAGGCCTATGTGGCCCCGAGCACCCGCTTCTCGCGCAAGCAGGAGTTCTGGGGCGCCGGACGGGACTCGGGCGACCCGGTGGTCGAGGGTGGCAAGGACGTCTCGGGCGGCGGGCGCTACACGCACATGACCCTGTGGGCGCGCGATCCCACCGGCCTGCACAATCTGTTCAAGCTCAGCTCCCTGGCCAGCTACGAGGGCTACTACATGAAGCCCCGCATGGACCGCGAGCTCATCGCCGAGCACGCCGAGGGCGTCATCGGCGCCACCGGCTGCCCCTCCGGCGAGGTGCAGACGAGGCTGCGGCTGGGCCAGTTCGAGCAGGCCTGCGAGGCCGCGGCCGCCTACCGGGAGATCTTCGGCAAGGGGAACTACTACTGCGAGCTCATGGACCACGGCGTCCCCATCGAGCACGAGGTGCGCGACGACCTGCTGCGCCTGGCCAAGCGGCTCGGCCTGCCACTGCTGGCCACCAACGACTCCCACTACGTCACCGAGGACCAGGCCGACGCGCACGACAACCTGCTGTGCGTCGGAGTGGGCCGCAACAAGGACGACCCCAACCGCTTCCGCTTCAACGGCTCGGGCTACTTCATCAAGACGAACGAGCAGATGCGGGCGCTGTTCCCGGCCGAGGCCGCCGACAACACCCTGGGCCTCACCGAGATGATCGAGTCCTACGACGAGGTCTTCGCCCACGTCGACCGCATGCCCCAGTTCGACGTGCCCGACGGCGAGACGCAGGAGAGCTGGCTGCGCAAGAAGATCCGGGCCGGTCTCAAGAAGCACTACGGCGACCACCCCCGCCAGGAGGTCCTCGACCGCGTGCGGACCGAGCTCGCCACCATCGAGCCGCTCGGCTTCAGCTCGTACTTCCTCGTCGTCTCCGACATCTGCGACGCCGCCCGCAGGATGGGCGTGCCCGTGGGCCCGGGCCGGGGCTCGGCGGCCGGCTCGATGATCGCCTACCTCACCGACATCATCGCCATCGACCCCCTCGAGCACGACCTGCTGTTCGAGCGCTTCCTCAACCCCGAGCGCGTCAACCCGCCCGACATCGACCTCGACTTCGACGACCGCCAGCGCGACAAGGTCATCGAGTACGTCACCGAGAAGTACGGCGCCGAGTACACCAGCCAGGTGAACACCTTCAGCACGATCAAGGCCAAGGCCGCCGTCAAGGACGCCAACCGAATCCTCGGCTACCCCTTCAGCCTCGGCGACAGGATCACCAAGGCCATGCCGCCGGACATCATGGGCAAGGGCGTCCCGCTCAACGAACTGTTCGACCCCGACCACCCGCGCTACGCCGAGGGCGCCGAGTTCCGCGAGCTCTACGAGGCCGACCCCGACGTCCACCGCGTCGTCGACACCGGCAAGGGCCTCGAGGGCCTCATCCGCGGTACCGGCGTGCACGCCTGCGCCTTCATCCTGTCCAGCGAGAAGCTGCTCGACCTCGTTCCCATGCACAAGCGGGACAAGGACGGCATGATCATCGCCGGCTTCGCCTACCCTCAGCTCGAGGAGATGGGCCTCATGAAGATGGACTTCCTGGGGCTGCGCAACCTCGGCATCATGGACCACTGCCTGAAGATCATCAGGCAGAACCGGGGCGAGGACGTCGACCTGACGACCCTGCCCCTCGACGACAAGGCGACCTACGAGCTGCTGGCCCGTGGCGACACCCTCGGGGTCTTCCAGCTCGACGGTACGGCCATGAGGGCCCTGCTGCGCCAGATGGGCCCCACAGTCTTCGACGACATCATCGCCGTCCTGGCCCTCTACCGGCCCGGGCCGATGGGCGCCAACGCCCACATCGAGTACGCCGACCGCAAGAACGGCCGCCGGCCGATCATCCCGATCCACCCCGAGCTCAAGGAGGACCTCGACGAGATCCTCGCTCCCACCTACCACCTCATCGTCTACCAGGAGCAGATCATGGCGATCGCCCGCAAGCTCGCGGGCTACACCCTCGGGAGCGCCGACCTGCTGCGCAGGGCGATGGGCAAGAAGAAGAAGTACATCCTCGACCAGAACTTCACGCCCTTCCAGGAGGGCATGCGCGCCAACGGCTACTCGGACGAGTCGATCAGGGCGCTGTGGGACGTCATGGTGCCGTTCGCCGGCTACGCCTTCAACAAGTCGCACGCCACAGGCTACGCGCTCGTGAGCTACTGGACGGCCTACCTCAAGGCGAACTATCCGGCCGAGTACGGCGCCGCGCTGCTGACCAGCGTCGGCGACGACAAGGACAAGATGGCCCTCTACCTGACCGACATGCGCGCTCAGCACATCAGGGTGCTGCCGCCGGACGTCAACGCCTCGCAGAACGAGTTCACGGCCGTCGGCGAGGACGTCCGCTTCGGGCTGGGCGCCATTCGCAACGTCGGCGAGTCCGTCGTCGCCGGCATCGTCGGGGCCCGCACCGAGCACGGCCCCGCCGAGGACTTCTACGAATTCCTCGACCAGGTGCCGCTGAGCGTCTGCAACAAGCGCTGCATCGAGTCGCTCATCAAGGCGGGTGCCTTCGACTCGATGTGCCGCTCCCGGCGCGCCCTCATGGAGGTCTTCGAGGGCGCCGTCGACGGCGTCATCGACCTCAAGCGCAACCAGGCCAACGGCCAGGACGACCTCTTCGGCGACCTGCTGGGCGGCGACGAGGACGCCGACACCGCGCTGTCGCGCACGGTCCCCGAGGTCCCCGACTGGGACAAGCGTACGAAACTGGCCTTCGAGCGCGAGATGCTCGGCCTGTACGTCTCGGACCATCCGCTGCACGGCCTCGAGCACGTGCTCGGCGCCGAGAGCTCCGTCGGCATCGGCGCCCTCGTCGAGTCCGGCGCCGACCTTGACGGACACGTCGAGACGATCTGCGGCATGATCACCCAGGTCCAGCGCCGGCAGTCGAAGTCGGGCGCCTTCTGGGCGACCGTCACCATCGAGGACCTCGACGCCAGCGTCCAGGTGCTCATCTTCCCGAAGGTCTACCAGACCTGCCTCACCCAGCTCGTGCCGGACACCGTCGTGCGCATCCGCGGCCGCATCACGAACAAGGACGAGTCCATCGAGATGCAGGCCAACGAGCTCACCGTGCCCGAGGTGCGCATGAGCGCCGACGGCCCGGTGACGATCCAGATGCCCGTCGTGCGATGCATCCCGCCGGTGATCCAGGATCTGCGCCAGGTGCTCACCGCCCACCCGGGCGGCACCGAGGTGCGCGTCAAACTGCTCGGCCCCGACAAGAGCATGCTCATGCGGCTCTCCGACTCGCTGCGGGTGAGCAACGAGCAGCCGCTCATCGCAGACCTCAAGGCGCTGCTCGGCCCGCGCTGCATCGCGGTCTGACCGGCCGGGCCGATACCCTGGGGATCGTCCACCGAGCAGTGAGGAGGGGGCGCGTCGTGACCGAGCAGCAGCCCGCGCAGGGCGGCGTCATGCCCGCCGTCGTCGCGTCCATCGAGACGACCGGGCCGCAGCAGGCCGTCGACGATCCGACGCCAGGGCTCCACCGCGTGAGCCTGTGGCGCCCGCACATCAGTCGCCGCGACTGGCTCCGCACCGCGCTCTACGCGGGGCTCATCGTCGTCGTCGGCCTGTTGGCCGGCCTCGTGTGGTACCTGGTGGCGCCGCTGCAGTCGGTCACCGTCACCTCCGACGGCACCGTCACGACGACGAACACGGCGGCTGTGCAGAACTTCGGCCCCGACGCCGCCTTCATCATGATCGGACTCGTCGCCGGCCTCGTCCTGGGCATCTGCGCCTGGCAGTGGTTCAAGGGGGCGGGCTGGCCGGTCGTCCTCTTCGCCGTCCTCGGCGCCGGCCTGTGCGCGCTCGTCGCCGTGAGCTTCGCGTCCGTCATCGGTCCGCACGACTTCGACGAGCGCCTGGCCGGCGCGGCGGCGGGCGAGACCGTCATGCGCGACTTGGCCCTCACGACCCCGACGGCCTGGGTCGTCTGGCCCTTCGCCGCCGTCGTCCCGGTGCTCGTCTACAGCTCTCTCACCCACGACACCGACGACCCGCGCGTGCGCGAGCGCCTCGCCGCCGACGAGGAGCCGGCCGACGGGACGGAGCAGGAACAGCTGCCGCGCTGGTCCGAGGAGGGCCGCACCGGCAGCGGGCACCGGCTGCTGCGCTTCTCGCGCTGGACGAGGATCGGCGGTGACCGGGGCGGCAGGGGGGCCGGCAGCGGCTGATGCGCGCCGGCGCGGACGGGCCCGCGGCGCGCGCCCGCGGTGGAGGGCTCACAGCAGCGAGACGAGCCACACGGCGGCAGGTGCCAGGACGAGCGCGGGCAGTACGTCGACGACCGGCAGCTTCCTGATCCCGGTCATCGTGAGGCCCAAGGACAGGAGGATGATCCCTCCGGCCGAGTCGAGGGCGGCGAGCTCGGCGTCGGGCAGCATGCCGCCGACCAGGTGGCCGATGAGCGTGACCGTGCCCAGGTATACGAGCTGCACGGCGGCCGAGCCCATGACGGAGATTCCGTACGACGAGGCGAGGGCGATCGAGGTGAAGCCGTCGAGGACGGCGTTGATGCACAGCTGGCTCGGCCCGTTGCCCAGGCCGTCCTGGAGCGCGCCGAGCAGGCCCAGCGGGCCGACGCAGAAGATGAGGACCGCGGTGACGAAGCCCTCCAGCTCGTCCCCGGCACCCGAGGAGGCATCCTTCCGGCGCATCCGCGCGATCGCGCGCCGGCCCCACCGGCCGAGCGACTCCAGCCGCTCCTCGAGACGCAGCGCCCGTCCGATGAGCGTGCCGATGACGAGGGAGAGCATGACGACGACCATGCCGAAGTCGCCGACGACCTCGGCGAGGGCGGCGTCGGAGAAGGCCGTGCCGGACTCGGCGCCGATGACGATGACGACGAGGCTCAGCACGGTGGTGATGGCCCGGCGGGAGTCCTGCGGGAGGTGCTGGCCGACGAGCAGACCGATCGTCGAGCCGACGATGATCGACGAGACGTTGATGACCGTGCCGGCGCCGATGAAGATCTGGGGGACCACCGCCCCATTCCACCATCCCGGTGCGGAGGGTCTCACCCGCGGCGCGCGGGGCCACCGTACCGGGGCTCCGCGGCTAGGCTTGACGGCATGCTGCGGATCATTGATGTGCGCGGGCGGCGGTTGGACGACTACACTGCCGTGCTGCCGCGCGGTTCGTTCGACGTGGAGCGCGCGCTGACCGCCGTCGAACCCCTCTGCCGGGCGGTCCGGGACGAGGGACGGGAGGCCCTGCTGCGCTTCGCCGAGCAGTTCGACCACGTCGTCCCCGAGCACCTGAGGGTTCCCGACGAGGCCCTCCGCGCCGCGCTCGACGGCCTCGACCCCCGGCTGCGCGCCGCCATCGGGGAGTCGATCCGCAGGCGCCGTCTCGTCGCCGAGACCATCGAGACCGAGGAGGCCTACCGCAGCGTCGAGGTCGCCCCGGGCGCCGTCGTCGGCAACCGCATGGTCCCCGTCGGCCGCGTCGGGCTGTACGTGCCCGGCGGTCTGGCCCCGCTCGCCTCCACCGTCCTCATGAACGTCGTGCCCGCCCAGGTCGCCGGCGTCGGGAAGGTGGCGGTCGCCACCCCGCCGCAGGCCGAGTACGGCGGTCTGCCGCACCCGACCATCCTCGCCGTGTGCGCCCTTCTCGGCGTCGACGAGGTCTACGCCGTGGGCGGTGCCCAGGCCATCGCCATGTTCGCCTACGGCGTCCCCGAGCTGTGCCGCCGCGTCGACATGGTCACCGGGCCCGGCAACATCTACGTCGTGGCCGCCAAGCGGCACCTGCGGGGCCTCATCGGCATCGACGCGGAGGCCGGCCCCACGGAGATCCTCGTCCTCGCCGACGGCACCGCCGATCCGCGGTGCGTCGCAGCCGACCTCATCAGCCAGGCCGAGCACGACCCGATGGCCGGCGCCGTGCTCGTCACCGACTCGCCGGACCTGCTCGGGGGGGTCGAGACGGAGCTCGCGGCCCAGGTCGAGCAGCTCGACACCGCCGAGCGGCTGCGCGTCTCGCTGACCGGCGAGCAGTCCGGCGTCGTCCTCGTCGACGACATGGAGCAGGGCCTGGCCGTCACCGACGACTACGCGCCGGAGCACCTCGAGGTCCAGACCGCCGACGCGGCCGGGCTCGCCGCGCGCGTGC
The DNA here is from genome assembly GCF_003798325.1 of Propionibacterium acidifaciens. Taxonomy (NCBI): domain Bacteria; kingdom Bacillati; phylum Actinomycetota; class Actinomycetes; order Propionibacteriales; family Propionibacteriaceae; genus Propionibacterium; species Propionibacterium acidifaciens. The sequence goes on from NZ_CP033719.1 coordinate 2,958,585, forward strand.
GCAACGCCGGCGCCGTCTTCGTCGGCGGCTCCGTGCCGGTGCCGCTGGGCGACTACTCAGCGGGATCCACGCACGTCCTGCCGACCGGGGGCGCGGCCCGTTACTCGTCCGGGCTGACCGCGCGCAGCTTCATGAGATCGGTGCACGTCGTCGACTACACGTCGCAGGCCCTGGCCGATCTCGGCGAGACCGTCCAGCGCTTCGCGCACGCCGAGAACCTTCCAGGCCACGCCAACGCCATCGCGGTGCGCACCGGGGAGCAGGTGCCCTCATGAGCAGGACCGCGCGGACCCCAGGCCCGGGGATCAGCCTCGCCGAGCTGCCGCTGCGGCCCGAGCTCGTCGGTGCGGAGCCCTACGGCGCCCCCCAGCTCGACGTGCCGGTGCGCCTCAACACCAACGAGAACCCCTACCCGCCCAGCGCGCGGGCGAGGGCCCACATGGCCCGGGAGGTCGAGCGGGCAGCCGGCTCGATCAACCGCTACCCCGACCGCGAGGCCCTGGCGCTGCGGGCCGACCTGGCCGCCTACCTCGGTTTCGGGCTCGACAGCTCGAACATCTGGGTCGCCAACGGATCCAACGAGGTCATGACGCACATCCTCCAGGCCTTCGGCGGGCCCGGCCGCACGGTGCTGAGCTTCACTCCCACCTACTCGATGTACCCCGAGTACGCGCGCAACACGCACACCCGCTACGTCACCGCCCCGCGCCGCGAGGACCACACCCTCGACGCCGAGCTCGTCACGGCGGCCGTCGCCGAGCACCGGCCCGACGTCCTGCTCATCACCACGCCCAACAACCCGACGGGCACGCTCACCCCGGTCAAGGTGATCGAGGAGGTCTGCGAGCGGGTCGACTGCCTCGTCGTCGTCGACGAGGCCTACCAGGAGTTCACCGAGGTGCCCGAGGACTCCTCCCTCGCCCTGCTGGCCCGCTTCGGACGGCTCATCGTCACGCGCACGATGTCCAAGGCCTTCGCCCTGGCCGGCGGACGCGTCGGCTACCTCGCCGCCGCGCCCGCGGTCGTCGACGCCTGCCGCATCGTGCGCTTGCCCTACCACATGAGCGCGCAGACCCAGGCCATTGCGCGCGTCGCCCTGGCGCACAGGGGCGAGATGCTCGCCCAGGTGCAGGCCCTGCGCGAGGAGTGCCAGGGCATGCAGGAGTGGATGCGCCGGGCCGGCCTCGAGGTCGTGCCCAGCCAGTCGAACTTCATCCTGTTCGGCCGGTTCGCCGACCGCCATGGCGTGTGGCAGGAGATCCTCGACGCCGGCGTCCTCGTCCGGGAGGTCGGCCCAGAGGGCTTCCTGCGCCTCAACGCCGGCACCCCCGACGAGATGAGGGCCTTCCGCGAGGCCATCGGGCCGATCCTCGCCCGCCCGGGCGTCCTGGTCCGCTGAGCACCGCAGCACGCACCGCCCACAGCATCCGGAAAGGACGACCATGAGCCGCACCGCGAGCGTTCACCGCGTCACGAGTGAGTCCGACGTCCAGGTCAGCCTCGACCTGGACGGCACCGGCGTCTCGCGCATCAGCACCGGGGTGGGCTTCTACGACCACATGCTCACCGCCCTGAGCAGGCACTCGCTCATCGACCTCGACGTCACGACGTCCGGCGACACATGGGTCGACGGCCACCACGGCGTCGAGGACACCGCCATCGCCATCGGGCGGGGACTGCGCGAGGCGCTCGGCGACAAGGCCGGCATCCGCCGCTTCGGCGACGCCCTCGTCCCCCTCGACGAGGCGCTCGCCCAGGCCGTCGTCGACGTCGCGGGCCGTCCTTACGCGGTGTGCAGCGGCGAACCCGAGTCGCAGGTCACCGCCCGCATCGGCGGGGACGGGGTCCTGTACCCGGGGTCGATGACCTATCACGTCATGGAGGCGCTGGCCCTCAACGCCGGCGTCTGCCTGCACCTGCGCCTTCTGGCCGGCCGCGAGCCGCACCACATCGTCGAGGCCCAGTTCAAGGCCCTCGCCCGGGCCCTGCGCGCCGCCGTCGAGCCCGATCCCCGCGTCGAGGGCGTCCCGAGCACCAAGGGCCTGCTGTGAGCGGGGACCGGCCGCTGGTCGGCGTCCTCGACCACGGCTCTGGCAACCTCCACTCGGCCTGCCGGGCCCTCGACGCCGCCGGCGCCCGGGTGAGACTGTCATCGCGCCCCGACGGGTTCGCCGACTGCCGGGGCCTCGTCGTGCCCGGCGTCGGGGCCTTCGAGGCCTGCATGGACGAACTCGAGGCCGGCGGGGGAGCGGACCTCGTCCGCGCGTGGGCGGCCGTGTCGCGGCCGCTGCTGGGCATCTGCGTCGGGCACCAGGTGCTGTTCGACTCGGGCGACGAGCACGGCCGGACGAGGGCCGGCCTCGGCGTCTTCGACGGCGTCGTCACCGCGCTCACGAGTCGCCGCCTGCCGCACATGGGCTGGAACCTCGTCGAGGCCGCCCCCGGCAGCCGCCTGTTCGCGGGCCTGGCGTCCGAGCGCTTCTACTTCGTCCACTCCTACGCCGCCCACACCGCACCGGACGGCGCGCTCACGAGCTGGGTCGAGCACGGCGGCGACCGCTGCGTGGCCGCCGCCGAACGCGGGCCCGTCTGCTCCACCCAGTTCCACCCCGAGAAGTCGGGCCGGGCCGGGGCCCGCCTGCTGCGCAACTGGCTGGACATCGTCGAAGGGCCGTGAGCGGGCCGCGATGCCATGGGCGCGGCCCGGCCGGTGGGCTAGGGTTTCATCCGTGAGCACTGAACACAGCGAGGCCCTGCAGCTCCTTCCCGCCGTCGACGTCAAGGACGGACAGGCGGTCCAGCTGGTCCAGGGGGTGGCCGGCTCCGGAAAGGTCTTCGGCGACCCGCACCAGGCCGCCAAGCGCTGGGTGGAGGCCGGCACGAGCTGGCTGCACCTGGTGGACCTCGATGCGGCCTTCGGCCGCGGCTCGAACGCCGAGCTGCTCGCCGACGTCATCGGTGAGCTCGACGTCGACGTCGAGCTGTCGGGCGGCATCCGTGATGACGCGAGTCTTGAGCGCGCCCTGGCCACCGGCTGCCGCCGCGTCAACATCGGCACCGCTGCGCTCGAGGACCCGGGCTGGTGCGCCGAGGTCATCAGGGCCCACGGCGACCGCATCGCCATCGGGCTCGACGTGCGCGGCACCAGACTCGCAGCGCGGGGCTGGGTGTCCGAGGGCGGCGAGCTGCTCGACACCCTCGACACGATGAACGCCGCCGGCTGCGCGCGCTACGCCGTCACCGACGTCTCCTCCGACGGCATGCTGTCGGGGCCCAACCTAGAGCTGCTGGCCACCGTCTGCGCCCACACCGACGCCCCGGTCGTCGCCTCCGGCGGCATCTCCTCGCTCGACGACGTGCGGGCCCTGCGCGCCATGGTCGGCCAGGGCGTCGAGGGAGCCATCATCGGCACCGCCCTGTACATCGGAAAGTTCACCCTTCCCGATGCCTTGGCGGTGGCCCGATGACCCCGGAGTGGACGGAGACCTTCGTCGACGACCTGCTCGACTGGAGCTTCCTGAGCTTCGACGACCTGCCCGAGCTCGCCGAGCTGCGCGCGGCCATGGAGTACTACGACGACCCGGTGCAGACCATGGGCTACGAGGACCTCGTCGCCGACTGGGAGCGCCCGGGCGCCCACGCCAGTCACCACGCGGTCGTCGGGCGCGAGAAGAGCGGCCGGATCGTCGCCTACGGGTGGAACCACCCCGACCTGTCCGATCCGGCGGCGCCGAAGGTCTGGTTCGACGTCGGCGTCCATCCCGCATGGCGTCACCAGGGGATCCGCCACAACCTCTCGTTGTGGCTCATCGCCCGCGCCGAGCAGTGGTACCTCTACGTCCACGACGAGGGGACCGGGCCGCTGTGGATCGGCTCGCTCGTCGACGAGAAGCGCATCGGCCTCACCGGCTCGATGGTCGGCGCCGGCCTCGTGCCCGAGCGCTGGCAGTTCGACATGCACCGCGACCTGACCGGCACCGAGCTGCCGGAGCTCGTCGTCCCGCCCGAGGTGACGATCGTGCCCTTCGACGAGCGCTACTCCGAGCAGGCCCGCGCCGCCCACAACGAGGCCTTCTCCGCGCGTCCCGGCGCCGGGGAGACGAGCCGCGAGGACTGGGAGCGCTCCCTGAACTCCGAGGGCGCCCGCGCCCGCCTGTCCTGGTTGGCCATCGTGAACAAGCCCGAGCCGAGCCACGCGGACGCCCCGCACGGGCGCGTCGTCGGCTACGTCATCAACCGTGCCTACGAGGACGAGGTCTCCGAGGGCTGGACGGAGCGCATCGGCGTGTGCCCCTGGTGCCACGGCAAGGGCATCGGCCGCGCTCTCATGATCGCCTCGATGCACGGCTTCGTCGCCGCCGGGCTCGACAGCGCCGGCATCGGCGTCGACACGGTCGTGCCGCAGGCCGCCGAGGACTACTTCAACTCGATGGGCTTCGTGGCCACCGAGCGCCTCATCGTCTACGGGCGCACGAGCAGCTACGAGGAGCTCCTGGTCAGGCGCGGCCGGTAGGGCCGTCCCGGTCCGCGCCGCCGGGCCGGGCCGTGGACGGCAGTGGGTAGAATCGGCAGGGTTTGCGACGCCGCCGACGGTGCGCGCCGCCGATGGGCACGAGCAGTGCACGAGCAGCCGAACGAGTCAGGACAAGAGGGGATCTGCGTATGAGCGGTCACTCCAAGTGGGCCACCACGAAGCACAAGAAGGCGGCGATCGACGCCAAGCGGGGCAAGCTCTTCGCCAAGCTGATCAAGAACGTCGAGGTCTCGGCCCGCGTGGGCGGCGGCGATCCCGCCGGCAACCCGACCCTGTACGACGCGATCCAGAAGGCCAAGAAGAACTCGGTCCCCAACGACAACATCGACCGGGCCGTCAGGCGCGGCTCCGGCGAGGGCGCCGACGCGGTCAGCTACGAGGAGATCATGTACGAGGCCTACGGGCCCGCCGGCGTGGCCATCCTCATCGAGTGCCTCACCGACAACCGCAACCGCGCCGTCGCCGACGTCCGCACGGCCGTCACCCGCAACGGCGCCACCATGGCCGACGGCGGCTCGGTGCAGCGCCTGTTCGATCGCAAGGGCATCGTCACCGTCCCCAGGACCTTCGAGGTCGAGGAGGGGCGCAGGAGCGTCGAGCGCACCGTCGACGAGGACCAGCTCCTCGAGGCGACCATCGACGCGGCCGTCGAGGACCTCCGGGACCAGGGCGACGTCTTCGAGCTCGTCTGCGACCCGAACGACCTGGTCGAGGTGCGCAAGGCCGTCCAGGCCGCCGGCCTCGACTACGACTCGGCCGAGGTCAGCTTCGTCGCCAGTTTCAACCAGACGGTCGACGACGTCGACGAGGCGACGAAGCTCGAGAGGATCATCGACGCCGTGGAGGACCTCGACGACGTGCAGAACGTCTACAGCAACGCCGAGTACTCACCGCAGGTTGAGGAGGCCCTCGCGGAGCAGGAGTGAGCCGCTGGAGTGTTCCGGGCCGGTGCGGCGCCCCGCACGGGTAGACTCGCACATCGAACTGATGTTCGGATCATCCCGGCGGGGCGCCGTCCGCCCCGGCGGGGGTCCGGGGCCCAGCGGCCCGGATGCGGAGGAGCGCCAGTGCGTGTCATGGGAGTCGACCCGGGCCTGACCCGGTGCGGGGTCGCCGTCGTCGAGGGACGCCCCGGCGTGCGGCCGACGCTCGTCGCCGTCGGCGTCGTGCGCACCAGCCCGGGGCTGCCCCACGAGTTCCGCCTGCTGCGCCTCGAGGAGGGCCTCACCGCCTGGTACGACCGCTACCGGCCCGGGACGATCTCGATCGAGCGGGTCTTCGCCCAGCACAATCTGCACTCGGTCGCCGGGGTCGCGCAGGCGGTCGGCATCGCCATGCTCATCGGCGCCCGGCACGACACGCCCGTCGAACTGCACAGCCCCAGTGAGGCGAAGGCCGCCATCACGGGCTCGGGTCAGGCCGACAAGAAGCAGGTGGGCGCCATGGTCGCCCGCATCCTCGGCCTCGACGGGCCGCCGCGGCCCGTCGACGCGGCGGACGCCGTGGCGCTGGCCGTCACCCAGCTGTGGCGCGGGGGAGTCGAGAACAGGTACGCGCAGGCCGTCGCGGCCAGGAGGAGGGCCTCATGATCGCCCAGGTGCACGGGACTGTCGCCGCCATCGGCGCCACCTGGGTCGTCGTCGACGTCAACGGGCTCGGGCTGCGCATCGGCACGACCCCGAGGACCACCGCGATGCTGCGCGTCGGCGGCGAGGCCCTGCTCCACACCGCCATGATCGTCCGCGAGGACGACATGAGCCTGTACGGCTTCGCCGAGCGCGACGAGCGCGAGTGCTTCGCCCTGTGCCTGTCGGCCTCCGGGGTCGGCCCGAAGCTGGCGCTGGCCATCGTGAGCGTGCTGAGCCCGGGCCAGCTCGTCGCAGCGGTGCACTCGGAGGACCTGGGCCAGCTCACGCAGGTGCCGGGCATCGGCCGCAAGGGCGCCCAGAAGATCATCCTCGAGCTGCGCGACCGGGTCGCGGCGCTCGGCGTCGAGGACCCGCCCACCGTCCCGACGGCCGGCGCCCAGCCCTGGCGCGAGCAGGTCTGCGAGGGGCTGGAGTCCCTCGGCTGGTCGAGCAGGGACGCCGAGACCGCCGCCGACGCGGTCGCCGGGCTCGCCGAGTCCGAGCCGATGCCCTCGGTCTCGACGCTCATGAAGGCCGCCCTCGCATCGCTGGCCCGCGCATGAGCGCGGCACCGTTCGGCTCCGGTGCGGGCGCGGGTCCGTCGGGCCCGTGCGCCGTTCCTGCCTCTAGGCTGGCCTGATCATGGAGTACTCACCGGTCAGTCCGCAGGCCGAGCCGGCCGAGCGCGCCGCCGAGGCGGCGCTGCGCCCGTCCAGCCTGGTCGAGTTCGAGGGCCAGCCGCGGGTGCGCGAGCAGCTCGGCCTCGTCCTGGCCGCCGCCCGGCACCGCGGCGCGGTGCCCGACCACGTCCTCCTCTCGGGGCCCCCGGGGCTGGGCAAGACGACGCTCGCCATGATCATCGCCGCGGAGATGGGCGTGCCGCTGCACATCACCTCAGGCCCGGCGATCCAGCACGCCGGCGACTTGGCGGCCATCCTGTCCGGGCTCGTCGCCGGCGAGGTGCTCTTCCTCGACGAGATCCACCGCATGTCCCGGCCGGCCGAGGAGATGCTCTACCTCGCAATGGAGGACTTCCGCGTCGACGTCGTCGTCGGCAAGGGCCCGGGCGCCACGGCCATCCCGATCGACATCCCGCCTTTCACGCTCGTCGGCGCGACGACCCGCGCCGGGTTGCTGCCGGGACCGCTGCGCGACCGCTTCGGCTTCACCGCCCAGCTCGACTACTACGAGGTCGAGGACCTCGCCGAGATCGCGAAGCGCTCGGCCGTCAAACTCGGCTTCGACCTCGACGACGAGTCGGCGCGGGTCGTCGCCTCGCGCTCGCGCGGCACGCCGCGCATCGTCAACCGGCTGCTGCGCCGGGTGCGCGACTACGCCCAGGTCAACAACGGGGGACGGGTGACGGAGGAGCTGTCCGTGGCGGCGCTGGAGCTCTACGAGGTCGACGAGCTCGGCCTGGACCGTCTCGACCGGGGCGTGCTCGAGGCGATCTGCCTCAAGTTCGGCGGCGGCCCGGTCGGCCTGTCGACGCTGGCGATCAGCGTCGGCGAGGAGACCGAGACCGTCGAGGAGGTCGCGGAGCCCTTCCTCGTGCGCCAGGGCTTCCTCATGCGCACCCCGCGCGGACGGGTCGCGACGGCCGCCGGCTGGGCCCACCTGGGCCTGAACCCGCCGCAGGGCGCCCGGGAGGGCCTGTTCCCCTGAACCCCGCACGCCCGCACGGGCCCGTCCGGGCCCTGGGAAAGCGTTCGCAGGCCGTGCCCTGATGGGATCGACCGGACTGAACCGGTAAACTCGCCACGGCGTGCCATCGGGGCACGGCTCGACGACGTAAGGAATGCAATGGGTAGTGGCACTCTCCTCATCCTGATCGTGGTGGTGTTCGCCCTCATGTACTTCATGGTGATGCGTCCCCAGAAGAAGCAGATGGACAAGCAGCGCGAGATGCTCAACCGCATGGACGAGGGCACGCGCGTCATGCTCACGAGCGGCGTGTTCGGCACCGTCCGGGCCACCGGCGAGACCCAGGCCGTCATCGAGCTGGCCCCCGGCGTCGACATCACCGTCCTCAAGCAGGCCATCAACAAGATCGTGCGGCCCGAGGACGAGGAGTTCGAGTTCACCGACGGCGGGCCCGTCGACGACGCGACCGAGTCCACCGAGCCCGACGAGGCGACCGGGGCGCAGCCCGACGAGTCCGCGGAGCCGGACGGGGCCGGTTCCGAGGAGCAGGCCGCCCCGGCCGAGGGCGGATGATGCCGAGCACGAAGACGGCGCCGCGGACGAGGCCGCGACCGCCCGGGCCGCGACCGAGGACGCCGAGAACGATCAGAACTGACACCTGAACCGACACCGTTGGAGAGCCCGATCAATGGCCGCTCGAACCACCACTTCCTACTCACCCTGGAAACGACTGGGGGCCTTCGGGCTCATCCTCGTCCTCCTGTACGCCATGATGGCGCTCACCAGGACGTGGACGCCCCGGCTCGGCCTGGACCTGCGCGGCGGCACGACCATCACGCTGACGGCCGAGAACAACGCCGACGGCTCGGCGCCGACGAAGGACAACCTGGAGACCGCCCGCACGATCATCCAGAACCGCGTCGATTCGCTCGGCGTCGGTGAGAGCTCGGTCACCCTCCAGGGCGATCGCCAGATCGAGGTCTCCGTCCCGAACGTGAGCGGCGACGAGCTCGTCGACCTCGTCGGCACGACGGCCAAACTGGCCTTCCGCAACGTCTACTACATGGACTACAGCGCCTCCGCCGCCCAGCAGCAGTCCCAGTCCCAGTCCGGGGACGCCTCGGGCACCACGGGCGGCGACCAGAGCGCTCCGGCCGACCAGTCGGGCCAGCCGGCCGGCGAGGCCACCGACGGGCAGACCCCGGCCGGGCGCGTCCTGCCCGAGCTGCCCGTCTCGCCGTCCCCCACGCCGACGCCGCGCTCGAGCGCCGCGGGCCAGGGCCCCGCCGACTTCGCCGGCCGGCTCGCCTGGACGCCGAGCTCGCAGGACTACAGCGACTTCATGGCCTGGGACTGCGGCACGGCGACGCCCGACGTCGAGGACCAGCCCCTCTTCGCCTGCAGCGAGGACGGCCAGTACAAGTACCTCCTCGGCCCCGTGCTCATCTCCGGCGAGAACGTCACCGACGCCACCGCCGGCATCCCCCAGAACGAGGTCTCCTGGGTCGTCAACCTCGACTTCGACTCGACGGGGGCGGACCAGTTCGGCCAGGCCACCAGCCGTCTGGCCACCCAGCAGAGCCCGCTCAACGAGTTCGCCATCGTCCTCGACGGCAAGGTCATCTCGGCCCCGCAGGCCTCCGAGGCCATCACCTCGGGCTCCGCGCAGATCAGCGGCGGTGGCATCAACCAGGACACCGCCACGACGCTGGCCAACCAGCTCAAGTACGGCGCCCTGCCGATCTCCTTCGACGTCTCCAGCGTCGACACGGTCTCGCCGACCCTCGGCGGCGACCAGCTGACCGCCGGCCTCATCGCCGGCGCCATCGGCCTGGCGCTCGTGCTCCTCTACAGCTTCGTCTATTACCGCGGCCTCGGCATCGTCGTGACCGGCTCGCTCGTCGCGGCGGCCGTCATCACGTGGGCCACGCTGGTCCTGCTCGGCACGACCGTCGGCTTCGCCATGAACCTTCCCGGCATCGCCGGCGCGATCGTGGCCATCGGCGTCACCGCCGACTCGTTCATCGTCTACTTCGAGCGCATCAGGGACGAGATCCGCGACGGCCACTCGCTGGCGCACTCGATCCAGAGCGGCTGGACGAAGGCCCGCGGCACCGTCGTCATGGCCGACGCCGTCCAGCTGCTGAGCGCCGTCGTGCTGTTCTTCCTCGCGATGGGCACGGTCAAGGGCTTCGCCTTCACCCTCGGCGTGACGACGGCCATCGACCTGTTCATCGTCTTCTTCTTCACCCATCCGCTCGTCACGCTGCTCGGCCGCACCCGCTTCTTCGGCCAGGGCAGCCGATTCAGCGGCTTCGAGCCCGAGCACCTGGGCGTCACCCGGGCCTCGCTCATCGGTCGCCGCCGCACGCACTCCGGTCGGCGCACCGGCGGGCGACGGCCCTCCGGCGGGTCGAAGCCGTCCACCGATCCGAAGGAGGCGTGATGAGCACCGCCGCAGCGACGAAGGATGCGCCGAGGACCTCCGAGAAGGCCTCCGGAAACGGCTTCTTCCACAAGCTCTACACCAGTCGGTTCTCCATCGACTTCGTGGGCCGCCGCAGGCTCTGGTACACCATCGCCATCGCGATGATCGTCGTCTCGTTCCTGGCCATCGCGGTCCGCGGTCTGAACCTCGGCATCGAGTTCAAGGGCGGCTCGGTCTTCACCGTGCCGGTCTCCCAGGTCGACGACGGCACCGTCGGGCGGATCCGCTCGGCCGCCGAGGGCTCGGGCGTGTCCGATGTCTCCGACGCGCAGGTGACCACGGTCGGCGGCGGCTCGGTCCGCGTCCAGACCCGCAGCCTGTCGACCGACGAGGTCGTCCAGATGCGCCAGGCGCTCGCCGAGCAGGTCGGCGTCTCCTCCGAGAGCATCAACTACCAGCTCATCGGGCCCTCGTGGGGCTCCCAGATCACGGTGAAGGCCATCCAGGCGCTCGTCGTCTTCCTCGTCCTCGTCGGCGTGATGATCTGGATCTTCTTCCGGAACTGGCGGATGTCGGTGTCGGCGCTCATCGCGCTGGCCCACGACCTCGTCATCACCGTCGGCCTCTACGCCCTCATCGGCTTCACCTTCACGCCGGCCACGCTCATCGGCCTGCTCACGATCCTCGGCTACTCGCTCTACGACACGGTGGTCGTCTTCGACAAGGTGCGCGAGAACACGACGGACATCACCAAGCAGGGGCGCACCTTCTCGCAGGCGGCGAACAGCGCCATCAACGACGTGCTCGTCCGGTCGATCAACACGACCCTGCTCGGCGTCCTGCCGGTCCTGGCCCTGCTCGTCGCCGGCGTCGTCTTCATGGGCGGTGACGGTCCCCTCGCCGATCTCGGCCTGGCGCTGCTGCTCGGCATGGTGACCGGCGCCTACTCGTCGATCTTCATCGCCACGCCGCTGTTCAGCCAGCTGCGCGAGCACCAGCCCGACATGGTCAAGCACCGCGCCGCCCTCGCCAATCGCGCCAAGCGGAGCAGGACCCGCGTCACCATCGCCACGACCGAGGTGGACGGGACCGTCAGCGCGGCCACCGTGAGCGAGGACTCCGCGCCCTTCACGACCGACGAGGAGCGGCCCCGTACCGATGATGGGGAGCGGACCCGCGCCGACGAGAGGAAGTCCCGCGCAGACGAGAGGAAGGCCCGGGGGACCGGCGGCGGGCGGAGCGGATCGTCCGGGAAGCAGGGCCGGACCCGCCGGTCCGGCGGCTCGGGGCTCGATCGGCGGAACTCGGCGGGCCGCGCCCAGCCGACCCGCACCACCCGCTCCCAGCGGAAGAAATGACCGATGGCAGCGAACCAGACCAGGGTCGACCGTATTGAGGCGCTCGTCCGCACGGTCCCAGACTTCCCCAGGCCGGGCATCGTCTTCCGCGACATCACCCCGCTCATGGCCGATCCGGTGGGCCTCGGCGAGACGATCGACGAGCTCGTCGACCGGATCCCCCGCCCGGTCGACGTCGTGGCCGGCGTCGACTCGCGCGGCTTCCTGTTCGGCGCCCCGATCGCCGTCCGGCTGGGCATCGGCTTCGTGCCGATCCGCAAGCCTGGCAAGCTGCCCGCGCCCGTCTACGAGGAGAGCTTCGACCTTGAGTACGGCTCCAGCTCGCTGAGCATCCACCAGGACGCCCTCGAGCCGGGCCAGCGGGTGCTGCTCATCGACGACCTGCTCGCCACCGGCGGCACCCTCGGCGCGGCTGCCCGGCTCGTGCTGCGCGAGGGGGCGGTCCTGGCCCACACCGAGACCGTCCTCGAACTCAAGGACCTGGGGGGACGGGAGCACCTCGCCGCCCAGGGCGTTGATTCGTTCTCTTCGCTGCTGGCCTTCTGAACCCGCTGTCCGGACCCGGGGCGCCCCGGCGGCGGCGTACGCGGGGCCGTCCCGTCGTCGCACTAAGATTGGCGCACCGAGACAGCGAAGGGGCTTCACCATGACGAGCGGGAGCGAGGGAGTCTACGGGCCCTACGGCCGGGGCGAGAACGGAGCACCCTCGTCCCCGGTCTCCGTCGGCGCGCTGGAACGGGTGAACTCGGGCCCCGAGCAGCCGAGGCGCCGCATGCGCCAGCGCATCGCCCGGCTCGGCGCGAGCTCCAAGAACCCGCAGCTGGCGGTGCTCGACCCGCTCTTCTCGGTCGTACGGGTCAACCACCCGAAGGCCGACCTGGGCATGATCGAGCGCGCCTACCGCACCGCCGAGCACTACCACCGAGGCCAGACGCGCAAGAGCGGCGATCCCTACATCACCCATCCGCTCGCCGTCGCGACGATCCTCGCCGAGCTGGGCATGACCGAACCGACGCTGTGCGCGGCCCTGCTCCACGACACCGTCGAGGACACCAGCTACACGCTCGAGCAGCTCACGGCCGACTTCGGCGAGACGATCGCCGCACTCGTCGACGGGGTCACCAAGCTCGACAAGGTGCAGTACGGCGCCTCCGCGAAGGCCGAGACCGTCCGGAAGATGGTCATCGCGATGAGCCGCGACATCCGCGTCCTCGTCATCAAGCTGGCCGACCGCCTGCACAACATGCGCACCCTCGGCTTCCTGCGCCCCGACAAGCAGAACCGCATCGCCCGCGAGACCCTCGAGATCTATGCGCCCCTGGCCCACCGGCTCGGCATGAACGCCATCAAGTGGGAGCTCGAGGACCTGTGCTTCTCGACCCTCCAGCCCAAGGTCTACGACGAGATCGTGCGCCTGGTGGCCCAGGCCGCCCCCAAGCGCGAACAGCAGCTGCGCGAGGTCATCGACCTCGTCAAGGACTACCTGGGGGAGGCCGGGCTGGGCGGGGCCGTCGTCTACGGCCGCCCGAAGCACTACTACTCGATCTACCAGAAGATGGTCGTGCGGGGCCGCGACTTCAACGACATCTACGACCTGGTCGGTCTGCGCATCCTCGTCGACACGGTCCGCGACTGCTACGCGGTGCTCGGCGTCATCCACACGCACTGGAACCCGCTGCCCGGCCGCTTCAAGGACTACATCGCCATGCCGAAGTTCAACATGTACCAGTCGTTGCACACGACGGTCATGGGCCCCGACATGCACCCGGTCGAGTTCCAGATCCGCACCCACGACATGCACCGCCGCGCCGAGTACGGCGTTGCGGCCCACTGGAAGTACAAGGAGCACCCCAACAAGGCCAGCGGCAATGTCGACCCCGAGGGCACCGACCTGGCCTGGGTGCACCAGCTCAACCAGTGGACGCGGGAGGAGAAGGACCCCGAGGAGTTCCTCGACACCCTCCGCTTCGAGTTGGCCACCTCCGAGGTCTACGTCTTCACCCCGAAGGGCGACGTACTGGCCCTGCCACAGGGCTCCACGCCGGTCGACCTGGCCTACTCGATCCACACCGAGGTCGGTCACCACTGCATCGGCGCCCGCGTCAACGGCAAGCTGGTCCCGCTCGAGTCCAAGCTGTCGAACGGGGACCTCGTCGAGATCCTCACCTCGAAGGCCGAGAACGCCGGCCCCAGCCGCGACTGGCTGAACTTCGTCGTGAGCCCGCGGGCCAAGAGCAAGATCCGCTCCTACTTCACCCGCGAGCGCCGCGAGGAGGCCATCGACCGGGGCAAGGACGCGCTCGCCAAGCAGCTGCGCCGCGCCGGCGTGCCGGTGCAGCGCCTGCTCACCATCGAGCACCTCACCGAGGTGGCCGACAGCTTCCGGCTGCCCGACGTCGACTCGCTCTACGCGGCGATCGGCGAGGGCAACGTGGGCGCCCCCGGCGCCGTCGCGCGCCTCATCGCCGCCGAGGGCGGGATGGAGGAGGCCGTCGGGGAGGGCCTCGAGGAGGCGGCGATCCTTCCCAAGGTCGAGGGGGAACGGCGCCGGCATCGGGCCGGCAGGGGCACCACCGGCGTCGTCGTCGAGGGCGACGCCGACATGTGGGTCAAGCTCGCCAAGTGCTGCACCCCGATGCCCGGCGACGAGATCCTCGGCTTCGTCACGCGCGAGCAGGGCGTCTCGGTGCACCGCCGCGACTGCACCAACGCCGCGAACCTGCTGACGCACCCCGAGCGCATCGTCGAGGTCAGCTGGGCGCCGGACGTCTCCAGCGGCTACCTGGTCAGCATCCAGGTCGAGGCGCTCGACCGCCCCGGCACGCTAGCCGACATCACCCGCACCCTGGCCGATCAGCAGGTCAACATCACCTCGGCGGCGGTCAACGTCACCAAGGACCACCTGGCGAAGATCAGGCTCACCTTCGAGTCGAGCGACCCCGTGCACCTGCACCACGTCATGGCGACGATCCGGAAGGTCTCGGGCGTCTACGACGCGTACCGCCTGAAGCAGTGACGCGCGCAGGCCGGGCCGTCCCGGGGCCCCTGCGCGCGGCCTCAGGCGCTGAACTCGTCGAGCGTCTTCTGGGCCTGGTCCAGCCAGCCCCGGTAGGTGCTGATCGAGTCGCGCAACTGGCCTGCTTCCCGCGTGTCGTCGCGCGCCTCGGCGGCCTCGGCCTGGGCGGTCAGCTTGTCGATCTGCGAGGTGAGCATGGCCACCGTGTCGGCGGCCCGTTCGCGGGCCTGCGGGTCGGTGCGCCTCCACTCGGCCTCCTCGGCCTGCTTGACGGCCTGCTCCAGGGCCCGGACCCGACCGTCGACGGCGCGGATGGCCTCGCGCGGCACCTTGCCGTGGGCGTTGAAGCGCTCGAGGAAGGCCCGCAGCTGGTGGCGGGCCCGCTCGACGTCGGTGACCGGCAGGATCGTCCGCTCCGCCTCGTCGAGCAGGGCCTGCTTGGCGGCGAGGTTCTCCTCGAACTCGGCGTCCTGCTTGCGGAAGACCTCGTTGCGGGCGTCGAAGAAGACGTCCTGGAGTCCCCGGAAGCGCTTCCACAGCTCGTCGTCGACCTCGCGCGGGGCGGGGCCGGCGGCCTTCCACTGGGTCATGAGCTCGCGGAAGGCATGGGCGGTGGGGCCCCAGTCGGTGCTCGTCGAGAGCCTCTCGGCCTCGGCGATGATCCGCTCCTTGGTCCGGCGGGCCGCCTCGCGGTGCTCGGCCTGCTGCGCGAACTGGGCCTTGCGGCGGCGGGTGTAGGTGGTGCGGGCCGAGCTGAAGCGGTGCCACAGCTCGTCGTCGGTGGTCCGGTCAATGCGGGGGAGCGCCTTCCACTGCTCGAGCAGGGCGCGGAAGCGGTTGACGCCGCCGCGCCAGTCATTGCCGGCGGCCAGACGCTCGGCCTCGGCCACCATCTCCTCCTTCGCCGCCCTCGTCTCCTCGTGCTGGCGGGCGCGGGCCTCGCGGCGCTCGGCGGCCTTCGTCTCGAGAACGGGGGCCACTCCGTCGAGGCTGGCGGCCAGGGCGTCGAGGTCGCCCACGGCGTTCGCCTCGAGGATGTTCGTGCGCAGAGTCCTGATCTGCCTGCGGGCCTCGTCGGGACTCACCGAGCCGGAGACGATGCGCTGCCTGAGCAGGTTCACCTCGGTGCTCAGCGCCTCGTAGCGGCGCACGAAGAAGGCCATGGCCTCGTCGGGGCTGACGTCGGGGACTTGACCGACGCGGCGCTCACCGGCGGAGGTGATCACGTAGACGGTCCCATCGGCGTCGACGCGACCGTGATTCGTCGGGCTCGGTGTTTCGCTCATGCTCTTTATCTTGCCCGATAGGCTGGCGCTTGTGTTCATCGCCTACTTCGTGGCCGGCCCGCTGCAGAACAACTGCTATCTCCTCGCGCCGGACGGGGGCGACCGGGGGATCGTCATCGACGCGCCGCTGGGCGCGAGCGAGACGGTCGAGCGCGCCCTGGCCGAGCACGGCCTCGGCCTGGCGGGCGTCCTGCTCACCCACGGTCACATCGACCACTGCGCCGAGGCGGCCCGTCTCGCCGACGCCCACGACGCCCCCGTCCTCGTCTCGGCGGCCGACCGGGTGCTGCTCACCAGGCCCGAGCTGGCGCTCTCGACGGAGCTCGCCGCCCAGCTCGTGGCCCTGCTGCCCGGGCCGCCGGCCGAGCCCCGCCGCGTCGAGCTCTACGACCCGTCCCGGCCGTTGAGCATCGGCGGGCTCCGCCTCACGGTGCTGCCGGCGCCCGGCCACACGCCCGGTTCGGTGCTGCTGCGCACCAGCACGGGGGACGATGAGGTCGCGTTCACCGGCGACGTCCTCTTCGCCGGTAGCATCGGACGCACGGACCTCCCCGCCGGTGACGATCCCGCGATGCGCGCGAGCCTGCGCGACGTCGTCCGCGAGCTGCCGGCCCGGGTCCAGGTGCTGCCGGGCCACGGCCCGTTCAGCACGATGGCCGACGAACTGGCCACCAATCCGTATCTGACCGATGCCTACGTGGAGGCGCTGAGCTGATGGCACGTCCCAAGCCGCTGTCCGGATTCCCCGAGTTCCTGCCCGACGAGCGGATCGTCGAGCAGACCGTTCTCGACACCCTGCGCGAGACCTTCGAGCTCCACGGGTTCGGCAACATCGAGACCCGGGCCGTCGAGCCGCTCGCGCAGCTGTCCCGCAAGGGGGAGATCACCAAGGAGGTCTACGTCGTGCGCCGGCTCCACGCCGACGAGGCCGACCAGGACGAGCTGGGCCTGCACTTCGACCTCACCGTGCCGCTGGCCCGCTGGGTGCTCGAGCACTCCGGCGCGCTCCAGTTCCCCTTCCGCCGCTACCAGATCCAGAAGGTCTGGCGCGGCGAGCGCCCCCAGGAGGGCCGCTACCGGGAGTTCACCCAGGCCGACATCGACATCATCGGTCGCGGCGAGCTGGCCGCCCACCACGATGTCGAGGTCCCCCTCGTCATGCTCGAGGCCCTCGAACGGCTCCACGAGCGCATCGGCCTGCCGCCGGTGCTCATGCACGTCAACAACCGCAAGCTGTCCGAGGGCTTCTACCGCGGCCTGGGCGTGACGGACACGCCGGGCGTCCTGCAGATCGTCGACAAGTACGACAGGATCGGCGCGCAGGCCACCGCGCAGCTGCTCGTCGACGAGCTCGGCCTCGACGCCGGGGTCGCCGAGCGGTGCGTGGAGCTGGCCACGATCCGCAGCGACGACACGGGCTTCGTCGACCGGGTCCGCGCCCTGGGCGTCGCCGACGAGCTGCTCGACGAGGGCCTGGCCGAGCTCGTCACCCTCCTCGAGGAGGCCAACCGGCGCGTCCCCGGGCGCCTCTGCGCCGATCTGTCGATCGCCCGCGGCATGGACTACTACACCGGCTGCGTCTACGAGACCGAGCTCGTCGGCTTCGAGTCGATGGGCTCCATCAGCTCCGGGGGCCGCTACGACTCCCTCGCCTCCGACGGGCGCAACAGCCACCCGGGCGTCGGCATCTCGCTGGGCGTCACCCGTCTGCTCGGGCCCCTGCTGGCCCGCGGGCAGTTCGTCGTCTCGCGCCCCGTGCCCACCTGCGTGCTCGTGGCCGTCGACAGCGAGGAGACCCGCGACCGGGCCCTCGACGTGGCGGCCGTCCTACGCGTGCGCGGCATCCCCACCGAGGTCGCCCCGAGGGCCGACAAGTACGGCAAGCAGATCCGTTACGCGGACCGGCGCGGCATCCCGTTCGTCTGGTTCGGGCCGCGCGTCGGCGAGATCAAGGACATCCGCTCCGGCGACCAGCAGCCGGCCGATGCGGCCGACTGGACGCCGGAGGAGGTCGACCTGCATCCGCGCGTGCTGCCCGCGGAGTGAGCGACGATGAGCGGCGAACGAAGCGCCCAGCGCCGTCTGGTGCGCCACGAGGTCTTCCAGACGAGCCTCATGAGCGCCCTGCTCGACGGCGTCTACGAGGGCGAGATGACCCTGGCCGAGCTGCTCGGCCACGGCAACTTCGGCATCGGCACCTTCGAGGCGCTCGACGGCGAGATGATCATCACCGACTCCGTGCCGTGGCGCATGCGGGTCGACGGTGCCGTCGAGCGGGCCGGGCTCCAGGACCGCACCCCCTTCGCGACGGTCACGAACTTCGTGCCCGACGTGAGTCACGAGATCACCGGGCCGACCACCCGCGCCGAGCTCCACGGGATCATCGACCGCCTCATGATCTCGACGAACTACCTGTACGCGCTGCGCATCAGCGGCGACTTCGAATGGGTGAGCACCCGCACCGTCGAGCGCCAGGAGCGCCCCTGGCGCCCCATGGCGGAGACCACCGCCACCGAGCGGGTCGTGCGTCACGAGCGGACGAGCGGGGTCATGGCGGGCTTCCGCACCCCGCTGTTCGAGCAGGGCATCAACGTGGCGGGCTGCCACGTGCACTTCATCGACGACGCCCGCAGCCGCGGCGGGCACGTCATGGACTTCGTCATCGCCGGGGGACTGGTCGAGGTCTGCCTCGGCACCGATCTGCGGGTGGCGCTGCCGCTCACCGACTCGTTCGCCGGGGCCGACCTGACGCCCGCCGACCTGGACGCCCAGGTGCGGGCGGCCGAGACCCACGAGCGCCCCCGGGGGGCCGCTGGCAGCCGCTCGTGATCGGCCCTACAGTGGGTCTGTCCCCGCACCGCCGACAACGGGTGCCGCGGTGCGCCGGAGCAGTCGGCGGCCGCCCTGCCGGGCGCGCCGCCATCCACGAGGCCCGCAGGGCCCATCGCAGCAACGGAGTGCAGAACAATGACGATCGCCATCAAGTACGGCTCACTGGTCGACGAGCCGCTGGTCGACGATGACGGGAACTTCGCCATCAAGGGCAGCGGCGGCGCCCTCGTCGAGCGGCTGCTCAAGATCTTCCCGGGGTCCTGCCTGGTCGGTTACCAGGACCAGCGGGCCAACGGCTTCGAGATCAAGCGCGTCACCAGCCTCGACCCGGTCTCCGACCTCGTCATCAACCTCGACGTCATGGACAGCGTCGGCACCTTCCAGGTGCTGCACCGCAACGGCGCCGAGCCGAAGATCATGAACCTCCAGTGGCTGCCGCCGCGCCATTACCACCACCGGGTCAACTTCGCCGCCCTCGGCCTGAGCTACGCGCTCTTCCCGACGCTGTGCGCCGGCGAGCGCACCGCCAGCGAGGTCACCGAGCTGTGCCACCGCTGGGGGAGCCCCGCCATCCGCGAGCGGGCCCCGATCTCGTGGTTCTACCCCGGCGTCCACGACGACCTCGTCCAGGCGCACCGGGTCGCCGAGGTGCCCACCGTGCTCTACCCGACGATCCACGTCTCGGACGACAAGCAGCCCAAGGTCTTCATGTCGATCGTCTCGCAGGTCGCCGGCCGCATGAAGCTGCGCATGGAGGCCTGCCTGTCCGAGCGGGAGCTCGTCTCGATGGCCGCCATGCGCATGAGCTCGCACTCGTGGACCCATGTCGGCCCCGTCTTCGGCCGCCGCGAGAACTACTGGGAGTCCCTGGCCGGCATGACCGCCTTCCTGTCGACCGCCCGCGAGGAGGCCTACTCGCTGGAGTACCTGGAGGCGCTGCTGGCCGGCGTCATCGGCGTCCTGCCGCGCCGCGAGTGGGTCAAGGGCGTCGTGCCGGACGCCTACCCGTACCTGTACGGCTCCGAGGAGGAGGCCGCCGACATGCTCGAGGAGGTGCTGCGCGACCCGCAGGGCGCCCAGGCGAGGATCGACGAGGCCTCCGGCGGCTCCATCCACGACTGGATCCTCACCCACCACGCCCGCGCCGCCGGCAACAAGGCCATCTACGAGAAGGCCCGGGACTGGTTCCCCGAGGTCTTCTGAGGCAACCGCCCGCCGCGTCGACGGCCCAGGGGGCATCCGTGGAAAAATGTCCCCTGGCCGCCGTACCGTCCATGCGGCGGCGCAGAAGGGAAGACATCGTGATCCGAACCCGTGGGGCGGGCAGTCTGCGCGCATCCGACGAAGGCAAGACCGTCACCCTGACCGGCTGGGTCGCCCACCGTCGCGATCACGGCGGCGTGGCGTTCATCGACCTGCGCGACGCCAGCGGCACCGCCCAGGTCGTCGTCCGTGACGAGGTGCTGGCGAACTCGGGGGCGCACGACCTGCGCAACGAGTTCTGCATCGCCGTGACCGGGGTCGTCGAGCACCGGCCCGAGGGCAACGAGAACCCCGAGATGCCCACCGGCGAGATCGAGGTCAACATCAGCGAGCTCGACGTCCTCAACCCCTCGGCGCCGCTGCCGTTCCCGCTCGACGGGCACTCCACCGTCGGCGAGGACGCCCGGCTGCGCTACCGCTACCTCGACCTGCGCCGCCCCCGCATGCACGACGCCCTCGTGCTGCGCTCGCGGGTGAGCCGGGCCGCGCGCGAGGTGCTCGCCGAGCACGACTTCGTCGAGATCGAGACCCCGACCCTCACCCGCTCGACGCCGGAGGGCGCCCGCGACTTCCTCGTGCCGGCGCGCCTGGCGCCGGGCTCCTGGTACGCCCTGCCGCAGAGCCCCCAGCTGTTCAAGCAGCTGCTCATGGTGGCCGGCATGGAGCGCTACTACCAGATCGCCCGCTGCTACCGCGACGAGGACTTCCGGGCCGACCGCCAGCCCGAGTTCACCCAGCTCGACATCGAGATGAGCTTCGTCGACCAGGACGACGTCATCGCCCTCGGCGAGGAGGTCATGGCGGCCTGCTGGCGGCTCATCGGCCACGAGATGACCCGCCCGCTGCCGCGCATCACCTGGCACGAGGCCATGGACCGCTACGGCTCCGACAAGCCCGATCTGCGCTTCGACCAGCAGCTCACCGAGGTCACCGGGTTCTTCGCCGACACGCCGTTCCGGGTCTTCCAGGCCCCCTACGTCGGCGCCGTCGTCATGCCCGGGGGGGCCTCGCTGCCGCGCCGCCAGTTCGACGCCTGGCAGGACTGGGCCCGCCAGCGCGGCGCCAAGGGCCTCGCCTACATCACGATCGCCGACGACGGCACCCCCGGCGGGCCGGTCGCCAAGAACATCTCCGAGCACGAGAAGGCCGGCGTCGCCGGGCTCGTCGGCGCGAAACCCGGCGACGCGATCTTCTTCGCCGCCGGCGAGCGCACCGCCTCCCAGGAGCTGCTCGGGGCCGCCCGCCTGGAGATCGGGCGGCGCTGCGGGCTGTACGACCCGTCCGACTGGGCATTCTGCTGGGTCGTCGACGCGCCGCTGTTCAAGCCCGCCGCCGAGGCCCGCGCCGAGGGCGACGTGGCCGTCGGCGCCGGCGCCTGGACGGCCGTCCACCACGCCTTCACGAGTCCGAGGCCCGAGTGCCTGGACACCTTCGACACCGACCCCGGCCGGGCGCTGGCCTACGCCTACGACTTCGTGTGCAACGGCAATGAGGTGGGCGGCGGCTCGATCCGTATCCACCGCCGCGACGTCCAGGAGCGCGTCTTCAAGGTCATGGGCCTGTCGCCGGAGGAGGCGCAGCGCAAGTTCGGCTTCCTGCTCGACGCCTTCCGGTTCGGCGCCCCGCCGCACGGCGGCATCGCCTTCGGCTGGGACCGCCTCGTCATGCTGCTCGGCGGCTTCGAGTCGATCCGCGACGTCATCGCCTTCCCGAAGACCGGCAACGGCTACGACCCGCTCACCGGCGCCCCGGCGCCGATCACCGCGGCCCAGCGCCGGGAGGCCGGCGTCGACCACAGGCCCGAGCAGGAGAAGGGCGCGAAGGCGGCCGACGGGGGCTGAGGCCGTCGGCGCTGATCGGCGACGCGAGGAGAAGACGCCTCGGGCATGCGTCCGGGGCACTGGTCCTCGCCCGGTACGCGCGCCACCAGGCGCTGCACCAGCAGTTCAAGGAGGCCGACGCGCTCTGGGAGGAGGCGGCCGGTGACGCCTGCCTCGCCCAGCGGTGGACGGATGCGCAGACCCGGGTCCTCAGCCGCCGTTCCTTCCGACTGAAGTGGAATCTCCTCGCAGCCGACGAACTGCTCCAGGTCGAGATCGCGCTGGGGGAGATGGGGCCGTCCGAGCCGCTCCTGCCCGAGGCCGGTGGGGCGTACGAAACGGGCGTGTCGCGCTCTCACCGCGATCACGGTGCGGCGGCCCGGAAACGGTCGTTCCTGACCAGCCCACAGCGTCGGCATGCCGGCGCCGGCCGACTACGAGGTTCGGCCGACCAAGACTCTGGCCAGAACCGAACCGGTCAAAACCAGTGGTCCCAGACGTTTTCGCACTAGACTGGCGCACGAGAGGGAGGCGATGATGACCGCGACCGTCAAGACCACGGCCGAGCTGATCCGTGAGGAGAGGGCTTGGAACGTCGCCCAGGCGCGGCACAGCGTGGAGATGGAAGGCCTGTCGGTGACGCCCGCCGGACTCCAGGACGCCCAGGAGTACATCGACGGTCACATCGACTCCGACGAGCTGGTCGCTCGCGCACGCGCCCGCTATGGCCTTGACAAGCAGTCGTGACCCGTACGTGGACCCCGGGACCGGTGTCCTGCGGAACCTGGCCGGGGCGAGGACTCGCGCCGAGCTCCATGAAGTCGAGGGTGACCTTTCGTTCGCCCGTTTGATACAGCTCTTGGACCACCCGCCGAAGCCGACCGGCGACCTCGACGAGCTGCGCGCGATCCATCGTGTCCTGTTCCAGGACGTCTACGAGTGGGCCGGCCAGCTGCGGACGATCGACATGCGCAAGATCGCCGCGGCAGGCGAGAGGCCGACCGAGCCGTTCATGCCGGTGAGCATGATCCAGCGTGCCGCCGACCACGCAGCGGCCGAGCTGCGCGCCGACAACAATCTCCGCGCGATGGGCCGGGACCAGTTCATCGAGCGCCTGGCCCACCACTACGACCAGGTCAACTACCTGCACCCGTTCCGCGAGGGCAACGGCAGGACCCAGCGAGTGTTCTGGAGCCGGGTCGCTCGCGACGCGGGCTGGCAGCTCGACTGGCGCACCGTTCAGGGCGCGGTGAACGATCACGCCTCCAGGGCCGCGATCGAGGAACGCGATCTCGGGCCGCTCCGCGACATGTTCGACCAGGTCGTCACCGGTGAAGCGCCCACGCAGGCCCGCAGGGACACCGCGTAGAAGAAGATCGAACGCGCACACCTGGCCTTCCACGAGCCGGCACGACAAGAGCCGCCGGCGCCGGAGAAGTCCCACCGCCCGTCCCTGAGACAGAGACCGGGCATGGGCCCGGAGATGTGAGGGGCTGCCGTGGAGATCTTCGATGTTGAGCAGCGGTGGCCGGATCTGTTCGCCGGCCTCGACCAGGAGCAGCGCCGCGTCGTGGTCCGAGTGCTCGCCGCCGGCTGGCACGAGGGCTTCTACCCGACCCGCCGCGAGACGAGGAACGTCGTCGACTTGGCCGCCGGCCGGATCGGCATCGACGAGTACGTGGCCCGCTCTCTCGACCCGGAAGGGGCCTGGCATGGTGTTCAGTGAGGCGTGGCGCGGGTACTTCTACCAGGCACCTGACCTAGACCTCGGTTTCCTCGCCGGGCAGGGCCGGGCCTCCCGTTCGCTCGCCGGCATCATCTGGGCAAGACATCCCTGCCCTTCCCACCTCGGTGCTCGCTTGGCCGCCGATCCCGATCCGCGGGTACGCCGCGCCCTCGCTGAGAAGTTGGCGAGGACCGACCCCACTTCCGAGCAGAGAGATGCCCGGAAGATACTCGCGAACGATCCGGCCCACAGTGTCCGCACGGCCCTGCTGGCGTCCGACGCACCGTGAGTGCCTGCTCCCGGCCCGGGCGCACAGGCTCTTCGATGGCCCCGACGCGCTTCGCCCCATGGTCCGCCGTCTGTCCGCGCCCGGCGCTATCGTTCACCTCGTGAGCGAGGACCTGTTCGGGACGGTGATGCCCGCCGCAGAGCCGCACGGCCGCGGCGGCTCGCTCGGCGACGCCGCCAGCCCCGACGCGCCGCTGGCCGTGCGCATGCGCCCCCGCACCCTCGACGAGATCGTCGGGCAGAGGCAGCTGCTGGCCCCCGGCTCCCCGCTGCGCCGCCTCGCCGAGGGCACCGCCTCGATGAGCGTCTTCCTGTGGGGCCCGCCCGGCGTCGGCAAGACGACGATCGCCTCGGTCGTCTCGCACGCCACGAACCGCCGCTTCGTCGAGATCTCCGCAGTCACCGCCGGCGTCAAGGACGTGCGCCGCGAACTCGACACCGCCCGCGCCGAGCTGGCCCACGGCCGGCCCACCGTGCTCTTCGTCGACGAGGTGCACCGCTTCAGCAGGGCCCAGCAGGACGTCCTGCTGCCGGCCGTCGAGAACCGCATCGTCACGCTCATCGCCGCGACCACCGAGAACCCCTCCTTCTCGGTGATCCCGCCGCTGCTCTCGCGCTCGCTGCTCCTCACCCTCGAGCCGCTGTCGCCCGAGGACATCAACGAGCTCGTCGACCGGGCCCTGGCCGACGAGCGGGGCCTGCGCACCCCCGACGGCGGGCCCTACACGATCACCGACACCGCCCGCGCCGACCTGCTGCGCCTGAGCGGCGGGGACGCCCGCCGCGTCCTCACCTATCTCGAGGAGGCCGCCGCCGGCGCCACCGCGGGGGAGAGCGCCGAGATCTCCTCGGCCGTCCTGGCCGCCTCCGTCGACCGCGCCGCCGTGCGCTACGACCGGGACGGCGACCAGCACTACGACGTCATCAGCGCCTTCATCAAGTCGGTGCGCGGCTCCGACCCGGACGCCGCCCTGCACTGGCTGGCCCGCATGATCGAGGCCGGTGAGGACCCCCGCTTCATCGCGCGCCGCCTCATCGTCCTGGCGAGCGAGGACATCGGCATGGCCGCCCCGAGCGTGCTCCAGACCGCCGTCGCGGCGGCGCAGGCGGTGCAGCTCATCGGCATGCCCGAGGCCCGCATCAACCTCGCCCAGGCAACCATCGCCGCCGCCACCGCTCCGAAGTCGAACGCCGTCATCGTCGCGATCGACAGGGCCCTCGCCGATGTGCGGGCCGGCCGGGTCGGGCCGGTCCCGGCGCACCTGCGCGACGCCCACTACGCGGCGGCCGCCGACCACGGCCACGGCGTCGGCTACCGCTACGCCCACGACTGGCCGCACGCCGTGGCGCCTCAGCAGTACCTTCCCGACGAGCTCGTCGGCACCCACTACTACGAGCCCACCGACCACGGCAACGAGGAGGCGATCGCCGCGCGCCTGGAGACGATCCGGCGCCTCCTCGCCCCCGGCGCCGACGGCCCGGACGAGCCGCGCTGAGGGCCGGCCTGCGCGACACGCCTCGCGGCAAGGCCCGTTCAGCGCCCCGCGGTAGTCTTGGCCGCGGCCTCGTGCACCACGGGGCGTCACCCCCGAGGGACAAAGAGGGAAAGGCACCATGAAAGCTGCTGAGATCGGCCGTCGCTTCCAGGACTTCTTCGTCTCGAAGGGGCACACCGCGGTGCCGAGCGCCTCGCTGCTCTACAATGACCCCACGCTGCTGTTCGTCAACGCGGGCATGGTGCCCTTCAAGCCGTACCTCATGGGCGAACAGCCCTCGCCCTGGAAGCGCGCGACGAGCATCCAGAAGTGCGTGCGCACGCTCGACATCGACGAGGTCGGCAAGACGACCCGGCACGGCACCTTCTTCCAGATGCTCGGCAACTTCAGCTTCGGCGACTACTTCAAGAAGGAGGCCATCGAGTACGCCTGGGAGCTGGTCACCGGCTCCCTCGACGACGGCTGCTTCGGCTTCGGGCCCGACAAGGTCTGGGTCACCGTCCTCGGCCCCGGCCACCACCCCGACTACCCCGACGGCGACGTCGAGGCCCGCGAGGCCTGGCTGGGGGTCGGCGTCCCCGCCGAGCACATCCAGGGGCGCACTCTCAAGGACAACTACTGGCACATGGGCGTTCCCGGGCCCGGCGGCCCCTGCTCCGAGATCTACATCGACCGCGGCCCCCAGTACGGCCCCGACGGCGGCCCCGAGGCCGACGAGGACCGCTTCCTCGAGATCTGGAACCTCGTCTTCGAGACCGAGGTGCTCAGCGCCGTCCGCGCCAAGGACGACTTCGACATCGCCGGCCCGATGGCCATGCGCAACATCGACACCGGCGCCGGCCTGGAGCGCATCGCCTACCTCATGCAGGACGTCGACAACATGTACGAGACCGACGATGTCTTTCCGGTCATCGCCCGCGCCTCCGAGCTGTCCGGCCGCGCCTACGGGCAGGACGGCACCGACGACGTGCGCCTGCGCGTCGTCGGCGACCACGTCCGCAGCTCGCTCATGCTCATGACCGACGGCGTGCGGCCCGGCAACGAGGCCCGCGGCTACGTTCTGCGCCGCCTGCTGCGCCGCTCCATCCGCTCGATGCGCCTGCTCGGCGTCGAGAAGCCGTCGATCGTCGAGCTGCTCGACGTCTCGCGCCAGTGCATGCACGTCACCTACCCCGAGATCGACGAGGCCTGGGCCCGCATCCAGGACATCGCCGCGGCCGAGGAGGCCGCGTTCGCCCGCACCCTGAGCTCGGGCACCCAGCTGTTCGACACGGCCGTCGCCGAGACGAGGGCCTCCGGATCCCTCGTCCTGCCCGGCGACCGGGCCTTCCAGCTGCACGACACCTACGGCTTCCCGATCGACCTCACCCTCGAGATGGCCGCCGAGCAGGGCCTGACGGTGGACGAGGAGTCCTTCCGCTCCCTCATGGACGCCCAGCGCGCCCGCTCCAAGGCCGACTCCCTGTCGAAGAAGGCCACGACGGGCGGCGCCGAGGCCTACACCCAGCTGCGCGCCGCCGGCGAGACGAACTTCGTCGGCTACTCCGAGCTCGACGTGCCCACGAAGGTCCGCGGCCTCATCGCCGACGGCCAGGTGGTCGACCGCGTCGCCGCGGGCCAGACGGTCGAGATCGTCCTCGAGGAGACCCCCTTCTACGCCGAGATGGGCGGTCAGGACTCCGACGCCGGCGTCATCCGGGCCCCCGGCGGCGACTTCGAGGTCGTCGACGTCCAGCGTCCGGTGCCGGGCCTCGTCGTCCACACCGTGCGGGCCGAGGGCGAGCTGGCCGTCGGCGACGAGGTCCAGGCCGTCGTCGACGCCTTCCACCGCCAGGGCTCCTGCCAGGCGCACTCGGCCACCCACATCCTGCACGCCGCCCTGCGCCAGCTCGTCGGCCCCACGGCGACGCAGGCCGGCTCCTACAACAAGCCCGGCTACCTGCGCTTCGACTTCGGCGCTACGCACGGCCTGTCCGAGCAACTGGTCTGCGAGATCGAGGCCCGCTGCAACGAGGCCATCCGCGACGACCTCGAGGTGCGCGCCACCCAGATGCCGCTCGAGAAGGCCCGGGCCATGGGCGCCATGGCGATGTTCGGCGAGAAGTACCCCGACATCGTGCGCGTCGTCGAGATGGACGGCGCCTGGAGCCGCGAGCTGTGCGCCGGCACCCATGTCGCCCACTCCAGCCAGATCGGCCTGCTCAACCTCGTCTCCGAGCAGTCCGTCGGCGCCGGCACCCGGCGCATCGAGGCCCTCGTCAGCACGGACGCCTTCACGCACATGGCGGGCGAGCGCGCCCTCGTGAGCCGACTCACCGGCATGCTGCACGTTCAGCCCGACCAGCTCGCCGAGCGCGTCGGCTCCCTCGTCACCGACCTGAAGGCCGCGCAGAAGCAGATCGAGGACATGCGGCGGGCCCAGCTGCTCGCCGGGGCCGGCGCGCTCGTCGAGGACGCCAAGGACATGTGGGGCGTCGCCTATGCCGCCCAGCGCCTGCCCGGCGTCGACGGCGGCCGGTTGAGGACCCTCGCCGTCGACGTGCGCGACCGGTTCGGCGACCGCCCGGCCGTCGTGGCGCTCGTCGGCGGTGCCGACGCCAAGCCCACCATCGTCGTGGCGACCACCCCGGCCGCCCGCGAGCGCGGGCTGCGGGCCGGCGTCCTCGTCCGCGAGGGCGCGACGAGGCTCGGCGGCGCCGGCGGCGGCAAGGACGACCTGGCCCAGGGCGGCGGCTCCGACGCCGCCAGGGCCGACGAGGCGCTCCAGGCCGTCGAGTACGCGATCGGCCATGTCCTCCTCGGCTGAGGAGCGGCCGGCCTGGCGCCCCGGTGCGCGCCTGTGCCTCGACTGGGGCCGGGCCCGCATCGGTGTGGCCGCCTGCGACCGGGATGGCGTCCTGGCCTACCCGGTCGCGACGGTGCCCAACGACGACGAGGTGATGGTTGCCATCCGGGCGCTCATCACCGAGTACGGGCCCATCGAGATCGTCATGGGCCTGCCCACCGACCTGCGCGGTGACAGGGCCGGCGTGGCGGCCCGCGCCATGCGGAAGAACGCGCGACGGGTCAACGCCGAGACGAACCTGCCGGTGCGGCTCGTCGACGAGCGCCTCACGACCGTCACGGCGGCCCGCCGGCTGGCCTCCACCGGCCTAGACTCCCGGGCCCGCAAACCGGTCATCGACCAGGCAGCCGCCGTGACGATCCTTGAACAGGCGATTGACATGGAGAAACGAGACGGCTCAGCGCCGGGCGAGGTCATCGACAGGGCCTGAAGTCCGATACAGTTCTGGCCAGACCTGATGGGCGCCCGCACGCGGCGGGCGGCCCGGACTCGGCGGGCAGGCCTGAATGATGGGGAGGTGGCGTCATGAAACCGAAACGAGCCGCTGATGACGGCGACCTCGACGACTTCTTCGCAGCGCCCGGCCCCGCGCGCGCCACGAGCCGCGCCGACGACGATGACGAGCCGCGCCGCAGACCCGGCCGCGCCCAGGACCCTGACGAGAAGGAAGAGGAACCCGACGAGGCGCGCGAGGACGAACCGGCCGACGAGGACGACGAGGACCTCGGCGACGACCTGCTCGGCGCCGACGGCGCGACCCCGGGCGGGCGCAGGGGCCGCCGCGGCTCCCGCCTCAAGTCGGTCATCGCGGTGCTCCTGTCGATCGCCATCATCGGCGGCGGCGGGTACCTCGGCTTCCAGAAGGCCTCCCAGGCCTGGACGAGCTACCGCGGCGTCGACTACGAGGGCGCCGGCGACGAGTCCACCTCGGTGCCGGTGACCATCCGGGAGGGCATGACGATCACCGAGATAGGCGACACCCTCGCCGCCGACCAGGTCGTCGCCTCGTCCCGGGCCTTCGTGCGCATCGCAAACCAGGACGAGCGCTCCAGCAGCATCCACGCGGGCACCTACATGATGCGCCAGCACATGTCGGCCAGGGCCGCCCTCGACCTGCTCCTCGACCCCGCCAACCTCGCGACGAACCTCATCACGCTGCGCGAGGGCCTGCGCGACTCCGAGGTCTTCGCCCAGCTGAGCCAGACGACCGGCATCCCCGTGTCCGACTTCGAGGCCGCTGCCGCCGACCCCGCCGCGCTCGGACTGCCCGACTACGCCCAGGGCGACGTCGAGGGCTACCTGTTCCCCGAGACCTACACCTACGACCCGGCGGACACGGCCGCCGACGTCCTCACGAAGATGATCGACCAGTTCAAGCGGATCGCCACCGAGGAGGACCTCGCCGGCAGGGCGGCGGCGCTGGGCCGCTCGCCCCACGACGTGGTCGTCGTCGCCTCGATCATCGAGAAGGAGACGACGAACTTCGACTACGGCCCCCAGATCGCCGAGGTCTTCTACAACCGCCTGGAGCGGAACGTGAAACTCCAGTCGGACGCGACGGTCATCTACGCCAACAACATGACCGGGCGGATCACGACCACCGACGAGGAGCGCTCCGTCGACTCGCCGTACAACACCTACACGAGGGAGGGCCTGCCCCCCGGCGCCATCTCGAACCCGGGCCAGGAGGCGCTGCACTCAGCGCTCAACCCGGCCAGCGGCGACTACATGTACTTCGTCGCGGTCAATCCCGACACCGGCGAGACGAAGTTTGCCGTCACCGAGGAGGAGCACGCCGCCAACGTCGCCGAGTTCCAGGCCTGGTGCCAGGACAACGCCGACCGCTGCGGGGAGTGACCGCACCGGCGGGGACCCTCGCGGCCGGGCCGGCCCGACGTCCGCACCGCGGGTCCGCCGCTCGGCCCCGCGGGCTGCTGGGATACTGGAGAGCATGCTGCGTTATCTCACCGCCGGCGAGTCCCACGGTCAGGCGCTCGTCGCCACCCTCGACGGCATCCCCGCCCACGTCCGCGTCTCCTCGGACGACATCCGTCGGGCGCTGGCCCGTCGTCGGCTGGGCGCCGGCCGGGGGGCGCGCATGTCCTTCGAGGCCGACGAGGTGACGATGCTCGCCGGCCTGCGCCACGGCGAGACCCTCGGCTCGCCCGTCGCGATCGTCATCGGCAACACCGAGTGGCCCAAGTGGCGCACGGTGATGAGCCCCGACGAGGTTGATCCCGACGAGCTGGCCGGTCTCGCCCGCAACGAGGCGCTCACCCGCCCCCGCCCGGGCCACGCCGACCTGGCGGGCATGCAGAAGTACGACTGGGACGAGGCCCGCCCGCTGCTGGAGCGGGCCAGCGCCCGGGAGACGGCCGCTCGCGTCGCCATCGGCCAGGTCGCCAGGAACTTCCTCGCCCAGGCCTTCGGCATCACGATCCTCAGCCACGTCGTCGAGCTCGGCGGCGCCGCCGCCCGGGCCGGCGAGCCGCCGCGCATGGCCGACCTCGAGCTCATCGACGCCGACCCGGTGCGCTGCTTCGACCCGGAGGCCTCACGGGTCATGCAGGCCGAGATCGCGGCCTGCCAGAAGGACGGCGACACGCTCGGCGGCGTCGTCGAGGTGCTCGCCTGGGGCTGCCCGCCCGGGCTCGGCGCGATGCGCGAGGGCGACACCCGCCTGGACGCCAAGATCGCCTACGCCCTCATGGGCATCCAGGCCATCAAGGGCGTCGAGTTCGGCGACGGCTTCGGCCTGGCCCGGGTGCGCGGCTCGCAGGCGCACGACGAGATCGTCAACGGCCCCCACGGCATCCGGCGCGCCACCGGCCGGGCCGGCGGGACCGAGGCGGGCATGAGCACCGGCGAGGTGCTGCGCGTGCGCGCGGCCATGAAGCCGATCGCCACGGTTCCGAGGGCCCTGCGCACCGTCGACGTGCGCACCGGCGAACCGGCCGTGGCCCACCACCAGCGCTCCGACGTCTGCGCCGTCCCGGCCGCCGGCGTCGTCGCCGAGGCCATGGTCGCCCTCACCCTCGCCGAGGTCTGTCTGGAGAAGTTCGGCGGCGACTCGCTCGAGGAGTGCCGCCGCAACCACCGGGCCTATCTCGCCCACCTG
This sequence comes from Propionibacterium acidifaciens, assembly GCF_003798325.1. Lineage (NCBI taxonomy): Bacteria > Bacillati > Actinomycetota > Actinomycetes > Propionibacteriales > Propionibacteriaceae > Propionibacterium > Propionibacterium acidifaciens. The sequence continues at coordinate 2,989,867 of NZ_CP033719.1, forward strand.
GCCGACCGCGGCCTGTCGGTGCTGCCGTGAGCGCGGCCGGGGCCGGGCCCGCCGGGCGCCGTCAGGTCGTCCTCGTCGGTCTGCCGGGCGTCGGCAAGGCCACCGTCGGCACCCTCCTGGCCCGCACCTGCGGCCTGGACTTCGTCGACGCCGACGACCGCCTCGAGGCCCGGCGGGGCCGCACGATCGCTGAGACCTTCGCCGCCGACGGCGAACCGGCCTTCCGGGTCTCGAGGCGAACGCCGTCGTCGAGCTGTTGTCCCGGCCCGGTGTCATCGCGCTGGGCGGGGGAGCCGTGACGAACGAAACGGGCCGGCGGGCGCTCGCCGGGCACGAGGTCGCCTGGCTGCCGCAGTCGGTGCGGCAGGGGGTCCAGCGCATCGGCGACTCGACCCACCGCCCGCTCATGACCGGCGACGTCGCCGCCGTCCTGCGCCGCCTCAAGGCCGAGCGCGACCCGCTCTACCGCGAGGTCGCCACCATCCGCATCGACACCGACCGCAGGCACTCCGGGTGCGTCGCCGCCGAACTGGCCGCCGCCCTCGGATGGGACGAGGAGAACCGGGCATGACCGTCGTCGACTTCATCACCGAGCGGCCCTACCGGGCCCTCATCGGCCCCGGGGCCCTCGACCGGCTGGGCGAGCACGTCCGCGACGCGGCACTGGTCGGCATCCTCCACGCGCCCCCGCTGGCTTCGGCGGCCCGGCGTGCGGGCGACCTCGTGCGCATCGCGGGGGCCGAGCCCGTCCTCATCGAGCTGCCCGACGGGGAGGCGGCCAAGACCCCGCAGGTGCTCGCCCGGTGCTGGAGCGCCCTGGCCGTCGCCGGCTTCACGCGCAGCGACCTCGTCGTGGGCATCGGTGGGGGAGCGACCACCGACCTGGCCGGCTTCATCGCCGCCACGTGGATGCGCGGCGTCCGCTGGGTGAGCGTCCCCACCACCGTCCTCGCGATGGTCGACGCGGGCATCGGCGGCAAGACGGGCGCCGACCTGCCCGAGGGCAAGAACCTCATCGGCGCCTTCTGGGAGCCCTCGGCGGTCCTGGCCGACACCGGACTGCTCGCCGGCCTGCCGGTCGATGACGTGCGCGCCGGCCTCGGCGAGGTCATCAAGCACGGCCTCATCGCCGACGAGCGTACGCTCGAACTCATCGAGGCCTCCCCCCTCGAGGCCCTCGACCCGACGAGCGCCCTCATGCCCGAGCTCATCGCGCGGTCCGTGCGGGTCAAGGCCGACGTCGTCGGCGCCGACCTGCGCGAGTCCACCTCGGTGGGCGACCGGGTCGGTCGCGAACAGCTCAACTACGGCCACACGATGGGCCACGCCATCGAGGCCGGCGAGCACTACACCCGGCGCCACGGCGAGTGCGTGGGCCTGGGCATGGTCTTCGCCGCCGAGCTGGCCCACCGCGTCATCGGGCTCGCGCCCGAGCACGTGGAGCGTCACCGCCGGATGCTCGGGCTGGTCGGCCTGCCCACCCGCTACCGGGGCATCGGCTGGCAGCGGGCCCGCACGCTCATGGCCCGCGACAAGAAGACCCGCGGCGCCACGCTGCGCTTCGTCGGACTGCGCGAACCGGGCCGCGTCACGATGATCGTCGACCCACCCGAGCGGGCGCTGATCGGCGCCTGGGAGGCCCTCACCGGCTGAGCCGTGCGGCACCGAACCGCCCGACCGGAGACCGAGGAACAGGAGACTGGCATGTACGTCCCCGAGCACTTTGCGCTCGCCGCCGACCGGCTCGGCGCGCTGCTGCGCCGCGTCGGCGCCGGCGACCTCGTGACGAACGGACCCGACGGCCTCGACGCGACCTTCCTGCCCTGGAGCCTCGACCCGCACGCCGGCCGGCTCGGCTGCCTGCGCACCCACATGGCCAGGGTCAACCCCCAGTGGCGGGCGCAGGGCCCGGCGATGGTGATCCTGCACGGCCCCGATGACTACATCGACCCGTCCGACCACGAGGCCCCCGGTCAGGTGCCCACCTGGGACCACCTCACGATGCACGTGCACGGCACGCTCGTCGCCCACGAGGAGCCGGAGTGGATCATCGCCTCGCTCGGCGAGCTGGTCGACGCCCAGCCGACCGACTGGCGGATGGAGGAGCTCGACCCCGAGCGGCTCCGGGGAATGGTCGCCGCGATCGTCGGCCTCGAGCTGCGCATCACCTCGATCGTCGGCAAGGCGAAGATGAGCCAGAACCGGCCCAGCTCGGACATCGGGGCCATCGCCGACGCGCTCGAGGCGCGCCGCACCCAGGAGGCCGAGCCGCGGTACCGGCGCCCGTCCGCCGGCGCCATCGCCTTCCTGCGCGGGCCCGCCCGGGAGCACGCCCTGGCCCGCGAACGGGCCGTCGAGCGCGCCCGCGCCGCGAAGGGCCCGGGCCGGACCGTCGGCTAGGATGGATCCTCGCGGCCGTGTGCCGCCCGGTTCCGCGACCGCAGGCCGCCCGGCCGGTCGCGCCGACTCCGGCCGCGCACCGCCCCGACGCCAGGAGGGCCCCGCGCCCGGACCGGCCGTTGACAACTGCGCGAAAGGCTTCCATCAGTGGCTACGACCAACGACATCAAGAACGGCACCGTGCTGAACCTCGACGGTCAGCTCTGGCGGGTCCTGTGGTTCCAGCACCACAAGCCGGGCAAGGGCAACACCGTCGTCCGCACCAAGATCAAGAACGTGCTCAACGGCAAGGTCGTCGACCGCACCTTCCCCGCCGACACGAAGATCGAGATGGCCCAGGTCGATCGCCGCGACATGCAGTACCTGTACGCTGACGCCAGCGGCTACGTCGTCATGGACACCGACACCTACGAGCAGCTCACGATCCCCGAGGACGTCATCGGGGACGACAAGGACTACCTGCTCGAGGGCATGATCGTCACCGTCGCCACCAACGAGGGCAACCCGCTGTACGTCGACCTGCCGGCCTCCATCGAGGTCGAGGTCACCTATACCGAGCCCGGCCTGCAGGGCGACCGCTCCACCGGCGGCAACAAGCCCGCCACCGTCGAGACCGGCAAGCAGGTCCAGGTGCCCCTGTTCATCACCACCGGCGAACGCATCAGGATCAGCACCGCCGACGGCTCCTACCTCGGACGAGCCCAGAGCTGATGGACGCAGACGACGAACGGGTCATCGCGCTGGCACCGGGGGAGCACCCCCCGGTGCCCGGCGCGGTGAAGGTGGCCAGCACCGACTTCGCGGGCGCCCACCACTCCACCCGGACCAAGGCCCGCAAGCAGGCGCTCGACGTCCTCTTCCAGGCCGAGCTGCGCGACGAGTCCCTCGACGCGGTGCTCGCGCGCCGTGCCGCCCAGGGCGAGCCCGACGTGCGCGAGTACGCCGCCACGGTTCTGCACGGATACTGGGAGCACGCCGGCGAGGTCGACCGCCGCATCGCCGAATGCCTGAGCGGCGACTGGACGCTCGAACGCATGCCCCGCGTCGACCGCAACCTGGCCCGCATCGCCGTGTGGGAGCTGGACCGCACCGGCATCGCCCCGCGGATCGCCATCAGCGAGGCCCTCGAACTCGCCAACGAGCTGAGCAGCGACGAGTCCGTCGCCTTCCTCAGCGGCCTGCTGAACAGGGCCGCCGAGACGCGCCCCGGGAACGACTCCGAGTGAGCCGTCCGGCCACGCCGTGGCTGTCGGGGCGGGGCCGGCGCACTGGTATCGTTCCCCCGAGAACTCAGCCCAGGTCTCGTACTCGCGGCCCGCTCAGGGCGGGGAAGGATGGTCATGAGCGCGCACGGAAAAGACGCGATCCTGGTTCTCGAGGACGGCCGGGTCTTCCACGGCCGGGCCTTCGGGGCCCTCGGCGAGACCTTCGGCGAGGCGGTGTTCTCCACCGGCATGACCGGCTACCAGGAGACCCTCACCGATCCCAGCTACGAGGGCCAGGTGGTCGTGGCCACCGCACCCCACATCGGCAATACCGGCTGGAATGACGAGGACGACGAGTCCGGTCGCATCTGGGTCGCCGGCTACGTCGTGCGCGATCCCTCCCGGGTTCCCTCGAACTGGCGCAGCAGGCGCAGCCTCGACGAGGAGCTCGTGCGGCAGGGCGTCGTCGGCATCTCCGCCATCGACACCCGCGCCCTGACCCGCCATCTGCGCGAGCGCGGTGCCATGCGGGTCGGCATCAGCTCCCTCGGTGCCGACGTCGACGCCCTCCTGGCCCGGGTCCGGCGCGTCCCGCCGATGGCCGGCGCCGACCTCGTCGGGCGCGTCACGACGGCGAGGCCCTATGTCGTGCCGGCCCGGGGCGAGAAGCGGTTCACCGTCGTCGCCATCGACCTCGGCATCAAGTCCATGACCCCGCACCGCCTGTCCGAGCGCGGCATCGAGGTCCACGTGCTGCCCGCCACCGCCGACTGGGAGCAGGTGCGGGCCATCGGCCCCGACGGCCTCTTCCTGTCCAACGGGCCGGGCGACCCGTCGACCGCCGCCGCCGCCGCCGAGCTGTGCCGCAGGGCGCTCGCCGCGGGCCTGCCGCTGTTCGGCATCTGCATGGGCAACCAGGTGCTCGGCCGGGCCCTGGGCTTCGACACCTACAAGCTCAAGTACGGCCACCGCGGCATCAACCAGCCGGTCCTCGACCGCGCCACCGGCAGGATCGGGATCACGGCCCACAACCACGGCTTCGCCGTCGACGCGCCGACCGACCACCCGGTCGACACGGCGTACGGGCGCGTCGAGGTCTCGCACGTCTGCCTCAACGACGGCGTCGTCGAGGGTCTGCGACTGACCCGCGACGGCCGGCTCGTCGCCTTCTCGGTGCAGTACCACCCCGAGGCGGCCGCCGGCCCGCACGACGCCTCGTACCTCTTCGACGAGTTCGTCGCGATGATGGCCGACAATGCACGCACGACCACGGCGGGGGAGCAGGCCTGATGCCCAAGCGCACCGACATCTCATCCGTTCTCGTCATCGGCTCCGGCCCGATCGTCATCGGCCAGGCCGCCGAGTTCGACTACTCCGGCACCCAGGCCTGCCGCGTCCTGCGCGACGAGGGCTACCGCGTCATCCTCGTGAACTCCAACCCGGCCACCATCATGACCGACCCCGAGTTCGCCGACGCCACCTACATCGAGCCGATCACCCCCGGGTTCGTCGAGAAGGTCATCGCCGCCGAGCGACCGGACGCCCTGCTGGCCACCCTCGGCGGGCAGACCGCCCTCAACACCGCCATCTCGCTGTACGAGTCCGGCGCCCTCGAGCGGTACGGCGTCGAGCTCATCGGCGCGAACGTCGAGGCGATCCAGCGCGGCGAGAACCGCGAGCGGTTCAAGGAGATCGTCGAGGGCCTGCCGGTGGGCGACCCCGAGGTCGCCCGCTCCCACATCTGCCACAGCATCGCCGACGTCGAGCGGGCCGCCGACGACCTCGGCTACCCGCTCGTGCTGCGCCCCAGCTACACGATGGGCGGCGTCGGCTCCGGCCTCGCGCACGATCACGACGAGCTCGTCGCGATGGCCGCCATCGGTCTGGACGCCAGCCCGGTCACCGAGGTCCTCGTCGAGGAGTCGGTGCTGGGCTGGAAGGAGTTCGAGCTGGAGGTCATGCGCGACAAGGCGGACAACGTCGTCATCGTGTGTTCCATCGAGAACTTCGACCCGATGGGCATCCACACCGGCGATTCGATCACCGTGGCCCCGGCGATGACGCTGACCGACCGCGAGTACCAGCGGATGCGCGACGTCGGCATCGCGATCATCCGCGCCGTCGGCGTCGACACCGGCGGCTGCAACATCCAGTTCGCGATCAACCCCGACGACGGTCGGCTCATCGTCATCGAGATGAACCCGCGCGTCTCCCGCTCCTCGGCGCTGGCCTCCAAGGCCACCGGCTTCCCGATCGCCAAGATCGCCGCGAAGGTCGCCGTCGGCTACACCCTCGACGAGATCCCCAACGACATCACCCGGCAGACGCCTGCCAGCTTCGAGCCCACCCTCGACTACGTCATCGTCAAGGTGCCGCGCTTCGCCTTCGAGAAGTTCCCCTACGCCGACGCCACGCTGACCACCCACATGAAGTCGGTGGGCGAGGCGATGGGCATCGGCCGGAACTTCACCGAGGCCTTCGGCAAGGCGCTGCGCTCCACCGAGCAGGGCTCCGGCTTCTGGCTGTCGGACGAGTTCGACGGCGACGCCGATGCGATCCTCGCGTCCCTGGCCCGCCCGCACGACGGCCGCATCCTGGAGATCGGCGAGGCGCTGCGCGCCGGAGTGCCCGTCGAACGGATCCAGGAGATCACCGCCATCGACCCGTGGTTCCTCGACCAGGTCGCCCTCGTCCACGAGGTCGGCGAGCAGGTCCGCACCGCCGATGCGCTCGACGAGCCGCTGCTGCGCCTGGCCAAGCGTCACGGCCTGTCCGACCGGCAGATCGCGGTCCTGCGGGGCATCGACGAGGCGCAGGTGCGCGCGCGGCGCTGGGAGCTCGGCGTGCGGCCCGTCTACAAGACCGTCGACACCTGCGCCGCCGAGTTCGCCGCCCGTACCCCGTACCACTACTCGAGCTACGACGAGGAGACCGAGGTCGCCCCGCGCGAGCGGCCCGCCGTCCTCATCCTCGGGTCGGGCCCCAACCGCATCGGTCAGGGCATCGAGTTCGACTACTCGTGCGTCCACGCCGCCGAGGTGCTCAGCGCCAACGGCTACGAGTCGGTCATGGTCAACTGCAACCCCGAGACCGTCTCCACCGACTACGACACCTCGGACCGCCTCTACTTCGAGCCGCTCACGCTCGAGGACGTGCTGGAGGTCCATCACGCCGAGTGCCAGGCCGGCCCCGTCGCCGGCGTCATCGTCCAGCTCGGCGGCCAGACCCCGCTGCGCCTGAGCCAGCGGCTCGAGGACGCGGGCGTGCGGATCGTCGGCACGAGCCCCGAGGCGATCTTCCTCGCGGAGGACCGGGAGGCCTTCGAGAAGGTGCTCGACGCAGCCGGCCTGCCCGCGCCGAAGTACGGCATGGCCACGAGCTTCGACCAGGCCCGGGCCGTCGCCGAGGGCATCGGCTACCCGGTGCTCGTGCGGCCCAGCTACGTGCTCGGCGGGCGCGGCATGGAGATCGTCTACGACGAGCCCTCGCTGGCCGCCTACATCGAGAACTCCACGCTCATCGGACCCGAGTCCCCGGTGCTCGTCGACCGCTTCCTCGACGACGCCATTGAGATCGACGTCGACGCCCTCCACGACGGCTCCGAACTGTACGTCGGCGGCATCATGGAGCACATCGAGGAGGCGGGCATCCACTCCGGCGACTCGGCCTGCTCGCTGCCCCCGGCCACGCTCGGCGACGCGGTCCTCGAGCAGATCCGCACGAGCACCGAGGCCATCGCGCGCGGCGTCGGCGTGCAGGGCCTCATCAACATCCAGTACGCCCTGTCCGCCGACACGCTCTACGTCATCGAGGCGAACCCGCGCGCCTCGCGCACGGTCCCGTTCGTCTCGAAGGCGACGAACACCCAGCTGGCCAAGGCGGCGACGCTCATCATGCTCGGCTCCTCGATCGCCGAACTGCGCGCGACGGGCATGCTGCGCCCCACCGGCGACGGCGCCGCCCGCTGGCGCGGCATGCCGATCGCCGTCAAGGAGGCCGTCATGCCGTTCAGCCGCTTTCTCACGAAGCAGGGCCGCAGCGTCGACACCCTGCTCGGACCCGAGATGCGCTCGACGGGCGAGGTCATGGGCATCGACCGCACCTTCGGCGTGGCCTTCGCCAAGGCCCAGGAGGCCGTCTACGGCTCGCTGCCCACGAGCGGCGCCGTGTTCGTCTCGGCGGCCAACCGCGACAAGCGCCACATCATTCTGCCGCTCAAGGAGCTCTTGGAGATGGGCTTCCGGGTCCTCGCCACCGAGGGCACCGCGAGTGTGCTCATGATGCACGACATCGACGTGACGCCGGTGCGCAAGTACACCCAGGGCCGCGGGCCCCACGGCGAACCCACCATCGTCGACCTCATCGAGGCCGACGAGGTCTCGCTCATCTTCAACACGCCGACCGGTGAGACCCGCGGAGGCAGGCCTCGAGGCGACGGCTATGAGATCCGCACGGCGGCGATCCTGCACGGCGTGCCCTCGATCACCACCGTCCAGGCGCTCGAGTCGGCCGTCCAGGCGATCCAGGCGGTGCGCGGCGGGGGCATCTCGGTGCGCCCGCTCCAGAAGTGGGGCGCCGACATGGACGAGCACTTCGCCCGACGCGGCTGAAGCAGGCACACGAGAACGAGGAGACCGGTCATGCCCAGTGCCGACGAATTGTACGTGCGGGCCATCCGCTGCGGCTACAGGGAGGTCGTCCGACCCGTGCTGTTCCGCATGCACGGCGGCGACCCGGAGAGGATCCACGGCCAGCTCATCTCGACGCTGGGCCACCTGCCCGAGCCGCTGCTCGGGCTCGTCGAGCGCCTCCTCGGCACCGACCGCGACCCGGTCGACGTGGCCGGCATCCACTTCCCGGGCCGGGTCGGCGTCGCCGCCGGCCTCGACAAGGACGCCGTGGCCGCCGCTGCGTGGGGCTCGCTCGGCTTCGGCTTCGCCGAGCTCGGCACCGTCACCCGCCACGCCCAGCCCGGCAACCCGCGCCCCCGCCTGTTCCGGCTCGTCCGTTCCGAGGCGATCATCAACCGGATGGGCTTCAACAACAACGGCGCCGAGGCGATGGCGGCCAAGCTCGACGCAGCCGGCGTCCGACGCGGCAACAACCGGCTGGGCGCGCCGATGGGCGTCTCCATCGGCAAGACGAAGAAGACCCCGCTCGCCGAGGCCGTGCCGGACTACCTGTTCAGCCTCGAGGCCCTCGCGCCGTACGCCGACTACATCGCCATCAACGTCTCGAGCCCCAACACGCCGGGGCTGCGCAGCCTCCAGAGCCAGCGCGAGATCGAGGAGCTGACCGGCGCGCTCGTCGGCCGCGCCCGCGAGCTCGACCCCGAGCATCCCGTCCCGGTCTTCGTCAAGCTCGCCCCCGACCTGTCCGCCGGCCAGCTCGACGACCTCCTCACGGCCTGCGAGGGCGCCGGCATCGCCGGCATCATCGCGACGAACACCACCATGGGGCGCGAGGGCCTCGCCCCGGCCGACCGACACCTGGCGGGCCAGGCGGGTGGCCTGTCCGGCCGGCCCCTCACGGCGATGGCCCTCGAGCGCGTGGGCTGGATCACCCACCGCACCGGGCTCCCGGTCATGGGCGTCGGCGGCATCATGACGCCCGCGGACGCCCAGGCCATGTTTGACGCCGGGGCCCGGCTCGTGCAGGTCTACACCGGCTTCATCTTCGAGGGCCCCGCCCTCGTCATGGGCATCAACAAGCTGTGCCGCCCGGAATGAGAGCGGGGACGACGATGACGGAGTCCTTCGGTGCGCGGCTCGCCGCCGCCACAGCCCAGCGCGGCCGGCTGTGCGTCGGCCTCGACCCCCACGAGCGGATCGTCCGCGACTGGGGTCTGGCCCACGACGCCGCGGGCATCGAGACGATGGCCCGCCGCGCCGTCGAGGCCCTCGGCGAGCAGGTCGCGGTCTTCAAGCCCCAGAGCGCCTTCTTCGAGGTCTTCGGCCCCGCCGGCCTCGCCGCGCTCCAGCGCGTCCTGGGCGACATCGCCCAGGCCGGCGCCCTGTCGATCCTCGACGTCAAGCGCGGCGACATCGGTTCGACGATGGACGCCTACGCCAGGGCCACCCTGGCCGACGGCGCCCCGCTGGCGGCCGACTCGATCACCGTGAGCCCCTACCTGGGCTTCGAGTCGCTGCGCCCGGCCGTCGACCTGGCCCACGGGACGGGCCGCGGCCTGTTCGTCCTGTGCCGCACGAGCAATCCCGAGGGCGGGGATGTCCAGCTCGCCGACGCCGGGGGCCGCAGCGTCGCCCAGCGGGTGCTCGACGCCGCCCGCGCCGAGAACGACCGGACCGGCCTCGACGACATCGGCCTCGTCATCGGCGCCACGCGCGAGAGCGCTGGCATCGACCTGGCGGGCTTCACGGGTTGGGTGCTGGCGCCTGGCATCGGCGCCCAGGGCGGCACCGTCGAGTCCCTCGCCGGCATCTTCGGCGACGCCGTCGACCGGGTGCTGCCGAGCGCCTCGCGCGGGGTGCTGCGGGCCGGACCCGACCCGGCCGCGCTGCGCGACGCGGCGTCCGCGCTCGTCCTGCGCTGAGCCGTCCCTGTCCGGGCCGGAACGCCGGTCAGGACGCCTTGACGAAGGTGGCCAGCGCGGCCAGCGACTCGTCAGGGATGCACTCGGGCAGCTCCTCGCGCGCGATGAGCTCCGACTCGTCGTCGGGCAGGCCGAGCATGCGCAGGACGCCCGCCGCGAGGGCATCGACGACGTCCTCGGTGCTCTCGCCGGGCTCGGACAGGAGCCAGGAGACCACCCCCAGGAGGGATCCGCCGATCGCCGCGTAGGCGACCTCCGCGCTCGGCAGGGAGAACCGCCCGGACCGGATGCCCCGGCCGATGAGGTGTACGGAGGTCTGGCGCAGGGCGCCGTCGAACAGCAGCGAGGCCGGCCCGGAGCGGGTCACGAGCGAGGCGAAGCCGGGGGCCACCTCGGCGACCCGCCCGATGACGCGGAAACCGATCGCCACGGCCCTGGCCGGGTCGTCGACGCCCTTGATGAGCCGTCCCAGGGTGAGGCTGAAGCCTTCCATCGCCTCGGCGAAGGCCACCGAGAACAGCTGCTCCTTCGTCTTGAAGTGGTTGTAGAACGAGCCGAAGCCCACGTCGGCGAGCTCGGTGATCGTCGAGATCGGGACATCGGTGCGCCCCTCGGCGATGAGCTGCTGCGCCGCCTGGACGAGGGCGGCGCGGGTCGCCGCCCGGCGTCTGCCGTGGCGGCCCTTGCCGACCGTGCCGGCGGCCTTCCCCGCTGCTTCGACGATGTTCATCGCACTCATTGTCGCGCACCCCGTCCCGAGCCGCTCACCCGAGCGTCGGATCCGTGGTCGCGGGGAGTGTCGTCGTGCGCGAACGGCCGGTCAGGACGACGAGCGCGACGACCGCAACCAGCCACCACACCAGGAGCGCCGCGATCATGCCGGCCAGGCCGGCGCTCGTGGGCACCGCCATGGCGCGCAGGAGACCCACCGAGGGATCGGTCGGCAGGAAGCCGGCGACCGACTGCATCCAGGCGGGCTGGGCTGACCAGACGCCGCCGACGACGGCCAGGATGAGCACGGCCAGTGCCACGACGGGCCCCCCGATGCGGTGGACGGAGCCGAGGGCCTGGTTGATGGCGAGGAAGACGAGCTCGATGACGAATGCCGCCGCGGCGACGGCGAAGAAGGCCCCGAGCCCCGGGTGCAGGGCGAGGGCCGCGACGGCGCCGACGATGAGGCCGCAGGCCGCGGAGAACAGCAGGGTCGGGCCGAGCGAGCGCAGCGCCAGCTGCCAGGTCGGCAGGTTCGACTCGAAGGCCGTCCTCGTGATCGCGGGGCTCACCGCGCTGAAGGCGATGGCCGCCACCCACAGGGCCACGACCCCGAACAGGGCGACCGCCGAGCGGGTGTAGGAGCCCAGACCGCTCGTCGTGGAGACGAGAGGGGTCGTGACGACGTCGGAGATCTGGTCGCGCTGGTCGGAGGTGTAGCTGGGCACCTGGTTCGAGGCGTCGCGCAGGCTGCTCGCGAGCGTGCCGGCGCCGTCCTTGAGCCCGGTGGTGCCGTCGTGGAGGCTCCGGGCGCCGTCGGCGAGAGAGTGCGAGCCGTCCCGGGCCGTGTTCATGCCGGTGACGAGCTGGTCGGCCCCGCTCTTGGCCGAGGAGATGGCGTCGACGAGGGACTGCGAGGATGAGGCCAGGGTGCTCGTGGCGCCGGAGAGGCCGTCCGCGCCGGTGGCGACCTGCTGGGCGCCGGACTGGAGGTTCGTCGCGCCGGAGGCGAGGTCGTTCGCGCCGGCGGCGGCCTGGGAGGCGCCGTCGGCGAGCGAGCCCGCCCCGTCCGCGAGCCGGCCGGCGCTGTCGGCCGCCTCGCCGATGCCGCCGGACAGCCCGGCGGCGCTCGTGTTGAGGGCCGAGGTGCCGGTGGCGACCTGGGAGGCCCCGGACTGCAGGGCGCCCATCTGCCCGCCCAGCTGGTCCAGCCCGTCGGCGACGCCCTGGCAGTACGCCGTGACGCCCTGGGCGCAGGCGTTCGCGGCCTGCTGGAGCTGGGTCACGGAGGTGGCGACGGTGTCGACCCCGGTGCTCACTCCGGCGGCGCCGTCGGCGAGCTGCTGGGTCTGGTCGGGCAGACCGGTGAGCTGCTGCTGGGCGCCCGACAGGGCGCCGGCCAGCTGGGAGGCGCCGCCCGACAGGGTGCTCGCCCCGGAGCTGAGGGTCTGGTTCGCGCCGGCGAGCCGGTTCGCCCCGTTCACGACGTCCGTCGTGCCGTCGGACACCTGGTGGGCGCCGGTGGCCAGCCGGGAGGCGCCGTCGGCGAGCTGCTGGGTCTGGTTCGGCAGGTCGGCGGTCCGGGTCTGCAGCTGGCCGAGGCCGTCGGCGAGGCCCTGCTGGCCGGTCGCCAGGGTGTCCATGCCGTCCGCCAGCGTGCCGGCGCCGTCGGCGAGTCGGGAGGCGCCGTCATCGGCGCTCGTCGTGCCGGCGGACAGTTCGTCGGCCCCGTCCGCCGCTGTCGACAGCCCGTCATGCAGAGTCCCCATGCTCGTGAGGACCGTGTCGACGTAGGTCTGGGTGATCTGCTGGCCGAGCGAGCGCTCGGCGGCGTCGGCCAGTGTCGTGCCGACCTGGGCGTCGAGCAGCGGGGAGTCGGCCGCCGTGGTGATCGTCACGGAGGCCTGGGTGACGGCGCCCGCGTCGTTCCCGGCCACCGAGGTGGCCTTCGCCGAGAAGTCCGAGGGGATCTCGACGGCGACCGAGTAGTCGCCGTCGGCAAGGCCCTGGGAGGCGTCGTCTGCGGTGGTGAGCACCCAGTTGTAGTCGTCGCCGCTCGCGTTGACGAGCTCCTTGGCGAGCTGGCGGCCCATCGGGCGCACCTGGCCGTCGACGGTGACCGGGGTGTCGTCGTTCACGACGGCGGCGTTCACCTTGTCCAGTTGGGATCCGGGGTCGTGGAAGGCGAGCACGAGGACGCCCATGAGGAGGGCGGGCACGCACAGCAGCGCCACCCAGGTGCGCCAGGAGGCGCGTCCCCGCAGATTGCCGATCGTTCGTGCTCTCATCGTGAGGCCTCCTCGAGAAGGATGGTGGATCGGGCGGACCGCTCGTCCGCGCCGGCGGTGTCACCGGTGCGCTGCGGCGCCGGGCGGGCGTGCTGCGGCGGCGGCTCCATCGGGATCTCGACCGGGACCGCGCCGGCGGGCAGCACGTGAGCGACCGAACCGGGGTTCGCGCCGGTGAGCAGGACGCAGGCTCCGTCCGCGACGAGCCGGCCGATGAGCTCGCGGGCCCGGGCCGTGCGGTTCGCGCCGATGACGGCGTCCGCGTCGTCGACGGCCGCCAGCGCGACCCCGCGGTGCAGCCCCTCGGCGAGGACGCCGTTGACGTCCTTGCCGCCGGAGGCCAGCACGCTGCGGGACCGGACCGCGGCGTTGCGCTCGGGCAGCAGGAGCCCGGCCACCCGCGCGTCGCCGTCGAAGCCGGCGAGTCGGCCGGTGAGGCCGAGCATCAGCTCGGACTTGCCCGAGCCCTCCGGCCCGGTGAGGACGGCGATCCGGCCGGGGTGCAGGTCGAGGTCGATCGGACGGTTGAGCGCCGCGCCGTTGCGGTCTCGCACGACCATGGCGCGCGTGGCGACGGCCTCGCGGGGATCGGCGGGCCAGCCCTCGAGCGAGAGCTGACGGGCCAGGCCCGCGCCCTCGACGTCGAAGCGGGGCAGCGCCCTGGCCAGCCGCTCGGGCATCGACCAGGCCCGGTGTCCCAGCAGTGTGAGGACCGCCGGGACGAAGGTCATGCGCACGATGAAGGCGTCGACGAAGACGCCGACCGTCAGGGCCGTGGCGATCGGCTTGATGATGCCGGAGCTGCCCTCGGGGATGAACATCGCGAAGACGCTCAGCATGATGAGCGCGGCCGTGCTGACCACCGGGGCCGCCTTGCGGAAGCCGTTGTGGATGGCCTGCACCGGGTCGCCGCTGTGGACGTACTCCTCGGCGGTGCGCGAGACGAGGAAGACCTCGTAGTCCATGGCCAGCCCGAACAGGACACCCATGACGATGATCGGCAGGAAGCAGATCAACGAGCCGGTGAAGTCGGCGCCGAGCCGCGACGCCAGGTGACCGTCGACGAAGATGCTCGTCGTCACGCCGAAGGAGGCGAGGATCGACAGCAGGTAGCCGATGGTCGCCTTGATCGGCACGGCGATCGAGCCGAAGACCATGACGAGCAGGACGAGCGAGAGGCCGACGACGAAGACGCCGTAGGGCAGCAGGGCGCTCGTGAGCTTCGCCGAGACGTCGACCGCGACGGCCGTGATGCCGGTCACCGCGAAGTCGCGGAAGCCGTACCGGTCGGCCATGGCCGGGCCCCGGTCGCGCAGCGCCTGCACGAGGTCGGCGGTGGCGGCCGAGTCGGGGGAGCCGGACGGGATGACCTGGACGATGCCGTAGGTGCCCGACTCGTTGGGGGTGGACATGGCGATGTGCGCGACCCCGTCGATCGTCGCCAGGTCGTCGCCGAGCCTGTTCATGCCGTCGATCGGGTCGGTGCTGTCGAGCACGTTCACCACGACGATGAGCGGGCCGTTGTAGCCGGGGCCGAACTCGTCGCTGATCGTGTCGTAGGTGGTGCGCACGTCGGTGCCGGCCTCGGCGGCGCTCTCCATGGGCAACGACAGCCTCAGACCGGTGGCCGGCACGGCGAGGGCGGCGACGGCCGCGACGACGAGGACGATGGTGACGAGCGGGCGCGCGGTGACGAGGCGCACCCAGTGGCCGAAGAAGCCGTCCCGGCCGGAGCGGCTGCGGCGCGCCCGCGGGGTGATGCGGGTGCCGAAGAAGCCGAGCGTGGCGGGCAGCAGCGTGAGGGCCACGCACACCGCCGTCGCGACGCCGAACGCCGAGGCGACGCCCATGATCGTGAGGAAAGGGATGCGCGCCACGAACAGGCCCACGAGGGCGATGACGACCGTCATGCCGGCGAAGAGCACGGCGGTGCCGGCCGTCGCGATGGACCGGGCGACGGACTCCTCCGGGTCGAGACCCTGCGCGAGGTTGTCCCGGTAGCGGGAGATGATGAACAGCGAGTAGTCGATGCCGACGGCCAGGCCGATCATCACCGACAGCAGCACCGTCGTGCTCATGATGGTCATGACGCCGGTGGCCGCGTAGACGAGCGACTCGGTGACCCCCACGCCCACGAGCGCCATGACGATCGGGACGAAGGCGGCCAGGACGTTGTGCAGGAAGATGATGAGGAAGATCAGCGCGAGCACGACGCCGATCGCCTCGGTGACGGAGATCGTCGGGATGACGTTGTCGAAGGCCGAGCCGCCGACCTCGACCCGGGCGCCGTCGCCGATTCTCGACTGGAGCTGGGCCGCCGAGCCCCGCACGGCGTCGAGCGTCGCCCCGGTCAGGTCGTTCTTCTGCCCGTCGAACTGCACGGTGATGATCGCCGTCGTGTCGTCGTCGGAGACGGCGCCGTCGACCAGTGACGAGAACGGGGAGGCGACCGTCGAGACCTGGTCGAGCGCGTCGATCTCGTCCACGGCGGCGCCCACCGCGTCCTTCACCGGCTGGGCGCTCACCGAGGAGCCCTCGGGCATGGCGACGACGATCTTCGCCGAGGTGCCGGAGACCTGCGGGAAGACGTGGTTCAGCGTGTCGAGGGCGTTCTGCGAGGACGAGCCGGGGATGCGCACCGTGTCGTTCGTGCCCTTCGACAGCGTGTTCATGAGGACGATGCCGGTGACGAGGACGAGCAGCCAGGCCAGGACGACGAGAACGCGTCGGCGGTAGGCCGCGCGGCCGAGGCGGTACAGGTGGGAGGACATGGGATGCGGACCTTCAGGGCGGGGACGGAACCATCGGAACTGATGAAACCATCATTTATGGTAAGCCCCTCAGGATCAAATCGGGCCTCAGGGCACCCCGCGAGACGTCCTGAGTCGACCCGTCAGGGTCCCCTGGGGAACCCCCCTGAGGCTGTCTCAGGGGTCGAAGGGGTCCATTTCGTGAGGATTTGCCCAGAAATTGGCCACTAACAAGGCACGGAGGAAGAAAAACCGCCACTCAGGGGGTACCTTGTTCCCAAAGCCGGGTCCAAGGAGTCCCCGGCACGTTCGAATGGAGAGGATCCATGGCCATTCCGACTCTTTCGCCCGAACAGCTCCAGTCAGCTCGTTCGGCCGCCACGCAGGCCCGTCGCGCTCGCGCGGACTTCAAGAACAGACTGCGCAGGGGCGAGCTCACGCTGGGTCAGGCACTCGACCAGGCGGCGGGGGACGACGTGCTGGCCCACATCAAGGTCGTCGACCTCCTCAAGGCCCTCCCGCGCGTCGGCGAGAAGCGCGCCGCCGCCATCATGGAGCGGCTCGACATCGCCCCCAACCGTCGCGTGCGCGGTCTCGGCCACCACCAGATCGCAGGGCTCAAGAAGGAGTTCCACTGACCCATGGGCGAGCAGCGATCGGTTGCCGGTGCCACCCCTCACGAGCCCGGCGGCCGCATCGGTGCCGCACGACCGGGGGTCTACGTCATCTCGGGACCCACGGCCGTGGGCAAGGGCACGGTCTGCGGCAGGCTGAAGGCGCTCCACCCGGAGATCTTCGTGTCCGTCTCGGCGACGACGAGGAACCCCCGTCCCGGCGAGACCGACGGCTCCGCCTACTGGTTCGTCACCGATGAGGAGTTCGACCGGCTGATCGCCGAGGACGGGCTCCTCGAGTGGGCCGTCGTGCACGGCACCCACCGGTACGGCACGCCGCGCCGCCCCGTCGAGGAGGCCGTCGCCGCCGGCCGCACCGTCATCCTCGAGATCGACCTCCAGGGGGCCCGCCAGGTGCGCGGCTCCTACCCGATGGCCACCCACATCTTCCTCGCCCCCCCGAGCTGGGACGAGCTGGTGCACCGCCTCGAGGACCGCGGCACCGAGACGCCCGAGCAGCAGCAGCGTCGACTTCGCACCGCCGCCCGCGAGCTCGAGGCCCGGTCCGAGTTCGACGAGGTCGTCGTCAACGGCGAGCTCGATGAGACCGTCGACAGGCTGGTACAGTTGATGCGATTGTGAGCCCCGCGCTCACGACGCAGTTGTTCCCGCGGCTCGCACCCGGTGTCGGGCCGTCACACCAGACGGGCGCCGGCGCGCCCGTCGCGACAACGATTCCCCACGGGGATTCAGACGAGGGTTGCAATCTTGACCAGCATGACTCCTGAGGGCTCGACCACGCCGTCCGTCGACGAGTTGCTCGAGCACGTCGACTCGAAGTACCGTCTTGTGCTCGTCGCCGCCAAGCGCGCACGTCAGATCAATGCCTACTACTCCCAGCTCGGCGAGGGCCTGCTCGAGAACGTCGGTCCGCTCGTCGACACCGCGCCGCAGGAGAAGCCGCTGTCCATCGCCATGCGGGAGATCAACGCGGGCGTCCTGGAGTACAAGCAGATCGACCCCGCTGCCGAGGCGGTCGCCCGGGCCGAGGCGGCCAAGGACCCCGACTTCGACTTCGGGGACCCGCTGGCCGACCTCGATGCCTTGGCCGACCCCGTCCCCGCCCCGACCGAGCCGGGCACGGACCCGGCCTGAACCGGCCCGTCGATCGTGCCCGCCGCGGCGCGCACGACGCGGAGCACCACCAGTGTCCCCGGGCCGTCGACGGGGCGTCATGCCCGGCTCTTCGCCGGGCGGAAAGCAGGCAGCAGCCAATGAGCAGGTCGTTCACCTCCGAGTCGGTCACCGAGGGCCACCCCGACAAGGTGGCCGATGCCGTCGCCGACGCCGTCGTCGACGGCATGCTCGCCCAGGACCCCGCCTCGCACACCGCGATCGAGGTCCTCGTGAGCAACGGCGTCGCCGTCGTCGCGGGGGAGGCCACCACCGAGTCCTACGTCGACATCGCCGACATCGCCCGCGCCCGCATGCTCGAGATCGGCTACGACTCGTTCGACAAGGGTCTGGACGGCGCCACGTGCGGCGTCATGGTGTCCCTCAACAGCCAGTCGCCCGACATCGCCGGCGGTGTGGTGAGCTCCTGGGAAGTGCGCTCCGGCTCGGCCGTCGACGAGGCCGACCGGCAGGGCGCCGGCGACCAAGGCCTCATGTTCGGCTACGCCTGCACCGAGACCCCCGAGCTCATGCCGCTGCCGATCCACTTGGCCCACCGCCTGTCCGAGCGCCTGTCGACGGTCCGCCGCGACGGCGTCCTGGACTTCCTCGGCCCCGACGGCAAGACCCAGGTCACCATCGACTACGACGGGATCGTCCCGATCGCCGTGACGAACGTCGTCGTCTCCACCCAGCACGCCGAGGGCGTCGACCTCGACTCCGTGCTCGCACCGGCGATCCGCCGCGAGGTCATCGACCCGGTGCTCGCCGGCTATGCGGTCGCCTCGGACGACGTGCAGGTCCTCGTCAACCCGTCCGGACGCTTCGTCATCGGAGGCCCCCAGGGCGATGCCGGTGTCACCGGCCGCAAGATCATCGTCGACACCTACGGCGGCATGGCCCGCCACGGCGGCGGCGCCTTCAGCGGCAAGGATCCCTCCAAGGTCGACCGCTCCGCCTCCTACGCCGCGCGCTGGGTCGCCAAGAACGTCGTCGCGGCCGGCCTCGCCGAACGCTGCGAGGTGCAGGTGAGCTACGCCATAGGCCGCGCCCATCCGACGAGCCTGCACGTCGCCACCTTCGGCACCGGCGCCGTCCCGGACGAGCAGCTCGTCGCGGCGGTGCGGCGGGTCTTCGACCTGCGTCCGCGCTCGATCATCGCCGCCCTCGACCTCCTGCGCCCGGTCTACTCGCTGTTCACCAACAACGGCCACTTCGGCCGTGAGCTGCCCGAGGCCACGTGGGAGCGCACCGACCGCGCCGACGCCCTCACCGCCGCCGTCCGGGGCTGACCGGGCCGCGCTTCGCGCGGGGCTCACCGGCCGGCGGCGTCCGTGTCGGCGCCCCCGCCTAGGATCGTCACCATGACGACCACCGACGCGCCGGCCCCGACACGGCGCATCGCACGCGTCGCTCTCGACGTCCACCTGCCCCACCTCGACCGCTTCTTCGACTACGCGGTGCCCGAGGCGATGGCCGACGCGGCCGTCGTCGGGGCCCGCGTCCGGGCACGCTTCGCAGGACGCACGGTCGACGGCTTCATCGTCGAGCTGCCCGACGACTCCGCGGTCGAGCGGCTGTCGCCGCTGTCGCGGGTGGTCTCGTCCGAGCCGGTGCTCGACGCCCACCAGATCGCGCTCATCAGGGCGGTCGCCGATCACTGCGCCGGCGCCTTCGCCGACGTCATGCGGCTCGCCGTGCCGCCACGGCACGCCGCCACCGAGGCCGCCGAGCAACACCCGTGGCCCGCGCCGGAACCATCGTACGTGCCCTCCGGGGCCCTCGAGGACGCGCCCGGAGGGCCCCGCTTCCTCGAGGCGCTGCGCCGGGGCGGTCGGTTGCGGGCGCACTGGCAGGTGCCACCGCGCTTCTTCACCGACCGGGACGGGGCCGACGACTGGCGCCGCGGCTTCGTCCAGGCCTGCGTGGCGGCCCTCGACGCCCACCGCGGCGTCCTCGTCCTCGTGCCCGACGTGCACGACGTGCGACGCATGCGCGACGCCCTCACCGCCTGCCTCGGCGACGGCTGCGTCGCCGAGCTCCACTCCGAGTCGGGGCCGGCCGCCCGCTACCGCACCTACTTGGCAGCAAGCAGGGGGCGGGCACGCGTCATGGTGGGCACCCGGGGGGCCTGCTACGCGCCCCTGCACGACCTCGGGCTCATCTGCCTGTGGGACGACGGGGACGACCTGTTCGCCGAGCCCCGGGCCCCCTACCCGCACGCCCGCGACGTCGCCGCCCTGCGCGCCGCGGCCGAGCCGTGCGCCCTGCTCTACGCGTCCTACGCGCGCTCCTGCGAGATCGAGCGCTGGGTCGAGTCCGGCTGGCTGGTCCCTCTGGCCTCGCCCGCCGCGACGACGCGCCGCGTCTGCGCCGTGGTGCGCGTGGCGGCGGACTCGGACGAGGAGCTGCGCCGCGACCCGATGGCCTCCGCCGTGCGGATCCCGCGGCGCGCCTTCGAGACGATCCGCGCCGGTCTTGCCTCGGGCCCGGTGCTCGTCCAGGTGCCCCGCTCCGGCTACCTCGCGGCCCTCGCCTGCGCTGACTGCCGCGCTCCCGTCCGGTGCCGCGGCTGCAACGGGCCGGTTCGGGCCGACCGTCTGCCCGATGGCGGCCGCAGGCTCTCGTGCCGGTGGTGCGGACGCACGATGACCTCTTGGCAGTGCCCGCGGTGCGGATCCGCCCGGCTGCGGGCCCCGCTCGTGGGCTCGCGGCGCACGGCCGAGGAACTCGGCAGGGCCTTCCCCGGGGTCGTCCTCGTCGACAGCTCCGGTCAGACCGTGCGCGAGAGCGTCGGCGAGACGCCGGCGCTCGTCGTGGCGACCCCGGGCGCCGAGCCGGTCGCACGGGCCGGCTACGCGGCCGCCGTCCTGCTGGACGGCTCCCTCATGCTCGGCAGGGCCGACCTGCGCGCAGCCGAGGAGGCGCTGCGGCGCTGGCTCTCCGCCGTCGCGCTCGTCCGCCCCGCGGCAGAGGGCGGCTCCGTCTGCCTCGTCGGCCCCCCGCAGGACGCTCCGGTGCAGGCCCTCGTCCGGCTCGACCCGGCGGGTTTCGCCGCCCGCGAGCTGGCCCAGCGCGCCGAGGCGGGCCTCCCGCCGGCCACGGCCATGTGCGCCGTCGAGGGGCCCGAGCGCGTCATCACCGACTTCGCCCGGCTCGCCGCCTGGCCCGAGTGCGCCGAGGTGCTCGGCCGGGTCGAGCTCCCGCCGTCCGAGCCGGGGGCCGAGCCACTGTGGCGGTTGCTCGTCCGGGCGCCGCGGCGGGCCGGGGGCGAGCTGGCGGCCGCCGCCAAGAAGGCCCTCGCGGTGCGCAGCGCGCACAAGGAGCCGGGGGCCGTAAGGGTGCGCATCGACCCGGTCGACCTGTCCTGACGGCGGGTCCGCCCGGAGCGGCGGTCGGACCGCCCGCCCGGAGCGGAGCCTGGGTAGGCTGTGGCACCGAGCGGGGGAGCGAGAAGGAGGGGCCCATGCGCATCGTCTTCGCCGGCACGCCTGGGACGGCGGTCCCCGGTCTGCGGGCACTGACAGGGGCCGGGTACGACGTCGTGGCCGTCGTCACCAGGCCCGACGCGCCGAGCGGGCGGGGGAGGCGACTCAGGGCCTCGCCCGTCGCCGATGCCGCGCAGGAGCTGGGCATCGAGGTGCTCAAGCCGTCGCGCCCGCGCGACGAGGACTTCGTCGCGCGCCTCACGGCGCTCGCCCCCGATGTCTGCGCCGTCGTCGCCTACGGCGCCCTCATCCCCGAGCACGTCCTGGCCGTCCCGGCCCACGGCTGGGTGAACCTGCACTTCTCCCTCCTTCCCGCTTGGCGAGGCGCCGCCCCCGTGCAGCGGGCACTCATGAACGGCGACACCGTCACCGGCGTCACCACCTTCAGACTCGTCCCGGCCCTCGACGCAGGCCCCATCCACCGCCGGCTGCGCGTGCCCGTCGGCACCGACGAGACGGCCGGCGAGCTGCTCGACCGACTGGCCGTCCTCGGCGCGGACGTGCTCGTCGGCACCATGGCCGACATCGAGGCCGGACTCGCCCCCGTCGAGCAGGACGACGAGGCCGCTACGACGGCCCCGCGGATCGAGGTCGCCGAGGCCCGGCTCGACTGGACCGTGCCCGCCGCCCGGCTCGCGCGCACCGTCCGCGGCACCAGTCCCCATCCCGGCGCTTGGACGCTGCTCGAGGGACGGCGCTTCAAGGTGCTGGCCGCCCGCGTCGACGACCCGGCCTCAGCGGGCCCCCACCCCGGCGCGCTCGCCCCCGGATGCATCGAGGCCGACGCCAGGCACCTGTGGGCCGGCACCGGAGACGGGGCGCTCGAGCTCGTCCGCGTCCAGGACTTCGGCAGGAGGGCCATGAGCGGGGCCGACTGGGCGCGTGGCGCCAGACCAGCCCTCGGCGCCCGCTTCGACGACGGCGGGCGGGAACCGGCATGAACGACCACGGCCGCCCCCGCAGCGGACGCGGGCGGTTCCCGCACAACCCGTCCCGGCACGAAGCCGGACGCGCGCGGGCCCGCCGTCCCCTCGACCGGCCCAGGCGCACCGCGCTCGAGGCACTGCGCGACATCGACCGCGGCGACGCCTACGCCAACCTCGCCTGCAGCCGCGTCCTGGACGAGCAGCGGATCACCGGCCGCGACGCGGCCTTCGTCACCGAACTCGTCTTCGGCACCTGCCGCATGGCCGGCAGCTACGACGCCATCATCGAGAAGGCCTCCGGACGCGACCTCGACGAGCTCGAGCCCGATCTCGTCGACGTGCTGAGGCTCGGCGCCCACCAGGGCCTGACCATGCGCGTGCCCGACCGTGCGGCCGTCGACACGAGCGTCGACCTCGCCGCCCACGTCGTGGGGGAGCGCGCCTGCGGCATCACCAACGCCGTCATGCGCCGGATCGTCGCTCGTCCGTTCGAGCAGTGGTGTGCGCTCATCGCCGGCGCCGATCCGGCCCGCGAGCGCGAACTGCGCACCGGCCACCCGCGGTGGATCATCGACGCCTACGCCGAACTGCTCGACCCAGACGAACTCGAGCCGGCCCTGGCGGCCGACAACGCGGCCGCCGAGCCCACGCTCGTCGTACGCCCCGGCCTGTGCGAGCGCGACGAGCTCGCCGAGGCCGGAGCCGTTCCCACCCGCTGGTCGCCGTGGGGCGCCCGGCGCGCCGGCGATCCGTCCGAGGTCGAGGCGGTGCGCACCGGCCGCGCCGGCGTGCAGGACGAGGGAAGCCAGCTCGTCTGCCTGGCACTGAGCCGCGCCCCGGGCCTGCGCGGACCGCGCTGGCTCGACCTGTGCGCCGGCCCCGGCGGCAAGAGCGCCCTCCTGCGTGGTCTCGCCGACCGCCACGGCGCCTTCCTCGTCGCGAACGAGGCCCAGCCGCACCGGGCCCGCCTCGTGAGGCTCGCCCTGCGCCGCTACGATCGGCGCGGTCACCAAGTGATCGTCGCCGACGGCGGCGAACCGGCCTGGGACGAGGCCGCCTTCCAGACCGTGCTCGCCGACGTGCCGTGCTCGGGCCTGGGCGCCCTTCGGCGACGCCCGGAGTCGCGGTGGCGCCGCGACCCGGCCGACCTCGACGAGCTCGTTCCGCTGCAGAAGGACCTGCTCGACGTCGCCCTCGGCTCAGTGCCCTCCGGCGGGCTGGTGGCCTACGCCACCTGCTCGCCGCATCGTGCCGAGACCGCCGACGTCGTGGCCGGCGTGCGTGACCGGGTCGAGCTGCTCGATGCCCCGGCCCTCATCCCAGAAATACCCGGGGCTGCCGCGGCCACCGATCCCCGCTTCGTCCAGCTGTGGCCCCACAGGCACGGCACCGATGCCATGTTCCTGGCGCTCATGCGCAAGCGATGAGCGATGTCAGGGCCCGGATGGCCCAACCGTGTGAACGGTATCGTCGCAGCCGGGGGAGATCATGTCGGGACGCCAACTGCTGATCGGAGTGATGAACAGGTTCGCAGGGCCGTGACAACTGATGCGGATATGCGGACGGATCTCTGTGCAATCCATGTGCCGAAGCGATCGAAGAAGCAGAAGCAGGGGACGAACCCGCCACTCCATTGAAAAATCAGGGGGATTCCATGGATGCATCAATGGCCGTCATGGAACAGGATCGTTTCTGGTTTCGCGGAGTGGGAGGTGCTCGAAGTCGTAGTCGAATGTTCGGCCGGCGATGTATGAGGCGAACGCGCCGAAGGTTTCTTCGGGGGTCTCGTGCTGGATGGTCGCGATGTTGTTCTTGGCCGCGTTCCGGACGTGCTCGGCCGGGTTGTGGTCGGGCGCGTACGGCGGCGGATGGGTCGGTGTGATGCGCTCCAGCAGCCGGCCGGGCTCGTGGAGGCCGGTCAACGCTTTCGCGTGGTGGAATCGGGCGTTGTCCAGGACGACCGCGATCTTCTCTGCCTCGGTTTCGCGTTGGAGTCGTTCCAGCGCGAGGATCGTCTGCTCGGTGTTCTGGTTCTGCTCGGTCGGGTACGGCGTGACTGTTCTGCTGGTCGGGGGGAGGGCGTCGGAGAAGGACTGGGACGTCTTCTGCCGGTCCACGGACAGTTTGGTGCGTTGTCCTTTCGGGGGCTGCATGCGGCGGGTCTCGGCCTCGTGCTCCAAGCGGACCTCGTCTGCCGTGCAGACCTCCCAGCCTTGGTCCAACAAGCTTTTGACTTGGGTCTTCACCTCGGTCATGCGTCGGGTGGTGGCTTTCTCGTTGCGGTGCTCGCCGAACGGGTCCGGGCGGTTCGGGGCTCGGCCCGCAGAACCGCAGGAGCAGCTGGTACGAGAAGTCCGACTGGTGTTCCACGTCGAACAGGGTCTTCACGGCGTCACGTATCGCCGGGACGTCCCAGAACTCGGCGCGGACGCCCGTCCGGGAGGGCGGCTGGGCCAAGATGGCCTTGAGTTCTTCCTTCCGGGTGCGAGTGAGTTTCGCCGCGTTCTGGTTCCCGGCATGGCCGGTCAGCACCGAGCACATCCTGGTGGCCTGCCACTCGGCCAGCCATTCCTGCACGGTCCGCTCCGTGCGCTCAACCATTTCAGCGATGATATCCACATCAACGCCACGGGAGGCGTACAGAATCGCTTCTGCTTTCATCCGAACCAGCACACGATTGTCGGAACGCTTCTTCCACCTGATCAGGACGGCTGTTTCTTCCGGGGTGACCCCGACCTGCATGTCCCGATCATATCCGGAACAGCACAGGAAATCCACGAAAAATACGGTTTCGTTTCATGTCAGCCATACGAAGCAATGAGGTTTATTCATGGGGTGTAGGTGAATATGATCCCGAGTATTGCTGTGATGGTGTCGGTGGGGCGTCTGCAACGGGGTTTGAGGCTGTGCCAGGTTTTGAGGTGGGCGATGACCTGTTCGATCTGCCATCTGATCTTGTTGATGGCCCGGTTGTAGTTCTTGTCGGTTTCTGGTTGGGGTGGTCCGGCTGGTTTCTTGACGGGGGGGGGTGGTCATGTCCCAGTCCGACGTATCCCTTGTCTGCGGTGTGCCGGGTGTGAGAGGACATCTGGTCGGATCATTGCTCTGAGGGTCATCGCTGCTGTCGAGGAGGCCGGATTCGGTGAGGGCCCGCGCGTCGTGGGTGCGGCCGGGCACCGGGTCGGGGGCCAGGCGGGGTGTCCGGTCGGGGAGCAGGCCACCTGGAGGTTGACTCCGGTGGTGTGGTGTTCGCCGGAGTGGAGTTCGGGCTTGTCATGCCAGGCCCAGCAAGGTATGGGGGTGCCGTCGATGATCAACCGGGTGCCCGGCTCGAGGTCGTCTGCGGT
The DNA here is from genome assembly GCF_003798325.1 of Propionibacterium acidifaciens. Taxonomy (NCBI): domain Bacteria; kingdom Bacillati; phylum Actinomycetota; class Actinomycetes; order Propionibacteriales; family Propionibacteriaceae; genus Propionibacterium; species Propionibacterium acidifaciens. The sequence goes on from NZ_CP033719.1 coordinate 3,015,322, forward strand.
GGAGGCGTTCTCGGCCGGGGCAGCGGCGATCGGGGGCGTCTGGGCGAACAGGACTCCGGAGACGGTGGGTTGGGAGATTGCGAACGGTTCGGCGAGGGACTCCTGTCCGAGGTTGTGGCGCAGGCTGGCCAGAACGAGTCGGATGCTCCGGTGGGGGCCGAGCCTGCGTGATCCGGCCGCCGGCGGGTCACCGCCGGTTGCCGCGTGGATCTTCTGGCACAGGTCTTGTATCCGGGCGTGAGTCAGTCGTGTGATGGCATGCGGTTCGCGGTCTGCTCCTTGATTGTTTTTGGTCACGCATTAATCATCTCGGGACAGGCCGCCCTTCGTCTTCTGCGACACGCCTCAGCGAAGTCACCGACAACAGCTCAGATCAACCCTATGAAATACGCCTCAATGTCGATGCGGTGCGAGACGCAATCGAGGTCGATGACTCTTCGATCCCTCTCCGAGGGTGCGGTTTCTGGGGCCTGGCCCCGTGCGGTTTGCTCGTGGGGGGTCGACCGAGTCGTGGTTCGAGTGCTGCTGTGGGGGCGTCTGGGGGCGCACTGGTGGGGCGGGGCGTCTGCAGCGGGTCCTGAGGGCGTGGGAGGCTGATGACAGTGAGCTTCGGCGAGGGAGATCGGCCGGGGCCCGCGGAAGAGTGGGTGGCCCGGTGCGCGGCGGTGTTCCGCGGACACCACCGGAGCCTGTCAATGTTTTTGTGTAAGCGGGGTTGGTTAGAGGTAGGGGTTGATGCGGTCTGGGTAGGCGGTGGTCAGCTGGGCGAGGGCTTGTTTCCAGTTGGTGGTGGTCTGGCCCTCGACGAGGCGGGGCTTGGCCCTGCGCTTGCCGGCGGGTTTGCCTCGGTCTCGTTCGCGTTCGAGAGCGCGTTTGTCCTCGATGTTGCAGATCGCCAGCCACAGTAGTTTCACGGCGGCGGTGTCGTTGGGGAAGTGTCCCCGGTTCTTGGAGACCTTGCGGAGTTGGTATGGCCGTCATGAAACGAAACCGTATTTTTCGTGGATTTCCTGTGCTGTTTCGGATATGATTGGGACATGCAGGTTGAGGTCACCGGGGAAGAAACTGCCGTCCTGATCAGGTGGAAGAAGCGCGCGGACAATTATGTGTTGGTGCGGATGAAAGCAGAAGCGATCCTGTACGCTTCTCGAGGCGTTGATGTGAGCATCATCGCTGAAATGGTTGAGCGCAGCGTGAAAACCATCCGGGAGTGGCTGGCCGGTTGGCGGGACAGCAGGATGTGCTCGGTGCTGACCGGGCATGCGGGGAACCAGAACGCGGCGAAACTCACCCGTGCCCAGAAGGAAGAACTCAAGGCCGTCTTGGCCCAGCCGCCCTCACAGTCCGGGATTGATGCCGAGTTCTGGGACGTCGGCGGTGTTCCGCGGACACCACCGTCCTGCCACTCGAGGCACGTGATCCGGCTGGTCCGCCTCCCGGCCATGACCCTAGACTTGCCCCGTGACCATGCGCATCACGCCCAGCGTGCTCAACGCCGATCTGTCCGACCTCGCAGGCACCCTCGCGAGGATCCCCAGCAGCGACGCCGTGCACGTCGACATCATGGACAACCACTTCGTGCCGAACATGACCTTCGGCCTGCCCGTCGTCGAGGCCCTGCGTCGGCGCACCGAGCTGCCGATGGACATCCACCTCATGGTCGACAATCCCGACGTCTACGCGCCTCAATTCGCCGAGCTCGGCTGCGAGTCCGTCACCTTCCACGCCGAGGCCTCCGCCGCCCCGATCCGACTGGCCCGTGAACTGCGCCGCCTCGGCGCCCGCGCCTCGATGGCCCTGCGTCCGGCCACCCCGATCGAGCCCTACGCCGACATGCTCGGCGAGCTCGACCAAATGCTGCTCATGACCGTCGAACCCGGCTTCGGAGGCCAGAAGTTCCTCGACCTCGTGCTGCCCAAGATCAGGCGCGCCCGTCGGCTCGTCGCCGCCACCGGCCAGGACATCTGGATCCAGGTGGACGGGGGAGTCGGCGTCGAGACGATCGGTCGCTGCGCCGAGGCCGGCGCCGACGTCTTCGTCGCGGGCACCGCCGTCTTCCGCGCCGACGACCCCGACGCGATGGTGCGTCAGCTGCGCGAGCAGGCCACCGCGGCCTGCTCCCACTGAACCACGACCCCCGGGTCACGGCCACGGCACCGAGCGACTGGGGCTGCGAATCGTTCTCACCTGACGGTGGTTACCCTGGTGCGGTGAACACGCAGAACCCAGCCATCGACCAGGACACCATCACGGCGCTGACCGAGCGCTTCGCTGCCGACCCGACGGCCCGCGTCGCCCAGAACGCCGTCGCCACCACCGACGTCGACACGCTCAGTCTCGACCGGTCCGTCGTCGCCTCGACCGACCCCACCGTCTCGAACCGGGTGGACAGTTGGCACGCAGCCAACCAGAAGAAGTCCGGCCGATGCTGGCTGTTCAGCGGTCTCAACCTGTTGCGCAGCGGCGTCATCGACCGGCTCGATCTCGAGCCGGACTTCCAGTTCAGCCAGGCCCATCTGCACTTCTGGGACAAGCTGGAGAAGGCCAACTGGTTCCTCACCTCGATGATCGAGCTGGCCGACCGTGCGCTCGACGACCGCACCGTGCACCAGATGCTCGCCGACCCGATCGGCGACGGCGGCCAGTGGGACATGTTCGTCGCCCTCGTCACCAAGTACGGCGTCGCGCCCAAGTACGCGATGCCCGAGACCTTCTCCAGTTCGAACACCCATTCGATGAACGCCCAGCTCGAGAAGATCCTGCGCCGTGGCGCTCTCGTCGTCCGCGAGGCCGCCGCACAGGGCCGCGGCGAGCGGGCCCGCCAAGAGATCCTCGAGCAGGTGCACCGCGTCCTGTCCATCCACCTGGGCACCCCGCCGACCAGCTTCATCTGGCAGTACCGCGACAAGGACGGGAACTTCGTGCGCGGCGGCGAGCTCACCCCGACCCAGTTCGCCGCCCAAGTGCTCACCGTCGACGTCGACGACTACGTCTGCCTCGTCAACGACCCGCGCCCGAGCAGCGGCTACAACCGCATGCTCACCGTCGACCGCCTCGGCAACGTCGTCGGCGGACGTCCGGTGCGCTACCTCAACGTCGCGATCGACGTCATCAAGCGGCTCGCCGCCCAGATCATCTGCGACGGCCAGCCGGTCTGGTTCGGCTGCGACACGGTCCCGCAGTCCGACCGGGAACGGGGCATCTGGGACGCCCGGCTGCACGACTACGAGGGGGTCTACGGCATCGACATGTCCACCACGAAGGCCGAACGCATGGTCAGCGGTCAGTCCGCCATGACGCACGCCATGGTGCTCACCGGCGTCGACCTGCTCGACGGCGCACCGCGCCGTTGGCGGGTCGAGAACTCCTGGGGCGACGAGAAGGCCGACAAGGGCTTCTGGACGATGAACGACTCCTGGTTCGCCGAGTACGTCTACGAGGTCGCCGTGCCGCGCCGACTGCTGCCGGCCGAACTCGCCGCCGTCCTCGACACCGAGCCCGCCGTGCTGCCGCTGTGGGACCCGATGGGCGCCCTGGCCTGACCCACTGGGCCACCGCACGGGCGCTGCGGACGGACCGGCCCGCACCATCGTGCCCGACCGGCCCCCGCGCGACCGTCGGCGCGGGGGTCTGGAAGGCGGACCCCCACTGCCTGCGCAGAACCGCCGCTACTGGCCGCGTCGGCGCAGATAGCGCTGGAACTCGGCGGCCAGGGTGTCGCCCGTCGTGTCGGGCAGGTCCTCGGCGTCCTGCTGCTCCTCCAGATCGCTGATGTACTCGGCCACATCGGGGTCGCTGCTGGCCAGCTCGTCGACCCCGCGCTCCCAGGCCTTCGCCAGCTCGGGGATCTCGCCCGGGTCGAGCGCCTCGTCGATGAGGTCCTCGACCCGGTTCAGCAGGCTCAGCGTCGCCTTCGGACTCGGGGGAGTGGCGACGTAGTGCGGCACCGAGGCCCACAGCGTCACGCACGTCAGGCCGCCCCGGTCGCAGGCCTCGGCGAGCACGCCGACGACGCCGGTGGGGCCCTCGTAGTCGCTCGGGGCGATGCCCAGCTCGCTCGTCAGACGCTCATGGCTCGACGACGCGTTGACCGGCAGGGGGCGCGAGTGGGGCGAGTCGGTGAGCATGGCGCCCAGGATGACGACCAGCTCCGGCTCGACGCGGCGGATGGCCTGGACGAGGGCCGAGCAGTAGGCGCGCCAGCGCAGGTTCGGCTCGGGGCCCGCGATGAGCAGCGCGTCGCGGTGCGGCAGATGACACAGCGAGATGTCGGTCGACGGCCAGCTGATCCGCGGCTCGCCGTCGGCGAGCTCGACTCGCGGTCGGGTGGCCTGGAAGTCGTAGTAGTCCTCGGAGTCGAGGCAGTACCGGGGCTCGGTCGGGTAGGTGTCGGCGAGATGCCTGACGACACCGGTGGCCGCGTCGGCGGCGTCGTTCCACCCCTCGAAGGCGGCGATCACGACGGGCGGCTTGCGCGACACAACTGGCTCGGCCATGCCACCAGCGTAATGGCCGGGCCGGCGGCACGAGAGTCCGCCGGTGATTCCCCGACGCCGACGCACGACGCCGGGAACGCGTCCACCAGATGCGCGCCCCACCGGGCGTTCCGCCCCGCCCGCCTACGCTTGGACGAGTGGATGCGTTGAACCTGCGAGAGGCCCTGGCCGAGAGAGTCCTCGTCGGGGACGGCGGTATGGGCACGATGCTGCAGAGCCGGGAGCTGACGGCCGCCGACTTCGACGGCGCCGAGGGCTGCAACGAGATGCTCAACCTCACCCGCCCCGACGTCGTGCGCGCCGTCCACGACGGCTACCTGAACGCGGGCTCCGACGTCATCACGACGAACACCTTCGGCTGCAACTGGGCGAACCTGACCGAGTACGGCCTCCAGGAACGCCTCGGCGAACTCGCCGCGGCGGGCGCGCGCATCGCCCGGCGGGCGGCGGACGAGGCCCCTGGACGGCGCTGGGTCAGCGCATCGGTCGGGCCGGGCACCAAACTGCCGAGCCTCGGCCAGACCGACTTCACCACCCTCGAGAACGCCTACGAGACACAGCTCGACGCGATGATCGCCGAGGGCATCGACGGCATCCGGCTCGAGACCTGCCAGGACCTGCTCCAGGCGAGGGCCGCCGTCATCGCCGCGCGGCGCGCCTGCGCCCGGGCCGGCGTCGACCTGCCGATCACCGTCTCGGTGACCGTCGAGACCACGGGCACGATGCTCGTCGGCAGCGAGATCACCGCCGCCCTGGTGGCCCTGGAGCCACTGGGCATCGACATGATCGGCATGAACTGCGCCACCGGTCCCGCCGAGATGCGCGAGCACCTGCGCGCCCTGGCCTCCCACGCCCGGTGCGCCCTCATGGCGATGCCCAACGCCGGCATGCCCGAGATCACGCTGAGCGGAGCCCGTTACCCGCTGACGCCCGACGAGCTCGCCGACAGCCTGCTGGAGTACACGGAGGACTTCGGCCTGTCCCTCGTCGGCGGCTGCTGCGGCACGACCCCCGAGCACATCGCCGCCCTGCGCCGCGCCATCGGCACCGACCGCCCCGTCGCCGAACGCAGCCCCGAGCCCCTCAACGCCGTCTCGAGCCTGTACTCGGCCACCGAGCTGACCCAGCAGACCAGCTATCTCGCGGTGGGGGAGCGCACCAACGCCAACGGCTCGAAGGCTTTCCGGCAGAGGATGCTCGCCGGCGACCTCGACGGCTGCGTCGAGATCGCCCGTGCCCAGACCAGCCAGGGCGCCCACGTGCTCGACCTGTGCGTCGACTACGTCGGACGCGACGGCGCGCAGGACATGGCCGCGCTCGCCGCGCGCTTCACCACCGACGTGACACTGCCCGTCATGATCGACTCGACCGAGCCGGCGGTCGTCCGGGCCGGCCTCGAGCACCTGGCCGGGCGCTCCATCATCAACTCGGTCAACTTCGAGGACGGCGACCGCCCCGACTCCCGCATCAACCAGGTGATGCCCCTGGTGGCCGAGCACGGGGCCGCCGTCGTCGCCCTGACGATCGACGAGGAGGGCCAGGCCCGCACCGCGCGCTGGAAGCTGCGGGTCGCCGAGCGCCTCATCGCCAAGCTCACCGGCGACTACGGCATGGACGAGGCCGACATCCTCGTCGACTGCCTCACCTTCCCGATCGCCACGGGTCAGGAGGAGACCCGCCGCGACGGCATCGAGACGCTCGAGGCCATCGCCGGGCTCACGAGGCGCCACCCGCGCGTCCACACGACGCTCGGCGTCTCCAACATCTCCTTCGGCCTCAACCCGGCGGCCCGGGTCGTGCTCAACTCCGTCTTCCTCCACGAGGCCGTCGAGGCGGGACTCGACTCGGCCATCGTCCACGCCGCGAAGATCATGCCGATGGACCGCATCCCCGACGAGCAGCGCCGGGTGGCGCTCGACCTGGTCCACGATCGCAGACACCCCGGCTACGATCCGCTGGCGCGGATGCTCGAGCTCTTCGAGGGCGTCTCGGCGGCCGATGTGCGGGCCGGCAGGGCGGCCGAACTCGCCGCCCTGCCCCTACCGCAGCGGCTGCACCGGCGCATCGTCGACGGGGAGACCGACGGCCTGGACGCCGACCTCGACGAGGCCCTCATGACCCGCGACCCGCTCGACATCATCAACAACGACCTGCTGGGTGGCATGCGGGAGGTCGGCGAGCTGTTCGGCTCGGGCCGCATGCAGCTGCCCTTCGTCCTCGCCTCGGCCCAGACGATGAAGCGGGCTGTCGCCCACCTCGAGCCGCACATGGACGCCGTCGGCGGCGTCGACAAGGGCACCCTCGTGCTCGCCACGGTCAGGGGCGACGTCCACGACATCGGCAAGAACCTCGTCGACATCATCGTCTCGAACAACGGGTACCGGGTCGTGAACCTCGGCATCAAGCAGTCCATCGACGCGATCATCGAGGCGGCCGAGGCCAACGGCGCGGACGCCATCGGCATGAGCGGACTGCTCGTGAAGTCGACGATGGTCATGCGCGACAACCTCGCCGAGCTCGACCGGCGCGGCCTCGGCCGGAAGTACCCGGTGCTGCTCGGCGGCGCCGCTCTCACCCGCGGCTTCGTCGAGCACGACTTGGCCGGCGAGTACAGCGGCCAGGTGCGCTACGCCAAGGACGCCTTCGAGGGGCTGTCGCTCATGGCGAAGGTCATGGCCGTCAAGAACGGCGAGCCGGGCGCGGCCCTGCCCGAGCCGCGGGCGCGCCGGGTGCCGGTCTGTCGGCCCGACCGCGCCGACGCCCCCGGACCCGCCCCGCGGCGCTCGGCCGTCACCCGCCCGGTGCCCGGCGGCGTCGAACCGCCGACCCCGCCGTTCTGGGGCACCCGCGTGGCCAAGGGCATCGGCCTGGACGAGATCGCCGCCTGGCTCGACGAGCGGGCCCTGTTCCGAGGCCGCTGGGGCCTGCGCGCCGACGACGACCGCTCCTACGAGCAGGTCGTGGCCAGCGACGGCACGCCGCACCTGCGCGCCTGGCTCGACCGCATCAGAGCCGAGCAGTGGGCGGTGCCGGGCGTCGTCTACGGCTACTTCCCCTGCTGGAGCGCGGACGGCCGGATCAACATCGTCGATCCGCAGCGTCCCGACGAGCCCGATGCCGTCGTCGCCGGCCTCGAATTCCCGCGCCAGAACCGCGAGCCGTGGCTGTGCCTGGCGGACTTCGTGCGCGACCGCGCCGAGGCCGAGCGACACGGCCCCGACACCCTGGGACTGCAGCTCGTGACGATGGGTTCGCGCCTGTCGCTGGCGACCCGGGAGCTCTTCGAATCGGACTCCTACCGAGACTATCTGGAGCTGCACGGCCTGTCGGTGCAGCTGGCGGAGGCCCTGGCCGAGCTGTGGCACCACCGGGTGCGCCTCGAGCTGGGCATCGCCGCCGAGGACGAGGACATCGCCGCCGTGCTGCGCTCGCAGGACTACCGCGGCGAGCGCTACAGCCTCGGCTACGGCGCCTGCCCCGACCTGGCCCAGCGCCGGGTCATCGCCGAGCTGCTGCGTCCCGGACGCATCGGTGTCGAGCTGAGCGCCGAGAACCAGCTGCACCCCGAGCAGTCGACCGATGCGATCATCCTCACGCACCCGCAGGCCGACTACTTCACCGTCCGCTGAGGGCGGACGCCCGCCCTCAGCGGACGCACACTGAACCGGACGGAGGCGTACGGCTCAACTGCCGCACGCCTGCACCGGGTTCGCCGACCAGGCGAAGACCGTCGTCGCCGAGGTGCACAGCTCGCTCGTGGCGGTACCGTTCGTCATCGGGGCGCCGTGCCCGAAGATCCGTGAGGAGTCGGCACCGAACAGGCGCGACAGGGCGCCGGGCGTCGTGTCGGCGATGATCCGCGTGTCGCCGGGGTCGACGCCCGAATCCGTGGCGGCCTGGCGGAAGGCCTCGTCGCGCCCCATCACCGCGTCTGCCAGGTTCTTGTCGACGGCGGTCTGGGCGTCGTACAGATAGGCGCCCAGCTCGTTGCGGATCGTCTCGGTGCTGATGCCGCGCTCATCGGCGACCCACTGGACGAAGACGTCGTACTCGCGGGCGATGTCGCTCGTGTAGACCGCCCGCTCCTCGTCGGTCATCTCGCGGAAGGCGTTGCCGAAGTCCTTCCCGGTGCCCTGGGTCAGGTAGAACTGCTCGATCGAGTCGGCCGACACGCCGCCCGAGAGGATGCCGTTGTCGATCTGCGTGACCCCGCTGTAGTGGGCGAACGGGCCCATGATGACGCCGATCGAGCCAATCATCGTGCCCTGGTCGGCGTAGATGTGGTCGGCCCCGGCCATCGCGTACATGCCTCCGGAGGCCGCCATGCCCGTGACGTAGGCGATGACGGGATGACCGGTGCGATCCCGGTAGCGCTCGGCGGCCTGCGCGATGGCGCGGGCTCCGGGGATCGTGCCGCCGGGGGTGTCCATGAGCAGGAGCAACCCGTCGGCGTCGTCGGCCTCGAGGTCGTCGATGACGTCGGCCACGTCGTAGCCGTAGGTCGCGCTCGTGTACAGCGAGCTCGTGGATCCGCCGGTCGTCTCGATCGCACCGCTCACCTCGATGGCGCGCAGCGTGTGGGAGGCGCCCGCGTCGCCCCAGACGGTCGTCGTCGCCGTCGTGCTCGCGCTCGTGTTGGCCTCACCGGGCCGGATGATGACGAGCATGACCACCAACGACAGAGCGCTCAGCAGGCTCAGCGCGCACAGGACGACGCCGACCCCGAGGGCCGCGCCCAGACCGGCGCCGAAACCCTTCTTGAAACCGGACCTCCTCGGCTCCTTCGCGTACGGGGCGGGCGGGGCCGGGTGCTCGGACGACGGCGGGGCCGCGGGCGGCGGCAGGAGGGCCGGGTCGTCGAGCTCCGCCCCGGACGGGGCCGAGACGTCGCCCGAGTCCGGGGAGGAGCTCCGGTCGGGGCCGGGCGCGGGACGCGTGCTGTCTGATTCGCTCACTGCTTCTCCTTCGGGTTCGGTGCGGCCGGATCGGCATGGCGATTTGTCGTATGACCGCTTGCAGGACGGGTATGGGAAGGGTAGCCGGACCGATGGCGGTCTGGCCAGCGCCCGGGCCGGGCCGATGGGCCGGAGGAGCGCCGTTCCGTGGGCTGGAAGAATGGCGTTCCGTGACCCACTCAGCCGACACGACCGATGCGAACCGTCCGCGCGCCCTCGAGGCGGTGCTGTGGGACTTCGACGGCACCCTGGTCAACACCGAACCGATGTGGTTCGACGCCGAGACCGAGTACGTGACCGGCCATGGCGCGCCATGGCCGCCCGAGGAGGCCCGCGGCTACGCCGGGGCCGCCTGGACGACCTCGGGCGGTGCGATGCGCGACAGGCTCGTCGAGTACGGCGTCGACCCGTCGCTGACCGCCTGGGGCGTCTACGATGAGGTCACCGGCATCGTCGTGCGCCGCCTGCGCGCATCCGGCGGGCCCATGCCCGGCGTACTGGAGCTGCTGGAGCGGGTGCGCGCCGCCGGCGTCCCGAACGCCGTCGTCTCGGCCAGCCAGGCCCGCCTCGTCGAGGCCGGACTCGAGGTGATCGGGGCCGCCGACGCATTCGACGCGCTCGTCACCGGGCCGATGATCGACCACGGGAAACCGGACCCGGACGGCTACCTCCTCGCCGCGCGCATGCTCGACGTCCGCCCGCACCGCTGCGTCGTCATCGAGGACTCGCCGACCGGGTGCGAATCGGGACGGCGCGCCGGGGCGCTCGTCGTGGGCGTGCCGTCGGTCGTGCCGCTGCCGCCGGCCCCCGGTCAGCTGCGCCGCACCACGCTGGAGGGCCTGACCGTCGAGGAGCTGGAGCGGGCCGTCCACGAGCACCTCGCTGAGCCGGCCCCCGTGGACGTCACGGGCCGCGCCCGGTGAAGCCCGCCGAGGACCGCACCCGGTGGCCCTCACCAGGGGTCGCATCGACCCGCGGATCATGTCGTCCGAGGCCTCCCGGGAAGCCGCACCGCCACCGCCTCTGCCGTTCCCACCCCACTTTCGTGTTGCCACCCGGGCCATGTCCGAGGTGGGAACGCACAGGTGAGGTGGGAATGAGGTGGGAACCGGGAACGATGGGATGGGGGCGGGATGGGCCGGGAGCTCCCTCACTCGACCGGGGGAGGCCAACTACTCTTGGCACCCGGTCCCGTTCGCGGGGACCGGTGAACCACGGAGGGGCCCATGAGCATCGATCCAGCAGAACTGTCCGGCGTTCGGCGCGGGCCGCTCCATGCGGGCGAGCGGGTGACGCTGGCCGACATGAGGGGGCACCGCCACACGCTGCTGCTCGAGCCCGGCAGGATCTTCCACACCACGAAGGGCGCCCTGGCCCACGACGACATCATCGGACGCCCGCAGGGCGTCGTCGTGAGCACGGTCGGCGGCCTGGAGTTCACCGTCTTCCGCCCGTTGCTCCACGAGTACACCGTGTCGATGCCGCGCGAGGCCGCCGTCATCTACCCGAAGGACGCGGCGCAGATCGTGCTGTGGGCCGATGTCTTCCCCGGCGCCCGCGTGCTGGAGTCGGGGGTCGGTTCGGGGGCCCTGAGCCTGTACCTGCTGCGCGCCATCGGACCGACCGGCACGCTGCACTCCTACGAGCGCCGTGACGAGTTCGCCCAGGTGGCGCTCGGCAACGTCGAGGAGTTCCTCGGAGGGCCCCACCCGGGCTGGACGGTCACCGTCGGCGGCCTCGTGGAGACGATCGCCGATGAGCCCGTCGACCGGGCGATCCTCGACATGCTGAGGCCATGGGACTGCATCGACGCCGTCGCCGAGCGCCTCGTGCCCGGGGGTCTGCTGTGCTGCTACGTCACGACGACCACCCAGATGGGCTGCGTCGCCGACCAGCTGCGTCACCACGGGGGCTTCACCGAGCCGACCATCACCGAGACCACGGTGCGCGAGTGGCACGCCGAGGGGCTGGCGATCCGGCCCGGCCACGGCACGAGCGCCCACACCGGCTTCCTCATCGTGAGCCGGCGCATGGCCCCCGGCGTGCTCGCCCCGGTCAGGAAGCGCCGCCCCGCGCCGGGCGCCTACGGCCCTGACTACCACGGGCCGGTCCCGCGCACCGTCGCCGCCGAGCACCTCGAGGCCAACAGGCGCCGCGCCGCCGACGACTCCGACCGGATCGCCCCCGCGGTCCGCAAGGCGCTGCGCCGCCGCGTCCGCTGACGCGCCCGATAGGCTGGCTGCGATGATCCCTCACACCATTCCCCATGATCCGGAGTCGTTCTGGACGCGGGCCAACGAGTCCTTCGCCGATCTCGTCTCCCGCACCAGGCCCGACGCCCTCCCGCACGCCGGCAGGGGCGAGCAGCTCGCCGCCGGCGGCACGACCGTGCTCGCGCTCGTCCACGCCGAGGGCGTCCTCATGGCGGGCGACCGGCGCGCCACCCAGGGCAACCAGATCGCCCAGCGCGACATCCGCAAGGTCTTCGCCGCCGACGAGAGCACCCTCATCGGCATCGCCGGCTCGGCCGGTTTCGCCGTCGACCTGGCGAAGCTGTTCGGCGTCGAGCTCGCCCACTACGAGAAGATCGAGGGCGCCCCCTTGAGCTTCGATGGCAAGGCGAACCGTCTCGGCGGCATGATCCGCGATCACCTAGGGCTGGCCATGCAGGGCTTCGTCGTCGTCCCGCTGCTCGCCGGTTGGGACGAGCGGACGGGCGCCGGGCGGATCGTCGGATACGACGCCACCGGCGGACACTACGACGAGGAGTCCTTCGCCTGCATCGGCTCCGGCGCGGCGTTCGCCCGCGGCTCGCTGAAGAAGCTCCACCGTCCCGGGCTCGACCGGGAGCAGGCCGCGACGGTCGCCCTCCAGGCCCTGTTCGACGCGGCCGACGACGACTCCGCCACCGGCGGGCCGGACGTCGTGCGCGCCATCTACCCGACGATCGCCTCGGTCGGCCCGGACGGCCTCGACGAGTGGACGCCCGAGCGCATCGGCGAGCTCGCCGCCGCCATGCTCGACGAGCGCAGGGCCGCGCCCGGCGGCGCGCACGGAGGAGAGGAGGCCGGCCGATGAGCATGCCGTTCTACGTCTCGCCCGACCAGATGATGCAGGACCGGGCGGATTTCGCACGCAAGGGCATCGCCCGAGGCCGTTCGGTCATCGCTGCGCGCTGCGCCGACGGGATCGCCCTCGTCGCCGAGAACCCCTCGGTCAGCCTCCACAAGATCTCCGAGATCTACGACCGCATCGGTTTCGCCGCGGTGGGGCGCTACAACGAGTTCGAGGCGCTGCGCGTGCAGGGCATCCGCTACGCCGACCTGCGCGGCTACGCCTACGACCGCGCCGACGTGACCTCCCGCGGCCTGGCCAACTCCTACGCCCAGCTGCTCGGCGCGTCCTTCAGCTCCGGGGCCGACAAGCCCTTCGAGGTGCAGCTGTGCGTCGCCGAGGTGGGCGAGGCCCCCGGGCGCGACCGGTTGTTCGTCATCGACTTCGACGGCTCGATCCTCCAGGCCCGGGACTTCGCCGTCATGGGCGGCCATGCCGAGCCCGTCGTCGAGGCCATGGAGGGCCGCCACGACGCGGACGGCTCCCTGGCCGAGGCGCTGCGCTCGGCCGTCGCGGCCCTGCGCGTCGGGGGCGAGGCGAACGCCGGCGATCTCGAGGTCGCCCTGCTCGACCGCTCGAGGCTGGGCCGGCGCGCCTTCGTGCGCTTGGACGCGGAGCGCATCGCCGGGCTCGTGGGGGACGAGGCCTGATGGCGTCGAAGCACCCCGACGCCCCGGAGCTCAGCCCCACCGTCGTCATCGGTGCGGGCCTCATCGGGGCCTCGATCGGCTGCGCGCTCACCGGGGCCGGCGTCGACGTGCGGCTGCGCGACCGCTACCGCTCCCATGCCGTCGTCGCGGCGGGGATCGGCGCGGGCTCGGTCGGGACTCCGCTGGCCACCACCGTGCGGCTCGTCGTCGTGGCCGTCCCGCCGGCCGTCGTCGCTCCCACCGTTGCCCGCGCCCTCTCGCACTACCGCAACGCCGTCGTCACCGACGTGGCGAGCGTCAAGCAGCCGGTCCTGGCCGACCTGGAGGCGATGGGCACGGACCTGGGCCGCTACGTCGGCTCGCACCCGATGGCGGGCTCCGAGTTCTCGGGGCCGCTCACCGCGAGCCCGCGTCTGTTCGCCGACCGCACCTGGGTGATCGCCGACGGCACCGGCTCGCCGGAGGCCGTGCGGCGGGTCGAGCAGCTCATCGGCATCTGCGGGGCGCGGCTCGTGCGCCTCGCACCGGCCGACCACGACCGGGCCGTCGCCGAGATCAGCCACGTTCCGCAGATCATGAGCTCGCTCACCGCGGCCCGGCTGGCGGACGCGCCGCCCGAGGACCTGCGTCTGGCCGGGCAGGGGGTGCGTGACGTCACCCGCATCGCGGGCTCCGATCCCGGCCTGTGGCGCCAGATCATCACGGGCAACCGCGCCGAGATCACCACCCAGCTCAGGGCCATCCGCGATGACCTCGACCGGGTCATCGACGGGCTGGACGACGTGAGGACCGTCGGCGAGCTCATCGCCCGCGGCCGGGCCGGCGCGGCCGCGCTGCCCGGCAAGCACGGGCGCCGGTCCGACAAGGCGCTGGAGCGGGTCGTCGTCGAGATCCCCGACGCTCCCGGCGCGCTGGCCAGGCTCTTCGTCGACATCATGGGGCAGGGCGTCAACGTCGAGGACCTGTCGATCGAGCACGGCCAGGACCGCGAGGTCGGCTACCTGTCGATCGCCGTCGAGGCCGAGCAGGCCCAGGACCTGCGGGAGACGATGGACGCGAAGGGCTGGTCGCTGCGGGAGTGAGACGCCGCAGGCCCGCTACGACCGCAACCCACCGGGGGACCGCCCGCCGCCGCTCGACGCACCACCTCGACACACCGCATGGGGACGCCCCGGACCGTCGAGCGGACAGGGGCGAGACATCATGCCGTCAGCCACCGACGAGGCGACGGGACGGGCCGAGCGCCTCGCCCCGATCACCGGCCCCGTCCGGGCCCGTCGCCGAGGGCATGCGCAGAGCGCGGCACGATGCGGGACGCGGCGCACCGAGTCGTCGGGGCGTCGCCGAGCCCGCATTCCTCGTGAAGGCCCGGGGCGGACGCCCCGACCGGTGCGGGCCTCGGCCCCGGCCCGCCCGTCGGCATGCGCCGGGCCGCCCACGGCTCTAGTCTGAGGGCCAGCCGGTACGCCCGACCGGGGCCGGCGGAACCACCGAGCAAGGAGTGCATCCCATGGCCCAGGCACGCGAACTCGTCATCGCCATCGACGGGCCCAGCGGGGCCGGCAAGTCGTCGACCGCCAGGGGAGTGGCCGCCAGGCTCGGGCTGGACTACCTCGACACCGGCGCCATGTACCGGGCGGTGAGCTGGGCCTGCATGGTCGACGACGTCGACATGACGAGCCCCGACGCCATGCTGGAGCGCGCCAGGGGCGCCGAGCTGCTCATGGGCCTCGACCCGACCGACCCGCGCGTCACGGTCGACGGGCACGACGTCACCGCCGCCATCCGCGAACCGGTCATCGCCGACCGCGTGAGCGCGGTGGCCCGCGTCATCCCGATCCGCGAGCTGCTCACCGGCCGGATGCGGAACATCATCGCGGCCTCGGGCCGCATCGTGGCCGAGGGGCGCGACGTCACAACGGTCGTGTGGCCGACCGCCCAGCTGCGCCTGCTCATGGTGGCCGACCCGGTGGAGCGCATCGCCCGCCGCGAGGCCGAGCTTGCCGGGGCGGCCGGGCACGAGCGCGTCGTCTCGTCGATCGTCGACCGAGACCGCAAGGACTCGACCGTGAGCCGGTTCGGGACCCCGGCCGAGGGCGTCACGCTGCTGGACACCACCCGCCTCGGCCTCGACGAGGTCATCGCAGCGGTCATCGCGATGGTGCCGGGGTCCCTGGGATGAACGGTCCCGGGCGGGGGAGCGAGCGGCGACATGCCACGCATGCCGGGTCGCACCGCTTCTCCGACCCAGTAGGTTGGGGGTCATGTCCGAGCCCGCATCCGAAGCAGCAGCGCCCGCCCGCCCGGTCGTGGCGGTCGTCGGACGACCGAACGTGGGCAAGTCGACCCTCGTCAACCGCATCCTCGGCCGCCGCGAGGCCGTCGTGCAGGACATCCCGGGCGTCACCCGCGACCGCGTCAGCTACGACGCCGAGTGGGCCGGCCGCGAATTCGTGCTCGTCGACACCGGCGGCTGGGTCTCCGATGCCCGCGGCATGACCGCCATGATCGCCGAGCAGGCCGAGATGGCCATCTCGTTGGCCGACGCGGTGCTGTTCGTCGTCGACGCTACGGTCGGCACCACCGACGAGGACGAGGCCGTCGTGCGCGTCCTGCGCCGCTCCCGCAAGCCCGTCGTCCTGGCGGCCAACAAGGTCGACGCCCCCCAGTTCGAGGCCGACGCCGCGGCCATGTGGAACCTCGGTCTGGGCGAGCCCCATCCGGTCTCGGCCCTTCACGGACGCGGTTCGGGCGAGCTGCTCGACCACCTGCTCGACGTGCTGCCCGCTCGTGGCGCCGCGGCCCCCTCGGACGGGGAGTCCGGCCCGCACCGCGTCGCCATCATCGGCAGGCCGAACGTCGGCAAGAGCTCCCTGCTCAACAAACTGGCCCGCGCCGAGCGCTCCGTCGTCTCCGACGTCTCGGGCACCACCGTCGACCCCGTCGACGAGCTCGTCGAGATCGGGGGCGAGCCCTTCCGCCTCATCGACACCGCCGGCATCCGCCGCCGTGTCAAGGAGGCCAGCGGCTCGGAGTACTACGCCTGGCTGCGCACCCAGGCGGCCATCGAGCGGGCCGAGGTCTGCGTCGTCGTCATCGACGCCTCCGAGCCCGTCAGCGAGCAGGACCTCAAGATCCTCTCCGGGGTCGAGGAGGCCGGACGCGGCACGGTCATCGTCTTCAACAAATGGGACCTGC
This sequence comes from Propionibacterium acidifaciens, assembly GCF_003798325.1. Taxonomy (NCBI): domain Bacteria; kingdom Bacillati; phylum Actinomycetota; class Actinomycetes; order Propionibacteriales; family Propionibacteriaceae; genus Propionibacterium; species Propionibacterium acidifaciens. The sequence continues at coordinate 3,031,735 of NZ_CP033719.1, forward strand.
TCGACGAGGAGCGCCAGCGCTATCTCGAACGCGAGATCGAGCGCGACCTGCGGGCCTGGTCCTGGGCGCCCACCGTCAACATCTCGGCGCTGACCGGCCGGGGCGTGCAGCGCCTTGCCAGGGCCGTCGATGTCGCGCTGGAGGGCTGGGGGACCCGCATCCCCACCGGCAGGCTCAACGCCTTCCTCGGGCGCATCGTCGCGGCCAACCCGCACCCGGTGCGCGGCGGGAAGCAGCCGCGCATCCTCTTCGGCACTCAGACGCAGAGCCGCCCGCCCACTGTCGTCCTGTTCACCTCGGGCCGGCTGGACGCCGGCTACGTGCGGTTCGTCGAGCGCCGCCTGCGCGAGGAGTTCGGCTTCGCGGGCTCCCCGGTGCACGTCGAGGTGCGGGCCAGGGCCGGGCGCAGGGATCGCTGACCGTGCCCGCCCGGCCGGTGGTGCCCCGCCGGCCGGGTTCGTCCACGCCTCCCGCCTCACGGCTGCGGCGCCCCTCGGACATGATCCGGGGCCGGCGCACGATCGGGGCGGACGATGGGCCCGTCCGGGGCCGGGCGCCGTCGGCGGTGCGCTCAGTAGTGGCTGACCACCGTCGTGCCGACCGGCGCGAAGTCGAAGACGTACGCGGCATCCGATGTCGACATGTTGACACAGCCGTGCGAACCGCCCGGGCCGTCCCAGCCGAACGAGGGCTGCCACGGCGCGGCGTGCAGGGCGTAGTCGCCGTGGAAGTAGCTGACCCACTGCACATCGGGCGCGGTCCACGTCGTACCGTCGGCGTTGGTGCCCCTCATCGTCTGCGACTCGTACTTGAGGTACACCGTGAAGGTGCCGGTGACGGTCTCCATGCCCGGTCTGCCGGGCACCATGAGCATGGTGGCCTGGGCGTCCGCCCCGACGTAGGCGGTGACGGTGTCGTTGCCGAGATCGATGTCGATCCAGCGTTCGCCCGGAGCGGCCTGGTAGGCGAGGTTCTCGGCGCCGGCGGCGATGACCTTGTCCGTGTTCTGCGCCGGGACGGTGTCGTAGGTGAAGGCGCCCGAGTAGGGCCGCCCGGCGCCGAGCGCGTCAAGGAGCTGCCCGGTGATCGCCTCGGCGTTGTTGACCGACTTGCCGTCGGTGCCCTCAGCGGTGACGCGCAGCACCTCGCCCGAGGCGCTCACGAGGCGGGAGCCGTTGACGGGCGCCGTGTTGGTGCTGGCGGCGGCGGAGCCCACCCAGCCGGCGACCGCGTCCCGGTCGAGGCCCGGATCGACGGGACGGCCGTCCTCGTCGGTGGTGACCACCCAGGACGCCTTGTCGGCGGCGGTGGCGGCGATGACGGCGCCGTCCTGTCCGTTCACGGAGACCTCCGGCGCGATGAGGGCGTTCGCCGCGTCGGCCGTGCCGCGGGCCTGCTCGGTGGTGACCGCGGGGTCGACCTCGGTGAACGTCAGCGCCAGCGACTGCCCGCTCAGCGAGCGTCCGGCCTCGGCGGCCGCATCGGCGACGGCGTTCGTGTCGTAGCCCCTGCCCTTCTCGCCGGGGGAGACGGTGAAGGCTTCCTCCTCGTCCGAGAACGAGACGGACGCGTCCCTGGCCGTGGCGCCGTGCTCGGCCACGAGTCCGGCGAGGCGGGTCCGCTGGGCGTCCTCGTCGACGACGATGACGGCCGGGGTGTCCTTCGTGCGGACGAGGGCGGCGAAGCGCGAGACGATCGACTCGTTCGCCTCGAAGGCCCGGTCGGCGGTGGCCTGGGCGTCGATGCTCACACCGAGCTCGGACAGGGGGATGCGCTGGTCCTGGCCGTCCATCGTCACGACGACGGACAGGTCGGCGGCGCGCTGTTCGACCGATTCGCGCACTTGGTCGGCGGTCCTGCCGGTGATCGACCGGCCCGCGACGCTCGCACCGGGCAGGCCGTGGTCGGCCATGCGCAGCGCGTATCCCACGGCGCCCGCGGCGACGAGGACGGCCGCGAGCAGCACGACGAGCGGCACGGTCCGCTTCTTCGGAATGATGGTCACCCGCGCAGTGTAGGCGAGCGCCCGGGCAGGTCGGGGCATTCCGCTCCCCTGGCGCGGCCCCGCTCACCGGCGCACCGATCACCTCACCGATCGGGATGCCCGCTCCCCGGGCGCTCGGACGCGCTCGCCGCCGGGAGGACGTACAGCGGGGTTCCCGCGCGATGCGCCGCCGCCGAGGGGCCGAGGCGGCTCAGGCGGGCGTCTCGGCGATGGCGATGATGGAGCCGCGCGCGAGCGTGTGGAAGAAGACGTTGAAGCCGAGGAAGGCCGGCGTCGCGTCCGGCCCGACATCCAAGTGGTCGACGTCGAGGGCGAAAACGGTGAGGAAGTACCGGTGCGGCCCGTGGCCGGCCGGGGGAGCGGCCCCGATGTACCGGGCGCTGCCCGCGTCGTTGCGCAGCTGGACGGCCCGGTCGGGCAGCCCCGAGCCGGTGTCGTCGCCGGCGCCGGCGGGCAGGCTCGTGCACGTGACGGGGATGTTCGCCACCGCCCAGTGCCAGAAGCCGGAGCCGGTCGGGGCGTCCGGGTCGTACATCGTCACGGCGTAGCTCCTCGTGCCGGCCGGGGCGCCGGACCACGAGAGCTGGGGCGAGACGTCGCCGCCCCCGGTGACGCCCATGAGGCCCGACATCTGGGCGGGCGCGAACTCCTGCCCGTCGTGGACGGTGGTGCTCGTGATGGTCAGGGCGGGGACGGCCCGCATCGTGGCGAAGGGGTCATTGAGAGTCATCTCGGGGTCCTTTCGACGTGGTGTCAACAGGCTAGTCGCCGTGTCTGCGGATGGTGCCCCGGCCCGGGGAACGGCGCACGGCGACCGGCGGCCATTCGGGACTCGAGCAGGACCCGGCCGACGGTCCTGCCGGTGTCATGACGTGGTCACCCACTAGGTGGGGCAAGACTGACCATAGGTAGATGACCACCGGTGTCGGTCGACCCGGACCGTCCGAACGGACCGCGGAAGAACCAGGAGAACGAAGCGGCCATGGTCTGGGGCCGAGCGGTACGCCACACCCGGGCGCGGGGGCCGGCGACCAGGCCACCCTCGTCGAGGAAGGCGCGCCGCAGTCAAGCCCGGGCGCGGGGGCCGGCGACCCGGTCAGTACGGCCGGTGCGGCAGTGCCGCCAGGTGACGGCGCACGATCGCCTCGATGAGCGCCTCGTGCACGCCGATCGGGCGAGTCGTCGGCAGGCCCAGCGCCGCGATCCGCTTCTGGTACAGGCCGGGGAGGAGGACGTTGGTGGCCACGCTGACGTCCTCGGCGCCGGCCGTGCGCAGGCGGGCGAGCGCCTCGGCGGGACTGGGATGGGCCGAGTGGAAGAAACCCACCTCGACCGGGCGGCCGAGCAGCGCCGACAGGCGCTCGGCAGTGGCCCGGGTCCCCCGGTTCGCCCTCTCGTGGTTCGAGCCGGCCGGGGCCAGGACGACGCCGTCGCCGAGCGGGCCGAGCTCGGTCAGACGGTCGCGCAGGGCCGGGTCGAGATCGGGGCCGACATGGGAGGTGATCCGCGCCCGGCCGTGGGTGCGCTCGATGGCGGTGGGGATGTCGTGGGTGACATGGTGGCCGGCGCTCAGGAAGGCCGGCACGACGATCGCGGGTCCGGCGGCGGGCAGGGTCCGCTCGAGGGTCTCCTCGTGCACGTCCACCCAGCCGACGTCGACCCGGGTGCCGGGCAGCCGATCGCAGACCCGTCGACGCAGGAGCTCCGCGTCCTCGGAACCGGCGGGACTGCGCGTGCCGTGCAGGACGACGACGAGGGCGGGGCGGTCCGACCCCGGCGGAGGGATCGGCGGGGGCGCCGCTCGACGTGGTGGCAGGAATGGTCATGGATCCTCGCGGGGACAGGGTGCTGCGGGGGGAATGGCCTCCCGCGAGTCCGCGGGCGGTCCGTCCGGTCAGCGAGCGACACGGTGCCGAGCGCACGGCGGCGGAGTCGACGTGGGGGCGCCCCACGAGCAGGACGGCTCCGCGCTCAGTCACGCGGCCACTCTAATCGGACGCGGCAACGCTGTGGTGAGGTGTTTCTGTCAGAGGTCGGTCGGCGGTACCAGGCCCGGTGACAACGCCTCGACGACCGTGACCCCTCCCACCGGGGCCACCGACGAGGTAACGGGCCAGGTGCGCGGATGGGGCCGGACGGGCCGATGCGGCGGCCCTGCGCGGCATCTGCTGCGGGTCCGTTTCCGCCCCTGGTGGGGCGCCGTCCCCGAACTCTCCCGAAGCCGGTTCCCGTCACAGGACCGGCACAAGAATCGCACAGCTGTGCCGCGCATCATCACCGCCATGCATGAAGCATTCACTCGCCCGATCAGCCGCCGTGCGGTACTCAGCAGCCTGGCCGCGGCCACGGCCGCCACGCCCCTGCTGACAGGATGCTCGTCGTCCGCCTCGTCGCAGGGCTCGAGCTCGACCGGCTCCACCAGGGACTTCTCCGCCCTCGACTTCGACGCCACCGCAGGCGCCGAGCAGAGCACCACCGTCAGCACCGACGCGGGCGACGTCGAGGTCGGCTACACGCAGTACGACTCGATCGTCTACTGCCTCGACCCGGTCGACAGCACCTACCAGAGCCTGACCGTGAAGGTGCCCACCGTGCTCAACGGCACGGCCTGGGACGCGGGCGACGCCCCGATCGTCGTGGCGCTGAACATCGGCGGCTACTCCTCGGCGACCGCCTCCGGGGGAGCGTCCGGCGGGGGAGCACCCGGCCGGGGCTCCTCCGACGCCCCCGGCGGGGGGACCCCGCCCGAGGGCGACAGTGCGCCGGACGTTTCGGGCGGCGGGCCCGGCGCCGGCGGCGTCGCCTCGGGCGCGGGGGACACGACCGGCTCCGATGGGCAGCCGGTCGACAACGGGGAACTGGCCCTGGCCGCCGGCTGCGTCGTGGTCGCCCCCGGGGCCCGCGGTCGCGACGCGCAGTCCTCGGACGGCACGTGGATCGGCAAGGCACCGGCCCAGATCGTCGACCTCAAGGCGGCGATCCGCTGGATCCACCACAACCGGGGCAGGCTGCCCGGTGACACGGACCACATCATCACGACCGGCTCCTCGGCCGGCGGTGCGCTCTCGGCCCTGCTCGGGGCCTCCGGCGACTCGGAGCTGTACACGAGCCGCCTGGCGGAGATCGGGGCCGCCGACGCCTCGGACGCCGTCTTCGCCTCGGCCGGATACTGCCCGCAGACCGACATCGAGCACGAGGACGTCATCTACGAGTGGACCTTCGGCGCCCAGGCCTACAACGGCGCGGCGGTCGATCGGACGGTCTCGGACGAACTGGCCACCGGATTCGGCGCGTACGCGGCCGAGCTGAACCTCGAGGGCGTCGGCGACTACGGCGTGCTCACCGCCGACAACTACGGCGACTACTTGGTCACGAACCATCTCGCGCCGGCGGCCACCGACCATCTGGCCGCGCTGTCGGACTCCGAGCGCGCGAGCTATCTGTCGAGCAATCCCTGGATCAGCTGGCAGGACTCCCGGGCGGGCTTCGGCTTCGCCGACTTCCTGGCGCACGTGGGTCGATCCAAGCCCTGCCCGGCCGTCGACCAGAAGGACCTGGCCAGCGCCGAGAACGGCCTGTTCGGCGACGAGACCACCGACGCCCGCCATTTCACCGACTTCGGCCTGCGGCTGGCCACCGGCGACGACTCGGCGACGATCGACCAGGACATTCCCGACAAGCTGACGCTCATGAATCCGATGCACTTCCTGCGCGAGGCCAATCCGGGCCGGGCGAGGAACTGGTTCATCCGGGTGGGAACCTCCGACACGGACACCTCGCCGGTGATCGTCGCGAACCTGGCGGCCATCGCGACCGGGTTGGGCGACAGCGTCGACGCCCTCATGTACTGGGACGCGGGCCACGGCGCGAACCGGGACGCCGCGGCGTTCATCTCCTGGATCGCGGAGCGGACGGGGTTCGCCGTCTACTCGGCCTGACCGGCCCGGGCGCAGGGCCGCGGCCCTGCGCCCGGAGGGGCGTACGGCCCCGGCCGGCCGTGACAGTTCGCACGAGGACCCTGAGCGGGGCCGCGGGCCCGGACAACCCCGGCGCTGCCGTCACCGGGCGGGTCGTTCTTCTGCGAACGCATGTCATCCCCGCGCCCGCGGACGGCGCTCGCGGCCCGGCACCATCTGGTCGGGAGCGCGGGCCGGCGCGTTCCCGGGACGGGGGCGGATCGGTCGGACCTCAGCGGTGGGCGCGGCCGTGCCGGGCGAGCGCGACCACCGAGGCCGCGAGCCCGCCCCAGATGATGACGATGGCGCCGATCATGATCGTCAGGGCGATCGCTGTCATCTCAGTGCGCCTCCTCGAGCTCGTCCGGGTCGACAGGAGCGAAGTCGTCCACCGGAGTGCGCCAACCGATCACGGTGAGCACCGCTGTGGCGACGGCGCACACGAGCAGCATGCCCCACCCGAAGACGGCCTCGAAGCCGCGGGCGTAGCTCGTGGAGTCGTAGCCGCCGTGCGCATAGGCCCACGCGGTCTGGACGAACATGAAGCACAGCAGGGCGGGCACCACGGCGCAGACGAGCACCTGCCACCACGTGCCGATGACCCGCGTGCCGGAGACCGCGTTGAGGTGGCGGCGCAGCAGGCCGGTCCTGCGCAGCACCAGGCCGACGCCCACGCACATGATGATGGCCGAAGCGACCACGCCGATGTTGTTGATGAAGGCGTCCACGACGTCCAGGTCGTACAGCCCCGAGCTCGTGGCGAACAGCACGAAGGAGAGCACCGCGGAGGGGACCCCCGCGAGGAAGGAGGCCTTGACCGTGCCGAGGCCGAACTTCTCGGCGAGACCGGCCGCGACCACCTGGATGATCGAGATGAAGGAGGTCAGGCCGGCCATCGCGAACGAGGCGAAGAAGAGCACCCCGAACAGGGCGCCGCCGGGCATCTGGGAGATGACGGTGGGGAAGGTGATGAACGACAGGGACACGCCGCTGATGCCGTCCAGATCGCCCACGGCGACGCCCTGCTGGTCGGCCATGTAGCCGAGCGTCGCGAAGACCCCGATGCCGGCGAGGATCTCGAACGAGGAGTTCGCGAAGCCCGCCACCAGACCGGTGCCCACGAGGTCGGCGCGCCGGTCGAGGTAGGAGGAGTAGGTGAGCATGATACCGAAGGCCACCGACAGCGAGAAGAAGATCTGCCCGAAGGCCGCCATCCACACCCGGTAGTCGCCCAGGGCCGACCAGTTCGGTGTGAAGAGGGCGTTGAGGCCCTCGGCGGCGCCGGGCAGGCAGACGGCCCGCACGACGAGGATCGCGAACATGACGACGAGCAGCGGCAGGAAGATCTTGTTGGCGCGCTCGACCCCGTTGGTCACTCCGAGGGCGATGACGACGAGGCCGAAGGCCCACACGATGAGCAGCGGGACGACGACTCCGCTCACTGGTGCCGCCGAGTAGTCGACCGCGTCGGTGTTGAGCCCGATGAAGTCGTAGAAGAAGCCCTTGGCGTCCTCGCCCCAGGCCATGGTGAAGGAGAACACCGTGTAGCGCAGGGCCCAGGCCACGATGACCGCGTAGTAGGTCATGATGACGAAGCAGACGAGCACCTGCCACCAGCCGAGCCACTCGAACCGCCGACTGAGGCGGCGGAAGACCGCCGGGGCGCTGCCGCGGTAGCGGTGCCCCAGCGAGTAGTCGAGGAAGAGCACCGGGATGCCGACCATGAGCAGGGCCATGACGTAGGGGACGATGAATGCGCCCCCGCCGTTGGTGTAGGCGACGCCGGGGAAGCGCCAGATGTTGCCCAGCCCGATGGCGGAGCCGATCGCGGCGATGAGGAAGCCCAGCTGGCTTCCCCACTGCTCGCGCGGCGGGTCTCCGGGCGAGGAGGTCGGGGAGGGCATCGTGTCCGCCTTCCGTCTAGGAGGAGGGGGAGGCGCCGGGGCGTCCGCTCGCGCTCTGTGCGCAGTGGCGGGCGGGGCCCTCCCTCGTGCATGGCGCGGTCATTATGCGGGAGTGCGCTCGCGCGGGATGAGATCGTCCGCGATGTGGCCCCGGGGCCGGCGGCGCAGCACCGCGATGCCGGCCGCACGCCGTTCGAGGCCCTCTCCCGTTCGCGCTGGGGGAGCTGCGCGTCTCGACGGCGCCTGATCCCGCGCGTTCCTCCGCCCGTGCAGGGCGGCGAGGGGCGGGGCCCGGGGATGCCGCCCTGAGGCCCTCGGGCCCCTCACACGAACGGCTCGGAGGCCTCGTCCAGGGCGGTCACCTCGTCGGCGGCCAGCTCGAGGGCGGCCGAGGCCAGCAGGGCGGGCAGCTGCCCGGGGATGCGGGCGGAGGCGATCGGCGCGGTGGCGCCCCTGGCCCGCAACCAGGCCAGGGCGACCGCGGCCACCTCCACGCCGTGGGCGTCGGCGATGCGCCGTGCCGTGTCGAGGACGGCGAAGGCGGCCCTCGTGGCGTCCTCGTCGGGCAGATAGGCGCCGATCATGCCCTCCCTGGCCGAGCCCTCGATCTCCTCCGCCGAGTGATACTTGCCGGTCAGCAGACCCGATGCGAGGGAGAAGTAGGGGAACAGCGCCACGTCGGATTCGCGGGCGAGCGGCCCGTAGCCGTTCTCCACGTCGCCCCGGTGCAGCAGGTTGTACTGCGGCTGGAGCGCCACGGGGCGGGCGAGGCCCTCCCGGTCGGCGTATGCGATCCACTCCCGCTCGCGGTCCACGGAGAAGTTCGACAGTCCGACGTGGCGCACCACCCCCTCGCGGACCAGCGCGTCGAAGGCGCCTGCCATGTCCTCGATGCTCTGGGTCTCGTCGTCGAAGTGGGCGTAGTACAGGTCGATGCGGTCCGTGCCGAGACGCTCCAGGGAGGCCCGTGCCGCGGCCGAGACGGTGGCCGGGGAGAGCCCGTGGAACTGGGGATGGGTGGCCACCTTGGTGGCGATCAGGACCCGGTCGCGGCAGCGGCGGGCGGAGAGCCAGCGTCCGATGATCGTCTCGGACTCGCCGCCGTGGTTGCCGGGCGCCCAGTGCGAGTAGCCGTCGGCGGTGTCGATGAGCGAACCGCCGGCCGCGACGAAGGCGTCGAGCACGGCGAAGGAGGTCCGCTCGTCGCTCGTCCAGCCGAAGGTGTTGGCGCCCAGGACGAGCGGGAGGATGTCGATGTCGGTCCGCGGGATCCGCACCATGGAGGCCCCTTTCAACGTGTGGCCTCCATCCTAGGGCGGGCTCCTCGCGGTCGCCCCGTCCCCGGGACCCGCCGTTCCGGAGCCCCCGCCCGGCGAGCGCCCCGCGGGAGCCGATACGCCTCAGCTGCGCAGTGAGAAGACAAGTTCGTGCAAAATATGGACTAACCGGTACATTCAGAAGCTGAGGAGCATACCCTGACCGGGAGCCGGGCCTGACGCAGAGTGGCGGCGGGCCGGCCGTGAGCGAGGAACCCCCATGACCATTTCGTATGCCCAGACGACCACGACGACGCAGATCCTCCAACCCCTCACCGTCCGCGGCATGACGATTCCCAACCGGATCGTCATGCCGCCCATGGGAACCAACTTCGCCACCGCGGGCGGCGAGCTCAGCGACGAGCACATGGCCTACTACCGCGAGCGGGCCCGCGGCGGCACCGGGCTCATCATCATGGAGAACGTCTGCGTCGACCATCCCACCGGTTCGAACGGATACACTCAGCTGCGCCTCGACAACGACCACTGTCTGCCCCGCATGTTCGCCTTCACGGAGATGATGCACCGCTGCGGCTCGATGGCGGGGGTGCAGATCAACCACGCCGGCGCCTCGGCGGACCCGGCCCTCACCGGAGCGGCCACCCTCTCGTCCTCCGATGTGCCCTCCAAACCCGGCGGGCACGCCCCGACGCCCATGACGCTCGAGCAGATCGGACACGTCGTCGAGTGCTTCGGGCGGACCGCCCGGCGCGCCCAGCGCGCCGGTTTCGACATGGTCGAGGTGCACGGCGGGCACTCCTATCTGCTCAACCAGTTCCTCTCCCCGCTCTACAACCACCGCACCGACGAGTACGGCGGCAGCCCCCGGAACCGGGCGCGGCTGCTGGTCGAGGTGCTGCGCGAGGTGCGCTCCCAGGTCGGCGAGCGCTTCCCGATCTCGGTGAGGCTCAGTGCCGACGAACTGCTCGACGGCGGGAACCGGCTCGAGGACACCCTCGCCCTGGCCGCCCACTGCGACGAGTACGTGGACATCTGGAACGTCTCGGCCGCCGAGAACCCCAATCTGCAGTACCAGATCGACATGGCCCGCCTGCCCGACGGCTGGCGCTCGACGATGGCTCGCGCCTTCCGGGAGGAGTTCGGCAAGCCGACCATCACCTCGGGCAATGTGCGCGATCCGCAGGCGGCCGAGCGCATCATCGCCGACGGCGACGCCGATCTCGTCGCGATCGGCCGCGGTCTCATCGCCGACCCCTGGTGGGTGCGCAAGGTGCGCGAGGGGCGCCCGGAGGAGATCCTGCACTGCATCTCCTGCAACATAGGGTGCGCGGACCACCGCATCCGCCAGGGCAGGCCGATCCGCTGCACGATCAACCCGAGCATCCTCGACAACGAGTCCTACCGCGCCACGAAGGTGAGCGTTCCGACGAGGGTCGTGGTGGTCGGCGGCGGTCCGGCCGGGCTGGAGGCCGCCTCGAGCGCCGCCGAGGTCGGCTGCGCGGTGACGCTGCTGGAGCGGGGCGAGCAGCCGGGCGGCAGCGTGCGCCACGCCGCCCGGCTGCCGGCGAAGTGGCGCATCGCGAAGTATCTCGACGAGTCGGTGCTGCGCGCCCGCCGCGCCGGCGTGGACATCAGGACCGGACAGTCGGGGGAGCCCGACAGGGTTCTGGCCGAGCACCCCGATCTGGTGGTCAACGCCACCGGCGGCCTGCCCGTCGCCCCGCCCATCACCGGGCTGCGCGAGCATCTCGACCGGCCGGGCTCGACGGTCAGCTCCATCATCGGCTTCGCCTCCCGCATCGACGAGGTGGCCCGGTGGCGGGGCCGTCGGGCCGTCGTCGTGGGCGCCGGCGCGGTGGGCCTGGACGTGATGGAGCATCTGGTCGACCACGACGTGCAGGTGGTCCTGGTGGAGCGCCTGCCCGCGATCGGCAACGATCTGGACATGGTCACGCGCCTGCAGATGCTCGAGGTGCTGGAGCGCGGCGACGTGGACGTGCGCGTGAGCACGAGCCTGGCCGAGGTGCGTGAGGAGGGCGTGGTGGTGCGCCCGGCCGACGGCGAACCCGAGTTCATCGAGATGGTGCACGGGGTGATCTGCCTCGGCATGAGGCCGGTGACGTCCGGCCTGCCCGAACTGATCGAGCGCTGCACCGGCGTGGGCGTCCCGGTGATGAACATCGGCGACTCGGTGCGTCCCCGTAAGATCATCGACGCGGTGCGCGAGGGCCGTGGTGTACTGAAGGCGCTCAACGAACTCGGCAGACGCGCCGAGGCCTGAGGACGCCTCCGCGCGGTGTTCCAGCGCGACGCCACGCGACGACGGAGGGGAAGACGAGAAGCATGGTTGACCAGCCATCCGCACCGGGGCCGGACGAGCCGGATGAGCAGGAGCACCGACCGGCCGTGGTGCTCGTCGGCCCGCCCGGGGCCGGCAAGACCACGGTGGGCACGCTCATCGCCCATGCGCTGGGCCTGCCCTTCCTCGACACCGACGATGAGGTGGAGCGCGTCGCCGGCATGCCCATTCCCGAGATCTTCCTCACCAAGGGCGAGCCGGCCTTCCGGGCGCTCGAGCACGAGACGGTGCTGCGCGTGCTGCGCGAGTTCGACGGCATCGTCGCGCTGGGCGGGGGGGCGATCCTGCACCCCGGCACGCAGGAGGCGCTGCGCCGGCACATGACGGTCTTCCTCGACGTCGACGTCTCGCAGGCGCTGCCCCGGGTCGGGCTCTCGGGCATCCGCCCTCTGCTCATGGGCGATCCGGTGACCAAGTTCAACGCGCTCATGGCCCAGCGCCGCGCCATCTACGAGAGCGTCTCGCAGATCAGGCTGAACACCACCGGCCGCCGCCCGCAGGACTCCGGCGAGGACATCCTGCTGGCGCTCATCAACGCCGGCACGGTCGATCTACCGCCGGGCACCGTGCGGCGCGCCGCGTCCCGGCATGCTCCGGCGAGCGTGGTGAGCGTGACCGGCCACGACGGCTACGAGATCCGCATCGGATGGGATCTGCTGCCCGAGGCCGGTGAGCTGATTCCCCGGGACGCCGAACGCGTGCTGGTGGCCCACGAGGCGGTCGTCGCTCCGAGCGCGGACCGTCTGGCCGAGGCCCTGGAGGCCGGCGGTCGCCGGGTGGTCCGCCACGAGCTGCCCGATCCGGCCCGGACGAAGAGCCTGGACGCCGTCGCCCGGCTCTGGGACCTGCTGGGCGAGCACCGCTTCGGCCGCCGGGACGCGATCGTCGCCGTGGGGGGCGCCGAGGCGATCTATCTGCTCGGCTTCGTGGGCGCCACCTGGCTGCGGGGCGTGCCCGTGGTGAACGTGCCCACCAGCCTGCTCGCCATGGTGGACGCCTCGGTCGGCGGCAAGGCCGCACTCGACCTGCCGCGCGGCCGCGATCTGGTGGGGGCCTTCCACTCGCCGTGCGGGGTGCTGTGCGATCTGGGCCTGCTGGCGAGCCTGCCGGCAGAGCAGCTCCGCTCGGGCCTCGCAGAGATCGTCAAGGCCGGTTTCGTGGGCGACGAGCAGATCCTGAGGCTCATCGAGGCCAATGGCGGCGCCGACGCCCTGGACATCCACTCGCCCGTCTTCCGCGAGCTCATGGAGCGCGCCCTCGCGGTGAAGGCCCGGGTCGTCGCCGAGGACCTGCGCGAGGTCGGGCTGCGCGAGATCCTCAACTACGGACACACCCTGGGCCACGCCATCGAGAGCTGCGAGGGCCCGGCGATGCGCCACGGCGACGCCGTCGCGATCGGCATGGTCTACGCCGCCGAGCTCGCCCACCGGCTGGGCCGTCTCGACGCCGAGGACCTCGCCCGGCACCGCAGCGTGCTGCGCATGGTCGGTCTGCCCACCGGCTACTCCGGCGCGAGCTGGCGGCAGCTGTCGCAGGCGATGTCCTGGGACAAGAAGGTCCGCAACGACGAACTGCGCTTCGTCGTGCTGGAGGGCATCGCGAAGTGCACCATCGCCCGCGCTCCGGACGAGCGGCTGCTGCGCGAGTCCTGGGCGGCGATCCGGGACCGGTGACTCGCCGGCACGGCTGCTGCTGGTCCCGTGCCGAGCCGCTGCGGCAGTGGCGGATGAGCGGAATCGGATGAGCGATGTGGCGGGGACAGGGCCGTTGAGGTAAATTAACTAACGGGTTAGTTCGCGACGTGGCGAACGCTCCCGACCGAGAGGGACCACCCCATGAACGATGAACCCATGAACGACGAAGTCATGCAGACCATCACCGGCCGCACCGAACTGCTCGGGCTGCTCGCTCATCCCATCCGGCACAGCCAGTCGCCGCGGATGCACAATCTGGCCATCGCGAGACTCGGGCTCGACTACGCCTACCTGGCCTTCGAGGTGGATGACGAGGAGCTGCCCGCCGCGGTCGAGGCCATGCGGACGCTCAAGGTCCGCGGCTGGAACGTCTCCATGCCGAACAAGATGAGGATCCTGACCTGCGTCGACACGATCACCCCCGCCGCGGAGCTCATCGGCGCCTCGAACACGGTGGTCAACGAGGACGGCAGGCTCACCGCGTACAACACCGACGGCGTGGGCGCGATGGAGGCGCTGCGCTTCTTCGACCACGCGCCCGAGGGCCGGACCATCACGATCATCGGTGCGGGCGGCGCGGGCACCGCGGTGACGGTGCAGGCCGCGCTGGACGGGGCCGCCGCGCTCAACATCTTCAACCGCAGGGATCCCTTCTGGGACAACGCCGAGCGCACGCTGGAGAAGATCAGCTCGCGCACCGGCGCGGCCGCCGTGCTGCACGACCTCGCGGACCAGGACGCCCTGGCGGGGGCGCTGGCCGAGTCCTCGGTGCTGATCGACGCGACGAACGTCGGCATGGGCGCGTTGGAGGGCAGGACGAACCTTCCGGACGTCTCGATCATCCCGCCCGAGACGTTCGTGATGCACGTGGTCTACTCGCCGGCCGAGACGAGGTTCCTGCGCGATTGCGGGCGGGCCGGCCTGCAGTGCACCAACGGCATCGAGATGATGTACCGGCAGGGCGCCGCCGCCTTCGAGCTGTTCACCGGCCACGACATGCCGCTCGACTACGTGCGCGCGCACATGGGCCGGTGAGCCGAAACCCCCGTCCGATTCCGCCGCGCCGTCCGTGAACGGGGCGCAACCACTCGTCAGAAAGGGGACGCCATGGCCACGAAGGTCCACAACATGGGGGCCGTGCTCACCTTGTACTTCTCCTACCTCGTGTACGCCATGGGCCTCATCGCCGCCAGTCAGCTGGCGGGTTCGCCGGGCGACGGCTGGGGGCTGTCCGCGGCCTGGGGGGTCGAGGCGAAGGATGTGATCTCGGCCCTGTCGGTGATGGCCATCGGCAAATTCGTCAGCTATCCCTTCGCCGGTTTCCTGGCCGACAGGTTCGGCCGCCGCAGGATCGTGCTGGTCGGCATCGCCCTCACCGCGGTCTTCTTCATCCTGCTGCCGCTCTCGCCCAATCGCACCGTCGGCATGCTGCTCGCGGCGGTCTTCGGCGCCGGCAACTCCTTCCTCGACGCCGGCACCTATCCGACGCTCATGGAGTCGAGTCCCTCGAACGCCGGCACGATGAACATCCTCATCAAGATCTTCATCTCGGCCGGGCAGTTCGTGATGCCCCTCCTCGTCACGATGGTGGGCACCCGGCACTGGCGCGTCGTGCCGATCGCCGCCGGCATCTACATGGTGGTGATGGGCATCCTGGCGTTCGTCGTCTCCTTCCCCGACTACAGGAGGATCGCGGCCGAGCAGCTGGCGGCCCAGCAGGCCGCCGAGCAGGACGCGGAGTCCGGGCAGAGCCCCACCCGCGCGCGCTTCGCCGTGGAGGGCGTCGTCTGCCTCGTCTTCATCTTCTGCACCAACGGGATCGTCTACCTGGCGAACCAGGCGCTGCCCCAGATCGGCTCCAACATCGCCCATCTGAGCACCTCCCAGGGCCGCGGCCTGACCCAGTTCTTCACGCTCGGCTCGGTGGTCGCGGTGCTGCTCACCGCCGTGATCTCCTCCCGCGGCGTCAAGTCGATCAACTTCGTGCCCGTCTACGCCGCATTCGGCCTGGTCTCCGTGCTGCTGCTCAACATCGGCGGCATGCACTCCCTGACCGGCATGAGGATCACCGCCTTCCTCATCGGCTACTTCGTCTCGGGCGGCATCATGCAGCTCGTGCTCACCGCGATGTCCGATTTCTTCCCGAAGTCCAAGGGCCAGATCGTGAGCTGGTACTGGATGGCCGGCGCGGTCGGCGGCTTCGTGCTGCCCTATGCGGTCGGTGCCATCGTGCCGAGCACCAAGGACGTCCCGGGCGACGAGGCCACTCGCCTGCTGGCCAGCGGCTACACGAACGTGGTGTGGCTCGCGGTGGCATTCAGCGTGATCGCCTTCGCAACCGCGGTCTTCATCTTCCTGCGCCATCGCTCGATCTTCCGGGCGATCGAGTCGGTGAGGGCGAAGGCCTGAGCGCCGGACAGGAGGGGAGGACCGATGACCATGAGAACGGTGCGGCTCAAGGACGTGGTGCTGGGGGAGGGCCCGCCCAAGGTGATCGTGCCGATCACCGGGACGACGGCCGACGAGGTCCTGGCCGGGGCCGAGGCCCTGACCCCGCACGAGATCGACATCGTCGAATGGCGCGTCGACTTCCTCGGGACGGCCCCCGACGTCGGCGCGGCCGTCGCACTCGCCGGCCCGCTGGCCGCCCGTCTGGGCGGGCGGGGGCTGCTGGCTACCTTCCGGACCGCCGACGAGGGCGGTGAGAAGGCGATCAGCGCCCAGGACTACGTGGCTCTCAACTCGGCCCTGATCGACTCGGGGCACGTCGATGCGGTGGACGTCGAGTTCTTCCGCGGCCCGCAGGTGGTGCGCGAGGTGATCGACGCCGCGCATGCCCGGGCGGTGGCGGTGGTGGCGTCCAACCACGACTTCGACGCCACGCCGTCGGCCGAGGAGATCGTCTCCCGCCTCAGGCGGATGCAGGAGGCGGGTGCCGATGTTCCGAAGCTGGCGTGCACCCCGCACGACACCGGCGACCTGCTCACCCTGCTGTCGGCCACCTGGCTGATGTCGGCGCACCACGCCGATCGTCCGATCATCACCATGTCGATGGGTCGTGAGGGGATGCTCTCGCGCATGACCGGCGCCTTCTTCGGCTCGGCCGCCACCTTCGGCATGGTCGGGCGCCCCTCGGCGCCCGGTCAGATCCCCGTCGGGGAGCTCAACCGGATCCTCGGGCTCCTCGGCGAGTGGGCGCCGGAGCACTAGCCCGTGCGCCCGCCGCGGGGCCCGGGCGCAGCCGGGTCCCGCGGCCCCGGCTCGCCCGCCCCGGGTGAGGAATGGAGGCTGAGTCCATGACCGTGCAGCGTCAGGGTCGGCAGATCGGTGTCATGGTGGTCGACGGCCACGAGATCGTCCGGCGGGGGCTCGGCGTCATCCTCGCGGACGCCCGCGGCGTCGAGCTCGTCGGTGAGGCCTCGGGCGTGGCGGAGGCCGTGCGGCTGGCGCCGCCGCTGGCGCCGCAGATCGTCCTGGTCGCGCTGCGGCTGCCCGACGGCACGGGGCTCGAGCTGATCTCGCAGCTGCGCGGCGCGCTGCCGGGCTCGCGCTTCATCGTGCTCACCTCGGTGGACGACGACGAGGCGATGCGCGAGGCCCTCACGGGCGGGGCGAGCGCCTATCTCAGCAAATCGCTGCGGGGCATCGAGGTGGTCTCCGCCATCAAGGGCGTCGCCGCGGGGCGGACCGTGGCCGGTCAACGGCTTCCGCCCCGCCGTCGTGGGGCCGCCGATCTGACCGAGGGCCTCACCCCCTCGGAGCGGCGCGTCCTGGAGCTCATCGGCGAGGGGCTGAGCAATCGCGAGATCGGCGATCGGCTGGGGATCGCCGAGAAGACCGTGAAGAACCACATCACCTCGCTGCTGGCGAAGATGGGGCTGCGGCGGCGCACCCAGGCCGCCACCTGGATCGTCACCCGGCGGGCCTCGTCGTGGCGGCGCTGGGCTGAGCCGGCCGATCAGCCTTCGCGGAACTCGACGCCGAAGCCGCCGCGGGGATAATGCCAGCTGAGCGAGCCGGCGGGCATGACGGCCAGGCAGGTGCCGCACTCCAGGCAGGCCGCGTACTCGGCCGAGATCGTGCCGTCGGGCTCCTCGGCGTAGACGTGCGCCGGGCAGACGGCCACCAGCAGCCGCCCGGTGCCGGTGACCCGCACGATCCGCTGGTTGATCTCGATGTGGCCGAACTCCTCGTCCGTCTGGTAGCTGTTCCTCGCCAGGCGCTCGGCGACGGTGCCCATGATCCGCGTCATCGTTGCTCCCCTCTCACAGCGCCCGCACGGCCTGCCAGGCGTCCCTGGCCAACTCGGTCGGCCTGATCCTCGAGCCCTTGAGGGCCGATGCGGCGATGCCGGCGAGATGCCTGCGGGGCGTGGCGTCCAGGTCGTAGATGCCGTGCAGCACATCGGCGAGGAGGGCTCCGTAGTCGTGGTAGAGCCGGGGGCTGTCCATCAGGGCGGGGAGCTTCGCGTAGAGCTCCATGTCCTGACCCACGAAGCCCCTCCCCAGCTCCTCGCCGTAGCGGTCCATGGACTCCTGGGAGAAGTCCCGGTCGGCCAGCGCCGCCCCGGCGGCCCGCGCCGCAGCGAGTGCGCTGCCGGCCGCCAGATCCATGCCGCGGATCGTCATGCCGGTGTTGAGCGTGAACCCGCCGGCGTCGCCGATGATGAGCAGCCCCGGGCGGGTGAGGTCATGAGCCGCCATCGCCGGACCGTCCTCGATGGTCAGATGACAGCCGTACTCGAGCAGTTCGCCGTCCTTGAGCAGGGGGGCGATCGCCGGATGGGACAGGAAGTGGTCGTGCACGTCCGAGGAGGCCAGCCCCTTGGCCGCCAGATCGTCCAGCCGCAGCACCACACCCACCGAGACCGAGTCGATGTTCGTGTAGAGGAAACCGCCGCCTGCGCAGCCCCGGGTGGCCTCGCCCACGACCGCGTAGGCGACGCCCTCCCGGTCGTTCAGGCGGAAGCGGTCCTCGAGCAGCTTCCGGGGGAGCCGGACGACGGACTTCACGCCGACGGCTAGGTGCTTGCGCGGTTCCCTGGCGCGGATGCCGGCCTGCCTGGCGATGAAGGAGTTCACGCCGTCGGCGGCGATCACCACGCGGGCGCGGAGCTCGTCCTCGCCGGCGCGCACGCCCACGATGCGGCCGTCCTCGACGAGCAGCGCGTCGACCCTCACCTGGGGCATCACCATGACGCCGGCCTCCTCGCACTGCTCGGCGAGCCAGGTGTCCAGCTTGGCGCGCAGCACGGTCACGGCGTTCACCGGCTCCGCCAGACGCTGGTCCCAGTAGTCGATGTCGACCGATGAGCTCTCGTTGAGGAAGGAGAGCACATTGCGGGTGATCCGCCGCTCGACGGGGGCCCGGGCGGCGAAGTCGGGGAAGACCTGCTCCATGACCCGGCAGTAGAAGACGCCTCCGGACAGATTCTTGGCGCCCGGCTGGTTCCCGCGCTCGATGAGCACCACCTCGTGGCCCGCGCGGGCCAGCTGATGGGCGCAGACGGTGCCCGCGACGCCCCCGCCGATCACGATCGCGTCGAAGACCTCCTCTTCGGCCTCTTCGCCACTCATCTCGTGTCCCGCCCTCTGTCCCGCCCTCGGCCCAGTGCCGTGACGAGGGCCGGGAGCACCTCGTAGAGGTCCCCGACGACTCCGTAGTCGGCGTGGGCGAAGATCGGCGCGTGCTCGTCGTTGTTGATCGCCACGATGGTCCTCGCCTCGCGGACGCCCGCCATGTGCTGCAGCTGTCCCGAGACGCCCACCGCGACGTACAGATCGGGTTTCACCGTCTGCCCCGAGACGCCCACGTAGCTGTCCTTGGGCAACCATCCCACGCCCTCGGCCACGGGGCGGGAGCAGGCCAGTTCGGCGTCGAGCGAGGCCGCGAGATCCCGGGCGAGCCCCAGGTCGGCCTCGGCCCTGAAGCCGCGGCCGACCGCCACGATGCGCTTCGCGGAGGAGAGATCGGTGCCGGCCTCCGCATCGCTCGTCTCGGCGGTGATGCGCGCCGCGAAGGGCTCGGCCGACTCGTCGAAGGGCTCGGCGGCCTGCTCGCCGGGGAGCTCCGCGCCGCCGGGCAGCACGAGCACTGCGGGCCGGTCGGTGCGGATCCTCTCGCGGGCGATCCCGCCGAAGCGGTCGATCTCGAAGAGGCCATCGGCGACGGCGACGACTCCGGTGAGCACGGGCGCGCCGAGGCGGGCCGCGAGGGCCCCGGCGAGCACGCGCTCACCGGCCCGGTCGGGAACTAGCACCGCATCGCCCGGTCGGGCCTCGACCGCGGCGCAGACCACCGGCGCGGCGGCCTCGGCGGGCAGTCCCTCGGTCAGCGGGACGGTGAGCACTCGGTCGGCGGCGGGCAGGACATCGATCCCGACGCCGACGATGGTGACGGGGGAGCCGAGCCGGTCGGCCATCGCGACGAGGCCGGCGATCTGGTTGCTGGTGGTGATGATCCACGTGGTCATGGCTGGTTGTTCTCCTCAATCGCTCTTCACAGCAGGCCGTCCGCGCGCAGCGCGGAGACGAGCTCGGCGGCATCGGCGACGATCCTGTTCCGACGGGCCCTGGCGGTCGGGCGCGAGCGCCCCGCGACGGCGAGCTCGACGCTGCTCGGCTCGAGGTCGGCAGCGGTCACGGCCTCGACCGTCTTCCTGCCCGCCGCGAGGATGTCCTTCATGCCCGGCACCTTGACCTGGGCGGCGTCCGAGGCGATGGCGAGCACCGCCGGGCCGGCGATCGCGATGGTGCGGGTGCCTCCCGGGACGACCTGGACGATGGACCAGCCGTCATCGGTCCGTTCGGCCCCGGTCACGTCCTGGAGGCACGGCCAGCCGAGGTGGCCGGCGAGCAGGGCCGACACGAGCTTGGCGTTCTCGTCGATGGAGGCGTCGCCGGTGAGCACCAGGTCGACCCCGTCGATCCTGCGGACCAGGCCGGCCAGGGCCTGCGCGACCCGGGTGCGGTTCCAGTCGGCGCTCTCGTCATCGGCGAGCACCAGGCCGCGGTCGAAGCCGCGCGACATGGCCGCCTTCTTGGCCATGGATCCGTTGACGGCGGCGGTGCCCACGCTGACGCCGACGAGCTCGCTCCCGATCGCCGTTGCCAGCTCCCGACCCACCTGGATGGCGACGGGATCGTACTCGCTCAGTGCGGGCTTGGCGCGCGACCAGTCGACGACGCCCTCGGCGTCGACCGATGCGTCCTGCGGATTCGATGCCCATTTGTAGGCGACGACGATGGTCATGAGCCTTCTCTTCTCCTAGACGGGGTGATCGGGACTGCATCGTCCCGCTGCGGCGCGGCCCGGGCCCGCTCGGTGAGAACCGCACCACATTATTAACCAACTGGTACAATTATATCTGCGGAACTGCTTCGGTGTACGGTCTTTGGTCCTAGACGGAGTCCTCCCGCCGGGCCCCGCCCGGTTCCCGGCGCAGGGCCCACCATCCCCCTTCACCAGCGGGATCGGGCTCCGATCAGGCCGCATGCGATGGTTCCGGGCGCGCAGCGGCGCCCTGGCCGATACGGGGAGGGAGGGCCATGACGCACGGCAGCCCCCGGGCCCACGACGCCGGGGGAGAGGAGTGCTCGATCCCCGGTTTCGCGGAGCTCACACCGCCCTGCTCCCATGCCTGCGGTGCCCATGAGCCGGTGCGCGAATGGGTGCTCGCCCTGCAGCGCGACGACGAGGACTCGATCCACCGCGCCTGGGCCCGCATCGTCGCCGCCAACCCGCTGCCCGCCGTGCTGGGGCGGATCTGCTACGCCGACTGCGAGCGCGACTGCAATCGCGGCGCGCTCGACGGCGCCGTGTCGATCCGCGAGCTGGAGGGCCGGGTGGGCGACTACGCCTTGGCGCGGGGCTGGGCGCTGCCTCCGGCGCCGCGCCCGCCCGGAGCCCGGAGCGCCCGGATCGCGGTGGTCGGATCGGGCCCCTGCGGGCTGTCCGCCGCCAGCCGTCTGGCCCGTGCCGGTCACCGGGTCACGCTGTGGGAGGCCCAGCGCGAACTGGGCGGCCTGCTGCGGCGCGGCATCAGCGGGGAGCGCCTGCCGCGCTCCGTGCTCGACGCCGAGATCGACCGCATCACGGCCCTCGGCCTCGACGTCCGGACCGGTCGGCCGCTGCGCCGGGTTGAGGACGTCCTGGCCGACTCGGACGGGGTGATCTGGGCGGCAGGTGCCTCGATGTGCATGGCGCTGGTCGCCGGTCGCACCCTGTGGCGCCAGCCCCTGCACACGAGAACCCGGCCGCGGCGCACGGCCTCGCTGTCGATCGGGCGGGGACTGCGCGCGGCCGATGCCCTGGACGCCCAGCTGAGCGGCACCGAGGGCGTCCCGCCCGGGGCCCAGCCGGTGGTCGATGGGCGGCTGATGAACACGGGGCATTTCGGGACGCGCGCCCCGGTGCTGCCGAGCGGGCAGGCGACGGGCGGCGCCGCGGGGCGCCGCCCGGACGATCCGCTGTCGGGGCTGGCGGAAGTGGCCGCAGAGGCCAACCGGTGCATGTCATGCGGCAGCTGCATGGCCTGCGACCTGTGCCACGACGTGTGCCCCTTCTACGCCATCGAGCTGCTCGATTCAGGCGGCTACGGGATCATGGCGGACGACTGCGAGGGCTGCGAAATCTGCGTTGCCGAGTGCCCGACCGGAGCGCTCGTCATGCCCGCACCGGAAATCGACACCGCGCCCCGGGTCATTCGCCCGCGGCTCGACTGAGAGCAACCGATCGAACGATCCCGGCAAGAGCCCGGGCTCATTCAAAGGCACCTCATCGCCATCGATGACACCTTGCCGCAGCCATGTCGCTGGGCAACTTTGATGATCATCAGTATACTCCGGGGGCGCGGTCCGCACGATCGGCCGTCCCGCACGGCGAACCACGGCAATCGCGGCATCGCGAGGCCCGGGCCGTGCCCCGGCCGGCAGGACACGCGCCACGGATCATCAGCCACCAGGAAGTAAAGCTCCCATGTCATCGTCCACCATCAATGGCCGCAGACTCCGCCGGGATCCCGTTCTGACCAGGCAGGAGATTCTCGAGGCGGCCACCGAGGAGTTCGCTCTGCACGGCTTCTACGGGGCCCGCACCGAGGACATCGCGGAGCGCACGAATACCTCCAAACGGATGATCTACTACTACTACGGCTCCAAGGAGGCGCTGTACGCGGCGGTGCTGCTGGAGAACTACCTGAGGATCCGGAAGCTGGAGGCCGATCTGGGGCTGTCCGAGATGGAGCCGGTCGACGGGCTGGTCCGGCTGATCAGGGCGACCCTCGACCACTACGAGAGGAATCCGAATCTGGCGCGCATCGTGGCGCTGGAGAATCTGCTCGAACAGGGTCAGGTCGCGGCCCGGATCCCCGATTTCCAGAGGCTCAACGCGAGCGCGCCCGGGACCATCGCCGAGCTCCTGGAGCGCGGCCGGGCCACGGGCGTGTTCCGCTTCGGCACGGGCGCGCCCAGCGCCCTGGACGTGCACCAGGTGCTGTCGGCCCTGGCCCTGAACCGCATCGAGCACCGGGCTACCTTCCGGACGGCCTTCGGGCGCGACCTGCTCGGGGGCAGGGACAACGCCCATGTCCGGGCGCTCGTCGAGGAGACCGTGCTGCGCCTGGTGCTGAAGGACCCCGAGGGCTATCTCGCCGGGCACTGAGCACCGCCCTCAGCCCGCCAGGGCCGCCGGCCCCCCGAGCGCTCCGTCGCGAGCATCGCCACGATGCGTTCGCGCAGCACCCGCTTGGCGACCTTGCCGGAACTGGTGGTGGGGATCTCGTCGAGGTACTCGACCCGCTCGGGGATCTTGAACTTGGCGATGCCGCAGGAAACGAAATGGTCGTGCAGATCGGCCACGGTGAGTCGGGGCCGATCGCCTCGGGACACGAGGAAGGCGCAGGCCCGCTGGCCCATGACCTCGTCGGGCATCGCCACCACGGCGGCCGACAGGACGGCCGGATGGCACATCAGCACGCGTTCCACCTCGGCCGCGCTGATGTTCTCCCCGCCGCGGTTGATGACGTCCTTGCACCGACCGGTGACCCGGATGTACCCGTCGTCGTCCATGATCGCCAGATCGCCGCTGTAGTACCAGCCGTCCTCGTCCATCGCGGCGGCCGTCAGATCGGGCCGGCCCAGATAGCCGCAGAACACGGCCGGGCCGCGGGAGGCCTCCTCGCCCTCGACGCCGGGCGGAACGGGCCGACGGGTGACCCGGTCGACGATGCGGATCTCGGTGCCCGGGCAGGCCCTTCCGTCGGTGTTGAGCACCCGCTCGTCGCTGTCCTGGAAGGTGGTCATGGTGTGCGGCGCGGACTCGGTGGCGCCGTAGACGGAGTGGACGCGGATGCCCAGATCACGGGCGCGCTCCACCAGCCGCCGCGGCACCGGCGAGCCGCCGCAGCACAGGAAGCGCATCCGCTCCAGCCCGGTGCCGTCGGTCTCGCAGGTGCACAGCATGGAGTCGATCACGGACGGGACCGACATGCCGCAGGTGGCCCCGTGACGGCTCGCCATCGCCGCCATCTCCGGGCCCTTCGTGCTGTCGCACAGCAGCGAGACGCCCCGGGTGAGCATGGGCATCACGACCCCGTGCATGAAGCCGGTCGCGTGGCCCACCGGCGCGGGCATGAGCATCCGGTCCTCGGGCCCCAGACGCAGGGCGTAGGAGAAGCCGATCTCCGAGGCGATCAGATTGTTGTGGCTCAGCATGACGCCCTTCGGCTCGGACTCGCTGCCCGAGGTGAACAGGACCGCGGCGAGGTCCTCGCCGTGGGCCGGCAGCCAGTCGTCCTCGGTCAGCGGTCGGGCGGCGCCCACCGCCTCCGGGAGATCGCCCGCGGCGACGGGCGGGTCGTGCACGAAGAGCACCTGCCGGAGACTGTCGGTCTGCTCCACCAGTTCGGCGCCCAGCACGTGGTGGTCCGTCGAGCGGAAGGCCGCCGGCATGAGCATGACCCGGGTGCCGCAGGTGTCCACCGCGTGACGCAGTTCGCTGAGTCGCAGGTTGGCCGGGAGCGGGTTGATCACCGCCCCCGCCTTCAGCACACCGACGAAGACCGGCAGGAACTCGGCCCAGTTGGGCAGCTGGACGGCGACCACCTCGCCGCGGCGCACCCCCGCTCCGACGAGCCATCCGGCGAATCGGGAGGACAGCTCGTCCACCTGAGCGTAGGTGAAGCCGGTGCCCTCGCGATCGATGACCGCGGTCGCATCGGGGCAGGCGAGCGCCGCGAGCCGCCACCAGTCGAGCAGGCCGTGCTCGCCCCACCAGCCGCGGGCGCGGAAGTCCTCCCGGAGCCGCGCCGGCACGGCGGCGAAGCCGGGCTCGTGACGTCTCGGCGTCCTCGGCACGGTGATCCCCTCCTAGTGCGCGCGGGGCCGGCGGCACCCCCCGCCGGGCGGCTCAGAGCCTGCTGACGTATTCCTTCTTGAGCTGGCGGGCGATCACCACGGACTGGATCTGGTTGGTGCCCTCCATGATCTGGAAGACCTTGGCGTCGCGCATGAGCTTCTCGACCGGGTACTCCTTGGTGAAGCCGTTGCCGCCCATCACCTGGACTGCGTCCGAGACGACCTCCTGCTGGAGATCGGTGACGAACTGCTTGGTGATCGCGCCGTCCTTCTGCACGTCCAGACCGAGGTCGACTCGGCGCATCGTCTGCTGCACCAGCGCCCGGCAGGCCACGACCTTGGCCGACATGCGCGCCAGGATGTCCTGCACCATCTGGAACTCGAAGACCGGCCGGCCGAACTGCTCGCGCTGCAGGGCGTAGACGGTCGCCTCGTCGAGCGCCCGCTGCATCATGCCGACCGCGATGGTGGCCATGAAGGGGCGGGAGACGTCCAGGCCCGACATCGCGATCTTGAAGCCGTCGCCCTCGGCGCCCACCAGGTGATCGGCCGGCACCCGGACGTCGTTGAGGATGAGATCGCAGGTGTTGGAGGTGCGCAGACCCATCTTGTCCTCGTGCTCGCCATGGCTCAGCCCCTCACGGCCGGCCTCCACGAGGAAGGTGGAGATGCCGCGGTGCCCGGCCTCGGGATCGGTCTTGGCGGAGATCAGGTAGATGTCGGCGATGCCGCCGTTGGTGATCCAGCACTTCTGTCCGTTGAGCACGTAGTCGTCGCCGTCGCGCACGGCGCTGGTCCGGATGGCCGCCGCGTCCGAGCCGGCGCCCGGCTCGCTGATCGCGAAGCAGCCCAGACCGCCGTCTGCGATCGTGTCGGCGAACAGCCGCGCCTGCTCCCCGGTGCCGGCGAGCATGACGTTGCGGAAGGCGACGAAGGTGGAGACCAGGGTGATGGCGTAGCCGGCGTCCACCTTGCCGAGCTCCTCGAAGACCATGGCGCCGGTCTGGAAGTCGATGCCCGAGCCGCCGTACTCCTCGGGCAGCTCGAGCATGTGCAGTCCCAGCTCGAAGGCGGACTGGAAGTCGGCCGCCTCGCACTGGGAGTCGCGATCGCGCTGGGCGACGTGGGGGGACACCTCGCGCCAGACGAATTCCCTGATGGAGTCGAGCAGCAGCTGCTGCTCGTCGGTGAGTGGCTGGTTCATGATGCCCTTTCTTGCTGGTGCTGCTGGTGGGAGGACCGTGGGCCGATGCCCGCGTTCCCGCGGTGGCCGGACCTTCGGGGGAGGGCGGGAGCGGCGGCGCGCAGGCGCGCGTACTCCTGCTCGTCGAGCGGGGCCGCCCCGTGACGTCCGAGCTGCGGTCCGGGGACGCGGGAGGTCTCCGGGGACAGGGCCGCAGCGAGCGCGGCGAGCCCTGTGATGCCCAGGGTCATGGCCCCGATGACGAGCATGATCACCGCCTGGCGGGTGCCGGGCGGGCAGAGCGCCGCGAAGACCATCGCCATGAGGGAGGAGGCCGCGGTGCCGATGTTCTGCCCGATCGCCATGCCGGTGACCCTGGTGGAGGCCGGGAACTGCTCGGGGAAGAAGGCGGGGAAGACGGCGTTGTAGCCCTGGTAGAGGGTGCCCCACATGAGCAGCGCCAAGCAGATCGTCAACCACAGGATGCCCTGGGTGATGGCCCACAGGTAGAGGAAGGAGAAGGCCCCCGAGCTGAGCGCCCCGCCGATGATCAGGGGGCGGCGGCCCAGACGATCGGACAGTCGCGCGGCGACGGGGATCACGAGCACCGCCACGCAGTTGCCGAGCACCGGGATCCACAGATAGACCGAGGCCGGCCAGCCGATGCCGTAGGCCTGCTGGGTGGCCAGAGAGGCGCCGAAGACCGTCGCCGTCACCGGGACGATGTTGGTCAGCGACATCGCGAAGACGCGCAGCACCGTTCCCGGGCTCTGGGTGAGGACGCGGCGGATCGGCGGCACCGCGGGGGCGTCGGCGGTCCTGGACTCCACCGTGCGCAGCCGCACGGAGAAGCCCACCACGATGAGCAGGGCGCTGAGCAGGAAGGGCAGACGCCAGCCCCAGGCCCGGAAGGCCTCCCGGGGCAGCAGGGCAGACAGCGGGATGAACACCAGCGCGCCGAAGATCTGCCCGATCTGGGCGCCCTGGAGGGTCACCGAGGCGCGTGAGCCGCGTACGCCGAGCGGGGTCTGCTCGATGATCAGGGTGGACGATCCGGAGATCTCGCCGGCGACGGCGAAACCCTGGACGAGTCGGCACAGCACCAGCAGCAGGGGAGCGGCGATGCCGATCCGGTCGTAGCCGGGCAGCAGTCCCACCGCGAAGGTGGCGGCGCCCATCAGCGCCATGGTGAGAATGAGGGTGAAGCGCCGCCCCACGCGGTCGCCGAGCCCGCCCAGCACGAAGGCGCCGATGGGGCGCGCCACATAGCCCACGCCGAAGGTGCCGAGCGAGGCGATGATCGCCTGAGCGGGATCGGTGGGGGAGAAGAAGAACTCCGGGAAGACGATCGCCGCGGCCTGCGTGTAGATGAAGAAGTCGTAGAACTCCAGGGCCGAGCCGATGGCTCCGGAGCGGGCCGCGATGCGGCCCCGCTCCGGAGCGGGGCCGCGCTCCGCGGCGCCCGGCGCCCATGGACGAGGCATTCGTGCCCATCCTCCCTGTGCCCCGAAGACCGGTGCCCCCGGGATCGATGTGGTGCGGGGCGCCGGCCGGCGCACCCCGCGGTCGGCCGGCGCCCACGGCTCAGGCGAGCGGCGTGGTCGCCAGGACTCCCTCGGAGGCGAGGATCTCGCCGATCCGCTGCTCGCTGTACCCGAGCTCGGCGAGCACCGTCTCGGAGTCGGAGCCCTGGGCCCGGGTGAGCCTGAGCTCGGGATCGCCCTGCGAGCTGAAGCGCACCGGGTTGGTCGGGATCATCCGCTCGTTCCCGCTCGGGCAGGTCACCGTGCGCAGCACGTCGTTGGCCCTGGCCTGCTCGTCGACGTAGATGTCGGTGGGCAGCTGGCAGGTCTCGATCGGCACGTCGTTGTCCAGCATCAGCTCGATCCAGTGGGCGCGGTCCCGCGTGGCGAAGGCCTCGTCCATGATGTCGACCACCTCGCCGTTGAGCCCCTTCGCGTTGAGCTCGTCGCAGTTGCTGTAGCGGCTGTCGCCCACCAGATCGTCGCGGCCGAGGAGCCTCATGAGCTTGTCGAAGTCGCGATCGTACTCCGGCGCGCACAGCGTCATGAGCAGGCCGTCGCCGGCCGCGTAGGTGTTGTTGAAGGGATTGATCACCTCGCGGCGGTCCTTCGGGTACTCGTTGCCGTACTGGGCCGAGATCATCGCGGTGTTGAGCATGAACGCGCCCGAGTGGAACAGGGAGGTCGTCACGTAATCGCCCCGGCCGCTGCGCTCCCGTCCCAGCAGCGCCGCGAGGATCCCGGCCGCCAGCACGAAGGAGACCTGGAAGTCGCCGTAGCCGTTGGGCGGGATCATCGGCCGGCTGCCCCGGTTCACCGTGGTGCCCAGCACGCCGCCGCGCGACATGCACGCGGTCATGTCGAAGCCGGGCGCGTCCTTGAGCGGGCCCTTGGCGCCGAAACCGAGCACCTGGGCCATCACCAGGCGGGGGAACCTGACGTGCAGGGTCTCGAAGTCGTAGCCGAGCTTGACCAGCGATCTGACGCGGGTGGAGGTGAGGAAGACGTCGGCGTCGGTGAGCAGCCGGTCCATCACCTCCCGGCCCGTGTCCTTGCGCAGGTCCACCGTGATGAAGCGCTTGTTCATGTTGGACATGTCGAAGCCGAGGTTCTCGTCGTCGGTGTACGGCGTGCCGAACACGGCGCCCTGGGTGCGCCCAGGATCGCCCTTGGGCGGTTCGACCTTGATCACATCGGCACCCCACTCGCCGAGCACGCGGGCCACGGTGGGGGCCGCCAGGAAGGCCGTCATGTCGACGACCCTGATTCCACTGAGCGGATTCATGCCCATGTCACTGCCTTCTCGGGGGAGCATCGCGGTCACGGCCTCCACAGATCCCCGCCGGTGTCGATCAGTCCGCGGGCGGCAGTGGTGCGCTGCACGGTGGGCGGGCCCTCCTCGAGCCACATGGCGCGGCAGTCGCGGTAGAGGCGCTCGACGGGGCCGTACTCGCACTCCTCGAAGTAGCCGATGCCGCCGAGGATCTCGAGCATGTTGTCGGAGACGACCTTGACGCCGTCGATGGAGGCGAGCTTGCACAGCGAGGCCTGGGTCATCGGGTCCTCGCCCGCGTCGTAGCGGCGGGCCGCGTCGGTGATGCGCTCCTTGGCACGGGCGATCGAGATCTCGAGCATCCGCTGGGCCATGCCCAGGTTCGAGTCGGCGATGTGAAGCCGGGACAGGCCGAGCGAGTACATGGCCACGTGCAGGCCCTCACCCACCTCGCCGAGGCGATACTTGTCGGGCACGCGGCAGTCGGTGAAGCGCAGCCCCGCGTGGCCGGCGCCGCGGCAGCCCATCATGTGGGGCATGTCGACGACCTCGTAACCGGGGGTGTTGAAGGGCACGAAGAAGGCGGTGAGCCTCTTGTCCTTGTCGGCCTCGGGATTGGTCAGGGTGATGAGATAGGTGCCGTCGGAGCAGTCCGTGTGGGAGATCAGGGTCTTCTCGCCGTTGATCACCCACTCGTCGCCGTCGCGCCTGGCGTTGGTCCTGATGTCGGCGCCGGAACCCGCCTCCTTCTCGGTCAGGGCGAAGTTGACGAACAGCGTCTTGTCCTGGAAGCGGGGCATGGCCCATTCCTTGAGCTCGGGCTGGGCGAAGTCGTCCATGATGCGCCAGTTGAGGCCGGCCGCGTGGTGCAGGTGCATGCGCATGCCGCCGGGCCCGCGCGAGAACTCCTCCTGCACCTTCATGATCAGCAGGGTCGACATGCCCCAGCCGCCGTACTCCTCCGGCATGTAGAAGCGGTACAGGTTGTGCTTCCTGGCGAGTTCGTAGAACTCGTCGGGGAACTTGTTGGTCACCTCGATCTCGAGTTGCATCTCGTCGAACGGGCCCTCGGCGAGTTCCCGGATCTCCATGAGGTACTGCTGGAACTCTTCCTCGTTCTGCGGCTTCTCGGTAAGCATTGCCTCTCCTTTGGTGACCGTCCTGGGTGACATCCGGTGTCAACGCCCGCCGGTGGCTCAGCAACTTTGCGAACTATCCGGATAGAACAAAAGGTTAGCGGCCCGGCCCCCGTCTGTCAGGGGACCATGGTCCCGTGCCCGCCCCGCTCCGACGAAGACACGGCAGGGCCCGGGGCCGCTCCCTCGGCCCCGGGCCCTGCCGACGTCCCATGCTCCGCTCGTCGCCTTCTCGCCCCACCGCTCGAAGCAGTGGGAGACGTCGTGGCGGTATGCCACGACGGCGGTGGCTGGTGCGGGCCGGGAGGTGACGACCTGGCCGCACAACTGACATGAAGGTGCTGCCCGGGGAACGCGACCAGGATTTCATGGTTCGTCAGCAGGGCGCGCATCGATCGCCTCACGGGCTCCTCGCGTTCGAGGGCCTGGTCGGACCGCATGACGAGCGTCCCGGGCCCCCGGTGGGCGGCACCATCCGCTGGTGGATGCCCCGTCACCTCGACCCCGGGGTGCCGCTCGTCCGCGAACAGCGCCTGAAGCCGCGCCTTACCGGTGAAGGACCCGGCGCCGGTGCGGAGAGCGCTGCGGGCCTGGTGGAGCGGCTCGTCCTTGCGACCTCTCCGCCCGGACGCGCCGTGCTGAACCCGGCGGCGGCACTCGTCGAAGGCGTCACCGGCGAGCCGGACGACGTGGGGCGGGACCACCGCCGCAACCGTGCCGGGCAGCTCCTCGCCGACGGCGGTCCTGCAGCCGGCGAGCCCGACCCGTCGCGACGACCCCAGCCCCGTCTCGCCAGGCCCTGATGGCCTGGGGGGCTTCATCGGCAGGGGTCACGAGAACGTATCCGACCCGGGAGCCGATCTCGTGACCGACTGCCAGGCCCGACCGGGGGGCCTGAGGACTCCTCTGCTCAAGGACGAGCAAAGACCCGCGTCACACGGATTACCGTGACGCGGGTTCGAGCGGGAGGTTGATGGTCGGGCTGACAGGATTTGAACCTGCGACCCCTTGACCCCCAGTCAAGTGCGCTACCAAGCTGCGCCACAGCCCGCCGGGCCGTCGTCCGGCCCGTCGCTGAACTTTAGCCCAGGTCGACACCGCTTTTCCAGTCGGCCCCCTCGGGCGGCGTCGCGGCGGACGGGTCGGGCCCCGGATCGGCGACGGGCGGGTGCAACCGCGGTCGCACCCCGCGAGCCCCCGGGCGGCGGGCCCCGGGCCCGGGCAGCGCCTCGGCGGCTCGCCCCTGACGAGGCCGGGCCCCTCCGATCCGGGGTCTTCGTCGTCCGCGCGCCCCACCTGTGCGTTCACTTGTAGAAGAATGGACGGGGCCACGACCCCCTAGGGGATCTGAAAGAATGCGGCGCATCGGGCCATACCCCCAGCGCCCAACGATCGATTGCAACGGAGGAATCGGCATGGAAGTGGACACCGTCCTGGAAGTCGAGAGGGAGTTCGCCCACCCGCGTGAAGTGCTGTTCAGGGCGTTCACCGAACCGGCCTCGTTCAGCCAGTGGTTCGCCCCGACGGGCTGGCACGTCCTGCCCGAGTCCGTGGAGCTGAACCCCCAGCTGGGCGGGCGCATCCGCCACACGAAGGTGCGCGACGACGACCCCGGGAAGATCTGGGTCGTCGACGGCGTCTACACCGAGGTCTTCTACCCGGACGTGCTCGTCACCAAGCAGCGCATCTCCGGCATCCCCGGCATCGATCCGAGCAGGCCCGTCGAGCTGCGCGTCGAGTTCACCCGCCTGGGCCAGGGCAAGACGCTGCTGCGGATCGTCCAGGGGCCCTACACGGAGCAGGCCGCTCTCGACTACTCGGACGGTTGGGAATCCATTCTCGACCATCTCCAGAGCCATCTCACCACCTCCAAGGACGACGCACGATGAGCGGAACCACCACGACCGTCGGAACCACCACGACCGTCATCAGGCGCAAGCCGATGATGTCGATGAAGCAGATCCTTCTCATGAACCTGGGCTTCTTCGGCATCCAGTACTCGTTCGGCATGCAGCAGACGACCATCAACCCGATCTACAACTTCCTCGGCGCCTCGGCCGACGAGCTGCCTCTGCTCAACATGGCGGGCCCGATCACCGGCCTGTTCATCCAGCCGCTCATCGGCGCGCTCTCCGACCGCACGTGGAGCGAGCGCTGGGGCCGACGCAAGCCCTTCTTCATCATCGGCGCCATCGGCTGCGCCGTGTGCCTGTTCTGCTTCCCGTTCGTCTCGGCGATCTGGATGGCCGCGCTGCTCCTGTGGCTGCTCGACGCCTCGAACAACACGGCCATGGAGCCCTACCGCGCCTTCATCGCCGACAGGCTGCCCCCGAGCCAGACGGCCAAGGGCTTCCTGGCGCAGAGCTTCTTCGCCGGCCTGGGCATCACGCTCGCCAACGTCTCCCTGTTCCTCTTCCAGCACGTCCTGTCCGGCATGACCGCCGCGGGCCTGCCGTACTGGGTGTTCGGCTCGTTCATGCTCGGCTCGGTCTGCTCGATCGGCACGGTCCTCGTCTCCGTGCTGACCACCCCCGAGATCCCGCCCTCCCCGGAGGAGCTGGCGCGTCTGCGCTCGAAGCAGAACGGCAACGCCCTGGCGGGCATCTGGACGGCCCTCGTCGAGATGCCGACCCAGCTGCGCAAGCTCGCCCTGGTCTACCTGTTCCAGTGGTACGCGATGAACGTCTACTGGCAGTACGTCTCGCTGTCGGTCGCCAAGAGCGCCTTCGGCACGACGGACACCCATTCGGCCGCCTACGAGTCGGCCGTCACCTGGACCGGGCTCATCAACGGCGGCTACAACGTCGTCACTTTCTGCGTGGCCTTCTCGCTGGTCGCCTTCGCCAAGAAGCACGGCGCCAAGTACGTCCACGCGTCCTGCCTGATGCTCGCGGTGATCGGCCTGCTGATCTTCCCTCACCTGGGCAACAAGTTCCTGCTGTTCCTGCCGATCATCGGCCTCGGCATCGCCTGGGCGTCCATCATGGGCGTGCCGTACATCATGGCCGTGCGCATGGTGCCGTCCAGCCGCTACGGCGTCTACATGGGCATCATCAACATGATGATCGTCATCCCGCAGCTGCTCGAGACCTTCACCTTCGGTGCGGTCTACAAGCACCTGCTCGCCTCGAACCCCGCCAACGCCGTCACCTTCGCCGCGGTCCTGCTCGGCTGCGCCGCGCTGGCCATGCTGTGGATCAAGGAGCCCCCGATCGTGCGCGACGTGGACGACGTCACCGCCCCCGCCAAGATCCAGCTCGGAGAGGACTGATCATGGAACTCGATCGTTACAGGAAGATCCTCGTCGGCACCGACGGTTCCTCGCTGGCCGGGCCGACCGTCACCCGCGCTGCCCGCCTGGCCGTGGCGGACGACGCGGATCTCATCGTGGTCTGCGCCTACACGAAGATGCTGGCCCGCGAGGCCGCCAGGGAGCCGAACCTCGAGGGCTCGGTCGCCACGCTCGGCCAGGTGCCCGGTTCGGAGGCCGCCACCCAGGCGATCCGGGACGCCATGAAGGTCGCCCACGAGGCGGGCGCCCGGGTCACGGCGGCCCTGCTCGTGGACGCCGACCCCGTCGCCGCGATCCTCGAGACGGCCCGCGACCACCGGGTCGACGCCATCGTCCTCGGCGCCATCCGCGACACCTCGGTCGTCGGACGGCTGCTCGGCAATGTGTCCTCCGCGGTTGTGCGCCGCGCCCACCGCGACGTGCTCGTCGTGCGCCCCGTCGAGGGCTCCGAGGAGCCGAACGTGGCCGAGGACGTCGAGATCGCCCCGACCTCGGAGGACTGAACGATGGTCCCTGACGCCTCCGCACGGCAGAGCCTCGACCTGCGCTGGGAGCGCTACTCCCCCCAGATCGCCGTCTCGCTGGCGCGCCTGTTCCCCGACCGCGCCACCGAGGTGACGGCCCGCCTGCGCCAGATCCTCGAGAGGGGCATCGCGCAGCGCTCGCCCGAACTGCGACGTCTCGACGAGGCCCGGCTGCTGCGCCCGGACTGGCTGCAGCAGCCCGACATGGTCGGCTACGTCTGCTACGCCGATCGTTTCGCCGGAAACCTGCGGGGCGTCAAGGACCACGTCGACTACCTGGACGGGCTCGGGGTGCGCTATCTGCACATCATGCCCTTTCTCGAACCCAGGCCGGGTGCGAACGACGGCGGCTACGCCGTGGCCGACTACCGCACCATCCGCCCCGACCTGGGCACCATGGACGACCTCGAGGAGCTCACCGCCGAGCTGCGGGCGCACCGCATCTCCCTGGTGATGGACCTGGTCATCAACCACGTGGCGGCCGAGCACGAGTGGGCGGTCCGGGCCAGGGCGGGGGAGGCCGCGTACCGCGACTACTTCCTCATGTACCCCGACCGCTCCATCCCGGACGCCTACGAGCGCACCCTCCCGGAGGTCTTCCCCGACTTCGCGCCGGGCAACTTCACATGGAACGAGCAGGCGAACGCCTGGGTGTGGACGACCTTCAACGACTACCAGTGGGACCTGAACTGGGCGAACCCCGACGTCCTGTGCGAGTTCGTCGACCTCATGTGCTGGCTGGCGAACAAGGGCGTCGAGGTCTTCCGCCTGGACGCCATCGCCTTCACCTGGAAGCGCATGGGCACCAACTGCCAGAACCAGCCCGAGGTGCACGACCTGACCCAGATCATGCGCGCCTGCATGCGCATCGCCGCCCCGTCGGTGGCCTTCAAGGCCGAGGCGATCGTCTCGCCCGAGGACCTCATGGCCTATCTCGGCACCGGCGAGCACTATGGTCTGGTCTCCGACATGACCTACCACAACGAGCTCATGGTGCAGCTGTGGAACTGTCTGGCCACCGCAGAGTCCCGGATGGCCGAGGTCGCGCTGTCGACCATGCCGACGAAGCCGCCGTCCACGACATGGGCCACCTATGTGCGCTGCCACGACGACATCGGCTGGGCGATCTCGGACGCCGACGCCGCGGCGGTGGGCGTGGACGGCTACGAGCACCGCCGCTTCCTCTCGGACTTCTACTCCGGTCAGTACAAGACCTCGTTCGCCCGGGGCCTGGTCTTCCAGGCCAATCCGCTCACCGGCGACCGGCGCATCTCCGGCTCGGCGGCCAGCCTGGCCGGCCTGGAGAAGGCCTTGGAGGAGGGCGACGAGCACGGCGTCGGCATGGCCATCGCCCGCATCGTGCTCATGTACACGCTCATCTGCGGATACGGGGGCGTGCCGCTCATCTACATGGGCGACGAGCTGGGACTGCTCAACGACATGGACTACGGCTCCGACCCGGCCCACGCCGACGACAACCGCTGGGCCCACCGCCCCTTCATGGACTGGGCGCTGGTCGAGCGGGTCGCCGCGGACGAGGACCTGCCGGCCGCCCGACTCAACAGGGCGCTCCGACACGTGCTCCAGGTGCGGGCGGCGACGCCGCAGGTGCACGCCTCGTTCGCCGCCCGGGTGCTCCCGAGTCCCGATCCGCGCGTCCTCATACTCGTGCGGGACCACCCGCTGGGCCCGCTCGTCGAGGTCTACAACATGAGCGAGCAGACGGTCCAGCTCCACCACAGCGTGCTCACCCAGCATCTCGGCTACGACGCTCGCGAGCTGATCGGCGGTTACACCTACGACCTGCGCCCGGCCACCATCGACATCTGGCCTTACCAGGCGGCCTGGCTGACCGCGCTCTGAGACCATCGCCCCCGGGCCCGCCGACTTGTCAGCGGGCCCGGTTTGCGAGATGGTCGGACGGAGAACCGCGAGGAAGGACGACCGTGCCCGAACGCATGAACGTGGAGAGCTTCAACCTGGACCACCGCGCGGTGGCGGCGCCGTTCGTCCGGGTCGCCGATGTGAAGCGGCTGCCCGACGGCGACGTGCTCACGAAGTACGACGTGCGCTTCTGCCAGCCCAACCGTGAGCACCTCGAGATGACGGCCGTGCACTCGATCGAGCACTCCTTCGCCGAGTGCGTGCGCAACCACAGCGACGCCGTCATCGACTTCGGCCCGATGGGCTGCCAGACCGGCTTCTACCTCATCATGGTGGGCGAGCCCGACGTGCCCGCCACCTGCGAACTCGTCGAGCGGACCCTGCGCGACGTCCTCGCCCTGACCGAGGTGCCCGCGGCGAACGAGATCCAATGCGGCTGGGGCGCCCATCACAGCCTTGACGCGGCCCGGGCCGCGGTCTCCGAGATGCTCGCCCACCGCGACGAGTGGGAGCAGGTCATGGCCTGAGCGCCCACCGCGGTGCCCGGCAGGCCCGGGCACCGCGGGCGCATCAGGTGCTTCGCAACGGAGGGAGCCGTCCGATGGCCGGTACGGGCAACGGGCCGACACGCATCGAGGCGATCGACCGCGCCCTGGTGCTGCTCGACGACCTGTCGCGGCTCGGGACCGCAGGCTCCTCCCTCGCCGACATCTGCGCGCGCGTCGGCATGAACAAGTCGACCGCCTACCGCGCCCTGTCGACCATGCGCTGCCGCGACTACGTCCAGCAGGACCCCGAGTCGGGGAGCTACA
The DNA here is from genome assembly GCF_003798325.1 of Propionibacterium acidifaciens. NCBI lineage: Bacteria > Bacillati > Actinomycetota > Actinomycetes > Propionibacteriales > Propionibacteriaceae > Propionibacterium > Propionibacterium acidifaciens. Next base: position 3,067,911 of record NZ_CP033719.1, read on the forward strand.
CCCTCGGCCCGGCGGCGCTGGCCCTCGCCACCCGCCACTTCGAGGGCGACTCCCTCGCCTCGGGCATGCACCCGGCGCTCGTCGCCCTGTCCCGCGAGGTCGACGAGCTCGTCCACCTCGGCGTGATGCGGGGCGACCGGGTCGTCTACCTCGACAAGGTCGAGCCCTCGCGCACGATCCGCGTGTGGTCCGACATCGGCCGCACGGTCCCGGTCGCCGACACCGCGCTGGGCCGGGCCATCCTCGCCTTCACGGCCGTCGAGCGCCAGCAGCTGGACGCCTACGTCCCGGCCGGCGGACCGGAGCGCGCCGACCGGTTGTGGGGGATGATCGGCTTCGCCCGCGGGCACGGCTACTCCTTCGAGGTCGAGGAGAACGAGCCGGGCATCGCCTGCCTCGGCGTGCCACTGCTGCGCGGAAACCAGCCGGCCGGGGCCATGAGCGTGACGACCTTCGCATCCACGTTCACCGCCAGGCGCCGCACCGAGCTGCTCCGGGCCGTCCGGGACGTCGTCCCGCCCCTGCTCCCGGTCGGCATCGCCCTGCCGGCACTGCACGTGTGAGGCCCGGGGCGGCGCGACCGAACCGCCCGACGGACCCGGCGGGCGGTGCGCCCCGCGTGATCCGCCCTGCGCCTCGGGCGGCCCCGCCCCGATGCTCCCTACCCACGGCCTCCGCGGCCCTCGAGCCGGAATCGACGCCCACGAGGCGTATGCTGCAACTGTTTCTTGGAGCAAATCCCGAGTTTCATTATATGAAACATCCAGCGTGTGGAGCCCGGGTGCCACGAACCGAAGGGAAACCGCAATGCCAGTGGACCTGCCCGCCATCACAGCCCACAGGATCATCCCCGTCGTCGTCCTCGACCGCGCCGATCGGGCCGACGGCCTCGCCCGGGCCCTCGTCGCCGGGGGACTTCCCGTCGCCGAGGTGACCTTCCGCACCGACGCGGCGGCCGAGTCGATCGCGGCCATGGCCGCCCGTGGCGATCTGCTCGTCGGCGCGGGGACCGTCCTTGCCGTCGAGCAGGTGCACCGCGCCCTCGCCGCCGGCGCGAGCTTCATCGTCAGCCCCGGCTACAGCCAGGCGGTCGTCGACGAGTGCCTCGGGCTCGGCGTGCCGGTCCTGCCGGGCGTCGCGACCGCCACCGACATGACCGCCGCCGTCACCTCCGGCCTCTCGACCGTCAAGTTCTTCCCGGCCGCCGCCCTCGGCGGCCCGGCGACCATCAGGGCCCTGTCCGGCCCGTTCCCCGGGGTGCGGTTCGTGCCCACCGGCGGCATCGCCGCGGACACCGTGGGCCAGTACCTGGCCCTCGACCGCGTCCCCGCCGTCGGCGGCTCCTGGATGGTCCCGACGGGGCTCGTCGACGCCGGCGAGTTCGACCGCGTCACCGGGCTCGTCGCCGAGGCCGTCGACACCGTCCGGGCGCTGCGACCCGGCCCCGGGCGGAACGACCCGAGCGAAACGAAACGAGGAGAATGACGATGACTGCCGACATCACCCTGCGCCCCGCGGAACGGTGCGCCTTCGACGCCGCGGGCCTCGGCGAGGTCATGCTGCGACTGGACCCCGGCGAGGGCCGCATCCGCACCGCCCGGGCCTTCCGGGCCTGGGAGGGCGGCGGCGAGTACAACGTGATCCGCGGCCTGCACAAGGTCTTCGGCCTGCGCACCACCGTTCTGACGAGCCTCGTCGACAACGAGATCGGCCACCTGGTCGAGGACTTCGTCGAGGCCGGCGGCGTCGACACCTCGAACATCGTCTGGGTTCCCGGCGACGGCGTGGGGCGCACGGTCCGCAACGGCCTGAACTTCACCGAGCGCGGCTTCGGCGTCCGCGGCTCGGTCGGCGTCTCCGACCGCGGCAGCACCGCCGCCTCGCAGGTCAGGGCCGAGGACTTCGACCTCGACGGGCTGTTCACCGGGGCCGGCGTGCGCTGGCTGCACACCGGCGGCATCTACGCGGCGCTCTCCGAGCAGGCGGCCCGGACCTGCCTCGACGTCGTCAGGGCGGCCCACGAGGCCGGCACGACCGTCTCCTACGACCTGAACTACCGCCCGAGCCTGTGGCGGGCCATCGGCGGGCAGGAACGCGCCCGCGAGGTCAACCGGGAGCTCGCCCGCTACGTCGACGTCATGATCGGCAACGAGGAGGACTTCACCGCCGCCCTCGGCTTCGAGGTCGAGGGCGTGGACGAGGACCTCACCGACCTGCCGGTCGAGGGCTTCGGCGCCATGATCGAGACCGTCGCAGCGGCCTACCCGAACATCGGGGTCATCGCCACGACCCTGCGCGGGGTGCGCTCGGCCTCCCGCAACGACTGGGGCGCTCTCGCCTGGAGCAGGCACGACGGCCTCGTCCAGGCCGCCCGGCGCGAGGGCATGGAGATCCTCGACCGCGTCGGCGGCGGCGACTCCTTCGCATCCGGGCTCGTCTACGGCCTGCTGACCGACGAGCCGCTGGCCACCTGCGTCGAGTACGGCGCGGCTCACGGCGCCCTGGCCATGACGACCCCGGGCGACACCTCGATGGCCTCCCTCGCCGATGTGCTCAGGCTGGCCGGCGGCGGCAACGCCCGCGTCGACCGCTGAGCCCGCCACCGACCGCGTCCACCGCAGGACGCAGTGTCCGTCCCCCGGAGGATTGAGGCCTCCCCGTCCCGTGCCCGCCCGGGGGAGCGGCGGCCCCCGGGGTGGGCACGGGGCTCGGCGGGTCGGGTGCCGGCCCCGAGTCCCGGTGGTGAGAAAATCCACCGGTGAGTTCCCAGCAGAGCGCCCCGGCCCGCACGGCGCGCATCCGCGTCGAGCGGCGCCGGTGGTGGGGGCTCGTCGTCCTCTCCGTCGCGCTGCTCATGGCCTCGATGGACAACACGATCCTCAACATCGCCCTGCCGACCCTGGCACGCGAGCTGCACGCCACCAACGACGCCCTGCAGTGGACCGTGGACTCCTACCAGCTCACCTATGCGGGCTTCCTGCTCGTGGCCGGCAGCCTCGTCGACCGCTGGGGGCGCAAACGCACCTTCACGACGGGCGTCGCCCTGTTCGGCGCCTGCTCGGTCGTGGCCGCCCTCTCCCGCGGCACGGTCATGCTCGTCGCGGCGCGCGCCCTCACCGGCGTCGGCGCGGCCCTGCTCACGCCGTCGACGCTTGCCGAGGTCTCCGTCCTCTTCCGCCGCCCCGCCGAGCGGACGACGGCCTTCGCCATCTGGTCCGGCGCCAACGGCGCCGGGGCGGCGGTGGGCCCGCTGCTGTCGGGCGCCCTCCTGGCGCACTTCGGCTGGTCGTCGATCTTCCTCGTCAACGTGCCGCTCGCCGTGCTCTGCCTCCTGGGGGGCGTCTGGATGCTGCCGCACGCCGCGCCCGAGCGCGCCGACGAGCGCATCGACTGGCTCGGCATGGCCGCCTCGATCATCGGCCTGTCGGTGCTGTGCTGGGCCGTCATCTCCGCGCCCGGCCTCGGCCTGGCCTCGCCCCTCGTCATCGGCGCCGCGCTCGTCGGCCTCGTCGTGCTCGGCCTGTTCGTCTGGGTGCAGATGCGGGCCGAGGCCCCGCTGCTCGACCTGAGCCTGTTCGCACGGCGACCCTTCGCCGTCTCCGTCGCGGTCTCGGGCCTGGTCACCGGCGGGGGAGCGGGCGCCCTGTTCGTCCTGACCCAGTACATGCAGTACGTCCTCGCCTTCACGCCCTGGCAATCCGGGCTGGCGATCATGCCCGTCGCGGCCTGCATGCTCGTCGGCGCGGTGAGCGCCCCGAAGGTGCTCGGCGCGATCGGCATCAAGCGCACCGTCATCGCCGGGCTCGTCCTCGTCGCCCTCGGATTCGGAGCCCTGGCCGTGACCGGTTCGTCGATGGCCTACTCGCACCTCGTCGTCGGGGCCTGCGCCTTCGGCCTGGGGGCCGGCATGCTCATGCCGGCCGCGACGCAGGCCGTCATGGACTCCCTGCCGCCGGCCTCGGAGGGCGCGGGCTCGGCCACCAACAGCGCGCTCATGCAGGTGGGCAGCGCCCTCGGGGTCGCCGTCATCGGCAGCCTGCTGGCCTCGACCTACCGGGCCCGGCTCGCCGGCAGCGCGACGGTCGGGGCCCTCGACGGGGCGACCCGCGAGAAGGTGCTGAGCTCGGCCGGCGAGGCCTTCCCCATGGCCTCGGCCCGCGGCATGGACGAGCTGGTCGTCACCATGCGCGAGGCCTACTCCTCGGGGACGGCCCTCGGCCTGGGCGTCTGCTCGGGCGTCGTCGCCCTCGCCACCGTCGCGGTCGCCGCCCTCTACCCGGCGCACGCCCGGCCCGAGGCGCCGGTTGCGGAGCGGCCCGCCGACACGGCCCGGGTCTGACCGCCCGGCGCCACGCCCGGAATGAGCGGTCCTCCGGCTCCGGACGGGCCGGGCTATAGTTCTTCCGACGATCAACGTGCCCGGGGTCGGTGAAAACCCGAACCGGCGGTGACAGCCCGCGAACCAGCCCAGAGCTGGCCGAACCGGTGGGATTCCGGTGCCGACGGTGACAGTCCGGATGGGAGAGCATGTGCGGGCCCTCGCGGGTCGCGGCCGGACGGCCGCGCAGCCCGACGCGCGCCCGGGCCGCGCCCCGGTCATGACGCGATGACGGGAGAGACGCGGCCGATGAGGACGATCAAGGCGGTTCGGGCGGCGATGCCCCTGGGGCTGCGCATCGGTGCGCCCGTGGTCGTGCTCGTCGTCCTGCTCGCCGCCTGGCAGTTCGTCGCCTCCTCGGGCGCCGTCCCGACCGCCCTGCTCCCCGGCCCGGGCCGGGTCCTCGCCCGCCTCGTCGCCGATCTGCGGACCGGTGCCCTCCTGCACCGCACGCTCGCGACGATCTGGGAGGCCGTGCTC